>CAVWVZ010000008.1:0-726138 GCA_963758615.1 uncultured Actinomycetota bacterium | reverse complement strand
GAACCGGAGTGGGATCGACGGATGCAGCCACAGGGTGCTGCGTCCGCGCGGCTGGTCCTCGGTGTGCTGCCATGAGAGCGTGAAGCTCTCGCCTCGGCGCAGCTTGGTGGTGACCGCGACCTTCAAGTGCGCGAGTGCCCGCTCTTCCATTCCATCGGCGTCCCGGAGTCACCGTAATACAGCGTTCCCACGGAATCAGCTTAGGCCGGTCCGGGCCCCGTGGCGCTAATTCGCGGACCACATGGATGGAGCGGGCGACCCGAAGGCCGCCCGCTCCTGAAGTGGTGGCGCGGTGGATCAGACCGTGCGCTTCCCGCCGAGGGTGCGCACGAGGAACACGATGGCCGCGATGACCAGCAGCACGATGCCGACCCACAGCAGGAAGTTCAGCGTGGGGACCACGCCGCCGGTGATGAGCAGGATGACGGCGACGATGGCGATGACGGCGACGAGGATGTTCATGATCTCTCCTTCACGAGATCCGACCCGTGATCGACGGGGACGGACGACGGCTCCCCCGCACGGGAGGAGCCTCCGGACCAGGGTCGTCCGTGCCCTCGACGCTACGGGCGGGCGGTTCCAGGCGGCTAGGGGTTGACCCCCGTTCGCGGCGCGCAGCGGGACAGCGGACGCGGATCCGCGGGAACATGCGGCACGCGGCATCCGTCGGTGGACTCACGGAGGCTGCGACCGGATGCCTGCGGATGCCGCAGTGCGGTCTCGTCGCACCGTGTCAACCCCGTGCGGCCCGCACCGTGCCCGCGTAGCGTGGCGGGCGATCGAAGGGGGGCCTGATGATCAACGATCAGCTCATCGATCCGACCACGAAGCACACGACCGACCCGTTCCCGCGCCAGGAACAGGTGCCGCCGGGACTGACCGAGCGCATGGCGCCGCAACCCGACCATGGCGAGCAGAGCTACCGGGGCAACCGACGCCTCGAGGGTCGGCGCGCCCTCATCACCGGCGGGGACTCCGGAATCGGCCGGGCCGTCGCGATCGCGTTCGCGCGGGAGGGCGCGAACGTCGCGATCGCCTACCTGCCGAGCGAGCAGGCCGACGCCGAGGAGACCGCGGAGTGGATCAGGGATGCCGGCGCGGATCCGCTGCTGCTGCCGGGCGACCTGCGCAGCGAGCAGCATTGCACGGACCTGGTCGCGAACACCGAGCAGGCGTTCGGCGGGCTCGACCTGCTCGTGCTGAACGCCGCGCACCAGCGCAACCGCGGCGGTATCGACGAGATCCCGACCGACGACTTCGAGCGCGTCGTGCGCGTGAACCTGTTCGCGCCCGTGTTCCTCGCCCGTGCGGCCGTGCCGCTCATGCAAGCCGGATCGAGCATCATCACCACCACGTCGATCCAGGGCTTCGATCCGTCGTCGGCGCTCGTCGACTACGCCATGACGAAGGCGGCGCTCGTGGCGTTCACCACGGCACTGGCCGAGGAGCTCGGACCCCGCGGCATCCGCGTGAACGCCGTCGCGCCCGGCCCGATCTGGACGCCGCTCATCCCGTCGACCGGATGGCCCGACCACCTGCCGGAGTTCGGCCGCAACACCCCGCTCGGCCGCGCCGGGCAGCCCGCCGAGCTCGCGGGCGCCTACGTGTACCTCGCGTCGGACGACGCGTCGTACGTCTCGGGTGCGGTGCTGCCGGTGACGGGCGGCCGCTCACTGTGAGCGACGTCGGATCGGAGAAGGAGAGGAGCACCACATGCCAGGACGAGGAACGCGTCGCTGAAGGATCCCGAGCTCTACGAGGAGCTCCGAAAGGACGGCGCGTCGAAGGAGAAGGCCGCGCGCATCTCGAACGCCGCGGCGGCGCAGGGCCGCAGCGCGATCGGACGGAAAGGCGGCGAGCACGGCGACTACGAGGACTGGACGGTCGCGGCATCTGCGGAGGCGCGCGAAGGAGCTCGGCCTCACGGGCTACAGCGGCAAGCGCAAGGCCGAGCTGATCTCCGTGCTCCGCAACCACTGAGCCGCGGATGCCGCGTCTCAGGCGGGTCGAGCCCTACGTGTCGCCCGGCTGCACCAGGGTGCGCCGCGGGCGCGGCTTCGGCTACGTGCACACCGACGGCGGACGGCCGGCCGCGCCGAACGTGCCCGCATCGCGGAGCTCGCGGTGCCGCCCGCGTGGGAGGACGTGTGGATCGCCGAGGCCGAGAACGCGCACATCCTGGCGGTCGGCGTGGACGCCGCGGGGCGCCGACAGTACCTCTACCACCCCGTGTGGCGCGAGAAGCAGGACGCGGAGAAGTTCCTGCGCATGACCGCGCTCGCCGAAGTGCTGCCGTCGGCGCGTCGGGGCGTGCGGCGGACCTCGCCCTGGCCGAGCTGCCGCGGGAGCGCGTACTCGCCGCCTCGTTCCGCACGCTCGATCTCGGGGCGATCCGCATCGGCTCCGAGGAGTCGCTCGCGGGGTTCCGCAGCCGCGGTCTCACCACGCTGCTCGTCCGCAATGCGGCGCTCGACGACGCCGAGACGGTGCGGTTCCGGTTCCGCGCGAAGGGCGGCATCGCGCAGGACGTGCGGGTGGCGGATGCCGCCCTCGCCGCGTTCGTCGAGCACAACGCCGAGCGGTCGGCTGCGGCGAGGCTCTACGCATGGTCGGAGGGACGGCGGATGCGGGCGGCCATCGCCGCCGACGTGAACGAGGACATCCGGGAGCGCACGGAGGGGAGTTCACCGCGAAGGACTTCCGCACCCTGCGGGGCACGATCGCCGCCGCCGACCGGCTCGCCGAGCTCGGGCCGGGGCCCACTGTCCGGGCACGGCGACGCGCCGTCCGCGAGGCGATCGAGCACGCGAGCGACGTGCTCGGCAACACGCCGACGATCGCGAAGGCGAGCTATGTCGACCCCCGCGTGGTCACGGCGTACGAGCACGGACGCCTCATCGGCCTGCGCGGCACGCGGGAGACGGCGCTGCTGGCCCTGCTCGTCGACGACGCCTGAGCGTCAGGCCGCGATGGCCGGCTGCGGGTCGGGGCCTGCCTCGGCATCACGCTTCCCGGACCACCTCGTCGGGCCGCTTGTCGGGACGCAGTCCACGCCATCGCGGATGCCGCGCCACGCCGGTGCGGGTCCACTCGCCGAGTTCGATCTCGCCCACGAGGTCGGGTCGCACCCACACCGCGTCCTTCGCGTCGGCGGCGGGCACCTCGAGGAACGGCGGATCCGCCTGCTCGAGCTCACCGAGCCGCCGCAGGAGACGATCGAGCTCGACCTCGCGGAATCCGCTTCCGACACGGCCCGCGTACTCGAGGCCGTGGTCACCGGGGATGCCCACGAGCAGCGACCGGATGTGCCCCGTGCGAGTGCCGATTCCCTTGCGGTAGCCGCCGATCACGACCTCCTGGGTGCGTGTGAGCTTCAGCTTCAGCCAATCCTCCGACCGCTCGCCGGGCCGATACGGCGAGTCGGGGCGCTTCGCCACGAGGCCCTCGAGGCCGAGTCGCCGGCTCTCCTCGAACGCCTCCTCCGGACTGCCGGGTGCCGCCGCGGGCAGTTCGACCGGGATGCCGCGCCGAAGTCGGACGAGCCGTTCCAGCCGCTCGCGCCGGCGCAGATAGGGCTCCGACATCACCGATGAGCCCGCGATCTCGAGCACGTCGAAGAGCAGCAGCCGAACCGGCACCGAGGCGACGAGCCGCTCGATCTCGCGCGGACGGCTGAGGTTCATGCGCTGCTGCATCCGCTCGAAGCTCGGCCGGCCCTCCTCGTCGAGGGCCACGATCTCGCCGTCGACCAGCGCGTCGCCGCGGAGCACCCGCGCCAGCCCCGCCAGCTCGGGATACGTGGCCGTCACGTCGTTGCCCCGGCGCGACAGCAGCCGGATGCCGCCGTCGTCGGCGCGCGCGAGCACGCGGATGCCGTCCCACTTCCACTCGAGCGCCCACTCCCCGCGCGCCAGCATGCCGAGGGTCCCCGACGTGGCGAGCATCGGGCGCACGAGGATCGGCTCGACCGCGTGATCCTCGTCTGCGGGTCGAGGAGCCCCCGCTTCCTCTGCGGGTCGAGGAGCCCCCGCTTCCTCTGCGGGTCGAGGAGCCGACGGAGGAGGCGTCTCGAGACCGTCCTCTGCGGGTCGAGGAGCCGACGGAGGAGGCGTCTCGAGACCACCCCCTGCGGGTCGAGGAGCCGACGGAGGAGGCGTCTCGAGACCACCCCCTGCGGGTCGAGGAGCCGACGGAGGAGGCGTCTCGAGACCTTGGGATCTCGAGACGCGTCGCGCTGCGCGCGGCGCTCCTCGATCCGCATCGTCGCTCGCGTGCCGCGCCTTCGACGACGGGCTCCAGTGCCCCGGCCGCTGGTCCTTCATCCGGTGCAGCAGCCAACTGCTCTTCTCTCCCGACCCGTCGGTGCGGATGAGCGCGAGCCGCACCCGACCGCCGAGCGGACCGCCCGGCTGCCCGTCGACGTCGATGATGACCTCGTCGTCGCGCCACTTCTCGATCTCGTACGTGCCGGCGTCCCAGATCGTCATCGAGCCCGCGCCGTACTCCCCGGCCGGGATGGTGCCCTCGAAGGTCGCGTACTCCATGGGGTGATCCTCGGTCTGCACCGCCAAGTGATTGACACCCGGATCGTCGGGCACGCCCTTCGGCACCGCCCAGCTCTTCAGCACGCCGTCGCGTTCGAGCCGCAGGTCGAAGTGCAGGCGTCGCGCGCGGTGCTCCTGGATCACGAAGCGCGGATCGCCGGCGCTCGGCGCGCCCCAACTCGACGACGGCATGGGCTCGGGGGTCACGCCGCTCTTCCGCATCGAGAGGTACTCGGCGAGCGGCCCGTCGTGCGAGGCGGCGGTGATCACGGCGAGCGGGTCGTCGCCGGATGCCACGCGCTCGAGCACCTCGGCCGCCTCGAGGTGGCGCAGGTCGGGGTCGTCGAGCTCCGCCCAGGTGCGCGGCGCCGCGACCGTCGGGCGGAAGCGACCTCGCAGCGAGTACGGCGCGATCGTGGTCTTCTTGCCGTTGTTCTGGCTCCAGTCGATGAGCACACGCCCCCCGCGGAGCGTCTTGCGCATGCTCGAGACGACCAGCTCGGGGTGGTCGGCCTCGAGGGCGCGGGCGAGCTCGTGCGCGACCTGCGACACCTCGTCGGACGTCTGGCGACCGTCGAGCGCCGTGTAGAGGTGGATGCCCTTGCTGCCGCTCGTGACCGGCATCGCCTCGAGCCCCATCCCCGAGACGAGGTCGCGCACGAGCCGCGCGACCTCCGCGCAGTCGGCCAGCCCCATCCCCTCGCCCGGGTCGAGGTCGAAGACCATGCGGTCGGGATTCCCCGGCTCGCCCCGCGCATCGAATCGCCACTGCGGCACGTGGAGCTCGAGCGCCGCGAGCTGCGCGAGCCACACGAGCGTGGCGCGGTCCCCGGCGATCGGGTAGGTCTTCGGCCCGTCGGAGTGACGGATGACGGCGGTGCGGACCCAGTCGGGCGCGTGCTCGAAGTTCTTCTCGAAGAAGGCCGACTGCGGGGCATCCGGGGTGCCGACGCCGTGCACCCAGCGCTTGCGGGTGACCGGCCGGCCGGCGACGAGCGGCACCATGACCGGGGCGACCTCCGCGTAGTAGGAGATCACCTCGCCCTTCGTCATGCCCGTTTCGGGATACATGACCTTGTCGAGATTCGTCAGCCGCATCCGTCGACCGTCGACCTCGACGAGTTGGCGCGCGCCGTCGGCCATGCCCCCATCCTGTCGGGTGCGGATGCCGCAAGCCAGCGTTCGCGGCATCCGCACCCTGCGCCGTGACCCGCGTCCTGGTGGCGCGGGACGGTCAGGCCTGGTCGGTGGGCATGATCCACAGCTCGCCGATGGAGGTGTGCCGCGGGCGGGTGACCATGTAGGCGACACCATCGGCGATGTCCTCGGGCGCGAGGACCTCGGTCTGCTCGTAGAAGGGAGTGGTCATCTCGCCCTGGATCTCAGGGCTGTTGTGCGACGCGAGTTCGGTCGCGACACCGCCCGGCTCGAGGACGCCCACGCGCACGTGGCGTCGGGTGACTTCCTGGCGGAGCGACTCGGTGAACCCGTTCACGCCGAACTTGGTGAGGTTGTAGACGCCGTAGCCGCTCCAGGCGACTCGGCCGGCGATCGAGCTGATGTTGACGATGTCGGCGACCCCGCGCGGCCCATCCTCCGCGGCCTCGAGGAGGTGCGGCAGGGCGGCACGGGTCGTGGAGAGCAGGCCGCGGACGTTCACCGCGATCATGCGCTCCCACTCCTCGACGTCGGCGCCGACGACCGGGCCGAGGAGCATCACGCCGGCGTTGTTGACGAGGATGTCCAGTCGCCCGAATCGCTCGACGACCTGCTGGACGGCTGCCTCGGCCTCCGAGCCGTCGGTGATGTCGGCCTGCACTGCGAGCGCGGTGCCGCCCGCCGACTGGATCTCGGCTGCGAGCGCCTCGAGGCGGTCGCGTCGTCGAGCCACGAGGGCGACGGATGCACCGTGCTCGGCGAGCCGGCGGGCGGTGGCCGCACCGATGCCGCTGCTCGCCCCCGTGACGAGGGCGACGGTATTGCTCAGTGATGAAACCACGGAAGGTGTTTCCTGTTCGTTCGAAGGTGGTGCGTCGGTCAGACGGTGGCGTCGTCGTGGAGGAGTGAGCTCGAGAGCTCGCGGTGGGCGTCGGCCTGCTGAAGCAGGGTCTTGGCCTTTTGCTCGGCGGTCACGATGGCGTCGGCACCGGCGAGGAACCGCAGCGGCGGCTGCTCGGAGTCGGCGAGGGTGACGAGCGCGGCGGCGAGCTTCGCCGGGTCGCCCGTCTGCTGGCCGTTCATGCCCGTCCACGCCTCGATCGTCGCCGTCGTGCGGTCGGCGTAGTCCTCGATCGACAGCTCGGGCCAGATCGTGGACGAACCCTCGACGAGCAGCTCGGTGCGGAAGAACCCGGGCTCGACGACGGTCGTGTCGATGCCGAACGGTGCCACGTCGAGTGCGAGCGACTCCATCCAGCCCTCGACGGCGAACTTCGACGCGGAGTACGCGGAGCAGAAGTCCACGCCGACGAGACCGGCAGTGGAGCTGATGGTGATGACATGGCCGCTGCGCTGCCTCCGCATCACGGGCAGGATCGCGCGGGTCACGTTGAGCGGGCCGAAGAAGTTCGTCTCCATCTGCCTGCGGTACTGCTCGGGGCTGATCTCCTCGAAGAAGCCGGCATAGAAGTTGCCCGCGTTGTTGACGAGCACGTCGATGCGACCGAATCGCTCGACGGCCGCCGCGGCGGCGGCGTCGGCGGCATCCTGGTCGGTGATGTCGAGCGCCACGGTCAGCAGGTCGTCGTGCTCGCCGATGGCGTTGCGGACGCGGTCGGGGTCGCGGCCGGTCGCGACGACCGAGTGTCCGGCGGCGAGAGCCGCCTTCGCGATGTCGATGCCCATGCCACGGCCGGCGCCGGTGACGAACCACACCTTGTTGTCAGTCATGTTCCTGTGTGCCTTTCGTTGAGGTGATCCCAGTTGAATTCAGTTCCCGCGGGCGAGGGAGACCCGCTCTATCCGGTTAATGGCAGGGACCCCCTCACCGTGCGTGCGCGGTCGTAGGGTCGAGGCATGGACACTCGGAGCGACATCCGTGAGTTCCTGACCACTCGGCGGGCCAGACTCACGCCCGACCAGGCGGGACTGCCGAACTTCGGCGGTCGCCGCCGCGTACCCGGCCTGCGCAGGGAGGAGGTCGCGCTGCTCGCCGGCATGAGCGTCGAGTACTACGTCCGCTTCGAACGCGGCAACGCCATCGGCGTCTCGGAGGCGGTGCTCGAGGGCATCAGCCGCGCGCTCCAGCTCGACGGCGCCGAGCGCACACACCTCCACGACCTCGTCCGCGCGGCGAACGAGGGCATCCGGCCCCAGCAGCGTCGGAGGTCATCGCCGAAGAAGCAGCTGCGGCCCGGCGTGCAGCAATTGCTCGATGCGATGACGAATGTGCCCGCGATCGTGCAGAACGGCCGCCTCGACATCGTCGCCTCGAACCGGCTCGGCATGGCGCTCTTCTCGGAGATGTACCTCCAGCCGCAGCGCCCCGCGAACTTCGGCCGCTTCCTGTTCCTCGACCCGCGCGCGCAGGCCTTCTACCTCGACTGGGAGGACGCCGCGCAGCAGACCGTGGCGCTGTTGCGCACCGAGGCGGGACGCGCCCCGTACGACCGCTCCCTCAGCGACCTCGTCGGCGAACTCTCCACCCGCAGCGACGCGTTCCGCACGCTGTGGGCGTCGCACGATGTCCGCGAGCACCGCACCGGAGTCAAGCGCATCCACCACCCCGTCGTCGGCGACCTCCAGTTGAACTACGAGGCCTTTGAGTTGTCGTCGGAGCGCGGACTGCTCTTCCTCGCGTACACCGCCGAACCCGGCTCGGCGTCGCACGACGGGCTGCAGCTGCTCACCAACTGGGCCGCGACCCACGACCAGCTCGCCCGCACGTCACCCGTCGCCACAGAGACGACGGACGGGGCCTGAGCCGCCCCGTGCCTCCCACGGATCGGGGCACACTTGCACCTGCGACCGGTGACGTGAACGGGTCGGATGCCGCAAGGGGTACCGCTCGCGGCATCCGCGGGTGTGTACTGGTGTGATGCGAGCCATCTGGAAGGGCGCGGTCACATTCGGCCTCGTCAATGTGCCCGTCAAGTTGTACAGCGCCACCGAGGACCACGACGTGTCACTGCACCAGGTGCACGACGAGGACGGCGGGCGCATCCGCTATCAGCGCATCTGCGAGATCGACGGCAAGGTCGTCGACTACAAGAACATCGACAAGGCCTACGACGACGGCGAGCGCACGGTCGTCATCACCGACGAGGACCTGAAGTCGCTGCCCGCCGAGCGCAGCCGCGAGATCGAGGTCGTCGAGTTCGTGCCGACCGAGCAGATCGACCTGATCATGTTCGACAAGAGCTACTACCTCGAGCCCGACTCCGCCTCGACCAAGGCCTACGTGCTGCTGCGCCGCACGCTCGAGTCGACCGACAAGCACCGCGATCGTGCAGATGGCGCTGCGGCAGAAGACGCGGCTCGCGGCGCTGCGGGTGCACGGCGACGTGCTCATGGTGCAGACGCTGCTGTGGAGCGATGAGGTGCGCGAGGCGAGCTTCCCGTCGCTCGACGAGCCCGTGAAGATCTCGTCGAAGGAGCTCGACCTCTCGAAGCAGCTCGTCGAGAGCCTCGCCTCGGACTTCGAGCCCGAGCAGTTCGTCGACGAGTACCAGCAGGAGCTGCGCACCCTCATCGACGGCCAAGCTCGAGCAGGGCGACGCGATCGACACCGCCGCCACGTTCGGCGAGCAGCCCGAGGAGGAAGAGGGCGGCGAGGTCATCGACCTCATGGAGGCGCTGCGGCAGTCGATCGCGTCGAAGCGCGGCGGGTCGGACGCGGCGAAGGGCGGCTCGAAGGCCGCGTCGAAGAGCTCGTCCGCCGGGTCGAAGGCGGCCTCGGGCTCGGACGAGGACGCGAAGAAGAAGGCACCGGCGGCGAAGAAGAAGGCCGCCGCCTCATGACGAGGGCGCGCGCCATCCGCTGATCGGATGCCGCGCGCCGGTCACGCGCTGCGTCGCGTCACTCCTCCGTGCAGGCCGCAGTCACCTCTGCGGCTGCCTCCTGGACGGCTGCCTGGCGCTCGGCTACCGCGTCGGCGTCGACCTCGGCCTCGGGGTCCGTCGGCAGCGTTGCGGCGAACTCGGTCGCTTCGGTGAGCGCCTGGTCGAGCGAGTCGATGACGTCGGACACCGCACTGTCGCCGGCGGCCAGCTCATCGAGCTCGTTGACGCGCTCGCTGTAGCCCTCGAGTGTGGACTGCAACTCTGCCGGGTCTACGGAGGCGAGGGCGTTCTGAATTCCGTTCGAGATGTCGCGCACCGCGCTTTCCAGCGTCTCGCACGGGTCGGCGCTCGGCGTTGCGGTTCCGCCTCCCGCCGTGCAGCCCGCGAGCAGCAGCGCACCGGCGAAGACGAGCGCAGTGGACGTCATGATTCGTTGCATGATTCAATCCCCCTGGATTGTGATGCTCCACAGCCTAGCGACGACCCGCCGACATTCGCTCGGGCGGCGGGTCGGAGCAGAAGGCGGCGGCGGCGGAGAAGACGGCCGCCGCCTCATGACGACGGCGCGCGACATCCGCTGATCGGATGCCACGCGCCGCTCATGCGCTGCAGCGCCTCACTCGGCGGTGCAGGCCTCGTTCACACCGGTGGCGGCCTCCTGGATGGCCGTCTGCTGCTCGGCGACCGCCTCGGCGTCCACCTCGGCCTCGGGGTCCGACGGGAGCGTCGCCGCGAATTCGGCGGCCTCGTGGAGGCTCTCGTGGAACGCCTCGAGGTCCTCGGACACCGCCGCGTCGGCCTCCTCGAGGAGTGCATCGACGCGCTCGGCGTACCCCTCGAGCGCCGACTGCATCTCGGCCGGGTCGCCCCCTGCTGCGAGCGTGTTCTGCGCGCCGTTCGAGATGTCGCGCACCTCGGTGCTCAGCGTCTCGCACGGATCGGCGCTCGGCGTGGCGGTGCCGCCTCCCGCCGCGCAGCCCGCGAGCAGCAGTGCGCCGGCGAAGAGGAGCGCAGTGGACGTCATGATTCGTGGCATGGAGGATTCCCCTTGGTTTGGACGTGGATGCTGTTCAGCCTAGCGACGACCCTCCGACACGCGCTCGCCGCGCCCGGGCCTACGTGTCGAACCCGAGACCGAGGGCGTCGAGCGTCTTCAGCAGCAGGTTGCGTCGTCCCTGCCGGTGGTCGGCGCGGTCGAGCGACCATCGAGTGAGGTTGATGCCGATCGACGCCACCGGCTCGGGCGGGAACGGCCACGGCCGATCCTCGACCATGGCGAGCGACGTGCGCTCCGTCTCGCGCTCGTCGAGCAGGTCGAGCATGACGTCGCCAGCGAAGCGCGCGGCCCCGACGCCGAGGCCCGTGAAGCCCGACGCGTACGCCACCTTGCCGTCGCGGGCGCGGCCGTAGAAGGCGCAGAACCGGGTGCTCGCGTCGATCGCGCCCGCCCAGCGGTGCGTGAACCGCACCCCCTCGAGTTGCGGGAAGGTGGTGAGGAAGTGGCTCGCGAGCCGCTCGAACGTGGCCGGGCGCTCCTCGTACTCCGCGCGGACGCGGCGGCCCGAGTGGTACACCGCGTCGTAGCCGCCGAACAGGATGCGGCCGTCGGCGCTGAGCCGGTAGTAGTGGAACTGGTTGGCCAGGTCGCTCACGCCCTGGCGGTTCCGCCAGCCGAGCTCGGCCAGCCGGTCGTCGCCGAGCGGCTCGGTCATGAGCACGTAGTCGTAGACGGGCACGGTCATCAGCCGGTTCCGTCGGAGCAGCGACGGGAACACGTTGGTCGCGAGCACGGCGCGGTCGGCGCGCACCACGCCGCGGTCGGTGACGACCTCGACGCGAGACCCGGCGTCGTCGATGCGGCGCACGGGCGTGCGCTCGTGCACGACCACGCCGGCCTCGACGATGACGCGTGCGAGCTCGAGGGCCAGCTTCGCGGGGTGCAGGATCGCGTTCGTGCGGCGGTCCCACCGGCCCGCGAGGTAGGTGGGCGAGGCGATCTCGGCACGCACGGCCGACTCGTCGAGGAAGACGTCGTGCCCGTCCTCGGCGTCGGGTTCGGCGATCCACCGCACCTGGTGCGGTTCGACCGCCACCGAAAGGAGCCCCGTGCGCTCGAAGTCGACGTCCATCCGGTAGCGGCGAACGGTCGCCTCGATGTCGTCGAGGTTCTCCAGCCCGAGCCGGGTGAGCGTGTCGATCTCGTCGGGCCAGCGTGAACGGCCGTTCTCGTCGCCGTGCGTGAGGCTCGCCTCGCAGAACCCGCCGTTGCGACCGGATGCGGCCCAGCCCACGGTCTCCGCCTCGAGCAGCACCACCCGGATGCCCGGCTGGCGCTCGACGGCCCGGAGGGCGGTCCAGAGCCCGGTGTAGCCGGCGCCGACGATCACGAGGTCGGCCTCGATGTCGCCCGTGAGCGGCTCGTGGTCGACCCGCCGATCCCGCACGTCGTCCAGCCAGAACGGCGTCGCGGTGGTGCCGCCGAGCGAGTGCGCGACCGCCGTAGCGCTCGCGGGCGTGCGCTCGAACACGGTCGTGCGCGTCGTTCGACGGGCCCTCTGGTCGACGGTGGTGGCGTTCATGCGGTGAGTCCTTCGGGGTGTTCGATGGCGGCGAGTGCGTCGAAGCCCCAGTCGGGCCGCGGCACCGAGTCGATGAGCAGCCGCGTGTAGGGCTGCTGCGGATCGCCGAGCAGCTCGACCGTGCGCCCCGCTCGACGATCTCGCCGCTGCTCATCACGACGGTCTCGTCGCACAGCCGGCGCACGACGGCGAGGTCGTGGCTGATGAAGAGCACCGTCAGGCCCCGCTCGCGGCGGATGCGCTCGACCACGCCGAGCACCTGCGCCTGCACCGACACGTCGAGCGCACTCGTCGCCTCGTCCATGACGAGCACGTCGGGCTCGATCGCGAGGGCTCGGGCGATCGCGACGCGCTGCCGCTGCCCGCCCGAGAGCGTGCGCGGGCGTGCCTGCGCGTGCCGGTCGCCGAGGCCCACCTGCTCGAGCAGTTCGACCACGCGCGTACGCGCGTCGGCCGTGGTGAGGCGGGCGTGCAGGCGAAGCGCATCCTCGATCGCCCGGCCTGCCGTGATCCGCGGGTCGAGCGAGAGGTACGGGTCCTGGAACACCATCTGCACCGAGCGTGCGTGCGCGAGGCGCTCCCTGCGGGTGGTCGGCACCGCGGTGCGTTCGCGCCCGCGATGCGGATGTCGCCCGGCATCGGCCTGCTCGAGCCCGACGATCATGCGGGCGAGCGTCGACTTGCCCGACCCCGATTCGCCGACGATGCCGAGGGCGCCGCCGCGGGGAATCTCGATGGACGCGTCGATGACGGCACGCACCGGCTCCTTGCCACGCCGCAGGTAGGTCTTCGAGACCCCGCTCGCGACGAGCATCGGCTCCGCGTCGGCCGGTCGAGTAGCGCGAGCGCGTATCGAGACCTCGGCGGCACCGCGTCGCCGGTCGATCGCGGCATCGCGTATCGAGACCGTCGCGGCTCCGGGTCTCGATACGGCGCTGACGCGCCTCCTCGACCGACGCCGGCGCCGGCGACGATCGATCGTGGGAGTCGCCGCAACCAGCCGCTTCGTGTACGCGGCCTGCGGATCGCGGAACACCTGTCGGGCATCGCCCTGCTCCTCGACCCGGCCCGCGTTCATGACGTAGACGCGATCGCAGATCGACGCGGCGAGATTCAGGTCGTGCGTGATGAAGAGCATGCCCATGCCGCGACTCGCGCGCTGCTCGGCGAGCACCGCGAGGATCTCGGCCTGCGTGGTCACGTCGAGCGCCGTGGTCGGCTCGTCGCAGATGAGCAGGCGAGGCGAGCTCGTGAGCGCGCCCGCGATCATGACGCGCTGCAGCATGCCGCCCGAGAGTTCGTGCGGGTACTGGCGCAGGTGCTCCTCGGGTCGCGGCATGCCGTACCGCCGCGAGCAGTGACGACGCCACCGCCCTCGCGTCGGCGGCCGAGCGCTTCTCGCACAACCGCATCGTCTCGGTGAGGTGGTCGCCGACCGTGCGCATCGGGTTGATGCCGGCGCGCGGATCCTGGAAGATCATCGACGCGCTCGTGCGGCGCAGGTCGAGCAGTTCGCCGCGACTCGCGCCGAGCACCGACCGGCCCAGCAGGTGCACGGAGCCACCGGTCTCTGCGCGGTCGGGCAGCAGCCCGAGCACCGAGCGCGCGGTGAGCGACTTGCCCGAGCCGGACTCGCCGACGAGCCCGACCGTCTCGCCCTCGGCGACCGTGAGGCTGATGCCGTCGAGGAGCCTCGTGCCGTTCGGCAGGTCGAGCGTCAGCTCGGAGATGTCGAGGAGTGTCATGCGGGGATCCCTCCTCCGATGCGGTCGGAGAGCTCTTCTCCGACCACGTTCACGGCGACGACCACGATCACCACCGCGATCGCGGGAACGATCGCGGGGAGGAAGTAGCCGCCGATGACGCCCGCCTGGCCCTCGTTGATCATCGCGCCCCAATCGGCGGTCGGCGCCTGCACGCCGAGGCCGAGGAACGAGAGGGCGGCGAGTTCGGCGAGGACGTACCCGAAGTTCAGCGTCGACTGCGCGCCGACGATGGGCGTCACGTTCGGCAGGACGCGGCGCAGTGCGATCCAGCCGCCGGAGAAGCCCTGCACCCGGTACGCGGCGACGTACGGCCGACTGCGCTCGGATGCGACGAGTGTTCGGGTGAGGCGGGCCACGAACGGCGCGTACGCGATGCTCATCGCGACGACCGGCGCCACGAGGCCCTTGCCGAACAGCGCCACCGCCATGATCGCGATGAGCAGCGCGGGGAACGCGAAGACGACGTCGAAGATGCGGCCCAGCACCGCGTCGATCCATCCGCCGCGCCATCCGGCGAGCAGGCCGAGCAGGATGCCGATGACGGTCGAGGAGACGACCACCAGCAACGGCCCCAGCAACGCGGTGCGGGCACCGAAGATCATGCGGCTCAGGGTGTCGCGACCCAGCGCGTCGGTGCCGAGCCAGTGCGCGGAGGTCGGCCCGGAGTAGATCGCCGCGAAGTCCACGGCATCCGGGTCGTATGGTGCGATGAGCGGGGCGAACACCGCGGCGAGCGTCATCACGGCCAAGACGGCCAGGCTGACGTTGAATGAGAGGTTCCCGCGCCGCACGCGTGGTGCGCGCAGGACCTTGACGGCCATCGTCGGGGTGGTCATCGGGCACCAGCTCCTGCAGCGGATCGGGGGTCGATCCAGGGTTCGAGGATGTCGATGATCGCGTTCACGACGACGAACGCGGTCACGATGAGCAGCACGATCGCCTGCACGACGGGGAAGTCGAGCCGGTCGACCGACTGCACGAGCAGCGAACCGATGCCGGCGAGGCCGAAGGCGGCTTCGACGATCGAGCTCGCGACGAGCAGGCCCGCGACGAGCAGGCCGCTCACGGTGAGGATCGGCCCGATCGCGTTGCGGAACACGTGGCGGCGGATGACGGTGCCGCGGGTGAGCCCGCGGCTGATCGCCACCTCGACATGCTCGCGCCCGAGCTGGTCGACCATGGACGACCGCGTCACCTTGCCGATGAGCACGACGAACACGATCGCGAGCGCGATCGAGGGAAGCACCAGGTGGTACACGGTGTCGAGGAACCCCTCGCCCGACCCGAAGGACGGGAACCAGCCGAGCTGCACCGCGAAGACCGCGATCAGCACGATCGATCCGACGAACGACGGGATGGCGCCGAGCACGGTGAGTCCGACGAGCACCGCCCGGTCGAGCACGCGGCCGCGGTTCAGGGCGGCGACGGCGCCGGCGATCAGGCCGACGATCGCGATCATCGTGCCCGCCATGACGACGAGCCCCAGCGTCACCGGCAGCCGTTCGCCGATGACGACCGACACGTCCTGCCGGAACTGCAGGGAACGACCGAAGTCGCCCTGCAGGATTCCCGCGACCCAGTTGAGGTACTGCTGCCACGGCGGAAGGTCGAGCCCGTACTGGGCGGTGACCTGTGCGATCGCCTCGGGGCTGGGCTTGCGCCCCCGCAGCAGGAAGCTGATGGGGTCGCCGGGCACGAGGAATCGCGAGAAGAAGACGAGCAGTGATGCGAGGAACAGCGTGAGGAGCAGGCCGCCGAGCTTGCCGGCCACCCGGCGGAGCGTGGTCATGATGCGACCGCCGCTCCGCCGAGGCGGTCCGAACGCTGCCGGGAGACGCTAGCGTGCACCAATTGTGGCCGCCCATGGGTAGTACAGGAACGCGATCGAGGGCGCGACGCCCGAGATGCGCTCACCGAGGAACACCGACATGGGTGCTGTGGAGAGCGGCAGCCACGGCAGTTGCTCGTTCGCGATGCGCTGCGCCTCGGCGGTCTTCTCGGAACGAGCGGCAGGGTCGTCGATGGCGATCGCCTCGTTGACGACCTGGTCGAACTCCGGGTTGCTCCAGTTGCCGTAGTTGCTGAACTCGCCCGTGCGCAGCACGCTGTACATCTCGAGGGGGTCGGGACTCGACAGGTACCAGACCGTGTAGAACAGGTCGACGCCCTCGCGTGCGGCCGGGTCGGAGAACAGCGCCGTGTACGCGTTCGGCGTGACGGTCTCGATCGTCGCCTTCAGGCCGATCGACTCCGCCGCCGCCGCAGTCGCCTGGGCGATCACCGCGAAGTCGCTGCTGATCGGAGCGGTCGCGAGCACGATCTCCTCGCCGGTCGCGCCGGCCTCCTCGATGAGCTGCTTCGCCGCCTCGACGTCGTACGGGTACTCCTCGAGCCCCTCGAACGCGTCGGCCAGGCCCTGTTCGCTGGCGCCGACCCACACGGACTCGGTGGTGTGCGCGTTCGTGACCTCGCCATAGCCCTTCGAGGCCGCTTCGACGATGCCCTCGCGGTCGAGTGCCATCAGGAGGGCCCTGCGGACGCGCTCGTCACCGAGCGGGCCGTCGAGGTTCGACACGATGAGGTTCGAGACCGCGGTGTTCAGGCCGAAGTACACGTCGCCGGTGCCGGCCGCCTCCAACTGGGCGATCCCCTCGTACGGGAGCATCCATCCGCCGTCGACGTCGCCCGACTTGAGCGCGTTGACCCGGGCGTTGGCGTCGTTCATGAAGACGAACTCGACTTCGCCCGCCTTGGCGCGCAGCGTGTCATCCCAGTACTCGTCGTATCGCGTGAGCGTGATGCGCTCGCCTGACTTCCACTCCTCGAGGCTGAACGGGCCGGTGCAGTTCACGCCACCGGTCGAATTGCCGTAGTCGGTGCCCTTCTCGGCGAGCGTGGCAGCCGATTCGATGACGCCGGCCGAGCCGCCCATCGCGAGGTTGAACTGCGAGTCGGGGGATGCCTCGGTGACGGTGACCTGCCGGTCGCCGGTCTGCTCGATCGACACCACGTTCTGGTAGACCGAGTACCACGACGAGCCCACCGCGGGGTCGAGGTGCCGGTTCATCGATGCGACCACATCGGCCGCCGTCAGCGGAGTGCCGTCGTGGAAGGTCACGCCATCGCGGATCGTGTAGACCCACGTCGTCGGCGTCGGGTGGTCGAAGGACTCGGCGAGACCCGGCGAGAGCGTGTAGTCGGGGTTCAGGCGCAGCAGTGATTCGCAGACGTTCGCGAGCACCTGGTTGTCGGAGTAGTCGAAGGCGTAGGCGTAGTCGAGCGAGTACGGCTCGGCGTAGCTCACCCACGAGTACGAGTCGATGTCGCCCGACGGCGCTCCGGTCTCGGTCGTGTACTCCCAGTCGGGGGCGGCGCTGTCGGGTTCGGGTGCGGTGCAGGCTGAGAGGGCCAGCGCCGCGCCGAGTCCGCCCGCGACGATCGCGGTGATCCGGGTTGTTCGGCGACGTGCGCCGGGGGTGTGGGGGGTGGGCATGGTGACTCCTCGGGGATCAGGCGGTGCGGGAGTAGACGAGTTCGCCCTCGATCCAGGTCGAGGCCACCGTCGAGCGGTGGATCTCGTCCTGCGGGAGGGAGAAGGGGTCGGGGTCGAGGACGACGAGGTTCGCCAGGTAGCCCTCTCGGACGTGACCGGTGTCGTGGTCACGGTGGTTCACGTAGGCGGTGCCGGAGGTGTAGGCGGCCATCGCCGTCGCCAGGTCGAGGCGCTGGTGGGCGCCGCCGAGCGGCTCGGCGTCGATTCCGGGGGCGACCCGGTTCACCGCGATGTGGATCGCGTCGAGCGGGTCGGCGCTCGAGACCGGCCAGTCGCTGCCGGCCGCGAGTCGGGCGCCGTCGCGAACGAGGTCCCCGAACGGGTACTGGCGCGCCTCCTGGCCGTCCTGCAGGAACGGCAGGGTGAGTTCGTCGATCTGGTCCTCGTGGGTCGCCCAGAGCGCCTGGAGGTTGGCGACGGCGTCGAGTTCGGCGAACCGCGCGGTCTCGGCCTCGGTGACGACCTGGAGATGAGCGAGGTGATGGCGGCCGTCACTCGGCCCGTTCGCCTCACGAGCCGCCGCGACCGCGTCGAGCGCCTCTCGCACGGCCCTATCGCCGAGTGCATGGAAGTGCACCTGGAACCCGGCCGCGTCGAGCGAGGTGACGATGTCGCGGAGCTTGGCCGGATCGATGAACGACAGGCCGCTGTTGTCGGTGTCGTGCCCGTGCGAGTCGCGGTAGGGCGTGAGCATCGCCGCGGTCTGGTTCTCGGCGACGCCGTCGACCATGATCTTCGTCGTGCCGAGCTCGTAGCGGCACGTGCCGCCGAGCGCCGCCACGGCGTCGCGACGGGCCTTCATCTCCTCGACCTGCTCGAGACCGCCGTCGCGCTCCCACCATTGCGCACCGACGACATGGGCACGCAGCGTGCCCTCGGCGAGGGCGCGTCGGTACACGGCGTCGACATCCTGGATGCCGCTGAGGCCGCCGCCGACGAAGGCGTCCTGCCACCCGGTGATGCCGAGGGCCAGCAGTTCCTCCTGTGCACGGAGCAGGCCGGCGTACGCGAAGTCGTCGGAGATCTGCGGGCGGACGTCGCGGAACAGGTGCTCGGCGCCTTCGTGGAAGGTTCCCGCCGGGAAGCCGTCGGCTTCGCGCTCGAGCCGACCGTCGGCGGGATCAGGGGTCGACGCGTCGAGGCCGGCCAGCATGATGGCCGCGGTGTTCGCCCACGCACTGTGGTGGTCGCGGCTCATGAGCAGCACCGGGCGGTCGGGCACGACCTCGTCGAGCAGCGTGCGCACGGGTGCCCCGCCGGGGAAGTGGTCCATCGACCACCCACCGCCGATGATCCACGCCTCGTCGGGGTGGGCGTCGGCATAGGCCTTGACGGTCGCGACGGCGTCGGCGGCGTCGACGGCTTCGCTGAGGTTGCACATCAGCAGTTCGACGCCGGCGCCGATCGGGTGGACGTGCGCGTCCTGGAATCCGGGGCTGAGGAGCGCGCCGTCGAGCCGGATGACCCGGGTGGCCTCGTCGACGAAGTCTGCTGCCTCCCCGTCGGGAACGACGGCGACGATGCGACCAGCGGTGACGGCTACGGCGTGGTCATGGATGGGTCGGCCGGTTCCGGTGAACACGGCTGCTCCGGTGAACAGCAGCTCAGCAGCTGGCATCTCGCCCTCGCTTTCCTCGTTGAAGGGTGGGTGAGGCGAGAGTAGCCGCACATCAACAGCATTGTCAACACTGTTGACAACGGCGTTGGCCGATTCGTTATGCTGAACCTGCCACGCCCGCGCTGGGGCAACTCATCGGGGGGTCGCGGGCGTGGCACGATGGGACGACCGAAGGAGGAGGGGCGATGGCGACAGCGACCGGCTCCGCGCGCGGCCGAGAGGTGCGCGGCTCCAGCAGGGCTCGACTCGACCGCGAGTCGATCATCGCCGCGGGCCTCGAGCTCGCCGCGTCGGGCACCTCCTCGATCTCGGTGCGCGAACTGGGCACCCACCTGGGCGCCGACCCGACGGCGATCTACCGCCACTTCCGCAGCAAGGAGCACCTCATGCAGGCGCTCCTCGATGAGCTGACGTCTCGCAGCGTCGCGGCGGTGACCGCAGACGCGGCCGACTGGCGGGAGCGCCTGCGGCAGCTCGCCGAGGCGACCCTCACGTTGTACGCGGAGCATCCGGCCGTCGGCACCGAGGCGATCGTGCTCACCACCCACGGTCCTGGCGAACTCGAGGCCATCGAGCTCATGCTCGAGGCGTTCTCGCAGGCGGGACTCACCGGCGATGAAGTCGTGCGCCACTACGCGCTGCTGGCCTCGCACGTGCTCTCGAGCGCCGCGGGCATCTCTCGCGCCCACAGCGAACGAGGCGCCCCGGGCGAGGCGAGTCCGTGGTTCGAAGGCCCCATCCTCGCCGACCCGAGGAAGTACCCCCTCATCCACACGTTCAACACCCAGCTCGCCGACCTCGAGGATCGCGACCTGTTCACGATGGGCGTCGAGTCCATCATCCAGTCGGCCGAGCGCGCCGCGGCGCGCGATTCGGCCTGAGCCGCCGACGTCGGTCAGCGCAGCGGAGTCCACCCCATCGGGAGGGGACCGCGAATGTCGGCGCGCGCGCGATCCGCTGCCGCCGACCAGCCCTGCGCTGCGTCCTCTCCCGCTTCACCGACGGCACCGCGCGCCACCCGGAACCCGACGTCCTCGAGCACCGCGTCGGGTGCGCTCCCCCGCCGCACCGATGCCCGCAGGCTCCAGTCGCGGTCGGCCCAACCGCCGCCGCGCAGCGTGCGATAGTCGCCGTAGCGCGCGGTGTCGGCGTAGTCCCAGCACCACTCCCACACGTTGCCGAGCATGTCGAAGAGGCCGAAATCGTTCGGCGTCTTGCGCGCGACCGGCTGTGGGCCGTCGACGTCGTCGCCGGCCGACCACGCGATCTCCGCGAGGGATCCGTACACCGGACCGGTCGTGCCCGCACGGCACGCCCACTCCCATTCGGCCTCGGTCGGCAGGCGGAACCCGTCGGCGGCGACGTCCCACGCGACGTCTCGCCCGTCGACCGCATAGGCGGCCCGCAGGCCGGCAGCCTCGGATGCCGCATTGCACCAGTGCACCGCGTCGAACCAGGTGATCGGATGCACCGGGGCGTCGGATTCCCGTGGTGCCGGCCATGGGGCATCCGTCACGGTTCGAAGCTCCGCCCAGGTGACGGGCGTGCGCGCGATCCGGAAGGGTTCGAGAGCGATCTCACGCACTGAACCTGAACGCGCGTCGTGCATCGCGATCGCACCCGCGGGAATCGCGACGAGTTCGGGGGATGCCGGGTCCACAGGTCGACTGTAGTTCGGCGTCGCCTTGCGGTGACCACGGCAGACCTGCGCGGCGCTGATCGCAGATGTGGCGTGCCGTGGCACCCGTACCCTATGTCCCTGCTGTATGGGTAGGCTGGCGTCCATTGCGCGAGCGATCGCGCGTCGCCCGACGAAGGGTTCCGATATGCGACTCCGTGCACTGAGTGCGTCCATCGCGATCGGTCTGGCACTTGCCATGGCACTCGCCGCGCCCGCCGACGTGAGCACGGCAGCACCCCTTCTGCCCACCGCGATCCGGGCGGATGTCGTGCCGATCCCCGACGGTGTCACCCGGCTGGGCGGCGCCTCGCGATACGAGACGGCGGTCGCCGTCTCGCAGCGCCACGAACCCGG
Organism: uncultured Actinomycetota bacterium; assembly: GCA_963758615.1. Classification (GTDB taxonomy): domain Bacteria; phylum Actinomycetota; class Actinomycetes; order Actinomycetales; family Microbacteriaceae; genus Agromyces. The sequence continues at coordinate 705,042 of CAVWVZ010000008.1, read as the reverse complement.
CGTTCCGGTGGTCTTCGTCGCGTCGGGCGCCGACTTCCCCGACGCGCTCGCGGCCGCTTCAGCCGCCGCTTTCGCCGAAGGCCCACTGCTGTTGACGCCTCCGGCACAACTCCCCGCCGTCGTGCTCGACGAGCTGCGGCGGCTCAATCCCGCACGTATCTCGCTCATCGGCGGAACCGGGGCGGTCTCCTCGGGCGTGCAGCGTGCGCTCGGGGCCATCGCCCCCACCACGCGCCTCGCCGGGCGGGACCGCTACACCACCGGGCTGGCGATCACCCGGTCGGCGTTCACCACCGCCGACCACGCGATCATCGCGACCGGTCGCGCGTTCCCCGACGCGCTCGCCGCCACAGGGGCAGCCGGGGCGCGCAATGCGCCGATCATGCTGGTCGACGGAACGAAGCCGACCGTGGCCGCCGCGACCCTCGCCGAACTCGTCCGCCTCGGGGTGTCGTCGATCTCGATCGCCGGTGGCACGGGCGCAGTCAGCCGCGGCATCGAGGCACAACTGACGGCCGTGGGATACGACGTGACGCGCTATGGCGGCGCCAACCGCTACGACACCGGCGCGCTCATCAACGGCGCGTATTTCGGGCCGGGCTCGGCGACGACCACGTTCCTCGCGACCGGCGTTGACTTCCCCGACGCCATTGCCGGCGCAGCCCTCGCCGGCCAGCTCGGCGCACCGATCAACGTGACGCCGTACAGCTGCGTGTATCCCGCGGTCAGCGAGGTCATCGAGGCCGTGGGAGCCACGAGCCGCGTAGTGCTGGGCGGCATCGCCGCGGTCTCCGACACCGCGGCCTCCGGAGCTCGGTGCATCTACCCCGTCACCGACGAGCCCCTCGATTCCTGGGCGCTGTCGGGACTGACGCTCGCCGACGACGTCGAACCCCCGTACTTCGACCGACCGCCCGCCAATGTCAACGACCCCAGCCTCGGCATCGATGAGACCGGGCTGCGCATCTACCTCCGCCTCGACAACGGCCAGCGCTCCGACCACCCCGTCGTGTACGCGCAGTACGGGCTCTCGGCGCTGATCGAGTACGAGCGCACCGGCGAGGCGATGTGGCTCGAACGGGCGCTGCGCCACGCCCAGCGCATCACCGAGATGCGGGTCGAGCGCGACGGCGCGTGGTGGTACCCGTACCTGTTCCCATGGACCTACGACCGTCGCACGCTCGCGGCGCCGTGGTCATCGGCGATGGCGCAGGGTGAGGCACTGTCGTTGTTCACCCGTCTCGCCCAAACGACTGGCGATGCCCGCTGGGCCGAAGCCGCCGACCGCACCTGGGCGAGTTTCGCGCAGGAGTACACGCCGACCGGCCCTTGGGGCAGCCTGGTCATCGACGATCACCTCTATTTCGAGGCGTTCGCCGGAAACCAGCCGCCGCTGCTCGTGCTCAACACCCACGTCTTCGCCATGTTCGGCGTCTACGACTACTGGCGCTACACGGGTGACCCCGAGGCCGCGCGGTACTTCGACGGCGCGGCGACCAGCCTGCTCGACCGCATGCTGCCCGTCTCGCGCGTCGAGGGCGGCATTTCGTACTACTGCGTCCAGGCCGAGTACTGCCACCGGCCACTCTGGCAGAGCGATCGCTACCACCTCATCGTGATCTGGCAGATGGACACGCTGGCACGCATCACCGGCGAGGCTCGCTTCACCGATTGGGCCACGCGGTTGCGAGCCGACTGGCAGCCGTCGCCGTTCGGTGGCGCCCGCAGCTTCGAGCACTTCGAGCCCGGTGTCGCGCCGCTCGTCGGCCCCTGATGGTGGCGGCCAGACCTCAGGCGGGAACCGGCATGACACGCTCGAACAGGTGCTCGTAGCGCAGCACGAGTCCGTCGTCGTCGACCTCGAGGTCGGCTTCGAACCCGGCTGAGACGCCCAGGTCGACGTACCGCACGCGGTTGGGCCCGAGTCGGTCGTAGCGCTGCCGCGAACGCTCCACGCTCATGGCGGCCGCATCGACGTAACAGGTGTCGAGGGTGAGGCCGGCGCCGACCCCGTCGGGTGTGCGCCGGATCGGGAACGTGTTGCAGAACGGCGTGATCGAGAGGTCGGGTTCCTCGGCGCCGTCGAGGTCAGGGCGCGTTGCGCCGTCGACGAGCCACCGGTCACCCGATCGTCGGATCTCGAGCCGACGCATCCCATCGGCACCCGACCGCTCGACCACGAGCGACTGAGCGCGCCAGTCGGATGACAGTCGCCAGCGATGGCGGATCTCGAAGCCGCCATCCTCGACGCACACGACCGTCGAATCGGCGGTGATGCCGTCGGGCGACACCGTGAGTGCGAGCCGTTCGAGCCCGACCACGTCGGTGCGGCGCCAGAACAGGATGACCACCGTGCCTCCCCTCGTCAGTCCCTCCGCCACCCTCCCGCAGATGAGACGGTGACCTCAAGGGGGTGATGAGCGCGCGGCATCCGCCTGGCATCCGTCGACTACGTTGCCGGTGTCGGAGGGTGGTGACAGGGTGGCCGTATGGCGATCGAGGTTCGCCCGGCGACCGTGTTCGTCGACATCGCGGCGATGGTCGGGCCGAAGCGGCCCGACGCGAACGTGTGCTGGTGTCTGAGTTACCGGCTCACGTCGTCGAAGGAGAACGTTTCGCTCAAGGGCACCGCTCGTGGTGAGCGGGTTCGCGAGCTGGTCGACCAAGACCCGCCGCCGGGGGTCGTCGCGTACGACGGCGACGAGGTGGTGGGGTGGGCCGGCGTGCACCCGCGGGCCGACACGAGCTTCGCGACGAACCGCAAGATCCCGCACGTCGACGATCTCGAGGTGTGGTCGGTGTGGTGCATCCGCGTGCGACCCGGGCACCGGGGTGAGGGCATCTCGCACGAGCTGCTCGCTGGAGCCGTCAGGTTCGCCAGCGACAACGGCGCGCCGGCGATCGAGGGCTATCCGCTCGACAACCGGGGCGAGAAGATCGACCTCACCATGGCGTACGTCGGCACCATGAGCCTCTTCGAGCAGGCCGGGTTCACGAAGGCGTCCGACACCGAATCGGTGCTCAACGGGTTTCCGCGGGTGCTCATGCGGCTCGACCTGCGCTAGCCGCGCGCCGAGGCGCAGCCGCGCGCGCCGTTCACCGCACCGACACGGCCACTCGTCGCACGAACCTTCCGTTCGCCTGCGCTGATACGCTATGTTCGATTACCTGACCGAACGATCGGTCACTAAACCCGGGCGCCCCACCCCCGCGCACGTTCCCCTACAGCACACCCCAGAACAACGGAGTTCGCATGACGTCCACAGTCAACGACGCACCACGTACCGGGCGCATGCCCGTTGAAGAGCGCAAGGTCCTCGCCGGCACGCTCGTGGGTACCTCCATCGAGTGGTACGACTTCTTCATCTACGCCCAGGCAGCGGGCCTCGTGCTCGCCCCGCTCTTCCTCGCCCCCGTGGCAGAGTCGAACCCCGGGCTCGCCCAGGTGCTCGCGTTCGCGACGATCGGCATCTCGTTCCTGTTCCGTCCGCTCGGCGCGGTCGTCGCCGGCTATCTCGGCGACAGGCTCGGCCGCAAGAAGATGCTGGTGTTCACGCTCATCCTGATGGGCCTGTCGACCGCACTCATCGGGCTCCTGCCGACCTACGCCGCGATCGGCATCGCCGCTCCGATCCTGCTGATCCTGCTCCGCATCCTGCAGGGCTTCTCGGCCGGTGGCGAGTGGGGCGGCGCGGCGCTGATGGCCGTCGAGCACGCCCCCACGGCGCGCCGCGGCTTCTTCGGCGCGTTCCCGCAGATCGGCGTGCCCGTCGGCATGATCCTCGCGACGTCGACGCTGTTCGTGATCACGTCGCTGCTCACGCCCGAGCAGTTCACCGAGTGGGGCTGGCGCATCCCGTTCCTGCTGTCGATCGTGCTGATCGGCGTCGGCTACTTCATCCGCCGCGCCGTTGAAGAGAGCCCGATCTTCCAGGACCTGCAGCGCCGCAAGAAGGAGTCGGCGACGCCGCTCCGTCAGCTCTTCCGCCACAACACCAAGTCGGTCATCCTCACCGCGATCATCTTCATCGGCAACAATGCGGCCGGCTACCTGCTCATCGCGTTCTTCGCGACCTACGCCGTGACGGTGCTCGGCATGGACCGCCCCACGGTGCTCCTCGCGACGACCCTGGCGTCGTTCGGATGGCTCGTGTTCACCCTCTGGGGCGGGCGCGTCTCCGACCGGCTCGGCCGCGTGCGCACCTTCCAGATCGGTTACGCGTTCCTCGCCCTGTGGGCAGTGCCCATGTGGTTCCTCATCGACACCGGCGACATCCTCTGGTACTTCGTCGCCCTGTTCGTGATGACGTTCGGCCTCGGTCTGTCGTACGGACCCCAGGCATCGCTCTACGCCGAGATGTTCCCGGCGAACGTGCGCTACTCGGGCGTCTCGATCGGCTACGCGCTCGGCGCGATCCTCGGCGGGGCCTTCGCCCCGATGATCGCCGAGACGCTCATCGGCGCCACCGGTCAGTCGTGGACGATCGGCGTCTACATCGCCGTGGCAGCACTCGTGTCACTCGTGGGCGTCTCGCTGGTGAAGGAAACGAAGGGCGTCGACCTGCACGCATAGCGACGTCCTGAGCGCGCGCGCCGTGATCTGCGGATCGTGGCAGCGCGTCGGCACGGCACCCCTCTTCACAGAAAATCGAATGCCGGTTTCCCCTCGCTCGAGGCGAAACCGGCATTCGACGTATCGGGCACGGTGCGCCTCGGTGCCGCCGACGCGGGCGTGGTTGCCGCGGTGTGGGCACCGCCCTAACCTGAGAGGCACCAGTCCGCCGGACTACCCTACGAGTCTGCAATCGAATCGTTTGCGATGTCGTCAGCCCTCTACGCCCTCGGCCGTTGGGCGTTCCGGGCGCGTCGGCGCGTGCTGGTGCTGTGGATCGTGGCGCTCGCGCTGCTGTTCGCCGGCGTGGGCCTGCTGAGCGAGGGCACCGACAACACCTACAGCATTCCCGGCACCGAATCGCAGGATGCGCTCGATGCGCTCGCGCGCACCTTCCCGCAGGTGAGCGGCACCTCGGCGCAACTGATCGCCGTCGCCCCCGAGGGCGGCGACGTCACCGACGCGAGCTTCGAGAGCGCCGTCGAGGACGCGATCACCTCGATCACCTCGATCCCGCAGGTGACGTCGGCGAGCTCGCCGTACGAGTCGACCGCGAGCGCGAACCTCAGCCCCGACCATTCGGCGGCACTCGTGCCCATCCAGCTGTCGGTCGGCACGACGTCGGTGCTTCCGTCGACCTCGGACGCGCTGCAGGCCGCCGGCGCGGCGCTCGAGGCGGAACTGCCCGATGGATCGCAGGTATCGGTCGGCGGCCAGTTGTTCTCGCAGAGCGCCACGGGCATCAGCATCACCGAGCTGCTCGGCATCGTGATCGCGTACTTCGTGCTGCTGGTCGCCTTCGGGTCGTTCGTCGCCGCGGGGCTGCCGCTCATCACGGCGCTGCTCGGCGTCGGGGCATCCCTCTCGATCGTCCTCATCGGCACGCGGTTCCTGACGATCACGTCGACCACCCCCCTGCTCGCGCTCATGCTGGGGCTCGCGGTCGGCATCGACTACGCGCTGTTCATCATCTCGCGACATCAGGATCAGCTGAAACGCGGCGTCGATCCCGAGGAGTCGGCCGCGCGCGCGGTCGCGACGTCGGGGTCGGCGGTCGTGTTCGCCGCAACCACGGTGATCATCGCGCTGGTCGGGCTGAGCGTCGCGGGCATCCCGTTCCTCACGATCATGGGCATCGCCGCGGCGCTCGCCGTCGCCGTCGCCGTGCTCATCTCGATCACGCTCACCCCCGCCCTCCTCGGCTTCGCCGGGTGGCATGTCGTTGCGAAACGGTATCGTCCCGGCGCAGCCGTGAAGGTCGAGCCGGCGGATGTCCCCGCGGAGGCCGTGATCGAGACGCGGTCCGCGGCGCTCGCCGGGCCGACAGGCGGCTCCGGGCCCGAGGCATCCGGCCCTGGGCCTGGCGACCCCGGGACGTCCGACCCTGAGGAGTCCGATCCTTCCGCCCCCGGGTCATCCGAAGCGCCGCGCCCGAGTCGGTTCTTCCTCGGCTGGGTGCGCACCGTCACCAGGTGGCCGATCGTCACCGTCGTCGCGATCGTCGCCTTGCTCACGCTCGCGACGCTGCCGGCGGCGGGGCTGCGGCTGACGCTGCCCGACGCCGGCACCCTCGAGGAGGGCACTCCCGGTCGCGTCACCTACGACCTCATCGCCGACCACTTCGGGCCGGGCTTCAATGGTCCGCTGATCGTCACGGGTTCGGTCATCGAGAGCACCGACCCGGTCGGGCTGATGGACGATCTCGGCGCCGAGATCGCCGACGTCCGCGGGGTGGCGTCAGTGCCGCTCTCCACCCCCAACGAGACGGGCGACACGGGCATCGTGCAGGTCATCCCCGACGGCTCTCCCGATTCCGAGCAGACCAAGGAGCTCGTGTCGGCGCTGCGGTCGATGCACGACGTGTTCGAGCGCGAGTACGGCGTGGATCTCTCGGTCACGGGATATACCGCTGCCGGCATAGACATCTCCGACCGACTCGCGGGGGCGCTCCTGCCGTTCGGCCTGCTCGTCGTCGGGCTCTCGCTGGTGCTGCTGGCGATGGTGTTCCGCTCGATCGTCGTGCCGGTCACCGCTGCGCTCGGCTACGCGCTGTCGATCGGCGCCGCCTTCGGGCTGACCGCGCTGGTGTTCGTCGACGGCGTGGCTGCCGACGCGTTGAACGTGGCGAGTGTCGGCTCGGTGATCAGCTTCATGCCGATCATCCTCATGGGCGTGCTGTTCGGGCTCGCGATGGATTACGAGGTGTTCCTCGTGAGCCGCATGCGCGAGGACTTCGTGCACCACGGCGAGCCGCGCCGGGCGGTCGAGGAGGGATTCATCGGGTCGGCGCGGGTCGTGACCGCGGCAGCGATCATCATGTTCGCGGTGTTCGCGGCGTTCGTGCCCGAGGGGGACGCATCCATCCAGCCGATCGCGTTCGGACTGGCGGTCGGCGTCGCGATCGACGCGTTCCTGGTGCGGATGACCCTGATCCCCGCGGTGCTCGTGCTGTTCGGGTCGGGGGCGTGGTGGATCCCGGCCTGGCTCGACCGCGCACTGCCTCGCTTCGACATCGAGGGCGAGGGGCTCGCGGCGGAGTTCGCGCTCGCCGACTGGCCGTCGCCTGACGCCGACCTTGCCATCGCGGCCGAGGACGTCCGCGTCGCCGGCATCGGCGCCGTCTCGCTCGGCACCATGGTCGGTGTCGGCGAGGCACTCGTGGTGCACGGCGGCTCGGCGGCCGACCGATCCTCCCTGCTGCTCGCGATCGGCGGTCGCGTCGCCGTGACCGCCGGCCGGATGAAGGTCGACGGGCTGGTGCTTCCGGCGCGGGCGTCGACCGTGCGCGCCCGCACCGCGTACGCGCGGCTCGAACACGCATCGACCGCAGCCCCCGTCGTCGAGGACGCGATCACGAGCGGCGCGCGCATCGTGCTGATCGATGCGACCGACGGCATCGCCGCCACGGCTGCGGGCAGCGACATCCGTTCGCTCCTCATGGCCACGCGAAGGAGGGCGGTGCTCACAGTCGTCGTCGCCGGTGATGATCCGGCGAGCGCGCGCGACCTGCTCCCGACCGACATGGTCGTGCGAACACTGAGCCTCCCTTCGGTCGCGATCGCGCCGGCGATGGCGGGGGTGCGGTGACATGCGTGCTGCAGGCACCTTCTCGGCGACGGCGGGCTCACGTCATCTCGGCTGGCTCGCCGTGACGGGCCTGCTCGCGGTGCCGTTGATCGTCGGCGGCGTCCTCACGTGGGCCCTCGCGACGCCGACCGCGCATCTCGATCGGGTGACCGCGGCGATCGTCAACGACGACGAGCCGGTGACCGTGGACGGGCAGACCGTGCCGCTCGGTCGCCAGTTCGCCGCCGGGCTCATCGCCGGCACCGACGACTCGGATCCGGCGAGCGCGAGCGCCACCGCAGTCGGCACGAGCGCCCCGGATGCCGCGACCGACGACTCCCCCGCGGCGTCGAACTTCGACTGGGTGCTCACGAACGACGACGAGGCATCCGCGGGCCTGAGCGCCGGGCGGTACGCCGCAGTCGTCACGATCCCCGCGACGTTCTCGGCTTCCGCGACCTCGATCGGCGGGCCCGCGACCGCCGCGCACCAGGCCGTGATCGAGGTCGAGACCACGCCGTCGTCGGCGTTCCTCGATCCGGCGCTCACCGAGGCGGTCACCGCTGCGGCGACCGCCTCGCTCAACCAGCAGCTGATCTCGCAGTACCTCGGCAATGTCTATGCCGGCTTCAACACGATCAACGAGCAGATCGGCGAGGCGGCCGACGGAGCCGCGAGCCTGTCGACGGGTGCCGCGTCGGTGGCCGACGGAGCACAGCAACTGGCTGCCGGCACCGACCAGCTCGTCGACGGTCTCACCTCACTGGACTCGGGCGCCGGCGCCCTGGCCGCAGGCACCGCAGAGCTCGGCGCCGCGGCGCAGACCCTGCCGGGTGAGGCCGCCGAGCTGGCCCGGGGCTCCGCCGCGATCGCCGCGATCGTCGACGCTGCGGTCGCCGCGCTCGATGGAGCCACCGACGAGTTCGCCGCGACGGTGGCCCAGGTCTGCCAGTCGCCCGGCGCCGTGTGCAACCGTGCGACGGCGGCACTCAACCGTCTGCAGGCCGCCGACGCGCAGGTCGATGAGATCGCCACCGTCGCCGACCGGGTCGCCACGGGCAACGCCGAACTCGCCGACGCCATGGTGCCGCTCGTCGCGGGCATCGACGAGTCGGCGGCCGGCGCCGGAGACGTCGCCGCCGGCGCCACTCAGGCGAGGACCGGCGCAGAGTCGCTGAGCACGGGTGCGGACAGCCTCGCCGACGGTGCCGCGCAGGTCGACACCGGGGCATCGCAGCTCGCCGATGGCCTCACGTCGGCGGTCGAGCAGATCCCGACCTACTCCGACGACGACATCACGACGCTCTCGTCGGTCGTCTCGCAGCCGGTGCTCGCCGATCAGAGCGCGATCGCACCCGGATTCCAGTCGGTCCCGCTGTTCACGATCGTCGCACTCTGGTTCGGCGGGCTCGTCATCGCCCTCGCTCGTCGCGCAGTGCCGACCCGCCTGCTGCTCACGGCGACCTCGTCGGGCGCGATCGTCGCGCGGTCGGTGCGGTGGACGGCGGCGCTCGGGGCGGGCCAGGGTCTCGTCGTCGCCGTCATGCTGCTGTTCGGCGTGAGCATCGGGCCGCTCGAGTGGCTCGGGTTCACCGGGGCGAGCCTCATCATCGGCGCGGTGTTCGCTCTCGTCAACCAGGGACTGGCGGCTGCGTTCGGTGCCGTGGGGCGGCTGATCGCGTTGCTCATCGGGCTCGTCGCCCTCACCGCGGGCCTCACCTCTACCGTGCCTCCGGTGATCGAATCGATCGCCGGCGTGCTGCCGACCGCGCCGGCGCACGACCTGCTGCTCGCGTCGCTCACGGGCAACCCTGCGGCGGTCGTGGCGGCCCTCGGATGGCTCGTGCTCGCCGCGGCGCTCGGAGTCGGGCTCGTCTACCTCGGCGTCGCGACCCGTCGCCAGGTGCGGCCGCGCGAACTCGTCGACACGACCGACGCGGTGTAACAACTCGGTGGCGTCTGTCACAACTCGGCGCCCGACTCGGTCTCAGCTGACAAACCAGTTCCATGCCGACCGGAAGGACATCGTCATGTCGACTCCCAGTGCGAGCCGTCGGTGACGTGGAACAGCCGATCGAGCATCACCGTCCGCGCACTTCGCATCGCGTGCCAGGCTGTCGACCGCGACCGCGTCCGAGACCTGCTCGAGCCCGACGTCACCGCCGTCGTCGACGGTGGCGGCAACGTCGCCGCGCCGCCCTGCCCCGTGACGGGCGCCGCCGACGTGACCGACTACCTGCTCGGCTTGATCGGCGATCACCCGAACCTGCTGCTCGCCGAGCAGTCGGTGAACGGCCGCACCGGCATCGTGCTCAGCTCGGGCGAACGTGTCATCGGCATCGTGAGCGTCGGCATCCGGCTCGACCGGATCGCGGAGCTCCTGATCGTGGTGAATCCCGAGAAGCTGCGCGCATGGAACCTCGGATGACCGCAGACGGATTCACGGGGACCCGTCACAACACGAGGACCTGCCCGGTCATGGCTCGTAGTGGTGCGCAGCGCGACGAAGGGAATCCGACCAGATGAGCAATGCCACGGGCACGAGAACGGCACTCACGCGACTCGAACCCCTCCGCCACATCGACACGCGTGTGCTCGACGTCGCCTACTTCGAAGCCGGTCCTCGCAACGGGCCGCCGGTGCTGTTGCTGCACGGGTTCCCGTACGACATCCACAGCTACGTCGATGTCGCGCCGAGACTGGCCGACGCAGGCTACCGCGTGATCGTGCCGTATCTGCGCGGTCACGGCCCGACTCGGTTCCTCGACGCCGCGACGCCGCGGACGGGCCAGCAGGCGGCCCTCGGTCGCGACGTGATCGACCTCATGGACGCGCTCGACGTGCCCCGCGCGATTCTGGCCGGCTACGACTGGGGCGGTCGGGCCGCGAACGTCGCCGCAGCGCTCTGGCCCGAACGCGTCGCGGGCATCGTATCGGTGAACAGCTACCTCATCCAGGACATCCGGGCGTCGATGGTTCCGCTCCGCCCCGAGCTCGAAGCGGGCTTCTGGTACTTCTTCTACTTCCTCACCGAGCGCGGCCGTGCTGGACTCACCGCCCACCGGCGCGAGATCGCCGAGGTCATCTGGCGCCGCAACTCCCCCGCCTGGGCGTTCGACGACGCCACCCTCGACCGCGCCGCCGAGGCCTTCGACAACCCCGACTTCGTCGACGTCGTCATCCACTCGTACCGCCACCGCCTCGGCCATGCCGATGGTGCCCGCGAATACGTGCAACTCGAGACCGCGCTCGCCCAGCTGCCGCCCATCAGCGTGCCGGCGGTCACACTCGACGGTCTCGCCGACGGCAACTTCCCGGCGACGGATGCCACTGCCACGGCCGCGCGATTCACCGGCGCCCGCGCCCATCACCATGTGCCCGACGCCGGCCACAATCTGCCGCAGGAGGCGCCCGCTCTGTTCGCGGAAGCGATCTTCGAGGTCGCGATGATGGCCTCGCACGGGCCATCCGACCCGTTGGGGGATGCGAATCGAGTGCGCGAACGGATAGGTTCGTGATCGTGGCTCCACCCCCGCACGAGACATCCGACCTCGACGAAGCGCTCTCGATCTTCGAGAGCGTACGCGGGCGGCTCTTCGGAATCGCCTATCGCATGCTCGGCAGCGTCACCGAAGCCGAGGACATCGTGCAGGAGGCGTGGATCCGCTGGCAGACCACCGACCGCGACGTGGTGCGCAATGCGCCGGCGTTCCTCGCGACCACGACGACCCGGCTCGCCATCAACGCCGCGACCTCGGCGCACGCGCGTCGTGAGACCTACATCGGACCGTGGCTGCCCGAGCCCGTAGACACCAGCGCCGATCCGGCGCTCGGCGCCGAGCGCGGCGAGGCACTCGAGATGGCGGTGCTCCTCGTGCTCGAGAAGCTCTCGCCCAACGAACGCGCGGCCTACGTGCTGCGCGAGGCGTTCGACTACTCGTACGAGCAGATCGCCGAGGTGATCCACCAGACCCAGGCGAGCACCCGCCAGCTCGTGAGTCGCGCACGCAAGCACCTCGCCGCCGAGAGCCGCACGACGGTCACCCCAGGCGCGCAGCGCCGCCTGCTCGATGGGTTCATCTCGGCAGCGCGCACCGGCGACACGCAGGTGCTCGAGCAGATGTTCGCCGCCGACATCGTCAGCTACTCGGATGGCGGCGGGGTCGTGCGCGCCTCGAAGTTCCCGGTGATCGGTCGTGAGCGGGTGGCGAAATTCATTCACGCGTTCGCCTCGCATTTCTGGGTCGGCGTCGACGTCGCACCTATCGAGACGAACGGCCGGCCTGCGGTGCGGCTGTCTCGCGACGGCGTCACCTTCGCCGTCGTCACCATCACGGCTGCGAAGGACGGCATCGAGCAGGTGCTCTGGATGATGAACCCCGGCAAGCTCGGCGGCGCGATCGCGCTGAGCTGAGGGGCGGCGACCCGACACCTCGAAATAGACTGCACTCAGCTTCCGGGAGGAGTGCGGTGGAGGGTCTCGAGCTCGTCGTCGTCATCGGTGCGACGCTCGTCTTCGGCGGTGCGATCGCCGGGCGCATCCGCGTGCCGACGTCGCTCGTGCTCCTCGTGCTCGGCGCGGTGATCGGGTTCCTCCCATTCCTCGCCGAGGTCGAGCTCGAGCCCGAGGTCGTGCTGCTGCTGTTCCTGCCGGCGCTGCTCTACTGGGAGTCGCTCAACACGTCGCTTCGCGAGATCCGGCGCAACCTTCGGGTCATCCTGCTGCAGGGCATCGTGCTCGTGATCATCACGGCCGGCATCGTCGCCTGGGTCGGTCAAGCACTCGGACTGCCGTGGCCGATCGCGCTCGCGCTCGGCGCGATCCTCGCGCCGACGGACGCCACCGCGGTGGCTGCCGTCGCGGGACGCCTGCCCCGACGTGCACTCACGACGCTGCGCGCCGAGAGCCTCATCAACGACGGCACGGCCCTCGTCATCTACGCCATCGCGGTCGGCGCCGCGGTGTCGGGCACGGCGATCGACCTCGGCGGGGCGGCGCTGCAGTTCACCGCGTCGTACGTGTTCGGGATCGTGATCGGGTTGGCGGTGGCGGGGGTGATCATCTTCGTGCGCCGCATCATCACCGAGCGCCTCGTGGCGAGCACGCTGAGCGTGCTCACGCCGTTCCTCGCGTACCTGCCCGCCGAGGCCTTCCACGTCTCGGGCGTCGTCGCCGTCGTCGTGTGCGGACTGACGCTCAGCTGGTTCGCACCGCAGATCATCACCGCCAGCCAGCGCAGCCAGTCGTTCGGGTTCTGGCAGGTCGCCACCTACATCCTGAACGGCGCACTGTTCGTGCTCATCGGGTTCGAGCTCCACCACGTCGTCGACGATCTCGGGGTCGGCTGGGCCGCGACCATCGGCGCCGGCCTGCTCATCTCCGTGGTCGTCGTCGGCACGCGGCTGGCCTGGGCGAACACGGCCCCGTATGTCATCCGGCTCGTCGACCGACGCCCGAAGCAGCGCGAGCTGCGCGTCGGGTGGCGGCAGCGGTTCCCACTCGCGTGGGCCGGATTCCGTGGGGCGGTCTCGCTGGCCGCCGCCCTCGCACTGCCGACGCAGACCGCCGACGGCGAGCCGCTGCCGGGGCGCGAGTTCGTGATCGCGATCACCTTCATCGTCATCCTCTTCACGCTGCTCGTGCAGGGCCTCACGATGCCCGCGATCGTGCGCTGGGCCAAGCTGCCGCCCGATCCGACCGAGCTCGACGAAGAGCTGCTCGCCGAGCAGGCCGGGCTGCGCGCGGCACTGGTGGAGCTGCCTGCGGCCGCTGCTCGCGTGCACGCCTCACCCGAGATCGTCGAACAGCTTCGCGCGGTCTACGAGGAGCGGCTCGGGAGCATCCATCGAGAAGAGGACGACCCTGCCGAGGCCTATCGCGAGGAGAGCGACTTCGACACGAAGGCCCGCCTGCAGCTCGAACTGCTGCCCGCCAAGCGCGATGCCCTGCTCGCGTTGCGCAATGCGGGCAAGATCGACGACGTCATCCTGCGGCGCGTGCAGGCGCGCATCGACCTCGAGGAGCTTCGGTTGTCGGATGCCGCGGAGGACGAGTAGTCCGCGCTCACGCGCCCGACGGATCCTGCACGAGGCGACGGAGCAGTCGCACGAGCGTCGCCTGCTCCTCGCGGGTGAGACCTCGCAGCTCGTTGCCCTCGCGGGCGGCGAGCTGGCGCATCGCGTCATCGACGTGTGTCGCACCGTCTGCGGTCAGCCGTACGAGCACGCTGCGCCCGTCGCGGGGGTTCGGCCGTCGTTCGACGAGGTCGCGCCGCGACAGGTTGTCGAGCCGATTGGTCATCGCCGCGCTGCCGATCATCGTGGCCTCGATCAGTTGCGCGGGATTCAGCTCGTGCGGCGGCTCCTCGCGGCGGAGCGCCGCGAGGACGTCGAACTCCCACGCTGCGAGGCCGGCCGACTTGAACGCCTCGGCGCGAAGCCGGGCGAGCCGGTTCGCCGCGCGACGCAGGCGAGACATGACGTCGAGCGGCGTCAGGTCGACGTCGGGCAACCGGCGCGACCACGCGTCGATGAGCAGGTCGACTTCGTCGTCGCGCTCGCTCGAGGTCGGGGACATACATCGAACGTACCGCGACTCATCGATACGGCCTCCCAGTGTGCGCGGACGCGGGGTCTCAGAAGATCCGGACTCCGATCTCGGCGGGAGCGGCGAGCAGCCCCTCGATCTCATCGTCGAGCCTGACCAGGGTCAGCGATGCACCCGCCATGTCGAGCGATGTGCAGTACTCCCCCACGTAGCTCCGCGCCACCCTGATGCCCCGCTTCTCGAGCTGCTCGTGCGCGTGGCCGTAGGCGATGTACAGCTCACTGATCGGCGTTCCGCCGAGGCCATTGATCATGAGGGCGACCCGATCGCCGCTCTCGTACGGCAGGTCTGCCACGACCGGCTCGAGCAGGATGTCGACGAGCTCGTCTGATGAGACGATCTTCGCGCGACGGCGTCCCGGTTCACCGTGGATGCCGACCCCGATCTCGATCTCGTCGTCGCCGAGTTCGAACAGGGGCGAGCCCTTCGCCGGCGGCGTGCACGCGGTCAGCGCGAGACCCATGGTGCGGGTCACCGAGTTCACCTTCTCGCCGATCCGCACGAGTTCGTCGAGATCCGCCCCGGCCTCCGATGCCGCGCCCAGCGCCTTGATCACGAAGAAGTTTCCCGCCACGCCCCGGCGGCCGACCGTGTACGTCGAATCCTGCACCGCGACGTCGTCGTCGATGAACAGGGTCTTCACGTTCACGCCGTCGGCAAGGCTCATCTCCTGGGCCATGTCGAACGCCATCCGGTCGCCCGTGTAGTTGTTGACGAGGAGCAGCACGCCCTTCGGCGAGTTCAGCAGCTTCGTCGATTCGTAGACGTAGTCCATGGGCGGCGCCGCGAACACGTCGCCGGGACAGGCGCCGTCGAGCATCCCCCTTCCGACGGCCATCACATGGGCTGGCTCGTGGCCCGAGCCCGAACCCTGGATGATCGACACCTTGTCGTCGCGCGGGGCATCCGCTCGCATGATGAGGTTGTACTCGGGCACGTACCGCAGTGTGTCGGGGTTGGCGAGAGCGAGGCCCTTGAGCATCTCCGGCACGTACTGCTGCGGATCGTTGACGAACTTCTTCATTTCCTACCTCCATGGGTTGGGTCGGGTCGTCGTGTTCTGGGGGCGGTCAGGCGGCCTGGTCCCTCGTCGCCCACCCGGACGCGATCGCCTCGGCGATGACCGCGATCGCGACGGCGCCCGCATCGGGTGATCCGATGCTGCGTTCGCCGGTGTAGGCGGCGCGCCCCCGCTTGGCGATCATGGGCGTCGTCGCATCGGCCGCCGCGCGGGCTGCGGCGGCGGCAGCGGCGACGACCGCGCCCGAGTCCTTGCCGTCGGCGAGGGCCGCCTCGACCGCGTCGGTCATCGGTGCGAGCGCGTCGAGCAGCGTCTTGTCGCCGAGCTCGGCGTTGCCCCTGGCCATGATTCCCGCGATCGACGCGCGCAGCATCGCGACGACGTCGTCACCGGCGAGGTCCTGCTTGCCCTTCGCGATGCCGGCGGACCGGAGGAACCCGGTTCCCCAGATCGGACCGGACGTGCCGCCGATCCGGCTGCTGATGGCGATGCCGATCTTCTGCAGGAACGTGCCGATGTCGGCGCGGTCGTATCCGTTCCAGTCGTTCAGCACGATCTCGAACCCGCGCGCGAGCGAGTACCCGAAGTCGCCGTCACCCACGACCGAGTCGAGGTCGCCGAAGTACTTCTCGTTGTCGACGGCGGTCTGCGCGATCGTGCGCACGACGAACTCGGCGTCGTTGAAGCTCATGAGTCCTCCCTGGGCTGTGGTCCGTCGTGCGCGAGGATCGCCTCGAGATCGGCGATTCCGAGTTGCGGTCCTGGGGCGACGCCGAACGGGTCGGCGAGCACCCGGGCCGGTTCGGCGTCATCACCGAGCGACGAGAGTACGAGCGACGCCCCCGTGAAGTCCTCGTCCGCTGTATAGCTGCTGACGGTCACGAGCGTGCGCAGTCCCGCTGCGACCGATGCCGCGACGCCATTGCCGCTGTCCTCGACCACCACGGAGTCGTCGCGTCGCGCACCGAGCTCTTCGACGGCGAGCAGGTAGATGTCGGGCGCAGGCTTCTTGCGCGGCACGATGTCGCCGGCGAAGACGGCGAACCGCTGCGCGAGGGTCGCGCCGACGGAATGCTCGAGCACGGCGCGAACGGATGCCTCGGCCGATGTGGAGGCGACGGCGAGGCCCCAGCCCGCGGCATCCGCCTGCTTCACGATCCGCGGGATGCCCGGTCGCGGGGGCAACGCGCCCGACTGCACCAGTTCGGCGTACACCGCGGTCTTGCGCTTGTGCCATTGCGCGAGGAGGTCGCGCTGGCCCTCGTCGTCGGCGGGCAGCCCATTGGCGGCGACGAACTCGGGGGTCAGCAGGCTCGCCATGCGCTCCTTGCCCCCGCCGATGAGCACCTTCACGGCGTAGTCGGCATCGCTCCACTGCACGGGCACGCCGAACTCGGCGAAGGTCTGGTTGAACGCCGGCAGGTGGCCGTTGCGTTCGGTGTCCGCGAGCACGCCGTCGCAGTCGAAGATGAGGAACGGCATGCTCACCACGCCTTGCCGGCGCTGCCGAATGTGGCCGCGAGTCCCGTCGTCAGGTCGACGACATGCTGCCGCACCTCCTTGAACAACGACGGCGGATCCCACTTGTTCTTTTCCTCGGCGCCCCGGAGGAAGGCCAGGTTCGACTTCATGAACTCGATCTTCAGCGCGGTCGAGATGTTCACCTTGGCGCAGCCGCGCGAGATGAGGTCGTGGAACTGCTCGTCGGTCATGCCGCTGCCGCCGTGCAACGCGATGGGCGTGTCGGTCGCCGCGACGAGGTCGGTGACCCGCGCGAAGTCGAGGTCGGGCGTCGCCGAGTAGACGCCGTGCGCGTTGCCGATCGAGGGGGCGAACACGTCGACCCCGGTCTCGCGGATGAATGCGATCGCGGTTTCGAGGCTCTGCCTGCGCGTCTCGGTGTCGACCCCGATGCCGTCCTCGACGCCCTGGATCGCCTCGATCTCACCTTCGACGTTTGCACCGTGCCGGCGCGCCTCGGCGACGACCTCGATCGTCTGCCGCTGATTCTCCGCAACCGGGAGCGTCGACGCATCGAACAGCACGGAGTTCCAGCCCCGCTCGAGGCAGTCGGTGATGACCTGCCGCTCCGGACAGTGGTCGAGATGCAGCGTCACGGGCACCTCGATGCCCGCCGTCATCGACTCCCACATCGTGAAGAGCACGTTCACCCCGATCGACTTGACTGTCTTGACCGAGGTCTGCACGATCAGCGGCGAGCGCGCCTCGACCGCCCCGGCGAGCACCGCCTCGAGGGTCAGGTCGTTGACGATGTTGATCGCCGGCACCCCGTAGCGCTCGCGATACGCCCGGTCGACGATCTCGTGCAGTGAGACCACAGGCATGGCGGACCTCCTCGTCGTCACGCTCAGGCTATGCAGCACGCGGACGGGCCGACAGGGGTGGTTTCCCTACCCGTGGGTAGGGAAACCCACCACACAGCGCGTCAGCGCGGATGCAGCGCCGACCGGCTCGCGAGCATCGTGCGGTTGGCGGCGCCGGTCTTGCGCAGGATCGCGCCGACGTGCTTCTCGACCGTCT
Source organism: uncultured Actinomycetota bacterium (assembly GCA_963758615.1). Taxonomy (GTDB): domain Bacteria; phylum Actinomycetota; class Actinomycetes; order Actinomycetales; family Microbacteriaceae; genus Agromyces. The sequence goes on along the minus strand of CAVWVZ010000008.1, from coordinate 687,195 downwards.
TGACCGAGATCTGCAGGTCGGCCGCGATGCGCTTGTCGGGCAGTCCGCGTTCGACGAGCTCGCGCACCTGCTTCTCGCGGGCGGTGAGGTGCTCGCTCGAGTCGTCGGCGAGCGCCGCGGCGAACCGGCTCAGGAAGTCGGCCGTCATGAGCGAGTCTCCTCGGGCTGCCGCGACCACCGCGCGGGCGAGGTCGCCCGGGTCGTCATCGTGCTCGACGAAGCCCACTGCCCCGATGCGCGCCGCCCCTCGCACGCGCTCGTCGTCGAGACCGTGGATGAGCAGCACGACGGATGCCTCGGGGTCGAGCGCCCGCAGGTACGACGTCAGCTGCACACCGTCGATATGCGGCAGGTCGAGGTGGGCGAGCACGACGTCGGGGCGCACGAGCTCGTAGGCCTCGACGGCCTGGCCGGCATCGCCCACCTCGCCGACCACTTGGATGTCGGGTTCGACGGTGCTCAGCACGCGCACGAGCCCGGCCCGCATCACCAGGCTCTCGTGCACGACGAGCACGCGCCAGCGCGCGTGGCCGGCGCCGATGTCGGTCGCCGGCGACGTCGGCACCTCCGCGCGGACGCGGGTGCCCCACTGCGGGGTCGACTCGACCTGGAGCGTGCCACCGAGGTGGTGGGCGCGAGCCGCGAGTCCCTGCAGGCCGAACGCCGTCGGCGGCCCCGCGGGGTTCGCCGTGAGGGCGGCGACATCGAAGCCGCGGCCGTCGTCCTCGACGATGACGGTGGTCGTCTCGCTTCCGTAGACGAGGCCGACCCGGATCTGGTTCGCATCAGCGTGCTCGACCACGTTGGTGAGCGATTCCTGCACGATGCGGAACACCTGATGGGCGGTGTCGGAGGGCAGCGGCCGCGGCTCGCCGATGACGATGAGTCGGGTGTCGACCTTCGCCGAGGACTCGACCCAGGCGAGCTCGAGCTCGAGCGCGTCGCGCAGCGAGCGGCCGTCGAGGGATGAGGGCCCGAGGCCGAGCACCGTGCGCTGGATCTCGGTGAGGGCTGACCGGGCAGCAGCGCGCGCCTCGGTGAGCGCTGCTCGCGGATCCCGCTCCTCGGCGACGGCGCGCTCGGCAGCGTCGAGCCGCAGCACGACCGACGCGAGGCCGCGCCCGACGGTGTCGTGCACGTCGCGCACGACCCGCTCCCGCTCTGCCATGGCGCCCGCCTCACGCTCGCGCTCGTTCGCGAGCGAGTGCAGTCGCGCGTTCGTGATCGCAATGGCCGCGTGGGTGGCGAACAGCTCGACGAGCGTCGCATCGGCATCGGTGAAACGCTGGTCGGCGTCCCGGCTGAACACGACGCAGCTGCCGATGATCGCGTCTCCCCAGCGGATGGGCACGCCGATGACCCCGTGCAGTGAGCCACGGTCACGCTCGGCGATGTGTCCCCCGCGTACGTCCGCGTACTCGTCGAAGATCACCGAGCTCCTGGCGCGGACGACTGCTCCCGTCACACCCTCGTCGAGCGGAAACGTCTGCCCGGACAGGCATCCGACGCCGAGGTCGACCTCTTTGCGATAGGTGCCGGCTGCCTCGTCGACGGTGCAGATCGAGCCGCTGTCGCACCCGAGCAACTGCATCGTGTGCCGGAGGATCCGCTCGAGCAGCGGTTCGAGCGCGAATTGACCGACCAGGTCGGTGGCGAGGGCCGCGAGCGCCTCGAACCGGGCGTCGTCGTGCTCGGGGGCGGCGTCGTGGTCGTGGTCGGCCGCGGGATCGGGTGGGTCGGGGAGAGCCATGTGCGACGATCCTCATCGATGGTCGGCGGCGGGGTGATACCGCTCTCGTCACATCATGCGCCGGTCGGCGCAGGTGCGCCACCCCGCCGCATCTCAAGGCGTGTGAGCAGCGGCGCCCCTCGCGACGAACATCGAACGTTCCGCGACTCATCGGCGTAGCCTTCACCCATGGACGCTGTGGTGGGCGAACTGACGCAGGCCGACGTCGAGCGGGTTCGGGCCGAGGTCTATCGGGACTACGCGGAGCAGGGACATCCTCCCTCTCGTGCCGCGATCGAGGCGGCGACGCTGCTGTCGCCCGCAGAGGTCGGGCAGGCACTCGCGACGCTCGCGGCGATTCGCCACATCGTGCTCGACGACGACGGCCGCATCATCATGGCGCACCCGTTCGCGAGCATCGACCTGCACTTCTCGGTGAAGGGCACGCACACGCTGTGGTGGGGCGGGTGCGCGTGGGACGCGTTCGCGATCCCGCACCTCGTGCCCGGCGAGGACGAGGTGCTCGTCGCGACGACGTGCCCCGCGTGCGGCACTCCCCACGCGTACGTGGTCGGCACGTCGGAGCCGCCCGCCGGTGATGAGGTGGCGCACTTCCTCGTTCCGGCGGCGCACGTCTGGGACGACGTCGTGCACACGTGCTCGAACCAGCGCATCTTCTGCAGCGAGCGGTGCGTCGACGACTGGCTCGCGGCGACGGGCAACGAACGCGGGTCGGTCTTCGACCTCGCGACCCTGTGGCATCTCGCGGCGCACTGGTACGAGGGTCGGCTCGACTCTCCCTACGTGCGGCGTGAGCCGTCGGAGGCACGCGCGTACTTCGCGGAGGTCGGACTGACGGGCGCGTTCTGGGGGTTGGACGAGTAGCGCGGCCGCCGACGATCGCGCAGACCGTGTCACAACATCGAGCGCTGCACGGTCAACGCTCATGTACCCCACGAAAGGACACATCATGAATGACCAGAAGCCGACGGTCGTGCTCGTGCACGGCGCCTTCGCCGAATCCGCGAGCTGGAACGGCGTCATCGAACGCCTGCAAGCGCAGGGGCTCGACACCGTGGCCGTCGGCAATCCGCTGCGCAGCCTCACCATCGACGCGGCCTACGTGCGCGACGTGATCGCCGGTCTCGGCCGCCCGGTCGTGCTCGTCGGGCATTCGTACGGCGGCATGGTCATCACCGAGGCCGCGTCGAACAACGACGCCGTCCTCGCGCTCGTGTACGTCGGTGCGTTCGCACCCGACACCGGCGAGAGCGCCCTCTCGCTGTCGTCGAAGTTCCCGGGCAGCACGCTCGGCGACACGCTGACCGGCTACCCGGTCTCGACCGGTGGCAACGAACTCGCGATCCGCGCCGACGCCTTCCACCACCAGTTCTGCGCCGACGTGCCGGCCGAGACTGCCGCGCTCATGGCCGCGACCCAGCGACCGGTCACCGAGGCCTCCCTGTCCGAGGGACTGCCGACGGATGTCCCGGCCTGGAAGCAGCACCCGTCGTGGTTCGTCTACGGCGACGCCGACCTGAACATCCCGGCCGAACTGCAGCGCTTCTCCACCGAGCGTGCCGGATCGCGCGGAACCCGGGAACTGCCCGGTGTCTCGCACGCGCTCAGCGTCTCGGCACCCGACGAGGTCGCGGCATCCGTGCTCGACGCTCTCGCAGCAGTCACGGCCGTCTCCACCGGCGCCGGCAACGAGTGATCGATCAACGAAAGGTCAAGGAAACAGGAATCATGAAGATCGTCGTCATCGGAGGCACCGGCCTCATCGGGTCCCGGGTCGTGTCGAACCTCATCGAGCACGGGCACGAGGCCGTTGCCGCCTCCCCCAACTCTGGCGTGAACACCATCACCGGCGAGGGACTCGCCGACGTGCTCGTCGGCGCGAACGTCGTCGTCGACGTGTCGAACTCGCCGTCGTTCGCCGACGCAGACGTCCTCGAGTTCTTCACGACCTCGACGAACAACCTGCTCGCCGCCGAACGCGAGGCCGGCGTGACCCACCATGTCGCGCTCTCGGTCGTCGGCAGCGAACGCCTGCCCGCGAGCGGCTACCTGCGGGCCAAGGTCGCACAGGAGCAGCTCATCGAGGAATCGGGCATGCCCTACTCGATCGTGCGAGCGACCCAGTTCTACGAGTTCGCCGGGCGCATCGCCGATGAGGCGACCGTCGACGACACCGTCACGCTCAGTACGGGGCTGATGCAGCCGATCGCGGCAGCGGATGTCTCTGCCGCGGTCGCGCGCGTCGCCGCCCATGAACCGATCAACGGAACGCTCGAGATCGGCGGGCCCGAACGCATGGGCCAGGACGAGTTCATCCGCACGGGACTCACCGCGAAGGGCGACTCCCGCACGGTCGTCGGCGACCCCGAGGCGCCGTACTTCGGCACGCTCCTCACGGGCACCGAGCTCGTACCCGCGCCAGACGCCCAGCTGTCGACGACCACGTTCGCGGACTGGCTCGCCGCCCAGACGGCCCCGGCCGAGTAGGCAGCCATGAACATCGCGGTCATCGGCGGCACCGGACTCATCGGCACACGGCTCGTGGCCCGGCTGGTCGCCGATGGCCACGAGGTCACCTCCGCGTCGCGCGCGACGGGCGTCAACTCCTACACCGGCGAGGGCCTCGCTGAGGCGCTCGCCGGTGCGGAGACGCTCATCGACGTGTCGAACTCGGGATACCTCGACGAGAAGGGCGCGAACGAGTTCTTCTACGGCTCCACACTCAACCTGCTGTCCTACGGCGATGCGGCGGGCGTCACGCATCACATCGCCCTGTCGATCGTCGGCACTGACCGGCTGGCTCGAACGGAGGGCGGCTACTTCGCGGCGAAGGCCGCGCAGGAACGGCTCATCAGAAACTCGGGCCGCCGCTATTCGATCGTGCACGGGACCCAGTTCTTCGAATTCATCATGAGCATCGCGGATGCCGCGACCAGCCAGAACATCGTCCGGCTTTCGCGGGCGCTGATCCAGCCGATCGCGGCCGACGACATCGCTGCGGCGGTCGAGACGGTCGCGACCGGTTCACCCGTGAACGGAATCGTGGAGTTCGCCGGCCCCGAGGTGTTCCGGCTCGAAGAGCTCGTGCAGAAGGAGCTGCGACTGCGTGGCGACCCACGCGAGGTCGTCGCGGACCCGCTATCGACCTACTTCGGCACCGAACTCGATGAGGATGAGCTGCTCCCCGGCCCCGACGCGACGCTGGCGCCGACGCGGTTCGGCGATTGGCTCGCGCTGTCCGGGATGCGACTGAATTAGGTGGCTGCGGGCGCGATGCCGCGTGGCCTGGCAGTCGGGATGGCCCTTGCTCAGGCGGCGCGGATCCGCAGCGCGTCGAGCACCCGAACCAGGGTGTCGGGAGCACCGACGTTGCCCGGCACGACGACGTAGAGCAGCTCTCGCTCGTCGTGAGATGAGAGTCGCCAGACAGACACGCCGGGCAGCACCTGCCCGAGCACGACCGCCGACGACGCCCCGATGCCGGTGCGCGCGACCTCGGCCGAGGTGATCCCGCCCTTCGCGACGACGACGGCGACCTCCGGCAGCAGCGAGCGTACGGCCGTCGTGAGCGCGGTCATGACCCTCTCGCCGTGCGCGAGCGTGTTGTGCGACGCGGACCGGCTGCGTTCGCTCGTCACGATCGTGAGCGGGCGCGATTCGAGGTGTGTGCGCGCCGTGCCGGCGGCGGTGAGCCCGGCTGATTCGGGGTCCAGCAACGCGGCATCCGTGTCGATGACGGCGGGATAACCCCAGGATTCGACGAGCGGCTCGAGCTGCGCGCTCGCCCCTGCGGTGTGCGAACCGCACACGAGCAGGACGGGCTCCGTATCGGGCACCAACGGCGTGGCGAGCAGCCCACGGCTCGCCACGCCGGCGAGCTCTGCGGCGAGCGGCGCCGCGGAACGCACGACGACGTTCGCACCCGCCGCGGTGGCGTCATCGACCGCCCGAGCGATCGCGACGATGTCCTCCGCGTCGACCGCATCGGGCGCGATGACCGTGCCTGCGGCGGCGTTCACGATCGTCGCCGCGAGGGCACCGCCTCGCACCTCCGCGAGCTGGACCGAGATCGCGGATCGGCGCGACTTCTCGCCGATGTAGTCGACCAGCACCCCCGTGGAGAACCCGAAGACCGGGTCCTCCGCATATTCGCTCTCGTGGGCGGGCACGTCGACACCGGCGACGCGCACGAGGTGTACCCCGTCGCGTGTCGTGCGCCCGCCGTCGGGGAATGCCGGCACGAACAGCATGACAGCCGTGTCGTCGAGGAAGGCCTCGGTCTCGGCGAAGACATGCCCCCGGAGGGTGGAGTCGCCACGCAGCACGAAGCGGACCTCGTCACCGAGGCGGCGTGCGGCCTCCTGACCGTCGGCGCGGATGCGTCGCACCAGGGCCACCGCAGTCGCCTCGTCGAGCGCGCGACTGTTCGTCTGCACGTACACGCTGTCGGCGTGCCGCAGCGCCTCGGTGAGCAGGTCGGCGTCGCTCTCGAGCAGCACGGTCACGCCGGTGGCCGACTGCGTGCCGGTGGGGTCGTCGTCCAGGACGATCGTCTTCATGGTGGTTCCTTTGTCGAGACAGGCGATCCGGACGGACGGGCCGGCACGAGAGCCGGCCCGTCCGAGGCTCATGCCTTGGCGATGATCTCGTCGACGGCGGCACGTTCACGCGCGCCCCACGTCTCGCGGGTGACGAGCGTGCCGATGAGGCCGAGCAACCCGCAGCCGAGGTACACCCAGGCCACGCCGCCCCAGCCGAGGGGCACGGCGACCGCGGTGGCGATGAGCGGGATGAAGCCCGAGATCGCCGCCGAGAACTGGTAGCCGATCGACGCACCCGACGAGCGGATGTTCGTGCTGAACAGCTCGGAGAACCATGCGCCCTGCGTGCCGGCGAGCGAGTCGTGGATGATCGACATCGCGACGATGTAGACGAACACGATGAAGTACGGCAAGCCGGTGTTGACGAGCAGGAACATCGGGAACGCGAACGCGATCAACAGGATCGTGCCGAAGAAGTACATCGGCCTGCGCCCGACCCGGTCGCTCAACGCCCCGAACAGGATCGTCGTGAAGATTCCGATGGCCGCGGCCGTCACGAGGCCGCCCAGGGCGGTTGCCCGGTCGGTGATGGGGTCGTCGCCCGTGGTGAGGTACGACAGCATGTACGTCACGATCACGTAGAAGCCGCCCGACTCCGCGAGGCGGAGGGCGATGACACGCAGGATCGTGCGCCAGTCGTTCTTGAAGACCTCCTTGAGCGGGTTCTTCACTACAAGGCCGGCCGTCTTGGTGTCGATGAACTCGGGCGACTCCGACACCTTCGCGCGGATGATGAGGCCGGCGACGATGAGCACCGACGACAGCAGGAACGGCAGGCGCCAGGCGAGTTCGCTGTCGAGGTTCGTCGACCAGAGGAACACGAGGTTCGCGAGCAGGAGCCCGAGCGGGACACCGGCCTGCGGGATCGCGGTGTACTTGCCTCGCTTCTTCCACGGCGCGTGCTCGAAGGTCATGAGGATCGCGCCGCCCCACTCCGCACCGAAGGCGATCCCCTGGATGACGCGGATGAGCACCAGGAGGACGGGAGCGAGCAACCCGACCTGTTCGTACGTCGGCAGGATGCCGATGAGCACGGTGGAGATGCCCATCAGGAGGAGCGCGCCGACGAGCACGGGCTTGCGGCCGATCCGGTCGCCGAGATACCCGCCGATGACGCCACCGAGGGGGCGCATCGCGAAGCCGATGCCGAACGTGGCGAAGCCGAGCAGTACGCCGACGACGGGGTCCTCGGCGTGGAAGAACACGGTGTTGAAGTACAGCGCCGCAGCGGTGCCGTACGCGAGGAAGTCGTAATTCTCGATGGTCGTGCCGACGGCGCTGCCGATGGCGGTCCGCAGCTTGTCGGGAGAGCCGTCCTTGGCTCGCACACTTGGGTCGATGGTCATGGTCGTCATGATCGGTTCATATCTCCCTTGATATCGGGCCGGTCGCGGCCCGGTCCGACGGGAGTCGAACCGAGGACCTAGGTCCGGAGGTCGTTCCCGCCGTGAGTGTTGATCTTGTAGAAATCGGTGATGTGTCGCCGTACCAGCTCGGTAGCGCCCGGTCCATCGCCGGCGACGATCGCGCCGAGGATCTCGCGGTGTTCCCTGCGAACGGTCTTGGCTGTTTCGCGCCAGTCCTGGAGCTCCGCGTACATCTGCACCATCTGGCGATGGATCGCGGTACGGAGCGAGCCCATGAAGTGGGCGGTGAGTGCGTTGCCGGTCGATTCCGCGATTCGCATGTGGAAGGCGGCATCGAGGCGGTTGAACTCGGATGAATCGATCGCCGGGTCGTCCATCCTGTCGAGGATCGCGGCGAGGTCGCGGTGGTCGTCATCGTCTGAGCGATAGGCGGCCTCCTCCACACTCCAAGCCTCGAGGGCGAGACGGGTCTCGAGCACGTCGTTCCAGCTGAACTGGGTGAGCGCGAGCTGGAGTTTCAGCAGATTCACCATGCCGTCGCCCGGCGTCGAGAGGAGCACCGCTCCCCCATCCGGGCCGCCGCCGCGACGGATCTCGACGACGCCCAGCGCTTCCAGCACTCGGAGCGACTCGCGAAGCGAGGGCCGGGAGACCCCGAGCGACACGGCGAGTTCCCGTTCGCTCGGCAGGTGATCCCCCGCCTTCAATCGCCCATCGAGGATGCGCTCCTCGATCTGCGCCATGACCTGCTCGTAGGTGCGAATGCGCTGGACGGGCTCCCAGCCCTCGCCGTTCATCGCCATGCTCGAACTCCTCCGGTCGCCGAAGTCCACGTCGAGTGGAAGTCAGTGTCTCCATCGTAGTTTCCATGGTCGGACGGTCTGACCGGACTCAGGCGGCGACGGCGTGTTCGGAGCGGAACTCGGTCTCGAGCTGCCGCCGGATCTTCACCGCGAACTGCGACTCGTCGAGCTGCACGTCGTCCCACGAGACGGTCTGGTCCTTGGGCACGTCGCGGATGAGCTTCGCCCCGTGCGCGAGGCCGAGCGGAAGCGCATTGCGCTCGAGTGAGATGTGCGCGGGAGCGAGCTTGCCGAACACGGTGTAGCCGCCCTCGCCATCGAGCGTGTCGCCCGCACGGAGGTTCTTCTTGGCCGTCGTGACGACATCGCCGCGGAAGCCCGTCGGTGCGCCGGTCGCCTCACGGCGGAGCACCGCCGACGCGATCGACACGCCGAGCTCGAGCCCGATCATGTGGTACGGGCGGTAGAGCGATCCGTATCGTCCGGTCTCGTCAGTGTGCACGCCGTACTCCTTGAAGCACTGCACGGCGTAGTCGGTCGTCGCCTCGAAGGTGACGTACACACCCCAGCGGAGATTGTCGGGCACCTCTCGCCCGTCGCGATACATGCTCGAAGCGATCTCGACCGTGCCGCGCCGGGTGAGGCTGCCGCCCGTGAATCGGTTCTCGCGGAAGACGGTCGGCAGGTCGTCCTTGCTCGCTGCCGGGAACAGCAGCCCCTCGTCCTGCGGGATGAGGCCGGTGCCGTTGGCCACCGCCGCCATCTCGATGGCCGACTTGGTGCCGTCGAGGAACGAGTTGAACATCTTCGGGTTGTAGTCGCCGCTCGCAAGCTGCTCGGGGGTGAACCCGTAGTAATTCCAGACGGTATCGGGCGTGGAGTAGTTGTACTCGGGCAGGTACTTGGTGCCCTTGCCGGCCGCGACGACGTCGAACCCGACCGTGCGGCACCAGTCGACGAGCTCGCAGATGAGCGCGGGCTGGTCTCCGTAAGCCATCGCGTAGATCACGCCGGCTGCCTGGGCCCGACGCTGGAGGATGGGGCCCACCATGCAGTCGGCTTCGACATTGACCATGATCACGTGCTTGCCGTGGTCGATGGCCGTGACGGCGTGGTACGTGCCGACGAGCGGGTTGCCCGTGATCTCGAGCACCACCTCGATCGCCGGGTGCGTGATGAGCTCAGTCGAGTCGTCGATCACGGCGGTCGCACCGGTGCGCACCGCCTCGTCGAGCGAGGAGGCCGCGTAGCGCTCGGTGGGCCATCCCGTACGCGCCAGTGCGTCCTTCGCCTTCGGCACGTTGATGTCGGCGACGCCGACGACGTGCAGGTTCTCGCTGCCGACTGCCTGCGTGAGGAACATCGACGCGAACTTTCCGGCGCCGATGACGCCGACGCGGATCGGGCCCGCCTCGGCGGTGCGCTGCTGCATGAGCGTGAAGAGATTCACGGACCACTCCTTTGTAGATTTCCCGACGATGGATCCGCCGGGCCTGAAACCTTGTGTTGGATGAATGGTCAGACCATCATCGCGTTGGGACGAGTGTATGGATGGTCTGACCATCTGTCAAGTGGCGTGAGGGCGCAGAGTTCTGGCGACCCAGTGGGCCGCCAGAATCAAGCAGTAAATCGCGACAACGCAGCCCCGTCAGTACTCGGCCGCGTTGTCGGGTCCGCATATCGAGGGCCCGGCGGTCTCCCATCCGGGGGTCGCAGCGACGTATTCCGTGCAGAGCATTCCACCGAGATATGCGACTTCGTACTCCGCTTCCGTACCCGGTGATTCCGGCCACATCACATGGAAGGCCTCGCCGTCATCGAGGATGCGTTGCTCCTCCTGCTCGTCTCGGTCGTAGATGGTGAGTTCGAGGGCGACATTGCACATGAGGCCCTCTTCGTCAGGCGGATACAGCTCGACGATCAGCACCTCCTCCTCGTCCTGTTCGAGGGTGATCGTTCGTTCAGGGAAGTACGAGCTCAACGCGCCCGTTTCGGGATCGACCTGGAGCGCCTCGTCGGGCTGGTCGAGGTCGATGCTCGCGTGCAGCGAGAGAGGCCCGGCGCCGCGTCCCATCGCCACCCTGACAAGCGTGCCCCGCGGTGGCGGACCGCAGTCCGCGATCGCCTGCACATCGGTCACGCGAACCATGTGCGGTCGATTCCCCCGCAAGGTCAGCACGACGGCGCGTTCCCCGGCGACGATTCCGTCCTTGTGCTCTTCGAGCCACGCCGACTGCTCCTCCGCGCTGAGCGTCGAGAGCTGTGCGAGCTCAGTCTCACTGAGGCTGCTGCCCTTCGGCAGCGAGACGTCCTCGAATTTCTCTTCGACATCGACCCGCACGATCACGGGAGGCCCGCTCGTGGTCACCGTGTTCCATCCGTTCACCAGCATCGGCACGAAGATCGCGACTGTGGCAGCGCCGAGAACGCCGAGGACCAGCTTCCCGGCGTGGGCGGCGATGAATGAGCCAGAGCCCACCCACCACCGGGGGTGTCCTCCGGCCTCGCGGGCAGGTTCCCTGTCGGCGGCTGATCGGCCATCATCGGGGCACATGGATACCCCTCCTCCATCGTGAGGGGCGACTCTCTCGTCGCGCTCGTGCTTTGCTCAGTGCCACTTCGGAGGGAGGCACCTGAACAACGAGCTCAGGCTAGGGTGACGTCGCGACCGCCACCACAGGGCAAACCCTGATCGGGCCGCCCGACCCTCTTCTCAGGCGGATGCGCGGTGAGTCACTCTCGCGGGATCCAGACCATCAGGCGCCGGCGCCGAAGAACTCCACCGCCGACTTCCGGAACACCCGCGAGCCGGGCGCATTGAAGTGGTGCCGATCGGGGAGCTCGACGAACGTGCCGTTCGGCGTGGCATCCGCCAGGAGCTTCGAACGCTCGAGGATGGCGTCTTCGCTGCCCGTCGCGAACAGGATCGTCTGCATGGGCGGATTCGCGGGGTCGGGGTCGGCGTCACCCAGCCGCATGCCCTCCGCGAGTGCGATGAGCGCGAGCAGGTCGTTGCCGTCGACCCGCTCTGCCAGGGTCACGTAGTTTCGGGTGACCTGGTCTTCGACCGGCGTACCCTGCTCTGCGTAGGCGCGCGCCTGCTCGATCTGCAGGCGGGCGAGCGGACGTCCGTCGGGGATGCCGCCGAGCACGGCCCGTTCGACATGCTCGGGCGCCTGCACCGCGAGCTGCCAGCCGACACGCGCGCCGAGCGAGTAGCCGGCGTAGAGCACGCGGTCGAGCAGGTAGGTGTCGAGCACGGTCACGAGGTCCGCGACGAGCGCGTCCATGCCGTACTCGGCGGCGTCGTGCGGCTTGTCGCTCGCACCGTGACCGAGCTGGTCGACGCCGAGCACGCGGTAACCGGCGCGCGTGAGGTCGCGCACCCAACCCGTGCTCACCCAGTTGTCGCGGCAGCTCGACGCGAATCCGTGCACGCACAGTACCGTCCGCGCAGCATCGTCGCCCCACAGGTAGGTGGCGATGCGGCGGCCCTCGGCCGACATCACGAACTTCGGCTTCGGCATCTCGGTGAGGGCGGGAATCGCGGCATCCATGTCGGCCATTCTTCCCGGCGAACGGATGTCCCGGCTCGCGCCGCGCTCGGGTGCCGTTGGTCGGGCGCCGTTCAGGCCGTCCACCACGGCCGCAACGGCAGGTCGTCTGCTCGACCGGCTTCGTCCGGCTTGACGGCCAGCACCTGGTGCAACTGGATTCCGCCGGACTCGAAGGCGAGCCGCGAGCCGGCCATGTAGAGGCCCCAGACCTTCGCGGTGGGAAGCCCGACTTCGGCGACCGCCTCATCCCAGTGGTCGACGAGGTTGGCGCACCAATCACGCAGGGTCAGCGCATAGTGAGGGCGCAGGTTCTCCTCGTGCAGCACCTCGAGGCCGACGTCCTGCGCCTCGGTGATGATGCGGCCTGAGCCGGTGAGCTCCCCGTCGGGGAAGACGTACCGGTCGATGAACCCGCGGGTCGACGGCTCGCTTCGGTTGTCGGGGCGGGTGATGCAGTGGTTCAGCAGCAGTCCGCCGGTGCGCAACCTCGACTGCAGGAAGCGGAAGTACGACCGGTAGTTGCGCACACCGATGTGCTCGAGCAGCCCGATCGAGGAGACGGCGTCGAACCCGGACTCGGCGATGTCGCGGTAGTCGCCGTAGCGCACCTCGGCGAGCTCGCTCAGGCCCTCCTCGGCGATGGCGTGCTGTGCCCACGAGGTCTGCTCTCGCGACAGTGTCACCCCGGTGGCCCGCACGCCGCGACGGGCGGCGTACCGCACCATGCCGCCCCAGCCGCACCCGACGTCGAGCAGCCGGTCGCCCGGCTTCAGCCGCAGTTTCTCGAACACCAGTCGGTACTTGTTCTCCTGCGCCTCATCGAGCGATGCGTCGAGGCGTGGGTAGCACGCGCAGGTGTAGGTCATCGACGGCCCGAGCACCCATTCGTAGAAGGCGTTCGAGACGTCGTAGTGGTGATGGATCGCCTCGGCGTCTCGGGTCTTGCTGTGCCGGAGTCCCTCGGCGACGCGGCGCCAGCGGGGCGGCACCTCCTGCGGCGGCGGCGCGATCGGACGCAGGTGCTCGACGCCGATGGATCGGACGATCTGGGCCATCGTCCGCGGCGGCGGCATCTTGAAGACCAGTTCGTCGGCCAGCGCCTTGAGCAACTCGTAGGGGTCGCCGGGGTGCACGCCGTGGATCTCGAGGTCGCCGGCGATGTACGCGCGCGCCAAGCCGAGGTCGCCGCGGCCGGTGGCGAGGTACGTCGTCCCCCGCGGCGTCTTCAACTCCAAACCGAGCGGGGCGTCGGGCGGTCCCGCCGAGCTCCCGTCGTACGCGGTGAATCGCAGCGGCAGGCGCCCGCCGGCGAAGGCCTCGAGGATCTCGGCGAGCGTGAGCTTGCCTTCCGCCGGCCCCCCCGCAGCATCCGCTGCACCCGGCACATCGCCGGTATCGGTCTCGTGGCCCTTGATCGACGTCATCGTCGTTGCACCGCCTTCGCGTAGAGATCGAGCAGTCGTGAATCGGGGTCGTAGCGCTGCTTCACGGCGTGATATGTCGCGCCGCCGTAGAGTTCGTCGAACTCGTCACGGGCGTAGTACGCGTCGGAATACAGCGACTTGTGGCCGTCGAGCTCGCTGACCTTGCGTTCGATCAGCCGGTTGGTCTGGCCCTCGACCTCGCCGACGGGCACGGTCGACCAGAATCCGACGTTGACGTAGGTGCGGTTCGGCTTGAGCGGGTACAGCGGCCAGCGGTCGTCGTCACGCAGTCGCAGGGGGCACAGCCAGATGGGCTCGATCGGCACGTCGGCGAGGAACCAGTCGACGAACTCGGCGCACCGCTCGATCGGCACCTCGATGTCTTGAATGACGCGTTCGCGCGGCGGCAGGCGCTTGAGCTTCTCGAGGCGGTCGCCGATGTCGAATCGCCGTTCGAGGCGCATCAGCTTCGAATACGAACTGCTGCGCCGATAGCGTCGCGGCCAGAACCTGCGAACGAGCGGATGCTGCGCCCCGAACGCCCCCGAACACCAGAACCAGTCCGTGTCCCAGCGCCAGAGGTAATCGTGGACCGTGAGCCGGTCGTCGGTCGCGCCCTCGTCGTGCTGGATCGATCGGTAGAAGATCTGCTGGCCGGTGTAGTCGCTGACGGGGCCCGGAACTTCCGTCTGCCTGCCGACGCAGAGATAGCTCTCCTCGGCGCTGAAGACGACACCGTCGAGGTAGTCGACGGGAGTGCCGTCGAGGCTGCGCGTCGCGATGATGCGGTCCATCGCGGCGACGAGATCGGTGAGCGAGTGGAACCGCAGGTGGGTGAGTGCGACGAACGGCTCGACCGGCTCGAGCTCGATGCGCAGGCGCACCGCGTAGCCGAGCGTCCCGTACGAGTTCGGGAAGGCGCGGAACAGGTCCGCGTGCTCCAGCGGCGAAGCGGTCAGCACCTCGCCGGCGCCCGTGAGGATGTCCATCTCGAGCACCGACTCGTGCGGCAGCCCGCTGCGGAACGACGTCGACTCGATGCCGAGGCCGGTGACGGCGCCGCCGAGGGTGATGGTCTTGAGCTGCGGGACCACGAGCGGCGCCAGCCCGTGGGGCAACGTGGCGGCGACCAGGTCCTCGTACGTGCACATGCCGGCGACGTCGGCCGTGCGCGTCACCGGGTCGACCGAGATGACGTGCGTCAGGCCCGACGTGTCGAGCCCCGGGGCATCCGTCTTCGCCCGTGACCGGAACAGGTTCGAGGTGCGCTTCGCGAGCCGCACCGGTGCGGTGGGTGGAATGGCCCGAGCGCTCTCGAGCAGGCGCTGCACGCCGACGGCGTGAGCGGTCCGTGCGTCGGTCGCAGGAGCGGACACGGCTCCACGCTAGCCTTCCGCGGGAGCAGGCGCACGCGTTCCGGCCTTCAGCCCTGGAAGTCCTCGGGGTCGACCTCGTCGAGGAAATGCTTGAACTCGTCGAGTTTCTCCTCGTCGTCGCGGAGGTCGGCCATCTCGGCGGGGATGCCGGCGTCGTCGAGCACCTCTTCGGCGACGAAGATCGGCGCATCGGCCCGCACGGCGAGCGCGACGGCGTCGGACGGACGCGCGTCGAGCACCTGCGGGCCCGTGGGCGTCGTGAGGGTGAGCTCGGCGTAGAAGGTTCCCTCGTCGATGCGGGTCACCTCGACCCGCTCCACCTTCGCGCCGACCGCGCCGAACAGGGTCGTGATCAGGTCGTGCGACAGCGGACGCGGGGCGTGCTCGCCTTCGACCGCGATCAGGATGGACGTCGCCTCCTGTCCCCCGATCCAGATCGGCAGCACGCGCCCAGCACCCTCGTCCTCGCCGACGGGCTTCAGCAGCACGATGTGCTGCCCGGCAGGATCGAGCGCGATCCCGAGGACGCGGACTTCGATCATGACGCCTCCCGTCGAAACGATGAGCGATCGGGCGTGACACTGCCATGGTACGACCGGCAGTCCGTCGCCGCCTCGGGCGAGGCCTGCCGGCTGAACCACAGGCGCCTGCAGACGCTCACCACGCAGACCGCGGCCGCGGCGTCCCGGGGGAACGCCGCGGCCGCAGCCGTGTGAGACGTGGATCAGCGCGGAGCCGTCGCCGTCGTCGTGTTGTGGTTCTTCCCGTTGCCGTCGGGACGGTAGTTCTTCTCGACGTTGCCGGCCGAGTCCACCGAGAACCAGCTGACCGTCGTGCCCGCGGGCACCGTCACGACCTCGGCGCCCTCGCGGATGCCGGCCGTGCCATAGAGGGTCGACTCGTAGGTGGGCTTCGAACCGTCGAGGGTGTAGAACACCGCCGCAGACTCGGAGACCTCGAACGTGAGGTCGACCATTCCGGCCTCGTTGCTCGCCGACGCCTTCACCGTGCTCGTCGGTCGCTGCGCATCCTTGTCGAAGTCGTACGCCACGCGCATGAGCTCGATGAGCCCGTTGGCGAACTCCTGCGATTCGGCGTGCGCCGACGCCCCGGTCGGATCCTCGCTCGAGAACGGCGGCTGGAACTGCGTTCCGACCTCGAAGTTCCACGCGTAGACCCC
Source organism: uncultured Actinomycetota bacterium (assembly GCA_963758615.1). Taxonomy (GTDB): domain Bacteria; phylum Actinomycetota; class Actinomycetes; order Actinomycetales; family Microbacteriaceae; genus Agromyces. Next base: position 671,137 of record CAVWVZ010000008.1, on the reverse strand, counting down.
GTGCTTGTACCAGAGCATGTCACCGGAGTTGCCGGCGGCTGAGTACAGCACGTCCGAGATCGGCCCGGTGCGTGCCGGTGTCACCGACATACCGCGGTAGCGCTTGATCTCACTGAGGATCCTCGCCGAGGCGCCCCAGAAGTAGGACTCCTCCTCGAGGGTCGGGCGCGGCGACGAGAGGCGCTCGGGCGTCGTGTACGCCCCCGGCGACCACATGAAGTAATTGCCCGAACTGTGCAGGTTCATCGCGAACTTGATGTTCGGATTCTCGCCCGCGATCCAGTCGATGTTCGCGCTCTCGGGCTCGCTGAGCTCCGCCGGACCCGCGTACGTGCCGCTCGTGCACGACGCCGAGGCGCCGCTGTAGCCATCGAACAGGCTGTATGTGTCGTAGTTGCGGTTGTTGTCCACACCCCACGTCGTCCGCGCGAGGAAGTCGGCGTTGCCGGTTCGCTCGCAGTGGTTGGTCATGTTCTTGCGCTGCGACGAGAAGTCGTAGAACGAGTAGTGACCACCGTCGGGGTTGACCGACGGGACGATCCAGATGTCCAGGTTGTTGACCAGTTGCTTGGTCTTCGCATCCTGGTCGTAATTGCGCAGCAGTCGCTCTGCCGACTCGACCGCCACGAGTGGCGGCACCCACTCACGCGCGTGCTCCTGCGCGTACGCCAGCACGCCGGGCTTCGAACCGTCACGCGTCTTGCCGATGCGGATGGCGTAGACGGGGTGCGGGTCACGCGACACCGTCTCGGGCGCCGAGAGGCCGTCAGTGAGCGCGGCCGAGGTCGGCGCGACCACTCCCGTTCCGGCGTTGCCGCGGTAGGTGTACGCGACGACCAACGCGGATGACGCGGGCGAGGCGTTGAGCGCTGCGACCACCTGTGCCGCGGTGCTCGTCACCGTGCTGCTGCCGTTGGTTCCCAGCGAAACCGTGATGCTCGTGCCGTCGACGGCGACCGAGAGCGGTGCATCCGGCGTGCCGGGGGCGGTCAGCGCGACGCTGACGTCGTTCCCGCCCTCGTGACCCCACGCGACCGAGTCGACCGCGACGCGGCTCGCGTTGCTCGCGCCGAGGACTGCCTGCGCGTGCCGCCGGTAGCCGTTGGTCTGGTTCGGCAGCTCGACGATCTCGGAGATCCCGGGGAACTCCGCAGCCAGGGCCTTGATCCGGTCGTAGAGCTCGGTAGGCGTGAGGTACGACGTGATGAAGTCGGTCTCGTAGTTCGGACCCCATGCCGGATCACCGTCGATGGGGAGCCAGTCGTTCACCTTGGCGGTGGCCACATCGCCGGTAGGGCTTGTGATCTGGATGGAGTCGGGGCGGGTCGCCACCGTGGCAGCGCCACGGTGGTACATGTACACGCCGGCGTCGACGAAGCGGCTGATGTTCTGGCTGCCGCCGCTGCCGATCTCGGTGCCCGCTCCGCTGTCGCGCTGGACGGTCAGCTGGGCGGAGTTGGTCTGGCCATCGGCCCACTTGGCCTCGACCGAGAGGTATCCCACTCCGAACGAGGTGTAGTAGTCGGCACGGATGATCTTGACGTCGGATACCGCGGCCGCGTCCGCCGAGGCGGCGAACTCCTCGTTCGCCTCGACCGCGGCCGCGATGGTCGCATCGCGCTCCGCGAGCACGGCCTCGGTGTCGTCCTCATCGTGGAGGGTCGCACCGACGGTGAATCCACGCGCTCGCAGAGCGTCGGCTTCGCCGTCACTGATCACCGCATGGGCGGTGATGGTTCCATCGGGGTTGAGATGGGCGGCGTGATCGAGGTCCACCCCCGTGTCGACCAGTTCGTCGAGCTCGGTGTGATCTGTCAGGGTCACCTCCACGACGCTGACCTCTTCATCGGCGTTTCGCATGAGCTCGGGAACCGGCTCGGAACCGGCGGCCGGTCCCATCGGTGTCATCGAGGTCAACACGAGCCCCAGGAGCGCGGCGAACGCAGCCGACCCTCCCATGACTCGCCTTCTCTTCAACGTGTACATCAGGCATTTCCTCCTCGTTGCGGTGGCGCTGTCGTGCAGTCGAGCCGGAGTCATACGGATGGAGTCATGCAGAGTGGTCACTCCGACGGGGCACCGACTCGTTCCGGGTGGAGACGGGTCGGTGCTTGCGTTCTGTCTATCGGGCCGCGACTTGAAACGTCAATAGTTCCGATCCCGCCATTCGTCCCTGCGCGATGTGCGAAGTTGTGCCAATCGTTCGGCGTAAGGTGCGCATTTCATGACGAAATGAGGGCGGATGAACCGGATCGGCGTATCCGGATTGGAAGCGCTGTCAGCACCCGCCCGAGCTGCGCTCGGGCATGTGGACAGCAGCCGTCGACCAATACATGCCGGTGTACGCATGGGTCGGATACGGGAGGTCGCTGGAAGCGCTATCCCACGCACGCGGACGAGGCCCGCCGTGCTCGTCCTCTAACCGGCTGACGCTGCGAACTCGATCGCGACCGACGCGACCTTGTCGACGTAGTCGTTGTCGTGGTTGTACGAGAAGACCGCCGCCCGCCACCCTTCGGGGGTGGTCATCGAACCCGACGCGCACAGGTACCGTGCGGCTGCGAGGGCGGCATCATCGATCTGGTTGGGGTCGGCGGCACCGTCGTCGTTCGCGTCGCTTCCCCACTTGTCCCACGTCGAGGGAATGAACTGCATCGGTCCGACCGCCCGGTCCCACGTCGCGTCACCGTCGAGTACTCCGCCGTCGGTGTCTTCGATCTTGGCCACGCCGTCGCCGTCGAGTGCTCGGCCGATGATCGCCGGCTCGGGGTACCCGTCAGCGCCCAGCAGGGAGTCCGAGTGGTTCCCGTGGTCCGACTCGATCGCGCCGATGGCCGCGATCGTGGTCCAGTCGATGCCGCACGCCGGCTCCTCCTCGGCGATCGCGACGTGGGCGAGCGCATACGCCGACAGGGCACGTGCCGGAATCCCCGTGGCTGCAGCCATCTCGGAGGTCCACGCGGGGTCGACCTGAGGAATCGGCACGACGATCGACTCGGACACATCGGCCGGCTCCTCCGGCTCCTCGGGGTCGTCGGTCGGCTCCGCCTGTTCGGTCTGGTCGAGCGGCTCGACCACGGGTGGGAGCGCCACTCTCGGCCCGTCTGCCACCGGCGACCCGAACCCACCGGGGCTGGTCGCAAGCCCTGCGTAGTTCACGGCGACGACCACTCCGGCGATCAACGCGACCACCCCGACCACCATGCCCGTGTATCCGGCGACGCGACCGACGAAGCGCCATCCGGCCGCACGCCGGGTCTCTCGGGCTGGACGATGTTCGCCGTCATCGGCGTAGAAATCATCGTCCCAGGACATCGGTGAACAACTCCGTTCGGGCTCTGGTGCGTGGGTCGCCCGCCCGGGTCGCCGTGCCATCTCGTCAGAGGTGCGCGTGGCCGACCCGCCACTACAGACTACCCGCCGTCCCACCAGCCGCATACCCGTCGAGATCCCCGCGTTCTGGGCACGGCCCCACTGGCACCGATGCCCACCACGACTCGACGCTGCTCACCGATCGAGGAGCGCTTCGAAGGGCGCGATCATGACGATGCCTTCGACCTGGCGAGCGAGGTCCGCGTCGAGCGTGACGAAGACATCCGCCTGCAGTTTGGCCACCGCGACGAACTCGGCGTTCGTCGTGTCATCCCAGTCGAGTTGCTCGGCGATCTTCCACGCGACCGCGCGTGAGACCCGGTCGCCCAGAAGCCGCACGCGCATGGACGTGAGCCGGTCCAACTGCTCTCGAGCCTCATCCCGGCTCAGCTTTCCATCTCGCGCTTCGCGGTAGAGGCGTGACAGCACCCGCGAACGGAGCACGTTCGGCGCGACGAGTTGGTGCTCCTCCGACACGACGATGCCCTCGCGGATCAATCGCTGCGCGGCGAGGGCGTCGATCGCGAACCGTGTCATGGCTTCACCTCGCTCTCGCGATCCCGATCAGCGGTGGCCGCTTCGATCGCGCCAGGAAGCGTTCCCGCCATGCCTTCGACAGCCTGCTCGATCCCGATGCCTTCAGTCTCGACGTCCTCCATGTAGAGCGTCCCGGCAACGATGATCTCGTCGTGTACCTGGAACAGCGTGACTCCGCGAACCTCGAACGGCTGCGCGTCCGCGCGGGTGCCCGACCAGGCCCACTCGCACCATGTCGTGTCGCCATTCCGAACCGATCGCACGAGCTCGGCCCGGAGGTTCGGCACCCCGGCGAACATCGCCTCCCAGTTGGCGCGTACTTGCGCACGCCCCACGAAGGTGCGCGCTGGATGGGCCGGTTGGCGGCTCTCATAGTCGGCGTGGAACAGCGCGACCATCGCCTCCGGGTCATGGTCGTTCAGGGCCGCCGTCAGCCTGTCGATGACCTCGCTCATCTCTCCCCCTCGATCGGCCTTGGGGAGAACGCTACTCCCGGCGGAATGCGGCCCGGGAGGCTGCCGCCGGGTTGTCGGTGCGTGCTGGCAGACTCGTGCCATGACCGCGACGTTCGGCACCCCAGGCGGCACGCCCGAGCGGCCCGCCCGCTTCTTCTCCGGGCCCGACGAGTTCCGAGCCTGGCTCGAGGCCAACCACGCCACCGAGACCGAGCTGTGGATGGGCCTCGCCAAGAAGCACGTCCCCGACCGCGGGCTCACCTGGGAACAGGCGGTGCCCGAGGCGCTGTGCTTCGGATGGATCGACTCGGTCTCCCAGCGCATCGACGACGACACGCGTCGTCAACGCTGGACTCCGCGCAAGCCCTCGAGCATCTGGTCGAGCGTGAACATCGCCCTCGTCGAGCAGCTCACCGCCGAGGGCCGCATGCACGAGGCGGGCCTCGCCGCGTTCGCGCGTCGGCGTGAAGACCGGTCCGGCGTGTACTCCCACGAGAACCCCGATCAGGGGTTTCCGCCCGAGGCCGCGGCACGGCTGGCAGCCGATGCCGCGGCATCCGCCTTCTGGCACGCTGCCACCGCGACCTACCGGCGCCAGGTCACCCACTGGGTGCTCTCCGCCAAGCAGGAGGCCACGCGTGAACGACGGCTCGCGCAGGTCATCGAAGACAGCGCGGCGGGTCGGCTCGTCTCCTTCCAGCGCTACGGCGAGACACCGAAGTGGGTGGAGCGGGCCGCCGACGCGGCACGGGCCGCGGCATCCGACGCGGAACCCGACTGAGGCCGCTCGACACGCGCCTCTGTGAGGAGGACCCTGAGAGTGCGATATCCGAGCACCACGGGATCCGACACGGAGGAGCCCTCATGACCGACACGATCGCGGCTGTCGTCGCCGACAGCCCCGCCGACTATGCGCGATTCGGGCTCGACCCGGCCACGATCGCCCCGTGGGAGGACGGCGCTCGCACCGACAATCGGCCGGGCACGTATGAGTGGTGGTACTTCGACGCGCACCTCGACGATGGCGCGAAGCTCGTGGTGGTCTTCCAGAACAAGGACGTCGTCAACCCCGACCGACCGTTGTCGCCGCTGCTTCGGCTGAACCTGGACCTGCCCGACGGCCGATCATTCGAGAAGCTCGTGAGCCTGCCCGCGGGTGCATGGAATGCGGCGACCGAACGGGCCGATGTGCGGCTCGCCGACAACCGATTCGAGGGCGACCTGCACACGTACCGCATCACCGCGACGGCCGAGGAGGTGTCGGTCGCCGTGACGCTCACGGGTCAGATCCCACCATGGCGGCCGGCGACGGGTCATCTGGTCTTCGGCGCGAACCGGGAGCTCGAGTTCGCGTGGCTGCCCGCCGTGCCGCAAGGCGCCGTGACAGGCACGTACACCGTCGACGGCGTGACGACGGCGATCACCGGAGTCGGCTATCACGATCACAACTGGGGCAACGTGAGCCTGGTGAAGATCATCCACGACTGGTACTGGGCGCGAGGCCAGGCGGGCCCATACAGCGTCATCGCGTCGTACATCACGGCCGTCGAGAAGTTCGGCAGCCAGGCGATCCCCGTCTTCATGCTGGCGCGCGAGAATGAGATCGTTGCGGATGACGCATCGCTCGTGCGATTCGAGACCGAGGGCGTGTACCCCGACGACGTCACCGGCAAGCCGGTGGCATCCGTCACCCGCTACATCTACGAGCACGGCGACGACACGGTCGTGGTCTCGTTCACGCGCGAGCGCGACCTCACCCGCGCGCTCATGGTCGACGAACTGCCGCGCATGAAACGACTGCTGGCGAAGCTCGCGCGGTTCGACGGCGCCTACCTGCGCTTCGCCGGCCCGATGACGGTGTCGGTGTTCCGTTCGGGCGAGCAGGTCGAGGAGTACTCCGACGACGCCATCTGGGAATTGATGTACTTCGGGCACGCGCACGTGCCCGAGGCATCCTGAACGCCGTTCCCGGTTCGCTCCAGCGCCTGGTCAGGTGAGGAACGGCGGATGTCGCAGGCAGAGCGAAACGGCGGGCCACCTTTCGGTGGCCCGCCGCCTCATTCATTGAGAGGAAGCGTCACTCCTCGTAGCTGAGGCCGAAGCCGAAGGGGTAGAGCGCCCCGTCGTCGGTCTCGTCGTAGCCCGGTGTGTCGCTGTTCTGCTGGAGGATCGCCTCACGGGTGCCGGCCAACGCGAAGGGCATGCGGCCCTGCGGGTTGAACTTGCCCGAGACGACGTCCATCAGCGATGACGTGCTGTTGCCGAAGTTGGCGAGGATCGCGCCGGCGTCGCGCAGGCCGCTGGCCTCGTCGAGCACCCACGGCTGGCGGAAGTAGATGTCGAGCACGACCTTGTTCGGGTCGCCGACCTCCTCAGTCACAGCCCTGATGGTCTCCATGGACGGGGTGACCGCCCACGACTCGGCGTCCTCCATGCCGGTGAAGTCGAGGATGCTCGTCTCCCACGGGAAGGACCCACCGAAGCCCAGCCTGTTGTCGGTGCATGCACCACCGCCGTTCACGACGCACGCGTCGGACGCCCCGTACGGGCTCTGCCCGTCCAAGCCCGCGACGCCCTCGAGGACGCTCGGGTTGATGTGCGCCGGGTTGAGCCCGGTGGCGGGGCTGTTGCTGACGTAGCTGCCGGTGTTCACGTTCCGAGCGGTCATCGAGATGAGGACGACGTCGGCACCCGCGGCGCTCGGCCGGTCTGCGGCGTTGCCGTCGATGACCTCGTAGCCGGCGGCGGCGACCTGCGCAGCGTCGACGTTTCCGAGGACGTAGACCGTCTCGTCACCGTCGAGCGGAAGCACGCTCTCGCCGTCGACCTCCTTGTTCTGCAGCAGCACGGTGGACTTGCGCTGCAGGTCGAGGGCGACCGCCCGGTTCTCGTCGTTGCCGACCGTGGCCGTGGCGACCTCGGGGTCGACGTAGGGATCCTCGAACAGGCCCATGTCGAACATCGGGGCGAGCAGCCGCTCGGCGGCGAGAGTCACACGCGCCTCCGACACGAGCCCGGCATCGACCAGGTCGGTGATCGTCGCCACATCGTGGAAGCCGGAGAGCGTGTCGGTGCCGCCGTTGATGGCCGCGGCGACCCGCTCGGGCACAGTCGCGTCTTCAAGGCCCCAGGCGCGGTCGTTGATGATGCCGGTGTCGGAGTTGACGTATCCGTCGAAGCCCATCTGGTCGCGCAGCAGCCCGTTCACGATCTGGTCGGAGAAGGCCATGCCGACCTCCTCGTAGTCCACTCCCTCGTACGTGACGTCCACCGGGACGCCGTAGTACGGCATGATCGACGAGACACCCGCATCGATGGCCGCCTGGAAGGGCTTGAGGTGGTAGCCGAAGGCACCTCCGGGGTAGACCTGCGTCTTGCCGAAGGCGTAGTGCGGGTCGAAGCCCAGTTCCTGCGGGCCGCCACCCGGGAAGTGCTTCATCGTCAGTGCGACCGACGTGTCGGGGCTCAGCGAGTTGCCGTCCTTCCCCATCGGGCCCTGGAGGGTCTCGACGAGTTCGCCCATGATGTTCGCGCCCAGGTCGGCGTCCTCGGTGAACGTCTCATGCGTGCGGTACCAGCGCGGCTCGGTCGACAGGTCGGCCATGTAGCCGTACATGCCGCGGAGGCCGATCGAGGACCACTCATCGCCCATGACCTCGGCGAATTCCTCGATGACCGACATGTCGCCGTCGGTCGCCTCGCCGGTGGCCTTCGCCTGCGCGCCGAGCGCGGCCGCCGCGATGCCGGCCTCCTTGGGGAACGCGGAAAAGGCGCCGGATGCCTCGTTGATGCCCGCCCTGACCTGCGGGTCGATGTGGTTGCGCGCGTTGGACTTGTAGAGCACCGGGATCCCGAGTCGCGTGGCCTCACTCAGCTCCTGGATGCTGTTGGTGAAGTTCGCCGCCTCCCCCGGGGTGAGGCTCGTGCCGGTGGCGACGCCGGTCGTGGGCGAGACGGTGCAGGTGGCCTTGTCCTCACTGGTGACCACGTTGCGGAAGATGAAGCGGTGCATCTGCTGGTTGGCGATGTAGTCGTTGGCGACGTCGGGCACGGTGCCTCGCGGCCCGCCCGGCACGCAGCTCGCATTCACCGTGTCGATGAGCATGAGGCCCGCCTGCTCCTCGAGCGTCATCTGCTCGACGAGATCGGCGACTCGCACGTCGACCGGCTTGCGCCAGTCCTCGTAGGCATCGAGCGCGCCGTTCGCGTTGAGGTCCTTGAACTGGCGTCCATTCACCTTGATGATCTGCTTGGCACGGGCCTCCAGCGACGGGGGCTTTCCGTGATTGCCCTGGTTCGACGCCGACGCGGCGGCGGCGTGCTCGTTGTCCTTGGCCGGTTGGGGCGCGGCTGCGACGGCGCCGACGCCCATCGCGAATGTCAGCGGCAATGCGACGGCGAGGCCCACCAGGCCTCGCCGTCGAATTGCACGCGAATCTGCTCTGATCAACGAAGTTCTCCTTTGAACGGATGTCGGAGGCGCACCACTGTGGCGCGCGCTCCGAGCTGCACCGACGATCCGATCGCGGCCGTCGAGGCCCAGACCTGTCCCGGGCTCGCCCAGTCTCCGTGAGCCTCCGCCGCTTCGAAAGCGGTTGCCATCTGTTGCATCGTTCCTCGTTCCTCGAGCTTCACCCGGTTGCCGCGTACAGCCGGCTCCGCTGGCGGATTTCTCCCTCGGAGCGCGCGCAGACGAGAGACGGATGCCGCGGCATCCGTCTCTCGTGTGGTGAGTTCGAACCGGCTCGGCAGCCGTGTCAGCTGGTCAGCTGACGGCCTTGCGAACGAGCTCGCTGAACTTCTGCTCGACCGCCGGCGTCCAGTTGCGGACCGCGTAGCCGATGGGCCACAGGTCGCCGTCGTCGAGGTTGGCCCGGTCTTCGAAGCCGACGGTCGCGTAGCGCGTCTTGAACTTCGCGGCCGCCTGGATGAACACGACGATCTTCCCCTCGGCGTTCGCGAACCCGGGCATGCCGTAGTAGGTCTTGGGGACCAGCTCGGGTGCGACCTCGGTGACGACCTTGTAGAGCCCCTCGGCGAGTGACTTGTCATCGGGCTCCATTTCGGCGATGGCATCCCGGACCGCCTTGTCACCAGCCGCGCGGTTCTTGCCGGCCTTCTCCTGCTCACGGAGTTCCTTGGCGCGCTGCTTGACCGCGTCGCGCTCCTCCGCGCTCAGCCCTCCGGACGTATCGCTCTTGGCCATCGTGGTTCCCCTTCCGAGATTCGCTTCGGGCGATGCCGCGATCGACGAGGCATCGGTCTCAGAGTAGGCGGGTGGGTCCATCACGCGCTTCTTCGATCCTGCTCGATCCGAACGACGCGACGCCGCGAGGATGCCGGCGTCGAACTGGACGAACACCTGCCGAATCGTTCGTCGCGCTGCACCATGCGGCCGACCGCACCGTCTCATACGCTCGATGCATGCGTGATGAGAACGAGTTGCTCGGCGTCATCGACGGCCATAACGACCTGCCATGGGCGTCGCGGAACCGTACCGATTACTCTGTCGAAGGCCTGGAGGGCGAGCCGTCCCCGTCCGTCTTCCAGACGGATCTTCTGCGGATGACGCAAGGCGGGGTGACCGGTCAGTTCTGGTCGGTCTACGCGGAGGACTCCGAGGACGTCGACGCGGTGCAGTACACCCTTGAGCAGATCGACTTCGTGCATCGTCTCGTGCGCCGGTACCCCGACCATCTGGCGTTGGCGCGCACCGCAGACGACGTCTGGGCGGCGCATGACACGGGGCGGATCGCATCGCTCATCGGCGCTGAGGGCGGACATTCGATCAACAGTTCGCTCGCGACCCTGCGCATGTTCGCGCGGCTCGGTGTGCGGTACCTGACTCTCACCCACAACCGCAACACGCCGTGGGCCGACTCCGCGACCGACGTCGCAGAGCACGGCGGACTGACCGACTTCGGTCGTGACGTCGTCCGCGAGATGAACGAGCTCGGGATGCTGGTGGATCTCTCCCACGTGGCGCCGTCGACCATGGGCGATGCCCTGGACATCTCGTCGGCTCCGGTGATCTTCAGCCACTCATCGTGTCGGGCGCTCAGCGATCACCCCCGGAACGTGCCCGACGAAATCCTCGCCCGGCTCGGCGCCAACGGCGGAGTGATCATGGTCTCGTTCGTTCCGGTCTTCCTGTCGGTGGAGTACGCCGAGTGGTTGAGCGCGGACCGCTCGGGCCCCAAGCCTCGAGTCACGATCGCGGATTTCGTGCGGCACCTGAATCACGCCCGTGACGTCGCGGGCATCGACCACGTCGGGATCGGAAGCGACTACGACGGCTTCGACGACTTTCCTGAGGAACTGACTGACGTGACGGGGTTCGCGGCACTCCGCGAGGCTCTCGCGTCAGCGAAATGGAGTGCTGCCGAGATCGCCAAGGTGTTCAACCGGAACATCCTCCGAGTGCTGTCCGACACGGATCCGCAGTTCAGCTCTGCCTCGCCATCGGGCCGCTCTCTCGACTGAGGGTCAGGAACTCTCGGGCGTGCTCGTCGGCGTCGCCGACGGGCTCGGCGAGGCATCCGGCGCGGTGAGCTCGGCGATCGCGCGCTCGAAGGCGGCGAGCGTCGCGGCGTCGACCGCACCCGTCGGCTCCACGCCGAGCTCGGTCTGGAACGCCTGTACCGCTGCGGTGAGGGCATCCGTCCACACGCCGTCGACTGGTCCGTCCCAGAAGCCGACGAGCTTCAGCGTCTGCTGCACGGCGGCCGTCGACGCCAGCGACTCCTGGGCGGCAGCGCCGCCGAGGGCCACCAGTTCGGCCTGGAGCGCTGCAGCCGTCGCGTTGTCGACCGTGCCCGTGACCGGCAACCCGTTCGCCTCCTGGAGGTCTTCCACCGCCTGCACGGTCAGCGGCCCAGACACGCCGTCGACGGCACCGGCGTAGTACCCGGCCGTGGCGAGGTCCTGCTGCAGCGCGGACGTGTACGCGCTGACCGCCGCCTCGGCCTGCACCCGCTGGTCGTCGGTGAGGCATCCGGCATCGGCGAAGAGCCTGAGCCACGCCATCTCGAGCGCGACGACCGCGCTGTTGAACTGCTCGGATGCGTCGGTCAGGGGCGTCTGCTCGGAGACGGCGGCTTGCGCGTCATCGAAGTCGGCATCGGCCTGCTTCACCCGATCGACGGAGGACGCCGGCGCCAGCGGCGTGCTGGTCGGGGGCGCGGTCGGATCGGCGACCGAGGGCGTGCCGGACGGCCCCGCCTCGGCCGCGGCGAGGGCCGCCTGCGCCTCGACGAGGTCCTGCTCGGCGACCACGAGGGCCTGCTGCGCGTCGACTGCGGCTTCGGCGCCGTCGAACGCGTCGTCGCGGGGATCGGCCAGGTCACCACCTGCCACTCGGACGTCACCGACTGTGGGCGCGGTGTCGTTCAGCACGTCGCCGTAGCGATCGAGTGCGTCGATGTAGTCGCGGCTCGCTCCGCAGAACTCCTTCGACGCGGCGTCCAGCTCGGCCTGGGCGTTCGCCACGGCCTCCTCCTTCGCGGCGACCTGCGCCTTGGCCCGGTCAACGCTGGTGGCGCCCTCGGTGCATCCGGCGAGCGCCACCACGACGGCGATGGACACCACAGCAGTTGCGAGGAGCCCGGGCATCCTCGTGCGATCTGTCTTCACATGTCCCCCGATCATGAGCTGAAACGTGCTCACATCATGGCACCGGGGCGGGTCGCGGCGCGGGACATTCAGCGCCGTCGCCGTCCTTCCACCAGGCCTTCGCGCGCCCACCGATCCACGATGCGTCGAGCCCGCGCCGCATCGGTTCCCTCGAGCCGCTCGATGAGCGGACGCACGACGTCGGCGACGAGCGGATCGACGAGGTCTTGCACGCCCGCCGAGCGAAGGAACTGCTCGAGGCGCGTGAAGTCGCTGACGAGCAGCGTCGGCACCTGCCCCTGCAGGAGGACGACCGTGGCCAGCCGACGCTCGTACACCGGCTCGGACCACAGCTCCGACGCGAGCGCGGTGACCTCGTCATGTGTCAGCTCCGGATGCCGCCGGCGAGCGTCTCGCACCGCGCCCCTCACCGCCCCCACCGATGCGCCGTAGAACCGCAGCCCGCCGCCGATGCGCGCGGCATCCGCGCTCGCCCGCTCCTCCGCCCCCTCAGCCCGGAGGGTGCGGTCGATGAACTCTGCGGCCGGCGTCGTCACCCTCCGATTCTGGGGCAGTGACGATGAAGCGGTTGCGCCCGCTGACGTCGGGTCACGCCGGGGCCACGCCGAGATGGGCGAACAGTCCCCGAATAGGATGTCCGGATGCCTCTCTTCGACCATCTCGGCATCACCGTCGACGACCTGCCTCGCTCGATCGCACAGTTCGATCCGGTGATGCAGGGGCTCGGCTGCACCCGTCTCGATGCCGACAACGGCGTGTCCTGGTACAAGGGCGAGGAGGAGCTGATCCTCTTCCCCGCCCGCGAAACGGGCACCGGCCCTCACCGGCACGGGCGGGTCGGTTGGCAGCACCTCGCCTTCGCCGTCGATTCGCGCACCGATGTCGATCGCCTGCACGCAATCGCACTCGGAGCGGGTTGGACGGCTGTCCGCGAGCCCAGGCTGTACCCGCGGTTCAACGACCGCTACTACGCGTCCTTCGTCGAGGACGACAACGGCATCCGCCTCGAGTTCATGTACAACCCGCCCCGAGAAGTCACCTCAGACTGAAGCCCGCGGTCGGGTCGTCCTGCCGCGTCATGCCCACGTCGTGCGGGTGCACCATCCGCCTCTCTCGATCCGGTCCGGCGAGCCGAGCCGAGCCGAGCCCAGGGTTGAGAATTCGGACGCCGAGCTGCCGGCCCCGGCCAGTACACCTAGGGCGTGCTAGCGCATTCTCGGCAGACCAGTGCTCGAACAGCACCTCCGGCTCGGCGGCGAACAGATCCAGGTGCCCACATCGCCGGCAGGCCCACGCCGTGAGCGGCGCGGTCTTCGGACTCCCGAAGGCACGCGACCGCATCGTGGCCACGAGGACGTTGCCCCCACCCATCCCCGTCTCCGGATAGAGGCGCAGTGGACCGAACACGTCGGCGGAGGCGCACGCGCGACAGTTGGATGGCGGAGCCTGGTTCGAATCGCTCATTGGGCGATGCTAACGTGCGTGTCAGAGCCTGCCTCCCCCCTGAGGCGGAGACGCGCGAGATCGCGACGCGGCATCGGCCGGGGCTGAGTGAAGATGGTGAAGGTCGAGCCGCATCCCCATCCTTGCTCAGTCCACGCGGCCCGGATGCCGATCACGCGGAATACTCCCTAGCCCAAGGGGGCATGAAATCGGCGTCGTCTACGCAAGAACCTTGTAGCGCAGGTGGGTCTCACTGGCGTATGCCGATGTTTCGACGCGTTCGAGCTTGATGCGCTTGCTCAGTCCGGTGAAGAGCGAGATCCCTTCTCCGAGAAGGACCGGCACGACGTGCAACTGGATCTCATCGACGAGTCCGAGTTCGAGGCACTGTCTCGAGATGCTTCCTCCCAGCAGGCTGACCCACTTGTCCCCTGCCGCCTGTTTGGCGGATTCAACCGCCTGCGCGATGTCGTCGACGACGAAGGTGTACGTGACGCCGTCCTTCTCGATCGGCTCATGAGCACTGTGGGTCATCAGGTACACCGGAACCTTGAGCATGCCCCCGTAGGGAACTTCTCCGTCGTCTATGGTCTGCGTCTTGTTTGCGCCTCCCACGACGGCGCCGAGGTCCTGTACAACCCTTCCGACGACGTCTTCGTCCCCAGGAGCCACCGGGAATCCGTTCATCCAGTCAACCCCGCCGTTCACGTCAGCCATGAATCCATCCAGGGTCACGGTCGCATGAATCATCACCTTCGCCATTGCTCCTCCTTGGGCACGTGCGGCTTCGGTCCAACCGAGGTGAGTCGACCGACTCACCTTCAACGAGAATAGCGATCAATCTGTCGTGAGTCAACCGACTCACCTTTACGTCATACTGGGAGCATGCCACGCGAACTCTCCACGTACCATCGACGAGTCGCTGCCAACAACCGTGCGGCGATCCTCGAGGCTGCCACCGGCCTGTTCCTCGAACTCGGCTACGACCGGACTTCGTTGGCGCGAGTCGCCGATGGCGCTGGAGTCTCGAAGGCGACACTGTTCAAACAGTTCCCCACGAAGGCGGAGCTCTTCGAGGCAACGGTGCTCGCGGCGGGTGACACGCCGGACTCCGGGCCGATGGAGCCGCCGTCCGGAGATTTCCATGCTGGCTTGGTCAGTCTTGGCTTGGCATATGCGGAGCTGCTGTCTCGGCCCCGAATGGCAGACTTGATCCGGGCTGTGATCGCCGAGTCCGCGAGGTTCCCAGAGCTGCGCCAGCGAACTTTCGATTTCGGCACGTTGCCTGTACTCAAGGCGCTCCGGCGCTTCTTCCAGGCGGCGAACACTCAGGGAACCGCGAACGTGAACGACCTCGACGTGGCAGCCTCGCAGTTCCTCGGCATGATCGCCACTGTCGTGTTCTGGCCCCGCCTCGTCCACGGCAACTGGTCGCTCACTGGCGAGGAGACGCTCCACACCATCGACGAAGCCGCTCGGACGATCGCCGCACGGTACGCCACTCCCGATGAGCGCACGGCAGGCTGAATTCAACCTCTACGGCGGACCGGGCTGCGGAGTGCTCGGGAGAGCTTGAGAACGAACTGGCGAGCGACTTCACCGGCCGGATCAACTCTCGTGAACGCTCACAGCTGATCTAGAAGTCCCAGTCCTCGTCCTCGGTGGCCACGGCCTTGCCGATCACGTACGAGGACCCCGACCCCGAGAAGAAGTCGTGGTTCTCGTCGGCGTTCGGCGAGAGCGCCGAGAGGATCGCCGGGTTCACGTCGGTGACGGTCTTCGGGAACATCGCCTCGTAGCCCAGGTTCATGAGGGCCTTGTTGGCGTTGTAGTGCAGGAACTTCTTGACGTCTTCGGTCAGGCCGACGCCGTCGTAGAGGTCCTGCGTGTACTGCACCTCGTTGTCGTAGAGCTCGTAGAGCAGCGAGAACGTGTAGTCCTTGAGCTCGTCGCGCTCGGCCTGGCTGACCAGCTCGAGCCCCTTCTGGAACTTGTAGCCGATGTAGTACCCGTGCACGGCCTCGTCACGGATGATGAGGCGGATGAGGTCGGCCGTGTTGGTGAGCTTCGCCCGCGACGACCAGTACATCGGCAGGTAGAAGCCCGAGTAGAACAGGAACGACTCGAGCAGCGTCGAGGCCACCTTGCGCTTGAGCGGCTAGTCGCCCCGGTAGTACTCCATGACGATCGCGGCCTTCTTCTGAAGGTTCTGGTTCTCGACCGACCAGCGGAACGCCTCGTCGATCTCCTTCGTCGAGCACAGGGTCGAGAAGATCGACGAGTAGCTCTTCGCGTGCACCGACTCCATGAAGGCGATGTTCGTGTACACCGCCTCCTCGTGCGGGGTGATCGCGTCGGGGATGAGCGACACCGCGCCGACCGTGCCCTGGATCGTGTCGAGCAGCGTGAGGCCGGTGAACACGCGCATCGTCAGCGTCTGCTCTTCGGGCGTCAGCGTGTTCCACGACTGGATGTCGTTCGACAGCGGCACCTTCTCGGGCAGCCAGAAGTTGTTCACCAGGCGGTTCCAGACCTCGAGGTCCTTGTCGTCCTGGATGCGGTTCCAGTTGATCGCCTTGACGTGGCTGACGAGCTTCAGCTTGCCGCCGGTGTGCGCAGGGTCGTTCTTGGCCGAGTTGACCGGATCGGTGAGAGTCATGTCAGTTCCTTCTGAACGGATGTCGCGTGGGGTGGTCTCGATACGGCGCTGGCGCGCCTACTCGACCGGCGTCAGAGTGTGCAGGAGACGCACATGTCCAGCTCGGTGCCCTTCGAGGGCCATCTGCCGCAGGCGGATGTAGTAGATCGTCTTGATGCCCTTGCGCCACGCGTAGATCTGCGCCTTGTTGATGTCGCGCGTCGTCGCCGTGTCCTTGAAGAACAGCGTCAGCGACAGGCCCTGGTCGACGTGCTGCGTCGCCGCGGCGTACGTGTCGATGACCTTCTCGTAGCCGATCTCGTAGGCGTCCTGGTAGTACTCGAGGTTGTCGTTCGTCATGAACGCCGCCGGGTAGTAGACGCGGCCGAGCTTGCCTTCCTTGCGGATCTCGATCTTCGACGCGATCGGGTGGATCGAGGCCGTCGAGTTGTTGATGTACGAGATCGAGCCGGTCGGCGGCACCGCCTGCAGGTTCTGGTTGTAGATGCCGTGCTGCTGGACCGACGCCTTGAGCGCCGCCCAGTCCTCCTGCGTGGGGATGTGCACGCCGGAGTCGCGAACAGCTGCGTGACCTTCTCGGTCTCGGGCACCCATGCGGCATCGGTGTACTTGTCGAAGAACTCGCCCGACGCGTACTTCGAGTCCTCGAACCCGTCGAACGCCTCGCCGCGCTCGATCGCGATGTGGTTCGACGCGCGCAGCGCGTGGAACAGCACCGTGTAGAAGTAGATGTTCGTGAAGTCGATGCCCTCTTCGCTGCCGTAGAACATGTGCTCGCGGGCGAGGTAGCCGTGCAGGTTCATCTGGCCGAGGCCGATGGCGTGCGACTTGTCGTTGCCGTCCTCGATCGAGCGCACCGACGTGATGTGGCTCTGGTTCGACACCGAGGTGAGCGCGCGGATGGCGGTCTCGACCGTCTTGCCGAAGTCGGGCGAGTCCATCGTCAGGGCGATGTTCAGCGAACCGAGGTTGCAGGAGATGTCCTTGCCGATCTGGTCGTACGACAGGTCCTCGTTGTAGGTCGTCGGCGTGTTCACCTGCAGGATCTCGCTGCAGAGGTTCGACATGTTGATGCGGCCCTTGATCGGGTTCGCCCGGTTCACCGTGTCCTCGAACATGATGTACGGGTAGCCGCGACTCGAACTGGATCTCGGCGAGCGTCTGGAAGAACTCGCGCGCGTTGATCTTCGTCTTCTTGATGCGCGGGTCGTCGACCATCTCGCGGTACTTCTCGGTGACCGAGATGTCGCCGAACGGCACGCCGTAGACCTTCTCGACGTCGTACGGCGAGAAGAGGTACATGTCCTCGCCGTTCTTGGCGAGCTCGAACGTGATGTCGGGCACGACGACACCGAGCGAGAGCGTCTTGATGCGGATCTTCTCGTCGGCGTTCTCGCGCTTGGTGTCGAGGAACCGCATGATGTCGGGGTGGTGCGCGTTGAGGTACACCGCGCCGGCGCCCTGACGTGCGCCGAGCTGGTTGGCGTAGCTGAAGCTGTCTTCGAGGAGCTTCATGACGGGGATGATGCCCGACGACTGGTTCTCGATCTGCTTGATCGGCGCACCCGACTCGCGGATGTTGCTGAGCAGGAGCGCCACGCCGCCGCCGCGCTTGCGACAGCTGCAGCGACGAGTTGATGCCGCGCGAGATCGACTCCATGTTGTCTTCGATGCGCAGCAGGAAGCAGCTGACGAGCTCGCCGCGCTGCGCCTTGCCCGTGTTGAGGAAGGTGGGCGTCGCCGGCTGGAAGCGGCCCGCGATGATCTCTTCGACGAGGTCGATCGCGAGCTGCTCGTCGCCCTCGGCGAGGCCGAGCGCGGTCATGACGACGCGGTCCTCGAAGCGCTCGAGGTAGCGCTTGCCGTCGAAGGTCTTCAGCGTGTAGCTCGTGTAGTACTTGAACGCGCCGAGGAACGTCTCGAAGCGGAACTTCTTGGAGTAGGCCAGGTCGTTGAGCTTCTGGATGAACTCGAACGTGTACTGCGCGAGCACCTCGGGCTCGTAGTACTCCTTCTCGACGAGGTAGTCGAGGCGCTCCTTCAGCGAGTGGAAGAACACCGTGTTCTGGTTGACGTGCTGGAGGAAGTACTCCCGCGCCGCCCGCGTGTCGTTCGTCGAACTGGATCTTCCCGTTCGGGCCGTAGAGGTTGAGCATCGCGTTGAGCGAGTGGTAGTCCATGCCGCTGCTCACACGAGGCGCGTCGATCACTGCTACGCCGTCAGTTGCGTGCTGCGTTTGCCAACATGCGTCCAATCCATCGCTCACGGCGCGAACGTCTTCTGGGGTTCCGAATACTTCGAAGCGGTAGAGGTGCGGCACGTGGCACTTGCGGCGATGATGTCGCCGGCGAGGCAGAAGGCCGTACCGAAGTTGGTGTTTCCGGCGGTGATGACGCCGCGGATGTTCGAGCGGTTCTGGGCATCGTTCAGGAAGCGGATGACCTGCTTCGGAACGGCGCCTTTGCCGTCTGCCGCCGCCATAGGTCGGCAGGACGAGCACGTAGGGCTCGTCGACGTGCAGCTCCTGCTCACGCGCATACAGCGGGATGCGGGTCGCCGGGCGGCCCAGCTTCTCGATGAAGCGCTGCGTGTTGCCTGAGACGCTCGAGAAGTAGACCAGGTTCGTCATGGTGCGTCCTCACGAGAGTGCGGGTCTGAGGAGGCCGACGGCCGTCTCGAAACCCGACCTAGGCGAGTCGTGAGGCGAGTTCGTCGATCTTGTCGGGACGGAAGCCCGACCAGTGGCCTTCATCGGTGATGACGACCGGGGCCTGCAGGTACCCGAGCTCTTTGACCTGCGCGAGGGCGGTCTCGTCGACAGACAGGTCGAGCACTTCGTACTCGATGCCCTTGCTGTCGAGGGCGCGATACGTCGCGTTGCACTGCACGCAAGAAGGCTTGGTGTAGACCGTGACCGTCATGGTTTTCCCCTCGTTCTCTGCCCTTTTCAGGGCCTTCCCCCGGTGTGTGTTTCTGGACTTCTAATACTACATCTAGTGTTCACGGAACTCGACTGCCACAACATGCTGTAGTTACATTCGTGTAGTTTTCCACCGGGTTTTCCACCGGTTGTGAACAGCGGATGTCGCGGCGATCGGCCTGTTTCCGCGGCACCGGGCGAAGTTATCCACACCCCAGAAGAAATGGATCTCTTCGCCTGTGGAGTACCGCCGGGCGTGTCGCGCCGTATCGCCGCCACCAGCCCTTGGGCCTCGAAACCGCTCGACCCCTATATGTGGTGTTGTACCTCTCACTCTGCCACCACCCACTGACATCGCCGTGGCTGCCGTCCGCCGGTCGAGTGGCGCGCCAGCGCCGTATCGAGACCACGCACATCGATCTCGATACGCGTCACGCTCCGCGCGGCGCTACTCGATCAGCGTGGTGGAGGACGTCGGCGCGGCGGCGTAGCCTGACCGCGAGCACGCCAGCAAGGGGGCCCGATGACCGAGTACGTGACATCCGCCGACGGCACGCGCATCGCCTACGACCGCCAGGGATCCGGACCGCCGGTGATCCTCATCGCCGCCGCCATGCAGTTCCGCGCATTCGACCCGACGACCGTCGAGATGGCGGCGCTGCTCGCGAGCCACGGATTCGGCGTCGTCAACTACGACCGGCGCGGTCGTGGCGAGAGTCCTGCCGAGGCGCCGATCACCCTCGCGCAGACCATCGACGACCTGCGTGCGCTGATCGACGTCGTGCTCGACGGCACCGACGACGCGGTCGCCCTGTTCGGCTTCTCCTCAGGGGCGTCGATCGCGCTCGCGGCCGCAGCCGCCGGACTGCCCGTGTCGAAGCTCGTGCTCTTCGAGGTGCCCCTCGACCCCGAGGGCGGCACCGAGGGCGCGGTGTTCCTGGCGGAGCTGCGCGAGCGAATCGCGGCGGGCGACCGTGCCGGCACCCTCGAGGCGTACATGGCCGACATGCCACCCGAGTGGCTCGAGGGCGCCAAGCAGAGCCCCGCATGGCCGACGATGCTCGACGTCGCGCCGAGCCTCGAGGCCGACGCCGAGTCGCTCGCGTGGTCGCAGTCGGCGCCGCGCACGAAGCTCTGGCGCGGCATCACCGCGCCGACCCTCGTGCTCGTGGGCGAGCAGACGCTGCCGATCATGACCTCGGCAGCGGCATCCGTCGTCGCATCGATGCCGAACGCGCAGTCACGAGTGATCCCGGCGGAGAATCACGCGTTCGAACCGCATTCCATGGCGCTCGCGATCGCGGAGTTCCTCATCGGCTGAGCCGTCCGACGAAACGGCGGGCCGGTGGCTTGGCGCCTCGGCTCAGGACGTGACCGAGACCCGCGACCGGCTCGGCGCGGAGGTGCTCGCACGCACGACGAGCTCGGGCACGCTCGGCGGCGGCATCAGCCGATCGTCATCGCCGAGCACGGCGAGCACGCCCGCCATCGCGTCGCGGCCGAGCGCGTCGAAGTCCTGGCGCACGGTCGTGAGCGGCGGAGCGAAGAACGCGGCCTCGGGGATGTCGTCGAACCCGACGACGCTCACGTCGGCGGGCACCTGCAGCCCCGCCTCGGCGAGCGCGTGCATCACGCCGAGCGCCATCTGGTCGTTCGACACGAACACGGCGGTCGCCTCGGTGTCCTGCGCGAGTGCCCGTCCGTGCAGGTACCCGCTGCCCGGCGACCAGTCGCCCACGACCACCTCGCGCGCCGGGAGCCCGTGCTCGCCGAGGACGGCCGACCAACCGCGCACCCGCTCGGCCGCGTCCATCGCATTCGTCGGGCCGCTGACGTGCCGGATCTCGCGATGCCCGAGCTCGATGAGGTGCTCGACCGCGAGGCGCGCACCGGCGTACTGGTCGAGCCAGACCCGGTGCATGCCGCCGCGGTCCTCGGAGGCGACCGCGATGATCGGCACGCCGAGCTCGACGCCGTCGAGCGCGTCGAGCGCCTCGCGTTGCGCCGCGATGAGCACGATCGCCTCGACGTTCTGCCGCACGAGGAGTTCGGCCGCCGAGCGCAGGCTCGGGGCGTCGGTCTCGAGCATGCTCGCGGTGATGACCGAGTACCGCGCGTCGCGCGCCGCCTCATTGAAGTGCAGGGCGGTGCTCGACGGACCGTAGTCGGGCGCGCCCGTGACGATGAGGCCGAGGGTGCGGGTGCGTCGCGTGACGAGGGCGCGGGCCGCGGGCGACGGCACGTACCGGAGTTGCTTGATCGCCTGCTCGACCCGGGCGCGGGTCGCGGGTCGCACGTTGGGCAGGTCGTTGAGCACGCGCGACACCGTCTGGTGCGATACGCCGGCGAGCCGTGCGACATCGAAGATCGTCGCAACGCGCGCCTTGTCGTCGTGGTCGGCCACTCGCCCCTGCGCTCCTGCCCCGCGCCCTCGGGCGCGCTCATTACGTCGATTATCCTGCCCGGAGCCGGTCGCTCCCGCCGCCACGGCTCAGCGCCGCCTGGCGGTGAGGACCTTCTGCAGGATGATGAAGACGAGCAGCAGTGCGCCGATGAAGATCTTCGTCCACCACGACGACAGCGTCCCCTCGAACGTGATGATCGTCTGGATCACGCCGAGCACCAGCACGCCGAGCACCGAGCCGAGCACGAAGCCGTACCCGCCGGTGAGCAGAGTGCCGCCGATGACGACCGCGGCGATCGCGTCGAGCTCGGTGCCGATCGCCGTGAGCGGGTACCCCGACAGGGTGTAGAAGGTGAACAGCACGCCCGCGAGGCCCGAGCAGAACCCGCTGATCACGTAGACGAGCACCTTCGTTCGCGCGACCGGGAGGCCCATGAGCAGGCCGCTCTGCTCGCCGCCGCCGATCGCGTAGACCGTGCGGCCGAAGCGGGTGGCGTGCAGCACCCACACGGCGATCGCCACGACGACCACGGCGATGATGACGCTCGGGGTGATCGAGAGGTTGCCGCCGAGCGGGATGCGGGTGACGGCGAGCTGCACGAACGTCTCGTCGTTGATCGAGATCGAGCTCTGGCTGATCACGTAGCAGAGCCCTCGGGCGAGGAACATCGCCGCCAGGGTGGCGATGAACGGTTGCACCTTGAAGATGTGGATCATGAGGCCGACGAGCAGGCCGAGCACGCTCGTGAGCACGAGGATGAGCGGGATCACCACGGCGGGCGACCAGCCCGTCTGCAGCAGGCTCGCCGCGATCATGCCGCTGAGGGCCACCACCGCGCCCACCGAGAGGTCGATGCCGCCCGTCAGGATCACGAACGTCATGCCGACGGCGAGCACGATGAGGTACGCGTTGTCGACGAGCAGGTTGAGGAACACCTGTCCCGAGAAGAAGCCGCGATAGCGCACGCCGCCGATGATGAAGATCGCGACGAACAGCACCGCGGTCACCGTGACCGGGCCGTACTTCGGGCTCGTGAGCAGGTTCCGGATGCTGCGGCCGAGACTCGGGCGCGGGCCGGAGCCCTTCGGACGTCCGGTCTGGATGGGACGCTCGGGACGTTCCGGGGCATCGAGGAGCTTCGTCATGATGCGGCCACCCCCTTGCCCGCTCGCACGGCCAATCGTCGGCGGAAGCCGCTCAGCGCCTCGGCCGTGGTGGGCGATTGCAGCAGGCAGACGATCGTCACGACCGCGGCCTTGAACACCATCGTCGCGATCGGCGGGATGCCGACCGTGTAGACGGTCGTGACGAGCGTCTGGATGACGAGTGCGCCCACGAGCGTGCCGACGAGCGAGTAGCGCCCACCGGCGAGCGAGGTGCCGCCGATGACGACCGCGAGGATCGCGTCGAGCTCGATGAAGAGGCCCGTGTTGTTGGCGTCGGCGGCAGCCGTGTTCGCGGTGAGGATGAGCCCGGCGATCGCCGCGCAGAATGCCGAGAACGTGTAGACGACGAACAGCAGCCCCCTCGCCCGCACGCCGGCCTGGCGACTGGCCTCGGGGTTGATGCCGACCGATTCGATGAACATGCCGAGGGCCGTGCGCCGGGTGATGAGCGCTGCAGCCCCGAACACGACGGCCGCGATGATGACCGCGATCGGGATGCCGAGCCAGAAGCCAGAGCCCAGTGCCTTGAACGGCGGGCTGTTGACGGTGAGGATCTGCCCCTCGGTGATGAGCATCGCGACGCCGCGGCCGGCGGTCATCAGGATGAGCGTCGCGATGATCGGCTGGATGCCGAGCACCGCCACGAGGAATCCGTTCCACATGCCGAGGACGAGCGAGATGACGAGGGCGACCGTGACGGCCACCGCGACGGTCGCCGGGTTCCCGGGCTCGGGCGAACCGAGGATGATCGAACAGGCGACCGCGCCCGAGATCGCGGCGACCGCGCCGACCGAGAGGTCGATGCCACGGGTCGCGATGACGAGCGTCATGCCGACGGCGATGATCAGCGTCGGCGCGCCGTTGCGCAGGATGTCGATCAGGCTGCCGAACAGGTGCCCGTCACGCACCGAGACGGTGAAGAAGCCGGGGAACGCGATGAGGTTGATCGTGAAGAGCACGAGCAGCATCACGATCGGCCAGAAGATCCGGCTCGCAATGAGCCGGGCGAGCAAGGCGCTCATCGGCTGCCTCCTGTGGAGTCGGTGGGGGTCGGGTGGGGGTCGGACGCATCGGAGGGGTCGGCGGCGGTGAGCGCCCCGGCCGGCGTGGCGCCGGGGTCCACCGCTTCGGGGTCGTCGTCGTTCGAGCCCTCGGCGATGAGCGCGAGCAGCGAGTCGACGGTGAGGCCGTCGTTCTCGAGGTCGGCGACCACGCGCCGGTCGCGGAGGACGACGATGCGGTGGCTGAGGCGCAGCACCTCCTCGAGCTCGGCCGAGATGAAGAGCACGCTCATGCCGTTCTCGGCGAGGTTGAAGACGAGCTTCTGGATCTCGGCCTTGGCGCCGATGTCGATGCCGCGCGTCGGCTCGTCGAGGATGAGGAGCCGGGGTGCGATGGCGAGCCACCGCGCGAGCAGCACCTTCTGCTGGTTGCCGCCCGAGAGGTTGCGCACGAGCGCATCGGGGTTGCCGGGGCGGATGTTGAGCGCCTGGATGTACGACTGGGTGAGCTCGTCCTGGCGCTTCTTCGGGATCGGCCGGAACCAGCCGCGGTCGGCCTGCAGCGCCAGGGCGATGTTGTCGCGCACGGTGAGGTCGCCGACGACGCCCTCGTCGCGGCGATTCTCGGACGAGAACGCGATGCGGTGCGAGATGGCCTGGCGCGGCGTGCGGAGTCTCGTCGCCTTGCCGCGGATCGTGAGCTTTCCGGTGTCGGCGCGGTCGATGCCACCGAGCAGGCGCGCGAACTCGGTGCGTCCCGAGCCGAGCAGCCCGGCGAGTCCGACGACCTCGCCCGCGGCGATCGGCAGGTCGGCCGGGTGGATCGCGCCGCGGCGCCCGAGCTTCGTGGCGTTCACGAAGAGCGCGTCGTCGGATTCGTCGACGACGACCGAGCGGGCGCGCTGCTCGAGGTCGTCGAGCGCGGTGAGCTCCTTGCCGATCATCTTCTGCACGAGGTCGATGCGCAGCAGCTCCTCGACGAGGTACTCCCCTACGAGCTTGCCGTTGCGCAGCACCGTGAGCCGGTCGCAGATCTCGTAGACCTGGTCGAGGAAGTGCGAGACGAAGAGGATCGCGACACCCTGCTCCTTGAGCGATCGGATGACGCGGAAGAGCTCGGCGACCTCGTCGGCGTCGAGGCTCGAGGTGGGCTCGTCGAGGATGAGCACCTTCGCCTGCACGTCGATGGCTCGAGCGATCGCCACGAGCTGCTGCACGGCCAGCGAGTGGTCGCCGAGGAGCGATCCCGGGTCGAGGTCGAGATTGAGACCCGCGAGCAGAGCGGCGGAGCGGCGGCGCATGGCCCGCCAGTCGATCGACCCGAATCGGCGCGGCTCGCGACCGAGCATGATGTTCTCGGCCACCGACAGGTTGGGCAGGAGGTTGACCTCCTGGTACACGGTGGAGATGCCCGATTCCTGGGCCTGGGCCGGACCGCTGAACGACACCTGCTCGCCGGCGAGCGTGATGGTGCCGGTGTCGATGCCGTAGACGCCGGTGAGCGCCTTGATGAGTGTCGACTTGCCCGCGCCGTTCTCGCCCATGAGCGAGTGCACCTCACCGGGGAACATGCGGAAGTCGACGCCGTCGAGCGCCTTCACGCCGGGGAAGGTGATCGAGATGTCACGCATCTCGATGACCGGCGTGGCGGCGGATGCCTGGGTCACGAGTCTCTCCATCGAGGTTGGGAAGGCATCTGCTCGGTGCGATGCCGTGGGTCGAGAGTAGGGCACGGCGGGTGTGCGGCATGGACCCGCACACCCGCCGATCCGAACGGGCGGATGCCGCAGCATCCGCCCGTTCAGTCTCAGTACTGGCGGTCGGGCAATGCCTCGACGGCCTGCTCCTGGTTGAAGGTGGTCTCCTCGGTGATGATGCGCTGCTCCACCGTGCCTCCGTCGTTCAGGGTCTTGATGATGTCGACGAGCTGGTTGCCGAGCAGCGGCGAGCACTCCACGATGAAGTTGATCTTGCCGTCGGCGAGCGCCTGCATGCCGTCCTTGACCGCGTCGACCGTGACGATCTTGATGTCCTCGCCCGGCACCAGGCCGGCCGCCTCGATCGCCTCGATCGCGCCGAGGCCCATGTCATCGTTGTGGGCGTAGACGAGGTCGATGTCGGGGTTCGACTGCAGCAGCGCCTCCATGACCTGCTTGCCGCCCGCACGGGTGAAGTCGCCGGTCTGGCTCGCGACCACCTCGAGGTTCTCGTTCTGGCGGATCACGTCGGCGAAGCCCTCGGCACGGTCGATCGCCGGGGCGGCGCCCGTGGTGCCCTCGAGCTGCACGATGTTGACCTTCTCGGTGGTGTCCTTGTACTCGTCGAGCGCCCAGAGGCCGGCCTTCTTGCCCTCCTCGATGAAGTCCGAGCCGAGGAACGAGACGTACAGCGACGTGTCCTCGCTGTCGACGGCGCGGTCGGTCAGCACCACGGGGATGCCGGCGGCCTTGGCCTCGTTGAGCACTGCGTCCCAGCCGGTCTCGACGACAGGCGAGAAGGCGATGTAGTCGACGCCCTGCTGGATGTAGGAGCGGATCGCCTTGATCTGGTTCTCCTGCTTCTGCTGCGCGTCGGAGAACTTGAGCTCGATGCCCGCCTCTTCGAAGGCCGCCTGGATGTCCTTGGTGTTGGCGGTGCGCCAGCCTGACTCGGCGCCGACCTGCGCGAATCCGACGACGAGTTCCTCGATGGGCACGGGGCCTTCGGCTGCGGTGCCACCGCCGCCGTCGCTCGCGCATCCGGCGAGTGCGAGGAGCATGGCTCCGGCCGCCGCGAGTCCGATGAGCTTCTTCATCAGCGTGAACCTCCTTGTTCATGGGTGCCGGCGGAGCGTCACGTGCTGCGTTCCTGGTGCGCCGGGCCGTCAGTTCGTTCTGACCGCAATCAGGATGTTAGCGCTCACTTGTGAGCGCTCACAAGTGGCAATTCGAAATTGGATGCATCGGCACGGCTGCTGGCGTGCTGCTTCGGTCACCGTGCCGAATGTGAGCGCTCATTTGGTGACACGCCTTCAGCCGCCAGCCTTACGCGCGCGGGCAGGCCAGCGCCGCGATGACGGACATCCTTCGGCGTCAACCGAGTCCCGTGGCGCAGCGGACTGCAGGATGAATCGTGGGAACGGCGGCGCGTCGCTCGACCGCGGGCGGCCTGTCGCGCCGAAGTTCCTGCACAACGGGTGCGGCAGCGGGTCGCCGCCACCCACCCAGTGATGCGGTGAGCGTGCTCGAGGGCTACGTCACGGGCTTGGCTGCGCCTTCCCGCCTGCTTGGCTACTTCGCGGACCGCGCTGCGGCCTTCGCCGCCTGCTTGGCGCTACTTTGCGGACTTCGCTGCGGCCCTCGCCGCCTGCTTGGCGCTACTTTGCGGACTTGGCTGCGGCCTTCGCCGCCTGCTTCGTCGCGCGCACCCTGGCGAGCGACTCGGGATCGACGATGTCGGCGACCGAGCGGTGGCTGCCGTCCTCGCCATAGGCGCCGGCCGCCTCACGCCAGCCCGCAGCCGCGACGCCGAGCTGCTTGCCGAGCAGCGCGAGGAAGATCCTGGCCTTCTGCTCGCCGAACCCCGGCAGTGCCTTGAGCCGCTTCAGCACCTCGGCACCGTCGGGATCGCCCCGCTGCCAGATCGCGGCAGCGTCGCCGCCCCAGTCGTCGACCACGGCCTGCGCGAGCGCCTGCACCCGCCCCGCCATCGAGCCCGGGAACCGGTGCACCGCCGGCGTCTGCTTGAACAGCTCGGCGAAGTGCTCGGGATCGTCGCCGGCGACGGCCTCGGGATTGATCCCGCCGAGGCGCTGCTTGATCTTGAGGGGGCCGGCGAACGCCGTCTCCATCGCCACCTGCTGGTCGAGCAGCATGCCGGTGAGGAGGGCGAACGCGTCGGTCGCTGAGCAGCTCGTCGGCCGCGGGGTCTCCGGTGATGTGCAGTGCCATGCGCTCCATCCTTCCACCGCACGGTGCGGCCGTCACCAGACGAGCGGATGCCCGAAGCGGACAGGAACTGGCCGCATCGTTGCCGAGGATCGGAGCAGGACGATTCGATGGAACGGATCGTGCCCCACACGCTACCGAGGAGCGAACCCATGGACTGGAAGATCGAACTCATCCACGTGCCCGTCAGCGACGTTGACCGCGCGAAGGACTTCTACGTGAACAAGCTCGGCTTCAACGCCGACCACGACCAGCGCGTCAGCGACGACCTGCGGTTCGTGCAGCTCACCCCGCCGGGATCCGCGTGCTCGATCGCCATCGGCGAGGGCCTCGGCGGCACGCTCGAGCCCGGCACGCTCGACGTGATCCAGGTCGTGATCCCCGACGCCGATGCCGTGCTGGCCGAGCTCCGCGCGAAGGGCGTCGAGGCCGAGGGCGTCGACGAGCAGGCCTGGGGCCGGTTCGTCACGCTGAAGGACCCCGACGGCAACCGCTGGACCCTGCAGCAGCTGCCCGCCTGGTCGGCCGGTGCCGCAGCGCAGTGAGCTGACGAGCCCATGCCGCGCGGCGGCGTCGACCCGCGCCTCAGCGCGTCGGCGCCGCCGTGCTCCCCCGCACGACGAGCTCGGGCACGCGCGATGTGCGGTCGGGGGCATCCGGCTCGTCGCGCAGCACGTCGAGCACCGTGGCCATGACGTCGTGACCGAGCGCCTCGAAGTCCTGCCGCACGGTCGTGAGCGCGGGTGTGAAGAACGCCGCCTCGGGGATGTCGTCGAATCCGATGACGCTGAGGTCGGCGGGCACCTGCACGCCCGTGTCGTGGCACGCGTGCAGCAGTCCGAGCGACATCTGGTCGTTCGCGACGAACACCGCGGTCGCCGCGCCGTCCCCGATCAGGTGCTCGGTGGCGAGCCTGGCCCCTTCGTACTGGTCCATCGACACAGGGTGCAGGCCCGGCGTCCGCTCGGAGGCGACCACGATGAACGGCCCGGCCAGGTCCGCCCTCACCGGCAGCGACTCGACGTGGCCGACCTCGCCCGGCGCACCCGGGCGGCCATCCAGGCGGGCGACGCGCTCGACCCGGCCGCGCTGGCCGCCGTCGGCATCGACCTGGACGAGGTGACGCGCCGCACCGAGGCCACCTTCGGCAAGGGTGCCCTGACCTGGGCCGGCCGCGTGCTGCGCGGGCGCCGCAAGCACATCCCCTTCACCCCGGATGCGAAGAAGTCGCTCGAGCTCGCGCTCCGTGAGGCGATCCGCCTGGGCGCCAAGGAGATCCACGGCGGGCACCTCCTGCTCGGCATGACCCGCGCCGAGTCCCCGGCCCGCGGCATCCTGTCCGACGCCGGAGCGGACCTCGATCAGGTCCGGCGCCTCGCGGAAGGGGCGAGCAAGGCGGCCTGAGCCGCGTCCGGAGCACGCCCCGCGTCCGTGATCGGGCGCGGGGCGTGTCCGTACTCTGCCACCTGACCGGAACAGGCCATCAAACGGCCCCCTCGTTACACAGATGAAACCCAGCGCGGCGCCCACGGCGGATAGGAAAGAGCACACCACTCTCGAAAGGAACACCTGTGTTCACTATCTCCACCCTCGCCAGGGCGCTGGTTGCCGCCGGCATGGCAGCAGCCCTGGCGGTCGGGGCTGCGTCGGCGTCCGCCGCGGCGCTCCCGAGCAGCGGCGGCCCGGTCCCGCCGGGCGGCACTGCCGCCCCGCTCCCGCCCTCTGCGGCGGGCTCGCGCAGCGTCACCCTGATCACCGGCGACACGGTCACCGTCACGACGGCGGCGGACGGCACCACCATCACGTCGGTCGCGGGCCCCGGCGGGACGATGTCGTCCTACCACCGCACCGAGCGCGACGGCAGCACGTACGTCTACCCGGACGCCGTGCTGCCCTACGTCACGGCCGGCACGCTCGACGACCGCCTGTTCAACATCACGAAGCTCCTCGCGCACGGCTACGACGACGCGAGCTCGCAGACCGCTGCCGCTGATCGTCCGCTACACGGACGCCGCAGCCCGGTCGCGCGGCACGACGCCGCTCGACGGGTCCGACGTCGTCCGCGCGCTGCCGAGCCTCGACGGCGCCGCCGTCACGCAGGATCGCGACGAGGCCGCCACGTTCTGGACCGCACTGACCGACGGCGGCGCGTCGGCCACCGCCCGCGGCACCACCGACGCCCCCGCTGCCGGGGACGCTCCCGCGTTCGCCGGCGGGATCGAGAAGGTCTGGCTCGACGGCCCGGTCACCGCGGACCTCGCCGAGTCGACCGCCCAGATCGGCGCGCCCGAGGTCTGGGCCAGCGGCAACACCGGCGCCGGCGTCGACGTCGCCGTGCTCGACACGGGCATCGACCCCACGCATCCCGACCTGGCCGACCAGGTCGAGGCGTCGGCCACGTTCGTCCCCGACCGAGGACTACGTCGAGCGACTACATCGGGCACGGCACGCACGTCGCCTCGACGATCGCGGGCACCGGTGCGGCGTCCGACGGGCTCGAGCAGGGCGTCGCCCCCGGAGCCCGGCTGCACATCGGCAAGGTGCTCGACGAGCAACGGCCAGCGGCCTGGAGTCCTGGATCATCGCGGGCATGGAGTGGGCCGCCCGCGACCAGGACGCCGACGTGGTCAGCATGAGCCTCGGCGGCGAGTCCGCCGGCGGCGGACCGACCCGATGGCGGAGGCGCGTCGACGAGCTCACCGCCGAGACCGGCGCGCTGTTCGTGATCGCCGCCGGCAACGGCGGCCCGCGCACCATCGGCACTCCCGCCCTGGCGGACTCGGCCCTCACCGTCGGCGCGGTCGACGCGACCGACACGCTGGCCGAGTTCTCCAGCACGCGGCCCCGCGCTCGACGGCGGGATCAAGCCCGAGGTCACCGCCCCCGGCGTCGACGTCCTCGCGGCCCGCTCGCAGCTGGTCGCGCGGCTCCGGGACTGTACACGACCATGAGCGGCACCTCGATGGCGACCCCGCACGTCGCGGGCACCGCTGCGCTCGTCGCGGCGGCGCACCCGGACTGGACGGCACAGCAGATCAAGGAGGCGATCGTCAGCACCGCGGTGCCGACCCCCGCCTACACCGCCTACGAGGCCGGCAGCGGCCGGGTCGACGCGGCGGCCGCCGCGGACGCCTCGGTCTTCGGCACCGCGAGCGCCGGGTTCGGCTTCCACACGTTCGGGTCCGGCCCGGACGAGCTGTCGAAGCCGATCACGTACACGAACCTGGGCGACGCTCCGGTCGACCTCCATCTCGCGGTCGACGGCACCGTCCCGGCGGGCTTCCTCGCGCTGTCGTCGGGCTCGGTCACCGTGCCCGCGCACGGCACGGCCTCGGTGACGCTCACGGCCGACCTCTCGCTGCTGCCCGCGGAGGCGGACCTCAGCGCCACGGTCGTCGCGACGGACGACGCCGGGACGGTGCGGGCCCGCACCCTGACGGGCGCGACCCGCGAAGGGCAGCGCCAGGAGCTGACGGTCACCGTGACGGGTGACGACGGCCGTCCTGCGACCGGCAAGCTGCTGGTGACGTCGGACGAGATCTTCGCCGGGGCGGACCTCGACGAGAACGGCACCGCCGTGCTGCGGATGCCGGTGGGCACCTACAGCGGCTGGCTGTCCGTCGACGTCGAGGGCGCGAACGGGCCGGGCTCGCTCGGCACCGCGCTGCTGAGCTTCGTGGACGTCGACCTGAGCCAGGACCGGTCGGTCGTGATGGACGCCCGCAAGGCGGTCCAGGTCGAGGCGGAGGTGCCGCAGGACACCGACCCGGCGGCGATGCGCCTCGACGTGATCCGTCAGTTCCCGAGCGGCGGCTACACGGCGAGCTCCATGTTCCCGGCGGGCGAGTACGACAGCCTGTGGGCGCTGCCCACCGGCAAGGAGGTCACCGACGGCCTGTTCGAGTTCGGGACGCAGTTCCGCCTGGAGCAGCCGGCGCTCACGATCGTGGAGGGTCGTGCCGGTCTCGGCGACCTGCGGGTCAAGCGCGGTGCCACGCCGCTCCCGGCGGGTACCCGCACCCTGCGGGTGGCGGAGGTCGAGGGCCTGTCCGACCTCGCGCGGCACGACGTGAAGGACACCGCCGTCGTCGTGCATGCCACCGACACGGACGAGATCGCGGCGCTGGCGCAGGCCGCGGCCGACGCCGGGGCGCGCCTGCTGCTCGTGGTGCACGACGGCGTCGGGCGGCTGGCGCCGTGGGACGAGTCGCCGTGGATCCCGGGCGAGCCCGCGCCGCTCACGGTCGCGACGCTCACCTCGGGCCAGGGCGCTGAGCTGCTCCGGTCGCTGGACGGGCGCAGGCCCGAGGTCACCGTCACGTCGCACCCCACGACCGAGTACGTGTACGACGTCGTCCACCACTGGACCGGCGCCGTCCCGGCCGAGCCCACGTGGACCTCGACGAAGCGTGACCTCGCACGGGTCGACACGGCGTTCCGCAACTACCGGCAGGGTCCCGCGATGGAGTCCCGGTTCGACGTCTGGCACGGCTGGACAGCGGGCAACCAGCTCGCCGCGCCCGCGCAGGGCGAGCGGACCGACTGGGTCACCGCCGACGTCCCGTGGACGCAGAACGCGTACATCGCGGGGGAGATGGGGCAGTCCTCGATCGAGGTGCTGCGGTACGGGGCCCGCACGACCAGCGACGTGACGTGGTTCGGGCCGATCCTGCGCCCGCGCATGGGGCCGCTGGACTCCCAGCCGATCCGCTACCTGGACCAGATGTACGTCCCGGTGCCGGGCTGGGGCGACTCCGGCAGCGGGCACGTCGGCGCCACCGGCGGCGGCAACTTCGACGTCCGCAACCGGGCGACGCTCTACCAGGGCGACACCGAGCTCCTGTCGGGCAACGCCGAGTTCCTGCCGGTCAACGCTGGACTGCCCGCCGAGCGTCTGCCGTACCGCGTGGTCGTCGACAACGACCGGGCCGACTGGGCGGGGCCGTACTCGACGCACACGCACACCGAGTGGGACTTCACGTCCGCGGCGAGCGGGCCGGACGCCGTCGAGCCGCTGCCGCTGATCCAGCTCGACTACGACGTGGACACCGACACGGCGGGTCGTGCCACGCGCACCGCCCGGCTGGCGGTGAGCCCGTCGCACCTGCCGGGGATCGAGGCGCACGTGGGCCGGCCCACGGTCGAGGTGTCGTACGACGACGGGGCCACCTGGCGCCGGCTCGACCTCACGCGGGACCGTGACTCGTGGTCCGCGCGGCTGTCGGCGCCGCGCGGCGCTGCGTTCGTGACCATGCGGACGAGCGTCGAGGATGCCGACGGGAACAGCGTGTCCCAGACGCTGACGCGGGCGTTCGGCTTGCGCTGAGCCCCGCCCGACACTGGTCGGCTCCTCTTCGAGGCCCGGGTTTCTCCGCTCTCAGCAGGTTGAGAGCGGAGAAACCAGGGGGCCTCGAAACGGTGTCCGTCAGAGGTCTGTCGCGGTCGTGGGATCCGCGTGCTCGATCGCCATCGGCGAGGGCCTCGGCGGCACGCTCGAGCCCGGCACGCTCGACGTGATCCAGGTCGTGATCCCCGACGCCGATGCCGTGCTGGCCGAGCTCCGCGCGAAGGGCGTCGAGGCTGAAGGCGTCGACGAGCAGGAGTGTTGCCGCTTCGTCACCCTGAAGGACCCCGACGGCAACCGCTGGACCCTGCAGGAACTCCCCGACTACTCGGCGGCCACCGGCGCCTGGCGCCCCCCGAGCGCCGCTGCCCCTCAGGCGCGAGGGGCGGCGGTGCTCGAACGCACGATGAGCTCGGGCAGGCGGGACGTGCGGTCGGGTGCCGCGGGCTCGTCGCGCAGGACGTCGAGCACGGTCGCCAGCACGTCGCGGCCGAGCGCGTCGAAGTCCTGCCGCATCGTCGTCAGCGCGGGGGTGAAGTATGCCGCCTCGGGAATGTCATCGAAGCCGATGATGCTGAGGTCGTCGGGAACTCGCACGCCCGCCGCGTGACAGGCGTGCAGCACGCCGAGCGCCATCTGGTCGTTTGCGACGAACACGGCAGTCGCCTCGGCGTCGGCGACGAGCGCGCGCCCGGCGGCGTCACCCGATGAGGCGAGCCAGTCGCCGACGATCGGCTCGCGCACCTCGAGCCTGTGCTCGGACATGGCGTCGGCCCAGCCGCGACGACGTTCGGCGGCGTCCATCGAGTCGGCCGGCCCCGTGACATGGCGGATGCCGCGGTGACCGAGCCCGATGAGGTGCTCGGTCGCGAGCCGGGCGCCGGCGTACTGGTCGATCGCGACGCGGTGCAGCCCTGGCCCCGGTTCGGACGCGACCGCGACGAGCGGCACGCCCGCATCGATGCCGCGGATCACCTCGACTCCGTCGCGCTCGCCCGAGATGAGCACGATCGCCTCGACCCGCTGCAGCACGAGGCCGTGCACGGCTTGCGTGAGGGCATCCGCGTCGAGCGACCGCATGCTCGCCTGGCTCACCGTGTAGCCCGAACCGCGCGCGGCCTCGTTGAACCCGAGGGCGGCGCCGGATGGCCCGTAGTCGGGTCGCCCGGCGAGGATGAGCCCGATCGATCCCGAGCGTCGCTTCGCCATTGCCCGCGCCGCGGGTGAAGGCGTGTAGTTCAGCTCGGCGATCGCCTGCTCGACGCGCACCTTGGTCGAGGCGGCGACGCCGGTGAGCCCGTTGAGCACGCGCGACACCGTCTGGTGCGACACGCCGGCTCGCCGTGCGACGTCGAACATGGTCGGCACGCCGGCGGGCTCGGCCGGAGCATCCGCCCCGACCGGCTCGCCTGCGTGCACGTCCACCGGTTCTCCGATCAGAGGCCCTGCGCCAATCGGAAGTAGGCCTGGTTCCAGCGTACTTCGCGCTGGAAATCGGGCAGCGTCGTCTGCTCGTCGATGACGAGCAGCTCGGCCTTGGCCATCTCGGCGAAGTCGCGGAACACCTCGACGCCGACCGCGGTCGACATCACCGTGTGGTGTGCAGCGCCCGCGGTGAGCCAGGCGGCGGCGCTCGTCTGGAAGTCGGGCGCCGGCTTCCACACGGCGCGGCCCACGGGCAGCTTCGGCAGCGGATGACGCAGCTCGACGTTCTCGACGACGTTCGCCGTGAGGCGGAACCGGTCGCGCATGTCGCTCAGCGCGACGACGACGGCGGGACCGGGGTCGGCCGTGAACACGAGGCGCACGGGGTCGTCCTTGCCGCCGATGCCGAGCGGGTGGACCTCGAGGGTCGGCTTGGTGGTGGTGAGCGACGGCGAGACCTCGAGCATGTGCGCGCCGAGGATGAGCTCGTCGCCGGGCGTGAGGTCGTAGGTGTAGTCCTCCATGAGGCTCGCGCCACCGGGCAGGCCCGCACCCATGACGTTCGCGACGCGCACGAGCACGGCGGTCTTCCAGTCGCCCTCGGCACCGAAGCCGTAGCCCTCGGCCATGAGGCGCTGCACTGCGAGGCCCGGCAGCTGCTTCAGCGCGCCGAGATCCTCGAACGACGTGGTGAACGCCCCGAAGCCGCCCTCCTCGAGGAACGAGCGCAGGCCGAGCTCGATCGCCGCGCCGTCGCGCAGCGACTGGTGGCGGTCGCCCCCCTTCCGCAGCTCGGGCACGACCTCGTAGAGCTCCTCGTACTCGGCGACGAGCGCGTCGACGTCGGTCTCGGATGCCGCGGCCACCGCCTCGGCGAGCTCGTTGACACCCCACGTGTTCACCTGCACGCCGAATCGCAGCTCGGCCTCGGTCTTGTCGCCCTCGGTCACCGCGACGTAGCGCATGTTGTCGCCGAAACGGGCGAGCTTCAGGCTGCGGGATGCCGCGAGGCCGGCGGCCGCGCGCTGCCACGTGCCGAGCTCCGCCTGCACGCGCGGGTCGCTCGCGTGGCCGACGATCGTCTTGCGGGGCACCCCGAGGCGGGTCTGGATGTACCCGAACTCGCGGTCGCCGTGTGCGGCCTGGTTGAGGTTCATGAAGTCGAAGTCGATCTCGCCCCACGGCAGCTCGACGTTCGCCTGCGTGTGCAGGTGCGCGAGCGGCTTCTGCAGCGCGTCGAGGCCGGCGATCCACATCTTCGCGGGGCTGAACGTGTGCATCCACGCGACGAGGCCGATGACGTTGTCGGCCGCGTTCGCCTCGAGGGCCGTGCGGCGGATCGCGTCGGAGTCGGTGAGCACCGGCTTCCACACGATCTTCACGGGCACGTCGGATGCCGCGCCGAGCGTCTCGGCGACCTGTCGCGACTGGTCGGCCACCTGCTTCAGCGTCTCGGGACCGTAGAGGTGCTGGCTGCCCGTCAGGAACCAGACCTCGTACTGGTCGAGCGAGGTGGTGAGCGGGGTGCGGGTCATTCGTGTCTCCTCGTGCGGATGTCTCGTGCGATGTTCGGTGAATCGGTGGTGCGTTCGGTCACAGTGCCTCGACGGCAGCCGCCTCGACGGCGAGGCCGGCTCGGTAGCGGTCGAGGAACGCCGAGAAGCCGGCGACGTCGTCAGGATCGGGGTCGACCGTGTCGAACGCGGCATTCGCGAAGACGCGGTCGCTGCAGGTAGGCGCCGAGGTCGAGCTCGTCGGCGGACGACAGGTAGGACGCCAGCACGGCGATGCCCCAGGCGCCGCCCTCCGACGCGGTCTCGCCGACAGCGACCGGCGCGTCGAGGGTGCCGGCGAGGAAGCGCTGCGCGACGCCGGCGGTGCGGAAGATCCCACCGTGAGCGAACATCCGATCGAGCTCGACGCCTTCGCCGGCGAGCACCCGCATGCCGAGCGCCAGGGTGCCGTAGACGCCGTACAGCTGCGCACGCATGAAGTTCGCGAGGGTGAGCCTGCTGTCGGGCGTGCGGACGACCATGGGCCGACCCTCGTCAGCCCCGCGATCGGCTCCCCCGCGAGGTGGTTGTACGCCAGCAGCCCGCCCGCGTCGGCCTCGCCGTCGAGTGCCTCGCGGAAGAGCACCTCGAACACGGCGTCGGTGTCGACCGAGAGGCCCGCGACGGCGGCGAACCGACCGAACACGCCGGCCCACGCGGCGAGCTCGCTCGCGCCGTTGTTGCAGTGCACCATCGCCACGGGATCGCCCGCCGGCGTCGTGACCAGGTCGAGTTCATGGTGGGCGTGCGCGAGCGGCCGCTCCAGCACGACCATCGCGAAGATGCTCGTACCGGCGCTGACGTTGCCGGTGCGCGGAGCGACCGAGCACGTGGCGACCATGCCGGTGCCGGCGTCGCCCTCGGGCGGGCACAGGGCCACGCCGGGCTGCAGCGCGCCGGAGGGGTCGAGGAGGGCAGCGCCCTCGGCGGTCAGCTCTCCGGCCTGCCGGCCGGCCGGCAGCACCTCGGGCAGCAGTTCGGCGAGGTGCACACCGGGCGCACGGCTCGGCGACGAGCCCGTCGAACGCCTCGAGCAGCCGTACGTCGTAGTCGTTCGTGGCGGAGTCGATCGGGAACATCCCCGAGGCGTCGCCGACGCCGAGCACCTTGCGGCCCGTGAGCCGCCAGTGGACGTAGCCGGCGAGCGTGGTGAGGAAGGCGACCCCTGGGACGTGCGGCTCCTCGTCGAGGATCGCCTGGTGCAGGTGGGCGATCGACCAGCGCAGCGGGATGTTCAGGCCGAACTGCTCGCTGAGCTCGGCGGCGGCCGGCCCCGTCGAGGTGTTGCGCCACGTGCGGAACGGCACGAGCAGTTCGTCGTTCGCGTCGAACGCGAGGTAGCCGTGCATCATCGCCGAGACGCCGATCGCGCCGAACGCCTGCGGCACCACGTCGTGGCGGCGTCGCACGTCGGCGACGAGGTCGGCGTACGCCGCCTGGAGTCCCGTCCAGACGTCCTCGAGCGAGTACGTCCAGACGCGGTCGACGAATCGGTTCTCCCACGCGTGGCTGCCGACGGCGAGCACGTCGGTCGGGTCCTCGCCGACCAGGCATACCTTGATGCGGGTCGAACCCAGTTCGATGCCGAGCGACGTGCGTCCCTCGAGGATCGCCGTCGCCACGTCGGACGGGTTGATGGACTCGGTCATCGGCTCGGTGACTCCTTCGTCGCGAAGATCTTCGTTAGCGCTAACGAAGATCGATGTTAGCGCTAACGAAGCCGTGAGGCAACCGCCGAGCCGGGGCATCCGCTCGCCCGAAGTGCAGGTGAACCCGGGGACGACGAAGGGGCGGATGCCGCAGCATCCGCCCCTTCGGTCACATCACCCTGCTAGCTGCCGGAGCGACGCTTGTTGTAGACGTCGAAGGCGACGGCGAGCAGCAGCACGAGGCCCTTCACGGCCTGCTGCCACTCGATGCCGATGCCCATGATCGACATGCCGTTGTTCAGGACACCGATGATCAGGCCACCGACGATCGCGCCGCCGATCGTGCCGACGCCGCCCTGCACGGCTGCACCGCCGATGAAGGCCGCGGAGATCGCCTCGAGCTCGAATCCGTCACCGGCCTTCGGACCCGCGAGGTTCAGTCGCGCGGTGAAGATCAGGCCGGCGAGCGCGGCGAGCACGCCCATGTTCACGAAGAGCCAGAAGTCGACCCGACGCGTCTTGATACCCGAGAGCTCGGCCGCGTGGCGGTTGCCGCCGATCGCGTAGATGTGGCGGCCGAACACCGTGCGGTTCATGACGATGCCGTAGACGAGCACGAGCACCGCGAGGATGATGAGCGTGATCGGGATGCCCTTGTACGACGCGAGCGCATAGGCGAAGAAGCCGATCGCCGCCGACACGAGCACGAGCTTGGTGATGAACCAGGCCATCGGCTCGACGTCCTGGCCGTACTTCTGGCGACCGCGGCGGGTGCGAACCTGCTGCACGATGAGGATCACGATCGCGAGGGCACCGACGCCGAGGGTGAGCGGATCGAGTTCGAACTCGCCGAACACGTCGGTGACGAAGCCGTTGCCGAGCGCGCGGTACTCCGCGGGGAACGAGCCGATGTTCGCATTGCCGAGTACCACGAGCGCGAGACCGCGGAAGATGAGCATGCCCGCCAGGGTCACGATGAACGCCGGGATGCCGACGTACGCGACCCAGAAGCCCTGCCACACGCCGACGAGCGCGCCGATGCCGAGCGAGAGGATCACCGAGAGCCACCACGGCAGACCCCATTGCACCGCGAACACTCCGGAACAGGCGCCGACGAACGCCGCGACCGAGCCGACCGACAGGTCGATGTGGCCGGCGATGATGACCATCACCATGCCGATCGCGAGAACGAGGATGTAGCCGTTCTGCACGACGAGGTTCGAGATGTTCTGGGGCCGCAGCAGGATGCCGTCGGTGAGGATCGAGAACAGCACGACCACCGCGATGAG
Source organism: uncultured Actinomycetota bacterium (assembly GCA_963758615.1). Classification (GTDB taxonomy): domain Bacteria; phylum Actinomycetota; class Actinomycetes; order Actinomycetales; family Microbacteriaceae; genus Agromyces. Next base: position 632,360 of record CAVWVZ010000008.1, on the reverse strand, counting down.
CGCGATGAAGATGCCGTTCCGGCCGAGGTCGGCGAGCACGTGGCTCAGTCGCTCGGTGAACTTGTTGTCGACGGGGTTGATGTTGCCGCCGACGGCCTGCGATTCGCCGGCAGGCCCGGTGGGTGTCTGGGTCGGGGTGGGGTTCGACATGGTTCTCCTGGTGTTCAGCCCGGTCAGCGGGGCTTTTCCATGGTCATGAGCTTGAGCATCGCTTCGGGCGTGGCCTCGGCGACGGGGAGTTCACCGGTGATGCGCCCCTCGGAGAGGGCGTACACGCGGTCGGAGATGCCGAGCAGTTCGGGCAGCTCGGACGAGATGACGATGATGCCCTTCCCCTGGGCGGCCAGCTTGTTGATGATCGAGTAGATCTCGTACTTCGCGCCGACGTCGATGCCGCGGGTGGGCTCGTCGAGGATGAGCACGTCGGGGTCGGAGTAGATCCACTTCGACAGCACGACCTTCTGCTGGTTTCCGCCCGACAGCTTGCCGGTCTTCACGAGCACGTTCGGCGCCTTGATGTTCATCGACTTGCGGTAGCCGTCGGCGATCGCGTACTCCTCGTTGTCGTGCACGAGGCCGTACTTCTCGAGCTTCTTCAGCGACGCCATCGAGATGTTGCGCTTGATGTCCTCGATGAGGTTGAGCCCGTACGTCTTGCGATCCTCGGTGGCGTAGGCGATGCCGTGGTCGATGGCCTCGGCCACGGTGCGGGTCTTGATCTCCTTGCCGCGCAGGAACACCTTGCCCGAGATGCGCGAGCCGTAGGTCTGGCCGAACAGGCTCATCGCGAACTCGGTGCGCCCGGCACCCATGAGGCCGGCGATGCCGACGATCTCGCCGGCCCGCACGTTGAGGTTGACGTTGTCGACCATCACGCGCGAGGTGTCCTGTGGGTGATGCGCCGTCCAGTCCTCGACGCGCAGCAGCTCCTCACCGATGTTCGGCGTGTGGTCGGGATAGCGGTGCTCGAGGTCACGGCCGACCATGTCCTTGATGATGCGGTCTTCGGTGACGTCTTGCTTCGCGATCGTCTCGATCGTCTTGCCGTCGCGGATGACTGTGACGGAGTCGGCGACCTTCTTGATCTCGTTGAGCTTGTGGCTGATGATGATCGACGTGATGCCCTGGCCCTTGAGATGCAGGATCAGGTCGAGCAGGTGATCGGAGTCCTCGTCGTTGAGGGCTGCGGTCGGCTCGTCGAGGATCAGGAGCTTGACCTCTTTCGAGAGCGCCTTGGCGATCTCGACGAGCTGCTGCTTTCCGACGCCGATGTCCATGATCTTGGTGGTCGGGTTCTCGCGCAGGCCGACCCGGGCGAGGAGCTTCGACGCCTCGAAGTTCGTCTTGTTCCAGTCGATCAGGCCGCCGCGGCCCTTCTGCTCGTTGTTGAGGAAGATGTTCTCGGCGATCGACAGGTACGGGCTCAGGGCGAGTTCCTGATGGATGATGACGATGCCCTTGGCCTCGCTGTCGCCGAGGTCGCGGAACTCGACCGTCTCGTTCTCGAAGACGATGTCGCCGGTGTAGGTGCCGTGCGGGTAGACGCCCGACAGCACCTTCATGAGGGTCGACTTGCCGGCGCCGTTCTCGCCGCAGATGGCGTGCACTTCGCCGCGCTCGACCTCGAGGTTGACGTTCGCGAGCGCCTTGACGCCGGGGAACGTCTTCGTGATGCCGCGCATCTCGAGAATATTGGTGGTCATCCTTGCTCCTGCTTCGTTGCCGGGACCGCCGGTCGAGTAGCGAGCGAAGCCCGCATATCGAGACCTGATCGAGAGCGTACGCCCCGATGGTCTCGATACGCGGCTCCGCCGCTACTCGACCGACGGAATCAACTGACTAGCCGTTGATTTCCTCTTCGGTCCAGTAGCCGGTGTCGACGAGGACCTCGGTGATGTTGTCCTTCACGACGATCTGCGACTCGAGGAGGTACGAGGGAACGACCTTCACGCCGTTGTCGTAGTCCTCGGTGTTGTTGACCTCGGGCTCTTCGCCGTTCAGGATCGCCGAAGCCATGTCGACCGCGACGGCCGCGAGTTCACGGGTGTCCTTGAAGATGGTGGCGAACTGCTCGCCCGAGTTGATCGCCTTGACCGAGTCGATCTCGGCGTCCTGGCCCGAGATGATCGGCCAGCCCTCGCCGACCGAGTAGCCCGCGTCGGTCAGCGCCGAGATGATGCCGCGCGACAGGCCGTCGTAGGGCGAGAGCACCGCGTTGACCGTCGAGCCGTCGGAGTACGTGGAGGTCAGGATGTTCTCCATGCGCTCCTGAGCGACCTCGCCGTCCCAACGGAGGGTGGCGGCCTGCTCGAACTCGGTCTGGCCCGACTTCACGACGAGGGTGCCCTCGTCGATGTACGGCTGGAGCGTGTCGATCGCACCGTTCCAGAAGAACGTGGCGTTGTTGTCGTCGGGCGAACCCGCGAACAGCTCGATGTTGAACGGACCCGCCGGAGCGTCCGCTGCCGCCGCGCCCTCGAGGTCGGTGAGGCCGAGCCCGTTGAGGAGCGAGGTCGCCTGCTGCACGCCGACGATGTAGTTGTCGAACGACGCGTAGTAGTCGACGTTCTCCGAGTCGCGGATGAGGCGGTCGTAGGCGATGACGGGGATGTCGGCGTCGGCCGCATCCTGCAGCACCTGCGACAGCGTGGTGCCGTCGATCGAAGCGATGATCAGGGCTTCAGCGCCCTTGGTGATCATGTTCTCGATCTGCGAGACCTGCGTGGGGATGTCGTCCTCTGCGTACTGCAGGTCGACGGTGAAGCCCTGGTCCTCGAGCTGCGCCTTGACGGCGTCGCCGTCCTGGATCCAGCGCTCGGAGCTCTTCGTGGGCATCGCGACGCCGATGAGGCCGCCGTCGCCTTCGCCCCCGCCGCCGCCGGCGTTGCCGGAGCACGCGGCGAGCGCGAGCATGGATCCGGCCGCGAGCGTTGCGAGAAGCACCTTCTTCGTGTTCTTCAAGGTGTGTCCTTTCACTGTGTCATTCATGGACGTCGTTGTCTTGGTGACAGTCGGAGTCGGCCGCGTCCATGCCAACCGCCTCCCCTCGCGCCATCCGGGGATGGGAGTCGCAAGTCTCATGTGGAACTCACCGTCGTGCGGCGGGCGTCGGTCGCCTGGCCGTAGACGTTCTGGTATCGGTCGTAGAGGGAGTCGATCGCCTCCTGCGGGAGCGGGATCAACGGGCCGGCCTCCCGTGCCAGGTGCACGGTGCGAGCGACGTCCTCGACCATCACGGCCGCCTTCACGGCATCCTTCGCCGACGCGCCGATCGTGAACGGACCGTGGTTCTGCATCAGCACCGCACGGGAGCGGTGCCCCGTGAGGGTCTCGACGATGCCACGTCCGATGGAGTCGTCGCCGATGATGGCGAACGGTCCCACGGGAATCGGCCCGCCGAACTCGTCGGCCATCGCGGTGATCACGCACGGGATCTCTTCACCGCGCGCCGCCCAGGCGGTCGCGTAGGTCGAATGCGTGTGCACCACGCCGCCGACGTCGGGCATGTTCCGGTACACGTACGCATGCGCCGCCGTGTCGGACGACGGGCTCCGCTCAGCGCCCGGGGTGCCCTCGACCACGTTTCCGTCGAGGTCGCACAGGATCATGTTCTCGGGTGCGAGCTCGTCGTACGAGACGCCCGACGGCTTGATCACGAACAGGTCGGCACCCGGCACGCGGCCCGACACGTTGCCACCCGTCCAGACCACGAGGCCGTAGCGCGTGAGCTCGGTGTGCAGCCGCGCCACATCGGCACGTACCCTCGCGATGGCGACCTCGATCTGCGGCCCGAAGCTGCTCATGCGACGGTCCCACCGGCGGTGAGGCCCGCTGCTCTCCCGGCGCACAGGTGATCGTGCGGCAACGGTGCAGGCGTGGTCGGCACGTTGGGACTCCTTCGTCGAGGGGCTGTCGCTCCATGTCCGGGTCTCAATGTGACCGTTCACATGGCGAGCATCATGTTAACCCGAAGACGCAACCTGCTGTCAACCCGGGAAGGTCACGGAACGGTAACGGCGCGATGGCAACCCCGGATCACCGGGGGCTCGGAACTCGGCGCGCGAGCACGTGCCGGCGGCGCTCAGAAGGCGGGCCGACCCGTCGACCCGCGCACGATCAGCTCGGGCACGATCGTCGCGGGTTGCTCGGGCGTGCCCGGGTCGATGTCGCCGAGGAGCAACGCGACGCATCGACGACCGAGCTCGGCGAAGTCCTGACGCACGGTCGTGAGCGGCGGCCAGAAGTGCGCCGCCTCGGGGATGTCGTCGAAGCCGATGATCGACACGTCATGCGGGATCTCGAGTCCGGCGTCGCGCACCGCGTGCATGAGCCCGAGCGCCATCTGGTCGTTCGACGCGAAGATCGCCGTGAAGTCGCGAACCGTGAGCAGCTCCCGGCCCGCGTAGTAGCCGAACTGCGCGGTCCAGTCACCGAGGATCGGCGCGGTGGTCGGCACGTCCTGCGCGCTCATCTCCTCGAGGAACCCGCGCATCCTCGCCTCGGCCTCGATCCAGTCCTGCGGCCCTGCGAGATGGTAGATCCCGCGGTGCCCGAGCTCGATCAGGTGCCGGGTCGCCATGCGCGCGCCGGCGATCTGGTCGACCGACAGGGTGCGCACGGTCTCCTGACCGGTCGACTGCAACGTCACGTAGGGTACGTCGATCGAGAGCTTCGCGAGCGTGTCGAACACCCGGACCTGCGGCGCGATCACCACGAGTCCCTCGATCCCCTGCGCCGCCAGGTGTGCCAGGCCGTCGGCTATCGATGCGGCATCCGACGACTCGATGTTCGCGGTGCTCACCCAGTAGCCCGACGCACGAGCCGCGGCCTCGATCGCAGCGATGCTCGACGCCGGCCCGTACTGCGTGCTCGACGCCGACAGGATGCCGATGGTGCGCGACCGGCTCGTCACCAGCGCCCGCGCCGCGCGATTCGGCTTGTACTGGAGCTCGGCCATGACATCGAGCACGCGCTGCTTGGTCTCGGGGCGGATGCTCGGGTGGTGGTTGAGCACTCGCGACACGGTCTGGTGCGAGACGCCCGCGAGGCGCGCGACATCGCGGATGCTCGGTGCGCGGCCCCGCTGCGCCTGCTCCTCGGTCACTCGCCCTCGATTACGCTCTCGGCATGTTCACGGTCACACGCCGGCGAAACCATTATGCACACGTCCGCGACGGAATGTGACTGTCACACATGTGACCGTCACATCGATCGATCGGGCGGCGGATGTCCCGGCACGCGGCCCGCCGCGGTATCGTGCTGCCATCGCACCGCATGGTGCCCTGCGTCGACCTCGAAAGGCCACGATGGCCGACTTCATGTACGAACTCCCCCTCAGCTGGCGTCCCCGGCGCGACGAGTCCGACGTCACCGGCGACTGGCGCGACGCCGTCGCCGAGGTCATCGACGTCGCGGCGACACAGCTCGACGCTGCCGAGGTCGGCGACACGACACGCGAGTGGCTCGCGACCGACTTCCTGCGCGCGTCGAGCACACGCCGGCTGATGTTCGCCGAACCCGAAGGCGAGTCCGGCGCCGAACCCGACGGCGAAGCAGACGCTGAACCCGTCACCGAGATGCCAGGGCAGAGCCCGGCCGATCGACTCCGCGCCGCCGCGGTCATGGCCCGGAACGCGCGAGCTGTGCCGGTACGAGTGCTCTCACGCGCCGTCGCCGCCTACCTGACCCTCGCGCGTGAGATCGGCGCTGCGCCCACACTCGCACCGCGCACGACCGGCGCCGTCGCCCTGTACCTGGCAGCCAAGGCGCCGACGCCGATCCGCGCGGTCATCCGCGGGCACACGCTGCGCGCCCGTGACGCGGACTGGGACTTCGGACGCGGCCCGGTGCTCGAGGCCGACGCGGTGCCGATGCTCGAGTTCCTGCTCGGGCGCAGCGACACCGCACCGCGGCCGGCGCCGCCCTCGCCCCCAAGGCATTCCGAGGACTAGTTGACAATGCACCTAGGTGCGTTGTCTACTAGCTACATGATCCTCGCACGCATCATCCTCGGGCTGCTCGACATCGCCCCCATGAGCGGGTACGACGTGAAGCGATACGTCGACACGGTGGTGACGCACTTCTGGACCGCCGACAAGTCGCAGGTCTACCGCACCCTCGCGGGGCTTGTCGCCGACGGGCTCGCCCGCATCGAGACGGTGCCCGGCACCTCGGCCCCCGACCGGCTCGTGCACCACATCACCGACGCCGGCCGCACCGCGCTGCATCAGTGGCTCGTGTCCGACCTCGACCGTCAACCCGAGCGAGACGCGTTCCTGGCGCGCGCGTTCTTCGCCGGCAGCCTCGACGACGACGAGCTGCGCGACCTGCTCGCTCGCCGGCGTGCCGCCGCAGAGGCGCTGCTCGCGACGCTCGACGCGATGCGGGAGATCACTCCCGCCCCGCGAGATCGCGCCGAGCGCCTGCGGTTCGCGACACTCGACTCCGGCATCCGTCACGCGCGCACCGAGCTCGAGTGGCTCGACGACGTCACTCGCGAGCTCGTCGACGCCGAACCCGCCGACAGCGAACCCGCCGATCCCGAGCCCGCCGTCGCCGCCGGCACCGCCGCCCACGACCTCGAAGGGGCGCGCCCGTGACCGGCATCGACGCCCGACCCGCGTTCCCCGAGCTGCACCCGGCGTCCACGACATCCCGCGGCACCGTCGTGCTCTTGCACGGCGGCAACGTCGCGAACTGGATGTGGGCGCCGCAGTTGCCCGCCCTCACCGACTTCGACGTGCTCGCGCTCGACCTGCCGGCATTCGGCGCCCGTGTCGGCGAGCCCTGGCCGGGTCTGGCCGGTGCTGCCGACGACGTCGTCGCCCGCATCCGGTCGTACGGCATCGACCATCCCGTGCACCTCGTCGGCCTCTCGCTCGGCGGAATCGTGGCGCTGCACGTGCTCGCCCGGCATCCCGCGGCCGTCGCCTCGGGCCTCGTCTCGGGTGCGGCCGTGCTGCGTGTCGGCGGCGGCGCCCGCGCGACCGGGTGGCTGCAGGACCGGTTGTGGGACTCCCCCGGATTCTGGCGGGCGCAGGCACGCGCGTTCCGGCTGCCCGCCGACTCCCGCGACCTCTACGTCGAGCACGGCCTCTCGATCGATCGCGAGAGCGCCCGCCGCATGCTCGCCGAGGTCTACGCCGGCGGCGTGCCCGACCTCTCGAGCTTCTCCGGCGGGCTGCTCGCGGTCGCCGGGTCGAAGGAGCCCGCCGCCATCCGTCGTTCACTCGACGCGATCGGCGCCGCCGCCCCCCACGTCACCACGCGCATCGCCCCCGGCATGCATCACGTCTGGAGCATCGAGGACGTCGACCTCTTCAACGACATGCTGCGCACCTGGGTGATCGAGCGGCACGCCACGGCACGCCTGGTCGAACCCCGCTGACGGCGCGCCGATCTCGCGGGGCCGCCCACGCGGCATCCGGGATTCAGCTGCCGACGGATGCCCCGGCACGCGGCCGCACGCGCGGCGCGAGCACCACCGCCACGAGCGCGATCACGACGGTCACGGCGAAGTCGGCGGTGAACGCGCCACCGGCGATCGCACTCGACACGAGAGCCGTGACCGCGAGCGCGACCGCCGCGCCGAGCGATTCGCCGATCGAGAGGGCCGCGCTGTTGAACCCCTGCGCCGACACGGCCGAGAGGCCCAGCACCGCAACCGAGAACCGCGGGTACATGAATCCCATCGCGGCCCCCGCGAGGGTCCACGCGACGAACGCGATGATCGGGTTGAGCGTGAACGCGGCGACCGCGAGCACGACCATGAGCGCCACCGCGAGCAGCCCCGCGCCGATCTGCACCGCCTGCGTGTTCGAGACCCGGTCGCCGAGCCGCCCCTGCAGCCACGATGCGACCGCCCATGAGACCCCCGCGCCCGTGAGCACCACGCCCGCGAGGCTCGGCGAGAACTCGTAGCGCTCGATGAACAGGTAGGGCAGGTAGATCTCGCTGCCGAAGAAAGCGCCAGCAACGATGAGCCGCAGCAGCACGGTCGCCGGCAGGCCGCGCGCGGCTCGCAGCGTGCCGGCCGGCATGAGCGGCCGCACCGCGACGACGACGAGCGCGATCGACACTACGGCGACGATCCACCGCCAGGGGTCGGCGAACTCCTTCGAGAGCGACAGCGCCAGAGCCGCCGCAGCCGTGAGCACCGACCAGCCGACCCGGCCGAGGCTCCACTGCACCGAGCCGTCGCCCTGCACCTGGTCGCGCACCCGAAGGATGGGGGGCAGCATCATCGCGGCCGCGGGGACGAGCAACCCGATGACGCCGAGGAACACCCAGTGCCAGCTGAACGCCTCGGCGACGACGCCGGCGAGCGCGGGCCCGATGATCGACGGGATGACCCACGCCGCGGCGAACCCGGCGAAGACGCGGGCGCGCAACTGCTCGGGATACACCCGGGCGACGATGACGTAGAGCGGCACGATGACCGCCGCACCCGAGAGCCCGTGCACGAAGCGGCCGACGATGAACACGACCATGTCGGTCGCGGTGCCCGCGATGACCAGCCCGACGACGAACAGCACCGCCGAGGTGACGAGCGACGGCAGGGGCCCGGCCCGGTCGGTCCAGTTGCCCGCGATGACCATGCCGATGATGCCCGCGGCGAGCGGCACCGCGAACGCGAGCGCGAAGGCCGCCTCGCCGTCGAGGTCATCGGCGACGAGCGGCATGATCGTGGTCACCGCCATCGCCTCGAAGGCGGCGAGGAAGATGATCGAGAACATGCCGATCGAGAGCCACCGGTAGGGCAGCGAGAGCACGCCCTTCGCGTGCGGCGGCGCGACCGGCTCGTCGGTCGCGGTCGGGTTCGTCGATGTCTCGGCGGTCGGTTCGGTCACCCGATCGACCCTAGGACGTCACACGCCTGCGAACGCAATTCGGAAACCTCAGAACTCCTCGTGCGTGTCGGGATCGGCGCCCCACAGGCGCCCGCGCGACAGCGCGGAGATCGCGTCGACCTCTTCGGTCGCGAGCGCGAAGCCGAACACGTCGAGGTTCGAGCGCCGGCGCGCGGCATCCGACGACTTCGGAATCGGCACGGCGCCGAGCTCGATGTGCCAGCGCAGTACGAGCTGTGCCGGCGTGACGCCGTGGGCGGCGGCGAGCTCGGCGATCACGGGCTCCTGCAGCAGCTCGCTCCGCTTCGCGAGCGGGCTCCAGCTCTCGGTGCGGATCTCGTGCTCGTCATGGAATGCGCGCAGTTCCGCCTGCGGGAAGTACGGATGCAGCTCCACCTGGTTCACCACGGGGACGACGCTCGTCTCGTCGATGAGCCGCGTGAGCATGTCGGCCGTGAAGTTCGACACGCCGATCGAGCGCACGAGGCCCTTCTCGCGCAGCGAGATCATCGCCCGCCAGCTCTCGACGAACTTGTCGACGCGCGGCAGCGGCCAGTGGATGAGGTACAGGTCGACCCAGTCGAGGTCGAGCTTCCGGCGCGATTGCTCGAAGCTCGCGATGGTCTCGTCGAAGCCGTGGTGCCGGCCGGGCAGCTTGGTGGTGATGAGCAGGTCGCTGCGATCGACGTCGGTGCGGCGGATCGCCTCGCCGACCGCCTCTTCGTTGCCGTAGTTGTAGGCGGTGTCGATGAGCCGGTACCCGTCGGCGATCGCCGTCGTGATCGCATCGATCCCCGCCTGGTCGTCGAGTCCGAACGTGCCGAGCCCGATCGCGGGAATCGAATTGCCGTCACGAAGCGCATAGGCGGGTGTGGTCATCTGTCCATCCTCACGTACGAGGGCGACGGATGCCACTGCGCCGTGCCGTGCCGATCGCTGGTCGACGAGCACTGCGAATCGCCTCGCCTAGCCTTCGGGCAGCCGAGCGAACGCCCGTACGGGGAACGTGCCGAACCCTGCGACGCGCGGCGGCACCGCGGTGAAACGCGCGCCGCGCACGGGAACCCGGTCGAGGGCGGTCAGGTGCTCGACGACATGGATGCCGGCGGCGAGCAGGATCGAGTGCGCCGGGCGCGTGCCGCCCGACTCGGTGTCGTCGATGTTGAGCGCGTCGATGCCGACGATCGCGACCCCGGCATCGGCGAGGTGCTGTGCGCCGGCCTCGGTGAGGAACGGCGACCCGTGCGCGTACTCGGGCCGCCCGAAGTGGCGGCTCCAGCCGGTGTGCAGCAGCACGGCCGTGCCTGCGAGCTCGCGGTCGAGGAACACCTCGGCGGGGATGCCGCGCCCCGCGGCATCGGTCAATCGGAACACCTCGGCGGGCACGTCGACGAGGGTGTCGAGCGGCAGGCTCGCGAGGTCGCCGCCGTCGGCGTAACGGTGGAACGGGCTGTCGAGGTACGTGCCGGTGTTGCCCGCCATCGTGATGAGGTCGATCTCGAACTCCGTGCCCGGCGCGTAGTGCTCGCGCGAAGCCTCGCGGGTGAGGTGCGGCGTGATCGTCGGCGCGGGGATGCCCGGGTAGGTCACGAGCCCGGCGGCGATCTCGTGGCTGAGATCGACGAGCCCACCCCGCCGGTCGGAGCGAGCGGACGTCGCGACGTCGGGCACACCCGTCACCTCGACGCCGCGCGAACCGCGATGGGCCTCTTCGACGATCTCGAGGTTCGCGAGCCGAACGCCACCGACGAGGGCGAGCCCGAGGTGTCGCACCAGCAACTCGCCGATCTGGGCTTCGGTGAGGTCGGGTGACGGCAGGTCGAGGCGGAAGCCGCGGGCACGCAGATCGCCGCCGTTCACGAAGTCGATCTCGGCGTCGAAGTGCGCGCGATACTCGGTCATGCCGGCTGCTCCTCGGGGGCGATCTCGGGTTCGGCCGCGGCAGTGGGTTCGGCCCCGGCACCGGATCGGGTGGCGCCACCGGGTTCAGCGGCGTCCGGCGGCGGCGAGCGCCGAGCACGGATGCGGCGCACCACCGTGACCGCGACCGCGGCGGCGGCGAGCCCGAGCGGCACGATGAGGTTCGCCCAGGCGAGTACGAGCAGGCCCGCGGTCAGCACCGTGGCGACGACCGCGAGCCACCAGCCGAAGCTCCAGCGGCGCAGCAGCAGCGTCGCGGCGAGCATGCCGACGGCGTAGATGGCCACCATGTTGCTCGTGTGGATGAGGATGAAGCCCGTGAGGTCGAGGTCGTTCAGCAGCATGAGCCCGAAGTACACGATGACGAGCACACCGGTGAGGGCGAGCGCCCGGCGAGGCACCTCTCCGTCGGCCGCGCCCTTGGCGAAGAACCGAGGCAGGTCGCCGTCGCGCCCGAGCGCGGCTCCGAGCTTGCCGAAGGCGGGCAGGTAGGCGTTCATCACGCCGAGCGTGACGATCGCGGCGATGATCGCGACGAAGACCGGCCCGACGCCGGGCGCGGTGGTCTCGACGAGGTCGAGCAGTGGCACCTGTCCCTCGCCCGCTCGGTCGCCGAGCACCGCGACGGTGACGATCTGCAGCGCCAGGTAGCCGGCGCCGACGACCACGACCGCGATCGCCGTGGCGAGCGGGATCGTGCGTCGAGGATTCCGGAATTCACCCGCGATGTGCGTACCGACCTCCCAGCCGGCGAACGCCCACACGAACAGGCTGATCGCGACCCCGACCCCGGCCCAGCCGTTCGGAAGGAACGGCTGGAAGTTCGACACCTCGACCGCCGGGAAGGTCACGGCGACCACGGTGACCACCACCGTGATGAGCAACCCGGTGAGCACGAACTGCACCCACCCGGCCACGCGCACGCCGAACCAGTTGGCGATGAACGGCGGAACGAAGACCGCGAAGCCGATGATGGGGACCGCCGCGCGGTCGACGCCGAGCACGGCGACGACGTACTCGCCGCCGAGCACTGCGAGCACCGGCGCGCCGACGCACACGCCGAAGAAGAACCAGTAGCCGGCCATGCGCGCAGCCGTGCCGCCCAGCGCGCGCCGCACGTAGCTCGCCACGCCGCCCGCGTCGGGGTAGCGTGCGGCGAGCGCGGCGAAAGTGCCGGCGAGCGGGATGGAGAGCACGAGCACCGCGGCCACCGCGACGATCGACGCCGGACCGGCTGCGGCGGCCGCGATGCCGGGCAGCACGAGGATTCCGGTGCCGAGCACACTCGCGATGTAGAGCGCCGTGCCCTGCCCGAGGCCGAGCGTGCCGTGGTGCGCGCCGTCGGCGGTCGTCGCCGCAACCTCGGCGGTGGCGGGAGCGGGCTGGGTCGAAGTCACCCGCCCATTCTGCGGCATCCCACCGTCATGCGCCGATGGCAGCAGTGACACTACCCATCAAGATCCTGCCAGTCTCGCGCCTCCCCGCACCTGGGCGGTCGCCGCCTCGCGATCGATGAACGCCGTGAGCCCCTCGATCGAACCCAGCAGCGGCGCCGGCACCACAACGAGGGTGTTCTTGTCGACGCCGACCTCCACGAGCGTCTGCAGCGTGCGCAGCTGCAGCGCGAGCGGATGCGCCATCATCGTGTCCGAGGCGACGCCGAGCTGGGCCGCGGCAAGCGCCTCGCCCTCAGCGGCGATGATCTTCGCCCGTTTCTCGCGCTCGGCCTCGGCCTGCCTGGCCATGGCGCGCTTCATCGAGTCGGGCAGCAGGATGTCCTTGAGTTCGACGAGCGTGACCTGCGCACCCCAGTCGACGGTGACCACGTCGAGGATCTCGCGGATGTTGACATTCAGCTTCGCCGTCTCGGCGAGCGTCTCGTCGAGGTGGTGCTGGCCGACGACCTTTCGCAGGGTGGTCTGCGCGATCTGGTCGATCGCGGACCTCACGCTCTCGATGGCGATCACCGACTTCGTCGGATCGACGATGCGGTAGTACGCGACCGCTGAGACGCCGACGCTGACGTTGTCCTTCGTGATGATGCCCTGCGACTGGATCGGCACGGTCACGATGCGCAGCGACACCTTGGTCATCACGTCGACGATCGGGATGATGAACCGGATGCCCGGGTCTCGCACGCCCAGGAGTCGGCCGAAGCGCAGCACCACGCCGCGTTCGTACTGCTTCACGATCTTCACCGACATGAAGAACAGCACGATCGCGATGATGACCATGACGATCAGAGTCACCCAGAACCAGACCATGGGAGATCATCCCCTCGGCGCCGGTGACGTGCCGGACGCCAGCACTCCCATTCTCCCACCTACCGGCGGTCGAGGAGGCGCGCCAGCGCCGTATCGAGACCCGTGCTCGTGGTCTCGATACGCTCCTTCGTCGCTACTCGACCGACGACAGGCGCGCCAGCGCTTCCCACCCGCCGCCGGTCGAGTAGGCGCGCCAGCGCCGTATCGAGACCCGTGCGAGTGGTCTCGATACGCTCCTTCGTCGCTACTCGACCGACGACAGGCGCTCGAGCGTCTGGTCGATGTCGGCCAGCAGGTCGTCGACGTCCTCGATGCCGACCGAGAGGCGCACGATCGACTCGGGCACCTCGGCCTCGGTGCCCTTCACCGAGGCGTGGGTCATCTCGGACGGGTAGTTCACGAGCGACTCGACCCCGCCGAGCGATTCGGCGAGCTGGAACAGCTCGGTCGACTCCGCGAACCGGCGCGCAGCGTCGGCCCCGCCCGTGAGCGCGATCGAGAGCATGCCGCCGAAGCCCGACATCTGCCGGCCGGCCAGCTCGTGGCCGGGGTGGGACTCGAGCCCGGGGTAGTACACGCGCTCGATGCCGGCGTGCTCCTCGAGGCGCCGGGCGATCGCGAGGGCGTTCTGGCTGTGTCGCTGCATCCGGATGCCGAGCGTCTTGATGCCCCGCGACGTGAGGAACGCGTCGAACGGACCCGAGACCGCGCCGGCCGCGAACTGGGTGAACGTCACGCGCTCGGCGACCTCGGCGCGCTCGTCGCCGGCACCGAACACGAGCGCACCGCCGATGACGTCGGAGTGCCCGCCCAGGTACTTCGTCGTCGAGTGCACGATGACGTCGGCGCCGAGCTCGAGCGGCTGCTGCAGGGCGGGCGAGGCGAACGTGTTGTCGACGACGACGAGCGCACCGGCCTCGTTGCCGAGCTCCGAGAGCGCCGCGATGTCGCTGATCTTCATGAGCGGGTTCGAGGGCGTCTCGACCCAGAGCACCTTGGTGGTGCCGAGCTCGATCGCGGCGCGCACCGCGTCGATGTCGCTCGTGTCGACGGTCGTGTGCCGCACGCCCCAGTCGCCGAAGATGCGGCGGATGAGCCGGTGCGTGCCGCCGTAGACGTCGTTGCCGATGACGACGTGATCGCCGGGCACCAGCACGGTGCGAAGCAGCGCGTCCTCGGCCGCGAGGCCCGACGCGAACGAGAGTCCGCGCGCACCGCCCTCGAGTGCGGCGAGCTGCGTCTCGAGCGCGGTGCGGGTGGGGTTGCCGCCGCGCGAGTACTCGTAGCCGCCGCGCAGGCCGCCGATGCCGTCCTGCACGTACGTCGAGGTCGCGTAGATGGGCGGGATGACGGAGCCGGTCGTCGGATCGAACTCCTGCCCGGCGTGGATCGCGCGGGTGTCGAATCGTGCGTCGCTGTTCATGGTGTCGTTCTCTTCTGGATCGTTCGTCAGGCCGACAGGTACGTGAGCAGGTCGGTGCGGGTGATGACGCCGAGTGCCTTGCCGCCGTCGGTGACGAGCATCGCGGGCTCGTCGGCGAATGCGGTGCGAGCGGATGCCACGGGCTCGGTGACCCCGATGAGCGGCAGGGATTCGCCCACCACGCTCGCGACCTCGTCGGTGAGCTTGGCCCGCCCGGAGAACACCTGGTCGAGCAGCTCCGCCTCGTGCAGCGCGCCCAGGACCTCGCCGAGCACCACGGGCGGCTCGGCCGAGAGCACGAGCAGCTGCGACACCCCGGTCTCGGTCATGCGGTCGATCGCCTCGCGCACGGTGTCGTTCGGGTGCACGTAGACGAGCGACTCGGTGCGGTCGGCCTTGGCCGCGAGGATGTCGGCGATCGTGTGGCCGGCGGGCGCGTTGCCGAAGCCGTACGCGCGCATCCACTTGTCGTTGAAGATCTTGCCGAGATAGCCGCGGCCGCCGTCGGGCAGCAGCACCACGAACACGTCGTCGGGGCCGGCGGATGCCGCGGCCTTGAGCGCGGCCACGACGGCCATGCCGCTCGACCCGCCGACGAGGATGCCCTCTTCACGGGCGAGGCGGCGCGTCATCGCGAACGACTCGGCGTCGGAGACCTCGATGATCTCGTGCGGGACCTTCGGGTCGTAGGCACCCGGCCAGAAGTCCTCGCCGACGCCCTCGACGAAGTAGGGGCGGCCGGTGCCGCCGGAGTAGACCGAGCCCTCGGGGTCGGCGCCGATGATGCGCACGTTGTCGCCCGAGACCTCGCGCAGGTAGCGGCCGGTGCCCGTGATCGTGCCGCCCGTGCCGACGCCGGCGACGAAGTGGGTGACCTTGCCCTCGGTGTCGCGCCAGATCTCGGGTCCGGTGGTCTCGTAGTGCGAGCGCGGCCCGTTGGGGTTCTCGTACTGGTTCGGCTTGAACGCGCCCGGGATCTCGCGGGCGAGCCGGTCGGAGACGCCGTAGTAGGACTCGGGGCTGTCGGGTGCCACTGCCGTCGGCGTGACGACGACCTCGGCCCCGTAGGCGGTGAGCACGTTGCGCTTGTCTTCGCCGACCTTGTCGGGGCACACGAAGATGCAGCGGTAGCCCCGCTGCTGCGCCACGAGCGCAAGCCCGACGCCGGTGTTGCCCGAGGTCGGCTCGACGATCGTGCCGCCCGGCTTCAGCAGCCCTTCGCGTTCGGCGGCGTCGATGATGCGGCCGGCGATGCGGTCCTTCGAGGAGCCGCCCGGGTTCAGGTATTCGAGCTTCACCAGCACCGTGGCATCCGTCACGCCCTCGGTCACCCGATTCAGCTTGACGAGCGGGGTGTTGCCGACGAGATCGACGATGTTCTCTGCGTACTTCATGCCGTGTTCATTCCTTGTGTCAAAGTGCGTCTGCTGCGCCGAAGGCGGTGCGCGACGCTGAAGAGAGGGTCGCCTGTCTCAGCGACGACAACACAGCAGGGACGAGTTCACGCGCCCAGCCTAGCCCGAACGCGCACGGCGTTGCGGGGCTGAAGCGGGCAGCCGATTCCGTTCGTGGCTACCGACAGGAGGAGTCGTGCCGCAGAATCGTAGGAACGGAATGCGGGCGCGCGATGAGCGTTCTCCCAGCTGCATACGTTCGTATTGATCGAAGACGTCGTTCAATCGACCCCGTCCACCGAGAGAGGCCCACGCGTGAGCGCGACCCCGCCCGTACCCCCCACCAAGGCGAAGAAGCCGACCGTCAAGGAGCAGCGCGCCGCCGAGCGCCAGCGCAAGCTCGAGGAGTTCCGCGTCCGCGAGGCGCGCTCGCGCCGCAACCGTCGCATCGCGATCTGGGGCGGCGCGGTGGCCGGCGCGGTCGTGGTGGGCCTCCTGATCACGTCGATCGTCCTCACGCCGCAAGCCGCCAAGTACACCGCCGGCGGCGAGGGCGCCACGATCGAGGGCGTCGAGACGTTCGAGAACGCGTCGGACCACGTCGAGGGCGCCGTCGACTACCCGCAGACCCCGCCTGCCGGCGGCGAGCACAACGCCGCGTGGCTGAACTGCGGCGTCTACACCGAGCCGGTGCCCAACGAGAACGCCGTGCATTCGCTCGAGCACGGGGCGATCTGGGTCACCTACGACCCGAGCCTCAGTGACGCCGACCTCGAGACCCTGAAGTCGAAGCTGCCCTCGACCTACATCGTGCTCTCGCCGTTCGAGGGCCTGCCTTCGCCGATCGTGCTGAGCGGCTGGAACTCCCAGCTGCAGCTCGACGAGGCCGACGACGCGCGCATCCCCGAGTTCCTCGAGGAGTACTGGCAGAGCCAGAACGTGCCCGAGCCCGGCGCGCTCTGCACGGGCGCGATCGACGCGCCCGGCAAGGCCTCGTGACCGACGGTCACGAGCACCATCCGACGGGCGCGCCCGGCGCTCCCGAGGCGCACGACGAGCATCACGACGCGCAGGAGCACCACCGCATGAGCCGCGGCGCTCGCATCGCGGTCATCATCGCGGCGGCGGTGGCCATCGTCATCGTCGCGGTCGCGGCGTTCTCGATCGGCCGCCTGTCGACCCTCGCCGAGCCCACCCCGACCGACACCAGCGCCGAGGCGGGCTTCGCCCGAGACATGCAGGTGCATCACCAGCAGGGCGTCGAGCTCGCGATGATCATCCGCGACCTCACCGACGACCCCGACGTGCGCCTGCTCGGTTACGACATCGCGACGACGCAGGCGCAGCAGGCGGGCCAGATGTACGGATGGCTCGCCGAGTGGGATCTCTCGCAGGCGGGCTCCGAGCCGTCGATGACGTGGATGACCCGCCCCGCCGAGGGCGGCGCCGGGCATGCCACGCACGACCCGGAGGAGGGGCACGCCACGCACACGCCGGGCGACCCGATGCCCGGACTGGCGACGCCGCAGCAGATCGAGGAGCTGCAGGGTCTCGAAGGTCAGGCCGCCGAGGTGATGTTCCTCGAGCTCATGATCGCGCACCACACTGGCGCCGTCGAGATGGCCGAAGCCGCGCTCGAACGCTCGTCGAACGACGTCGTCGTCGACCTCTCGAACTCGATCGTCGCCAGCCAGCAGGCCGAGATCGACCTGATGAACGACATGCTCGCCGAGCGCGGCGCCGAGCGGGTCGAGTAGCCCGACGCCGGTCGAGTAGCCCGACGCCGGTCGAGTAGCGAGCGCCAGCGAGCGTATCGAGACCCTTGGCCTCGATACGGCCCTGGCGGGCCTACTCGACCGACGGCTCAGGCGTCGACCGACGGCTCAGGCCTCGAGCACGGGGCGCTGCTCCTGCTGGCGGTAGAGCGAGGCGTACACCCCGTCGACCCCGACCAGCTCGGCGTGCGTGCCCTGCTCGACGACGCGGCCGGCGACGATCACGAAGATCACGTCGGCCGCGACCACGGTCGAGAGGCGGTGCGCGATCGCGATCGTCGTGCGCCCGCGCGCGGCGTCGTCGAGCGCCTCCTGCACCACTCGCTCGGAGATCGTGTCGAGCGCGCTCGTGGCCTCGTCGAGCACGAGCACCGCCGGATCCTTCAGGAGCACCCGCGCGATGGCGATGCGCTGCTTCTCGCCACCCGAGAGCCGGTAGCCGCGCTCGCCGACGACCGTGGCGTACCCCTCGGGGAACGAGGCGATCGTCTCGTGGATGTTCGCGGCCCGAGCGGCCGACTCGAGCTCGGCGTCGGTGGCGTCGGGGCGCGCGTAGCGCAGGTTCTCGGCGATCGTGGCGTGGAAGAGATAGGTCTCCTGGCTCACGATGCCGATGTGCGACATCAGCGATTCCTGGCTGAGCTCGCGCACGTCGGTTCCGCCGAAGCGGACCGCGCCGGATGACGCCTCGTAGAGCCGCGGCACGAGGTACGACACCGTGGTCTTGCCCGCCCCGCTCGGGCCCACGAACGCTGCGAACTGACCGGGCTCGATCGCGAAGCTCACATCGTCGAGGGTCGGACGGGATTCGCCGTCGGCGTCGGGGTACCGGAACGACACCCGATCGAACTCCACCCGCCCGAGAGCCCCGTCGGTGGGCACCGAGCGCGCGTCCGCGACATCCGATATCGCGGGCTTCAGGTCGAGGTACTCGAAGATCCGCGCGAACAGCGCGCTGGAAGTCTGCAGGTCGAGGGCCACCCGCATGAGCCCCATGAGCGGGAACAGCAGGCGGGCCTGCACCGTGGTGAACGCGACGATCGTGCCGGCCGTGACATCCGCCGATCCACCGGCGATCAGCCACCCCGAGACCAGGTAGACGATCGCGGGGATCGAGGACATGAAGATGTTCACCATCGCGAAGAACCACTGGCCGCTCATCTGCTGGCTCACCTGCAGGTGGATCTGGTTGTGGTTCTCGTCGGCGTAGCGCTCGATCTCGCTGCGCTGCCGGGTGAAGCTCTTCGACAGCAGGATCCCCGACACGCTCAGGGTCTCCTGCGTGATCGCCGTCATCTCGGAAAGCGACTCCTGCGTCTTGCCCGCGATGCGCGCGCGCACCTGCCCCACGCGCCGCTGGGCGATGATCATGATCGGCATCAGCACGACCGCGATGATCGTGAGCTGCCAGTTGAGGATGAGCATCGCGATGAACGCGGAGATCACGGTGACCGTGTTGCCGAGGACGCTCGACACCGTGTTCGTGAGCACGCTCGCGACCCCGCCGACGTCGTTCTGCAGTCGCGACTGGATCACGCCGGTCTTCGTGCGGGTGAAGAAGCTGAGCTCCATGGCCTGCAGGTGCGTGAAGAGCCGCACGCGCAGCGTGCCCATGACCTTGTTGCCGATGTTCGCCGTGAGCCACGTCTGCCACACGCCAAGCAGCGCGGAGACGATGAACACGGCGATCATCGCCAGCACGAGCGTCGTCAGCACGGGGATGTTCGGGCCGGATGTCGCGCCACTCGCATCGACCGGGAAGAGTCCGTCGTCGAACGCCCGCTGGGTGAGCAGCGGCGGGATCACGCTGAGCGCCGCGCCGATGAGCACGAGCACGACCGTGGTGATGAGCGCGGCCTTGTGCGCCGAGAACAGTTCGGCGATGCGTCCCAGCAGGTTCGGGATCTTCGGCGCCTCGGCGTTCTCGGCGCGCTGCGCCGCCTCATCGGCCGACGCGATGCGGGTGCGCCCCTTGCCGTATCGGCCCGTCTGCCCGCCTGGCGCGCCCCCATGCATGCTCATGGATTCACCCTACGTCGCGCCCGCGTGCCTCCTCCCGCCCACGAGGACGTTGCGATGGGCGTTCGCTCACCGCGTGATCGGCCGCCGCGCCGATCGAGGTCGGCGCGATGACCCGCTCCGCGACACCACGGCGGCGTCGCGCCTCGCCGGCACGATGACGGATGCCACGTCCTCGAGTCGAGGGTGCGCCTCGTCACCGTGGTCGACCACGCCGGTGTGCCAGGTCATCGTCAGCCCGTCGGGACCGTCCTCGAGCAGGGCCAGGTTGTTGTCGAACCAGGGGCCCTTGACCGTGCGCCACCGGAACGGCGGGTCGGGCACGTGGACCGAGCGAGCCGCCAACGCACCGATCGGGGTCGCCACGCCGTAGGACATGACGACGGCGAACCAGCGCAGAAACCGCGGAAGCGGATTGCGCACCGGCGAGCAGACCGCCTGCACGATGCGGCCGCCGCCCTCGCGCTCCACCTCCGCGAGGAACGAGTAGTGCACGTCACCCGACAGGAACGTCACGGTCTGCGGCGCGGTGCCGCGTTCGCCGTCGGCCACCTCCGTCACGATCCGGGCCACGGCCTGGAAGCTGTTCTGGAACGCCGCCCAGTGCTCGAGGTCGACCGCCTGCCGCAGCCGTTCGCCGATCCACGCCGCCGGTCTCCCCCACGCGCCCTGGGCGACTGCCTCATCCCAGGCCTCGACGTGGTGCAGGCCGAGGGGCAGCAGGAACGGGAGCGAGCTGGCCACGAGGACGTGGCGGAAACCCCCGCGCATCTGCTCGTCGAGCCATTCGAGCTCCTGGGCGTCCAACAGGCCGCGATCCGACGGCGTCAGGTCCCTGGCCACCCGCGAGTCGACGACGATCAGCCGCACGTCGTCGAAGTCCCGGCAGTAGCTCCAGCCGTAGCCGTCGGGATCCGCGTCGCACCGCTCGGCGAACGTGTCGAGCACGTCGGTGAGATCGAGTTCGACCTGCCCCTCGTGGCCGACGATGCGGCGCCACACCTCGTCCGCCGCCCGTGCTCGGGGCGACAGGTTGCCCAGGTGCTGGTAGACCCAATACGACGCCAGGCCGGCGACGATGCGCCCGTGCCACCACGACGTGGCCTCCATCTTCCGCTTCCAGTCGAGCGAGGCATTCCAGTCGTCGCGGATGTCGTGGTCGTCGAAGATCATGGCACTGGGAAGCGTGGAGAGCAGCCATCGATTGGCTGCGTCCGACCACGCGAGCTCGTAGAGATGCCCGTACTCCTCGTAGTCCTTGAGCTCCTTCCCCGGCTCCTCGCGGATATCGCGCCGGCTGCGGATGAAGTCCTGCATCTCCTTCGAGGTCGAGTCCGCGTACACCTGGTCGCCCAGGAAGAGGAGCAGGTCGGGACGCTCCGCTCGGCCGTCGGCGACGGCGAGGGCGAAGGCGCGCAGCGAGTCCACGCCGTGCGTGCGATTCCCGTGCTTGTCGTGGGAGACGCTCGTGCGGCACGACCCGAAGGCGATCCGCACCGGCCGTCCGGGCGTGCGTGTCTCGATCACCGGCGCCGGGTACTCCGAGTCCGCCTCGGGCCAGACGCGCCGGCCGTCGATCTGCACGTCGTAGGGTCGCTCCGTGCCCGGCTCGAGGCCGTCGACCTCGACGAGTGCGTAGTGGTGGCCGTGGACGGAGAAGCTCCGGGCGTGCCATGACCGGCCTTCCGCGCTGACCGTCACGTGGCAATCGGCTCGCGTCTCGACCCAGATGCTCGCGGAGGTCTCGTCGACGAACCGCAGCATGGGACCGAGGAGCAGTGGTGAGGCCGCCATGCATCCCGTTCTACCGCGTCGCGTCGCGCACTGCCATGGGTTGCATGGCGGAGGCCGCGGCTCCCACCCGCGGCATCCGCGTCCCCCTGCCCGTCATCGACGCGTCAGCCCTTCGTGGCGCCTGCCAGGAGTCCGCGCACGAAGTATCTCTGCAGGCTGAAGAACACGATCAGCGGGATCACGATCGAGACGAATGCCGCGGCCGTCAGCAACTGCCACTCCTGGCCTCTCGTGCCGACGAGCTCCGCCAATCGCTGGGTGATCGGCGCCACGTCTTGAGTGCCGCCCGAGAAGATGAGCGCGACGAGCAGGTCGTTCCAGACCCAGATGAACTGGAAGATCGCGAACGACGCGAGCGCGGGGGTCGCGAGCGGCAGCACGATGCGGAAGAAGATCTGCCCGTGCGTCGCACCGTCGACCTTCGCCGCTTCGATGACGTCGGCGGGGATGTCGGAGATGAAGTTGTGCAGCAGGAAGATGGCGAGCGGCAGGCCGAACATCGCGTGTGCGAGCCAGAGCGGAAGGTAGTTCTGCTCGGGAATGATCGGCACGATGTCGTGCAGCCATGCCTGCATCGGCCGGAGCCACGTCGAGAAGATCTGCAGCAGGGGCACGAGCGACATCTGCAGGGGGATGATCTGCAGTGCGAACACGAAGATGAACAACCAGTTCACCCACTTGAACCTGATCCACGCGAACGCGTAGGCCGCCATCGCCGCGAAGACCAACGTGATCAGCGTGCCGAGCAGGGTGATCGCGATCGAGTTCACGATGTAGGAGCCGAGCTGCGGTGATGACGACGACGTCGAGAAGAGCACGGTGGCGTAGTTCTCGAGCGTGAGGCCGGGGTTCTGGAAGATCGTCCACCACCCCGTGGTGCGGATGAGCTCGGCAGGGCGGAACGACGAGACCAGCAGGCCGAACGTCGGGATCGTCCAGACCACGGCGATGACGAGCGACGCGATCGTCGCCGTGCGCGAAGTGAGGCGCTTCTTGACGCGGGCTGCCTTCGTGCCGGGCTCACTCTCGGCGAGCACGGCGGCCTCGCCATCGGCGAGTTCCTTGTCGATCGGGAGGTCGGCGGGGGCGACGCTGCTCATCGGATCTCCCTCTGCTTGCGAAGCACATTGACGTTGTAGATGATGATCGGGAGCACGAACACGAACAGGATGAGCGCGAGGGCGGACCCCCGCCCGATCTCGCTCGCGCGGAACGCCTGCGTGTACATCTCGTTGGCGACCACGCTGGTGTTGAAGTTACCCGCCGTCATCGTTCGTACGATGTCGAAGACCTTCAGCGTGGCGATCGAGATGGTCGTGAACACCACCACGAGTGAGCCTCGGATGCCCGGCACGGTCACGTTCAGGAACCGTTGCCAGGCGTTCGTGCCGTCGAGTTCGGCCGCCTCGATCTGCTCGGTGGGGACGCCCTTGATGGCGGCGCTGAGCAACACCATCGCGAATCCGGTCTGGATCCAGATCATGATGACGATCAGCAGGACCGTGTTGATCGGGTCGGTCTGCAACCACTGCACCGGTTCGCCACCGAACGCGACCACGATCGCGTTCAGCAGGCCGATCTGATCGCCGACGCCGTTGTAGTCGTAGACGAAGCCCCAGATGACGCCCGCCCCGACGAACGAGATGGCGATCGGCATGAACAGGATCACCTTGTAGTACTTCTCACCGCGCGACTTGTCGATGAACACGGCGTACGCGAGGCCGATCACCGTGGAGATGACCGGGGCGAGCGCCACCCAGAGGAACGTGTTGATGAGCGTGCGGATGGCGGCGGGCTGCGTGAACATCCAGATGAAGTTGTCGAGGGTCCACTCGCCATCATTGTTCTGGAATGCGAGGAAGCTCGTGCGGATGGCGGGATAGACCAGGCCGATCGCGACGAAGAGCATCGCCGGCAGCAGGAAGAGCGCGAGCTGCCAGTAGTCGCGACCCTTCTTCGGTGCTTTGTCGATGAAGAAGATGAGCAGGCCGACGACCGCGGCCAACACGACGAGGCCCATCACCACCTGCAGGATCTTGCCGAGGAGATCGGGCGTGGTCATCGTGCCTCCCAATGTTCATCATTGAACGCAGTCGTCGTTGGAACCGGGTGACGAGGGGCGGGGTCGCGAAACCCCGCCCCTCGATCATGCCGCTTGCGGCGTGATGCGCGCTACTAACTCGCCGGCCAGCTGGCTTCGATGGTGTCGAGCACCTGAGTCGTGCTCCCACCGCCGACCCAGGCAACGATGCCCTTCCAGAAGGAATCGGCGCCGACGGCACCGGGCATCAGGTCGGACCCGTCGAACCGGAACGTGGTCTCGGGGTTCTGGAGAATCTCGATCGACTGCACGAGCAGCTCACTCGACGCGACCTCGGGGTCGAGCCCCTTGTTCGCGCTGATGACACCGCCGAGGCTGACCCGGTTGTTCGCCCAGAGATCGCTCGAGAGGTAGTGGCGGAATGCCTCGACCTCTTCGGCGTCGCGGAACGCGACCGGGAACTCGCCGCCGCCGGTGACCTGCAGACCGCCGCCGGCCTCGACGGGCGGAAGCAGGAACGCGAAGACCGTGCCGTCGGAGGCGACCGTGTTGGCGTCGCCGCCCTCGGGGTTCCAGAACGTCTCGTAGAACGAGGCCTGGTGGTGCAGCGAGCACTCGCCGTCGAGGATCGGCAGGCCGCCGGTCTGGAAGGCCTCGGTGACCAGCGTCGACACGTCGCCGATGCCGGCGTTGACCATCTCTTCGCTCTTCAGGTACGCGCCGACCTCGTCGAACGCCTCCGCGACCTGCGGGTCGTTGAACGGGATGCCGTGCGTGACCCACTGGTCGTAGACCTCGGGGCCGTGCAGGCGCAGCACGTAGTCCTCGACCCAGTCGGTGCCCGGCCATCCGGTCGCGTCACCCGACTCGAGCCCGACGCACCACGGCTGTCGACCGCTGTCGGCCGCGATCTGCTCGGAGAGTTCGGTGAGCTCGTCGAGTGTCGTCGGGATCTCGTAGCCGTTCTCCTCGAACTCCGCCGGCGAGTACCAGACGTAGCCCTTGATGCTGGCCATGAGCGGAGCGGCGTACACTTCGCCGTCGACCGTGGCGTACTCCTTCCAGATGGGGTCCCACCACTCGTCGATGTTGTCGACGACGGGCTGCGACGCGGGAATGAGCCACCCGCCGGCGGCGAGCCGGTTCAGTAGGCCCGGCTGCGGGACGATGCCGACGTCGGGGGCGTTGCCGCCCTCGGCGAGCACCGCGATCTGGGCCTCGAACTCGCTCGAGCCCTGGTAGTCGACGCTGATGCCCGTGCAGGTCTCGAAGTCGGCCCAGGACTCGCTCAGTCGGTCGGCCTCGAGGTCGAGGATCGTGCCGGCGACCGTGACCTCGGCGCCGTCGAACGTGCCGTACTCCTCGTAGTCGGCGCAATCGGTGTCGGCTGCGTCTTCGGCGGCGATGTCGCCGGTACACGCAGTGAGTGCGAATCCGACCGCCGCGGCCACCGCCACGGGGCCGATCCAACGGCGATGCCGTGTGAGTCTCATGTCCATCTCCTCATCGAGTGTGGTGCAGGTGTGGCGCCGGCATATGCCCGCGGAAGATCGGGAACCGGTTCCAGCCTCAACGCTAGGACAGGTGCCCGGGCGACCACAAGGGAGCGTAGATCACGAATCGGGCACCATGCGCGGATGCCTCGCATGCAGGCGGAGAGCGCTCCCACGCTGCGCGGGACCTGCCGCGGGGCATCCGATTCGCCCTCTGGAACCGGTTCCATGGCGGCGGTCGCAACCACTATGCTCAGCACCGGAACTGCCCGATGGAGGGGGTTGCTGATGGCCGCGATCGGCGACGTGGCACGGCTGGCCGGGGTCTCGAAGGCCACGGCGTCGCGCGCGCTCTCGGGTCGCGGACACGTCGCCGACTCGACCCGACGACGGGTCGAGGTCGCAGCCGCCGAGATCGGCTACATCGCATCGCCCGCGGCCGCCAGTCTCGTCACCGGTCGCACCATGAACGTCGGCGTGGTGATCCCGTTCGTCAACCGCTGGTTCTTCGGCGAGGTGCTCGAGGGCATCGAGCGGGCACTGCTCACGGCGGGCTACGACCTGACGCTCTACAACGTGGGCTCTGCCGGGGAGGACCGCGATCGCGTGTTCGACTTCTTCCTCGCCCGGAAGCGCGTCGACGCGGTGATCGCCGTCGGCGTCGACCTCACCGAGAGCGAGACTGCCGCACTCGACCGCCGCGAGAAGCCGCTCGTGAGCCTCGGCGGCAGCGGCGCCGGCGGCGCCCGCCTCTCGATCGACGATCGCGCGGCCGGCGCCCTCGCCACCGAGCACCTGCTGCATCTCGGCCACACGCGAATCGCACATCTCGCCGGCGAGGGCGCGTCCGCGCACCCCGAGAGCGTGCAGGGATGTCGCCGCGAGGGCTTCCTCGAGGCGATGGCGGCTGTGGGCAACGCGTCGGAGGCCGACGCGCACGTCGTCGAGGCCGAGATGAGCATGCCCGGCGGGCACACCGGCGCCCTGCAGTTGCTCGGCCACCCCGGGCGGCGGCCGTCGGCGGTGTTCGCCGCCTCCGACGAGATGGCGTTCGGCGCCATCCGGGCGGCCGAGCGGCTCGGCCTCGCGGTGCCTGCCGACCTGTCGGTCATCGGCGTCGACGGACACGAGTACGCCGAGATGTTCGGGCTCACGACGATCGAGCAGCGTCCCGGCGAGCAGGGGCGCCTCGCCGTCGACGTGGTGCTCCACCTGCTCGGCGAGGACCTGGCCGACCCGCTGCCCGACTCGGGCGCGCCGCTGCCGACCCGCCTGGTGGTGCGGTCGAGCACGACCGCAGCCCCGCACTGAGCTTGTCGCCCTTCGACACCCCGTCGGCGCGACGATCCCGGCCTCGGACGGCGTAGCGTCGGAACCGAACCGCTTCTCGGATGGAGGTCCAGGTGCCCAACCCGCCCCGGCAGGTCACGATCGCCCAGGTCGCCGAGCTCGCATGACCGCGCACCTTCCGCGGGTCGGCATCGCGGGCGTGCGCGGTCACGGCGCGAGCCACGTGCAAGCGGCCCGCGCCCTCGAACGCGAGGGTCGGGCGGTGCTGGCCGCCGTCGCCGACCACCGAGCGCCGTCGGCCGAGCACGACACGGTTCGCGCCTACCGCGAGGCGAGCGAGATGATCGCCGCCGAGCACCTCGACATCGTGGTGCTGTCGACCCCGATGCACACGCACCTGCCGCTCGCCGTCGAGGCGATGCGGTCGGGCGCGCACGTGCTGCTCGAGAAGCCGCCGACCCCCACGATCGACGAGTTCCACCGCCTGCTCGACACCGCCGCTGACACCGGTCGCGCGGTGCAGCTCGGCTTCCAGAGCCTCGCATCATCGGCGGTGCCGGTCATGCGCGACCTGGTGGCGGCCGGTGCGATCGGCGAGCTCGAGCGCTTCGGCGCCCTGGGCACGTGGGTCCGCACCGAGCAGTCTCGCGCGTGCGCCTCGACCTGTACCGGGCGAACGACATCGAGGCCGACGACACGTCGTCGCTCATCGTCGACCTCGCCGACGGGAGCACGCTCGCGTGCGCGCTCAGCCTCACCGCGCCGCGTCGCAGCGAACCATGCGTCATCGTCGACGGGACCGCCGGTCGTCTCGTGCTCTGGTACACCCTCGACGTCGTGCAGCTGTTCGAACCGGGTGCCGCGCTCCCCGTCACGACCGAACACCCGCGGGTCGGCCTGCTCGCGAACCTGGTCGACCACCTCGTCGACGAGGTGCCGCTCCTCGTGCCCGCGGCGTCGACCGGCGCCTTCATGCGCGTACTCGAGGCAGTGCGCACGAGCACCCCTCCGACCCGCATCGACCCGTCGCACATCACCCGCCTCGAAGGTCCCGAGGGCGCGCACCTCGTCGTCGACGACCTCGAGCAGTGGAGCGCCAGGGTCATCGGCGAGGGGCGCACCTTCGCCGAGCTGGGCGCCCCGTGGGCGGTCAGCCCCGAGGACCCGCGAACGGCGTGAGCACGAGCTCCGCGAACCGCTCGCCGATGTGGCGTTGGGCGTCGGGTCCCGGATGGAGGTTGTCGGGCAGCGGCATCCGCGCCGCATCGGCAGGTCCGTAGAGCTCGAGTCCGTCGAGATACCGGAGGTTCGGGTCGGCGAGCGCCCGCGCGGCGACGATCTCGCGGAGGTCGTCGCGGATCGAGGCCAGTGAGAGCTTGCCCTGCGTCACGTCCTCATGGGTGCCCCCGGCGATCGACCACTCGATCGCCTTCGTCGGATCCTGGATCGTCGGTCCTGCGGCCCGCTCGACCGGCGAGCACCAGATGGGCGAGACGACCACGATCGGCGTGTCGGGATGTCCCTCGCGAACCGTGTCGAGGAACCCGTGCACCGCCGGAAGGAAGGCGCGTCGGCGCATCACGTCGCCGTTCACGAGGTTGATGCCGACCTTCACGCTGATGAGATCCGCGGCGGCATCGCGCATCGTCCGGGCGGTGAACGGGTCGAGCATCGCATTGCCCGAGAAGGCGACGTTCGTGAGGTCGGCATCCGCGGCGAGCGCGGCCACGACGGGCCAGCTGCCCGTCGTCGAGTCGGCGCGATATCCGTGGCTGATCGAGCTGCCGTGGTGGAGCCACCGCGGTCGGCGGCGGCCGCGCGGGCGACCGACCGGGGCATCCGCTCGCAGCGCGAGCACCTCGACCGCGTCGGTGTAGGGGAGCCACAGCTCGAGTTCCCGCTCGCCGCCGTCGAGTCCCGCGAACCGCGCGGTCGACGCCGGCCCGTCGACCACCCGGCCCTCGGGCCGGTCGAACGAGAAGACGTATCGGTCGCCGGCGACGGCCTCGGCGCGAGCGACGACCTCCCCGCCCGACGTGAGCTCGTAGACGCTCGGCGGCAGCGGCGACACGGCATCGGGCGCCATGCGCCGCGCACGGACGTCGAGTTCGATCACGGTCGCCGAGGTGCGGAACGCCAGCCGGATCCCCGCACTCTCGGCCGAGGTCTGCACCATGAACGCATCGGGGATCTGCGCCCGTGCCCACGCCGGAAGGCGTCGCGGCAGCAGGCCGCGATCCGTGCGGTCGACCGTGATCGCCCCGCGCACCTCGATCTCGTCGAGCGGCACGTCGCGGAGTCGCCCCGCGGTCATCGGGACTCGACGACCGTCCCGTCGGCGTGGACGTCGACGAGTCGGTCGCCGACCCGGAGGCCGCGCAGGACGGCGGACGGGTCGATGCGGTCGACGCAGCCGTCGACCTCGCCGAGGCCGTCGAGGCCGGGAGCGGCGCCGAACAGCGACTCGATGACGAGCGCGACGTAGGCGCCGGCCGAGGAGCAGGCCCAGTCGTTGATGTACGGCAGCTGCGGCGGTGCCTTGCGGGCTCCGCCGTTGACGAGCGGCTGCGCCTCCTCGACGAAGTGGGCCTGCGCGGGCGGGCCCTGGTTCGCCGTGCGGGCGAGGCCCGGGAGCCAGTCGAGTGCGACCTGCGGTTCGCCGAGGGCGACGAGCGCGCGCGCCGAGTCGGCCGGCCATGCGGTGTATGCGCCGTTCCACTGGTGGTCGGGCCGCACGCTGTACGAGGCATCCGGATCCCACGGCGAGAGCGCGCGGAGCCACTCGGGCGTCTGCAGCTCGCGCTGGAAGAACGCGACCATCTCCTGCCGGGTCTCCTCGTCGAGGTCGCCGGAGATGGTCGTGCCGACGATGTTGAAGTCGTAGCAGTGACGCACCGGGAGCTTCGACCCGTCGGGCTGGCGCGCGGCGAAGAAGCCCTCGCCGGGCAGGTACAGCTCGCGCACCTCGGCGACGAGCTCGTCGGCCTCGGCTCGGAGCTCGACCGCCGCGGCGGTGTCGCCGCGCGCCTCGAGCACGTCCGCGGTCACGCGCAGGTTCCACACGTTCGCCGCATTGAAGCTCGCCACCTCGTGCGTGTACGAGCTCACGCACTCGAGCAGGTTCTCGATCTCGCCGTAGTCGGCGAGCGTCGACGACCGGCGCAGGTCCTGCCATGCGCGCGCCCAGAATCGCAGGTGGTCGAGCACGCTTCGCCCGTCGGACTGCTCCTCGTCGAGGAAGCCGTCGTCGCCGGTGAAGCGCAGGTAGTCGCGCACGAGTCGCGTCATGGCGTAGTCGTTCACCGAGTACCACTGCCCGACGGGCGCTCCGGTGAGCGACGAGGTGCCGAAGAGCGTGTGCGTGTCGTTCGTGATCCAGTGACCGAGCTGGCGACGCATCGCCTCGGGGTCGAGCAGCGCGTGCGTGACGGAACTCAGGCTGAAGTCCCAGATGAACGTCGTCGTGGCCCAGTAGTTGGGCATGAGCGTGTCGTAACTGCGGCCGAGCACATTGCCGGCGTAGTCGCGACGGAAGTACAGAACGCCGAGGATGCCCCACCAGTACAGGCGGCGCAGCGGCTCCGACGTCGTCTCGAGCACGGGCAGGTGCCCCGAGAACTCGGTGTTCCCCGGCGTCACGGCCGCCTCGAGCTGGGCGTTCCAGTACTGCTCGGATGCCTCGACCGCCGCCGGTACGTCGGCGGCGACCGCGTCGTACACGGCGATCGCGTCATCGCGGCTCGCGCCGACGGCGTGGATGTAGCCGAAGCGGGCGTCACCGCCCGCCGGGACATCCAGCACGACGGTCACGTCGCCGCCGCGTCCCATGCCGCCGATCCCGACCATGAACTCCTCGGATGCCGGCGCGACCCCGCTCAGGCGCGCGGTCGCGGGGACGTCGACGCCCTGCACGCTCCACGCCGTCTCGGCGTCGTCGGCGAACACGAGCCGGGCGCCGTCGACGGATGCCTCGTTCTTCGCGTCCGGCGACTCGGGCGTGTTCCACGCGCCGCTCGCCCGCGACGACGCGAGCGGCGAGCGAGAGCATGACCTCGACCGACCGGTCCTCGGAGCCGGTGTTCCGCAGCCGCACGTCGATCGCGACGGCCGTCGTCCCGGGCACGGTCACCGTCGTGGTCTCGAGCTCGAGGCCCGGCAGCTCGGCGCGACGCACGACCCGGTCGGGACGCCACTCGTGCGTGACCGGGGCACCGTACGACTTGAAGATCCGGCCGTCGACGAAGGCGACCGCGGTCGTCGCGAGACCTTGGGACACCGGCGGGAACTGGACCGCCGTGACCGAGGTCAGGTCGTGGTCGACTCGCACCGTGCCGAGGTGGTTGGTCAGGCCCGCGGGCGCGATCATGTCCTCGTAGTGGTGGGTGATCGGGTCCGCGGCCAGGTCGGCGACCGTCGGGATGTGGGACGTGCGCATGAACAAGGTCGGGCTCCTAGTACTGGCCGAGGGCGAGGCCGCGGGAGAAGAACTTCTGCGTGAAGAGGAACAGCACGACCGTCGGCAACGACACGAGCACGGCCGCCGCGAGGACGGTCGACATCTGCGCGCCACCATAGGTGCTCTGCATCCCCGCGAGGGTCGTGACGATCGGCCGCACCGTGTCGGACTGGGTGAGCGTCAGACCGAGCAGCAGGTCGTTCCAGATGAACGTCGCCTGCAGGATGAAGATCGCCACGAGCGCGCTCGAGGCCATCGGCAGGTAGACGCGCGTGAAGATGCGCCACGTGGTCGCGCCGTCGAGCACCGACGCCTCGAACACGCTGTGCGAGAGGCCCGGTGAAGAAGTTGCGCATGACGAAGGCCGAGAACGGGATCGAGATCGCGGTGTACACGATGATCATGCCGATCTGGGTGTCGTACAGGCCGACCCGCGAGTACGCGTCGAACAACGGCAGCAGCACCATCTGCAGCGGGAACACCGTGCCGCCGAAGATCACGACGAACCAGAGGAACCCGCGACGGAGCCGCAGCGCGACGATCGCGAAGCCGGCGGCGGCGCCGACGACGACGGCGATGATCGGCGAGACGATCGCGTAGATCAGGGTGCTGAGGACGCTGTCGCTGAGGCCCGAGAGCTGCATCGCCTCCCCGATATTGGCGAACAGGGAGAAGTCCGTCGGGATCCACGCCTGGGTCGACGTGAACGTCGCGGGCGACTTGCTCGCGTTGATGACCAGCAGATAGACGGGCAGCAGCCAGATGAGGCCGAGGACGACGAGCGTTGCGGTGCGGAGGAATCTCGCCATGGTTACATCTCGTGTTTCTTGGAGAGCTGCTGGCGAAGGTAGAGCACCGACGCGACCAGCGTGACGACCGACAGGAAGACGGCGATCGCAGAGCCGAGCCCGTAATCGCTGTTGACGAACGTCTCGCGGTACATCGTGAGCGCGAGCGTCTCGGATGCGCGACCGGGGCCGCCCTTCGTCATGCTGAGCACGATGTCGAAGGTCTTCAGGCTGGCGACGATCGAGAGGCCGACCACGACCGCGGTGAGCGGACGGAGCATCGGCCAGAGGATGCTCGAGAAGAGCCTCACGCCTGTTGCCCCGTCGACGCGTGCGGCCTCGAGCGGCTCCTTCGGAATCGACTGGAGTCCGATCGTGAAGAGGAGTGCATTGACGCCGACGCCCTGCCAGGAAGCGGCGATGATCATCACGAACGTGTTCAGCGGAGCGTCCACGAGCCAGCGGGGCGGGTCGGTGATGCCGATCACCGCGAGCGCCTGGTCGAGGGCGCCGTTGGCCGAGAGGATGAACGACCAGATGACGCCGACGCCGATGCCGGAGATCGCGTACGGGATGAGGAACGGCAGCCGGAGCCAGATGCCCCCGGGCAGGTTCCAGGTGAGCAGGGCGAGCGCGAGTCCGACGCCGACCGGGATCAGGAGCGTGCCGCCGACCCAGAGCAGGGTGTTCAGCAGCGAGCCGAGGAACGCCGGGTCGTCGAACATCTCGACGTAGTTGTCGAGGCCGATCCACTCGGGGTCGCCGAGTCCGTTGTACTCGGTGAAGCTGAGGAACGTCGTCCACAGCAGGGGCAGGTAGAGGAGGACGGCCACCAGCAGCACGCCCGGGGCGATGAAGCCCCGGGCGGCCGTCTGGTATGGCGTCGTGCGCCGGGGGGGACGGGGCGGGGTCTCGCTGAGACCCCGCTCCGCCCGCTCCCTTTCGGGCGTCTGCAGGACGGCCATGGTGGATTAGCCCTGCTCGGCCCAGTACTTGTCGGCCTCGGCCTGGATCGCCTCGAGGAACGGCATCGGGTCGCCCGGGTTGGCGTTGAAGGCGCCGAACTGCTCGAGCGCGACGGTGAGGATCGGCGTGGGCGTGGCCTCGAAGTAGCGCGTGAACAGCTCGTGGTTGCCGTCGGCGACCGTGGTGCCGAGCTCGGAGAGCATCGGGTCGGCGACCGTGGCCTCCGGGTTGAAGGCGACGTCACCACGCGCGGTGTTCCACGCGGTCTGCGCGTCGGCCGACATCCACCATTCGGAGTACGCCAGGCCGAGGTCCTTCTGCTTCGAGTTCTCGGCGACGCAGAGCGGGCCGGACTCGACCGAGACCGGGGTGGTGCCGAGGTCGTCGTTCACGGCGGGGATCACGAACATGTCGTAGTCCTCACCCGAGACCATGCCGGCGCCGTCGAGCGAACCATTGAAGAACGAGCCGAAGTTGATCATCGCGAAGTCGCCCTGCTTGAGTCCGACCGCGGGGTCGACCGTGCTGCCGGCGTCGCTGAACCAGCCCTGCTCGTGCTCGTCGAGCCAGATGTTCATGATGTCGACGATCTCGGGGTCGGTGTACTTCACGTCACCGTTCGAGAGGCCCTTGTACAGCTCGGGGTCGGTGCCGGCGACGAGCTGCTGGAACCACTGGAACGTGAACAGGTTGCTCGTCTGGTAGTACGGGGTGACGCCGGCGTCCTTGAGCGTCGTCGCGGCTGCATCGAGCTCCTCCCAGGTGGTGGGCTCCTCGATGCCCTGCTCCTCGAAGATGGTCTTGTTGTAGTACATGACCCAGTACGCGATGTTCATGGGCACGCAGTACTGCTTGTCGTCGATCGTGTACTCGTCGCGGAGGCCCTCGGTGGCCCAGCCCTCGTCGATCGCCTTCGTCCAGAGGTCCGTCGTCTCGGCGACGAGGTCCTCGTCCACGAGCTGCTTCAGTGAATCGCCGGTGTGCCAGGTGAACAGGCCCGGGCTCTTCTGCGTGCGGAACGACTGCTTGATGAACGCGTCGTACTGTGCGGCGTCGGAGTAGCCGGTGGTGTTCAGCGAGATGTCCACGGCCTCCTCGCTCGTGGCGTTCAGCTCGTCGAAGTCGGCCTCCCATGCGGCCTTGTCGGTGTAGAAATCGAGCGTGCCGGTCGTGGCCTCGCCGTCAGCGCTGTCGCCGTTCGCCGAGCAGCCGGTCAGCAGCATCGTGGCGGCGGCGAGCGCGGCGATGCCGGCTCCGACCATGCGTCGTGACTTCACTAGAACTCCCTTGTCCAGATTGGTATCGTTACCAACCGCCTCGACACAGTATCAACTCTCGCGAGTGGATGCAAGACGGTGCGATCGGGCTGCGGCAGGTGCCGCAGTGCTGTGTTTCGGTGTGTGTTCAGTTATGGCGGTGCGTGTTCAGTTGTGGGTGGTGCGTGTTGAGTTGTCGGTCTTTCGGGCGGGCTCAGGCGTCGCTGGACCGCGTCCCGCGGACGTACGCCTTCACGGTTCCGAAGCGCTCGCTCCGGGAGTTCGGCGTCCGGCGGATGACATAGGGCCCGACGGCCGCGGGCACGATGAAGGTCTCGGCATAGTGCACCACGTAGGGTGCGAAAGCGCCGGTCGGGCTCACGATCTCCACTTCGTCGCCCTCGACCAGATTGAGGACGTTCACCGTGCCTTCCGTGTCGTGGGCGGCCTCCTGCTCGAACCAGTGCCGGCGGACCTCGATGAACTCGAGTTCGTGCAGGCCGGTCCGCTCCTCGACGAGGCCCGGCTCGCGGCGGAGCTCCTCGACCTGGCCGACGAGGTTGTCCTGCACCCACTCGGTGTCGCGTTCCCACTGGATGTTGCGCTCGCCGTGGTCGAGGTGCACGGGTCGCGGCACGCCATCGAGTCCCACGCGACCCCAGTCCCAGAGCTTGAAGGTGAAGATGAAGGGCGTCGCCGAGATCTCGAGCACCATCGAGTTCGCACCCGAGCAGTGCACGGTCCCGGCCGGGATGGCGAAGTGGTCGTGCTTGCGTGCCGGGAACACGTTCACGTACTTCTCGGCGTCGAATGGATGCTCCCCATCGGTCGCCGCGCGGAGGGCGGCGACCATCTCCTCGGGGTCGACGCCGGTCTTCACGCCGAGGTACACCACGGCGTCGTCGTCGGCGTCGAGCATGTAGTAGCTCTCGTCCTGCGTGTACGCCATCCCGAAGGTGTCGCGGATGTACTCCGTGAGCGGATGGACCTGCAGCGACAGGTTGCCGCCGCCCATCGTGTCGAGGAAGTCGAACCGGATCGGGAACTCGGCCCCGAAGCGGGCGAAGGTCTTCTCGCCGAGGAGTTCGCGCGGGCGGCTGAGCACGAGGTCCATCGCCGGGATCTCGACGATCCGCCCGGCGGCCTCGAGCAGCAGCGAGTTCTCCTCGGGCACGCAATCGAAGCACCAGGCGTAGTTCGCCATCGACGGGTCGAGGTCGAGGGTGCTCTTCATCCACTGGCCGCCCCAGACACCGGGGTCGAAGAACGGGACGACGCGGAACGGCGCGCCGGTCGCGCCGGCGAGCGCCGTGCGGAAGTCCGCGCCGCGCACGGCGCCCGCGGCGTCGAGCGCCGCGTTGCCGTCGACGAGCAGGTCGATGCGGTCGAACAGCGTGCGCTTGTGCCGGTCGGCGGTGCGCCACTCGACGAAGAACCCGCGCTTGTACTTGCGCAGGATGTCCTCGTCGCCGTTGGCGGCGCGCCAGTTCGGTGCACCCGCCCGCTGCCGCTGCTGGATCTCCCACCTGGCGAGGTCGACGAGCACGAGCGCGTCCGCGCGACGACCGGCCGCGACGTCGGCACCCCAGCCGACGAGCACCGTCGGGCCGTTCCGCTCCTCGACGCGACGCTGCAGCGCGGCGAGCCGCTCGGCATCGTAGAACTCGTCGACGGTGAAGTGGCTCATGACGCCGAAGACGCGGTCGTCGGTGAGGTTGCGGGCGACGAGTGCATCGATGACCTCGAGGTCGGCCGCCGCCGCATCCTCGATGTCGATGACGTCGGCCTCGGGGAGCACCTCGCGGATCCGGGCGGCGATGGCGGCCACGTCGGCGCCGGGGTACACGTCGACGGCAACGAGCGGGCTCGTGGTGCCGGTTGACGCGGTGTCCATCGCGACCTTCCATGCTTCATCGCCGACGAGTACCTCGCTGCCGTCGGGCAGCGGGACCGTGGGCAGCTTCACGTAGCTGCTCCGGTCGTCGAGCATGTACTCCTCGAGGTGGATGTCCGGAGAGTCAACGGTCGTCATGGCCGTCCTTTGCTGTCGAGGTCGAGGTCGTGGGCGAGCGCGGCGAGGCCGCGAAGCACCGAGGTTGAGGGGTCGTCGGGTGTGACGAACGGCGGGCGGAAGGATGATGACCAGAGGTCCGCGTGCACGCGCTCGCGGAGCGCCGGGAGGATGACGTCCGCGGCGCGCATCACGCCGCCGGTCACCACGACGACCTCGGGGTCGAACGCGTGGCACTGCGTCACGATGACCGCGGCCCAGGTCCGGATGTACCGGTCGAGGATCGCCGACGACTCGGGCTCCTCGCGGGTCTCGACGATGTCGCGGATGCCGATCGTTCCGGCGTTCGCGAGCCGGCCGGCGAGCTCAGGTCCGAGTGCGAGCGTGCCCGACTCCGCGGCCGCCGCGAGCGCCCACGTGCTGGCGACTGCCTCTGCGCAGCCGATGTTGCCGCACGGGCAGCGTGGCCCGTCGAGGTCGACCGTGATGTGGCCGCCGAGGATGGCGCCGTGTCCGTTCCGGCCGCGGACGACGCGGCCGTCGAGCAGGGCGGCAGTGCCGATGCCCGTGCCGAGCACGATGAGCACTGCATCGCGGGCGCCACGGGCGCTCCCGTCGGTCACTTCGCCGATCAGGGCCGCGCGTGCGTCGTTCTCGACGACGGCGGGGCATCCGAACCGATCGACCGACCATGCGGAGAGGTCGAGGTCGTGAAGCCGGGCGTACTTGCCGTGCGCGGCGAGAAGGCGCGAGCCCGTGGAGTCGACGATGCCGGGGACCGCGACGCCGACGACGTCGGCGCGGTTGCCATCGAGGAGACGGATGACCCGCTCGGCCACCTCGTCGAGGTCGATCTCGCCGTCGACGGTGGCGAACTCGTCGGACGCGCGGAGGAGGCCGTCGTCGAAGACGCCCAGCTTGACCGCGGTGCCCCCGAGGTCGATCGTTACGGTCGACATGCCGTTCGCCTCCTCATCGTCGTGGCGGTGATCTTGATTGGTATCGTTACCATAGCGACGAAACGACTCGGATGCAAACTCCGTCGAGTCGGACTCAGTCCGCCCGGCGCGTCGCCAGGGTCACCGGCATCTCGACGAGCCGGGCAGGGCCCTGGCGAGATCCGGCGTCGAGGCGCGATACGAGGAGCTTCGCGGCCTCGCGCCCGAGCTGGCGGGGGTCGTGGTCGACCACGGAGACGGGCACCGGCATGAGCTCGGCGAGTTCGAAGTCGTCGAAGCTCACGAGCGCGGGCATCTGATCGGCGCTTGCGCCGGCGCGCAGCCGCCGCCCGATCTCGCGGAGGGCCCCGACGCTGTTCCGGTTGTTCGCGCTGAAGATCGCCGTCGGCGGCTCGTCGAGGTCGAGCAGGCGCCGGGTCGCCATGAGCGAGTCGACGTCGCGTTGCTCGCGCTCGACGAGCTCGGGATCGGGGGTGAGGTCCCGTTCGGCAAGTGCGCGGACGTAGCCCTCGTACCGTCGACCGCCGGTGAAGGCCGACCCGATGTTCCCGAGGTAGCCGATACGGGTGTGGCCGGCGTCGAGGAGCGCCCGCGTTCCGCGATACGCACCTCCGACGTCGTCGAGGAGGACGACGTCGACGTCGAGCCCGTAGACGCGGCGGGAGGCGAGCACGATCGGCACCCCGCCGAGGCGTTCGGGCCTGAGGTGGTCGGAGTTGTAGCCCGTCGGCACGAGGACGAGCCCCTCGACCTGCCGTCCGAGGAAGTCAGAGACGAGCTGGCGCTCGCGGGCGGGGTCGCCGCCGGTGTTGCCGAGGACGATGCGGCGGCCGTGCTCGGCCGCGACCTCCTCGACCCCGAGCGCGAAGGTCCCGTAGTACGGGTTGCCGAGGTTCGTGATGGCGACGCCGATGAGTCCGCTCGCCTGGCCGGGCCGGAGGCTCCGGGCATTCTCGTTCCTGAGGTAGCCGAGCTCCCGCACCGCCGCGAGCACCCGCTCCTGGATCTCGGGCCGCACGTTCGCGCCGCCCGCGAGGGTCCTGGACACGGTCATCGGGCTCACGCCGGCGTGCAGCGCGACCTCCTTGATGGTCGGCTGCTTGCCGGGTTGGGCAACACCGACCATGCTGAGGTTCCTTTCGCGTCGTAGCCGGACTCACGTTATACCGCTCCGCGACCGGATGACGCGCGGTGTCGGCAGCGGGGGCTATGCAGCGGACGGGACCCACTGCTACGCTCCCCGCTTGATAACGTTAACAGGAACGGCGCCTCAGCGCATCCGTTCCCCAGACCGGCAATGTTGCCGGGGAGGAGCACATCAGGCATGCCCCAGCGAATTCCAGCCCGATCCGCCCGGATCGCCATCGCCTCGACTGTCGGCGCACTCGCCATCGTCGGGGCATCCGTGCCGCTGTCCGCAGCCGCTGCCCCCACCTGTGCGGACGTCTCCGCCACCGTCGACAGCGAGCTGTTCGATCGCTTCGGCGATTACGGCGACACCGCCGGGCAGTGGACCGGCGCCGATTCGGCCTACAGTGTCGAGCTTCCCGACGGCCGGACCGCCTGGATCTACTCGGACACGTTCCTCGGCGAGGTGAACGAGACCCACGGCCGACCGCTCGACTCGGCGTTCATCCACAACTCGATCAACGTCGACGACGACGGCGAGATCACGACCTACACGGGCGGCACACCCGAGGCGCCCGAGTCGCTCGTGAAGGTGGCCGGCGCCGACGAGGGCCGTGACTGGTACTGGTTCGGCGACGCGACCGTGCACGGCGACGAGCTGCAGGTGCTGCTGGTCGAGTTCGTGAAGACCGGCGACACCATGTGGGACTTCAAGTTCGCGGGCAACGGCGTCGCGACGTTCGACGCGTCGACGCTCGAACTGCTCTCGGTCGAGGAGGTGGCGACCGACGGCATCAACTGGGGCTCGGCCGTCTACGAGAACCCCGACGACGGCTACACGTACGTCTACGGCGTGGAGGACCTCGGCGCGCAGAAGTTCGCGCACCTCGCGCGCGTGGCGGGCGGCGACCTCGCCGGCGGCACGTGGGAGTACCTCGGCGACGGCGGCTGGTCGACCGACTCGACCGAGACGAAACGGATCCTCGAGGGTGTGTCGAACGAGTTCAGCGTGAGCAGGTTCCAGGGCGAGTACACGCTCGTCACGGGCGATGCGACCGAGATCCTCAGCTCGAAGATCGTGATGTACCGCAGCAAGAGCCTCGAGGGGCCCTTCACGAACAAGACCGTGCTGTACAGCACCCCCGAGACGGGCGGCAACGTCTTCACGTACAACGCCAAGGCGCACCCGCAGCTCGGTGACGGCCACACGCTGCTCATCACGTACAACGTGAACAGCTTCGACACGAACGACCTCTATGTCGAGGTCGACAACTACCGTCCCCGGTACGTCGCGGTCGACACGAAGATCAAGAACGGCCAGTGCGACTGACCTTCGGTTCAATTTGACTGATGCCCCGTGCCGATCGATTCGGTACGGGGCATCCGTGTGACCGCGAGCGGCGCGGCGCACGCGTCCCGACGCGCACGCGCGTCATCATGGCCCTGAGCTCAGCGAGCCGCGCCTGAGCGTGTATCCGTCTGAGACGAGGAGTTCCCGTGACCGACGTCACCGCCAACAGCGGCCAGGTGCCGCTCGACGCTCCGCTTCGTGGAGCGAGTTTCGGGCAGGCCTTCGCCCGATTCTTCAAGAAGTACGCGACCTTCCATGGACGGGCCAGCCGCAGCGAGTTCTGGTGGTGGTTCCTGGCCAACTGGGTCATCAGCGGCGTGCTCTACGGACTGGTCTACACCGTGGGCAACCCCATGATGGTCAACGAGAACGGGGTCCCGACACCGGTCTTCAGCGCCATCCTGATCCCCGGCTACCTCTGGAGTCTCGCGACGTTCATCCCGTGGCTCGCGCTCTCGTGGCGCCGCCTGCACGACACGAACCGGTCGGGCGGGTGGTGGTTCATGGGCTGGATCCCGGTCATCGGCTGGATCTTCCTGCTCGTCTACTTCCTGCAGCCGCCCAACCCGGCAGGCACCCGCTTCGATCGGTAGCGCGCCGCTGACGCCGGCGAGAACGACGGATGCCCCGTGGCTCGTGATGAGCCACGGGGCATCCGTGTGTTCAGGTGACGCAGGTCACCTCAAGCTGCAGGCGCTCTCGCGAGCGCTCGCAATTACTTGAGGGTGACGGTCGCGCCGGCTTCCTCGAGGGCAGCCTTCGCCTTCTCGGCGGTCTCCTTGTTCGCGCCCTCGAGCACGGCCTTGGGAGCACCGTCGACGACGGCCTTGGCCTCGCCGAGGCCGAGCGAGGTGAGCTCGCGGACGACCTTGATGACCTGGATCTTCTTCTCGCCGGCAGCCTCGAGGACGACGTCGAAGGAGTCCTTCTCCTCGACCTCTTCAGCAGCAGCGCCGCCGCCGCGGCAGCGGGGCCGGCAACGGCGACCGGGGCGGCCGCGGTGACCTCGAAGGTCTCCTCGAACGCCTTGACGAACTCCGAGAGCTCGATGAGGGTCAGGCCCTTGAACTGCTCGAGCAGCTCTTCAGTGGACAGCTTCGCCATGATTTTTCTCCTTAGATTCTTTGGTTACTCACCGCTTGAGAGGCTCGCGCCTACGCAGCGGACTCCTGCTTCTCACGCAGCGCGTCGACCGTGCGAACGGCCTTCGACAGCGGTGCGTTGAACAGATATGCGGCTCCGAACAGCGAGGCCTTGAAGGCACCGGCGAGCTTCGCCAGCAGCACTTCGCGGGACTCGAGGTCGGCGAGCTTGCCTACCTCTGCTGCGGTCAGGGGCTTGCCATCGAAATAGCCGCCCTTGACCACGAGGAGAGGGTTCGCCTTGGCGAAGTCGCGCAGTTCCTTGGCGACGGCCACCGGGTCACCGTGCACGAAGGCGATCGCCGAGGGGCCCTTGAGGTCCTCGTCGAAGGCCGAGATGCCGGCGTTGTTGGCCGCGATCTTGGTCAGCGTGTTCTTCACCACGGCGTAGCTCGCGTCCTCACTGATGGACTTGCGCAGCGTCTTGAGCTGGGCAACAGTGAGGCCGCGGTATTCGGTCAGCAGAACGGCGGTCGAGCTCTCGAACAGGTTCGTGAGTTCGGCAACCGAGGCTTCCTTGTTCGCCATGGCCACTCCTTGTGTCTTCAACGTGCACCGCGGAAGCGGTGCACGGCCTGGGAGCGCTGGAAGAATATGGAGAAAGAAAAAAGCTCCGGCGCAGTTGCGCGGAGCTCGGCCCGATTGCTCGGAAGTCTTCGTCACACCTGCGCGGGCCCTTGCTTTCGCAAGACTTCGGTCGGCTCCTTCTGCAAGGCGCGCGACAACCAGCGGTCTTCGGCTCCGTACAGGCTAACGGATGCCCCGTGGTGGCGCAAATCGCCGGAACCGGGTGGCCGGTGTCGGCGGGCGGGAGCAGACTCGCGACATGGAGATCACACATCTGAACCCCGACACGCTCTTCACGAATCCGGCCTTCAGCCAGGGCGTCCTGGTGAGTGGTGAACACCGCACCGTGCACGTGGGCGGCCAGAACGGCACGGATGCCGCGGGCGAGATCGTTCCGGGCGGGCTCGGCGCGCAGACCGAGCAGGCGCTTCGCAACGTGATGGCCGTGCTCGCCGAGGTCGGCGCCGACCAGTCGAACGTCGTGCGCATGGCCGTCTACGTCGCCGCCGGGCAGTCGGTCGACGAGGGCTTCGCCGCGTCGATGCGGGTCTGGGGGCAGCATCCGACCGCCATCACGGTGCTGTTCGTGGCCGCCCTGGGGCGCCCCGACGCACTCGTCGAGATCGAGGCGACCGCCGCCATCGAGTGACGAGCACCCGGAGCACCATCCGGGTTGCGCCGAATCGCGGGCAGCGGCACCCGCCGACTCCTTCGGGAATAGTTGCTTGAAGTCTACAGTTGACCAACTGCAACCATTTATGTATAGTTGATGTCTATCAACTTATTCTGAAGGAACACTCTTGACTTCTGTGGCAGAAAAGCCCGCGACCGGCGCCGTTCCGGCCGTTCCGGCGCAACGCACCCCGCGCGAGGTGATCATCGCCATCTCCGGCCTCGTCGTGGCGATGTTCGTCGCCGTCATCTCCGGCACGGTCGTCTCGACCTCGATGCCGCTCATCATCGCCGACCTCGGCGGCGACCAGACCGCCTACACCTGGGTCATCACCGCGAGCCTGCTCGCCATGGCCGTCTCGACCCCGATCTGGGGCAAGCTCGCCGACCTGGTGAACCGCAAGGCGCTGCTCATGACGGCGATCGGCCTGTTCGTCGTCGGCACGGCGATCGCGGGCTTCGCCCAGGACACCACGACCCTGATCGCCGTGCGCGTGATCCAGGGCCTCGGCGCGGGCGGCCTCATGTCGCTCGTCATGATCCTCATCGCCGTCATCATCTCGCCACGTGAGCGCGGCAAGTACATGGGCTTCGTCGGCGGCATCATGGCGGTCGCGACCATCGGCGGCCCGCTGCTCGGCGGCGTCGTGACCGACGCGTGGGGATGGCGTGCGAACTTCTTCCTGCCGGTCCCGCTCGCGATCATCGCGCTCATCGTCATCCAGCGCACGCTGCACCTGCCGCCCATGCCGAAGCGCGCCGTGAAGATCGACTACCTCGGCATCGCGCTGCTCTCGATCGGCGTCTCACTGCTGCTCATCTGGGTCTCGCTCGGCGGCAGCCAGTTCGAGTGGGACTCGATGACCAGCTTCGTCACGATCGGCATCTCGGCCGCGGCCATCATCGGCTTCATCATCACCGAGTTCTTCGTGCCCGAGCCCATCGTGCCGATGACGCTCTTCAAGAACCGCACCTTCACGCTCTCCGTGATCGCCTCGGTCTCGATCGGTGTCGCGATGTTCGCGACGAGCGTCTTCCTCGCGCAGTACTTCCAGCTCGCCCGCGGCGCCTCGCCGACCGAGTCGGGTCTCATGACGATCCCCATGATCGTCGGCCAGATGGGCGCTTCGATCCTCATCGGCGCACTGATCAGCAAGTTCGGCAAGTGGAAGCGCTTCATGCTCCTCGGGTCGCTGCTCGTCGTCGCCGGCAGCTATCTCATGACGACGCTCAGCTACGACACCGACTACTTCTGGGTCAGCGTCTACATGGTCGTGCTCGGAGCCGGCCTCGGCATGGTCATGCAGAACCTCACGCTCGTCGTGCAGAACGACACGCCCGCTTCGCAGCTGGGGGCCGCGAGCTCGAACGTGAACTTCTTCCGCACGATCGCGGGCACGATCGGCGTCACCATCATGGGGTCGCTGCTGGCCACGCAGGTCACCACGCACATCACGTCGGGCCTGAAGAGCTACACGCCCACCTCGCCTGAAGAGGTCGACGCGCTGAAGGGCCTCGCCGGTGGCGGCATCCCCCACGTCTCCGAGCTGCCCGACGGCATCCGCGTCATCATCGAGAACGCCTACGGCAATGGCATCGCCGACGTCTTCTGGATCGCCGTGCCGCTCGCGGTGCTGAGCGTGATCGCCATCGCCTTCCTGCCCAACAAGGCGCTCTCGACGAAGACCTCGGCCGAGCAGCTGAAGGAGGAGTTCGAGCAGGTCGCGATCGACCTCGCCGAGGCCGAGATCGGCGCGCCGGTCACGTCCGCGACGCAGCTCGTCGAGGCGGATGCCCCGAGCCGCGCGGTCGACGCCGCCGACGAGGCATCCGACCGTAGCGCTGCCCGCAAGCGGGCCGCCGTCGCGACCGACTCCGACCTCGTCAAGTAGGGCCAGTAGCATGACCCTCATGACCGCCGACCCCGCCGTAGACGCGGCCATCGCCGACGTCGAGAGCCAGCTGGGGCGCCTCTTCGCCCGTGCTCGCACCGAGTGGAGGGACGCCGCGGCGGCCCTCCACCCCGACCTGCAGCCCGTGGGCTACAAGGTCCTCGCGTCGATCGTGCGCGGCGATGCCAGCACGGCGCACGAGCTGTCCGAGCTGCTGAGCGTCGACAAGTCGGTGGTCAGCCGCCAGGTGCGCGCACTCGAGGAGATCGGGTTCGTCACGAGCTCGGTCGATGCACGCGACGCCCGCGCACGGGTGCTCGCAGCGACCCCCGCGGCGGTCGAGAAGGTCAACGAGTTGCGGCGGAACAACCAGAACCGGTTGCACGCCATGCTGTCGGGCTGGGAGGTCGACGACGTGCGCACGTTCGCCGAGCTGCTGGGCCGGCTGACCTCGTCGTTCTGAGATACAGGTGAAGGCGGGAACCCGTGGAACGGGTTCCCGCCTTCATCGCGTGCGGGGCGGTCGCTAGCCCGCCGCGCGGAGCGACGCCTGCAGGGCGTCCATCCCGCCGACCAGCGGCAGGTGCACCGTCGATGCCGACGGCTGGAGGCTGAGCTCGGTGCCCGGCGCCGGGCGCACGGTGTACTCGTAGTCGGACGACATGACCACCACGCCGATCCGCGAGCCCGCCGAGAACACGTAGTCCTTCGGTTCGAAGTCGAAATCGAAGGTGTACGCCGTCCCCGGCACGACCGCCTCGGTCACGGCCGACGAGCTGCGGTTCTCGACGTCGGTCCAGCCGCGCGTGATGATCTTCGGCGCACCGGTCGCCGGGTACTCCACGAGCAGCGCCGTGAGGTTCGCCTTGGCGCGGTCCACCGAGAGCTTCAGCTCCACCGACGGCGTGCCCGAGAGCCGCATGGGCTCGCCGAGCACGGCGGTGCGGTACGCGAGCCGGTTCGGAGAGGTCTCCGCCGCGGCCAGGGTCGTCGCACGGATGCTCGCGTCGTCGACCAGGTTCTCGGTGGCGCGAGAGCCGTCGCGGGAGACGGTGAGCGCGCCGACACCATCGGCCGCAGCGGCCGGACGGAACTTCAGCTTGACCTGCTCCATGGCCGGGTCGGGCCACTCGGGGTACTCCGTGAGGGTGCGGTCCTCGCGGACGATGTACGCCTTCGGCAGCTGCTCCACGCCGTTCTCGACGTCGTAGAGGTAGCGCGTGAACCAGCGGTTGAGCAGCGTGTCGTTCGGGTTTCCGCCGTGACCGCCCTGGTGGAGGTAGATCTGGTGCGGCACGCCCTTCGCCTTCAGCGCCTCGTAGAGGTCGGAAGCGTTCTTCGTCATCACGTTCCAGTCGTTCAGCCCGTGCGCGACGAGCGTGGCGGCCGTGATCTTGTCGGCGTCCGCGAGGTAGTCGCGCTCATCCCAGAAGGAACTCGAGTCGCCGGTCACCCGGTCCTGGTTCGCACGGAGCTCGTCGATGATGGGCTGGC
Source organism: uncultured Actinomycetota bacterium (assembly GCA_963758615.1). Classification (GTDB taxonomy): domain Bacteria; phylum Actinomycetota; class Actinomycetes; order Actinomycetales; family Microbacteriaceae; genus Agromyces. The sequence goes on along the minus strand of CAVWVZ010000008.1, from coordinate 587,416 downwards.
AGATCTCCTGGTCGAACCGCGTGTACACGTAGTCGGCCAGCACGTCGAGGTCTTCACCCTGGTAGCCACCGGGCGCTCGCACGGCGCCGTCGGAGCGGTAGTAGTTGTACCAGCTCGAGATGGCCGACACCGGCACGATCGCCTCGAGGCCCTCGACGCCCGTGCTCGCCACGCCGATCGGCAACGTGCCGTTGTACGAGGTGCCGATCATGCCGACCCGGCCGGTCGTCCAGTCCGCGGAGACCTCGGTCGCGCGGTCGGTGCCCGTGTACGCCTTCGCACGGCCGTTCAGCCAGTCGACCACGGCCTTGCCGGCAAGTGACTCGTTCAGGCCACCCGACGTCGGGCATCCCTCGGACCACCCGCTGCCGAATCCCTCGGCGTGCACGACGGCGAAGCCGCGGGGAACCCAGGTGTTCTCGAGGGATCCCGAGATGCGCGGGCTCGTGCGGTTCGTCGGCGTGAACGCCGGCCACCCCTCCTTCTCCGTCGGCGGGGCGCCGATCTCGTGGTCGACGCCCCAGTTCGTGACCTGGGTGCCGCCCGCGTAGTACGGGCTCATCTCCATGAGCACCGGGACCTTGAGGCCGGCGGCGGTCTCGGGGACACGGGTCACGTCGATGTGCACCAGGTCGGGCTTGCCGTCGCGGTCGGAGTCGACCTCGCTCTCGACCCACGCCTCCTCGTTGATCCACTCGGCCTGCACCTTCGTGAAGACCGCCTGCGAGAGGCCGTCCTGGAAGGTCGGCTCGGCGGGCCCGGGTGCCGCGTACGCGGGAGTCGCCGCGATGGCGAGGCTGCCCGCGAGGACCGAGGTCAGGGCGACGGCGACGGCGCGACCGCGCCGTCGACGATGAGCGAGTGGGACCGCTGGTGTCATGTGGAGCTCCTTCGATCGTGATCGGGGCCATCCGCTCGCCGCCGCATGCGGACGGAGCGAGCACCCGCCGGCTCACAGGCTAGGCACAGGTGCGGCCCGGGTCACGCGTCAGATGTTGCGGCGGGAACGGGCGGCGATCGACAGATGTCGACACGAGCGGCGAGCCGATCACACCGCCGCGGGGTTGCCGCGCCCTACGTGGTCTCGCCCGCGCGCAGCAGCAGCGAGATGTGCAGGCCCAGGCGGTCGAGCCCATCGCCCAGGTCGATGTCGAGGATCCGCTCCGCCCGACTCAGGCGGTTGTAGAGGGACGTGCGATGCACGCCGAGGCGCGCCGCCGCCGTCTGCACGTGCCCGGCCGCCGCGAGGTAGGACTCGAGCGTCTCGATCAGGACGTGGCCGTCGCGTTCCGCCGCGAGGCGCTCGAGGCCGGGCTGGAAGTCGCCGGATCGGAGACCCAGTGCTGATGCCGAATCCAGACCGCGGTAGACCCCGAGGCGGTCCCAGTGGAGGACGCTTCCCTCGAGCCCGAACGAGCCGGCGATGCCGAGCGCGCGGCGGGCCTCCCGGTAGCTCTCGCGGGCGGCGGCGACGGATGCCTCACCGCCGACGGCGACGCGCAGCGTGCCGGTGCCGGCCACGACCGCGTCAGCCGCCGACTCGGCGACGACGCCCGCGATGCGGTCGGTGTCCGCGAAGCGACCGATCGACGACGGAACGACGACCGCTGCGTGGTCGCGCCTGGCGAGCGCCAGCACGCCCCGGCCGCCGAGTGCCTGACGTGCCCGGCGCGCGGCACGCTCGAGCGACTCGTCGGCCGGTCCGCCACGTGGCGCCGGTGAACCGCTGGACAGCACGTAGACGCGCAGCAGTCCGCTCTCGAACCGGCCCGACTCGACGAGCTCGTCGGCAGCGCGGCGCCGCACCTCGGCACGGCCGAGCACCAGTTCACGGGCCAGCTCGTCCTCGCGTGCCGACTCCCCCTCCTGCGACATCCTGACTCGCGCCCACTCCTCGGCGACCCGCTCCGCGGAGTCGCGGGCTCGCGCGAGGTCGAGCGGCCTCGCGGGCTCGGCGGGTTCGATGAACCAGAGGTGGCCGAACACGACGCCCGACCGACTGACCGGCACGCAGACGCGTGGGAGCATGCCGAGCTCCGGGTTCCCCGGGACGCGCACGGCCGACGTCGCGGCGTAGACGCCGAGGCGGCTGAGCCAGGCGTGGACCGCCGGATCGGCACGATGCTCGAGGATCGACCGACGACGAACGTCGTCGATCTCGTCAGGATGCGGGCTGTATGCGACGACGGAGCGACGATGGTCCTCGATGAGGGCCGGGCGCCCGAGCTCGGCGGCGATGCGGGTGATCGTCTGCTGCAGGCTCATGGGCGTCTCGGGTCACGGCTGGCGCGGGTAGGGGCGCTCCCAGCCTAGGCCGACGGCGCGAGCGGCAGCGCGACGACGAACTCCGTGCGCCCGGGCTCGCTCGTCACCGACACGTCGCCGTGGTGCGCCTCGACGACCGCCTTGACGATCGCGAGCCCGAGTCCCGTGCTGCCCGCCAGACGCGAGCGCGACGAGTCGCCGCGTGCGAATCGCTCGAACAGCGACCCCACGAGCTCCTCCGGGATGCCCGGGCCGTCGTCGGTGACGGAGAGGACGAGCTCGTCATCCTTCCGTTCGAGCGCGGCGACGACGCTCGTGCCGTCGGGCGTGTGCACGCGGGCGTTCGCGAGCAGGTTCGTGACGACCTGGCGGAGCCTCGGCTCGTCGCCCGTGACGACGGTCTCCTCACCGGGCAGGCGCACCTCCCAGTCATGGCCGGGTCCCGCCGCCTGCGCATCGCCGACGGCCTCCACGAGCACCCGGCCCATGTCGACGGGCTGGGCCGCGAGTTCCCGGCCCTCGTCGAGACGGGCAAGAAGCAGCAGGTCTTCGACGAGCTCGGTCATGCGCACCGACTCCGACTCGATGCGGCCGATCGCGTGCATCACGTCGGGTGGCAGCTCGCCGCCGTGCAGTCGCGTGAGCTCGGCGTACCCGCGGATGGACGCGAGCGGCGTGCGCAGTTCGTGGCTGGCGTCGGCGACGAAGCGCCGCACCTTCTGCTCACTCTGCTCGCGAGCCGAGAGGGCGGATGCCACGTGCCCGAGCATGCGGTTGAATGCCGCCCCCAGGCGGCCGACCTCGGTCACGCCGTCGGCCTCGGCCACCCGTTCGGTGAGGTCGACGTCGCCGCGGTCGAGCGGGAGCTCGGAGACGGCCTGCGCCGTCGCCGTCACCCGGGCGAGCGGCGCGAGCGCGCGGCCGACCACGAGCCAGCCGACGATGAGCGCGAGCGCGAGCCCGGCCGCCGCCACGATCGCGACGGTCGAGGCGAGCTGCAGCGTCTGGGCGTTGACGTCGGCGAGGGGCAGTGCCAGCACGCTGCGCACCTGTGGCTGCGTCTCGACGGCGAGCGCTCGATAGTCGCCGAGCGATCCGGCCGAGACCGTATGCGGCTCCCCGTCGGCCGGAACGTCGGTGAGCGCCTCCATCGCCGTGGCGTCGGGCTGGAGCAGCTCGCCGCTCTCGGAGATGTACGCACCGCCGACGGACTCGTCGGCGATCAGCACGCCGAGCGTGCCGACCGGCTGGCCGGGCACGCGCAGGAACTCGATGACGCTCGCCCGCGGATCGGTGGGGAAGCCCGGAGGGGTCGCCTCGGTCGCTCGTGACGCCGTCGCGCGCAGGCTCGTGTCGAGCCGTTCGACCGAGGAGGAGTGGAACACGAGCACGGTCACGACGCCGATGACGGCGCTCACCGCCACGAGGAGCGCGGCCACGATGAGGAGGAGCCGCCGCCGCAGGGTCCACGGGCGACGACGTGACGGGGCATCCGCCACGTTGCGCGCGTGGTCGTCGGGGAGGTAGACGGCGTCCAGCCCCATCGGCTCGAGGGCGTCGAGGCCCTCGGCCGTGTCGTCGTCGGCGACGACGGCGACCGACGCCGTGTGCGCCTCGCGCGACGCGGCAGCGTGGCCCGGATCGCCCGGGCGGGTCATGCGACGGCCTTCAACATGTAGCCCGCACCTCGCACGGTGTGGATCATCGGTTCGCGGCCCGCGTCGATCTTCTTGCGCAGGTACGAGATGTAGAGCTCGACGACGGACTCCCTGCCGCCGAAGTCGTAGCTCCACACGCGGTCGAGGATCTGCGCCTTGCTCAGCACTCGGCGCGGATTGCGCATGAGGAAGCGCAGCAGTTCGAACTCGGTGGCGGTGAGCTCGATCGGGGTGCCGGCGCGGGCGACCTCGTACGAGTCCTCGTCGAGGGTGAGGTCGCCGACGGTGAGCACGGGGTCCTTGGCCTGGGCGAGCGTCAGGGTCGAGCGGCGGATGAGCCCGCGCAGGCGCGCGACCACCTCTTCGAGGCTGAACGGCTTGGTGACGTAGTCGTCGCCGCCGGCGGTGAGGCCGGCGATGCGGTCGTCGAGCGAGTCCTTCGCGGTGAGGAAGAGCACGGGCGTCTCGGTGCCGTCGGCGCGGACCCGCTGCAGCACCTCGAGGCCGTCGATGTCGGGCAGCATGATGTCGAGCACGATGGCGTCGGGCCGGAACTCGCGCGCGACCTTCACGGCGCTGAGCCCGTCGGGGGCGGTGCGCACGTCCCAGCCCTCGTACTTCAGCGCCATCTTCAGCAGTTCGGTGAGCGAGTGCTCGTCGTCGACCACGAGCACGCGCACCATCGAACCGTCGCCCTTCGCGATGACGGGGGCGCGGTGGGGCATGGGGGCGGGCGTCGTGCTCATGTTCCCAGTATCCGCGCCGACCTATGCGCTTGCTATGGGTTCGATGAGCGGATGCCCCGTGCCGCAGTCGCCCGCCCCCATAGGGAATCCGTAGGCCGGGCATCGGACGGCCACAGACCCGGTCAATAGCGTCGCGTTCGGCGTTCCCGGTCGGGTACGCCTTCCACCGACCACGAGGATGCCCATGTTCTTCACCTACCTCCGGCGAGAGCTCGCCGGGCGCCGCAGGCAGACCGCGATCATCGCGGTCGGCATGGCGCTCGCGATCGCGCTCGTCATGATCGTGAACGCCGTCTCGACCGGCGTGCGGGACGCGCAGGCGGCCGTGCTCGAGTCCGTGTACGGCGTCGGCACCGACCTCACCGTCGCCCAGGCGCCGACCCCGCCCGAGGAGGGCGAGGGAGGCCCGAGATTCGAGTTCGATGCCGGCGCCGGAACGACCACCGACGGGTCGACCGAGATCAGCCAGTCGCGGCTGATGGCGGGCTTCGGGTCGACCACGTTCGACGACGACGCCCTCGCGACCGTCGAAGCCCTCGACGACGTCGCCGCCGCGGCCGCGACGCTCTCGCTCACCAACACGACCTTCAACGGCGAGCTGCCCGAGTTCCGTCAGGGCGCCGACGGCGCGGCGCCGGCGGAGGGCGAGCAGCCCGCCGCTCCCCCGGAGGGCGGGTTCGACGGCGCCGGCGGCAGTGCGTTCGACGTCGACAGCTTCACCGTGCTCGGACTCGACCCCGCGGCCGACGCCGTCGGCCCCCTGTCGGCCGTGGCGCTCGACGAGGGACGCGGGCTCGAGGCATCCGACACCGGCGACGCCGTCGCCGTGCTCGACGCGACCTACGCGACGGGCGCCGAGATCGCGGTCGGCGACACGATCGACGTCGGCGGCACGGACTTCGAGGTCGTGGGAACCGTGACCTCGACCTCGGCCGACACCGAGACCGCGGCGAACGTGTACATCCCGCTCGACCTCGCCCAGTCGATCTCGGGCGAGGAGGGCATGATCAGCTCCATCTCGGTGCAGGCCACCTCGGCCGACCGCATCGACGCACTGCAGGCCGACCTCGAGGAGGCGCTGCCCGACGCGACCGTCTCGACGCAGGCCGACCTGGCCGCATCGGTCTCGGGCTCGCTCGCGAGCGCATCGACCCTCATCTCGAACCTCGGGCTGTGGGTCTCGCTCGCCGTGCTCGTCGCCGCGTTCCTCATCGCGATCCTGCTGACGATCCAGGGCGTCACCCGGCGCACCCGCGAGTTCGGCACCCTCAAGGCGATCGGCTGGTCGAACCGTCGCATCGTGGGCCAGGTCACCGGAGAGTCCCTCGTGCAGGGCCTCATCGGCGGCGCCGCGGGCCTCGTGCTCGGGCTCGTGGGCATCTGGGTCGTGAACCTCATCGCACCGACGATCGGCGGCACCTCGGGCACCGAGGTCGTCGCCGGCGGACCCGGCGGCGGACCCGGCCAGCTGGCGATGCAGGGCGGCCCGGGCGGCTTCGCGGGCGCCGCGTCATCGGCCGCCGGATCTGCCGAGGTCGTCTTGAGCGCCCCCATCACGCTCGGGGTCATCGCGACCGCGATCGGGCTCGCCCTGCTCGGCGGACTCGTCGCCGGCTCCTTCGGCGGGTGGCGTGCCGCCCGCCTGCGCCCGGCCGAGGCTCTGCGGAGCAACGCATGAGCGCCGCGATCGAGGTCGCCGGGCACGAGACATCCGCCACCGCATCGCAGGAGGGAACCCCCATGTACACGCTCGAACACGTGTCGAAGACCTACACCCAGTCGGCGCGGAAGATCACCGCGCTGAAGGACGTGAGCCTCACGATCGGCGTCGGCCAGCTCGTCGCGATCCAGGGGCCCACGGGCGGCGGCAAGTCGACCCTGCTGCAGATGCTCGGGGCGCTCGACCGGCCCACGTCGGGGCGCGTCGCGCTCGGCGACGCAGAGCTCTCGCACCTGCCCGACGGCCGGCTGGCGGGCATCCGCGCGAAGGAGATCGGGTTCGTGTTCCAGGGGTTCAACCTCATCCCGACGCTCAGCGCGCAGGAGAACGTCGAGACCGCGCTCGAACCGCTCGGCGTGCCGGGCGACGAACGTCGGCGGCGAGCGCTCGCAGCGCTGGAATCGGTCGGGCTCGGCGATCGCGCCGCGCACGTTCCCGGCGAGTTGTCGGGCGGGCAGCAGCAGCGCGTCGCCATCGCGCGGGCGCTGGTCAAGGAGCCCGATGTGCTGCTCGCCGACGAACCCACCGGCAACCTCGACGAGGAGACGCGCGACGAGATCATGGACCTGCTGGAGGGGCTGTGGCGCGACCGCGGCCTCACGCTGATCGTCGTGACGCACGACTCGGCGGTCGCCCGCCGGGCCGAGCGTCGCCTCCACATCAAGAACGGCACCGTCACCGAGCGCTGACCGCGCTCACTCGAACGGCGGATGCCGCGGCGAATCTCCCTTCGGCCGCGGCATCCGCCGCTGTGGTGCATGACCGGCGCTCACGCGATGCGGTAGAAGCGCCAGAACGGGTTCTCGATGTCGAGCACGTCGACGAGCCCGAAGCCCGCCTGGGCGGCCCACCGTCGGAGCGTCGGGGCGCGCAGCACGGTGCCGTTCGCGATCGTGCCCGATTCGGCGGTCGTCGCCGGCAGGCAGTGCAGCACGCTCATCGCGTAGAGCATGCGCTCGACCGGTTCGGCATCGGCGTGGAATGCGTCGGCTACGCGCTCGTCCGCGACGAGCAGCGCGCCGCCCGGGCGCAGGAGGTCCCGGAACCCGGCGAGCGCGTCGACCGGCCGCCCCATGTCGTGCAGCGCCTCGAACACGGTGACCAGGTCGAATCCGGATGCCTCGGCCTCGGTGCCTACCGCACCCTGTGCGGTCCCGGCGGCCGCGACCCCGGCGGCCGCGCGAACCGTCGCCGTGTCGCCGGCGTTCCCGTGCACGAACGAGACGCGGTCGGCGACCCCGGCGTCGATGGCGTTGCGGCGCGCCTCGATGATCGACGCCTCGTCGAGGTCGAGCCCCACGATCCGTGCGTTCGGGAACGCGTTCGCGAGCGCGATCGTCGACCAGCCGACACCGCAACCGGCATCGAGCACGGCGCCTCCGGCGTCGAGTGAAGCAGCCCGGTCGGGCAGCGCGTCGACCCATCCGCGCAGTTCGTGGGTGAAGCCCGGGCGGTTCAGCGAGCCGAGGCCGCCGCGCAGTTCGGGGCCGTACTCGTCGAATGCGACGCCGCGGCCCTGGCGGTAGTCGGCGACGAGCTCGGGGAATGCGAGGGCGACGCCGGCGAACAGGCTCGCCGCAGGCGCGACATGCGCGGGGTGGGTCTCGTCGACGAGCACGGGGGCGTGCAGTTCCGGCAGCATGAAGCGGCGCTCGAACCCGAGCATGGGCTTGACGACCGCCAGGTAGCCGGCGGCAACCTGCTGTTCGAGCCATTCGCGGGCGTAGCGCGGCGCGACGCCCGTAGCGCCGGCGAACACCGTCGCCGTCATCGGGCCGGACTCGTGCAGCGTGCGGTAGAGGCCGAAGCGGCGGCCGAGCTCGATCGTGAGCAGCTCGGTGGCCGAGCCGAGCATGCCGACGATCTGCTGGGCGAGCGCGCCGACCTGCTCGGCCGCCTGCTCCTCTGCGGATGCGACGACGTCGGTGGTCGTGGTGGTGAGGGTCTCGGACATGGTGGTTCCTTGCGTTGTGTTCGAGCCGGCGGATGCGCGGCACGATCAGTGATTCAACGCCGATGCCGCGACGGGCGAATCGCCGGTTCCGGCCAACCTGCCGTGGCCGGAACCGGCCAGCCCGGGACATCCGATCACCGCCGTTCGCCGCCGTTCGCCGAACGTGCAGCTGCGGCCCTTTCCGGTGGGCGCGGAGTGCACGTTCGGCGAGACCCGCGCGTCGGTGGCGCTCGCGCTGCGGCTAGATGAGCTCGTTGCGCAGCGCCCACGCGGCCGCCGCAGTGCGTGAGGGGACGCCGAGCTTCGTGCGGATGTTCGCGATGTGGCGGTGCACGGTGTGCGTCGAGAGCACGAGGTGCGCGGCGATCTCGGCATCGGTCTCGCCGCGCGCGACGAGACGCAGCACCTCGCGCTCGCGTTCGGTGAGGCGCGCGGCGGCGCCCGCCTGGCCCGAGGTGCCGGCTGCCCCGGACGTCGCGGAGGCGGCCACCCGCTCGACGGGCGCGCCGAGGAACGCAAGCGCCTCGCGCACGACCGCATCGGCGTCGCCCCGCCACGGGAAGTGGTCGTCGCCCTCGAGCGCGACGAAGCGGGCGTTGCGAATGCGCCCCGCGAGCTCCTTGCCGAGCGCGAACGGGATCGCCCGGTCGTCACGCCGGTGCAGCACGAGCGTCGGTGCCAGCACGTCGCCGAGGTGACCCGTGGAGTCGAAGTCGTACACCGCGCGCAACGAGGCGAGCGCGACCTCGCGCGAGGCGGAGCGCCGCTGCAACTCCGCGAACTCGGCACGCTCGTCGGCGGTCGCGTCGGGCAGGAACAGGTCGGCGAGCACCCGGGAGCCGAGCCCCCAGTGCTGGTCGACGATCGAGAGCATGGTCTCGCGGGCCGCCGGCGGGGCGAGGTCGACGCCGCGGGCGTACGTTCCGTAGAGCACGAGTCGTTCGACGCGCTCGGGGTGCCGGGCCGCGTACAACGAGGCGACTCCGCCGCCCGAGGACGCGCCGAACAGCGAGATCGTGCCAGTCGCCGCTTCGCCAACGAGGGCCTCGAGCGTCGCGAGCTCCTCGTCGAGCGTGCGCGCGGGCATCGCGCCGCGATCGGAGACTCCGGCGCCTGGACGGTCGTAGCGGATGACCGTGCGGTACTCCGCGAGTGCCGCCACGAACCGACGGAACTTCGGGCTGCGCCAGTCGAGGTCGAGGTGGCTCGACCACCAGCCGCCGATGACGAGGGGCGGCCCCTGCCCGACTGCCGACCACGCGATCGAGGCGCCGTCGTGCTCCGCGTAGCGGATGACCTGATCCTCGGGCAGCACGCCCCAAGTCTAGGAACGCCGGGGGCGCCTGACTACAGTCCGGCGAGGGCCGGCGGCACCTCGTCGCGATGCGCGTCGAGCAGGGCACGTGCGCCCTCGAACTCGGGCTCGCCGTGGTCGCCGAGCAGGATCGGAACGTACTCGCCGGGCAGGAGCACCTCCTCGTGGTCGCCGCCGGGCGACACCACGACTCGCAACACGCCCGCGGCGAGCTGCTCCTCGAGCCAGGAGCCCGCAAGACGCTCGGTCACGCCGGCGAGCTCGGCGAAGGTCGCGGCGTCGACGGGACCCGCATCGAACAGGAGGCGGAAGTAGCCGCGCTTGCGGCCGAAGGCGACCGATGCGCGGGCGATGCGTTCGGCGGCGGCCGAGTCGGCGACCTTCTCGACGGATGCGACGGTGATGGACATTTCGACTCCTCGGTGAGGTGGCGGGCCTGGTGACGCCACCGATTCCACTCCGAACGGCCGCTAGGGGCATCGCGCGTTCGGGCCACCCTCGAATGGCCCGAACGGGCCACTCGCAACACCCTGCACCCGATCCCTGCACGTTGACCGTGGCGGCGAGTACGCTCGGATCCGTGCCCGATACTCCGTTCGCCCTCTTCGACCTCGAGGGTGCATGGTCGGCCGCTTCGCCAGAGCCGCGGCCGAGACTTCCGCATGAGACCCGGGTCGTCGCCGACTCGGGCGACCGCGTCGCGTGGTTGCGGGCACGCGCGCGCGGCGTCACCGCGACCGATGCCGCGAAGCTCGCCACGCGCGAATCGGTGCGCACTGCGGCATACGAGAAGCTCCATGGCAGCCGCACGAGCTTCGGCGGCAGCCGGTTCACCGACCACGGCCGCGAACGCGAGCCCGTCATCGCAGAGTGGGCGCGCCGCACGCACGGCATCGACCCGTCGACCCTGCTGTTCCACGCCGAGTTCGAGCGGCGCCACCTCGCGACGCCCGACGGCGTGCGGGTCGCGCCGAACGGCGCACTCGAGCTGTGCGAGATCAAGACCACGTCGAAGCCGTGGCGCGGCATCCCGCGCGGCTACCTGCGACAGGTCTGGTGGCAGCAGTACGTGCTCGGGGCCGAGCGCACCCTCGTCGTCTGGGAGCAGCACGACGACTTCGTGCCCGTCGCCGATGAGCCCAGGTGCCGGTGGGTCGACCGCGACGACGACCAGATCGCGATCCTCGTGCGCCTCGCCGACGAACTGCTCGTCGCGATCCGTCCGACCGCCCCGGTCGAAGACCCGCGCGCGGTGTATCGCCCGGGTGCGCTCGCGTGACGACCCTCCTGCTGCACGGTCTCGGCGCCGACCGCCGACAGCCCATCGACCTGCTCAGTTCGCCGGTGCGCGCCTCGTGCGGCGACGACGAGCTCATCATCGCGCCCGACGTGCGGGCCCACGGCGGGTTCCTCGAGGTCGGAACCCCGGCCGACTTCGAGATCGACCGACTGGCCGCCGAGCTCGCGGTCACGGTGCGCGACCAGGTGATGGATGCCACGGGCGAGGCGCTCGACGCGTCGAACCCGCTCACCGTCGTCGGCATCTCGATGGGTTCGGCGATCGCGCTTCGGCTGATCCTCGACGACCTGCTGCCGATCGAACGGGCGGTGTTCGTCCGGCCGGCGTTCGACGACGGGTCGCTGCCCGACAACCTGCGGCCCTTCCCGGTGATCGGTCAGTTGCTCATCGACGCCGGCCCCGCGGGGGTCGACGAGTTCCGCGAGCGTTCGGTCTTCCAGCGCGTCGCCGCCGAGTCCCCCGCCGGCGGCAAGGCCCTGCTCGGCCAGTTCACGTCGCCCGACGCTGCTCGTCGTGCCATGCGCCTGGTCGAGATCCCCCGCAACCGCGCGTTCCACGACGACGCCGAGCTCGCGGGGCTCGACGCACGGGGCATCCGCTCGCTGGTGGTCGGCGCCCCGCGCGATCCGGTGCATCCGACCACGATCGCCGAGCGCTGGGCGGGCGCCCTCGGCGCACCGCTCGGCATGCTGTCGGCGCGTGACGAGGGCCAGGCGCACCAGAACATGATGCTCGGCCAGGTGGTGGCGCGCTGGCTGCATCGTGCGCGCCAGATCTGAGCACGACGACGAGCGGGATGACGATTACCGCTCGTCCGGCTGGCGGCCGGACGGGCCGATCCCGCTGTTGTCGCTGCCGGAGGCCAGCTCGATGTCATTGTCGTCCGCATACCGGCGCTCGACGGCAGCGAGGAGGAGGTCGCGTTGGAACTCCAGGACCGGGCGCCGATCCTCGGCGGCGACGGTGAGCAGATCGTCCAGCGCCGAGTGGATGCGACGGGCTACCTGCGGTGAGTCGGCGCCGGCGAGCCGGATCTCGGTGAACGCCAAGCGAACGTAGTCGTCCCACGTCATCACCGGCTCGATCAGGCGCAGCTCGCCGTCCTCGTCGTAGTGGCGGCCATCGGGGAACTTCCGCCGGACGAGCTCCCGCAGGCAGTCGTGCAACCGGTCGATGGCCTGGACGGCCGTCGTCGGGTCCTGCCATGGCGCATCGGCAAGGGCCCGGTTGGCCATGTCGACGAGCAGCCGAATGCCGTAGGCGACATCCTGTTCCAGCGTGCGCTCCAGGCGGAGGATGATGCCCGCGTGCACCTCCTTGCGGTTCAGACGCTCGGGGTCACCCTCGATGCGGAACAACCTGCCTCCGGCCGGGACGAACTCCCCGAGGGCGGGCACGAGCACCAGCGTGCAGTCGGCCCGCCGTGCGGCCTTGACGAGCCGCTCGTGCCCGATCTGCGTGACGACACCAGACTGCTCGGCCGTCACGACGCTCGGGTCGGCGATGTCGGGCACCGGCTCCTCGTCGGGATAGGCCTTGTTGACGAGCTTGCGGGTGTTGTCGCCCGCGATCTCGACGAGAGCCGACACGCGAAGCGCCTGGCCGATGTGGTGAATGTAGACCACGAGCACTGCGATGCTGACCAACGAGAGCACGAATGTCGTGACGATCGCGACGCCCGGCACCTGGCCCGGCTCACCGGGGGCACCTATCGCGACCTCGCGGATTGTGAGGACGGTGTGCACGAAGGTTGCGACGAAGAGGCCGATGGCGAACTGGCTCGGACGGTCACGCAAGAGAGGCTGCACGATGCGCGGGGAGAACTGGCCCGCCGCCAGTTGCACCACGACGAGGACGATCGTCAGCACCAGGACGGTGAGGTTGACCATCGAGGTGGCGACCGTGGTGAGGATCTCCAGTGCGGCCTCGGGGCCTCCGACGAGGTTCGGGGGCACCAGCTGGTAGTCCGCCGCCCGGTCGATCGCGATCGTCGAGAAGGAGATGACGATCCCGACCATGACGCACAGCACGGGGATGAGCCACAGCGAGGTCGTGACGTTGCGGAAAACCTTGTAGATGTTGATCTGCATGCCGCTCCCTCGTGAGGTCGCCGGGACGCGACGAGCCGGGTTGCGCAGCAGTCTAGCGATGAAGACGCCCGCGACTCAGGCGGTGATCCGCTCGTCGTGCTCGATGCCGGCGACGACTCGCCCGTTGCCGGCGCGATACGGCCAACGCAACTGGCTGATGCCGACGATCGCCGACCCGACGAGCAGGATGAACGCCGCGATCGCAATGACGTACACGGCCACGCCCCGGTAGCCGAGTCCCGGTGGGATCGACGGATCGAGGAACGGGTACGGGTACCAGCCCACGACCGCGCCGCGGATCATCGTGTAGACGACCCAGGCGATCGGGAACGCCGCGATCCACCAGAACCGGCTCCACGGAACGCGGCCGCGCCCGGGCGCGAATATCCAGTCGAGCAGCAGGTACAGCGGCGCCCACACGTGCAGGATCTCGTTCGACCACGGCACCGTGGTGGCCTGGTCGAGCGAGATGTCGCGCAGCAGCAGGTTGTAGACGACGAGCGTCGTGGTCATGTAGGTCACGATCGCGGCGCGCGCGAACGTGTACCAGTCGGGCTCGACCGTACCGCGCAGGCTGTACCACGCACCGATGAGCAGCACGATCGCCGCGAGCGCGTTCGACAGGATCGTGAAGAAGCTGAAGAAGTTCACGATGAAGAGGCCCGGGTCGGGCACCATCGAGAGGCTGTTCGCGAACTGGCCGACGATCGCGACGATGATCGCGGCTGCCGCCAGCAACCGCAGGACTCCGAACAGTCGACGCACGATTCCGCCCCTCCCGGCCGCCCCTCGGTCACGCTGACTGCAGCCTAATGGTGCATGAGAATGGAGGGCAGCGGCGGATGTCGCGACACGCGCCCGCCACGTGACGAATCGGAGAGCACCGCAGAGATGACTGACACGATGCGCGCACTGGTGATCGACCGCACGGGAGACGCCGACGAACTGCACCTGGCCGAGCTCCCCGCGCCGCGCCGCGTGATCGACGAGGTGCTCGTGCGGGTGATCGCGGCGGGCGTCAACCCGATCGACATGAAGACCCGCGCCGGGCGCGGCGTCTCGCGCGAGCTCTCATTCCCCGCCGTGCTCGGGTTCGACTTCGCCGGTGTCGTCGAGGCGAGCCCCTACGCGGCGCACCCGCTGCAGCCGGGCGATCGCGTCTACGGCATGGCCAAGGTGCCGCGCCTCGGCGGCAGCTACGCCGAGCTCGTCGCGGCGTCGTCGCTCAGTGTCGCGCCGATGCCGACCTCGCTCGACTTCGTCCAGGCCGCGGGCGTGCCGCTCGCCGCGCTCACCGCGTGGGGCGCCGTCGTCGAGACGGCACGCGTGCACGACGGGCAGCGGGTGCTGGTGCACGCGGGCGCGGGCGGCGTGGGCCACTTCGCGGTGCAGCTCGCCGCGTACTTCGGCGCGACGGTGACGACGACGGGATCACCCCGCAATGCCGAGTTCCTGCGCGAGCTCGGCGCCCACCGGGTCGTCGACTACACGAGCGACCGGTTCGAGGAGGTCGCGGGCGAGCAGGACGTGGTCATCGACCTGATCGGCAACGTGCACGACGACACCGGCTCGCGCTCGCTCGACGCGCTGCGCCGGGGCGGCCTCGTCGTCAACGTGCCGACAGCGTCCTGGCCGACCATGGCCGCCGAGGCCGAGGCGCGGGGCATCCGTGCCACCGGGTACTCGGTCGTCCCCGACGCGCGCACGCTCGCGGTGATCACCCGGCTCATCGACGACGGCGCCGTGCGCGTGCACGTCGACCGCGAGCTGCCGCTCGAGCAGGGCGCCGAGGCGCACCGCCTGCTCGAGGCCGGTCACGTGCGCGGCAAGGTCGTGCTGCGCGTGGCGCCCGATCCCGCCGCGCCGGTCCGAAGTAGGCGCGCTCCCGCCCCGCCGGTCGAGTAGGCGCGCCAGCGCCGTATCGAGACCTGGTGACCGGGTCTCGATACGCTCCTGCGTCGCTACTCGACCGGCGGGGCGGAGTCGCGTCGCTACTCGACCGACGGTCGGGGCGCGTCGAGCAGTGCAGTTCCGAGCTCGCTGCGCAGATAGAGCACGCTGTGCCCGTAGCGCGTGGAGACGAGCAGGCCGGCGTCGCGCAGCACCCGCAGGTGCTGGTTCACCGCCGATGCGGTGACGCCGAAGCGCACGCCGAGCTCGGTCGACGACGCCGGGTCGCCGAGGGCGGAGAGCAGGCTCGCCCGGGTCTCGCCGAGGATCGCGGCGAGCGCTGCGGGGTTCGCGACCTGCTCGGCCTCCCAGAGCGCGCCCTGCCCGCGGGCGGGGTACATGATGAGCGGCGGTCCGTCGCCGACCGGGGCCGATCCGCGCCGGGTGAACATCGTCGGCACGAGCGTGAGGCCGAGCCCGTCGATGCGCTGCATGCGATCGTTGGGGTCCTTCAGCCGTACCGATACGACCCCATCGGCGTAGTCGACCGTCGACGAGATGTCGTTCAGCATGACCGAGAGTCCGCTCTGCGCGATCTGTCGTCCGCGATACACGACGTCGGCCTCGAGGACGGCACGCATGCGCGGCCAGTACGGCTCGAAGGTCGCCTCCCAGAGCTCGCGCAGGGCCCGCACGATGCGACGCACGGCGACCCGCGGCGAACCGGCGAACACCTCGGGCAGGTGCCCGTGAACGGCGACGAGATCGCCCACGAACTCGTCGGACGGGATCGCTGCGAGCACGGCGAACTCGTCGTCGAGGCGCGTGAGCGGCGAAGCCGGTCGCGGGTTCAGGAAGTCGGGGGTCCACAGCCGATCGTCGATGAGTGCGAACAACGCGTCGAGGTCGAGGTCGGCGCGTGCCGCCTGCGTGCGGCGCAACCAGGGCAGCTGCAGCGGGAAACGCGACGGATCGCGGATGGCGCGCAACGAGAGCCCCAGTTCGCACAGCGGTGAGATGCCGAATCGCACGCTCGCGACATCCGCCTCATTGAGCACGTATCGCAACATGTAGCGAGACGCTACATCAATTTCGCCGAGCGGATGTCTCTGACAGAACTGAAGCGTGAGCCCTACCTCGACGCCTGAGCCCGACACCCGCCCGATCGAATCGCCCGCGCAACCGCGACCCGGGCTGCCGGCGCGGCTCGCGGCATCCGTCTCCGACCCGGTGCTGCGCATCCTCGTCGGCGCCACCCTGATCTCGCGGGTCGGTCGCGGCATCTTCCTCACCGTGACCGTGCTCTACTTCACGTTCATCGTGGGGCTCGCCCCGCACGAGGTGGCCATCGTGCTCGCCGCGGCGAGCGCGGCGGGCGTCGTCGCCTCGCTGGCCGGCGGATGGCTCGCCGACCGGTTCAGCGCGCGGCGACTGCTGATCGGGTTCACCGCGATCGAGGGCGTCGCCCTGATCGCGTACGTCTTCGCCGGCGACTTCGTCTCCGCGCTCGTGATCGCGGTGATCTGCGGCGCATTCGAGCAGGGCGCGAACTCCACGCGATCGGCGATCATCGCGCGAGCCTTCGAGGGCGAGGGGCGCGTGCACGCGCGCGCCGTACTGCGCGCGATCACGAACGTCGCGATCGCGGCCGGGTCGGGGCTCGGGGCCCTGGCCCTCGCGTTCGGCACGGCCGAGGCCTATCGCGGGCTCATCCTCGGCGCGGGCGTGCTCTACCTGCTCGGGCTGTTCCAGCTCGTGAAGCTGCCCGTGCGGGTCGACGCGCCGCCGCGCCCCGCGGTGGCCTCCGTGACCACCGCGACCGGGTCGGTCGATGCCGAGGCCACTGCCGACGCGGTCGCCGCGTCCCGCAGCGAGTGGGTGCGCCGCTCACCCTGGCGCGACCCGCGCTACCTCGGGTTCACGGCGCTGAGCGCGGTGTTCGGCATGCAGTTCGGGGTCGCCGAGCTCGGCGTGCCCTTGTGGATCGCACACGAGACCTCGGCGCCCGAGGTGCTCGTCGCGCTGCTGCTCATCCTGAACACCGTGGTCGTCGTCATCTTCCAGGTGCCGTTGTCGAGGGGCACGCACGACCTCCGCGTCGCCGCGCGGGTGTCGGCGATCAGTGCATGGCTCATGGCCGGCGCCTGCCTCGTGTACGCGGCCTCGGCCGGCCTGCCCGTGGGGTTCGCGATCGCCGTGCTCGTGATCGCCGCGCTCGCGCACGCGTTCGCCGAGGTGCTGTCGCAGGCGGGCGGCTGGGGGCTCAGCTTCGAGCTCGCCGATCCGATGCGCGCCGGCGCCTATCAGGGCGTGTTCTCGATGGGGTACTCGGTCGGGGCGCTCGCGGCGCCGCTCGTGGTGAACGCGACCGCCATCGCGCACGGCTTCGCGGGGTGGGCGGCGCTCGCGGTGATCTTCCTCGGCTCGGGGCTCGGCACGTGGTGGATCGCGCGGCGGGCGGCGGCCGCGACGTCGGTCGAGTAGGCGCGCAGCGGGCGGCGGCCGCGACGTCGGTCGAGTAGGCGCGCAGCGCCGTATCGAGACCCACTCCCTTCCATCGACGCCCGGGTCAGCGAGGCGTGAGCGGCTTCTCGAACCAGTGGTCGGCGTAGACCTCGTCGTTGAAGGCGTCGACCTCGATGTAGCCCGACGCGCGGTACATGGCGATCGCCTCGGTGAGGCTGGCGTTCGTCTCGAGCGTGACGGATGGTGCGCCATGGTCGCGCGCGGCCTGCTCCAGCGCGCTGAGGATGCGCCGTCCCACGCCCATGCCGCGCACGGCGTCGTCGACCCACATGCGCTTGATGTACGCGGGTGCCCCGTCGTGGAACAGCACGGCGCCGCACCCGATCGCCCGGCCGTGCAGGCGCGCGAGCACGAAGAGCCCCGTCGGTTCGGCGAACTCGTGCGTGTCGGGATGCAGGCTTCGCCCAGGGTCGAAGCCCTGAGGGAATCGGGCTGCGAGCTCGGTGTAGTACGCGGCGAGGCACCGGCGCGCGTCGTCGGACGCGGCATCCGCGGGCTCGACCCGCACGAGCCCCGCCTCGAGGAGCCGGGTCACCGTGCCCATCGCATCGACGAGGCGGGCCCGCTGCCCGTCGCTCAGCGGCGCGAGCACGGATGCCGCGAGCTCGTCGCTTCGACGGCCGAGCTCGGCACGTTCGGCGCGGCCGGCCGCCGTGGGCAGCACGGTGCGCACCCGCGAGTCGGCGGACGAGCCGACGACGGTCACGAGGCCCTCGCGTTCGAGCGAGCGGAGGAGCCGGCTGAGGTAGCCCGAGTCGAGCTCGAGCCGCTCGCGGACCGCGCGCACGTCGACGCCGCCGTCCGAGACCTCCCAGAGCACGCGCGAGCTGCCGAGCGAGCGGTCGCTGCCGAGGTAATGGTCCTGCAGCGCGCCGATGCGGCTCGTCACGGTGCGGTTGAAGGCACGCACGGTGTCGATCGCCTCACGGACGGACTCGTTCGACATATCCCTGACTTTAGTCAGAGAAATGCGATCGGGCAATGGGCGCGAGCCGACGCTCGAGCACCCAGTCGTCCTCGTCGCGGTCGCCGAGGCGGAAGTGCTTGCGCCCCACCTTCGCGAAGCCGTGCTTCTCGTAGAAGCGGATGGCGCGACCGTTCTCCTCGTTCACGCCGAGCCATGCGCTCGCCGCACCCGCCGCCGCGGCCGCCTCGAGCGTCGCCGCCATCAGCGGACCGGCGACCACGCCCGTGCCGTGTGCGAGAGCCCGGGTGTAGAACTTGCTGAGCTCGACCGCGGGCCGCCCTGAAACCGCCGCAGCGGCGTCCGCATCGCCCGGCTCGCCCGCGATGAGCATCGAGTAGCCGACGAAGTGCCCGTCGGGCTCGTGCGCCACGAGGAGGGTGCGGTCGGCATCGGCGAGGTGCTCGGCCATGCGCTCGACGGTGAAGTTCGCGGCGATGAACGCGGCGATCGCCTCGGCGGTGGTCGACGGCGGGCAGGCGAGCGGGAACGTGTCGGCTGCGAGCTCGGCGAGCCGGTCGGCATCGGCCGCGTCCGCGATACGGATGACGAGGTCTGGCACAGTCACCGATTCTTCCAGAGCTTCGACCGCCGAGATGGGATGATCGGCGCATGCATGCCGCGACCCCTCCCCTCGCCCGTTCCGACGACGGACGCTCGTTCCTCGTCGGCGACGCCTCGGGATCGAGCCTCATCGCCGGATCACTCGTCATCGTCTCGGGCGGCGGTGAGCGGCAGCTCGCGCTCGTCGAGGAGCGCTCCGAGTCGCAGCCCGCGCGGCTCCGTGGGCGCCTCATCGGGGTGCTCGCCGATGGCGGGCTCGACACCGCCCGCAGCCACCCGTTCGAGGAGGGGACGGTCGAGGAGGTCGACGCCGCGACCATCGAGGTGCTGCACACGACCACCGGCGCGCTGCTCGAGGTCGGCACGAACCTGACCGACCCGGGCGGCGCGGCGAAGCTGCTCCCCCACCGCTTCAATCGCCACACGTTCTGGTGCGGGCAGAGCGGCTCGGGAAAGACGTACGCGCTCGGTGTCGTCCTCGAGCAGCTCGTCGCGCACACCGCGCTGCCGGTGGTGGTCTTCGACCCGAACTCCGACTTCGTGCGGCTCGGCGAGCTCAACCCCGGGGCGAGCGGGCCCACCGCCGAGTTGCTCGCGCAACGCGACATCCGCGTGCTCCGCCCTCGGGGCGAGGGCGAGGCCGGCCTGCGGGCACGATTCCTCGACATGAACCTGCCGTCGAAGGCGGCGGTGCTTCGACTCGACCCCATCGTCGACCGCGACGAGTACAACACGCTCATCCACCTGCAGGACGTCGTGCGCATCGGCGACCTCGACGAGATGCTGCCGAAGATCCAGGCGGCGCAGGGGGACGGCGACTCGCATCCGCTCGCCGATCGAATCGAGAACCTCGGCGTGCTCGACTGGGAGGTGTGGGCGGGTGACCGGTCGGCCGTCACCGACGTGGTGGACCAGCGGCCCGATGCGACCGTGCTCGACCTCGGCGGCTTCTCCACGCCCGAGCAGCAGCTCGTGGTCGCACTCTCGCTGCTCGACGACCTGTGGGAGCGCCGCGAGGAGCGCCGCCCCGTGCTGCTCGTGATCGACGAGGCCCACAACCTCTGCTCGCCCCGGCTCGACTCGCCGCTCGCCGTCGCGGTGCGCGAGCGGATCGTGCAGATCGCGGCCGAGGGTCGCAAGTTCGGGCTGTGGCTGCTGCTGTCGACCCAGCGCCCTTCGAAGGTGCATCCCGGAATCCTGTCGCAGTGCGACAACCTCGCCCTCATGAAGATGAGCTCACCGGTCGACCTCACCGAGCTCGGCACCTACTTCGGGTACGCACCCGCATCGCTGCTCGCCCGGTCTCCGTGGTTCCGTCAGGGCGAGGCGCTGTTCGCCGGCGGCTTCGTGCCGACGCCTTCGCTCGTGAAGATGAACTCGCGGCTCACGCCCGAGGGCGGCACCGACGTGCGGGTGCCACTGCGCTGAGCCGGCGCCGTCGGTCGAGTAGGCGCCGAAGGCGCCGTATCGAGACCACGATCGCGCTCGGCGGGAGGTCTCGATACGGCGCTGGCGCGCCTACTCGACCGACGGTCGGTCACAGGTGCCGCGCGTATGCCCCCACGGTCAGGAACGTCGGGAACTCGGGCTCGAGCGCCACGGTGCGGAACACCGAGATCGCGTCGTCGAACCGGTCGCCCTCGAAGCGCGGGAGCTCGGCGACGGCCGCCGCCATGATGCGCACGATCGACGTCTGGTCGATGCGGGTGCCCTCGGCGGTGACGGTGTTCTCGTTGAGCCACTGCCAGACCTGCGAGCGCGAGATCTCGGCGGTCGCGGCATCCTCCATGAGATTGTCGATCGCCGCCGCGCCCGTGCCGCGCAGCCACGACTCGATGTAGCGGATCGCGATCGAGATGTTGTCGTGGACGCCGGCCTCGGTGACCTCGCCGCCGATCGACGGGATGTCGAGCAGTTGCGCCGCCGTCACCTCGACGTCGTCGCGCCGACGATCGACCTGGTTCGGCCGGTCGCCGAGCACCGTGTCGAACTCCGCACGCGCGGTCGGGATGAGGTCGGGGTGCGCCACCCACGTGCCGTCGAAGCCGTCGCCGGCCTCACGGCGCTTGTCTGCGGCGACCGCGGCGAGCGCGCGTTCGGTGACCTCGGCATCGCGACGGTTCGGGATGAACGCGCTCATGCCGCCGATGGCATGTGCTCCCCGCTTGTGGCAGGTCGCGACGAGCAGCTCGGTGTACGCACGCATGAACGGCACCGTCATGGTGATCGACCTGCGGTCGGGCAGCACCCAGCGGCGACCGCGGACTGCGGAACGTCTTCACGATCGAGAAGATGTAGTCCCAACGGCCGGCGTTGAGGCCCGCGCAGTGGTCTCGCAGCTCGTAGAGGATCTCATCCATCTGGAACGCGGCCTGGATCGTCTCGATGAGCACCGTCGCACGCACGGTGCCCTGCGGGATGCCGAGCGCCTGCTGCGCGTAGACGAAGATGTCGTTCCACAGCTTCGCTTCGCGGTGGCTCTCGAGCTTCGGCAGGTAGAAGTACGGTCCGCGTCCGGCCGCGATCAGCGCCTGCGCGTTGTGGAAGAAGTACAGCCCGAAGTCGACGAGCGAGCCCGATGCGTGCATGGCACGTCCGGCGCGGTCGTGGAACTTCAGGTGCTTCTCGACGAGGTGCCAGCCGCGCGGGCGCATCACGATCGTCGGCGTCTCGGCCGCGGTGACCCGGTACTCCCTGCCCTCGGGGCTCGTGTACTCGAGGTTGCCGCGCAGGAAGTCGCGCAGCGTCAGCTGCCCCTCGATGACGTTCGCCCAGGTGGGGCTCGTGGCGTCCTCCTGGTCGGCGAGCCACACCTTCGCGCCGGAGTTCAGCGCGTTGATCGCCATCTTGCGGTCGGTGGGACCGGTGATCTCGACCCGGCGGTCGTCGAGGCCCGGTGCCGTGCCGGCGACGCGCCATGACGTGTCGTTCCGGATCCACTCGGTCTCGGGCAGGAACTTCGGGTCGCGGCCGTTCGCCGCGTCGACCCGGGACTGCAGCCGCACGGCGAGCAGTTCGTGCCGGGTGTGCGCGAAGCGGTCGTGCAACTCGGCGAGGAACGCGAGCGCCTCGGGCGTGAGGATCTCGCCATACCGCTCCCCGAGGGGCGCCGTGACCTCGATCCGCGGGTCGACGGTCTGGAAGCTGCCGGTGGTCGGTTGCGGTGCGATGCGGCGAGCGGATGTCGCGACATCCGTTCGTTCGAGCGTCATGCTGGGCGTGGTGTTCATGGTCGTTTCTCCTCCTGTACGTCGATCGAGTAGCGCGAAGCGCGTATCGAGATCCGGGTAGCGGGTCTCGATACGGCGCTGGCGCGCCTACTCGACCCGACGAGCGGGTCAGTGGTTGAACTGTTCTTCCTCGGTCGATCCGACGAGGGCGAGCGTTGCGCTGTTGGGGTTCAGCGCGGTGGCGATCTGGTCGAAGTAACCGGTGCCGACCTCGCGCTGGTGACGCGTTGCGGTGTATCCGGATGACTCCGAGGCGAATTCGGCCTCCTGGAGTTCGACGTAGGCGCTCATGTGCCGCTCGCTGTAGTCCTTCGCGAGCGTGAACATGGAGTGGTTGAGGGCGTGGAAGCCCGCGAGGGTGATGAACTGGAAGGCGTAGCCCATCGAGGCGAGCTCGCGCTGGAACTTCGCGATCTGGTCGTCGTCGAGGTGTCGCTTCCAGTTGAACGACGGCGAGCAGTTGTAGCTCAGGCGCTTGCCCGGGAACTTCGCGTGCACGGCCTCGGCGAAGCGGCGTGCGAGGTCGAGGTCGGGCTCAGCCGACTCGACCCAGAGCAGGTCGGCGTACTCGGCGTAGGCGAGGCCGCGGGCGATGACCGGCTCGATGCCGTTCTGCACCTCGTAGAAGCCCTCGGCAGTGCGCTCGCCCGTGACGAACGGCTTGTCGCGCTCGTCGTGGTCGCTCGTCAGCAGGGTCGCGGCGAGGGCGTCGGTGCGGGCGATGATGATGCTCGGAACGCCGGCGACATCCGCCGCGAGTCGGGCCGCGTTGATGGTGCGGATGTGCTGCGAGGTCGGGATCAGCACCTTGCCGCCCATGTGGCCGCACTTCTTCTCGCTCGCGAGCTGGTCCTCCCAGTGCACGCCCGCGGCGCCCGCCTCGATCATCTGGTGCATGAGCTCGTAGGCGTTCAGCGGGCCGCCGAAGCCGGCCTCGGCGTCGGCGACGATCGGGGCCATCCAGTCCTTGCTGCTGGTTGAGCCTGTCGAAACCGAGCCCGTCGAAACCGCATCCTGCTCGATCTGACCGGCGCGCAGCAGCGCGTTGTTGATGCGGCGCACGACGGCCGGCACGGAGTTGGCGGGGTAGAGCGACTGGTCGGGGTAGGTCTGGCCGCTGAGGTTCGCGTCGGCGGCGACCTGCCAGCCACTGAGGTAGATCGCCTTGAGGCCGGCGCGCACCTGCTGAACGGCCTGGTTGCCGGTGAGGGCGCCGAGCGCGGCCGACCACTGCGGGTCCTCCTGGGGCGCGAACGCCGTGCCGGTGTTCTTCTGGATGTCCTCCCAGAGCTTCTCGGCGCCGCGGCGGGCGAGCGTGCGCTCCTCGCGGACCGGGCCGCGGAGGGCGATGACGTCGTCGGCGGAGTAGTCGCGGCGGACGAGGTCCCAGCGGGGGTTCGCGTCCCACTCGAGCTGCAGTTCGGCTGCGGTCTGGGTCTGGTCGCCGGGGCGGTTGGTGCTCATCGTCGTGCTCCTTCGGTGGTTCGTGCGGGTGCCGTGAACCCACTCTGCGCCCGGCGCACGACCCCATGCCGACGAATCAGGGGGTGAACTTCCGCGCTTCTTCTGCGCCGCGGAACAACCCGCATGCGGGGCGGGCTCTGGCGCGAATCCCGGTCGGGGTGATACCTTGCAGATCTATGTACCTTGCAGATCTATGTACCTTGCAGTTCTAGGTAGCTGACCTGCACGGTATCCGTGACGACACGATCGGAGCACACATGCGGATCGGCAAGGACCTGGTCGCCGCGGCCGCCACCCCGGTGGTACTCGGCATCCTCGCCGAGGGCGAGTCGTACGGCTACGCCATCCTGCAGCGGATTTCGGAGCTCTCGGGCGGCGAACTCGAGTGGAGCGACGGCATGCTCTACCCCCTGTTGCACCGGCTCGAACGGCTCGGCCACGTCGACTCCGAGTGGCGGCAGTCGCCCGGCGGGCGAGCGCGCAAGCACTACCGGCTCAGCGTGCAGGGCGCGACGACGCTCGCCGACCAGCGCAGGCAGTGGTCGGTCGTCGGCGGGGTGCTCGACCAGGTCTGGCCGGGTGGCCCCGACGACCGGCAGCCGCGGCTCGCGCTCGGGCTGGGCTGAGCGATGACGACCGAGCAGGCCCCCACTCTCGAGGAGCTCGTCGCATCCTGGCGCGGCTGGATGGAGCGCCACGACGCCCTCAGCGCCCGCGACGTCGACGAGCTCGAATCGCATCTCCGCGACCGGGTCGACGCGCTCACGGCGGCGGGGCTCACCGACGACGAAGCGTTCCTCATCGCGGTCAAGCGCCTCGGCGGAATGGACGACCTCTCCCGCGAGTACGCCGCCGAGCATTCCGGCCGGCTCTGGAAACAGCTCGTGCTCGACGACTCGACGGAGATCCACGACGGGGAGGCGCCGGCGGGCTCGATCCCCTTCCTGTACCGCGCGAACGGGCTCGCCGTCGCCCTCGCGCTCGGCGTCGGCGCGGGCATCGCCGTGAAAGCGACCGAGCTCCTCACCGGCGACCCCGAACTCGTCTTCCGGAACATCGCGGTCCTCGTGCTGCCCTTCCTCGCGGCGTGGTTCGCGTGGCGGCGACGTCCCCCGGCCGCCACCCTCGTCGGCGTCGCCGCGGCGTTCGCCGTCGTCGCGCTCGCGCTGAACCTCTACCCGTTCGACGGAGGATCGTCGACGGTCACCGTCGCGACCCAGAACTCCGCGACCGCAGTGCTCGCGACGATCGGTTCGATCGTCGCGCTCTGGCTCGTCACGGGCATCGTCGACGCCGGCGGCGTCTGGCGGAGCGACCGCACCCGCATGGACTTCGTGCGATTCAGCGGTGAGTGGCTCGTCTACTTCGTGCTCATCGCGATCGTCGGCGGCGCACTGAGCGGGCTCACCATCGCGGTGTTCGCCTCGATCCAGGTGGATGTCATGCCGTTCATCGGCGAATGGGTGCTGCCGTGCGGTGCTGCAGGCGCGGTGCTCGTGGCGGCCTGGCTCGTGGGCGCGAAGCAGCGCGTCATCGAGAACATCGCCCCAGTGCTCACGAAGGTGTTCACCCCGCTCTTCACGCTCATGATGCTCGCGCTCATCGTCGCAGCCGTCATGCAATGGAACCTCGTCGACGGCAGCCGCGACCTCCTCATCGCGTTCGACCTCGTCCTCGTCGTGGTCGTGGCGCTCCTCGTGTACTCGATCTCGGCACGCGACCCCGTGCTCCCCCCGAATTGGTTCGACCGGCTGCAGGTGCTCATGCTCGCGGCCGCGCTCGTCGTCGACGGCATCGTGCTCGTCGCGATGATCGCCCGCACGGGGGAGTTCGGGTGGACCGCGAACAAGACGGCCTCGCTCGGGCTGAATCTCATCCTGCTCACGAACCTCGCATGGGCCGCATGGCTGCAGGTCGGCTTCGTACGACGTCGCGTGCCGTTCGGGACCATCGAGCGCTGGCAGACCGGCTTCCTCCCGATCTACCTCGGCTGGGCTGCGATCATCGTTCTCGCCTTCCCGCCGCTGTTCGGCTTCGTGTGATCTCGGCTTCGCCGTCGCCGCGGCGCGGGGCGGCGGCGGCGTCTGACGCAGCGGCCCCGCCGTACCTCGCCGTGAGCGCGGCGCCGAACTCGGCCAACAGCCGTCTCACCGCGGGAGGCTCGACGACCTCGGCCTCAGCCCCCCACGCCGCCAGGCGGCGAGCGAGCACCCGGTCGGTCTGTCCGGCGATGCGCACGATCGTGCGGCCGTCTTCGGCCACCTCCACCACCTCGGTGTCGCCGACCCACCCACGGAATTCGTCTTCGACCGCCGGGTCGACGAGCACCGTCGCCGTGGCACGCACGCGAGTCTGCTCGATCTCGGTCGCCAGGCTCGACCACGCTGCGTCGAGGTCGAATCCGTCAGGTGGCTCGAATCGGTCGTCACGAGCCTCGACGTCGGCCATGCGGTCGACGCGGTAGCTGCGAAGCCCACGGTCGGTGTCGGCGACGAGGTACCAGCGGCCCGCCTTGTCGACCAGGCCGAGCGGTTGCACGACGCGGTCGGCGGGCTGCCGACCCCACGCGGCGTAGGTGAACCCGACGAGGCGGCGCTCGACGACCGCGTGCTGCAGTGCGTGCACCTCGGCGGGCGTCGACGCCGGTGCTCCCCAGCCTCCTGCCTCGACGACGACCGCATTGGCCGCGGCTTCGGCGTCCGCGCGAAACGTCGGCGGAAGCGCCCGCATGACCTTGCGGAGTGCCGACGCCGCCGACGCGGATTCGCTCGCGCGGGGGCCGAGGAGTAGGAACAACGCCCTGGCCTCGGTCGCGGTGAACCCGCTCAGGTCGGTACGCCCCTCACCGAGGAGTGACCACCCGCCCCCGCGCCCCGGTTGCGGATACACCGGAACTCCGGCAGCCGAGAGCGCCTCGAGATCGCGGCGGGCGGTCGCCACCGAGATCTCGAGCTCGTCGGCGAGCTGCCGCGCGGTGACCCGACCCCGGGCTTGCATCAGCAGCAGGGTGGCCACGAGTCGATCGGCGCGCATGTTCCCATTCTCGTCGGAAAAGTAGTCAGAAGGTGAGCACTTCTGTGCGGCATTCTGGATTCAACAGCGACACAGCGAGTCGCCGGACCACTGGAAGGAAGACATCATGCTTCGAGGCATCGCCACCGTGAACTGCTACGTCGACGACCCGGCCGCAGCCGCGGCCTGGTACACCGAGGTGCTCGGCATCGAGCCGTATTTCAACACCCCGGGCCCCGACGGACGCCCCGCCTACCTCGAGTTCCGCATCGGCGACCACCAGCAGGAGCTCGGCTTCATCGACCGACGCTTCGCGCCGAGCGCCCTGGCGGGGTCGGCGACACCGGCCGGAGCGATCGTGCACTGGCATGTGGACGACCTCGAGGCGACCGTCGCACGGCTGATCGAACTCGGCGCCACGCCGTTCATCCCCGTCACCGAGCACGGTCCGGGCTTCGTCACCGCGTCGGTGATCGACCCGTTCGGCAACGTGCTCGGCGTCATGACGAACGTGCACTACCTCGACATGCTCGGTGAGGAGCACGCCGCGATCGGGTGACCGCCGATGGGATCAGGTGAGCTGCTTCTTCAAGAACTCCACGACCTGATCCCGAGCCAGAGCGGCGTCGTTCGGCGGCTCCTCGCGCACCTCCTTGGTCAGCACCGAGTGCGCCCTCGGCCCGAATCCGCCGGGGTTGCCCCAGGACGAGTCGAGTTCGATGACCGTGAAGGAGTCACCGAGTCGCCGCTTCAACGCCGCGAAGCGCTGCGTCGGCGAGATCCGATCGCCGCTGAACCGCAGTCCGAGCACGCAAAGGCCATGGTCGCGTGCTCGACGGCTGACCGCGGACATCTCGTCTCGACCCAACGGCATCGTTCTGCCCAGTGGCAACGAAGGCTGGCTCAGCACTGGGGCGACGACCGACGGGCTCATCGCTGCCGCGAGCGCGAACCCGCCCGTGAAGCACATTCCGATGACACCGACGCCCGGCCGCGACGAATTCTTCGCGTGAAGCGCCTCGGCGAGCTTTCGGAGCTTGTCGCTGAAGCCGCGTTCACCCCGCCCACCGAGAGCACAGAACTCCTTCGTGATGCAGAGGCGCACCTGCTGGGCCTGCGAGACATGCGGCGAACGCTCATCGGCCTGCCCGAAGAGGAACGGGATCACCACCGTGAACCCCTGCTCGACCAGGTGATCGCCGAGACCCGACCACGGTGGGTGTGATGCCGAAGATCTCCTGCAGCAGGATCACGACGGGTCCCGTGCCAGGCTTCGGGTCCCGACGGTAGACGGGATAGTCGAATTCGGCAACGATCCCCCGGGCTGCCACGTGCTCCCACTCGGCGAGATCCCCGATCGGTGCACCCTCGTCCATGGCTCCGCCCTCCGCCGGGTCGTCTGGTCGCGCCAGCCTATGGCGCGCGACATCCGCGGCGGAAGGCTCACCGCCCGAGGCGCTCGGCACCCATCGCCGAGGCGTAGAACATCGGGACTTCTCCCTCGCCGAGATCGAGCTTCGAGGCTCCGAAAGGGGGCAGCGGATCGTCGAATGGCAGAACTTCCGCATTTCTTCCGTTTGCAGCATCCGCCCGCGCGTGTGACCATCGAGAGATGATCACCGCGGATCGAAGCGCAGCGCTCACCCCAGTCGAACCGGCCGAACCGTTCGACGAGGTCGACGCGCTCACGCTCGGCCGGCGCATCCGCGAGCGTCGCACCGCCCGCGGCATGACCCTCGGCGAGCTCGCCTCGGCGATCGACCGGGCGCCGTCGCAGGTGAGCGCGATCGAGAACGGCAAGCGCGAGCCGCGGCTCTCGATGCTGCGCACCATCGCGCTGGCCCTCGGCACCTCCGTCGACGAGCTGCTGCGGCCCGACGCCCCGTCGCCGCGCGCCGCACTCGAGATCGCCGTCGAGCGCGCCCAGCGCGGACCGGTCTTCGAGGCGCTCGGGCTGGAGCCGTTCCGCGTCGCGAAGACGATGAGCGACCAGACCCTCCAGACGATCCTCGCCCTGCACCACGAGATCGACCGCCTGCACCGCGAGCGCGCGGCGACCCCCGAGGAGGCGCGGCGGGCGAACGCCGAGCTGCGCGCCGAGATGCGCGCCCGCGACAACTTCTACCCCGAGCTCGAGGCGAAGGCCGCCGAGCTGCTCGAGGCGGTCGGCCACACCGGCGGCCCGGTCTCGCACCAGCTCGTCGCCGACATGGCGAGCCACCTCGGCTACTCGCTGCACTACGTCGGCGACCTGCCGCACTCGACACGGTCGGTGACCGACAAGCGCAACGGCCGCATCTACCTGCCGACGCAGCAGTCGCCGTCGCGCGACTCGCGCTCCCCCATCCTGCAGGCGCTCGCGAGCCACCTGCTCGACCACGAGGAGCCGAGCAACTACGCCGACTTCCTGCGCCAGCGCATCGAGACCAACTACCTCACGGCGGCGATCCTGCTGCCCGAGCAGGCTGCGGTGCGCTATCTGACCGAGGCGAAGAACCTGCGCCGCATCTCGATGGAGGAGCTGCGCGACGCGTTCGCCGTGTCGTACGAGACCGCCGCCCACCGGTTCACGAACCTCGCGACTGCGCGACTCGACATCCCCGTGCACTTCATGAAGGTGCACGAGTCGGGCACGATCATCAAGGCGTACGAGAACGACAAGGTCCGGTTCCCCTCCGATGCGCTCGGCGCCGTCGAGGGCACCACCGTCTGCCGCAACTGGACCGCCCGTACCGTCTTCGACGTCGAGGACCGGTTCAGCCCCTGGTACCAGTACACCGACACTCCGTCCGGCACGTTCTGGTGCACCTCGCGCATCGAGAAGGCGAAAGAGGGCGAGTACTCGGTCTCGGTCGGCGTGCCGTTCGAGCACGTGAAGTGGTTCCGCGGGCGCGAGACACCGCATCGTGCGGTTTCACGCTGCCCCGACGAGTCGTGCTGCCGCCAGGCGCCGGGCGCACTGGCCGAGAAGTGGGCGGATGCCTCGTGGCCCGCCGCTCGCACACCCACGAGCCTGCTCGCCGCGCTGCCCACGGGCACCTTCCCGGGCGTCGACCAGACCGAGGTGTACCAGTTCCTCGAGGCGCACGCGCCCCGAGCGTGAGCATCCTCGAAACATGAGGAATCCTCCCGTATTGGGGGTAGCCAAACGACCCGCCGGTCGTGCCGCGCGAGACGACCGGTGGTAAATTCCACGCGATCCAGCATCGATTCCCATGGAGGTGCCGATGCATTCCCGATGGATGGCGCGCACCCGCGCGATCGCGATTGCGATCGCTGCTGCCCTGTTCGCCGTTGCCGTGCCCGCCCCGGCGTTCGCCTCGGGAGCGCCGCCCGCGGCACCGATCCTGATCGCGCCCGCCAGCGGCGCCGTCGTCCCGCCCGGCACCCCGCTCACCGTGCGAGCGAGCGATCCAGACGACGCCTCCGTCGAGGTCGTGTTCCACGGCGCCGCGCGCGGAGCGGTGCCGCCCCCGGGGGTCGGCGATCCGTTCACGTTCGCCGTGCTGCCCGACACCCAGAACTACGTGATCACCCCGACGAACAACCACATCATGACCGCGCAGGCGCAGTGGTTCGTCGCCCAACGCGATCCGCTCGACATCGCCTTCGTCGCGGGGGTGGGCGACGTCGTCGACAACCACATCTCGGACGCGCAGTGGATCCGCGCGTCCGACAACCTGGCGATCATGGATGCCGGTGGAGTCCCGAACGCGGTGCTCCCGGGCAACCACGACTTCAACCTCGCCACCGGCGACTTCACGAAGTACAACCAGTACCTCCCCGTGAGTCGCTATCGCGACGCGACCTGGAACTCCCCCGCCGCCTCCTATGGGGGTTACTACGGACAGAACCAGTTCGGTCCCGACGCCGCCGACCGCCAGAACATGGACAACTACGCCCTGTTCACGGCGGGCGGCATGGACTTCCTCCTCCTCAACCTCGAACTCAATCCGCCCGACGACGTGCTCGCGTGGGCGCAGCGCGTGCTCACCGCACATCCGAACCGGCGGGCGATCGTCGCCACGCATGCCTACGTGAACGTCACCGGGGCGTTCAGCCTGCAGGTGCAGCGCACCGACGTGCCGGGCAACAGCGGAGCCGCGATCTGGCAGAAGCTCGTCCAGCCCAACTGCAACGTGTTCCTCGTCGTCAACGGCCACTTCACCGACCTCCTCGACGGCGAGGCCAACCGCACGGACCTCAACGCCTGCGGCCGGCCGGTGCACGCCGCGCTGTCCGACTTCCAGGGCCGGCCGAACGGCGGCGACGGATGGCTCCGTTACTACACCTTCACCCCGGCGGCGAACGAGATCCGCGCGACGACGTACTCGCCGACGCTGAACGCGTTCGAGAACGATGCCGACAGCTCGTTCGTCATGGCCTACGACATGTCGCCCCTCGCCGACCTTCCGGAGCTCGGTCGGCGGACCGTGGCGTCGGGCGCGCAGGCCTCGATCCCCCTGCCCGACCTCGCTCCGGGAACGACGTTCGACTGGTACGCCACTGTGAGCGACGGCACGAGCACGACCCGCGGTGCCACGCAGTCGGTGACGGTGTCGGCGCCGCCTCCGGCCGGCGCTCTCGCGCAGGACGCGTTCGGACGCACGGTCGCAGCGGGCTGGGGCACCGCCGACACCGGTGGACCGTGGACGGTGAACTCGACGACGAAGCTCTCGGTCGCATCCGGCGTCGGCCGGGTCGCCGCGAACGCCGGATCCACCCTGAACGCGACCCTCGGCCAGGTGTCCTCGTCGGCGATCGACCTCACCACCACCCTCGCGATCGACAAGGTGCCCAACCAGTTGCTCAACGCCACGCTCGCCGCCCGCGTCGTCGGCACCTCCCTCTACGGCGCCCGACTCCGGATCAACCCGAACGGATCGGTGCAACTCCACCTCATGCGCGACGCCACCGCCCTGTCCGGCATCACCGTCGCCGGTATCACCGCGACCGCCGGCACCCCGATCCGCGTCCGCGTCCAGGTCGACGGCACCAACCCGACCACGCTCCGCGCCCGCGCCTGGCCCGCCACCGCGACCGAACCCACCACCTGGCAGACCACCGCCACCGACACCACCGCCGCGCTCCAGAACCCCGGCAGCCCCCGCCTCAGCACCTACCTCAGCTCCTCCGCCACCAACGGCCCGGTCATCGTCACCTACGACGACCTCACCGCCACGACCATCGGGGGCGGACCCCCGCCACCACCGCCGAACGTTCCGCCCACGGCGGCGTTCACGTGGTCGGCGAACGGACTGACCGCCACCGCCGACTCGACGACGTCGTCCGACCCCGACGGCACCATCGTGTCGCGGTCGTGGGACTTCGCGGGCGTGTCCGGCGGTTCGGGCGTCACCGCATCACGGACGTTCCCGACCGCCGGAACCTACCCCGTGACCCTGACGGTGACCGACGATGATGGCGCGAACGCCACGACCACGCAGTCGGTGACGGTGTCGGCGCCGCCTCCGGCCGGCGCTCTCGCGCAGGACGCGTTCGGACGCACGGTCGCAGCGGGCTGGGGCACCGCCGACACCGGCGGACCGTGGACGGTGAACTCGACGACGAAGCTCTCGGTCGCATCCGGCATCGGCCGGGTCGCCGCGAACGCCGGATCCACCCTGAACGCGACCCTCGGCCAGGTGTCCTCGTCGGCGATCGACCTCACCACCACCCTCGCGATCGACAAGGTGCCCAACCAGTTGCTCAACGCCACGCTCGCCGCCCGCGTCGTCGGCACCTCCCTCTACGGCGCCCGACTCCGGATCAACCCGAACGGATCGGTGCAACTCCACCTCATGCGCGACGCCACCGCCCTGTCCGGCATCACCGTCCCCGGCATCACCGCCACCGCCGGCACCCCGATCCGCGTCCGCGTCCAGGTCGACGGCACCAACCCGACCACGCTCCGCGCCCGCGCCTGGCCCGCCACCGCGACCGAACCCACCACCTGGCAGACCACCGCCACCGACACCACCGCCGCGCTCCAGAACCCCGGCAGCCCCCGACTCAGCACCTACCTCAGCTCCTCCGCCACCAACGGCCCGGTCATCGTCACCTACGACGACCTCACCGCCACGCCCCTTCCGTGAACCCGCGCGGCCGACCGGCCGCGGCATCCGTTCGGCGTCGATCAGACCGAGGTGCGCCGGTACCTCGAGGCACGCGCCCCGCTGACGCGCCGTGCTGACGTGGCTCAGGCCTGCGCGACCGCCTGGTGCCCGAGCTGCTCCGACAGCCGGGCCGCGCTCGCGCGCACGAGCTCGGCCCAGTGCGATTCGGGCTGCAGCTGCCACCGGACCTTCGGCACCGACATGCTGATGGCCGCCATGACCTCGCCGTCGGCGCCGCGCACCTGGGCAGCCGCGCAGCAGACTCCGGGCTGCGACTCCTCGTACTCGAACGCGATACCGCCGCGCCCCCGCACGCCGCGCAAGTCGGCCTCGAGGCGTTCCGAGCGTCGAGAGCGAGTGCTCGGTCATGACCGGCAGGTGCTCGGGGTCGGCGTAGAGCCCGGCGAGCTTCGCCTCGGGCACCGCGGCGAGCAGGGCCTTGCCCAGTCCGGTGCAGTTCGCGGGCAACCGCTGGCCGATGTTCGAGACGCCGACCGTGAATTCGCGGATCTCGATCTTCGCGAGGTAGAGCACCTCGGCGCCCTCACGCAGGGCGACGCTGACTGTTTCGCCGGTGCGCGCCGAGAGCTCGCGGGCGACCTCATTGGCCGCGCCGAGCAGGTCGAACCGCATGGAGTAGGCGTTGCCGAGTTGCAACAGCCGCACTCCGAGCGAGTAGGTGCCCGTCGCCTCGTCACGGCGCAGGTAGTCGCGGGAGACGAGCGTGGCGAGCAACTCATGCACCGTGCTGCGCGGCAGCTCGGTGCGCCGGGCGACCTCGGGCGCGGTCAGCGGCTCGGCGTCGTCGAGGAACAACTCG
Source organism: uncultured Actinomycetota bacterium (assembly GCA_963758615.1). Classification (GTDB taxonomy): domain Bacteria; phylum Actinomycetota; class Actinomycetes; order Actinomycetales; family Microbacteriaceae; genus Agromyces. The sequence goes on along the minus strand of CAVWVZ010000008.1, from coordinate 553,782 downwards.
AGGATGTCGAGCGTGCGCAGCACCGCCGGGGTCAGTCGTGGCATGACTCATGGATACCGGCGCGACACGGGAATGGCAAATGCCATCGGAGTTGACAAAACCTCGATCCATCGTGTTCAATATTTCGAACGTCGTCCGATATTTCGGAGGGCTCCACGATTTCCATCCCGAAGGAGTGATGCGACCCCATGTCCGAGCCCATCAAGGCCGCCATCATCGGTTCCGGCAACATCGGCACCGACCTCATGATCAAGATCCTCCGCGGCAGCGGAATCCTCGAGATCGCCGCCATGGTCGGCATCGACCCGGCCTCCGACGGCCTCGCCCGCGCCGGCCGCCTCGGCGTCACCCCGATCGCCACCGGTGTCGACGGGCTCATCGAGCACGAGGTGTTCGCCGACGTCGACATCGTCTTCGACGCCACGTCCGCGGGCGCACACCGGTACAACGCCGAGCGTCTCATCGCCGCGAAGCCCGGCATCCGCCTCATCGACCTCACGCCGGCCGCGATCGGTCCGTACTGCGTGCCGGTCGTGAACCTCGACGACAACATCGACGCCCAGAACGTCAACATGGTCACGTGCGGCGGCCAGGCGACGGTGCCGATCGTCGCCGCGGTCTCGCAGGTCGCGAACGTCCGGTACGCCGAGATCGTCGCGTCGATCTCGAGCAAGTCGGCCGGCCCGGGCACCCGCGCCAACATCGACGAGTTCACCGAGACCACGGCCGCTGCGCTGCGCTCGGTCGGCGGTGCGCAGGCGAGCAAGGCGCTCATCATCCTCAACCCCGCCGAGCCGCCCGTCATGATGCGCGACACCGTGTTCGTGCTGTCGGATGTCGCAGACCGCGACGCCATCGCCGCCTCCATCGAGGCCATGGTCGAGCGCGTGAACGCCTACGTGCCGGGCTACCGGCTCAAGCAGACGGTGCAGTTCGACCACATCTCCGAGCCCGTCAACGTGCCCGGCGTCGGCGCGTTCACCGGCCTCAAGACCTCGGTGTTCCTCGAGGTCGAGGGCGCCGCCCACTACCTGCCCTCGTACGCGGGCAACCTCGACATCATGACCTCGGCCGCGCTGCGCACCGCCGAGACCATCGCGACCCGCGCGTTCGCGCTGCAGGAGGCATAGACCATGGCCACGAACGGCACCTTCGACGCCGCGAGCTACGACCCCGCGGTCGACCAGCTCCACATCAGCGACGTCACGCTGCGCGACGGCAGCCACGCCGTGCGCCACCAGTACTCCGTGCAGAACGTGCGCGACATCGTCGGCGCGCTCGACCGCGCGGGCGTCGACAGCGTCGAGGTCGCCCACGGCGACGGCCTCAACGGCTCGAGCGTCAACTACGGGTTCGCGAAGCACTCCGACACCGAGCTCATCGAGGCCGCGGCCGAGGTCGCCGAGAACATCGCGATCGCCACGCTGCTGCTGCCCGGGGTCGGCACCATCGAAGACCTCAAGCGCGCGGCATCCGCCGGCGTCAGCTACGTGCGCGTCGCCACGCATTCCACCGAAGCGGATGTCTCGGCGCAGCACATCGCGACGGCACGCGAACTCGGACTGAACACGACCGGGTTCCTCATGATGAGCGCGATGACCTCACCCGCCGAGCTCGCGAAGCAGGCGAAGCTCATGGAGGGCTACGGCGCGCAGTGCGTGTACGTCGTCGACTCCTCGGGCGCGCAGACCATGGACGACGTCACCGACCGCGTGCTGGCGCTCCGCGACGTGCTCGAACCGACCACCGAGATCGGCATCCACGCGCACCACAACCTGTCGCTGGGCGTCGCCAACTCGGTCGCCGCGGTGAAGGCCGGAGCGAACCGCGTCGACGCCAGCCTCACCGGCATGGGTGCGGGCGCCGGCAACGCGCCGCTCGAGGTGTTCATCGCCGTCGCCGACAAGCTCGGCTGGAACCACGGCACCGACCTGTTCGCCCTCATGAACGCCGCCGACGACATCGTGCGCCCCTTGCAGGTGCGCCCCGTGCAGGTCGACCGCGAGACCCTGACGCTCGGCTACGCCGGCGTCTACTCGTCGTTCCTCCTGCACGCCGAGACCGCCGCCGCGAAGTACGGCGTCCCCGCGAGCGAGATCCTCCTCGAGGTCGGGCGCCGCAAGATGGTCGGCGGCCAGGAGGACCTCATCGTCGATGTCGCCCTCGACCTGATTGCACAATCCACCAACAGCCCCTTCAATGAGGAAAGGCACGCAGCATGACCACCATCGAGGAGCAGCCCAACGTGGCAGCTGACACCGCGGCGCCTGACAAGGCGTCGCTGATCACCCCCCGCGACCGCCGTCGCGCGCTGTTCGGCAGCGCGGTCGGCAGCGCGGTCGAGTGGTACGACTTCTTCCTGTACGGCACCATGTCCGCGATCGTGTTCGGGCCGCTGTTCTTCCCGAGTGACGACCCCATCGCGAGCCAGATGCTCTCACTCGCCGCGTTCGCGTTCGCGTTCGCGATCCGCCCGATCGGCGGCATCATCTTCAGCCACATCGGCGATCGCATCGGCCGCAAGCGCACGCTCGTGATCACGCTCGCCATGATGGGCATCGCGACCGTGCTCATCGGCCTGCTGCCGACGTACGCCCAGATCGGCGCGTGGGCGCCCGTGCTGCTGACGCTCCTTCGTCTCGTGCAGGGCCTCGCGCTCGGCGGAGAGTGGGGCGGCGGCCTGCTGATGGCCGTCGAGTACTCGCCCCGCAAGAAGCGCGGTTTCTACGGCGCCATGCCGCAGGTCGGTGCGCTCATCGGCCTCGCGCTCGGCAACCTCGCCGCCTCGGCGGCGAGCACGATCTTCAGTGAAGAGGCGTTCCTCTCGTACGGCTGGCGCATCCCGTTCATCCTCTCGGCCGTGCTCGTCGTGATCGGCTTCTGGATCCGCCACACCGTCGACGAGACCCCGTCGTTCAAGGCGGTCGCCGCGTCGAACTCGACCAAGCGCGTGCCGCTGCTCTCGACGCTGCGCCACCACTGGCGCGAGGTGCTCATCGCGATCGGCGCGAAGGTCATCGAGACGGCGACGTTCTTCCTCTTCGCCACCTTCACCGTGTCGTACGCGGTGAGTCTCGGCTTCGAACGCAACGAGGCGCTGAACGCGGTGCTCATCGCGGCTGTCCTCGGCATTCCGATGATGCTCGTCTGGGGCTCCGTCTCCGACCGCATCGGCCGCAAGCGAATGTTCGTGCTCGGCACGATGGCCATCATGGTCGGCATCGTGCCGTTCTTCTGGCTCATCAACCTCGGCGGGTTCTTCTGGCTCACCGTGGCAGCCACGTTCGGCTTCGGCCTGCTCTGGACGACGTACGGCTCGGTGATCGGCACGTTCTTCGCCGAGAGCTTCCCGCCCGACGTGCGCTACACGGGCGTCTCGCTCGGCTACCAGGTCGGCGCGGCGATCGCGGGCGGCACCGCGCCGCTCATCGCGACCGCACTGCTCGTCCAGTTCGAGGGCAACTACGTGCCCGTCGGCATCTTCATCGCGGTGTGCGCGCTGATCTCGCTCATCGCCGTGTCGTTCGCCAAGGACCGCACGGGCCAGGAGCTCGATTCCTGAGCTCGACTGACCGGCCGAACCCCGTCCCGCCGTGTGCGGGGCGGGGTTCGTGCGTTCGGGACGTCCGGTTCGCGACATCCGTTCGCTCCTGACTTCCGTGCGCTCTGTCCGGCGGCGAGCGGATGTCGGGACACGGCGCGCTGGCGCCGGGCACGGCCGCGCGGGAGGATGGGAACACCGACCCGCAACGGAGTGAACTCGTGGCAACCACCGTCTTCGAACGCCGCCGGCCGCCGGCCTCCGTCGTGCAGCACTCGCTCGCCGAGACGAGCCATTCGGTGTTCTGGCTCGATGACCTCGCCGCGCACGGCGGGCGACCGTCTCGTCGTGTGCTCACTCACAACCACGTCGCCGACATCGCCATCGTCGGCGGCGGCTACACCGGCCTGTGGACCGCGGTGCTCGCCAAGCGGCGCAACCGCAATGCGCGCGTCATCCTCGTCGAGGCGAAGTCGATCGGCTGGGCGGCGTCGGGGCGCAACGGCGGGTTCTGCGAGGCGAGCCTCACCCACGGGCGCGAGAACGGCCTGGCTCGCTGGCCCGACGAGCTCGACACGCTCGACCGCCTCGGGCTCGAGAACCTCGACGCCATCGAGGCGGCAGAGGCCGAACTGGGCATGTCGTTCGAGTTCGAGCGCAACGGCTCGCTCGACGTCGCGGTCGAACCGCATCAACTCGAGTGGCTCGAGGAGTCGCTCGCCGACGCGACCGCACGCGGCGACGACTCGCTGCGCTGGCTCGACGAAGCGGCGGTGCAGGCCGAGGTGGCCTCCCCCACCTACCTCGGAGCGGTCTGGAACACGCGCACGAGTGCACTCCTGCACCCGGCGAAGCTCGCGTCCGAGCTCGCGCGGGTGGCCGAAGAGCTCGGGGTCGAGATCTTCGAGCGGTCACCGGTGCGGCGCCTCGAGACCCCCGGTTCGACCGGCGCGGTGAGCCTCGTCACCGACGTGGGTCGCATCGATGCGGCGCGCGTCGTGCTCGCGACGAACGTGTTCCCGTCGCTGCTGAAGCGCAACCGGCTCATGACGGTTCCCGTGTACGACTACGCGCTCATGACCGAGCCGCTCACCGCCGAGCAGCTCGCCTCCATCGGGTGGACGCGTCGACAGGGCGTCGGCGACATGGCGAACCAGTTCCACTACTACCGGATGACGCGCGACAACCGCATCCTCTTCGGCGGCTACGACGCCGTGTACCACTACGGTCGCCGCGTGCGCGATCGGTATGAGGAGCGGCCCGCGGCATTCGAGTTGCTCGCCAACCACTTCTTCACGACGTTCCCGCAGCTCGCGGGCATGCGCTTCTCGCACCAGTGGGCCGGCGCCATCGACACGAGCACGCAGTTCACCGCGTTCTTCGGCACCGCCCGCGACGATCGCGTCGCCTACGCCGCCGGGTTCACCGGCCTCGGCGTCGCGTCGACGCGATTCGCGGCCGAGGTCATGCTCGACCTGCTCGAGCAGCGCGACACCGAGCGCACGTCGCTCGAGATGGTTCGAAAGCGCCCGCTGCCGTTCCCGCCCGAGCCGATCGCCGCGATCGGCATCAACGCGACGCGGTGGTCGCTCGACCGGGCCGATCACAACCAGGGCAAGCGCAACCTGCTGCTGAAGACGCTCGATGCGCTGGGATTGGGGTTCGACTCATGAGTGACGCAGGTCAGGGTCAGTTGGTCGCCGCCGACGCCGTGCGGCTCATCGCCGGTGCGATGACGGATGCCCCGGGGCTCGTGCTCGAGCACGAGCCGGTGCCGGCCGACCAGGTGGTCGCGGGCTCGCCCGCCACGGGCTACGTCGCCCTCGACGAGTCCGAGGCGGGCGAGATCGGGGTCTGGGAGATGACGCCGGGCGCGATGCGCGACGTCGAGGTCGACGAGGTGTTCGTCGTGCTCTCAGGTGCAGCGACCGTCGAGTTCGAGCATCCTCACGCGTCGCCGATCGTGCTCGCACCCGGCTCGGTCGTGCGACTCGACGCCGGCATGAAGACCATCTGGACGGTGCGCGAGACGCTGCGCAAGGTGTTCATCGCCCGGTGAGGCGATGCTCCGGACTCGTCCTCAACAGGGCGTCTCCTCGGGAGAGTTTTGCACATGCTTTCGGCCCTTGATCAGTGATTTCATCGCCACGGCCAGTGTCGGTGGCTCGTGATCGAATGTGTTCATGACGGAATTCGGGGCGAGCACGGCGGGCATCGATACCGTGCGCGTTCCCGGTGGCACGTCCGTGCTCGCGGCCGAGGCCGCGCTCGACGCCGAGCTCGAGGCGATCGTCGGGCTCGAGCGTTCCATCCGTGCCGCCCAGGCCGAACAGCTGCGGCGCATCCAGCGCGCGCACGGGTGGGCGCATGCGGTCGAACGGGTGCATGAGGGCAGCAGTTCGACCGATCGCGAGCTGGCGACGCGCGCGTTCGTCGCCGAGCTCGCCACAGCGCTGGGTGCGCACGAACGGCAGTCGGGTGCGATGGTCGCCGACGCCGAGCGCCTCCGTTCGCTGCCCGCCACGCTCGATGCATTGGCGAGCGGTGCGATCGGGCTCGCCCACACGCGGACGATCATCGATGCGACGCAGGGCATGCCGCAGCCGCTCGTCGGCGAATTCGAGGCCACGGCACTCGATCGCGCTGCACGCATGACCAACGCCTCGCTGCGGCGCAGCCTTCGCGGTCTGCGCGATCGCCTGCTGCACGAGCCGCTCGAACATCGTCAGGCGCGCAATTCCCTCGACCGGCGGGTGTGCCTCGAGCCCGAGCCCGACGGCATGGCCTGGCTCAGCCTCTTCCTCGAGGGCGAACGCGCCACTGCCATTCGGGCTCGCCTCGATGCCCTCGCCGGAGCATCCGTCGACGAGCGCACGACGGCGCAACGGGCACTCGACATCGCCGCCGACCTGTTGCTCGGCAATCCGGTCGCGGTTGGCGATGGCGAAGCGGGGGGCGGTTCCCGCGAAGGCAGCACGTTCGAGCAACTCGAACGTCGGTTTCGAGGGTGCTGGGATTTCCGGCGCCGCGTCGACCGCGCGGCGCCGCCCGCTCGGCGTGGTGATTCCCCGCGTCTACGTGACCGTGCCGGTGATGACGCTGCTCGGTCACTCCGACGAACCCGCCGAGCTCGACGGCTACGGGCCGATCGACGCCGAGACCGCTCGCGAGCTCGCGGCGCACGCGCCCTCGTTCCAGCGCATCCTCACGCACCCCGAGACCGGCGCCTACCTCTCCTACGGCCGCACCAGCTATCGGGTGCCGGCCGACCTCGCCGGCTACCTGAAGGTGCGCGACGGCGGGTGTCGGTTCCCCGGTTGCGGTCGTCGTGCCATCGCGAGCGACATCGACCACACGGTCGACTGGGCGTTCGACGGTCGTACCGAGCACGACAATCTCGCGCACCTGTGTCGCAAGCACCATCGGCTCAAGCATCGAACCGGGTGGCGGATGACGCAGGAGTCCGGCGGCGTCATCCGTTGGGACTCCCCCGCCGGTCGTGTCCACCGAAGTCGGCCCGAGCATCCGTTCGCGCCCGGCAACGTCGCCACGCCCGAAGCCGACTCACCGCCCGATGAGGTGGGCCTTCCGGAGATACCGCTGTGGGCGGCGGGCTTCTGAGTGGCTCCGAATGCGCGGACGCCCGGCGGGACCCGGTCGCCTGGCGGCCCGCGTCAGGCCACCGATGCCCGCGGCGCATCCGACCCGACCGCGGCGTCCGGCGCCGGACCGACCGGGTCGATGTGGAACATGCGAGCGAAGCGCACGACCGCGTCCTGCTCTCCGGCGAGCAGCTGCACGGCGCTGGGCTCGAGCGCACCTGAGATGAGATCGCGGAACTCGGCTGCGCTGAGCACCAGCTCTGCGCTCACTTCGAACGCGACCTCCGGCCTTTCCGCTCGGCGGGGTTGCGGCAGCGCGCCCGGTCCGATGGGGGTCACGTCGAGCGTCGCGTTGACGACGACCGCGACCACCGAGACCTCGCCGCCCGATGCACCGACCGCTGCTGCGTCGCCTGCCGAGCCGGCGCCGACCGAAGCAACGCCGACGTGCAGCACGTACTCGCTCGGGGGTGCGCCGGCCGCGACATCCGACCGGAACGCCGCACGCAGTGCGACGGCGAGCGCATCGGCCGTGACGATCTCGCCCTCCGCTGGTTCGCCGAGCGCCGACCACCCCCAGCGTTCGAGCGCGACGACGACGGGTTCGAGCGCTCGACCGAACTCCGTGAGCTCGTACCCGCCGCGCACGGTCGGCACGCGCCTGATGACCCCCGACTCCTGCAACTCCTTGAGCCGGTCGCTCAGGATGTTGGTCGGAATGCGCGGGAGCCCCGCCTTCAGGTCGCCGTACCGGCGCGCGCCGACGAGCAGGTCGCGGACGATGAGCAGCGCCCATCTGTCCCCGACCCGCTCGAGGGCCCGAGCTGCGCCGCTGTACTGGCCGAAGCCGCGAGCGGCGCGTGTGGCCATGTGCCCGGCCCGGTCAGGCCGAAGCCGAAGGTGCCGAGGCTCCCTGCTCAGCCATGTACGCCTCGGGGCCCATCTCGGCGGCGACGGGCTCCATGAACAGGAACGAGAGGTTGTTGCCGTCGGGGTCATCGAGGTCGCGCGAGTACATGAAGCCGAGGTCCTGCACGGGACGCGGCTCGCTGCCGCCTGCGGCGAGGCCCTTCTCGACGATCTCGTCGACGGCCTCCCGCGAGTCGCGGGTGAGCGCGATGGAAACCTGCGCCTGCGTCTTGGGGTCGATCACCTGCTTGTCGCTGAAGGTGCTGAAGTACTCGCGGGTGAGCACCATGAAGTACACGTTCTCGTCGAGCACGACGCACGCGGCGTTCTCGTCGGTGAACTGCGGGTTGATGGTGTAGCCGAGGGCCGAGTAGAACGCCTTCGCGCGCTCGAGATCGGTCGTGGTGATGTTCACGAAGATGCTGGTGGTCATCATTGCTCCAAGGTTGTGTCGTTCGTCTTGCCTGTTGCCACTAGCTTGCTCTTTGCAAGTGCACTTGTCAATAGCAAGTAAAAATGGAGCCCGGCGTCATGGCTACCGCCCCGAGCTGCGCCGCACGAGCAGCGCAAGATGCAACGCGGTGAGCGTCTCGCCGTCGTCGAGGTCGACGCCGAGCAGGTCGCCGATGAGCGCGAGCCGCTGGTAGAACACCGACCGCGAAAGGTGCGATGCGGATGCCGCAGCCGTGCGATTCGCCGGATGCGCGAGCATCGCGCCCAGCACGTCGAGCAGGTCTCCGCCACGGGCGAGGTCGTACTCGATGAGCGGGGCGAGCATCCGCTCGCTGTGACGCAGCAGGCGGTGGTCGTCGCGCAACGACGTGACCAGGCGCATGAGCGGCCGATCCTCACCGCGACGCAACGTCGGCCCGTGAGCGACCCGCCCGCCGGGCGCCCTCGCCAGGTCGAGCGCCTCCTGCACGGAGGCGAGCAACCCGTCGAGGTCGGTGGCGGCCGCACCGATCGAGAGCACCAGCCGATCGGCGGATGCCCCATCTCCGGCGATCTCCCGCGCGAATGCCCGGGCCGCACGATCGCTGAAGTCGCTGCGCGCCGGCAGCGACAGCAGCACCATCGTGGCGCGCCCCGACGACCTGACCCCGGGCGCGTCGCCCGCGATCGCCCGCCCGCCGAGGGTTCGCGCTGCGACATCCGCCGCCGTGCCGGTGACCGGCGCACCCGTGGCGACCAGTCCGCGCAAGACGGCACCATCGACCGGCAACCCGGCTGCGGTGAGGCGGGCGGATGCCGCGGCGAGACCCGCGAACCGGCCGGTGAGCAAGCCGTCGATGAGTCGTTGCCGGCCGGTGCGCACCCACTCGTCGGCCTCGCCGTCGGCGAGTCGCCCCAGGGCGAGCGCGATGGCGCCCTGTTCGAGGACCGCGGTCCGGCCGGCGGGATGCGCGGGGCCGGTCAGCGCGATGAGGTGGCCCCAACGGGTTCCCCGCGCCTCGACGGGCACGATGAGCCAGTCCTCCGGTCGGGGCGGAGCGCCCGGCGCGGACGGCTCGGCGGCGACTCGATGTGCACGACGCGATCGCGCCTCCCATTCGGCGAGCACCTCGGCGTCGACCCCGAACGAGCCCTCAGCGGCGACGACCTCGTGCGCGAGGTTCTCGAGCACGACGGCCGCGCCGAGCGTGTCGGCCAGCTGGCGCACGACGTAGTCGGCGGGCGCCCCGCGCAGGCTCAGCGCGGTGAACCGCTCGCGCACCTCGTCGCGAGCCCGCAGCGCCGCGGTCTGCTCGCTGATGATGCGGCTGTGCACCGCCTCGGTGAGGGTGACGAACTTGACCTCGTGGTGCAGGGCGACCAGCGCGAGCCCGTGCTCGCGAGCAGCCGACTCGACGATCGCCGGCACGTAGCGGTAGTGCACGCCGAGCTCGAGCACGAGACCCGAGAGCCCCGCCTCGACCAGTCCCGCGATGAAGTCGGAGAGCTCGGCGGGATCGGTCGACCATCCCGAACCGGTCGAGAGCAGCAACTCGCCGCCGTTCAGCAGGCGGGCGACGCCCGAACTGTCCGAGACGTGCACCCACCGGACTCGGGCGTTGAGCGCAGCATCGCTCGACAGCACCTCGGGAACGCCCGCGGCGACCGGTGGAAGCGTCAGGATCTCCCGGACGGTGGGCAGGCCTCCGTCGGCCGACGGCATACGCGACGGGCTCGGACGATCCGTATGGTTCGCTGCATCTTCGCGACGGTCTGGCATCCGGTGCGGCTCACATCCTCTGTCATGCTGGGGAATCACCAGCTTAGGCGGCATCGGTCATTCCGTCCGAATCCGTCACCAGATCGACAAGGAGCTCGCCCCTATGGCCCTCATCCAGCACTTCATCGCAGGGCGCGACGTCGCCGACGCCGAGCGAACCGGCCCGGTGTTCAACCCCGCCACGGGCGAGCGACAGCACGATGTCGCCTTCGCGTCGGTCGACGAGGTCGAGCAGGCCATCGCCGCCGCTGCCGCCGCGCTGCCGGGCTGGCGGTCGACGGGCCTCATCAAGCGAGCCGACGTGTTCTTCCGGCTGCGTCAACTGCTGAAGGAGCGCACCCCCGAACTCGCCGCGATCGTCACGAGCGAGCACGGAAAGGTGCTCTCCGACGCCGCGGGCGAGATCTCGCGGGGCATCGAGAACATCGAGTTCGCAGCCGGCCTCGTCAACCTGCTGAAGGGCGAGCACTCCGAGCAGGTCGCACGCGGCGTCGACGTGCACTCCACGAAGCAGCCGGTCGGCGTGGTCGGCTGCATCACCCCGTTCAACTTCCCGGTCATGGTGCCGCTGTGGATGGTCGCCTCGGCGATCGCGTGCGGCAACACCGTTGTGCTGAAGCCCTCCGAGAAGGACCCGAGCGCATCGATCTTCCTCGCGAAGCTCTTCCAGGAGGCAGGGCTGCCCGACGGGGTGCTCAACGTCGTGCACGGCGACAAGGTCGCCGTCGACACCATCCTCGACTCCCCCGAGGTGCGTGCGGTGTCGTTCGTCGGCTCGACGCCGATCGCGAAGTCCATTTACGAGCGGGCCGCGACGAACGGCAAGCGCGTGCAGGCACTCGGCGGGGCGAAGAACCACATGGTCGTCATGCCTGACGCCGATCTCGACGGCGCGGCCGATGCCGCGGTCTCGGCGGCCTACGGCTCGGCCGGCGAGAGGTGCATGGCCGTGTCCGTGCTCGTCGCGGTCGGCGACGTCGCCGACGACCTCGTCGAGGCGGTGCGCAGCCGCATGGGCGCACTCGTCATCGGCGACGGCACCGACTCGGCGAGCGAGATGGGCCCGCTCATCACGCGCGAGCACCGCGACAAGGTCGCCTCCTACGTCACGGGCGCCGCAGCCGAAGGCGCGACGGTCGTCGTCGACGGCACGCAGCAGCAGTTCGACGGCCACGGATTCTTCGTCGGCGTGAGCCTCGTCGACCACGTGAAGCCCGGCATGAAGGTGTACGAGGACGAGATCTTCGGCCCGGTGCTCTCGGTCGTGCGCGTCGAGTCCTACGACGAGGCGGTCGCACTCATCAACGCGAACCGCTTCGCGAACGGCACCGCGATCTTCACGCGCGACGGCGGCACCGCCCGCCAGTTCGAGTTCGACATCGAGGTCGGCATGGTCGGCGTCAACGTGCCGATCCCCGTGCCGATCGGCGCCTACTCGTTCGGCGGCTGGAAGAGCTCGCTCTTCGGCGACTCGCACATCTACGGACCCGAGTCGGTGCACTTCTACACGCGCTCGAAGGTCGTCACCACCCGCTGGCCCGAGCCGAGCGAGTCGCAGATCAACCTCGGCTTCCCAAGCAACCACTAGTCAACTCGCCGGTCGAGTAGACGCGTCAGCGCCGTATCGAGACCCGAAGACGTGGTCTCGATACGCGCTCCGCGCTACTCGACCAACCACTCGTCACCCGCCGGTCGAGTAGACGCGTCAGCGCCGTATCGAGACCCGAAGACGTGGTCTCGATACGCGCTCCGCGCTACTCGACCAACCACTCGTCACCCGCCGGTCGAGTAGGCGCGTCAGCGCCGTATCGAGACCCGAAGACGTGGTCTCGATACGCGCTCCGCGCTACTCGACCAACCACTCGTCACCCGCCGGTCGAGTAGGCGCGTCAGCGCCGTATCGAGACCCGGAGACGGGGTCTCGATAACGCGCTCCGCGCTACTCGACCGGCGATCCCTGAAAGGACCCGACATGACCGACACGATTTCACTGGCGGATGTCGCGACCGCGACCTTCACCGACCGGTCCGGCACGCGGCATCCGCTGCCTGACGCCGTCGCCGACGCGGCGGTGCGCGCCGACGACCGAGCCCACGTGTTCCACTCGTGGAGCGCGCAGGCGCTCATCGACCCGCTGCCCATCGCGGCCGGCGAGGGTTCGACGTTCTGGGACTACGCGGGCAACGCGTACCTCGACTTCTCGAGCCAGCTCGTGAACCTCAACCTCGGCCACCAGCACCCCGACCTCGTGCGGGCGATCCAGGACCAGGCCGGCCGCCTCGCCACGATCCAGCCCTCGATGGCGTCCGACGTGCGCGGCGAGCTCGCCCGCCGCATCGCCGAGGTGGCGCCCGGCGACCTCGACAAGGTGTTCTTCACGAACGGCGGCGCCGACGCGAACGAGTACGCGGTGCGCATGGCCCGTGCCGTGACCGGGCGCCGCAAGGTGCTCTCGATGTACCGCAGCTACCACGGCGGCACCGCGACGGCGATCTCGCTCACGGGCGACCCGCGCCGATGGGCGAACGAACCGTCCGACGGCTCGGTCGCGCACTTCCTCGGGCCGTACCCGTACCGCTCGTCGTTCCACGCCTCGTCGGAGGTCGCGGAGGCCGAACGCGCACTCGCCCACCTCGAGCAGGTCATCACGCTCGAGGGCGCGTCGACGATCGCCGCGATCATCATCGAGACCGTCGTCGGCACGAACGGCGTGCTCGTGCCGCCTCCCGGCTACCTGCAGGGCGTGCGGGCGCTGGCCGACAAGTACGGCATCGTCTACATTGCCGACGAGGTCATGGTGGGCTTCGGCCGCGTCGGCGAGTGGTTCGCGGTGAACCACTTCGGCGTCACGCCCGACCTCATCACCTTCGCGAAGGGCGTGAACTCGGGCTACGTGCCGCTCGGCGGCGTCGTGATCTCGCAGAGGATCGCGTCGCACTTCGACACCGTGGCCTTCCAGGGCGGCCTGACCTATTCGGGACATCCGCTCGCCTGCGCCGCCGGCGTCGCGACGTTCGAGGTCTTCGAGCGCGACGGCATCCTCGAGCGGGTGCGCGACCTCGGCACGCGCATCGTCGAGCCTCGACTGCGGGCGATGGCCGCGGCGCACCCGAGCGTCGGCGACGTTCGCGGGCTCGGCCTGTTCTGGGCGATCGAGCTCGTGACGGATGCCGCAACCCGAGAGCCGCTCGTGCCGTTCAATGCGAGCGGTGCGGATGCCGCTCCGATGGCCGCCGTGGCCGCGGCCTGCAAGCAGGCCGGGCTCTGGCCGTTCATCCATTTCAACCGGATGCATGTCGCCCCGCCGCTGGTGATCACCGAGGACGAGCTCGTGCGCGGCCTCGACATCATCGACGAGGCGCTCACCGTGGCGGACGGGTACGTCACCGCCTAGCCCTGCGGGATTCGAACGCGCGAGGCCCTGGCCTCGGGGAAGCGGACCCCGATGCCGGGGCCTCGTCGCGGAGTACCATGGGCGGAATCCGCGGGACCTCCGTGTCCGGAGGCTCCCAGATCCCTTGGGGAGGGCTCATGGACGACCGCCTCACCTCCGATCGGGTCGCGACCGTCGCCGCCGCGACCCCGTTCCAGCTGCTCTACGAGTTCTACCGGCTCTCGGGCTACGAGCAGCGACGACACGAGCCCGGCGTGCTCGACTTCACGTTCGGCGACCCGCACGACCCGCCCTCGGCGGCCTACGTCGAGATCCTTCGAGAAGCGCTGATCCCGCAGCACGAGCTGTGGTTCGCCTACAACTTCGGCGACGCGAAGGCGATCGAGGCCGCCACCGAATCATTGCGCCGCCACATCGACCTGCCCTTCGAGCCCGACGACGTGTACCTCACGACGGGTGGGTTCGCCGCGATCTCGATCGCGCTCAAGATCATCGGCGACGTGGGCGACGAGGTCGTCTACAGCCTTCCGCCCTGGTTCCTCTACGAGCCGCTCGTGCTCGAGGCCGGACTCGTTCCCGTGAAAGTGTCGATCGACCGGCAGACGCTCGACCTCGACCTCGATGCCATCGCGGCCGCGATCACGCCGCGCACCCGCATCGTGATCGTCAACAGCCCCAACAACCCGACGGGGCGCATCTATCCGCCCGCGACGCTCGAGCGCCTGGCGACGATCCTCGACGAGGCGTCCGAGCGCAACGGGCGCCGCATCTTCCTCGTCTCCGACGAGCCCTACAACCGCATCGTCTACGACGGCGCCCGCTTCCGCAGCCCGCTCGAGTTCTACCCGTGGAGCTTCCTCGCCTACAGCTACGGCAAGACGCTGCTGTCGCCGGGTGAGCGCATCGGGTACCTCGCGATCGCGCCGACGATGCCCGGCCGGGAGCAGTTCCGCGACGCGATCGAGGCCGTGCAGATCAGCGGCGGATGGCTCTTCCCCAACGCCTCGATGCAGTACGCGCTGCCGCGCCTCGAGCAGCTCGCGTTCGACATCGAGCTGTTCCAGCGCAAGCGCGACACCATGGTCGCGGCGCTCCGCGAGATCGGATACCACCTCACCGTGCCCGAGGGCACGTTCTACCTGTTCCCCGAGTCGCCGCTCGCCGACGACGTCGCCTTCACCCAGGCGCTCGATCGCGAGGGCGTGCTCGTCCTGCCCGGGCGCATGTTCGAGACGCCCGGCTTCTTCCGCATCTCGCTGACCGCGACCATGGAGACCATCGAGGCCGGCATTCCGCGGTTCGCAGCCGCATTCCAGGCGGTCGAGGCGGGGAAGGCCGAGGCCGCGCGGACCGGCTGACCGCGCCGGGCGCTAGCCTGAAACACATGGACTCACGGGCGGCGCCCGGCGGCATGGCCCGGCGGACCTTCCTCGCCGCCTCGCTGTCGGGCATCGCGGGCGTCGTGCTCGCGAGCTGCACCGGGCCGCAGCCGACTCCCTCGCCGCCGCCGTCCGAAACGACCACTCCGACGCCGAGCCCGACGGCGACCCCGCGGGTCGACGGCGTACCCCAGCCCACGGCGGTGAGCCGCTCACGGTGGGGCGCCGACCCGTTCGCCCGCGGCTCGTTCAGCTTCGACGCCGTCGGCTCCACCCCCGAGTTGCGTGCGACCCTGGCCGAGCCCGTCGGCGAGCGCGTGTTCATCGCGGGCGAGGCGACCGACCCGCTGGCACCCGGCACCCTGCACGGTGCCCAGACCTCTGGACTTCGCGCCGCCGACGATGTTCGCCGGGCGGGGGAACCCGGTGAGCGGGTCGCCGTGATCGGCGCCGGCCTCGCGGGACTCACCGCGGCCCGCGAACTCGCCGACGCCGGCTTCGAGGTCACCGTGCTCGAGGCGCGCGATCGCATCGGCGGCCGGGTGTCGTCGCGCGACGCGTCGGGGTTCGACGAGCCGATCGAGCTCGGCGCCATGTTCGTCACCGACCCCGAGCTCCGCACGGCGCTCGCCGCGGCATCCGTCGACACCCGCCGATTCGGCGCCGTCGTCGAAGCACGCACCCCCGACGGCACGATCGCCTCGATCCCCGACACCGGGCCGGCAGCGATCGCGGCCGCACAGAGCTGGGCGGAGACGCAACCGACCGACGTTTCGCTCTCCGCAGCGCTCGTCGGTTCGGGTGTCGTGCCGATGCCCGCGACCCCCGACGCGCTCGGCATTCTGCCCGCGCAGTGGCTCGTTCACTCGCTCGCGAGCGGCGTCGCGCCGGCGACGGGCGCGTCCCCGACCCGGGTGTCTGCGACGTCCGCCGCACCGGCCGGCTTCCCGCCCGACGAACCGGCCGCCCTCGTCACCGGCCGGTTCTCCGACTACCTCGACGAGCTCGCGAGCACGGTCGAGGTCGCCGCGGCGAGCGTCGTCACGCGCATCGCCTACAACGACACGCGGGTGAGCCTGCGGCTCGACTCGGGCGAATCGTTCACCGTCGACCGCGTCGTCGTCACGGTGCCGCTCGGCGTGCTGCAGACCGACACGCTGCGCTTCGAGCCGGCGCTCCCGTTGCTGCACCAGCGCGCGATCCAGCGGCTCGGCATGGGCGTGGTCGACCTCGTGTGGCTCCGGTTCGATGAGGCGTTCTGGCGAGCGGATGCCGCGGACACGGCATCCGCGCCGGCGAATGTGTTCACCGTCGTCGGCGAGACTCCCGCGGTGGCCGCCTGGATCGACGTCGGTCGCGCATCGGGCGAGGCCCTGCTCGTCGGCGTCATCGCCGCAGCGCAGGCGCTTCGGCTCGAGGCGCTCGACGATCAGCAGTTCGAGGCTGCGGTGCTGGCCGATCTCGCGCCCTTCGCGCCCGCCGCCACAACAGGCGGTTGACCGCGACGAGGCCCGCGGTCAGCAACACGAAGATCACGACCACCAGCACGCAGTAGAGCGCGACGCCGAGGGCGCCGCCGACCTGCGCCTCATCGAGGAAGAAGTAGGGGTACCAGCCGATGTCGGCGCCCCGCGCGAGCGTGTACGCGAGCCACACCGACGGGTACACGAGCACCCAGGCCACCGTCGACCACGGCACTCTCGGGTTGACGGCGATGATGCTGTCGGTCGTCCACGCGATGATGGCGAGCGCGGGCACCACGAAGTGCAGCAGCGTGTCCGACCACGGCACCTCCACCCGATAGTCGCGGCTCGACGCCTGCGCCACGATGAGCCCGAACACGATCCCTGAGACCAGCACGTACACCGTCACCATCGTGCGAACGATGCCGAGCCACGCCGGGTCGCGCGGCGCGGCGAGCGCGTAGATCCCCGCGACGGTCAGGGTGATGACGGCCAGGAAGGCCGACTGCACCGTGAAGTAGCTGAAGAAGTTCGCGGTCGCGAAGAAGCGGAACCCGAGCACGTACTGGAAGTTGCCGAAGAGCGCGATGACCTCGAGCGAAGCGACGAGCAGCCGGAACACCCCGAGCACCCGCCTCGCACGCACCTCACCCGGGGCGCTGCTGGGAGGCGGGCCGGGCATTGCTCCACGCTACCCGCGCCGCACGGCGCCCGTTGGTCGAGTAGCGAGCGCAGCGAGCGTATCGAGACCCAGTTGCACGTTGTCTCGATACGCGCTTCGGCGCTACTCGACCGACGTCAATCGAGCGGCCGCAGGATGCGGTCGAGGAACCGCCGAGTGCGCTCCTCGGCCGGCTTCGTGAAGATCTGCGCTGGGCGCTCCGCGCTCGACGACCACGCCGCCGTCCATGAACAGCACCTCGTCGGCCGCCTGCCGCGCGAAGCTCAGCTCGTGGGTGACGACGACCATGGTCCATCCCTCGTCGGCGAGCTCCTTGATCACCTGCAGCACCTCGCCCACGAGCTCGGGGTCGAGCGCGCTCGTCGGCTCGTCGAAGAGCAGCAGCTGCGGCTTCAGCGCGAGCGCGCGCACGATGCCGACGCGCTGCTGCTGCCCGCCCGACAGCTCGAACGGGTAGGCGTCGCGCTTCTCGGCGAGCCCCACGCGATCGAGCAGGGCGGATGCCTCGGCGATCGCCTGTTTCCGCGGCACCCGCTGCACCCGCACGGGCCCCTCGATGACGTTCTCGATGACGGTCATGTGCGGGAACAGGTTGTGCTGCTGGAACACCATGGCCGACCGGTCGCGGAGCGCGAACCGCTGACGCCTTCGGATCCGGGGCCGCGAAGTCGATCGACGGGGCCGCCTGCGAAGTCGATCGTTCCGGCGTCGGGCGTCTCGAGGCCGTTGAGGGAGCGCAGCACGGTCGTCTTGCCCGAGCCGCTCGGCCCGATGAGCACGACGACCTCGCCACGACGCACCTCGAGATCGATCGAGCGCAGCACCTCGTTGTCGCCGAACGACTTGCGGATGCCCCGCGCCGTGAGCAGCACCGAATCGTCGGGTGTCTCGGCCGGTGCGAGCGGGTCGCCGCCCGGGACATCCGATCGTTCGCCGGGGTCATTGTGCGACATAGCGGTCCAATCGCTTCTCGAGCATGCTCTGCCCGCCCGAGAGCACGAGGCAGATGAGCCAGTAGATGAGTGCCGCCTCGAGGTAGATCAGCATGAACTCCCCGCTGAACGCGGCGATCTCCTGGGCGACGCGGAACAGCTCGGTGACGAGGATGAGCGACGCGAGCGACGTGTCCTTCACGAGCGAGATGAACGTGTTCGACAGCGGCGGCACCGAGACGCGCGCAGCCTGCGGCAGGATGATGCGCCGCAGCGCCGTGCCGTGCGACATGCCGATCGTGTACCCGGCCTCCCACTGGCCCTTCGGCACCGAGAGGATCGCCGCGCGGATGACCTCGGCGGCGTACCCGCCGACGTTCAGCGAGAACGCGATGATCGCGCTCGGCCACGGGTCGAGCACGATCCCGACCGACGGCATTCCATAGAAGATCACGAACAGCTGCACGAGCAGCGGCGTTCCACGGATCACCGAGATGTAGAAGCGGGCGATGCCCGACACGACGCGGTTCTTCGAGAGCCGCATGAGCGCCACGGCGAGCGCGAGCACGAGTCCGATCGTGAACGACGCGAGCGCCAGCGGGATGGTGCCCGTGAGCCCGCCCAGCACGATCGGCCAGAACGATTCGATGAACAGCTGCCAGCCTTCGGCCACGACGGACCGCCCTTCGCGTCAGGAAAACACCGTCGGCCCCGCACTGGCGAGGCCGACGGTCACGAAACCAGAGACTACTCGGAGACGTCGGCGCCGAAGTACTTCTCGCCCAGCTCGGCGAGCACGCCCTCGGCACGCAGCTCCTCGAGTGCGGCGTCGACGGCGGCGACGAGATCGGCCTTGTCCTTGGTGAAGGCGAGCGCGCTCAGCGACGAGTCGTCGGTGGTCGCGGCGACCTCGATGCCCGACTGGCCGTTGGTGTTCACGAAGTCGAGGTAGGTGAGCTCGTCGTTGATGGTCGCATCGACACGACCCTGCTGCAGCAGTGCGACGGCCTGCGCCCAGCCCTCGACGGCCTCGACGTTCGCGCCCGACTCGGTGGCGAGCTCGTACCAGTTGCTCGTGAGCGACTGCGCGGTGGTCTTGCCGGCGAGGTCGTCGAAGCTCGAGATCGAGCCGTCGCCCTCGTTGACGACGATGACGCCCGACGAGACGGTGTAGGGCGCGCTGAACAGGTACTGCTCCTCACGCTCGGGGTTGATCGACACCTGGTTCGCGATCACGTCGAAGCGGCCCGCGTCGAGCCCCGCGAAGATCGCGTCCCACTGGGTCTCCTGGAACTCGATCTCGAGGCCGAGCTTGTCGGCGACCGCCTCGGCCACCTCCACGTCGTAGCCCACCAGGTCGCCCGAGCCGTCCTCGTGGAAGCTGAACGGGCGGTAGGTGCCCTCGGTCGCGACCGTGAGCGAGCCGGCCTTCACGAGTCCGTACTCGTCACCCGCGGCGGATGCATCTCCGGAGGCCTCGGGCGCACCGCTCGAGCAGGCGGCAAGGGCGATGACGGCGGCGGATGCGGCGACGAGGCCGAGCAGGGTGCGGGCGCGTGACATGCGGTGGTGCTCCATTCGTGACGTTCGTGACGTTGGCGTGCTGCCGGGTGCTTCGTTCGGCCCCGACCAGACGAGTCCAGCACGCGGGCGACCCCGGTTGAAACCATGTGACTCCGCGTTGCATTCCGGGCAGGCCGGATTCGGGACGGATGTCCCGCGCGGATGCATGCGCCGCGCGGAATACAGGACCGAGCGCATGACGCACAACCCCTCCCGCCGGGTCCGGCGACGTCGATAGAGTTGCCGCGTCGTGGGAGTCCCCTCCCGCGTCGCGGTGCCTGTCCCCACACCACCCGAAGGGACCTCCATGGTCACGTTCAACCTGCTTGTCCTCATCGGCGTCATCGGCGGCGTGCTCGCCCTCGTCGACGGCATCTGGCGCCTCCGCGCCCGCGGCGGCAACACGATCGTCGGCGTCATCGAGATCATCGTCGCCGCGCTGTTCATCCTGTCGTTCTTCGTCCCCGTCCCCTGGGGCTCGCTCGTGCTCGGTGTCGCGACGCTCATCGTGCTCGTCGTGGCGCTGTTCCTGGGCGGACGCACGGGTCGTGGCGTGACGATCGCCGGACTCGTCGTCATCGCCGTGTGGCTCGTGCTCGTGAACCGCTGGCTGGTCATCCCCGGCATCAACTGACCGGTAGGCGCGCGAACGAGGCGGCCGTCCCCATGGGGCGACCGCCTCGTTCGTCGGTGTCGTCGGTGCGTCTAGCCTCGAGCCTCCGACGCGCTGGCCCATGCGAGCGCGTCGAGGGCGTCGACGCCGAGTTCGGGGTGCCGCGCGCGGAACTCCGCCGCGTCTGCGGTGTAGTCCGCCTCGAGCCGACGGGTGGCCTTCGCGAGTGCGGGTCCGGCCGCTTGGCCGAACCGCGCGATGACGCGGGCGTCGTCACGAGCGGGCATGGGGGTTCGTCCCCATCCGGTCCACTCGACGACGGCGCGGGTGAGACGAGGCTCCGTTGCCTTCATCACTGCTCCTTGCTTCGTTGCCCGGCTTCGTCGCCGGCCTGTCATTTCTACCCCGTCCGACGCCGTCTTCCGAATCCGGCGGCGGACCGGGCCCGTCAGAACGCGTTCAGCCCCGTCAGCTCGCGGCCGAGGATGAGCTGGTGGATCTCGTCGGTGCCCTCGTAGGTGCGCACCGACTCGAGGTTCGCGGCGTGCCGCATCACGGGCCACGCGTTCGTGATGCCGTCGCCCGCGAGGATCGCCCGCGCCTCGTGCGCGATCTTCAGCGCCTCGCGCACGCTGTTGAGCTTTCCCACCGAGATCTGCGCGGGCGTGAGCGTGCCGTGTTCCTTGAGCCGGCCGAGGTGCAGTGCCAGCAGGATGCCCTTCTCGACCTCGAGGAACATGTCGGCGAGCTTCGCCTGGATCAGCTGGTTGGCCCCGATCGGCTTACCGAACACCTCGCGGTCGACCGAACGCGAGATCGCCGCCTCGAGGCACGCGCGTGCCGCGCCCATCGCGCCCCACACGATGCCGTAGCGCGCCTCGTTGAGGCAGCCGAACGGGCCCGAGAGGCCCTTCGCGCCCGGGAGGATCGCGTCGTCGTCGACGCGCACCCCGTCGAGCGTGATGTCGCACTGCACCGATGCGCGCATCGAGAGCTTGCCGTCGATCGGCGTCGCCGTGAACCCGGGCGCCGAGGTCGGCACCAGGAACCCGCGGACCGCGCGGCCGCCGTCGCCGCCGCCGAACGACGGATCGTCGACCTTCGCCCAGACGACCGCGACGTCGGCGAGCGAGGCGAGCCCGATCCAGCGCTTCGCCCCGTCGATGACCCAGCCGTCGCCGTCACGACGAGCCGTCGTGGTCATTCCGGCGGGATCGGAGCCGCCCTGCGGCTCGGTGAGCGCGAAGCATCCGATGAGGTCGCCCGCCGCCATGCCGGGCAGCCACCGCTGCTTCTGCTCCTCGGACCCGTACTTGTGGATCGCGCTCATCGCGAGCGACCCCTGCACCGACACGAAGGTGCGCCACCCCGAGTCGGCGGCCTCGAGCTCGAGGCACACCAGCCCGTACGCGACGGCGCCGGCGCCGGCGCATCCGTACCCCTTCAGGTGCATGCCGAGGAAGCCGAGCCCACCGAGCTCCTTCACCAGCTCACGGCGGAAGTGCGCGTTCTCGAAGTCGTCCTCGATGACGGGCATGATGCGCTCCTGCGCGAATTGCCGCGCGCGCTGCTGCCACTCGCGCTCCTCCTCGCTGAGCAGGGCGTCGAGGTCGAACACGGCGTCGATGCGCGGGGCGGTGGTCATCGTGGTTCCTTTCGGGAGGCGGATGTCCCGAGCCAGTCGGCGCCCGAGTGCGCGTCGAGCGCGGGCGGAGCGGTTCGGTAGGCGGCGGGGCTGGCAGTCAACCCGATCGGGTTCGCGACGGTGCGGCTCGTGTGCGCAGCGGTCGGGATCTCGGCGACCGGGTCGAGGCCGAGTCCCTCGGCGAACGCGATCGCCTCGCCGACGTCGTTCACGAGACCGGCGGGAACGCCGACCGCCGTGAAGGCGGCGACCCAGTGATCGGCGGATGCCCCGGCCAGCCGTTGCTCGATGAGCGCGGTGAGCTCGGCGCGGTGCGCGACCCGGTCGCCGTTGGTCGCGAACCGCGGGTCGTCGAACCCCGTCGATCGAGTAGCGCCCGACGAAGGAGGACGCGTATCGAGATCCGCCCCAACGACGGCTGGTCTCGATACGTCGGCTCCGCCGCCTACTCGACCGGCGGAGGCATCGAGCACCCGCGCGAGCGCCCGGAACTGCTTCTCGTTGCCGACCGCGATGACGAGCTCGCGATCGTCGGCGTGGAACACGGCGTAGGGCGCGATGCTGGGGTGCGCGTTGCCGAGCCGGCGCGGTGCATCGCCGGTGGCGAGGGTGGATGCCGCCTGGTTCGTCAGCGCCGAGAGCAGGCTCTGCACGAGATTCACCTCGACGAGCTGCCCTCGTCCGGTGCGCTCGCGCTCGCGCAGGGCGAGCAGGATGCCCGCGAACGCGTTCTGGCCCGTGAGCACATCGACGAGCGCCACGCCCGCCTTGGCGGGTTCGCCGTCGGGCGCGCCCGTGATGGACATGAGCCCGCCGACGGCCTGCACGAGCAGGTCGTAGCCGGCGAGCGCGGCACCCTCACCCGTGCCGAAACCCGTGATCGAGCAGTAGACGGCGCCGGGATTCACCGCGCGCACGTCCTCGAAGGAGAGCCCGAACCGCGCCATGACGCCGGGCCGGAAGTTCTCGATGACCACGTCGGCCGATGCCGTCAGCCGATGCGCCTCGGCGAGGTCGCGGGCGTCGTTCAGGTCGAGCGCGACGGAGCGCTTGTTGCGGTTCACGCTGCCGAAGTAGGTGGCCTGTCCGTTCGCGTCGACCGGCGGCGTCCAGTGCCGGGTGTCGTCGCCGGCGGGCGACTCGACCTTCACGACATCGGCGCCGAAGTCGGCGAGCATCATCGTCGCGTAGGGACCTGCGAGCACTCGCGAGAAGTCGGCGACGCGGACACCGGCGAGCACGCCCCGGGGCGCCTCATCGGGCCGTGGCTCGCGCATGGGTCATCCGCCTTCGCATGTCGGCGGCCTCCGTGGCCGCGCCAATTCATCCTATCTTGAATGATTTCTGCGCGCGCCGCCATTCCACAGCCCACCGCTCGACTACCCTGAACGCATGGAGTCGAGGGTGGGACCGGGCGCACGCGAGGCCGTGTTCGCCCAGCTCGCCGACACGGGGCGTGCCGAGCAGGTCGCACAGCGCCTCACCGACGGCATCGTGCTCGGCGTGCTCGGGCCGGGAGAGCGCCTGCCGAGCGAGCCCGAGCTCGCCCGCCGGTTCGGCGTCGCGCTCATCACGGTGCGCGAGGGGCTCGGCATCCTGCGCGAGACCGGGACTGGTCGAGACGCGCCGCGGGCGCGACGGCGGCAGCTTCATCGTCGAGAGCGACGCCGACCACCGCTCGCTGATCACCACGCGCCTGCGCGGCCTTGCGCAGGTCGAGCTGAGCGACATGGCGGTGTACTTCGGCGCGATCCTCGCGGGCACCGTCGAGCGCGCCGCGGAACGCGCCTCGACCGGCGATGCCGAGCGGATCACGACGTGGCTCCGGGACGCCGACTTCACGACCGCGGCGGCTGCCCGCACGAACCAGGGGGGCTTCTTCCTCGAGGTCGCCGTGCTCAGCCAGTCGGCGCGGCTCGTGCGCGAGCAGATCCGCCTGCAGGCGGAGTTCGGCCCGCTCCTGCTGCTGGGCCTCGACGACGAATCGCAGCGAGCGGATGTCGCGGCCCACGATCGCCGCATCGTCAGGGCGATCACCCAGCATCGCGCCGCGAAGGCGCGCGAAGCGGTCGGCGACCTCGTGCGCGGCCTGTCGGAGCACCTGCTCGCAACCAAGGCCCGCATCGAACGAGGAGGTTCGCTCGATGAGCCGATCACCGCGTGACACGCAGGCGGCACCCGAGGTGCGCGCGGTCGCCGACGCCGTCGCCGCGGTGTTCTCCGGCGCCTTCGACCAATTGGCCGCATGGCGATCGCCCATCGAGCAGACCCTCGAGACGACCGCAGACATGCGGCCCGCCGCCCTCGACCACGTCGTTTCCGATCTCGTGCTGCCGCGACTCACCGAACCCGATCCGTTGTTCGTCGGCGCCGGAGTCATCGCCGACGGCGAGATCGTGCGCGGACGTGACGTGCACTTCGCGTGGTGGCTCGGCCCGCTCGATGCGAATCCCGTGCTCGGCTCGACGACGGAACCGACCCGCCTCGACCTGTCGACGCGCGGCTACACCGAGTACCTGCGCGACTTCCGCGCGCTCGAGTGGTACCGCATCCCGGCGACGACGCGCGATGCCCACGTCACCGGCCCATACGTCGACCACCTCTGCACGTGCGACTACATCCTCACGCTGACGATGCCGGTGCACGCGGCGATCGACGGCCCCGAGGCGGGCCCGCGCATGGTCGGCGTCCTCGGGGCCGACATCGCCGTACGTCGCCTCGAGCACGAACTGCTCGCCGCATTCCTCGGGGTTCCAGGGCCGCTCGCCCTCGTCAACGCCGAGGGTCGCGTCCTGCTCTCGACCGAGCCGACGCTGCAGGTCGGACAGCTGGCTGCGATCGGCACTGCCGCGGCGGACTGCACCGGAACCCCGTTCACGGTGCTCGTCGAGCCTGCGGCATCCGAGTCGAAATAAATCATTCGCTGCTATATCTTTGAAGCACGAGCGTATGCACCGCGGCAGACGAAGCTCTGGCGCGTGCACCCGAGAAGGAGAAACCCCATGAGCAACTATGCCGTGATCAATCCTGCGACCGGCGAGACGGTCAAGACATTCCCGACGATCACCGATGCCGAGCTCGACGCCGCGATCGCGTCGGCCGACGCGGCGCACCGCAACTGGTCGAAGTCGTCGAGCGTCGAGGAGCGCGCCGCCCTCATCCGCCGCGTCAGCGAGCTGCACACCGAGCGCCGCCAGGAGCTCGCCGAGATCATCGTGCGCGAGATGGGCAAGCCCATCGAGCAGGCGCTCGGCGAGGTCGACTTCGCCGCCGACATCTACGGCTACTACGCCGACCACTCGTCGGACTTCCTGAAGGACGAGCCGATCACGCTCCTCGCCGGCGACGGATCGGCGGTCGTCCGACGCTCGTCGCTCGGCGTGCTGCTCGGCGTCATGCCGTGGAACTTCCCGTACTACCAGGTCGCCCGGTTCGCCGGCCCGAACCTCATCATCGGCAACACCATCGTGCTGAAGCACGCCGAGCAGTGCCCCGAGTCCGCCGCGGCCATCGAGCGCGTCTTCCTCGACGCGGGCTTCCCCGAGGGTGCCTACGTCAACGTCTACGCCTCGCACGAGCAGATCGAGACCGTGATCGCCGACCCGCGCGTGCAGGGCGTCTCGCTCACCGGCTCCGAGCGTGCCGGCGCGGCGGTCGCCGAGATCGCCGGACGCCACCTGAAGAAGGTCGTGCTCGAGCTCGGCGGCTCCGACCCCTTCATCCTGCTCTCGACCGACGACCTCGACGGCACGGTGCAGGCCGCCGTCGACGCGCGCCTCGACAACAACGGCCAGTCGTGCAACGCGGCCAAGCGCTTCATCGTCGCCGACGACCTCTACGAGTCGTTCCTCGAGCGGTTCACGGCGAAGCTCGCCGAGATCGAGGTCGGCGACCCGACGTCGGCCGACACCGCGCTCGGCCCGCTGTCGTCGCTGAAGGCGGCCGAGGGGCTCGACGCGCAGGTCAAGCGCGCCGTCGAGCATGGCGCCACGCTCGTGCACGGCGGCGCGCGTGAGGGCGCGTTCTTCCCGACGACGGTGCTCACCGACGTCACGCCCGAGAACCCCGCCTCCAAGGAGGAGTTCTTCGGACCGGTCGCACAGGTCTACCGCGCGAAGGACGAGGCCGACGCCCTGCGCATCGCCAACGACATCCCGTTCGGCCTCGGCTCGTACGTCTTCACGACCGACGAGGAGCAGGCGCAGCGCGTGGCCGACGGCATCGAGGCCGGCATGGTGTTCGTGAACGTCGTGCTCGCCGACGGCGCCGAGCTGCCGTTCGGCGGCGTCAAGCGCTCGGGCACCGGCCGCGAGATGGGTCGCCTGGGTGCCGACGAGTTCGTGAACAAGAAGCTCATCCGCATCGGCTGAGCTCGACAGGCACCACGTCGAACGGCCCCCAGGACTTCGGTCCCGGGGGCCGTTCGCGTTGCCCGGTGCGCCGCTCTCGAGTGCAGGAAGTCATCGAGGAAACGCCGTCACCCCGGTGCGGGGTGACGGCGTTTCGCGCGTCTCTTCCTGCGTTTCGTGCCGTGACGCGGTGGCGAGCGGCGTTACGCGGTGACCGGAGCCGCGTCGCGATCGATCGAGTCGTCGGGAGCGTCGTCCCCGACCTGGCCCTCGTAGCGCGTACCGGCGTCGAGTCCGACCAGCTCGCCGGTCGCGACGGGTTCGCTGCTGCGGGCCATGGCCGTCCCTGCGACCGTGCCGCCAACGAGCGACCCGATGAGTTCGCGGATGCCGACACCCATGGTCGAGGTGAGCATCGCGTCGACCTCGGTGATGCCCGAGACGGCGTTCTTCGCGAGCTGCGACGCGCCGTCGGTCGACACGACCGTGAGCTGGTCGATGTTCGACATCGGCGCGGCGAGCTCGCGGGCGATGAGCGGCAGGGCGTCGATGAGGCGCATCTGCAGCAGCGCCTCGGACTGCTGCGCCACGGCCTCGGCAGCGGCCTTGGTGGCGGATGCCTCGGCCGCGCCTCGCGCGTGGATGGCGTCGGCCTCGGCGAGACCCTCGGCCTTCAGCGCCTCGGCGGAGGCGGTGCGGGCGATGCGGTCGGCCTCGGCGGCGATGCGCACGGCCTCGGCCGCAGCCTCGGCCTCGACCTTGACCTTGTAGGCCTGCGCGTCGGCGACGGCCTTGACCTCGGAGTCGAGCTCGGCGGCTCGCAGCGCGGCCTTCTTCTGCGCGGTGATCTCCTGCTGGGCCACGACCTCCTGCTGCGAGAGCGCCTCGGCGAGCGGGCGGGCCGCGGCGGCCTCGGCGGTCGCCTTGTCGGTCTCGCGCTGCAGTGCGGCCTTGCGCTGGGCGAGTCCGGCCTCGCGCTCGGCGACGGTCTGCTCGGCGGCGATCACGGCCTCGCGAGCCTCGCGCTGGGCCTCGGCCTCGGCGATCTCGGCCTGCTTGCGCACCTTGGCCTGCTCGGCGCGGCCGAGGTCGTCGATGTAGCCGTTGGTGTCGGAGATGCCCTTGATCTCGAACGAGTCGACATCGAGGCCCTGGTTGACGAGCGACTCGCGGGCGACGCCGAGCACCGCGGCCGAGAGCTCGTCGCGGCGGTTGATGATCGTGAGCACGTCGGTCGCGCCGATCGACGCGCGCAGCGAACCCGAGAGCACCTCCTGGGCGAAGATGTCGATGTTCTTGTCCTGGCCGAGGAAGCGCTGGGCGGCCGCGCGGATCGAGGCGGCGCTGTCGCCGACCTTCACGATCGCGACGGCGTCGACGTGCACGGTGATGCCGTTGTTGGTCTGCGCCTCGGCACGGATCTCGATCGCGCGCGAGCGCAGTGAGATCTTGTGCGCCTTCTGGAAGAACGGCATGATCCACACGCCCTGGCCGTGCACGACGCGCTGGCCGGACTCCTCGGTGTCGACGCCGTCGACGACGCGGCGCCGCGAGCGCTTGCCGGTGACGACGATCGCCTCGTCGGGCGACACGTTGCGGTAGAGCACCTTCGCCCAGATCCACAGGATGACGGCGGCGACGATGACGAGGGCGATGATGGCGAAAACGGGACTGAGGAGCAGGTCGGGCAACGGGGTTCCTTCTGTGGGGGCGAGTAGGGCTCCGACAAGAATGGATGCCCCGCGCTCCGCGCGCAATGGAGAGTTCTCCGCGCACCGCGTGCAATCTTGGATCTTGACCGGGCGGTCAATCAGTTCTACCGTTGAGTTGTCCCCCGAACGGGGGAGCTGCCGACTCGGAGGAGGTTGGTTCGATGAAGAAATGGACACGCTGGGAGGACTGGGTGGCGATCGCCGTCGGCGTCGTCGTGGCCGTGTCCGCGATGCTCCTGGCCCCCATGGGGTCATCCGTCGCGCTCATGATCACGCTCGGCGCACTGTTGATCGTCTCGGGTGTCGTGAACCTCGCGATGCCGGGCATGGTCGCCATGGAGTACGTGCAAGGTGCCCTCGGCCTGCTGCTGATCGTCTCGCCGTGGATCGGCGGATACGCAGACCCGATGACCTTCGGTCCCGCCTGGATGTCGTGGATCGGCGGAGCTGTCGTCGTCATCGTCGCCGCCCTCGCCATCCGCCCGAGCATGCGGGCGCATCACGACGCCGTCACACACTGAGCACTGGCTCTCCACCGGGGACGGCGCGCAGGCGTCCGTCCCCCTTACCGTTCGGGAAAGCAGGCGATGACCGAGCCGCCCGGTACCCGCGAGCGCATTCTCGACGCCGCAGAGCGACTCTTCGCCGAGCGCGGCTTCGACGCCACGCCCACCTCGAGCATCGCCCGGTCGGCCGAGGTGCCGAAGGGGCTGCTCTTCTACTACTTCCCGACGAAGTCCGACCTGTTGCGGGCGCTCGTGTCCGAGCGACTCGACCTCGGGCCCATCGACGCGAGCGCACTGGTCGAACCCGGCGACCCGGTGGGCGCCCTCCTCAACCTGTCGCAGGCCCTCTCCGACATCCAGGCCGAGTCGGCGGTGCTCGGCGTGATCGTCTGGCGTGAGCAGCGCACGCACCCCGATGTGCGGGCGAAGCTGCGTGAGTATCGGCAGCAGGTGCAGGGCATCGTCGAGCGCGTCCTTCGCGGCAGCGTGCTCGCCCCGACCGCCACGCGCGCGTTGCGCGCTGCGGCTGCTGCCTGGGTGGCGATCCTGTCGATCCGGCCGCATGCCGACCACGTCGAGTCAGGCGACGACGCCGGAATCGACCTTCGGGCCCTCGCCGAGCTGATCTGCGCCGGGCTCGACGCCTCTGCCCCGGCGTGAGCGCGAGTCGCGGCCCGACGAGACCCGACGCGCCCGCACGCACAGCACGAGCATGATGCCGCACGACACGAGGTAGAAGCTGTGCAGCGCCCAGATCGGGCCGAACGGGAGGCTGAACACGTACAGCGAGTACGCCACGTTCGCCGCGTTGATCATCAGCATGCTCGACAGGCTGTACGACGAGACATCCCGCGTGCGCAGCGCCTTGCGCAGCATCGGCAGATTGCTGACCGCGAAGACCACGGTCGAGATCGTGCCGGCGAGGATCGGGATGTCCATGCCCAGAACGCTAGGCGCGACATCCGCTCGCCCGCGTCGACCGAACCACGCATCTTCGTTCGCGGGCGGCATGGGTAGGACTATGCAGATGGGCGCCGCTTCTTGTCGAGTTGGGCGTCGATCTGCGACTTCCGCACGGTGAGGATGCGACGCAGCAGGTCGTCGGGCACCGGATGCTCGGGGGTGAACTGCAGCGCGCCGGGCGACCAGCTGAAGTCGCCGAGCTCGGCGGCGAGACCGGGCAGCACCTCCCGCTGAACGGGTAGAGCCCGAGGTGCTGCTTCGCCTCCATCGCCGCGACCAGACCCTTGCCGCGATAGAGCAGCGCCGGCATGCCGTAGCTCTCGCCCTCGGTGGCGTCGGGCGCGACCTCGCGGGCCACGGCGATGACGTGCTCGAGTGCCTTGCTGGTTCTCGCCCTCGCGCGCGGCCAGGTAGTCGGTGACGGTCCCCATGCGGGCATCCTTCCACGGCCCTCCGACGGCGTCATCCGAGGCGGTCGCCAGATTAATCATCTGCTGCTATACCTTTACACCCGGATGATTGGCTATGCTGACGCTCACCGTGCGCTCGGAGGGGCGGGCGCGAGATCAACGACGATCGAAAGGGCACCATGCCAGCAACACCTGCCAAGCCGAGCGAACTCGGCGACGGCGAACACCTCAGCGTCCTCGGCTACGAGGACACGTTCAACCGTTCCATGAGCCTCTGGGCGAACTTCGCCCTCGGCTTCACCTACCTCTCCCCCCTCGTCGGCGTGTACTCGCTCTTCGCGGTCGCGCTCACCGTCGGCGGCCCTCCGTCGATCTGGTGGATCGTCATCGTCGGCGCCGGACAGTTGCTCGTCTCGCTCGTGTTCGGCGAGGTCGTCTCGCAGTACCCGATCCACGGCGGCATCTACCCATGGGCCCGCCGGCTCTGGGGCCGCCGCTACGCGTGGATGGCCGCCTGGGTCTACATCTGGGCGATGATCGTGACCATCACGGCGGTCGCCGAGTACGGCTCCGGTTTCGCTGCCAGCCTGTTCGGCATCGAGCCGACTGCCGACACGGGCCTCTGGCTCACGCTCGGCCTCCTCCTCATCGCGCTCGCGATCAACTTCACGGGCACCAAGTGGCTCGCGAGGGCCGCCCGCATCGGACTGGCCGCCGAGCTCATCGGCGTCATCGGCCTCGGCCTCTACCTGCTGATCTTCCAGCGCAAGCAGGAGTTCAGCGTCTTCTTCGACACGATGGGCGTCGAGGGCGACGGCAGCTACCTCCCTGCGTTCATGGGCGCGGCCCTGGCCGGCCTCTTCCTCTTCTACGGCTTCGAGGCGTGCGGCGACGTGGCCGAAGAGGTCGAGAACCCGGCTCGGCGCATCCCGAAGGCCATGATCCTCACGATCCTCGTCGGCGGGGTCTCCGCGCTGTTCTCGTTCGGCGGCTACGTGCTCGCCGCACCCGACCTGCAGGCGATCGTGTCCGGCGAGGACGCCGACCCGATCCCGGCGATCCTCGAGTCGACGCTCGGCCCGGTCGGCGCGAAGGTCTTCCTCGTGATCGCGGTCACGGCGTTCCTCTCCTGCGTGCTCAGCCTGCAGGCCGCGGCGAGCCGCCTGCTGTTCTCGTTCGCACGCGACGGCATGATCCCCGGCCACCGCTGGCTCTCCAAGGTGACCACGGGCAGCAAGGTTCCGGCGAACGCACTCATCGTGGCCTGCACGGTCCCGGCGATCATCGCCCTGCTCGTGTGGCTGAACGCCGACCTGCTGTTCCCGGTCACGGCGTTCGCCGTGACCGGCATCTACGTCGCGTTCCAGATGGTCGTGCTCGCATCCCTGCGCCAGCGCTTCCGCGGCTGGAAGCCCGCCGGACCGTTCTCGCTCGGACGCTGGGGTCTCGTCATCAACATCGTGGCGCTCGCCTACGGCGTGTTCGCGATCGTCCTGCTCGTGACCCCCGGCACCACGGGCGACTTCGTCACCGACTTCGTCGTGCTCATCGGCCTCGGGGTGGTGCTCGTGACCGGACTCGCGTACCTGCTGATCGCGCGCCCCGACCGCAAGTCCGACGCACCTGAGGGCGACGCCATCGCGGTGGCGAACGAGATCC
This sequence comes from uncultured Actinomycetota bacterium, assembly GCA_963758615.1. GTDB lineage: Bacteria > Actinomycetota > Actinomycetes > Actinomycetales > Microbacteriaceae > Agromyces. The sequence continues at coordinate 522,248 of CAVWVZ010000008.1, read as the reverse complement.
GCCTGCGCACGGGCGCCGTGCCGGCGGTCGACAGCTCGGATGACGCGACGAGTCCCGTCCGGTAGCTGAAGGATCAAGCGGGCCGCGTGGAACTCCCCCATGCGGCCCGCTTCGCGTTCGCGATGCTCGCGCAGGAGCCCGGGCGGGAATATCGTTGCCGCATGGACGTGATCCGCCGGCATGTCGTCGTGCATGGCCAGGTGCAGGGCATCGGGTTCCGGTTCAGCGCCCGCGTCGAGGCGCAGCGGCTCGGCGTGTCCGGCTGGGTCCGCAATCGCTCCGACGGCGCCGTCGAGGCCGAGATCGAGGGCGAGCCGTCGGCGATCGACGCCATGCTGGGCTGGTTCGACGAGGGACCGCCGGGGGCGAGCGTCAGCACGATGTCGACGAGCGATCTCGATCCCACCGGAGAGCACGGTTTCCGGGTCACGTACTGAGCGCGGCGATCCCGTCAGACCAGCCCGTTCTCGTACGCGTAGGCGGTCGCGGCGGCACGTGTCGAGAGCCCGAGCTTGCCGAAGATGTTGCTCAGGTGCCGCGCGACGGTCTTCTCGCTGAGTGAGAGCCTCACGCCGATCGCCCGATTGGTGAGCCCCGTCGACACCAGCCGCAGCACCTCGACCTCCCGGGGCGTCAGCACCCCGGCGCGACGGCCCCCCATCAGGTCCTCGAGCGCGGCGAGGGCGGGATTCGCGCCCAGCGCGACGAAGTCGTCACGTGCGCCTCGGAACTCGGCGAGCGCGGCATCGCGCTCGCCGAGATCGAGCAGTGCACGCCCCGCCGAGACCATGCTCCGCGCACGTTCGTACGGAGCTCCGAGCGCCCGCCACGCTTCCACCGCGGAGCGCGCGGCGCCGAGCGACCCCGCAGCGTCGCCGGTGGCGAGCAGCACCCGCGCCTCGGCGCTGGAAAGGGTCGCGGCGAGCATCGGGGTGGGCGTCGATCGGCCCGCCTCACGGAGCTCGTCGACGGCGCGGCGCGCGGCTTCGACATCGCCCGCGGCGACCTCGATCTCCACGACGGCGGGCAGCAGGAACCGGCGGGTGAACGGATCGGCGCCCGCTGTGCTGCGTCGGATCTCGTCCTGCGCGACCCGCGTCTTCCCGATGGCGAGATGGAGCAGGGCGAGTCCCGGTTGCGGCTCCCACCCCGACTCGCCGGCTCGTCGATAGGAGTCCTCGGCGGAGTGGAAGGCGCCGCGCAGCCGCGCGAGCTCGGCAAGCTGGTAGGGCGCTCCGAAGACGGCGCGATAGTCGCCCGCGCGGAGGCGCGACAGCGCGAGCTCCGCAGCGGTCGACGCCTCGGGCCACGCACCACGCAGCAACAGCAGCCCTGCCTCGAGCGCGTGGCGCTGCCCGCTGAAGGTGATGAGCTCGGGCTGGTCGCGACACCAGCGATCGAGCACGCTCGTCCATTCGGTGGCACGGTCCAGGTCGAATGCCATGACCGCGTCGGAGACCACGGCGCAGGAGATGACGCCCACCGGCACGGGCGCGACATCGCCGGCCGCGATGGCGGTCATGGCGCGGTCGAAACGCCTGAACCCCTCCGCGATGTCGCCGAGCTCGATCAGCGACTTGCCGAGCCCGAGCGACGCCATCATGGCGAGTTCGTCGTCGCCGTGGCGCTCCGCGATCGCGAGCACACTCCTCGAGCTCCTGCCGCGCTTCGGCCGGATTCCCACTGCCGAGCTGCGCGACCGCCGGCCCCAGCCGCACGAACCCGGCCAGCGCGCCCGGCTCCGTCATCGCGCCCACGAGCCGCATCGCACGGGCCGCCCATGCGACGGAACGAGTGAAATCACCGAGTTCGATCAGGTTGAGGCCCAGCCAACCCGCCGACCGCGCGGCCCCCCGCCGGTCGTCGCCCGCGAGATGCGCCGCATATGCCCGCGTGAGCGCGTCGACTGAGGCCTGCGGCTCTCCTCGAAGAAGCGCGACTGTCGCGAGCAGGTCGAGATCGGATGCCCCGAGCCCGTCGGTCGCATCGACGCCGGCCAAGAGCTCGTACGCCTCGGCCCAGCGCCGATCGGCCGCGGCCGCACGGCCCGCGTCGAGTGCGCTGGACGAGGTCATGTCACTCCCCCGCCGGTCGCCTGCTCGGAACCGATGCTGGCGACCGTCAGTCATGTGCGGGAACGGTACCGCCGATCCGACGGGCCCCGCAAGAGGCCGAGCGCGTGCGCCGCTGGCGCAGCCGCACATCGCCCGTACGGACGACGAAGGGCCCGCCGGCGAACCGGCGAGCCCTTCGTACAGTCTTCGTCGAGACTAGATGGCGTTGACGTCCAGCGGGATGCCGGGGCCGAACGTGGTCGACACGGCGCCCTTCTGGATGTAACGGCCCTTCGAGCTCGACGGCTTCAGGCGCACGACCTCTTCGAGCGCGGCCTTGGCGTTCTCCTCGAGCTGCTCGATCGAGAACGACGCCTTGCCGACGACGAAGTGCACGTTGGAGTGCTTGTCGACGCGGAACTCGATCTTGCCGCCCTTGATGTCGGAGACGGCCTGGCCCACGTTCGGGGTCACGGTGCCGGTCTTCGGGTTGGGCATGAGGCCGCGGGGGCCGAGCACCTTGCCGAGACGGCCGACCTGGCCCATGAGCTCGGGGGTCGAGACCGCCGAGTCGAACGCGGTGTAGCCGCCGGCGACCTTCTCGATGAGCTCGGCGCCGCCGACCTCGTCGGCGCCCGCTGCGATCGCGGCCTCGGCAGCAGGGCCGGTCGCGAACACGATGACGCGGGCGGTCTTGCCGGTGCCGTGCGGGAGGATGACGGTGCCGCGCACCATCTGGTCGGCCTTGCGGGGGTCGACGCCGAGCTTCAGCGCGACCTCGACGGTCGAGTCGAACTTCGCCGAACCGGTCTCCTTCGCGAGGGCGACGGCCTCGCTCGGGGTGTAGAACTTGCCGTCTTCGATCTTGTCGACCGCGGCGCGGTAGGCCTTGGACTTCTGTGCCATGTTGGTTCTCCTTGAGAGAGTGTGGTCATCTGCGCCTGGCGGGCGCTGCCACGAGTGTGAGTTCTGGTGGGCGGATGTCTCGTGCGAGGCATCCACCGGTCTCGGGTCTCGATACGCGCTACGCGCTCCTCGACCGACGAGACGGAGGGCTACTCGACCGTGATGCCCATCGAGCGGGCGGTGCCCGCGATGATCTTCGACGCGGCGTCGAGGTCGTTCGCGTTGAGGTCGACCATCTTCGCCTCGGCGATCTCGCGCACCTGTGCCTGGGTCAGCTTGCCGACCTTGGTGGTGTGCGGGACGCCCGAGCCCTTGGCGACGCCGGCGGCCTTCTTGATGAGCTCGGCGGCGGGCGGGGTCTTCAGGATGAAGGTGAACGAACGGTCTTCGTAGACCGTGATCTCGACGGGGATGACGTTGCCGCGCTGGGCTTCGGTCGCCGCGTTGTAGGCCTTGCAGAACTCCATGATGTTCACGCCGTGCTGACCCAGGGCCGGGCCGATGGGCGGGGCCGGGTTGGCGGCGCCGGCCTTGATCTGAAGCTTGATCAGACCAGTGACCTTCTTCTTCGGTGCCATGATTTCTCTCTTTCTGTTCGAACGCCCCGATCGGGGCACTCTCCCGCAGGCCCGGCGGATCCGGGATGCGGTGGTTTGGGGGTCCGTGCGCGAGCGCACAACCTGTCAATGATAACGGAAAGTCTGCGGTCGAGGAGCGCCCGCGTTCGTGGTCGAGTAGCGAAGCGTGTCGAGACCCCTTGCGAGGGTCTCGATACGGCGCGGGGCGCCTACTCGACCAGCGGAAACTACAGTTTCGTGACCTGGTCGAAGCTGAGCTCGACCGGGGTCTCGCGCTCGAACAGCGAGACGAGGACCGTGAGCTTGCCGCTCTCGGGCTTGATCTCGCTGATCGTGCCGGGAAGGCCCGCGAACGAGCCGTCCTTGATGGTGATGGTCTCGCCGACCTCGAAGTCGACCTCGGCGGGAAGCTGGCGGGCGGCACCGGTTGCGGCGCCGGCCTTCGAGCCCTTGGCAGGGGCGACGTCCTTGATCTCGACGAGGCTCTTCAGCATGCCGAATGCCTCTTCGAAGCGCAGGGGGGTGGGGTTGTGCGCGTTGCCCACGAAGCCCGTGACACCGGGAGTGTGGCGGATGACCGACCAGCTCTCCTCGTTGAGCTCCATGCGCACGAGCACGTAGCCGGGGATGCGCACGCGCGTGACCATCTTGCGCTGGCCGTTCTTGATCTCGACGACGTCTTCCATGGGCACTTCGACCTGGAAGATGTGGTCGGCCATCGCCATCGACTCACGACGCTGCTCGATGTTCGCCTTCACGCGACGCTCGAATCCGGCGTAGGAGTGGATGACGTACCACTTGCCCGGGAGGAACCGCAGCTCGCTGCGGAACTCGGCGTAGGGGTCGGTGGTCTCTTCCTCTTCCTCGGTGACGGCCTCGAAGGCGGCCTCGGCCTCTTCGGGCGAGTCGATGTCGAGGGCGTCGTCGATGACGGCGTCGGCCTCGGGGTCGTTCGACTCGGCCATGGCGTCGAGGACGGCGTCGAGGTCGACCTCGTTGCCCTCGTCGTCGACGAGGTGCACCGCACGCTGCTCGGCGGGCTCACGAGAGCTCTCGTCGTGCTCGAGCGAGTTGCCCGTCTGGGCCTCGTCGTCTTCGGCCGACTGCTCAGCGGCAGTGGCCCAGTCGACGTCGTCGCGCTCAATCTTTGACACTTGTCTCAATCCTTCTCTAGCGTGCGCCTGCGGCGAACCGGATACCTCGAGCCGAAGGCCCGATCAGGCCCCGCCCGTTCCGAAGACGTACAGCACCAGCCACCCGAACAACTGGTCCATGGCCCACACGAGCGTCATCATGATGATGACGAACACGAGCACCACCACGGTGAAGCTGAAGAGTTCTCTGCGGGTCGGGGTGACGACCTTCTTCAGTTCAGTGATGACCTGCCGGATGAACAGTGCGATGCGCGAAAAGGGATTCCGACGCGCTGCGCGATCGCGCTTCGCATTGGCTACGACGTCCTCGCTGGGTTCGTCGACTACTTTTCGTGCCACTTCGTACACCTTTCGTGGGCCGGCATTCATTGCCGGCTCGCAGGGCGGACAGGACTCGAACCTGCAACCTGCGGTTTTGGAGACCGCTGCTCTACCAATTGAGCCACCGCCCTATGGATGCCCGGGACACGCCCGGGCCTTCCACGGGTTGAGAGTTCACGACCCGAACCACGCCGCACCCGTGAAAAACGGGCGCAGTGAAGCTTGGCCGACTCAACAACCTCACCAAGTGTATGCGACCCGGTTGGCAGAGTAAAACCGAGGCGGAATCGAGCGGATGCCGCGGCACGGGGAGCGGCATCCGACCGGCAATCACGCGAACTGCGTGATGACGGCGCTCCGCCGCGTGCATACCGTCACGAACAGCACCAACCGTGCGCGGCCGAACCGAGCCCTGCACATCAACAATTGCAAGGGAGTTGTTCCACATGAGTGACACCCAGGTGACCGGATGGGTCGGATGGGGCTGGTTCGCCGGCATCGTCCTGCTGATCGCCGGTATCTTCGACGCCGTCCGCGGCCTGATCGCCCTCCTCCTGCCCGAGAGCGCGTACTTCGTGGCGTCGGAGGGGCAGCTCTTCCTCGTCGACGTGCAGGGCTGGGGCTGGTGGCATCTGATCATCGGCGCGTTGCTCGTGCTCGTCGCGATCGCGCTCTTCTCGGGTGCGACGTGGGCACGGGTGGTCGCGATCATCCTCGCCTCGCTGAGCGCCATCAGCCAGATGTTCCTGCTGCCGACGCAGCCGTGGTGGTCGCTCATCGTGATCGCCCTCGACATCTTCGTGATCTTCGCGCTCACGGTGCACGGCAAGGAGCTGAAGGCCTCGCGCGAGGGCTACTAGCTACCGCCGTTTCCACGGCAGGGTGAGGGCGGTGCCCGCGAGAGCGAGCACCGCCCCCGCCCCTGCGGCGTACCACGCCGTATCGGCCGGAACGTCGAGGTAGACCGTGATGCCGAGGATCCGCGAGAGCCCCCACGGCAGCAGCGCCATCTGGTCGTTCCAGGCGGTGAGCGCGGCCTCGAGGCCGATCACGCCGATGAGGGCGCCGAAGACGGCGAGCACGATGCCGACCCCGGCGAGCACCACACCCGTGGCGCGGCGGCCGCCGATCTGGGCGGCGAGCGCCCACGCCGCGGCGACGATGACCCAGCCGAACGCCGCGAAGGCGACGGTCACGTAGAGCGACCGGGCGAGCGGGTCGGTCCAGAACCCGAACCAGTAGCCGCCGGGCCCCGTGGGCGCGAGCACGGCGAGCAGCAGGCCGACCCGAAGTGCCGCGGCCCCGCCGACGGCGGCGAGCACCGGCCACGCGGATCGTCCACCGAGCAGGCGCCCCGCGAGCAGCACCGCGAGCACGAAGACGAGCCAGGAACCCAGCGTCACGAGCAGGTGCGCCGGGGCGAGGAACCAGGTCTGGATGCCACGGCTCGCAACGAGCAGCAGCGCGGGCACCGCGACGATGAGCACCCGGTCGAGTCGCCCGAGTCGCTCGGTGACCTCGACGGCGCGCCACGGCCTCGTGCCGGCCACCCAGAGCGCACGGGCGGCGACGGCGCCCCGGCGACGGGAGCCGCTGCGCCCGGCGAGGACGCCGTACACCAGCCAGGCCGCGAGCAGCACGAGCGCGATGCGCGCCGCCCACGCCATCGGCAGGTCGCGCTCGGCTCGCTCCACGCCGAGCTCGGCGGCCGTCAGGTTGTAGGCCGGGTAGTAGGGGTCGCCGGCGTACGTCGCCTCATGAGCGGCGGCGGATGCCTCGAACGCGCGCCGCGCGGCATCCCACCGGTCGTGCGCGGTGAAGTCGCCGGTGTCGTGCCACTGCGCCTGCCGCAGGAACATCTCGCGATAGTCGCCGAGCATGGCGAAGGTGCTCGCCTGGTAGTCGAGCGTGTCGAGGAACATCGCGCGCAGCTCGGGATCGCGCCAGGTCGCGGCATCCGTCGCCTCGATCGACGCGCGCATGCGGTCGACCGCCGCGAGCGCGCGGTCGCCGCCGGCGATGGCCTCGTCGAGCTCGTCGCGGCTGATCTCGTAGATGACGTCGAGCACGGCGCTGTCGCCCGTGAGGATGTCCCACTCGAAGATCCACATCATGGGCGGCGGTTCGAGCCCGATCGCGAAGACCCGCCGGTCGGCGAACGGGCCGATGTACAGCCCGTCGTTGATCGCCGCGCGCGAGTCGGCCATCGCGTCGCCGATCGCCTGCACCGTGGCCGGGTCATCCGAGAACCATCGACGGGCCCAATCAGCCGTGATCGCCGCGGGATCGGCGTCGGGGTCGCGCGCGAGCCGCACGGCGAGCTCGGTGTTGAGCTCGTAGAGCTGCCAGAACCCCGCCTTCAGCTCGAGTGAGAGCGGGCCGGCGCGCCAGGGCCCGCCGTCCTGGGTCCAGGTCCAGATGCCCTCGACGTTCGGGTTCGCGGCGATGAACCGCTGGATCGCCTCCTGGTAGAGCACGCCGAGGTCGTTGGGGAAGGCGCCGAAGTTCTCGAACTCGCGGCGGCTCTGGAACTCGACGATGCGACGCTGGTCGCCGACCTCGAGGGTGTCGTTGAACGGGAGGTGGCTGTAGAAATCGCCGAGCGTGTACTTCGTCGAGACGATGAGCCGGTCGGAGTCGATGCCGTCGAGCACGGCATGGTAGGAGTCGGGATTGGTGTGCATGTCGCCCACCGCGCCGACGCCCACGCTCCAGCTGCGGAAGATCACCTCGCGGTCGGCGCGCTCTGCCTGCTCGGTGAAGGCCGTGAGCATGGCGCGCACCGCGTCGACGCTCGTGACTGCGAGCGCAGAGTAGTAGTCCCAGTCGGGCAGGTCGTAGACCCGGCCCGCCTCGCCGATGCGGATCAGCACGCCGTCGAGGTAGGGCATCGCCTCGTAGAGCTCGTCGAGGCCGGCGGCGTAGACGTCCCAGAACTCGGGGTTCTCGGTGTCGAGGCTGCCGAAGCGCTCCTCGAGGTACTGCTCCAGAGGCGTCGTGAGCGCGAGCATGTCGGTGCGGAAGTACACCCGCATCCCGAGGTCGTGCGCGTACTCCCACATCGGGCCGAACGCCTCGCGCATCGCCTCGGCCCGGGCGACGTGGGTGTCGTCGGGTCCGTAGACGTCGTCGCCGTCGCCGACGCCCGAGAAGGTCAGGTACTCGATGAACCCGGGGATCGCGATGGCGTTGTAGCCCTCGGCGAGCACGTGCTGCACGTAGGTCTCGAACTCGGCCCGCGCGACCTCGAGGGCCGCCTCGTCGATGTACGGCGCCTCGGGCAGGATGACGTCGGCGAACGCCTTGGAGTTGTGCGAGTAGTCGTCGCCCGCCGCCCACTCGGCCTCGTCGACGGTGACGCCGACCGCGCCGAGGTCGACCATGCGGAACCCGAGTCGGGACTCGACCGACTCGCCGAGCTGCTCGGTGACCGAACGCCGATCGCGCACTGCGGCGGCGAGGTCGTACACGCCCCGCACGGCGCCCGTCTCCCCCGCGGCGACGACCCGCAGCGCACTCGCGTCGCCCTCGAGCCGGTACGTCTCGTCCTCGACCGGGCCGTCGCCGACCACCACGTCGAGCGTGGTCGCGCCGGCGGTGGTCTCGGCCTCGTCGACCGCCGCCTGGAGCTCGCCGACCGCCAGATCGAGTCGGGCTGTGGCGGGCGCCGTGATGTCGGTGAACACCGGCGGCGCCACTGCCGCGGTCTCGGGCAGGGCGGTGAGCGTCTCGGCGGGGATGTCGGCCGGTTCGCTGCGGATGCCGAGCTCATCGCCGATGGCGAACGCGACTCCGAACCCGAGGGCGAGGAGAACTGCGAGCGCGATCCCGACGAGCACCGGTCGTCGGGGGTGCGTCTTCACGCCGAGCAGCGTAACAAGAGTGGGTCAGATGTCCCAGTTAATCTTCGCCCCCAATGCGAGGGCGGCCCGCGCCCGGAGACGCGCGGCATAGATTGGGTGTATGTCGATCGAGCGTGCGTCACGCCGAGTCCCCGAGCCGCGCAGCAGCGCGGACGTCACCGGCGAGCACTCGCAGTTCCGGCTCGACCTCGAGCGCATCAGGTTCTCGCCGTACTTCTCGCGCCTGTCGGCGGTGACGCAGGTGATCGCGCAACCGGGCGCGGGCCCTCTCATCCACAACCGCCTGACGCACTCGATCAAGGTGACCGCGGTCTCGCGCGCGATCGCCGTGAAGCTGACGGATGCCGCGTCACCGACCCGCGCGTTCGCGCTCGGGCACGGCTGCGACGCCGTCGTCGTGCAGGCCGCGGCGAGCGCCCACGACCTCGGGCACCCGCCGTTCGGGCACCTCGGCGAGCGCGTGCTCGACCGCCTCGCGCGTGAGACGCTCGGGCTCGTCGACGGGTTCGAGGGCAACGCCCAGAGCTACCGCATCCTCACGGCGCTCGACGTGAGCGAGGCGGCGCCGCGCGGTCTCAACCTCACGGCGGCCGTGCGCACCGCGGTCGCGAAGTACCCGTGGACGCGGTACGTCGACGGCGAATCCCTCGACGACGGACCGGTGCCGCGCGGCATGCGCCGCACGGCCGAGGGCGTCGAGGCGCTGAAGTACTCGGCGTACGGCATCGACGCCCACGACCTCGAGCAGGCCCGGTCGGGACATCCGCCACTGCAGCAGTCGCTGGAGTGCTCGATCATGGACATCGCCGACGACATCGCGTACTCGATCCACGACGTCGACGACTTCTACCGCGCCGGAGTGCTCAGCCAGGGCGCGGTCGCTCGCGAGTTCCGCGGGTGGATGGAGGACGCCGCCGAGCTTCGCGAGCTCGACGACGAGGCGCTCGCGGCGCGCACGGCGCCGCCCGGAAGCGCACTCGAGGGCCTGCGCCGCAAGCTGGCGCGCGGTGACGCGTGGATCGCCGACGACGACGCGTTCGCCGACGCCGTGCACGGGGTCGCCGACGACCTCGTCGACGGCCTGCTGGCGAGCCCGTTCGACGGCTCGATCGCCTCGGAGCGCGCGCTCTCGTCGTTCACGAACCGTTGGATCAGCCACCTGCAGGCGTCGGTCGTGCCCTCGCCGCCCGACGTGGTGCGTGCAGGGCTCGTCACCCTCGATCGCCGCGCCTGGCACGAGGTCGAGACCCTGAAGTTCGTGCATCGCCACTTCATCCTCGACCGGGCCGACATCGTCATGTACCAGCGAGGACTCAGCCGGGTGCTCGCCCGCGCGGTCAAGGGGCTCAGCGCCTGGGCCACCGACGAGCACGACCGAGACCGGGTGCCGCAGCGCCTCAAGGAGCTCATCGAGATCGCGACCGACGGCTACGCGCGGCTTCGCGAGTCGCGACCCGAGGGCGTGCCGATTCCCGACGCGGCCGACGTGCGCCGGTTCGGCGTGGGCCGCGGGGTGATCGACTACGTCGCCTCGCTCTCGGACGACCAGGCGCTCGCAGTGTCGGAGGCGCTCGACGGGCAGCCCGACCGGTTGTGGGACATCGGCCGGAACCTCTGAGCCGCTGCGGTGCCGGGGGCCGCCTCGCCCGGCGTTCACCCGGTCGTCCCCGATCCTTCGCCTCGCGGTCACCCGTTTGCCGCCCACGCTCGATTGGCTCCGAGGCATGAGCCGAACATCCCTACGCCGCGCGATACCGCGCACTCTCGTGATCGCCGCGGCCGTCGCTACCGCCATCGCACTCGTCCCGTCCGCCGCACTCGCGGCCGACAACGACCGGGGCCGGGGTTCCGGTCCCACCGTCAAGACCTTCGAACCGACCCTCGTCGCCCGCGCGACGCTCTCGGCCGACCACCTCGAGGAGGGGCCCGCCTCGGGCGCGCTCGCCTCGGCCGCCAACGGCCGACAGGGCCCCTGGGCCGGTCAGGTCATCCCCGGCTTCTCGGCCGCGATCGACAACGGCGACGGCACCTTCTGGGCCCAGCCCGACAACGGGTTCGGCTCGAAGGGCAACTCAGCCGACTTCCTGCTGCGCAACTACCTCGTGCGCCCGGCCTGGCAGACCGCCCAGGGCGGCGACGGCTCGATCGCCGTCGAGCGCTTCATCTCGTACAACGACCGCAATCGCGTGCTCGACTTCGGGATCGTCAACGACGCGACATCCGACCGCCTGCTCACCGGCGCCGACTTCGACATCGAGTCGGTCGTGCGCGCGAAGGACGGCACGTTCTGGGTCGGCGAGGAGTTCGGGCCGTTCCTGCTGCACTTCGACGCCGAGGGCACGCTGCTCGAGAAGCCATACTCGCTCTCGGGTGCGAAGTCGCCCCAGAACCCGTACCTGACGAGCGGCGAGACGCCCCGCGTGCGCGCCAGCCGCGGGTTCGAGGCGCTCGCCGCTTCGACGAACGGCCGCTACCTGTACCCGATCATCGAGGGCTCCTACGCCGACGAGACCGACCTGCGCCGCCGCGAGATCCACGAGTTCGACACGAAGGCCGGCGCCTACACCGGTCGCACCTGGGACTACGAGACCGACCAGGAGGCGAACGTCATCGGCGACGCCTTCACGGTGAAGAACGACGTGCTGCTGCTCGTCGAGCGCGATGACTTCGAGGGCGACCAGTCGGTGACCAAGCGCGTCTACGAGATCGACCTCGAGCGCGCCGACACCCGCGGATACCTCGAGAAGACGCTCGTGCTCGACGCGCTGCGCATCGCCAATCCCGACGGCATCGGCGCGGGCGACGGCTACGGCACCGGCGAGGTCTTCTCACTGCCCGTGCAGTCGTTCGAGACCGTCGTGCAGCTGAAGGACGGCCGCCTGCTGATCGGCAACGACAACAACTACCCGGGCAACGACGCACGCATCCCGGGAACGCCCGATGACACCGAGTTCGACATCATCGACCTGCGCAGGACCCGCATCGAGCCGTCGGAGATCACCCTCGTCGCGCACCGCGGCGCCAGCGGACACCGCCCCGAGCACACGCTCGCCGCGTACGAGACCGCGATCGTGCAGTGCGCCGACTACATCGAGCCCGACGTGGTCGCGACGAAGGACGGCGTGCTCGTCGCCCGTCACGAGAACGAGATCAGCGGCACGACGGATGTCTCGTCCCGCGCCCAGTTCGCGGACCGCCGTACGACGAAGGTCATCGACGGGTCGAACGTGACCGGGTGGTTCACCGAGGACTTCACCTTCGCCGAGCTCAGGACCCTGCGGGCGAAGGAGCGCCTACCCCTCACCCGGCCCGCGAACACCGCCTTCGACGGGCTCTACCAGGTGCCGACCCTCGACGAGGTCATCGACCTCGCCCGCCGCTCGGTGAGCTGCGACGGCCGCCAGGTGGGCGTCTACCCCGAGACGAAGCATCCGACGTACTTCGACTCGATCGGCCTGTCGCTCGAGGAGCCGCTCGCGGCGGCGCTGCAGGCGAACGACGTCGACCGTGCCGACGCGCCCGTCATCCTGCAGAGCTTCGAGGTCGGCAACCTGCGTGACCTGAACGAGATGACCAGCGTGAAGATCGCACAGCTCATCAGCCCGTCGGGCCGGCCGTACGACTTCGTCGCGGCGGGCGACCCGCGCACCTACGCCGACCTCGTGACCCCGGCAGGGCTCGCCGAGGTCGCCGGGTACGCCGACGGCGTCGGCCTCGAGAAGTCGGTCATGATCCCGCGCACCGCATCGGGCAACCTCGGCGAGCCGACGACGGTCATCGCCGACGCGCACGCCGCCGGACTGACGGTGCACGGCTGGACGTTCCGCCTCGAGAACCAGTTCCTGCCGGTCGAATTCCGCTCGAGCGCCGACCCGAGCGCCCCAGGCGACCTCGTCGGTGAGATCAACGTGTTCCTGGCAGAGGGCATGGACGGCTTCTTCAGCGACCAGCCCGACGTCGCGGTGACCGCGGGCTGACCGAACCCGACCACGCGACGGGTGGGCGGATGCGAGGCATCCGCCCACCCGTCGACCATTGCCGCGCCATGACGACACGCAGATGCCCCACGAGGCATCCCCTCGTCCTAGGCTGGGAGGGTGACCGAGCACCCGCGCCTCTCCGCCCGTATCGCCGCCATCGCCGAGTCCGCGACCCTCAAGGTCGACGCCAAGGCGAAGGCCCTGCAGGCCGAGGGTCGGCCAGTCATCTCCTACGCGGCGGGTGAGCCCGACTTCGCGACGCCCGAGTACATCGTCGAGGCGGCGCTCGCGGCGACGCACGACCCGAAGAACTACCGCTACACGCCGGCGGCCGGCCTGCCCGACCTGCGGGAGGCGGTCGCGGCGAAGACGCTGCGCGACTCGGGCCTCGAGGTCTCGCCCGGCCAGGTCGTCGTGACCAACGGCGGCAAGCAGGCGGTGTACCAGGCGTTCCAGGTGCTGCTCGACGACGGCGACGAGGTGCTCGTGCCGACGCCGTACTGGACGACGTACCCCGAGGCCATCAAGCTCGCCGGCGGCGTGCAGGTCGACGTGTTCGCTGGCGCCGACCAGGGCTACCTCGTCACGGTCGACCAGCTCGAGTCCGCGCGCACCGAGCGCACCAAGGTGCTGCTGTTCGTCTCGCCGTCGAACCCGACCGGCGCCGTGTACTCGGCCGAGCAGACCCGGGCCATCGGCGAGTGGGCGCTCGAGCACGGCATCTGGGTCGTCAGCGACGAGATCTACCAGAACCTCACCTACGCCGACGAGGTCGGCGGCCCGGCGCCCCGCGCGGTGTCGATCGTCGAGGCCGTGCCCGGGCTGGCGAACCAGACGATCCTCGTCAACGGCGTCGCGAAGACCTACGCCATGACCGGGTGGCGCCTCGGCTGGATGGTGGGCCCCGCCGATGTCATCAAGGGCGCCGCGAACCTGCAGTCGCACCTCTCGTCGAACGTGTCGAACATCTCGCAGCGCGCCGCGATCGCCGCGCTGAACGGCCCGCAGGACGCGGTCGAGGAGATGCGCCAGGCATTCGACCGCCGCCGCCGCACGATCGTCGCCGAGCTCTCGAAGATCGACGGCGTCACCGTGCCGGTGCCGCAGGGTGCGTTCTACGTGTACCCCGACGTGACCGGGTTGCTCGGCCGCGAGTGGGGCGGGGTCACCCCGACGACGTCGCTCGAGCTCGCCGACCTCATGCTCGAGCAGGCCGATGTCGCGGCGGTGCCCGGCGAGGCCTTCGGCCCGAGCGGGTACCTGCGACTGAGCTACGCGCTCGGCGACGCGCCGCTGCTCGAGGGCATCCAGCGCCTGCAACGGCTCTTCGGCTGAGCTCCGTTCGCCGCACCGCATTCCCCGGCAACGGAGTAACGTCGGCCTCGGCGGGCACGACGGCGTCTCCGCCGGAGGAGGGCACGATGAGCAACCACACGTATCGCGTCACCGAGATCGTCGGCACCTCGCCCGACGGCATCGACACCGCGATCCGCAACGGCCTGGCGCGCGCGTCGGCCACGATCCGCAATATGGACTGGTTCGAGGTCGTCTCGGTGCGCGGCGAGATCGAGGAGGGTGCGGTCGCCCACTTCCAGGTCACGCTCAAGGTCGGCTTCAAGATCGAAGATCCGACGTAGCCAGCGAAGTGCGCACGAGATCAGGTGCGCAGCTCACTTCGGGCCTCGGCGATCACCGCGTCGGCGATCGCATCGAGCAGCGGCGAGCGCAGGTTCCACTGCTGCCAGTACAGCGGCACGTCGACGGGTGACCCGCCGAGCGGCACGAGGTCACCGCGCTCGAGTTCGCTCGTCGACTGGAATGCCGGCAGCAGTCCCCAGCCGAGCCCGAGCTTGATCGCCGTGGCGAAGTCGTTCGATGCGGGCACGTAGTGCCGCGGCGGCCGGTCGGGGTCGACACCCCGGCCCACGAGGTACTCGCGCTGCAGGTCGTCGCGGCGATCGAAGTCGACGACGGGCGCTGCGGCCAGCGCCGCCGCGACGGCTGCAGCGCTGCCCCGCTCCCCCGGTGCGAGCTGCCAGCGCCGGGCGAACCCGGACGTCGCCACGGCCTCGTATCGCATGACGCCGAGCGGGCGCACGAGGCACCCGGCCACCGGCGTCGCCTGCGACGTGACCGCTCCCATGACGGTTCCCGACTCGAGCAGGCCGGCGGTGAAGTCCTGGTCGTCGCGGTGCAGGTCGAAGACCACCGGATGCCGCTGCGCGACCCGCGCGAGCGCCGGAAGGAACCACGTCGCGAGCGAATCGGCGTTCACCGCCAACGGCACCGACACCGGCCGGGTTGCCGCGCCGTCGCCTGTCTCGCCGAGCCCGAAGTCGGCGAGCGCGTCGTGCTCGAGCAGCGCCAACTGGCGGGCGAGGCGCACGATCGCCGCGCCCGCCTCGGTGGGCCGGGCGGGCTTCGACCTGACGACGAGCACCCGGCCCAGCTGGTGCTCGAGCGACTTCACGCGCTGCGACACCGCAGACGGCGTGATGTGCAGGCGCCGGGCGGCCGCATCGAAGGTGCCCTCGTCGATGACGGCGGCGAGCGTGCGAGCGAGGTCGAGCGGGATCTCCATCTGAAGCAATGCTAATGCTCCTGAAGAATCTCAAGTTGGATTGATCGACCGAACCCTCGTAGCTTCGAACAGGTGATGTTCTCCTCGGCGCTCGCCGGCCTCGGCCTCGGCCTCTCCCTCATCGTCGCCATCGGCGCGCAGAACGTGTTCGTGCTGCGGCAGGGCATCCGGCGCGAGCACGTTTTCGCGGTGGCCGCGATCTGCGCCCTCAGCGATCTCACGCTCGTCATCGTGGGGGTCTCGGGCATCGGTGCCGTGCTGCAGGCGGTGCCCTGGTTGGTCGACGTCATCCGCTGGGTGGGTGCCGCCTTCCTCGTCGGGTACGGGGTGCTCGCCGCGATGCGGGCGCTGAAGCCCGGCGGCGAGGCACTCGTCGCGGGTCAGGACGAAGGTCTCGATACGCCCCCGGGGGCCTACCCGACCGACGGGTCGACCGCCGGCCACGCGGCATCCGCCGCCGTGATGGCGCCGATTCGCACGCGCCCGGTGCGGTCGACGCTCGCGGTTGCGGTGCTCACCTGCCTCGCGCTCACCTGGCTGAACCCGCACGTCTACCTCGATACGGTGTTCCTGCTCGGATCGGTGGCCAACACGCACGGCGACGGCCGTTGGGCGTTCGCCGTCGGCGCGGGCGTCGCGAGCATCGTCTGGTTCTTCGGCCTCGCCTACGGCGCTCGGCTGCTCGGCGGGGTGCTGGCGAGCCACCGCGCGTGGCGCATCCTCGACGCGATCATCGCCGTCGTCATGGTGACGCTCGGCGTCCTGCTGGTGCTACCGCACTGAGCCGGGGTTGCGGGCCCGGCGCCCACCCGTGCTAGCGTTTCGGCATCGTGAGCACCAACACCTGTCGCTGCTGTCGCCGCTAGGCGTCGTCTCCCCGACGACCCAGGGCGCGATCTCCTCCGCGCCGCCGACCGCAGCTCCGTGTTCACACGCATCCGACGCGTCCGCGTCAGCTCCGCGACATCCGCTTCGAGGCATTCGTCCCGAATCGGATGCCACGCAGCCGACGTCGAAGGATGCCGGGGCCGCCTCATCGTCGGCGCACCATCCGGCACCTCGAAAGGACCACCACATGTCCGGCATCCCCGTCCTCGACCTCTCACTCCTGAATGGAACTCCCGAGCAGCAGGCGCGCTTTCGCGACGACCTGCGACGCGCGACCCACGAGGTCGGCTTCTTCTCGCTCGTCGGGCACGGTGTTCCCGCCGAGCTCATCGAGCGCGCGTATGCCACCGCACGCGCCTTCTTCGCCCTGCCCGAGTCGCACAAGCTCGCGATCGAGAACGTGAAGAGCCCGCACTTCCGCGGCTACACGCGCATGGGCGGCGAGCGCACGCTCGGCCGTGTCGACATCCGCGAGCAGATCGACATCGGCGCCGAGCGCCCCGCCGTGCCGATCTCCGTCGACACCCCTGACTACTGGCTGCTCCAGGGCCCGAACCTGTGGCCCGAGGCGCTGCCCGCGCTGCGCGAGGTCGCCGAGGAGTGGATCGCCCGCCTCGACGAAGTCGGCACGCGCCTGCTGCGAGCGTGGGCGGAGGCTCTCGGGGCGCCATCCGATACCTTCGACGCCGCCTTCGCCCAGCCGTCGCCGTACATGAAGATCGCCCGCTATCCCGGCGTCGAGGCCGAGCGACCCGCGCAGGGTGTCGGCGCGCACAAGGACCTGGGCGTGCTCACGCTGCTCTCGGTCGAGGACGGCAAGGCGGGCTTGCAGGTCGAGAAGGACGGCGAGTGGCTCGACGTCACCCCGCCGTCGGGCGCCTTCGTCGTCAACATCGGCGAGCTGCTCGAGATCGCCACCGGCGGCTACCTCAAGGCGACCCTCCATCGCGTGGTCTCGCCCGCACCCGGCGTCGAGCGGATCTCCATCCCGTACTTCCACGGTCCCGCGCTCGACGCGACCATCCCCACGATCGACCTGCCGCCGGCGCTCGCCACCGACGCTCATGGCGTGACGCAGGACCCGGCGAACCCGCTGCACGCCGTCTTCGGCGAGAACTGGCTGAAGAGCCGGTTGCGCGCTCACCCCAATGTGGTCGAGGCGCAGCACCCGCGGCTGCTCGTCGACGCCTGAGCGAAGGGATGCCGCGGCCGAGTGGCCGCGGCATCCGATGACGGTGCGCATGACGTTGGTCGAGGTGCGACGGCATCCACCGATCAGTGGATGCCGGAATCCGACGGTCCACGGCTGCCGCATCGACGCCCGCGCTGCCACGCTGGGGGCATGACAACGAACGACGCGGCCGTCGTGGTGCGAGAGCTCCGCAAGACCTACGGCCAGACGAATGCGGTCGACGGGGTGAGCTTCGAGATCCGACCGGGCGAGACCTTCGCCCTGCTCGGGCCGAACGGCGCCGGCAAGTCGACCACGATCGAGATCCTCGAGGGCTACCGCAGCCGCACCGGGGGCGAGGTGAGCGTGCTCGGCACCGACCCGGCGAAGGGCGGCCTCGACTGGAAGGCTCGCCTCGGCATCGTGCTGCAGTCGACCGGTGAGACCGGCCTCGTCACCGTGGCCGAGCAGCTGAAGCACTTCGCGGGGTTCTACCCGAACCCGCGCGGCGTCGACGAGGTGATCGCCGCCGTGGGCCTCGAGCCGCAGGCGAAGACCCGCATCGCCAAGCTCTCAGGCGGGCAGCAGCGCCGCGTCGACGTGGCGCTCGGCATCATCGGCCGGCCCGAGCTGCTGTTCCTCGACGAGCCCACGACGGGCTTCGACCCCGAGGCCAGGCGCCACTTCTGGGGGGTCATCCGCGGACTCAAGTCCGAGGGCACGACGATCCTCCTCACGACCCACTACCTCGACGAGGCGGCGCAGCTCGCCGACCGCGCCGGCGTGATCGCCGGCGGTCGACTCGTCGATATCGGCGGCATCGACGAGATCGGCGGTGCCGAAGCGCGCGTGCCGCTCGTTCGCTGGCGCGATCGCGACGGCGCACTCCACGAGGAGCGCACCGACGAGCCGGGCCGAGTCGTGGCATCCGTCGTCGCCGCGTTCGGCGGCGAACCCACCGACCTCGAGGTGATCCGTCCGAGCCTCGAGGACATCTACCTGCAGCTCGTGCGCAGCGTCGACAGCGCTGCCGAACCCGAGGAGGTGCTCGCATGAGCATGGTCACGCTCGGTGCCTCGCGCATCGGCTACGAGACGAAGACGTACTTCCGCTCGCCCGACACCCTGTTCTTCACGTTCTTCTTCCCGTTCGTGATGCTCGCGATCTTCACGGCCGCGTTCAGCGCGCAGGGCGAGGTCGGCCCTCCCGGGTCGGAGGTCTCGATCGGCGCCCTGTACCTGCCGGGCATGATCGCCGCCGGCATCCTGCTGTCGGGCGTGCAGAACCTCGCCGTCGACATCGCGATGGAGAAGGGCAACGGCACGCTCAAGCGCCTCGGCGGCACGCCGCTGTCGCCGATCAGCTACTTCCTCGGCAAGATCGGCCAGGTGTTCGTCACCGGCACGATGCAGGCGGCGCTGCTGATCCTGGCCGGATGGCTCGTGCTCGGCATCGAGCTGCCCACCGAGCCTGAGAAGTGGTTCACCTTCGCTTGGGTGTTCGTGCTCGGTCTCGTGACCTGCGCGCTCGTGGGCATCGCCCTGTCGGCGTTGCCGCGCAGCGGCAAGAGCGCGACCGCCGTGGTGATCCCGATCGTGCTGCTGCTGCAGTTCATCTCGGGCGTCTACCTGCAGTGGAACATGCTGCCGACGTGGCTGCAGGACATCGCGAGCCTGTTCCCGCTCAAGTGGATCGCGCAGGGCATGCGCTACGTGTTCCTGCCCGAGGGTTGGGAGACGCTCGAGCAGAACGGGTCGTGGAACCTGGCCGGGGTCGCGATCGCGCTCGGCATCTGGCTCGTCGTGGGGCTCGTGCTCAGCCGGGTGACGTTCCGCTGGATCCGCCGCGACGCGTGAATCCGGCGACGGCGTCGAGGGCGCAGTCGATGCATCCGGTGCGAGAGTAGGGCCATGCAGAACATGCGCTGGTGGGACGCCGCCGTGATCACGATCGCCGTGATCACGAGCGGCGTCCTCGCCGTCGACCCGCCATACGGCCCCGACGACTTCGGGGCGTGGGCGGCGATCGGCGCGTTCGTCGTGCTGTACTTCGCCTACGGCCGGCGAGCGCTGCACCGGCCGAGCGCCCCGCACGACCTGATCCTCGCAGCGTTGCTCGCCGTCGTGCTCGGCGTCGGAATCTCGTTCGAGCCGTTCCTCTCATTCCTGCAGGCCATCGTCTATCCGATGGTCTGGGTCGCCTCGACGAGCCTGCGCCGGGCGATCATCGGCAACGTGATGGTGGCGGCGGCGGTCTTCGTCGGGTATTTCGCCTGGTCGGATTTCGAGAATGTCCTGGCGGCCGCCGGCTTCGCGACACTCTCGGTCGTCTTCAGCCTGTCGCTCGGCCTCTGGATCACACGCATCGAACAGGCCGGTGAAGAACGCGGGCGCCTGCTCGCCGAGCTCGAGTCGGTACAGGATGAACTGGCCGCGATGCACCGCGACGCGGGTGTCACGAGCGAACGCGAACGCCTCGCCCGCGAGATCCACGACACGCTCGCGCAGAGCCTCACCGGCCTCGTCCTGCTCGCTCAGCGGGCATCGCGAGAGATCGAACCGGCGGATGCCGCGACCGAGACGATCTCGCTCATCGAGCAGACCGCGCGCGAGGCGCTCGGCGAGGCGCGGGCGCTCGTTGCCGCGAACGCGGCGGTGCCGGTGGAGTCGGGCCTCGCAGACGCGCTCGTGCGGCTCGGCGAGCGCTTCGCCCGCGAGACCGGCGTGCACGTCGAGACCCGGGTCGACCCGGTGACACTCGACCGCGACCTCGAAGTCGTGCTGCTGCGGTGCACGCAAGAAGCCCTGGCCAACGTGCGCAAGCACGCGCAGGCGACATCCGCCCGGGTCGACGTGGTCGCCCGCGGCGACGAGGTTGAGCTCACCGTCGAAGACGACGGCGTCGGCCCGGTCGGTGCCGACGAGGACTCGGGCTTCGGCGTCAGCGGCATGCGCGAGCGGCTCGCCCTCGTCGGCGGGCGGCTCACGCTCGAGCCGGGCGAGACGAAGGGCACCGTGCTGCGCGCGACGGTGCCCGCGCGGGAACGGAAGGTGGACGCATGATCCGTGTGCTGGTGGCCGACGACCACCCCATCGTGCGTGCCGGCATCGTCGGACTGCTGTCGGCGGCAGCCGACATCGAAGTGGTCGGCGAAGCAGTCGACGGGCTCGACGCGGTGCGGCTGGCCGGGTCGCTCGAACCCGACCTCGTGCTCATGGACCTGCGCATGCCCGCGCTCGACGGCGCCGAGGCCACCGCCCGGATCATCACCGCACGACCGGCTGCGAAGGTACTCGTGCTCACCACGTACGAGACCGACGAGCACATCCTCGGGGCGATCGAGGCCGGGGCATCGGGCTACCTGCTGAAGGCCGCGCCCGAGGCCGAGATCCTCGCCGGCGTACGGTCGGTCGTCGCGGGCGAGACGGTGCTCGCGCCCTCGATCGCCGCGAAGCTCGTGTCACGGGTGCGGCAGGATGCGACATCCGCCGCCCCCTCGCTCTCACCGCGCGAGCTCGAGGTGCTGCGACTGGTGGCCGATGGCCGCTCCAATCCCGAGATCGCCCGCACGCTGTTCATCGGAGAGGCCACCGTGAAGACGCACCTCCTGCACGCGTTCGAGAAGCTCGAGGTGAGCGACCGCACCCGCGCGGTCACCCGTGCGATGGAGCTCGGGCTGCTCTGACGCCGACGGCCACGAAGGCGTGCGGCTACGCTCCCAGCATGCGACGCATTCAGGCCGCGGGGGCGGTCATCACGGATGCCACGGGCCGGGTGCTGCTCGTGCTGCGCGGCCACGAACCGCAGTCCGGCCGCTGGTCGATTCCGGGCGGCCATGTCGAGCCGGGCGAGTCGGCGGCGGAAGCGGCCGCACGTGAAGTGCTCGAGGAGACCGGGCTCACCGTTCGGGTGGTGCGCGAACTCGGCGTCGCGGAGCTGACGGCGGGTGACGGCCGGGTGTTCGAGGCCCACGACTTCCTCGCCGAGGTCGTGTCGGGCGAGCTTCGGGCGTCCGATGACGCCGTGGATGCCGCGTGGTTCACGCCCGACGAGCTCGCGACACTGTCGCTGACCGACGGCCTGCTCGACTGGCTGCGCACATTCGGCGTCATCGCAACCCCCTGACACCGCGTACGGCCCGCGTCTACGCTGGCGGCGTGGCTTCCACCAACGTTCGCGTCGCGCTGCAGCGCACGAGGATCCTTCCGAACTGGGTGCGGCGCGCGGATGCCGCGACGACGCGGTTCGTCAACCGGCGGCACACCCACCCGAACGTCGACCGGTTCTGGTCGCAGCTCACGAGCTTCGCCGACCGGGGTGTGCTGTGGTGGACCCTCGCCGGGGCGCTGATCGTGACGCGGCGCCGTCGTGCCGGCGTGCGCGGACTCGCGTCGCTCCTCGTCGCGAGCGCGCTCACGAACCTCATCGCGAAGCAGGTGTTCGGCGGCGACCGGCCGCTCCTCGCGGACGTGCCGATCGGTCGGCGGCTGCCCAAGCCGCCGCTCACACCGTCGTTCCCCTCGGGTCACTCCGCGAGCGCAGCGGCCTTCGCGGCGGGCGTGGCGCTCGAACGCCACGGGATCGGGGCCGTCATCGCGCCGGTCGCGCTCGGGGTGGGGTACTCGCGCCTGCACGTCGGTGCGCACTGGCTGTCCGACGTGGTCGGCGGACTCGCCCTCGGCGCCGGTGTGGCCGGCATCGGGGCGCTCGTGGTCCCGCCGCATCCGGACGAGCCCGAGGTTCCGCCGCCCACCGGCGATGACGTCCTGCTGCCGGTATCCGCGGCAGGCGTTGGCGTGTTCATCGTGGTGAACCGATCGTCGGGCACGAGCGTCGTGCGCGCCGATCCGCTCCGCGTCATCGCCGATCGCCTGCCGCACGCCGACGTTCACGTGCTCGAACGAGGCGAGGATCCGCGCGACGTCGTTCGCGCGGCCCTCGCCCGCCCCGATCCGCCGCGCGTGCTCGGCGTGTGCGGCGGCGACGGTTCGGTCGCGGCGGTCGCGCATCTGGCACGACTGGCCGGCCTGCCGCTGCTCGTCATGCCGGGCGGCACGTTCAACCACTTCGCGCGAACGGCGGGCGCGGCATCCGTCGACCTCGCGATCGACGCGCTCCAGCGCGGCGAGGGCGTGCGGGCGGATGTCGCGGAACTGGCGTTCGGCGACGACGACCCGATCACCGTGCTCAACGCCGCGTCCGTCGGCGTGTACCCAGACTTCGTCGCGATGCGCGAGCAGCTCGAGGACCGTTGGGGCAAGTGGATCGCCTCCGTCGTCTCGGCGACTCGGGTGCTGCGCCGAGCCGAGCCCGTCACCGTGGTTGTCGACGGCCGTCGCACCCGAGTCTGGAGTCTGTTCGTCGGCGTGGGACCGAACGATCGGGACATCGCGGCGCCGCTCCAGCGGCGGCAGCTCGACGGCGGCGTGCTCGACGTGCGGGTGCTGCATGCCGACACACGCGTGCGCGCGGTGGCCTCACTGGCGTTCGGGCGGCGCACGAGCGCCGCGCTCCGTCGGCTGCGGCTCATCCCCCACCGCTCCGAGGCGTTCACAGCCGCCGCGCTCGACGTCGTCGTTCGGCCGCGGCGGGGACAGCCGCCGGGTTTCGCCCACGACGGCGAGGTGGCGCTCGAGGCGCCGGCCGAGGCATCCGCCGCGTCCGCCGCCCCGGGCTACCGCACGGCGATCCGCGTCGTGCCCGCAGCACTCGACGTCTATCGGCCGGCGGCGGACCGCGCGACAGCCGGGTAGCCGACCGGCTCGCGGCCGGTTCTGCGCGCCTCAGGTGGCGGGTGCTACGGAGCACCGAGGCCCGCGTCGCGCGCCTGCGCCACCGCCTCGGCCCGGTCGGCGACCTGCAGTTTCGCGAACACGTTGCTCACGTGGTTGCGAACGGTCTTGCCCGAGAGCACGAGCCGCTGCGCGATCGCAGTGTTCGTGAGTCCGCGCGCCACCAGGTCGAGGATCTCCCGCTCCCGTTCGGTGAGTGACGGGAACGGCCGCATCGGCGACGCCTCCGACCCGGCCGCGAAGTACGCGAGCACCCGCGACGCGATGCCCGCACTGAAGACGACCTCGCCGCTCGCCACCGCCTCGATCGACCGGCTGATCTCGGCCCGGTCGGCCCCCTTCAGCAGGTAGCCGCGTGCCCCGGCGCGCATCGCCGCGAACACCGAGTCGTCGCCGTCGAGCATCGTCAGCACGAGCACCGCGGTGGCGGGCCGCTCGGCGACGATGCGGCGCGTGGCCTCGATGCCGTTCAGTCCGGGCATGTGCAGGTCCATGACGATCACGTCGGGGGTGAGCACCCTCGCCGCATCCACGGCCGCAGCGCCGTCGGCGGCATCGCCGACGACCTCGACGTCGGGCATCGCGGCGATGGCGGTGACCAGGCCGTCGCGATAGAGCGGATGGTCGTCCACGACCAGCACGCGAACACTCATGCGACCTCCTCCAGTGTCAGGGGCAGCCGGGCGGCGACCACCACGCCGGAACCGTCGACCCCGGGACCGATCATGCACCGGCCGTTCACCTCTTCGGCCCGCGCGCGCATCGAGGTCAGGCCGACCCCGGCCGGCGCATCCGCGTCGATCCCCCTGCCGTCGTCGGCGACCTCGACGCGCAGCCATCCGCCGTTCCGATGCACCGCGACCCGCACGGTTCGCGCGTCGGAATGCCGAGCCGTGTTGGCCAGTGCCTCCGAGATGATCCAGTAGGCGGCGAGGTCGACCGCAGCGGGAAGCTCACCGAGCTCCGACACGTCGGCTTCGACTCGGCGACCGCGCACGGCGAACCGGGTGGCCAGCTCTCGCACGGCGCCGGCGAGCCCGAGCTCGTCGAGCGTCGGCGGTCGCAGCTCGTGCACGATCGCCCGCACATCGGCGACCGCCCCGTTGAGCCGCGGAACCAGCCGGTCGAGGATCGCCGTCGCCGCGACCGGATCGTCGGCGACGAGGTCACGGGCGGTCTCGGCCTGGAGGGCGAGCCCCGCGATGGCGGGGCCGACACCGTCGTGCAGGTCCCACCGGAGGCGCCGGCGCTCCTCCTCGCGGGCGGCGACGACGAGTTGCCTCGCGCGTCGCGCCTCGCGGGTGAGGAGCACCGAGTGCACGGCGACCGCTGCCTGCCGGGCGAGCTGGTCGAGCCGGCGCGCCTCGGCACGCGACCGGGTACGATGCGTCAGCTCGAGCACGCCCACCTCGGCGCCGCCGTAGCGCAGCGGGACATCGTCGACGTCGTCGGGTCGGGCGCCGTGCTCGACGATGACGCCGTCGGCCGAGCGGATCGCCGCGTACGGCGCCTGCAGCAGCGACGACACCCGCGCCGCTACCTCGGGCAACAGCCGGTCTGCGACGTCGGCAGGATCGGATGTCGCCTCCAGCCGCTCGCCGAGCCGCGCAAGCGCGGTGACCGGATCGTCGGGCTCGCCGAACACCAGCCGATTGGTCCATCGCTGGAGCCGGGAGTGCAGTGGCAGCAGCAGCACGGCGACCACGATGGTCGCGACGATCGGGGCTCCGGTCGAAGCGCCCAGCAGGGCGACGACGGCGGCGTACACCGCGATGACCACGACCGAGAGGATCGCGTAGCGCAGCCCGACCGAGACGACGAGGTCGACGTCCCACAGCCGATGTCGGAGCGCCGCGACGCCGCACGCCAGCGGGATGGGGAGCACTCCGAGTGCGGCGACGTACTCGCCGACGGGTTGCGGAATCAGGAAGCCGAGCGCGAAGACGACGACGGTCGCCGCACCGCCGACCAGCAACCACTTGAGCTGCTGTCGACGCTCGCCGGTCGACGCCCTCCACCGCACCGCGACCGAGGCGAGTGCGAGCGCGACGGCCGCGACGGTGAGCACCGCGATCGTGGAGAGCACCGCCGGCGACGCGACGATCGCGAGGCCCACCGGGTTCGTGAGGTCGCGCACCACGAGCGGCACGTCCTGGAGGTCGTAGGGCAGCAGTGCCCAGCTCACGGCCTGCGCCGAGAGCGCCACGATCGAGAGGACGAGGGCGGGCCGCCATCGGCGCGACGGGAGGAAGCCGTCGGGGAGCAGCAGCGGAAGCAGCGCCGCGGAGGCGATGTACGACGGCGCCCACATCCACGACCCGAGCCAGAGCGCCAACTGGTCGAGCGGGACCGCACCGAGCAGCGCGTACTCACGGGACACGAGCGCCAGTCCCTGCCCCAAGCCGATCGCCCCGAGGATGAGGGGGATCCGCGGAACCTGCGAACGTCGCGAGAGCACGGCCGCGACCCCGCCGTACGCGAGCGCGCCGAGGGCGGAGAGCAGCCAGAACGACGGCTCGACGCTGCGGCCGACGCTGACGTTCACCACGTGCAGCACGGCGCCGACCAGTCCGGAACCGACTGCCAGCACGCCCACCAGGAAGCTCACGCCGCCCATCCTCCCCCAGCGAGCGTCCCGGTGTCACGGGACAGGATGTCCCGAGTCAGGTCGGGACTCGGGGCTCATGTGCAGGGGACCCGTCGGCCGCCACAGTGATCGACATGACAACGACACCCTCCACCACCGTTCCCACCCGTCCGGCCGACTCGCCCGCCGCGTCGCTGCGCGCCGCACTCGATGAGCGACGGATGCTCCTCAGCGGCGTCATCGTCGGCGTGCTCACGCTGATCGGGCTCGCCGTCACGGTCGTCTTCTTCGCCACGAGCCATCCGGCCATCGACGCCACGCCGGTCGAGGCGGCGACCGGATTCCGCGACGCCGCCGGCATGGTCGCACTCGCCACGTTCCTCATGGTGCTGCCATTCCCGTTCGCGCTGCTGTTCCTCGGCGGCCTTGATGCCGTGCTCCGTCGTGCAGCCGGCGGCCCGCTCATTCGCGCGACCGTCATGGCCGGGGTCGCGAGCTTCCTGATCCCGGTGATCGGCTCGCTCGTCTCGTCGATCGCGCCGGCCATCGGAGCGGCCGACACGAGCGCCGCTGCGGGTGCCGTGGTCAAGGCGATCGACGGCGTGATGCCGCTCTCGGTCGCGCTCGCCGGCTTCCCGCGGGCGGTGTTCCTCATCGGCGTCGTCGTGATCCTGGCTCGAGCCGGACTCGCCGGTCGTGCACTCACGGTGACGGGCTACAGCGTCGCCGGCCTGGGTCTCATCGGCACCGCGACGTTCTTCGTGCAGGCGCTCTTCCCGCTGGCCAGCCTGTCGGCCCTGTTGTTCGTCGCGTGGATCTCGGTGCTGTCGGTGATCCTGCGTCGGCGGTCGGCGGATTCCGATCGCGCGCGCCGCGTCTGACCCGGTCGGCGGATGACGACTGCGGGTGCCGCTCCGGCCTACGCTGGAAGTGGCATCCGCAGACGCCGCGACATCAACACGTTCGTGGTCGACACGGGCGGGTGATGACCCCGAGAGGGACGCATGAACCCGTATGAAGACCGGCCGTGGCTCGCGCACTATGCCGAGGGGGTGCCGGCCACGATCGACGAGCCGACCCAGACCCTCGTCGACATGATCGATGACGCGGTGCGCCGGTTCCGACGGCGCACCGCACTCGAGTTCTTCGGCGCCGAGACGAGCTACCGCGAGCTCGGTGCGCAGATCGCCGTCCGCGGCCGAGGGGCTGCGGCGGCTCGGCGTCGGCACGGGCGACCGGGTCGCGCTCGTGCTGCCGAACTGCCCGCAGCACGTCGTCGCCTTCTACGCGGTGCTGCGGCTCGGCGCGATCGTGGTCGAGCACAACCCGCTCTACACGCCCCCCGAGTTGCGGCACCAGTTCGAAGATCATGGGGCCCGCGTCGCGATCGTCTGGAACAGCGTCGCCGACACCGTCGCGGAGTTCCCGAGCGACATCCGGCCGTCGCACATCGTCGCGGTCGACCTCACCCGTGCCCTGCCGTTCGGCAAGCGGATGGCCCTGCGACTGCCGATTCCCAAGGCGCGGCGCTCCCGCGCCGCGCTCACGACGAAGCCGCGCGCCGGGGGCCTCGTCGAATGGGAGCAGCCTCACCTCGCGGAAGGCGCTCGGCCAAGCGGCATCCGCGACCCACGCTCGACGACACGGCCGTGCTGCAGTACACGAGCGGCACGACCGGCACGCCCAAGGGCGCCGTGCTCAGTCACCGCAACCTGCGTGCGAACGCCATGCAGGGCCGCGCCTGGGTGCCCGGACTCAACTTGGGCGACGAGACCTTCTACGGCGTGCTGCCGCTCTTCCACGCGTACGGCATGACGCTGTGCCTCACGGTCGCGATGAGCATCGGAGCCCGCCTCGTGCTGTTCCCGAAGTTCGACTCGGCGCTCGTGCTCGACGCGGCACGGAAGTCGCCGCCGACGTTCCTGCCCGCCGTGCCGCCGATCTACGACCAGCTGGTGATCGCCGCCGTGCGTCGGCCCGAGGTTCTCGCGAGCATCCGCTACGCCATCTCGGGGGCGATGAGCCTGCCGATCGCCACCGTCGACCGCTGGGAGAGCGCGACCGGAGGACTCCTCGTCGAGGGGTACGGCATGACCGAGTCCTCGCCGATCTCGATCGGCAACCCGATGGGGCCGACCCGGCGTCCGGGAACGGTCGGGGTGCCGTTCCCGAGCACCGAGATCCGCGTCGTCGACCCCGACGAGCCCGAGGTCGACCGCCCCGCCGGTGAGGCCGGCGAACTGCTCGTGCGCGGGCCGCAGGTCTTCCAGGGCTATTGGCGCCGCCCCTCCGAGACCGCCGAGACGCTGCTGCCTGGAGGATGGCTCCGCACCGGCGACATCGTGCACGTCTCCGACGACGGCTTCGTCACGATCGTCGACCGGGTGAAGGAGCTCATCATCACGGGCGGGTTCAACGTCTCGCCGTCGGAGGTCGAGGCGGCACTGCTCGCCCACCCCGACGTGCGCGGCGCTGCGGTCGTCGGCCTCCCGCGCGCCTCGGGCGGCGAGGCGGTCGCCGCAGGCGTTGAGCTTCGCGAGGGAGCGGTCTTCGACGAGTCGGCGCTGCGGGACTTCTGCCGCACGAGCCTCACGCCCTACAAGGTGCCGCGACGCATCGAGCCGTTCGACGAGCTGCCGCGCTCGCTGATCGGCAAGGTGCTGCGGCGCGCAGGTGCGCGACGCGCTGCTCGAACGCGACTGACACCGACGAGCTCCCCTCCGTCTCGCTCGGAGACGTGCGGAGGGGAGCTCGTCCGTTGTCTGGTCAGGCGATCTTGCGCCGGTAGGCGGCAATGGCGAACACGTAGGCGATGACGAGGATCCCGAGGCACCACGCGAGCGCGATCCAGATGTCGCTGCCGACCGGTTGTCCGGCGAACAGGTCCTGGATCGTGTTCACGATCGAGGTGACCGGCTGGTTCTCGGCGAACACCCGCACCGGGCCCGGCATGGTCTCCGTGGGCACGAACGCCGAGCTGATGAACGGCAGGAAGATCAGCACGTAGGAGAACCCGGCGGAACCGTCCACCGTCTTCGCGGTGAGGCCCGCGATGACTGCGAGCCAGGTCAGGGCGAGGGTGAACAGCGCCAGGATCCCGGCGACCGCGAGCCACGCCAGCACGCTCGCCGAGGTGCGGAAGCCCATCGCGAGGCCGACGCCCACGATGATCACCAGCACGAGGCCATTGGAGACCAGCGAGGTCAGCACGTGCGCCCACAGCACGGACGATCGGGCGATCGGCATGGAGTGGAAGCGTTCGAAGATGCCGCCCTGCAGATCGGTGAACAGCCGAACGGCGGTGTACGCGATGCCCGACGCGATCGCGATCAACATGATCCCGGGCAGCAGGTAGTTGACGTAGTTGTCGGTGCCCGACCTGATCGCGCCGCCGAACACGTACACGAACAGCAGCATCAGCGCGATCGGGGTGATCGCGGTGGTGATGATCGTGTCGGGGCTGCGGAGGATGTGCCGCATGGACCGGCCCGTCAGGATCGCCGTGTCTCCGAAGAAGTGCGTGTTCATGACTCGGCCCTCCGTGTCTCTGCCTTCTCGTCGTTGTTGCCGTTGTCGCCGTTCGCCGTTGCTCGCCCACCAGCGCGAGGAAGACCTCCTCGAGGGTGGGCTGCTTCTCGACGTACTCGACCGTCGCCGCCGGCAGCAGTTGCTTCAGTTCGGCGAGCGTGCCGTTCGCGATGATGCGCCCTTCATGGAGAATGGCGATCCGGTCCGCGAGTTGCTCGGCCTCGTCGAGGTACTGCGTGGTCAGCAGCACCGTGGTGCCGCCCTTGGCGAGCCCCTGGACGACCTGCCACACGTCGATGCGCCCTTCGGGGTCGAGGCCCGTTGTCGGCTCGTCGAGGAAGATCACCTTCGGCTGCCCGATCAGGCTCATCGCGATGTCCAGGCGGCGACGCATGCCACCGGAATACGTGGACACCTTCCGTGACCCGGCATCGGTGAGGTTGAACTGCGCGAGCAGGTCGTCCGCGATCTGGCCCGGGTTCTTCAGGTGCCGCAGCTTGGCGACCAGCACCAGGTTCTCCCGGCCCGAGAGGATCTCGTCGACCGCGGCGAACTGCCCGGTCAGGCTGATCGACTCCCGCACCGCGACCGGGTCCGCCGTGACGTCGAACCCGTCGACCGTCGCCGGTACCCGCGTCCGGCCGCAGCAGCGTCGACAGGATCCTGATCATCGTGGTCTTCCCGGCCCCGTTCGAGCCGAGCAGGGCGAAGATGCTCCCCGGCGCCACGTCGAAGTCCACACCGCGCAGCACGTGAAGGTCCTTGAACGACTTCTCCATACCCCGCACACGGATCGCAGGTTCGCGTCCCCGCGTGGGTGTCCCGTTGACGCTCATGTCGGTTTCCCCTCTCTCGTGATTCATGAGTTGCTCCGGTTCCTGGTGTTCTTCTCGTTCGAACGACGGATGACGATCTCGCCCCACGAGCTTCGGGCCCGCACTTCGGCGGTCTCCTCGGCTCCTCCAGGGCCTTCCTGTGCGCCGAGGGAGTTGATGACACTGCCGTGCTGGGTGGCCACGTCGAGCCACACCGCCGTGCCCTCGCGGACCCCGACCTCGAGGGCACCGTAGGAACTCTCGAGCCGCACGTCACCGCGCACGATCTCGTCGAGGCGGACGTTGCCGTGGGCGGTCTTGACGTCGACCGAGCCCAGCGCACGGTCGACCCAGATCGACCCGTATGCGCCCTTCACTCGGAGCTCACCGACGACCTCGCCGATCGTGGTGTCACCGTAGGAGTTCTTGATCGCGGCGCTGCCGTCGACCCGGCGGATGCGGACGCTGCCCGAGGCGCTCTCGACGTCGGCGTGACCGGTCGCCACTGCGATGGAGACCGTGCCTGCGCCGGTGCGCACTTCGAGGGGGCCGGCCTGGTCGAGGGTGATGTCGCCCGCACCGGTCTTCACGGCGCACGCGGCGAGACGGCCCTCGGCACGCAGGTTGCCGTAGGCGATCGCGCCCCTGACGTCGGAGCCCGACGGCAGCTCGATCGTGACGTCGACCGACTCGGTGACCGGGAGCCACGTGCGCCAGCTCCTCGTGGTGTGCACGCGCAGCCGGCCGTCGGCGAACTCGATCTCGGCCTGCTCGGCCGCCCTGACGTCGCCCGCCCGGGTCGGACGACTGGGGCGCACCTCGACGACCGTGTCGTCGCGATCGCTTGCGATGAACCGCACGTTCGCGGCGGCGACGTCGAGGGTGACCGAGATGGGTTCCGGGGTCGCGAAAACAGGCATGATGACTCCTTCTGTGGTGCCTGACGCCGGGCCGACCGGCCTCGACGGAAGTGTGAAGTTCGGGGAGGGCTGCGCTCAGCGCACCCAACCGGTGACGCGCTCGCCGCCTCGGATCTCCCGCGGCGATGCGCGCGGACCGGCCGGTTCGAGTGCTCCGGTGACCGCGCGAACGAGCCAGGCGTTGACCGAGACGCCGTCTCGGGCGGCTGCCTCCTCGACGCGCACCTTCAGGTGGTCGGGAAGCCGGAGCGTGGTTCGGGACGTGCTGCCCTCGTCGAGCTCGGCGCCCGGGGCGGGGAGCGGCGAGGGCGGCGCCACGACGGCGTCGACGTCTGCGAACGCAGGACTGGTCTGCCGGCGTGACGACGAACTCGGGGTCGCGCCCGCGGAGGCGGACCTCGACCGAGCCCGGTGCGAGTTCGCGTGTGATCTCGCCCGCTGCGTCGGAGAGTGCTTCGAGCAGCACGAGCCGGCTCGCGGCCTCGAGCGGGGCGGTGAGCCGATCGGCGAGCTGCCGAGCGTCATCGCCGCCGGCGTCGGCAGCGACTCCGAGCTGGTGACGGAGTTCGCTGACGTATTGGGTGAGATCCATGACACCATGGTGACACCACTGTGGTGTCATGTCAAGCCATTTGACACCATGGTGGTGTCACGCCGGTCGAGTAGGCGCGCAGCGCCGTATCGAGACCACGCGACCAGGCCTCGATACGCGTCACGCTCCGCGCGGCGCTACTCGACCGACGGCAATCCGCGGCGCTACTCGACCGGCGCGGACTAGAGCAGGCGCCGCGCGCTCGCCCAGGCGGTGAGCTCGTGGCGGCTCGAGAGCTGCAGCTTGCGCAGCACCGCCGACACGTGCGTCTCGACGGTCTTCGTCGAGATGAAGAGCTCTGCCGCCACCTCCTTGTAGGCGTAGCCCGCGGGCGATGAGGCGCATGACCTCCTGCTCGCGCGCCGAGAGCCGGTCGAGCTCGTCGCCGGCCGCGGCCGTCTCGCCGACCGCGGCGCCGAACGCGTCGAGCACGAACCCGGCGAGCTTCGGCGAGAACACGGCGTCTCCGCCGGCGACCGCGTGCACCGCGCGGCTCACGTCGGCCCCCGAGGAGCCCTTCGTGATGTACCCACGCGCGCCCGCCCGGATGACGCCGACGACATCCTCGGCCTTGTCCGACACGCTCAGCGCGAGGAAGCGAGTGCCCGGCACGCGCGGCGCAGCGCGCCGGATCACCTCGGCCCCGCCGCTCGTGCCGGCAGGCACGTCGACCCCCGGCAGGTGCACGTCGAGCAGCACGACGTCGGGCGCGGCATCCGTCACGACCTGCACCGCCGACTCGACGTCGTGCGCCTCGCCGACCACCTCGATCGAATCGGCGAGGTCGGCCTTCAGGCCAGAGCGGAAGATCGAGTGGTCGTCGACCACCACGACGCGCACGGCCGTTCGATGCTCGGATGCCTCAGCCACGGCCGTTCTCCGATCCCCCACGCTCGGCGGGGTAGCGCAGCCGCACCTCGGTGCCGACCCCGCCCACTCCGGGTCGCACCGCTCCCGACCCACCGACTCGGCGCATGCGTCCGATGATCGACTGGCGCACGCCGAGCCGGTCGCCCGGCACGTCGGCGAGCGCGAACCCCGGGCCGCGGTCGCGCACGAACACCTCGACCGCGGTGGGGCTCGACTCCACGTAGACCGAGACCTCTCCACCGGCGTGCCGTGCCGCGTTCAGCATGGCCTCGCGCGCCGCCGCTGCGAGCTCGCCGCTCGCGCGCTCACGCGATTCCCCGACCACGACGACGTCGAAGGTGACGGGGAAGTCGATCTCGAGCGCGCCGCCGTAGTCGCGCAGGTCGGTCGCGAGGTCGCTGTCGAGGGGCGTGTCGCCGGCGAAGAGCCAGTCGCGCAGCTCGCGCTCCTGCGCACGCGCGATGCGGGCGACCTCGCTCGTGGCGCCTGCCCGGTTCTGGATGAGGGCGAGGGTCTGCAGCACCGAGTCGTGCAGGTGCGCGGCGATCTCGCTGCGCTCCTCCTCGCGGATGCGCCTGGTTCGCTCAGCAGTGAGGTCGCGCCACTGCGCGATGAGCGTCGGCGCGAAGACGAGGGCGATGCCCACCAGGGCGGCGAACGCGGTGAAGGCGGCGCCGAACGTCTTCGTGGTGGTCGTGGACTGGCCGAGCACGACGACGAAGACGAGCACGGTGACCGCGAGCAGCACCGTCGCGGCGATGCGGATCGTCAGCTCGTGGCGCGGCCCCCGGATCGATTCGGCCCGGTCGATGAACGTCGCCCACGCACCGGCCGCGACAGCCGCGCCGATGCCGGCCAGGGTCGGGCCGAACCACGTGCCGACGGCGGCGACGTATCCCGGGCCCGAGGCCTGCGTCAGCCAGACCGGCACGAGGCAGACCACCGACACGGAGACCAGGATCCACGCGACCGGAGCACTGCGGCTCGGCCGCTCGTCACCGGGCGACCACGGCGTCAGCGCCCACAACCAGAGGTAGAGCAGCAGCCCCGCGCCCGCGGCGAAGCTCGCGACGACGAACGCGGCGCGCACGATCCACACCGGCCAGCCGAGGTGCTCGGCGAGGCCCGCCGAGACGCCCGTGGCGACGCACGCACGTGGACGGGTCATCCGGCGTTCTGTCGGATCGCCCGCGGCGGTGGGCGCCGGGCCGGCGGCATCGGCGGCGGGCACGTCGGACGCGGCGGACACGCCCGGCACCGGGGCATCCGCCGCCTGCGCCGCGCCGCTCGTCTCCATGCCTGCCATCCAAGCAGACCCGCCTGCGCGCGCATCGGGTCGGGGGCGACGCTCAGGGTCGAATCAGGGATTCACCCCATGGCGGCGACCTCGCCGCCACTGCCAGCATCGAGGCATGGAGACGAACCAGACCGCCCCAGGGGCAGGCCCAGTGCCGGAAGATGCGCAGGGGGACTCCGCGTCCGCCGGCCCGCAGGCCGAAGGGGCGGTCGGTTCGGCTTCTGCGAACACCGCCGGTTCGGCTGGCGGCGCAACAGCGGATGCCTCGGGCCCCGGGTTCTACGCCTGGCTGCGCCGCCTCGGGGTCCCGCGCCGGGCCGGCTGGCTCGGCGGCGTGTGCGCCGGCGTCGGCGCCCGGCTCGGCATCGACCCGATCATCGTGCGCGGCATCGTCGTGGTGATCGCGGTACTCGGCGCACCGTTCGTGCTGCTGTACGCGATCGCGTGGCTCCTGCTGCCCGACACCGACGGCCAGATCCAGCTCGAGCGCCTCACCCGCGGCATCGTCGACCCCGCGATCGTCGGCATCGCCGTCATGGGCGTGATCGGCATCATCCCCCTCGTGCAGGGCGGATGGCTCGGCTGGCGATGGTGGCCCGACTGGACGATCAGCGACCCGATCTTCGGCTTCAACCTCACCTGGCCCTTGCGCGTGCTGTGGGCGCTCATCGTCGTCGGCGCGATCGTCGCGCTCGTCATCTGGCTGGCGCGCCGCTCCGCGGCGGGTCCGCAGGCCGCTGCGCGCAGGACCGGCCGCGCCGACTCCCCCGGCGCTACGGCTGGACGGATGCCCCGGCCGGGGCGACGGCCGCGACCGTCGCCTTCACCGCGGGGGCCGCGAGCACCGCCACGGCGCCGGCAGCGACATCCGCTGCGCCGTCCCCGACCACCGAACCGCCGGTGCCCGCCGTGGGGGCCGACGCCGACGCCATCGCCGAGTGGCGAGCCCAGCACGAGGCCTGGCGAGTGTCGCACGCGCAGTGGAAGGCCGGTCAGACCGAGGCCGACCGGGAGGCACGCGCTCGCGCAGCTCTCGAGAACAAGGCGAGGGCGCAGGAGCTGACGGCGCAGGCCGAGGCCGCGCGCGACGCCCGGCGCGCGAGCCGCCCGCGCACGAGTGCCGCCTACGTCGTCACCGTGCTCGGTGTCGCACTCATCGGCGGAGCGATCGCCGCACTGCGGGCGCTCAGCGTGCCCGACACCGCCGGCTTCGCGATCCCGATCGCGTTCGCCGTCGCGACGCTCGCCATCGCGGTCGGAATGCTGATCGCGGCGCTGCGCCGTCGCCGTGCGGGGTTCCTCGCGTTCACGGCGATCGTCGGCACGGTGTCGATGCTGACCGCCACCGCGGGCGCGTCGATCATGCCACAGGGCGCCCTCGTGCCGCCCGGTTACGGCATCTCGCTCGACCACTCGCAACGGCTCGTGCAGCCGTTCGGCGACGCCTACATGTTCGCCTTCCCGACCGGCGATGGCGGCGATGTGCCGGTCATCGAGCTGACCCAGGGCACCGGCGACACCTGGCTCACGATCGACGAGAACGCCCGCGTCGCGGTCGATGCGACCGATGCCGGAGCGATGAACGTCTCCCTGGTCGACGTCGACGGCAGGATCACGCCGGTCCAGGTCGATGCCGACCGGCCGATGCTGCTCGGCGGTGACGAGGTCGTCGCCTATTCCGGCACCAGCGCGGCCGATGTGCGCCTCGAGCTGCACC
Organism: uncultured Actinomycetota bacterium; assembly: GCA_963758615.1. Lineage (GTDB taxonomy): Bacteria > Actinomycetota > Actinomycetes > Actinomycetales > Microbacteriaceae > Agromyces. The sequence continues at coordinate 486,634 of CAVWVZ010000008.1, read as the reverse complement.
AGAACATCGGGTCCGTGCACATCGAGATCCACGAGGGAGAATGACCGTGACCGACACCACGAACCCGGGCGACGCGAATTCGCGCGACACGAGCACTCAGGACACGACTCCGTTCGACTCGACCGTCGGCGGCGCCGACGGCACGACGGCCGTGGTGCCCGACTGGGTCACGGCGGGGCAGGCGCCCGCGGGTGATGCCCCGGCGATCCGTGCCGACTCGGCCGAGACCGTCGAACGCCCCACGATCCGCTGGGGCGCCCTCGTCTGGAGCCTGCTGTTCGGGGCCACGGCCGGGTTCACCCTGTGGGTGCTCGTCGACCCGACCCGTCGGCTGGCGGTCGGCGAATGGCTGGCGACACTGAACCCGCTCGCGGCCGGCCTCTACGGACTCGTCGGCCTCGGCGTGATCCTCGCCCTCTTCGGCATCGTCGGCCTCATCCGCCGCGGCGAGCGCGCCGGCCGCGCCTGACCACCCGCTCCGCACACGGCGTCAGAGCTCGACGTCAGAGCTCGACGCCCACCAGCACGGGCTCGGGCCGCAGCACGATGCCGAACTCGGCCTGCACGCGCTGCTGCACGAGCCGGGCGAGCTGGACCACCTCGTCGGCACTCGCGTCGCCCCGGTTGGTGAGGGCGAGGGTGTGCTTCGACGAGATCGCGGCCCGCGAACCGGGCAGCGCGAACCCACGACGGATGCCCGAGTGCTCGATGAGCCACGCTGCCGAGAGCTTCACGAGCGGCTCGCTGTCGGCGACATCCGATTCGATGACGGATGTCTCGAGCGACGCCTGGAGATCGAGGAACGCATCGAGCGGGGTCGCCGAGGCGAGCGTCGACAGCGGCGTGACCTCGTCGGGCGCCTCGGGCTCGACGTACCAGCGCGGGGCCGCGGCCGGCAGAGTTCGTGCGGTGTGCTCGCCGACGATCGGGTTGGTGAAGAACGAGCCGGCGCTCACCGAGTCGGGGTCGGCGGGGTCGAGCACCATGCCCTTCGAGGTGCGCAGCGCGAGCACGCTCTCGCGCACACGGGCGATCGGCACCCGATCGCCCTGCTGCACGTGCAGCGCATCGGCGAGCTGGCCGTAGGCGATCGGCTGGCCGAGCGCCTCGCCGAGCACGGCGCGTTCGGACGCCGTGTCGTGCAGGTCGAGCTCGACCGAGACGACGATGCCGCGCATGCCCTGCTTCAGCACCGACGTGCGGTAGCCGAGCTCGAGCTCATCGGCGGTCATGCGGCGGGGCGCGTCGGCGCCCTCGTCGAGGAACTCGATCGCCACGAGCGTCGCCTCGAGCTCCTGCCCGTAGGCGCCGATGTTCTGCACGGGCGCCGCGCCGACCGACCCCGGAATGCCCGAGAGCGCCTCGATGCCCGAGTAGCCGTGCTCGACGGTCCACGAGACGAGGTCGTCCCACGTCTCGCCCGCCTGGACCCGCAGGCGCACGGTGCCGTCGGGGTCTCGATACGCTCCTTCGTCGCGAGACCTCGATACGCGCTCCGCGCTACTCGATCCACCGCTCGACCGGCGACGAGGCAGCACCTCGATGCCCTTCGTCGCGATGCGGATGACCGTGCCGTCGAAGCCGTCGTCGCTCACGAGCAGGTTGGAGCCGCCGCCGAGGGCGAGCCACGGGGCATCCGTCGACCAGGCCTCGCGAGCGAGGTCGACGAGGTCGCGCTGCGTCGTCGCGGTGACGAGCTGCTCGATCGGACCGCCGACGCGCAGGGTCGTGAGGTCGGCGAAACGGATGTCGCTGCCCATGTCAGCCGAGCGAGACGCGCACTTGCGCCTTGCCGAGCACGGTGTCGTCGCCGAGCTTCACGGTGAGGTCGATGCGTGCGACGGTCGCGGACTCGTCGAGCTGGCCGACCTTGGCGACGACCGTGACGAGCGCGCCCTGCTCGGGATCGACGACGACCGGACGGGTGAACCGCACCTGGTAGTCGGCGACACGGCCGGGGTCGCCCGCCCAGTCGACGACCGGCTGCACGGCGAACCCCATGGTGAGCATGCCGTGCGCGAGCACGCCGGGCAGGCCGACCGATGCGGCGACGTCGTCGCGGTAGTGGATGGCGTTGAAGTCGCCCGAGGCGCCGGCGTAGCGCACGAGCGAATCGCGCGTGAGGGGGAACTCGCGCTCGGCGACGACGTCGCCCACGGCGAGCGCGGCGAAGTCGGGCGTGGCGGTTGCGGCGGCCATCAGTCTTCTCCTCGGATCACGAGCGTCGAGATCGCGGTGACGACGTGCGCGCCCGACTCGTCGGTGATCGACGATTCGGCCGTGACCATCGAGTGCGCACCGAGGCTCTTCACGCTCGACACGGTGAGCGTGGCGGTGAGCAGGTCGCCCGCGACGATCGGCCGCGACGAGGTGAAGCGCTGGTCGCCGTGCACCACGCGCGAGAAGTCGATGCCCGCGTCGGGGTCGGCGAGCAGCTGCGCGAGCGTGTGCTCCTGCACGACCACCGCGAACGTCGGCGGTGCGACGACATCGTCGTAGCCCGCGGCGCGCGCCGCGTCGGGGTCGAGGTTGATCGGGTTCGTCGCGAACACGGCGCGAGCGAACTCGCGCACCTTCTCACGACCGACGAGGTACGGCTCGGTGGGCGGGAAGACCCGCCCCTGCAGCTCGGGGTTCAGTGGCACCCCGACAGTCTAAGCGGGGCGGTATGCCGTCGGTCGAGTGGCGGACGACGAAGGCGGTATGCCGTCGGTCGAGTAGCGAGCGACGAAGGCGGTATGCCGTCGGTCGAGTAGCGAGCGACGAAGGAGCACGCGTATCGAGACCCGTTGCGGGGTCTCGATACGCTCGCTTCGCTCGCTACTCGACCGACGAGAGATCAGCGCTTGCCGCCGCCGAGGAGTCCGCCGAGGATGTCGCCGAGGCCGCCGCCGGAGCCGCCCGTGCCGCCCGTCGCCCCGCCGCCTCCGAGGAGACCGCCGAGCAGGTCGCCGAGGCCGCCGCCGGAGCCACCGCTCGAGGCGCCACCGCCGCCACCGCCGAGGAGCCCGCCGAGGATGTCGCCGATGCCGCCGCCGCCACCGTCGCTCGCGTCGGCCGGCGCCTCGGGCGCCTGCTGCTTCTTCTGGAACTGCGCCGCGAGGAAGCTCAGCACGATCGGCGCGAGAATCGGCAGCAGCTTGACGACCACTCCGCCGATGCCCCCGCCCGACTTCGTGTCGAGGGCGTTGACGACCTGGTCGGTGTTGCCGCCGAACACGTTCTTCACGATCTTCTCGCCGTCGGCCTCGTCGACGTCACCCAGATTCACGCCGCCCTGCACGAGCTTCGGATCGTGCTGCGCGACCGCCTTCTCGAGCGACGCCGCACCCGCCGGGTCGGTGGCGTTGGCGCCCATGCCGGCGAGCAGCGTCGGCAGCGCCTCGTCGACCGCTCTCCGCGCGGTCGCCTCGTCGACGCCGAGCTTCGCGGCGATGTCGGCCATCGGCAGGTCGGCGATGATCTCTTCGATTCCAGCCATTGCGTGGTCCCCCATCTTCACGCCCCGCCGTCGCGGCGCCCCGGTTCACCGTATCGCCGCGAGATGCTCGGGCGGAAGGGACATCCGCTCGGCCACACGGCTCAGTCGAGCTCGTACCGCGCCAAGCGCAGGCGCAGGCCGTCGAGCAGCAGCTCGAGCGCCGACTCGAATGCCCGGTCGCTGCGCGGCCGTCCGCGAGGGCCCGCTTCGACCAGGCGACCGAGCGTCTCGGTCGGCGTCTCGGGCCGCCAGACGTCATCGGGCGAGGCCAGGTCGAGGCCGAAGCCGATCGAGAACGCGTCGATGATGGCGACGACCTCGAGCACGTCGTCATCGGGGAACCCCGCCGCGGCGAGCGTGGTCGTCAGCCGGTCGTAGCTCGCGATGACCGTCGGGTCGGTGATCGTCTTGCCCACGATGAGGGGAACGAGGAAAGGGTGATCCGCGTACATCCGCCGTTCGGCGCGCAGCATCGCCTCGACGACCTCGTCCCAGGTGCCGGCGAGCGTCGTGGACATGTAGTGCTCACCCAGCCGGCCGCGCATGAGCTCGATGATCTCGTCGCGCCCGGCGACGTGGTTGTACAGCGACGAGGGCGTCACGCCGAGCCGTCGCGCGATCGCGTTGACGCCGAAGGTCGCTCCCTCGTCGACGAGTTCCATCCCGGCATCCGCGATGCGCTCGGTCGACAGCATCGGGGTCCTCGGCCTCGGCATCGGCGCCTCCTTCGTCCACGTCAGCCTAGGGGTTCAGAAAATTGCCTCTTCCCATTCCGGCCACTCGTGTTCATAATAAACGAATACCATTCGTTTACCTCGCGCACATCGTCGTGCCGAACCCCGGAGGCCCCCGTGTCCCAATCCCTCCCCGTCCGCATCCCCCTGCGACTCCCGAGCGCCGTCGCCACCTTCGGCATCGGCATCGCCGGTTACCTCGGCGTGAACCTCTCGCCCTACATGATCGCGGCGGCGCAATCGGCGCTCGGAGTCGACGTGCTCACCGCGAGCTGGCTCATCACCGGCGCGCTGCTGCTCACCGCCGTGACCGGCCTCGCCACCGCGAAGCTCAGTGCCGGTCCGCACCGGCTGCTCGTGGCGCGCGCCGGCCTCGTCGTCGCCGCCGCGGGATTCGGCGCCGCAGCCCTCGCGCCCGCCCCGTGGGTCGTCGTCGCCGGCCTGCTCATCGGCGGCATCGGCGCCGGCGGCGCGGTCTCGTCGTCGGGCGCCGCCCTCGCGGCCTTCATCAACCCCGACCGGGTGTCGGGGATCAGCGGGCTCGCCAACCGCGCCGTCGTCACCGTGATCCTGGCGCTGGTCCCGCTGCTGCCGCTCGTGCCGATCAGCGTGTTCGGCACGCTGGCGCTGTTCTCGCTGGCCGTGCTGTTCACGTCGGCCTGGCTGCCGTCGGCGCCCGTCGTGGACCACGCGGCGGCATCGGCAGCGGATGGCCCGGCATCGGGCCTCGTCGCTCGCCGCCCCCACCGCGCCGAGACGATCGCCGGCTTCACGCTGCTCGTCACGTTCGCCCTCTGGGCCGTGAGCGAGGACTCGCTGTGGGCCATGGCTGGCGTCATGGGCGCCGACCAGGCGGGACTCACGCCCGAGGGCCTCGGCATCGCGCTGAGCGGGGCGACCGCCGGTGGCATCGTCGGCGCGATCCTGCTCATGATCGTCGGCGACCGCCTCGGCCGGGCCGTGCCGCTCGCGGTCCTGCTCGTCGCCGGTGGCGCGCTGAAGATCCTCGAGGGCTTCGTGACCGACCCGACCGCGTTCATCGTCGTCTTCATCGTGTGGAACACCCTCTACGCGATCGCGTTCTTCTACTTCGTCGCGACGGCCGCCGCCCTCGACGCCGACGGCCGCTGGTCGGGTCCGCTGCTGGCGGTCTACCTCGTCGGCTCGAGCCTCACGCCCGTCATCGGCGCGGCGCTCGTCGAGGCGCTCGGCTACCAGGGCTTCGTCGTGGCGCTCGGCATCGCGAGCTTCGTCCTGGCCGTGCCGGCGTTCCTCGTCGCCCGCATCTCGACCCGCCTCCAGCGCACCGAGGAAGCGGCGCCCGCCATCGCCGAGGAGGTGGCGGCATGACCCGCACGCTCTATCACGGTGGCCGCATCTTCACGGCGTCGGAGCCCGAATGGGCCGAGTCGATCGTCGTCGACGGCGACCGCATCGCCTTCGTCGGCGACGCCGACGGCGCCCGTGAGGCCGCAGGCGCGGACGCCGCATCCGTCGACCTCGCCCGACGCGTCGTGCTGCCCGGCTTCACCGACGCGCACACCCACCTGGTCATGATGGGCGAGGCGCTCGGCAAGGTCGGCCTGACCGACGCGCGTTCGCTGCCCGAGATCCAGACGCGGCTGCGCGCGGCGCGCGATGCCGACCCCGACGCACCGCGGCTCCTCGGTCGCGGCTGGCTGTTCGACTCGGTGCCGGGCGGCGCTCCCACCGCCGCGATGATCGACGCGGTCGTCGCCGACGTGCCGGTGTTCCTCGACGCCAACGACTACCACTCGTGCTGGGTGAACCGCGCCGCGCTCATCGAGTTGGGCATCACCCGCGACACCCCTGACCCCATCGGCGGGCGCATCGGCCGCGACGCCGACGGCGAGCCCGACGGGATGCTCTACGAGACCGCCGCGCAGCAGTTCGTGTGGACGCACCTCGCCGAGGTCGACACCGATGACGATCGCGATGCCGCCGTCGAGCGCACGATCGCCGCGTACCTGGCCACCGGGGTCACGGGCGTCATCGACATGGGGTTCGACGAACTCGGCCTCGCGGCCTTCCAGCGCGCGGCTGCACCGGCGTGGCGGGACCCTGCCGATCCGGGTCGTCGCGCACTGGTTCGTCGCCAACACGGGCGACGAGACCGAGAACCTGGCGCAGGTCGAACGGGCCGCCGAACTCGCCCGCGCGGTCGACTCGCCGTGGCTGCGCATCGTCGGCATCAAGCTCGTGCTCGACGGGGTCATCGACGCGTGCACCGCCGCGATGCGGCATCCCTACGCCGACGGGTCGAACGCCGAACCGATCTGGCCGCTCGACGCGCTGAAGCCGGTCGTCGCCGCCGCCGACGCGGCCGGCCTGCAGGTCGCCATGCACGCGATCGGCGACTACGCCAGCGAGATCGCGCTCGATGCGCTCGAGCACGCGGCCGCCGTGAACGGCGAGCGGGCGCGCCGCCATCGCATCGAGCACCTCGAGTACGCCGCGCCGGGCACGGCCGAGCGGATGGCCCGGCTCGGCGTCACCGCGTCGATGCAGCCCGTGCACGCCGACCCGGCGATCTTCGACAACTGGGCCGCGATGCTCGGCGACGAGCGCGCCCATCGAGGGTTCGCGTGGCCCGAGTACGTTGCGGCAGGCGCACTGCTCGCGTTCTCGACCGACGCGCCGACGGCGCCCCACGAGGCGCTCGCGAACATGTACGTCGCCGCGACCCGCCGTTCGGCCCTCGATCCGTCGTTCCCCGCGACCCATCCCGAGTTCGCGCTGCCGCTCGCCGCCGCGATCGGTCACGCGACGCGCGATGCCGCAGCATCGTGCGGTGACGAGCACCTGCGCGGCCGGCTGGTCGCCGGGCTCGCCGCCGACTTCATCGTGCTCGACACCGACCCGTTCGCCGAAGGTGACGAGTCGCTGCTCGACGCACGCGTGGTGCAGACGGTCGTCGCGGGTGTCAGCCGCTACGAGCTGGCCGACGACACCGACACCGACGCTGCGGACGAGACCGCGGCATAGCCGGCCGCATCCGCAGACAGAACGAGGCCGCCCCGGTGTCGCGGGGCGGCCTCGTCGTTCGCTGGGGCGCCGCTCAGTCCTCGGCGGTCGCCCGGGTCAGGGTCTCGCCGCGGAAGAATCCGGGGCGCTTGCGCCACTGCCAGAGCATGATCACGACACCCGTGAGCAGGATCACCATGCCGAGAATGAACACGATGCCGATGCCGAAGATGTTCGAGCCGCTGCCGTAGGCGGGATCCATGCTGTCGATGAGCGTGGTGAAGAACAGCACTCCGAGGATCACGCCGCCCACCAGCGGGAAGAGCAGCGTGAAGAAGAAGTTCCGCACCGAACGGAACCACACCGTGCGGAAGAACCACACGCAGGCGAACGCGGTGATGCCGTAGTAGAAGCAGATCATCATGCCGAGCGTCAGGATCGTGTCCCAGAGCGTGTCCTCGCTCGCGAATCGCATGACCGCGTAGAAGACCGATGCGACGATGGCCGACACGATCGTCGCGTAGCCGGGCGTGAAGAACCGCGGGCTCACCGTCGCGAACTTCGTCGGGCAGGGCGCCGTAGTGCCCCATCGCGAGCAGCGTGCGCGCGGGCGAGACGAAGGTCGACTGCAGGCTCGACGCCGAGCTCGTGAGCACGGCGAGCGACACGAGCACCGCGAGCGGGCCGAGGATCGGCCCGGCGAGGTGGAAGAACACGTTGTCCTGGATGTCGGGGTTGCCGAGACCGTACTCGCCGGTGCCGACACCCGCGTAGGCGATGAGTGCCACCGCGATGAGCAGGTAGAGCACCACGATGGTGACGACCGTGATCGTCGCGGCGCGGCCCGGGGTCTTCGTCGAGCCCTTCGTCTCCTCGTTCATGGTCAGGGTGACGTCCCAGCCCCAGAAGATGAAGATCGAGAGCGAGAGGCCCGCGGCGAACGCCGAGAACGACTCGACGGCGAAGGGGTTGAACCACGACAGCTCGATCGGCGTCGCGTCGAAGGCGTTGCCGTTCGCGACCTCGACGAGCGCGGCGACCGCGAAGATCACGAGCACCGCGACCTGGAAGCCCACCAGCCAGTACTGCAGCTTCTGCGTCGTCTGCATGTCGCGGTACGACACCCAGGTCGCACCGAGCACGAACAGCAGGCAGACGGTCACGTTGATGAACGGGTTCGTCGCGAGGTCGGCGATCTCGGGGTTGCCCGTCACCTGCGAGATCAGCAGGAACAGGAATTCCACGGCGATGCCCGCGAGATTCGACAGCACGAGGATGGTCGCGGCGATGAGGCCCCAGCCGGCCATCCAGCCGATCCACGGACCGAAGGCACGGGTCGCCCACGTGAACGACGTGCCCGAGTCGGGCATCCGCTTGTTGAGTTCGCGATAGCCGAACGCCACGAGCAGCATCGGGATGAACCCGACGAGCATGATCGCCGGCACCTGCACGCCGACCTCGGACACGGTCGGGCCGAGCGCGGCCGTCAGCGTGTACGCGGGCGCGATGCACGAGATGCCGATGACGATGGCGCCGATGAGGCCGACGGCTCCCGCCGACAGCCCCTTCTTCGTGATGCCGTGCTCGGCGCCGTCGACCGAGCGGGTCGCCTCGGTCAGCGGGGGCTGCGTGGTCGGGTTGTTGCGTCATTGCAGTGCCTTTCAGGTGGTGGCGCGCGGCACGACGATCATCGGCACCGGGAGCTCACGCAGCATCTTCGAAGCGGTCGAGCCGAGGAAGATCCGGCTCGGCGTGGCGAGGCGGCTCGAACCGACGAGCACGACCTCGCCGGCGTGCCACTCGAGGTCGCGCACCGACTCCTCGATGGTCGCGCCGGTCGCGGTCACCACCGTCGCGTCGATGCCGGACGGAAGCGCGCGCTGCGCTTCGGCGAGCACCTCGTCGGCGTGCGCGGCACTGGCGAGGTCGGCGAGCTCCTCGTCCATGCCCGACGGCAGGTCGATGGGAACGAGCGAGAGCAGGCGCAGCGGCGCGTGCGCCGAGCGCGCGAAGCGAACGGATGCCCCGAGCACGGCACTCGACCCGGCACGCGTGCCGATCGCGGCGGTGATGCGGGTCACTCCCTGCGACGGTGCGACCTCGCGTGCGCCCGCGGGCGCGAGCGCCACCGGGACATCCGACGAGTGCAGCAGCGCGCTCGCGACCGAGCCGACGCGCATGCGCCCGAGCAGGCCGCCGCGGGCCGCGCCGACGACGATGAACGACGCGACGAACTCGTGCGCCGGCCTCGATGAGTCCCTCGGCGAACGACTCCGCGTAGCGGATGTGCAGCGACTGCGCGATGTCGTCGTCGAGCGTGGCCGAGGCCTCGGCGAGCCAGGTGCGCGAGCGCTCCTTGATGTAGCGCTCGTAGCCGGTGTCGGGCGGCACGACGCCGCCCCGTGCCTCGATCGGGAGCACCATCACCACCTCGAGCAGCGCCTCGGTCGCCGCGGCGAGCCGCGCACCGAGGGCGAGGGCGTCGGCACCCGACTCGTCGGCCGTGTAGCCGACGACGATGCGATCGGGCTCGGCCATCAGCGACCCTCGAGGATCGTGTCGGCGACGAGGCGACCCATGCGGATCGCGCCGTCGACGTGCTGGTATCCCTTGCCCGCCATGTCGCTGCACGCGAAGTGGATCGGCCCGACCGGGGTGCGCAGGTCGGCGCCGTACCGTGCGAGGCCGCCCATGTCGAAGCTCGCGGCGTAGGCGCCGCGCGTCCACTCCTCGCTGCCCCAGTCGCTCTCGTAGTAGACGACCGGGGTGAGCGCCTGCTCGCCGTAGTAGTGCGAGAGCGACTCGAGGATGCGCGCCTTGCGCTCCTCGGCGCTCAGCGTGAAGACCCCGTCGGCCTCCTCGTCGGAGACGAACCCGACGAGCGTGCCGCGCGGGTCGCTCGTGGTTCGTGTTGTCGTAGGCCTCGTGCACGAGCTCGTACGGGCTGAACGCGGTGCCGCTGAGTCCCGGCCTCGCGCCAGAACGGCGTCTCGTAGACGGCGTGCACCTTGATGACGAAGCCCATCGAGAGGTGCTGGTGCAGCTGGTGCTGGCGGCGCGGCAGCGGCGGGTCGTACGAGATGCGGCTGATGAGCACCGGCGGAACGGCGAGGATGACCCGTGTCCGCGTGCACCTCGAGATAGTCGGTCACGGCGACGACACGGTGGCCCGAGGCATCCCCTCGCCCTTCGGAAAGCCCGGCCCAGCGGATCGTGCGCACGGGCTGGCCCAGCCGGACCCGCTCGCCGAGGCGCTCGGCGAGCCCCAGCGGAACCTGCTGCAGTCCGCCGATGACGCGCTTGTCGAGGATGAAGTCGGCGTCGACGAGGTTCGAGAACGAGCCGGCCGATGCGGCCATGAGCAGCGCCTGCAGCGCCGAGAACGCATGGTCGGGCTTGGTGAGCATCGCACCGGCGATGAACATGCCGATGTTCAGGCGCGCCTCTTCGTCGTCGGTCTGCGTCTCGAGCCAGTGCGCGAACGAGATCTCGTCGAGCTCCTTGGCCTTGGGGTGCGCCCACGGCTCGTCGGGGTCGATCTGCGCGACGAGCTCGTCGAGCTTCTCGATGAGGCCGACGATCTCGCCCTCGGTCCTCGCCGGAACGGGGAAGATCTCGCCCTCGAACAGGCGGCGCACGCCGCCCTTGTCGATGTAGACGTTCTCGCCCTCGCGGTAGCGCGAGTAGGTCTCGAGACCGAGGTCGTCGAGCGTCTCGATGAGCGCGTCCTGATCGGGCGAGACCCACTGGCCGCCGATCTCGAGCATCGCGCCCTCGATCGTGTCGGTCCAGAGGCGGCCGCCGATGCGGTCGCGGGCCTCGAGCACCACGACCGAGCGGCCCGCGCCCACCAGCTTGGTGGCGGCGGTGAGGCCGGCGGCGCCGGCCCCGACGATGACGACATCCGTGTCGATGCGTTCCATGATTCCTGTCTCTCTGTCGCTCATGGGCGAACGTCGGTCGAGTAGGGCCGAAGGCCCGTATACACGTCGGTCGAGTAGGACCGAAGGCCCGTATACACGTCGGTCGAGTAGGACCGAAGGCCCGTATACGTCGGTCGAGTAGGACCGAAGGCCCGTAGTCGTCGGTAGGACCGAAGGCCCGTATCGAGACCTGGTTCCCGGCCTCGATACGCCGCTTCGCGGCTCCTCGACCGACGGTTACGTCAGCCCACCGGGATGAGCGTGTACTTGGTGTCGAGGTACTCGTGGATGCCCTCGGACCCGCCCTCACGGCCGATGCCCGACTGCTTGATGCCGCCGAACGGCGCCGCGGCGTTCGACACGAGGCCGGTGTTCAGGCCCATCATGCCGGTGGCGAGGCGCTCGATCATGCGGTGGCCGCGCGCCAGGTCCTGCGTGAACACGTACGAGACGAGTCCGTACTCGGTGTTGTTCGCGAGGCGCACGGCCTCGTCCTCGTCGGCGAACGTCGTGATGCCGAGCACCGGGCCGAAGATCTCCTCGCGCAGCAGGCGCGCATCGGCGGGAACCGAGCCGAGCACCGTGGGCGAGTAGAACGAGCCCGCACCCGAGATCACGGCGCCGCCGGTGAGCAGCGTCGCACCCTTGTCGACGGCGTCCTTGACGAGCTCGTCGGTCGTCGCGACCGCCTTGTCGTCGATCAGCGGGCCGATGGCGATGCCGTCTTCCGTGCCGCGACCGACCCGCATCGCCGAGACGCGCTCGGTGACCCGGCGGGCGAACTCGGCGGCGACGTCCTCGTGCACGATGAACCGGTTCGCCGCGGTGCAGGCCTGGCCGATGTTGCGGAACTTCGCGAGCATCGCCCCGTCGACCGCCTTGTCGAGGTCGGCGTCGTCGAACACGACGAACGGCGCGTTGCCGCCGAGCTCCATGCTCGTGCGGAGGATGCCCTGCGCCGACTGCGCCATGAGCGCGCGGCCGACCTCGGTCGAACCGGTGAAGCTCAGCTTGCGCAGGCGCGGGTCGGCGATGATCGGCGCCGACACCTTCGACGAGGTCGAGGTGGCGATGACGTTGACGACGCCTGCGGGAAGGCCGACCTCTTCGAGCAGCTGCACGAAGGCGATGGTCGTCAGCGGCGTGAGTGCCGGGGGCTTGATCACCACGGTGCATCCGGCCGCGAGCGCCGGCGCGATCTTGCGCGTCGCCATCGCGAGCGGGAAGTTCCACGGGGTGATGAAGAACGACGGACCGACCGGGCGCTGCGACACGACCATGTGGCCGGTTCCCTCGGGGTTCAGGCCGTAGCGGCCCGAGATGCGCACGGCCTCTTCGCTGAACCAGCGCAGGAACTCGCCGCCGTAGGCGACCTCGCCGCGCGCCTCGGCGAGCGGCTTGCCCATCTCGAGCGTCATGAGCAGCGCGAACTCCTCCTTGCGCTCCTGCAGCAGGTCGAACGCGCGACGCAGCAGCTCACCGCGTTGGCGCGGTGCGGTGGCTGCCCACGCGTCCTGCGCGGCCACGGCCGCGTCGAGCGCACGGATGCCGTCGGCCGGCGAGGCATCCGCGATCTCCTTGATCGTCTCGCCGGTCGAGGGGTCGCTGACGGCGAGGGTCCTGCCTCCCTCGGCTTCGACCCACTCGCCGGCGATGAAGAGGCCGCCGTTGACCTTGTCGAGAACGGTGGCTTCGAGTGTTGCGTTCGTCATGCGTGTCGTTTCCGTTTCGTGATTCTCGGTGGCGGTTTCGGTGGCGATTCGCTCGTGGCGATCGGCGGACTGTGCTGATCGCGGTTGGCCCGATCAGGGGTAGAGGCCGCGGAGCTTGTGCGCCTCGGCGACGCGTTCGACCGCCAGCGCGGTCGCCGCAGTGCGAAGTGACAGTCCCCGCGCTTCGGCGTAGCCGAGCACGCACTGCCAGGCGCTCAGCATCCGCTCTTCCAGTCTGGACTCCACCTCGTCGGCGCGCCACCAGTAGGCCTGGTTCGCCTGCACCCACTCGAAGTACGAGACGATCACGCCGCCGGCGTTCGCGAGGATGTCGGGCACCACGAGGATGCCGCGCTCGCGCATGATGCGGTCGGCGCCGGGCGTCGTGGGACCGTTGGCGCCCTCGACGACGACCTTGGCGCCCACGCGGTCGGCGTTGCCGTCGTGCAGCACGCCCTCGACGGCGGCCGGCACGAGCAGGTCGACCTCGAGGGTCAGCAGGTCGGCGCCGTCGATGGGCTCGGCGCCCGCGAAGCCGACGACCGAGCCGGTGGCACGCACGTGGTCGTTGAGCACCTCGATGTCGAGGCCGTCGGCGTTGTACACGGCGCCGTACTGGTCGCTCACGCCCGTGACGGTGACGCCCGCCTCGGCGAGGAACCGCGCCGCGTCGGCGCCGACCTTGCCGAAGCCCTGCACGGCGGCGGTCGAGCGGGCCGGCTCGAGGCCGACGTGGCGCAGCGCGGCGAGCGCGATGTGCGTGACGCCGCGGCTGGTCGCGCTCGCGCGGCCCTGGGACCCGCCGAGCGAGATCGGCTTGCCGGTGACGATGCCGGGCACCGTGTAACCGCTGTTGACGGAATAGGTGTCCATGATCCACGCCATGGTCTGCTCGTCGGTGCCGATGTCGGGCGCGGGGATGTCGCGCTCCGGGCCGATGATCGGCAGGATCTCGCTCGTGTAGCGACGGGTCACGCGCTCGAGCTCTGCCATGGAGTGCTCGCGGGGATCGATCGCGAGTCCGCCCTTCGCGCCGCCGTAGGGCACGTCGAGCAGGGCGCACTTCCAGGTCATCCACATCGCGAGCGCACGCACCTCGTCGAGGTTCACGTTGGGCGCGTAGCGCAGGCCGCCCTTGGCGGGGCCGCGCGAGAAGTTGTGCTGCACGCGGTGGCCGATGTAGAGCCGGCTCTCACCCGAGTCGAGGCGCAGCGGCACGGCGACGGTGAGCTCGCGGCGCGGGGTCGCGAGCATCTGGTGCAGGCCGTCGGCCAGGCCGAGCAGCCCCACCGCCTCGGCGAGCTGCGACCGCGCGTCGCTCAGCGGCGTCGCGACGTGGTCGTCGCCCGGTGCTGCCGGATTCGGGGATGTGACGACGCTCGCGCGTGTCGCACCCGCTTCCGACGGCGTGTCGCGAGAATCCCCGAATCCGGCAGACTGCGATGCAGCGGCGGATGTCGCGGACGACGTCATTGTCGTCGTGTCAGTCATGCGTTCTTGAGTCCTTCTGCGATGACGGCGAGGCCCTCGATGAGGAGCTCGTCGCTGATGGTGAGCGGGGGGAGGAAGCGGATCACGTTGCCGTAGGTGCCGCAGGTGAGCAGCACGACGCCGTTCGCGTGGGCGTACTTCGCCACGGCGTTCGTGAGGGCGGCGTCGGGGGCGCCGGTCTCGGGGTCGACGAGTTCGATCGCGACCATCGCGCCGCGGCCGCGGACGTCGCCGATGCGGGCGTCGGCGGTGCGGAGCGCGTTGAGGCGGCCGATGAGCACGGCACCGATCTCGCGGGCGCGCTCGATGAGGCCGTCCTGCTCGTAGGTCTCGATCGTGGCGAGCGCGGCGGCGCAGGCGATGGGGCTGCCGGCGTAGGTGCCGCCGAGGCCACCGGCCATGGCGGAGTCCATGATCTCGGCACGACCGGTGACGGCCGACAGCGGCAGGCCGCCGGCGATGCCCTTGGCGGCGACGACGAGGTCGGGCACGATGCCCTCGTGCTCGCTGGCGAACCAGGCGCCGGTGCGGGCGAACCCGGTCTGCACCTCGTCGGCGATGAACACCACGTCGTTCGCGCGTGCCCACTCGACGAGCGCCGGCAGGAAGCCCTGCGCGGGGACGATGAAGCCGCCCTCGCCCTGGATCGGCTCGATGATGATCGCGGCGAGGTTCTCGGCGCCGACCTGCTTCTCGATCTGCGTGATGGCGCGGGCCGCGGCCTCGGCGCCCGACAGGCCGCCGTCGCGGAACGGGTAGCTGAGCGGGGCGCGGTACACCTCGGACGCGAACGGGCCGAAGCCGCTCTTGTAGGGGATGTTCTTGGCGGTGAGGCCCATCGTGAGGTTCGTGCGGCCGTGGTAGGCGTGGTCGAACGCGACCACGGCCTGCTTCTTCGTGTAGTGACGGGCGATCTTCACCGCGTTCTCGACGGCCTCGGCGCCCGAGTTGAACAGCGCCGAGCGCTTGAGGTGGCCGCCGGGGGTGAGCTCGTTGAGCTTCTCGGCGACGGCGACGTAGCCCTCGTACGGCGAGACGGTGAAGCACGTGTGCGTGAACGCGTTGAGCTGCGCGGTGACGGCCTCGATGACGCGCGGGTTCGAGTTGCCGACGCCGGTGACGGCGATGCCCGAGCCGAGGTCGATGAGGGAGTTGCCGTCGGCGTCGACGAGCACTCCGCCTCCCCCGGCGACGACCGAGATGGGCAGCGTGTGGCCGACGCCTGCGGCGACGGCCTCGGCCTTGCGGGCCATGAGCTCCTGCGAGCGCGGGCCCGGGATCGCGGTGACGATGCGGCGCTCCTGCGCGAGCGTCGGTCCGCCTGTGGCGGTGGTCGGCGTGGCCGGGGTGTCGACGAGGGTCATGGCTGCTCCGATGCAAGGTGGCGGCGGTGGCTGATGCCTCGATGGTAGGTCGCGACGATCGGATGCTTCGGCGCCCGTGTGTACACTCGGGTATCGGTTCTTCGACACCGCGTACACCGTCGATCGAGTAGGCCCGCCAGGGCCGTATCGAGATCCCGCGCCAGGGTCTCGTTACGCTCCTTCGTCACTCCTCGACCGGCGAAAGGAGGCGCAATGAAGCCCACCGTGCAGACCCTGCTCGACCGAAGCGAGCTCGGACTCGGGCTGCTCACGCCCGAGGGTTCGCTCGCGCCCGGCGCGCTCGAGACACAGGTGGTGTGGGCGCACAGCTCCGACCTGCCCGACCCGACGCCGTTCCTCGACGCCGGCCACATACTGCTCACGACCGGCACCCAGTTCGGCGACGCGGCATCAGACGGCGACGGTGGCTCGTCATCCGACGACGGCGACTTCGCCGACGCCTACGTGCGCCGCCTGCGCGAGGTGGGCGTCGCGGCGCTCGGGTTCGGCACCGAGGTCATCCGCGCGGGCACTCCCGACGCGCTCGTCGCGGCGTGCACCGCACAGGGGCTGCCGCTGTTCGAGGTGCCCTACCGGGTGCCCTTCCTCGCGATCGCCCGGCTCGTCGCCGACCTGCTCGCCGAGGATGCATACGCGCGTCAGGCATGGGCGCTCGCCGCGCAACGCGCGATCTCGCTCGCCGCGCTGCGCCCCGACGGGCTCTCGGCGACGCTCGCCGAGCTCTCGCATCGACTCGGGACGTGGGTCGGGCTGATCGACGCGACCGGGTCGGTCGACCGCGAGGCACCCCTCGGCGGCCTCGGCCAGCCCGCACTCGGCGAGGTCGTCGGCGAGGCCCGGTCGATGTTGCGCAGGGGACAGCGCGCAAGCCGCACCATGCTCGCCGCCGAGTCGACCGGAACCCCGCAGCGCCTCACCCTGCAGACCCTCGGCGGCGGCGGCGCGCTGCGCGGCGTGCTGGCGATCGGCGACTCCCCCGAGCTCGACCAGGCCGGCCGCGAGGTCGTCACCGCGGTCATCGCGCTCGCCGGGCTCGCGCTCGAGCAGAACCGCGACCTCGACCGTGCCCGCGGGCATCTTCGGTCCGGGCTGCTGCGCAGCATCCTCGCCGGCGACACCGCGCTCGCCGAGCGGGTGGCCGCCGAGATGTGGGGCGAGTTGCCGCACGCGCCGGTTCGGGTCATGGTGACGGATGCCCCGCTGGCCCACGTCGACCGCCTCACCGAGTTGCTCGAACTGCGGGTCGAGGAGCGGAACGGCCGCCTCTTCTTCGGGCGCGACGACGAGCAGTTCGTGCTCGTGGTCGAGCAGCACGATGTCGGGCTCGCCGACGAGCTCGCGACCGAGTTCGAGCTGCCCGTCGGGGTATCCGATCCCGTCGGTGGACCCGCGAACGCCGCGGGCGCGGCCGGTGCCGGCGCGGGCGGCGGCATGGCGCTCGCGCACGAGCAGGCGATGCGCGCGCTCGAGCGGGCCCGCGAGACCGGTGCCGGCGTCTCGCACTTCGAGGAGATCAGCCGGCAGGGCGTGCTCGCCTTCCTCGCGCGCACGGACGCGCGCGCCGTCGCGCTCGCGACGCTCGCCCCACTCACAGAGCACGACGCGGCCACCGGCACGTCACTCGTCACGACCATGCGCACGTGGCTCGAGCATGGTGGGCAGTTCGACGCCACCGCCCAGGCGCTCGGCGTGCATCGGCATACCGTGCGCAGCCGCATCGCCCTCGCCGAGCGGTTGCTCGGTCGCGACCTCTCGGGCTTCCACGCCCGCGCCGACCTCTGGGCGGCCCTGCTCGCCGTCGGCTGAATCGACCCGACAGACCCGCTCGTGACTCGTAATTCGCGACTGATGAATATTGCGTGAATCACGCCCAGAACGTTCAGAATTGGTCACTGCAGGGTATTGCCTCGTCAGCCTGAAATTCGCTACGGTCATCCTATCTTTCCCTACGAAGGAGCCCGCAAAGATGCGATTCTTGACAGCAAAGACCCTCATATCCACCTCAATCATCGGAGCAATGATCGGATCGGTCGTGATGGCGGCGCCTGCCGCGGCTACCGCACCGACCTCCGAATCGATCATCTCGTCGGCGACGGCGGCGAGCACCCCGACCGGTATCGACGCCTGATCCCCCGCCCGACCTCGTGGCAGTCGCAGGACGGCGTCGTCACGCTCACCCCGACGTCGCGCCTCCTCATCGACGGCCCCTCGCGCGACCTCGCGCTCCTTCCCCGGGGCGAGGCCGAGTACCCCGGCCCCGTCGACGAGATCACGCAGGATCTCGCCAAGCGCGTCGGCAGCGAGTTGCGCGACCTCACCGGTCTGCCGCTCAAGGCCTCGAGCGAGGTGAAACAGGCCGGCCCGGGCGACATCGTGCTGCGGCTCGTCGACGACACGCACTCGCACCTCACGCCCGATTGGATCATCGACATGACCCGCGACGATGCGGTGGCCAAGACGGCCGAGATCGTCGACGAGTTCGTCCTGGTTCGATGCGCCGCTGTTCTCGATCGGCGCCGACGAACTGCCCGGCCAGCTCGCGAACTGCCCGAAGGTCGCCGCCACCATCGCCGCCGACCCCGAGATCGACAGTCTCGGCGACATGCTGACCCGCTACATCAACACGCTCGACTACGCCGTCGCCGGTAACTTCGCCCGCACCGCCATCTACAACTGCGTCGAGCACATGAGCACACCGAAGCAGTACCTCAACACCTCGATCGTCGACCTCACGTGCGAAGGCACCGGCGCCGAGCCCGCCATCCCCGGACACTACGAGATCGCGATCGTACCGTTCTACCTGACACCGAACAACTACCACAACCTGTACCCGGACGCGGCGTGCATGTACTACACCTGGGTGCCGAACGACGAGGCCGACATGCTCTGCTCGCGCATGCCGCACTGCGCCGACTACAACTTCTGGTCGGAGTACGCCTACTGTGAGTGACTCAGCGCGCTTCCGCGGCCGTGCTCGCGGATCGTTCCTGGAACTGCTCTGCGACGCCTTACTACCTCGCCGCGTTCACAGCCCGTTCGAAGCGCTCAGCGAGCCTGCCGGCGTGACACCGCCCGAGGCGGCGGAGCGTGCGGATGACGGCGAGCCGTCGCATCGCTGGACCTTCGACGAGGCCGACTACCCCGATGGGTGGACGTCGGCCGGGAGCCCGGGCAACACGATCTTCGCCGAGGACGCTGCAGGCGACCTGCCTGGCACGAGCTACATCATCAACAATCCGACGGTCGTCGCTGATAGCGTGAAGGGCGAGGCGTTCCGCTTCGACCACACCCGTGACGGTGTCGGCTTCGGCGGCGTCGACGTGGCAGAGCCCTGGACCGTCTCCACGTGGGTCAACCTCTCCTCCGATGCCGGCGAGCAGGTGCTGCTGAGCTCGAAATACGGGGCCCTGAAGCTCCGCCAGACCGGCACCGGCAAAGTCCGATTCACCGAGTACGGCGTCGCTGACCACTCCTTCGAGTTCACGCTCCCGGCCGCACGGTGGGTGCACCTGACCTGGGTCGCCACCGCGGGCGAGACCACGCTCTACGCCGACGGCCGCCGCGTCGGCCGCGTCGGGGCATCCATCCCGCTGCCGATGCGATCGGTGGGCACGGTCGGGGCGAGCCTGCGAGGCGACCTCGACGAACTCACCACCTGGGACGAGGCGCTGGACTACGCGCAGGTCGCCGACCGCTTCGGGAGCTACGAGGTGCCGGCTTGGGACTACACGGCCAGCACCGCCTCGCTCAACAGCCACGAGGCGCCCGAGTCGTTCGACGACGACAAGTTCGGCATCTTCATCCACTGGGGTCCGTACCTCGGTGCCCGCGTGGGGCCCTCGCGGCTCATACGCGGAGTGGTACTGGAACTACATGAGCTCGAAGAACTCGGCGACCTACAAGTACCACCAGGCCACCTACGGCGCCGACTACGCGTACGACCGGTTCATCGACGAGTGGAAGGCCGAGAAGTTCGAGCCCGACGAGTGGGTCGACCTGTTCAAGCAGGCGGGCGCGAAGTACTTCGTGCTCACGTCGAAGCACCACGACGGCACGGCGCTCTGGTCGAGCGACGTGAGCGGCCGCGACACGGTCGACCTCGGACCGAAGCGCGACCTCGCGGGCGAGTTGTTCGCCGCGGCGCGTGAGGACGGCGACCTCAAGGCGGGCTTCTACTACTCGCTGTACGAGTGGTACAACCCGGCATACACCGGCAAGCCGGCCCGCAACCCCTACACGGGTGCCGAGGTGCCATATACGGGAGCCCCGTCGAACGTGAACTACGTCGACGACTACATGCTGCCGCAGATGAGCGAGCTGATCGACAAGTACGACCCCGACATCCTCTGGTGCGACGGCCAGTGGGAGAAGCCGGCGTCGTACTGGAAGACGGGCGGCATGCTCGCCGAGTACTACAACCAGGCGAAGAACCGCGAAGAACCTCGAGAGGTGGCGGTCGCGAACCGCTGCAAGATCGATTCGGGAGCGCTCGATTCGACCGAGCTCGACTTCCAGACGCCCGAGTACACGGTCAAGCCCGACATCGACGTGAACAAGTGGGAGTCGAGCCGCGGCATCGCCCACTCGTACGGCTACAACCAGAACGAGCCGATCGAGGACTACCTGACCAGCGACCAGTTGGTTGAGTCGCTCGTCGACATCGTCAGCAAGAACGGCAACCTGCTGCTCGACGTCGGCCCCAAGGCCGACGGCACCATCCCCGAACTGCAGGCCGAACGGTTGCGCGACATCGGCGCCTGGCTCGACATCAACGGGGAGGCGATCTACGGGACCACCTACTGGAACCGGGCAGATGAGCCGGCAGCGGATGTCCCGGTGCGGTACACCCAGCGCGACGGCTCGCTCTATGCGACCGCGCTGACCTGGCCGGGCCGGGAGCTCACGCTCGGCGGCGACCTGCCCTTCGGCGAGAACACCGAGGTCACGCTGCTGGGCGCCGACGGCGACACCCTCGACTGGGAGCGCAACGACGCCGGCGAGATCGTGATCGAGATGCCCGAGGAGGGGGCGGATGCGACCACGAGCACGCACGCGTTCGTCTTCGAGATCGCGACGCCGAAGATCGACACCCTGCTGCGCACGACCGTGCGCGTGCCGGATGCGGCGCAGCGCGGCACGACGGTCGTCGGCTCGGCGGTGATCGCGAACGCCTCGTCCGAGGCCTCCGATCCCGCCGAGGTCGAGGTGACCGGGCCCGAGGCTGGACGGTGACCTCGGGCGCCGCCTCGGTTCCCGAGCTCGCGCCGGGTGAGTCCTACGTCGTGCCGATCACGATCGCGGTGCCGGCCGATGCCGAGCCGGCACCCGGGCGGATCGTGGTGACCACGAGTGCCGACGGGTCTCGACCGTCGCCGTCGCGACCGTCAAGATCGCGTTGCCCAACCTGGCGAAGGCAAGCCGGCGACCCAGTCGAGCGTGGCCTGGGACGGTGTGCCCGCGCGGGCCGTCGACGGCAACCGCAACGGCGCGTTCTCGGGGAACTCGGTGACGCACACCTCGGAACCCTCGACGGAGGCCTGGTGGCAGGTCGACCTCGGCGCCGTCGCCGCGATAGACCGGATCGAGATCTACAACCGCACCGACTGCTGCGGGGAACGGCTCTCGAATTACTGGTGATGACGTCGGACGAACCGATCACCGCGAACTCGCTCGCCGAAGCGCGGGCGACGGCCGGCGTCAGCGCGATCCGGGTCGCCGAGCAGGCGGGCAGGCCGTCGGTCATCGACCTGCCCGAGGGCGCCACCGGTCGGTACGTGCGCATCCAACTCGAGTCCGCGACCCTACCGCTCTCACTCGCGGAGGTCGAGGTGCTCGGTCTGCCCGTCGGCGGCTGAGCGCTCGAGCACCTGATCGCCGGGCTCGGAGGCCACTCGGCTTCCGAGTCCCGCGTCGACTGCCCGGCCGGCCTCAGCCCGCCGCGCGGTCGGCGCGGCCTGGTCCCGCGCGATCACGTCGCGATACCAGCCGAACGAGTCCTTGCGCGTCCGCTCCCCCGAGTCGAAGTCGACGTGCACGAGCCCGAATCGCTGCGTGTACCCCTCCGCCCATTCGAAATTGTCGATGAGCGACCAGACGAAGTAGCCGCGCACGTCGACGCCGTACTCGATCGCGTGCCTGACGGCGTGCAGGTGCGCGTCGAGGTAGTCGATCCGCTCGTCGTCGTGCACCGTCCGACCATCGTCCGAGACCTCGACGACATCGGGGAACGACGCCCCGTTCTCGGTGATGACGATCGGCGGCAGCCGGTCGCCGTAGTCGTCCTGCAGGCCGACCAGCAGGTCGGCGAACGCCGCAGGAACGATCGGCCAGCCGAACCCGGTGACCGGCACATCGACGTAGTCGACGGGCTCGAACGGCAGGCCCGCGGCGGCGAACTCCGAGCCGACGGATGCCGCTGCCACACGCGTCGGGTTGTAGAAGTTCACCCCGTAGAAGTCGAGGGGGGCGCCGATGGTCGCGAGGTCGCCCGGCTGCACGCCCGGGAACTCGTCGAGGCCGAAGGCCGAGAGATCTGGATACGCCCCGGTGAGCACGGGGTCGGCGAAGATGCGGTTGTGGATGAGGTCGTAGGCTCCGGCCGCGAGCTGGTCTTCACGTGCATCGGACGCCGGCACGACCAGCGTGTGGTTGTTGGTGATGCCGACCTCCGCGCCACCCGCCGCGCGGACGGCGGCGACCGCCAGTCCGTGCGCGAGCAACTGGTGGTGGGCGGTCGGCAGCGCGCCCATCATGAGCGCCCGCCCGGGCGCCTGCGTGCCGAGCGCGTACCCCTCGAGGGTCATCATCGCGGGCTCGTTGAGCGTGATCCATCGGTCGACGCGGTCGCCGAGCCGCTCGAGCACGAGGCCCGCGTACTCGGCGAACCTCAGTGCGGTGTCGCGATCGAGCCAGCCCCCGGCATCCTCGAGCTGCTGCGGCAGGTCCCAGTGGAAGAGCGTGGGCAGCGGCGCGATGCCCGCCGCGGTCAGTGCGTCGACGAGTCGCTCGTAGTAGTCCAGGCCCGCCGCGTTCGCCGAGCCGGTTCCGCCGGGCTGCACCCTCGGCCACGAGATCGAGAAGCGGTAGTCGGTGACGCCGAGCTCGGCGAGCAGTTCGACGTCGTCGTGGAAGCGCCGGTAGCTGTCGGCGGCGACGTCGGCATTCGATCCGTCGAGGATGCGCCCCGGGGTGTGCGAGAACGTGTCCCAGATCGAAGGACCGCGGCCGGCGGCATCCGTCGCCCCTTCGATCTGGAAGGCGGCGGTCGCCGCACCCCAGCGGAAGCCGGGAGGGAACCGCGGGAACTCGACGCGGGGATGCGTCGTCGGCGCTTCGTGCAACGTGAACCTCACCCTTCCTCAGAACTGGGTCATCTGACCCAGTTCTGCCTCACCCTACCCGCCGCCCGACTCGCGCGGAAGGGACCCGGACCCCTTTCGCGCCCACCGACGCCGGGCGTACTCTGGAGACCGTCGAAGGGGGTTGCTATGCAAGCGAGCGTCGGCGAACGCCTCGTCATCCACGGCAAGCAGGTCGGCCAGCCCGACCGGCACGGCGAGATCCTCGAGGTGCGCGGCGAGAACGGCGGCCCGCCGTTCCTCGTGCGGTTCGACGACGGCCACGAGACCCTGCTCTACCCGGGGGCCGACTGCGAGCTCGAGCGCCAGCACCAGACCGGCTGAACGTGCACGACGTGCGATCAGGCGACGGATGCTCCGCCGCCCGGTGGCGCTAGCGTGGAGGGCATGTTCCACTCCTATGCCGCGATCGGCGACAGCTTCACCGAGGGCGTCGGCGACGAGATGCCCGACGGCGCCGTGCGCGGCTGGGCGGATTTCGTCGCGCTCGGCCTCGCCCAGGCCGCGCGTGAGCCGATCGGCTATGCGAACCTCGCGATCCGCGGCCGCAAGCTCGGCCCGATCATCGACGAGCAGCTCGACGTGGCGATCGCACTGAAGCCCGAGCTGCTGAGCTTCAACGGCGGCGGCAACGACATGCTGCGACCCCGCATGGACGAGCAGGCCACGGCCACGAGGTTCCGTGAGGCGATCGGGCGCATCCGGGCGGCCGGCATCCACGTGCTCATGCTCAGTGGCGCGAACCCCACCGACCACCTGCCCATGGGCGGGGTGTTCGACTCCCGGGGTGCGCGGCTCACCGCCGCCCTCGTCGACCTGGCCGAGGTTCCGGGGGTGACCTTCGTCGACAACTTCAACGACCGCGGACTCCGGGACATCCGCTACTGGTCGGCCGACAAGCTGCACCTGAACTCGCTCGGGCACGCGCGCGTGGCGAGCAACGTGCTCACCGCGCTCGGCGTGCCGGTGCCCGACGAGTGGGGCGTCGCCGAGGTCGCGGCCGCTCCCGCCGGCCCGCGCAGCCGCAACACGGCGGCGTACTACCGCGAGTTCGTGCTGCCGTGGATCGGGCGCCGGCTCACCGGCCGGTCGTCGGGCGACGGCCGCACCGCGAAGCGCCCCACGCTCGAGCCGATCACGGCAGCGTGACGCGCAGCAGCCGCGTTCGCCTCAGGCGCCGCCCAGCACGTCGCTGACGAACGCGCGCGTGCGCCGGGCCAGTCCCTCGATGCGCTCGAGCTCGTGCGTGGTCGGCAGCACCTCCGAGGGTGCGGGCGGGCGTCCGAGCCGCACCGTCTCCTGGCAGGCGAGGTCGCTGCAGATGTACGTGCCGACGCTGTCGCCGCGCTCCCCCGCCGGACCGGCGCGGCGCGCCGCGAACAGCACGACCTGGTCGCCCGGCTGCTGGGTGTGGCAGAGGCTGCAGATCGCCGCCCGGTGGTGCGAGCCGGTGCGCTCCGCGGCGCGCAGCACCACTCCCGCGGCCGACCCGTCGAGCTCGGTGATCAGGTAGCCGCGCTGGGTGATGCGCGGATCACGCCACGCGAACGCGTCGAGGTGCGCCCACTCGGTGATGAAGAACCTCACGGGCAGCGAGAGCTGTGCGAGCTCTGCGTCGTTCGCATTGCCCAGTGACGAGCGGACATCGCTTTCGACCAGCGCCTGCATGCATCCCCTCCCGTGCGCGACCCACCCAGTCTACGAACCGCCCCGTTGGGCGGCGCCCCTAGGCCCGTCGCTCCGCCTCGCGGACACGGATCACCGACCACTCGAGTTCGAGGGATGTCGGGGCCCACGTCGCGACGATGAGCTCATCGGGAGTGACACCCGACGGCCGGGCGCTGTCGGAGAGCTCGCCGGCGGGGATGACGCGCGTGAGCCCCGACGCGGCGAACTCCTCGACCGTGGCGCACTCGTGGACCCACGGGAACCAGAATTCGCGACGGGAGAGCAGGCACACGCGATCGTCATCGCGGTAGGCCCAGAACTCGTAGCCGAGCCCCCGTTCGAGCCGACGGACCGTCGATGACGACGACGGCTGAAACCCGGCGTCGGCCACGACGTCGGCGGCCAGCTGCTGCTCCTCCGCAGTCGCCGGGCGTTCGAAGACCTCGAGTGCACGCGGCGGCGACAGCGCGGCCCGCATGGGGGCGAGCAGCAGGGCCACGACGGCGATCATCACGGCGAGCGACGCCCCGACCAGCCACGGCAGGAGCAGACGCCGACTGGACGGCGTCGTGTACGGCGGCTCAGCGCCGAGCTCGGCTGCAGCGTCCCGCGCCTGCGGAGGCTCCGGCGTCGCGGCTGCTCGGCGGTCCGCATCGGCGACCGCTTGACGCGCGACGAAATCGGCTTCGACGGCCGTCAGTTCGGCGATATCGGCGTCCGACGGGTCGGGCGTGCCGTAGACGATGCGTCGCAGCGCATCACGACGTTGCGCGAGCGGGTCATCCGCCTCCGTGGGCATCTCCTCGCCTCCGGCGTCCGCGACATCCGCTTCGCACCGCCCGCCGACCGGCGAGCGGTCGGCGATGGAGGACGCCGCACGCGGATCCCATGCGCCCAGTGTCGCGCAGCCCATGCGCGTCCGGCACGGAACCGTGCCAGGCGTTCAGGTGGGGTCGGCGCGACGAGCGCACCTCAGGACGTGGCGGACTCGCGGCGCCCTTCCACGTCGGCGGCCGCGTCGCCCCTGGCCGCACCGCCACGCCCGCGGATCAGGAATCCGAACGCGAGCGCGACGAAGAACATCAGCACGCCGTAGACGGCGGCCGGCAGGCTCATCTCGATGCTGCCGATGACGGTCTGGGCGATGACGATCGCGAGGGTCGCGTTGTGGATGCCGATCTCGAACGAGCTCGCGATCGACTGGCGGCGATCGACCCTGAACAGCCGCGGCATGAGGTAGCCGACGCTGAGCGAGATCACGCAGAACAGCACGGTGATGCCGGCGAGGCGTCCGGCGTTCTCGATGAGCAGGTCGAGGTTCGCGACGATCGCGCCGGCGATGACGATCACGAGGATGACGACCGACGCGATGCGCACGGGCTTGTCCATGCGGTCGGCGAACCCGGGCTTCCACCAGCGCACGAGCATGCCCGCCACCACCGGGAGCAGCACGATCGCGAACACCTCGATGACCTTGGCGAGCTGCAGGCCCAGCTCGTCGCCCTCGGGCAGGAACACGAGGATCGCCAGGTTGGTGATGAGCGGCAGCGTGACGACGGCGAGCACCGAGTTGATCGCGGTGAGCGAGATGTTGAGCGCGACATCGCCGCGGAAGAGGTGACTGTAGAGGTTCGCCGTCGTGCCGCCCGGCGACGCCGCAAGCAGCATCATGCCCACTGCGAGCACCGGCGGCAGCCGGAACAGCAGCACGAGGCCGAAGCAGATCGCGGGCAACAGCACGAGCTGGCAGATGAGGGCGACGATCACCGCCTTCGGATGCTTCGCCACGCGCGCGAAGTCGCGCGGCGTGAGGGTGAGGCCGAGCCCGAACATGATGATGCCGAGCGCGACGGGCAATCCGATGGTGGTCAACTCTGATCCCATCCGCTCAGTGTGGCGGACGGGAGCCCGACTGGGAAACCCGCGAACGGGGCTCTATCGCGACGAACGCCGTCGACCCTAGAGTGTCTGCACCAGAGAAGGGTCGGAAATGGCGAATCGGCGAACGTCCGTCCTCATCGCCGCGGGGGCCGCGGTCGTCGTCGCGGGACTCGTGATCGCCGGCGTTGCGCTCTCGAGCTCAGGAGTGTTCGGAGGCGGGAGCGAAGCGAACGTCGATGACACGCGGTGGGACGACGTCTCGCCCGGTAACGGACCCGACACCAGTGTCGAACGCGACGAGACCGGCATCGAACGCGACCCCGAGAGCGGCGAACCGTCGCTGGCCGACGTCTGCTGGGTGTACTCGGGTGGCGGGTGGCTCGGAGGGCCGTGCCCCAGCGAGCCGGCTGCTGACTGACACCGGCCGGGTTCACGCGCGGCGCGCACCGAACCTGACCGCCGCCTGCCGGCGAATCAGTCGAAAGCCGGCACCGGCCGGTCATCGACGCGCGGACACCAGCCGTCGGGGCCGCGATCGTAAGCGTGGGCCGGCCCGTCGGCGATGAGCGTCGCGAGCGCCGCCAGGAAGCGGTCGATGTCGTCGGCGGATGTCCCGGCGCCGAGGCTCGCCCGCAGCCCGTTCGACCTCGTGGCGAGGCGGTCGAAGAGCGGGTGCGCGCAGAACCGCCCGGCGCGCACGGAGATGCCGTGCTCGGCACCGAGTGCCGCGGCGATGAGCCCGATCGACCCCCGTTCGAGTTCGATCGTGGCGATGCCGAGCCGGTCGTCGAGATCGTCGAAGCCCCTGATCACGCGCACCCCGGGCTGGGCGGCGAGCCCGGCGAGCAGCCGCTCGGTGAGGGCCTGCTCGTGTGCGGCTGCGCGCGGCGTCGCCGAGCCCCTCGAGCTCGGTGAGGGCTCGGGCCAGTGCGACGATGCCGATGACGTTGGGCGTTCCGGCCTCGTGGCGGTCTGCGCCCGACTTCCACGAGACCCGGTCGAGGCGCACGGACTCGACGGCTCCGCCGCCGGCGAGGTGCGGCGCAGCCGCGTCGAGCCAGTCGGCACGGCCGACGAGCGCACCGGCGCCGTAGGGTGCGTAGGCCTTGTGACCCGAGAAGGCGAGGTAGTCGACCCCCGACGCCGCGAGGTCGACCCGCCGGTGCGGCAGCAGTTGCGCCGCATCGACGGCGAGCCGAGCACCGTGGGCGTGTGCGAGTGCCGCGAGCGCCGGGAGCGGCAGCACCTCCCCCGTCACGTTCGACGCACCGGTCACCGAGACGAGCGCGGCGGGACATCGACCGAGTTCGGCCTCGAGCGCGTCGAGGGTGTCGGCGAAGGTGCGCCGGCCGACGACGACACGTCGCCCGCGCCAGGGCAGCAGGTTCGCGTGGTGCTCGAGGTCGAGGACGACCGTGTCACCGGGCACCGCGCTCGCGAGGAGGTTCAGCGCATCGGTCGTGTTGCGCGTGAACACGACGAGGTCGTCGTCTCGGGCGCCGACGTGGCGGGCGACGGTGGCGCGCGCCGCCTCGACGAGCGCGGTCGTCTGCTGCGACGGATAGCCGGTGCCGCGGTGCACGCTCGCGTAGTACGGAAGCACCCGCGCGACGTGCGCTGGCGACCGCGGAGAGCGCGGGCGCGGACGCGGCCACGTCGAGGTTGACGTGGCGAACGCGACCGCCGCCGAGCACGGGCACCTCGAGCCCGGCGTCGGCGAGGGCCGCAAGGGGCGCGAGCGAGCCGGGTGCCGCGACATCCGCTCGCTCGAGCGCATGCGGAAGGGTCGCCGTCAGTCGATCATCGGTGCCGATCACGGATGCTCCTCGTTCGAGATGTGGCGTCGACGCTACGACCGCCGACAGACGCCCTTCAAGGGCCGCCGACCCATGCCGTCACGCCGCGTCACACGACGCAATGCGACGACGCGGTGGGTTGTCAGGAGCGGCGCGAGGCGCTCGCCAATGACAGCTCGTCGGCCGAGACGTGCACGTTGTCGGGCCTCTCCAGCCCGAGCGAGTCGCGCAGCGTCCCGCCCTCGTACTCGGTCGGGAACACGCCGCGCCGCTGCAGCTCGGGCACCACTCCGAGCGCGAACGCGTCGAACTGCGCCGGCTGGATGGCCGAGAGCACGTTGAATCCGTCGACCGCTCCGGCGTCGCCCCACGCCTCGAACTCGCTGGCGATGTCGTGTGCGGTGCCGACGATGACCGAGGCGTTCACGGATGCCGCGACCACGAGATGCCGCAGGGTGGGCGGCCGCTCGCCGTTCGGGCTTCGGCCGGTGCGCTCGGCGACGATCTCGACGAGCTCCTGCCCGACCGCGCTGAACTCGGAGAGCAGCGCCGACGTGACCGCCCGATCGGGCGAGAGCCCCGAGAGATCGACGCCGACGAGGGTCGAGAGCTGCGCGAGCGAGCGGTTCGCAGGGAACGCCGCGGGCGGGCCGTCGGGCCAGTCCTCGGCGATCTGCACGAGCTCCGACAGCTCGTCGGCGATCGACTGGGCGTGCTCACGAGTCTCGCCGACGATCGGCAGCACCGGCGCGATGACCTTGAGCGTGCGGTCGTCTCGCCCCGACTCGAACGCGAGGGAACGCAGCTCCTCACGGATGGCCACCGCGTGCTCGAGGTCGCTCACGGCGACGAGGGCGAGGTCGGCGTACTGCGCCGCGAAGAGGCGCGATCGCGGCGAGGTTCCCGCGTGCACGATCGGCAGGTGCCCCTGCACCGGTCGTGCGACGTTCAACGGACCGTCGACGCTGAGGTACCGGCCGCGGAAGTCGGTCGGGTGCAGCTTCGACGGGTCGAGGAACACGCCGGATGCGACATCCGCCACGATCGCGTCGTCTTCGAACGAGTCCCACAGGCGCCGCAGCACCTGGTCGAACTCGACGGCGCGCTCGTAGCGCGACGCGTTGACGACGTGTGAAGTCCAGTCCGTGGTTGCCGGCCGCGCGGGGCTCGGAACCGGTGGCGAGGTTGAGTCCGGCGCGGCCGCCCGAGAGCAGGTCGATCGACGCGGTCGCGCGGGCGAGCGTGTAGGGATCGGCGTAACCGGTGTTGGCGGTCGCGATGAGCCCGATGTGCTCGGTGACCCCCGCGAGGTAGGTGATCGCCGACAGCGGATCGACGCGCGCCACGAGGTACGGGTCGCGGAACTCGAGGTCGTGGCCGGTCGCGAGCCAGTCGCCGAAGAAGAGGTAGTCGAGCCGCGCCGCCTCGGCGACCTGGGCGGCGTGTCGCAGCACGGCGGCGTCGCCACGCGGGTCGTGGTGTGCGCCCGGGTACCGCCACCCCGAGGGGTACGCGCCGATGGCTCGGACCATCGCGCCGATGATGAGTCGCGTCATGGTGTCGACCTCCCGACTCAGACGCTACGGAGCAGCGGCCGAATCCGCGCGGGCGGCCGTCACACGCGTCAACCGGACGTCACAGACCGTCATCGGCCTCGCCACGCTCCCGTGCTCGGTGGCGCGACGGTCAGGCGCTCCGCCGTTCGGGGATCAGATGCTGGAGCGCTCCACGACGAGCGGGCACTCGAACGGGTCGCGCTCGCCGAGCCCCACCCGATTGATGTACCGATAGACGATCGCGTACGAGTGCCAGAACGTCGTCTGCGTGTACGGCACGTCGTGATCGCGGAGGTAGCCGGCGATGAGTGGCGCGGCGCGGCGCAGGTGCGGCCTGGGCATCGAGGGGAAGAGGTGATGTTCGATCTGGTAATTGAGGCCGCCCATGATGAAGTCGAGCGCGCGATTGCCGCGGATGTTGCGGCTCATCATCACCTGGCGTCGCAGGAAGTCGAGCTTCATGCCCTTCGGCACCAACGGCATGCCCTTGTGGTTCGGGGCGAACGACATGCCCATGTAGAACCCGAACACGCCGAGCTGGATGGCGAGGAACACCGCGGCCTTACCGGGCGAGAGCACGAAGAAGACCAGTGCGAGGTAGCCGATGATGCGCACCGCGAGGAAGGTGATCTCGACAGGCCGGCGGGCGATCGGCTCACGAGCGAGCACCCGGTGCACGCTCGACGCGTGCAGCGAGAGCCCCTCGAGCAGCAGGATCGGGAAGAAGAATGCGCCCTGATGGGCGATCACCCAGCGGAAGAAGGCGGCACGCTCGCGCTCGGCCTGTTCCGGGGTGAAGGCCACGACGGGCAGGTCGATGTCGGGGTCGACGCCGACCTTGTTGGGGTTCGCGTGATGCCGGGTGTGCTTGTGCTGCCACCATCCGTAGCTCATGCCGACGAATCCGCCGAGGATGAGGCTGACCCAGTCGTTCCACTTGCCCGACCGGAAGATCTGGCGATGGGCGGCGTCGTGGCCGAGGAACGCCGTCTGGGTGAACAGGAACGCGAACACGACCGCCGTGAACATCTGCCACCAACTGTCGCCGATCCAGATGAAGAGCGCGATCGCCGCGGCGAAGGCGACGGGCACGGCGATGAGCTTCGTCCAGTAGTAGCCGTAGCGCCGGCGCATCAGGCCGGAGTCCTTGATCCGGCGGGCCAGTTCGGTGAACTCGCCGGCGGGTGGCGCGGCGCTGTCGGCTGATCCGGCGTGAGTGCGGATGACGCGCGTGATTTCGGCGGTCATGACGACCTACTCTCGAGGTCGCCGCACGCGGGGTCCGGGCACACGGTCTTTGGCGATGCTGGTGCTTCCACGCTACGCCGACCTCGGTCGAAGTGCTATGCCCACCTGGGTCGAAGTCGACTGATCCTCACCAGTTTCCCAGTGATACCGGGCGAGAAACCTGCGGTATCCCGCTACCAGGCGATGGAGAGGGCTGACTGGGCCTCGGGTTCCGGCAGCGTGGCCCGCACGACCGGCAGGCCGCGGCTCACCGCCTGCGCGATACGCTCGCGCAGCGGGTCGGAGGCGATGCGGTAGTCGGTGAAGTCGGCGTCGCTCGCATAGACGCCGATCGGCAGGGTGAGCGCCTGGAAGAACGAGAACAACGGGCGGAACTGGTGCTCGATGATGAGCGCGTGGCGATCACTGCCACCTGTCGCCGCCAGCAGCACGGGCTTGTCGATGAGCGAGTACTGCCCGACGAAGTCGAACACGTGCTTGAACAGCCCGGTGAACGACGCCCGGTAGACGGGGCTCGCGACGACGAGCAGGGTCGCCGATTCGATGCGGCGTATCGCATCGGCAGCGGCCGGCCTCAGCTCGTCGCGGGTGAGCGCACCCGAGAACTCCCGCCCGACATCACTGAGCTCGATGAGGTGGGTCTCGACGTCGAACCCGGTCGACGCGCCGAGCGCATCGGCGAAGGCGTCGAGGATCTCGGTGGCGAGCACCGTGGTCTTGGACGGGGTGTGCAGGCTCCCCGAGACGGCAACGATTGAGACGGCAGGCGACATGTGCTCACGTTAGGCACGCGGCACAGGGCATTGCACCGGGCCCCGACGCAATCGGTCACCGCGTGACACATTTCGTCGTCGGCCGGCGTTCGGGCCGCGGCGTGCCGAATGGCGCGCTTCAGAGGTCTCCATGATCGGATTTCGACCGGGCTCCGTACAATCGAAGGATCCCTGTATTGCAGGACCACACCGATGCCCCCTGGAGGCCACCACTCCGTGACGAGCCGCGACCGCGACCGAACCCCTGACCTGCACCCGAATGGACGCGCGTTCGCGAGGACGGAGCCGTCCACAGCGCCGCCGATGCGACTCGGGCAGGCACCGGAACTCGTGCTCGTGGCATCCGCCAATCGCCCGTCGCGATTCGATCGCGACGACCTGGTGATGCGCAAGGGGCAGTACGCACTGCGGAACGGGCACATGACGCCCCAGGCGTCGATGGTCGAGGATCTCCTCGCGATCGGTGACACGCTCGACGATGCCGAGATCCCGTTCCTCCTCGTGCGCGGCAACGATGAACGCCCGGTCATCGCCATCGACCGCACCCAGCGCAAGCACGTCGCTCGCGCCTTCCGTGAGGCATTCGCGAACGAGCCGTTCTACGCCACGACCCTGGCCCCCGAGCGCGCCGCAGACGCAGACGCGGTCCTCCTCGCCGACGGACGGCTCTCCGCGCGGCGCAAGCCGACCGTCCTTCGCCTCTACCGGCCTCGCATCGAACCGATCGGCCGCCTGCGCTACGGCAGCGCGACCGCCGTTCAGGTCGAGTTCTGGCGTTTCGGTGACGACTTCATCGAGGCGCCGATCGAGAACGCCCTGATGCGGCGCACGCTGCCGCGATCCGAGGCGATCGACGACGTCGTGCACCTGCATGGACGCGATTGGCCGACGCTCGAGCACATGTTCGCGACCCTCGCGACCGACGTCGACTTCGAGGTCGACATGGTGTTCTCGTGGGTCGACGGCTCGAGCGACGAGTTCGTGCGCGAGCGGGCGAAGCGCATGCAGAGCTATGTCGTCGGCGAGGGCGATGACTCCGAAGCCCGCTTCCGCCAGATCGATGAGCTCAAGTACGCGCTGCGCTCGGTGCACCTCTTCGCGCCGTGGGTGAGGCGTATCTTCATCGCGACCGACTCACCGGCGCCGAGCTGGCTCGCGAGGCATCCCAAGGTCACGATCGTGCGCAGTGAAGAGATGTTCGCCGACACCTCGGTACTGCCGACGCACAACTCGCACGCCGTCGAGAGCCAGTTGCATCACATCGACGGGCTCGCCGAGCACTTCCTGTACTCGAACGACGACATGTTCTTCGGACGTCCCATCTCGCCCGACCTGTTCTTCTCCCCCGGCGGCATCACGAAGTTCGTCGAGGCGTCGACGCGCATCGGCCTCGGCAGCTCGCACCCCGATCGGAGCGGTTTCGAGAATGCCGCACGGGTCAACCGGGCGCTCCTGCGCGGTCGTTACGGCAAGGTCACCACTCGTCACCTCGAGCATTGCGCAGCACCCCTGCGGAAGAGCGTCCTCGCACAACTCGAGGCGGCGTTCCCCGAGGAGTTCGCCCGCACCGCGGCGAGCCGGTTCCGGTCGGCGACCGATATCTCGGTGACCAACTCGCTGTACCACTACTACGCGCTGCTCACCGGGCGTGCGGTCGTGCAGACCGATGCTCGCGTCAAGTACGTCGAGACCACGCTCAAGCGCGCGCTGCCCGCGATGCGGCGCATCCTGAAGCGCCGCGACCATGACATGTTCTGCCTGAACGACGGCAGCAACCCCGAGATCTCCGTCGAGGAGCGAACAGCCGCGGTCATCGACTTCCTCGAGCGGTACTTCCCGTTCCCCGCGCCCTGGGAGAAGACGACGGATGTCCCGGCTCGCGTCGCCCCCGCGACGTCCGACCAGCGCGACCGCACGGCCTGAACCCGCGCCGATCGAGTGCCTGAGCCCGCGCCGATCGAGTGCCTGAGACCCGCGCCGATCGAGTGCCCGCGCCATCGAGTGGACCCGCGCCGATCGAGTAGCGAGCGCCAGCGAGCGTATCGAGATCCCCGGCCTCGTCTCGATACGCGCTTCGCGCTACTCGACGGACGCGACTGCACTCAGCCGGCGACCACCGGGATCGGCATGGTGAGGGGCGGCTCCTTCGGCACCGGCGGTGTCGCGGCATCCGCGATGCCGATGCGCGCCTCGCCGAGCCGCCTCGCGCTCTCGTCGGCGCCGATCCAATCGAGCGTGGGGAACGAGCCCACCGGCACGACCGAGTGCAGCACGGTCGTCGGGTACACGTGCACGAGGTTGAACGCGCGCGCACCGTCGCGTCCGCGCGTGCCGCCGACGGGCACGTTGAGGTCCTGCGTGTAGCAGGATGCCGAGGCGACCGAGACGGGGACGCCCGCGAACATCGCGGTCGACGAATAGTGCAGGTGGCCGGCGATGATCGAGCGGATGTCACTGCCCTCGACGATCTCGGCGAGGCCCGACTGGTCGCGAAGCTCTACGCTGGCGGCGAGGTCGAGCACGCTCGGAACCGGTGGATGGTGCATCGCGAGGATGGAGCCGTGCGGCGCGGGGATCGACAGCTCCTCGGCGAGCCAGTCGAGCTGCTCGTGCTCGATCTCGCCGTGGTGATGGCCGGGCACCGTCGAGTCGAGCGTGATGAGGCGCAGGCCGTTCACGTCGTCGACGCGGTCCACCGCGCGCGACCCGCCGCCGCGCTCGTCGAGCAGACCGCGCCGGAAGGCGGCCCGGTCGTCGTGGTTGCCCATGACCCAGATGACCTGTGCGCCGAGTCGTTCGACCACGGGATCGACGATGCGGCGGATGCGGTCGTACGCATCGGGTTCGCCCTTGTCGGCGAGGTCGCCGGTGAAGACGACCGCCTCGGGCCTGCCGCCGGAGGCCTCGAACTCGTCGAAGAGCTGCCGCAGGTGCCCCTCACTCGCGACCCGGTCGTACAGCATGCCTCCGCCCGCGAGGACATGCGTGTCGCTGATGTGGAGGAAGAAGTGGTCCGGCCGGGGGTACTCGGCCGTACGGCTGTTCACGGGTCGTCCCCTCGCTCGTCGGCGACGCACGACGGTGGGCGTCGGGCTCACGCTAGCCGACCATGTCCCCCTGAACGGCGCATGAACTCGGGGTGTGACGGAGCCGAATCCCCGGGCCGCCGTGCGGGCCCGTCAGTCGCCCGCGGGTGCCGACTTGTGGCGCGGCTTGCGGGCGGGCCGATCGTCACGGTCGTCGCGCGGGGGCCTGGCGCCCCGCCGGTCGTCGCGATCACCCCGGTCGCTGCGGCGCGGCGCACCGCGGTCGGGGCGCAGTTCGATGAGCCTGCCCGAGATGCGGGTGTTCTCGAGCCGCGCGAGCGTGTCGCCCGACAGGTCGGCCGGCAGCTCGACGAGCGAGAAGTCGGGGCGGATCTGGATCGCGCCGAAGTCGTCGCGACTGAGCCCGCCCTCGTTCGCGAGGGCGCCGACGATCTGGCGCGGTTCGACCTTCTGGCGCCGGCCGACCGCGATGCGATACGTCACGAGGTCGCCACTCGAGCGACGGCGACGCTCGGGACGGTCGCCCCGGTCATCCCGGCTGTAGCGGTCCCCGCGTGCACCGCGACCGCCGTCGCGGTCGTCACGGCCGTCACGACCGCCTCGGTCCCGCTCGAAGCGAGCGGGCCGCTCGGGCTCGGCCTCGAGGAGCAGCGGCGCGTCGCCCTGCGCGACCACGGCGAGCGCGGCGGCCACGTCGACCTCGGGCACATCGTGGTTCCGCACGTAGTGGGCGATGATGTCGCGGAACCCCTCGATGCGCTCGGCGGCCGAGAGCGCCTCGCTGATGCGGTCGTCGAATCGGGCGAGCCGGGTGACGTTGACCTCGTCGACGCTCGGCAGCTGCATCTGGACGAGCGGCTGGCGCGTGGCCTTCTCGATGCGCGCGAGCAGCCCGCGCTCGCGGGGGGTCACGAAGCTGATGGCGTCGCCCGTGCGGCCGGCACGCCCGGTGCGCCCGATGCGGTGCACGTAGGGCTCGCTGTCGGTGGGGATGTCGAAGTTCACCACGTGGCTGATGCGCTCGACGTCGAGGCCGCGGGCCGCGACATCCGTCGCCACCAGGATGTCGAGCTTGCCCGACTTCAACTGGTTGACGGTGCGTTCGCGCTGCACCTGCGCGATGTCGCCGTTGATCGCCGCAGCGGAGTATCCGCGGGCGCGCAGCTTCTCGGCGAGCTCTTCGGTGACGTTCTTCGTGCGGACGAAGACGATCATGCCCTCGAAGTTCTCGACCTCGAGGATGCGGGTGAGGGCGTCGACCTTCTGCTGGAACGACACGACCAGGTAGCGCTGCGTGATGTTCGCCGCCGTCTGCGTCTTGGTCTTGACGGTGATCTCTTCGGGATCGTTCAGGTACTGCTTCGAGATGCGACGGATGGCGGCAGGCATCGTCGCCGAGAACAGCGCGACCTGCTTGTCGGCGGGCGTGTCGGCGAGGATCGTCTCGACGTCTTCGGCGAAGCCCATCTTGAGCATCTCGTCGGCCTCGTCGAGCACGAGGTACTTGAGTTCGCTCAGGTCGAGGGTGCCCTTGTCGAGGTGGTCCATGATGCGGCCCGGCGTGCCGACGACGATGTGCACGCCGCGACGCAGCGCCGAGAGCTGCACGCCGTAACCCTGCCCGCCGTAGACCGGCAGGATGTGCACGCCGCGCAGGTGCGCCGCGTACCGCTCGAACGCCTCGCAGACCTGCAGGGCGAGCTCGCGCGTGGGCGCGAGCACGAGCGCCTGCGGTGTCTTCTGCGACACGTCGAGTCGGGCGAGGATGGGCAGCGCGAACGCCGCCGTCTTTCCGGTGCCGGTCTGCGCGAGGCCCACGACGTCGCGGCCTCCGAGCAGCGTCGGAATGGTCGCCGCCTGGATCGCCGAGGGCGTCTCGTAGCCGACGTCGTCGAGCGCCTTGAGCACCGGGCCGTCGAGTCCGAGGTCGGAGAACGTCGTGGCGGGCTGCTCGGCAGCCGCTGCCTCGACGGGTGCGTCGTCGTCTGAAGTCACGCTTCAGGGTAGTCCGCACAAGCTGTGAGCGGGCGGATGTCCCATACATGTCGCGTCTGCGCAAGCGCCTGTCGAACCGATTGCGGCGATCGCTACGCTCGTCGAATGGATCGGGTTCGGATGCCGCAGGGCCGGCAGTTCGCAGTGACCTGGTCGATCCCCGACGACTACGGCGGCATGACCGCAGCCATGCTGCAGCGGTCGTCGGCGTTCAGCCGCCTCGCGGGCACACCGGTCGACGTCCTCACCTTCGACGCGCGTCCCGACACCGCGGATCTCGACGGGCTGCTGCGCGAGCGCGGCGTACTCGACCACGGGGTTCGCCTGGTGAACCTCTACGACTGGCTGCGGGGACATCCGCTGCCCGCCGGGGCGCTGCGATCCGAACGCGACGTCTTCACACCGCTCGGCGACGACGACACGACGGCGGCCCGCCGGCGGGGCGAGATCGTGATGAGCCGCGTCCGCAGTGACGAGAACGGCCGCACCCTGCAGGTCGACCACTACCGCGACGACGGCACGCTCGTGCTCAGCGACCGGCGCGACACGCGCCGTCACGGCATCGTCGGCGGCCGCTCGGTCGTGCTCTGCGACGCCGACGGGCGGCCGGTGCGATCGTGGGCGCGCATCTGGCCGCTCTACGAGGCGTGGCTCGACGCGGTCACCGCCGGCCGCCCGAGCTTCATGATCGTCGACAGCAAGACGATCGCGCCGTTCATGGTCGGCTACCGGCGACGACACGTCATCACGGCACACGTGGTGCACGCCTCGCATCGGTCGGGCGCCGGCGACGACCACCCCATCCGCGAGTCGCGGCGAACCGTGTTCGAGCAGCTCGACGGGTTCGACATCGTCGCCGTGCTCACCCGAACGCAGGCTGCCGACATCGAGCAGGACGTCGGGCCCACGCCGAATCTCGCGGTGATCCCGAACTCGCTGCCCGGTGCGGTGACGACGGCCGTCGGGGTGCGCGGTGCGAGTGGTCGAAGCGATCCACGCGATCCCGACCGCGGCGTCGTCCTGGCGACGCTGACCCCGCGCAAGCGCGTCTCCCACGCGATCGACGCGGTGCAGCGGGCGCGCAGCGCCGCCGGTTCCGGTGCTTCCACCGACGCGCTTCGGCTCGACGTGTATGGCGATGGCGAGAGCCGCGCGGCACTCGAACGACGCATCGGGAACGACTCCGCGGTGCGCTTGCACGGATTCGATCCCGACGCGCGGCGCGAGCTTGCGACCGCGTCGTTCCTGCTGCTGACGTCGCGATCCGAGGGCTCGCCGCTCGTCCTCGTCGAGGCGATGGCCGCCGGATGCCTCCCCATCGCGTACGACGTCAGGTACGGGCCATCCGACCTGATCAGGAACGGACGGAACGGCTACCTCGTGAGCGCCGGCGACGTCGACGCGCTCGCCGCGGCGATCGTGCGACTGCGGCGGCTGCCGTCGGCCCGGGTCGAGGCGATGCGGCGCGCCGCGATGAAGACGGCGAGCCGCTTCGACGAAGAGCGTGTCACTCGACTCTGGGCTCGCGAACTCAACCGTGCGGCGGTGCGCCGGCGGCTGCGAGGCTCGCCGAGGTTGCGTCGGATTCGCGAGCTCACGGCACGCCTGCCGCTCGCCGCGTCGGCTCGTGCCGTGGCGGTGAACCTCGTGGCCGGGTTCGGCACGGGTGGTCGTCCGGGTGATCGGGCGAAGCCGAACGGCTGAGCGCCCTATTCGGGCTTGTCGGGTCCGCCGCCCTTGCCCTTGCCGTTGCCCTTGCCTGGGTGTTCGTCACTGGGCTCGGGTGTCTCGGTCGGCTCGGGCTGCACGGTGGGCTCGGGTGCCGGGGCGGGTGCCGGCGCCGGCTCCTGCGCCGACTCGTCGGTCGGTTCGGGGATACGGAACGGCTCCGCCGGGGTCGACGTCGGCAGGATCGGGCCGAAGGGGTTGATGCCTTCGGCGCCGGTCGAATCGGGGGTCGGTCGACCCTCGCGGGTGGATGTCGTTGCATCCTCTCCGAATGCGGACTCGGTCACCG
Organism: uncultured Actinomycetota bacterium; assembly: GCA_963758615.1. Taxonomy (GTDB): domain Bacteria; phylum Actinomycetota; class Actinomycetes; order Actinomycetales; family Microbacteriaceae; genus Agromyces. Next base: position 447,584 of record CAVWVZ010000008.1, on the reverse strand, counting down.
TGCGCATGAGCGCGGCGCCGCTGCCGATCGCCGTGAGCGCCACGAGCACTGCGGCGGTCAGCAACGCTCCGAGACGATGCGCCGACAACCACGCTGCGACACGCGCCACGAGCGGCGCGATCGGATCGAGCACCGTCGCCGAAATCTTGGCGAACCGAGACTTCGGCGCAGCCCGACGACCGCGCGTCGGCAAGGTGTCCTCGTCGATCTCGTTGTCGATCTCGGGCACGCTCACCTCGTTCCACTTCTCGCGGGACACACCGATGGGGGCCATCGGCACACCCGACATCGAGGATACGTCAGGTGGGAAAGGCGGTCGAACCCTTGCCCGATGAACCCGGCGATGTCGTGATGTGCGCCGATGCTCCGGTCAGCGGCCCACCCTGCCGAACATCCCCGCGATCGGTGCGAGCACCATCGGTCGAGCGGCGATCCATGCCGCCGCGATCACGACGAGCGAGGCCACGAAGATCCAGAATCCCAGCCAGTTCTCGGCGTCCTGCGCCGCGTACATGTGGTTGAGGTTGCGCAGCGCCCCGGTCAGGAAGACCAGTGCGACGTGCACCACGATGAACGCGACGAAGTACAGCATCACCGGGAAGTGCACGGCACGCGCCCACTCCACCGGATAGATGCGGTTCAGGGTCTTCGCGTTCTTCGGCCACAGCCCCGACATGCGCACACCGGTCACCGCGGCGAGCGGCGCTGCGATGAAGACCGTCACGAAGTAGGCGAGCAGCTGCAGGCTGTTGTAGTTGACCCAGCCGTTCTCGATCGGCCAGTCGAGCGACACGTACTGCAGGGCCGCCGACACGGCGTTCGGGATGTACTCCCAACTCGTCGGCACGACGCGCATCCACTGCCCGGTCGCGAACAGGAGCACGACGAAGATGAGGCCGTTCACGAGCCAGAGGATGTCGAGCGCCTGGTGGAACCACAGGTTCAGGCTGATCTTGCCCTGTCCGCCCTTCGACCACCGCGGCGACCAGTAGGCCGCGGGTCGCTTCTCGGTGCGCACCTGCAGCCCGGAGCGGATGATGAGCACGATCAGGAAGACATTGAAGAAGTGCTGCCAGCCGAGCCATGCGGGCAACCCCACAGGTGCCCCCTCGGGCAGCTCGTCTCACCCGGGTAGGTCGCGAGGAAGTCCTGCATGAAGTCGAGCCCGACGAACCACCCCGCCACGACCACCGCGAAGGTCGCTGCGAGCAGCAGCCCGAACCCGCCGATCACGGCGGAACCGATCAGCTGGCCGGGGGTGTAGTCGCCGAAGCGGCCGGGTTTCCCCGCCGGCGCGGGTGCCGGTCGGCGCTGCGCGGGCGGCACCGGGCGGGCAGTTGCGGCGGCGAGCGGGGTTCGCACGGGCGGCGCCGCGGGGACAGCCGCCACGGATGCCGCAGCCGCGGCCGGCTCGACGACCTCGGGAGTGGCGGGCATCTCTTCGGCTGCCGGCGCGATTTCGGCGACGACCGCAAGCGCCGGGGCGAACCCGGCCGGCGGCCACGGCTCGGCACCCTTCACGCGAGGCAGGCCGCGACGGAGCGGACGATCGGAGGTCGTGGCGCCCGGCGCCGGAGCAACGGGGGCCATCGCGGCCGGAGCTGCGGCGGCAGCGGCGGGCGCCGTCGCGGGCGCGGGCGTGGGCGTTGCAGCGCCGGTGAGCGTCGCAGCGGCAGGCGGGGTCGGTGCTGCCGGCGCGGCGGCAGGGGCTGCGGCGGACACCGGCCACGGCTCACCGCCCGGAACCCGCGGCAGCCCGCGCCGCATCGATCGGGTGGGCCCGGACGGAGCGGCATTGACTTCAGCGGAGGGCGGGGGGACGGGCGCGGCGGCGGCCGGGGCATCCGCCATCTCGACGATCGGTCCCGACGCCGCGGCCACCGCAGTCCCCGCCAGCGTCTCAGCCCGAGCGCTCACGACGTCGGCCGGCGCATCCCCTTGCGGCGGCCAGGCGTCGCCGCCGCGCTCGCGCGGCAGTCCCCTCCGGAGGGTCGACGGATAGGTGGCCACCGGTCAGCGCTTCCGTTCGGCGAGCGCGCTGATCAGCTGCGGCACGACGGTGAAGACGTCGCCGACGACACCGAAATCGGCGACCTCGAAGATCGGCGCGTCGGGATCCTTGTTCATGGCGACGATGGTCTTCGCAGTCTGCATGCCCGCGCGGTGCTGGATCGCACCCGAGATGCCGAGTGCGACGTAGAGCTGCGGCGACACCGAGACGCCGGTCTGGCCGACCTGGTGGTTCGCCGGGATGTACCCGGCGTCGACCGCGGCACGCGATGCGCCGACGGCGGCACCGAGGGTGTCGGCGAGTTCCTCGACGAGCGCGAACTTCTCGGCCGAGCCGAGTCCCCGGCCGCCGGACACGACCTTGCTCGCTCCGCGCAGTTCGGGCCGGCTCGAGGCCTCCTCCACGGCCTCGACCGACTCGATCGCCGCGGCGACCGCACCAGAGGGCTGCACGTCGAGCGTCTCGAGCGCGACGGGCCGAGCCTCGGCTCGCGATTCGATCGCGCCCTGGCGAACGGTGACGACGAGCGGGCCGAACGTCGCCGCCGAGTCGAGGTTGTACGCGCCACCGTAGACGGAGTGGCGCGCGATGACACCCTCTTCGTCGCGGGAGACGCCGATCGCGTCGACGGCGATCGGGGCGCTGGTGCGCGCGGCGAAGCGACCCGCGATGTCGCGGCCCTCGATCGAGTTCGAGATGAGCACCGCGTCGGGCGAGACCGCGCCGGCAGCCGCGGCGAGCGCGTCGACCTGCGGCACGGTCAGCAGGGAGTGCGCCGACTCGGATTCGACGACGAGCAGCCGCTCGGCGCCGGCTGCGGCTGCCTGCTCGGCGAGCGCCTGCGCGTGACCGGGAGCGGTGACGGCGAGCGCCACCGGAGTTCCGATGAGCGAGGCGGCGCCGAGGAGGCCCGCCGCGCTCTTCGCGAGCTCACCGGTCGGCGAGGTCTCGAGGAGGACGAGGATCGAGTCTGCGGGGTAGTCGGTCATGATCGTCCTCTCAGGCCAGCCGGTTCTCGATCAGGAACTCGGCGATCTTCGTGCCGCCGTCTCCCTCATCCGTGATCTTGACGCCCGCAGCGCGCGGGGGCTTCTCCGTGATCGCGGTCATGATCGACGAGGCGACCGAGACGTCCTGCGGCTCGACGCCGAGGTCGGCGGCGGTCAGCGTCTCGAAGGGCTTCTTCTTCGCCGCCATGATGCCCTTGAAGTTCGGGAGCCGCGCGTCGGGCAGCGCCTCGGTGATCGAGATCACTGCCGGCAGCGGGGCGCGCACGCGCATGGCGCCGTCGTCGGTGCTGCGCACGCCCGACACCGCGTCGGCGGTGATCTCGACCGACGAGAGCGCGGTGACGTTCGGCACCTCGAGCAGCTCGGCCAGCATGGCGGCGAGGACACCGCCGCTGCCGTCGGTCGAGAGGTTGCCGGCGATGACCAGGTCGAACCCGGTGCGGCGGATCGCGGCGGCGAGGGTGCGCGCGGTCAACCCGAGGTCGGCACCGGCCAGCCCGGCGTCGGCCACGTGAACCGCGGATGCCGCGCCCATCGCCAGTCCCTTGCGGATCGTCGTCGCGGCGCTCTCGGGCGCCATCGACAGGATGACGACTTCGACGTCGCCGGCCGAGTCGGCGTGTGCGAGCGCGACTTCGAGGGCACGCTCGCTGATCTCGTCGAGCACGGACTCGCTCGCGGCGCGGTCGGCGAGCCCGGTCTCGAGGTCGAGCTTGCGCTCCCCGTAGGTGTCGGGGACTTCCTTCGCGAGGACGATGATCTTCATCGGGCCCGGGTCCTTTCCTCATCGGCGAGCAGCGGTGCACACCGGAACCAGTTAATCATGCCTAACTCAGTTTCGGGATTCGGATTGTCCCGACCCTACAACCGGTTCACGAGATTCCGACCCACGATCAGCCGCATGATCTCGTTCGTGCCCTCGAGGATCTGGTGCACCCGGAGGTCGCGCACGACGCGCTCGATGCCGTACTCGTGGAGGTATCCGTAGCCGCCGTGCAACTGCAGCGCGGAGTTCGCGACGTTGAACGCGGCATCGGTGGCGAACCGCTTCGCCATGGCGCATGCGAGCACCATGTCGGGTGCGCCCTCGTCGAGCTTCGCCGCGGCGCGCTGCAGCAGTGCCCGCGCGGCCTGCAGCTCGGTCTCCATGTCGGCCAGGGTGAAGACGATCGACTGGTTGGCCGCGAGCGGAGCGCCGAAGGACTCACGCTCGCGTACGTAGCGCAGCGCCCGTTCGAGCGCCCACTGGGCACCGCCGATCGAGCACGCCGCGATGTTCACTCGGCCGCCGTTGAGCCCGCTCATCGCGATGCCGAATCCTGCGCCCTCGAGGCCCAGTCGATTCGCGACCGGTACGCGAACATCCTCGAAGATGACCTGTCGGGTCGGCTGGGCATTCCAGCCCATCTTCTGCTCGTTTCGTCCGAAGCTCAGGCCAGGGGTGCCATCGGGCACGACGATCGCGCTGATCCCCTTGGCGCCCGGTTCGCCCGTGCGCGCCATGACGACGTAGACCGCCGACGACCCCGCCCCCGAGACGAACTGCTTGACGCCGTTGATCACGTACTCCTCGCCGGACCGACGGGCCGAGGTCGTGATGGCCGTGGCATCGGACCCCGCGCCCGGCTCGGTCAGGCAGTAGCTGCCGAGGTCGGTCATCGCGGCGAGGCCCGGAATCCAGCGCTCGCGCTGGGCGTCGTCGCCGAAGGTGTCGATCATCCACGCGACCATGTTGTGGATCGAGATGTACGCGGCGATGGTGGTGTCGCCCTTTGCGAGCTCCTCGAACATCGCGACGGCGTCGAGTCTCGACAGACCCGAACCGCCGAACTCCTCGCGCACGTACACGCCGCCGAGGCCCAGAGTGCCGGCGCGCTGGAGTGTGTCGATCGGGAAGTGCTTCTCCGCATCCCAGCGCGACGCGTTCGGCGCAAGCTCCGCGTCGGCGAACTCGCGCACCGCTGCGATGAGGGCCTCGCGCTCTTCGGTCATGATCCCGTTCGGCTCGACGCCTCGCCGGAGTGGAGAAGCTGCCTGTTCTCTTCATACCCGATGACGGCGCCGGACGGCACCGCAGTCCGGAGATTCCGCAGAACTCCGGGCCGCGGCATCCACCACGGACGCTGAGCGGCGGGCCGCGTTCAGGCGGGGTTCAAGCGTTCGCAGGCCTTGGCGAGCTGCTCCTCGCCGCGGAAGTTGGGCTCCTTGATGACGTCGCCGGTTTCGGCATCCAACACCAGGACTCCCGTGAAGCCGAACGGCACCTGGCCGATGATGCTCAGGGTCACCGTGCCATCGGGTGCCGTCTTGAGCTGGTCGGCGCCGACATCCTTGAACTTGAACGAGCCGAACTCAGAGGACGCGGTTCCCGTGATGCTGATGGTGGCGAGGCTCAGCACGTTGCCACCGCCGTCGAGCCACCCCCGTTCGATGCGGAAGCCGCTGATGGTCGTGGTGACGTCGACGCCGCATTCCTCGGTCAGGAAGTCATCGTGGAACGTGTCCTCGATCGGGATCTTCTCGATCGAGGGTGGGGCGGCCAGCGCGGGAGCCGCGGTGGCGGTGAGAAGGAGCGCGGCCGCGGAGATCGCGGTCATCGCTCGGGTAGTCGTGCGCATGGGTGGTCCTCCCTCGTGGAGCGAACAACAACCGCATCGCGAGTCTCGAGCGGCACTGCTCGCCGCCAGTAAACTGCCGCCGCGGCCGGGCCGCAAGGGCAATGCAGTCCGCATTTCAGCGGACTTGACGAATCCTCACGCCGCGCGTTCCATCGCCGCGACGCTGCACGAATTGGATCCGAAGCCCTCACGCGGCTGCTTGCTTGCGCCGATCGTCCTTCAACCCGTGCGGGGTGTGGTGGCGAGGCGTACGGTAGCCCGCGTCACCGACCGCCTCCGGTCGCGCGAACCGAGATCCTGACCCCCAACTTGCGGCCTGGCATCAGCCGGACCTCCTCACGACCCCGATCGGTGTTGCCTTCAGGTCGCTGCTGAGGAGACATCATGAGCACGACCGTCGACGCCGCTGCCGAAGTTGCGTCATTCCATATCGAGATCCCGCAGGAGCGGCTCGACGACCTCCGTCGGCGGATCGCGGCGACGCGTTGGCCTTCCGAGGAGCTGGTCTCAGATCGTTCGCAGGGCGTGCAGTCGGCGACGATGCAGGCGCTCGCCGAGTATTGGGCGACGGAGTACGACTGGCGCCGGTGCGAGGCCAGGTTGAACGCGCTGCCGCAGTTCACGACCGAGATCGACGGGGTGCAGATCCACTTCATCCACGTCAGGTCGCGGCATGAGAACGCGCTGCCGCTGATCATGACGCACGGCTGGCCCGGCTCGGTCGTCGAGCTGCTCGACACCGTCGGCCCGCTGACCGACCCGACCGCGCACGGCGGCACCGCCGAGGACGCGTTCGACCTGGTGCTGCCATCCCTGCCCGGCTACGGGTTCTCGTCCGAGCCGACCGAGCTCGGCTGGGACTCCGGCCGCACCGCACGCGCGTGGGCGGAGCTGATGGCCCGCCTCGGGTACACGAGCTACGTCGCGCAGGGGGGCGATGTGGGCGCCCTGGTCACGGACCTGATGGGCCGCCAGTCGGTCGAGGGCCTGGCCGGCTACCACCTGAGCCTGCTCACCGCGGTGCTCGCGATCGGCGATCACCTGCCCAACGAATCCGAACCGGAACGCGCCGCGCACCAAGCGGTCGCGACGTTCAAGCAGGACGGGTTCGGCTACTTCCTCGAGATGGCGACCCGGCCGCAGACCATCGGCTACTCGCTGACGGACTCCCCCGTCGGGCTGGCCGCCTGGATGCTCGACCACGACACGGACAGCTACTACAAGATCTCCCGCGCGTTCGTCGACCACGCCCCGGTGGGCGGTCTCACCCGGGACAGCATCCTCGACAACATCACCCTGTACTGGCTGACCGGCACCTCGGTCTCGGCGGCCCGCTCGTACTGGGAGGACGCACGTGCGCTGGCCGCGTCGCTGGCGTCGGGCCAGGCGCCGCCGCCGGTCAACGTCCCGGTCGGGTTCACCACGTTCCCCGGCGAGATCTGGGCGTCCCCGCGCAGCTGGGTCGAGGCGGTCTACCCCGGCCTCGCCTACTTCAACGAGGCCGACAAGGGCGGCCACTTCGCCGCCTGGGAGGAACCAGACGTCTTCACCACCGAAATACGAGCCGCCTTCAAGCCCCTGCGCTGACAGCCGGGGACCTGGATCCCGCTCATCGTCGCCGCGCAGCCCGTTCCGGGGGGCGCGGCACCTCACGGCGCCCAATCAGCGCGTGCACGCCGACGATCATCACCGTCACTGACGGCGACCGAATCGGTGCGCAGGGCGCTTCAGGTGCTGCATTGATCAACAGACACGACTCAGGAGACCGTCATGAACAGCCTCATCGAAACCGCCATTGAAATCCGCCCCTTCCACGTCGACATCCCAGATGAGGCCTTGGAGAACCTCCGCCGACGCATCGCGGCCACGCAGTGGCCCGAGAAGGAGACGGTCGCAGATGAATCGCAAGGTGTCCAGCTTGGAACGATGCAGAGACTCGCCCGCTATTGGGCGACCGACTACGACTGGCGCAAGGCCGAGTCAGCGCTCAATGCGCTGCCGCAGTTCATCACCGAGATCGATGGGCTCGACATCCATTTCATTCACGTTCGTTCCCGACACGACGACGCGTTGCCGCTCATCATCAATCACGGATGGCCCGGCTCGATCATCGAGCAGCTGAAGCTCATCGATCGACTGGTTGATCCCACGGCACATGGCGGGAGCGCATCGGACGCCTTCCATGTGGTGATTCCGTCGATGCCCGGCTACGGGTTCTCAGGCAAGCCGACCAGCACCGGCTGGGGCCCCGAGCGCATGGGACGTGCCTGGGCAGAACTGATGAGCCGCCTCGGCTACGACCGCTATGTCGCCCAAGGCGGCGACTGGGGTGCGTTCGTCGTGGATCAGATGGGCTTGCAGGCGCCTGCGGGATTGCTCGCCATCCACACGAACATGCCTGGCATCGTCCCCGCCGAAGTCGACAAGGCTTCTCTGGCCGGCGACCCCGCGCCCGCCGGCCTCTCGGCTGAGGAAGGACGCGCATACGAGCAGCTGATCAGAACCTACAAGCAAGTCGAGTACGCCGTGATGATGGCGGCGCGTCCGCAAACCTTGTACGGCATCGCGGACTCGCCCGTCGGCCTGGCCGCCTGGCTTCTCGATCACAATGATGCTGACGGCCAACCCGCCGCGGCAGTCGTCGCCGCACTGGATCGGACCGAGAGCGCCACCGGCGAACTGACCCGAGACGAGATCCTCGACAACATCACGCTCTACTGGCTGACGAACACCGGCGTCTCGTCGTCGCGGCTGTACTGGGAATACAAGGGCGGCTTCTTCAACGCGAAGGGCGTGACCATCCCCGTTGCCGTGACCGTCTTCCCCGGCGAGCAGTATGAAGCGCCGCGGAGCTGGACAGAGCAGGCGTACCCCGGCCTCATCTACTTCAACAAAGTCGACAAGGGAGGCCACTTCGCCGCCTGGGAACAGCCCCAGTTGTTCACCGAAGAGCTTCGAGCCGCGTTCAGTTCGCTTCGATGAAGCGTCGGGTGAAAGGACCGAGTGACGGCGGCGAGCTGCCCGTCGAGGGACGCCCTCCCTCGACCGCGCGGTCAAGAGATGGTGCCCATCGCGACCCAACGCTCAGTCGTGAGGCACAGAGCGGCCCGCCACAGCGGGTGATCGGAGGCGTGTTGTGCAGATGAGTCTCGACATCGGGGAATTCTTGCTCGGCATGGCTGGCCTCTCGGCCACCCTGTTCGGCGCTTTTCTCATCGGGGTGTTCTTCTACATCGACTCTGAACTGCACCGGCAATTGTCTGCCTCCAAGTCCACCGATGTGTATCTCCGCTCGGGGATGCGTGGGTCTTCACCGCTTACTCGGTGCCGTTGCTTGCGCCACTCGCTCTCGTGACACTCGATCCCGTCTGGGGAGCGCTGACGTTCATCGTTCTCGCCCTGATGTTGTTGCTCGCTACCGTCGACACCGGTGTCTACATACTGATGAAAGGTGCGTCGGGTGCTTCAAGGGGCCTTGTCATCAATTACTGGCTCACCAGCGGCGCGGTGATCGTGGCCGTCATTCTTCCTTGGACGCTGGGGGATGGGTGCCGCCCGCAGCCGCCTTCATCCCGTCCCTGTTGATACTGCTTGCCTCCGGGTTCGCCAGCACCGCCGCACTGGTCATGGCGGAGTGGGACGCCACGATGGGTATGTCCCATGAACGCAGTGGTGCGGACTCGACTGACGAGTCGGCCGGGTGGACAGATCGCGAGAGATGAACTTGCGCCCGACCGTCGAAGGGGCGGATCATCACTTCATACGTCACTCCCTGCCGGCACAAGTGCTTCGAGCCCGTAGTCACTTCCATTAACAACGTGCAAGCACCGCATGAAGTCCGCGAATGGACGGAGGAGCGCTGATGACGTTCTCACTCGATGAGTTGAATGTCGCAGATGGCGATCATGTGGCGGCCGAACATATCCGGGCTGCGCTCAGCCCGGCCAGGTTGGACTATGGCGACGGCGCCGTTCAAGATTTCCACGAGAACGGCCGACTCGTACCTCGAGAACGGCCGTCCCACCGAGGGTGAATGGTACGTCGACGACGACGGCCGCTTCTGCTCGTTCTGGCCGCCGAGCTACCGGGCATGCTACGACCTGTATTGGATGGTCGAGCACGGACGGGTGGTAGGGATACAGTTCGCCGAGCTCCTCGGCGGCTCCACGTTCGAGGGCCGTTTCGGTCCCACGGTCGCCTGATCACGATCGAGCAGCTCTCGCTCGTCGATCGCCTCAGTCGGCCCGGCGGAAAAGGGGGTCGTCGTCCTCTGGCGGCCGGCGGGGGATGCGCCGAGTCGGCCTAGGTTGATCGGATGACTACTCCCGAGTCGACCCGACCACCCCCGAGCTATCTGACGACGGCGATGTCCGCCCATCGGCGCTCGCAGCGACGTGGCGACTCGCGGTCGTCGTCGGGTTGGCGTTCGTGCTCGGCGGGCTGACGTCGCTCGGGCAGACCTACCTCCCTGCGGAGTTCCACTCGCTCGCGAACTCATCGTCGGGGTGGACGCTGCCCACGGCTACCTTGGTGCTCCTCCTCGCCCGCAGCTTTCCCGAAGCCGCGATCGGCGGGGCGCTCTCGTTCGTGAGCCTGACCATCGGCTACTCGGTCGTCTCGGGATGGCGAGGCTTCGAGTTCGACCCGACGACGTGGGCCGTCATCGGCCTCGCCGCGGGGCCAGTGGTCGGCGCTGCCGCGCACGCGCTCCGGCGTGGAAGCATTCTGGCCGCAGTCGGCACGGGGGTGCTCGCCGGCATCCTCATCGGCGAAGGCATCTACGGATTGACTGTCATCTCCGCCACGACGAGCCCCGTGTACTGGTGGATCGCCATCGTACTCGGCACCTCGCTCCTGATCGGCATGCTCATTCGCCTGCGAAGCGGGCGAGCGACACTGATCGCGCTGGGCGTCGCGATCGTCGGGGCAGCGGCCTTCCCGATCGCGTACCTCCTGCTCGGAGAGTTCGTCGTGTTCTAGCTCGTCAGCCACGTACTGATAGGGCCCTCACTCGTCGACGGCCGCGTACCGCGCCGCCCTCGAGACCCCGCCCACCGACGGCAGGTGCGAGCGATCGGCGTCAGCGACTTCATACTGCTCGGTCATTCGGACGGACTCGGCGCACTCGCTCCGCGTCCGCCACGGGTATGGCTCCTTGCGCGAGTTTGAGTCGAGTCCAGACGGCCATGTTGATGATCACCGCGGCGATCTCTGCGACCTCTCGCTCGTCGAAGTGGATGCGGAGCTCGTCGTGCAACCGAGCGAATCCTGCGAGGTCGTAGAGCGTGAGGCCCTCGCAGTATGCGAGCGCGACCCGCTCAGCGTCCGTGAACATGGCACTTTCGCGCCACCCGGCAAGGTGAGCGACCACCTCGGGTGGGATCCCCATCCGGTCCGCCACCTCGCTGTGCAGGATGAGACAGTACGAGCACGGGTTGAGCTGAGCCACACGAAGACGCAGCAGTTCGGCAAGCCGAGGATTCAACGACAGCTCCGCGGAGTACCCGAAGCGTGCCGCCATCTGCTTCGCGAGGTCGTGGAACGGCGTGAGGTCGGGATCGAATCTGGTGTTCTCGAATCGGACCTGGGGCATGCGACCCGCCGCTTCAGCGCTCATCGGCGCGGTCGCTGTCGCTGCGGCGGACGCCCGCTGGAACGGTGATGATCGTCTTGCCTTGGACGCGACGGTCGGGCGAGAATGCTGCCGCGGATTCGGCAAGAGGGCGCACGGCGCCGACGATCGGCCTCAAGCGCCCGTCCTGAAGCCGTCGCCCCAGGTCAGCGAGACGGGCTCGGTCGGGCTCGACGACGAAGAAGATCGCCTGACCGTCATCCGGCTGCCGTGGAGCGGGTCCGGCGATCGTGACGATCCTGCCGCCCGCGCGCAGGACGCTGAGCGAGCGCTCGAAGACGTCGCCGCCGATCACGTCGAAGACGACATCGACCGGATCGATGCCCTCCAGCCGGTCGGCCTGCAGGTCGACGAACACGTCGGCTCCGAGCATGAGCACCGGGTCGCGATCCACGGCGCGGCCGGTGCCGATGATCCGGGCGCCCGCCTCGCGCGCGAGTTGGACGGCGATGGAGCCGACACCGCCGCCCGCGCCGTGGATGAGGACCGTCTGCCCCGGCTCGAGGTGACCATGCTGGAACAGGCCCTGCCAGGACGTGAGGCCCGAGATCGGCAGGGCGGCGGCGGTGACGAAGTCAACGCTCGCGGGAAGCGGTGCGAGGTTGCGGGCTTCGACAGCGGCGTACTCGGCGAGGGAGCCGTTGCGCGTCCAGTCCGTCAGGCCGAACACGCGCTGCCCCACGGTGAGCCCGGTGGTGCCGTAGCCCAGCTCGACGACGACGCCGGCCAGTTCGTGACCGGGGACGCTCGGAGTGCGGTCCCGCCCGGCACGGTCGACCCAAGTGCCCGGCCAGGTGAGTTCGCCGGGCGTGAAGCCGGCGGCCTGCACGCGGACGATGACATCGTTCTCCGCGGCGTGCGGGTAGTCGATGTCGGTCAGCGTCATCGACTCCACGCCGAGTCCCGCCTCGGCCACCGTGATGGCTTTCATACCGTCTGCCTCCTACGCACCGGCGAGGTAGGGGGCCAGGAACTCGGCCAGCAGCTCCAGCATCTCCTCGGGAGCCTGTTCGGCGAGCCAGTGCCCGGTGTCGGGGATGACCGCGCCCTGCACATCGATCGCGGCAGGCCGGATTCCATCTGCGGCCAGGGGCCCCCAGCTGTTCGCTCCGCCGATCCCCAGGACCGGGATCGTGAGGAGGTCATTCTGGCGCTCGATGTTCTGCGCGAGGGTGGCGTCCCACGCCCGGTACAGCCCGAAACTGGCGCGGAGGGCGTTCTTGTTTCGGTTGTAGAGGTCGACGTAGTACTTGATCGTCGGGTTCGGCAGCGTTTCCCCGCCGCCCTGGATCGCGAACTCGTACCGGTAGAACTCGTCGGCGTTGCTGCGGACCATGTTGACGATCAGCTCGTCGTTGACCCGGTTGAACGGGATGTGCCAGAGCCGGTTGTTGAGGAACTCGGGCAGGAACAGCGGCGGGGCGGGACATCGGGGTCCTGCACGCCGGGAGGCCCGGGGATCTCTGCGACGACCATGCGAGCCACCCGGTCTCGGTGGTCGGCGGCCAGCGCGTAGGAGATGATGTAGCCGGTGTCGTGTCCGACCAAGGCGAACCGCTCGTGCCCGAGTTCGTCCATCATTGCGACGAGGTCGTCGCCGAGGGTGGCCGAGTCGTAGCCGTCCGTGGGAGTGGCGGTCAGTCCGATGCCGCGCTGGTCGACGGCGATGACGGTGAAGTCCTGCGCGAGCGTCGGCATCATGAAGCGCCACGCGTACCAGTTCTCCGGCCAGCCGTGCACGAGCAGGAGCGGTGGTCCGTCACCGCCGATGACCACGTGCTGGCGGATTCCGTTGGCCTGGACGAACCGGTCCTCGAAGATCTCGGTGAATCCGTCGGGAAGATTCGGGGCGTCGGCGACCGAACCTTCTGGACCGCCCTTCGCAGCAGACGCAGCGGATGGCGCGCCGGCAAGCAATGACGCGCCCGTCGCGGCTGCGACGCCGGCGATCATTCCGCGTCGCGAAAGTCTCGGTTCGGCGCTGTCCGGGGATGGCTCGTCGGAGCGGGGGCGATCCGACTCGGTGGGTGGGGTGGACATGGGGGTTCCTTTCGTGTGACGCCGATGGAAGTGACCGGATGTGGACACCGGTCGAATAGATTGCGTTTCTCAGCGGAGGGCTTTGAAGGCGGCTCGCATCTCGGTGGTGAAGAGTTGTGGTTCTTCCCAGGCGGCGAAGTGGCCGCCTTTGTCGGCTTCGTTGAAGTAGGCGAGGTCGGGGTAGACCGCTTGGACCCAGCTGCGTGGGGATGCCCAGATCTCGCCGGGGAACGTGGTGAACCCGACCGGGACGGTGACCGGCGGCGGGGCCTGCCCGGATGCGAGCGCGGCGGCCAGGGCTCGGGCGTCCTCCCAGTACGAGCGGGCCGTGGACACGGCGGTGCCGGTCAGCCAGTACAGGGTGATGTTGTCCAGGATGCTGTCCCGGGTGAGGCCGCCCACCGGGGCGTGGTCGACGAACGCGCGGGAGATCTTGTAGTAGCTGTCCGTGTCGTGGTCGAGCATCCACGCCGCCAGCCCGACGGGTGAATCGGTCAGGGAGTAGCCGATGGTCTGCGGCCGGGTCGCCATCTCGAGGAAGTAGCCGAAGCCGTCCTGCTTGAACGTCGCGACCGCCTGGTGCGCGGTGCGTTCCTGCTCGGATTCGTTGGGCAGGTGATCGCCGATGGCGAGGACCGCGGTGAGCAGGCTGAGGTGGTAGCCGGCCAGCCCTTGGACCTGTTGGCGGCCCATCAGGTCGGTGACCAGGGCGCCCACGTCGCCGCCCTGGCCGACGTAGCGGTCGTAGCCGAGGCGGGCCATCAGTTCCGCCCAGGCGCGTGCGGTGGCCGCGGCGTCCCAGCCGGGCTCGACCGGTTCGGACGAGAACCCGTAGCCGGGCATCGACGGCAGCACCAGGTCGAACGCGTCTTCGGCGGTGCCACCGTACGCGGTCGGGTCGGTCAGCGGGCCGATGGTGTCGAGCAGTTCGATCACCGAGCCGGGCCAGCCGTGCGTCATGATCAACGGCAACGCGTTCTCGTGCCGCGACCTGACGTGGATGAAGTGGATCTGCACCCCGTCGATCTCTGTCGTGAACTGCGGCAACGCGTTCAACCTGGCCTCGCACCGCCGCCAGTCGTACTCGGTCGACCAATACTCGGCCAGCGCCTGCATCGTCGCCGACTGCACGCCCTGCGAACGATCCGGGACCAGCTCCGTCGTGGGCCACCGCGTCGCCACGACCCGACGGCGCAAGTCGTCGAGCTGCTCCTGCGGGACCTCGACCCGGAACGGGCGGATATCAGTCGTGGCTGTCGACGGTCGTGCTCATGATGTCTCCCTACTTCGCGTGCTGTCAATGGGAGTCGTCGTAGGGTCACGGCCACCCAAGTGATGTCGGGTCTGGTTGGCACGGCGCCGCCTCATGGACAGCGTCAGAACATGGCGCCTAGTCGGTTCCGGCGCCCTCGAATGCCACGCTTCCACTCAGTTGAGCGCTCGACTGGTCGGCCACTCGACCACGTCGGATTGGGTGAATTCCGACCGTGCGACAGCAGCGGCCCGAGACTCGATTGGTAAACCGGAAGCGGGCGTTCGCGTCAGCGAGCGATGAGGAAAGCTCAGCCGCGTCGGAGATTACTCCGGGCGCGATCGGACCGCAAGGATCGATGCACCGAGATCGAAATGCACGCGATCTCGGTCCTCGCCCATCTGAGCTACACGTGCCACAGGCCTGATGGAGGGGCGTGCGACATGACTGCATACATCGACCTCCACGCCGCCTGCAAACCCGCCGTCAGGAGTGTAGATAGGAACGTGGTCACGCGAATCGATCGCTGCGGACCGCAGTTGACCTGAACGGTCTGAGATCCCCGAGATTCTGCTGTTGTAGCGAGGGCGGGACTCGAACCCGCGACACCACGATTATGAGCCGTGTGCTCTAACCACCTGAGCTACCCCGCCGGGAAGGTTCTTCGAGCATACGCCCGGACCGAACCAGAGCCCCGAGTCAGGATTGAACTGACGACCCCTTCCTTACCATGGAAGTGCTCTACCACTGAGCTATCGGGGCGTGTACCGCAATTGGCAACCGTACGAGGATATCACCTCGAGAGGCGTGGTTCGAACCACGCCGGCGCCCTGAGATGTCGCGGCGTTCGGCCCTCCAAATGGAGCATGTGCAGTCGCTGTGGCGACCGCGAGGTTGGTGGCTCTGGTGCCCGACCATGCGGTCGGCACCCGCGCCGACTCGGCGTCACCAGCCGGGCGCTTCGATCCCCGCCAGCGACCAGACCGCGAATGCAGGTCCGGTCGCCGAGAGCGTCGTGAAACCATCGGATGCCTCGAGCCGGGCGTTCCCGAACACCGGCGTCGCGGCATCCGCACCCGGCAGGGCCGACGTTCCGAACGGCAGCGTCGTCGCCGCACGCGCGGCGAACACGAGCAACGTCTCGTCGGCCGATTCGCGCACGAAGGCGACCGCGTCGTCGCCGACTGCGAGCCAACGGATACCGCCGGTCGCGAGCACCGGATGCGCACGACGAAGCGCGACGAGCGCACGGTAGGTGTCGAGCACGGGCGCGACCGCAGGGTCGTCCTCGCTCCCCCACGGGATCGGCGTGCGCGAGGCCTCGCCGTCGACGCCCGTGAGCCCGAACTCGTCGCCCGCCCAGACGACCGGGATGCCCGGCAACGTGACCGCGAGACCGAACGCGACCGGCAGCGTGCCCGGGCGTGCGCTCGTCAGGAACCGCGGGGTGTCGTGGGTGTCGAGCGCGTTCATGGTCGCGAGGCGCGTGCGCCACGGGAATCCGGCGGCGAAGCGCAGGTGCGCGGCGACGAACTCCTCGCCGGTGAAGGTCGGCACCTGCGCGAGCGCGAATCCGATCCCGCCGCCGGCCGGGCTGCCGGGCTGCTGCAACCAGCTCCACAGCGGCCGCGTGAACGGCGTGTACGTCATCGCGCCGTGCCACGCATCGCCTTGGAAGTCGCTCGCGGCGTCGTTCGTCGACTCACCGAGCAGGATCGTGTCGGGGTTCACCTCGAGCATCGTCGCGCGGATCGTGCGCCGCACCGACTCGTTGAGGTCTTCGTCGCCGAGGCGCCCGGTCATGTTCGCGACGTCGATGCGCCACCCGTCGAGGTTGAAGGGCGGCGCGAGGAAGCGAGCCACCACCGACTCGGCGCCCTCGATGAAGCGGCGGCGCAACTCGGGCGACTTCCAGTCGAACTTCGGCAGGCTCGGCACACCCAGCCATGACTCGTAGCTGCCGTCGTCGTGCAGGTAGTAGAACTCGCGCTCCGGCGCCGCCTGGTCGGCCTGCGCCGCGCGGAACCACTCGTGCGCGTCGCCCGAGTGATTCGAGGTGAGGTCCCCGATGACACGGATGCCCCGTGCGTGAGCGGCCTCGACGAGCCTGACCAGCGCATCGTCTCCGCCGAGCAGCGGGTCGACGTGGTCGAACGTCGACGCGTCGTAGCGGTGGTTCGACCGCGCCGGGAAGAACGGCGTGAGGTAGAGCAGGTTGATGCCGAGCGATTCGAGGTGGTCGAGGTGCTCGCGCACTCCGTCGAGGTCTCCGCCGTAGAACTGCGCCGAGCGGGCCGGCGGCACGAGGTCGACCGGGTCGGTCCACTCGGCGGGGATCGCCCAGTCGGGCGCCGGGCGGCCGGCAGCGGCATCCGATCTGGCGAACCGGTCGGGGAACACCTGGTACAGCACGCTCGACGCTGTCCACTCGGGTGCAGGCGAATGCGCGACGAGACGGAAGTCATCGTGGTCGCGCACCTCGACGCTCGAAAGCCCGGCCTGGTTCAGCCAGTGCTGGCGGCCGTCTTCGCCGACGAGCAGCCAGCGGTAGCCGTGCACGGGGTTCTCGACCTCGACGGCGGCCTCCCACCACTGCCAGCCGTCGCCTGCGCCATCATCGACGGCGTCCAGCCGCACCGCCTCGTCGAACCTCGGCTCGCGGTTCGGGTTCGATCGCGTGCCGACCCACCGCACCGGCCCGAACGAGTCGGGAACGCGCAGGCGCACTCGCACCACCTCGCCGAGCGCTGGCGCCTGGGTCGAGACGTGCAAGGGCGATCCGTCGTGGTGCGGGCTCAGTCGCTCAGGCATGGTTCGACCCTCTCAGACGCAGCCTTCTGCTCGTTCAGGGGAATTGGGCGACACGCCGTATCGAGCCGCGCTTTGCTCGGCGAGTCGGCAAGATCCCCTGAACGAGCAGACACCGACGACACTGTGATGGGGAGCCGGGGCCTACTTGACCGCGCCGGCGGTGAGACCACCGACGATGTACTTCTGCAGCCAGAGGAACAGCGCCACGACGGGGAGCATCGCCATCACGGCACCGGCCGAGAACGCGCTCCAGTCGGCGTATCGCGGGTTCGACACGAGCTTCGTGAGCCCCACCGCGAGCGTCTGCTTCTCGGTGTCGATGAGCATCACGGATGCCACGGCGAACTCGTTCACCGAGAAGATGAACGACAGCAGCGCCACCACGGCCAGGATCGGGGCCACGAGGCGCAGGATGATCGTGAAGAAGATGCGGGCGTGGCCGGCTCCGTCGATCTTCGCGGCCTCGTCGATCGACGCGGGGATCGTGTTGAAGAAGCCGTACATGAGGAACGTGTTCACGCCGAGCGCGCCGCCGAGGTACACCATGATCAGGCCGATGTGGGTGTTCAGGCCGATCGCCGGGAACCAGTCCGAGATCGAGCTCATGAGCAGGAAGATCGCCACCACGGCGAGCATCTGCGGGAACATCTGCACGACGACGATCGAGATCAGCCCGAACCGTCGGCCCGTGAATCGCATGCGGGAGAACGAATACGCCGCGAGCGCGCCGAGGAACACGGTGCCGATGGCGGTGATCGCGGCGACGAGGATCGTGTTCGCGAACCACTGCGTGTAGGGAACCTGGGGGTCGGTCAGGATGCGCGCGTAGCTCTCGAAGCCGATCGCCGAGAACAGCGCGTTCGAGCCGGTGAGGGTGCCGTTGGGGTTCAACGACGACGAGATGACGAACACGATCGGGAAGAGCGAGAACGCCACCATCACGATGCCGACGATGTGACGCCAACCCGTCGCGCGGAACCAGCGGCTGAGGTTGAACGGGCGCTTCAGCGGGACGCCCCGCGGATGTGCCGCTCGCTCGGCCTCGGCGTCGAGGGCGGCCGACATGATCTCGGCGCCCACGACATCCGCCTCGATCCAGGAGCGATGCTCCTTCGTGCCCTTCTTGGCCATCAGTTCAGCTCCTCGAGGCTCTTGGTGCGACGGAACGCGATGATCGAGATCACTGCGACGATGATGAAGATGATGATCGAGTAGGCGCTCGCGAGCCCGTAGTCACGCGACTGTCCGGTGAAGGCCACCTTGTAGACCATGGTGATGAGCAAGTCGGTGAACCCGACCGGGATCGGCGCATTCGAATCTCGTGGACCACCGTCGGTCAACATGTAGATCACGTTGAAGTTGTTGAAGTTGAATGCGAACGAGGCGATCAGCAGCGGCGCGACAGTGACGAGTAGCAGCGGAAGTTTGATCAGCCGGAACACCGCCCAGGGCTTCGCGCCGTCGACGGTCGCCGCCTCTTGTATGTCGTCGGGGATCGACTGCAGCGCACCCATGCACACGAGGAACATGTACGGGAACCCGAGCCAGAGGTTCACGAGCAGCACCGAGACCTTCGCCATCCATGGATCCGTCAGCCAGGGGATCGATGCCCCGCCGAAGATCACCTGGTTGATGAATCCGAAGCTCTCGTTCATCATTCCCGCCCAGATCAGGGCCGAGAGGAACGACGGAATCGCGTACGGCAGGATCATCAGGACCCGGTAGTACTTGCGCCCGCGCATGCGCATGTCGTTGAACACGATCGCGAGGAACAGCCCGAGGAAGAACGTCGACGCCACCGAGATGAAGGCGAATGCGAACGTCCAGAGCGTCACGTAGATGAGCGGTTGTGCCAGGCGCGGGTCGGTGACCGCGCGCACGAAGTTGTCGAAACCGACCGTGATCTGCCAGCCGGGCAGGAGTTCCTCGCCGTCGGGAGACGTGAAGGCGCCGGTGCCGATGTCGGAGTAGACGGTGCCCGTGGTGAGGTCGGTCATCGTGCCGGCCGCCTCGTCGTACTCGAGGGTCGACGTGTATTGGTATGCCGACGAACCGTCGGGGGTGCGCACGGCGCCGTCGTTCGGGTCGTCTGAGAACGGCACGGCCAGCTCGGTGATCTCGTCCGTGCGGGCGATCACGTCGGCGAACTGCAGGCTCGTCCAGCCGTCGACGGCGACGGCCTTGCCGTTCTCGAATTCGGCGTCGACCTCGGCGAGCGGGGATTCGTTCGTGCCGATGAGGGCATCGCCGTCGGGGTCGGTGACCAGCAGCCCGAGCGTTCCGAACTGGTCGACGACGGTCACGGGGTAGGTCGGGGAGTCCTCGACGCGCTGCAGCGACGACGCCATCAGCGACGACACGGCCTGCTCCTGCGAGCCGTTGTGGCCGGTGCCGTAGTTCGTGAATGCGATGTAGCCCGTGTAGACGAGCACGAACACCTGGAACAGCACGAGGAAGATGACCCCGGGCGTGAGGTACTTGGCGGGCAGCCGGCGGCGCGAGAAGTAGATCCAGTTCACAGCGACCGCGACGACCGCGACGACCGCCGCGATCAGCCACTGGTCCGCGGTCACGAGGATGAAGAGCGCGTAGAGCGCGATGGCATCGACGATGCCGAGTGCGAGCAGCTTGATGAGGAGCACCTTGATGCCCCCGGATGCCGCGTCGGCGATGCCTGCGGCCTGTCGCTGCCGTTTCGTGGGCTTGGGTGCCGTGGCCGACGTGGCCGACGTGGCGGACGTGTCGGGTACGACCTCGTCGTCGATCTTGGTGCTCATTCGTGCTCGCTCTTCCCCTCAGACGCGGAGTGCCCCGGGTCGGATGCCGCGTGGCATCCGACCCGGAGCAGTCGGCGTTGTTAGCCGATGGCTGCCGACACGTCGGCGGTCAGCTTCTGCCAGGTGGCGACGGGGTCGGCGCCGTTGATGATCTCAGCCTGGGCGATGCCCCAGTACTGCCACACCGAGCCCATGGCCGGGATCGCCGGCATCGGGACGGCCTCGGCACCGACGGCGGCGAAGCCCTCGATGATCGGGTCGCTCGAGGCGGCCTCGGCCGCGGCCGAGAGTGCGGGGAGGATGTTGCCGGCCTCGAAGAGCTCCATCTGCACGTCCTCGGTGCCGATGTAGTTCACGAGGAAGTCGTTCGCGGCGACCTTGTTCTCGGACTCCGACGAGACGAAGAATCCCTTGACGCCGGCGAAGGGCTGGGCGGCGTCGGCCGTCGGGCTCGGCACGGTGTCGATGGCGACGTTGATGCCACCGTCGATCGCGGCGCCGACGTTCCACGGACCGGTCAGCCAGAAGGCGGCGGTGCCGTCGAGGAACGCCTGCTTGGCGATGTCACCGTCGATGTCGGTGTTGAAGTTGCCGGTGCCGTTCTTGCCCTGCGTGCCGAGCCAGGTGGCGAACTGCTCGCCGCCCGCGTTGCCGATCTGCAGGTCGGTGGGGTCGTAGCCCTCGTCGTTCGTGCCGAAGACGGGCGCACCGAACGCGGTCTGGAACGGGTAGAGGTGGTAGGGGTTGCCCTCGGCGCCCTGCTCGACCACGAACGGGTGGGCGAGGCCGGCGGCCTGGCCCTTGGCGATCATGTCGTCGAAGCTCGTGGCGGCCTCGGGAACGAGGTCGGCGTTGCGCAGCACGGCGATGTTCTCGACCGCGTAGGGAAGCATGTAGGTGGTGCCCTCGTAGGTCGATGCGTCGACCGCGACGGGCAGGTAGTCGGCAGCCGAGTCGCCGAGCTCGATCGGCGCGACGACGCCGTTCGTCGAGAGTTCGCCGAGCCAGTCGTGCGCGCCCATGGTGATGTCGGGGCCCTTGCCGGTCGGGACCTGCTGGATGAAGTCGTCCTTGATGTCGGCGTTGTCCTTGCCGACGAGCTCGACCTCGACGCCCTTCTCCTCGGAGTACGCGTCGGCTGCGGCCTGCAGCGCATCGACGCGCTCGGCGTCGACCCAGACCGTGAGCGTGCCGCCAGCGGCGTCTGCCTGGTCGGTGTTGCCGGAGCCCGTGGAGCAAGCCGACAGGCCGAGCGTCACGACGATCGCCGCTGCGCCGGCTGCGAGCAGGCCCTTCTTGTTCACCCTCATTGGTGTGTGCCCTTCGTATGCATGAGTCCGGCACCTTCGCCTGGTGGAGGAGCTGTAATCCCCGTTCCGCCGCGCGGAACCACTGCACCGTGACCGAAAGGCCGCTCTTTCGTGTGGAGTGCTCGCGAGATGCAAGCGATTACAGGTATACCTTGATGGCGCTGCATTACCAAACCGGGATTGCCTGATCGATACCGGTTCGTGACCATCAGTTCTTGCGCTGGGTATGCAAGCGTTTCCATCAACTGTTCAGATGCCGTACAGTTTCCGCATGACTTCCGAATGGTGGCGCACCGCCGCGATCTACCAGATCTACCCCCGGTCGTTCGCCGATGCGAACGGCGACGGCATGGGCGACCTCGCCGGCATCACGTCGCGAATCGGCGACCTGCACGAGCTCGGCATCGACGCGATCTGGCTTTCGCCGTTCTACACCTCGCCCCAGCGCGACGCCGGCTACGACGTCGCCGACTACTGCGACGTCGATCCCCTCTTCGGCACCCTGGCCGACTTCGACGACATGGTCGCCGAAGCCCACGCACGCGACATCCGCGTCATCGTCGACCTCGTGCCCAACCACTCGAGCGACCGGCACGTCTGGTTCCAGGCCGCCCTCGCCGCCGCACCGGGCAGCGCCGAGCGGGCGCGCTACCTGTTCCGCGACGGCCGCGGCACCGCCGGCGAGCTGCCCCCCAACAACTGGGAGTCGGTCTTCGGCGGCCCCGCCTGGACCCGCATCTCCGAGGCCGACGGCACGCCCGGCCAGTGGTACCTGCACCTCTTCGACAGCTCGCAGCCCGACTTCGACTGGACGAACGAAGAGGTGCGCGAGGAGTTCCGCCGCACCCTGCGCTTCTGGCTCGACCGCGGTGTCGACGGGTTCCGCGTCGACGTCGCGCACGGCATGATCAAGGCCGACGGCCTGCCCGACTACACGCCGCCCGCCGAGGGCGGCAGCATGGGCGGCGCCGGCGGCGTCACCGTCGAGCACGACACGGTGGGCGCCGACGCGACGGGCGTCGCGCTCGAGCCCCAGATCAGCGATGAGAACGGCGACAGCGCACCCTACTGGGCGCAAGACGGCGTCCACGAGATCTACCGCGACTGGCGCGCGCTGCTCGACGAGTACCCCGGCGAGCGCATCCTGGCTGCCGAGGCGTGGGTCGACCCGCTCACCCGCGTCGCCAAGTGGGTGCGACCCGATGAGATGCACCAGGCCTTCAACTTCGCCTACCTCGAGACCCCGTGGGAGGCCGTTGCGCTGCGCACGGTCATCGACGCCTCGCTCGACGCGTTCGGCGCCGTCGGTGCGCCCTCGACCTGGGTGCTCTCGAACCACGACGTCGTGCGCCACGCCACACGCCTCTCGGTGACCGAGGTCAACCCCCAGGGTCACGGCCTCGGTCCCCGCTCGAACGGACTTCCCGAGTACGCGCCCGGACTGCGCCGCGCTCGCGCCGCGACGGCGCTCATGCTCGCATTGCCCGGCTCCGCGTACCTCTACCAGGGTGAGGAGCTCGGGCTTCCCGAGGTCATCCACCTGCCCGACGACGCACGGCAGGACCCCACCTGGTTCCGCACGAACCACGAACGCTACGGGCGTGACGGATGCCGCGTGCCGTTGCCCTGGGTCGCCGCGGCGCCGTCCTACGGGTTCGGCCCGTCGGATGCCTCGTGGTTGCCGCAGCCCGCACAGTGGGCCGAGCTCGCGCGCGATCAGCAGCGCGGCGTCGCCGGCTCGACGCTCTCGATGTACCGCGACGCCCTCGCGCTGCGGCGCGAGCATGGACTCCCCTCGGGCTCGCTCGAGTGGCTGTCCGGATACCCGGCCGAGGTCGTGGCGTTCCGCAACGGCGACGTCGTCGTGGTGGCGAACACGGGCACCGAGCCGGTCGAGCTGCCCGCCGGCGACGTGCTGCTCTCGAGCACGGCGCTCGACGATCACGCTCTTCCGGCCGACACCACCGCCTGGTTGCGCGCCTAGCCGCATCGCGCGGGCAACCCCGCGTGACTTCCGCTCACTTCGCAACTCAGGAGAATGGGCGCCATCCTTGCTTCACACGGCGGATCGCGCCCATTCTCCTGAGTTGAGCGCACCGAACTCCGTCAACTCGCGAGTCGCTCTCCCCCACCGATGCAGCCCGCGCGCGACGAGCTCGAGCACAGCTCGATGGGTGGCATCCCAGTCATGGACGACCATGCGGTACGACAGACGGACGACGAGATAGCCGCGCAGCGCCAGCTCGAGGTCGTGGCGGCGATCGCGCTCGAAGTCCTCGCCCGAATGGAATGCCCGCCCGTCGAGTTCGATCACGAGCCGATCACCGACGAGGAGATCGACGTGGCGCACGCCCATGACGAGCACCTGAGTTCGCACCGAAACACGCACGCGGTGGAACAGCAGTCGCGCAATCGTCTCGAGTCCCGAATCGCTGTCGGGCGTTGCGAGCTCGAGCGGCCGATGCGCCCACGAGGGCACGAGGCATCGCACCGATTCGATCGCCTGCATCGGCATCTCACCCCGGTTCAGCGCCGACTCGAGCGCGATCATGGCGGGAACCGTCCCAGCGCAACGGAACATCTCGGCGAGGCTCCTGACGAGGCCGTCGCGCGCAGGGAAATCGCCGACAACAGTCCTCGATCCGGCCGCACGATAGTGCACGCATACCCCGTGCTCCGACCGGTCGAGGGCGACGGTCGCGTCGGAGGGCGACCGAAGGCCTGATGCAGTGCTCGGCACGCGTACATGGAGGAACGGGTCATCGAGCAGCCACAGGTTTCGAAGGCGTGCGGCCGAAGACGCGGTGAGTGCGCCGCCGACGCGAACTGCGCGAACCACGTCAGCCGGGGCATCCGGAACCGCGTACCAGCCTCGCCGGACCGAAGTGATCTGCCCGGCTCGCACGCCGGCGCGCAGCGGTGCACCGTCGAGTCCTGCCCGCCTGATCGCGGCGAGCGGGAGCGCGCCCCCGTTGCGGCGGATCAACTCGTCGGGTGTGTTGAGCGATCGGGGATTCATTGGACGAGGTTGGCGTGTCCCTGCGCACCCGCCGGCCGCACGCCGCTGATTTGTGAAGACAGCGGACGCGCGGGCCAACGTTGAGGAGGAGAGTGCGTATCGCGCAACTCAGGAGATTGGGAGGCATCCGCATCTCAGATCCGCACTCAGTGCAGTTTTCCTGATTTGCAGAGGCCACCTGTACTACCGTGATCGCATGCGTCGCGGACACGCCGCCGGAGTGCTCACCCTCATCTCGACGCTCGCCCTGAGCGGATGCGTCGCACCCGCGTGCGACGCCTCGTCGCCTGCACCTCTCGAGGTGCGCTCAGTCAAGCCCGGAATCGCATCGGTGCAGTGCTGGTCGGGGTGCGCGGCCGACGCGCGAACGCTCGAACTGGTTGCCGACGGCGAATGGATGGCGCAGCTCGACGACGCGCGTCCGGCATCAGTCACGCTCGCCGCGCGCGACGCATCGGGCGGACTGTTGTTCGCCCAGCGCTTCCATCTCGAGTGGGCGAAGTGCTCGGCCACGCCCAGCCCTGCCTCGCTCGAGCTCCTCGAGCCCGAGGGAGGCACGGGCGGCTGAGCGGTGCGGCCGCGCCTCACCCTCGGGAGGCCTGCGGCCCAGCGTGACCGGAGGGGCCCAGCTCAGGAGATTGGGACCCATCCGGGCGCCACAGCGCGCTTGAGAGCAATTCTCCTGAGTTGGAGATCATGGGCAGCGGTGGTGTGCCGCCGTCACCGCGGAAGTGCCTGCCGCCTAGTTCGTGTTGGCGTACAGCCACTCGAGCGGGTCGACCTTGGTGCCGTCGACGCCGCCCACGCGGATCTCGAAGTGCAGGTGGGGACCGGTCGACATGCCGGTCGAGCCGGTGGTGCCGAGCACGTCGGCGACCTCGACGGTGTCGCCGACCTCGAATCGGCGCGAGCCGTACTCCATGTGCGCGTAGACACTGGTGATGAGTTCGCCGTCGATGATGTGGTCGATCATGACGACCACGCCGAGCGAACCGCCCTCGTCGGTCGAGTCGACGACAGTGCCGTCGGCGATCGCCTGGATCTCGGCACCGAGGCCGGGGTTGAAGTCCTGGCCGCCGTGGTCGCTCGAACATCCGGCGCAGTCGCGGTAGCCGAACCGGTCGCCGACGTGCACGCCGACGGCGAACGGCCACTGGATGGTTCCGGCGGGGTTGTTGATGAAGTCGGTGTCGGCCCGGATGCCCGCCGCCTCTGCGTACTCCTGCACGGTCTGCGACTCGTACCCCTCGGACTGCACGCTCTGCGTCGCCAGCACGCCGCCCGAGATCACGACACGCTGCCCGTCCTCGCCGTACCCGCTCGCCTGCTCGAGCGCCATGGCCTGCACGTCGGCGGGCGTCAGCAGCGAGAGCGACGGCACGGATGTCGCGATGGCGAGCAGCGCCGCGAAGCTCATGGCGATGACGCTCGCGACGCCGCGGGCGCCGCGCCGCCGACCCTGGGGCGGGCGGACGGACGACGGGCGAGCCGGCGAGACGCGAGCGGATGTCGCGGCCCGGCCCCTCGGCACCGACTCGGCCGCACGGCGGGCGATGTCAGACGCCGCGCGGCGGGCATTCGCCGCAGGCGACGGCTGCGGGCGACGGGAGGAACGGCTCGACTCGGTCGAGGACGCACGCGACGTCGGAGCGGGGGTGTCGCTGCCGAGCGTGGCGGCGAACAGGTCGAGGTCGTCGACGACCTCGGTGTGGCTCGGCGTGGTCGTCCCCATCGCTGCCGCGGCGATCGCGGCCGCGAAGTCGTCGGAGGCAGCAGCTGCCGGTGCGCTCGGCACGGCCGGGGTCGCGCTGGCCGCCTGCGGCTGGCTCTGCGCGGCCGGGGTCACGCCCCGCGCGATCGCTGCGGTCGCGGCCGAAGTGGAAGCAGTCGCAGAAGAGGTAGCTGCAGTCGCGGCAGCCCCAGATGAAGCTGCCGCAGCTGAGGCTGCCGCAGCAGCAGAGCCGGATGCCGCAAGATCGGCCGCGGCAGCTCCGACCGCAGCCGAGGTCACCACCGCCGCAGCGTTGCCCGACCGCATCAGCGGCTTCGACGATGCCTTGGCCGGCTTCGCCTTCTTGGCTTTCTTGGCCTTCTTCGGCGCCCGCTCGGCACGAGCCGAACGGCCGCCACGGCCACGCCCGGTCTCGGGCTCGTCATCGTCGACGGTGAGGTCGGCGAACAGGGCGTCGAATCCGCCGACGCCGGCGTCGGCAGCGCCCGGGGCGTTGCGTGACACGGCGAAGGCCGAGTCGCGATCACGCCGTGGGGCGGTCGACTCGGCCTTGGGAAGTGCGGTGGGTGTTTCGGGGATCTGCGGGGTGAAGACGGGTGTCGCTGGGGCCGGCCTGTCGGCCCGAGGCCGTTCGGCGGGCCGCCACTCGGCGGGCTGCACGCCGGCAGGCTGCACGTCGGCGACGGGTTCGGCCGCGCGCCGCGAGCGGCGAGCTACTGGCTCGGGCGACGTCGGCGCGATGCCGAAGAGCTCATCGAAGCTCGGCTGCGAACCGCCGGAGGGTGCGGTGGCGACGGGGGCAGGGGCATCCGGAATCGCTGCGACTGCAGGCTCGACCGCCGCCGGCTGGGCGGCGAACTCGATCGCAGCAGGCTGGACAGCCGGTTCGACAACCGCCGGCCGGGCGGCGAACTCGATCGCAGCGGGCTGCGCCGGAAACTCGACCCGGTTCGACTGCACCGCACGCTCGACCCCACGTGGTCGCATCGCAAGCGCACCGGCGTCGCCCGACGCCGCGGAGGCGCGCGGCGCTTCGGCGGCCTCGCGGGCACGCAGCTCACGACGGCTCAGGGGTCGCTCAGGCCGCAGATCAGCCTGAGTGCCTGGCGTGGAACCGTCGGGCACGAGGGGGGACTCGAGCACGTGTTGGAGACTTTCGGCGTGGGGGAAAAAGCGGGGGATGGGACTTCGGGAGGTGCTCATCCCGGCCAGCGCCGAGATAACGGATTGGTAAAGCGTAACCGGTCTCGAACGCGAATGCCACGCACGAACGACGGTTCCGTCGCAGTTGCCCTGACTGACCTGCGGTTTCCTCTGCGACACGCCGAGAGGCCGGCTGCACCGACCCTCGAAACGGGCCGGGAACTCACGCCCCGGCCGCCTCCAGCGCCGCCGCGAGCTCGTCGTACAGCCCGGGGGCGGCCGCGATGAACAGCTCCGAGCTCTCGCGCCCGCCGCCACGCCCGCCGACCTGCGCCCCGGCCTCGCGCGCGATGATGGCGCCGGCCGCGTGATCCC
This sequence comes from uncultured Actinomycetota bacterium, assembly GCA_963758615.1. Classification (GTDB taxonomy): domain Bacteria; phylum Actinomycetota; class Actinomycetes; order Actinomycetales; family Microbacteriaceae; genus Agromyces. The sequence goes on along the minus strand of CAVWVZ010000008.1, from coordinate 419,854 downwards.
AGGGGTTCAGCCCACGCTCGTAGAACGCGTCCAGGCGTCCGGCGGCGAGCATGCCGAGGTCGAGCGCGGCCGAGCCGATGCGGCGGATGTCGCGCACCTGCGGCAGCATCCCGAGCAGCACCTGTGCCTGCTCGCGCCGCACGTCGGACGAGTAGCCGAACCCGGTGCCGACGAGCGCGCGACCGAGCGGGACGCCCGTGTTGACCTGCAGTCGCTCGTCGCCGAGCCACGCCCCACCGCCCGCGCTCGCGGCGAACACCTCGCCCGTCGTCGGGTTCACGACCACGCCCGCGAGTCCTTGCCAGCCGGCCGGGTCGGGTTCGCCGGCCACGACGGCGACGCTCACGGTCCACGCGGGCACGCCGTAGAGGAAGTTCACCGTGCCGTCGATCGGATCGACCACCCAGCTGACGCCGCTCGTGCCCACGCGCGAGGCATGCTCCTCACCGAGGATGCCGTCTTCGGGACGCGCCTCGAGGATGCGCCGGCGGATGAGCGCCTCGGTCTCGCGGTCGGTCGCGGTGACGATGTCGGTGGGCGTCGACTTGGTCGCGGCGACTTCGACGCCGGTGCCGCCCGCGCGGCGCGCCGCGAGGGCGAACTCCCCCGCTTCGACGGCGATGCTCCTCGCGAGGTCGAGCAGGGCGACAGGGTCGACGGATGCCTCGTGCTGGGTCATCCCCTCACGCTACGCCCTGCCCGCGGACCGCATCGGCGAACGCCCGACGAACGCCTCGCGAACGAGCCGACGCGCCTCTCGTGCGAAGCACGATGCCGGGTCAACGATCGCGATCGAACGGCCTGGCGCGAACCGGGGTCGGGTTGAAGGATCTGACGTAGGCGGCGTGGACCTTCTCGACGGCATCACGGAGCCTGACGTTGCGCCCCCCGAGCCGCTGACCGCGGAGTTCCCCGAGGTAGACGATCGCGGAACCCTCGCGGACGATCCTGACGACGCCGTAATCGCGGCCCGTGGAGTCGACGAGCGTCCACACGCCGGGGGTTCGTTCCTGGGCGTTGAGCAGCGGATGCCATGCCGTGTCGTCGGACCGCTGCACGGGCGGCGCCTCGTTCCTTCGGATCGAATGAGGGAGCGCGCCGGCCCGCGCGGGATGACACCGATTCTACGAGCGTCCCCCTGACACCGCAGGCGTTACGGCGTGCGAGACCGCTTCGGTGGAGATGTCCGCCCGCTCGGGGAGGGCGGCGCTCCGAACGTGCGCAGGACGTGTTCGAGGGTCGAGGTGAGCAACTCCTGCGTCGTCTCGCGGGTGGCCTCGCCGCGAAGCCAGCGGCGTGTCGCGGAACGGTTCAGGCCGGTCCAGCACTCGAGCGCATAGCGCAGCCGGGGCGAGTCTTCGGCGATGTCGCTGTGGAAGACCGTGACCAGGACGACCGCTCGTCGCACGAGATCTGCGACTTCGCGTCTCACGTCGGGGTCGGCGACGCCTTCACCGGGCGCCATCGTCGCGAGGTAGATCGTGCGGTTCGCCTCCGTCCAATCGAGCCAGCGCGATACCGAGTCCGCCACGCGCGCATGAGCGCTTCGACCCACGGGTGGTCGCAGCTCTTCCTCGCGGATGGTCCCGACCCTCTCGAGCAGCGCGATGTAGACCTCCTTGCGCCCGCCGAAGTAGTGGTGGACCAGTCCGCGTGTGATGCCTGCCTCTTTCGCGATGTCCTCGATCTTGACCTCCTCGTAGCCACGCTCGGCGAACAGCGCGTTGGCGGTGTCGAGGATCTGGTCGCGCCGCTCTGCGGGGCCGAGGCGGGTGTACTTGGGCGGTTCGCTCATGGGGCAAGCCTATGCCCAATTAGCGTTTCGTCAATAACCCTGTTAGCATTTCGTCAACAACACTTCTGCGCGACGCTGGAGCGGTACCTGCAAGACCCGGCTTCGCACCCACCGAAAGGCACCATCCCGCATGCGCAAGATCCTCATCGGCCTCGTGGCCGCCGCCGCGATCGCCATCCCGTTCGTCGCCGCAACCTCGGCCAACGCCGCCACCACCGACGACAGCGGCGTCGGTCACCGTCACCAAGGGCGACATCCAGTCCTCGGCCATGCGGCTGAACAACGCCGCGTTGGACACAGCGACGGCGCGCCCAAGGGGTCGACAAGTCATCACCTCTCACCGCCAGCCGCGAGCAGTCATCGCCGACTACAGATGGCCTGGCTCACCCGGCACGGCGCAGATCGGTCACCAATACCGCCAGCCGAGTACTCTGCAACGATCAAGCCACCCCGGTTAGAACGGCAACGGCACACCAGATCCTCGGCTTCGACCTGACCAGCGAGACGAGCGGCTGACGTCACCCCGATCGAGCGCCGCGAAGACGCTCACCGGCTTAAGGTGAGCGTGCCCGCGGGCCGACCTGGCTGCGTCGAGACACCCGGCAGGACGACCGGTTCGGCCCGAGTACGGCGACGGCATCACCGGTCGGTCTACAGGTCACCTCCGACGGCCCGTCAGATCCTGCACGACCTGCCGAACACCCCGGCCGGTCACGATCGCGCCCGTCTGCCTGATCCACCGCATCACCCAGCAGCCCGTCCCGCTTCGGCGGGGCGGGCTGTTCTGTGTCCGCGCTGGGCCGGTCAGCGAGCGCCCTGCCGCGGACAGAGTTCCGCGCGCCATGCGAATCGACGCTTTCCTGGCAGCGAAGTGCGCACAGCAACGAATAGCCCCGCTCAGCGTCTCGTTCGAGTCGTGACCGGGGCTACTTCTCGTGTCCTGTGGCGAGTGAGGGATTCGAACCCCCGAAGTCGTAGACAGCTGATTTACAGTCAGATCCCTTTGGCCGCTTGGGTAACTCGCCATCGCACCCGACCGAGTTCTGCACACAACCGGGGGCCTGTCAAGGATACCCGGGAGGTGGCGTGTCGTGAAATCGAGGCGACGAGCGGATGTCCCGCCCCTGTTCACGCCCCGTTCACCACGCCCGCGCGCGGCGGCGCGCGGCTCTGACGGGCGCTCGCGCGCGCCGATCTTCGCCTCAACCGAGGGGCTGGGTCTCGCCCGACTTCGGATCCCACGCGGGGTTGTCGGCGCTCACTCTCCACGCCTCGGTGTCGACCCGGGTCGTGTCGATGGGAGCAGTGTCGGTGCGGCCGGAGTCGATGCGGCCGGTGTTGTTGCGGCCGGTGTCGAAGGGGCTCCCGTCGCCGCGGCCGGAGTCGGCGTTGACGAAGTCCTGCCCGGCCGAGCGCATCCCGCCGCGAAGACCCGAACGCTGGATGACGCGCTGGATGGTGAGGCCGCGCTCGTTGGGGTTGCCGACGAACCTGATCTCGCGCAGGCCCTGGTCCTGCGCGGCCGACTCGAAGATGAAGTGGCCGTAGCCGAAGATGCGTCCGGGGATGGACCGCTTGACCGAGATGTCGAGGATTCGGGTGATCGGCATCGTCGCGATGTGCTGCGTGAGGATGCCGTTCGCTCGGAACACGCGCATGTTGGTGATCACGAACCGGTCCATCTGGGCCTGCAGGATGCGCCAGATGCCCCGCAGCGCGAGCCAGAGCGCGGCGATGACCGGCAGCCAGTAGAGCTGCGACGGCATCACGAAGATGAGCAGCAGCACGGGCAACGCGAGCAGCAGCTCGAGGACGGGCATGACGATCGCCGCCCAGTGCTTGGCGACCTCGTCGATGACGACCTCACCCTCATCGGCGATGAGGTACCGCTCGACGTGCGGGTCGAAGAAGCCGCGACGCGTCATGGTGCGCCGTCCGCCCTATGTCGCCAGTGAGGTGAAGAACTGACCCACAGACTCCACGCCGCCCCACACTGCGCCGACGGCGCCCTGCACGGCATTGGCTGCATCTTCGGGGCGGGTGACCATGTAGAAGAACGCGAACACCACGACCAGCGCGATGACGATGCGTTTGACCCACTTCACGCGTGTTGCTCCCTTCATATAGCCGCACGCCGGCCAACGCCCCCGAGAAAAACAAACCTCGCCATGTCTATCCCACGAACGGGGGTACGGCAATGCGCCACCCCGAAGAGCGCGAGATGAAAGTCCGCGTGATCCGCCTGATTACTGGGCAGACGATAGGATGCCCCTGACTCGGCTGTGCCGGGAAGAGGAGTCATGGCCGGCATCGAAGAGGTGGCGAAGCTCGCGGGAGTGTCGACCGCGACGGTGTCGCGCGCGCTCAGCGGACGCGGCCACGTGTCGCCCGCGTCGAAGGCGAAGGTCGAAGAGGCCGCCGCGCGCCTGGGCTACGTGGTGTCGTCGAACGCGTCGAGCCTCGCGTCGGGTCGCACGCGCAACATCGGAGTGGTGATTCCGTTCCTCAACCGCTGGTTCTTCTCGTCGGTGCTCGAGGGCGCGCAGCGCGAGCTGCTGCGCCGCGGCTACGACCTCACCCTGTACAACCTGTCGGGCGACGGCAACGAGCGCTCGAGCGTGTTCGAGCACTTCCTGCTGCGCCAGCGCGTCGACGCCGTGATCGCCGTCTCGCTCGAACTCACCGAGCACGAGGTCACCCGGCTGCACGACCTGGGCAAGCCCCTCGTCGGCGTCGGCGGACCGATCCCCGGCGTGCCCACGCTCACCATCGACGACGCCGCCGTCGGCACGGCTCGCCACCGAGCACCTCATCGGCCTCGGCCACACGCGCATCGCCCACATCGGCGGCGACCTCGAGTTCGACCTCGACTTCCACCTGCCCACGAACCGCCGCACCGGCTACGAGGGTGCGCTGCGCGACGCGGGCATCGAGGTGGACCCTCGCCTGTTCGCGCCCGCCGACTTCACGATCCGGGGCGGGTACAACGCGGCGAAGCAGCTGCTGGGTGCACCCCATCGTCGCCCGACGGCGATCTTCGCGGCATCCGATGAGATGGCCATCGGGTCGATCCTCGCCGCACGCGACCTCGGACTCGTCGTGCCGCGCGACGTGTCGATCGTCGGCATCGACGACCACGACCTCAGCGACTTCTTCGGCCTCACGACCGTGGCGCAGTTTCCGCGGCTGCAGGGCGAGATGGCGGTCGACGTGCTCATGGAGCGGCTCGAGCCCAGCACGCCCGATGCGCCCGCCCCCGCAGCGACGCCGCTCCCCTACGAGTTGCGCGTGCGTTCGTCGTCGGCGATCCCGCCCGCCTGAGCCTGACACGCTGGTCGAGTAGCGCCCGGCGAAGCCGGCCGCGTATCGAGACCCCGCACGCCCCATGCCCCATCCCGCGACATCCGCTCGGTAAACTGGCGCGCATGGCAGATGCAACGTTCGACATCGTGAGCAAGGTCGACAAGATGGAGGCCGACAACGCGGTCAACCAGGCACGCAAAGAGGTCGAGCAGCGCTACGACTTCAAGAACGTCGGGGCGTCGGTCGAGTGGAGCGGCGAGAAGGTGCTGCTCAAGGCGCAGACCGAGGAGCGCGTCAAGGCGGTGCTCGAGGTCGTCGAGTCGAAGTTCATCAAGCGCGGCATCACGCTGCGGTCGCTCGACGAGGGTGAGCCGTACCCGTCGGGCAAGGAGTTCCGCATCGAGATCGGCCTGAAGAACGGCATCGACAGCGACAACGCGAAGAAGATCTCGAAGATCATCCGCGACGAGGCGCCGAAGAGCGTGAAGAGCCAGATCCAGGGCGACGAGCTGCGCGTCTCGTCGAAGAGTCGCGACGACCTGCAGGCCACGATGTCGCTGCTCAAGGGCAAGGACCTCGACGTCGCCCTGCAGTTCGTGAACTTCCGCTGACGGCTCGCTTCGTGAGCGAGCGGATGCCCCAGCCGGGCGTCGACGTACCTGACCGCCGCGGACGCACGGGCCTCGATCTCGTCGGCCGCGACCTCGACCGCAATCCGCGCGTACGGGTGCGCGACGTCACCGTGCTCACGTCGAACTGGTACGTGACGCGGGCCACGACGTTCGACTACCAGCACGCCGACGGTTCGTGGACCGTCGAGGAACGCGAGACCTACGACCGCGGCGACGGGGCAACGATCCTGCTCTACGAGCCCGTTGCCCGCACGGTGCTGCTCACCCGCCAGTTCCGCTTCCCGGTGTACGTCAACGAGCACCCCGATGGCATGTTCATCGAGACGGCGGCCGGCCTGCTCGATGAGGACGACCCCGAGACCGCCATCCGCCGCGAGGCCGAGGAGGAGACGGGGCATGTCGTCGGCGACGTCGAGCACGTCTTCGACGTGTACATGAGCCCGGGCTCGGTCACCGAGCGCCTGCACTTCTTCGCGGCGCCGTACCGGCGGGGCGACGTGGTCGACGGCGCCCGCGCCGGCCTCGCCGACGAGGGTGAGGACATCGAGGTGCTCGAGCTTTCGTTCGACGATGCGCTCGAGCGCATCGGCCGCGACATCGTGGACGCGAAGACGATCATGCTGCTGCAGTGGGCGGCGTTGAAGGGGCCGTTCGCGTCCGCGCGACAGGCGTAGCGCGAGGCATCCGCTCGCTGCGCTCAGCGCCTGCCCGGGGCGTAGCCGCGCAGCCACCGGGTGGTCGCCGTGTAGGCGGCGCCCCGCGCCGGTTGCCGTGACAGGAACACGTCGTGCAGTGCGCCGTCGATACGCGCGACCGAGACCTCGGGGCCGAGCTTCAGCACCCGCTGGGCGATGTCATCGACGACGAGCACGATGTCGGTCGTGAGCATCGCGGGGTCCCACCGGGGCAGGATCGTCGAGCGCGCCGACAGCAGGGCGAGCACCGGCGCGCCCACGTCGATGCCCGCCGCGACCGTGGCGTGGCCCGCGAGGATCGCCGTCAGCCAGGCCGGATACACCGTGAAGCCACGCTCGGGACGCCATTCGGGCGAGTACTCCCACTCGCCGTCGAACGCCTTCGACACCGTGCGGGTGTAGAAGCCGAGGTCGACGTTCGGCATCGGCCCCATCGGGTTGACCTTCGCGCCCCAGCTGATCACGGGCGTGAGCGCCTCGCGCGCGACGCGACTCCCCTGGAACTCGAGCCACGGGCTGTTCAGCACGAGCGCGTCGGCACGACCGGGATGGCGCGCCGACCAGAGGCTGAGCGTCAGCCCGCCGGTGGAGTGGCCGAGCAGGATCAGGGCGCGATCGGATGCCCCTGCGTCGTCTGGTCTCACCGTGGCCCATCTGCGTGAGCGCCGCCTCGATGTCGGCGTCGTAGGTGGCGAGGTCGGTGACGTAGCCCGGCGTCTGCCCGGGCCGCAGGCTGCGCCCGTACTTGCGCAGGTCGAGCGCGAAGAAGCGAGCGCCCGCACCCGTCCAGAACTCGGCGAGCTGTGGGTTGAAGAAGTAGTCGCTCCACCCGTGCACGTAGAGCACATCGACGCCGGATGCCGCTCCCCGCGGCTCCCAGAACCACCGCATGCGTTGCGGTGTGTGGCGGACGAGGGTCGCGACGACCTCGCCCTCGTCGTCGGTGCCGAGCGGCAGCGTCAGCTGCTCGAACCCGTCGCCGAGGAGGTCGGGGCGCCACTGCTCGGGTGAGTTCGGACTCGGCCACGGCACCTCCCCTAGGCTCGTGACGTCAGCCTAGCGAGCGACCGCACTTATGTGGGCGTGGGAGCGACTATGTGGGCGTTGGAGCGACGCGCTTGAGCGCCTAACTTTTGTGAGTGTGCAGGTGCGATCTGAAGGATGCCGGCGGCGGAGTCCGCGCCCGACGTCGAGCGTGCCCGCCGGAAGCCCGATCGTGCCGGCGTGATCGGTACTGCCGCGGTGCTCGCGGTGATCGCCCTGCAGGTTGCGATTCCATCCGTCGCCCTGTTGCAACCACCACCCCAGAAGCTCGGGTTTCAGATGTACTCGGGGCTCGGCGCCGTCACCGCCACCATCATCGAGGCCGATGGATCAGAGCGCCCGTTCAGCGCGTTCGACGAGATTCTGGCGAAGTACCGGCCCGATACGAACTGGTTGCCGCTGCTTCCCGAAGGGCTCTGCACCTACGACCCCGAGGCCACGAGCGTACGCGTCGAGCAGTCGGGCAAAGTCCGGAGCATCGAATGCGACTGACCGAGATTCGCACCGATCCGCGACCGGTGGCCGTCGCTCGCATTGGTGTCGGCCTCGCCACGATCTTCAACGCCGTCGAAGCCTTCGAGATCCTGCAACGGGTGTCGGCAGGGCGACTCGCGGTACCCGTGTTCGCGGCACGCCTGTGCCGTCGACACCGTGGCTGGTTGCCGGTCTCGTCGTCGCGGTCGCGGCTGGGGCCGCCGTGACGTTCGGCTGGATGACGGCGCCGGCGGCCGTCGTCTCGGTCGTGCTGAGCGTAACGGTGCTGCTCTGGGATGAGCAGGTGTACAGCAGCCACCGCTGGCTCGCCACCCTGCTCATGGCGTACCTGGTGTTTGCTCAAGCCGGGACTGACTTGGTCGGCGCGACCGAGTCACACCCGCACGGCGGTGAGCGTGGTGGCCGCAGCTGCTCATGATGAGCCAACTGTCGGTTCTCTATGTGTTCTCGGCGCTCAGCAAGATGAATCTCGCGTTCATTTCGGGTGTCCCGCTCTCTGGCTGGGTCTGGCTTGAACTGCCGTGGCAGGTCTACTTCGTTGCCTCCGTCGTGACCGTCGTGGTCGAGCTCATCATCGGCATCGGCCTCTGGTTCCGCGCGAGTCGACTTATCGCTGTCGTCTTCGGCCTTGGCTTGCATCTCTCGATCGTGACCCTCATGAACAACGAGACGGTCGCGCTCGTTGCCTTCGCCATCACGTGCGTCTCGCTCTATCCGCTCTTCATCTTCCGGCCTGCGCTGCGTGGCCCGCGCACAGAATCACACGGGCGTGCATTGCGTCGAGACTTCAATGAGGCCCTGACGAGTAGCCGTTCGATGATCCTCAGCGAGCGAACTGCTCGATGATGCCGATGACCGCGGGGGTCAGGATCACGATGAACAGCGCAGGGAGGAGGCAGAAGATGAGCGGGAAGATGATCTTCACCGTCACCTTCTGCGCCTGCTCCTCCGCACGCTGGCGGCGCTTCGTGCGCATCTCACCGGCCTGCACCCGGAGGACCTCACCGATCGCGATGCCGTACGCGTCGGCCTGCATGATCGCGCGGACGAATCGTCGCAGGTCTTCCGACTTGTGCGCCGTTCGAGTTCGTTGAAGCGATCCCGCCGAGTGCGTCCGATGCTCATGTCCTGCAGCACGCGAATCAGCTCTTCGGCCAAGCGGCCCCTTGCCGCCGCGGGCGGCCTTCGCCATCGCGGAGTCGAACCCGAGACCGGCCTCGACGGCGATCGTCATCTGGTCGAGCGTGTCCGGCAGAGCGTGGAGGATCGCCTCCTGTCGGTCGTGGGCACGACTGTTGATCAGCATGTCGGGTGCGAAGAACAACAGGATCACTGCAGCGACCGCGAGCACGACCTTGAACGGCTGGGGTCCGCCGTTGAGACGAAGAGCAGGCCGAGCACGGCCGCGACGGCAGCGAGCACGACCTTCCAGGTCACGATGCCCGTGATCGTCCAGCCCGACGGGCGGCCCGCGTAGACGATCTGCTTCTCGAGCCAGCCGATATATCCCTTCGGCGCCGCCGCGGCAACGACTCACTCAGTGACCGACGTTCTTGCACGGCCCCGCGTACCAGCTGCACGTCGTCATCCGCCGGCTGACGCAGCCGCCGAGCGGCTGGGAAAGAGCAGGAACACGAACAGGCCGACCGCGGCGGCGGTCACTCCCGCGGCGATGTAGCCGACCATCGTCGATGCGTCCATGTCAGAACTTCACCCTCACCGTGAACGCGATCCAGATCGAACCCAGATCGAGCAGAACCGCAGCGACGATCAGCGCGGACGATGCCGATGATGTTCGTGAAGAACACGGCGATGTAGTCGGGTCGATGACCACGAAGAAGAGGAACAACGCCGATCGGTAGCACGACGAGGATGATGCCCGAAAGCCGGCCTTCGGCGCTGAGCGCGGCTCACCTGGCGGCGGACCTGATTGCGCTCACGGATGGTCTTGCCGACCTGGTCGAGCACCTCGGCGAGGTTGCCGCCCGTCTCGCGTTGATGGCGATCGCCTGCGCGACCCAATCGAAGTCCTTGCTCTGCATGCGCTCCGCCGTCGTCGCGAGCGCCTCGGGAGCGGACGGCCGAGTCGCGATCTCGTTCACGACGCGCGCGAGCTCCTCGCTCATGGGGGAATCCGCAGTCGTTCGCCACCGCGGCGAGGGCTGCGACTGAGCCCGTGCCCGGCGCGCAAGGTTCCGGCGACGAGCTGCACGGTGTCGTCGATCTGGTCGGCGAACTTCGCCCGCCGCCGCGACGTCCGAACGATCAGGATGATCTTCGCGACCGACGGGCGCGAGGATCGCGAACACGATGCCCCAGAGGATCGAGGTGCCGTTCGCGAGACCGAGCACGACGCCGAGCAGTGCGAGACACGCTCGCGACCGATGCGACGAGCACGACGAACCGCGACGGCTCCGTCTTCATGCCGGCCATCTCGAGTTCTTCGGCGCCGAAGAGTCGGCGCGTGTCGCTTCGACGTCGCGGACTCGATGACCGCGGTCGTGCTGCTCGGTCACCTTCGTCAGCGGCGAGACCTGCTCAACGCCGGGCGCGACGCGGCGGTCGCGCGCAACGCGCGGGGCGGGCGGCGCGACCACGAAGAACACCAGCACCAGGAGCGGCGAGCAGGCCGACCGCCAGCCCGGCGACGAGCACGACGGGATTCATCGGATCTCCCCGAGCATCTCGCGGTAGTCGGGCTGGAAGAGCGACGCCGGCAGCGCGATGCCGTGATCGGCGATGCGCTCGGCGAACCGCGGCCGAACGCCTGTCGGCTCGATTCGGCCCAGCAGCCGGCCTTCTGGCGTCGAAGCCTGCCGTGTAGTCGAACGTGAAGGCGTCCTGCAGGGTGACGATGTCACCCTCCATGCCGTGCACCTCGGTGATGTGCGTCACGCGACGCACGCCATCCTTGTGGCGGGTGATCTGCACGATGATGTCGATCGCCGACGCGATCTGCTCGCGGATCGCGCGGAGCGGAAGGTCCATCCCCGCCATCAGCACGAGCGTCTCCATGCGCGACGACGGCGTCGCGCGGGGAGTTCGCGTGCACCGTCGAGATCGACCCCTCGTGGCCGGTGTTCATCGCCTGCAGCATGTCGAGGCTCTCGGCGCCGCGAACCTCGCCGACGACGATGCGGTCGGGTCGCATGCGGAAGGAGTTGCGCACGAGGTCGCGGATCGTGATCTCGCCGCGCCCCTCGATGTTCGGCGGGCGTGCTTCGAGCCGAACGACGTGCTCCTGCTGCAATTGCAGCTCGACGGCATCCTCGATCGTGATGATGCGCTCGTCACTCGGAATGAACGCGGACAGCACGTTGAGCAGCGTGGTCTTGCCGGTGCCGGTGCCGCCCGAGACCAGGATGTTCATCTTGCGCCCGGACCGCGGCGTCGAGCACGGTCGCGACCTCGGGCGTCAGCGTGCCGAACCTGATCAGGTCCTCGACTCGTGTACGGCGTACCCGCGAACTTTCGGATCGTGAGCGACGAGCCGTTCACGGCGAGCGGCGGGATGATCGCATTGACGCGCGACCCGTCTTCGAGTCGCGCGTCGACGAGCGGCGACGATTCGTCGATGCGGCGCCCGACTCGCGCGACGATGCGCTCGATCACCCGGCGAAGCTGCGGCTCGCCCGTGAACCGGTGCGGCGTCTCGTGCAGCCGGCCGTTGCGCTCGACATAGAGCTGGTCGAAGCGGTTGACCATGATCTCGCTCACGCTCGGGTCCTCGAGCAGTGGCTCGAGCGGCCCGTAGCCGAGCACGTCGGCACCGATGTCGTCGATGAGTCGATTGCGCTCGGCAGTCGAAAGCGCGAGCTGCTCGCCCGCGACGATCTCGGCGAGTTCGGCGCGTGCGAGCTGAGTGGAGCTGCTCCTCGGTCAGCGTCGAGTCGTTGAGCCGTGTGCCGATCCGCGCGAACAGCTCCTCGGCGGCCTTCTCCTTCACGCCGGCGAGCGGGTCGACCGCGGCGTGCGCCTCGCCGGCGGCGACCGCGGCTGGAACAAGCGGCTGGTCGACCGCAGACGCAGTCGTCCGCCGCTTCCGGGCTTCGACATGCAGCTCGGAGTCGACCGGCGGCTCCACCGCCGTGGCGGCGTCGCGTCCGCTGCTCTGGGCTCCGGACCGAGTTCAGTCGATCATTCAGGTTCATTGATCGCCGCCTTCTCTGGATCTTTCTGCGCTTCGGGAATGCTTCGGGGGCGATGCGCAGGACGAGCGACCGGATCGCTTTCGCGGCCGGGTCGCGCACATCGTCGTGGATGAGTGGAACACCACGGTTGCTCGCGAGCAACACCGCCGATGACGTGGCACCTCGACGTCGATGGGCGCACCGATGATGTGCTCGGCATCACGGATCGTCAGCCCGCTGAGCTTGTCGGTCTGGTTGACCACGACTGCCGGTTGCCGGGCATCAGGCCGATCTTCGTCAGCAGGTCGAACTCGGTGCGCATCGCACGCAGGCTCGGCACGCCCATGTTCGTGACGAACACGGCATCGGTCACGTGCTCGAGCACGACAAGCGTGTGCTCACCGAGACCAGGCGTCGTGTCGACGACACGTAGCGGAACGATCGCCCGAAGCTCGCTCGATCAGCCGGCCGAGCGCTGCGGCGGGGACCGCGTCCCCGAGTTCGGGCGACGGCGCGCTCGCGACGACGAAGAACCCGTCGGCGTGATGCGTGAGCGTGGTCTTCAGCACGATCTCGTCGGCAGCCGCATCGGCGACCGCGTCGACGATCGTGCGCTCGGGCTCGAGGCCGAGCGCAGTGATGATGTCACCGAACTGGAGGTCGGCATCGATGAGCACGACCGAGTTCGGGGCGACCTCGGCGAGGCCGGTCGCCAGGTTGATCGCGAGCGTCGTCTTGCCCTGGCCGCCCTTCGGCGCGACCACCGCGATCGCCTCGCTCGGCACGCCTGCGTCGAGCGGGGGGAATTCCCAGACCTGCGACCGGGCTTCGCCTGGATCAGCGGGTCGAATCCTCGCTCGCGCATCGTCATCTCGCGGGTCTCGACGCAGCGGCGATCTCGACGAGCCAGCGCGGCGAGCGCGGCGTCGGGGACCTCGAGCCGCGAGCGGAGCGTCGAAGTCGTGCGCCTCGGCCTTGCCCGTTCGCGACGAGCCACTCCGAGAGCGTTCGAGCAGTTCGAGCGTCGTCTCGTCGGACGCGTTCGGGCTCAGCACCGCGTGCAGGCGAGATCTCGTCGACCCAGTCCTCGAGATCGGAGCGCTGCTCGCGCACGACGATGAGTCCGACTCCGGGTTGGCGATCCGTGAGCGCCCCGACGAGGTCGCGCGTCTCCTCGTAGTTCAGTACGGGCCCGAGGATCGCGATCCGCGGCTCGCCGTCGACGCGCTCGACGCACGGTTCGGCGCCGAACGTGAGGAACTCGCCGGTGACGACGCCGAGTCGCTCGCCGAGCAGCAGCCCGAGAGCGCGACTCGTACTCGGCCGATCGACTGACGAGCAGGTAGGGAGTCACTGCCGACACGTTGCTTCCGGTGACGGGCGCCGAGCCGCTGTTGTCGGTCGCCTCGTTCTCGAGCGTGAGCCACATCTGCGCGTACTCGCGGCCTCGCCCTCGACGAACCAGACCCAGCGCTCGACGTCGTGCGTCGAGAGCGCGATCGTCACCATCAGCTGTCGCCCGCGACTCTGATCGACTGCTCGCCCGTCTCGGGGTCCGGCGCCGCGACGCCCTGCACCCTCGTCACGAGCACGCCGTGGAACGCGAATTGCGACATCGGGTTGATCACGTCCTCCTGGTCCCGATCTCGTCGGGGTCGACGGTGCCGACGAGGCCGATGTGGTCGCCCGCCTGCACCTGGCCGCCGACGACGCGATCGGCGGGAAGCGTGAAGGAAACGAGCTGCATGCCCTCGGGCACCGGAACGTCGCCGCGCGCGGCGAGCTCCGCGGATCGATGAACCGCGCCTCAAGCAGCTGCTCGCCCGGCAGGATCTCGGCGTCGGCGACGAGCCCGTCGAGCTCATCGAGATCCGTGACAGCCCCTCAGCGAGGTTTCGCTCCGGAACGCTGTCGACTTCGACGAAGTCGGTGACGTCTCGCCCGTCGTGCCCTTCGGGATCGTCTCTTGGACGATGTAGACCTCGGTGAGCTCGGCTCCGTCAGCCGCGCGGGCGTCAGCTCCGCGAACGTAGGTGATCAGGACGAACGCGCCGGCGACGGCGAGGACGAGGGCGACGAACGCGCCGATGATTCGGGTCTTCATAGTTATGCTTCGGGTCTTGATCAGGTCGTAGGGTGGGGAGGCGTGAGCTCAGTCCGATCAGGCGTACGATGCGTGAGCGCCGCCTCGGGCACGCTCGCCGAGGTCGAAGCGTCCCCGACTCGACGTACTTCGACGAAGTGCCCTTGAGGCCCGTCTTCAGCAGGGTTGCCGTACGGCGAGCGTGCCGGATCGCGACGAGCGCTTGTCAAGCTGGGACCGCACTAGCCGTCCGCCTGCGAATGTGCCAGCCTGAGCCGTTCAGCACGAAGCGGCGAACTTCGAGATCGGCCAGTACGCGATGTTCCCGCTCGCCGAACCGTCCGTCGTAGGAGTTGCCGTGGCACGACGCTGCACACCGTGCGATCAGTGATCGTCTGTGGCAGCAGCATTCCGTCGAGGCTTGGCGTCCGGATTCGGCCGGATCCAGTCGATCCGTGTCACGGCAGTGCATCCGACGGGACGGTCGTTCTCGCAGCTTCGCATGCCGAGGTCGAGCCATCCGAACCCCCCGGGGACTTCCGGCTCGGCCGGATCGCCTGTTGATTCTTGTCGGTATCGTAGCGCATCCACCGTCGCTCGCCGTGCGGCGGGCGGTCGGTGATTTCGCACTCGCACGATCGTGGAGGGTCGAGCCGCGAATGTCGGGCTTCCGGCCCACTCGGCGGTCGCCGTTGCGGACACCTTCGTGCGTCGTCGGATCGAGACCGATGAGCGAAGCGAACGGGTGATTGAGGCAGTGCTTCCATCGTGCGTTCGGTGAGGTCGTCACTCCGACCGTCGCTGTGCGCGCGACGAGATCGATGCTCTGGCGACGAGATCTGGACAGCATCGTCGTTGGCATTGTCGCCCGCGTAACGATCCCGCGATCGCCGTCGCGCCGGGCGGCAGGTGGCCCCGATCAGAGCACATTCCTGTCGCAACCGCCATCGCAGCCGAGTCGGCACCGTTCTGCAACTCGGCCTTCTCGAAGTAGAGCAAGCCGACGTCGACGACGAACGCCATGATCGCCAGGATCGGCAGTGAGGCTGAGCGCGACCGTCACCGCGATCGCACCGCGATCGTCACTCATCGAGCCGCGTCGAATCATCCGCCGCATCGCATACTCCCTGTCCCGCTCGAGGCATCGCGCCACCCGAGACCGCAGCGCGAACCATCCGGTCAGGTCAGGTCAGTGGCGTGTGCACGATCATGCGTCAAGCGCATCGTCGTGCGACTGTCGGATCCGCACGTCCGAGGGGATCGTGAACGTCACCGGTGCCGGTGACGAGATCGGCCGCACTGCGCCCTCTGCGATCGCCGGTCGCGGCGTCGGCTTCGACGTTGTGGATCGCGTAATAGCGGGCGCCTCACGAGCCGCCGCCGACACCGAGATCTGCTGGTTGAGCACCCATCCGAAGTCGATGATCGCGAACAGCATGATGAGGAGCAAGCGGGAAGCACGAGCGCGAACTCCACCGCCGCCGCGCCGCGATCGCGCTTGTGTCGATCTTCATGGATTTCAGCTCCTCCAGTAGTCGACGCGAGTCGGCCGACCGTCAAGTGAGGTGTGGCCGACCACTCGCCTTGAGCCGATCGCGTCGCCGAGCTAGCTAGCGAGCTCGGGGATGATGATCCGTGTTGACGAAGTCGATGATCGCCGGGCCGAGCAGGACGAGCGCAGCGACGATGGCGAGCGAGGCGACGCCGATGATGAGCGCGTACTCGGCCGCGGTCGCGCCCTCTTCTTCGGTGCGGAGGGAGTTGAGACGGGCCTGGAGGGCCGTGTATGCCTTGAGCATGGGGGAATCCTTCGGGTTGTGGAGATGATTTGCCGCCGGCCCGAGAGCCGACGTTGGAAGAACCTAGCTGGGCGGGTGCATGCAAATACACGCCCCCTTTCGGGGGCAATCTGACAGGACCCTGGGGCGGGTGCGGAAATCCGGGGAAGTTGGTACGAAATGCACCCTGTACTGGGGGCGCGGCGTTGGGTGGATATTCGCTAGGCCCGACCGCAGCGGGTCTCGATACGGCGCTTCGCGCCTACTCGACCGACGGTCAGCCGGCGAGCAACACCGCGATCAAGGCACCCGCGAGCATCGACGGGCCGAACGGAATCGACCCGCGCAGGGTCACCCTCCGCAACGCGAGCGCGACAAGCGCGATCACTCCCCCGACGACGAACGCGGCCAGCAACCCGATGAGCCAAGCGCTGAGTCCGAACCAGCCCGAGCAGCAGCCCGATCACGAGGGCGAGCTTCACGTCGCCCATGCCCATCGACGACGGTGAGATGAGCGCGAGGATGAAGTAGACGGCGAACATCGCCGCGGCGCCGACCACTGCCCAGACGAGCAGCATCCACTCGCCCAGAGCCCAGGTCGGCGGCACGAGAAGCACGACGACGGCGGCCAGCGTGGGGAACACCACGGCGTTGGGCAGACGTTTCTCGGCAAGGTCGACGACCGTGAGCACGGTCGCGGCCGCCGCGAAAACCAACAGCGCCGGCAGCAGCCACGACAGGCCGAAGCGCAGCGTGATCAGTGCGAACGTCACTGCGGTGATCGCCGCCGATGAGACACGAACCGCGCGGTGGGACATCCGTTCGTGCTTCATCGAACGCGACGCCCACGCGGCCAACGGCCACCAGCCGAGCAGACCGCCGACGAGCGCCGCGACAAGCGCGGCGATCACTGGTGCGAGCGGCATGGAGTGCAGCGTATCGCCATCACTGCTTCACCCCGCAGCACGGTCGACGACCTGTGCAGAACCAGACCGGAATATGAGGATGCCTCAACGGGCATGTGACTCGCTTACGCCTCGCCAACCGAGATGTCGACCGTGCGGCGAGCGCGATCGCAAAGGCATGAGTTGGAGCGTAGCGGGTGATGCTCGCGAGACATCGACACGACGGGTCTTGGCTGGCACAGTTGAGAAAGGACGAGGGGGCGCAATGGGCGAAGAGGCGGATCGCACGTACGAGGCGGTGACGCGCGAGTTGTTGCTGGATGAGGATTACGACGTCGACGAGACGCCCGACGGGCTGCTCGTGAAGGAGCGGCTGTTCGCATTCCTCGACGGCGACCACCTCGTGGTCGAGCTGCCCGAAGCCCGCGCAGCCGACCTGCGCGAACGCGGCATCGCCGTGCCGTTCCAAGGAGACCACGGCGGGCCGAGCCGCAACTGGGTGCGGGTCAGCGATCGCGAGCTCTGGTCGGAGCTGGCGCGTGAGGCGCACACGTATGTGGGCGAGCCGCCGGTCGGGCGCGAGTCGTAGGGGCCTGGCGCGCGTCGTCGCCGGTCAGCGCGAATCGTAAGGTCTCGATACGCGTCGTCGCTCCGCGCCGGCGCTACTCGACCGACGGGAGCGCTACGCGACGTCGCCGACCGAGATGTCGACCATCTCGTCGCGCGGCACGACCTTGACGCGCACCCGTCCTTCGGCCGAGCCGAGCGCCTGCTCGTGCTCGTCGAGGCGGTGCCAACCGTCGAGGTCGGTGTAGCGGATTCCACGTGACTCGAGCATCTCGACCACCGACTCCTCCGACGGCGACTCGGGCCGCCACCAGTTGCCGAGGTCGTTGATGACGTGCTTGATGGTCTCCATCGCGTCGCTCTTGGTGTGGCCGATGAGGCCGACGGGGCCGCGCTTGATCCACCCGGTGGCGTAGACGCCGTAGAGCTGGCGCGACTCGCCCGTCTCGGCGTCGTGGAACAGCACTTGGCCCTCATGATTGGGGATGACCCCGTATTCGCGGTCGAAGGGGATGCCGGGCAGGGGCGAACCGAAGTAGCCGACGGCGCGGTAGACCGCCTGGATCGGCAGCTCGCGGATCTCACCGGTGCCGACCACCCCGCCCTCGCCGTCGGGCGCGGTGCGCTCCCAGCGGATGCCGCCGACCCGCCCGTTGCCATCGCTCAGGATCTCGAGCGGCTTCGCGAAGAAGTGCAGGTGCAGGCGACGCGAGGCCTGGCCGACCTCCCGCTGGCGCCACTGGTTGAGCACCTTGTCGATGACGAAGACCTGCTTGTTGCCCGAGACGGCCCCGCGGGCCGCGTCGTCGTAGTCGAAGTCCTCGTCGTAGAGGATCATGTCGACGTCGCGCAGCTCGCCGAGCTCGCGCAGCTCGAGCGGCGTGAACTTCACCGAGGTCGGGCCGCGGCGGCCGAAGATGTGCACATCGGTCACGGGCGAGGCGGCGAGGCCGGCCACGACGTTCGCGGGGATCTCGGTGGGCATGAGGTCTTCGACGTGCTTCGCGAGCATGCGCGAGATGTCGAGGGCGACGTTGCCGTTGCCGATGACCGCGACCTCCTTCGCCTCAAGAGGCCAGGTGCGTGGGAAGTCGGGGTGCCCGTCGAACCAGGCGACGAACTCGGCGGCGCCGTACGATCCGTCGAGATCGTGCCCGGGCACGTTCAGCGAGGCGTCGCGCACCGCGCCGGTCGCGAAGATCACGGCGTTGTAGTGCTTCTTCAGGTCCTCGAGCGTGATGTCCTCGCCGTAGCGGACGTTTCCGAAGATGCGGATGTCGCCACGGTCGAGCACCTCGCGAAGCGCGTTGATGATGCCCTTGATGCGCGGGTGGTCGGGCGCCACGCCGTAGCGCACGAGCCCGTAGGGTGCCGGAAGGTGGTCGAACAGGTCGATCGACACGTCGAAGTTGCGCTCGGCCTTCAGCAGGATGTCGGCGGCGTAGATGCCGGCCGGGCCGGCCCCGACGATCGCCAGTCGAAGCTTGTTCCTCGTCACGTGGGGTGTCTCCCTATTGGTTGTTCGGCTCATCGCCGGTTTCCGCTCGGCCGATATCAGCTCGCGTCAGCTCTGCCGATCGACGACGGTCTCGGCGAAGCGCGTGAGCGCCTTCTTCACGCCACCCTCGGGAAGCGGTGCGAGTGCGAGTACCGCCTCGCGCGCCCAACGGTGGGCCTCAGCGAGCGTAGCGCGCGTGGCTTCGTGGTCACGCAGCTCGGCGACGATCGCGTCGACGGTGGCCTTCGACGGCACGATGCGCGACGCCATGGTGTTCGTGTCGAGCGGATCGCCGAGGTCGGCCGTCACCGCCGTGACGGTGACCACGTCGCGCTCGATGCGACGCAGCAGGTCGGCCGACGAGGCATCGGTCTTCGCCAGTTCGGCCAGCCGCAGCAGCGGCAGCGTGACCACGCCGGCGCGCAGGTCGGTGCCCGGGACCTTTCCGGTCTCTTCGGGCTGCGGCGACAGGTCGATGACGTCGTCGATGAGCTGGAACGCCACGCCCACCTTCTCGCCGAACTCGATGATCGGCTTCTCGTATGCGGGGTCGGCGCCCGAGAACACGACACCCGACTGCGCGGCTGCCGCGATCAGCGAACCGGTCTTGTCGGCGAGCACCTTGATGTAGTGCGCGATCTTGTCGTCGCCGTCGGTCGGGCCGACGGTCTCGTGCAGCTGGCCCAGCACGAGCCGCTCGAACGTGTCGGCCTGCATGCGGATGGCCCGCTCGCCGAGCTTCGCCATGAGCTGGCTCGCACGGGCGAACAGCAGGTCGCCGGTGAGGATCGCGACCGAGTTGCCCCACACGGCGTGCGCCGACGGAACCCCGCGGCGACGGTCGGACTCGTCCATGACGTCGTCGTGGTACAGGCTGCCCAGGTGCGTGATCTCGATGGCCTCGGCCGCGGTGACGACGTCGTCGGTGATGCCCGCGCCGAGCTGCGCGGTGAGCAGCGTGAGCATCGGGCGTACGCGCTTGCCGCCCGCCTCGAGCAGGTACCGCGTGGAGACGTCGGCGATGGAGTCGGCGAATCGCACCTCGTCGAGCAGGCCGGCCTCGACTCGGTCGATGCCGTCGTCGATCGCCTTCGCCATCGCCTTGTCGGCGGCGGAAGCGAAGACTTTCTCGCTCAGGCCCAGGTTGGCTGCGAGGGCCGAGCCGCGACGGGCGACCGGGTGGGTCGGATTCACGGGACAAGCCTACCGGTCGGCCTCGCTGCTGGCTGAGCCTCAACCGCGCGCCGGTCGAGTAGCGCCCGACGAAGGAGGACGCGTATCGCCGGTCGAGTAGCGCCCGACGAAGGAGGACGCGTATCGAGACCAGCGGGCTCAGGGTCTCGATACGGCGCTGGCGCGCCTACTCGACCGGCGGGGGGCGCTGGCGCGCCTACTCGACCGGCGGGTGGGCGCTGGCGCGCCTACTCGACCGGCGGGTGGGGCTTCGTGGCACGGTGCAGTGCGACGACGCCCATGGTGAGGTTCCGCCAGGCCACGTCGACGTACCCGGCACCGCGGATCCACCTCGCGAGCGTGCGCTGGTCGGGCCACGCGTTGATCGACTCGTTGAGGTAGTCGTAGGCCGTGTCGTTCGAGCTCGAGATCCGCACCAGCGGCGGCATCACGTAGCGCTGGTAGGCGTTGTAGCCGAACTGCACGAACGACACCGGCGGCGTCGAGAACTCGCAGATCACGAGTCGCCCGCCCGGCTTCGTCACCCGGAAGAACTCGGCGAGCGCCTGCTTCGGCTCGTTCACATTGCGCAGCCCGAACGAGATCGTCACCGCATCGAAGCTCGCGTCGTCGAACGGCAGCTTCGTGGCGTCTGCCTCGACGAACACGAGGTTGGGCACGCCCGCCTGCCGCCTGCGGCCGACGTCGATCATGCCCGGTGAGAAGTCGGCGGCGACGACGGATGCCCCGGACCGCGCGAGGCTCGCGCTCGAGGTGCCCGTGCCGGCCGCGACATCGAGGATGCGCTGCCCCGGCTTCGGGTCGACGGCCTTGGTCGTCGCGACCCGCCACAGCGGGGCGTTGCCCACCGACAGCACGTTGTTCGTTCGGTCGTACTTGGCGGCGACCCGGTCGAACATCGCCGAGACCTCGTGGGGATCCTTGCCGAGGTCAGCGCGCGTCATGCGTCGAGTCTACGGCGCGGGGCATCCGCTCGTTCTGTGAGGATCCTTCGTGTTTCTATGCAAAGGAATGCATCCTCGCGACCCCGCGTTGCACCGAGCATGAAGGCAATCTGGAACGGCACCGTGATCGCGCAGTCCGACGAGACCGTCGTGGTCGAGGGCAACCACTACTTCCCGCGAGAGTCGATCGACCAGCAGTTCTTCGCCGAGAGCCAGAACCGCTCCGTGTGCCACTGGAAGGGCACCGCCAACTACTTCCACGTCGAGGTCGACGGCAAGCGCAACCCGAACGCGGCCTGGTACTACGCGACCCCGTCCGACGCAGCAGCCGAGATCCGCGACCACGTCGCCTTCTGGCACGGAGTCGACGTCGTCGCGGCATAACGCCGGTTGAGTAGGCGCGCAGCGCCGTATCGAAACCGCCGCGGTTGAGTAGGCGCGCAGCGCCGTCGACGCCGGTTGAGTAGGCGCGCAGCGCCGTATCGAAACCGCCGCCGCCCGGCCGAGTCGTAGGCTGGTGCGGTGACCCAGAAGCTCGTCGTGCGCACCGAGCCGGTCGATGAGCTCGCGCCATTGATCCCCCGCGCCGATCCCCGCCATCCGCTGCTCTGGATGCGGCGCGGCGAGGGCATCGTCGGCCTCGGCGAGACCCTGCGCATCGAGACCAGCGGGCCGACCCGCATCGAAGACGCCGCCGCCGCGTGGCGCTCGCTCGCCGCCATGGCGAGCGTCGACGACCGCGTCGGACTGCCCGGCACCGGCCTCGTCGCCTTCGGCGCCATCGCGTTCGCCGACGACTCCGCGTCGACGAGCGTGCTCGTCGTGCCGTCGCTCCTGCTCGGGCGACGCGAGGGACGCGCTTGGGTGACGCGGATCGCGCTGGCAGCGTCGGTCGAATCGGATGTCGCGGGCGACGCGTTCCCTCCCCTCGAGATCCCCGAGCCCACGCCCAAGCGGCGCGTGCCGCGCGTGGCGTTCGAGCCGGGCGCAGTGCCACCGACGGCGTACGAGGCGAAGGTCGCCGACGCCGTGCGGCGCATCGACGGCGGCGAGCTCGAGAAGGTCGTGCTCGCGCGACAGCTCGTGGGCGAGCTGCACGAGGAAGACGGGTTGCGCGCCGTCATCAACCGGCTCGCCGAGGACTATCCCGACACCTGGGTATTCGCCGTCGACGGGCTCATCGGCGCGAGCCCAGAGACGCTCGTGCGCGTCGACCACGGCACGGTGTCGGCGCGTGTGCTGGCGGGGACGACGTCACGGGGCGCGGGCGAGGCATCCGATCGCGAACGCGCGCTCGCGCTGGCGGCCTCGCACAAGGACCTCGCCGAACACGCGCTCGCCGTGGCGAGCGCCGTGCAGCGACTCGAGCCGCACACGGCCCGCCTCGACGCGAGCCCCGAGCCGTTCACGCTGCAGCTGCCGAACCTGTGGCACCTCGCCACCGACCTCAAGGGCACCCTGGGCGACGGGTCGAGCTCCCTCGACCTCGTGAGCGCCGTGCACCCGACCGCCGCGGTCGCCGGCACGCCGCGGCTCGCCGCACTGGCCGTGCTCGCCGAGCTCGAGGGCTTCGATCGCGGCCGCTACGCGGGCCCCGTCGGCTGGATCGACGGCGACGGCGACGGCGAATGGGCGATCGCGCTGCGCTGCGCGCAGGTCGAGCCCGACGGGGCGGTCGCGGCCTATGCCGGTTGCGGCATCGTCCACGACTCGGTGCCCGCCGACGAGCTCGCCGAGACGCTCATGAAGTTCCGCCCGATCGTCGAGGCCTTCGGCGGGTGAGGGCGTCGTCGGTCGAGTAGGCCGCCTGCGGCCGTATCGAGACCCGGTCGCGCTGGTCTCGATACGCTCCTTCGTCGCTACTCGACCGACGGAGGTCGTCGTCGGTCGAGTAGGCCGCCTGCGGCCGTATCGAGACCCGGTCGCGCTGGTCTCGATACGCTCCTTCGTCGCTACTCGACCGACGGAGGTCGTCGTCGGTCGAGTAGGCCGCCTGCGGCCGTATCGAGACCCGGTCGCGCTGGTCTCGATACGCTCCTTCGTCGCTACTCGACCACCGCGAGGTCAGCTCGCGATGAGCCGCGCCTTCTCGGCCTCGACGTCGTAGTCGGGCTTCGGCCACTCCAGTTGCAGTGCCTGCAGCGCCTCGATGAGCAGGTGCTGCACGGCGAGCCGCGCGTACCACTTGCGGTCGGCCGGCACCACGTACCACGGGGCGATGGGCGTCGAGGTGCGATCGAAGGCGATCTGGTACGCCTCCTGGTACTTGGGGCCCAACATGCGCTCGTCGACGTCGCTCGGGTTGTACTTCCACTGCTTCTCGGGCCGTTCGAGGCGATCGAGCAGGCGGGACTTCTGCTCCTCCGGTGAGATGTGCAGCATCACCTTGATGATGGTGGTGCCCTCGTCGATGAGCTCGGCCTCGAACTCGTTGATCGCGCCATACCGCCGTTCGATCTCCTCGGGTGACGCGAGCTCACGCACCCGTCCGATGAGCACGTCCTCGTAGTGCGACCGGTCGAAGACGCCGATCTTGCCCTCCTCGGGCACCTCCTTGCGCACGCGCCAGAGGAAGTCGTGCGCGAGTTCCTCATCGGTGGGCTTCTTGAATGCGGCGAGCTGCACACCCTGTGGGTCCACGGTTCCGATGACGTGCTTCAGGATGCCGCCCTTGCCGGCCGTGTCCATGGCCTGGAGCACGAGCAGGATACGCCGCCCGTCGGCGCCTGCCTGATGGTGAGCGAACAGCCGCTCCTGCAGGTCGGCCAGCACGATGGCGCCTTCCTTCAGGGCGGCCCGCCCGGCGGCCTTGTTGCCATCGAATCCGGGATGCGCGTCGGTCGGCGACCCGACCAGCTTGAACCCGGACTCCACCCGGAGGAGCCTGCTCGGGTCCTCGATCCAGTACGACTCCCTGCTCATGCCACGCTCCTCAGGTGCGACGCCACGTCGCGTTGGCTCCATCCTGTCGAGCGAGCGGATGCCTCGGCAAGGCCTCGACGCGGACCCGACTTCAGTGCATGCGGGTCAGCGCGGAAGCGGGACCTCGAGGATGGACGGGCCTTCGACACGGGTACCGAGTGCCTCGTCGAGCTCGCCGCGGGTCGTCGCCCGGGCATGACTCCAGCCGTAGGCCCCGGCGAGCGCCGCCAGGTCGACCTGCTGGGGAGTGAACTGCACGCGGTCGAAGGCGTCGGCGGGGGCCGTGCCGGCGACCTCGAGGGCGTCGAAGATCGTGCCGCCGCCGTCGTTGCCGACGATGAGCTGCAGGCGGGGACGCGCCTCGCCGGCTCCGATCAGCAGCGAGCCGACATCGTGCAGCAGGGTGAGGTCGCCGATGAGCGCGCGGGTCACTCCCCCCGCCTCGGCCGCCGACTGGCTCGCGATTGCGATGCCCAGCGCGGTCGCGATGGTGCCGTCGATGCCGGCGAGGCCGCGGTTCGCGTGGGTGGTGATGCGCCGCCCGGGCACGGCGCGGTCGGCGGAGCGGATGAGTCGCGACGCACCGAACACGAGCCGGTCGTGCGGCCACGTCGCCGCCCACACCGCGTCGACGAGCATGCGACGCGTGATCGGAGCCCGCACGGCGGCGAGCTGCGCCTTCATGTACTCGCGCTGCGCCGCGAAGTCGGAGACGTGCCCGGTCTCGTCGATGCCGCTGGCGAGCGGCGCGGCCTCGGGGAGCCCCGCCGCCACGAGCGTGCGGCTCGCGTGCACCCAGCGGCCCACCCAGGCGCGTTCGTCTTCGGTCTGCGGATGTCCCAGCACCTGCACGGCCCGCTCGAACCGGCGCACGCGCCGGCCGGGGTTGAACCATTCGATGCCCGACGGCGCCACGACGATCGTCTCGACGTCGTCGCGCTGCACGAGCGCCGGAACCTCGCGCGACAGCGTCGGATGCCCGAACACGACCGCCCGCTGCACCTGATCGCCGAAGCCGGGCTCGCGCAGCAGTTCGCGGTAGGCGACGACGAGGTTCGGCCCGAAGTGCGCGCCGCTCGTGACCTCGGCGAAGAGCGGCCAGCCGCCGGTGCGCGCGAACTCCTCAGCCTCGGGGCCGGCGCCCGCGCCGGCGATGACGACGGTGCGCGGACCGGGCTCGACGACTGCGCCGTGCGGCTCCGTCGGTCGAGTAGGTCGAGTAGGTCGCGAAGCGAACGTATCGAGACCAACGGCGGCGGGTCTCGATACGCGTCCTCCTTCGTCGGGCGCTACTCGACCATCGGAGGGTTCGTCGGGCGCTACTCGACCGACGGCGGCGGGTCTCGATACGCGTCCTCCTTCGTCGGGCGCTACTCGACCATCGGAGGGTTCGTCGGGCGCTACTCGACCGACGGCTGCGGACTCGAGCGAGAACGGCGACGACAGCGGCTCGCGCAGCTGCAGGTTCACATGCACCGGCCCCGGGCCCGGGTGCGCGACGAACGCGCCCGTGCCATCGAACCCGTGTGCCGAGGAGACGGCGTCACGGGCGAGGCGGGCAGCGGCATCCGACTCGCCCGGCGCCCCCTCGGGTGCCGCGACATCGCGTTCGAGCCGCACCGCGCCGGCGAAGATTCCGGGCTGCATGGTCGTCTGGTTCGAGCGGATGCCCCGCAGCTCGGCCGGACGGTCTGCCGTGAGCACGACGAGCGGCACGCCCGAGTGGTGCGCCTCGAGCACGGCGGGGTGCAGGTTGGCGACGGCGGTGCCCGACGTCGTCACGACGATCGACGGATGCCGCGACTCGACCGCGAGACCCAGCGCGAGGAATCCCGCGCCGCGCTCGTCGATGCGCACATGCAGGCGAAGGCGTCCGGCTCGTTCGAACTCGGCCGCGGCGAGCGCGAGCGCCTGCGAACGCGAACCCGGTGCGACCACGACGTCGCGGACGCCGGCGCGCACGAACTCCTCGAGCAGGGCGACGGCGAACGCGGTCGCCGGGCCGGGAGGACGGAGAACGGGCGGCGCGGATGTGTGATGCACAGACGACGTGGGCGTCTCGGGCGGGCCCGTGGGCTCGCCCGCGTCAGGCATTCGGGCGACCGGACGGGCCGGCCTCACCCGGCGTCTCAGGATTCTCGGGTCGCGTCGGGCCGGGCCCGGCCGGATGCTGGTCGTCGGCGGCACCCGGGGGCTCGGGCTCGCTGTCGAGTTCGGCGAGCTCCTGCTCGAGGCGGCGGATGCGCTCGTCCTGCTCGGTGTCGTGGCCGAGTCGGCGCAGGAAGTCGGTGTCGTCGTCGGGGGCCGAATACCCGCGCCCGCCCGAAGCCGAGCGGCTCCGACGACCCCGGCCGATGGCGAACCACAGCACCGCGCCGATGACGGGCACGAAGATGATGACGACGATCCACCAGCCGCGCCCGATGCCACGGATACGCATCCGATCGAAGAACGCGCAATCGGCGACAGCGTAGATCGTGAGGACCACGACCGCTACCACGCCTATGAAGAGCCACCGCATCTGCACAGTCTAGGCTCGTCAGCACCCGACTGGCTGGGAGCCCGCGCACAGCAGTCGCGCTTAAGATGTCAAGGTGAAATCTGTGCCCGTCTGGATCTGGTACACCGCGTTGCGGATCGTGCTGTTCGCCGTCCCGCTCGCCGTGCTGCTCGCCGTCGGTGCCAACCCGTGGATCTCGGCCGCGGTGGCCGCGCTGTTCGGCCTCAGCGCGTCACTGCTGTTCCTGCGCCGCCCGCGCGAGTCGATGTCGAGCAACCTCTACGCGGCTCGCCACCGCGAGGCGCCGGTCGTGCGCGACGACGACGAGGCCGAAGATGCGGCGGTCGACCGCGCCGCCAACGAGCGCACCGCCGAGTAGCGGCATCCGCCGGTCGAGTAGCGCCGCAGGCGCGTATCGAGACCACTGCTGCGGATCTCGATACGCGTCGTGCTACGCCCGGCGCTACTCGATCAACGAGACCGCATCACAGCGCGAACGCGAGTCCCAGGCCCACCCCGTACAGGAGCGCGGTGAGGCTCGTGAGCTGCAGCGCGACGATGAGCTCGCGCGGGGTCTTCGCGGTGAGCACGATGAGGCACGCGGGCAGTGCCGCGAGCAGCGCCAGCAGCACGAGCCATGCCGACGGGTAGAACAGGGCGAAGAACACGGCGATGCCGAACGGCACGAGCGTGAACACCACGAACAGGATGCGTCCGCCCAGCGGCCCGACGAGCACCGCGAGCGTGCGCTTGCCGGCGATCTTGTCCTGCGCGACGTCGCGCAGGTTGTTCGCCATGAGCACCGCGCAGGCGAGCAGGCCCACGCCGACGCCGCCGAGCCACGCCTCGAGGTTCACCGTGAGCGCCTGGACGTACGCCGACCCCGCGGTCGCGACGACCCCGAAGAAGACGAACACGAACAGCTCGCCGAGTCCGTAGTAGCCGTAGGGGTGCTTGCCACCCGTGTAGAACCAGGCGGCGACGATCGCGGCGGCGCCGACCGCGAGCAGCCACCACTGCCCGGTGACGACCACCAGCGCGAGTCCGGCGAGCGCGGCGAGTGCGAAGAAGCTGAGCGCGACGGCGAGCACGTGCCGCGGCTTCGCGACGCCCGAACCGGTGAGGCGCGCCGGGCCGACCCGGTGGTCGTCGGTGCCGCGCACCCCGTCGGAGTAGTCGTTGGCGTAGTTCACGCCGATCTGCAGCGCGAGCGCGACCATGAGCGCGAGCAGGGCGCGGGCGGGATGCCACGGGCCGTCGGCGATGGCCACGACACCCGCTCCCGTGCCGAGGGCCACCGGTGCGATCGCGAGCGGAAGGGTGCGCAGGCGTGCACCCGCGACCCAGTCGGCCGCGGTCGCCGGCTTCACGACCTTCTCGGACGGCCTGCCTGCGGCCGCTCGCGCGGGGTTGCCGGACTTGGCATACGCCGCACGGCTCTTGGCGTCGGCGGGATTGATGCGCTGGGGTTTCGGGCGTGCCACCCCACCATGCTAATTCGCGGGCGGGTTCAACGCCCCGCCGCGATGCCCGCGATCGCGCGCCGATCGGGCTTGCCCGAGGCGAGCATCGGCAGCCGGTCGATCACCACGAGCCGCACCGGCCTGGCGGCCGGGGCGAGGCCCGCGGCATCCGTCGCCGTTCGAAGCGTCTGCAGGGCGGATGCCTCGTCGCCCGCGTCACCCGCCACCGCGACCGCTGCGCGCTCGCCCCACTCGGGATCGGGCACCGCGACGACGACCGCCTCGGCGTAGCCCGCGACCGCACGCACCGCACGCTCGACCTCGCCGAGCACCACCTTCACGCCGCCCGAGATCATCACGTCGTCGGCGCGGCCGCGCACCCGCAGCCGTCCGTCGTCGCCGAGGCCGCCGAGATCTCCGGTGCGGTACCAGCGCGTGCCGCGGGCGTCGGTCGTGAAGGCCGCCGCGGTGCGCTCGGGGTCGCCGAGGTAGCCCTCGGCCAGCATCGGGCCGGCGAGCTCGATGACGTCGTCGACCGTGCGCACGCGCACCCCCTCGAGCGGGCGCCCGTCGTAGACGCAGCCGCCCGCCGTCTCGCTCGAGCCGTACGTGCGCACGATGCGGGCGCCGAGCGCGGCCGCTCGATCGGCGAGCTCGGGCGGGAGCGCCTGGCCGCCGACGAGCACCGCGTCGTACGAGGTGAGCGCCGCGGCGATGAACGGGTCGCGCTCGGCGCCCTCGACGACGCGCGCGAGCTGCACCGGCACGAGCGACGTGTACCGCGGCGTGCGCGCGTCGAGCAGAGCGGATGCCTCGGCGAACGCGCCGGCGTCGAATCCGCCCTCGCCGAGCACGACGGGCTCGGTGCCGGCGACGATGGATCGCACGAGCACCTGCGCTCCCGCGATGTAGTGCGCGGGCAGCGCGAGCAGCCACCGTCCGGGACCGCCGAGCGCGTCGTGGGTGGCATGGGCGCTCGCCACGAGGGCGTCGGCCGAGAGGGCGACGCGCTTCGGGGCGGCGGTCGATCCGCTCGTCTCGACGACGAGCGCGATGCCGTCGGGCAGCAGTTCGCCCGCGATCGGTGCGGTCGCGGGCAGCCGGTCGGTGGGAAGCGGCAGCACCGGAAGGCCCGTGCCGCTC
The DNA here is from genome assembly GCA_963758615.1 of uncultured Actinomycetota bacterium. GTDB lineage: Bacteria > Actinomycetota > Actinomycetes > Actinomycetales > Microbacteriaceae > Agromyces. The sequence continues at coordinate 390,763 of CAVWVZ010000008.1, read as the reverse complement.
AGCACGACGTCACGCAGTTGCGTGATCAGCTGCGGCAGGTCACCGGCATCGAGCGCGAGCAGCGGGCGCTTCGGCTCGCCGTTCAGAAGTGCCACGGGTAGGGGCCCCAGTCGGGGTCGCGCTTCTCGAGGAACGCGTCGCGTCCCTCGACGGCCTCGTCGGTGCCGTAGGCCAGGCGGGTCGCCTCGCCGGCGAACACCTGCTGCCCGACCATGCCGTCGTCGACGGCGTTGAACGCGAACTTCAGCATGCGGACTGCTGTCGGCGACTTGGTGAGAATGGTGCGAGCCATCGAGATCGCCTCGCGCTCGAGGTCGGCGTGCGCGACCACGCGGTTCACGGCGCCCATCTCGTAGGCGCGCTCAGCCGAGTACTCCTCGGCGAGGAAGAACACCTCGCGCGCGAACTTCTGTCCGATCTGCCGGGCGAAGTAGGCAGACCCGTAACCGGCGTCGAAGGAGCCGACGTCGGCGTCGGTCTGCTTGAACCGCCCGTGCTCGCGGCTCGCGATCGTGAGGTCGCACACGACATGCAGCGAGTGGCCGCCGCCGGCCGCCCAACCCGGGACGACCGCGATGACGACCTTCGGCATGAACCGGATGAGGCGCTGCACCTCGAGGATGTGGAGGCGCCCCAGACGCGCCGATCGAGTGGCCGACGGAGGAGGCGTATCGAGATCCGCCGACGAGATCTCGGTACGCGCCTCCGGCGCTACGCGATCGACGGGTTCCTCGTACTTGTACCCGTCGCGACCGCGGATGCGCTGGTCGCCGCCCGAGCAGAAGGCCCAGCCGCCGTCCTTCTCGCTCGGGCCGTTCCCGGTGAGCAGCACGACGCCGATGCGCGGGTTCGTGCGAGCGTCTTCGAGCGCACGGTAGAGCTCGTCGACCGTGTGCGGGCGGAACGCGTTGCGCACCTCGGGGCGGTCGAACGCGATGCGGGCGATGCGCCCGTCGAGCGAGTGGTGGTAGGTGATGTCCCGGAAACCGTCTGAGCCGGTGACGGAGGGCGACGCGTCGGCCCACTCGCTCGCATCGAACAGTTCGGACACCTCGGCTGCCATGGCTCCACCCTAGGCCCGGCCCGGCCCCGGCCCCGGCCTTCAGGCTTGGCTTCGCGGCCGCCCGATCCCCTCCCTCGCGCAACTCAGGAGAATTGCGCTGACACTGCGCCACAGCGCCCGTCGCGGCAATTCTCCTGAGTTGCGACACTCGACGGGCGCTCGGGAGTGCGGGGTGCCACGATGGGGGCATGACCGACGCCAGCGCCGCCGCTCCCCTGCCGCCCCTCGACGAGCTGCTCGGCACCGCCCGGGTCGTGGCGCTGCCGCTCGTCACCCGGTTCCGCGGCATCGAGGTGCGCGAGGCGATGGTGCTCGAGGGTCCCGAGGGATGGACGGAGTTCTCGCCGTTCGCGGAGTACCCCGACGACGAGGCATCCGCCTGGCTCGCCGCGGCGATCGACTTCGGCTGGAACCCGACGCCGCCGATCCTGCGCGACCGCATCCCCGTGAACGCGACGATCCCCGCCGTCGATCCCGACAGCGTGGCGGCGGTGCTCGCCCGATTCCCCGGATGCCGTACGGCGAAAGTGAAGGTCGCGGCACCCGACCAGACGCTCGCGCAGGACGTCGCCCGCGTGCGAGCCGTGCGCGAGGCACTCGGCCCCGAGGGCCGCGTCCGCGTCGACGCCAACGGTGGCTGGAACGTCGACGAGGCCGAGCACGCCATCCACGCGCTCGCGCCGTTCGATCTCGAGTACGTCGAGCAGCCCTGCGTGAGCGTCGCCGACCTCCTCGAGATCGGCATCCGCATCAAGTACATGGGCATCCCGATCGCCGCCGACGAGAGCGTCAGGCGAGCGGATGACCCGCTGGCGGTCGCCGAGGCGGGCGCCGCCGACATCCTCGTGGTGAAGGCGCAGCCGCTCGGCGGCATCCGCCGGGTGCTCGAACTCGTCGAGCACACCGGCCTGCCCGGTCGTGGTTTCGAGCGCCCTCGACACGAGCGTCGGCCTCGCGATGGGCGCCCACCTCGCGGCGTCGTTGCCGTCGCTCGAGTTCGATTCCGGCCTCGGCACCGCGTCGCTCCTGGCGGCGGATGTCACGCAGGCGCCGCTCGCTCCCATCGACGGTGCCGTCGAGGTGCGCCGGGTGCGGCCCGACCCCGAGCTGCTCGACCGCTACGCGACGACGCCCGAGCGCACCGACTGGTGGCTCGAGCGCCTGGGCCGCGCATACGCGGCGCTCGCGTCGCCTCCCACGACCGTCGAGTAGGCCCCCAATTTTGGGGGGAGATCCGCGGGCTCGGTCTCGGGTACTCAGGGAGGGCACGGATGTCCCGCGTCGACGACGACGCGACCGTGGAGATCGTGTGCGCACCGACCGGGCGCACATTCGAACCCACCCGGGAGGAACCATATGTCCAAGCGAACCCTGACCAACATCACCGCGGGCTTCGCGCTCGCCGCCGCAGGCGTGCTCGCCACCGGCGCCGCCGCCTACGCGCACGAGTGCTACAACGCGAACCGTTCCGAGAAGGGCAACGCCGGTGCGTCGAACTCGGAGACGTGGCTCACGGTCCACATCGACGAGCTCACGGCGGGCCTGCCCGCGGCCGACGCGGAGTGCGTGCTCGACGCGTACGCCGAGACGGGCTCGCCCACGTCGTTCACGATCAAGGTGAAGGGCGCGAACGGCTCGGGCGGCACGATCGGCGCCAACAACCCGAACAACGAGACGAAGGCAGCCGACGGTAAGGGCATCGACGAGATCTTCGCCGCGCACGGCGCGAGCATCGCCGCCAGCTTCGAGGCCTGCGGCGTCCCCCTCCCGTTCTGACGCTCACGCCGAGCCGAGGCTCACCTGGCCACAGGTCACGCGATTCCCGGGTCGCCGCGGTCTCGTCCGCACGCACCCGGATTCGGCACTGTGGGACCCGTGTCGGGGCGAAGCGGCGCACACCCGCTCCGCCCCGACGCTTCAGGGCGCGCCCGTTGCGCCGCGGCTCACCACAGCACCACCAGCGCCGGGACCGACAGCGACCCGGCGAACCCGTCGGCACCGCCGAAGACGGTCTGCACCCAATGCGCTCCCGCGGGAAGCTTCGGCAGCTTCACGTTGAACCGGCCATGGTCGCCGGCGTCGATGGGCGCGGTCGCGACGACCTCGCCGTCGACGAGGATCGACGCCGTGCCCACCGGCCGCGAGCCGTCGAGTGCCGTGACCTGGCCCGCCACCTTGATGTCGCTTCCCGCCTTCGCGACAGCCTTGCTCGGCGCTGCGAGCGTGAGGGTCGCGACGCCGGCGGGCTCCTGCTCGTCGACGAGTACCGCAGCGGTGCGCGCCGGGAGCGTGAGCGTGCCGGACGCGGCATCCCATGCCGTGCCCTTCACGACCGTGTCGGCACCGGCGGCCTGAACGCCGTTGAGTGCGAAGTCGCGGCCAGCGAGTCCGTCGACCCGCTCGGTGATCGCCTCGGGTGAGGCGTTGAACACGACGAGCGCACCCTCGAGTCCGGAGTCGACGTCGTCGCCGACGAGGTCGTCGATGAGCATCACGATGAGGCCGTCGGTTGCCTCCGTGCCACTGTTCGGGAACGACACCTTCTGCTCGATGAGCTCGGCCGAACCCAGCTGCAGCAGGTCGACCGACGAGCGTACGCGCAGCAGGTCGAGGGCGGATGCCTCGGCCGCAGCGATGTCGGGCGCGCCGGGCTTCAGCGCCGGGTCGGCGAGCAGGGGTGCCATGAACTCCCAGTGGTCCGCGTTGTCGGACTCCATGGGCAGGCCCGAGCCGAACGTCGATTCTTGGCCGGTCCAGTCGATGCGGTTGAACCAGTCGCCCGAGTTGTAGCTGTTGCGATCGAGCGACTTCGAGCGCAGCAGCTCGGTGCCGGCGTGCCAGAACGACGGCGTCTGCGAGAACGTGACGGTCGCGAGCGACAGCGTGTTCATGCGGACGCGGTCGGCCATCGACGTGTCGGTCGGCAGCTTGAAGACGCCGAGGTCGTACAGCGTCTCGTTGTCGTGCGCGTCGACGTAGTTGATGACCTCGTCGGGCTGGTCGGCGTAGCCCGCCGGCGAGCCGTTGTAGTCCACCTCGGCGCCGCTCTTGAGCACCCCGTCGTACCCGGTGAACTCGAAGTCGCGGAGGTTGCCCGCGAGGCCGAGCTTCACGAGGTCGGTCTGCTGCCCGAGGTTGCGGATGCCGTCCCGCGTGGGCATGCCGTTCGGCTCACCCGCGAGACCCGTGCCGAAGCCCTGCTCGAACTTCGAGTCTCCGGAGACGGGGCTGCCGCCGTGCACGCCGTCGCGCAGCCGGTCGTTGAAGGTGCCGATGCCGGTTCCACCGAGCTGGCCCTGCGTCGCCTGCTCGAAGAGGGCGTTGTTCGAGACCTCGCCGAAGTTCCATCCTTCGCCGTACAGGTAGACGGATGACCCGTCGACGCCGTCGTCCTCGAGCGTCAGCTCGTCGAGCGCCGCCCGCACGGCGAGCATGTTCGCCTTCGAGTGGTGGCCCATGAGGTCGAAGCGGAAGCCGTCGACCTTGTACTCCTTGGCCCAGAGCACGACCGAGTCGACCATGAGCTTCTCGGCGACGTCGTGCTCGGTCGCGATGTTCTGGCAACACGTCGAGGTCTCGACGTTGCCCACCGCGTTCAGGCGCTGGTAGTACCCGGGCACGATCTTGTCGAGCACGGACTTCCCGCCCTGACCGGAGGCCGCGGTGTGGTTGTAGACCTCGTCGAGGACGACCTGCAGGCCGGTCGAGTGCAGCGCCCCGACCATCTCGCGGAACTCGCCGACGCGGGCGGCTCCGTTCGGGTCGACCGCGTAGGAGCCCTCGGGTGCCTGGAAGTGGAACGGGTCGTAGCCCCAGTTGAAGCCGTCGAGGTCGCGGATCGACTCGAGGCAGGCCTGCTGGTCGGGCGACGCCGGACCGAAGGTCGCCAGGTCGCAGGCGGGGGTGGCCTGCGCGGCTCGGTTCTCCTCGATCGTGGCGATGTCGAACGTCGGCAGCAGGTGCACGGTGTTGATGCCGGCCTCCGCGAGCTGCTCGAGCTGGGCCGTGCCCGCCGAGTCGCGGGTGAAGGCACGGTAGGTTCCACGCTCGGCCTCGGGCACGGTCTCGTCGCCGATCGAGAAGTCGCGCACGTGCAACTCGTAGATCGCGCGGTCGACCGGGCGCTCGATGACGGGCGCGGGCGTCTCAGCCCACTGCTCGGGCGTGATCGACGGGTCGTCGAGGTCGACGACGACCGAGCGTGCCGAGTTCGTCGTGAGCGCGATCGAGTACGGGTCGGTGACCGAGTTCGTCTCGATCGCCCCGGTCGTCGGCGCGTACACGTCGAGCGACCAGCGGTACTCGTCGCCGGCGCTGAGACCGTCGACGCTCCACGTGCCGTCGGCGGCGTCGAACGCCGCCTCGATCACCTCGGGGTCACCGGCCGCACCGGTGCTCCATCGTTCGAGCGACACCGACTGCGCGGTCGGCGCCCACAGGGTCAGACCCGCCGAGTCGCCATCCCACGTGACGCCGAGCGGCACGGATGCCACTGCCTCGGCGTAGAGGTCGTCGAGCACTCCGGGCACCTGCACGCCGGTGAAGGCGGTCAGGCTGTCGCCCGCGCGCTGGGCGACCGCGAGCTGCTCGGTGAGCAGCTGCTGCACCGCCGCGCGGTCGGTTCCCACCGGGTGCAGGGCGATGAAGCCCTCGAGCTGCGGGAACTTCGCGAGCTGTGCATCGCTGAGCCCTGCGGGGTCGTACGCGAGTTCGACGGCGTCGTCGCCGCCCGTGACGGCGCCCTCGCTCACCGCGAGCGACGCGTCGGCGGAGTGCTCGAGCGACCACGCGACATCCGCTGCCTCGGCGCCACCGAGCAACTCGGCCGGCCAGGCGAGCGTGTCCCCGCTCACCCAGTGCGCGCGCGCCTGGCCCGAACCCGCGAGCGGCGGGTCGGTGACGATGATCTCGAGCACGTGCGTCGCCAGCGTGTAGCGGAAGTCGACGAGCTTGCCCGTCGACGCGGTGAACGTGTAGTTCGCCCCGCCGGGTGCGCCGCCGACGCCGTAGTTCTCGTCCCACGACCCGCCGTGTGCGACCTTGCCCTCATATGCGCCGTCGGGAATGGATGACGTCGACCAGGTGTAGACGCCGTCCTTGTCGCCGTCCTGCATGAGCGACGCGAGGCATTCGGGCTGCCAGTCGCCGGGGCATCCGACCTCGGACTGGAAGTTGCCGGGCACCGTCACCGTGGGACCCTCGGCGGTCGACGAGACCACCTTCGTCGTCGGGTTCCAGTAGAACGTGACCGGTCCGCCGGCGTGGGTGTAGGTGATGTTGTCGCCACCGGGTGCACCGTTGGCGCCGTAGTTCACGTCCCAGCTGCCGTTGAGCGCGACCTTGTACTCGTAGTCGCCGGCGGGCAGTTCGAACGTGCCCGCGTAGATGCCGTCGGCCCGAAGCGTGAGCTTCGCGACCTCGCAACCCGGGGCCCAGTCGCCCGCGCAGCCCATCTCGGAGTTGTGCGAGCCGGGCACGGTGACGAGGTCGATCGGCTGCTCGGGCTCCTCCTCCTCGACGAGGTTCACGGCGTTGCCGACACTCGCGTAGGTGCTCGCAGCGGAGCGGTTGCCGGCCGCGTCGGTCGACACCGCGCGGTACTCGACGAGCGTGCCCTTCGCGAGGCCGGCGGTGTCGTGGAAGACGCGGGGGCTCGTGTCCTCGGCGGTGCCGAGCGCGTTCCACTCGTCGCTGCCGGCGACACGCCAGGCGAAGCTGGTCTCCTGCCACGTGTCGTCGTCGACGTCGGCGGCGACGGGCGTGACGCCCGTGACACCGGCGCCCGCGGCAGGAGCGGTGACCGTGATGGCGGATGCCGCGTCGGGTGCGCTCACCGTGCGGTCGGCCTTCAGCACGACGGTGCCGAGCGCCGGCACCGTGACGGAGGCCACGCCGTCGGCGTTCGCCGTGACGGCCGAACCGTCGCCGTGAAGCACCTCGAAGACACCGTCCTTCGTGAGGGTCGGCACGTCGACGGTCTTCGCGGCACCGGAGTTGTTGGCCGCGACGAGGTACTCGACCTGCTCCGTGCGGTCGACCCGGCTGAACGCGTAGACGCCCGCGCCGTTGTCGACGTAGCGCTCGATCTGCGCGCCCGTCGCGAGCGCGGGGTGCGCCGCACGCAGCGACGCGAGCTGCGAGATGTGCGCGTAGAGCGGGGCGTCGGTGCGGTAACGGTCGACGCTGCCCGCGGTCTCACCCGTGACGAGCTCCTGGTTCTGGTAGTCGGCGACCTCGCTCGCGAAGAGGGTCTGGCGGGCGTCCTTGTCGCCGCCCGCTCCGGCGAAGCCCTGCTCGTCGCCGTAGTACACGACGGGCTGGCCGCGCGTGAGGAAGAGCAACTCGTGCGCGAGCTCATCACGCTGCAACGGGGCATCCGTCGACTTCAGGAAGGAGCCGACGCGACCCATGTCGTGGTTTCCGAGGAACGTGGGCAGTGCCGTGGCCGACGAGTCGGGCGTCGTGTAGTAGTCGTCGCCCGCGAAGAGGGACTGCAGGTTCTTGGCCGAGTTGCCCGCGGCGAAGCTCACCGCCTGCGACTGGAACGTGAAGTCGAGCACCGAGTTCATGTCGGTCTTGCGCACGTACGGGCTCAGCTTCACCGGGTCGGCGTCGTAGACCTCGCCGAACATGAAGAAGTCGGGCTTGCCGGCGTCGTGCGCGTAGTCGAGCACCTCGGTCGACCACTGCTCCCAGAACTCGAAGTTCACGTGCTTGGCCGTGTCGATGCGGAAGCCGTCGATGCCGAGGTCGATCCACTGCTGGTAGACGTCGACGAAGCCGTCGACGACGGTGGGGTGCTCGGTCATGAGGTCGTCGAGGCCGACGAAGTCGCCGAACGTGACCGACTCGCCCTCCCACGTCGAGTCGCCGCGGTTGTGGTACAGCGTGGGGTCGTTCAGCCAGGCGGGCACCTTGAGGTCGGCGTCGGCGGGGGTCACCGTCGGCGTGTAGGGGAAGCTCGTCGCCGCGTCGAGGGCGGGGAAGGCGGGCGCGTCGGCGCCGGCGTAGTCGCCCGGCTTGAACGCCGTGCCCGACGCATCGGTGTACGCGCTCGTCGCCTGGTCGATGTAGGAGTACTCGCCCTCCTCGTAGTCGATGACGTCGGCCGTGTGGTTCGTGATGATGTCGAAGTAGACCTTGATGCCCTTGTCGTGCGCCTCGGCGATGAGCGCCTCGAGCTCGGCGTTCGTGCCGAGGTGCGGGTCGATCTGGGTGAAGTCCGTGATCCAGTACCCGTGGTAGCCGGCGCTCACGTTGGCGCCCTCACCCTGCACCGGGCGGTTCTTGAAGCTCGGGGTGAGCCAGATCGCGGTGGTGCCGAGCCCGTCGATGTAGTCGAGCTGATCGCGCAGGCCCGCGAGGTCGCCGCCGTTGTAGAAGCCCTTGTCGGTCGGGTCGAAGCCCGTCGTGAGCCGGTCGCCGGTGAGCCCGCCCTCGTCGTTGGTCTCGTCGCCGTTGGCGAAGCGGTCGGTCATGACGAAGTAGAAGACCTCGTCGCTGCCGGGCTGGCGCACCGGGTCGGCGACGAGCGCGGCGTCGGATGCCTCGTCGTAGGCACCCGCGAGGCCGGTCGCCTCGAGGCCGACGCGCTTGAGGTCGTCGTCGAACACGACCCGTACCGGGGTGTCGCCGGCGACCGTCAGCGGGATGTTGTCGCCGCCGCCGTTCAGCCCGTACGCCTCGTCCCACGAGTCGTTCACGGCGACCTTGTACTCCCACGACCCGGCCGGAACGATGAACTCGGCCGCGTAGACACCGGGCGTGCTCGTCGCGAGGAGCTCGGTCTCAGCGCATTCCGGCTGCCAGTCGCCGGAGCAGCCCAGCTCCTGCTGCAGGCTGCCGACGAGCGCGAACGTGCGCGGCTCCTCGGCCGCGGCCGCGAGGCCCGGCATCACGATCAGGGCCGACGCGGCGAGCGCCCCCGAGACCACCAGTGCGAACCAACTCCGAGCGCGCGCGCGACCTGTCATCCTTGACTCCCGATTCCCGGCACGACTCCGTGCCACCGACACTGTTGGCGAAGGTAGCAGCGGCGAGGCGGTTAATGCAAGCGTTTACAACGCTCGACCCGGGACCGGAGACATGATGGCCGGTCACCTTGGAAATCAAGGGGCATACGGGCGGTGCCGTTGTGGAAGCGTTCCCAAGGACCGACCCCCGTTCGCGGGTCACATGAGGTGGGTCAGGGCGCGGTCGCGGTAGCGCTCGTCGCGCAGCCGCTGGGCATCCCGCCGCCGCTCATGCAGCTCGGCGAGGTACTCGCGGCTGTGCCGCTGCTCTGCGCTGCGGCTCCATTCGACCAGTCGCAGGCCGGTGCGCTGTGCGAGCCCGATGAGTCCGTGGCCGGCGTGGCCGTCTGCCTCGCGTGCAGTGGCGGTCGAGCTCATGGAGAGTGCGGTGTCCATGACGATCCTTCTTCGGTGCCGGGCCCACCGTGTGCGAGCCGTGATCCCATTCCAGCTCGAAGCGACATCCCGGGCATCGGCGAGCGCTACCGAGATCTCCGGGTCGAACTACCGAGATCACGCCGAGAGCACGCCGAGCTCGCGCGCGGCGTGGACTGCATCCTGGCGCGATTGCACCCCGAGCTTCGTGAGGACCGCGGCGACATGGCTGTCGACCGTGCGCACCGACACCACGAGCCGGTCGGCGATCTCGGCGTTCGTCAGGCCTTCGGCGAGCAACTGCAGCACGCCGACCTGGCGGTCGGTCAGGCCCTCGGGGTTCCGCCGGGTCAGGCTCGACGGACCACGTGGGATGTTCCGCACCCCGCGATCGCGGAGGTCCGCCCTGACTCGCCGGGCGAGCGGCACCGCACCGAGGCGGTCGAGGATGACGAGCGCATCGAGCAGGTCGGCCTCGTCGGGGCTCTCGGCGAGCGCCGCGGCCTCGTGGTAGGGACATCCGGCGGCGCGCCAGAGATCGGCGGCGCGGCGCCAGTCGCCGCTCGCCTGGACCGCGAACGGATGCTCGTCGTCCGCGGCGATCTCGACGTCGTCGCCGGCCCGCACCAGCAGGTACGCGAGCTCGGCGCGCAGGGATCGGGCGACACGGCGGTCGGCCTCGTCGAACTCCGGGCGTGCGATCGCGCGGGCGGCGGGGGCGTCGCCGCGAAGGAGTGCGGCCTCAGCCCGGGCCGCGGCGACCGGTCCGCGTCGCTGCAGTTCGCCGAGCTCGTCGGCGAGGCGACGTGCCTCGTCGAGGTCGGCGTCGGCGCCGTCGTCGCCCCGGCGAAGGCGCGCCGTCCCCGCGACCGTCAGCGCGACGCACCGGGAATGGGGAGGCTCGGGGAGCCCTTCCACGATGGCGATGGCGTCGTCCCAGTGCGCCCGAGCCAGCTCGAGGCGCGCCTGTTCCATCTGCTGGTAGATGGCGAAGGCGATGAACTCCGAACGCTCCGTGAGCTCCATCGCACGGGCGAGGTGCCCCTCTGCGAGGTCGAGCCGGTACTGGTCGAGCAGGGTCCACACGAGATTGACGGAGGCACGTGCCGCGTCCTCCATGTCGTCGACGGCGAGCGCGACGTCGGCAGCCTCGACCAGCTCGGCGATCCCCGCATCGTCGGCCAGGAACATGAGCGCGGTGCCGTGATTGTTCAGGGCGTGCGAGAGCACCCGTCGATCCCCGGTCTCGCGTGCCATCGCGATCGCGCGGCCGGCGAGGTCGATCGCGCGATCGGAGTCGTGCTCCAGCAGCGCGAGCTGCGCCTCGTTGCTCAGGGCCATCGCGTGCAGGCTGCGGTCGCCCGCGTCGGCGAGCACTGCGGATGCCTCACTCGCCGAGATCTCGGCATCGGCGCGATGGCCGCCGAACCATTGGAAGCGCGAGAGCCACCTGAGGCTCGCCCCCAGCCGGCGGGGGTCGCCGAGCCGCCGTCGCAGCGCGATGGACTCGGATTGCGCGACCACGGCGTCCGCCGACGCACCGATCGTGTACGACTCGATCGCGGACTCCTCCAGGAGGTCGGCCGACTCCGCCGGCTCGTAGCGATCGATGTGCTGCCGGGCCGCCCGGTAGTGCGCGGCCGCCTGTCGGTGAGCGCCCGACGCAGCGGCATCCCGCGCAGCGCGCGGCGCCCACTCGACGACGGCGTCGACGTCACCGGCCGCGATCGCGTGGTGCACCAGCCGCGCCGGGTCGGCGACGTCTGTCGCGAGCAGTTCCGCGAGCACCCGGCCTTCGAGCTCGATGCGGCGCGACGCGGGCAGCGCGTCGACGACCGCACGCCGGGTCAGCTCGTGCCGGAACCGCACGCCGTCGGGACTCACGGCGAGCAGGCCGCCCTCCTCAGCGGGACGGAGCGCGCCCTCGGATCCGGGCACGAGCCGGGCGAGCAGGACGTGGTCGACCACCGACGGCACGACGGCGAGCTGCTCGACGTGGTCCTGCGTCGCGGCGTCGAGCCGCCGGAGGCGCCCGGTCACCGCGTCGACCACGGTCGGCGGCACCCGCGCCGCGTCGGCCGACGCGACGAGCTCGCTGACGAAGTACGGGTTCCCCTCGGTCATCGCGTAGACCCGATCGGCGTCGAGCCCGCTGCCGGCGGTCAGCGCGCTGACCGCGACGGCCGACAGGCGCCGCAGCGCGATGCGCTCGACGCGGTCGCCGTGACCGAGGTCCCCGAGCAGGCGGCCCAGCGGATGATCGCGGTCGAGCTCGTCGCGGTACGTGAGCACGAGCACCGCCGGCAGGTCGGCGATGCGTCGCGCGAGGAACCGGACCACGTCGAGCGTTGCCTCGTCGGCCCAGTGCGCGTCCTCCACGATGAGCACGGTGCCCCGCGCGGCGGCGAGCTCCTCACGGAGCGCATCGAAGACCTCCTCGCGGTCACCCGCACGAAGGGCCTCTCCCAGTCGCGGCCCGACCGATGGCGCGAGGTCGCGCAGCGGTCCGAGCGTTCGCGGCGTCGACATGGCGTCGCACGACCCGATGAGCACCCGGACTCCGTCGGGGGGCTCGGCCCGCAGCGCACTCGCAAGGCTGGTCTTGCCGATGCCCGCCTCGCCGTGGAGCAGCACGACACGCCCGTGCCCGGCCATGGCGTCCCTCGCGGCGGCGCGGAGCTCGGCGAGCTCGGGTTCGCGTTCGAGCAGGTCCCTGCTCATAGAGCGAGCATGCCCGTGCAGGGCCGGGCCTGCAACCGAGCGGGCCCTGAGGCGGGTCTCGATACGGTCGCTGCGCGACCTACTCGACCACCGGTCGGATCACGCCCTGAGGCGGGTCTCGATACGGTCGCTGAGCGACCTACTCGACCACCGGTCGGATCAGAGGCCCGAGTACGCGTGCAGTCCCTTGAAGAACAGGTTGACGACCGTGAAGTTGAACAGCACCGTCGAGAAGCCGATGATCGCGAGCCAGGCCGAACGCGAGCCCCGCCAGCCGCGCGTCGCGCGCGCGTGGATGTACCCGGCGTAGACCACCCAGATGATGAAGGTCCACACCTCCTTGGTGTCCCAGCCCCAGTAGCGGCCCCACGCCTTCTCGGCCCAGATCGCGCCGGCCATGAGCGTGAAGGTCCACATGATGAAGCCGATGATGTTCACGCGGTACGCGAGGTTCTCGAGCGTCGCCGCGCTCGGCAACGTGGCGAGGAACGTCAGCTTGGCGGCCTTCGCGGAGGCGACGAGCGCCTCGCGCCGCGACTGCAGCAGCTGCACGACCGACAGCGCGAAGCCGAGCGCGAAGAATCCGACCGACGCCGACGCCACGAAGACGTGGATCACGAGCCACACCGACTGCAGCGCCGGCGGCAGCGGAATCGGGCTCACGTAGAAGTTGATGGTGGCGACGCCGAGCAGCACGAGCACGAGCCCCGTGACGAACGTGCCGAGGAACCGCAGGTCGTGCTTCGAGACGAGCAGCACGACGAGGAACACCGTCGTGATGATGAGCGTGCCCGTGAGGGCGAACTCGTACATGTTGGCCCACGGCACGCGCCCGGCCGCGAACCCTCGCAGCACGGTGGCGGTGAGGTGCAGCGCCCACGCCAGCACGGTCATCGCGACGCCGACGCGCAGTGCGGGCGATCGCCCGTACTCGACGGATGCCTCGCCGTCGGCCTTCACCGCAGCCGCACCGCCACGACCAACGGGCCGGGCACCGACGGCCGCCCCGACCGCGACCTTCGTCTCGGCGCGAGCCGGGACATCCGCTGCCGCCGTCACGGCAGCCCCGCGCTTCGCGAGGTCGATCGCGAAGGCGATGAAGGCGATCGCGTACACGACCATCGCCGAGTACACGCTGAGGATCGAGATCTCGTCGAGCGTCATCTGCACCGTTCTACCTTACGTCGAAGTGATATTGCGCCGGTCGAGTGGCGACGAGGAGCGTATCGAGACCCGTTGCGAGGTCTCGATACGGCCCCGAACGGCCTACTCGACCGGCGATGGTTTCGATCCCGCGTGCTTGTCGGCGAACGCCGTCACGGCGTCCTCGAGGCCGGGATCCTCGCCGCGGGCGAGTCCGGCGTACTCGAGCACGACGCTGCCGTCGGGCCGCTCGACCGCCTTCACCCACATGCGCCGACGCGGCACGAACAGCGACACCATCAGGCCGCCGAGGATGAGCGCCGCGAACACGAGCACCCAGATCTGCGTCGGGTCGTGGTGGATGTCGAAGCTCGCGAAGCGCGGCACGCTCTGTGCATAGTCGCCCTCGCCGGCGTCGGGGTTCGCGTGCTCGAACGTGACCGTGCCGAGGCCGTTCGGCAGCTCGGCGCTCTCGCCGGGCTTCAGCTCGATCGACTCGACGCCGGTGTCGCCACCGGTCAGCTGCTCCATGCCCGAGGGATCGAGCGTGTACACCGAGGTCGGCGTGCCGCCGTCGATGCCGAGATCGCCCTCGTACACGTTGAGGGTGAGCACCGGCAGGATCAGGTCGGGGTAGCTCGACGTGTACGCGCCGGAGGTGAGCTGCGACTGCGTCGGGTAGAAGAAGCCGACCATGCCGAGCTGCTCGGGCATGCCGTCGGGTACCTTCACGACGCCGATCGAGGTGAGGTTCGCGTCCTGCGGCAGGAACGGCACCGAGTCGGTGAACACCACGTCGCCGTCGGCGTTCGTGACCGTGATCGTCGGCGCGTAGCCGTTGCCGAGCAGGTACACGTCGGTGCCGTGCGTGTAGAGCGGCTCGTTGACCTTGACCGTCGCATCCTGCGCGTCGGCGCCCTGCCCCTCGACGGTGACGTGCGCGGTGAAGTCGATCGGCTGCCCGAGCGCGTCGGCGTTCCGGGTCTCGTAGACCGCGTCGAGGCTCTCGAGCGAAAGTCCGTAGGGCTGCAGGGCGGAGTCGTTGAAGAAGCGTCCGGGGTTGAACGAGTCGTAGGCGGCGAGCGTGTTGACGAACGTCTGGCCCTCGACGATCACGCGCTGGCCGGAGAACCCGAACCCGCCGCCGAAGCCCACCGCCATGAGCACGCCGAGCAGCGCCGTGTGGAACACCAGGTTGCCCGTCTCACGCAGGTAGCCGCGTTCGGCCGAGACGGATGCCTCGCCGCGCAGCTCGTACCGTTCGACCCGGTAGCCCGCCTGGCGCAGCTGCACGGCCGCCGTGTCGATGGCCTCTTCCGGTGATCGAGTAGCGCCCGACGAAGGAGCGCGCGTATCGAGATCCGCGGGCACGAGCGGCCGTTCGGTGTAGCCCGCGAGCCGCGAGAGCCGCGCGGGAGTGCGCGGCGGCCGTGCGCGCAGCGCCTCGAAGTGGTGCTTCGTGCGCGGGATGATGCAGCCGATGAGCGACACGAACAGCAGCAGGTACACCGCCGAGAACCATGCCGACGTGTAGACGTCGAACATCTGGAGGCCGTCGAGGATCGGCGCGAGCCTCGGGTTGTCGGTGAAGTACTGGGTGACGCCGTTCGGGTCGCTCGACCGCTGCGGCACGAGCGATCCGGGCACCGCCGCGATCGCGAGCAGCAGGAGCAGCAGCAGCGCGGTGCGCATGCTCGTCAGCTGGCGCCACAGGAAGCGCACCCAGCCGGTGAAGCCGAGCTTGGGCTGGTTGACGGTCGATGCCTCGTCGGCTGCCGGCTCGATCGAGTCGATGTGGTCGGCGGGGCGAGAGAGCTCGCCGGGGTCAGATCGCGGGGACAAAACCGGTGATCACCGCCTGCAGTTCGTACATCCAGATGCTCCAGATTCCCGAGACCATGAGCAGGCCGATGATGATGAGCAGCGCTCCGCCGGCGATGTTGATCGCGCGGATGTGCCGGCGCATGAAACTGAGCGACCCGGTCACCCAGCCGAACCCGGCGGCGACGAGCAGGAACGGGATGCCGAGGCCGATGCAGTACAGCAGGCCGAGCAGCACGCCGCGCCCGGCCGACGCCGAGTCGGCGCTGAGTGCGAGCACCACGGCGAGGGTCGGGCCGATGCACGGGGTCCAGCCGATGCCGAACACGATGCCGAGCAGCGGTGCGCCCGCGATGCCGGTGGCCGGCCGCCACGTCGGCTTGATGGTGCGCTGCATGAAGCTGAACCGGCCGATGAACACGAGCCCCATGACGATGAGCAGGGCGCCCGCGACCCGCACGATCACGTCGGAGTACTGCAGCAGCCACGCCCCGGCGACCCCGGCGACGAGGTTGAACGTCACGAACACGAGCGTGAACCCGGCGATGAACAACAGCACGCCGAGCAGCAGGCGGCGGCGGTTGCGTCGCTCCTCGGCGGCGTCGGCCGAGGCCTCGGTGAATCCACCGAGGAAGCCGAGGTACCCGGGCACGAGCGGCAGCACGCACGGCGACAGGAACGACACGAGCCCCGCGGCGAGCGCGATCGGCATCGCCGCGAGCAGCTGCCCGTTCAGCACGATCTCGCCGACGCCCATGTGTTCCGTTTCTCGCCCTTGCCCGATTGCCCGCTGCGCTGCGCCCGCGCCGCTACGCCTGCTCGGCGAGCAGGTCGGAGATGATCGAGTCGAGGATCGACGCTTCCTCGAGCTGGCCGAGCACGCGCGCCGCGACCCGGCCCTCCTGGTCGAGCACGATCGTGGTCGGCACGGCGGCCGGCGGCACCGGGCCGGCGAACGCGAGCTGCACCGAGCCCTCGTTGACGTCGAGGATCGACGGGTAGGTCACGCCGTAGTCCTCCTCGAACGAGGCCGCGGTGCCCGCCTGGTCGCGCACGTTCACGCCGATGAAGCTCACCTCGTCGCGCCCGACATCCTCGTAGACCTCTTCGAGGATCGGCGCCTCGACGCGGCACGGCGCGCACCCCGCGTACCAGAAGTTGACGACCTGCACCTGGCCCGCGACATCCGCCGAATCGTAGGAGTCGCCCTCGACGGTCTCGCCCGCGAACTCGATCGGCTCGCCGCGGTCCTCGGCCGCGTAGACCGAGATCGTGCCGTCGCCGGCGATGTAGTTCTTGCCGCTGCCCTCGCGGAACTGCTCGGCGAGGGGATCGCTCGCGCACCCCGTGAGGAGCAGCACGGATGCCGCGACGAGGGCCGCGCCGGCGGTCGAGAAGCGAGCGAAGCGAGCGTATCGAGATCCCGTGACGCGTTCTCGAGACTCCTCACCGGGTCTCGATACGGCGCTGGCGCGCCTACTCGACCGACCGTTCGCCATCACACCGCTCCCACATCTGTCGCCTGCGCGGCGAGTCCCGCCGCGGGATTCGTGTAGCCGACCTCGACGAACCGCCGCCCGCTCGCCGAGCCGGCAACCGACTTCAGCTCGAGCGTCGTGATGCTCGACAGCGCGCACCGCCGGCGGCGAGGGTCGTGCGACAGCGAATCGCCGGAGAGGTGCCGGTGCACCATCCAGATCGGCAACTGGTGGCTGACGATCACGACGTCGCCCTCATCGACCGACGACCAGGCGTCCTCGATGGCGGCCATCATGCGGTCGGCGACCGAGCGGAACGGTTCGCCCCAGCTCGGTTCCCACGGGTTCACGAGCAGGCCCCAGTTGCGGATGTCGCGAAGCGCGCCACCCGGGCCGCGCATGCGCTTGCCCTCGAAGCGGTTCTCGGGTTCGATCACCCGGTCGTCGAGGGTCGGTTCGAGCTCGAACGCCGTGGCGACCGGCTCGGCCGACTGCTGCGTGCGCTGCAGCGGCGACGAGATGAGCGCGGCGACCGGGCGTTCGCGCGCCACGAGGTCGTCGGCGGCGGCCTTCGCCATCATGCGGCCGAGGTCGCTGAGGCCGTAGCCCGGCAGTCGACCGTAGAGCACGCCCTGGGGGTTGAACACCTCGCCATGGCGCACGAGATGGATCTGCTCGGCCGGCACGGGTTCCAGTCTAGAGAGGCGTTCCCTTTGAATCCGCCGAGACCTGCGCCGGTCGAGTGTGCGTCGGTCGAGTGGCGACGAAGGAGCGTATCGAGACCACCGCCGGGCAGCGGGTCTCGATACGGCGCTGCGCGCCTACTCGACCTACGGTTCGCCGGTCGAGTAGCGACGAAGGAGCGTATCGAGACCACCGCCGAGACCCGCGCCGGTCGAGTAGCGACGAAGGAGCGTATCGAGACCACCGCCGAGACCCGCGCCGGTCGAGTAGCGACGAAGGAGCGTATCGAGACCACCGCCGAGACCAGCGCGTCTCGATACGGCGCTGCGCGCCTACTCGACCTTCGGTTCGTCGAGCTCCGCCAGCAGTCGCAGCGGCGGCACGAAGAACGTCGTGCCGGTCACGGCGGTAGAGAAATCGAGGATGCGGTCGTGCAGGCCGGGCGGATCGCCGATGAACATGCGCTTCAGCATCCGCTCGACCACCCAGAGCCGACGGGTGTAGCCGATGAAGTACGTGCCGAACTCGCCGGCTGCGGGACTGCCGAACGGCATGTTGTCGCGGAGGATCTCGAACTCGTCGCCGTGCTCGTCGGTGATGGTCGCGAGCGTCTTGTGCGCGCGCTGCGGCTCGGTGTCGTCGAGTTCGACGTTGTCGGCCTTCCGCCGGCCGATCACCGCCTCCTGTTGCTCGGTGCTCATCGCGTTCCATGCTGCGAGATCGTGGAGGTACTTCTGCACGACGACGTAGCTGCCGCCGGCGAACTCGGCATCCTCGTCGCCGATGAGCGTCGCGTCGGCCATGCCCGCCCCGGTCGGATTCGCGGTGCCGTCGACGAAGCCGAGCAGGTCGCGCGCATCGAAGTAGCGGAAGCCGTTCACCTCATCGACGATCTCGACGGCCTCGCCGAGTTCGTCGAGCAGCAGCCGCTCGAACTCGAAGCAGAGGTCCGCCCGGTCGGCGCGGATGTGGAAGAGCAGGTCGCCCGGCGTCGACGGTGCCCGGTGGCCACCGGCGGTGATGTCGATGAACGGCCGCAGCTCGGCCGGGCGCGACGCGCGGCCGAGCCGATCCCATGCCGCCGAGCCGATGCCGGCCACGCACGAGAGGTTCGCCCCCATATCGCGGAACCCGACGGTCTTCGCGAGGTCGTCGAGGCCGGCGAGCACGCCGCGCACGACATCGAGATCGGTGGTTTCAGGTCGTACCGTCACCACCAGGAACACGGCGAACTGCGAGAGCGGCGCATCAACCTGCTGGGCGTCGATCGGCACGCGATGATCGGCATGCTGCATGTATGCACCCTCCCTTGCCGCCACCATATCGCCGCCCCGATTCCGCCGCCGCAGTGTGCATCTCGATACGGCGCTGTCGCGCTGACTCCCCGGCGGCGGCAGGCTGAAACCCCCACGGGTAGGATGTTGGATCGTGATCAACCGCACCCTCGTCAAGAACCTCGCCGCCCTGCCCGACGGCCCCGTCACAGTCTCCGGATGGGTCGAGACGGTGCGCGATCAGAAGAAGGTGCAGTTCGTCATCCTCCGTGACGAGTCGGGCGCCGTGCAGCTCGTGAACCCCGCGACCCGCGAGGTCGACGAGAGCGCCGACGCCGAGGCATCCGCTCGCCTGGCGACGACCGAGGCGATCTCCGCCCTCTCTCACGGCTCGTTCATCACCGTCACCGGCGACCTCAAGCACGACGAGCGCGTGAAGCTCGGCGGCATCGAGGTGAAGATCGGCTCGCTCGACGTGGTCGCCGAGGCGAACCCCGAGACCCCGATCGCCGCCGACTCGAGCCTCGACAAGCGCATGGACTGGCGCTTCCTCGACCTGCGCCACCCGAAGCAGAACCTGATCTTCCGCATCCAGACCACGTTCCTGCACGCGCTGCGCACCTACTGGGTCGAGAACGACTTCGTCGAGATCCAGACGCCGAAGCTGATGGCCAGCGCCTCGGAGTCGCGGGCAGAGCTGTTCGAGGTCGGCTACTTCGAGGGCACCGCCTACCTCGCCCAGAGCCCGCAGTTCTTCAAGCAGATGGCACAGCCTGCCGGCTTCGGCAAGGTGTTCGAGGTCGGACCCGCCTTCCGCGCCGACCCCTCGTTCACGTCGCGGCACGCCACCGAGTTCACCTCGATCGACGCCGAGATGAGCTGGGTCGATTCGCACGAAGACGTCATGAAGATGCACGAGGAGCTCCTCGTGGCCGGGCTCACCGCAGTGAAGGCGAAGCACGGCGCCGAGCTCCTCGAGCTGTTCGGCATCGAGCTCGAGGTGCCGACGCTGCCGTTCCCGCGCATCCCGCTCGAAGAGGCGAAGCAGATCGTCGCCGACCGTGGCTACGTCATTCCCCGCGACGACGCCGACATCGACCCCGAGGGCGAGCGCCAGATCTCCGCGTACGTGCGCGAGGCCTACGGCCACGACTTCGTGTTCCTCACGGACTGGGACATCAGCCTGCGGCCGTTCTACCACATGCGCCACCCCGAGCAGCCGAACCTCACGAACTCGTACGACCTCATCTACAACGGCGTCGAGATCTCCACGGGCGCGCAGCGCGAGCACCGCATCGACGTGCTGGTCGAGCAGGCGAAGGAGAAGGGCCTCGACCCTGAGGAGCTCGAGTTCTACCTCGACTTCTTCCGCTACGGCGTGCCCCCGCACGGCGGATTCGGCATGGGCCTCGCCCGCGTGATGATGCTCATGCTGAACGAGCACTCGATCCGCGAGACGACCTACCTCTTCCGCGGCCCGACCCGCCTGCTCCCCTAGCGGCTCGTCGGCCCCGGCGCCGCCCCTGCTCCGGCGCGGGCCGCCGAAGTGACGCGAATCGACCCTCCGCACCGCGCGCGGGGTCGATTCGCGTCACCTCACGGGTCGGCCCGGGCGCCAGCCGGCGGCGATGAGGGCTTCGCGCAGTCGCGCGAGCCGCTGATCGCGCAGCAGGCCTCGGTGCGAGGCATTGAACCGGACGACACGCCATCCCTCGTGGACGACGTCATCGAGTCGATCGATGTCGCGGGCGTACTGCACCCGATCGGTGCGATGGTGATCGCCGTCGTACTCGGCCGCGACGCGGTACTCGGGGTACGCGAGGTCGGCGATCGCGATGAGCCGACCGGACGCGTCGACGATCGCGACGTTCACCTGCGGTTCCGGCAGCCCGGAGTCGACGATGTCGAGCCGGAGCTCGGTCTCAGGCGGGGAGTCCGTGCGGGGTCGGATCCGCCCGAGGGCCGAAACGAGCCGTCGCTGTCCGCGTCGGCCGGCGACACGGCGCACCGCGAGCTCCAACTCTTCGGGCGTGGCGAGCGGCGCCTGCCGCCGCAGCAGCGCATCCCCCGCCATGACCAGCTCGCGCTCGGTGAGCGATCCGGCGAGCTGGCACCAGGCGTCGACCGGATGGATCACCGGGAGCCCGAACGTCTGGATGACCCGCACATCGCCCGGGAGGATCCGGTGGCCGTGCACCCCCATCGCACGCGGCAACCCTTCGGGGGCGAGCGCGGCGACGTGCACCTGTCCACGCAGCCGACGTGGCAGCGGAAGCCCGTGCAGTTCGGCGGCGGTGCCGTGGCTGAAGACCTCGGTCCGACGCATCCGCGCCGCGTATGCGAGGCAGCTCGACAGGAGGGAGCGCGGCTCGACCTCGTTCAGCCGTACGCCGTGGAACGGGCGGGCCAGGTCGGGCCCCCGAAGGCGGCCCTCTCCGATTCCGGCGGCCGCGGCGTCGCGCACATGGAATGGCCCGGCAGCCAGATCCTCAGGAAGTCGTCGTCTGGGAGGCATCCACCCACCCTGCTCACACGCACGCCCCGCAAGCCCGCCACAACGCGCCCTGTGCACGATCCCCGTGCCCCACCCTCCTCCGGAGGACCAGTCGCCCGTCATCCAATTCCTCCCGTGAAATGACACAGATCGACCCTCCGACGTCCGGGGAACGTCGATCTGCGTCATCTCACCGGGATTGGCGGAGGGCACGGGACGGCACGGGACGGCACGGGACGGCACGGGACGGCACGACGGCCCGGCAGCGGCCGTAGGCTCGAAGGGTGACAGTCGAGGCGACGCCGATGGTCCGCATCGAGGGCCGCTCGTTCCGCATGGGATCCGACGAGTTCTACGCCGACGAGACCCCGGTCCACGAGCGTGCCGTCGACACGTTCGAGATCGACCTGCACCCGGTGACCAACGAGCAGTTCGCCGCGTTCGTCGAGGCGACGGGGTACGTCACGGTCGCCGAGCGCCCGCTCGACCCCGCGGACTTCCCGGGTGCCGATCCGGCCGAACTGGTCCCCGGCGGGCTCGTGTTCACCCCGACCCCGGGCCCCGTCGACCTGCGCGACTGGCGTCAGTGGTGGCGGTGGGGCGCGGGCGCGAGCTGGCGGCACCCCTTCGGGCCCGGGTCATCCCTCGACGATCGGCCCAGCCACCCGGTCGTGCAGGTCAGCTTCGAGGATGCCTCGGCCTACGCCTCGTGGGTCGGCAGGAGGCTGCCCACCGAGGCCGAGTTCGAGTTCGCCGCCCGGGGCGGCCTCGAGGGCGCGCGGTTCGCGTGGGGCGACGACGAGTTCCCCGGCGGCGAGCTCATGGTGAACCGCTGGCAGGGGTCGTTCCCGTTCCGCAACACGGGAGCTGCCGGATGGGTCGGCACGTCGCCCGTCATGACGTTCCCGGCGAACGGCTACGGACTCTTCGACGTCACGGGCAACGTCTGGGAGTGGACGACCGACTACTACGCCGAGCGCCACGTGCCGCCGGGCTCGGTCACCGTCGAGGCGGGGGCCCGTCCGAACCTGCTCGCCGCCGCTTCGGCCGAGCCCGGCTCGCGAATCCCCCGCCGGGTGCTCAAGGGCGGGTCGCACCTCTGCTCGCCCGACTACTGCCTGCGGTACCGGCCGTCGGCGCGCTCGCCCCAGGCCGACGACACGGCGACGACGCACATCGGCTTCCGCTGCGCGCGCGATGCGTCGCGCTAGTCGATCGCCGGGGCCGCCGCGAGCGCGGACTTCAGCCGCACGGGGTCGATGCGCCAGTAGTTGTGCACCTCGTCGTCGATGAGCAGCACCGGGATCTCTTCGGCGTAGCGATCGCGCAGCGCCTCGTCGTCGAGGATGCTCAGCTCCTCGAGCATCATGCGGCGCGAGGCATCCGTCGCCTCGATCTCGGCGATGACGCCCTGCACGACGTCGCGCGCGTCGTCGCAGAGGTGGCAGCCGGGCTTGCCGATGAGCGTGAGGCGGATGTCGCGGGCCATGCTTCGATCGTACGTCGCCGCCGCACGACCCACGCCGCTGCGCGACCGACGCCAGAAGGGCGTGATCGGCGCGAGGGCAGCAAAAAGCGCCAGACCCGAAGGCCCGGCGCTCAGCCAGTCGTCGCGGGTGCGACTACTTCTTATTGCGACGCTGGTGGCGCGTCTTGCGAAGAAGCTTGCGGTGCTTCTTCTTCGCCATGCGCTTGCGACGCTTCTTGATGACGGAACCCATCAAAACCTCACAGAAAGATCGAGCCGGCCGCGCGTGCCGCAGCCGAAGACAAGAATGCCTCGGGATAGTCTAGCGGACTCGGAGGCCTGCCTCGTGCGCGATGCGTTACCGTCGAGGAATGCGCCCCCGCGACGTCGTCATCCGCACGACTGAACCCGACGACTGGCAGGCGGTCCGCGCACTCCGACTCGAGATGTTGCGCGACTTCCCACTCGCCTACGGCGAGACGCTCGCGAACGCGCTCGACGTCGAGGAGCCCGGCTGGCGCGTGCGTGCCGCACGTGGCACGACGCCCGGTCAGACCTCGATCGTCGCGATCGACGGCGATCGCTGGGTCGGCCACATGGGCGGGTACATTCCGGATGCCGCGACCGGTCCCCTGCTCGTCGGCGTCTACGTCGCCCCCGACTATCGCGGCGACGCCGCGGGCGTGTCGCGGCTGCTGCTCGAGGCGGTCGAGGACTGGGCGCGGGAGTTCGGCGACACCCTGCGACTCGAGGTGCACGAGGACAACCCGCGGGCGATCCGGTTCTACGAGAAGCTCGGCTTCACCCTCACCGGTCGCAGCCGAGAGTACGAGCTCGAGCCGGGCGGCCTCGAGCTCGAGATGATCAAGCCGCTGCGCTGAGCCGGTGGTCGAGTAGGCGCGCCAGCGCCGTATCGAGACCCCGCGCCGCGACGTCGTACGTGTGCGCCAGACTGAGCGCATGCTCGCACTCACCCCGCTCCTCA
This sequence comes from uncultured Actinomycetota bacterium, assembly GCA_963758615.1. Lineage (GTDB taxonomy): Bacteria > Actinomycetota > Actinomycetes > Actinomycetales > Microbacteriaceae > Agromyces. Next base: position 367,245 of record CAVWVZ010000008.1, on the reverse strand, counting down.
TCGTCGCGGTCCTCGGCACCGGCGTCATGGCCGGCGTGTTCTACGCGTTCTCGGGCTTCGTGACGCAGGGTCTCGACCGGTTGCCCGCCGCCGATGCGGCCCGTGCCATGCGCGGCATCAACGTCACGGCGGTGCGGGCGCCGCTCATGCTCGCCCTGTTCGGCACGGGGCTCGTGACGCTCGTGGTGCTCGGTTTCGCGATCGCGGGCACGCTCGGGGGTGCGACCTGGTGGGCGGTGGCGGCGAGCGTCGTCTACCTTGTGGGGGCGATCGGCGTGACCGGCGGCGCGAACGTGCCGCGCAACAACCGCCTGGCCGCGGCGCCCGAGGAGGCAGGCGCGCTGGCGTCGGCGTGGACGGCGTTCCGCCCGGGCTGGCAGGCGTGGAACCACGTGCGCACCATCACGTGCGCGGCGGCATGCGTCGGCTTCGCGGTGGCGCTGGTCGCCGCCTGAGCACGGCGAGTGCGGAAGGGCCGGCGACCGACGTCAGCGGCGTTTCTTCGTCGCGACGGCCGCGGTGACCTGGTGCGCGGTCTCGGCGAAGGCCTTGCCGATCGCGGAGGCGAACGCCCGCTGCTCGTCGTTGAGCGGTACGTCGTCGCTCACGGCCGCGCCCGCGAGCGTCGCGGCATCGGCAGCGGCATCCGATGACGTGAACGGAATGAGCCAGTCCTCGAGCGTTTCGAGCGGCGTGCGGTCGAGCTTGTAGTAGCGGTGCTGACCCTCTTCGCGAACCGCGACGAGACCCGACTCCCGCAGCACCTTGAGATGCTTCGACACCGTGGGCTGACTCGCGCCGAGTGCCGTGACGATCTCGGAGACGCTGATCTCGCCACCCGACTGCGGCACTGCGCCCTCGCGTTCGAGAAGCACCGCGAGGATGTCCCGACGAGTCGAGTCCGCCACCACATCGAAGATGTCAGCCATGCCCCAAGGGTAGTCATTCCTCGCGGGGAGTACCATGACTCTCGCGTTGGCTGTCAGGCAGGGGGCATAGATGCGCGCACAGCAGCTGGGCCGTCTGGGTCGTGTCGACCGACGGTCATGGCTCGGCCGGGCGCGCGACGCACTGGATGCGCTCGTCAGGAGCTCTCCGTCACGCTTCGCGATCCTGATCTTCGCCTCGCTCATCGTGTTGTTCACGGTGCTGTTCTCGCTCCCGATCGCGAGCGCCGACCGCCAGATCACTCCCCTGCACGACGCCGTGTTCACCGCCGTCTCGGTGATCTGCGTCACGGGTCTCGCGACCGTCGACATGGCGACGCACTGGTCGCCGTTCGGCAACACGCTCGTGTTCATCGGCGTGAACATCGGCGGCGTCGGCGTCCTGACGCTCGCGTCGATCCTCGGTCTCGTGATCTCGCGTCGGCTCGGGCTGCGTGCGAAGCTCATGGCCGCGAGCGACTCCAACCCGTCTCGCATCCACGTCGGCCCCGTCGCCGAGCGGCAGGCGGTGCGCCTGGGCGAGGTCGGCGGGCTGCTCGCCACGGTGGCGATCAGCGCATTGGTCATCGAGCTGACGATCGCGATCGCGATGGTCCCGAGCATGCTCGTCGCGGGATACGACGTATTCCGCGCGGTCTGGTACAGCTTCTACTACTCGGCGATGGCGTTCACGAACACCGGGTTCAGCCCCAACCCCGGCGGGATGGCGCCGTTCGTGGACGACTACTGGATGCAGTCGCTGCTGATGATCGGCGTGTTCCTCGGCAGCCTCGGTTTCCCCGTGATCTTCGCGCTCGCTCGGGCGTGGCGCAACCCGCACCGGTGGAGCGTGCACGTCAAGCTCACCCTCACGACGACGACGATCCTGTTCGTCGCGGGCGCGGCGATGTTCCTCCTGCTCGAGTACAACAACCCGCGAACGTACGGCCAGCTCGACGCCGGCCCGACCATCTTCCAGTCGTTCTTCATGTCGATGATGACGAGATCGGGCGGCTTCGCCACGATCGACATGCACGAGCTCAACGGGTCGAGCATGCTCGTGTCCGACATGCTCATGTTCATCGGCGGCGGCTCGGCCTCGACCGCCGGCGGCATCAAGGTGACCACGCTCGCCGTGCTGTTCCTGGCGGCGTTCGCCGAGGCGCGTGGTGCGCCCTCGATGGAGGCGTTCGGCCGCCGCATCCCCCGCGACATGCTGCGCCTGTCCGTGAGCGTCGTGCTGTGGGGCGCGACGATCGTGGCCGTCGCCTCGATCGCCCTGCTGCAGATCACGAAGCAGCCGTTCGACTACGTGCTGTTCGACGTGATCTCCGCGTTCGCGACATGCGGTCTCTCGACGGGGCTCACGGCCGAGCTTCCACCCGAGGGGGTCTACGTCATGGCCGCCACCATGTTCATGGGGCGGGTTGGTACAGTGACACTCGCCGCGGCCCTGGCCGCGAGCCAGCGGCGGCAGTTGTTCAAGCGTCCCGAAGAGAGGCCCATCGTTGGTTGATCGCATCAAACACGACGCGCCGGTGCTCGTGATCGGCCTCGGCCGGTTCGGCGCCGCCACCGCCGGACAGCTCGACCGGCTCGGCCGCGAGGTGCTCGCGGTCGACACCGACGAGACCCTGGTGCAGAAGTGGTCGGAGCGGGTGACCCATGCGGTCGTCGCCGACGCGAAGAACGTCGACGCGCTGCGCCAGATCGGCGCGCAGGACTTCTCGATCGCGGTGTGCGCGGTGGGCTCGTCGATCGAGGCATCCGTGCTCATCACCGCGAACCTCGTCGACCTGAGGATCCCGCAGATCTGGGCGAAGGCGATCTCTGCCTCGCACGGCAAGATCCTGCAGCGCATCGGCGCGAACCACGTCATCTACCCCGAGCGCGAGGCGGGCGAACGCACCGCGCACCTCGTGAGCGGCCGCATGCTCGACTTCATCGAGTTCGACGACGACTTCGCCCTCGTGAAGATGTACCCGCCGAAGCCCATCCGCGGCAAGAACCTCACCGAGTCGGGCGTGCGCTCGAAGCACCGTGTCACCGTCGTCGGCGTGAAGAGCCCCGGCAAGCCGTTCACCTACGCGACCGAGCAGACGGTCGTGTCCAATCACGACCTCATCATCGTGACGGGAACCGAGGGCGACATCGAGAAGTTCGCGTCGCTCGAGTAGCGGCCGGAGCCTCGCTGTCGCGTCTCATGTTAGGGGTCCGTTAGGAAGATTCACAAAATTGTGAATCGGGCGTAACATCACGCCCATGAGCACTGTGATCAGCACCCGGGGCCTGCAGAAGCGCTTCGGGCGCACCGTCGCCCTCGACGGACTCGACCTGACGGTCGACGCCGGCGAGATCCACGGCTTCCTCGGACCGAACGGCGCCGGGAAGTCCACGACCATCCGCATCCTGCTCGGACTCGCGCGCGCGTCGGGCGGGGAGGCGACCCTCTTCGGCAGCGATCCGTGGACCGACGCGGCCGATCTGCACCGCCGCATCGGCTACGTTCCGGGCGACGTGAGCCTCTGGCCGAACCTCACGGGCGGCGAGGCGATCGACCTCCTGAGCCGACTCCGCGACGGCGGCGCCGACAAGGCGGCCTACGCGGCCCGCAAGCAGCGGCTCATCGAGGCGTTCCAGTTCGACCCGCGCAAGAAGGGCCGTGCGTACTCGAAGGGCAATCGGCAGAAGGTCGCGCTCATCGCCGCCTTCGCGACGCCGGCCGACCTCTACCTGCTCGACGAGCCGACGAGCGGGCTCGACCCCCTCATGGAGCAGGTCTTCAACCGCGAGATCGACCGCGTGGCCGCCGCCGGGGCGACCGTGCTGCTCTCGAGCCACATCCTGTCGGAGGTCGAGGAACTCTGCGACCGCGTGACGATCATCAGGGAGGGCAGGACCGTCGAGAGCGGCACGATGGCCGAACTCCGCCACCTCACCCGCACCGAGGTCGCCTTCGTGCACGAGCCCGGCCATGAGGCCGCGATCGACGCGATCGACGGGGCCCACGACCTCACGGTCGACAGCGGGCGCGTGCGGTTCACCGTCGACAGCGACCAGGTGGCGGGCGTGCTCCCCGAGCTCGCCCGAATGCGGGTGCAGGGCCTCACCGTCTCGCCGCCGTCGCTCGAGGAGCTCTTCCTCCGCCACTACGGCGACGAGCTCGCCACGCTCGGACAGGCGCCGCGCGCATGACCCGATTCTCCGTGCTGCTCCGGCAGCGCCTCCGCCGCGACCGGCTGCAACTGGCGCTCTGGATCGTCGGCACCGCCCTGCTCGCTTACGCCGCCGTGAGCGCGGTGTTCGACACGTATGGCGACGAGACCGATCGCCGCGAGATCCTCGGCATCGCCATCGCCACGCGAACCATCCTCGTGTTCCGCGGCACGCCGAACGGCATCGACGACGGCGCCTTCGCGTTCTTCCTGCTCTACGCGTGGCTCGCGCTGATGGGCGGCCTGATGAGCACGTTCCTCGCCGTGCGGCACACCCGCATGGAGGAGGAGCAGGGTCGCGCGGAATACGTCGCCTCCACTCCGGCGGGGCGGATCTCGCCCACGACCGCGACCGTCGTGCACGGCGTGCTCGCCAACGTCGTGCTCGGCCTGTTCGTTGCACTCGCGTTCATCGGCGCTGGGCTCGACACGAGCGGCTCACTCGTCGCGGGCGCCGCGATGACCGCCTCGGGCGTCGCCTTCCTCGCCTTCGGGCTGTTCGCCGCGCAGCTCTTCCGCACCTCGCGCGGCGCGAACGGCATCTCGGTCGCCTTCGTGCTCGCCGCGTACCTGCTTCGCGGGGTCGGCGATGCGGCCGGCACGCCGGCCGACGACCTCCTGCACGTGACCCCGGCGTGGCCGAGCTGGCTGTCGCCGATCGGCTACGGCCAGTTCACCGGGGCCTACGTCGAGAACGACCTGCGCCCGCTGCTCGTCCCGCTCGGCTTCGCGGCCGTGGTGATCGCGTTCGTGTACCTGTTGCAGTCCGTGCGCGACCAGGGGGCGAGCCTGCTGCCGGGTCGCGCCGGCCGTGCCACTGCGGGGCCCGTGCTGTCGAGTTCGTTCGGGCTCGCGTGGCGTCTCAACCTCTCGATCCTGCTCTCGTGGACCGCGGGCGGCATCGCGACGGGACTGCTCGCCACCTCGCTCTCGTCGGTCGTCGGCGACGTCGCGGGCAGCAATCCGCAGGTGATCGAGATCCTGCGGCGGGCGATCGGCGATGACGCGTCCATCGAGCAGGCGTTCGTGGCCACGTTCTACGGCGTCGTCGGCATCCTCGCCGCCTGCTGTGCCGTGCAGGTCGGCATTCGCGCCCGCCAGGAGGAGTCGCACGGCACCGCCGAGGTGGTGCTCGCGACTCCTGTGCCGCGCATGCGCTGGCTGCTGGAGTACTGGATCGTCGGCGTGATCGTGATCGTCGTCGTGCTCGCGGCGGCGGGTATCGCCGGCGTGCTCGGCGCCGGGCGATCCGACGACCCTGAGTCCCTCATCCCGAACGTGCTCGAAGCGGCCGCGGCGCAGATCCCCGCGTGCCTCGTCTTCCTCGGCCTGACGCTGCTCGTGTTCGCGTTCCTGCCGCGCGCGACGATCCCACTGGGGTGGACGATCGTGGGCGTCGCCGCGATCCTCGGCACGTTCGGGCCGATCCTGCAACTGCCCGAATGGCTCACGGACCTGTCGCCGTTCGCGCACTCGCCCGTGCCGTCAGGAGCCGACACCGACTGGTCGGGCGGTCTCTGGATGGTCGCCATCGGCCTCGCCACCGGGGCGGCGGCCGTGTTCGCGATGCGGCGCCGCGAGCTCGCGAGCGGCGGATGAGAGGCTGAGCGGATGCCACGCGACGAGCAGGCCCTGAGGGCCACGGTCGAGCAGTCGGCCGCGGTCCTCACCGCCGCCGGCTTCCCTCGGATGCCGGCGCGCGTGCTCATGGCGCTGCTCGTCGCGGAGCGCGGCGGCCTCACGGCGAGTGAGCTGGGCGAGCAGCTGGGCGTGAGCGCCGCAGCGATCTCGGGCGCGGTGCGCTACCTCGAGCAGATCGGCATCCTCCACCGCGTGCCGCAGGCCGGAAGCCGCCGCGACCGCTGGGAGTTCCTCGACGACGCGTGGTACACCGCCCTCATGGCCAAGAGCCCGGTCTACGGCGTGATCGCCGATCTGGGCGACCGTGCGGCCGATGCGATCGACGACGAACAGGCGGCAGGCTCCATGCGAGCCCGTGAGATGGCGCGGTTCTACCGCTTCATCGATGCCAGGATGCCCGACCTCATGCGCGAGTGGGAGGAACTGCGGGAGCGCTGACCGACCGGTCGACGAGCCGGCGGATCACTCGAGGAACATGAGGATGAGCCCGACGAGACCCGCGAGCGCGGCGATGCCGAGCAGCACGAGCCCGAGGTTGCGGACGACGCGACGGCCCGCGGGCGGTTCGTGCAGCCGAAGCCGGTCGGGGTCGCGCTGCTTGTAGTACGCCGGCTCCTCTTCAGGTCGGGTGACGTGCTCACGTTCCTCGGAACCGAGGATGCGCGAGTGGAACGACCCCTCGGCGAACCAGCGCACGACGCTGTGCTCCTCGTAGTCGACGACGACCGCGTCGGTGCGCAGCCAGCGTCCGTCGGCCATGCGGATGAGCATTGCGAGAAGCAGGCACGCGAGGCCACCGCCGAGGGCGATCCAACCGATCACCTCGGAGACGACCGAGACGATCTCCCCTGCACCCATGGGGCAACGGTAGCGCGGCGAGCGGCGAGGATCGTCGATGGACGGGCGGCCACGCCGAGAAGGCCGTGAGCGTCGCATGAGGATCGATGTCGAGGGGCGTTAGGGATCCGTCAGGATCGGCGCCGGCACACACGCACGGGTGTTGCATCGCAGGTGCAGCGGAATGCTGTCCGCCCGTCGCGTCCGCGGCCCGCGGCATCCCCGAACCTGGAGTCCTCGTGCTCGACGTCGTCTACATCCTCGGCATCATCGCCGTGTTCGTGGTCGTCGGCCTCATCGCCAGGGGGGTCGAGAAGCTGTGATCTTCTTCGAACTCCTCGCTGCCGCGTTGGGTGTCGCCGCTGTGGTGTACCTGGTGTACGCCCTCGTCAAACCTGAGAGGTTCTGATGGACGTCTTCCTCGGGATCCTGCAGGCGGCCACCCTCGTCCTGATCCTCGCGCTCCTGTACCGCCCGCTCGGCGACTACATGGCGCACATCTACACCTCCACGAAGGATTGGCGCGTGGAGCGCGGGCTGTATCGCCTCGTCGGCGTCGACCCCCGCTCCGAGCAGTCGTGGCCCGCCTACCTGCGCGGCGTGCTCGCGTTCTCGGTCGTCGGCGTGTTCTTCGTGTACATCCTGCAGAGGGCGCAAGCGGTGCTGCCGTACTCGCTCGGATTCCCGGCGATTCCCGAGGGGCTGTCGTTCAACACGGCAGCTTCCTTCGTGAGCAACACGAACTGGCAGTCGTACTCGCCCGACATCACGATGGGCTACACCGTGCAGCTCGCCGGCCTGGCCGTGCAGAACTTCGTGTCGGCGGCGGTCGGCATCGCGGTGGCCGTTGCGCTCGTGCGCGGCTTCGCCCGCCGCAACTCGGGCACGATCGGCAACTTCTGGGTCGATCTGTTCCGCGGGTCGTTCCGGCTGCTGCTCCCGATCGCGATCGTCGGTGCGGTCATCCTGATCGCGGGCGGGGTCGTGCAGAACTTCAACGGCTTCACCGAGATCACGACGCTCGCCGGCAACACGCAGAACCTGCCCGGCGGACCGGTCGCCTCGCAGGAGGTCATCAAGGAGCTCGGCACGAACGGCGGCGGGTTCTTCAACGCGAACTCCTCGCACCCGTTCGAGAACCCGACGGGTTGGACGAACCTCTTCGAGATCGCGCTCCTGCTCGCCATCCCGTTCTCGCTCCCCCGCACCTTCGGCCGCATGGTCGACAGCAACAAGCAGGGGTACGCGATCCTCGGCGTCATGGCGACGCTTGCCGTTCTCTCGGTCGTCGCGGTCAGCGCGCTCGAGCTGAACGGCGCGGGCACCGCGCCCGAGCTCGCCGGCGGGGCGATGGAAGGCAAGGAGCAGCGGTACGGCATCCTGACCTCCACGCTGTTCGCCGGGACCACGACGCTCACGTCGACCGGTGCGGTGAACTCGATGCACGACTCGTACACGGCGCTCGGCGGCATGATTCCGATGCTCAACATGATGCTCGGCGAGGTCGCCCCCGGCGGTGTCGGATCCGGCCTCTACGGCATGCTCGTGCTCGCAGTCATCGCGGTGTTCATCGCCGGGCTCCTCGTGGGCCGCACGCCCGAGTACCTCGGCAAGAAGATCGGCCCGCGCGAGATCAAGCTGGCGAGTCTCTACATCCTCGTCACGCCGACGCTCGTGCTCGCCGGCACGGCCCTGAGCTTCGCGATCCCCGGAGTCCGCGAGGACGTCGAGAACGTGTCGATCTGGAACCCCGGCGTCCACGGCATGTCGGAGGTGCTCTACGCCTTCACGAGTGCGTCGAACAACAACGGCTCCGCCTTCGCGGGACTCACGGCGAACACGCCGTGGCTGAACACGGCGCTCGGTGTCGCGATGCTGCTCGGTCGATTCATCCCGATCGTGCTCGTGCTCGCGCTGGCCGGCTCGCTCGCAGCGCAGGAGAAGGTCCCGACGACCGCCGGAACCCTCCCCACGTATCGGCCGCAGTTCGTCGGCCTCCTCGTCGGCGTGACGGTCCTCGTCACCGCCCTCACCTATTTCCCCGTTCTCACGCTGGGTCCCCTGGCGGAAGGGCTGAACTGATCCATGTCCACCACCATTTCCGAGATGACCGGCCACACCCCGCGGCCGATGGGCTCGCCATCGAAACGCCCCGTGGGCGGCTTCGGCCCGGCGCAGCTGGTGCAGGCACTGCCCGGCGCCCTCCGCAAGCTCGATCCACGCGAGATGTGGCACAACCCCGTCATGTTCATCGTCGAGGTCGGCGCCGCGCTCACCACGGTGGTCGCGATCGCGCAGCCGTTCCTCGGCGGCCCGGAGGTCTCGGGCGGCACCGTGGTACCGGCCTCGTTCTCGTGGGCGATCGCGATCTGGCTCTGGCTCACCGTCATCTTCGCGAACCTCGCCGAGTCGGTGGCCGAGGGCCGCGGCAAGGCACAGGCCGACACCCTGCGCCAGACGCGCACGTCCACGATCGCGCATCTCGTGACGCGGTACGACGAGGTCGTCGGATGCCGCAGCCGAGCGCACTCCGATCAGCGACGTCTCGTCGGGCGACCTCCGGCTCGGCGACATCGTCGTCGTGTCGGCGGGCGAGTCGATCCCGGGTGATGGCGACATCATCCAGGGCATCGCCTCGGTCGACGAGTCGGCCATCACCGGCGAGTCGGCCCCGGTCGTGCGCGAGTCGGGCGGCGACCGCTCCGCAGTCACCGGCGGCACGCGGGTGCTCTCCGACCGCATCGTCGTGCGCATCACGTCGAAGCCCGGCGAGACCTTCGTCGACCGCATGATCGCGCTCGTCGAGGGCGCCTCGCGCCAGAAGACGCCGAACGAGATCGCGCTGAACATCCTGCTCGCGAGCCTCTCGATCATCTTCGTCGTGGTCGTGCTCACGCTGAACCCGATCGCGTCCTACGCGGCGGCCCCGGCGAGCATCACGGTGCTCATAGCCCTGCTCGTCTGCCTCATCCCGACGACGATCGGCGCGCTCCTCTCGGCCATCGGCATCGCGGGCATGGACCGCCTCGTGCAGCGCAACGTGCTCGCGATGTCGGGCCGCGCGGTCGAGGCGGCGGGCGACGTCACGACGCTGCTCCTCGACAAGACCGGCACGATCACGCACGGCAACCGCCGCGCGAGCGAGTTCGTGCCGATGCCCGGGGTCGACACCTCCGAGCTCGAGCGGGCCGCAGCGCTCGCCTCACTCGCCGACCCGACACCCGAGGGCTCGTCGATCGTGACGCTCGCGGCTGATCGCGGCATCCGCTATGAATCAGCGCCCGCGGGCGAGATCGTCCCGTTCACCGCGCAGACCCGGATGTCGGGGCTCGACCTGGCCGATGGCTCGATCGTCCGCAAGGGCGCCGGCTCGGCAGTCATCGCGTGGGTCGAGGAGGGCGGGCGGATCCCGTCGAGCGAGCACGAAGCGCTCGACGACCGTGTCAACGCGATCTCGGTCAGCGGCGGCACCCCGCTGGTCGTCGCGCACAAGTCCGCCGACGGCACGGCGCGCATCCTCGGCGTCGTCCACTTGAAGGACATCGTCAAGGACGGGCTCGTCGAGCGCTTCGCCGAGCTGCGCCAGATGGGCATCCGCACCGTGATGATCACGGGTGACAACCCGCTGACCGCGAAGGCCATCGCGGCGGAGGCCGGTGTCGACGACTACCTCGCTGAGGCCACGCCCGAGGACAAGATGGCGTTGATCAGGCGCGAGCAGGCGGGCGGCAACCTCGTCGCCATGACCGGTGACGGCACGAACGACGCTCCGGCGCTCGCGCAGGCCGACGTCGGCGTGGCGATGAACTCGGGCACATCGGCCGCGAAGGAGGCCGGCAACATGGTCGACCTCGACTCCGACCCGACGAAGCTCATCGAGATCGTGGCGATCGGCAAGCAGCTGCTCATCACGCGTGGGGCGCTCACGACGTTCTCGATCGCGAACGACGTCGCGAAGTACTTCGCCATCATCCCCGCGATGTTCGCCGGGATCTTCCCGGGGCTCGCGGTGCTGAACATCATGCAGCTCAGCTCGCCCTCATCGGCGATCCTGTCGGCGATCATCTTCAACGCGATCATCATCGTGATCCTGATCCCGCTGGCACTGCGCGGTGTGAAGTACCGACCGCTCGGGGCATCCGCGGTGCTGAACCGCAACCTGCTCATCTACGGCCTCGGCGGCATCATCGCGCCGTTCATCGGCATCAAGCTGATCGACCTCGTCGTCAGCCTCATCCCCGGGTTCTAGGCCCATGCGCCGGTCGAGCGGTGGATCGAGTAGCGCGAAGCGCGTATCGAGATCTCGCGACGAAGGAGCGGATCGAGACCCTCCCCTGGTCTCGATACGGCCCTGGAAGGCCTACTCGACCGGCGACAACATCGAAAGGAAACCAAGAGCATGAGTACGACACGCACGGCGGTCCGCACCCACTGGGTGGCGATCCGCGCGATGCTGCTCTTCACCCTGGTGCTCGGCGTCGCCTACACGATCGTCGTCACCGGCATCGGGCAGGTCATCCTGCCCGCCCAGGCGAACGGGTCCGTGGTGAAGTCTGGCGACGAGGTCGTGGGCTCCGCGCTCATCGGCCAGTCGTTCAGCGACGCCGACGGCAATCCGCTCCCCGAGTGGTTCCAGCCGCGCCCGTCGGCGGCCGGCGACGGCTACGACGCGGGTGCCTCGAGCGGCAGCAACTACGGCCCCGAGAACGCCGATCTGATCGCGGCGATCGAGGAGCGCAAGGCCCAGGTCGCCGAGTTCAACGGCGTCTCCGAGTCGGATGTCCCGGTCGACGCGGTGACCGCTTCGAGCTCGGGCCTCGACCCGCACATCAGCCCCGAGTACGCGCGCCTGCAGGTCGCCCGTGTCGCCGAGGCCCGCAACCTGCCCGAATCCGAGATCGCCGACCTGGTGGAGTCTAGGATTCAGGCACGGGATCTCGGATACCTGGGCGAGCCTACGGTGAACGTGCTGCAGCTGAACCTCGCCCTCGAGCGGCTGGGCTGAGGAGCGAGCGCATGAGACGGGGGCGGCTTCGGGTTCTCCTCGGCGCCGCTCCCGGCGTCGGCAAGACCTACACGATGCTCGAAGAGGGCAAGCGCCTGGTCGACGAAGGCCATGACGTCGTCGTGGGCTTCGTCGAGACGCACGGACGAAAGGCCACCGCGTCGATGGTCGACGGCCTCGAGGTCGTTCCGCGCCGCACCTTCGAGCACCGCGGGCTGGGCCTCGAGGAGATGGACCTCGACGCCGTCCTCGCCCGCAGGCCCGAGATCGCCCTCGTCGACGAGCTCGCCCACACGAACGCACCCGGCGCACGCCATGCGAAGCGCTGGCAGGACGTCGACGAGCTCCTCGACGCCGGCATCGACGTCATCTCGACCGTGAACACCCAGCACATCGAGTCGCTCGGCGACGTGGTGCTGCAGATCACCGGCGTGGCCCAGCGCGAGACCATCCCCGATGCCGTGCTGCGGGCGGCCGACCAGATCGAGGTCATCGACCTGGCACCGCAGGCGCTGCGCGATCGGCTCGCGGGCGGTCTCGTCTACCCTGCCGAGCGCATCGACGCCGCACTCTCGAACTACTTCCGCCTCGGCAACCTCACCGCACTCCGCGAGATCGCACTGCTCTGGCTCGCCGACGAGGTGGAGCAGGCGCTCAAGACCTACCGCGCCGAGCACGGCATCGACCGCAAGTGGGAGGCCCGCGAACGCGTGGTCGTCGCCCTCACGGGCGGCCCCGAGGGCGAGACGCTCCTGCGCCGCGGCGCACGCATCGCGTCGCGTGCGTCGGGCGGAGAGCTGATCGCCGTGCACGTCACGAATCCCGATGGCATGCGGGCGCGGCATCCGGGCGCCCTCGACAGCCAGCGCACGCTCGTGGAGCAGCTCGGCGGAACCTTCCACCAGGTCGTCGGCGAGGACATCCCGCAGGCGCTCGTCGATTTCGCGAGGGCGGCGGATGCCACGCAGCTCGTGATCGGCGTGAGTCGTCGATCACGGCTCGCGGCGGCATTCACCGGGCCGGGGATCGGCGCCACCGTCATCCGCGAGTCCGGCGACATCGACGTGCACATCGTGACCCATGCGGCGGCCGGCTCGGGGTTCTCGCTGCCGAAGCTGGGCGGCTCGCTCAGCCGCAGGCGACTCATCGCCGGCTTCGTCGTCGCGCTCACTGCCGGGCCCCTGCTCAGCTGGCTGCTCTCGACCTTCCACACCGAGACCTCGATCACGAGCGATGTGCTCGCGTACCAGCTCCTCGTCATCGTCGTCGCCCTGATCGGCGGCATCTGGCCCGGGCTGTTCGCCGCGGTGCTGTCGGGGCTCTCGTTGAACTACCTGTTCGTCGAGCCGCTGTACACCCTCACGATCGCGGACCCCCGGCAGTTCCTCGCCCTCGTGCTCTACATCGTGAACGTGCTGCTCGTGAGCTACGTCGTCGACCAGGCCGCGCGACGTACGCGCGAGGCGCGGCGGGCCGCCGCCGAATCGCAGTTGCTCGCGACGCTCGCCGGCAGCGTGCTGCGAGGCGAGGACGCGCTGCAGGCGATGGTCACGCGCACCCGCGAGGCGTTCGGCCTCTCCGGCGTGCGCCTGCTCATCGACGGCGAACCACGCGTCGCCGACGGCGAACCCGCCCGTGACGACAGGGAGACGAACGTGACCAACGTGCCCATCGGCGCGCGCGGCGTGCTCGAACTGCACGGCCAGGACCTCGCCGCGAGCGAACGCCGCCTGCTGCAGGTGATCGCCGCGCAGATCGATCAGGCCATCGAGCACGGCGCGCTCGCCCAAGCCGCCGAGGCCGCCGACGAGCTGGCCGAGACCGACCGGATGCGGTCGGCACTGCTCGCTGCGGTCGGACACGACCTCCGCCGCCCGCTCACGTCGGCGTCGGCGGCGATCAGCGCCCTCCGCTCCGACGACGTCGTCGTGCCCGACGACCAGCGCGATGAGCTGCTCGACACCGCTTCCGAGAGCCTCGACGCTCTGTCGGAGCTCGTGACGAACCTGCTCGACGTGAGCCGGGTGCAGGCCGGCGCGCTGGGCGTGCAGCTCAAGGCCACCGACCTCGCCGACGTGATCCTGCCCGCACTCGACGAGCTCGGGCTGGGTCCGGGCGCGGTGGAGCTCGACCTCGCCGACGACCTCGACCCGGTGCTCGCCGACGCGGTGCTGCTGCAGCGCGTCATCGTGAACCTGCTCGCGAACGCGGTGCGTCACAGCCCTGAGGGCGAGCGCGTGCGCCTCGCCGCGAGCGGCTTCCGCGACCAGGTCGAGCTGCGTGTGGTCGATCGCGGCCCCGGCATCCCGGCCGATCGCCGCGACGAGGTGTTCACGCCTTTCCAACGCCTCGGCGACACCGACAACGACACGGGCCTCGGCCTCGGCCTCGCGCTCTCGAAGGGCTTCGTCGAGGGCATGAACGGCACCCTCGACGTCGATGACACCCCCGGCGGCGGCCTCACGATGGTGGTCACGTTGCCGGCGGCGACCGGTGAGGATGGGGTGCGATGAAGATCCTGGTGGCCGACGACGACGAACAGCTGCAGCGCGCGCTGCGCATCACCCTCGGAGCGCGCGGTTACGAGGTGATCGCCGCACGCGACGGCGCCGAGGCGATCGACCTCGCCGCGAGCGCGCATCCAGACCTCATCCTGCTCGACCTCGGCATGCCGAAGGTCGAGGGCGTCGACGTGATCCGAGCCGTGCGGGCCTGGTCGAAGGTGCCGATCCTCGTGCTGTCCGGGCGCACCGACTCAGCCGAGAAGGTCGACGCACTCGACGCCGGCGCCGACGACTACGTCACGAAGCCGTTCGCGATGGACGAGCTGCTCGCGCGCATCCGCGCGCGAGCGACGGGCGGCGACCGGCGATGAGGACTCCGCCACGATGTCGATCGGCGCGCTCACCGTAGACCTCGCCGCGAAGACGATCAGGTCGACCGACGACGCGGCGAACGCGACCGCCATCCGGCTCACGCCCACCGAGTGGCGCCTGCTCGAGCACTTCCTGCGGAACCCGGGCAAGCTGCTCACGCGGCAGATGCTGTTGAGCGAGGTCTGGGGGCCGTATCACGCGAACGATGCCGGCTACCTGCGGCTCTACGTCGCCCAGCTGCGCCGCAAGCTCGAGCCGGTGCCGGCCGAGCCTCGGTACTTCGTCACCGAGCCGGGCATGGGCTACCGCTTCGAGCCGTAGCCTTGACGCGTGGACTGCGCGTACTTCGACGCCGGGCGCTGCATGTCGTGCTCGCTCATGGGGCAGCCGTATGCGCGCCAGCTCGAAGACAAGCAGCGGCACGCCGAAGACCTGCTCGCCCCGTTCGAGGTGCCCGAGTGGCGTGCGCCCGTCGCGAGCGGTGAGTCGAGCTACCGGAACAAGGCGAAGATGGTCGTCGCCGGCACCGTCGACGCACCGACGATCGGCATCCTCGACGCCGACGGCCACGGCATCGACCTGCAGGCGTGCGGCATCTGCTCGCCCGGGCATCGTGCGGCGTTCCCGGTGCTCGCCCGGTTCATCACGCTCGCACGCATCGCACCCTACGACCTCGCCCGCCGCACCGGCGAGCTGAAGCACCTCATCGTCACCGAGTCGCCCGACGGCGAGCTCATGGTGCGCTTCGTGCTGCGCTCGACCGAACCGGTCGCGCGCATCCGCAAGCACCTGCCGACACTGCTCGCCGAGCTGCCCGAGGCGCTCGTCGTCACCGTCAACGTGCTGCCCGAGCACAAGGCGGTGCTCGAGGGCGAGCACGAGATCGTGCTCACCGACGCCGACACCCTGCCGATGCGCCTCAACGACGTGACGATGCACCTGCGCCCGCAGAGCTTCTTCCAGACGAACACCGAGATCGCCGCGGCGCTCTACGCCGAGGCGCGCGACTGGATCCGCGACCTCGCGCCCGACTCGGCCTGGGACCTGTACTCGGGCGTCGGCGGGTTCGCGCTGCACATTGCCGGGTCGGGTGCCGACGTCACCGGCATCGAGACGAGCGTCGAGGCGGTCGCGAGTGCCGAGCTGAGTCGATCGGATGCCGCGCTCTCGCGTCTGCGCTTCGCAGCCGGCGATGCCACGGCGTTCGCGATCGGGGCCGACGCGGCGCCCGATCTCGTGATCGTGAACCCGCCGCGGCGCGGCATCGGCCGCGAGCTGAGTGCGTGGCTCGAGGCATCCGCCGCTTCGCACGTGCTCTATTCGAGTTGCAACGTCGCGTCGCTCGCGAAGGATCTCGCTGCGATGCCCTCGTTGCGTCCGGTACGGGCGCGCGTGTTCGACATGTTCCCGCAGACCACGCACTTCGAGGTGATGGTGCTGCTCGAGCGGGTTCGCTGAGCCGGCTCGGTGTCAGGCGCCTGCGGCGAGCTCGCGGGCGCGAGCGAGCGCGGCGTCGGTGGCCGTGTCGAACACCCGCTTGAGATCGGATGCCTCGAGCACGGCGATCGCCCGCTCCGTCGTGCCCTTGGGGCTCGTGACCCGGCGGCGCAGCTCGGCGGGGTCCTCGCCGCTCGAGGCGAGGAGCTCGCTCGCACCTCGGAACGTGCCCTGCACCATGACCGCGGCCTGCTCGGGCGTGAATCCCTTGTCGACGGCCGCCGCGGTGAGCTGCTCGATGAGGTAGAACACATAGGCGGGCCCCGAGCCCGAGATCGTCGAGAGCGCGTCGAGCTGCGACTCGGGTACGACGAGCACCTCGCCGACGGTCTCGAAGAGCGACACCGCCAGCGCGAGGTCGGCCTCGCTCGAGCGCGTGCCCGCCGAGACGCCGGTGACGGCACGGCCGACGACGGCGGGCGTGTTCGGCATCGAGCGGATCACCGCGACCGACTCGGGCAGCAGCGACTCGAACGTCGCGACGGTCACGCCCGCCGCGACCGACACGACGATCGTGCCGGGTTCGAGCGAATCGGCGATCTCGCGAAGGAGGTCGGGCACCATGGCGGGCTTCACGGCCACGACCACGACCTTGGCGCCGGCGACGGCCGCGTGGTTGGCTGCGACATCCGTCTCGGTCGCGTACGCGCTGACGCCCTCGAGGCCGGCCAGCTCGGCAGCCTTCTCGGCGGTGCGGTTCGTGGTGCGGATGCCGCCGTCGACCACGACGCCGGGCTGCAGCAGCCCGGCGATGATCGCACGGGCCATCGAACCGGCGCCGAGGAACGCGATCGCGGGCAGTCTCACGGGGTCTGCGGCAGTCATGCCACCATCCTAGGATTGCTGTCATGAGCGCATCCGGCGGCACCAGGGCAATCATCGCGGCATTCCTCGCCAACACGGGCATCGCCCTGACGAAGTTCATCGCATGGTTCTTCTCGGGGTCCGCGTCGATGCTCGCCGAGGGCGTGCACTCGGTCGCCGATGCGGGCAACCAGCTGCTGCTCATCCTCGGCGGGCGCCAGGCGAAGAAGAAGGCCGACAAGGAGCATCCGTTCGGCTATGGCCGCGAGCGGTACGTGTACGCGTTCGTCGTCTCGATCATCCTGTTCTCCGTCGGCGGCATCTTCTCGATCTACGAGGGCGTCGACAAGCTGCAGCACCCGCACGAGCTCGAGAACGCGTGGCTGCCGCTCCTCGTGCTCTCGATCGCGATCGTGCTCGAGTCGTTCTCGCTGCGCACCGCGGTCAAGGAGTCGAACCTCGTGCGCGGCAAGCAGAACTGGGTGCAGTTCGTGCGCCGGGCGAAGGCGCCCGAGCTTCCCGTCGTGCTGCTCGAGGACATCGCGGCACTCGTCGGCCTCGTGTTCGCGTTCCTCGCCGTCGGTCTCACGGTGATCACCGGCAACCCGCTGTTCGATGCGATCGGCACGCTGATGATCGGCACCCTCCTCGTGCTCGTCGCCATCGTGCTCGGCATCGAGACCAAGTCGCTCCTCGTCGGCGAGGGCGCCAACGACGACGACCTCGAGAAGATCGAGCAGGCGATCGTCGCCGGCCCCGAGGCCGAGCGCATCATCCACATGAAGACCCTCTACCTCGGCCCCGACGAGCTGCTCGTCGCCGCGAAGCTCGGCTTCACCGCCGACCAGAAGGTGCTCGAGATCGCCGCCGCGACCAACGTCATCGAGCAGCGCATCCGCGCGGCCGTGCCGTCGGCCCGCGTCATCTACATCGAGCCCGACGTGTACATCGAGCCCAACGAGCCCGCACCGCCCACCGACGCGATCGTCATCAAGGGCCTCGAGTGACGCGCACGGCGCGCCGACCGCACCGCGCTGGTGCTGCGCCACGACTCGACCATCGGCCTCGGCAACCTCGGGCCCACACTCGAGGCGCACGGCTACGAGATCGTCACGGTCGACGCACCGTCGACGGATGTCTCGGGGCTCGACGCGCTCGCTCCCGACCTGGTCGTCGTGCTCGGCGGCGAAGAGGGCGCCTACGAGACCGACATCTACCCCTACCTCGCCGACGAGATCGAACTGCTGCGCACGCGCATCGACGCCGAAGCACCCATCTTCGGCGTCTGCCTGGGCGCGCAGCTGCTCGCGAAGACCCTTGGCGCCCGCGCCTACAAGGGCGAGCGCAAGGAGGTCGGGTGGCTCACCGTCGAGCCCACCGAGGCGGGCGCCGACTCGCCCGTCCGACACTTCGCGGGCGTGCCGACCGTGCAGTGGCACGGCGACACGTTCGAGCTGCCCGAGGGTGTCGAGCGCCTCGCCGGGTCGGCGCAGTACGAGAACCAGGCCTTCGCCCGTGGCGACTGGCTGCTCGCCGTGCAGTTCCACCCCGAGGTCGACGACGTCATCCACGAGGACTGGCTCGCGGCGTGGGGCGACGAGTTGCCCGAGTACGGCCTCACCGCCGAGCAGCTGCGCGCGCAGCGCGCCGAGTACGGGCCGAAGATGCAAGCGGCATCCGCTCGCCTGCTCGGCGAGTACCTCGAGGGCCTCGCCCGCCGGGCGGCCGCTGCGGTCGCGTAGCGACGAAGGAGCGTATCGAGGCCTCGTAGCGGTCTCGAGGGCCACCAGGCTCTCGATACGGCGCTGGCGCGCCTACTCGACCGCCGGAGTAGACGGCGGGCGACGCAGCGGGTCGTCGAAGAAGTCGAGCAGCAGGCGAGCGGATGTCTCGGCCTCGACTCCCCCGTAGACCTCGACCCGGTGGTTGAGGCGGCGATCGCGCAGCACGTCGTAGAGCGAACCGGCGGCGCCGGCCTTCTCGTCCCAGGCGCCGAACACGACCGTGGGAATGCGTGCGGAGAGGATGGCGCCCGCGCACATGACGCACGGCTCGAGCGTGACGACGAGCGTGCACTCGGTGAGGCGCCAGTCGCCGGTGGCTTCGGCGGCCGTGCGCAGCGCGAGCACCTCGGCGTGCGCGGTGGGGTCGCCCGTCAGCTCTCGCTCGTTGCGTCGCGAGGCGACGACCCGACCCGACCCGTCGACCACGATCGCGCCCACCGGCACGTCGCGCGTCGCGGGCGCCTGCGCGGCCTCGGCGAGCGCGAGGCGCATCCACTCGCGGTGCATCGCAAGCTCCACGCGCCACTCCCTTCGCGAGACACCCGCAAACTAGACTCGAGCCTATGCGAGTCCACGTTGCCGATCACCCGCTCATCACCCACAAGCTGACGGTCCTGCGCGACGTGAACACTCCGTCTCCGATCTTCCGCGCGCTCGTCGAAGAGCTCATGACCCTGCTCGCGTACGAGGGCACCCGCGGGGTGCGGGTCGAGCCGGTCGACATCGTCACCCCGGTGTCGCCCACCACGGGGGTGCGCATCGCCGACCCGAAGCCGCTCATCGTGCCGATCCTTCGCGCCGGTCTCGGCATGCTCGACGGAATGGTCAAGCTGCTGCCGAGCGCCGAGGTCGGCTTCCTCGGCATGGCGCGCAACGAAGTGACCCTCGAACCCACCACCTACGCCGAGCGTCTCCCCGACGACCTCAGCAACCGCCAGTGCTTCGTGCTCGACCCCATGCTCGCCACGGGCGGGTCGCTGACCGCTGCCATCGAGTTCCTGCTCGACCGCGGGGCGACCGACGTCACCGCCATCTGCATCCTCGCCGCGCCCGAGGGCCTCGCGGCCGTCGAGAAGGCGCTGCACGGGCGCGAGGTCACCGTCGTGCTCGGCGCGGTCGACGAGCGACTCAACGAACACGGCTTCATCGTGCCCGGGCTCGGCGACGCCGGCGACCGCCTCTACGGCACAGTCTGACGAAGGCGCACACGTACCCCACGTCGAGCCGGCCTCCGCACGGTATAAGGCGACATCGCGGCATCGTCGTCGCAGGATCTGCGACAACCGACACGCCGGTGCGCCACACGCGCGGGGAATATTCTCAAAACTCAGGATTCATCGAAGATTCTACGATGAGACCAGGCGCATCCCCTGATTCTTCGGATGTCGCAACCCCACCCGCACCGGCTGCGACGTCACACCCCGTCATCTCCTCGTCACGAATTGACATACGTCCGACTCTGAGTTTGACTCACCCCATGACCGACACCGCACGCACCCTGACAGCCCCCGAGGCTTCCAGGACGACCGGCATGATGATGCCGGCGCGTGCACCCATGTGTTGTCGAATGTGCCGCTAACAGCGAAACGACCGCCGAGTCTCCCAGCCGATCAACATCCCGATCGGCGCCGACTCCACTGAACCCGCCGCATCTCGGGGGTTCGCCCGGCCGAACGGCCATTCGTTCCCGACCCCGTTTCTGAGGGGTCGATTGCAGCACCCTTCAGCACAAGGATTCCGTCAATGTCTCTCGCATTCGCTCCCGCCCGTACCGCCCCCGTCCGCACCGTCCAGGCCCGCACCGCTCCGTCGCTGCCTTCGGCGCCCGTCGCTGCTCCGCTCCGCTCGCTCGGGACTCCCCCCATCTCGGCCTCGACGGATGCCACGGCCGCCGCTGCGGCATCCGCACCCGCCCGTCCCTCCGCTCCCCGCGTTCGCGCCGTGCCCGAGGGCACCGAGGCTCGCGGCTTCGTGCTCTACGTCGGCATCGACGAAGCCAAGGCCGCAGCCGATGGCACCACACTGCACCGCATCGTCGAAGCGCTGCGCGCGCTGACCGCCGAGATCGCTCCGTCCTCGGGCACCTACGCCGCCGTGGCCCTGGCACCCGAGGGCGCCGGCGGTCGCGACGTCGACGTCGTGCGCCTCGCCCTCCAGGACCCGGCCGCGCTCGCGAAGCAGCGCGAGGACCAGGGCACTCGCGACGACTCCGACCGACACCCCAACGGCGTCATCATCGACATCTCGCGCAAGCGCGTGCTGCTCGATGGCGAGGCCGCCGGCCTCACCTACAAGGAGTTCGAGCTGCTGCAGTACCTCGTGCTGCGCGAGGGCCGTACGATCGACCGTCACGAGCTCATCGAGAACCTGTGGGACGCCGACGACGAGGCTCCGAGCGAGCGCACGATCGACGTGCACGTCCGCCGGCTGCGCTCGAAGCTTGCGCACTACCAGGACATCGTGCGCACCGTCCGCGGTATCGGCTACCGGTTCGACCGGCATGCGGATGTCTCGATCCGCCAGGCCTCGACGCCCTCGCCCGACCTCTACTGAGGAACCGCGGTGAGACGGCGCGCCAGCGTCGTCTCGAATGGACGCGACGGATCTCACGAGTGCCTAGGATGAGGCATGCACCGTGGAATCCTCACTTTGATCGTGGCGTCCACGCTCGTCGTGTCATCGCTGTGGGCGTCCCCCGGGCCTGCGCAAGCGGCGGTCGCGTACGACCGCATCAGCGGCCCTGATCGCTACGCGACATCCGTCGCCGTCTCGAAACTCGCGTTCCCGAACGGCACCGACACGGTGTACCTCGCTTCCGGCATGGCATATCCCGACGCCTTGAGCGCCGGCCCTGCGGCGGTCGCCGCCGGCGGCACCATGCTGTTGACTACCCCGACCGCCATTCCCGCTGTCGTCGCCAACGAGCTGAAGCGGCTTGCGCCTGAACGGATCGTCATCGTCGGCGGCACCGGGGCCGTTTCGAACGCCGTCGCCACCGCGGCTCGCGCCTACGCCCCCTCGGTGGAGCGGCAGAGTGGAACCGACCGCTACGAGACCTCGCGCGCCGTCGTGCGGGCCGCTTTCGCCTCGGCCCCGACGGTCTACCTCGCCACCGGTGCGGACTACCCCGATGCACTCGCCGCAGGCCCGGCGGCCGGGTCCACGAGAGCGCCGATCCTGCTCGTGCCCGGTCGATCGGCGCAACTCGACAGCGCAACGCGTACGTTGCTGAGCGAGCTCGGCACCACAGCCGCGATCCTCGTCGGCGGCACCGGGGTCGTCTCCGCGGGGATCGAGGCGAGCGTCGTCGGCCTGCTGGGCTCGGGATCGACCAAGCGCCTGGCGGGCGCCGACAGAATCGCCACGGCGATCGCGATCAACACGGCGACGTTCGGCCAGGCGCCGGCGGGCGACGCGTACGTCGCGACGGCCTTCAACTACCCCGATGCGCTCTCGGTCGGCGTGCTCGCGGGGATGCGCCAGCGGCCGCTCTACCTGAGCGTCCCGTACTGCGTCACCCCTCCGCTGAAGACACAGCTCACCGGCGCGACCGTCTCCCGGGTCCGCCTCGTCGGCGGCATCGGAGCCGTGCGCTCCCTGGTGGGAAAGCTCGTCGGTTGCCTGTCGATCACGAATCCGGCAAGCGCCTGGGTACTCGTGAACAAGCGCACGCCACTCCGACCGGCGACCTTCACGCCGACGCTCGCCGATCCCCAAGTCTCGTCGGCCTGGGGCGATCCGCTGCAGAGGGACGCCGCGTGGTACCTGCGCAACATGTTCGCGGCCGCGAGCGCCGCCGGCGTCGGGCCCATGACCTTGCAGAGCGGCTACCGCTCCTACGCGACGCAGAGTTCGCTGTTCTCGCGGGACGTCGCGCAGAACGGGCGGGCGGCGGCCGAGCGGCTCACCGCACGCCCGGGCTACAGCGAACACCAGACCGGCTTCGCCGCCGACATCTCGGTCGCGGGATGCATGGAATGCATCGGCGGTACGGCACAGGGCCGGTGGCTCGCCGCGAACGCGTGGCGCTACGGATTCATCCTCCGATACGAGAACGGAAAGACCGCCACCACCGGGTACAGCCACGAGCCGTGGCACTACCGCTACGTGGGCACGGCGCTCGCGCAGGACTACCGCGAGGGCGGATTCCGCGCGCTCGAGGACTACTTCGGTCGCCCGGCCGCTCCGGGCTACTGACGCCTCGAGTGTCGGATATCGCGACAGTTGTCAGATCGCGAAGTCGCTGACCTGGGCGTTTCTCACTGGAGCTGTCACGCCGGAGGGCGATCTGTCTCAGGACACTTGTCAGGAGCTGGCATAGCACGCAGATGGCCGGCGCGATCGATCTCGCATCCAACCGGCACCGAGTCCCAGCGGATCGCCGCGAACAGCTCGACCTTGCTCCCAGAGCTTGCTGCCGCTCCCTCAGACAAGCAGCACACACCGAATCGGCCCGGCCCGCATGGCCGCCCCGGCGAGCGTTGCACCACCGACCCTCATGGGCCGTTGGGCCAATCTCGCCGGTGGCGCAAGCGCTCCTGGCTGTCGGGGAGGGCGGTCGGCCCTTCCGGCTCCTCCCCGCGGAGGTCTGATGCCTACGCGAGACGTACGAAGCCGGCGATGTACTCCGCGTGCGCCGAGAGCGCGACGCCAGCCGACTCCGCCTGCCGCCGCATCGTCGTCTGTGCCTGATCACTGGCTGGGCCGTAGATCTCCCACGCCTCCCTTTCCATGACCTGCCCCGCTTGCTCCCCGCGTGTCTCCGACCCCTCAAGATGGCGGTCCAGGGCCTCTGCATCGGCGAACAGGTGGACGATCGTCAACCGGGATTCCCCGCGGTCGAGATAGTGGAGGAACGCCGCCGTCTGCGGCTTCTCAGCTTCGAGGCGGCGGACAACCTCAGGCGCCATCCGCTCGTACGCGGCCAAATCTCTTACTTTGAAATGGCTGATGAATACGATAGGTGCGGACATGTCTCCTAGTCTGCCAAGTTGCGTGGGACCGCTGACAACCTTCAGGGACGACTGCCAACAGGGCTGGGATTCTGACATCTTCCCCGGGACATGACACTCGAGCTGCCTCCCGGAAAAATCACAGAACGATAACTAGCGCTCGTTACCGATCCGTTATATATTCGGAAGTGCACCGACTGTTTGCTGTGGCGGTCGGTGCGGAATGTGATTGCAGGACACTCTTGGTGCAAGGGAGAGGGCCGGTCGTCAGCCTCTACGACCGGCCCTCAACCGTTTCCTCCGGCGGTTCTCTATTGTTGGATGAGCCGTACGTCGAAGGGAGCCGAGATGGCCGATCGCGCGATCACCGTCGCTGCTTGGGAGTCGCTGTTCCGCGCACAGGTGACGATCATGCGGGCACTCGCCGCGGAGTTCCCGAGCGAGGTGATCTCGCTGAACGAGTACGACGTGCTCTTCAACATCTCGCGCGCGACGGGCCGCCAGTTGCGGCTCAAGGATCTCAACCGCAACGTGCTCATCACGCAGCCGAGCGTCAGCCGACTCGTCGACCGACTCACGTCACGCGGACTGGTCGTGAAGCTGCCCGACCCCGATGACGGACGAGGCACCATCGTCGGCATCACCGAAGCCGGATTCGAGCTCTTCCGCGAGGTCGCGATCGAGCACATGGGCGCGATCACCCGTCACGTCGGACATGCCCTCGACGAGCGCGAGCTCAAGGATCTCATCGACCTCTGCGACCGGCTGCGGCTCGGCGTCAGAGAGTCCGCGGGGCACGCCGACGCCAATTCGAACGGCGAACTCTCGTACGACGTCTGACTGATTGATCGACTGACTGAAGGCTGGCGATCAGAAGCCGAGATCCCAGATATCTCCACCGTCGAACCCGCCGGCGTCGGCGCCCGTGGCTTCAGCGCTCGCGGCGTCCGACCCTCCCGCGTCTGAGGCGTTCCACGCGCTCCATGCACTCGAGGCGACCGCGTACCAGATCACCGAGTCGAGGATCGACGCGCCGATCACCGTATTCAGTCCGACACCCGCATCGTCCGACTGCAACGTTCGCTTGATCGCCCCGGGCCTGCGGGCCTCTGCCACGGTGGCCGATCGCGCCAGGCTTCGGGGGCGAGCGTCGGTCGGTCGGTCGTCAGCGGTCGGGGCGTCCGCCGTGAAGCGCTCGAAGAGGAGGTCGAGCTGCTCGGGCGTGAGCTTCTCGAATGCCTCGACATGCACCCGCTCGATGACCTCGGGAGAAGCGGTGCGCAGCATCCGCTCGTATCGGCCGACGACCCGGGCGTCGGCTCGTGTGAGGCCCGCCGGCACGTACTCGGGTTCCAGGTCGGCTTTCCGGCCGAGGACGCGATCGAGCAGTCCCATGATTCGAACCTCTTCTCTCATCGCCCGACTCGCGACGATCTGCCGCGTCGAGCTCCACCCACCTCAACTGTTGAGAATCATTCACTATTCCGACCTCGATGAACGCGTGGCAGTGGCTCAGCCCCTGCGCTCATCCTCAGCGGGCGCCCTCCTCCAGGATCGTCACGACGGATGTCGCTCACGCGTCGCCCTTCCCGGTTGAATCGGCGCGCTGCTAGCGAGTGGAGGGGTGTCCGTACGCTGACTGCTCGAGGCCCCGGATGTACCCGATCGCGAAGAGCCGGCCGAGTGTCTCATAGCCGGGGCGCATGTTCGACTCGCCCTCGAGCGTGGGCACGTGATCCGGGCGCATCGGGCCGCTGAACCCGATCTCCCGATAGGCCTCCATGCACGCCGGCAGGTCGGTCTGCCCCGCGTCGTGGAACGTCTCCTGGAACTCCTCGACCGTGCCCTTGACGTCGCGGAAGTGGACGAACGGGATGCGGGCGGTGCCGAACTCCCGGATGAGGGCGGGGATCGACGTGGTCCTGTCGATGACCTCGGGCATGAGTGCGAAGTTGCCCTGGCAGAAGGTCATGCCGTTGCAGTCGGACGGGTACAGGTCGATGAGCCGGCGGAACGCCTCGACAGAGCTCATGATGCGAGGCAGGTTCCGGTCGACCGACTGGGGCGGGTCATCGGGATGCATCGCCAGTCGCACGCCCGCCGCCTCGGCCTCGGGCACGACGGCCTTCAGGAAGTACTCGAGCCCGTCCCACATCTGCTCGCGGGTCACCTCACCGGGCTGGACGAGTGGTTCCCTCGCCTGCCCGATCGAGCGCTGGTACCCCGTGACGAGCGCCCCGCCGCGGTCGGCGATCGCGATATCGGTGCGGCCCCAGCTCGAGAGCGCCATCCAGTTGTAGGCAAGGGTCGGGATCCCGAGCCGGCCCATCGC
Source organism: uncultured Actinomycetota bacterium (assembly GCA_963758615.1). Lineage (GTDB taxonomy): Bacteria > Actinomycetota > Actinomycetes > Actinomycetales > Microbacteriaceae > Agromyces. Next base: position 341,376 of record CAVWVZ010000008.1, on the reverse strand, counting down.
CCGCACCTGCTCGATGACCTGCTCGATCTGCTCGTCGCGGCCGTCGAGACCGAGCCTGACCTTGTCGATCGGGGCGGTGTCCTCGGTGGCGACGAGCGTGAAGCCGTATCGGCCGTAGACCTCGACGTTGTGCTTCAGGGCACGCTCGCCCCACGGGACCTCGGTTCGGCCGTCGGCCTTCCAGCCGCTTGCGCCGACCGAGGCGAACATCCGCTGATCCTGCTCGGCGCCGTTGAATATGCCGACCACGTTGTCGACTCCGGCCTGCCGGATGAGCTTCCAGGATTGCTCCTCGGGCCGCGGCGGAAGGAACTCGCTGAGCTGGATCATCTGGAGGCTCCGATCGGTGTGAAGGTCAGTCGCGGGTCGGCAGCGGCGCGGCGAGCCGGGCGAGCAGTCCGCCGTCGACGCGAAGCTCGGCACCCGTGACGAAGCTCGCGGCGTCACTCGCGAGGAACGCGACGGCCGCGCCGACCTCGAGCGGGTCGGCAACTCGTCCGAGCGGGTGGGCAGTTCCCCACTCGGCGATCACCTGCTCGATGCCCTGCGGCGTGCCGTCGGACCAGCCGGCCGCGGCCGTTCGGAGCAACGGGGTGTCGACGGAACCAGGAGCCACCGAGTTCACTCGAACGCCGAACGCGGCCTCGTCGACGGCCATGGCCCGGGTGAGCGCGTTGAGCGCGCCCTTGCTGGCCGTGTAGGCGGCGACGGCGTCCTGCGTCGCGGTGCCCTGCACGGACGAGATCACGGTCACGGTGCCCGCCCGCTCCCTGATATGCGGGAGCGCGGCCCGGGCGGCGAGGAAGACCCCGCGGACGTTGACAGCGAAGACCTCGTCCCACGTCTCGACGGTGGTCGAGACGGCATCCCCGTAGCGCTGGATGCCGGCCGCGGTCACGAGGTGGTCGAGGCGTCCGAATGCCTCGAGGGCGAGCCCGACCGCGTCCCGGCTCGTCTCCTCATGCTCGATGCGCCCGAACGCACCGACCGCGGTTCCGCCGGCGGACTCGATGAGGGCAACGGTTTCATCGACGTAGTCCTGGGTGATCCCGTGGACGACGACGGATGCGCCCTGGGCCGCGAGCGTCTCTGCGATGCCGCGCCCGATGCCCTGCGACCCGCCGGTGACGAGCGCGACTTTTCCCTCGTGGGCGCGTGCGGTCGAGTCATTCACCGTCGATCTGCGCATCATCCATCTCCCTCGATCGTGATGATTGCGGCCAGCATACGTACTTGTATACTAGTCGGCAAGTTGTTCGCGACGGTGGGAATGAAGATGGGTGATCACGACATCCCGATGAGTACCGTCGGTGCCCGGCCCCAGCTTCGGGGTCGTCCCCTCGAGACGCTCGCCGGCGCGCGCCAGACCACGGAGTATCCGAACCAGCCCCGGCGGCGCATCTCGGACTACGTGTACGAAGAACTCAGCGAGGCCATCCGAAGCCTTCGATTCCCTCCCGGGGCGCCGCTCTCGGAACCTGCCGTCGCTGCCTGGTTGGGCGTGAGCCGGGCCCCCGTGCGCGAGGCGTTCACGCGACTCGTCGACCAGGGACTGGTCACGGTCGTCCCCCAGGTCGGCAGCCGGGTCGCGCCGATCTCGATGGGCGCCGTCCAGGACGCCGTGTTCATCCGCATCGCGCTCGAGACCAGCGCGTTCGAACAGGCGATCGGGCGCAACGAACTCGACGTCGTCGAGCTTCAGGACCTCGTCGATCGCAACCACGCAGCGGCGCAGGAAGGCGACGCCGAGGAGTTCTTCGACACCGACGAGCAGCTGCACCAACTCCTCTTCCGCCTCGCGGGCGTGCCACGGATCTGGCAGGTCGTCCGCGGCACGAAGCTCCACCTCGACCGCCTCCGTCGACTGAGCCTCGGCACGGCGGTCGCGAACGCCGAGGTCCTGGCCGAACACCAGCAGCTCGTCGACGCGCTGGCGAGACGAGACGCCAATGACGGGCGTCGGATCATCCATCGGCACTCGAACCGCGTCGTCACCGACACCGAGTTGCTGCGCACGCAGTTCCCCGACTTCTTCGTCGCGTGACGACGCTCACCGACCGAACCACCGAAAGGAGCAACGATGCTCGAACGGATACAGATCGACGTCGCAGTGTCGCGCCGCGCCGAGTGCGGCGAGGGACCCGTCTGGGATGCTCCCGCGAACGTCGTCCACTGGGTCGACATCCTCGGCTGCGAGATCCTGAGCACCGATCTCGCCACCGGTGCGACGACGGCCATCCCCTACAACGAGATGGTCGGCGCGGCTGCGCCGCGACGCGAAGGCGGCTTCGTCGCGGCGGTCGCGAGTGGGTTCGCCGGCATCGGCACCGATGGGACGATCACGCACCGCGTCGACTGCCTGCCCGAGGGCGTGCGCATGAACGACGCGAAGACCGACCCCGGCGGACGGTTCTGGGCGGGCAGTTGCGCCATGGACTTCGCAAACGGCAAGGGCGCGCTCTGGCGCCTCGATGAGCACTGGGACGCCACCCTCGTCCTCTCCGACCTCACCCATCCGAACGGCATGGGCTGGAGCCCGGCGGGCGACGTCTACTACCTGGTGGAGACGCAGGCGAGGCAGGTCCTCAGCTTCCCGTTCGACCCGGCCACGAGCACGCTGGTCGCGACGCCGATGGTCCTCATCGATGCCGAGATGTTCCCGAACGGCCTCGCCGACGGCCTCGCCGTCGACTCGCGCGGCCACGTCTGGGTCGCGGAGTTCGGCGGGAGCGCCGTGCACGAGTTCACGCCCGACGGCGAACGGGTGCGCTCCGTGCGCGTGCCGACGAAGCAGCCCACGTCGTGTGCGTTCATCGGGCCGACCCTCGACGAGCTCTGGGTGACCTCCGCCGCATTCGACCTCGACCCCGACGACGACCCCGATGCCGGCTCGATCTTCCGCGTCAGGGGACTCGGTGCCGCGGGCCTGCCGACCGAGGCCTTCCGTGGCTGACATCGCGCTCACGCTGTCGTCCGAATCGCTCGAGGTGCGTGTCACGCCGGAGCGCGGGGCCGACATCGTGCAGGTGATCGACCGCGAGAGCGGCACGAACCTGCTCGCGGAGTCCCCCACGGGCCTGCCCACGAACGACCGACTGGCCGCGACGGATTCGATGGTCGCGTGGTTGAACGGCTACCCCGGGGGATGGCAACTGCTGGCACCGAACGCCGGCCCGGAACGCGAGCACGACGGCGTGCGGCAGGGGTTCCACGGCGAGGCGGCGCTCGCGCGTTGGACGGTGCTCAGCCGCGACGAGGCATCCTGCGAACTCGAGACCCATCTCGTCACCGCGCCGCTGCATCTGCGACGCACTATCACCATCGACGGGCCGGAACTCGCGGTCTCCGATACCGTCACGAATCTCTCGCCCGACCCGACCTCGACTCGGCTGGTGCAGCATCCGGCTTTCGGCTCGCCATTCCTCGACGACGACAGTTTCGTCGTGACCTCAGCGCGGACGCTCATCACCGACGCGGACGCACCGGGCAGTCTCGCCTCGGCGAACGCGCTCGATTCACCGGATGCGCTGCTTCCCGCCGGCCCGATTCCGGGAAGCATCGCCCTTCCGGGACCGGGCGCTGAGGCATCCCTCTTCGCCGCGCTCACCGACTTCGAGTCGCCCGCGGCGACGTTCTACAGCCCCAACCGTGGATTCGGCATACGCCTGACGTGGGACGGGCGCGTCTTTCCCCATGCCTGGTTCTGGATCGAGGCCAATGCCGGTTCGGGATGGCCGTGGTTCCGCCGGCTCTACGCTGTCGCCATCGAGCCGGCGAACGTGCTGCCCGGCGACGACGGTGCGATCGGCCAGCACCGCAGAGGAACATCGGGGGTCGAGATTCCGCCAGGCGGGCAGGTCACCATGACCACACGTCTCACACGGGTGCCGCTTCCTGGCTGATCCACATCCGCCTCGAACCTGCGGTTCGCGGGCGATCGAGTTGAGCGCCACCGGCCCCTCGTACCCTCGAAGTGCCTCAGCTCGTTCGCTGATCCTCGGCGGCGCCCTCCTCGAGGATCATGCCGACGGATGTCGCGCACGCGTCGCCCTTCCAGGCTTCGATGCCCTCTCGCACAGCGAAGACGACGATGACGAGGCCGGCGATCGGGTCTGCCCACCACCAACCGAAGAGGCTGTTGAGCACCAGCCCGAGAAGCACGGCAGCCGAGAGGTAGGCGCAGATCAGCGTCTGCTTGGAGTCGGCGACCGCAGTCGCGGAACCGAGCTCCTGCCCGGCGCGACGCTCGGCCAGCGACAGAAGCGGCATCACGGCTACGCTGACCGCGGTGAGGATCAGGCCGACCGTACTGTGCTCAGGTTCGCCCGCGCCCACGAGCGCAATCAGGGAGGACACGGTCACGTAGGCCGCGAGGGCGAAGAACGCGACGGCGATGACGCGCAAGGTGCCGCGTTCCCACCGCTCGGGGTCGCGACGCGTGAACTGCCAGGCGACCGCCGCCGCAGAGAGGACCTCGATCGTCGAGTCGAGCCCGAATCCGACGAGCGCGACCGAGGACGCGATCGAGCCGGCGGTGATCGCCACGATGGCCTCGATCACGTTGTAGCCGATCGTCGCGGCCACGATCAGGCGGATGCGCCGATGCAGTAACGCTCGGCGAGGGCTTGAACGTGCCGTCGTCGCGTTCATCAGCAGGTGCAGGCTTCGCCCGAGCAGCAGTCGGGATCGACAACGAGCACGAGTCGCAGGAGGTCGTCGAGCGCCGAGGAGAGGTGCGGATCCGCGAGGCGATACGAGGTGCGACGACCGTCGGGAATCGATTCCACCAGACCGCATCCGCGCAGGCAGGCCAGCTGGTTGGACATCACCTGCCTGGAGACCCCCAGCGCATCGGCGAGGTCGGATGGGTAGGCCGGCGCCTCGCGCAATGCCAGGAGGATGCTCGCTCGAGTCGGGTCGGCGAGTGCGTGCCCGAGCCGCGCGAGCGCAGCCGTATGCGTGAGCGTGGCGGTCGTCATGCGAGCAACAGTACAGCAGGTCGTGAATTCACGATCACGTGTAAGCAAGTGGCGGTGTTGTGAGCGCTGTCGACGAACTCCCCGGTGGAGCAGTCGTGAGTCGATGCTGGACCGCGTCCGCCGTCGCGGAGTACCTTCGAGGGCACGGGGGTGAGATCGATGACCTCAGCGGATGCCTCACGGCGGGTGCCGTGGCTCCGCTACGCCCTGCTCGGCATCGTCATCGCCGCGATCTGGCTCGCGATCAGCCTCTTCACCAATCCCGCCGGCGCCTCTGCCGAAGAGCACGAGCCCGCGGTCCCTGCGGACGTGGACGGGGCCGACGGCGCCGTTTCGCCGTCGTCTGAGGCCGAGGTCGAGGTCGAGGCCGAGCTCGAAGTCGAGGTGGACGACAGCCCGGTGGCCGAGCCGACGCCCGCCACAACCCCGGCACCACCCACACCCAGGAACGACGCAACACCCAGCCACGCCCAGAAGCCAGACCACGCAGCCCAAAGCCCCGAGCCCGCAACCGCACCCGCGCCCGCGCCCGCGCCGAGCAACGACACACCCCCGGGCCAGGCCGACAAGCCAGAACACCCCACCGGAAAGCCCGTCGTGGAGGATCCCAACGGCAGCAACCGGGCCGACGACCCACCCAAGAACACCACACCCCCGGGCCAGGCCGACAAGCCAGAACACCCCACCGGAAAGCCCGTCGTGGAGGATCCCAACGGCAGCAATCAGGCCGACGACCCACCCAAGAACACCACACCCCCGGGCCAGGCCGACAAGCCAGAACATCCCAGCCCAGCGCCAGCCACCGATCACCCCGGGGGCGGAAACCTGACGGACAACGCTCCCAAGATCAACACACCCCCAGGCTCCGCCGACAAGCCAGACCACCCCGCCGCAAAACCCGAACCCGCAAACGCTCCGAAGATCAACACACCCCCAGGCTCCGCCGACCAAGCCAGACCACCCGACCTCGGCGCCAGCCACCGAGCACCCCGGGGGCGACAACCTGACCGACGACACACCCGCACCCGCACCCGCAGCCCGCACCCAAGAACGACACACCCCCGGGCCCCGCCGACAAGCCAGACCACACCACCGAAGCGCCAGTCACCGAGCACCCCGGGGGCGTCAACCTGACCAACGCTGCCGACCAGCATGTTCCTGCGAACCCGCAACCGCACGGTTTTACCGACGCACCAGCCATGCCCACCGCCGCCACCCTCACCGCCGCCGCGCAGCCGCTCGGCTTGGGCGTGAGCGGGGCGCCTCGCAGCACCCGGCTCTTCGCTGACGACGACGCGTCGGCCCCGGATTCCAGCGAGTCCTACGGTGCGCGGGCGCCGGGCGACGGCGCTGGCACCATCACGCCCGCGAACAGCACACCGCCGGGCGGCACCGCTCCTGCATCACCGAGTTCCGGCGTCGGCGCTGGCTCCGGCGGAGCCGGCTCCGGTGGAGCAGGCTCCAGCGCGTCCGGATCCAGCGCAGGCGGGTCATCCGCAACCGCCGACGCGACATTCGCCGCGCTCGGACTCGACGCGCTCGCGTCGCTGGTGCTGAACTCGGTCGACGACGAACTCCCGTCGTCGCCGGTGTACGACACCGACACCACCCCTGACTGATCGGGGACCGCTCCGCCTGCCCGTTGCAGGTGGAAGCCGTCATCGCTCCCTGCCCGAAGAGCGAACACCCCGATTCCAGTCAGGAGGACAGGATCATGCAGCGATCGACATGCGCCGTCCCCGGCGGGCCCGCGCTCCCCGACTCGTGGAGGTTCCCGATGCGACGTTGACCGGGTGGGGTCCGGCATCGCGCCCCCAGTGTCGGCCCCACCCCCCACGGCCGTGCAGCGCACCCGACGCGCACGGCCGGCCGCGCTGTTCTGCGCGGCGCCGGCGCAGGGCGGCGGCGGAACCCACCCGCCGCCCTGCGCCACTTCATGCGCGGGCTCAGCGTCGGCGGATGAGCTCGGATGCCGCGATCGCAGCGGCGGTCGTCTCTTTACTCGAACCCGAAACCTCGAGACGGCGAAAGGGGCGCCCCCGCAGCGCGGGGACGCCCCTTCCTCGACTCAGGACCGAGGGGTCAGCCTCAGTGACGACGGTCGCGGGTGATGGTCACAGAGTCCTGGACCGTCCCGACCGGGTCGACACCCGTGGCGGTGACGTACTTGTCAGCGTCAGCGTTGCTGGGCTTGGCCGGCGCACCCGAGCCGGGCTGGTTCGCGTTGAAGACGCCGTTGCCGTCGGTGTCCACGAGCGTACGGGACGCCTGTTCGGCGCCGCACCACGACTCACGGCCCTGGGTGGTGGCCTTGTTCGGGTAGTCGCAGACACCGGCGACCACGTTCGAGACCGTCAGCGACTTCGAGGTGACCGCGACCTTGAGGTAAGTGCGGACGTTGTCCTGGTTCTCGACCGAGTTGGCCCAGTGCAGCGAGTGCGTGCCGGCGACGGTACCGTTGTCCGCGTTCGCGCCAGCCGGAGCCCATGGCATGGTCTCAAGCGGGTACCGACCGTTGAGGGTGGCATCGCTGGTGCTGCCCTTGCGCGGCTCAGTGAGGCCGTAGTACTTCGAGCCCGAGGCCGAGTTCGTAGTCACGTAGACGACACCGCCCGGACCCTCGAACACCGTGTCCGCGGCCTGCTCCTCGGCGGCGTTCTGGCGCTCCGCGCCCTCGCCACTGTTACGCAGCACGTACGAGCGCGAGTACGAGTGGTCGTGACCCTGCAGCACCAGGTTGATGCCCAGGTCGGAGAAACCCTGGGTGAAGGAGGGGCGGCGACCCACTGCGTCGCCGTCGTTGGCGTGCGACGCCGGGGAGTAGATCGAGTGGTGGTAGGACACGACGCGCCACTGAGCGGATGGGTTCGCCTCAACCGCCTCGCGGACGAAGTCGATGTGCGCCGGGTTCTTGGTGGACGACTGGGCGTTGGAGTTGATGACGACGAAGAGCACGCCCTTGTACATGTACCAGTAGTCGCCGCCGGCTCCGGTCTGCAGCTCGGCGGTGGTCACGTCGTTGTTCGGCAGCGCGAAGTGGTAGCGGTAGCCGAGGTCAGAGCTGTCGTGGTTGCCGATTGCGGCCGCGTAGGGGTAGCTGCGAAGCTGCTCGGGCTTGAACCACGCGTCCCATTGCGACTCGACGTTCGCCGTCTCGACCTGGTCACCGGTGGAGCTGAGCAGCTCGAGCGGCAGCTCGTCGTCTGCGACGTCCGCCTCGAGGGCGTTCATGGTGTCCACCCAGCCCGCCGCGTCCTCCTGCAGGTCCGAAGAGACCGACTCGCGGTTATTGCTCGACTCGGCGCCGATCTGCGGGTCGCCGAAGGCGGCGAAGGTGAATCCCTTGCCGATGCCGAACGAACTGGTCTTGAAGGTGTAGGTCGGGGAGGCGCTGCCGTCGGAGGCCAGCACGCGGTAGGAGTACTCAGCGTTCGCGTCGAAGTCCTCGAGCAGTGCGCTACCGCTGAACGGCGAGCGGGCGACGTCGCCGGTCGAGGTGCCGGTCGTGGCGGCGATGGTGGCCGGGTAGCTCACGGTATCCTCGTCGAAGGCGCCGTCCTCCTGGTCGGCGGTCTTCTCGAGCTGCACGACAGCGGGGGTGTCCTGGTCGGCGTACCAGGTCACGTAACGCTGCTGCTCGTCGGCGCCGACTCCGAGGACGATGGTCTTGAACGTGACCGGGCCGTCCGCTGCGAGCGCCGCCTGGGTGGCGAAGGCACCACCGGAGAGGGCGCCGGCGCAGAGGGCTATCAGGCCGACACGCGCAATCGCACGGCGGCGCGAGGGATTCTTCTTCATCTGTTCGGATCCTTTAGAGGTTCGAATGAATGGGGGAACGCAGCGAACCTCGCAGGCTCCGGCAACGACCGGATGAACTCTTGGCCATGGGCTGGTGTCCGACATGCGACTCTTCCGGCCGCTCGCTCCGGTGCCGCGTACGGTTGGACTCCGGGGCCGCGGGTCGCGGCGTCCCAGACATCCCCTCCCGATCTGCATCCTTGATGAATGGAGTCGCTCAGTGCCGGTCCTGTTCCCCGGTGGCACCCGTCGCCGCGCCGTCATGTCCATCCTCGTGCTCGTGCTCGTGGCGGTGGCGACGACAGCGTGGCTCGTCCTGCCTCCCCGGGACGGCGACCCGGATGGAGGCGCGGGGCACGAGGGGCCGCTCGCCGAAGGCCGCCTGGAACCCGGCTTCCACGCGCCGGACCTGGACACGTACTACAGCGGCCAGGTCGTCCGGCCGGATCCCGAGACCTGGACCGACGTCCGGCCGTCCTCGGAGTACCGGGTGCTCGTGCTGGCCGACGGCCGGGACGGGGACACCCCTCGCGATCCACAGGTGGCGATTCTCGTGGATGCCGCCCAGCGATGGGCGCGCGAGGAGGACCGGGTCGGGCTCACGATCCGGTACCTCAGCGACCCGTACACCTACATCGATGAGATCGACCGTGCGGCGATGTCCGAGAAGGCCGATCTCATCGTGACCGCCGGCAACCGGCTGGTCGACCCGGTCGCGGTCGTCTCGGCCAACTACGCAGGTGAGGACCCGCAACAGTTCCTGGTGCTGGGGGCCGAGGCGGCCGAGCCCACGCACAACATCGCCGCCTCCGACTGGCAGGGGTCGGCCTACCTGGGCGAGGGGGTCGTCGAGGCGGACTACTACGATCCGGCCGCGGTGACCGCACCACGCGCCTATGCCGCGTTGCGGGCCGGGGTCGCGGCCGTGCTCAGCGGGTACAGCGGGGTCATCGTGCGCATCCCCGCGGATCGATACTGATCAGGCGTCGGGTGGCTCGGCCGCTCCGTCGGGTGCAGTTCAGCGATCGCGACCCTCCCGCTCGGCGAGAAGAATGCCCTCGCCCTGGCGGACTCGTCGGCCGACATCGGTGCCGAGCCCACACCGGGCATCGCCGCATCTGACCGGCAGGGGTCGGCGTATCCGGGCGAGGGTCCCGGGGTCGGACTCCGGCCGCAGTGACGCACCGCGCTCCGATGCCCGTTCCGGGCCGGGGTCGCGGCGTGCTCAGCGGGTACGGCGGTCATCCTCGTCGACGCGATGGAGCTCGGCCCCGATCTCATCGTCGCGACGGGGCGCGAGCTCGTCGACGCCCCAACGCTCGTCACGGCGAGCCACCTCGACCAGCAGCTCCTCCTGATCGGTGGGCAGTTGCCCGAGCCGACCGGGAACGTGACCGCCGTGACCTGGTCCGGCGCCGCCTCCCCGCGGGAGCGAGGTCGCGGACTTGTCCGGGTCGCACTACGCATCGGCCACCCCTGCTTCACCCGACGCCGAACACCCGCTGCACGAACCAGACGAGGCCCATGACGGCCACGCCTGCGGCGACGACGATGCCGATGCCGAGTCCGGACTTCGGCGCGCGTCCGCGCACGAGCAGCAGCAGGGGGAACACGGCGAGGATGACCCCGATCTGGACCGCCTCGATCCCGACGTTGAACACGAGCAGCGAGGCGAGGAGCGGCCAGGAGAACGGCTCGTCAATGCCGAGCGCACCGGCGAAGCCGAGCCCGTGCATGAGCCCGAACCCGAACACGACCGCGAGCCGCGCCCAGTCCGCCCGGCCGAAGCCGCGTCCGCCCCCACGTGCGAGCCCCACCGCCGGATTCCTGCGCTCGATCCACTCACGCCACAGGTACCACACCGCGACCACCGCAATCGACGCGGCGATGAGCGGTTCGACGATCACGGCGGGCACCGACACGAGACCGAGCGCGGCGAGGATGAACGTCACGGAATGCGCGACCGTGAACGCCGTCGCCGCGAGCACGATGTCACGCAAGCGCCTGGAGCCGACGATGAGCGCGAGCAGGAAGAGAATGTGGTCGATGCCGAACAGCAGGTGCTCAGAGCCGAGCACGAAGAAATGCGAGAACCGCTCGATCAGCGCCTGCTCGGTGTTGAAGAGCGAGGCCTCACGGGTCAGCGTGGCGTTGCCCGCGCGTCCGTCGAGGTCGTACTCGAGGATCGTGACAGTGCCCTTCACGTATTCTTCGTCGTCGGGGAAGAGCGCGCTTCGAAACTCGTGGGCGTCGGCCGGCTCGCACGTGAAGTCGAGTGTCAGCACGGCATAGGGGACGCCCTGCCGCTCGGTCACGTCGAGGTCGCCCACCCGCTCGGGGTCGCATGCGGCCCCGGCTGCTGTCACCTCGAACCGCGTCGACACGTAGTCGGCGATCTCGTCCGCGTGGGCGTTGAGCGCCATGGCCTCATCGCCCGTCTGGAACACGTCCATCCCGTCCTCGAAGAACTGCGGGGCGTCCTCGAAGTCCGCGACCGAGACGACGAGCAGGTCGTACTCGAGCTCGAGCTCGGTGCGAACCGTGCCGTCATCCCCCTCCGAGGCATCCGCGTACACCACCGTCGAGAAGCCGTGCGCCGCGGCAGGCGCGGTCGACAGAGCAGTGGGCAGCACGATGGCGAGCAGGCCGAACGCGAACGCGACGGCGATGAGGGGGCGACGGACGGTGGTACGGGGGGACATCGGACTCCTTCGTGGCAGCCCGATCGTTCACGACCCGGGTGAACGGGAACCGGTCAGCCGGCGAACGGCGTGCGAACGGCGCCGGTGGATGACCCGGACGCGCTCGCATCGGGAATGAAGTGGGGGATGCAAGACGATGGGCGCGTCCGCGTCACGTGGCGTGCCGCCTGGAGTCGGACATGCGCTCCGGCGTGATGGGACTGGCAGAGAGCCCGCGACGTTCTGAGAAGCCAGCGATCGCGCGCCCCTCCTCCGCTGCCGGGGTGTCAACATCGCCACGTCGTATTCATTTACAGCGACGTGCAGAGTTGTCACACTTGTCGGTGTACAGGTCCGGGGGGAACCATGGTGCAGCACACGATCAGGATTGCGTCATACAACGTGGAGAACTTGTTCTCCCGTCCACGCGCGATGAATCAGCCCGTAGCGGTCGCGGCAGCGGTGTTGCGAGCGCATGCGCGAGTGAATGAGCTGTTCGAACAGCCGGTGTACACACCTGAAGTGAAGGCTGAGATCCTCCTGTTGCTCCAAGAGCTCAGGCTGCTGCGCGACGACGGCGATGTGACGCGGACATCGACGTTCGCCATCCTCCGCCGCATTCGCGGGCGGCTGCTGCGGCGACCTCAGAACGACCCCGACGGGTCGCAAGTGACCGTGGTCGCGAGCGGGCGCGGCGCCTGGACGGGGTGGGTCGACCTGATCAAGGACCGCATCGAAGAGAAGGCGATCACCAACACTGCCCGGGTGATCCGCGAGGTCGGGGCGGATATCGTCGGCGTCGTCGAGGCCGAGGACCGCCTCACCCTCGCACGGTTCACGGACTCCCTGCTTTTGACCCCGGTCGGCGCGAAACCGCTGTACCCGCATGTCATGGTGATCGACGGAAACGATCCGCGTGGCATCGACGTCGGCCTCCTCGCGACCAAGGCGTATCCGCTGAGCATGATGCGGTCTCATATCGATGACGGTCCATTCGGCGATCGGGTGTTCAGTCGTGATTGCCCCGAGTACTGGTTCACCTTTCCAGCGGGATCCGCTCTGGCCGGGCAGCAGCTGGTCGTGCTCGTCAATCACTTCAAGAGCAAGTTCGGCGGTAACAACCCCACGAGCATCGCCAGGCGGAAGCGGCAGTCGAAACGAGTCGCGGATATATACGACGACCTCCGCGCCGGCGGCGTCGACCATGTCGTGGTCCTCGGGGACCTCAACGACACCCCCGAAAGCGAAGCACTGCAGCCGCTGCTCGCGGAGACCGACCTCACGGACATCGCGTCCGTGCAGCCGTTCGACGACGGCGACCCCGACGAGGATCGGCCCGGCACGTTCGGCAATGGCACCAAGTCCAACAAGATCGACTACCTGCTGCTCTCACCCAGTCTGTTCGCACGCGCCACGAGCGCGGGCATCTTCCGCAAGGGCGTGTGGGGCGGCATCAACGGAACCCTGTTCCCCCACTTCGACACCATCCAAGCCGACCACGAGGCCGCGTCCGATCACGCCGCACTCTTCGTCGACATCAACCTTGACTAGGTCGCGCGGTCAGGATCGGCTGCGGGTCGGTTAGGGATGGCCGTCAATCACTCGTCGCCTTGCGACGGGAAGGGTGACGTTGTTCGCCGCTCGGCGAGGAGTCCCGCGCCGGCGAGATGGGTCACAGCCTCCGCGGGTAGAGGTAGCGGACGATGGCGAGCCCAATCGCTGCGCCGATCAGCTGTGCAGCGATGTATCCAACAGCCGAGTTCGGCGAGATGCCGGCGAATGTGTCTGTGGATCGTCAGATCACACGAGGTGGATGCCCGCGACTCGGCGGGCTGAGAGGAGAGAATCATGCCCAAGGCATCGAAGATCACCGCGTCGGAACATGAGACGCTCGAGGGCTACGAGGGCCATTTCGAGCACTTCGAACGATGAGCTGGGGCGCGCCATGTGCAGCTTCAGCATCGTGATCGGCCGGCTCACAGCGCGAAGCCCATCGACAACCGCCTCGCCTCGCTTCGTTGCCAACATCCGAGCGAGCAAGGCGCGTGCCCGTGTGATGATGTCCGAGTTCTCCACGCCGCAAGCATTTCATCACCGCGCTCGCGGCCGCCGTGAACCAGCGTCCGATAGCCGGTCCGTGAGCGTCGCTATGCGGAGGCTCTCAGGGGCTCGAGGGCGGCTAGGACGAGGTCGAGGCCGAAGGTGAACTCCTCCGCCGGGTCGTAGCCGGCAGCGACGAGCGCCGCGGCGGACTCGTTGAGGTAGGGGAACTCGTCAGGAGGAAGCTGGGGCAGGTAGACGTCCTCGGTCATGTCCGCGAGCTCGTCGGCGGTGTCGAACGGCAGGCTGGCTGCCTGCAGGGCGTAACCGTAGACATAGCTGTTGAGCAACCAGTTGGCGTGCGTCGCCATCAGGACCGAGAAGCCAGCCCTTCGCAGGCAGGCGGTGACCGCTTCGCGGTGGCGGAGGTTCGCGGGCCCCGGCGATGTCCGCGACTCCATCAGGCTGATCGCCCACGGGTGGCGTGCGAGAACCTGTCGAGTGGATACCGCCTCCCGTCGCATTGCCGACTGCCAGTCGGTTTCTTCGGGCGGGGGTTCGATCTCCTCGAACACGATGTCGATCATGGCGTCCAGCAGCTCGTCCTTGCTCGCCACGTAGTGGTAGAGCGACATCGCGCCCGCGCCGAGCGCGCCAGCGAGCCGGCGCATGCTCAGCCCGTCGACCCCCTCGCGGTCGGCGAGCCGGACCGCCTCGACCACCACCCGCTGCTTGCTCAGCCCCGCGTCTGACGCAACCTGGCGTTGTTCTCTTGCAGACACGGGTCTCCTCGCTCTCTCGACCGGCTTGACAATCGTACAGCGTACGCGTCATAGTACAGTGTACGCGTACGGTGTACGAGCCAGCGAGAATCGCAGCTCGGATGTGAGGAGTCTTCTGTGGGAATCGAACAGCGATCGAATGCCGGAGCACGCCTGGTGCGGGGGGCGAGTCCGGCCGGGGTGGCGACGATGCGGGCCGCCGTCCAGCACCGCTACGGCCCGCCCTCAGTGCTCGAGTCGTCCGAGGTCGGGATCCCGTTTCCCGGTCGAGGCGATGTGCTCGTCCAGGTGGGCGCAGCCTCGGTACATCCTGGCGACTACTTCGTCATGACCGGGGAGCCGTACGTGGTGCGTCTGGTGTTCGGGCTCCGCCGGCCGCGCCACGGCATCCCTGGAAGGGACCTCGCTGGCGTGGTGGCAGCGGTCGGGAAGGATGTCACCGCTCTCCGCCCCGGCGACGAGGTGTTCGGCTGGAGCACCGCTGGAACGCTCGCGGAGTACGCCCGCGTCCCGGCGGACAACCTCGTGTCCGTGCCCGCCAACGTGTCGGTCGTGGACGCGGCAGCGGTGCCCACGTCGGCCCTGGCGGCGTTGCAGGCGTTGCGCAAGATCGCGAACGTTCAACCGGGCCAGACGGTGCTGGTCACGGGCGCGTCGGGCGGCGTGGGCTCCTTCGCCGTACAGGTCGCCAAGGCTTTCGGCGCCGAGGTGACGGGTGTGTGCAGCACCCGCAACGTCGAGTTGGTCCGCTCACTCGGGGCCGACCACGTCGTTGACTACACGAGGACCGACTTCACCCGCGCCGAGAAGCGCTACGACGTCATCCTCGACAACGTGGAAGCCCAGCCGCTGGCCGCTGTCCGCCGAGCGCTGACGCCCACCGGCACCCTGATCCCAAACAGCGGACGCGGCGGCCGCTGGCTCGGCCCCATCGGTCGGATCGTCAAAGCGCGCATGGTGTCCGGGTTCACCCGTCAGCAGCTGAAGCCCTTCACGTCGGTCGAGAAGCGCCAGGACCTGCTCACCCTGGCCGACCTGCTCACGACCGGGCAGGTCACGCCCGTCATCGACCGCACCTACCCCCTCGATGAAGCAGCCGACGCCCTCCGCTATGTCGCGGCCGGCCACACCCGAGGGAAGGTCGTGATCACCGTCTGACGACCGGGCCGACGAGAACGACTCAACCCGTGCGTGTGCACGCCCAGACCTGCCGCCACTCCGGCGGACGGACCGCTCCTCTCGAAAGAAGAACCGATGACCATCCGGACGAAAACCCCGAACCTGCTCGACAACCCGCCGGTCCCCGTGCAGGCCAAGCTCGCCGCCGCATGGACCAGCTTCATGTTCCTCTACATCTACGTCGACTTCTTCAACCTCTACAAGCCCGGCGTCGTCGACGGCATCCTGAATGGCCTCATCTGGAGGTTCGACATCAGCTCGACGTTGTTGACCATTTTCCTCGTGTCCGTGTCGATCCCGGCCCTGATGGTGGTGCTCTCCATGACTCTGCCCGCCCGGGTGAACCGCGCCACGAACCTCGTCGTTGCATCGCTCCTCATCCCCTACTCGGCGTTCAACGCGGCAGGGGCGTCCTGGGAGTGGGTCGTCTTCTACGGCCTCTCCATCGGAGTGGAGGTGCTGCTCCTGGCCTTCATCCTGCGCTCCGCTTGGACCTGGCCCCGAACGCACTCCGACGCTGCAGATGTCGCGACGGCCGACCTTCGACAGGAACTTCGACAGTAGGTATCCGTGTAACGTCCTACGGCCGTGAAGCCCTCCGCCGCGGACACCGGGCCGACCGTGACCAGCTCCGTCGCAGTATGCGCAGAGAACCTGCTCACGAGCGGTCCGGTGTCCGCGCGGGCTCACTGGCCGGTGGACAACCCCCGTGATGGGGGACCCTGCGGCCGGCAATCATGAGACACAGCGCCTCCGTCAACGGCGCACCCGATAGCGCAGGTGAAGCACCCGGTTGCCCTGAACAACCACGTCTGGGTCTTCCAGCAGGTGCTGCGAGTCGACGGAGCCGAAGTACGGCTTGCCGGACCCGAGCACGACGGGTGCGACGTCCATGCGTACCTCGTCGACCAAACCTGCGGCGAACACCTGGCCGCCGACGTCGCCAGCCGCGACCTCGACAGTGCGGTCACCCGCAAGCTCCTTCGCCTTGGTCACGGCCGCCTCGATGCCGTCGACGAAATGGAACGGCGCCTCGGGGTCCCAGCCCTCGGGCGCCGGCCGGTGTGTCACGACGACTACGTGGTCGATCCCGCTCGGAGGCTTCCCGTCCCAGCCGTCCGTGATGTCGAAGACGTGGCGGCCGGCGATGGTCACCCCGATCTGGTCCCAGTACGGCCGGATGTGGTCGTAGGACGCTTGCGACACGTTCAGTACGCCGCTGTCGTCCAACGGCACGTCACCGCTGACCAACCATTCGAACAGTGGACCGGGATCGTCGTTCTCAGCCGCAATGAAGCCATCCACCGACACCGACGCATTCATGACCACTTTCCCCATGGGTTCCTCCTCTGTTTGGAGTCCCAAGTCTTGTGTGTCGTGAGTGGTCGGTCTTGTAAGAAATCAATCGGCTGGCAGCGGCCAGCCATCCAGCGCGTGGCCGGGATGTTCGCGTAGGAAGCGTTGCCGGACTTCGACATACCGGGTCGGCGTGAGCCCGGTGAACTCCCGGAACTCGTGGACGAAGTGGGCCTGGTCGAAGTAGCCTGCGCCAGCGGCAACATCGCCCCAGTCGATAGGTGCGGCCACGTCGAGCGCCAACACGGTGGCGGTGAATCGATAGCTGCGCGCCAGCCGCTTCGGCGTAACACCGATGACCTCCTTGAACCGCTTCGCCAAGTACGTGCTGCTGGCGCGGGCTGCCACGCCGAGGTCGCTGATCGGCACCGCTCCGCCGGTCTCCGCGATGGCGCTGCTCAGGTGGCGGACGATGTCCAAGCCGTCGATCTTGCGCAGCCGTCGCACCAGTTCCTCCTCGAGCAACATCAGCATTTCCTGCGGTGCGTCCGCCAACGTCAGTCGGTGTCGCAACTCAGCGATAGCGGGCTGGCCCCAGATCTGCTCCACCGTCGCCGGTCGGTCGCACAACTCCGCTGCGGGCATCGGAAGGAACGGTGCCAGCCCCCACGGCCTGAAGTGGACGCCCACGGACCGGGTCGGGGTTGGGTAGCTGAACTCCCACGCACGGGTAGGCGTGGTGACCGCGCAGCCGTCGGTGTATTCGACGGCTTCTACGTCGGTGCCTGCGCGGATGAGAAACGGCGCCCCGAGGTTGACGATGAGCAACGGCGCGGGCGCCGCCGGCAGCATCAACCGGGAGTACGGCGGGGCGCCCTCCAAGTAGTAGAGGTCGTCGATCAGCCCGTCGAGCGGCGGACCGGGCACCCTGGACACATACTCCACCCTGACATCATCGCCGACGGCCCTCCTCGCCGCCCACGAGAGCGACGAGAGGACGCCCTCGACATCGACAATCGCGGGTGGCGCGAGCCGATCGAGAGCCAGTGGGCCGCAAGGGAGACGAGGCGAGCAAGCACGACTGATATGGCTCGCAACGCAAACACATCTGAAACCGTCGACCGAAAGCGCTTGGCGAGCGAGTTCTCAAGCAGGTTGGTTCGAAAGGGCCGTTCGCGCGACGATGACGGCTGACGCCTCATTCGAGCAGGTCACGCCGCACGACCTGCGACACACGACTGCCAGCCTCGCGATCAGCGCCGGCGCCAACGTAAAAGCAGTGCAGCGCATGCTTGGCCACGCCTCGGCGGCGATGACGCTAGAGACGACTGCTGTTGGCTAGCCGCTCCCGCGCGTTAGTGGCCACTCGGCGTTCGACGCCGGGCATGACGGTGGGGTGGGAACCCTACCTCCCACCCCACCGCGGCCTCGCAAGGAGGCCTCATCTCACCGAGCGACCCGAACTGAGCTCGGCAAGCACCACCCGAGCGATCGGCAGTGCCGCCCGCTCGCGCGACCCAGCAAGGCAGGATGGGCCGTTCGGGTCGGGTTCGACTCGGGTTTGGTCGAATCGTATCCGCACCCCGAGCCGCGCGCACCGCCCCGATCAGGGGACAAAATCGAGGAATCTTCGTGCGTTGCGACGGCTCTATCGCAGGTCAGCGGCGCGGCGGGACACCGCGAGGAACGACCACCCGTCAGGCGGCGGGCCAGTCGACGGAGGCCTCGTACTCGGGGTGCCGGCGCAGGTACGCGGCGATGAACGGGCACTCGGGAACGATGCGCTCTCCGCGGGCGACCGCGTCGTCGAGCACGTACTTCGCGAGGCGGCTACCGAGCCCCATCCCTTCGAACTCGGGGCGAATGATCGTGTGCGTGAACACGATCGTGCCGGGCGCGAGTCGGAACTGCGACACACCGGCTCGTCGACCGTCGACGGTCAGGTCGTAGCGGTGTCGCTCGTCGGACCGCATGATCTCGACTGCGTCGCCGCCGGCATCCTCGGTTGCCGCAATATCGTCGGCCGGTTGCGGGTCGAAGGCGCTGGCCATGGTTCCTCCTGCTCGGTGATCGCGAGCCCGTGCAGCTCGCCCCTCGTAGGATCACAACGCTGCGCTCGGCAGAAGATTCCGGATGCGGGCCGGCAGTCCGCGAACGGTGCGCGCCGACGAAGTGGATGCCCCGGCGCGGAGCTGCGACATCCGCATCGCCATGCTCGGACCGATGCACCGAGGTGACCGCGACGAAGACGATGAGCCACGCGAAGACGAGCGTGAATGCGACGATCTCGAAGACGGTGAGGTTGAAGACATGCAATCCGTCGTAGCCGACCATCGCGCCCGCCTCGAGGAGCAACGTGGCTGCCGAGAACCAGACGAAGGAGCGCGGCATGCGCACCGCGTACCAGGGAGCGCCGATGCAGAGCAGCGCGAACGCGCCGGCGGCGCCGAGCGCGAACGCGTTGTGCAGGTCGGGCGCCTGGGAGATCGGCACCCAGCCGACGCCCATGAGCCCGAACCCGACGAGCCCGATCAGCGCGCGGATCACGGCACGAGCACCGCGCCTGATGCCGAAGCCGCCGAACGCGATCCCCCTGGTGAGCATCGCCGACAAGCCGGCGATGCCGCCGCCCGAGGCCGCGACGGCCACGTTGAAGCACATCGCCGCGAAGTCGCCCGACGTGCCCAGGGTGCTGAAGTTGTGCACCCACCATTCGCCGGTCGGCGTGATGCTCATGCTCGCGAGGCTGCCTGCGGCGAGCAGCATGGCCACCAGGTTGAAGGTGCGATACGCCTCGTGCTCGATGGCATGGCGGTGCAGCCGCCCCGTGCTCACCCCGATGGCGAGTGCCAGCGCCGCGCCCACGGTGAGGTGGCCGCCGGGCACCGGTTCGAACGCGTCGGAGGTGAAGTGCACGCCGAGCATCGCGAGCGCCGCCCAGGTGAGCCCGTTCGCGACCGAACGGCTCGTCGGCCCGGGCAACGGCAGGCCCAACTGCGCAAGGCCGGACAGCCCGGTGTGCGATGCCGACGCGATGATGAGCGCGGCACCGACGGCAGCGCCACCGGCGAGGGCGGGCGCGATCCACAGGAAGTCCATGCCGTGGGCGGCGCTGCTCGAACTCCCGAACTGCGGAGCGAGGGCACGCAGGAGGACCACCGACACGGCGCCCGCGATGAGCAGTGCATAGGCGCGGCGGACGAGCGAACCGAGGCGATCGCGGCGCGAGTCGGCGGTCCGGCTCGCATCCGCGCGAGCGCTCGCAAGCGGCACCGCGTCGGGGTCTTCGAGCGCGAGTCTGGGCCGAACGTGCACTGCACGGCCGGCGACGCCGGGAACGGTCGTGCGCTGCAGCAGTTGCCCCCGGTGCTGCGTTGCCGAGATCGCCACGGCGCGCACCCCTCACATCCGAAGCTCTCGATGACGGGATATCAGACTGAAAGTGAGCCTAACCGGCAATTCTGACATCTGCCATCAATCGAGCAGAGGATGTCGAGGAATCCTCAGGCGATTCCCAGCGGGCGGATAGCCGACAGAGAGGTGACCACGATCCCGCTGCGTGCCCATATGCGGGCGAGGAATCGCCCCGAACGACGAAAACGGCCCGCTTTCGCGAGCCGATCTCATACTGTCTCAACCAGTGTGCGCCCGGAGGGATTCGAACCCCCAACCTTCTGATCCGTAGTCAGATGCTCTATCCGTTGAGCTACGGGCGCATGGGATGTCGCCCGCGCTTCGTTCGCGATCAGGCAACCACGTAACTCTAACGTACCGGCTTCGATCATGCCAATCGAGCGACCGCTTCTCCCGGCACCATCAGCCGCCCGCGTGATCGGGACGCAGCGCGTCGAGCGCGGCGAGCTGCCGCCGGTTCGCCACCTGACGGTACGAGGTCTCGATGAGTTCGGCGAGCAGTTGCCAGTCGGTGTCGGGCGCGTCGAGGTCGGCACCGATCCACCGGGCGCGATCGTAGTAGGGCACCCCGTAGAACCGGCCGTCCTCGACGAGCGCGCGGTGCTCGTCGGGGTCGGTCTTCACGACGATCGAGAACGGGCGCTCCATCGTCGCGGCGACGTGCACGAAGATCGGCTTGCGCGCACGGAAGGTCGGCCGGCCCCACGCCTTCACCTCGACGGCCTCGGGAAGGGCGAGGCAGATCGCTCGCACGCGCTCGATGAGCGGATGCCGCGGATCGACCACCTCGGGATGCTCCACGCCGTCACCCTATCCGGGCGCCGCGACATCCGCCCGGGACATCCGCTAGCCCTTGACGGCCCCGCCCAGCCCGGCCGATCGCAGGAACACGCCCTGGAACAGCGAGGAACAGCACGACGGGGATCAGCGTCGAGATCGCCAGCGCCGCGAGGAACACGTCGAGCTCGATCGACTGCTGCACCGCGGGCAGGCGCACCGAGAGCGGCTGCACGGCGGGATCTGGCAGCACGAGCATCGGCCAGAGGAAGTCCTTCCACGCGGCGATGATCGCGAAGACCGACACCACCCCGAGGATGGGCTTCGACATCGGCAGCACGATCGACCAGAACAGGCGGAACGGCCCGGCCCCGTCGGTCTTCGCCGCCTCGAACACCTCTCGCGGCAGCGCGTCGAAGAAGCGCTTGACGAGCAGGATGTTGAACGCGTTCGCCGCCGCCGGCAGCCACACCGCGAGGTAGTTGTTGAGCAGCGACACGTCGCCGAGCAGCGGCGGGTTGACGATCGTGAGGTAGAGCGGCACGAGCAGCACCACCGCGGGAATGAAGAGCGTCGCGAGGATCGCGCCGTTCAGGATCGGCGCGTAGCGGGGCCGCAGCACGCTGAGCGCGTAACCCGCCGTCGTCGCGACGAGGAGCTGGAAGAACCACGAGCCCGCCGCGATCACGATCGTGTTCCAGAAGAACTGGTCGATGTGCACGTCGTTCCAGGCCTGCGGGATGTTCGCCCAGTCGATGCCGTTCGGCCAGAGCGCGAGCGGCTGGCGCAGCGTGTCCTGGGTCGGCGTGACGGCGGACTTCGCGAGCCACAGCAACGGGCCGAGGCCCGCGATGACGAGCCCGACGAACAGCAGGAGGTGCACGCCGCTCATGCCGAGCTTCACGCCCGACCCCTTGCGGTCGAAGTCGGAGACGATGCCGCGGTCGCCCTGCTCGTCGCTGCGACGGTCGGAACGCCGACGGCCGATGACGCCGCGCAGGCCACCGGCGGCGTGCGGGGCGTCGACCCCTTCGAAGACGGGCGGCTGGGTCGTGGTCATGAGGTGCTCCAGCGTTCGGTGAGCCTGAAGTAGAGCCAGCTGAGCAGCGCGAGCACGATCGCGAGCATCACGCTGAGCGCGGTCGCCTCGCCGTAGTCGCCGCCGAGGCTGTTCTGGAAGGCATAGCGATAGATCAGCAGCAGGATCGTGACGGTCGCATTGTTCGGCCCGCCGCCCGTGAACAGGAAGGGTTCGAGGAAGACCTGCGCGGTCGCGATCACCTGCAGGATCAGCATGACGAAGAGGATGCCCCGCAGCTGCGGCAGCGTGACGTGCCAGATCTTGTTCCAGATCGAGGCACCGTCGACCTCGGCCGCGTCGTAGAGCTCGGGCGGCACGCTCAGCAGCGCCGCGAGGTAGATGATGATCGACCCGCCCGCGGCCGCCCAGGTCGCCTCGAGCACGAGCGACGGCATCGCGGTCGCCGACGACTGCAGCCATGGCTGCGGCGGGATGCCGACCCAGCCGAGGATCGTGTTGAACAGCCCGGTCGGGCTCGCGTCGTAGAACACCTTCCACAGGAGCACCGCGACGACCGGTGGCACGACGACCGGCAGGTACGCGAGCGCCGAGTAGAAGCCCTTGGCCCGTCGAACCTCGCTCATGAGCACCGCCACGAGGATCGGCAGCGGGAACCCGAAGACGAGCGCGAGCAGCGCGAAGTAGAGGGTGTTCATGATCGCGGTGCCGAGCAGCGGGTCGCTCAGCACGTGGGCGAAGTTGTCGAGGCCGACCCACGTGGGCGGGTCGAGCAGGTTCGTCTTCTGCAGGCTCATGATGACCGACTGCACGATCGGCGACCAGCTGAAGATCGTGAAGACGAGGAGCATCGGCAGCAGGAAGGCGAGCGTCGACAGGCCGCCGCCGCGCACCCAGGTGCGCAGGTTGCGCGGTCGCGTGCGGCGAGCGGATGCCACGGCCGGCGGCGTGCTCGTCGGCGGGTGCCGACGCAGGGGGCTTCGCGGTGAGGGTCATGGAGTCGATCCTTCCTGATCGCCGGTCGAGTAGCGCGAAGCGCGTATCGAGAC
The DNA here is from genome assembly GCA_963758615.1 of uncultured Actinomycetota bacterium. Classification (GTDB taxonomy): domain Bacteria; phylum Actinomycetota; class Actinomycetes; order Actinomycetales; family Microbacteriaceae; genus Agromyces. Next base: position 318,342 of record CAVWVZ010000008.1, on the reverse strand, counting down.
CCTGGGAGGAGGGGTCTCGATACGCGGCTTCGCCGCTACTCGACCGACGGGTTTCCTACTCGTCGAGCAGGGCCTGGGCGTCGACGTCGGCCTTCTCGAGGAGGGCGTCGATGTCGGCGTTCTGGTCGGTGAGCACGGCCTGCACGACGGTGTCGAGCAGCGCGTAGATCTCCTGCGTCTTGCCCTTCGGCTCACCCATCGGCGTCTGGTCCCACACGCCGTCGATGAAGGGCGTCATCTGGTCGCGCGGCACGTTGATGTACGGCTCGATCCAGGTGAGCGACTCCTCGTAGGTCTCGCGGTCGAGCACCGGCAGCACCGGGGTGCCGATGGCCTGGTCCTGGGCGACGAGCGTCTCGGCGTCCTTCACCGCCGCGTCCTCATCGAGGAGCTTCTGCATGTAGTACCAGTCGATCCACGTGACCGCCGCGGCCTTCGTGGCCTCGTCGACCGTCGGGCTGACGACCGCGATGTCACCGCCGCCGAGCGTTCCGCCGCCGTTCTCGACGGGCACGACCGTGAGGCCGTAGTCGTCGGGGTTCAGCGAGAAGTCGCGCACGAGCGCGGTGTAGACGTCGGAGCCCGACGAGTACATGCCGATGTTGCCGGCCGCGAACTCCTGGTTGATGGTTCCCCAGTCGAGCAGGAAGTTCGAGCCGAGCGAGTTGTCCTCCCAGCGAAGCTGCTGCAGGAACTCGAGCGCCGCCTTCGTGCCGTCGTTGGCGATCGTCGACGTGTAGGTGCCGTCGCCGTTGTCCTCCTGGATCGACCCGCCGCGAGCGGCGGTCGCCGCGGTGAGCTGCCAGCCGCCGGTGTTGTTCTGCGTCATCTCCATGAAGCCGGCCTTGCCGGTCTTCTCCGAGATCGTCTTGGCCGCCTCGCGCACCTCGTCCCACGTCGTGGGCGGGCTGTCGGGGTCGAGCCCGGCCTGCTCGAACAGGGTGCGGTTGTAGTGCAGGCCCATCGCGTAGGCCTGACGGGGGAACCCGAAGATGCGGCCGTCGGCGTCGGTCACGCCCTCGAGCATCACCGGGTTGAACTTGTCGGCGTACCCGAGCTCCTCGACCTCGTCGGTCACGTCCATGAGCTGGCCGTTCTCGAGCAGCGTCTTCGAGTCGGTGAACGGCACCGTGAAGACATCGGGAAGGCTGCCGCCGGCGAGCTGCACGGCGAACGTCGGCCCCTCCCATTCGTACTCGACGCCGATGACGTCGATGTCGGGGTTCGCCTTCTCGAACTGCGCCTCCTGCTCGGCGAACGCGGTGTAGGCGGCCTCGTCGGCGCCTGGCGGGAAGGTGGCGACGCGGATCTCGGTCTTGCCGCTGTCCCCGCCCGCGGACGTGCAGGCGCTCAGGGCTCCCACCATCGCGAGCGCGGCGATGCCGGCGATCGCGACTGTGCGTGGTGACTTCATTGTCCAGTCCTTTCGGTGCTGTGTTCAGGTGTGGTGAGGGTGCGTGCCGTGGATGCCACGGCCTCGACGGTCAGGCGGATCGGTGGAGCCAGACCGTGGAGTCGGGAGGGAGCAGCCCTGCCTCGAGCGGGGTGCTCGAGAGCAGGATGCTCTGGTGGTCGGGCAGCACGATCGCCGTGCTGCCGAGGTTGGTGACGCTGATGAAGTCGTCGCCGCGCGCGAAGACGAGCGCATGCGGTTCGCTCTCGAGCCACGTCATCGGCCCGTCGCCGAGCGGCGCGCTCGCGCTTGCGGATGCGCAGCGCCTGCCGGTACAGCCACAGCATCGAGCCCGGGTCGGCCTCCTGCGCCTGCACGGTGAGCCCGGCCCACTCGGCCGGCTGCGGAAGCCACGGGTCGGCGACGGCGCCATCGCGATCGGATGACCCGGCGGGGCTGAACCCGAACGGCGCCGAGGCTCCACGCCAGGGCAGGGGCACGCGACATCCATCTCGCCCGGGATCGACCCCGCCGGAGCGGAAGTGCATCGGGTCCTCGAGGAGCTCGAGCGGCAGCTCGACCTCGGGCAGGCCGAGCTCGTCGCCCTGGTAGAGGTACAGCGACCCCGGCAGCGCCGCGGTCAGCAGCGCAGCTGCGCGAGCGCGGCGGGTGCCGAGCGCGAGGTCGGTCGGCATGCCGAAGCGCTTCTTCGCGAAGGCGAAGCTCGAGTCCTCACGGCCGTACCGGGTCACCGGGCGAGTCACATCGTGGTTCGAGAGCACCCAGGTGCTCGGCGCGCCGACGGGCGCGTGCGCCGACAGCATCAGGTCGATCGAGGTGCGCAGCTCGCGGGCATCCCACGGGCGCGACATGAAGTCGAAGTTGAACGCGGTGTGCATCTCGTCGGGTCTGAGGTACGCCGCGAAGCGCGCGGCGTCGGGCAGCCAGATCTCGCCGACGAGCACGCGCGTGCCGTCGTACTCGTCGGCGATGGCACGCCACGCGCGGTAGACGTCGTGGAGTTCGTCGCGGTCGACGTGCGGATGCTCGCCCGGACCGGGCTTCTCGGGGTAGTCGGGCAGGTCAGGGTGCTTCATGAGCTGCGCGGCCGAGTCGATGCGGACGCCCGCGACACCGCGGTCGAACCAGAACCTGAGGATGTCCTCGTGCTCGCGGCGCACGTCGGGGTGATTCCAGTTCAGGTCGGGCTGCTCGGGCGTGAACAGATGCAGGTACCACTCCCCCGGCGTGCCATCGGGGTTCACGGTCCGGGTCCACGGCTCGCCCGTGAACTCGGAGACCCACTGGTTGGGCTTCCCGTCGCCGTTCGGGCCGATGCCGGGGTGGAACCAGAACCGCTCGCGTTCAGGACTGCCTGGTCCGGCTGCGAGCGCCGCCTGGAACCACGGATGCTGGTCGCTGACGTGGTTCGGGACGACGTCGATGATCGTGCGGATCCCCAGCTCGAGCGCCTCGGCGATGAGCTGCTCGGCGTCTTCGAGGGTGCCGAAGTGCGGGGTGGATGTCGCGGTAGTCGGCGACGTCGTAGCCGCCGTCGGCGAGGGGCGACGGGTACCACGGGTTGAACCAGAGCGCGTCGACTCCGAGTTCCTTGAGGTAGCGGAGCCGGCTGCGCACGCCCTGCAGGTCGCCAGTGCCGTCGCCGTCGGAGTCGGCGAAGCTGCGCACGTAGACCTGGTAGATGACCGCGCTGCGCCACCAGAGCGGGTCGTGCGCGGGCGCGGGGGGAACCGTCGCGGCGGGCACCTGCTCGGCATCCGTGAGTGGCATCGTCACGCTGTGGTTCTCCTCGTTCGGGCGGCTGCGCGCCGGAACCCGAGGGGACACCGGCGTCGATACCGATCAACGTAGGGAGAGCAACAGAATGATGCAACTATTCAACAATCAAGCATCAGTTTGCGACAGCTTGCGTGAAGTTGCGACAGTCGCTTACGTACGACGCCGTCGGTCGAGGAGGCGCGCCAGCGTCGTATCGAGACCAGGTGAGCCGGTCTCGACCCTGATCCACGGCTCGATACGCGCTTCGCGCTACTCGATCGACGGTTGGTCTCGATACGCGCTTCGCGCTACTCGATCGACGGTTGGTCTCGATACGCGCTTCGCGCTACTCGACCGGCGGCTCTTGCGCTACTCGACCGGCGAGAGCCGCGGGACGGGGGCCGTGGAGGCGCGCACGACGAGTTCGGGAGCGAAGAAGACCTCGTCGCCGATGGCGCGCTCGCTCGACATCTGCCGCATGAGCAGCTCGATGATCATCTTTCCCATCGACTCGATCGGCTGGCGAACGGTCGTGAGCGGCGGCTCGGTGCAGTTCATGAGCGCGGAGTCGTCGTACCCGATGACCGAGACGTCCTCGGGAACGCGCAGACCCGCACGCCGGACCGCACGGACGGCGCCGAGCGCCATGGGGTCGCTCGCGCAGATGATGCCCGTCACACCGGCGGCGAGCAGCTTCGTCGCCGCGGTCTGCCCCGACTCGAGCGAGTACAGCGAGTGCACCACGCGGTCGCCGCCGAGCTCGATGCCGTGGCGTTCCGCCATGCGAAGCGCGGCCTCGTGCTTGCGCCGCGACGGGATGTGGTCGCTCGGCCCGAGCAGGATGCCGATGCGCTCGTGTCCGAGCTGCAGCAGGTGGCCGAAGGCCTGCTCCATCGACGCGACGTCGTCGCACGAGACGGTGGCGAAGCCGAGTCCGTCGATCGGCGCATTGACCAGCACCGTCGGCAGGTTGAGCTCGACCAGCCGGTCGTAGTGGTCGTGGTTCACGTCGGCCTGGGCGTAGGCGCCGCCCGCGAAGATCACCCCCGACACCTGCTGGTGCAGGAGCAGCTCGACGTAGTCGGACTCCGAGATGCCGCCCGCGGTCTGGATGCAGAGCACGGGCGTGTAGCCGTTCTGCGCGAGCCCACCGCCGATGACCTCGGCGAGCGCGGGGAAGATCGGGTTCTGCAGTTCGGGCATCACCAGGCCGACGAGCCGCGCCCGCTCGCCGCGCAGCTTCGTCGGCCGCTCGTAGCCGAGCACGTCGAGGGCCGTGAGCACTGCATCGCGCGTCGACGCCGAGACCCCGGGCTTGCCGTTCAACACCCGGCTGACGGTGGCTTCGCTGACCCCGACCTTGCGCGCGACATCCGCGAGTCTTCTCGACATGCCGTCATGCTACGTGAGGCCACGCAAGAACTCGACAACCCATGGTCACGAATCGACCCCTGACATTCGGCATGCGAAGTCCCTCGCCGTCGCGACACACGCGTTCCGGACGCAGTCGGCTCCCCGGAGTCCAAAACCGGTGGCCACACCGCATTCTGAGACCGGCGCCCGAGGCACTAGAGTTCGAAAGTGGGCAAGTTCATCTACAACTCCTCGCAGCGCGAGATCGAGATCGACGACCGTATTCTCGCCCATCTGCGCGTGGCGATCCTGAACAAGCTGCGCCGCTCCGAGAGCTTCGCGATGACCTGGGAGCACGGCGTCGAGCACGGCAGCGGCCGCACGACGTTCTGGCTGCACGAGTCGATCCCGCTGCAGTTCGTCTTCAGCGGCAATCGTCAGCCGAAGCTCAACCGCCTGTGGGTCGAGCAGCTCCTGCTCGCCGCCAACAGCACCGCAGGACTGCAGTACGTACCCGAACCCGACGAATCGGATCCGCTCGAGGGCGAGTAGCGCTCGAGTAGCGTCGCCAGTCGACGCGCCGCATCGGGCGGACTCATGGACCGATCAGGTGACGGCTCAACCGTTCAGTCGACGGCTTCCATCTGCGTTCGGATGAACGCGCGCTCGGCGGGCGACAACGACCCGTCGACCGGGCCACCGACGATCGCCTCGATCTCAGCGGCCGTCTCGGCATCGATCTCGCCGTCGAGGTCGACGAGCAGTCGGTGTTTCGCCTCGATCGAGAGGTGCGGCCACCAACGCTCGATCTCGTGTCCGACTGTGTCGTTCATGTTCCCCTCCCTGAACATCGCCCGACCGTCGAGGTCAGGCCGGTTGCGTCTGCCCGTCGGGTTCGACCTCCTGCACGTCGACACCAACCTGCACGGGCTGGTCGGGGATCGTCGGAATCGGATCCGTGTCGAGGTGCTCGGGGACGAGCCGGATGCCACCGGTGCTGTTCGCCGAGCGCATCAGGTCCTCGATCCACTGGCGGCTGAGCTCGGGGGCTTCGGGCTCGTCGAAGACGAAGCGGAGCGGGATCGACGGGTGCAGCCACAGCGTGCTGCGCCCACGGGGCTGCTCTTCGCTGTGCTGCCATGAGAGCGTGAAGCTCTCGCCGCGACGGAGCTTGGTCGTGATCGCGACCTTGACATGCGCGAGCGCCCGATCCTCGATGCCGATCGGGGTGCCTGAATCGCCGTAATACAGGGTTCCCACGGGAATCAGCTTATTCCGTCGGAGGCCGTTCGGCGCGGCCAGTCGGACGATCGGTCGGATGCCACATCCGAATCGAGGGGCGTGGTGCAGACCCGAGCGCGGGCGGCCCGTGTGGGCCGCCCGCGCAGGGGTTCGGGATTGAACCGAGACATCAGACCGTGCGGTTGCCGCTCAGGTAACGCACGAGGAACACGATGGCCGCGATGACCAGCAGGACGAGTCCGACCCAGAGCAGGAAGTTCAACGTCGGCACGACTCCGCCCGTGATGAGCAGCGCGATGGCCACGATGGCGATGATGATGACGAGGATGTTCATGAGGGACTCCTTCTCGAGATCCGCGCCCGTCGGGACGGGCCGGATGACAATGCCGCCGACACGCGGCGGCTCGGGGCGTGTTCTCGCCCGGTGTCTCCGAAGCTAGCGAGCCGCGGAACGCCGCCGATAGGGGTTGACGGCCGTTCTTCAGGCGTGGTAATCGTGCGGCCGACGACGTCGACAGGGTGACGAGGGCGCATCGAACACGGCTCTCGGCGGGGGTGTCAATCCCCTGTCGGCCCGCCGTCCACCGCGGTAGCGTCGCCGGTGATCTGAGGAGGAACCGTGACCGACGATCGGCTCATCGACCCTACGACTCTGCACACCACCGACCCCTTCCCGCGACAGGAGCAACCGTCGCCCGGGCTCACCGAGCGCATGGCGCCGTTGCCCGACCACGGCGAACAGAGCTATCGGGGCAATCGCCGGCTCGAGGGTCGAAGGTCGCTCATCACCGGTGGCGACTCGGGCATCGGGCGTGCCGTCGCGATCGCGTACGCCCGCGAGGGCGCGCGCGTCGCCATCTCCTACCTCCCGAGCGAGCGACCCGACGCCGAAGAGACCGCCGAGTGGATCCGCGACGCGGGCAGCGAGCCGCTGCTGCTGCCGGGCGACCTGCGCAGCGAGCCGCACTGCCGCGACCTCGTGGAGCGCACCGCGCGGGAGTTCGGCGGGCTCGACCTGCTGGTGCTGAACGCCGCCTACCAACGGAACCGAGGAGGGATCGACGAGATCCCGACCGACGACTTCGAGCACGTCATGCGGGTGAACCTGTTCGCCCCCGTCTTCCTGACGCGTGCCGCGGTACCGCTCATGGATGCCGGATCGAGCATCATCACCACGGCCTCCATCCAGGGCTTCGACCCGTCGTCGGCGCTCGTCGACTACGCCATGACCAAGGCGGCGCTCGTCGCCTTCACCAAGGCCCTCGCCGAAGAGCTCGGACCCCGGGGCATCCGCGTGAACGCCGTCGCACCCGGGCCGATCTGGACGCCGCTCATCCCCGCGACCGGGTGGCCCGACAAGCTGCCCGAGTTCGGGCGCAACACCCCGCTCGGCCGCGCCGGACAACCCGCCGAACTCGCGGGGGCCTACGTCTACCTGGCGTCCGACGAGGCGTCGTACGTCTCGGGCGCGGTACTGCCTGTCACCGGCGGGCGCGGTCTCTGAGACCCGGACGGGAAATCGACCACGAGATCACCGATCACCGACACCCACCGGAGGAGCACCTGATGCCCGGACGCAGGAACGCATCGCTGAAGGACCCCGAGCTCTACGAGGAGCTTCGCGACGACGGCGCCTCGAAGGAGAAGGCCGCGCGCATCTCGAACGCGGCCGCGGCCCAGGGCCGCAGCGCCATCGGCCGCAAGGGCGGCAAGCACGGCGACTACGAGGACTGGACCGTCGACGCCCTCCGGAAGCGAGCCAGGGAACTCGGCCTGAAGGGGTACAGCGGCAAGCGCAAGGCCGAGCTCATCGACGCGCTGCGCAACCACTGACCGTCGATGCCACGCCTCAGGCGGGTCGAACCGTATGTCTCGCCCGGATACGCACGCGTCAGGCGGGGGCGCGGGTTCGCCTACGTGCACAGCGACGGCGGCCCGGCCGGTCGCGCCGAGCGCGCGCGCATCGTCGACCTCGCGATCCCACCGGCCTGGGAGGACGTCTGGATCTCGGATGCCCCGAACGCGCACCTGCTCGCGGTCGGAACCGACGCGGCGGGCCGGCGTCAGTACCTCTACCACCCGGTGTGGCGTGAGCAGCAGGACGCCGAGAAGTTCCTGCGCATGACCGCGCTCGCCGAGGCGCTGCCCCTGGCCCGTCGCACGGTGCGGCGTGACCTGGCATTGACCGATCTCGGACGGGCACGCGTGCTCGCCGCGGCGTTCCGCACGCTCGACCTCGGGGCACTGCGCATCGGCTCCGAGGAGTCGCTCGCCGGGTTTCGCAGCCGCGGGCTCACGACCCTGCTCGTGCGAAACGCCGCGGTCAACGGCGACGAGACCGTTCGGTTCCGCTTCCGCGCCAAGGGCGGCATCGCCCAGGAACTCGACGTGGCCGACGCGGGGCTCGCCGAGTTCGTGCGGCGATCGGGGGAACGATCCGCCGCATCACGGCTGTACGCGTGGTCGTCGGGCCGCCGGATGCGCGCCCTCGTCCCGATCGACGTGAACGACGACATCCGCGAGCGCACCGGTGGCGCATTCACCGCGAAGGACTTCCGCACGCTGCGCGGAACCGTGGTCGCCGCCGACCGGCTCGCCGAGATCGGCCCCCTCGACACCGCACGCGCGCGTGGTCGCGCGGTGCGGGAGGCGATCGTGCACGCGAGCGAAGTGCTCGGCAACACCCCCGCGATCGCCAAGGGCAGTTACGTCGACCCCCGCGTGATCTCGGCCTACGAGCACGGAAGGGTGATCGACCGGCGCGGCGGTCGCGAGGCCGCCCTGCTCGCCCTGCTCATCGACGACGCGCAGTGACGGCGGCCGGCGGCGGCCCGCGCCTCACTCCTCGCGGCGCACGTCCTCGGGGTCGACATCGCTGCGGATGCCCCGCCAGCGCGGATGACGGGCGACGCCCGTGCCCGTCCATCCGCTGAACTCGATCTCGCCGACCAGCTCGGGTCGCACCCACACCGCGTCGGCGGCGTCGGCAGCGGGAACGTCGAGGAACGGGACATCCGCCTGCTCGGTCTCGGTGAACGTCGCCAGCAGGCGATCGAGGTCCTTCTCCCGAAGGCCGGACCCGACCCGCCCGGCGTACTCGAGCCCGTGCTCGGGCCCGCCCTCGCCGGGGATGCCGACGAGCAACGAGCGGATGCGGCCCGCGCGCGTGCCGACGCCGCGCCGATACCCGCCGATGACGACCTCCTGGGTGCGGGTGATCTTGAGCTTCACCCACTCGTCGGTGCGTGCACCGGGCCGGTAGGCCGAGCCGGGCCTCTTCGCGACGATGCCCTCGAGGCCGAGCATCCGGCTCTCGTCGAGTGCTTCGGCCGGCGTCCCGTCGGCGGACGGCGGCACCTCGACGGGCACCCCCGGCACCCGGCCCGCCAGCTCGGCGAGGCGCGCACGGCGGGCGCGGTAGGGCTCGGCCATCACCGACGTGCCGTCGACCTCGAGCACGTCGAACAGCAGCAGGCGAATCGGCACGGATGCGGCGACCGCGGCGATCTCGCGCGGCTTGGTCAGTCCCATGCGCTCCTGCAGCCGACCGAAGTCGGGCCGGCCCTCGGCGTCGAGCGCGACGATCTCGCCGTCGACGAGCGCGTCGCCGTCGATCACCTCGGGAAGGCGCGCGAGCTCGGGGTACCGCTCGGTGATGTCGATGCCGTTGCGGCTCATGAGGCGCACGCCGCCGCCCTCGACGCGGGCGAGCACGCGGATGCCGTCCCACTTCCACTCGAGCGCCCAGTCGCCGCGGGCGAGCATGCCGACGGTGCCGGGCGTGGCGAGCATCGGCCGCTCGCGGATGGTGCCGACGGTGTTCTTCGCCGGTCGAGTAGGGAGCGCAGCGACCGTATCGAGACCCTCCTCATCACCGGGTCTCGATACGCGTCCTCCTCCGTCGGCCGCTACTCGACCGACGGAGCGCCCCCAATGCCCGGGCCGCTGGTCCTTCATGCGGTGCAGCAGCCAGCTGCTCTTCTCGCCCGATCCGTCGGTGCGGATGAGCGCGACGCGCACGACACCGCCGAGCGGTCCGCCGGGCTGCCCGTCGAGGTCGACGATGACCTCCTCGTCGCGCCACTTCTCGGTGGCGTACGTGCCGGTGTCCCAGATCGTCATCGAGCCGGCGCCGTACTCCCCTGCCGGGATCGTGCCCTCGAACGTCGCGTACTCCATCGGGTGGTCCTCGGTCTGCACCGCGAGGTGGTTGACGCCGGATGTCTCGGGCACGCCCTTGGGCACCGCCCAGCTCTTGAGCACCCCGTCGCGCTCGAGTCGCAGGTCGAAGTGCAGTCGACGGGCGTGGTGCTCCTGGATGACGAACCGGGCTGCCTCCGGCGGTCGAGTAGCGACGGAGGAGCGTATCGAGGCCTCGTCACCAGGTCTCGATACGCGTCCTCCTTCGTCGGGCGCTACTCGACCACCGGGGTCGGGCATCGGTTCGGGCGTACGCCCCGGTCGGCGCATCGAGAGGTACGTCGCGAGTGGGTTCGGCCCCGCGGCATCCGTGATCGCCCGCATCGGGTCGCCCCCTTCGGCGACCCGGGCGAGCACCTCGGATGCCTCGAGGTGGCGCAGCCCCGGATCATCGAGCTCGTCCCACGTGCGCGGGGCCGCGACGGTCGGCCGCGCGCGGCCGCGCAGCGAGTACGGCGCGATCGTGGTCTTCTTGCCGTTGTTCTGGCTCCAGTCGATGAGCACGCGACTCGTGCGGAGGGTCTTGCGCATGCTCGACACGATGAGTTCGGGATGGTCGGCCTCGAGCGCGCGGGCGAGCTCGTGGGCGACATCCGACACCTGCTGCGAGGTCTGCGACCCGTCGAGCGCCGCGTAGAGGTGGATGCCCTTGCTTCCGCTCGTCACCGGAGTCAGCTCGAGCCCCATGCCGGCGATGAGGTCGCGCACATGGCGCGCCACCTCGGCGCACTCGGCGAGGCCCATGCCCTCGCCGGGGTCGAGGTCGAAGACCATTCGGTCGGGGTTCGCGGCACCGCCCTGCGCGTCGAACCGCCACTGAGGCACGTGCACCTCGAGCGCCGCCTGCTGGGCCAGCCACACGAGGGTCGCCCGGTCGCCCGCGATCGGGTACGTCTTCGGCGCCGTCGGAGTGCTGGATGACGCCGCGACGCACCCACTCGGGTGCGTGCTCGGCAAGGTTCTTCTCGAAGAACGGCTGTGCCGGGTCATCCGCCGTGCCGACGCCGTGCACCCAGCGCTTGCGCGTCACCGGGCGGCCGGCCACCAGCGGAACCATGACGGGCGCGATCTCGGCGTAGTACGAGACGACCTCGCCCTTGGTCATGCCCGTCTCGGGATACATGACCTTGTCGAGGTTCGTCAGCCGCAGCCTGCGACCGTCGACCTCGACGAGCTGACGCGAGCCCTCGGCCATGTCCCCATCATGCCCGGCCTACCCGGTGAAGTGACGCGAATCGACCTTCACGGCGCAGGAAGGGGCGATTCGCGTCACCTCGCGATCGATCGGTCAGGCCTGGTCGGTGGGCATGATCCACAGCTCGCCGATGGACGCGTGCCGGGGACGGGTGACCATGTAGGCCACTCCGTCGGCGATGTCCTCGGGCGCGAGGACCTCGGTCTGCTCGTAGAAGGGAGTGGTCATCTCGCCCTGGATCTCGGCGCTGTTGTGCGAGGCGAGTTCGGTCGCGACGCCGCCGGGCTCGAGGACACCCACGCGCACGTGGCGCTGGGTCACTTCTTGGCGCAGCGACTCGGTGAACCCGTTCACGCCGAACTTGGTGAGGTTGTAGACGCCGTAGCCGCTCCACGCGACGCGGCCGGCGATCGAACTGATGTTGACGATGTCGGCTACGCGGCGCGGTCCATCCTCAGCTGCGCGCAGCAGGTGCGGAATTGCAGCTCGAGTCATGGAGAGCAGGCCGCGCACGTTGACGGCGATCATGCGGTCCCACTCCTCGACGTCCGCGCCGACGACCGGTCCGAGGAGCATCAGGCCGGCATTGTTCACGAGCGTGTCCAGCCGTCCGAATCGCTCTACGGTCCGCTGAACCGCCGCCTCGGCTTGGGTGCGGTCGGTGATGTCCGCTTCCACGACGAGCGCGTTGCCGCCGACCTCGCTCGATTTCGGCGGCAAGGGTCTCGAGGCGGTCCCGGCGGCGGGCCACGAGCGCGACCGAGGCGCCGTGGTCAGCGAGCTTGCGGGCGGTGGCCGCACCGATGCCGCTGCTCGCCCCGGTGACGAGCGCGACGGTGTTGCTCAGAGATGAATCCACGGGTTGTGGTCCTGTTCGTTCGAGATCGAGTCGGGGCATCCGTCAGACGATGACGTCGTCGTGGAGGAGCGAGCTGGAGAGCTCGCGGTGGGCGTCGGCCTGCTCGAGCAGCGTCTTCGCCTTCTGCTCGGCGGTCTCGATGGCGTCGGCGCCGGCGAGGAAGCGCAGCGGTGGCTGCCCCATGTCGGACAGGCGGACGAGTGCGGCTGCGAGCTTGGCCGGGTCTCCCCACTGCTGGCCGTTCATGCCCGTCCACGCCTCGATGGTCGCCTTCGTGCGGTCGGCGTAATCGTCGATCGACAGCTCGGGCCAGATCGTGGACGAACCTTCGACGAGCAGCTCGGTGCGGAAGAACCCGGGCTCGACGACGGTGGTGGTGATCCCGTACGGCTCGACGTCGAGCGCGAGTGTCTCCATGAAACCTTCGAGGGCGAACTTCGACGCGGAATACGCGGAGCAGAAGTCGACGCCGACGAGTCCGGCCGTGGAGCTGATGGTGATGACGTGGCCGCTGCGCTGCTTCCGCATGATCGGCAGGATCGCGCGGGTCACGTTGAGCGGGCCGAAGAAGTTCGTCTCCATCTGCCTGCGGTACTGCGCGGGGCTGATCTCCTCGAAGAAGCCCGCGGAGAAGTTGCCCGCGTTGTTGACGAGCACGTCGATGCGGCCGAATCGTTCGACGGCCGCCCGCGCGGCGGCGTCGGCGGCGTCCGGATCGGTGATGTCGAGCGCGACGGCGAGGAGGTCGTCGTACTCGCCGATGGCGTTGCGGACCCGGTCGGCGTCGCGGCCGGTCGCGACGACCGCATGTCCCGCGGCGAGTGCCGCCTTCGCGATGTCGATGCCCATGCCACGGCCGGCGCCGGTGATGAACCACACCTTGTTGTCAGTCATGTTCGTGTGTGCCTTTCGTTGACGTGTTTCCAGTTGAGCGCGTCGCGTCAGGCCGAGGGAGACCCGCTCTATCCGGTTAATGGCAGGGACCCCTTACGCCGGGTGCGCGGTCGTAGGGTCGAGACATGGACACTCGGAGCGACATCCGTGAGTTCCTGACCACCCGGCGGGCCAGGCTCACGCCTGCACAAGCGGGGCTGCCTGATTTCGGCGGTCGCCGACGCGTGCCCGGCCTGCGTCGCGAGGAGGTCGCGTTGCTCGCCGGCATGAGCGTCGAGTACTACGTCCGCTTCGAACGCGGCAACGCCATCGGTGTCTCCGACGCGGTGCTCGAGGGTGTCGGCCGCGCACTCCAACTCGACGCCGCGGAACGCACGCACCTTCACGACCTCGTTCGCGCGGCGAACGAGGGCATCCGGCCGCAGCAGCGTCGGACGTCGTCGCCGAAGGGCCGGATTCGGCCCGGCATGCAGCAGCTGCTCGACGCGATGACTCAAGTGCCGGCGATCGTGCAGAACGGGCGCCTCGACATCGTCGCCTCGAACCGCCTCGGGATGGCGCTCTTCTCGGAGATGTACGTCCAGCCGCAGCGTCCCGCGAACTTCGGCCGCTTCCTCTTCCTCGACTCGCGCGCGCAGTCCTTCTACCTCGACTGGGAGGACGCCGCGCAGCAGACCGTGGCGTTGCTGCGCACCGAGGCTGGACGTGCCCCGTACGACCGCTCCCTCAGCGACCTCGTCGGCGAACTCTCCACCCGCAGTGACGCGTTCCGGACCTTGTGGGCGTCGCACGACGTCCGCGAGCACCGCACCGGCCTCAAGCGAATCCACCACCCTGTCGTCGGCGACCTCCGCTTGAACTACGAGGCCATGGAGCTGTCCCCGGATCGCGGAGTGCTCTTCATCGCATACACGGCCGAGCCCGGCTCTGCCTCGTTTGACGGGCTCCGACTGCTCGCAACGTGGGCCGCGACCGACGACCAGGTCGCCCGCACGTCACCGGTTGCCACGGAGACGGACGGGGCCTGAGCAGGACCGCGGCCTCGTTCGCCGGTCGAGAGTTCCGCCTCCGACGACCGGTGACGTGCAGGGGACGGATCATGCGAGGGGTACCGCTCGCGGCATCCGCGGGTGTCTACTGGTACACATGCGAGCCGTCTGGAAAGGGGCGGTCACATTCGGCCTGGTCAATGTGCCCGTCAAGCTCTACAGCGCCACCGAAGACCACGATGTGTCACTGCACCAGGTGCACGCGGCCGACGGCGGGCGCATCAGGTACCAACGCGTCTGCGAGATCGACGGCGAGGTCGTGCCCTATCAGGACATCGACAAGGCCTACGACGATGGCGAGCGCACGGTGGTCATCACCGACGCCGACCTGAAGTCGCTGCCCGCCGAGCGCAGCCGCGAGATCGAGGTCGTCGAGTTCGTGCCGAGCGTGCAGATCGACCCGATCATGCTCGACCGCAGTTACTTCCTCGAGCCCGACTCGGCGTCGTCGAAGGCGTATGTGCTCCTGCGCGAGACCCTCGAGTCGACCGATCGCACCGCGATCGTGCGCATGTCGCTGCGGCAGAAGAGCCGACTCGCCGCGCTGCGAGTGCGCGGCGACGTGCTCGTCGTGCAGACCCTGCTGTGGAGCGACGAGGTGCGCGCCGCCGACTTCTCGTCACTCGACGAGGCCGTGAAGATCTCGCCGAAGGAGCTCGACCTGTCGAAGCAGCTCGTCGACAGTCTCGTCAACGACTTCGAGCCCGAGCAGTACGTCGACGAGTACCAGCAGGAGTTGCGTACCCTCATCGCGGCGAAGCTCGAGCAGGGCGACGCCATCGACACGGCGGCGACGTTCGGCGAGCAGCCCGAAGAGGAGAAGGGCGGCGAGGTCATCGACCTGATGGAGGCGCTGCGCCAGTCGATCGCGGCGAAGCGCGAGGGCGGCAAGGACTCGGGGTCGGGTTCCTCGAAGGCGACGGCCACGGCGAAGAAGGGCGCGGCCGACGGCGAGAAGAAGCCTGCCGCGAAGAAGTCCTCCACGAAATCGACGGCCACGAAGAAGAAGGCGGCCTCCTGAAACACGACGCTGCGTGACCGCCGTCGATCGGATGCCGCGCGCCGGCGTGCCTCGATCGACGTAGTCGCTCCGGGCGAGCGCCAGCGCCGGCGTCAGCAGGGGCGCAGCGCCGAGACGTTGCTCGACAGCACCGCCGTCGAGCCGAAGAACGTGACGCGCGCGACGCCCAGCCGCAGCAGGTCGGTCGCCGCTGGCGTCGGCAGGCATTGCGGCGCACTCAGGTAGAGCGGCGCCGCCAGGCTGCCGGCATAGGCCGCGCCCGCGAGCGCGTCAGGGAAGTTGAGCCCGCTCGCCACGAATGCCCGAGTCGCATTGCCGAACGCGTCGGTGTTGATCGCGGCTGCGGTCGCGTAACGGTCGGCGCCGGCGACGCGCTTGGTGTCGGCTGCGAGCGGGGTGAGCTGCGAGAGCACGGTGTTCGACACGATCGCCGCTCCGCCCGCGACGCGGATGCGCTGCGGGTCGAGGCGCTGCACGAGGAGTCGCGTGGCCTCGTCGAGGGACGCGGCACGAGTGAGCACGACCGGTGAGTCGGTCGACCCTGCCGCGGCACCCGCAGCGAGTGCGTCGGGATAGTTCGCGCCCGAGGCCACGTAGACCGCCGCGGTCGGCGTCGGGAACGCGGCGGTGACCAGCTTGCGGCTCGTGTCGTAGCGGTCGGTTCCGCCGATGCGCTGCACCGGCGCGATGTCCCTCAGGGTCGCGTCGGCGGATGCCGCAACGGCACCGGGGCCGCCGACGATCACGATCTTGGCGGGGTTCAGCCGACGGACCTCGTCGAGGATCGCGCGCGTCGGCCCTGATCGGGGCGTGAGCAGCAGCGGGCCGCCGCCCTTCGCCGCGGCAGGCGCCGCGCTCAGGGCGTCGGCGAAGCCCTCGCCCGACGCGAGGTAGACGATCGGCGTGTTCGCGGGAGACGGGAACGCCTGCAGCGAGGTCGCGATCGCGGTCTCGTATCGGCTCGGGCCGAAGAGGCGATCGGTCGCTGGTCGCGCGACGAGCGTGACGGTCCCGATCGTCGTCGCGGTCGAGTGGATTCCCTGGGACGCGACGACCCGCCAAGGGTGCGAGCCGAGCGACGCCGCACCGAACGGCAGGCTGAAGGAGCCGCCACGGCTCGTGAGCGTGAAGGTCGAATGCGGGGTCGTCGCACCGTCGAGGTACAGCGAGACGAGGGTGCCCGCAGGGGCGTTCGGCACGGTGCCGCGCACGGGCACGTCGATGTACGAACGCCCGCCGAGGATCGACGTGATCTGCGGCGTCGACATCGCGACCGACAGCTCCCAGTCGCTGTTGAAGTCGAGCACGTCGGGACCGAACCCCGACACCACCGGGAAGTAGACACTCAACCCGCCGGCGCCGCATGCGCCGACCGAGTTGGAACCCGACGTGATGCCCGCCGCATAGTCGCCGATGAGCGCAGCCCCGCCGCTGTCCCCGCCGAGCACGCACGTGTCGGCGATGATCGCGTTCACGACCACGCCGCTGACCTGAACCACGACATTGACCTGGCGCACGGTGCCGCAGGTCCAGCCCGTCGTGCGGCCCGACTTGCAGAGCTTGGCACCCACGACCGCCGCGGTCGCGCCGCGTACTGAGACCGGTGTGCCGGACAACGGTGCTCCGGCGCCACCGCCCCAGACTGCGACAGTCGGCTTCGGCGTCCACGCGGGGTCGACCGCGATGCGCGCCGAATCGACCCCATTGTCGAATTGCACCGATCCGGCGACAGGGTTGCCGAGTGTGGCGCCGAGGGTCTGGAGCGGGTCGGCGGGCCTCGATTGCACGAGCGCATTCGCAGACGAGCCGGGGATCGCCGTGCCGTCGAGGCAATGCCCCGCAGTACTGACCTGGTGTGCACCGTCCGACTTCAACCTGCCGTTGAATGCGACCGAACAGACCACGTGGCCGCTGCCGTCGAGGGCAGGGATCGCCCAGCCGGTGCCGCCGAGCAGGTCGGCAGCCGCCTCGAAGGGCACATCGGAGTAGTCGGCGAGCATCTCGGCGGTCGGCTCGAACACCGGGTTCGCCCCGAGCGCCGCGACCTCGTCCGCTGCCTCGGCGGAGTCGACGAGCACCGTGAGCGTGGTGCCGTCGAGCACCGCATCGGTCGAGTCGACGGCCTCTTGCTCGAGGTGCTCGAGCACATCTGCGGCATCGACCGCAGCGTCGGCAGCAGCGAGGTACTCGGCAGCCGACACGTCCAGATCGTCCTCGATCGCGTCGACGAGCGCCACATCGAGCTCGTCGGCCTCGGCCTGGTACGCAGCGACGGGGTAGTCGCCCATCTCGGGCGCATCGCCCTCACCGGAGGGCGTCGCCGTCGCCATCGCGGTCGACACACCCGTCGAGGCCGGCATGGCGACGGTCGGCGCCGCTGCGGCGGTCGCCAGAAGCGTCGTGAGGGCGACCGTTGCGAGCACGGCACCGGGGAACGATCGACGCATGGGAGCCGCTCTCAGTAGTGGTGAATCGGCAACAAACTATCAACACCCGGCGAGATCGACATCACCCATCGCGACGATCGGCACAGTTCGTCACGGGCGGCCGGCCGAGGCGTGGAGCTTCGGCACGTTCGATGTCACAGAATCGCCCGGCACGGGGTCTTCTGTAGTGAGAGGCGCGATCAGCGGATCGCCGAAGGACGACTGGGGTGAACGATGTCAGCAGAATCGAAACCGACCACCGGGCCGCAGAAGCCGGCGGCCTCGAAGCGCTGGGGTCGGCTCGTGCGCCCTCCGCACCACAGGCGGGTCCACGCGTTTCGCACGGCAGCCGAAAGCGGCGACGCCGCGCGGCTCGAGACCCTGTTGGACCCCGGTGTCGCCGTGGTCGTCGACAACGGTGATCGGCATCATCCTGCGCTCAGGGTCGTGCGTGGTGCACGCGACGCGATCACCCTGCTCGTGCACGGGATGGCCGCCAAGCCCGGCCTCGTCATCGACGAGCGCGCAGTCAACGCCCAAGCCGGGCTCATGCTCAGCCGCGGCGACGACACGATCGCGATGATGACCATCGACTTCACCGGCGGCCTCATCAGCATGGTGTGGATCCGATTGCGGCCGGTGACGCTGCGCCACGGGAACACCGTCTGACAGATCAATGCGCAGCCCCTCCCTGCGGGGAGGGGCTTCTGCCGGGTGACTACTGTGCGGACTCGATGTCGGACAGGCTCGAGACCACGTCGAACGAGGCGTCGAGTTGCACGTCGACCTGGCTGCCGTCGGCGAGTGTCACTTCGACCTCGTAGAGGCTCTCTTCGTCGCCGACCTCGGTGCCCGTCACCGTGCCGCCCCCGGTCGCCGCCAGCGCGGCGGCACTCGCCTGCTCGAGGACGTCGTCGGGGATCGGAGTCTCGGACTCGTGCGACGGATCGCCGGTCGATCCGGTCGAGTCTCCGCCCGTGGCGGCGACTGCCACGACGGTTCCACCGAGTACCAGCGCAACTCCTGCGGCGGCAGCCGCGATCTGAACGATGCGTTTCTGCATACGGCTCCCTTCATCCAGTCGAGTCGAGTGTGCGCCTGCAGGGCTGAACCCAGACTGAATCGCGAACCGAAGCGGCGACCGCGCTGCTCCGTCACGCTGCCGCCTCCGCATCTCGCCGCGACACGTGCAGGGGGGCAACGGGGACGTCGAGGTTCGCGCCCCCGCGATACCTGGCGCCGATGTGCGTGCTCGGCAGGCGGTCGCCACGACCGAACAGCCGATCGCGCAGCGACGTCGCAGGGTCATCCCGCAGGCGGCCCCGCCGGCGGAGCTCGGGCACGACGAGCTCGGCGAAGTCCTGCGCGGTGCCGAACGAGTGGAACTGCCGCAGGTTGATGCCGTCGATGCCGTCCTCGTCGAGCCAGCGCTCGATCTCGTCGGCGACCACCTTGGGCGTGCCGACCACGTGGAACCGCTCGCGGCGCCCGCCGCGGAGGCCGTCGAGCAGCGTGCCGACGGTCACGTCGAGCGGCAGCATCGGCGCACGCTCGAGTGGCTTGCCGGAGCGCGCGAGCGCCTCGCGCACCGTCAGGTCGCGCGGCATGACCGTGAGGTCGACCGGCAGGCTCGCGTGCGCGAGGTACCCGTCGATGCTCGCGTGCTGCTCGTAGAGGCGCCACTTGTCGGCCGCCTCCTCTTCGGTGCGACCGACGACGACGACCGCGCTGGCGATGAACTTGACGTCGTCGGCTGCGCGACCGTTGCGGACCGCGGCATCCTGCATCGACCGCTTGTTCCGGCGGAACTCCTCGGTCGTGCGCCCGCCGGTGAAGACGAGCTCGGCGTGCCGCCCGGCGAACTCGGTGCCGGCGGGAGAGCCCGTCGCCTGGAAGAGCACGGGTGTGCGCTGCACCGACGGGTGCACGATGTGCGGCCCGGCCACGCGGTGCGTCTCGCCGACGTGGTCGATGTAGCGCACCTTCCCGGGGTCGGTCGCGATGCGCCGCTCACGGTCGTACAACGACCGCGTCGTCGTCCCACGAGCCCTCCCACAGCTTGTAGAGCACGTCGAGGTACTCGTCGGCGAGCTCGTAGCGGCGGTCGTGCGGGATCTCGCCGTCGAGGCCGAAGTTGCGGGCGGCGTTCGGCAGGTAACTGGTCACGATGTTCCAGCCGAATCGCCCCTTCGTGAGGTGGTCGAGCGTCGACGCCCGGCGTGCGAACGCGAACGGCGGCTCGTACGTGGTCGAGAACGTCACGCCGAAGCCGAGCCGCTTCGTGACCGCGGCCATGGCCGGCACGAGCAGCAGCGGGTCGAGGTTGGGACTCTGCAGGCCTTCGCGCAGGGCGGTCTCGGGCCCGTCGCGGAAGACGTCGTAGGCGCCGATGACGTCGGCGAGGAACACCGCGTCGAACCCGCCGTCCTCGAGGATCTCGGCGAGCTCGGTCCAGTAGTCGAGCTCGTCGAACCGGTGGCGATTGTTGCCGGGCAGCGACCAGAGCCCGTGCGAGATGTGGCTGATGCAGGCCATCTCGAACAGGTTGAGGATGAGCGGCTTCGGTTCGGTCATGCTCCCGCTCCCTGCTCCGCCGGCGCAGAACCCTCGGACGAGGCATCCGATGGATTCGCAGCCGCGCCGAAGACCTGCAGCGGGTCGGCGGCATTCAGGTACCAGTCGCCGACGATGCGCTCCTTGTAGATGCGCGGGTTGTGCGAGACGAGGGTTCTGGCGTTCCGCCAGTGCCGGTCGAGGCCGGCCTCGCGCTCGACGCCCGACGAGCCGAGCGCGTCGAACAGCAGCGTCGTCGCGTCGAGGGTCGCACTGGCGACCACGAGCTGCGCCTCGTAGACGGCGATCGCGGCCTGTCGGGCGGTCGCCTCGCGCTCCTCGGGTGCGGCTGCCGACACCTCCTGCAGCGCGGCGGCGCCGCGTGCGACGGATGCCGCTGCCGAGGCCGCGTGGGCGGCGACGCGTCCGACCACCTCCTGCACCTGCGCATCGGCTCGCGGCTGCTCGGCGAGCCCGTGGGGGTACGAGCGGATGCGGCGCAGCACGCCGGCCACGACGTCGTCGCGTGCGGCCCGGGCGATTCCCGCGAGCGCGGCGAGCAGGACGAGCTGGTAGACGGCCTCCTGCGAGATGAACCGATCGGTGAACGGCAGCACGTTGCCCTCCTCGACCGCCACCGAGTGGAAGCGGGTCGTCCCGCTCCCGGTCGTGCGCTGCCCGAATCCCGACCAGTCGTCGATGAGCTCGACGCCGCGGGCCCGGGAGTCGACGATGACGAGCACGGACTCTCCGCGCTCGTCACGCGCGAACACGCTGAGCCAGTCCGAGAAGATCGAGCCCGTGCTGTAGTACTTCGTGCCGGTGAGGCGCAGCCGGCCGTCGACCCGGTCGAGTCGCGTGGACGACTGCAGCAGGCTCGAGCTGCCGACCTCCGACCAGGCCCCGCCGATGACCAGGCCGCCGGCGATCCGCTCGAGCCACGCGCGATCGGCCTCGGTCCCGCCCGCGAGGCGGTCTTCGACGAAGGCGATGTGGTTGCGCCATGCCTGCGGCTGGTTCGAGTCGGCCGCGCCGAGCTCGACGAGCAGCTCGAAGAACTCGACGATCGTGAGTCCCGCGCCGCCGAGCTCGACGGGGATGCGCAGTGCGCCGAAGCCGGCCTCGGCGAGCTCGGCGGTCTCGGTGAACGGCAACGACCGGTCGCGCTCGTGCGCGATCGCCTGCTCGGCGATGCGCGCGATCACGGGGGCCAGCCGGGCTCGCGCCGCGTCGAGCGCGCCCTTGGGGCGGACGTCCGTGGCAGGCGACACGTGCGGTGCGTCGATCGTGCTCATCTGGTCGCCTCCTCTTCCACCGGCGCAGCCTCGGCGGCGACGTCCGCTGCGTTCGACGACGCCGGGGCCGGAGCCGGGACATCCGCAGCCCTGCTCGCGAAGGCGCCGCGGTACTTCGCCGCCGGATGACGGTCGTTGAGCCGGGGTGCTCCGAAGAGCCGTTCGCGCAGGGTCGCACCCGTGCCGTAGTCGCGCTGCGCGAGTCCGCGGTCGCGAAGCACCGGCAGCACCTTCTCGGCGAACTCGACGAACGAGCCGGGGATCACCCAGTTGATGACGTTGATGCCGTCGACGCCGGCCGCCTGCCACTCCTCGAGGGCGTCGGCGATCTGCTCGGGCGTGCCGACGATGCGGGTCGACCGCGAGATCAGCAGGGCGACGTCGCGGATGACCGGCTCACGGTCGGTGATGGCCTTCGCCGCCCACTCGGTGAACCCCTTGGCGGTGTTCGTGTCGACGTCCTTGAGGGGCGTGTCAGGCGGATAGACGCGACCGGTCTTGTCGACGAGGGCCGAGTGGGCGAGGTACCCGTCGATCGAGACGTACTGCTCGTACTCGGCGGCCTTGGCCTTCGCCTCCTCCTCGGTGTCGCCGATCACGAATGACAGGCCCTGGAAGAACTTGATGTCCTCGGGCAGGCGTCCGGCCTCGACCGCGAGGCGCCGCGTGTCGTCGATGAGCTGCTTGGCGATCGCCGGCGTCGGCGAGATGATGAACGTCGCCTCGGCGTTGCGCGCGGCGAACTCTCGTCCCGACACCGACGAGCCGGCCTGGTAGAGCACCGGCGTGCGCTGCGGTGACGGCGACGGCAGGTGCGGGCCCTGCACCGAGTAGCGCTCGGACTCGTGGTCGATCTTGTGGATCTTCGTCGGGTCGGAGTAGATGCCGCGCTCGCGGTCCTTGAGCAGCGCGTCGTCGTCCCACGAGCCCTCCCACAGCTTGTAGGTGACGTCGACGTACTCCTCGGCCCACGCGTAGCGCTCGGTGTGGTCGGTCAGTCGCGGGTAGCCGAAGTTGCGCGCGCCGTTGTCCTGCAGGCCGGTGACGATGTTCCACGCGATGCGGCCGTTCGAGATGTGATCGAGCGTCGAGACCTGACGGGCGAACTGATACGGATGACTCTGCGCGACGTTCGACGTCAGCGCGAGGCCGATGCGCTCGGTGTGCACCGAGAGTGCGGCGACGAGCGGGATCGGGTCGTTGCTGGGGATCTGCAGGCCCTCGCGGATGTAGACGTCGAAGTCCGCGTCGGCGTCGCCGTACACGCCGGTGACGTCGGCGAAGAAGATCGCGTCGAACTTCGCGGCCTCGAGGCGCTTCGCGAGGTCGATCCAGACCCGCACGTCGTTGAACTCGACCTGCCCGGCGTCGGGCCGACGCCACTGGCCGTGGTGGATGTGCGAGTTCGTGTTCATGACGAAGGCGTTGAAGTGCAGTGGGGTGGTCATGTCGTGCTCCTCGGTTCGAAGGCGGGGATGGATGCGATGAGCTGCTGCGTGTACGGATGACTCGGGCGGTTGAAGATGTCGTCGGGCTCGCCCTCTTCGACCACGCGTCCGTCCTTCATGACGATCACGCGATGGCTGAGGTGGCTGATGACGCCGAGGTCGTGCGAGATGAACAGGTAGCTGAGGCCGAGGCGGCGTTGCAGCGCGACGAGCAGGTCGAGGATCTGCGCCTGGATGGTGACGTCGAGCGCCGACACGGCTTCGTCGAGCACGATGACGTCGGGCGACGCGGCGAGTGCCCGCGCGATCGCGATGCGCTGGCGCTGGCCGCCCGAGAGCCGCAGCGGGAAGCGCTCGAGCACCGTCTCGGACAGGCCGACCTGGTCGAGCAGTTCGGCCACGCGCGCGCGGCGTGCGGACGCGGTCGGGAACTGCGCGGCCGGCAGGGCGTCGCGCAGGATGCGCTCGACGTTCCACCTCGGGTCGAAGCTCGACAGCGGGTCCTGCGACACCACGGCGATGTGCGCCCGCGATGCCCGGCGCCGGGGCTCGTCGAGGGATGTCCACGGCTGACCGAGCAGCGTCACCTCGCCGGCATCGGGCGTCTCGAGCGCGAGGGCGATGCGGCCCGTCGTGCTCTTGCCCGACCCCGACTCCCCCACGATGCCCAGGGTCTCGCCGCGCCGGAGCGCGAACGAGACGTCGTCGACGGCGGTCGTCGACGAGCCGTCGGGCCCGCGGAAGTGCTTGACGAGGCCGCGGGCCTCGAGCACGATCTCGGCCGGCGCCGGTCGAGGTGGCGCGCCAGCGCCCTCCGCCGGTCGAGTAGGCGCGCCAGCGCCGTATCGAGACCCCGCCGCCTCCGCCGGTCGAGGAGGCGCGCCAGCGCCCTCCGTTGGTCGAGTAGGCGCGCCAGCGCCGTATCGAGACCCCGCCGCCTCCGCCTCAGCCAGCAGCTCCACCCCCGCCGGGCTCAGCGCCGCACCCCGGGTCTCCTCGCTCGGCACCGCGGCGATGAGCGCCTTGGTGTACTCCTCGCGAGGTTCACGCAACAGCACCGACGCAGGTCCCTGCTCGACGACGCGGCCGTTCTGCATCACGAGGATGTGGTCGGCGAGTTGCGCGACGACCGAGAGGTCGTGGCTGATGAGGATGATCGACGCACCGCGTCGGCGCGACTGCTCGAGCAGGTCGAGCACCTGAGCCTGGACGGTCACGTCGAGCGCCGTCGTCGGCTCGTCGGCGATGATCACGTCGGGATCGAGGGCGAGCGCCGAGGCGATCAGCGCGCGCTGCCGGAGCCCGCCCGAGAGCTGCCCCGAGCGCTGCCGTGCCCGGAGTTCGGGCGAGGGCACGCCGACCGCGTCGAGCAGGTCGACGACCTTGGCCCGACGGGCGCGCCGGCTGCGCCATCCGTGCAGTCGCAGGGTCTCGGCGATCTCGGCGCCGACGGGCCGCAGCGGGTCGAGCGAGACGAGGGCATCCTGCAGGATGAACCCGACCTCGCGTCCCCTGACGCTCCGCCACTGTCGCGAGTCGAGCGTCCGCACGTCTCGCCCGTGCACGTCGAGCACGTCGGCCTCGACCCGCGCGCCGCGGCCGGTGAGGCCGACGATGGTGCGGGCGGTGACCGACTTGCCCGAGCCGGACTCGCCGACGATCGCGACGCACCGACCCGGTTCGAGGTCGAACGAGACGTCCTCGACGATCTGGCGCACGCCCGAGCTGGTCTCGAAGGCCACGGACAGGTTCCGGACCGACACCCGAGGGCGTTCGATCGGTACCGGGGCGACCTCCGCGATCGACGTCCCGCGTCGTTGTTCGATGACGGTCATGACTTCTCCCCCTTCTCGAGGAACAGCTGGAGGTGCCGGCCGAGCGTGGTCGCCGCGAGCGCGAGCACCACGATGACCAGACCCGGGATCACGGTGAGCCAGCCGGCCTCGGTGATGTAGGCGCGGCCTGCGTCGAGCAGCGCGCCCCACTCGGGCGACGGCGGCGCGACGCCGAGGCCGAGGAACGACAGGCTCGACGCCCACACGATCGACTGCCCGATCGAGAGCGCGAAGATCGCGACGAGCGGTCGCAGGGCGTTGGGCAGGATGTGCCGGCCGAGGATCCGCGTACGCGGATGTCCGAGCGAGATCGCCGCCTCGACGTAGCCGGAGTCCTTCGCCGAGAGGATCTGCCCGCGTACGATCCGCGCGTAGCCGGGCGCGGTGCCGATGCCGACCGCGAGGATCTGCGTCAGCGCACTCGGGCCGAGCACGGCGATGAGGAGCAGGGAGAGCAGCAGCGCCGGGAAGGCGAACGCGACTTCCAGCAGCCAGCCGACGGCGGCGGATGTCGCGCGCCCGCCCAGGCCGGCGAGCGTGCCGAGCACGACCGCGAGACTCAGGCTGACCGCCGCCGCGCCGATGCCGATGCCGAGCGACTCGCGCGTGCCATAGATGACGCGGGAGTACAGGTCGCGGCCGGCCTCGTCGGTGCCGAACCAGTGCGCGAGCGACGGCGGCTGCAGCGCCGCGCCCAGGTCCATCGCGAAGGGGTCGTACGTCGCGAGCACCTGTGGCCAGATCGCGGCGATCACGAACAGCACGGAGACCGTCGCCGCGACGATGAGATCCCACGGCAGCGTTCCGAGTCGTACTCGGGTGCGGTCGGGTGCAGCGAGCGCGGTCATGCCGTCCTCCTCAGACGCGGGTCGATGAGCACGTAGGCGATGTCGACGAGCAGGTTCGCGACGACGTAGAAGGCGGCGATGAGCATGACCAGCCCGAGCACGACCGGCATGTCCTGCGAGTTCACGGCGCTGACCAGCACGCTGCCGATTCCTGGGCGGGCGAAGACGGCCTCGACCACGACGGCGCCCGAGATGGTCGCACCGATCGCCCAACCCGAGAGGGTCACGGCGGGCAGCACCGCGTGCCGCAGCACGTGGCCCAGCCGGATGCCGGTGTCACCCATGCCGCGTGTGCGGGCGCTGAGCACGAACGGCTGGTCGAGTGCGCGCTCGAACTCGGTGCGCGTCGCCTGCCCCATGAACCCCGCGAGCGGGATCGCCAACGTCAGGGCCGGGAGCACGAGGCCGATCGCCCCCGTGCCGCCGATGACCGGGAACCAGCCGAGCCCGAGCGCGAACACGAGCAGCAGGATGATTCCGAGCCAGTAGTGCGGCAACCCGGCCGCGAGGGTGTCGGTGAAGCCTCCGAAGGCTCTCACGCGCGGGCCCCGCCCCGCGGTCAGTGTGACCCAGGCGACCATGATCACCCAGGCGAGCACCAGCGCGGCGAGCGTGAGCACGATCGTGGCGCCCAGCTGGTCGGCGACGATGTCGATGACCGGCCGGTGCTGCTGGTACGAGATGCCGAGGTCGCCGCGGGCGAGCCCCGCCACGTAGGCCGCGTACTGCACGAGCAGCGGGTTGTCGAGGCCGTACTCGGCCACGATCGGTGCGAGCTCCTCTGGCGTGCGCTCGATGGCCTGGCCCGCGCGCACGTTGAGGATGACGGTGGCGCGATCGCCGGGGATCGACGCCTGCGCGAAGAACGCGGCGGTGGCAGCCCCCAGCAGCACGAGCGCGGCTCCCAGTACCTTGGTGCCGACGAGTCGGGCGGTGCGGATGCCCCGTCGGGGCGGCGCCGGAATGGCCGGCGCCGCCGCGACATCCGCTCTATTCGACGAAGTGAGCGTCATAGAACGTCGGTCCTCCCTGTGCGTGCTCCTGCCAGACGCCCTGGAGCTTCGGCGCGACGGCGAGCGTCGAGAGCCGGTCGTACACGCCGATGGCGAGTGCGTGCTCGGCGATGTACTCCTGCGCCTGCTCGTAGAGCGCGTTCTGCGCGTCGACGTCGGCTGTGGAGTTGGCCTCGAGGATGATCGCCTCGAGCTCGGGGTAGTTCGTGAACGAGGAGTTCGAGTAGTTCGGCCACTCCTCGGTCGACTGGCGCCAGTTGACGTACAGGATGCCGCTCGTGACGGCAGTCCAGTACCCCGGGTAGATGTCGCGCTCGTCGGGCTGGCTGTAGCCGCCCGCGAAGAGCTCGGCCTGCGGCACGGGGATCAGCTCGACCTTGAATCCGGCCTGCTTCGCCTGCTCCTGAACGCCCTGCAGGATGGATGCGCCGTCGGCGTTGATGATCGAGCCGGCGCCGTACGGCAGCACGATGTCGAGGGTCTCGCCGTCCTTCACGCGGTACCCGTCGTCGTCGGTGTCGGTCCAGCCGGCCTCGTCCAGGAGGTCGGCGGCCTTGTCGAGGTCGAGCGAGTACCAGTCCGCGGCCTTCTCGCTCCAGCCGGGGGTCGTCTGGCTCACGCCGCCGTTCCCCTCGTAGGGGATCACGCCGTGGCCGATGGTCTCGACGATCGCCTCGCGATCGATCGAGTAGGCGAACGCCTGGCGAACACGCTCGTCGGTGAACGGACCCTCAGCAGTGTTGAATGTCAGCTGCTGCGGGCGGCCCGGGGTGATGTACTTGTGCAGCTCGAAGCCGGCGTCTCCGGTGCTCTCCCACTGCACGGCCGGGACGTCGTAGACCGCGTCGACCTCACCGCTCTTCAGCGCGGCGACGCGGGTCGTCGGGTCGGCGACGAACTTCCAGATCACCTCGTCGACGTAGGCCGGGCCGGTGTGCTCGGCGTTTGCGGGCGGCGACGTGTAGTCGGGGTTGGCCTTCAGGACGATCTGCTGCCCCCGGTCCCAGCGGTCCACGATGAACGCGCCGGAGCCGATCGGCGCCTCGCAGTTCTCCTCCTCGGTGCGGGTCTCGAGAGCCTGCTGCGACTGGATGCCGAAGTAGCCCTGGGTGAGGTTGTCGGCCAGGCGCGGGTACGGCTTCGAGAGGGTGACCTGCAGGGTGAGCTCGTCGACCGCGGTCGACGACTCGTAGTAGCCGCCGAGCCACGCCAGCGCGGTGCTGTTGCCGCCGTTGTTCACCCAGTGGTCGAAGTTGTACGCGACGACCTCGGCGGTCAGGTCGGAGCCGTCGGTGAACTTCACGTCTGGCTTCAGCTCGAACGTCCACTGCAGGCCGTCGTCGCTCACGCTCCACGCCTCGGCGAGCCAGGGCACGACCTCGTGGTCCTCGTCGAGCGACACCAGGCTGTCGAGCACGTTGTAGCTGAGGTAGGCCTGCTCGATCCAGCCGCCGAACACGCAGGCCGGTTCCTGCTGGTGGGCGTAGACGATCGTTCCGCCGTCGACGCGTTCGCCGCTTGCGGTGGTCTCGGCGCCGGCGGCGCAACCCGCGAGACCGAGGGTCGCGGCGGCTGCGGCTGCGAGCAGGGCGAGTGCTCGTGGTCGTGCGGTCATGGGCATGCTCCTTCGGGGCAAGGCTGCGGTGGGTGTTGAGCGGCGACGCTACCGGCCGCGCGAACTCCCCCGCCATGCCCCATGTCACGCCGGTTTACGCAGGGTCACCGGGCGTCTTGCCGTGTCATCGACGGTGCACCGACGTCATCTGACGCAATCGGCTTGACCTCCGCCCCGCCCTCCTCCTCGGAGCGGCGGGTAGGTTGGGAACGGTACTCGAGGGCGGCAGAGGATGAAACGCTCCACCTTGCTCGTCGGCGCCGGCGCGATCGCTCTCGCCGCGGCGGCAGTGGTCGTCGTGCTCGTGTTCGCGACGCGCGGCGGGCCGCCGCAGCCGCAGTCATTCGGGCCGTGGTATCCGCTCGTCAATCACGACGGCGACCCCGCGGTGGCGGACTTCGAGAACCACGTCCCGTGCGCGATCGACGATCCACCGGTGGCAGACTGCCAACGGGTGAAGTTCGGGATCGTGCTCTACCGCGACAGCGCCACCGGCGAACCCACCACCTACCTCATCTCCATCGTCCGGGTCGGCGTCTCCGACACGCGCGAGACCCACGAAGGGACCTGGAGTCTCGGGGAGGGCACAGGGCTCGACCCCGAGGCGACCATCTACCGGCTGGACACCGGCGCCCCCGAGCACCTTCGAAGCTATTGGCCCATCGGCGAGGACATCCTGTACCTGCTCGACGAGAACGGCATGCCGCGGGTCGGCGATGCCGCATACGGATACGCGCTCAACCGCATCCCCCTCGGTCGAACCGTTCAGGAGCCCCGGTAGAGCGTCAACGCGGCGGTTGTCAAGGGGGCTGTGTCCGGCGACGTCACCGGGTAGAAACGGATGATCGGCAGTGGCGACGGTCACACGCGCCACTGTCGAGAGGCGAGCCGGACGGGCGGTGAGCGACCGTCTCCCCCTGAACGGGTACGTCCGGCTCGCCGCGATCGGTGTGGAGGGAGGACGACATGTCTGCGCGGACTGATCGCGATGCCGTAGACCTCGCGCCCCTCAATGAGACGACGTGGCGCGTCTGCGATGCGCGGTACGAGGATGACGGCGCACGGAAGATCCTCGGCTACCTCTCCACAGTCGGGGAGCAGTACGAGATGTTGTGGATGCGACCGCGCCCCGGCGTGACGCGGCGGTACCCGACGTACGAGGCCGCCGTCGAGGCGATCTGCATCCGACTGCGTTCTCTCGACTGATCCCCTATCGGGCCGCGACGGTCGAGAGCAAGATATAGGGAGCCTGCGTCGCGTCCGACGACGCGGCGCGGCACCGCTCTTTCGGATGAGGTGATCCGGCGAGCATCGTCCCAGAAAACGGGAGGGTCAGCGCAGTGACCGAATTCACGTTCGCCGTGCTCATGCTGCTGATCCTGGGGTGGGCAGTCGTCTCGGATCGCCTCGCTCGATGGAATATCACCGGCCCGCTCGTGTTCTCGGTGCTCGGCTTCGTCCTTGCGAACCGCAACTGGGGCCCGCTGACCGTCGATGCCGAAGCCCCGACGGTCCATCTCCTCGCCGAGGTGACACTGGCGCTGTTGCTCTTCTCGGACGCGGCGAGAGTGAACCTGACCAGACTCCGTCACGACGCCGGGCTTCCCGCGCGACTTCTCGGGATCGGCCTCCCACTCACGGTGCTGCTCGGCTCACTCGCAGCGGCGTGGCTCTTCCAGGACCTCACCTGGGCGCTCGCGGGCTTCGTCGGTGCCGCCCTCGCCCCGACCGACGCGGCGCTCAGCGCACAGGTGATCAACGACGAGCGGATTCCGACGCGAGTGCGTCGCACCCTCAATGTCGAGAGCGGACTCAACGACGGCATCGTCACCCCGATCGTGGTCTTCACGCTCGCCGTCGCCGCGGACGAACTCGGCGTGCACGAAACGAGCGACGCCGCCCTCCACCCGCTCCTCGAGCTGGCCATCGGCGTCGTCGTCGGCCTCGCCATCGGCTTGGCGAGTGCGAGGCTGATCGCGCTCGGGTCGCGACGGGACTGGATCCTTCCCGGTGGTCGTCGCCTGGCCACCTTGGCCGCCGCAGTCGGCAGCTTCGCCGCCGCCGGCGCCATGGGCGGCAACGGATTCATCGCGGCGTTCGTCGCGGGGATCGCCTTCGGAGCCGCATGGGCGCGGGATGACTCCCACCTGGACGAGGCCGGCGAGTTCCCGGAACTGGTCGGCGAGGTGCTCTCGCTCGCGGTGTGGTTCCTGTTCGGCGCAGCGCTCGTTCCCGTCGCGTTCGAGTATCTCTCGGCTTGGACGGTCGTCTACGCGGTGCTGAGCCTGACCGTGATCCGCATCCTTCCCGTCGCGCTCGCGATGCTCGGCACCCGACGGGATCGGGCGACCGTCCTGTTCATCGGATGGTTCGGTCCACGGGGTCTCGCCTCGGTCGTGTTCGCACTCCTCGCAGTCGAGGAACTCGGTGCATCGGACGCGGCCGGCCAGGCCGTCTCGGTCGTCGCGTTCACGGTGTTGCTGAGCGTCATCCTCCACGGCGTCACCGCCGGTCCGATCGGCCGTCGTTTCGGGCAGGGGCACCCAGAGGTCGACTCGCCCGTCGGCGACACCGGACCCCGATCACGTCGCCTGGGCCACCGCTGATGCACCTACACGGTGTCGGCCGCTTCGAGCCGTCCTGATGCCACGGCCTCGGCGAAGGCGGCGTAGTCGCGGTCGTTCTGGTCGGCGTACGCCGCGGCGAACTCCGCGATCGCACGATCGAAGCGGTCGCTCTGCCCCAGGTAGGCGGCGATCGCGACCCGGTCACCCGAACGCGCGTGGGCCCGGGCAAGGGTCTCGCCGCACACGCGCGCGTAGACCTTGGCCGCCGCAACGTTCATCGTGTCGACATCGGCCGAGCCCTTCCAGTCGTGCAGTTGCCGGATGTAGAAGTCCCGCTCGACCCCGTCGATGCCGGCCTGGCGGTGCCAGCCGAGGAAGATGTCGCTGGCCGCCTGCATCAGCCGCTGCCCCCTGACCACCCGCTCGCCATGGTTGTCGTACTCGCTGGGCGACAGGAACCGCTCCAGTACCGATGCCTCGGCCTGCTTGGCCTGCAGCAGCAGCGGGTCGGCGTCGTCGCGACCGCGTAACAGCACGATCCACGCGCGGGTGCCGACACTGCCGACGCCGACGACCTTGCGCGCCATGTGCACGTACGAGAACTCCCGGATCGGATGATGCTGATGCTGGAGCGTCGACTGGTAGGACGCCAGCACCTCACGCATCCAGTCCTCCTCCTGCGCCCGCGTGCGTCCGACCGGGGCCAACTGCTCGATCGGCATGATCAGCGGCGGGTCGGCCATGATGCGCAGCTCGCCATCGACGACCTCGACGAGCTTCGCCACCGCGCGGGTGCTGTCCTTCGTGCGCGCCTTCGCGAGCGCGGCACCCGTGCGCTTCGCCAGCTTGTCAGGGCCCTTCTTGGAGTCCCGCCCGGCCGTGATGTACTCCATGATCCGGTCGGCATCGAGCCGGTCGTACCAGGCCTCGAGTACCCCGGACTCGGCGGAACGGAGCATCCGCTCGCGATAGCCCTGCCCGACCGTGCGGTTGATCTCGCGGCGCTCCTTCTCACTGAACCCGCGATCCCGACCCGCCACCTCGAAGCTGGCCGCGAGCCGCTTCACGTCCCATTCCCAAGGACCGGGGAATGTCTCGTCGAAATCGTTGATGTCGAAGATCATCGTGCGTTCGGGCGTCGCGAACACCCCGAAATTCGACAGGTGCGCGTCACCGCAGATCTGCGTCGTGATCCCCGAGGTCGGCGTGCCGGCGAGGTCGGCGGCCATCAGCAGCGCCGCGCCGCGATAGAACGTGAACGGCGACACCAGCATGCGCGCGTGCCGGATCGGCACGAGTTCCTGCACCCGGGTGGTCGCCTGCTCCTCGATGAGCGCGACCGGATCGGCGCGATCGGGCGCCGGCGCCCACCCCTCGTGGCTGGACCGTGGCGTTCGACGACGAGCCTCACGTCCGAACTCGGCACGGGCGGCGAAATCCTCCGAGGCCGGGGCGAGCTTCTCGGGCCGGCTCTGTTCGCTGGTCACTGTAGCTGTACTCATCTCGGGAACTCCGATCCGTTGGTGCTTCCCATTGGCGTCAGGTGGACTGCGGGTGGAGGAACCTCGCGGGTGGGGAGAGGGCGCCTGTGCTTCGCCCAACGGATTTCCCCATGCCACGAGCAATGGTCAGTACACGCGCCGCCACAGCCGCCTGCATCACACAAAACGAATGATTCGGACTGCTGAACCGCTCGCTACCGTCGTGCGCGAACGGAGGGAGGCTGATCACGGAGCCGCCAGGAGTGGCATCACGAGCCGGCGGAAGGCACGAACTGAGATCGGAGACATCATGTGGTGGAACAGGAAGCGATCACGGGAAGGGGCGGCTCGAGGGGGCGATTCCCCGGGCGTCCAGACACCCGTGGAGCCCGCCAATGCGCACCGCAACGCCTTCATCCTGATCGGACTCGGCGGCGCGACGATCGCGGCCTTCGGCCTTGCCGCGATCGCGGGGATATTCGCCCCGTTCTTCCTCGGCGTCGTCCTCACCATCTGCGTGCATCCGCTGCGGGTATGGCTCGAGAAGCACGGGGTGTCACGCGGCATCGCCACCGCGGCCGTGATCCTCGCCGTGCTCCTGCTGCTGCTCGGGCTGGGCTACGCGATGCTCGTCGCGTTCGGCCAGTTCGGCGCGTTGCTGCAGGAGTACAGCGGCCAGATCGCCGCCTTCGGGCAGGATGTCGCGGCGTGGCTGTCCTCGATCGGCATCGGTGCCGACGAGGTCGATGACATCTTCGCGAGCTTCGACCCGGCGGCGCTGGCCGGATTCGTCGGCGGCCTGATCGGCGGCCTCACGGGCTTGTTCTCGCTCCTCGTCATCGTCTTGACGATGCTGCTGCTGATGGGCATGGACGCCGCGTTCGTCCCGACCCTGCTGAAGCAGCTCTACCCGGCACGGCCGCTCGTCGTGGCCTCGCTCGTGACGTACGGCTCGAACGTGCGCCGGTACATGGTGGCGACCACCGTGCTCGGGCTCGCGCAGGGAATCGTCGACTGGATCGCCCTGCTCATCATCGGCGTTCCGGGCGCGTTCATCTGGGGACTGCTCGCGTTCGTCTGCTCCTTCATCCCGAACGTCGGCTACTTCATCGCCCTCATCCCGCCGATCATCTTCGGGGCTCTCGTCGGCGGGTTGCCGACCGTGATCATCGTCATCGTCGTGTACGCGATCATCAACGGCGTCATCCAGTCGGCGATCCAGCCGCGGGTCATCGGCAAGGCCGTGAACCTGAGCCAGACCATCACGTTCTTCTCGGTGCTGTTCTGGGCGGTGGTGATCGGCCCGATCGGCGCGATCCTCGCGATCCCGCTCACGCTCCTGGTTCGCCTGATCCTCGTCGACTCCAACCCGTCGATGAGCTGGATCCGGCCGATGCTCGGGGAGCTCGACGAGACGAAGGAGATCATGGCCAGGTTCGATGCCGAGGCGAAGGCAGAGCGCAAGGCGCGGAAGGCCGAGAAGGCGAGCGGCCTTCCAGACGACGCCCCACCGGTCGCTGCCTCCGTGTGAGGCATGCGGCCGTCCTCGCGTGAACTGTGGTCGCTTGACCGACGCGGAGCTGGAGGCACATCGTGGAGTACACAGAGTTGCTTCGGCGGCTCGCGATCAACGACGAGGGACTTGCAGAAGCGCTGCTCAGCGATGCCGGCCCCGGCGATGGCGGTCACCCCCTCGACGCCAAGACGTTGGCCCTCGCCAGAATCGCGGCCCTCGTCGCGGTGGGCGGGGCCGAGCCGTCGTTCGGCTCGCTCGCCGACGCGGCGGTGGGCGCCGGAGCCACCGCAGCTGAGATGGTCGATGTCCTGGTCGCCATCATCAGCGTGGTGGGGGTTCACCGAGTGGTCGCCGCCGCGCCCAAGCTCGCTGTCGCACTCGGCCACGACCCCGACGAATGGCGGCGTGACGGTCGGCCGACGAGCGCGTGGCGTGACTAGGCGCCGAGGAGGCCGACATCGGTGGCGCGGAACACCGCTTCGCTCCGTTTCGACACGCCGAACTTCCGATAGATCGATGCGAGCTCCGAGCTGACCGTATTGCGTGAGACGAACAGACGGTCGGCGATCTCGCGGATCGAGAGGTGCGTCTGGAGGTACGGGAGCAGCCGGAGTTCGGCGGGCGTCAGAGGCGGGCCCCCGGTCCAGCCCGACTGCTCACTGGACGACACGACGTCACGGAAGTCGTCGACCTGACCGACGAGCGCGCCCAGCTCGGGTCGGCGCAGCAGGATGTCCTCGACCTCTCGCAGGAGGTGATGCGCGGTCACGTGGTCGTTCAACGCCCAGTGGACCTTCGCGAGTTGCAGCCGCGCCCGCACGGCGACGTACGGCATCGCGGAGGTGCAGTTGGGACGTGCCCGCATCGCACGGGGGAGCTGCCGGTGGACTTCGTCGAGGTCGCCTCGGTGCAGCGCGAGCCGTGCCGCTTCGGCGAACGCGAGCACGGCCACGGAATAGTCGTCCATTCCGTGTTCGTCGATCGCCTCGAGGGCCGTCTGCACGTGCCCGGCGCCCTCCACCCAGCGCCCGTCGTCCATCGTGAGCACGGCGAGCTCCGATTCGCTGAGGACGACGCCGTCGGTGTTCAGATGAGCGGTCGCGACCCTCGACCCCTCCCTGAACGCGGCCTCGGCCTGCTCCGGATCCCCGGCGAGCAGATGCGCCTCCCCCAGCAGGATGAGCGCCTGATCCCGCCAGGGGCTCGAATTCGATTCGGCCGCGACAGCGAAGCGGGCATCGGCCATCGCGTGCTCGGGCCCGGTGGCGCACATGAAGGACCTGAGCATCGCCCGCGCGGAATCGATCGAAGCCGAGCCGTCGTCAGGCGGCAGATCGTACGTCGCGCCCTCGAGTACGGCCGCCCATCGATCAGCTTCGTCGGCTTGCCCGCTGAGGGCAGTGATCCAACCGGCGAACACCGCAAGGGGCGGATACTCCTCGATCGCGCGGTCGCCGATCCTCCGATACCAGCGTTGCACCGTCGTGAGCTGCCCGAGTTGATACGTGGCGAGCGTCGTGGAAGCGATCAGGTGGATCGCCCTCGAGCGCTCGCTCGGCACCTCGAGGAGGTGCTCGATCGCGATCGCGGGTGCCCCGTGCTCTTCGAACCACGAGGCCGCCCGCACATGGAGTTCGGGAATCGCGTCGGGTTCCATACGGGCGAGCTCGCTCAGCAGGAACTCCCGGAAGAGCCCGTGATACCGATACCACTCCCGCCGCCGGTCGAGTGGAACCAGGAACATGTTGGATGCCGCCAACTCGCGCAGCACCATCCGGTCATCGCCATTGCCGAGGATTGCCGCGCAGAGCGGTGCCGAGAGGTTGTCGAGCACGGCGGTTCGCCGCAGGAACCGCTGCTGATGCTCCGGAAGATCCATCAGGGCCTCGTGGTAGAGGTAGTCGGCGATGAA
This sequence comes from uncultured Actinomycetota bacterium, assembly GCA_963758615.1. Lineage (GTDB taxonomy): Bacteria > Actinomycetota > Actinomycetes > Actinomycetales > Microbacteriaceae > Agromyces. The sequence continues at coordinate 282,848 of CAVWVZ010000008.1, read as the reverse complement.
TCGATCGTCACCGGACACCACCGGAGCGCCGCCGTCACGCATGATCGCGGCCGCGAGGAACACGCCGACGGGCCATCCCTCGGTGCGCTCGACGACTTCGGCAGCCGCATCAGGACTGAGCGCCAAGTCCACGTCGGCGAAGACCTCGAGTACTTCCGCGGCGGTGAACGCGAGGTCGGAAGCCGTGATCTCCATCGAATCGCCGGCTGCGCGGGCGTGAGGCAGGTAGGGCTGCTCTGCGCGGCTCGCGACAACGAGCTGTGAACCGGGCGGAATCGCGGCGATCAGGACGCTGAGCACGTCGTGACAGGCGGGATCCTGCAACTCGTGAAGGTCGTCGAGCATGAGCACGAACGGAGTCCGGCTCGCTCCCAGGGCCGACGCGATCAAAGGTGCGGCTCGGCCGAGCGGAGCGCCGCGATACCGCCGAACCGCCGCAGCGAGGTGCTCGGCAGCCGGAGTGGTGCGGCCGTACGCGGAAGCGATCACGGAAAGCAGCGCCACCGGGTCGTCATCGAACCGATCGAGTGAGACCCACGCGAGAGGTCGCGTCTCGGCGTTCGCCCACTGTGTCAGAAGGGTCGACTTGCCATACCCCGCAGGCGCGGTGACCGCGACGACCCGCCGATCGCTGGAGCGCGCCGCGTCGATGAGGGTGGCGCGATCGACCGAGCTCCGACGAATGAGGCGGGGAGCAGTGACCTTCGCGTCGAGCAGCTGGCGATCCAGCTCGACCTCCGACGCGAGCAACGCCGGGGATTCCTCTAGCACGCTCGAAGCCTATTTCTCCCCGGCGCCCACTGTCCACGACGGTCGTATCACGACCGTCGTGGATCCTCCTCGATCCCGGCTCGGTGGTCAGGCTGGAGTAACGGCTACTCTTCGCCGTCGTCCTCGAGTTCCGCGACTTCGAGATCCTCGAGCGCGATCTCGGCCGCGAGCGCCTTCACGATGTTGCCGGTCGCCGCTGCAATCCGAGCCGTCCCGACGATCGGAGCGATCGCCGTCAGCACGCCGCGGACGCTCTCGGCATCGAGGCCGACCTCGCCTCCGACCTCGAGGTTGAGCGCATACGAGACCGGAGCCGCATCGACGGCCACCAGCGCGGCGATCCGCACCAGGACCAGCGTCTGGATGTCGAGGCTGGAGGCTTCAAGGGAGTCCGCGGTCATCCGGGCGAGCAGGTCGAGCACCGGAGTGTCGTCATTCATAGCGTCAGACATGTTGGTCCTTCTCTCTGGATCTGAGTGGGAGCGCAGTGGCGCTCCACGCGTCATTGGACTCGCAGAGAGTGTCGGTTGCATCATTGAAATCGAATGAAACCGGGCGGCTCAGCCGTCGGTCGGGCTCGGGGATTGCTCGCCACAGGCCGCCTTGACCTTGTCGACCGCCTCTTGGATGCCAGTCTGCTGCTCCGCGACCGCGTCGGCGTCGAGTGCGCCCTCCGCGTCGGTGGGCAGGGTCCCGACGGCCGCCGCCGCCTCGCTGAGCTTCTCGTTGACGGTGGCGAGCGCGTCGGCCACGTCAGGATTCTCGGCATCCTCGGCGAGCGCGGCGGCGCGCTCGCTGTATCCCTCGAGCTTGGTTTGGATCTCAGCCGGGGTGCCGGCCGCGGCGAGCGTGTTCTGCGCGCCATTCGAGACATCGCGCAGCGCGGTCTGCAGCGTCGCGCATGCGTCGGCCCCGGACGTCGGGACTGTGCCGCCCCCTGCAGCGCAGCCTGAGAGGAAGAGCGCGCCCGCGAGAACGAGCACAGCGGATGACTTGGTTCCGTGCATGATGGATTCCCCGATCGTGATGCTCTCGTCTTCTCGGAGCACCCTCCGACTGTGGCACGCATGCGGGACGAATGTAAGAGCGAGCTCGCTCACGGCCGGGTGCGCCTAGTGGTGCTGCGTACGGGAGCGGGATGATATTGGCAGAGGTCGACGGAGCATCCAAGGGGTAGGAGACGAAATGACCGACACGCTCAACCAGGAGATGTCGCGGACCGAGCGGCGGCGGTTCATCCTGCGAGGATTGACGCGGGCCATGATCCTTTCCCTGATACTGATCGTCCTGTACTTCGTCGGCCCGCTCGATCGCATCGACGCCGTGCCTGTGTGGGTCGTCCTGCTCGTCGCACCGCTCATCCTGCTCGCCGTCTCGGTCTGGCAGATACGCTCGATCCTTCGATCCGATCAGCCGGGCCTGCGCGGGATCGAGGCGCTCTCGATCGTCGCGCCGCTGTACCTCATCCTGTTCGCGGCGACGTACTTCCTGATGGCGCGCGCCGATCCCGCGAGCTTCACCGTCGAAGGGCTCACCCGCGTCGACACCCTGTACTTCACGACCACGGTCTTCTCCACAGTCGGTTTCGGTGACATCAGCCCAGCGTCGGAAACGGCACGAGTCGTCGCGATGATCCAGATGATCCTGAACCTGGTCGTGCTCGGCGCCGGCGTCAAGCTCCTGACTGCGGCCGTCCAGCGTGGTCGCGCGTCGAAGGCGGCGGATGCAGAGCCGGGTGCAACCCAGAATCCCTAGTCCGCGGTGCGGGCGATGGGGAAAGAGCGGAGACGAGGGGATTTGAACCCCTGGTCCCCTTACGGGGACTCCACCTTAGCAGGGTGGTGCACTCGGCCGGACTATGCGACGTCTCCTCGTGAACGCTTGCGCGAACACGCGAGAGTCATCATAACCCGCGGGTGCCCGAACTGACGATTCGGCGCCTGACTAGCCGTCGTTGGCGACCGAACAGCGAGTCTCGGCCGCGGTCTGGCCGGTGACATCACTCGGGAGGGCCTCGACGGTCGGTGCGGGCGTGGCAGCGGCATCCGTCGCGGGTGCCTCTTCGACCGGCGCCTCCTCGACCGGCGCCTCTTCGGCAGGCGGAGCGCTCGGGTCGCCCGCCGAGGCGTAGGATGCGTCGCCGGCGGCAGGATCGAACGTGACCGGCAGGTCCTGCTGGAGCGCAGCCTTGACGAGTTCGGCCGACTCGGTCGGCACCACCGCGCCTCCGTCGTCGGTGTACCCGGTCGGGAACTGGATGAAGGCGATCTTCGAGAGGTCGGTGTCCTTCAGCGCCTTCGCGATCGAGATCATGCGGGTGGGATCGACGAGCGACGGAGACAGCTCCATGTTGCTGAGCGCGGCCTTCGCGATCGAGTAGAGCGCGACCGGGTCGCCGAGCGTGCCGCCATTCTGCAGCTTGCGCGTGAGCGACGAGAGGAAGACCTGCTGGTTCGAGATGCGGCCGAGGTCGCTGCCATCGCCGACACCGTGCCGGGTACGCAGGAACTGCAGCGCCTGCATGCCCTTGAGCGAGTGCGTGCCGGCACTCAGGGAGAGGTCGGTGTTCTCGTCTTCGATGGGCTCGGCGACGCACACATCGACGCCGCCGACGGCCACGGAGAGGCCCGCCACGCCCAGGAACTGCACGGTGCCGGCGAATGGGATCGTCACGCCGGTGAGCTGCTCGACGGTCTTCACGACGCACGGCATTCCGCCGTAAGCGAGAATCGAGTTTATCTTCACGTCATACTGCTCGTAGAGGGGGTCGCCGGTCGGATCGGCGGGGTCGGTGCAGGCCGGCACGTCGACGAGCATGTCGCGCGGGAAGCTGATGACCGAGGCGTGCGAGTGGTCTTCGGCGATGTGCATGAGCATCGTCACGTCGTTGAGCACGGCGGTCTCTTCGTCTGGGTCGCCGAATGCGTCGCCCTGGCCCTCGCGGCTGTCGCTGCCGATGACGAGCAGGTTCACGCCGCCCTCGATGGCGCCGACATCGGGCACGCCGTCGAGCACCGACTCATTGCCGAGTGCGACGGTCGGCTTCAGCGAGCTCGCGAGATCGAACGCCGCGTACGCGGCGACGGCGGAACCCGAGACGAGTGCAACGGCGACGATGGATGCCACGGCCTTCGCCGCGGTCTTCCATGCGGAGTGCCTGCTGAGACGGCCGTGACGCGCGACCGAAGGTGACTTCGCCGCGCGACGCGAGGTGGGGCGTACCGCTTCTCTCACATGTTCCTCTCGTGTCGGCCGGTCTCGTGTGGTCTGGTCGCGCGGAGGGCGTGGGATTCGAACCCACGAGGCATTGCTGCCCACTGGTTTTCAAGACCAGCTCCATCGGCCGCTCGGACAGCCCTCCATGCCCACGCGACGCTCACCCGAGGGCGATGATCGTGCAGGCAGGCCCCGATTCTAGCCGACGCGCATTTCGAACAGCCTTCCAGCCGCGCCTGAGAGAGCCCTGAAGCGCCGATCAGCCCAGGTTCGCGGTCGCGCAGCGCACCTCGTCGGCGGTGAGCCCGGTGACGTCGGCTGGCAGCAGCGCGGGCGGCGGCAATGTCGGCGTCGGAGTCGGCGTGGGGGTGGCGGATGCCCCGTGGCCGGGGTCGCTCACGGGCGGCACGGCGGGCGCGGTCGTCGGCACGGGCGGCGTGGGATCGGGAATCGTGCCGAACGATGCAGCCGTCGTCGCATCGGGGTTGACGGCCAGCGGCAGGTCCTGCTGCAACGCGGCGTTCACCGCCGCAGCGGACTCCGACGGATACACATAGCGCAGATCGGACGTGTACACGGTCGGGTACTGCACGAACGTGATGCGGCTGAGGTCGACGGCCTGCAAGGCGCGCGCGACCGACACGAGTGTCACCGGGTTCTGCAGTGCGTTCGAGAGCTGCACGTTCGAGAGGATGACCTTGGCGATCGAGTACAGCTTCACCGGGTCGCCGAGGGTGCCGCTCGACTGCATCGTCCGGGCGAGCGAGGCGAGGAACGTCTGCTGGCTGGCGATGCGGCCGAGGTCACTCCCGTCGCCGACGCCGTGCCGGGTGCGCAGGAACGCGAGCGCCGTGTATCCCGTGATGATGTGCTTGCCCGCCGCGAGGTGCAGGCCCGACCGGACGTCGTCGATCGGATCCGCGAGGCACACCTCGACGCCGCCGACGGCCTCCGCGAGTGCGGCGACGCCCTGGAACTCGACGACGCCGCCGACCGGGATCGTCACGCCCGTGAGCTGTTCGATCGTCAGCGCCACGCAGGCGAGCCCTCCGTAGTGCAGCACGCCGTTCAACGGCGTCTCGAACAGGGCCGACAGCGTGTTCGTGGAGTCGGCCGGGTCGGGGCACTCGGGCACCGACACGAGCATGTCGCGGGGGAAGCTCACGACCTCGACGTGCGAGTGGTCCTGTGCGAGGTGCACCAGCATCGTGACGTCGTTCAGCACCGCCGAGTCGATGAAGGGATCACCGAACGAGCCGTCGGCGGGGCGCTTGTCGCTGCCCACGAGCAGGAAGGTGAGTCCCCCGTCCATCGCGCCGATGTCGGGCACGCCCTCGAGGACCTCCTCGTGCGCGAGCGTCACGCCGGGCTTCACGGTGCGTACGAGATCGACGGTCGCGTAGGCGACGATCGCCGCGGCTGCCACCGCGAGCACCGCGATGACGGATGCCGCGAGCTTGAGATATGTCGAGACCCCGACCGGCGGCGCCCGCGACCATGGCGCGGCGGCTCGAAAGCCCCTGCACCGGCGGCGCGCACGTCACCCTTCACGTCGTCCCCTTCGACCCCCCGATTCTACCGGCGTGTCGCGGTGGAAATCCGGTTTGACGCGGGATTCAGGGCAGTGAGTCGAGTACCGCGGCGAGGCCGGCGTCGTCGATCGACCCCGTGACCTCGTCGGCGGCTGCCCGCACCTCGTCGGGAGCCTGGCCCATCGCGACGGAGCGCCCGGCGGCGCCCGCCCACGAGAACATCTCGAGATCGTTTCGACCGTCGCCGACGGCGATCACCCGGTCGGCGGGGAGGTCGAGCCAGCCGCGCACGCGTTCGAGCGCGGTGGCCTTGTTGACGCCGTCGGGGGCGATGTCGAGCCACGCCGTCCATCCGATCGCGTAGCTCACGTGGTGCAGGCCCATCTGGTCGACGATCTCGAAGAACTCGTCGAGACCGTGCTCGAGACTCGTCACGACGACACGCGTCGCGCGGTGGTCGAGCAGCTCGGCGAACTCGACCTCCCGGGCGTTGTCGAGGTTCCACTCGACCATGCCGGTCGTGTAGAGCCGGAATCCGTCGGGCAGCTCGACCATGAACTTTCCGAGCGGCAGGAACGTGCGGATGCGCTCGAGCACCGCGGTCGGGTCGAACGTCTCGACGTGCTCGCGCACGTACCCGCCGGGCGCCGAGGTGTCGCGGCGCATCGTGATGGCGCCGTTCGCGCAGACCACGTACTCGGGCTCGAGCCCGAGGTGCTCGAGCACCGGGGCCGTGGTCGCCCACGACCGCCCGGTGGCGAGGGTCACGGTGTGCCCGCGCTCGACGGCCGCGGCGACCGCGTCGGCGACCGCACCGTCGATGGTCTCGTCTTCGTGCATGATCGTGCCGTCGACGTCGAGCGCGACGAACCACGCGTCATCCGTCGATCGAGTAGCCGACGAAGGAGGCGTATCGAGATCTCGAGTGGGGTCTCGATACGCTCGCTGGCGCTCGCTACTCGACCGGTGGTCGGCCACACTCATCGCGCCACCGGATCGAGCCGCTCGAGGCCGCCGAGGTAGCCGCGCAGCGCCTCGGGAACCACGACCGACCCGTCGGCCTGCTGGTGCGTCTCGAGGATCGCGACGATCCAGCGCGTGGTCGCGAGCGTGCCGTTGAGGGTGGCCACCGGCGCCGTCTTGCCGCTCTCGGTGCGGTGGCGGATGTCGAGGCGGCGTGCCTGGAACGTCGTGCAGTTCGAGGTCGACGTGAGCTCGCGGTAGGCGCCCTGCGTGGGCACCCACGCCTCGACGTCGTACTTGCGTGCGGCGCTCGAGCCGAGGTCGCCGGCCGCGGTGTCGATGACGCGGTAGGTGAGGCCCAGATCCTGCAGCATGCCCTCCTGCCAGGCGAGGAGGCGCTCGTGCTCGGCCTCGGCGTCGGCCGGGTCGATGTAGCTGAACATCTCGAGCTTGTTGAACTGGTGCACCCGGATGATGCCGCGCGTGTCCTTGCCGTGGCTGCCCGCCTCGCGGCGGTAGCAGGTCGACCAGCCGGCGTAGCGGATCGGCCCGCCCGAGACGTCGAGGATCTCGTCGGCGTGGTATCCGGCGAGCGCGACCTCGCTCGTGCCGGTGAGGTAGAGCTCATCGTCGGGGAGGTAGTAGATGTCCTCGGAGTGGGTGCCGAGGAAGCCGGTGCCCTGCATGATCTCAGGCCTCACGAGCGTGGGCGTGATGAGCGGCGTGAAGCCGGCCGCGATCGCGCGGTCGAGGCCCATGTTCATGATGGCGAGCTCGAGCCGCGCGCCGACGCCCTTGAGGTACGAGAAGCGGGCGCCCGAGACCTTGGCGCCGCGCACCATGTCGATGGCGTCGAGCAGCTCGCCGATCTCGAGGTGGTCGCGGGGCTCGAACTCGAACGCGGGCAGCTCGCCCACCTCGCGCAGCACGATGTAGTCGTCTTCGCCACCGGCGGGAACGCCGTCGAGGACGACGTTGCCGAGCTTCTGCACCGCGAGCGTGAACTCCCCCTCGGCGTCGCTCACCGCCTGATTGGCCGCCTTCACCCGGCCCGCGAGGTCCTGGGCGGCGGCGACGAGCGCGGCCTTGGCCTCTTTGGGCGCCTGCGCGACCTGCTTGCCGAAGGCGTTCTGCTCGGCGCGCAGCGCCTCGAACACCGTGATGGCGGTGCGGCGCGCGGAGTCGGCTGCGACGGCCTCGTCGACCAATGCCGCGGACTCGCCGCGGAGCTCTTGCGAACGCTTGATGAGGTCGGGGTTCTCGCGGAGCAGCACGGGGTCGATCACCCGAGCAAGTCTAGCCCGGGGCATCCGAGGGCTCTGTTCCGGACGCCGTATGGAATACCGTTGGCTTCGTGGCGAGCAATCAGGGGAAACGGGCTGGGGATGCGGCGGGGTCGCGCCCCCGCGCGGCGGTGATCTTCAACCCCTCGAAGCAGGGCGTGAGCGCGCTGCGCGATGCCGTCGCCCGCGCCGAGCAGCGGCAGGAGTTCGCTCCGACGATGTGGATCGAGACCACCGAGGAAGACCCGGGCAAGGGCATGGCGCGCGAGGCAGTCCGAGCCGGTGTCGACCTGGTGCTCGTCGCCGGCGGCGATGGCACCGTGCGATCGGCCGCTGCGGGACTCCGCGACACGGGAGTGCCGATGGGGATCGTGCCCCTCGGCACCGGCAACCTGTTCGCGCGCAACCTCGGCATCCCGGTGGCCGATCGCGACGACGCGGTCGTGCTCGCGTTCTCGGGCGTCGACCACGCCGTCGACGTCATCGTCGCCGACATCACCCGGCCCGACGGCTCCGACGAGTCGCACGTGTCGCTCGTGATGGCCGGCATCGGCATCGACGCCACGATGATCTCGAACACCAACGCCGACCTGAAGAAGCGCGTTGGATGGCTCGCCTACGTCGACGCCGGCCTGCGCGCCATCCCCGCGTCGAAGCCCTACCGGGCGACCCACCGCCTCGACAGCGGGCGGCACCACCGCTCGAAGGTCGCGACCATCCTCGTGGCGAACCTCGGCTACCTGCCCGGCAACATCGAACTCATCCCCGACGCCGAGCTCGACGACGGCAAGCTCGACGTCGTCGTGCTGCAGCCCCGCGGCATCCTCGGCTGGCTGCTGGTCTGGCGCACCGTCACCTGGGAGAACCAGGTGCTGCGCAAGTCGACGATCGGCCGTCAGCTCATCGACCTGACAGGCGGCAACAAGAGGCAGCACATCATCTACCTGCGTGGCCGCGCGGTCGAGATCGGCATCGAGGGCGAGCCCGAGGAGTTCGAGATCGACGGCGACGAGTTCGGCCTCGTCACGGGCGCGACGTTCACGGTGGCCCCGGCCTCGCTCCTCGTGCGGGTCGCGCGCTGAGGCATCCGGCGCAGGCACCACACGAGCACCAAGCCGATCGCCGCCGTGGACACAGCGGTCGCAAGCGCCGGGAACACGAGCGAATAGGCGAAGTTCGCGAACATCCACATCTCCACGACCGCGGGTGGTGGCGTCGAGCCCGGCCATTCGATGAGTTCAGCGTTGTTCTGAACCTCGACCACGACCACGACCAGCCACACGAGCCCGACGAGGGACGCCGCGCACAGCACCGCGAGCGCCACCGCCGCCGGGTGGGGGGGCCGTCGTACCCGCGTCGGCGGGGGTGTCATCGGCCGTCCTCGAGTCGGGCAGCGCCGATCGGGCGACCCCGGATCGCCCAGGTCACCAGCACGACGACCGCGCCGACGATCCCCGCTTGCACGAGTGCAGGGGCGACGTAGTTGATCATCAGGCGCATCGTCTCGTCGAAGCCGACGGACGGGCCTCCCCGGTACACGTCCGGGTCGGACACCGAGACCCACATGGCGACCGTGCCGACGATGACGAAGGCGAGGCAGGAGCCGAGCGCAATCCAGAGCCACCGGTTGACCGACCACGACTCGGCGTCCTCGTCGGAGGGGGCGGCTGCGGCCGGGTCGACTCGATCGGCATCGCCATGAGCGGGTGACGCCGCAGTGCCGTCGGCATCGGTCGGCGAGGAGGACGCCGGGATGGCCCCGGTCCGGTCGTCGACGACCGGTCGCCGCGCTCCGGCATCGCGAAGCACCACGACGGCATCGCCCGCCTGCGTCGGCCCCGGTGGTGCCGGCGGCGGTGGAGCGAACGCCAGATCCGCCTCGGCCCGCGGAATCGCGTGGGGCGGGGCATCCGCTTCACTGCCGACGTACCCGCGCTGGAACCGCGGGTCGTAGCGCGGATCGTAGCGCGCCTTACCGTCGGTCATGCCCCCCATTCTCGACTCGTGCGTCGCGAATGACCAGCCTCAGTCGGACCGGTTGTTGGGGGCTCGGGTGGTCAGCCGGCGCGTCGCGTGGTTCGCATCGTGCGTGCCGACTGGACGCCGAGCAGTACGAGCCCGATCACCGCGGCGAACGCCGCTCCGGCGACCGGCGCGCCGGCCACCTCGCCGACCCGCGAGAGGGCGACGATCGTGAGCTGGTCCTCGCGCGGGCCCGTCTCGGTCCACATCACGTCTTGACCGTCGGCGACGAGCCCACCGAGCCAGAACGTCGCGATGAGGCCGGCGATGGCGATGCCGGCGAGCGCGTAGGCGGCCGGGACTCGGGGAAACGCCGACAGCGCCCGATCGGCGCCGCGAGCGGCGGATGCCGCGAGCTGGTGCATCCCCGCGAACGTGGTCACCACGACCACGCCGAGGGCGCCGATCATCACCATCGACGGCGGCACGCTCCACTGCAGGTACATGAACGCATCGGAATTGGTGCCGAGCCCGGTGTAGTACCGGGGGTCGATGGCCGCGGTCCAGGCCCACCAGATTCCCGCCGCGAGGATCGCCCCGGAGAACAGCCATCCGGCGGCGAGCCAGGAACGGGCGTACAGGTCCGACTCGGGGTCGACCGGCTCGGGGTCGACCGGCTCGAGGTCGATCGGTGCGGCAGCGCCGGTAGCGCCGGCGACGGTGGGCTCGGCAGCGACGCCAACGGCAGCGCCGGCATCGGCGGGCTCGGTGGGGTCGGTGGGTACGCGGGCGGGCTGCCCGGCGGCTGCGGTCGCGGCGACGTTCGGCGCGCCCGGCTCGGCGACGACGTGCGGCTCGGTCACCTGCTGCCGCTCGGGCTCGAGGCGGGCCGGGCGGGATTCGACCTGCTCGCGCGGTTCACGCGTGACCGGCACCGGCGCGACCACGGGCGAGGTGGGCGGTGGCGACTCGGCGTGGGGCGGGGCATCCGTCTCACCGCCGACGTATCCGCGCTGGTAGCGCGGATCGTAGCGCGGATCGATACGCGCCTTGCTGTCGGTCATTTCCCCATTGTCGACTCGTGCGCCGCGAATGACCAGCCTCAGTCGGTGTCGGGTTCGCCGCTCACGAGTCCGCGCAGCCAGTCGCGCGCCTCGATGAAGATCTCGTCGTCGAACTTCGAGTGGTACTCGATCGCACGCTGGTCGGCCCGGGGGTACGAGCCGAGGAAGATGACGTTGGGGCTCGTGCGGCGCAGGCCGAGCAGCGCATCGGCCACGCGTTCGTCGGCGATGTGGCCGTCGAGGTCGACGACGAAGCGGTACCGGCCGAGGGCGTCGCCGATCGGACGCGACTCGAGCAGGGACAGGTTCACGCCACGTGTCGAGAACTGCTCGAGCATCGCGAGCAGGGAGCCGGGCTCGTCGTCGGGCAACTCGACGATGAGGCTCGTCTTGTCGGCGCCGGTGGGCGCGGGCAGCGCGCTCGTACGGCTGACGAGCACGAACCTGGTGACCGCGTTCGGGTTGTCGCCGATGTCGCGGGCGAGCACGTCGACGTCGAGGTGGTCGGTGATGCCGGGCGGCGCGACCGCCGCGTCGGCCTGGCTGCCGTCGAAGAGGGATGCCGCGGCCTGCACGTTGCTCGCCGCAGGAAGGTGCCCGTGGTCGGGCAGGTGCTTCTCGAGCCAACTGCGCGACTGCGCGTAGGCGACGGGATGCGCGTTGACGAGCCGAACCTCGGCGAGCGTGGTGCCCGGTCGTGCCACAAGCACGAAGTTGACCGGCACGAGGTATTCGCCGACGATGCGCAGCCCCGGCACGGTCGCGAGGGCGTCCTGAGTGGCGCTCACGCCGCCCTCGATGGAGTTCTCGATCGCGATCATCGCAGCGGTCGAGCGCCCGGTCGTGACATCCGCCAGCGCCTCGCCGACGTTGTTCACCGACCGCCAGTGCTTGCCGACCGCCTCGGGGACCTGCTTCAGCGCCGCCTCGGTGAACGTGCCCGCCGGCCCCAGGTAGGAGTACGTCTCCACGGGCGTCACGGGCACTGCATCGGTCATGCACGCCAGCCTATCCACCCGCCCGAAGGCTCAGCGGCTAGCGTCGACACATGACGACGACCGAGGAGGGGCGGGCCGATTCTCGCGTCGAGCAGCGCACCGTCCCGACAGACGAAGAACGGCGAGCGGCGCTGCGGCGCATGAAACGGGCCGCGACCGCGCTGCTCGTCGTGGCGGCGATGGTGTTCGCGGTGTCGTTCGCGCTGCAGGACGACATCGCGTGGCTCGGATACGTGCGTGCCGCCGCCGAAGGGGCGATGGTCGGGGCGATCGCGGACTGGTTCGCGGTGACGGCGCTGTTCCGGCATCCGCTTGGGATCCCGATCCCGCACACGGCGATCATCCCGAAGCGCAAGGACGAGATCGGCGCGACGCTCGGCGCGTTCGTCGAGGACGAGTTCCTGAGCGAAGAGGTCGTCGTCGGCAAGCTCCGCTCGATCGGAATCTCGAGGCGGCTCGGCGAGTGGCTCAGGAGGCCCGAGAACGCCGACCGGGTCACGGCCGAGGCATCCGTTGCCGCGCGGGGCGTGATGACCCTGCTCGGCGACGACGACGTCGAGGACGTGATCGAGAAGCTCGCGCGCCGACACCTGTTCGAGCCCGAGTGGGGTCCGGCGATCGGGCGCATGGGCGAGCGGCTCGTCGCCGCCGACCAGCAGCGTGCCGCCGTCGACGCCCTCTTCGAGAAGGCCGAGGAGTGGCTCGAGATCCACCCTGAAGCCATAGGCGGCATGGTCTCCGGCCGGATGCCGCGTTGGATGCCCGACTTCGTCGAGCGCTTCGTCGACGAGCGAGCGCACAAGGAGGTGCTCGGGTTCGTGCGCGCCGTGCGCGAGGATCCCGCGCACCCGATGCGCGAGACCATCGACCGCTACCTGGCCGACCTCGCGAACGACCTCCAGCACGACCCCCTCATGATCGGCCGGCTCGAGCAGCTCAAGGTCGACCTCCTCGAGAGCCCGCGCGTGCGCGAGTTCGCAGGCGAGGTCTGGACGAGCCTGAAGGACACGCTCGAGACGGCGCTCGGCGACCCCGCCAGCGAGCTGCGGCAGGGGTTCCGGGCGGCCGTCGTCGAGGTGGGCGTGCGGCTCGCCACCGACGCCGAGCTCGCGGCGAAGGTCGACGAGTGGGTGGCGGATGCCGCGGCCTACGTCGTGCGCAACTACCGGCACGAGATCGCGGGCGTCATCACCGAGACCGTCGAACGCTGGGACCCGCGCGAGACGACCGACAAGCTCGAGCTTCAGGTCGGTCGCGACCTGCAGTTCATCCGCATCAACGGCACGGTCGTCGGCGCCCTCGCGGGCCTCGCCATCTACTCGGTCGCAACGGCGATTCACGCCCTCGTCTGAGCCACGGGTCGGTGCAAGACTGGGGGGCATGCACGAGCGCGCGGGAACTCAGGCGACCGAATCCGACCTCATCGACGTCGAGGCCCTCGTCAGGGCCTACTACGAGAAGAGACCCGACGCCTCGATACCCGAGCAGCGCGTGGTCTTCGGCACCTCCGGGCATCGCGGCTCGTCGCTGAACACGAGCTTCAACGAGCACCACATCCTCGCGACCACGCAGGCGATCGTCGACTACCGCACCTCGCGCGGCATCACCGGGCCGCTCTTCATCGGCGCCGACACCCACGCGCTGAGCGCTCCCGCGCAGACCACCGCCCTCGACGTGCTCGTCGGCAACCAGGTGCGCGTGCTCGCCGACGAGTTCGACGACTACGTGCCGACGCCCTGCGCTCTCGCACGCGATCCTGAAGTGGAACAACGACCCCGAGACCCGCGGCGAGGGCGAGGCCGACGGCATCGTCATCACCCCGTCGCACAACCCGCCTCAAGACGGCGGCTTCAAGTACAACCCGCCGCACGGCGGGCCTGCCGACTCCGAGGCGACCACCTGGATCGCGAACCGCGCCAACGAGCTCATCGCCAACGGACTCACCGAGGTGAACCAGGCCGAGCCGAGCGGCGTCGAGACCTACGACTTCCGCGGCAATTACGTCGCCGACCTCGCGAACATCATCGACTTCGAGGCCATCAAGGGCAGCGGCATCCGCATCGGCGCCGACCCCCTGGGCGGGGCATCCGTGCACTACTGGGCGGCGATCCGCGACCACTACGGGCTCGATCTCACCGTCGTGAACGCGCGCGTCGACCCGACCTGGTCGTTCATGACGCTCGACTGGGACGGCAAGATCCGCATGGACCCGTCGAGCCCGTCGGCGATGGCGTCGGTGCTCGCGCACGCGGGCGAGTTCGACATCCTCACGGGCAACGACGCCGATGCCGACCGGCACGGTATCGTCACGCCCGACGGCGGGCTCATGAACCCCAACCACTACCTGGCCGTGGCGATCGAGTACCTCTTCGCGCATCGCCCCGAGTGGGGTGCCGACGCCGCGATCGGCAAGACGCTCGTGTCGTCCTCGATGATCGACCGGGTCGCCGCGTCGCTCGGCCGGCGGCTCTGGGAGGTGCCGGTCGGGTTCAAGTGGTTCGTGCCGGGCCTCATCGACGGGTCGGTCGGATTCGGCGGCGAGGAGAGCGCGGGAGCGTCATTCCTGCGGTTCGACGGCTCGGTCTGGACGACCGACAAGGACGGCATCCTGCTCTGCCTGCTCGCGTCCGAGATCCGCGCGGTCACGGGCAAGTCGCCCTCTGAGCTCTACGCGTCGCTCGTCGAGCGGTTCGGAGACCCCGCATACGAGCGAACGGATGCCGCGGCATCCGCTGCCCAGAAGACGGCCCTCGGCAAGCTCGACGGCGACGCGATCTCGGCGACGGAGCTCGCCGGCGAGCCGATCACGGCGAAGCTCTCGCACGCGCCCGGCAACGACGCGGCGATCGGCGGCGTCAAGGTGACGACCGAGAACGCCTGGTTCGCCGCGCGGCCGAGCGGCACCGAAGACGTCTACAAGATCTACGCGGAGTCGTTCGAGGGCCCCGAGCACCTCAGGTCCGTGCAGGCCGCGGCGAAGCAGATCGTCGACGCCGCGCTCGCCGGCGCGTCGGGGCGGAGCTGATCGAGCGCACTCGGCACCTAGCCGGCGGGCTGACGCCCGCGGGGCGACACCCGAAGGGTGATCAGTGCGCGGGCAGCGTTGCGCGGAAGGGGATGCTGCCCGATTCCCGCCGGTTGCCGGCGCGGTCGGCGCGGTGACGCGCGCGGCGGTGCGACGGCGCGGAGGCGGGCGCGGCGGGCTCGACAGCCTCGGGGAGGTCGGTCGGCTCGGGGAGGTCGGTCGGCTCAGGAGCATCGGACGGCTCGGGCTCGTCGGCGATCGCCGACAGCATCTCAGCCGCCTGAAGCGCGACGGCGGTCACCGGCGCGCCAGCGACATCTGATGCCGCAGCGAGCGGGGCCACGTCGAGGGTTTCGGTCGCGTCAGTGAAATCCGTCGCGTCGGCGACAACGATCGTGTCAGCGACATCCGACGCGTCGGCGACATCGGTCGCGTCCGCGACATCCGTCGCGTCGGCGGTCTCGAGATCGCGCTCGGCGAGTCCGAAGAGCCCGAGATCGACCGCTGCGGCCGGCTCACGGAACGTCGAGCGACGGCGTTCGGGGAGGGGGGCGAGGTCGGCGTTGGGCTGGGACGTCGTCTTGGGGGTCTTGATCTTGAGCACGTGCGATTCCGATGTCGGCATTTTGGGGGACAAGCGAACTTCATCATGCCAGTTTGTGAGGAAGCCTCTCAAGGGCTGGGAAGGCGATGAGAACGCTCTCACGCCCGCGATGCCGGGGCGGCCTCACCCGTCGTCCGGCTCGCGCGTCGCGCCCGCAGGCCGGCGACGACGAGCGGGACGAGCACGAGCACCGCGACCAGGTTGACGCCCGCGAATCCGCCGATCCCGAGGACGACTCCCGACAACGCAGCGGATGCCGCCGCCGCGAGGTTCATCGCGGCGTCGGTCGCGCCCTGCAACGGCACCCGGATGCTCGCGTCGACCGAGTGGTTGAGCAACGTCGAGCCGCCGATCAGTCCGCACGACCAGCCGAGCCCGAGCAGGCCGAGCGCGAGCGGGATCAGGAGCACGTCGTCGGCGGGCATGAGGATCCCGATCAGCGCCGCGGTGAGCAGGAAGCCGATGCCGAGCGAGATCACTCGAGCCGAGCCGATGCGGTCGGCGAGCCATCCGACGATGGGGCTCGCGCCGTACATGCCGAGGATGTGGATGCTGATGACGACCCCGACGAGCGACAACGACAGCCCGTGCGCGGTCATGTGCACCGGGGTCATGACCATGACGCCGACCATGACGGTGTGCGAGCACACGATCGCGAGCACCGCGAACAGCGCGCGGGGGTCGCGCACGGCGATGCGGAGCGCCGCCCAGGAACCGACCGGGGCGGCCGGGGCCGTGGGCGCGGCCGGGGCTGGTCTCGATACGCGTCCTCCTTCGTCGGGCGCTACTCGACCGGCGGGGTCGTCTTCGTCGGGCGCTACTCGACCGGCGGGGTCGTCTTCGTCGGGCGCTACTCGACCGGCGGGGTCGTCGCCGACCGGCGCGGTGTCCGACTCGAGCACGCCCGCCTTCGGCAGCCGCAGCAGCACGGCGACGAGCACCGATGAGATCGCGAACACCGCGCCGGCGAGCAGGAACGGGCCGACGAGCGGCGGCAGCCCGAGCGCCGCTCCGAACTCGGCGCCGGTCTCCGAGAGCAGCGGGCCCGCCACCGACCCGATGGTGGTCGCCCAGAGCACGAGCGACATGTAGCGCGCCTCGAATCCGGGCGCCGCGACCTCGGTCGCCGCGAATCGCGCCTGCAGGCCCGCCGCGGCACCCGCCCCGAAGGCGGCGAGGCCGAGGAACACGAGGACGACCCATCCGCTCGCGGCCGCGGCGATGACGAGCACGGCACCCGCGAACGCGCACGCGTATCCCGTGGCGAGCGAGACGTGACGGCCGGCGCGCACCGCGAGGCGGGCGAGCGGGATCGCCGCGAGGGCCGCTCCGAGCACGCTCGCCGACTGCGCCAGCCCGGCGAGCGCGACGATCCCGGTGAGCTCATCGACCAGCAACGCGGCGACGGCGATGCCCGACGCCACCCCGACTCCGGCCAGGAGTTGATTGACGATGAGTATCGTCAGCGAAAACCCACGGCGGGGCATCCGCTCATTCATACGACGGCGCCGCCGGAAGTCCGAAGAACTCTTCGAGGGTGGTGATGCCCTTCTCTCGCATCTCGGTCGCGAGCGGCACGCCGACGTAGCGGAAGTGCCACGGCTCGTACTCGTAGCCGGTGATCGCCATCTTGTCGGCCGGGTAGCGCAGGATGAAGCCGAAGCGGTGGGCGTTGTCGCGGAGCCAGATGCCCTCGGGCAGCTCGCCGAAGCACGCCTCGACGGCGCACTCCCCCGTCGACGGGCCGATGTCCATCGTGAGGCCCGTCTGGTGCTCGCTGAAGCCGGGGCGTGCGGTCAGCGTGTCGTCGCCGGCGTAGATGTTCTCCTGCGCACCGTACGACCGGAACGCGCTGTTCGAGGCGAGGAACAGGTCGGCCTCGCTCGCCGCGGCGTCGAACATCGCGACGATCGCGTCAGATGCCTCTTGACGCATATACGGCTCGAAGGTGTGCTCGACCTCCACGAAGACGAGGTCGTCGGGCTCGAAGTCCTGCGGGTTCATCGGGCGGAGCTTGTTCGACGACGACCCAGATGCTCATCGGGTCGTCGAGCGAGTGCGCGGTGCGATCGAAGGTGTCGACGGTCGCGGGCGGGGCGGCCTCGGCAGGCGCGGGACGCGGCGTCTCGGTGGGCGTCGATGTGGCGGATGCCCCGGCGCCGGCGCCCCCGTCCGCCCCGGCCGACACTGCGCCGACCACGACGACGGCGATCGCGAGGAGGACGGCGATGAGTGAGAGTGCGACGGTCATGCGACGCCGCTGGACGGCGGGGCTTGGTTGCGTCACTGCTCGAGACTCCAGTAGTAGGCGGTGCCACCCGGGTGATCGACCGTGATCGCCGTGTCGACGTCGCGGTAGTCGGAGTCGAGCGTGTGGCCGGCGAAATAGATCTTAGTGCCGGCAGCGGTTCGCTCGATCTTCGTGACGATCCCGGTGTGGTCGCGGTCGCCGGAGTTGTCCCAGTCGAACTGGGCGATGTCGCCGACCTCGACCTGGTCGCGCTGCGTGTCGTCGAGCGGGGTGGCGAGGTCGGGTCGCGTCGCGAGCCAGTCGCGCATCGAGGTCGAGCTGCGCCAGGTGTCGCTCGCGTTGTAGACGTCGTCGGTGTCGTTGTACCACTCGTCGTTCTGCTCCCACCCGCGAGCGATGAGGGTCTGGCTGGCGAAGTTCACGCAGTCGGTGATGCCGAGCACGCCGTACTCGGGGTTGTAGTCCTTCCAGTACGTCAGTGCGTAGTCGACCTGGGCCTGGACCTGCGGGGTGAGCGCCGGTTCGACGGCGACGGGCGTCGGTTCGGGCGTCGCGGTCGGCGTCGGCCGTTCGATCGCGTCGGCCGTCTCGGTCGCGGCGGCAGGCTCGGCTCCCCCGGTGTCGGCGCCTCGGGTGTCGAGTGCCGTGACCGCGCCGATCACGACGACCGCGATCGCGATCAGGGCCGCACTGATCGACAGTGCGATCGTCATGCGGCGTCGACGCGCCCCCTCGGGCGGCTGGGGCGGTGGAGCATCTGACACGGAGGGCAGTGTAGAGCGGATGCCTCGGCGCGGGCTGGGAGGGACATCCGAACGGTGTCGTGAACGCCCTGCCACAAATTCGTGAGAGCGCTCTCTTGACAGCGGGCGCTTGAGTGCATAGTGTCTCCTCTCGAACCGTGAGAGCGCTCTCACGACTTCCGAAGAGAGCGCTCTCACGCGGGTGAACACATTCCGTCCACGCACACAAAGGAGTGACCGTGAAGCTCTCACGCCACACACGGATCGCCGCGGCCGTCGCCGGCGCGGCATCGATCGCCCTCCTCGCATCCGCCTGCTCGACAGGCGGCGGCGAAGAGGGCACGACCAGCGACGAACCCGTCACGCTGACCATCACGACGTTCGGCACCTTCGGCTACGACGACCTGTACGAGCAGTACATGGACGAGAACCCGAACGTCACCATCGAGGCGACCAACATCGACACCGGTGGCAACGCCCGCACCGACGCCTTCACGAAGATCGCCGCGGGCTCGGGCCTCAGCGACATCGTCGCCATCGAAGAGGGCTGGCTCGGCGCCATCATGGAGGTCTCCGACCAGTTCGTCGACCTCACGGACTACGGCATCGAGGACCGCAAGGCCGACTGGGTCGACTGGAAGTACTCGCAGGCGACCGACCCCGAGGGTCGCGTCATCGGCTACGGCACCGACATCGGGCCGCAGGGCGTCTGCTTCAACGGCCCGGCGTTCGCAGCGGCAGGCCTCCCCAGCGACCGCGAGGGCGTGGCCGAACTCCTCGGCGGCACCGACGCGACGTGGGAGGACTTCTTCACCGTCGGCAAGCAGTACCACGACGCCACCGGCAAGGCGTGGTTCGACCACTCGGGCTTCGTCTGGAACTCGATGGTCAACCAGCTCCCCGAGGGCTACTACACCGCTGACGGCGAGCTGAACGTCGAGGACAACGCCGACCTCAAGGAGCGCTTCGAGCTGCTCGGCACGGCAGTCGCCGACGGCCAGTCGGCCGCGCAGGCGGCCTGGGACTGGAACGGCGGCAAGTCGTTCGTCGACGGGACCTTCGCGACCTTCGTCTGCCCCGGCTGGATGCTCGGCGTCGTGCAGGGCAACACCGAGGCCGGCGGCGGCGACGCCTCCACCGGCTGGGACTTCGCCGACGTCTTCCCGGGTGGTGCAGCCAACTGGGGCGGCGCGTTCCTCTCGGTCGCCGAGACGAGCGAGCACAAGGAGGCCGCCGCGGCCCTCGCCGACTGGCTGACCCAGCCCGAGCAGCAGGTCGCGCAGTTCGACGCCGCCGGCACCTTCCCGAGCACGGCGGACGCCCAGGATGAGCTCGCGGCGAACCCCACGCCGAACGAGTTCTTCAACGACGCACCGGTCGGCGAGATCCTCGCCGCACGCGCGCAGGGCGTCGTCGCCCAGTTCAAGGGCCCGGACGACTCCGTCATCCAGGAGAACGTGTTCGGACCGCCCCTGCAGAAGCTCGACCGCGGTGAGGTCGACACGCAGCAGGCGTGGGACGAAGCGCTCGCCCTGCTGAACGAACTGGTCGGCTAGTCACCCCGCCGGTCGAGTAGCGCGAAGCGCGTATCGAGACCTCGCACCCGGGTCTCGATACGCGCCGCAGACGGCGCTACTCGACCGGCGACCCCGACCCGCGACCCGCGACACGACAGGACCCGCACCATGACCACGACACTCCAAGCCCCGGACACGGGCACGGAGGCACCAGGCCGGCGCACGACCTCCGAACCGCTCACCATGCGGCAGCGCCTCTCGCGCTTCGACGTGAAGGCCTCGCCCTACCTCTACGTCTCGCCCTTCTTCGTGCTGTTCGCACTGATCGGGCTCTTCCCCCTCGGCTACACCTTCGTCGTCTCGGTGCACGAATGGGACCTGCTCACGGGGCAGGGGCCGTTCGTCGGCCTCGACAACTTCACCGCGATCCTCGGCGACCGCATGTTCTGGAACTCGATCGCGAACACGATCAGCATCTTCCTGCTGTCGACGATCCCCCAGCTCACCGTCGCGATCATCATCGCCTACCTCCTCGACCAGGGGCTGCGCGCGAAGACCTTCTGGCGCATGAGCGTGCTGCTGCCGTTCGTCGTGACGCCCGTCGCGGTCGCGCTCATCTTCTCGAGCATCTTCAATGAGGCCGACGGTCTCGCGAACAACCTGCTCAACGTCTTCGGCATCCCCGATCAGGCGTGGAAGCACGACACGTTCCTCAGCCACGTCGCCATCGCGACGATGGTGAACTTCAGGTGGACCGGGTACAACGCGCTCATCCTCCTCGCCGCCATGCAGGCCGTGCCGCGCGACCTCTACGAGTCCGCGGCGATCGACGGCGCCGGAGCCGCACGCCGCTTCTTCTCGATCACCGTCCCGAGCATCCGTCCGACCCTGATCTTCGTGGTGATCACCGCGACGATCGGCGGTCTCCAGATCTTCGCCGAGCCGAAGCTGTTCGACCCGTCGACCGCCGGCGGCATCGGCGGGTCCGACCGGCAGTTCCAGACCACGGTGCTGTTCATGTGGGAACTCGCGTTCTTCCGCCGCGACTTCGGCGAAGCCGCCGCGGTGGCGTGGCTGCTGTTCCTGCTGATCGTCGTGATCGGCCTCGTCAACTTCCTCATCTCGCGGCGAATCGCCACGGGAGACGCCCGAATGTCCCGGCGCACCCGACGCGCCCTCGCTCGAGGAGCACGCAAATGAGCACCGCGACACCGACCCCCATCCCCGCCGACCGCGTCGAGCTCCTGCCCGAGGAGCGCCGTGAAGCGGCATCCGCAGGTCGACGCCGACGGCGCCGCGCCCTCGGCACCGCGGGCATCGGCAGCCGCCCCGGCTTCCTCACCTACGGCCTGCTCACCGCGTTCGTCATCGGCAGCGCATACCCGCTGTGGTGGTCGTTCGTGGTCGGCAGCGGCACCAACGCGACGCGCGGCGAGACCCTGCCGCTGCTGCCGGGCGGCAACTTCCTCACGAACGCCGCGAAGGTGCTCGACGCGATCCCGTTCTGGCTCGCGCTCGGCAACTCGATCATCGTGTCGTCGGTGATCACCGTGTCGGTCGTGACGTTCTCGACGCTCGCGGGCTACGCCTTCGCCAAGCTCCGCTTCCGCGGACGGGACGGCCTGCTCGTCTTCGTGATCGCGACGCTCGCCATCCCGACGCAGCTCGGCATCATCCCGCTGTTCATGGTGATGCGCCAGCTCGGCTGGACGGGCACGCTCGGCGCGGTCATCGTGCCGATGCTCGTCACCGCGTTCGGCGTGTTCTTCATGCGGCAGTACCTGGTCGACGTCATCCCCGACGAGCTCATCGAGGCGGCGCGCGTCGACGGAGCCAACCAGATCCGCACGTTCCTCACCGTCGCCCTCCCCGCAGCGCGACCGGCCATGGCGATCCTCGGGCTCTTCACGTTCATGATGGCCTGGACCGACTACCTCTGGCCGCTCATCGTGCTCGGCCCCACCAACCCGACCCTGCAGACGGCCCTCAGCCAGCTGCAGTCGGGGTACTACATCGACTACTCGATCGTGCTCACCGGCGCGGTCCTCGCCACCATCCCGCTGCTCGTGCTCTTCGTCATCGCGGGCAAGCAGCTCATCTCGGGAATCATGCAAGGAGCAGTGAAGGGTTGAACACGATCCACGCCACGCCCGGCCGGCACTGGCCCGCCGACTTCATCTGGGGGTCGGCCACCGCGGCCGCGCAGATCGAGGGCGCCGCCCACGAGGGCGGCAAGGAGGACTCGATCTGGGACGCGTTCGCCCGGCTCCCGGGCGCCGTCGCAGGCGGCGACACCCCCGAGCGCGCTGTCGACCACTACCACCGGATGCCCGACGACGTCGCGCTCATGAAGCGACTCGGGCTGGACTCATACCGGTTCTCGACGAGCTGGGCGCGCGTCGTGCCGGGTGGGCGCTCCGTGAATCAGGAGGGACTCGACTTCTACTCACGACTCGTCGACGAACTCCTCGGGGCCGGCATCCTGCCGTGGCTCACGCTCTACCACTGGGACCTGCCGCAGGCACTCCAGGAGCGGGGCGGATGGACCAACCGCGACACCGCGCACCGGTTCGCCGACTACGCCGAAGCCGTCTACGGTGCGGCTCGGCGACCGGGTCAGTCACTGGACGACCTTCAATGAGCCGCTCTGCTCGTCGCTCATCGGCTACATCGGGGGCGAGCACGCGCCCGGGCTCACCGACCCCGACGCCGGACTCGCGGCGGTGCACCACCAGCACCTCGCCCACGGGCTGGCCGTCGAGCGACTGCGTGGGCTCGCGGATGCATCGGGCCGGGACATCCGACTCGGTATCACGCTCAACCTCACCAACGCGGTTCCGAACGATCCCTCGGATCCGGCCGACCTCGAAGCGGCCCGCCGCATCGATGCGCTGTGGAACCGCATGTTCCTCGAGCCGCTGCTGCTCGGCGCGTACCCCGCCGACCTGCTCGATGACGTCCGCGATTACGGGTTCGCGTCGCGGATCCACGACGGCGATCTCGAGCAGATCTCGCAGCCCATCGAC
Source organism: uncultured Actinomycetota bacterium (assembly GCA_963758615.1). Taxonomy (GTDB): domain Bacteria; phylum Actinomycetota; class Actinomycetes; order Actinomycetales; family Microbacteriaceae; genus Agromyces. The sequence continues at coordinate 259,893 of CAVWVZ010000008.1, read as the reverse complement.
TTCCTCGGGGTGAACCACTACCACGACGACAACGTGTCGGGACATCCGCTTCCCGACGGGACGCGTCCATCGCTGAAGCCGACACCGAAACTCGGACGCTCGCCGTTCGCCGGAAGCGAGTACGTCACGATGCCCTCCCGCGGGCTGCCGCGCACCGCGATGGACTGGGAGGTGCACCCCGAGGGGCTGCGTACCCTGCTCGTCCGCCTCGGCCGCGAGTACCCCACCCTGCCCCCGCTCTACGTGACCGAGAACGGCGCCGCCTACGACGGCGACGTGGTCACCGACGACGGTGCGGTGCACGACCCCGAGCGGACGCAGTACATCCTCGATCACGTCGACGCGATCGGACGCGCCATCGACGACGGCGCCGACGTGCGCGGCTACTTCGTCTGGTCATTGCTCGACAACTTCGAGTGGGCATGGGGCTACGAGAAGCGGTTCGGCATCGTGCACGTCGATTACGAGACGCTGGTGCGCACGCCGAAGGACAGTGCGCTGGCCTACGCCGAGCTCATCGCCGGGGCGAAGACGCGGGTCGCCACGGCGACTATCGTGGGGTGAGGAGACGACGAACGTTTCGACCGCTGACGGGGGGTGCACGATGACGGCGAAGACCGACCCCGATTCCGCGCCGACGCTCGAGATGGTCGCCGCCAAGGCCGGGGTCTCACGGGCGACGGTGTCGCGTGTGGTCAACGGATCACCGAAGGTGAGCCCCGAGATCACGAGCGCCGTGCGCGAGGCCATCGAGGCGCTCAACTACGTGCCGAACAGTGCTGCGCGCTCGCTCGCGAGCCGGCGCACGCAGGCGATCGCGCTCGTGGTGCCCGAGTCGACGGCACGCGTGTTCAACGACCCGTTCTTCGCGACGCTCGTGCAGGGCGTGGGCCTCGCCCTCGCCGAGACCGAGTACACGCTGTCGATGCTCATCGAGAGCGAGGCGGCGTTCGACAAGACCCGCCGCTACCTGCTCGGCGGCAACGTCGACGGTGCGCTCGTCGTCTCGCACCACACCGGCGACCACTCGTACGCCAATGTCAGCCGAGCGTTGCCCGTGGTGTTCGGCGGTCGTCCGCTCGATTTCACCGAGAGCGTGAACCACACGGTCGACGTCGACAACGCGCACGGCGCGTCCCTCGCGGCACAGCACCTCATCGACCGGGGACGCACCCGCATCGCCACCATCGCCGGTCCGCAGGACATGCCGCCGGGCGTCGACCGCCTGCGCGGCTTCGTCGACACGCTCGTCGACGCGGGGCTGCCGGCGGATGCGATCGAGTACGGCGACTTCAGCCCTGCTTCGGGAGCCATCGCGATGCGCCGGCTGCTCGAGCGCCACCCGACGATCGACGCCGTCTTCACCGCGAACGACCAGATGGCCATGGGCGCGTACTCGGCCATCGCCGAGTCGGGCCGCAGCATTCCCGGGGACGTCGCCGTCGTCGGATTCGACGACGACCGCTACGCCGCGACCGCTGTGCCCCCGCTCACGACCGTGCACCAGCCGTCGCTCGAGATGGGCGCCGAGATGGCCCGCGTGCTCGTGCGGCTCATCGACGGCGAGACCGTGCAGCCCTCGACGATCCTGCCGACGAGCCTGGTGATCCGCGAGTCGGCGTAGCGCCGCGCACACCCACCGCGTCGGCCGCTAGCCGACGTGCGGCACGACCTCGCTCGCGAGGAACTCGAGCAGCTCGGGGTCGTCGAAGTCGAGCACCTGCAGGTAGATCGCCTCGACACCGAGTTCGGCGAGACCCGCTATCCGGTCGATGACCTCCTGCGCGGTGCCGCCGATGCCGGTGCGCCTCAGCTCGGCCGGATCGTGCCCGATGCGCTCGGCGCGTCGGCGGTAGTCGGCCTCGGTCGCCCCCGCGGTCGTCGTGAGGGCCACCGAGTAGACGACCGAATCCGGGTCGCGGCCGACCGACTCGGCGGCCGCGCGCACCCGGCCGAAGCCCGCCTCGATCACCTCGTTCGAGCGGAACGGCACGTTGTACTCGTGCGCGAAGCGGGCGGCGAGCTGAGGCGTGCGCGCCGGGCCCGCCCCGCCGACGATCACCGGGACGGGCTGCTGCACGGGCTTGGGCAGCGCCGGCGAGTCTTGGAGCGTGTAGTGCGATCCCGCGAACGAGTACCGGTCGCCGACGGGCGTCGCCCACAGCCCCGTGACGATCTCGAGCTGCTCCTCGAGCATGCCGAACCGCTTGTCGGGGAACGGGATGCCGTACGCCGAGTGCTCGTGGGCGAACCATCCGGTGCCGAGACCGAACTCGATGCGACCGCCGCTCATCGCGTCGACCTGCGCGACCTGGATCGCGAGCAGCCCGGGATGCCGGAAGGTCACGCTCGTCACGAGCGTGCCGAGCCGGATCGTCGACGTCTCACGCGCGATCGCGCCGAGCGTGATCCACGCGTCGGTCGGGCCGGGCAGGCCGTCGCCGCCCATCGCGAGGAAGTGGTCGCTGCGGAACCAGCCGTCGAACCCGAGCCGTTCGGTGGTCTGCGCCATCGCGAGCTGCTGCTCGAAGCTCGCGCCCTGCTGGGGCTCGGTGAAGACTCGGAATCTCATGCGGGGGCTCCTTGGGGACGGGTGGGGTCTCGATACGCTCGCTGCGCTCGCTACTCGACCGACGGTTGGGTCTCGATACGCTCGCTGCGCTCGCTACTCGACCGACCGCATCACTCGAACACAACGTCCGCGACGTGCGCGATCCTTCCCGCGGCCTCCGACACGACCGAGGGGCGAGCGCATCGCGCCCGCCCCTCGGTCGTTCGGTCGGTGATCGTCACCGGTCGTCGGTGAGTGCGTCCTTCGCCTTCTTGCCGGCGTCCTTCATCTCGTCGCCGGCCTGCTTGAGGTCGGCCTTCGTCTCTTCGGCGTGGCCCTCGGCCTCGAGCCGCTCGTTGCCGGTCGCCTTGCCGACGCCCTGCTTGACCTTGCCGACCATCTCTTCGGCCTGGTGCTGCATCTTGTCATCTGCGCCCATTGCGCTCATCCTCCAAGGTCGGGTCCGGCGCCGGTCCGGCGCCGTCCGCAAGTTCGGCGTCGGTCTGACGCCGCCCGTCAACGCTCGCATCGGCGGGAGGCGCGCTCAAGGGGATTGACACGGCGCGGGCAGTGTGGTCACTCGAAGGCGACGCCCGCGACATCCGTGAATCGGCCCTTCATGACCGCGATCGCCTCGGGATTCTCGTCGACGAGCACGAACCGGCGGCCGAGGGTGGCGGCGACCGCACCGGTCGTGCCGCTGCCCGCGAAGAAGTCGAGGACCCAGTCGCCCTCGCGCGTCGAGGCCTGCACGATGCGGCGCAGGATGCCCTCGGGCTTCTGCGTCGGGTAGCCGGTCTTCTCGCGGCCGGTCGGCGAGACGATCGTGTGCCACCACACGTCGGTGGGCAGCTTGCCGAGCTCGGCCTTCTCGGGCGTCACCAGCCCCGGCGCCATGTACGGCTCGCGGTCGACCGCGGTCGAGTCGAACCAGTACGTCGCCGGGTTCTTGACGTAGACGAGGATCGTGTCGTGCTTGGTCGGCCACTTGCGCTTGGCCTTGGCGCCGTAGTCGTAGGCCCAGATCAGCTCGTTGAGGAAGCACTCGCGGCCGAACAGCGCGTCGAGCAGCACCTTCGCGTAGTGCGCCTCGCGATAGTCGAGGTGCAGGTAGAGCGTGCCGTCGTCGGCGAGCAGTCGCCACGCCTCGGCGAGCCGCGGCTCGAGGAACGCCCAGTAGTCGTCGAACCGGTCGTCATATCGCAACAGGTCGCCCCGGATGCGCTCGTACCGCTTGCCGGCGAACCCCGTGATGGCGGATGACCCGGGCCGCGGGTCATCCGATGCCGGTTCGTCGCCCGTGGCCGTATCGGGAAGCCGCACGTGCCTGGTCGACCGTCGCGCCTGCGCCCTGCCCGTGTTGAACGGCGGGTCGAGGTACACGAGCGTGAAGTGCCCGTCGGGCAGGGTCGGCAGCACCGCGAGGTTGTCCGCATGGATGATGCGGTTCGGCTCGTCGGACGACATCGCCCCATTCTGCCCGACGCGCCGCCGGTCGAGTGGCGAAGCGTGTCGAGACCTCAGGGAGTCGATCCGGAGCATGAGGGGTCTCGATGCGCTCCTTCGTCGCTACTCGACCGCCGGGGGCGACGAGGTCAGTGCGCGTGCACGTGAGCGTCGGCGGTGGCTCCGGCGACCGCGACCGGGTCGTCGGACGCGAGCGCGCCCACGGGCGCGGCGACGCCGCCCGCCGAGTACACGACGCGTCCTCCGACGACGGTGAGCTCGGCGTGCGCGTCGAGCAACCCGGCGGGCTCGTGCTCGTGCGCGAAGAGATCGCTCGACCACACCGCGAGGTCGGCCAGCATGCCCGGCGCGATCCGACCGCGATCGCCCTCGGCGTGCCAGGCACGCGCACCGTGCACGGTGTACGCCTCCAAGGACCGATCGAGGCCCACGCGCTCGTCCGTGGTCCAGCCGTGAGATCCGTCGAGCCCCGCCCGGGTGGCCGCCGAGTAGAGCCCGACGAGCGGGTCCATCTCGCCGACCTGCCAGTCGCTCGAGAACGCGACGGTCGCGCCCGACTCGAGCAGGCTGCGGAACCGCCACGCGCGATCCCAGCGCTCCTCGCCCACGTTCTCCATCCAGGTTCCGGCGACGAGGTCGGGCGAGCAGTGCCTCGGCTGCATCGCGGCGGTCACCCCGAGTTCGCGGAACCGCGGCAGGTCGTCGGGGTGCAGGCACTCGACGTGCACGACGCCGTGACGCCGGTCGTGCGTGCCGTTCGCCCGCGCCGCCTGCTCGATGGCGTCGAGTGCGAGCCGGATGCCACCGTCGCCCGTGGCATGCGTATGGGTCTGGAACCCCATTCGGTCGAGTTCGCCGATGACGCCGACGAGCTCGCCGGCCGGATAGCTCGGCCGGCCGCGAACGCCGGGGCGGTTCGCGTAGTCCTCGAGCATGAGGGCGGTGTGCGGCTCGATCACGTCGTCGGCGTACAGCTTGACCGGGCCGAGGCGCAGGAGCCCCGCGGCATCGGCAGCGGCCGTCGCGTCATCGACCGCCTGCCGCAACTGCCGGCGGAACGCCGCATCGGCTCCCACCGGATGGAAGAGCGCCGCGATGACGCGTGACGTCAGCACGCCCTCGGCGAGGGCACGCTCGAAGAGCGGCACCTCCGCGAGCGGCACCTGCGGTTCGACGACCGTCGTGATGCCGAGCGAGGTCGCCATCCGCATGCTCGAGACGAGCTTGCGGTAGCGGCGCTCGGGCGAGTACATCGGGATGTCCCGCTGCAGCGCCGCGAGTCCGGCCTCGGTCATCGCGCTCGTGTAGAAGTCGGTGACCCAGCCGGTCGGCTCGCCCGTCGCAGGGTCGCGCTCGGGACGCCCCCAGGCGATGTCGCCGCCCCCGGCGATGCCGAGCACCCGGAGCGCCGCCCTGTTCAGCCATACGGAGTGCTGGTCGTAGGTCGTGACGAAGACCGGCCGGTCGGTGAGTCCGTCGAGGTCGGCGGCGTTCGGCCGGCGGCCTGCGACGACCGAGTAGACCGCGTTCTCGGCGCACACCCACTCGAGTTCGGGGCGGCGGGCCGCGAAGCGGGCGATCCGGCGCCGCACGGCGGCGAGCTCGTGCGCTCCCTCGAGGCTGACCGCGTCCTCGTCGAAGCCGAGCAGCAGGTGGTTGTGGCTGTCGATGATTCCCGGCGTGACCAGCCGGCCGGTCGCGTCGATCGACCGGCTTGCAGACGGCGCATCCGCCGCGGCGCCGACATACGCGATGCGGTCGCCCACGATGCCGACCGCCTCGGCCCACGGCTGTGCCGGGTCGAACGTGCGCACGCGGGCGCCGGTGATGAGGGTGTCGAGCATCATGCGGTCAGCTCCTCGTCGTCGTCGCCCTCGATGAGGTGCAGCGCGCCGGGGCTGCGGCGCAGGTACAGCGCGTAGTAGAGGAATCCGGCCGCGACGATGCCGAACGCGATGCCGAGGCTCAGCCACTGCGCGGGGTCGAGGATGCCGATCACGAAGATCGCGATGATCGCGATGAGCGCGACGGCGGGTGGTGCGGGCCACAGCGGCATGCGGTAGCCGGCGGACGACGCGGGGTCGGCCGTGCGTCGCACCACGAGCGCGGCGAGCGCGATGAAGCCGTAACTGAAGGCGAGGGTCGAGCCGGTGGCGTTCAGCAGTACGTCGAACGGGATGAAGCATGCGGCCAGCGCGATGACGCCCATGACGATCGTCGCGACGATCGGCATCCTCGTCGTCGGCGACACTCGCGCGAGCGGCTTGGCGATCGCGGCGGGGAGCGCCTCGTCGCGTGCCGCGGCGAACAGGAGCCGACCCGATTGCAGTGCGATCGCGATGATGGCGTTGATGATCGCGAGGGCGATGGCGACGAGCACGAAGGTCGTCACGGTGTCGCCCGCGCGCTCGCCGAGGAAGGTCTCGACGGGCAGTTCGGCGCCGAAGAGGCCCTCGAGCGAGGTCGCCCCGAGCAGCACGGCGGTCAGCGGCACCAGCTCGGCGATGACGGTGATGACCGCACTCCAGAGCACGGCACGCGCGATGGCGCGCCTGGCGTTCTTCGTCTCCTCGGCGAAGTAGACCGCGCCGCCGTAGCCGTTGTACGAGAAGATCCCCTGGGTCACGGCGAGCACGAGGCCGGCGATGCCGAGTGGCGCGAGCTCGCCGGTGGCGAGATCGAGCGCCTGCGGGTCGAGCAGCTCGGTGATGGGGCGCTCGATGTGCACGAAACCGAGCAGGGCGAGCAGCACGAGCGCGGCCATCTCGACGAACAGGAACGCTCCGGTGACCCAGGCGTTCGCCCGGATGTTGAAGCACGCCGTGACCGTGGCGAGCACGATCACGATGAGGGCGGTCGCGAGGGGGTCGAGGCCGGCGATCGCGACTCCGAGGTAGTCGGCGACGCCGAGCGCGAAGATCGCGATGATCAGCGGCAGGCTCACGAGGCCGATGAAGAACACGGCCGCGCCCGCGGAGGGACCGAGCACCCGGCTGACGAGCGAGTAGTCACCACCGGCGATCGGATGCCGCGACGCGAGTTCGGCGTAGCAGAAGGCGATGAGGATGCTGATCACGCCTGCGAGCAGGAATCCCCAGAACACTCCCGTGCCGTAACCGGCGAGCGCGGCGCCGCCGAGGATGAAGACGCTCGAGGCGGGCGAGATGCCCGAGAGCGTGATGAGCACGTTGCCTCCGACGCCGAGCGAGCGCGAGAGCTGCCCGCCGTGCGTCGTCGTCGCCGCGGTGTCGAGGGTCGGGGATTGGGACATCGTCGTTCTCTCTTCGTCGGGGATGCGATGCGAGGTTCGAATTCTTTGACGCCAGTGTCGAAGAATTCAAGCAGTGTGGCACGAGGGTCGGCTAGTGTCAACCGCATGGCACGACCGAAACGGCAGGAGGCGCGGCGCGCGGCGCTCATCGAAGCGACGTATGCCGCAGGACGTACACGCGGGCTCCGGTCGCTGTCGCTGACGGATGTCGCGGCCCAGGCGGGTCTCAGCCGGGGCGCGATCCTCTACTACTACGAGGACCTGGACGCCCTTCTGGTCGAAGCGCATGCCGCGGGTGTCGAGCGGTTCTGCGACGAGCGGGATGCGACGATCGCCGCTCTCGCCGATCCCCGCGACCGCCTCGCCGCCGCCATCGACGCGGGCCTGCCGACCGGCCCCGACGACGCGCTCATGAGCCTGCTCTACGAGTTCGACGTGCTCGCGGGCAACTCGGCACTGCACGACGAACTCGTGCAGAAGCTCTACCTGCGCCAACTCGAGACCTATACCGGGATCTTCGCCGCGGGCCGCGAGGCGGGGGTCTTCACCGCCGCACTCCCCGATGAGCAACTCGCCATGACCTTCGTCGCCCTCGAAGACGCCTATGGGCTGCATATCGTCGGCGGCAACGCCCTCATGACCGTGCCGACTGCGGCAGCGGCGATGCGGGACGTGGCGGGCGCGCTCGGATGCCCGACGGTCGTGCCGCCGGTCGAGTAGCGGTCGGTCGAGTAGGCCGCAGGCCGTATCGAGACCACGGCTTGGTCTCGATACGCTCGCTGCGCTCGCTACTCGACCGGCGGGACGGCCGCGGCCTACTCGACCGACGGTCAGCGCTCGACGTCGAGCCGGATCGAGCCCTTGAAACGGTCGGCGCGCGCCGGGACATCCGCCGGCTCTTCTTCGTCGGCGAAGGCGATGCCCTTGTCGCCGTCGCCCGGCACCGGGGCGGGAACCGGAAGCCGGCTCTGCCGGTCGAGTTCGACCTGCGCCTCGTGCTTGCGGGGGGCGAAGACCTCGTCGCCGATCATCATGACGCCGCCACCGCCGCCACCGCGCCTGGTCTTGTCGGACAGGTCGATCCAGCCGCGCCGCACCGCGACCCACCCGAAGGCGAGCACGAGCGCGGCGATCACGAGCCACATCCACCAGTCCACCCGGCGATTGTACAGAGGATCGCTGGACGTTCCAGTCGCCCGCGCGAAGTGAGGCGTCGGTCAGGGCACGCGGTAGAGCCACTCGCTCGTCGAGAACTTCGACTCAGCAAGGGCCTCGGCCTCGGCGAGTTCGTCGGTCGTGACCGTGCCGGGAGTCGCACCGTAGAGCGACGTGAAGGTCTGCTTGAGGCTCTCGATGATGGCGGCACGCGACAGCCCGGTCTGCGAGCGAAGCGGGTCGACACGCTTGGCCGCCGATGCGATGCCCTTGTCGCTGATCTTCTCGCGGCCGATGCGCAACACCTCGAGCATCTTCTCGTTGTCGAGGTCGTACGCCATCGTCACGTGATGCAGCACGGCACCTGAGCCGAGACGCTTCTGCGCGGCGCCGCCGATCTTGCCGAGCGGGCTCGCGATGTCGTTGAGCGGCTGGTAGGTGGCCTCGATGCCGATCGCGCGCAGGCCCTGCAGCACCCAGTCGTCGAGGTACGCATAGGAGTCGGCGAAGCTCATGCCCTGCACGAGCTCGGCCGGCACGTACAGCGAGTACGTCACGACGTTGCCGCGCTCCATCATCATCGCGCCGCCGCCCGAGATGCGGCGCACCACCTCGAAGCCGTACTTCTCGGCGCCGTCGGGGTCGACCTCGTTCTTCACCGACTGGAACGAGCCGATGACCACCGCCGACTCGTCCCACTCCCAGAACCGCAGCGTGGGCTTGCGCCGGCCCTCGCCGACGCGTGTCGCGAGCACCTCGTCGAGCGCGAGGTGGGTGCGCGGCGGCACGGCCGCGTCGTGCACGATCTCCCATTCGTAATCCGCCCAGCTCGTGGCATCCGTCAGCGCGCGTCGCACCGCGACAGCCACCGCCTCAGCCGAGAACCCCAGCATCACGGCGTCGGAGCGAAGACCCCCCGTGATCGCCGCGGCGATCTGCTTCGCATCGGATGCCGCAGCCAGGCCGTCGAGCGCCGCGTTGATGTCGCCCAGCGCCTCGTCGGGCTCGAGGAAGAAGTCGCCCGCGACGCGCGGATTGCGGATGACCTCGTCGACGACGTCGAAGTCGACGACCACGAGCTTGCCGCCGGGAACCTTGTACTCACCGTGCATGGGGTACAGCCTACGGATGCCGCGTCGCCGGTGCCTGCTCGATCGAGTCTCGCGTCGTCGCGCAGGGCCCGCGACGCCGTGCGCCGCCAGCCGTAGGCGACGCTCGCGGCGGTGACCAGTGCGCCGATCACCACGTAGGGGATGCCCGCGCCCGTCGACATCGTGCTGCTCGCGAGCCATGCGGTGAGCCCGCCGACGCCGAGCCCGAGGATCGCGAACAGCAGGAGGTGCACGCGGAACGACCGCACCCGGCGGATCGAGATGCCCAGCAACCAGGCCGCAGGAGCGCCGACGAGTACGAGTGCGCCGAGCGACCATGGCAGGGCGAAGACGAAGGTCCACAGGATGCCGATCAGTCCCCACGCCAGTGCCTGTGCCCACGTGTCCGACATCGCCTCACCGGGATCGGCCCCGGGGGCGGTGATCGCGGCGACGACGAGGATCAGGGGATAGCTGAGCGGGAACACGAGCTGGAACACGACCCACGCGCAGATCGCCCCGCGCGCGAACTCGGGGAACGTGAATGCCATCGGCAGCTCGGGCGTGCGGACTCGGCCGCCGTACCTGCCGGCGAGGCCCGGCGCCGGAACGGTCATGCCCGCACCTCGCTCACCAGGTCGAGCAGTTCACGCATCGGAGCCCGCAGCAGCGGCATGCGTGCGAGCGGCAGCGCGAGCCCGAGGAGCTTGAGCCCCCGGTCGAGCAGGCGCAGCGTGCGCTCCTGACCTGGCGAGGTGTCGTAGACCCAGAACAACGCGAGTTGCAGGTGCCCGAGCCACAGCGCCGACGGGAGCGACCGCTCGAAGTCAGCCGGGAGCGAGTGCTTCGCGCCGGCGACCGCCTCGCGGAACAGGCCGAGGACGATGTCGCGCGCCGGCTCGGAGTCGGCCGAGAGCGGGTTGATCGGTGAGCGCGGCGAGACCGCCGCCGAGAGGAAGCCCGGAGCGAAGTCGTGGAACGGAGACAGCACGGCGAGTCCGGTGCGGTAGACGATGCCGAGACGTTCGATGAGGTCATCGGTGCCCTTGAGCAGCGGCTGCGCCGCATCGCGATGCTGCACCTGCACGCTGAGATACAGCTCTTGCACCAGGTGCTGCTTGGTCGGGAAGTAGTAGTACGCGTTGCCGAGAGAGACCCCCGCCTCGTGGGCGATGCGACGCAGCGTGGTCTCGTCGTACCCCCGCTCGCGGAAGGAGGCGAGGGCGGTGTCGCGAATGAGGGCCCGTGTGCGCGCGCTCTTGCCCGTCGGGGCGTTCTCACCATTTTCGAACATGTTCAAAACATACGCCTCGCCCTATTCGTTTGTCGAGCGGCTGCGTACGCTGGCGAAATGACGACGTTCTTCCTGGCACGCCACGGCGAGACGATCTGGCACGCCGAACACCGCTACGCGGGCAACTCCGATGTCGCGCTCACGCGCCACGGGCTCGGGCAGGCCGCCGGACTCGGGGCCTGGGCGGTCGATGCGCACCTCGACGCGATCGTCGCGTCGCCGCTCAGCCGTGCACGCCGGTCGGCCGCGCCGGCCGTCGAGACGACCGGACTCGCCCTGCGGCTCGACGACCGACTCGTCGAGATCGACTTCGGCGATGCGGAGGGTCTCATGCCCGACGAGATCGCCGAGCGCTGGCCCGACGAATGGGATGCATTCCGCCGGGCGCCGGCCAGCAACCCGCTCCCGGGCGGCGAGCGCGGCCGCGACGGCATCGCCCGTGCGCTGCCGGTGCTCGACGAGCTGGTCGCCGAGTTCCCCGACGGCAGGGTGCTGATCGTGGCGCACGCGACGCTCATCAGGCTGGTGTTCTGCGAGCTGGCGGGCATGGACCCCGACGGCTACCGCGACCTGCTGCCGGTGCTCGGCAACTGCAACCTGACCACCATCGTCTACCCGTGGGCGACCGAGTCGCGCGCCGCGCACCACCCCCGCATCCGCCTACTGGGGTTCGACGTCCCGGCGTCGCGCGCCGACTTAGCTCAGTCGACGGCGAAGCGCTCGTCGAGCCAGCGGATGAGGTCGGCGCGAACCTCTTCGCGGTTCGTCTCGTTGAACACCTCGTGGCGCGCGCCCTCGTAGACGATGAGGGTCGCGTCGACGAGGTTCGCGCGCGCGGACGTAATCCTTCAGGAGCGCCTTCGCACTGCGCTCCCCGGCGACCGGGTCATCGGACCCCACCATGATCAGGAGCGGCAGCTCGCTTGGGATGCGCTTCGACGGACGGGTGATGAGCGAGAACGACGCCGGCCAGCCGAACAGCTGCTGCAAGGTGCGGTCCGTCGTGTACGGGTCCGCCTCCCATGCCTCGGCCACCGCCGGGTCGCGGCTCAGCCACTCGACATTGGTGCCGCCGGGTCGCGCGAAGCGCTTGTTCAGGTCGCCGATGTTCGTGTAGCCGAGCTGCAGCCACGCCGTGCCGGTGAGCACCACGGCGTCGTAGCGGTCGGGATGCCGGTTGACGACGTGTTGCGTCATGAACGATCCCCACGAGTGCCCGAGGGCCACCAGTGGCACATCCGCGCCCTCTGCCTCACGGATCACCTCGCCGAAGCGCTCGAGGCCCGCGATCGCCGCGCGCATTCCGCCGGGACCGGGCCGTCCCATGCGGTCGAGGTCGCCGCCGTGCTGCTCGAAGCCGGTCTGGCCGTGGCCGCGGTGATCGTCGGCCCACACGGAGTAGCCGGCCGCGTTCAGCGCCTCGATGAGCTCGTCGTAGCGGCCGATGTGCTCGCCGATGCCGTGGGCGAGCTGCACCACGGCGACGGGGTCGTCGACGCGCCACATCTTGTAGTGGATTCGGACCCCGTGGTCGTCGGTGAACGTCGGCATGGGGTCATTGTGGCAGCACGCCGAAGGCCACCACGGCACTTGGCGGACGACCCGCCGAGTTCGCGCGACTTCATCAACGAAATCCGCGGAAACCCTTGACCGAGGTGAAACCAAACTGATTCTATGTGAACGTTTCGCTGAAATTCCAATCATGTTCGATCACTCATCTGAAAGTGAGAAATGATGACCCAACACCGAACACGCCGGGCGCGCATCGTCGCGCGGACCGGCGCAGTCGGCCTGACCGCGTTGCTCGCGATCACCGGGGCGGGGATCGCTCCGGCGTTCGCCACGACCGCATCCGCAGTCGCTGCGGAGACGGCCGCCGCGGAGTCCACCACGTCGGCGACGACGCCGATCGCCGTGAAGAAGGTGACTCCGGAGGTGGCAGTCGATCCGGCAGGCACTCCCCTCGGTGCGATCACCGACGTCGAGCAGGACGGCGCGCGCGTGACCCTGACCGCCGAACACGGCGCGATGCGGGTGACGTTCCTCGACGCCGGCACGTTCCGCATCGAGGCGGATCCGAGTGGCGAGTTCACCGACCCGGCGAACACCCCGCAGAACGATCCCACCCGCACCGCCGACATCGTCGTCGGCACCGACACCTTCGACGGCACCGACGTCACCGTCGCGACCGGCGATGAGATCCGGCTCTCGACGAGCGACGTGTCGATCGTCGTCGATCGGGCCACGGGCCGCACAGCCGCGGAGCGCGCCGACGGCTCGGTCGTCTGGGCCGAATCTACGCCCATCACGTTCGGCGCGTCATCCGCGACGCAGCACCTCGCCGACGTCGACGGGGAGCAGTTCATCGGCGGCGGCATGCAGAACGGGCGCTTCGGTGCACACCGGACGCGACCGTCAACATCGCCAGCGAACTTCGACTGGGACGACGACGGCTACCCGAACGCCGTGCCGTACTACATGTCGTCGAACGGCTACGGCGTGCTGCGCAACACCTTCGCGCGAGGAAGCTACGACTTCGCCGCGCACATCGCCACCACCCACGAGGAGCAGCCGCTTCGACGCGTACTACTTCGTCGGCGACTACAAGGCGTCGCTCGAGTCGCTACACCGCAGCTCACCGGGCGTCCGATGATGCCGCCGGTGTACGCGCTCGAGTACGGCGACGCCGACTGCTACAACCGCTCGCAACCCGACGTACTCGGGCAGCCGGCGATGCCGTCGAAGCTGCGCACGCCCGCAGGCGACCTCGATGTCGCCAAGGGCTTCGTCGAGCACGACATGCCGGCCGGCTGGATGCTGGTGAACGACGGCTACGGCTGCGAGTACCAGGAGCTGCCGGAGACAGTCGACGCGATCGCCGCAGCAGACCGGCACTCGAAGACCGGCCTCGTGGACGCAGCGCTCGCTGACCGAGCAGGAGTACGAGGTCGGCGATGCCGGCATCCGCCTGCGCAAGCTCGACGTCGCCTGGGTCGGCTCGGGCTATCGTCTCGCGCTCACCGGCTGCGAGGCGGCGCACGGCGGCATCGAGCAGTACTCCGACGCGCGCGGCACGTCGCTCATGGTGGAGGGCTGGGCCGGCTCGCAGCGCTGCGGCATGCAATGGACCGGCGACCACTCGGGCAACCTCGACGCCGTGCGCTGGCAGGTCTCGGCGCTCACCGGCGCCGGCAACTCCGGGCTCGCCGTTCACGACGGGTGACGTCGACGGCATCTTCGGCGGCTCCGCCGAGAGCTACGTGCGTGACCTGCAGTGGAAGGCGTTCGCACCGGCGCTCTACTCCATGAGCGGCTGGGCGGCGACCGACAAGCGCCCGTGGCTCTACGGCGAACAGGCCACTGAGATCAACCGCGACTACTTGCAGCTTCGTCAGCGCCTGATGCCCTACATCTACACGCTCGCGGCGGAATCGCACCGCAGCGGCGTGCCGATGATGCGCTCGATCGCGCTCGAGTACCCGGATGACCCGGGTGCCTACGGCGTCGAGTCGAACAACGAGTTCCTGCTCGGCGAGGACTACCTCGTCGCCCCGGTGTTCACGAAGTCGACCGTGCGCAACGGCATCTACCTGCCTGCCGGCGACCAGTGGGTCGACTACTGGACCGGCAGGGTGCATGAGGGCGGCCAGGTGCTCAACGGCCACCCGGCTCCGCTCGAGCGCCTGCCGATCTTCGTGCGCGCCGGTGCGCTCGTGCCCCAGGGCATCGATGCCCGCAACGCCTCGCTCGTGCCCGAGGACTCCCCCATCACCCTGTCGCTGTACCCGCAGGGCGAGAGCGAGTTCGCGCTCTACGAGGACGACAAGGTCACCCGGGGCTACGCCGACGACGAATCGAGCAGCCAGACCTTCACGGTCACGGCGCCCGACGCCGGCAAGAAGGGCACGGTGACCATCGGCATCGGCGAGCGCGAGGGCGACTACGACGGCAAGTCGGATGCGCGCCCGTACCTCATCGAGGCGCACACGGGCTCGGCTCCCGCGAACGTCGCGATCGACGACATCCGGCTGAAGAAGGTCGGCTCGAAGGCCGAGCTGGATGCCGCGGCATCCGGCTGGTTCTACGACGCCGAGCACGCCGGAGGTGTCGTGAACGTCAAGCTCGAGGCGATCGCCTCCGGCGAGCGCACCGAGGTCGTGCTCGCGGCCACGAGCGCCGTCGGCGGCAAGGACGCGGATGCCTACGCGGCATCCGTCGCCGTCGACCTGGCCGACCGCGTCTTCCAGGGCGACGAGACGACCGCGACCGCGACCTTCCGCAACACGGGGACCAAGGCGAAGGACGGCGTCGTCCTGACGCCCGTCGCGCCCGAGGGCTGGACGCTCGTCTCCTCGACCGGCGACGAGGTCGGCACCGTTCAGGCGGGCGGCTCAGCCACTGCGGAGTTCGTCTTCGAGGTGACGGATGCCGCGTCCGCCGACCTGCAGACCGTGACGGTCGAGGCGGCATACACGACGCAGCGCGATCCCAACACGGTGTCGGGGGCGAACCAGATCTACGTCGCCTACGGCTCGCTCGCCGGGGCGTACAACGCCGTCTCAATCACCGGCCTCTCGACCGCGAAGGCCGGCGACTTCGACGGCGGCGGCGCCTCGTTCTCGGCCGAGGCGCTCGAACGGGCCGGCGTGATCCCCGGCGGGGCGGTGACCGTCGGCACCGGCGATGCGGCGATCGAGTACGAGTGGCCGGGGCCGATCGGCGAGCCGAACTCGGTGGCACCCGCGGGGCAGACCATCGCCCTCACCGGCCAGGGCACGCACCTCGCGCTGCTCGCGTCGGCGGCGTCCGGCGGCGGGGTGAATCCTGCGCTCGAGCTGCACTACACCGACGGCACCACCTCGCAGCAGAACGTGTTCTTCCCGAACTGGCTGCCGCAGGCGTCGGGGCTCGGCGGCGCGAGCGTCGCGATCGCCTCGCTCGGGCGCAACAGCGCCACGAACCCGGCGGTGTACGAGTACCCGACGTACAAGTACCAGGTGTACTCGAACCTCGTGCGGCTGAACCCGGCCAAGGAGCTCGACTACGTCGTGCTCCCGACGGAGTCGCGGCTCAAGATCTTCGACTGGAAGGTCGTCGACCAGCCGCTGCCGACGCCGCCGTCGGGCACGGTGTTCGCATCCGACCTGCCGTGGCTCAGCGCCACGAACGGATGGGGTGTCATCGGCAAGGACGTCGCGAACAAGGACGCGGCGACCTCGCCCGACGTGCCGCTCGCGATCAACTACACGGATGCCGCGACGGGTGAGCGTCCGACCTACGAGAAGGGACTCGGCGTGCACGCTCTGTCGAAGATCACCTACTACGTGGGCGGGGCGTGCGATGCGTTCACCGCCGAGGTCGGTCTCGAGGCCGGCTTCGCCGGCAACGTGATCTTCAAGGTCGACGTCGACGGGGTGAACCGATACCAGTCGCGCACGTTCACGCCGGGCTTCGCGCCCGAATCCGTGAACGTCGACCTGACCGGCGTGCAGTACGTCGACCTCATCGTCGACGCGCCCGGCAGCATCAACGGCGCCCATGGCGTCTGGGGTGACGCGAAGTTCAGCTGCGGCTGATTCGCAGGCGCTCGCAAACGGGCCCGTCTCGCCGAGTGGCGGGGCGGGCCCCTCGCCGCTCCGTCTGGCGGGTCGTCGCCGCTCAGGCGACGCGGGTGATCTCGACCGTGACGAAGAGCTCGGACGCGGTCGGCCCGGCGTACACCCCCCGCAGCGGCGACACGTCGCCGTAGTCGCGACCGCGACCCACGAGCACGTGCAACTCGCCGACCTCGGCGAGGTTCGTCGGGTCGTAGCCGCGCCAGTCGCCGGCGAACCACTCCACCCAGGCGTGCGACTCGCCGATGACCGTCTGCCCGATCGACGCGTCGGCGTCGGGGTGCAGGTAGCCCGAGACGTAGCGCGCGGGAATGCCGACGGATCGCAGTGCCCCGAGCGCGACGTGGGCGATGTCCTGGCAGACGCCCTTGCGTTCATCCCACGCCTCGACGGCCGTGGAGTGCACGCCCGTCACTCCGGTCACGTACTCCATCGCCGAGCCCACGGCGTCGGCAGATCTCGAGAGCGGTGTCGCCGACGGGCGCCCCTTCCGCGGCGATCTCTGCCGCGAGCGCCGCCACCTCGGGCGACGGGGTCGTCGCCGGTGACAGCGACGACGCCTCGACGAGGCCGATCCCCGAGGTCGACGCCGAGAGCGAGTTCGTCCCAGCCGAGCTCCGATCGGAGCGGCGGCCCCGGACGCACCTCGACGAGGCTCGTCGCCGTCACCGAGAGCTCGCGGTGCGGAGTGAGCACCTCGAACGTCGACACGCGCGTGCCCCAGTAGTCGAGGTACGAGTGCTGCGTGGCGCCCGGGCGGATGTCGAGCCCGGCCTGCAGCACGAACTGCTCGCCGCCCGAGTGCGGCAGCATGCGCGCCTCGTTGTACGAGGCGGTCGCGGGCTCGTCGTAGCTGAAGCCGGTACGGTGCACGATGCGGATGCGGCTCATGAGACCTCCCCGATCCACACGGGCGCGACGCTCGCCGGGAAGTACCGCTGGCGGATCGCCTCGCTCGCGCCCGACACGACCTCCTGCACGTGCTCCATGTGCTCCGAGAGATCGGTGAGGATCTCTGCGATGGGTCGGTACTCGAGCTCCGAGCGGATCTGTCCGAGCATCCGCTGCCCTTGGTCGGTGACGCCGACGCGGCCGGCACGCGGATCGATCTCGCGCAGCGACTCCTCGGCCCGGATGACGCTCGCGATGATCGACCGCGGGAACAGCCGGTCGAGCAGCAGGAACTCCGCCGCCGACTGGGTCGACGGCACACCGCGGTAGCTGCGGAGGTACGCCTCGTAGCCGCCGCAGCTGCGCAGGATCGTCGTCCAGCTCGGTCCGCTGTCCTCGGTGAGCACGCGCGTGGCGAGGAGGCGTGCGGTCATGTCGGCACGTTCGATCGAGCGTCCGAGGGTGAGGAAGTGCCACGCCTCGTCGCGGCTCGTCGCCGAATCGACGACGCCGACGGCGAGCGCGGCCCGATCGCGCACCCAGCGGAAGAACTCGTGGGTCTTGTCGGCGGCGATGCGACGCGGCATGCGCGCGTTCGTCTGGTTGAGCGTCTCCCAGAGCTCGGTCGACACGATCTCGCGGGCGCGGCGCGCATTCTCCCGAGCGGAGGCGATCGAGTGGGCGATCGACGCCGGCTGGGTCGGGTCGACCGCGAGCAGCGCGAGGACGTCCTCACGTCCGAGCGCGACATCCTCGTTCGCCTCGCTGCCCATCACGGAGATCACGCCGCGGCAGGCGGTGTCCTCGTCGATCCAGGGGTCTTCGAGCAGCAGCTGCAGGTGCACGTCGAGGATGCGCGCGGTTCCGTCGCTGCGCTCGATGTAACGGCCGATCCAGAAGAGCGACTCCGCGATGCGCGAGAGCATCAGGCACCTCCCCGATCGGACTGCTTTTGCTGCTGTTGCTGCTGCTGTTGCTGGCGCATCGGCGCGTCCTCGTCCTGCGGCGAGGCTTCGGGCCGATGTCGCACGTGCTCGCTCGGGGCAGCAGGCGTGTCGGGCCGGGCGGCCGGCGGGGCCGACGCAGCCTGGGCCGCCCGCGTCGCCTGGTGGGCGACGAGCGAACCGACGTCTCCGGCCGCCGCGCGCACCCGCTGCACGCCCATCTGCCCCGTGGCCGGATCACCGTCGAGCACCCACGTGTCCTTCGATCCGCCGCCCTGGCTCGAGTTCACGACGAGTTCGCCCTCGGGCAGCGCGACACGGGTGAGGCCTCCGGGCAGCACCCACACCTCGTTGCCGTCGTTGACGGCGAACGGGCGCAGGTCGGCGTGCCGGGGACGCATGCCGTCCTCGACGAGCGTCGGGATCGTCGAGAGCTGCACGACGGGTTGCGCGATCCACCCGCGCGGGTCCTGGATCAGCCGCCCGCGCAACTCGGCGAGCGTCGACTTCGAGGCGTCGGGCCCGACGACGAGCCCCTTGCCGCCCGAGCCGTCGACGGGCTTGACGACGAGCTCGTCGAGCCGGTCGAGCACCTCGGCGAGCGCGTCGGGCTCCTCGAGTCGCCACGTGTCGACGTTCGGGAGGAGCGGCTCCTCACCGAGGTAGTAGCGGATGAGGTCGGGCACGTAGGTGTAGACGAGCTTGTCGTCGGCGACGCCGTTGCCCACTGCGTTGGCGATCGTGACGTGGCCGAGGCGCGCGGCGAGCATGAGCCCCGGTGCGCCGAGCACGGAGTCGGGGCGGAACTGCTGCGGGTCGAGGAACTCGTCGTCGACGCGACGGTAGATGACGTCGACGCGGGTGGGTCCGGCGGTGGTGCGCATCCACACGCGACCACCCGAGCAGAAGAGGTCGCGTCCCTCGACGAGCTCGACGCCCATCAGCCGCGCGAGCAGCGTGTGCTCGAAGTACGCCGAGTTGAACACACCCGGCGAGAGCACGACGACCGTGGGGTCGTCGACGCCTTCGGGTGCCCCAGCACGCAGTGCCTGGAGCAGCCGGTTCGGGTAGTCGCCCACGGGGCGCACCCGCATCGACGTGAAGAGCTCGGGCAGGGTCTGCGCCATGACCCGCCGGTTCGAGATCACGTAGCTCACGCCGCTCGGCACCCGCACGTTGTCCTCGAGCACGCGCCAGGCGCCCCGCTCATCGCGGATGACGTCGATGCCGGCGACGTGGATGCGCACGCCGTTGGAGTTCTCGATACCTGACGCCTGGCGGTGGTAATGGGTCGACGAGCTGATGAGCGACGCGGGGATGACCCCGTCGCGCACCGCAAGCTGCGGGCCGTACACGTCGGCGAGGAAGCGCTCGAGCGCCCGCACGCGCTGTGCGACGCCCGCCTCGACCATGGCCCAGTCGTCGGCGGCGATCACCCGTGGCACGGCGTCGAGCGGGAACGGCCGCTCCTCCCCCGCGAAGTCGAACGTGACGCCCTGTGCGAGGTACGAACTGGCCAGCGCATCGGTGCGGCCGCGCAATTCGTCCTGCGACATGCGCGCGAGCGCCGGGTACAGCTCGCGGTAGGGCTCGCGCACCGCGGTGGCGTCGGACGGGAACATCTCGTCCCACGGGGCGGTGGCGTGTTTGCGCTTCCGGCCCGAGCGGGTCGTCAGATAGCCGTCGAAGAGCGTCCCCATGAGCTGAACACTGTCAGGCGGCGATTACCGCGGTGTTTCCGACGCGCGACGAGGAGGGACATCCGATCGCTCGCTCATTTTACTTAGCAAGGCTAATGAGCTAGGCTAATGAGTCATGGCAACCATCGCAGAACTGAGCACCGACCTGCGCATGGGGGCGTTCCGCTTCACCCGCCGCATGCGCGCCCAGAAGGCCGACGAAGCGGTCAGCGACGCCCAGTTCGCGGTGCTCGGTGCGCTGTACCGCGGCGGCACGCAGACCCTCACCCAGCTCGCCGAGCGCGAGAAGGTGTCGGCGCCGTCGATGAACCGCACCGTCAACTGCCTCGAAGAGGCGGGCTACATCGAGCGCACCGCCGACGAGGTCGACCGCCGCAAGACCAACATCGCCCTGAACGACGCGGGCCTCGCCCTCGTCAAGGCCACCATCTCCCAGCGAGACGCGTGGCTCACCACCCGCCTGCGCGAGCTCTCGAAAGAAGACCGCGCAGTACTCGCCCGTGCCGCAGAACTGATGGGAGGGCTCGCAACCCAGTGAGTGCAATGTTCCGTTCCCTCGCCCACCGCAACTACCGAATCTGGTTCATCGGCGCCCTCGTCTCGAACGTCGGCGCGTGGATGCAGGCCACCGCCCAGAACTGGGTCGTGCTCACCGAGCTCACCGACAACGACGCCTTCGCCGTCGGCATCACCATGGCCCTGCAGTTCGCACCGCAGGTGCTGCTCGTGCCCTTCACCGGCCTCCTCGCCGATCGCTTCGAACGCCGCAAGATCCTCATGTTCACCCAGTCGGCGCTCATGCTGCTCGGCCTCGGGCTCGGCCTCCTGCTCATCCTCGGCCACGCCGAGCTCTGGCACCTCTATGGCTTCGCGCTCGCCCTCGGCATCGTCAACGCCGTCGACATGCCCGCGCGGCAGACCTTCGTCTCCGACCTCGTGTCGAGCTCGAACATGTCGAACGCGGTCGCACTGAACTCGGCGTCGTTCAACTCCGCCCGTCTCATCGGCCCGGCCGTCGCCGGCCTGCTCATCGTGCTCGTCGGCTCGGGCTGGGTGTTCGTCATCAACGCCGTCTCGTTCCTCGCGGTGCTCGGCGCACTCGCCATGCTGCGCGGCGGGCGCCTGAAGCCCGTCACGCGGCCACGCTCGTCGGGCGAGTTCGTCGCGGGCTTCCGCTACGTGCTGACACGGCCAGACCTCATGATCGTGTTCGTCATCGTGTTCCTCATCGGTGCGTTCGGCATGAACTTCCCGATCTTCTCGTCGACGATGGCGGTCGAGTTCGGGCGCGGTGCCGCCGAATACGGCCTGCTCTCATCGATCCTCGCGATCGGCTCGCTCACCGGTGCACTGCTCGCCGCCCGACGCGAGCGCGCGCGCATCCGCGTCATCATCCTGGCGACCGCGTTCTTCGGAGTCGCGACGCTGATCGCAGCGCTCATGCCCACTTTCTGGACGTTCGCGGCCTCGACCATCCTCATCGGCCTCGGCGCCGTCACCATCCTGACGACCGCCAACGGCTACGTGCAGACGACGACCGAACCCGCGCTTCGCGGCCGCGTCATGGCGCTGTACATGGCGATCCTCGTCGGCGGCACCCCGATCGGCGCGCCCATCGTCGGCGCCGTCGCCGACAGCATGGGCCCCCGCTGGGCGCTGGGCATCGCCGCGGTCGCGGCGGCAGTGGCGGCGCTCATCGGGGTGGGCTGGCTGGTGTTCTCACGGGGAATGCGGGTGGCGAGGCATCCGGAATCCGCATGGCGGCCCGTCGTGCGATTCGCGGATGCCCCGACCGCGGCGCTCTCCGCCATCGAGACGCAGTCGCTTCCGGTGGTGCCGACCGCCTCGTCGATCGCGAACGGGCGCCTCGTGCCCGCCGACTTCTCGGAGGAGGTGGCGCTCACGTCGCCGATCCCGCTGCCGAAGCTGTCGCCGCGCGCGTCCGAGCAGCACACGCCCGGGCGTCACGTGCCCGACCGTCGCTCGCCCGAGCGTCGCAAGCCCGAGCACCACACGCCCGAGCCCACCCGTTCCGCGGGCTGAGCTCCGCCCGCCCGCCTCGCGAGATGACGCAAACCGTCGGAACACGCCGCGCGAACCGACGATTTGCGTCATCTCACGAAAATGCGCGGTGGGGGCGACGCTCAGATCACGCCGAGCGCGAGCATGGCGTCGGCGACGCGGATGAATCCCGCGATGTTCGCGCCGACCACGTAGTCGCCCGGCGCGCCGTACTCGTCGGCGGTCGTGGCGGTGCGCTCGTGGATGCCGGCCATGATCTCGGCGAGCCGCGCCTCGGTGTGCTCGAAGCTCCATGAGTCGCGCGAGGCGTTCTGCTGCATCTCGAGCGCCGACGTCGCGACGCCGCCCGCGTTCGCGGCCTTGCCCGGCCCGAACAGCACGCCGGCCTCCCTGAGCACGCGGATCGCCCCCGGCGTCGTGGGCATGTTGGCGCCCTCGGCGAGCGCGACGAGTCCGCCGGCGACGAGCTTTGCGCCCTGCGCCTCGCTGATCTCGTTCTGCGTGGCGCACGGCAGCGCGACGTGGATCGGCTCGTCGCTCTCGATGTCCCAGACGGATGCCCCGGGGAGGAACCTCGCGCGCCCGGCCGCGCTCGTCGGCATACGCGCCGATGCGCTCGCGGCGGCGTTCCTTGATGTCGCGGAGCAGGTCGAGGTCGATGCCGTCGGGGTCGTGCACGGCGCCCGACGAGTCGGAGGCGCCGACGACGATGCCGCCGAGGGCGTGCACCTTCTCGATGGCGTAGGTCGGCGACGTTGCCCGAACCCGACACGAGCACGCGGGCGCCGTCGAACGAGCGCCCCCTCGTCGCGAGCATGTGCTCGGTGAAGAAGACGGCGCCGTAGCCGGTGGCCTCGGTGCGCACGAGGGAGCCGCCCCAGGTGAGGCCCTTGCCGGTGAGCACGCCCGACTCGTACTGGTTCGTCATGCGCTTGTACTGGCCGAAGAGGTAGCCGATCTCGCGGCCGCCGACCCCGATGTCCCCGGCGGGCACATCGCGTGTACTCGCCCACGTGGCGCGTAGAGCTCGGTCATGAACGACTGGCAGAACCGCATGATCTCGGCGTCGGACCGACCCTTGGGGTCGAAGTCGCTGCCGCCCTTGCCGCCGCCGATGGGCATGCCCGTGAGCGCGTTCTTGAAGATCTGCTCGAAGCCGAGGAACTTGACCGTGCCGAGCGTGACGGTGGGGTGGAACCGCAGCCCGCCCTTGTAGGGCCCGAGCGCGGAGTTGTACTGCACGCGGAAGCCGCGGTTGATGCGCACGCGACCGGCATCGTCGACCCACGGCACCCGGAAGATGATCTGCCGCTCGGGCTCGCAGATGCGCTCGAGGATCGACGCCTGCACGTACGCGGGGTGCTTCTCGAGCACGCGGTCGAGCGAGCCGAAGACCTCGTGCACTGCCTGGTGGAACTCGGGCTCGCCGGGGTTGCGTGCCAGCACCTGCGAGTAGACGTCTTCGATGGCAGAGCGGGATGAGCTCACGCGCGGACCTTCCTGTCGAACGGGTTCGCCACGTGGTGCATGTTCGCGCGCGGCGTCTTCCACACTACCCAGCGGGTTCGAGGCCCGCCTGAGTGTGACGTCAGCCGAGTTCGGCCAGGCCGTGACCGAAGCCGCCCAACCTCGCACCGGCGAGCTCGAGCCATCGCACGGGTTCGGCCATCGCCGCGGCCGAGTCGCCGGCGAGGTCGGAGAGCGAGACGGATGTCGCGAACCGGTCGGTCGCGGCCGTGATCGCGCCCGCGACCAGGGCGACCCGGACCCCCGCCGCGGCGGCCCGCCCGGCGACCTCGGTCGGCGCCTTGCCCGCCTCGGACTGCCCGTCGAACCGGCCCTCGCCCGTGACGACGAGGTCGGCGCGCGCGAGCGCCGCGTCGAGGCCGATCGCGTCGGCGACCGCGCTCGCGCCCCCGGCCATGGTCGCGCCCCAGGCGAGCAGCCCGAACCCGGTGCCGCCGGCGGCACCGGAACCGGGGGCGGACTCGGGCACGAGCACCATACGCGCGAGCCGCGCGAGGTTCGACTCGAGCACCTCGATCATCTCGGCCGATGCGCCCTTCTGCGGGCCGAACACCGCGGCCGCGCCCGATTCGCCGAGCAGCGGGCTGGTGACGTCGGAGAGGACCTGCACGCCGCCGACGGGCAGCGGCCGGAGGCCCGAGAGGTCCACCGTCGCGAGCGCGCCGAGGCCGCGGTTGCCGCGCCGGATCGGGCGCCCGTACGCGTCGAGGAATCGCGCGCCGAGTGCCGTGAGTGCGCCGACGCCGCCGTCGGTCGACGAGCTGCCGCCGATCGCGAGCAGCAGACGGGCGACTCCCGCGTCGAGTGCCGCGGCGATCGCCTGCCCGAAGCCGAGCGTGTGCGCGTCGAGCGGTCGCAGGGGGTCGAGCAGGGTGATGCCACTCGTCATCGCGAGTTCGACGACCGCGGTGTCGCCCGCGCCGTCGGCACCGGGGAGCCGCAGCCACGACGTCTCGACGGGACGGTCGTCGGGGCCCTGGACGGTGATCGGGATGCGCACCGCGCCGGCGACCGCCGCAGCGAGGGCGTCGAGCGTTCCCTCGCCGCCGTCGGCCATGGGCCGCAGCACGAGTTCGTCGTCGGGCGCGACCCCGGACCAGCCACGTGCGATCGCGGCCGCGGCATCGGCGGCCGTGACCGTGCCCTTGAAGGAGTCGGGGGCGATGACGACGCGCGTCACGCGCGGACGGCCCTCGGTCGCGCTGAGCGGTTCGGCGACAGCTCCCAGCCACGCCAGCGCCGACCGTACGAGTCGACGGTGCTCGGCCGACTCGTAGGACCGCGCGTCGTGGCCGAGCGCGTCGACGACGATGCGGCTGGCGCCGACTCGGCGCGCCCAGACGAGCGGATGGTTCGCGCCCGCTTCGGCGTGCACGGCGATCGGTTCGATGTCGCCCGTCAGCGGCATCCCCGTGTAGCGCTCGTCGAACACCGTGAAATCGGCCTGCCCGGCGGCGATCGGGTGGTCTCCGACGACCTGCACGCGTGCGTCGCCGATCGGCGGATGCCACGACACCCCGTCGATCCAGCGCGCGCCGATCGCATCGCCGTAGGCGGGCAGCTCGCGCAGCGTCGAGAGCGCAGAATGTGCGACGAAGAGGCCGATGCCGCGGGCGAGCGCTGCCTCGAGCCCGGCAGCGGCTCTCGCGACCAGACGCTCGTCGGCCGGGCCCGGGTCGTCGGCGCCGTCGGGGAGCGGCCCGTCGGGGTCGCCGGCGTTGACGATGACGAGCCGCGTCGCATCGTCGAGAGCGGCGAGCCCCTCGAGCGGGCCGTCGACGATCTCGACGTCGAAACCCGCCTCGCGCGCGAGCCCCGCGAGCTCGGCGCTCGTGGCGTCGTAGGGGTGCCAGGGATCCGCGGTGCGGCCCGAGCTGCTGAGAACGACCGCGCGCATGGGAGGCTCCTCACTCGTCGACGGCATCGTATCCCCCGGAGTGCTCACGCCTCGCGTACGATCGCCCAGTCGAACGCACCGAGTTCGACGCTCGCGACGGGCCCGCCGGTGACCAGGTCGGTGCCGGCGACCGGCGCGACGACCGGCTCGGAGCCGTGGTTCACGACGGTGACCACGTCGCCGCGACGGGCGGCCTCGACATGCTCGGGCAGGCCGGCGATGACCGGCTCGATGCCGGCGGCTGCGAGAACGTGGTCGGCGACGACCTGCGTACCGGCCTCGTCGGGGACGGTGGCGAGGTACCGTGCCACGCCGTCGCCGCTCGTGCGCACGGTGAGGGCCGGATGCCCCGCACGGCGGCCACGCGTGAACGGGGCCTCGACCGAGGCATCCGTCACCTCGATCTCCTCGGCGACGAGCGTGCCGACCGACTCCGCGATGGCCGTTCCGGCGAGTCGCGCCTCGCGGGAAAGCGTATTCCCACCAGTCTAGCGGGCAATCGAACGTCCGGTCACGCGGCAAGCATGCGGTGCACCCAGGCCTCGCGGGCCTGCCGACCCGCACGGGAGACGGCCGCCGACGGCACGATCGCCTGGAACCCGTGGAAGCCGCCCGCCCAGATGTGGAGCTCGGCACTGCCGCCCGCTGCCCAGATCCCGCTCGCGAAGGCGACGGACTCGTCGCGGAACACCTCGGCGCTGCCCGCCTCGACATAGGTCGGCGGCAGGCCCGAGAGGTCGGTCGCCCGTGCCGGCGCGGCGTAGATCGACACGTCGGCGGTGCCGCGGCGATCGCCGAGCAGGGCCGTCCATCCGGTCTCGTTGCTGGTGCGATCCCAGATGCCGACGCCGTCGACCTGCCGGGACGAGACGGTCTCGTTCCGGTCGTCGAGCATCGGCCACATGAGCAGCAGGGCGGCCGGCATCGGCCCGCCCCGATCGCGTGCGAGCAGCGTCGTCCCGGCACCGAGCCCGCCGCCGCTGCTCTGGCCGCCCACGAGCAGCCGCCGCGGATCGAATCCGAGCTCACCTGCGTGCTCCGCGAACCACTGCAGGCCCGCGTAGCAGTCCTCGATCGGCGTCGGATCGGGGAACTCCGGCGCGAGCCGGTAGTCGACGGAGGCCGCGACGGCGCCGTACTCGAGGACCCACTCAACAAGCATTGGCGCCACCGACCAGCGGTTCCCGCCGATCATTCCCCCGCCATGGAGGAAATAGACGCCCGGGGCCGCCGTGCCCACGCGGTCGGTCCGATGGAACACCGAGACGACGATCTCGCCTCCGTCGTGGCCCGCGATGACGTGGTCGGCGACCTCGACCGGCCGGCCGGCGATGACGTCCTCGACGGCAGGCGGCCGCCCGGTCGCGGCTCGGAACTCCGCGATGGAGTCGGGCTCGAGGGTGGTGAAGTACCCCGGCACCGTTTCGAGCGTCGGCGCGAGCTCGGCGTCGAAGGGTGGACGCAGCGGCGCCGTCATCGCGACCCCCCGTTCTGCAGGGCCAGGTACTGGTGCACGAACGCGATGGCCATTCCGCCCTCGCCGACGCCTGCCGCGACGCGCTTGACCGACCCGGAGCGCACGTCGCCCACCGCGAAGACGCCGGGCGCGCTCGTCTCGAGGGCGAAGGGGCGCCGGTCGGCGGTCCAACGATCGGTGGCCGCGGCGTCGGCCCCCGTGAGGATGAACCCGTTCGGGTCGCGTGCGACATCGGGCGGGAGCCACCCCGTGACGGCGTCGGCCCCGATCATGACGAAGACGATCGTGTACGGGCGACGGGTGATCCGGCCGGTCGCCTTGTCGATCACGTCGACACCGTCGAGGTTCGTCGTGCCGTGGAGAGCGGCGATCTCGCTGCGCGTCTCGACGCGGATGCCGTCGTTCGCAGCGATCTGGTCGATCAGGTACCGCGACATGCTGGCCTCGAGCGATGCACCGCGCACCAGCATGGTGACCGATCTCGCGCGCCGCGCGAAGAAGAGCGCCGCCTGCCCGGCCGAGTTGCCGGCGCCGACGATGCAGACGTCCTGCCCCTGCGCCACGGCGGCATCGCTTCGAGCCGCTCCGTAGTAGACGCCGTTGCCGATGTGGCGTTCCACCGACGGCACCGGCAATGTACGCCACTCGACACCAGTGGCCACGATCACGACGGGTGCCACGAGTGTGCCGCCGCCATCGAGCACGATCTCATGACTCCCGGGTCGAAGGGCCTCGACCGCCCGCGTCACGACGATCTCGGCACCGAGGCGCTTCGCCTGCTTGAGTGCCCGGCTCGCGAGGTCGTCGCCCGAGATGCCGAACGGGAATCCGGTGTAGTTCTCGATGCGGGTGGAGGTACCGGCCTGCCCGCCCGGCGCGAGGCTCTCGATGACGACCGTGTGCAGGCCCTCTGCGGCGCCGTTCACCGCGGCGGTCAGGCCGGCAGGACCGCCGCCGAGGATGACGACGTCGTACTCGGCGGCCGAGGGCTCGACGTCGAGTCCGACCGCGGTCGCGACCTCGCGCATCGTCGGCGCGACGAGCCGGTGGTCGCGGGGCAGCTCGAGGATCGGGTATGCCTGGCCGGGCTCGGCCTCGTCGAGCGTCACCCGGTCGAACGCGACCTGGTTGCGCGTGAGGAAGCCGGCCACCCGGTGCACGCGCGCGTCGAGTCGGGGTCCGATGACCCGCACCTCGGTCTCGGGCTGCTCGGCGGCGATCGCCTGCAGTGAGTCGAGGTAGCGGCGTGCGAGCGCGGCGACGCGGGCCGGAACCGATGGCGCCATCGCCGCCAGGGTGTAGAACACCGTGACGTCGAGCTTGATGATGCGAGCGGCCTCGGAGGCACGCCCACTGGCCGGGAACGGCGTGCTCAGGGTCATCGGCACCTCGCCGAAGAACTGCCCCGGCTTGCGCACGCCGATCACCCGCTCCTCACCGTTGACCACCTTGGTGATCTCGGCGCGCCCCTCGACGACCACGAAGAGCGCCCGCTCGTCGCCCTCGTGTGCGAAGTACTCGCCCGGGAGGAGGTGGATGTCCTCGACCGCGCGCGCCAGGTATTCGAGGGTCTCGGAGGGCAGGGGCTCGAGGATCGGGATCCCGCGAAGCCCCTCGACCGTGATCATGTCCGGGACTCGCGCGGCATCGGGCTCGGCCTCACGGTCGGATCGACCACGAATCGCGTCATTGGCCGAACGTATCGACGCGGGGTCGCGGCGTCAACGCCGCGATGGGGGGTGATCGACCGGGTTCCGCCGGCCTCAGTCGGGAAGCACCACGACCGTCGGCGACGCACCCGAGGCCGTCGCGACGCGAGCGGCCGGGTCGTCGACGACCACGACGACCATGTGCGCACAACCGGCCGGCTCGGGCTCGGTCTGCGCTTCAATTGAGTACTGCGGATGTCGCAACCGCGGCGTCTGCTCACGACGGAGGATCCATGACCACGACTGAACCGGTGACCACCGACGACGCGATCGAGGACCGCAGCCTCGAAGCGGCCGCGGCCGCCGCACGCCTGGCGTTCGCGACCACCGTCGCATCGACCGCCGTGGAGCGCTCGGGGTGGCTGACGGCCGTCGCCGACGCACTCGACGCCGCGGCCGACGAGCTGGTCCCGCTCGCCGACGAGGAGTCGCACCTCGGCACCGTCCGCCTCAGCGGCGAGCTCAAGCGAACGACCGCGCAAGTGCGGCTCTTCGCCGGCGCCGTCGTCGAGGGCTCCTACCTCGAGGCGACGATCGACCACCCCGATGCGACGACGACGCCCCCGCGACCCGACCTGCGGCGCATGCTGCGTCCGCTCGGACCGGTGGCGGTGTTCAGCGCCTCGAACTTCCCGTTCGCGTTCTCGGTCGCGGGCGGCGACACCGCGTCGGCACTCGCCGCCGGATGCCCCGTCATCGTCAAGGGGCACTCGGCGCACCCGCGCCTCTCGAAGCGCACCGCCGAGGTCGTCGCCCACGCGCTCGCCGCCGCCGGCGCACCCGACGGCATCTTCGGCCATGTCACCGGCCGCGCGACCGGCGTCGCACTCGTGCAGCACCCCGAGGTCCGCGCGGTCGGCTTCACCGGGTCGCTGCACGGCGGTCGCGCCCTCTTCGATCTCGCATCGTCGCGGCCCGACCCGATCCCGTTCTACGGCGAGCTCAGCGCCGTGAACCCCGTGCTCATCACGGCGGCCGCACTCGACGCGCGCGCCGACGAACTCGCCGCGGGCCTCGCCGCCTCGTTCACCCTCGGCGCCGGGCAGTTCTGCACGAACCCGGGCGTCGTGTTCGTGCCAGCCGGATCCGGCTTCGCCGAGCGGGTCGCCGCCGCCGTCGGATCGACCACCCCGGTGCCGATGCTCACCGACGGCATCGCTGCGGCCTTCGCCTCCCGGCTCGAGGGGCTCTCCGCACACGACGGCGTCTCGGTCGTCGCGGGCGATCCCGCGCAGCAGCCCGGCTCGGGTTCGGCGGTCGTGCTCGGCACCACGACCGACGCGGTGCTCACCGACCCGTCGGCGCTGCTCTCGGAGTGCTTCGGCCCCTCGACGCTGATCGTCGAGTACTCCGACGTCGACGATGCGCTCGCCGCGATCCGCGCCGTCGGCGGCAGCCTCACCGCGACGGTGCACGCCGAGCCCGGCGAGCACCTGACCGCCATCCTCGCGGTGCTCACCGAGGTCGCGGGCCGCGTGCTCTTCGCCGGATGGCCCACGGGTGTCGCGGTGAGCTGGGCGCAGCAGCACGGCGGCCCGTGGCCATCGACGACATCGATCCACACGTCGGTCGGCGTGACCGCGCTCCGCCGGTTCCTGCGACCGGTCGCGTATCAGGACGCGCCCGCTGCGGCGCTCCCGCCGGAGCTCCGCGACGAGAACGTGCTGGGCATCCCGCGGCGCATCGACGGCGTGCTCGTCGTTCCCGAGTCGCCGGTCGGCTGAGTGGGGGTCGCGAGCTACCTCGTCGCCGCGACGCCGCCGCGCCTCGCGGTCGGCGGCATCACGGTCGCGATCCCCGTGCTCGCGGTCGAGCAGCTCGGCGACGTCGCGCTCGGCGGACTCCTCGCCGCGGCGGCGCTCGGGCCGAGCATCATCGCCGCGCCGATCGTCGGCGCGGTGCTCGACCGGAACCGCCGCCCCGGTGCGCTCGTCGCCGGCGCAGGGCTCGTGATTGCCGCGGCCTTCGCGGTCGCGGCGTTCCTCGGGCCGGTGCCGCCCTGGGCGGTCGCGATCGTGCTCGCTGTGGCGGGCACGGCGACGCCGTTCGTCTTCGGCGGACTGTCGAGCTTCGTGACGGAGGGCATCCCGAACGAACGCCGCGCCTACGCGATCGACGCCCTCGCCTACAACCTCGGGGCGGTCGCCGGACCCGCCTCGGTCGCCGCGGCCACCGCCCTCGGATCGGCACGCCTCGCGACCCTCGTCATGGCGGGCGCGGCGCTCCTCGGCGCCCTCGGGACGATCCCGCTCGGACTCCGCCCCCCAGCATCCGCGCCGCACGCCTCGATGCTCGGAACGATCGCCGCGGGCTTCCGGCACATCGCCACCCACCGACCGCTCGCGGTCATCACCGCGAGCGGCACGGTCAGCCAGTTCGGTGCGGGCGGCCTCACGATCGCCGCGGTCGCGCTCGCGGTCGCACGCGGAGGCGATGCGGCCGAGGGCGCGATCATCGTCACGGCGTTCGCGATCGGTGGCCTTCTCGGCGCGCTCTGGAACTCAGCCCACCCCAGTCGCCTCCGTCCCGAGGTCGAGATGGGCCTCGGCTTCGCCGCGACGGGCGTGTTCACGGTGGTCGCGGCCGCGGACCTCGGCGCGGCATGGGCGGCCGTCGCGGTCGGGGTGTCGGGCCTGTTCACCGCGCCGAGCGCCTCTGCGATGCTGCTCATCCGCAAGCAGCAGAGTCCGCCGACCCTGCGCTCCCAGGTGTTCACGGTCGGGGCCGGGCTGCGCGCGGCCGCGGCCGCCGCGGGAGCCGCAGTGGCCGGCCTCGCGGCGGGCGTCGGCGGTCAGGCGCTCATCGTCGCGATCGGCGTCGTGTGGATCCTCTCGGGCGCGATGCTCCTCGCCTACCCGAAGGGCGCACTGCCGATCGATCGCACCTGACCACTTTCCGCGGCCGGATGCCGCATCGGGGAGCCACGGCTCACTGCACGTTCGTGAAGACGACCGACTCGTATCCGAATGATGGGGCCGTCTGCATCGACAGCGAATCGGGGTCGTCAACCGACCACGCCTCCTGCCACGTGATCGATTCACCCGGCAGGATCGGCGTGGTGGGCGGGATGCCGACCTGACCGCCTTCGGCGCCGACGTCGATGATCCGCGTGGCCTCGGTGCCGCCCGATGAGAGCGTGGAGATGACCACCGGCTGGACGTTCTCGGTCGAGTCGTTCGTGATCGTCAGCGTGACGACGAGGTCCACCGACTGGTCGCCGCCGCCGACCGCGAACTCCGACGGCGTGAACGATTCCGGCTCGGAGACGGTCATCGTGACCCCGTCATCCCACGCCATCGTCTCGCCGAACTCGAGTCCCGCCACCGCCCCGGGCTCTTCATCGGGTGACGCGGACTCGGTCGGTACCGGCGTGCCGAACTCCTCCTCGAGCCCCTCCCTGATCTGCTCCTGGATCACGCCCGAGTCGACGAACTGCCCGAAGACGTTGAATGCGACGACAGCCGCCACCACGGCGCCCACGATCGCGCCGACGACCGAGACGATCAGCGCGGCGATCGCCGGCCACTTCCGGCCCTCGAGGAAGAGCGCGACGATCGCGAGCACGAGCGCGACCGGCAGGAGGATCCATCCGACGACCTGCACGAACGGGATGCAGGCGAAGAGGAAGCCGACGACCGCGATGACGAGCGCGACGATGCCGAGGACGTTGGGGCCGGACGGTTCGGGGGCGGGCCCGGGGCTGGGCGGGACGCCGTAGGGCTGCGTCGCGTACTGATCGGCTGCAAGCGTAGCGGGGTACTGCGCTGTCGCGGTCTGGTCTGCCGACGTCGCCGGGTACGGCGCGGTCGCGGTCTGGTCGGCGGTTGGTGCGAGCGGTGCGGTGTGCTCCGTCCACTGCGTTCCGTCCCAGTAGCGCAGCATCCCCCGGCCGTCGTCGTACCAGCCGGCGGGAGGAGTGGTGGGACCGGTCGTGCCGCCCATGATGCCAATGGTACTGCGGTGCGTTCGGGCCGAAGGGTCTGCAGCGGCATCCGTCTCACGACAACCCAAGCAGATGGGAAGCGCTATCTCGAGTCGCTTTCATTTCTCGCAGCAACCTCGACACGACGCCAGCCGATCGTGCGCGACATCCGGATGGCCATACGTGGCGCGCGGTAGAGTCGAGGCGCCCGCGGGGAAGCAGCGTCAGGAGGACGGATGGCCGACGGCGGCATCGACACGGGCCGGAGCACACCGGCGACGCTGCACGACGTCGCGCGCGAGGCCGGCGTCTCGCTCGCCACCGCGTCGCGCTCGCTCAACGGCAGCACCCGAAAGGTGAACGAGGAGTACCGCAAACGCGTGCTCGAGGCGGCCGCGCGCCTCGACTACTCCCCCAACCTCTCGGCCCAGGCCGTCGCCCGCGGCACGACCACCACGGTCGCGCTGCTCGTCGCCGACATCGCCGACCCCTACTTCTCGTCGATCGCCGCCGGCGTCGTCGCCGAGGCCGACGGCGAGCGCCTCATCGTCACGATGGCAGCGACCGAGCGCGACCCCGAGCGCGAGCTCGAGCTCGTGCGCATGCTGCGCGGGCAGCGTCCGCGGGTCATGATCCTGGCCGGCTCGCGACCCCTGGCCGACACCACCGAGGGTGCGCTCGGCGAAGAGCTGCGCGCCTACGAACGCTCGGGCGGCGTCGTCGTGCTCATCAGCCGCAACGAACTCGACCTGCGCACCGTGCTCGTCGACAACAGCGGCGGCGCCGAGGAGCTCGCCCGCGTGTTGACGGGGATCGGCTACCGCAGGTTCGGGGTCATCACCGGCGGCGAGGGCCTGCGCACCGCAAGCGATCGCCTCGAGGGTTTCCGTGCAGGCCTCGCGACGAGCGGCGGCGAGCTGCGCGACGACGACGTCATCCGCGCGGCGTTCACCCGCGACGGCGGGTACGACGGCATGCAGCGGCTGCTCGCCCGCGGACTCGACGGGGTCGAGCTCGTCTTCGCCGCCAACGACGTCATGGCCGTCGGCGCACTCTCGGCGATCCGTGACGCCGGGCTCACCCCAGGCACCGACGTCGCGGTGGCCGGCTTCGACGACATCCCCACCGTGCGCGACGTCACGCCGCCGCTCACCACGGTGCGCGCCCCGCTCGAGGAGATCGGCCGCCGCGCGCTCCGCCTCGCGCTCGGCGACACGGATGCCGCTGACGGCGCCGTGGCCACCGAGGTCGTGCTGCGCGACTCGACACCCGCCCGGGCGTAGCGCTCCGCCCGAATCGACGCCCGCCCGGGCGTGGCGACGTGGCTCGGGTCGTTCTGGGCGAGTGCGATGACCGCGAAGCTCGAGGGCGCGCGGAGGCGCGCGAGTGCGGACCCGCCGTGCCCACCAGTCGGCGCGCTACGGGGTCTTCGCCGCCGCGGCATCCGCTGACGTCGAACCCCGGACGACGAGCTCGGGCTGGAAGATCACGCGTTCGCGCTCCGCCCCCTCGGTGCCGTCGGCCTCCTTCAGCAGCAGGTCGACCGCCGTGTAGCCGATGAGCGCCGCCGGCTGCCGGATCGACGACAACGGCACCACCGCCGCCGACGCGAAGTCGATGTCGTCGTAGCCGATGAGGGCGATGTCGTCGGGCACGCGCACCTCACCCTGCATCATGAGCGCCTGCAGCACGCCCATGGCGAGCAGGTCGTTCGCGGCGAAGATCGCGTCGGGCCGATCGGATGCCGCCCGCTCGCGGATCTCGGCACCGGCCGCCCGCCCCGCGAGCACGGTGAGGGACTCGGTCTCGACGACCTCGAGCGTCATGCCCGGCGTCGCCTCGACCGCGCGTCGGGCGCCCTCGAGGCGGTCGGCCACCTGGCGGATGGCCATCGGCCCGCCCACGAACGCGATACGGCGCCGGCCGATCTCGGCGAGGTGTTGCACGGCGAGCCGGCCGCCCACGACATCGTCGACGGCGACCGACGAGAAGCGGCGGTCGGCGGCCTCACGGTCGACGAGCACGACGGGCGTGCCGCGCGCGCGGAGTCGCTCGAGCCGCGGGATGTCGTCGGTGAGCGGCGTGATGAGCACGCCGTGCACGCGCTGCTCCTCGAACAACTCGAGGTAGGAGCCCTCGCGATCGGCGTTCTCGTCGCTGTTGCCGAGCAGGATCGTCATGCCGTCTTCCGCGGCACGGTCCTCGGCGCCGCGCGCGACGTCGGTGAAGAACGGGTTGCGCACGTCGAGCACGACGAGCCCGATCGAGCGACTGCGTCCGGCGCGAAGCTGGCGGGCGGCGTCGTTGCGCACGAAACCGAGTTCCTGGATGGCGGCGTGCACGCGCTCGACGGTGGCCGGGGCGACCTTGTCGGGCCGGTTGAGCACGTTCGAGACGGTTCCGACCGACACGGATGCCGCGGCCGCGACATCGCGCACACTCACCGCCATCGGATCCCCTCGGTCATCGCCGCCCACTCATGCCGGTGGTGAGACGCACCCCGGCTCGTTCACACAGTATTGCGCATCGTGCACCCGAAATGAATCGAATCAATAACGAGACTGGAGAGCAGTTGACGCCGGCGGGCGATAGCCCTAACATCAGAACTGCTGAAACGATTCATTCCTCAACGCGGAGGTGCGTGCTACCGATGTCGCCAGAACCGACCACCGACGTCGGCACTCCACCCCCGCCGACCGTGCTCGCGCTGCGCCACGCCGCGAAGACCTTCGGTCCAGTGGTCGCCCTGGCCGACGGCACGATCGAGCTTCGTGCCGGCGAGATCCACGCCCTCGTCGGCGAGAACGGCGCGGGCAAGTCGACCCTCGTGAAGATCCTCGCCGGCCTGTACCACCCCGATGCCGGAGAGTTCACCGTCGACGGGCAGCCGGTCGCCTTCCGCACGGTCGCCGACAGCAAGGCCGCCGGCATCTCGGTCATCTACCAGGAGCCGACGCTCTTCCCCGACCTCACCGTCGCCGAGAACATCTTCATCGGGCGCCAGCCGAAGGGGCGGGGCGGCCTCATCAGCCGGAACCGCATGCGCGCCGAGGCGCGCGCGCTGTTCGAGCGGCTCGGAGTCCCGATCGACCCCGACCGCATCGCCGAGGGCCTCTCGATCGCCGACCAGCAGATCATCGAGATCGCGAAGGCGATCTCGCTCGACGCGAAGGTGCTCGTGATGGACGAGCCGACCGCGGCGCTCTCGGGGGTCGAGGTCGACCGCCTCTTCGCCGTGGCCCGCGGGCTCCGCGACGGCGGCGCCGGGATCCTGTTCATCTCGCACCGCTTCGATGAGATCTTCGCGCTCACCGACCGCATCACCGTCATGCGCGACGGTCGCTACATCGGCACCCACGACACGGCCGGCGTCACCACGCCGGTGATCGTGCGCGAGATGGTCGGCCGCGACATCGCACAGCTCTTCCCCAAGGTCGAGGCCGAGATCGGGGACGCCGTGCTCAGGGTCACCGGGCTCTCGAGCGCGGGCGTGTTCAGCGACATCGACTTCGAGGTGCGCTCCGGTGAGATCGTCGCCCTCGCCGGACTCGTCGGCGCCGGTCGCACCGAGGTCGCGCGGGCCGTGTTCGGCATCGACGGCTACGACCGTGGCAGCGTCGAGCTCCTCGGCCGCCCGCTGCGACCGCGCGATCCGCAGGGCGCCATCGACGCCGGCATCGGGTTCGTGCCCGAGGACCGGCGCAAGCAGGGGCTCGTCATGGACCTCTCGGTCGCCCGCAACGCGACGCTGACGCTGCGGAACTCGCTGGCGCGCTTCGGCCTCATCAACGGCGGCCGCGAGCGCGCGGCCGCCGTGGAGTGGACGAAGCGCCTCCAGGTGAAGACGGGCTCGCAGGAGTACGCGGTCGCGACCCTCTCGGGCGGCAACCAGCAGAAGGTCGTGCTGGCCAAGTGGCTCGCGACCGAGCCGAAGCTCCTCATCGTCGACGAGCCCACCCGCGGCATCGACGTGGGCACCAAGGCCGAGGTGCACCGACT
The DNA here is from genome assembly GCA_963758615.1 of uncultured Actinomycetota bacterium. Lineage (GTDB taxonomy): Bacteria > Actinomycetota > Actinomycetes > Actinomycetales > Microbacteriaceae > Agromyces. The sequence goes on along the minus strand of CAVWVZ010000008.1, from coordinate 223,361 downwards.
CCTCTCCGACCTCGCGGGGCGCGGCATCGCGATCCTCATGATCTCGTCGGAGCTCCCCGAGGTGCTCGGCATGGCCGACCGGGTCCTCGTCATGCACGAAGGCCGAATCACCGCACAGCTCGATCGAGCGGATGCCACCCCCGAAGCCGTGATGCACGCGGCGACCGCCTCAGTGGAGCACAGCGAATGACCGACACCGTCACCTCGACGCCCACGCCGGCGCCGACTCCGCCGCCCGAGAAGCGCCGCTCCGGCGGCTCTCGCCTCACCGGGCTGCTGCGCCTTCGCGAGTTCCCGGTCGCGCTCGCGCTCATCGTGCTCGTGGTCGTCACGTACGCCGCGAACCCGCTCTTCCTCTCGCCGCAGGGCACGAAGGACCTGCTGCTCAACGCGACGATCATCATCATCCTCGCCGTCGGCCAGGCGATCGTGATCATCACGCGCAACGTCGACCTGTCGGTGGGATCGATCCTCGGCCTCGTCGCGTTCGGCACCGGCTCGCTCTTCGCGAACGTGCCCGGCATCCCGATCGTCGCGGTCTTCGCGATCGGACTCGTCTTCGGCGCGATCCTCGGGGCGATCAACGGCCTCCTCGTGACCCTCGCCCGCGTGCCTGCTCTCGTCATCACGCTGGGAACGCTGTACATCTACCGCGGCCTCAACAACGCGTGGGCCGGCGGCACGCAGTACTTCGCGGGCGACCGTCCTGACGAGTTCGGCGCACTGTCGGTCGACACGATCCTCGGCTTCCCGATCATCACGCTGCTCGCGGTCGTCGTGGTCGTCGTCGTCGCGATCGTGATGGCGGGCACGCGAGCGGGTCGCGACCTCTACGCGATCGGATCCGATCCCGACGCCGCGAAGCTCTTCGGCATCCCGGTCGGGCGCCGGGTCTTCATCGCCTTCGCCGTGAACGGACTGCTCGCCGGCCTCGCCGGCGTGCTCTACGCCTCTCGCTTCAACTCCGTCGGCGCGACGACGGGAACGGGCCTCGAGCTCGATGTCGTCGCCGCGGCGGTCGTCGGCGGCGTCGCGATCTTCGGCGGCAGCGGCTCGGTGGTCGGCGCGGCCATCGGCGCGCTCCTCCTCACGACGATCACGAGCGCACTCACCGCGCTCCGGGTCGACAAGTTCTGGCAGCAGGCGATCGTGGGCGTGCTCATCCTCGCCGCGATCATCATCGACCGCGTCGCGAGCATCCGAACCGCTCGCCGACTCCGACTGAGCGAGGCACGCGATGTCTGACCCCCAGCGCACCGAGACGGTGGAGCCCACCGCCACATCGGCGGTCTCGGCCGACACCACGAAGACGCTCCGCGACGAGCCGCGCGGTCGCACCGGCTGGGCCCGCATCCTGCTCGGGCGCGACGCGATCATGATCTACCTGCTCATCGCGACGATCATCATCGCGATGATCTCCATCCCACGCTTCGCGTCGCCGGTGACCGTCGGGTTCCTGCTGCTCGACGTGATCCCCGTGCTGCTCATCGCGATGCCGATGACCCTCATCATCATCACGGGCGAGATCGACCTGTCGGTCGCGTCGATCGCGGGCCTGACGAGCGCGCTCATGGGCGTGCTCTGGCAGGCCGGGTGGGACATCGGAGTCGTGCTCGTCCTCGGTTTGGTGATCGGCGTGCTGGCCGGTGTGTTCAACGGCTTCCTCGTGGCCGTCGTCGGCCTCCCCTCGCTCGCCGTGACGATCGGTACGCTGGCGCTGTTCCGCGGACTGGCGCTCGTCGTCATCGGCGACAACGCCGTCGCGAACTTCCCGCCCGAGCTCACGGGGTTCTTCACCTCCAAGATCGGCGCGACCGGCATCCCCACCGTCATGATCGGCGTGGTGCTCATCGTGATCGTGTTCGGCGTGATCCTGCACTTCACCCCGTTCGGTCGCGGCCTCTACGCCCTCGGGTTCAGCACCGAGGCCGCGAGGTTCGTGGGCATCCACGTGGCCCGGTCGAAGTTCTGGCTCTACGTCGCATCCGGTGGCGTGTCGGCCCTCGCCGGCATCTACTGGACGCTCCGCTACTCGAGCGCCCGCTCCGACAACGCGAGCGGGCTCGAGCTCGCGGTGATCGCGGCGGTGCTGCTCGGCGGCGTGTCGATCTTCGGCGGCAAGGGCTCGATCCCGGGCGTCGTCGCGGGCGTCCTCCTCATCGGCACGATCAACTACGCCCTGCGACTCGGACGGGTCTCCGACGTCGTGCTCATCATCGTCACCGGCACACTGCTGATCGCCTCGGTCGTCGCACCGAGCATCTTCGATGCCGTGAAACGCCGACGCCACGATCGCCGTGTGCGCCGCGAACTCCCCCAGGCCCAGCCCTCGGGGTCGGTCAGCGCCTAGCACCTGGCGCACGAAGGAAGGAAAAGACAATGGAGTTGTTCCGCACTCGCACCGGCCGGGGCACACGCACCCGCCGGATCGCGACCATCGCCGCAACCGCGGCGACCATCGCCCTCATCGCCACGGGCTGCGCCGCCGGCGGCGGCTCGGAGGAGGGCGGCGGCTCTGGCGCCGAAGGTGACCAGACGATCACGTTCATCCCGAAGCAGCTCAACAACCCGTACACCGACGTCGTGCTCGGTGGCGGGGAAGAGGGCGCTGAGGCGGCCGGATTCGCCTCGAGCAATGTCGTCGGCCCGCTCGACGCCAGCGCGTCGAGCCAGGTCTCGTTCATCAACGCCGAGACCCAGGCGGGCACGAACGTCATCGTCATCGCGGCGAACGATCCCGACGCGGTCTGCTCCGCGCTCGAGGAGGCCCGCACGGGCGGCGCCAAGATCGTCGCCTTCGACTCCGACACCAACCCCGACTGCCGCGACGTGTTCATCAGCCAGGTCGTGGCCAAGGAGGTCGCGCTCATCCAGGTCGAGCTCATCGCCGAGCAGATCGGCGGCGCCGGCGAGATCGCGATCCTCTCCGCCACCGCGAACGCCACCAACCAGAACGAGTGGATCAAGTTCATGGAGGAGGAGCTCGCGTCGAACCCCGACTACGCCGACATCGAGCTCGTCGCGAAGGTCTACGGCGACGACGACGACACGAAGTCGTTCCAGGAGGCCCAGGGCCTCATGCAGGCGTACCCGAACCTGAAGGGCATCATCTCGCCCACGACGGTCGGCATCGCCGCGACGGGGCGCTACCTCTCCGAGTCGGAGTACAAGGGCAAGGTCGCCCTCACGGGTCTCGGCCTGCCCAACGAGATGCGCCCGTTCGTGAAGGACGGCACCGTCACCGAGTTCGCCCTGTGGGACCCGGCGCAGCTCGGCTACGTCGCCGCGTTCGCCGGCAAGGCGCTGGCTGACGGCGACATCACCGGCGAGGTCGGCGACACCTTCGAGGCCGGCGACCTCGGCGAGCGCGAGATCGAGGAGGGCGGCATCGTCATCGTCGGCCCGCCCACCGTGTTCAACGCCGAGAACATCGACGACTACGACTTCTAGTCGCTGAACCGGGCGGATGCCGCGAGCCGCGGCCGCGGCATCCGCCCACCGTTCAGGCACCCGCCTGTACGCCGTTTCGGAGTTCCGCCGCATCGCCCGCCTGCCGGGCGCACGGCGGCGGAGCTGCCGAATCCGTGGACAGACCACCCCAGCTCACGAAGGAGTGACGACCCATGACCGACGCACCCGCACGCGACGTGAGCGGCCTGCTGCCGCCGAAAGTGCGGCGCAAGCCGCGCATCGGCCTGGTCGCCGGCGGACTCGGCACCTACTGGCCGCAGTTCCCCGACCTGCTGCCGCAGCTGCAGGAATCCGCTCGCTACGTGTCGGAGCGCTTCCGCGGGATGGACGCCGAGGTGACCGACGTCGGCTTCATCTCGGACGCGCAGGAGGGTGCGGTCGCCGCCGAGCAGCTGCGGCAGGCCGATTGCGACCTCATCGTGCTGTTCCTCACGACCTACCTCACGTCGTCGATGGTGCTGCCGATCGCGCAGCGCGCCAACACGCCCGTGCTCGTGATCGACCTGCAGCCGACCGAGAAGATGGACCACGCCTCGTTCGACACCGGTGCGTGGCTCGCGTACTGCGGGCAGTGCCCGGTGCCCGAGGTCGGCAACGTGTTCCGGCGGGCGGGCATCCCGTTCCGCAGCGTCTCGGGCTGGCTGCGCCAGGAGTCGGCGTGGCGCCGCATCGAGCGCTGGATCAACGCGGCGCACGTGCGCGCGGCGCTGCGCCATGCGCGGCACGGCCTCATGGGCCACGTCTACCCGGGCATGCTCGACGTGTCGACCGACCTCACGCTGCTGCCCGTCACCTTCGGCTCGCACGTGGAGGTGCTCGAGTTCGATGACCTGCGGGTGCGCGTCGAGCAGGTCACCGACGCCGAGACGAGCGAGCGGATGTCCCTCGCCCGCGAGATCTTCACCCTCGACGACACCGTCAACGACGAGGACTTCGCGTGGGGCGCCCGCGTCTCGGTGGGGCTGGATCGCCTCGTCGAGGACTTCGACCTCGACTCGCTCGCCTACTACCACCGCGGACTCGACGGCGAGCAGCACGAACGCCTGGGGGCGGGCATGATCCTCGGCGCGTCGCTCCTGACGGCGAGGGGCATCCCCGCGACGGGCGAGTACGAGCTGCGCACGACGGTCGCCCAGCTCGCCACGCAGGTCGTCGGCGCGGGCGGGTCGTTCTGCGAGATCCAGGCGCTCAACTTCGACGACAACGTGGTCGAGATGGGCCACGACGGCCCGGCGCACCTCGCGGTGTCGGCCCGCGACCCGCTGCTTCGGGGGCTCGGGGTGTACCACGGCAAGCGCGGCTGGGGCGTCTCGGTCGAGTTCGACGTGCAGTCGGGGCCGGTCACGCTGCTCGGGCTCGGGCAGGATCGCGACGGCGGGCTCGCCTTCGTGGCGTCCGAGGGCACCGTGGTGCCGGGACCGCTGCTCGAGATCGGCAACACGACCAGTCGGGTCGACTTCGGCCGCGACCCCGGTGAGTGGGTCGACGAGTGGTCGGCGACCGGGATCGGCCATCACTGGTCGCTGTCGGTCGGGCACCGAGCCGGTGATTACCGCGCCGCCGCGTCGCTGCTCGGTATCGACTACCGGGAGGTGTGAGGCGCGTGTACAGTGATGGAAAGCGCATTCCCGATTGCACAACCGAACATCGTGATCTAAACTTGAAACGATTCATTCACGAGAGAGACGGAGCTCGACGATGAGCGAGACCAGCGCCCCGGGCGCCGCGCCCCTCGAACGCGTGTGCTTCCAGCTCCAGGTGAAACCCGAGCGCATCGACGAGTACCGCGAGCGCCATGCCGCCGTCTGGCCCGACATGCTCCAGGCCCTCAAGGCGACCGGCTGGAACAACTACTCCCTCTTCCTGCGCGCCGACGGACTGCTCATCGGCTACGTCGAGACGCCGTCGATCGTCGACGCCCAGGCCGCGATGGCGCGCACCGACGTGAACGCCCGCTGGCAGGCCGAGATGGGCGACTTCTTCGTCGACCTCGACGTGCCGCCCGACGAGGGCTTCCTCAGGCTCACCGAGGTGTTCCACCTCGAAGACCAACTCGCCGCGCTCGACGCCGACGTGGCATCCGACACCGCCCGCAGCGGCACCAGCACAGAAAGCAGCGACTCGTGAGCACCATTCCCAGCACCATCCTCGACCAGCTCGAACTGCAGTCGATCGAGCTCCCGTCGTGGGCCTTCGGCAACTCGGGCACCCGCTTCAAGGTGTTCACGACGCCGGGCACCCCGCGCGACCCCTTCGAGAAGATCGCCGACGCCGCCCAGGTTCATCGGTACACGGCGCTCGCGCCGACCGTGGCGCTGCACATCCCGTGGGACAAGGTCGACGACTACGACGTGCTCCGCCGCCACGCCGAAGACCACGGCGTCGCACTCGGCACGATCAACTCGAACACCTTCCAGGACGACGACTACAAGTTCGGCGCCCTCACGCATGAAGACGCCGCAGTGCGCCGGAAGGCGATCGACCACCACTTCGAGTGCATCGACATCATGCACGCCACCGGCAGCCGCGACCTGAAGATCTGGCTCGCCGAGGGCTCGAACTACCCGGGCCAGGCCGACCTGCGCGGCCGGCAGGACCGCCTGCACGACTCGCTCGCGACGATCTATGACCGCCTCGGCGACGAGGACCGCCTCGTGCTCGAGTACAAGTTCTTCGAGCCGGCGTTCTACCACACCGACGTTCCCGACTGGGGCACGAGCTACGCCCAGGTGGCCGCGCTCGGCGACAAGGCCATGGTCTGCCTCGACACCGGCCACCACGCGCCCGGCACGAACATCGAGTTCATCGTCATGCAGCTGCTCCGGCTCGGCAAGCTCGGCTCGTTCGACTTCAACAGCCGCTTCTACGCCGACGACGACCTCATCGTGGGGGCCGCCGACCCGTTCCAGCTGTTCCGCATCATCTTCGAGGTGATCCGCGGCGGCGGCTTCAACCACCCCGACGTCGCGTTCATGCTCGACCAGTGCCACAACGTCGAGGACAAGATCCCCGGCCAGATCCGCAGCGTGCTCAACGTGCAGGAGATGACCGCGCGGGCACTGCTCGTCGACACCGACGCGCTGCGCGCGGCACAGGTGTCGGGCGACGTGCTCGAGGCGAACCGCATCTTCATGGACGCGTTCTACACCGACGTTCGCCCCGCCCTCGCCGAGTGGCGTGAGTCGCGCGGCCTGCCGGCCGACCCGATGGCCGCCTTCGCGGCATCCGGCTACCTCTCGCAGATCGCGGAAGACCGCGTGGGCGGCGTGCAGGCCGGCTGGGGCGCCTGACCCCACACCGACCGGTCGAACCACGCGGGGAAGGGAGCGAGGGGATGAGCGAGCCGTATGCGGCGGCCGACGGGCTCGTGCGGGTATACCCCGCGAGCATGCCGGCGGATGTCGCGACCGCGCACCCGACGCCCGCGCTCGTGTGGGCGCACGGCGGCGGATTCGTCGCGGGCGACCTCGACATGCCCGAGGCCGACTGGGTCGCGCGATCGCTCGCCGCTCGCGGCGTGACCGTCGTCTCGATCGACTACCGGCTGGCGAGCGACGGATGGCGCTACCCCACCCCCTCGAACGACGTGCTCGCCGCCTGGACGTGGACGCTCGCGAACACCGCCGACCTCGGCATCGACCCTGCTCGGGTGTCGCTCGGCGGCGCGAGCGCGGGCGCGAACCTCGTCGCCGGCGCCGTACTGCGGCTGCTCGGAAACGCCGGTCGAGTAGCGAGCGCCGGCGAGCGTATCGAGACCACCCCGGCGGGTCTCGATACGGTCGCTGCGCGACCTACTCGACCGACGCTCCCGGCGGGTCTCGATACGGTCGCTGCGCGACCTACTCGACCAACGCTCCCGGCGGGTCTCGATACGGTCGCTGCGCGACCTACTCGACCGACGCTCCCGGCGGGCGTCCTGCTCGCCTATCCGACGCTGCTCGCCGTGCAACCTGAACCCGACGCCGCGCTGCGGGCAGCCCTCGACGCGACTCCCGCCGCCGACCGTTTCGGGTCCGACGCGGTCCGGGGCATGTACGAGCGCTACCTCGGAGGCCCGGTCGACGACGCACCGCTCGTCGCGGTGCCGGGCCGCGCCGCGGCATCCGATCTCGCCGGGTTCCCGCCCGTGCTGATGATCAACGGCGAGGTCGACGAACTGCGCGTGTCGGGCGAGCTCTTCGCCGCCGCGCTGGTCGACGCCGGGGTGACGGTCGACCTCGTGGTCGAGCCCGGCACCGAGCACGGCCACCTGAACCGACCCGGCGAGCCCGCGGCATCCGCCTCGATCGAGCGCATCGCGCGCTGGATCACGTGGCTCGACACGTACCACCAGACCACCCTCCGCATCACCGAAGGAATCACGTCATGACGAACCAGGCAGCTGCCGACCTCATCGCGCGGTCGAACCGCCTCGGCGCCGACCCGAAGAACACCAACTACGCCGGCGGCAACACGTCCGCGAAGGGCACCGAGACCGACCCGGTCACCGGCGAGCCGGTCGAGCTGATGTGGGTGAAGGGCTCGGGCGGCGACCTCGGCACGCTCACAGAGCAGGGCCTCGCGGTGCTGCGGCTCGACCGCCTCCGCGACCTGGTCGCGGTGTACCCGGGTGTCGAACGCGAGGACGAGATGGTCGCCGCGTTCGATTACACGCTGCACGGCAAGGGCGGCGCCGCGCCGTCGATCGACACGGCCATGCACGGGCTCGTCGACGCGGCCCACGTCGACCACCTGCACCCAGACTCCGGCATCGCCATCGCGACCGCCGCCGACGGCGAGGCCCTCACCGGGAAGATCTTCGGCGACCGGGTCGTCTGGGTGCCGTGGCGTCGTCCGGGCTTCCAGCTCGGCCTCGACATCGCCGAGATCAAGGCGCAGAACCCGCAGGCGATCGGCTGCATCCTCGGCGGCCACGGCATCACCGCGTGGGGCGACACGAGCGAGGAGAGCGAGCAGAACTCGCTCTGGATCATCGACACCGCCTCCAGGTACATCGCCGAGCACGGCGCGGCCGACCCGTTCGGCGAGGTCGTGCCGGGCTACGAGGCACTCGCGCCGGCCGAGCGCCGCGCGAAGGCCGCCGCGCTCGCGCCGACGATCCGCGGGCTCGCGTCGTACGACCGGCCGCAGGTCGGCCACTTCACCGACGCCGACGCGGTGCTCGAGTTCCTCTCCCGCGAGAAGCTCGCCCCGCTCGCCGCCCTCGGCACGAGCTGCCCCGACCACTTCCTTCGCACGAAGGTCAAGCCGCTCGTGCTCGACCTGCCCGCCGACGCGTCGATCGAGGACTCGATCGCCCGCCTCAAGGAGCTGCACGAGCAGTACCGGGCCGACTACCAGGCGTACTACGACGCGTATGCGACGCCCGAGTCGCCCGCGATCCGCGGCGCCGACCCGCTCATCGTGCTGGTGCCGGGAGTCGGCATGTTCAGTTACGGCGCGAACAAGCAGACCGCGCGCGTGGCGGGCGAGTTCTACGTCAACGCGATCAACGTGATGCGCGGCGCCGAGTCGCTCTCGACGTATGCGCCGATCTCCGACGAGGAGAAGTTCCGCATCGAGTACTGGGCGCTCGAGGAGGCGAAGCTCCAGCGCATGCCGAAGCCCAAGACGCACGCGACCCGTGTCGCGCTCGTCACCGGCGCGGCATCGGGCATCGGCAAGGCGATCGCCACGCGGCTCGCGGCCGAGGGCGCGTGCGTCGTCATCGCCGACCTCGACCTCGAGAAGGCGCAGGCGGCCGCTGCCGAGCTCGGCAACACGGATGTCGCGATCGGCGTGCAGGCGAACGTGACGGATGCCTCGGCGGTGCAGGCCGCGATCGACGACGCGGTGCTCGCCTTCGGCGGCCTCGACCTCGTGGTGAACAACGCCGGCCTCTCGCTGTCGAAGCCGCTCCTCGAGACCACCGAGGCGGACTGGGACCTGCAGCACGACGTGATGGCCAAGGGCTCGTTCCTCGTGTCGAAGGCCGCTGCGCGCGCGCTCATCGACCAGGGCCTCGGCGGCGACATCATCTACATCTCCTCGAAGAACTCGGTGTTCGCCGGGCCGAACAACATCGCCTACTCGGCGACGAAGGCCGACCAGGCGCACCAGGTGCGACTGCTCGCGGTCGAGCTCGGCGAGTACGGCATCAAGGTCAACGGCATCAACCCCGACGGCGTCGTGCGCGGCTCGGGCATCTTCGCGAGCGGCTGGGGCGCGAACCGCGCCAAGACCTACGGCATCGAGGAGGAGGACCTCGGCAAGTTCTACGCGCAGCGCACGATCCTGAAGCGCGAGGTGCTCCCCGAGCACGTCGCGAACGCGGTGTTCGTGCTCACGGGCCCCGAGCTCAGCCACACGACCGGCCTGCACGTCCCGGTCGACGCGGGCGTCGCGGCGGCCTTCCTGCGATGAGCGCGAGCTTCCGCTGGTCGAGTAGCGCCCGGCGCAGCCGGACGCGTATCGAGACCGCGGTCGTCCGAAACGGTCAGGGTCTCGATACGGCGCTGCGCGCCTACTCGACCGGCGGGGCAGGGCGATGATCGCGGGGGTCGTCGCCGCCGTCGACCTCGGGGCGACGAGCGGCCGGGTGATGCTCGGCCGCGTCGACGGCCGCGGCGCCGGCACGCTCGAGCTCCGACCGGTCGCGCGCTTTCCGAACGGCCCGGTGCGACTCGCGTCGGGGCTGCACTGGAACCTCACGGGCCTGTACGGCAGCGTGCTCGCGGGGCTCGGGGAGGCGCTCCGCGCCGAGCCGGCCGCCGCGAGCATCGGCATCGACTCGTGGGCCGTCGACTACGCGCTGCTCCGGGGCGACCGCGTGCTCGGCGAGCCCTTCCACTACCGCGACGACCGGAACGCCCGAGGTGTCGAGTCCGTGCACGCGACCGTCCCGTTCTCGGAGCTGTACCGCCGCAACGGGCTGCAGTTCCTGCCCTTCAACACGCTCTACCAGCTCGCAGCCGAACGCGAGAGCGGATGCCTCGACCTGGCCGATTCGCTGCTGCTCGTGCCCGACCTCATCGCCTATCAACTCACGGGTGCGAAGCTCTCGGAGCGCACGAACGCATCGACGACCGGACTCGTCGGCGTCGAGACGGGCGAGTGGGACGACGAGCTGATCGGGCGGCTCGGGCTGCCGGCATCCGTCTTCGCACCGCTCGTGAGCCCGGGCGAGTCGATCGGCCGCCTGCGGTCCGGTGTCGCCGCCGAGCTCGGCGCGCGCGCCGGGCATCGAGGTCGTAGCGGTGGGATCCCACGACACCGCCTCGGCTGTCGTCGCCGTGCCGATGCGAGCCGAGTCGGCCGCCTACATCTCGTGCGGCACCTGGGGCCTCGTCGGCGTCGAGCTCGAGCACCCCGTCACGACCGATGCCGCCCGCGAGGCGAACTTCACGAACGAGGGCGGCGTCGACGGGCGAGTGCGATTCCTGCACAACGTGATGGGCCTCTGGCTGCTCAGCGAGTCGGTGCGGTGGTGGGAGCGCGAGGGCGAGACCGTCGAGCTCTCCGGACTGCTCGCAGCCGCGGCATCCGTCACCGCGCCGGTCTCGATCTTCGACGCCGACGATCCGCGATTCCTGGCTCCCGGCGACATGCCCGGTCGCATCGCCGAGTGGTGCTCCGAGCACGGCGTCGCCGCACCCGCGAGCCGCGCCGAGTTCGCGCGCTCGATCATCGAGAGCCTCGCCGAGGCGTTCGCCGGCGCGGTTCGCACCGCGTCGATCCTGTCGGGCGTCGACGTCGAGACCATCCACATCGTCGGCGGCGGCGCCCTCAACGAGTTGCTGTGCCAGCGCACCGCCGACCGTGCCGGGCTGCCGGTGCTGGCAGGTCCGGTCGAGGCGACGGCGATCGGGAACGTGCTCGTGCAGGCGCGCGCGCAGGGGTTCGTCGGCCGCGACCTCGAGTCGCTGCGGGCACTCGTCGCGTCCGCGTTCGCGCCGGTCCGCTACGAACCGCAGGCGGGCGGTACCCGAGGATAGGAGACCCGATGTCGCAGATCACGTTCTTCGCGCCCGACACCGACGCGTTCGTCAGCAGCGTCATGAAGCACGTGCCCGAGTACGAGCAGTCCACGGGCGACACGGTGCGGCTGCGCATCATCGACAGCGACACGTACTTCTCGAACGACATCCATGCCCAGCTCGGCGAGCCCGACGGCGCCGACGTGTTCATGTCGGGTCCCGTGCTCGCGTGGGAGCACCTCGCAGCGGGATTCGTGGAGCCGCTCGACGACTACCTCGGGCGAGCGCGGGACGACTACCATTTCAGCGACTTCCTGCCGAACCTGATCGTGCCGAACACGTGGAACGGCGCATTCGGGACACCGCTCGGCGAGGGCCCGCTGCTCGGGATTCCGGTGAACTGCGAGTCGTACAACCTCGCCTACGACCGCGACCGCCTCGAGTCCCTCGGGCTGGACGTCCCGCGCACCTGGACCGAGTACTTCGATGCCGCGCGGCTCATCGCCGGCAGCGGCGTCCAGCGAGGCTTCGCCCAACGCGGCGAGCAGGTGTGGCACACCATGTACACCGGATTCGCGAGCCAGTTCTGGTCGGAGGGCGCACGGGACTTCGATGCCGACGGCCGCAGCGCGTTCGCGACGCCGATCGCGGTGCAGGCGACCACGCAGTTCCTCGATGCGCTGCACGATGCCGGGCCTCGAGACTGGACCAACCAGCGTTGGTACGAGCTCGCCATGGACTTCTGCGCCGGCGACTACGGCCTCATCGTGGATTCCGATCACTACGTCGCGTTCTTCGAGGATGCGACGAACTCCTCGATGGCCGGCCGTGTCGGCTATGCGATGCCGCCTGCCGGTGCGGCCGGTGAGATCTCGCCGAGCCTCTGGACCTGGTCGCTGGTCATGAACGCCCGGTCGCGACGGAAGGACGCCGCGTGGCGCTTCATGCAATGGGCGTCGAGTCGCGAGTTCCTGCTGCGAGCCGTCTTCGAGGGCAACATGAACCCCACGCGGACGAGTGTGTGGGACGACGAGCGCTTCGGCGAGTTCTCGAGCGGCTGGGGCGACTTCGTCACGGTGTCACGCAGGCTCGCGGAGGAGACCGGCCGGGTGCTGGTCACCCCGGCGCCGAACACGCGCGCGATCGCCGACCGGTGGGTGCGCGCGCTCCGTGCGGCCTACCTCGGCGAAGACGTCGAGCAGGCGCTGCACGAGGCGGCGAGCGAGATCGACGAGATGGTCGAGGCCCTCTGACGAACGCCGCCCCGGCCGTGATGGCCGGGGCGGCGTTCGCGTGTTGCGGGGGTCTCACTCCCCCGACGGCGCATCCGTCGGCTCGGGAGTCGACGGCGCTTCGCCGGCGGGCGGCGTCGACTCCCGCTGTTCGGTCGGCGCGGGCGTCGGCGACGGGGTCGTCGTCGCCTCCGGCCCGGGCTTCGGCTCGAGGGTACCGGGCTCCCCCTGCTGGCCGTTCGTCACGAAGACACTCGGCAACGACGGCGTCTCGCCGCCGCCGGCGGAGCGGGCGACGACGAACCACGCGTACGTGCCGCCCCGCTTGAGCCCGGTCCACGCGACCGAGGCGACGTCGCCCGACGCGACGGTCGCCTCGCCGATGACCGCGATCGGGTTGTACAGCGCCAGCGAGTCGGTACGGAAGCTCGTCGTACGCGACGTGATGTCGACCGGCAGCACCATGTTGTCGGCCTCAGGACCGTAGCGCAGCGCCGGATCGTACTCATCGGCCCCGAAGTCATCGAGGAACGGCGAGTAGGTGTCGACGATCATCTCGGCGCGATCGACGTCGAACTGCAGCAGGCGCAGGTAGCTGGCGCCGAAGCGCAGGCGCTCCATCGGCTGGTATCCGCCGATCGCCGTGAGGCCGAGCTGTTCGGCCGCGACCGTGTACGCCTGATAGTCGGCGAGCAGTTCGACGACACCATGGCTGACCTTGCCGACCTGGGGCTTCACGTTCGTGCCCACGCCGTGCACGTGCCCGGCGAGGATGAGGAAGACGTTGGGGTTGTCCTCCACGATCGTCTTGTAGAGCATCGAGCCGTCAGGAGCCGCGAAGGCGGCGTTCCGGCCGTCGGTCTGCGTGCTCGCCGCGAGGTAATCGTGCGAGAGCAGGATGCCGTTGCGATCGGGGAAGCGCTTGTAGATCGCGTCGGCCCACTCGGCCTCCTCGCGCGTGATGCCGTACGAGAGTCCGACCGAGACGAAGTCCAGTCCGCCTGCCGAGAACAGCGTGTAATTGTTCTGGTTGTCTCCCTCGCGCCAGGGGCCTCCGTATTCGGCGTCGGTCCACAGGTCGTCGGCCGTTTCGTAGCGGTCCGGGCCGTAGTACTGGTTGTACAGCGCGTCCGGACCGTCCTCGGTGCCCGAGCGGTTGTCGTGGTTGCCCGCGATGACCTGGTTGGTCACGCCGGCGTCGTCGAGGATCTGCTGCTGGCGCGAGGACACCTCGAACTCGCCGATGACCTGCTGCATCATCGCCTCGTCGCCGGGGGTGCGGATGTTGTTCTCGATGATGTCGCCGGTGTGCGCGACATACGCGATCTTGCGTTCGTCGGCGTTCGCGGCGATCCACCGGGGGGTGTCGCCGTAGGCCTGCTCCCAGATCGCGCGCTCCGCCGCGGTCTCCTGCTCGACTGCGCCCTCTGAGAGGTACTGCGTGTCGGTGAAGTGCGCGATGGAGAAGTCGTACGAAGAGGGGTCGGCGAAGCCTTCCGCGCCGGCGTCGAGCTCATCGGCGAACGGGTCCTCGCCGGTGATCATGACGTGCACCTGCTGCCGGTCGACGTAGTGCGAGTCGACGATGGCGGTGAGCACCGTGTTGCCGTCGAGTGTTCCACGCGTGCGCGCGAGCACATCCCACACCGACGTCTCGAGGTTCCAGGCACGCAGCGACACGAGACGGGTCGGGTCGATGACGCCCTCCCAGCGCAGCACGGGGTCGGCGACCACGCCCTTCACCTGCACGTCGAAGCGCTGGTACGCGACCTCCCGACTCGCGGGGACATCGAGCGTGGCGCCGTCACCGGGCGCGAGCGCCCGGGTGTCACCAGCATTGCGCTCGCCCGGCACGCGAAGCGTCGTCGGCACCACGGTCGACGACCCCTGCCAACCCTGATTGGGCGTCAGGATCTCGGCCTGCGTGAACTCCGCCGTCACGTCGCCACCGTCGGGCTCGCCGACGGTCGCCTCCAGCGTGACCGTGCCCGAGACGTCGGTCGTACCCGAGGCGGGAACGAGGTCGGCCGGCACATCCGGGATGCCCGCCGAGGCGAACGCGACCTCGTGGGTCGCCCGGTTGCCGAGCGCGTCGGTCGCGGTCACCTCGATCGCGTGCTCGCCGGCACCGAGCCCGGGTCCGACGATCGAGCCCGGGTCGACCGGTTCACCGTCGAGGGTGAACTCGGGCGCGCCCATCAGTCCCGACGAGTCGTCGAGCTGCACGTCGAGTGCGACCGACGACGTGATCGTCGTTCCGGCGGCCGGCATGCTCGCGGTGATCGCAGGGGCCGTGTTGTCCGTGAGCAACTGCCGGGTCGCGGTCTCCCCGGTGGTCGACGTCGCGGCGACGACGTGCGCACCGTCGGCGATCGCGGGGGTGTCGAGCTCGGTGCGCAGACCCTGTGCGGTGGCACCCGCGACGACGAAGTGCAGGTCGACCTCGGTGAACGAGTTGATGTTCGAGCCGCAGGTACCGTCACCCATCGCGTACGACGTCTTGAGGCGCTGGCCCGTCGCGGTGCCCGATGCCGGCGTGAGCTCGACATTCGAGATCGCGAAGTCGTCGCGATTGCATCCGGTCGCGGTGGTGCCGGTCACGACCTCGACCGTGTTCCAGCCGGGCAGCAGCCACTCGTTTGGGATGACGACGTTCGCGCGCTCGCTGACGTACACGCCGCCCAGCACGTGGTGGATGCCGTTGACGACGAGCTGGTTCACGAACGACGGGTCGATCGAGTTGGAGCCGACGTCGAAGCTGAAGGTCGCCTCACCCGAGCCGAGCGTGGGGAGCACCGCCACCGTCGGGGCATCGATCGACCACTGCGTCTCCGCGGTCGGCAGCGCCGACGTGGACGAGCCGCAGGAGCCGTCGCCCATCGAGTACGAGGCTGCGAGGTCCTGTCCGGCCGCCGTACCCGTTTCGACATCGAGCCCGAGGTTCGAGATCGTGAAGTCGTCGAGGTTCGCACCGCACGTCGAGCTGATGTCGCCCGCGACGACCACGATCTCGTTGGCGCCGGCCACCAGGTAGCGGTTCGGGATCGGAACCTCCACTCGGGTGCTCACGTAGTCGCCGAGAAGGTCGACCTTGTGGCCGTTGACGAGCAGGTGGTTCTGATAGCGGTGCTCGATCGAGTTGGAGCCCACGTCGAAGCTGAACACCGAGGAGCCTGCGCCGAGGGTCGCAGCGGCCAGCGGTGCGGAACCGTCGACCGTGAGCGAGTCGACGCCGCCGGCCTCGCCGGCGGGCTGCGATGCCGAGATGGTCGTGGTGCCACGAACGAGCGTGCCGTCGACGGGTGCGACGAGCGGCGCGCCGACGGGCGCGTTGTTCACCGAGACGTCGTGGGTGACGCGGCCGCCGTCCGCCGTGGTCGCGACGATCTCGTGCGGTCCGTTCGCGAGCGTCGTCGTGTCGACGTCCGCGGCGAGGCCGGTCGAGGCGAGGGGGTCGCCGAGCACGAAGAACGACAGGGCGGCCTGCGTGATGTCATTCGGCTGCGTGCCGCAGTCCCCATCGCCGAAGTTGTACGTGAACGGGTTGTCCTCGCCGTCGGCGACCTCGCCGAGCAGTTCGAGGCTCACCTCGGTGAGGACGAAGTCGTCGTAGTTCACGCCGCATGCCGCGTCCGCGGTGCCCGCGAAGATCTCGACGATGTTCTCTCCGGTGACGAGCCATTCGTTCGGCACCTCGATGTCGACCCGCTCCGAGACCCAGGTGCGGTCCTGATCGATGCGGTGCCCGTTGATCTCGACCCAGTTATGGAACGAGAGGGCGGCCGAGTTGCTGCCGATGTCGAATCGCAGGTGCGAGACACCAGCCGTGGTCGTCGCGCCGATCGATTCGCCGTCGATCTCGAGGTTCGCGACCGGGTCGCCTGCGGTGGTCGCGTCAGCGGCGATCGTCACGCCCCCCTCGAGCCAGGCCGCGTCCTCGGGAGTCAGCGTCGGGGCGGTCGCCGGCGTGGACGGCGTCGGCTTTTCTGCGGGAATCGGTGCAGCGGATGCCGCGGGCGCAGCCATCCCCGCTGCGAGGAGCGCCCCCGCGATCGATGCCACGACGGCACCGACCCATCCTCTCGGTCGCGTCGCCCCGCCGGAACCGGGGCTTCTCGTGCTCGGCCGCATCTGCGCCGTCCTTCCTCGTCGTCGATGAGCGGCGCGCCGAGGACCGGCCGAAACCGGGGCGTGCCACGCGCCCACTGTGGACGGACCGGGTGAACAGTGAGCGAGGACGCGGAGAAGGGCGGGCGACGGATTGGGATCGCACCGGAGGCGACCGTCGAGCCGGATCGAGGAGCGGATACGATGCGCCAGCAGCCGTGCGGCAGCGCGCCACTCACGACTCCCGCCGCCGAGCGCGACGCAGTGCGCAGGACAGG
The DNA here is from genome assembly GCA_963758615.1 of uncultured Actinomycetota bacterium. Lineage (GTDB taxonomy): Bacteria > Actinomycetota > Actinomycetes > Actinomycetales > Microbacteriaceae > Agromyces. The sequence continues at coordinate 206,318 of CAVWVZ010000008.1, read as the reverse complement.
GGCGGATGCCGCTCAGACGGGCAATGGCACAGCCGTCGGTTCGTGGGCGGCCACCGGCACCCGACCGCGCGCCAGCTCGGTGTCGCGCATGCCGAGCAGCGAGACCCCGATGCCGTAGGTGACGAAGTCGCCGGTCGGACGCACGCCGATCGCGATGAGGGCACCGCGCTCGCCGCCGTCGGTCAGCTCGAGCCCGTGCAGGAGAGCACGCCTCGCGTCTTCGGGCAGGTCGGCCGCCGGCATGATCTCGGTGTCGCCCGTGAAGGTGATGGTGGCCGCGGGCACCTTGACCCACGGCACGAACGGCACGCGCTTCGCGATCGGCACGGTCACCGACACGGCCGGGTTCGCCTCGATGTGACGGGCCTTCCATTCGCGATCGTTCGTCGTGAACCAGAGCCGGCCGTCGTCCACGTGGTGCATGACGCCCGCGGTGCGGGCCGCTCCCTTCGCCGAAACCATGCCGATGACCATGAAGTTCACGCTGCGGATCGCGTCCCAGACGTCGTCGCTCGTGAGATCGACCATGTTGCACCTCCGTGGCTTTACAATGTAAAGGCTTTACGATGTAAAGCAGGATACGCAGAGTTACTTGACGTTGTCAAGTAACCGTTCGGATCGGAGCACAGTGACTGAGAGCCTGACCTCGGCTGCGACGGTGTCGCCAGCACCCCCGCCGGCTTCGGCCACCACCGGCGCACCCGGCCGTGCCGCCCTGCTTCGCGCCATGGAGGAGCTCGCCCGCGAGCACGGCGTGGCCAACGTCGGGCTGCGCGAGGTCGCCCGCCGGGCCGGGCTCTCGCACGCCGCCCCCACGCACTTCTTCGGCTCGCGTGAGGGCATGATCCGCGCCCTTGCGCTCGAGGGGCTCGCGCTGCTCGACGACGAGCTCTGCACCGCGCAGGAGCGCGCGGCGCACCTCCCCGGCCGCGAACGGCTCGTGGACGACGCGCTCGAGTTCGTCGGCTTCGCCCTGCGGCACCCCGCGCACTACAACGCGATCTTCCGGACCCCGTCGTCGGCCCAAGGAGACCCCGTCCTCGACCAGGCACGGCTCGCGGCACTCGACGGCCTGCGGTCGCTGGTCATCGAGGTGCACGACCGCGGCGAGATCGGCGGTGACGTCGAGATGACGTTCCTGCAGCTCTGCGCGATGAGCCACGGCATCGCGTCGCTCGCCGTCGACGGACTGCTCCATGACTTCAACGACCTCGCCGAAGCCGACGACGTGGCCGAGCGCATCATCCGCGCCCAGGTCGAGCAGCTTCCGTGACGCTCGGGGCGGCGCCCGAGACATCCGCTCTGCGAAGATCGAGGAATGACCGAGCCGCTCATCGTGACCCTGCCCGGCGCGGCCCTGCGCGATGCGCTGCTCGCGACGGGGCCGCTGCCTGACGACGTCGAACTCGTCGAGTGGAAGCTCGACGGCCCGCCCCCGACCGAGCCCGGGCAGCGCATCGACATCGTCGTGCCGCCGTACATGGGCGCGTCCGACCGCCTCGGAGCACTCGCCGGCGTGACGGCGCGGCTCGTGCAGTCGCAGTCGATCGGCTACGACGACGTGCCCGCGGCCCTGCCGCCCGGCCACGTCTTCGCGAACGCCGCGAGCGTGCACGAGACGTCGACCGCCGAACTCGCCCTCGCGCTGCTGCTCGCCGCGCAGCGCGGCATCCCCGACTTCGTGCGCGCGGCAGAAGACGGCCGGTGGGCGCCCGCCCGCCACGAGAGCCTCGCCGACCGTCGCGTGCTGCTGCTCGGTTACGGCGGCGTCGGTCGCGCGATCGAGGCGCGGCTCGCACCGTTCGAGGTCGAGCTCGTCCGTGTCGCGACACGAGCCCGCGACGACGACACCGGGCACATCCACGGCATCGACGAGCTCGACGACCTGCTGCCCACCGCCGAGATCGTCATCGTCGGAGTGCCACTCTCCCCCGAGACCACGGGTCTCGTCGACGACCGGTTCCTCTCGGCACTGCCCGACGGCGCGCTCGTCGTGAACATCGCGCGCGGCAGGGTCGCCGACACCATGGCGGTGCTCGAGCACGCGACGCAAGGCCGCATCAGGTACGCGACCGACGTCACCGACCCCGAGCCGCTGCCCGCGGGGCATCCGCTCTTCGATCTCCCCAACGTGCTCATCTCACCGCACGTCGGCGGCGCGTCGACGGCGATGATGCCGCGAATGGCGCGCCTGCTGCGCGATCAGATCGAGCGGATGTCGCGTGGCGAGGAACCCCGCAACGTGGTGCTGCGCACCTGACGCGCCACCGTTTCGACCAGCAGACACGAGAGAACAGGACCAGATGACCCACTTCGACCACGCCTTCGACTGGGCCCGCCGCAACGTCGGCGACGGACTGCTGCCCACCGCGGTGCTCGGCATCGCGAACGCCGAGGGCATCATCGCGCTCGACGCGTTCGGCGCGACGACCGGGCGGCCGGTGACGATCGACGACCACTATCCGCTGTTCTCGATCACGAAGCCGATCGTCGGGCTCGCGGCACTGCGCCTCATCGAAGAGGGCCGCCTGACACCCGACACCCCGCTGAGCACCGCGATCCCCGAGTTCGGCGCCGGGCGCGACGACGTCGTGCGGCTGCGCCACCTCGTGAGCCACACCTCGGGCATCCTCGAGCCGCCCATGGACACGCCCGGCCTGCGCCGGTTGCTGCTCGCCCCAGGGCGCGACTTCGCCGCAGGCACCGTGTCGCGGTACTCGACGATCGCCTTCGAGGGCATCGCGGCGCTCATCGAGGAGGCGAGCGGCGCACCCTGGCAGCGGGCCGTCGCCGAGGTCGGCGAGCGAGCGGATGCCCCGGGCCTCACCTTCGACGCGTCGGTGAGCCCGCACGCCCCGGTCGACGCAGCGGCGCAGGACCTCGACTACGCGCAGTTCGCCGCGCTCGAGCACCCGGGCGCGGGCCTGCTCGCGACGGCCGCCGACCTCCTCGCCGTAGGCCGGGCACTGCTCGCGAACGACGGCCGGCTCGTGGCATCCGTCACCCGCGACGCGATGCTGCGCCCGCTCACGACAGGCCTGCCGAGGCTCGAGCCGTACCGGGCCGAACGCGGCCAGGACTGGGGCTTCACGTGGAACCTGCGCAATCGCGCGCCCGGGCTGCTCGCGACCGACACCTTCGGCCATGGCGGCTGGGCCGGCACCGAGTTCTGGGTGACGCCCTCGCTCGGCGTGTGCTTCGTGCTCCTCACGAACATCGGCGGCGGCTTCACCCGCCTCGGGGTCGACGCCGACCAGCTGCACAACGCGGTCGCCGCGGCGGCCTGAGGCTGATCCCGCCTGCCGGCGGTCGGGATCGTTCGCCCCGATTTCGTGCCGGGGCTAGCATCGAGAGCAACGCACCCCCGACGAAAGGTCGACATGCCCGTCTCGGCAGAACCCCGCGTGGCTCTCTACTTCGACTTCGACAACATCGTCATCTCGCGCTACGACCAATTGCACGGCGACGGTCAGTACCGCAAGGACACCTCGCGCGGCAAGGCGGTGTCGGCGGGCACCCAGGCGGCCACGCGCTTGGGCGAGGCCACCGTCGACATCGACGCGGTGCTCGACTTCGCCGCGACGTTCGGCACCATCGCGATCGCACGCGCGTACGCCGACTGGTCGACGCCGGTGAACGCGAGCTACCGCGGCCAGCTCATCGACCGGGCGGTCGACCTCGTCCAGCTCTTCCCGCTCTCGGCGACGAAGAACGGTGCCGACATCCGCCTCGCCGTCGACGCGGTGGAAGACATGTTCCGCATCGACGACCTCTCGCACATCGTCATCGTGGCGGGCGACTCCGACTACGTCGCGCTCGCGCAGAAGTGCAAGCGGCTCGGCCGGTACGTCGTCGGCATCGGCGTCTCGGGGGGCACGAGCCGTGCCCTCACGGCATCGTGCGACGAGTACGCCGACTACGATGCGCTGCTCTCGACCGATGCCTCGGTCGAAGCCGACGAGGCCGCGAGCGAGCCGGTCGAGGTATCCGCGCCCGAGGCGCCGAAGAGCCGGCGTGCTTCCCGCGGTGGCGGTAGGGCGAAGACGACGGATGTCGCGGGCGACGCGGCAGCCGAAAGCGCGGCCGAGTCGACCGAGACCGAGGCCGACGCCGCGCCGGGGAAGTCGTCACCCCGCGCCGCGCCGCTCGTGAACTTCTCCGACGGCACGGATGTCGCGTCCGCCACGGGAACGCGCAACCCGAGCCGCCTGCTCCTCAAGGCGCTCGAGCTGCTGCGCGCGAAGAACGACGAGGAATGGCAGCCGAGCGGTGCCGTGAAGAACCAGATGCAGCGCATGGACCCGTCGTTCCAGGAGCGCCGCCTCGGGTTCGGCTCGTTCACCGAGTTCGTGAAATCCCGTGGCGGAGTCGTCGAGCTCGACGAGTCGGGCATGAACCGAATCCGCATCCGCCCGAGCAAGGACTGACGCGGCGCCGGGTCCGCTACCAGCCTGTGGCGATCTGCCGCGCCGGCGCGAATTTGCCGTTGCCGTTGCCCGAGTAGAGGTACAGCTGGCCGGTGGCGTCGTTGCGGCCGACGATGTCGGCCGCCTGCTTCACCGGGTATCCGCTGCTATTCAGGTGGCCGTCGATGTCGGCACCCGCGGCGAGCGTGAACTTCGACCACCCATGGCCGACCTGCCTCCGCATCTGGAATGTGCCGTTGCCGTTGCCCGCGTACACCCAGAGACGTCCGCTCGAGTCGACCGAGAGGATATCCGTTCGGCCGTCGCCAGTGAGGTCGTCGGCCGCGAAGAGCTGGAAGCCCTTCCACCCGTTGCCGACGCGGGGGTACGGATAGAGGAATCCACCCTTGCCATCCCCGCGGTACAGCTTGAGGTACCCGTCGCCATCGATCGCGAGCAAGTCGACCTTGTTGTCGCCCGTCAGGTCGCCAGCCGGGATCACGCGGTAGCCCGACCAGCCGTTTCCGATTCGCTGAGCGGGCCGCAGGTGACCGTAGCCGTCGCCCCGGTAGAGATACATGCTGCCACCCCGGTCGACGCTGATCACGTCGTTCCGCGGCACCCAGGTGTCGTCTTGGTGGAAGTCGAGCCCACCCCAATTCCCCGGCGCATATACTCGCTCATCTTCGAAGCCAGTCCTGACCGCACGCGATTCGGTCATTCTCATGTCTTCGAAAGAGAACACGGACAGTGTTCCGGAACCCACGGCCATGAGCTCCCCGGGCGCGCCACCCGGGCTGCCGCCTTTGTAGGGCGAGATCCGCGGGCCCAAGACCATCTGGTCCGCCGGAAGTTGGATCTGCGGTATCACGATCGGGGGCGCGGTGATCGGGGCCGCTCCTGGAGGGAACCGACGGGCCTTGTCGATGGGAACCAGTCCGCCCTTCGCGTCGGCGCCGACGTAGCCCGAATGCCGACCCGGCAGGTCGACGCGCAGCACGTACCCGGCGATGCCGTCGCCGATGAACTCGAGGTCACGAACTCGGAATGCGCCGCTGGCGTCGGTTACCCCGGACTCCAACGGCACGTGACCCCGGTCGAGGTTGGGGTCGTTGTACGCCGTATCCGTGATCGCGTACACCTGGATTCCCTCGACGGGAGTTCCGTCCGCCAGGCGAACGCTCCCAGAGATCGCCGTCGCGGGCTCCAGCGCGAGGCGGAGCCCGACGATTCCAGATGCTCCGGGCGTGAACAACGCCCCGCGCGATACGTCCTGCGTCAGGGAGTCGGGAGTCGTGTTCGTGAAGAATCCGGGGTGGGAGGGCGAATCTCCGGTCGGGTCGCCGTATCTCGCGCCCCAGTTGAGGCGCAATCTGTAGCTGCGCCCGGCGACGAGCCCGTCGAGCGAAAAGGTGCCGTCCGCCGATGCCTGGGTGTACGCGACACTCTCGCCCCAGCCGCCCCCGCTGACGATCGTTCGAGCTTCGATGTGCACCGACGCAGGGTCGCCGTCGGAGCCGATCACCACTCCTGAGATGGAGACGGGCCCGGCGGCGACCGCGGGCGAGACCGGCGCGATCAGCGGCGCGAGCAGCGCAGCCGCAACGAGCGAGTACAGAAGGGTTCTCGGAAGTCGGCGCATTCGAGGCACGGGCAGCTCCATCATCGGGTCGAGCACCGCACCATCGGGATTGGTCAAGAAACCATAGCAAGCCAGACCCCGCACGCGGAAAGCGAGGATAGGCCCCAGTCGGCACTCCCTCGTGTGGTCTGACCACATCTGCTAGTGTGGTCTGACCACACCAGCGCGGCAGGAGGCGACCACGGCATGACCGCCAAGACTTCCGACTCGCCGCGCGCCTGGCGCACCGTGCTCGATCACGTCGAGACGCAGCTGCTGACCGGCGCGCTCGCCCCCGGCGATCGCCTGCCCGGCGAGCGCGCCCTGTCATCCGAGCTCGGCGTCGGCCGCTCGAGCGTGCGCGAGGCACTGCGCGTACTCGAGGTGCTCGGGCTCATCCGAACGCAGGCCGGATCGGGACCGAGCTCCGGCGCGATCATCATCTCGACGCCGGGCGGCGGCATGAGCGCGCTCATGCGACTGCAGGTCGCGGCGAGCGGCTTCCCGGTGGCCGACATCGTGCGCACCCGACTCATCCTCGAGACGTCGGTCGCGGGCGACCTCGCCGAGGCGACACCGCAGCCCGACCTGACCCCCGCCATCGCCCTGCTCGACGCGATGGACTCCCCCGACCTCACGCCGGCGGAGTTCCTCGCGCTCGATGCCGCCTTCCACCTGGCCCTCGCCGAGGCATCCGGCAACCAGGTCATCGCGGCGACGATGGCCGGCCTGCGCAGCGGCATCGAGGGCTACGCGCGCGCCGGCCTCGATCGCATCGACGACTGGCACGAGACATCCGCCCGCCTGCGCAGTGAGCACCGCGGCATCGTCGACGCGATCGAGCAGTCGGATGCCCCGACCGCGCGCACCCGCGTGCACGACCACATCTCGGGCTACTACGCCGAGACCTTCATCGACCCGACCCCTTCCCCTTCCCCTTCCCCGAGGTGACGCAATCGACCTTCGCGGCACCCGGGAAGGTCGATTCGCGTCATCTCGCGACATATCCGCACGAGAGAGAGCATCGCCACCATGGTCCAGCGCCAGTTCCCGAACCCCAAAGAGCTCGCGACCCTCATGAGGTTCAAGACGCCCACGCTCAACGCCACCGACCGGCGCCTCGAGAAGGCGCTCACGATCGCCGACCTGCGCGCGATCGCCAAGCGCCGCACGCCGAAGGCGCCGTTCGACTACACCGAGGGCGCCGCCGAGGGCGAACTGTCGCTCGCGCGTGCCCGCCAGGCGTTCCAGGACGTCGAGTTCCACCCGTCGATCCTGCGCGACGTGCCCGACGTCGACACGACGCGCGAGGTGCTCGGCGGCCCGAGCGCGCTGCCGTTCGGCATCGCGCCGACCGGCTTCACCCGCCTGATGCAGACCGAGGGCGAGATCGCCGGCGCCGGCGCTGCCGGGGCCGCAGGCATCCCCTTCACCCTGTCGACCCTCGGCACGACGTCGATCGAGGACGTCAAGGCGGCGAACCCGGACGGCCGCAACTGGTTCCAGCTCTACGTCATGCGCGACCGCGAGATCTCGTACGAGCTCGTGCGACGCGCCGCGGCAGCCGGGTTCGACACCCTGCTCTTCACGGTCGACACGCCCGTGGCCGGCGCGCGCCTGCGCGACAAGCGCAACGGCTTCTCGATCCCGCCGCAGCTCACGCCCGGCACGGTCATCAACGCGATCCCGCGGCCGGCGTGGTGGATCAACTTCCTCACGACCCCGTCGCTCGAGTTCGCGTCGCTCTCGTCGACCGGCGGCACCGTCGGCGAGCTGCTCGACAGCGCGATGGACCCGACGATCTCGTTCGACGACCTCGACATCATCCGCGAGCATGTGGCCGGGCAAGATCGTGGTCAAGGGCGTGCAGACGGTCGCCGACGCGAAGCTGCTCGCCGACCGCGGCGTCGACGGCATCGTGCTCTCGAACCACGGCGGTCGCCAGCTCGACCGCGCGCCGATCCCGTTCCACCTGCTGCCGAGCGTCGTGCGCGAGGTCGGCACCGACCTCGAGGTGCACATCGACACGGGCATCATGAACGGCGCCGACATCGTGGCGTCGGTCGCGCTCGGCGCGCGCTTCACGCTCATCGGGCGTGCGTACCTCTACGGCCTCATGGCCGGTGGGCGGCGCGGCGTCGACAAGACGATCTCGATCCTGCGCACCGAGATCGAGCGCACCATGAAGCTGCTCGAGGTGGCGACGCTCGACGAGCTCGGGCCGCAGCACGTCACCCAGTTGGCGCGGCTGCAGCCGATCGCGCGTCAGGTGGCGGATGCCGCGGAGCAGGCGACCTCGTCGAAGCCGCGCACCGTACGGAACCCGCGTGCAGCCGCAACGAAGCCGGCCGCGTCGAAGTCGGCCGCTTCGAAGCCGACCGCACGGAACTCCGTCACGAAGTAGCGCGCGCCTCGGCGCTCAGCGGCAGGCGCATGATGATCTCGCCCTCGGGGTCGACCGCACCCGTCGGCTCGAAGCCGAGCCGGGCGTAGAAGCCGGCCGGCCCGCCGGGACCCTCGACATAGCTCGTGAGCAGTTCGGTCGCGCCTTCATTCCGCACGATGTCGGCGACCAGACCGACGACCTGCGCGCCGTAGCCGCGCCCCTGATGGGATGCGTCGATGATCAGCTTCCACAGGAACCACGGACCGATGATGTCGGGTGGTTGAGGCTCGACATTCCAGCTGAGCATGACGAACCCGACGGGGTCGCCGCCGACGTACACCGCGCGGTACCACGGGTTGGCACGCGACCAGGCGACCGCCTCATCGAGGGACTGCCGTACGGTGGTGACGAACCGCTCCTGCCCGGGCGCGAGGTTCACGGACAGGACGGCGTCGATGTTCGCATCATCGATCTCGACGAGGACCACGTCCATGGCCTGAGTCTATTCACTCAGCCGCGGCCCGCCTTCGTCAGATCGGCGGCCGCCGGCTCCACGACCTCGGGCGCGCGCATCCGCCGCGCGAGGTAGCGGGCATCGCGCCCGACGCCCGGGATCGTCGCAGAGGTGAGTGCGTAGAGGAACTCGAGGCCCAGGAAGTACAGACCCGGCACCGACTCCACGACGCCGCGGCGGTGGAAGGGCTCGCCGCGCTCGTCGAACGCCGGCAGGTCGATCCATCCGAAGTCATTCCGATAGCCCGTGCACCAGATCACGCTCGCCGCCGCGGGAACCGTGTCGTCGGCGCACACCGGGCGCCCGTCGCGCACGCCGCTGATGCGGGGGACGACGTCGACGCCGGCAGCGACGAGATCGGCGATCTTCGTCCGGATCAGCGGTGGCGTCGTGAGTTTCTCCGACGCCGCCCGACCGAGCGGGTTCGCCAGCGTCACCACGTGGGTGCCGAAGAACCGCATCACCGGGAACACGAAGCGCGCTGCGGCTCGGTTCGGCCGCAGGGGCGCCTCTGCGCCCGGGGTTCCCGCGATCGTGGTCTGGTGGGTGGGCGCGAGCTCCCGGGCGATCTCGGCTCCCGAGTTGCCCATGCCGACGACCAGCACCGGCCCGGGTGGCAACTGCGACGGGTTGCGATAGTCGCTCGAGTGCAGTTGCACGACGTCGGCGTCGAGCTGCCCGGCGAACTCCGGCACCCAGGGCACCTGGCACCCGCCGGTGGCCACGACGACGTTGTGCGACTCCCACTGCTGGGTTCCGGCGGTCGTGACGAACCGATCACCGTCATGCCGCACGCGATCGGCGCGCATGCCGGAGCGAATCGGGAGGTCGAACGTCGCCGCGTAGTCCTCGAGGTATGCAGCGACGTCGTCCTTGGTCGGGAAGGACAGCGGATCCCCGGGGAACGGCATCCCCAGCAGTCCGAATCGGGCTGGCGTGAAGAGGCGCAGCGAGTCCCAGCGTTGCCGCCAGGCATCACCGACTCGACGGCCGGCGTCGAGGATGACGAAGTCGCGCCCCTGGCGCGCCAGTTCATGGCCGATGGCGAGCCCCGCCTGTCCGCCGCCGATGACGACGGTGTCGACGACCTCAGTGCCGTTGGTGATCATTTCGGGCCTCCTCACGCGATGGTGTGGTTGATAGCCCCGAAGGTAGGAGGCGTGACCCGTGGCGGCATCGGAAGAATCCCCCATTCCGGGCCGCACCGCAGCGCACCGCACGCACCGCTGAGCTAGGCACCGCACACGTGGGGCGCACGCAAGGGCCGCGCAGCTCGAACCGCGCGCTACACGAGCCCGTGCTCGTAGACGTAGGCGGTCAGCGCCGCCCGTGACCCGATCTCAAGCTTGACGAACACGTTGCTGAGATGGCGTTCCACGGTCTTCTCGCTGAGGTAGAGCTCGTTCGCGATGGCCCGGTTCGTCTTGCCCGCGGCCACCAGGCGCCCGACTTCGACCTCGCGCTCAGTCAGCGGGCCGAACGCGGCATTCGCGCCCGAGCGAGCGAGCTCGTCCAGTCGGGCGAGATCCGTCGCTGCGCCGAGCTCCGCGAACGCGGTCCGCGCGGCGTCGAACTCCATCGATGCGGATGCCTCGTCACCGACTGCCCGGAACGCACGCGCCGCGAGCACGCGGCACCGGGCCGCCTCGTACGGGACATCGAGCTCATGCCAGAGGGCCCACGCCGCGCGCAGCGCGGCGAGCGCGTCCCGGGCCGAGCCCTCGGCGAGGAGCACCGCGCCTTCCGAGCCGCGGACGACCGCCTGCAGCATCGGCATTCGAGCTTCCGGGGACAACTCGATCAACTCGTCGAGCGCTCGACGAGCGGCCGCGACATCGTGCATCGCGAGTTCGATCTCGATCAGCGCGGGCAGAATCCGACGTCGGTTCGCGACATCGAAGTTCGCGAGTGCGTCGCGGATGAGCTGCTGTGCCGAGCGCGCCCGGCCCTGCGCCAGCCGGAGCAGGGCGAGCCCCGGCTCCGGCGGGTATCCCGTCTCGCCCGCGCGGCGATACGACTCCTCCGCCGCATCCGCGTCGCCGCGGAGGCGTTGGATCTCCCCCTGCTCGTACCAACCGCCGTAGAACGCGTCACGATCTCCTCGCCGTGCCCGCAGGAGGGCGTCGTTCGCGGCGGTGATCGCGTCCTGCCATGCGCCGTGCAGGCGATACAGGGCGGCACGGTGGGTCTGGCACTGCCCGCTGAACTTCACCATGTCGGGCTGCGCTCCGCACCAATGGTCGAGGGCGACGGTCCATTCACGGGCCCGACCGAAGTCGAACGCGACCTGGCAGATGCCGATCACCGCACAGTAGGCGATTCCCGACGGCACCGGCGAGATCTCCCCGGCGGTGACCGCCACCATCACCTCATCGAACAGCGCGAGGCCGGCATCCGTCTCGCCGAGCTCGACCAGGACCCGGCCGAGCCCGAGTCGCGCCATGGCGATCGCGTCAGCATCGTGGAAGCGCTCGCCGAGCGCGAGGGCCTGATCGAATGTCTCACGGGCGCTCGTCAGATCGCCCGCGTACATCGCGCCGACCGCCTGGGGAATGAGTACGAGCCCGCCGACCGACTCGGCGTCGCCGCCGGACTCGACGATCCTGCGGGCGCGCGCGAACCACCCGCCGCTCCGCGCGGGCTCACCCTCCTCCATCAGGTACATGCCGATCCACACGGCGGCCCGCGCGGCGCCCGCCTCGTCGCCCGCCTGCAGGAACGCCTCATGCGACCGCGTCGCCATGTCGATGCCGGCCTCGTTGCCGATGAGGATCGCCGCGGTGGCGAGTCGTCCGAGCACGTCGGGACCGAGCTCGACCTCGGTGTCGGCCTCGGTCAGCGCGTCGAACGCTTCGCTCCACCGCTGTCGGGCGAAGGCCTCGAGTCCGCGTTCGAGAACGTCAGGCGTCATTGGGTCGGCTTCCGCGGCGGGTTCGCCTCCGGACCGGCTGTCCGCGGGCATCCGTCGGATACCGCTCACGGTACCGCCCGCTGCAACCCCCGGCAAGGCGATTCCGGCGGGACGACCGCGGCCTGCTCCGACGGCTACGCGGATCCGCGCACGGTCGACTCGGTCGATCGCGCATCAGCCACCGACGAGGCCTTCCACGCAGCGAGACGGGCCTTGGCTCGCTGCCGGAATCCACCGAACCAGAGGAACCAGCCGAGCATGATCGCCGAGGCGACGAGGTAGAACGTGTGCAGGAACCAGATCGGCCCGAACGGAAGGCTGAAGACGTAGAGCGAGTAGAGCGCGTTCCCCATGTTCGTGATCACGAGGTTGCCGAGGCTGTACGACGAGAGATCCTTCGTGCGCGCGGCCTTCACCAGCATGGGCAGGTAGCTCATGGCGAAGAGGCCGGTCGACAGGACGCCGGCGAACACGGCGAGGTCCATGGCTCCGACGCTATGGAAAGGCGGTTGCGCCCACATCGGGAGAAGCACCCATTGATCGGATGCCTCGTGGAGCGACATCCGCTCCGCAGTCCCTGAATCGCATCAGGGCAGGCTCGTAGGCGTCTGTCTCGAGCAGGTCGCCCGCACGCGTCAGCGGCGCGCGAACCTGGCGACCCGGTCGCCCAACTGCTCGTAGCGCTTCAGGTCGGCCTCGGCCGTCTCGCGGTCGGTCGGAGTGGTGAGGGATGCCATGATCGTGCGGACCGCCGCGGACTTGGCCATCTTCCGCGCCTGCTGCGCCTGCACGCGCCGCCGCTTGATCGTCTTGGCGCGCTTCTTCGCATCGGAATCGGCGAGGGCCTTCCGCTGGGCATCGCCCGACGCGGTCACCCGGAGCGACGCCGATTCGAGCCGTGCCGCCGCACGCTTCGCGGTGCGCTTTGCACGCCGCGGGTTGTCGTCGAGGTCCTTCCGGGCCGCCTTCACGTCCGCCCGAGCGGCGGCAGTGAGCGTCTCGAGGTTCGCCCGGGCATCGCGGGACAGGGTCTTCGCCAACTTCCCGGCCTCCCTGCTCGCGCGCTTGGCCTCTGCCACCGCCTTGCGGGCCTCGCGTCGCTCGTCGGGTCGCGCATCCGTCGTCCTCGGCATGACACCCTCCTATCGGGGTTACACCTTCAGTGTTCCACCGGAACGCCCCGATCGCATCGCGATTCGCCCGCCGCAGGCCGTTCGACCGGCCCACACCGCGATCGCCCTGCCGCGTTCGAGCAGGCGCCGGCCCGCGTCGGATTGGCCGGATTTCCGCCGACGTCGTCGCGATATCCCGCATGCTGCGGCGACCTCGCCGCCGAGGATGGAGGCGAAGGCGACGAACGGAGGCATGGATGATCGGCGTGGTGGTACCCGGAATCGACGGCTCGGGCGAGGCGCACTGGCAGACCCGGTGGGAGTCCGCCGACGCGGATCTCAGGCGGTTCGCGCCGGCGTCATGGGACGCACCCGACCGCGACGACTGGCGAGCCGCGCTCGTTGATGCGATCAGCGCGGCCGGCCCCGACGCCGTCATCATCGCGCACAGCCTCGGCTGCCTCGCCGCGGTCGACGCGCTGCTCGCCGGCGGCGCCCGCTGTCGCGGCGCCTTCCTCGTGGCCCCGCCCGACGTCGACGGGCCCGGCTACCCCGACGCCGCTGCGAGCTTCCGCGACATCGCGCTCGCGCCGCTGCCCGTACCCGCGGTCGTGGTCGCCTCCGACGACGACCCGCTCAGCGATCGAGTCGCGACCCAACGGTTCGCACGTGCCGTGGGCGCGACGCTCGTGTTCGTCGGAACGTACGGCCACCTCAACGCGGCGAGCGGGCTCGGCGACTGGCCAGAGGGACGGCGACTGCTCGCCGCGTTCGCTGCGGGTGCGTCCGCGTAAGTCGCCGTTCGCCCGTCGCGGTGCGCAGACGACGGATGCCGCGAGCGAGTGCGGCCCGCGGCATCCGTCGATCGCGACTCAGCCCTGCGACGCCTGCGAGTTCGCGGCGGCGATCAGCTGCTCGATCTGCTCGTACGTCACCGGGACGCCCGGGAACCCGGCGAGCCGGCCGATCGGGAACGACGCCATCATCTTCTCCATGCCGTCGTCGGTGAAGATGTCGGTGTCGGCGAGCCCCGACGTGAACGACCCCATCGCCTGCATGACGATCGGCCCGGCGACCGGGTTCGACACGAGGTCGCCGATCGACGATTCCATCGTGAGCGGCAGCTGCACGGCGTCGCCGTCGACCGCGACGGTCGCGGCCACGCGGATGTCGCGGCTCGACGCCCCGACCTCGACGGCGTAGGCGCCGCCCTCGACGACCCAGCGGTCGACGCGGATGTCCCAGTACGCGAGGTCTTCGCGGCGCAGTGTGATCGACACCTCACGCGACTCGCCCGCGGCGAGCTCGAGCGACGCGAATCCCTTGAGCTCGCGCGGTGCGCGCTGCACGGCCGAGCCGCCGAGACCCGTGTACACCTGCACGACCTCGCGCCCGTCGCGGACGCCGGTGTTCGTCACGGTGACGCGCACATCGAGGCCCGAGGCATCCGACTCCACCGAGAGATCCGAGTACGCGAACGTCGTGTACGACAGGCCGTGACCGAACGGGAACCTCACGGCGGCGTTGCGCGCGTCGTACCAGCGGTAGCCCACGAAGAGGCCCTCGCCGTAGCGCACGTGCCCGAACTCGCCCGGGAAGTCGAGGTACGCGGGGGTGTCCTCGAGGCGCACCGGGATGGTCTCCGCGAGACGACCCGAGGGGTTCACCGTGCCGTAGAGCACGTCGGCGATCGCCGATCCGCCGGCCTGGCCGCCGAGCCACCCTTCGAGGATCGCCGGGACGCGGTCGGCGAACGGCAGCTCCACGACGCCGCCGTTCGAGAGCACGACCACGGTGTTCGGGTTGATGGCGAGCACCGCGTCGAGCAGCTCGAGCTGCGCGGCCGGCAGGTGCAGGTCGTCGCGGTCGAAGCCCTCGGACTCCAGCGCGGCCGGCAGGCCGAGGAAGAGCACGGCGATGTCGTTCGACGCGGCGAGCGACACCGCGGCTTCCACCAGGCCCGAGTCGTCGGATCCGTCGATCGAGAAGCCCGCCGCGAAGGACACGTTCTCCTCGCCCGCGTACGACACGATCCCGTCGACCGCGTTGTCGAGACGCGTCGGGTTGATGAGCGATGAACCGGCGCCTTGGTAGCGCGGCGTCTCGGCGAACGTGCCGATCACGGCGACCGACGTCGTCGCGGCAAGCGGCAGCAGCTCGCCCTCGTTGCGCAGCAGGACGACGCCGCGGCCCGCTGCCTCGCGGGCGAGCGCGTGGTGCGCGTCGATGTCGTACGAGGCATCCGCGTCGGCACCCGCCGCGGCCTTCTGCACGAGCTCGACGACGCGCTTCGCTGCGAGGTCGAGTGTGGACTCGGCGAGCGAGCCGTCCTGCACAGCGGCCACGAGCTGGGCGTCGGTGCGTCCATCGCTCGAGGGCATCTCGAGATCCATGCCGGCGGGCAGGCCGACGACCCGCTCGTTCACGGCGCCCCAGTCACTCACGACGAGGCCCTCGAAGCCCCAGTCATCGCGCAGCACCGAGTTGAGCAGCCATGGGTCCTCAGAGGTGTACACGCCGTTCAGGCGGTTGTACGAGCACATGACGGTCCACGGCTGGGCGTCCTCGACGACACGCTGGAATCCGCGCAGGTAGATCTCGCGCAGCGGGCGCGGGTCGACGTCGCTCGACACGCGCATGCGGTCGGACTCCTGGTTGTTCGCCGCGAAGTGCTTCAGCGAGGCGCCGACGCCCTGCGACTGCAGGCCGCGCACGAGGGCCGCGCCGAGCTCGCCCGAGACGATGGGGTCCTCGGAGAGGTACTCGAAGTTGCGCCCGCACAGCGGCGACCGCTTGATGTTGACGCCCGGCCCGAGCAGCACGCCGACGCCCTCGGCACGCGCCTCCTCGCCGAGTGCACGGCCGACGCGCTCGAGCAGCTCGGGATCGAACGTCGAGCCGAGCGCCGCCGCAGGCGGGAAGCACGTCGCCGGCACGCTGTCGCCGATGCCGAGGTGGTCGGCGCTGCCCTTCTGCAGGCGCACGCCGTGCGGGCCGTCGGTCAGCACGATCGAGGGGATTCCAGCCCGCTCGAGCGGCTTGGTGGTCCAGAAGCTCGCACCGCTCGTGAGCGATGCCTTCTCTTCGAGGGTGAGGCCGGCGACGATCTCGGCGGCGGATGCCTCGGCGAAGTCGGCCGCTCGGATGCCGCGGATGTCTCGTGGGTCAGGGTGTCGGTCATGATGCTCCTTCGATTGCCGGTGATTCGTTCCTCCGCCGGAAGAGGGGTCTGCCGTAGTCCGTGCGCAACAGCGTTGCGAAGGCCCACCAGAGGATGAGGGTGGCGGATGCCCCGCCGATGACGCCGATGACGGCGTCGGAGAACCAGTGCGCGTTGATGAGGGTGCGCTGCCAGATCATGCCGAGGGCGATCAGCCCGCCGACGATCCACCACCAGCCGCGCTTCGAGGGCGGCAGGATCGCCGCGACGGCGATGAGCAGGATGCCCGCGCTGACCGCGTGCCCCGATGGGAACGAGCCGTGGTCCACGCTGAAGAGCGGCCCGAACAGTCCGTTCGCGAGGTCGTCCGCGGGCCGGGGCCGGTCGACGAGGTTCTTGGTGAGCTGCGACACGATGAGGCTGCCCGCGAATTCGGCGGCGAGGAAGAACAGCGCCGATCGCCAGCGCCGCACGATGAACAGCCAGGTCGGGATGAGGAGGATCGTCAGGACCGCCCCGGGCAGCTCGCCGAGGTACTGGAAGAACATCGGCACCGCCCAGCTCACCTGGCCGAGACCGCTCGCGCCGACGAGCCGACGCCACGCGTCGTCGAGCGGCTGCGTGAACGGCGCGTCGACGTTCTGGAACACCGCGACGCCGAAGACCGCGAACAGCGCGAGTCCGATGAGGCCCGTGACGAGCAGGGCGCGGGGCCGCTTCGACGCGGCGGCGGATGACCCGGCCCCGGCACCGCCCGCGGACGCGGGTGCCGACGAGGTGGTCGTGCCCGCGGCATCCGACATCACTTCACCGCCTTGATCGGCCAGACCGCGAACGCGCCGAGGACCGAGAGGGCGATGCCGATCGGGAAGAGCGCGGCGTAGCCGCCGAAGGCGAGCACGATCGCGCCGCCGAGGGCGGATGCGAGGATCTGCGGCAGGGTCGCCGCGATGTTCACGACGCCGAGGTCCTTGCCGAACGACTCCTTCGAGGGCAGCACCTCGCTCATGAGCGCCTGGTCGACGGACTGGAACATGCCGAACCCGATGCCCGAGACGACCGTGAAGATGATCCAACCGGTGTAGGTCGGCATGACGAGCGGCACGAGCAGTGCGAGACCGACGAGCACCGACGACGCGAAGACGAAGACCTTGCGACGTCCGAGCCTGTCGGAGAGCGGGCCTGCCACGACCATCGCCGTGATCATGCCGACGAGGCTGAGCAGGCCGAAGACCGGGATGGCCGCCGTCGCGCCGGCATCGCCGAGGCCGATGTAGTCCGAGAGGATGAAGAACTGGTAGCCGATGACCGCGAAGTACCCGGTGTAGAGCAGCAGGCGGCCGGTGAACGCCCAGAAGAAGTCGCGGTGCTTGACGGGGTCGACCCAGAACGTCTGCAGGAACGCCTTCAGCGAGAACGGCGCGTTGACCTGATCCCTGCTCGAGTGGTCGGGGTTGAAGACGACGAAGAGCACCGTGGCGACGAGCGCGATGCCCGCGAGCAGCATGTACGCCGCCGGAATCGTGCCGCTGAGCGCCGAGCCGGCGATCTGTCCGCCGAGTGCCCCGAGCATGGCGCCCATGCCGGCGAGCGCGGAGAACGTGCCGCGAGCGGAGAGGGGCACCCGGTCGGGCAGGATGGCGCTGAGGGGGCCCTGCGCGAAGTTGTAGGCGACCTGCACGATGGTCCAGGCGATGGCGACCTGCACGAGCGTGTTCGCAAGCGCCATGCCGATGAGCGCGAGCCCGCCGATGAGCACGCCCGCGACCATCCACGGTGCGCGTCGTCCGAACCTCGAGCGCGTGCGGTCGGAGAGCATGCCGGCGAGCGGCTGCGCGACCATCGCCGCGATGCCGGCGATCGTCGAGATGATCGCGGCGTTGGCGATCCGGTTCGCCGGGTCGATGGCGGTGAGCTGCAGCGGGAGCAGCACGCCGGGGATCGCGCCCCAGAGGATGAAGATCGAGAAGTTCGCCGGGATGATCCATCCGAGCAGCCGCTTGACCGAGCCCTTGACCAGTGGTCGGGGTTCGTCTGCGCCGTCGGGGACATCCGTGGGCGTGAGGACAGACGCCGTCGTCATGTGTGGTCCTTTCGAGGCCTCTTCGGTGAGGCGGTTCGAAAACCATACAACGCTCGGTTTTCGTTGGCAAGCGACTAGCATGCAGATATGGCACGCAGGGGTTCGTACGCGAAGGGCGTTGCGAAACGCGAGGAGATCCTCACGACCGCGCTCGACGTGATCGCACGCAACGGCTACCGGGGCACGTCCGTGCGCGAGCTCGCCGACGCCGTGGGCCTGAGCCAGGCGGGGCTGCTGCACTACTTCTCCTCGAAGGAGGAGCTCTTCCAGGAGATCCTCCGCAAGCGCGACGAGGTCGACACCGCGGCGTTCGGCATCCGCGGCGACCAGCCGATCGAGGCGTTCTTCGGAGTCATCCGCCACAACAGCGAGGTTCCCGGTCTCGTGCAGCTCTACGCGCAGCTGTCGACCGAGGCCGGCGACCCCACGCATCCCGCACACGGGTTCTTCGTCGAGCGCTACAACCAGTTCCGCAGCTTGTTCACCGGCATGCTCCGCGACGAGCAGGCGGCGGGCCGCATCGACCCGGCACTCGACCCCGACCGCATCGCCAACCTCTTCCTCGCCGCCGCCGACGGGCTGCAGACGCAATGGATGCTCGATCCGTCGATCGACATGGCCGAGCACGTCGCCTACCTCTGGCACCTCGTCACGCGTCCAGGCTGACCGATGCCCCGGCCCAGCCTCGTCTCCGGCGACGTGCGCCGGCACAACCTCACGCTCGTACTCGAGCACATCGTGAGTGCGGGGCCGAGCGCCCGCAGCGAGATCGCCGTGGCGACCGGGCTCACGCGCGGCGCTGTGACGGCGCTCACTTCCGCGCTCACCGAGGCGGAGGTCCTGCAGGAGCAGGAGCCCGACGCGACCGCGAGGGGCCGACCGGTCACGCGCCTCGCGCTCGGGGCGCCGGCCGTCGCGATCCTCGTGGCGCAGGTCGACGCCGACGAGGCCACCGCCGTCGTCTCGTCGCTCGCGGGCGAGGAGCTGTTCCGCGTCTCCGCACATCACGGACGGCCGATGGGCGATCCCGCCGCGGTGCTCGACGTGCTGGCCGACGTCGTCGCCGACGGGCTCGAGGCCGCCTCGGCGATGGGCCGCCGCATCGCGGACCTCTCGGTCGTGGTGTTCGCACCGGTCGGCGGCGAGCCGCCCATCGTGGTCGCCGACACCGATCTGGGATGGGACGAGGTCGACGTGCTCGGCGGCCTGCGCGAGCGCCTGCCGCAACTGCCGGAACCCGCGAGCCTCGTCTCCGACGGCTGGCTCGCGGCACTCGCCGAGCGATCACTGCTCCCCCACGCCGACGAGCTCGTCTACCTGAAGAGCAACTCCGGCATCGGCGGCGCGCTCGTCTCGGGCGGACGCATCGTCGAGGGCGCGCACGGCGTCGGCGGCGCGCTCGGACACCTCGCGATCATCCCAGCGGGTTCACCCTGCGAGTGCGGCCAGCACGGATGCCTCGTCACCGTCGCCGGGCCCGACCAGTTGCTCGACCGCGCGGGGCTCGCGAACTCGGTCGCCGACCGCGGACTCGCCGCGTCACTCCACGAGTTGTCTCGTCGCATCCTCGACGGCGAACCGCGCGCGAGTCGGGCGTGGAACGAGGCGGTGCCGTGGATCGCCCGCACGATGCAGGTCCTCTCGCTCGCCACCGACCCCCAGGTGATCGTGATCGGGGGCTTCTGGGCCGCGCACGTGGAGTCGATCGAGCGCGCGTTCCGCGAGAATCGCCCGACGATCGCCGCGGCCCGTGGCGGAGCATCCGAGATCCCCTCGATCGTGGCCGGCCGGCTCGGGGCCGATGCGGCCATGCTCGGCGCGGTGTGGTCGGCGCGCGACCGGCTGCTCGCCGACCCGCTTCGGCTCGCGGTCTAGGTGACGCCAGGCGTTCCGGCTCGCGCCGAGTGGTCGATGGGGCCTGCGTCGAGCCGACGGGACCACACGATCCGGCGGTGCGATGCCTGCACTCCACCCGAGTTATCCACAGTTCTCGAACACACGTTCGAATCTCGCTGGAACGCGGGACAATTGATACATGCCCGAACCGCTGCCCGACTTCGCCGAAATGGTCGCTGATCTACGCGCCCTTCGGCTGACTCCTGCCGCGTACCACGACGCTGAAGACACGGCGCTGGTGGCCGCGCTCGAGGCGATCTCGGTGCTCCGGCACGAGGTCGAACGACATCAGGCGTTGGCCGCGGCAGAGGTGGCGCACCGATCGCGAGTCGGCTTCGGCCGGCACGGCCTCGCGCGCCGAGACGGCCATGCTTCGGCGAGCGCGATGCTGCAGTCGATCACGCGATCGTCGCAACGTGAGACCGCCGCGCTGGTCAAGGTCGGCGAGATGGTCGCCGACACCGAGGCGGCGGCCGAATTCGAGCGGATGCGCCGCGCCGACCCTGCAGCAACGCGCGCCCTGCCCGAAGTTGTGCCACCGTGGTTCGCCGCCCTCAGCGATGCGGTCGTGACCGGCGAGCTCAGCGTGGCGGTCGCCGAAGCGATCCGCGCGGGGCTCGGCGAGCCCGGCGGTGACGCCGACGAACAACGCCTGGCAGCAGAACTGACCGAGCTGATCCTGATCTGCCGCAGCTTCCATGCCGACGCTGCTCGACGTGCCGCACGGCAGGCACGTGATCGCCTCGACGCAGCCGGGGTCGAGGCGCGCGCCACAGCACAGCACGCGAGCCAGTTCTGGCGGGTGTGGATCAAGCCCGACGGCATGGTCCGGGGCGAGTTCGAGCTCGAACCCGAGGCGGGAATGCTCGTCAAGGCGGTCTTCGATCAGCTCACGCACCCCCGTCTCGTCGAGCCATCGGTGCACCGCGCCTTCGGCGACCCCGTGCGCGGCGACGCGGCATTCGGTGATGCCCGCGCAGCGAGGGAGCGCGGCGCCGCCGATGGTCTCGCCGAGCTGCTCCGCGCCGGCGCGAGCGTCGACCCGAGCCGCCTGCTCAACACCCTCAGGCCGGCCGTGCGCATCGTCGTGAACAGCGCCGCGCTCTCGAGTGGCCACGGCTCTGGAATGCTCGAAGGCCACCTCGACCGACTGCCGCTCGGAGCCGTGCGCACCGGGCTCTGCGAGGGCTATCTGCCGGTCCGATTCGACGACAACGGCGCCTGCCTCGACCTCGGCCGAGAAGAGCGACTCTTCACCGCCAAGCAGAAGACGGTGCTCGCGATCCGCGACGGCGGATGCATGGATCCCGACTGCACACGACCTCCCTCCTGGACCGAGGCCCACCACATCGACCACTGGCACCGCGACGACGGTCGCACCGACATCGCCGACGGCATCCTGCTCTGTCGTCGAGATCACCTGAGGTATCACAACGAGGGCTGGCAGATCCGGCGCGACGGCATGACGTACTGGCTGATCCCACCGGCGGCGGTCGATCCCGATCAGACACCCCGACTGATGCGTTCGAAGACGCCCCGCGACATCATCCGACCCGTCGATCCGACGCGGCTCCCGCCGCCGAAGATCCACGCCCGCAAGCTCGAGCCAGCCATCACGCGAGCCGATTCGGTTTCGATCGCAGGGTAGGGAGAGTCCGGCCGGGCGTGCCGCTGCGCTCGACCAAGGACATCCCATCATTAGTTCAACGGTTGAATTCAATCTGCGAACCGTGCATACTCATTCCCGAGCGCCGTTCGGTTTTTAGTCCTTGGCGCGTCCCGCTCCATCCGGATGTCTCAACGAAGAGGAGTCCCCCATGTCCTTCGAATCCCCCATGCCAGGAGACCCGGCGCTGGCCCTCGCGCCGACGGGCGCGATCTCGGCCACCGCACCCGTGGCCGGCGAGCCGCCGCAGAGCCCACCGCCCACCAAGGCGCTCCTGCCCGGCATCCTCGTCACCGCGCTCACGCTCTTCGCCACCTACGGCGGACTGATCGTGATCCTCCTGCCGATCCAGATCGCGACGCTCGACGAGGCGAACAAGGTGGCGAACCTCGCGATCGTCACCACGGTGTCGTTCGTCTTCACGCTGTTCGCGCAGCCGATCGTCGGGGCGTTCAGCGACCGCACCCGCTCCCGCTTCGGCCGTCGCGCCCCGTGGATGGTCGGCGGCGCGCTCGTGGGAGGCATCTTCCTGCTCGGGCTGGGCTCGCTGACCTCGCTCCTCTGGATCACGGTGTTCTGGGTCATCATCCAGGTCGCGCTCAACGCGTTGCAGGGGCCCCTCAGCGCGATCACCCCCGACCGCTTCCCCCGCGAGAAGCGCGGCGGCGCCAGCGCGATGTTCGGCCTCGGCACCCAGATCGGCATGACGCTCGGCATCATGCTGGCGGGCGCCCTCGCCGCGAACATCGGCGTCGGCTACTCGGCCTTCGGCATCGCCGTGATCGTGGTGACCGTGCTCTTCGTCGTCATCAACCGGGACTGGTCGTCGAAGGAGGCCGTCGTCGCCGAGTGGAGTTGGCGGAAGTTCTTCGCCGGTTTCTGGATCGACCCCCGCAAGCACCCCGACTTCGCGTGGGCGTTCGCGGCGCGGTTCCTGCTCATCCTCGGCTACTTCGTCGTCACCGCGTTCCAGCTGTACATCCTCACCGACTACATCGGGATCCCGGTCGCCGAGGCGCCGGGCGCCGTCATCACCCTGACGCTCGCCGCCTTCGTTCCCACCCTCATCGCGATCGCACTCTCCGGCTGGTGGAGCGACCGGATCGGTCGCCGCAAGGTGTTCATCTACGCGGCATCCGTCATCATGATCGCCGGGCTCGCCGCTCCGATCCTCATGCCGACCATGACCGGCATGATCATCATGAGCGTCATCAACGGCATCGGGTTCGGCCTGTACATGTCGGTCGATGCGGCCCTCATGACCGAGGTACTGCCCGCGGGCGGCGCGGGTGCGGGCAAGGACCTCGGCATCCTGAACATCGCCACGAACATCCCCCAGGCCATGAGCCCGGCGATCGCCGGCATCATCATCGCGTCGTTCGGCGGCTATTCGATGCTGTTCGTCTTCGGAATCGTCGCGGTCATCGCCGCGGCACTCGTCCTCATCCCGATCAAGAGCGTTCGATAGGAGCTCCAGTCATGACCCAGACCAGCACCGGCACCTTCGTCGAGGTCGACACCATTGCGGGCCGCGTCCGCGGCGCGTGGCGCGGCGAACCCGGCGCACCCGAGGCGTCCGCCGCCTTCCTCGGCATCCCGTTCGCCGAGGCGCCCGTGGGCGAGCTGCGCTTCGCCGTGCCCGTGCCGAAGGCCCCGTGGGAGGGCGTGCGCGACGCGCTCGAGTTCGGGCCGACCGCGCAGCGCGGCGACCCCGGCGTGACCCTCATCCCCGAGCCGAGCGTTCCCGGCGAGTCGACGCTCAACGTGAACGTGTTCACGCCCCGACCCCGCGACGCCGAGCCCGGCGAGGGACTGCCGGTGCTGGTCTGGATCCACGGCGGCGGCTACTTCGCCGGCTCGCCCGCGAGCCCCTGGTACGACGGCCGCAAGTTCAACCGCGACGGAGTCGTCACCGTCTCGATCTCGTACCGACTCGGGTTCGACGGCTTCGGCTGGATCGCCGACGCCCCGTCGAACCGCGGTGTGCGCGACTGGCTCCTCGCACTCGAGTGGGTGCGCGACAACATCGCCGCGTTCGGCGGCGACCCCTCGCGCGTGACGATCGCGGGCCAGTCGGCCGGCGGCGGCGCCGTGCTGACCCTGCTCGGCATGCCCGCCGCGCAGCACCTGTTCCACGGGGTGTGGTGCGTCTCGGGCGCGACGGCCGATGTCGCCGCCGACCGCTCCGAGCGCATCGGGCGCGAGGTGGCCGAGCTCGGCGGCGTGATGCCGACCCGCGCCGGTCTCGGCACGCTGAGCGAGGAGCGCATCCTCGAGCTGCAGAAGCAGGCGACCGAACCCGCCGACGGCGATATGGGCGCGGCGATGCAGGCGATGCTCGAGGACGGGCTCGCGTTCGGCCCCACGCTCGACGGCGAACTGCTCGTGCAGCGCACGCTCGACTCGATCGCCGCGGGCGTCGGCGCCGACAAGCCCCTCGTGCTCGGTGCGACCGACGACGAGTTCGCCATGGCCGTCGCCGACGCGAAGAGCAAGCTGCGCTTCGTGCCGAAGTCGACGCTGCTGAAGAAGATGGGGCTGTCGAAGCCGGTCGGGCGCGCCTACCTCGGCGCGAACCGCGACGTCGTGCGCCGCGGCACCGCAGCGGTGCTCGGCCGCTACATCACCGACCGAATGTTCCGCGTGTTCGCGCTGCGACTCGCCGGGGCCCGCGGCGCCGCACCCACCTGGCTCTACCGATTCTCGTGGCGCTCGGCGAAGTTCGATGCGGCGGTGCACTGCCTCGACGTGCCGTTCTTCTTCGACTGCCTCACGGGTGCAGGCGACGAGGCGATCGACCGGATCGCCGGCGCCAACCCGCCGCAAGCACTCGCCGACACGCTCCACGGCGACGCCGTCGCGTTCATCACGAACGGCCGGGCCGGCTGGCCGCGATTCACGGATGCCACGAGCACGACCCGCGTCTACGGCACCGCGTCGACCGTGGTCGAGGACGGGTACGCGAGCGTCCGCCCCCTGCTCACGGCATGATCACGGGCGCCGTGGAAAGCGTGTCCCCCGAACGGGGTACGTGACCGCGGCGCCCTCCGACCGCCATGCTTCAGTCATGACTGAGGTCGGCGAGACATCCGCCCCTACCACCACCGGCCCCATCGACGACGCGCACCGTGCTCAGGCCGCACACCTGCTCGAGCACCTCATCGTGCACGGCCCGGCGACGCGAAGCGAGCTCTCGTCGGCGACCGGATTGGGCCGCGGCGCGATCGCCGGCCTGACGGCGCGCCTCCTCGAAGCCGGCGTGATACGCGTGAATCCGGCGGATGCCTCGGCCGACGGCCGCACCGCACCCCTCGCCCTCACCGCTGCCGACCATGTGCTCGTCACGGCCATGCTCTCGCGCGACGAGGCGATCGCCACCGTCGCAACCCTCGGCGGCGACGAGATCGCCCGGTTCGTCGCGCCGCTCGTGATGCCCGCTGCTCCGGCCCTGGAGCCGAGTGAGCCCGATGATGCGACCGAGCTGCCGTCGCCGGCCGAACTCCTCGCGGCCGCGCTCGGCCGTGCACTCGCGCGCGCCGACCGGGCGGGACATCCGATCGCCGATGTCACCGTGCTCGTCGACGGCGCGATCGTCGGCCGACCCGCCGTGGTCATCACCGATGCGCGATTGGGCGCGGAACCCGTCGACCTGATCAGCGTGCTGCGCGGCGCCACTCCGGGTCTCGACGAGGCCGAGGCCGCGCTTCCGTCGCCGGTCACGCTGCAGTCGACGGCAGCGGCCGCAGCGGCCGCCGAGCGCGCCGAGCTGCCCGGCATCGACGACGTGCTCTACCTGTCGGGCGACGGCGCGATCACCGCGGCCGTGATCTCGGGCGGGCGGCCGCTCGTCGGCGCGCACGGGCTCGCTGCGACGTTCGCCCACCTGCCGGTCGTACAGGGCGGCGTGCGCTGCGATTGCGGGCAGAGCGGATGCCTCGCCACCGTCGCCGCGCCCGAGGTCGTGCTCGAACGCGCTGGGCTCGCGGACTTCGCCGCCGCCAACGGCCGCGCTGCCGCCCTCGAGGAACTCGTCGCGCGGGTCGCCGACGGAGACGACCGAGCCCGGTGGTCGTGGCTCGACGCCGCACTCTGGATCGGGCGAACGCTGCAGGTCGTCGTTCCAACGGTCGACCCGGCGGCCGTGGTCGTCGGCGGCTACTGGGCGCCGCTCCTCGGCGACATCGACGCGGCGTTCCGGGCGAACCGGCCGACGATCGGCGGCGGCGCACTGCGCTCGATCCCGACGCTCGCGCCCGCGCGGCTCGGCCCCGATGCGGCGCTCGTGGGCGCCAGGCGTCAGGCGCGCGAACGCCTCGTCGCCGACCCGCTGCTGCTGGTCGGCTGACGCCTGCGGCGCAACCGGCTGGTGATGCCCCAGCCGGTGACCTTGAGCATCGCCTCGATCACGATGCCGAGGCTCATCTTCGACTGCCCCTGCACCCGCTCGACGAAGGTGACCGGCACCTCGACGACGGTGAGCCCGGCCTCGCGCGCGTGCCACAGCATGTCGACCTGGAAGCCGTAGCCCCGCGTGTGCACGTCGTCGAGCCGGATGCGCTTCAGTGCGTCGGCACGGAACACCCGGTATCCCGCGGTCACGTCGCGGGTGGGCAACTGCAGCACCCATCGGGCGTACGCGCTGCCGCCGCGCGACAGCCACTCCCGGTGGCGCGGCCAGTTCTCGATGGAGCCGCCCGGAATCCAGCGCGAGCCGATGACGAGGTCGACCGGCCTGCCCGCCGGGTCGGTGCCGGCGAGCGCAGCGAGCAGCGACGGCATCTGCTCGGGCAGGTGCGATCCATCGGCGTCGAGCTGCACGATCGGGTCGAAGCCCCGCTCGAAGGCCCAGTCGAACGCCTCGAGGTAGGCGGCGCCGAGCCCCTCCTTGCCCGCACGATGCAGCACGTGCACCGCGCCGTCGCCGACGGCGAGCTCGTCGGCCAGTGCGCCGGTGCCGTCAGGCGAGCTGTCGTCGACCACCAGCACCGAGGCATCCGGAACCGCGACGCGCACCCGACCCACGATCGACGCGAGGTTCTCGCGTTCGTTGTAGGTGGGGATCACCACAAGAGGCCGCCGCAATCGAACTCCTCCTCACGTGGTGACCACGCAATCGTAGCCGCCGATCCGGGGGGATGCCCACGAGCCGGCGGGGGCATTCCCCCGAGCCCCTCACGCCGACCCGGAGTACCGTCGAGGACATGAACACGGCTCAGGCGAAACACACGGCTCGCCGTCGCCGCCGGCGTCGGCATCACTGCTCTGCTGCTCAGCGGATGCGCACTGTTCCAACCGCCCAAGACGATGAGTGACGAGGCGACCGTCGATGCGGCGGTGAGCGAGATCGAGCTCGACGACACCGACGGCGGGGTCACTGTTCGCGGTGTCGAGGGCGCGACCGGCATCACCCTCGAACGAACCATCCGCTACCGCGGCGACCGCACCTTCGACGAGACCCACTCGGTCGACGGCGACACGCTCGTGCTCGGCGGCTGCGGGCGCAACTGCTCGGTGAAGTACACCCTCGAGGTGCCGGCCGGGCTCGACGTGAGCGGCCACACCGAGAACGGCGAGATCGACCTCACGCTCGTGCACGACGTCGACGTCGAGACGAGCAACGGCCTCATCACGCTCGACGGCGTGACCGGCTCGATCACGGCGGACACGTCGAACGGCCGGATCGAGGGGTCGGGGCTCGAGGGCGACGGCATCGAGGCGTCGACCTCGAACGGGGCGATCCAGCTCGAACTCGATGTCGCCCAGGACGTCGAGGCGCGAACCTCGAACGGCTCGATCGACCTGACCGTGCCCGACGGCAGCTACCGCGTGAACGCCGAGACGTCGAACGGTCGCACCGACATCGCGGTCCCGAACGACTCCTCGGGCGAGCACACCCTCGACCTGTCGACGTCGAACGGGTCGATCACCGTCGAGTCGAGCAGCAGGTAGGCATTTCCCGACCGACGGCGCGCTCAGCGCCCTCGGTCAGGCGTACGGTCGTTCAGGCGCACGGTCGGTCAGGCGCGCGGTCGGTCAGCGCACGCCCCGACACGCGGCGAGGCATCCGTCGTCGCTTGCGCGCCCGCGCACGTCGGTGGTGGACTGACCGCATGCCGCACCCGATCGTGGGAACCGGGAAGTCCGCCCGTGACGCCCGGCTCGGCGACGATCGACGAGGGAGTCCGCCTCGCGTGGGCGAACCCCGACGAGTTCGACCGCGGGCGCGCCCTGCACCTGCTCGGCAGCGCCGAGCGCTCGCGCGCCGTCGCGACCACGCACCCGGGGCTGCGCGACCGCTTCCTCCTCGGGCGCATGCTGCTCCGAGACCTCGCCGCCGAGGCCGGCGGCATGCGAGCCGAGGCGGTCGAGGTCACGGCCGTCTGCGAACGCTGCGGCGCCGAGCACGGCCGGCCCCGGCTGCGATGGGCGGATGCCGCGGCCACGCCGCCGACGGCGAGTCTCGCCTCGTGCGCGCACCTGGTGGTCGCGGCCATCGCGCCCGCGGGCGTCGCGGTCGGCGTCGACGTCGAGCCGGCACGCGTGCCGCGTGAGGCCGACGCTGCTCGCCGCCGCGCGATCGTCGAACTGCTCGGCGGCACCCCGCGCACCGCGGTGCGCCGGTGGGTGCGCGCCGAGGCCGTGCTGAAGGCCGACGGCCGGGGCCTGCGGGTCGAACCCGGTCGGGTCGCCTTCGATGAGAGCGGTCCGCGTGATGGAGTGACCGCTCAGGTGCCCGGTGCGCCGACCGTCTACGACCTGATCGACCGTCGCATCGAAGGATGCCTCGTCAGCCTCGCCGTCGCCCGGCCCACGCCGTGATGCGCCCGATGACCGACTCGTCGACGACCGGGGCGGGCGGCAGCTCCGGCAGCGCGGGGTGGTACAGCCACGCCTCGAAGAACGACCCGAAGTCGCGGCCCGTTCGGCGCTCGACGACCTCGATGAACGCGGTCGTCGTAGCGGTGGCGTGCCGGTTCGCCGCGGTCCACTCGGGCAACAGGTCGAAGAAGGCGTCGTCGCCGATCATGAGGCGAAGGGCGTGCAGGGTCAGCGCTCCGCGCTTGTAGACCCGGTCGTCGAACATGTCGGAGGGCCCCGGATCGCCGAGCATCAGATCGGCGGGGAGCTGCGACACGAGCGTGTGGTGCTTGCGGGCGAGCTCGTCGGCGGTGGCCTTGCCCGCGGCATCCGACCACAACCACTCGGCGTAGCAGCAGAAGCCCTCGTTCAGCCAGATGTCCTGCCAGCGCTCGACACCCACGCTGTTGCCGAACCACTGGTGTGCGAGCTCGTGCGCGATGAGCCGCTCTTCACCTCCGTGCCCGTCGATGTGGTTGGCCCCGAACACCGCGAGCCCCTGGGCCTCGAGCGGGATCTCGAGCTCGTCGGGCGTGACGATGACCGAGTACTGCTCGAACGGGTAGGGCCCGAAGCAGTCGTCGAACACCTCGAGCATCGCCGGCAGCGAGTCGAAGTCGGCACGCACACGGCGATCGAGCGCACGTGGGTAGAACACCGCGGTCTCGGTGACCGTGCTCGCGAGCGCCCGCTTCGCGTACCGCCCGATCTGCAGCATGAGCAGGTAGCTCGCCGTCGGCTCGCGCTGCTCGTAGACCCACACGCCCTGCCCGGCCGCGATGCGATGCTCGACGAGCTCGCCGTTCGCGACGACCGTGTACGCGGCGTCGGTCTCGAACCGCAGGCGGTAGCTCGCCTTGTCGCTCGGGTGGTCGTTGCACGGGAACCAGGTCGGCGCCCCCGACGGCTGCGATGCGACGAGCACGCCGTCGTCGAGTTCCTCCCAGCCGATCGCGCCCCAGCGCGTTCGTCGCGGTTTCGGGGCGCCGCCGTACTCGATGACGACGGATGCCTCCGCTCCGGCCTCGATCGCGCGGGCCGGCGTGATGCGCAGCTTGCCGTGCACCTGGCGGAAGTCGGCCTTGCGTCCGTCGACCCGCACCCGCGACGCGGCGAGGCCGACGAGGTCGAGGGTGAAGCGCGCGAGCGGCTGCGTGGCCTGCAGGCGCAGCTCGGCGACGCCGTCGAGCCGGTTGCGGGCGATGCGGTACTTCAGGTTCAGCGAGTTCGACAGCGTGCGGTAGCCGCCGTTGCCGCTCTGCGGCACGTAGGAGTCGCCGGCGGTCTCGGCGCCGATCTCGCCCGGGTGCATCAGCGAACCTGCGCGTGATAGTCGGCGACGCGCACCGCACGCCACGGGCCGATCGGGTTGCCGCTCCAGCGGCTGCCCACGGGCACCTCTTCGCCGCGCATCACGAGCGAGGCCGGGCCGACGGTGGCGTGCGCGCCGATGGTCGCGGCAGGCAGGATCACGCTGTGCGGGCCGAGCGTCGCGCCGGGTTCGAGGGTGACGTGGTCCATGCTCATGATTCGATCATGGAACAGGTGGGTCTGCACGACGCAGCCGCGATTCACGGTCGATCCGTCGCCGAGGGTCACGAGGTCGGCCTCGGGCAGCCAGTAGCTGTCGCACCAGACGCCGCGGCCGATACGGGCGCCGAGCGAGCGCAGCCACACGGCGAGCGCGGGCGTGCCGGCCGCCGCGTTCGCGAACCACGGCGCTGCGACCATCTCGACGAACGTGTCGGAGACCTCGGTGCGCCACACGAAGTTCGACCAGAGCGGGTACTCGGCGACCGCGATGCGCCCGACGAACGCCCACTTCGCGATCGTCGAGACGAGCGCGGCGACGCCGCCGGCCGCGAGCATCACGACGCCGCTGACGAGCAGTGCGACGAACACGCCGTAGGCGTCGGTGAGCCACGCGAGCGTGAACAGCACCCCGAGGCCGATGCCGCACGTGACGAACACCGGCACGATGCGGCAGATCTCCCACAGCGCCCGGGCCACGCGCAACCCGTAGGGCGGCTGGTACGTGCGGCTCTCGTCGGTCTCGAGCGTGGCGCGGCGGAGCCGGACCGGCGGCGAACCGAGCCACGAGGTGCCCGGCTTCGACTTCGAGGGCGCGACCGACAGCACGGCCACGAGGGCGTCCTTCGCGAGCCGGTGGCCGGCGGTGGCGATCCCCGAGTTGCCGAGGAACGCGCGCTTGCCGATGCGGGCTCGCGCGAGCCGCATCCAGCCGCCCTGCAGTTCGTACGAGGCGACCATCGTGTCATCGGCGAGGAACGCGTAGTCGCCGATCGTCGTGAGCGACGGGATGAGCAGCACGGTGGATGCCTCGACCCCGCGCCCGATGTCGGCGCCGAGCATTCTCAGCCAGATGGGCGTGAACAGGCTCGAGTAGAGCGGGAACAGGACCGTGCGCGACGCGTCGAGAAGGCGTTCGGTGGTCCACGCCTGCCAGCCG
Source organism: uncultured Actinomycetota bacterium (assembly GCA_963758615.1). Classification (GTDB taxonomy): domain Bacteria; phylum Actinomycetota; class Actinomycetes; order Actinomycetales; family Microbacteriaceae; genus Agromyces. Next base: position 175,235 of record CAVWVZ010000008.1, on the reverse strand, counting down.
ATGCGGCTGCGCACGGGGTGGCGGCCCTCGTCGAGCCTGATGGCGAGCAGCCGGACCGCGATGACGACGAGCCCCGCGAACACCACTCCTGCGACCAGGGTCGCCGGCACGAGCCACGCGAGCGCCCGGAGCGCCGCCTCGCCGAGGTCGTCCGAGCCGGCGATGCCGAGGGCGATCACGACGCCGCCCGAGGCGAACGCGGTCAGCGGCAGCAGCGCGAGGAAGATCGATGAGAGCCCGTAGGCGACGAGCCAGCGGTTGGGTCGCGGCGGCTCGGCCGACTTCGGTTCGGCCGGGCCGATGCGCTCGGCGGGCGACCCCGCCCAGCGCTGGCCCGATGGCACGCGCCCGAACACGGCCGATCCCGGCGCGACCTCGGCGCCCCGGCCGATGCGCGCCCCCGGCAGCAGCGTGCTGCGGGTGCCGATCGTCGCCTCCGCGCCGATGCGCACCCGGCCGATGCGCACGAGGTCGCCGTCGATCCAGTAGCCGGCGAGGTCGACCTCGGGCTCGATCGCCGCGTGGTCGCCGACCGTGAGCATCCCGGTCACGGGAGGCAGCGTGTGCAGGTCGACGTCGCGCCCAATGGTCGCCCCGAGCGCGCGGGCGTAGTTCGTCACCCACGGCGCCCCCGAGAGGCCGACCGGGTCGACCTGGTGGGCGATCTGGTCGGCGAGCCACATGCGCATGTGCACGGCGCCCCCGCGCGGGTAGTCGCCCGGTTCGAGCCCGGCGAGCAGCAGCCGCGCCCCGACCACGGCGATGGCCATGCGGCCGAACGGGGTCGCGAAGATGACGAGTCCGACGATGAGCAGCCACAGCGGCACGGTCGGCAGGAACCCGAAGTCGTCGCTGATCGCGGCGAGGATCGTCGTCGCCGTGAGCAGGTAGAGCAGCCACCGCGCGCCGCTCAGGATGAACAACGGCACGCCCGCGAGCGTCTGCAGCCACTGCGTGCCGAGGGGCGTCGGCTCGGGTTGGTGGAACGTCACCGGTTCGGATGACCCGTCCCCGACCCGCGCGTCGAGCTCGTCGGCCATCGATCCGAGCCGAGGGTGGTCGTAGATGTCGGCGACGGTGAACTCGGGGTCGCGAGCGCGCAGTCGGCTCACGAGTTGGGCCGCGGCGAGCGACCCGCCCCCGAGGTCGAAGAAGCTCGCGTCGGGCTCGGTCACCGGCACGCCGAGCACGGCCTGCCACTGCTCGGCGAGCCAGGCGGCGGACTCGCCGAGGCCCGCGGCATCGAGCTCGACGCCCGGAAGCGGCCAGGGCAGGGCGGCCTTGTCGACCTTGCCGGAGGTGCGGGTCGGCAGGTCGTCGAGCACGGCGAGCAGCGGCACGAGCGCCGCCGGCAGCTCTTCGGTCAGCCGGGCGCGGGCCGCGGACTGGTCGAAGACGTCGGTCACGGCGAGGTAGCCGACGAGCACCTTGTTGCCCGCCTCGGTCGTGCGCACTGCGGCCGCGGCGCCGCTCACGCCGGGCAATGCCAGCAGCGCGGACTCGATCTCGCCGAGCTCGATGCGACGACCGCCGACCTTCACCTGGTCGTCGGCGCGGCCCTGGAACAGGAGTCCGACACCGTCGAACACGCACGAGGTCGCCCGAACGGTAGGCACGCTCCCAGCCGAGGGTCGGCATGGCCGAGTACTTCTGCGCGTCCTTCTCGGGGTCGAGGTAGCGCGCGAGCCCGACGCCGCCGATGATGAGTTCGCCCGGCTCGCCGTCGGCAACGGGGTTGCCCTCGGCATCGACCACGGCGAGCGCCCAGCCGTCGAGCGGCAGGCCGATGCGCACGGGGCCCTCGGCGTCCATGAGCGCGGCGCACGCGACGACGGTCGCCTCGGTCGGTCCGTAGGTGTTCCACACCTCGCGCTCGGGCGAGGTCAGGCGCGCGGCGAGCTCGGGCGGCACCGCCTCACCGCCGAAGATCAGCAGCCGCACGTTCTCGATGGCCTCGGCCGGCCAGAGCGCGGCGAGGGTCGGCACCGTCGAGACCACGGTGATGCCGTGCGTGACCATCCACGGGCCGAGGTCCATGCCGCTGCGCACGAGGCTGCGCGGCGCGGGCACGAGGCATGCGCCGTGGCGCCAGGCGAGCCACATCTCCTCACACGACGCGTCGAACGCCACCGAGAGTCCGGCCAGCACGCGGTCGCCGGGACCCAACGGCTCCCCCTGCAGGAACATCCGCGCCTCGGCGTCGACGAACGCCGCGGCCGAACGGTGCGTCACCGCGACGCCCTTGGGGGTTCCGGTCGAGCCCGAGGTGAAGATGATCCATGCATCGTCCTCGAGTTCGGGCGGGCTCGCGATGGGCGTCGCGTGGGTACTCGGGTGCGGCGGTTCGCCGTCGAACAACTCGGGCGACGGGCCATCCGCGAACCCGGCACTCGGGCGGAACTCGCCGCGCCCCGTGATGACGCCCCGCACGGCGGCCTCGCCGAAGACGAGTCGTGCACGCTCCTCGGGGTCGTCCGCGTCGACGGGAACGTAGGCGGCGCCCGCGGCCATCGCCCCGAGGATCGCGATGTACAGCTCGCGCGAACCGGACGCCATGCGAACGCCCACGCGATCGCCGCGACGAACGCCCGCCTCGTGCAGGCGAGCCGCGGTCCGCACCACGCGCGCCATGAGCTCGCGGTAGCTGAGTGCGCCGTCGGCGTCCTCGAGGGCCGAGGCATCGGGATGCCGCTGCGTCGTCTCGCGCAGCACGTCGAGCAGGGTGCGCGGAGGGGCGGCCTCACTCGAGCGATCGAGGATTCCGGGTGCGTCAGTCGTCACACGACCTCCTCTGGGAACGGTTGCCCACCGCGCGCCGCTCGTGCGGTGCCGCGTGGCGAGAAATCAAGTGTCAGTCCCTGAGGAAGACGATCAGTTGCGCCTTGGTGAACCGGGAGTAGCCGGGGATGCCACGCTCGCGGGCGAGGCTGCGCAGTCGCACGACGGTCATCTCCTCGAGCGCCTGTGACGGAGCGTGTGATCCGGCCGCGGGCTTCGTCGAGGCGGGCTTCGTCGCAGCGGGCTTCGTCGCAGCGGGCTTCGTCGCCGGCTTCTTCGCCGCCTTCTTCGGTGCGGGCCTCGTTGACGGCTTCTTCGTTGCGGGCTTCGCCGCGGCCTTCGGCGCCGGCTTGGTCGTCGCCTCGGCCTTCGCCGCCGCAGCCCTTGTCGCGGACTTCGCCGCGACCTTGGACGCCGGCTTGGTCGTCGCCTCGGCCTTCGCCGCCGCAGCCGTAGTCGCGGACTTCGCCGCGACCTTGGACGCCGGCTTGGTCGTCGCCTCGGCCTTCGCCGCAGGCTTTGTTGCCGGCTTCGTGGTCGCCGCAGGCTTCGTCGCCGCCACCGGCTTCGTTGCGGGCGTCGCCGCCGCCGGCGTCGTCGCAGGCTTCGGCGTCGCGGCGGGCTTGGTGACCTCAGGGGCCGAGGCGGCCAGATTCACGGCCGGCACCGTGACGGTCTTCGCGCGATCGGTCGTCTTCGCCGACGCGGCCGTGGCCGGCGTGGTACTCGGCGCCTTCACGGGCCGCACTGCGTCTCCGCTCGCCGTGCGCTTGCCGGCCGAGCCGGCCTTGCCGGCCTTCTTGCCCTTCTTGGCCGTGTCGGCCGACTTCGCCGGCTTGCCTGCCTTCGCCGCGTTCTCGGCCTTCTGCTTCACGACCTCCGACTCGACGCGCAGGCGCGACGCGACGCGATCGAGGTTCGCACCGACATCGGCCGCGCGCTTCCGAGCGCCCTTGTCGACCTTCTTGGCGAGTCGCTTCGCCTTGGCGAGGGCCTTGCTCGCCTTCGCGAGAGCCTTGTCAGCCTTGTCGAGCGCCTTCGTCATGGCCTTCTCGGCCTTGCTTCGTCCCATTGCCCACCCCTGACCCGACGCCATGCGGACGAGACCGCACGGTCGTGTGCAAGGATATCGCGGCGCGGTTACGCCGCCCGGAGTTCTCGCAGCACGTCGTCGAGTCGCGCGACCGCCCAGTCGAGGTCGGCAGGTTCCACGACGATCGGCGGTGCGAGTCGAATCGTCGAGCCGTGCGTGTCCTTCGCGAGCACACCGTGACGCATGAGCGCCTCGCACACCTCGCGCCCCGTGCCGATCGACGGGTCGATGTCGATGCCGGCCCACAGCCCGGCGCCGCGCACCGCGACGACGCCGTGCCCGATGAGCTGCACGAGTCGTTCGTGCAACCGCGCCCCGAGCGCACGTGCCCGCTGCTGGGGTTCGCCGGTGGCGAGCATGCGCACGACCTCGAGGCCGATCGCGGCGGCGAGCGGGTTGCCGCCGAACGTCGAACCGTGCTCGCCCGGCCGCAGCACGCCGAGCACGTCTCGGTCGCCGACGACGGCGGACACGGGCACGACACCCCCGCCGAGGGCCTTGCCGAGCAGGTAGAGGTCGGGCACCACCCCGACGAGCTCGCACGCGAAGGTCGCGCCGACCCGGCCGAGCCCCGACTGGATCTCGTCGGCGACGAGCAGGACGCGTCGTTCGGTGCAGAGTTCACGCAGCCGCGGCAGGAAGTCGGCAGGCGGCACGATGATGCCGGACTCGCCCTGGATGGGCTCGACGAGCACGGCGACGGTGTTCTCGTCGATCGCCTCGGCGACGGCGTCGGCGTCGCCGTACGGAACGGTGCGGAACCCCGGCGTGTAGGGCCCGAAGTCGTCGCGGGCGTCGGGGTCGTCGCTGAACGAGATGATCGTAGTCGTGCGGCCGTGGAAGTTGCCCGCCATCACGATGATGTTCGCGGCGTCGGGCGCGACGCCCTTGACCCGGTAGCCCCACGCGCGGGCGACCTTGATGGCGGACTCCACGGCCTCGGCGCCCGTGTTCATGGGCAGCACCATGTCCTTGCCGCAGAGCTCGGCGAGCTCGGTGACGAACGGCCCGAGCCGGTCGTTGTGGAACGCGCGGCTCGTGAGCGTGATGCGGTCGAGCTGCTCGCGTGCCGCCGCCACGAGCCGCGGGTTGCCGTGCCCGAAATTCACCGCGGAGTACGCGGCGAGGCAATCGAGATACCGCCGGCCCTCGACATCCGTCACCCAGGCGCCCTCGCCCGACGCGACCACGACCGGCAGCGGATGGTAGTTGTGCGTGGTGTGCTCGTCCTCGAGCGCGATCGCCGTGCGCGTGGGATCGGTCGTCGTCGAGGAACCGGTCGACTGGGTCATCGCCGCAGCTCCAGCGTGCAGCACTTGACGCCGCCCCCGCCGAGCAGCAGCTCCGAGAGGTCGACGCCGATGGGGTTGTAGCCGTGCTCGCGGAGCTGGCGCTCGAAGTCGGCCGCGCGTGAGGCGATCACCACGTTGTAGCCGTCGCTGAACGAGTTGAGGCCGAGGATCGCGGCATCGGTCTCGTTCACGATGATCGCGTCGGGATACCGATCGCGAAGCACGGCCACGGATGCCTCGTCGAACGCACTCGGGAGGTAGGCGATGTGCTCCTGGCCGGGCGTCGGGTCGAGCACCGCGAGGGCGGTGTCGAGGTGGTAGAAGCTCGGGTTCACGAGCTTCAGGGTCACGACGTCGCGGTCGAACACGCGCGCGAGCTCCTCGTGCGAGCGGGAGTCGCTGCGGAACCCCGTGCCCGCGAGGATCGTGTCGCCGACGAGCAGGAAGTCGCCCTCACCCTCGTTCACCTCGACGGGAACGTGCACCTCGAAACCCGCCAGTCCGAACCACTGCATGTAGGCAGGTCCCTCGGGCTGGCGCTCGGGGTGGGTGAACTTGGCGCCATAGGCGATGCCATCGAGCACGAACCCGCCGTTCGCGGCGTAGACCATGTCGGGCAGTCCCTCGATGGGTTCGACGAGCCGCACGTCGTAGCCCAGCCCCACGTAGGTGTCGTACAGGGTCTGCCATTGCGCGAGGGCCAGCTTCGTGTCGGTCGGCGCGGCGGGGTTCATCCACGGGTTGATGCGATAGACGACCGTGAAGTGCTCGGGGCGGCACATGAGCACCGCGCGACCGGTGGGGCGGCGCTCGGGCGTCATGGCGGGCTGCGGCTCGGTTCCGACCAAGGTCGACATCTCACTCCTTCGTGGGGTGCAGTGCAGTCCCCCGGCGACGACGTTCGGGTTGCGCAGCCGCCGGGGGTGCTCCATTCAGTGTGAACCGAAATCCGTTGTGGTTGGCCGCTTCAGACGCAGGATTCGAGCGCATTCGGCGTCGATCCGCAATGAACGCGCGAGGGGTGGGCGGATGCCGCGGACATCTGATCGCTCGAGCGGGAAGCGCGCGACATCCTGATGCAGAATGGCGCCGAGAGCGCTGCGTCGAAGCCGTTGGGAGGCGAGCGATGGACTCCACAGACGAAGAACGTGTGCGGCGACTGCAGCGCCTCGCCTTCGGCGCCGACGCCTCTCCCGACGAGCGACAGGCGGCCCTCGACGAGCTCGATCGACTCGGGCAGCACGACGCCGTCTCCGCCGGCATGGCCGATGCCGCCCCGCTGCCTGACTCCTCCGATCGTGCCCAGCCGGAAGTGACCGTCGACGACCCCGGCCCCCCGGCAACGCGCCGCTCGAAGGGGTTCGCGCTTCGCGTGGGGGTCATCACCGGCGCCATCGCCGTCGTCGTCGGCGTCATCGCGGGGTTCGCGGCCGGGTGGCAGGCGCAGCCGGGTCGACCCGCGAGCACGACGGCGTCGACGGGCTCACCGGGCCCGGTGAACGCGGGTCCCCGCCTGCACGCCGATGTCTTCGCCGCGATGCCCATCGCCCTCGAGACCGATGCCGCGCGGGTGTTCGATCGCACGCAGACTCCGGCTGACACGCCCGACCTCGAGACTCCGCTCGCCGAGGTCACTTCGCTGTTGGGACCGATCGCGACCCGCCTCCTGGCGACGACCCCCGACGGAACCGCCGTCTTCGCCGCGCGTGACGACACTGACATCTGCCTGATCGCCGTGTTCACCGACGGCGGGGCTGCTTCGGTGTGCACGCAGCGGGGACGATTCCCGTCGGAGGGGCTGCGGATGTCGGCCGGCGGGCCCGACGTCATCGTCTACGTCGCATGGTCACCCGACGGCGTGGTGCATCTGACGACGGGCTAGAGCGCACCACGGCGCTCGGCGCTCGGCGCTCGCGCACCGCCGCATGATGGAGTCCGTGCATCCGGCGCATGAAATCTGCGCTGAACGCTACTCGAACGCAACGGATCCACGTACACTCCGAGCATGGACAACCTCGATCGCGCGATCCTCGATCTGCTCAGGCAGAACTCCCGTGCGGGATACGGCGATATCGGCTCGGCGGTCGGGCTCTCGGCCTCCGCGGTCAAGCGGCGCGTCGACCGGCTCGTCGCCGACGGCGTCATCCGCTCGTTCACGATCCAGGTCGACCCGACGGTCGACGGCATGTCGACGGAAGCGTACGTCGAGCTGTTCTGCCGCGGCACGGTCGCGCCCGACGAACTGCAGCGCATCCTCCAGGGCGTGCCCGAGGTCGTCTACGCCGGCACGGTCACCGGCTCGGCCGACGCGATCGTGCACATGCGCGCCCGGGACATCGCCTCGCTCGAGGACGCTCTCGAGCGTGTGCGCAACGCCCCGAACGTCGACCACACGCGCAGCGCGATCGTGCTCTCCCGGCTCGTCAATCGGAACCGCGACTGACGCTGACGGCATGAGATACGCGATCGACCCCGAGGCATCCGACCCGCCCTTCGAGCAGGTGCGACGGCAGGTGACCGACGCCGTGACGTCGGGCACGCTCGCCCCCGGATCCCGCATGCCCACCGTGCGTGCGCTCGCGGCCGAGCTCGACCTCGCCGTCAACACGGTCGCGAAGGCCTATCGCGCCCTCGAGACCGACCACGTGATCGAGACGCGCGGACGGGCCGGGACGTTCATCGCCGCGCAGGGCGATCCCGTGGCGCAGGAGGCGCAGCTCGCCGCGCTCGCGTTCGCCGACCGCATGCACCACCTCGGCGTCGAGCGCGACGAGGCGCTCCGATTCGCGACCTCCGCCCTCGACGCCCCCCGCTGACCGCGCGTCACTGACCGCGGGACCGCGGCCGCTCCGAGCCGCTACTCGGCGGGCGCCGGTATGGGCTGCTTCGGCAGCTTGCGCACCTTCGCGCGGCGACGCCGGCGCTCGGGGATCATCGAGCGCATCTCCTCGAGCCGGCCGAAGCACAGCAGCCGGTCGTCGGACTCGAGCACCACGCCCTTGCGCGGGTTGGGGATCACGGTGGTGCCGCGGTGCAGCGTGAGCACCGTGATGTCGCGATCCCACAGGCCCGACTCGCCGAGCGTCTTGCCGATGAGGTCGGCGGCGCCGTGCACGAGCAGCTCGGCGACGCCGTACCCGGTCGAGACCGTGAGCCGCTGGCGCACGTCGATCTCGGGGAACGCGACCTGGTTGGCGATGTAGTCGATGATCGCGCCGGCGACGTCGAGCTTGGTCGCGGTCTCGATGCCCTCGAGACCCGGCGACGAGTTCACCTCCATGACGAGCGGACCCTCGTCGCCCTCGAGCATGTCGACGCCCGCGACCCGCAGGCCCATGATCTGCGCCGAGCGCACGGCCGCCTGCTCGTATTCGGGCGAGAGCTCGACCGGCTCGACCGAGCCGCCGCGGTGCACGTTCGAGCGGAACTCGTCGCCGCTCGCGACGCGCCTCATCGCCGCGACGACGCGGTCGCCGACGACGAGCGCACGGATGTCGCGACCACGGCTCTCCTTCACGAAGTGCTGGATCAACACGTTCTGCTTCGTCGAGTGCAGGGTCTCGATGATCGCCTCGGCGACCTTGATCTCGGGCGCGAGGATGACACCGATGCCCTGCGTGCCCTCGAGCAGCTTGATGACCACCGGGGCGCCGCCGACACGCGCGATCGCCGGGCGCACGTCGGCGCGGTTGCGCACGAATGCCGTCGGCGGCATGCCGATGCTGTGGCGCGAGAGGATCTGGGTGGCGCGCAGCTTGTCGCGCGAGTTCGAGATGCCGTTCGCGGTGTTGGGCGTGTACACGTCCATCTGCTCGAACTGGCGCACGACCGCCGTGCCGAAGTAGGTGATGGAGTTGCCGATGCGCGGCAGCACCGCGTCGTAGTCCGAGAGCTGGCGGCCGCGATACTGCAGGTCGGGTTCGCCCCGCGACAGGTCGATGGCGAACCGCAGGGTATTCAGCACCTTGACGTCGTGGCCGCGTTGTTGCGCGGCTGCCTTCAGGCGCTGCGTGGAGTATGCCTGTGGGGCGCGCGAGAGAATCGCGAGTTTCATCATTGTCCCTGCGAAGATGGTTTCGTGTCGAAGCCCCCCCATTCAAACACCATCGCGGGATGGCGCGAATGGGTGAGCCTTCCCGAGGCGGATGTGCCATGGATCAAGGCGAAGCTCGACACCGGCGCACGCACGTCGTCGCTGCACGCGTTCGACGTCGAAGAGCTGCGCCGCGGCGACGAGGCGTTCGTGCGCTTCGGCATCCATCCCTGGCAGGACAGCGGAGACGACGCCGTCGTGTTCGAATGCCCCGTGTACGACCGTCGCCACGTGCGCAGCTCGTCTGGCCACGGCGAGGAGCGCATCGTCGTGCTCATGGACGTCGTGCTCATGGAGCACCGCGTGACCGCCGAGGTCACGCTCACCAATCGCGACGAGATGGGCTTCCGCATGCTCATCGGCCGCGAGGCGCTGCGGCACGGATTCGTGGTCGACCCCGCGCGCTCGTTCGTGGGCGGGCGCGCACCACGGGGCATCCGTCGCCGCAATCGCGGCCGGCACGCGCCGACCCCACAGGTGTGATCTGGACGACGGTCCTTCAGTCCTCTATCCCGACCCGCCTCCGACGAATCGGGGATGCTTCTCCACCCGCCAGCCTCCCGTGGTGTAGGCGAAGTCGTCCACGACCTTCGTCGGCGTCTGGAACGTGGCGTTGCCGTTGTTGAGCGATTCCCATACCCCGACGGTCCCGAATCCGATGATGTCCGCGCGCTTGTCGCCGGTGAGGTCGGCGAGGAACCGGGGATGCCTCTCCACCCGCCAACCCCCCGCGGTGTACGCGAAGTCGTCGACGACCTTCTTCGGCGCCTGGAACGTGCCATTGCCGTTGTTCAGTGAAACCCACACACCCTGATCACCGAACCCCACGATGTCCGCACGCTTGTCGCCGGTCAGGTCGGCGAGGAACCGGGGATGCCTCTCCACCCGCCAGCCGCCAGCCGCGTACGCCGAAGTCGTCGACGACCTTCGTCGGCGCCTGGAACGTGCCGTTGCCGTTGTTCAGCGACACCCACACGCCGGCGGTCCCGAAACCGACGATGTCCGCGCGGCCGTCACCCGTCAGGTCCGCGAGGAACCGGGGATGCCTCTCCACCCGCCAACCGCCCGCGGTGTACGCGAAGTTGTCGACGACCTTCTGTCGGCGCCTGGAACGTGCCATTGCCGTTGTTCAACGACACCCACACGCCGGCGGTCCCGAACCCGACGATGTCGGCACGGCCGTCACCCGTCAGATCCGCCAGGAACCGGGGATGCCTCTCCACCCGCCAACCACCCGCGCTGTACGCCGAAGTTGTCCACGACCTTCTTCGGCGCCTGGAACGTGCCGTTGCCGTTGTTCAACGAAACCCACACGCCGGCGTTCCCGAACCCGACGATGTCCGCACGGCCGTCACCCGTCAGATCGGCCAGGAACCGGGGATGCCTCTCCACCCGCCAACCACCCGCGGAATAGCCGAAATTGTCGACGACCTTCTTCGGCGCCTGGAACGTGCCGTTGCCGTTGTTCAGCGACACCCACACGCCGGCGTTCCCGAACCCGACGATGTCGGCACGGCCGTCACCCGTCAGGTCGGCGAGGAACCGGGGATGCTTCTCGACCCGCCAACCACCCGCGCTGTACGCGAAGTCGTCCACGACCTTCTTCGGCGCCTGGAACGTGCCATTGCCGTTGTTCAGCGACACCCACACACCCTGATCACCGAACCCGACGATGTCCGCACGTCCGTCACCCGTCAGGTCCGAGCTGTACTGCGCGCCGTACTCCGCAGGCCAGCCCCACGGTCCCTCCTGGACGGCGCGTCGGGCATTGACTCGCCCATAACCCATCTCATCGTTCCGCGCGCCGTTCGGGAACCCGGGCTGCGGCGAGTACCCAACGGTTCCGACCTTGTCGGCCGAGGTCTCGATACGCTGACGGATCTCATCGTTCGACAACGTGGGCCGAGAGGCCTTGATGAGCGCGGCGACGCCCGCGACGTGCGGTGTGGCGGACGACGTGCCGTTGAACGTCGCGGTGTAGTCACCGGCCGTCCCCGCCGCCTGGTTGTAGCCCGCCGTCCCCTGGCGGTCCGTCGTCGGGATCAGCACCCCGGGGGCGACCACACTGACTCCCGGAGCGAAATTCGACCCCCACCACGTCTCGCCGTCAGGACTTGTCGGCGACTTGCGATTGTCTGCCTGGTCGGAAGCACCGCACGCGATCACGAGGGCGTTCCGGGACGGGTATCGGTTGAAGGTCGCGATGTTCTCATTCCCAGTGGCCGCGCACAGCACCACTCCCGCAGCATGGGCCTCGGTGATCGCCGGATCGATGATCGTGAAGTCCCAGCCCACTGGGCCCATTCCCTCTCCGGGACCGTAGACACCGAAGCTCATGCTGATGACGTCCGCGCCGTGCTGCGCGGCGTAGCGGATGCCCGCCGCACACTCGACGTCCGTCCAGTTCTGGAAGGCCAGGGGGAGAATCGGGCAACGCCCGGCGATTCCCGCAACTCCGAGGGCGTTGTTGATCGTCGCCGACGCGATGCCGCCGCATGCGGTCCCATGATTGCCCGTGGGGCGTCCGTCGGGCAGCATCGTCCCGAGGTTGATCCCGGGTTCGCTGAACGACAGATCGGGGTGGGTGAGGTCGCATCCCTCGTCGAGGATGCAGACGACCGTGTCGACGCCACCCTGCGTCACGTCCCACGCGCCGGGTCCCTCGATCATCGCCGCGCCCCACTGCTGTGGGTAGAGCGGGTCATCGGGTGCGGCCGTCAGCGGGACCAGCATCGGCATGGTCTCGAAGCGCACATCCGAGACCAGGTCGTCTTCCATCAGCACGTCGCGGAGTTCCAGGGCATTCCGCTCCTTCGGGGCGATGACCCTGCAATACCGGTACGGCGTCGTGTACCGACTTCGTTCGGCGTCCACTTCCAGTCCGAGATCGACGAGTCGGCCCTGGACGGCGTCGTCGGCTGCCCCGTCCGCGGGCTTCACCAGAAGTACGTCGGGGAGGAGCACCACCGTGCCGCCCATGCCCTCCACGTCGGGGAACTGGTATGCCGGCGCCACCCAGGCGAGTCGATCGCCGAGCTGTGCCTCGATGTCACCTGAGGCTGTGGGCAGTCCTCCTGCAGCCGGTACCCGGACCCATCGAAGGCCGCCACCGTCGTTGATCCGAGTGTGCTCGCGACCGCTCTGCGCCGTGACCTCATCGCTCAGGGGAAACAGCCCTGCAGACGACAGAGCTTCCAGGTTGTCGCCCCGGGCGACCATGTCGGGCGCAAGGCGTGCAACTCCGACGTTCGGGACCATCGTGAGTGTCACGCCACTTCCGTGCGCGACCTGTTGCGGGTACTCGCTCATCTTCCCATTCCCTCCGTGGACCTCACATGCTGGGGCACGCGAGGAAGCACCCGGCCAGGCGCCCGGGCATGAGGAGTTCGAGGCGAGTATCCACGGTCATGATGCGGCCGCGGCGTCCTGAGTCCCGGGACAGGTCCTGCAGTCCCGTGGACAGGAAGATCCTCCGTACGGAGAGCTCGAGGTGGGGTCCCGCATGACACGGTCCTCCGGACCTGAGAAGTCGTCAAGTCCGCATTAGTGCGGACCATGTGTCACGGTCGACTCAGGCCCGAACGCCCACCTCGATTGCGACCTCAGATCACGCCATCGGAGATCGTCGTCGGGTTGCCGAACCGGTGGTTCGTGATCGAGATCGCCTGCTCGTGCAGGAACGGGAGCAGCTCGACGCGGCCCGACGGCGTCACCGGGTGCGACCACACGGCGATGTCGGGGGTTCCGCCGAGCGCGTCGGCGAGCGCCGACGCCCCGCCGCCGATGAGCCGCACCCGCGGTGTCGTGATGGCGCCCCGCCCGGCGCGGGCGAGCCAGTCTCCGTCGCCCTCGCGCACGACCGTGAACTCGCGGGCCTCGAGCAGCCGGCGAACGCCGTGCGGCAGCTCGAAAGCGGTCGACACCGTCAGCGGTGCGTTCGCGAGCAGTCCCGCCGCGATGACGCGCAGGCCCTCGGCCAGCGTCGCCTGCTCGCCGATGCGAACGGTCACCGGCAGCGGCCGGTAGCGGAACAGGTTGCGCTCGACGCCGACGCCCGAGACATCCTTCGTCGCGCCGTATTCCTCGGCCCAGGCGAGTTCGTCGCTGAGGGCCGAGCGGCGCAGCACCTCGAACGCCTCGAAGTCGAGGGCCGGCTGCGACAGCTCGATGAGCTGCGTGACACGTGACTCGAGGCCGCGCAGGTGCAGGGTGCTCGAGGTGTGCCCGTGCTGGGGCATCCATTCGCCGAGGCCGAACAGGTAGTTGGGTCCGCCCGCCTTGGCGCCGGCACCGACCGCCGAGCGCTTCCAGCCGCCGAACGGCTGGCGCTGCACGATCGCGCCGGTGATGCCGCGGTTCACGTAGAGGTTGCCCGCCTCGACACGGTCGAGCCAGGTCGCGAGCTCGTCGGAGTCGAGTGAGTGCAGGCCGGCGGTGAGGCCGTAGTCGACCGCGTTCTGCATGCGGATCGCCTCGTCGAGGTCCTTCGCGTGCATGATGCCGAGCACCGGCCCGAAGAACTCGGTGAGGTGGAAGTACGAGCCGGCGGCGACGCCGGTGCGGATGCCGGGCGACCAGAGCTTGCCGGTGTCGTCGAGCTGCTTGGGCTCGACGAGCCACTCCTCGTCGATGCCGAGCTGGGTGAGCGCGTGCAGCAGCTTGCCGTTCGCGGGCTCGATGATCGGGCCCATCTGGCTCTGCGGGTCGGCCGGGTAGCCCACGCGCAGCGACATCGCCGCGTCGACGAGCTGGCGGTGGAACCGCTCGGACTTCGCGACCGAACCGACGAGGATCACGAGCGACGCGGCCGAGCACTTCTGGCCCGCGTGGCCGAAGGCGCTCTTGACCACGTCGGATGCCGCGAGGTCGAGGTCTGCGCTCGGCGTCACGATGATCGCGTTCTTGCCGCTCGTCTCGGCGAGCAGCGGAAGGTCGTTGCGGAACGAGCGGAACAGCTGCGCCGTCTCGTAGGCACCGGTGAGGATGACCCTGCCGACCTCGGGCGCGGCGACGAGCTGGCGGCCCAGGTCGTGGTTCGCGAGGTCGACGAGCGTGAGCAGCTCGCGCGGCACGCCGGCCTCCCAGAGCGCCTCGACCATGACCGCGCCCGAGCGCTGCGCGAGCTTCGCGGGCTTGATGATGACGCCCGAGCCCGCGGCGAGCGCGGCGAGCACGCCGCCGGCCGGGATCGCGACGGGGAAGTTCCACGGCGGGGTGACGACCGTGAGCTGCGGCGGCACGAACACGGCGCCCTGCACGTGGTCGAGCTCGCGGGCGCGCTCGGCGTAGTAGTGCGCGAAGTCGATCGCCTCGCTGATCTCGGGGTCGGCCTCGGCGATGGTCTTGCCGGCCTCGGCGGCCATGACCTCGATGAGCCGGTCGCGGTTCGCGGCGAGCGCGAGGCCCGCACGGTGCAGCACCGCGGCGCGCTCGGCGCCGGGCAGCTCGCCCCAGGCGCGGCCGCGTGCGGCCACGGTCTGGATGATGCCGTCGAGGACGGCGGGGTCGTCGACGCGCCCGGCGGCGATCGTGTCGAGTCCGAGACGCGACTCGGGCACGCGGGCGAGGATGCGCCGGCCCCAGTCGCGGTTCGCGGCGAGCGCCGGGTCGGTGTCGGGCTCGTTGCGGAAGCCGGGCGTCGCGCCCGAGCCGGCGGCCCGCGAATCGGCGGATGTCGCGGCATCCGTCAGCTCGCTCGCACCACGCGATCCGCGGGTGATGCCGAGCACCACGCCCGTGAGCGATGCGTCGTCGTGCTCGCTGCCGGGTGCCGGCGCCTCGGGGATCGCCATCGCGGCGGCGAGCGCGTCGCCCTCCCACTCGGTGTGACGGTCCTGCGTGCGGTTCGGGGTCGGGGCCGGGGCATCCGCCCCGTCGACGAGCTCGGGGAGCAGGGCGTCGAGCGAACGCTGGTACCGCGCCAGCTCGCGGTCGAACAGGCCGCGGTCGTCGGCGAGCTCGAACACGGCCGACATGAAGTTGTCGTGGCTCGCGTTCTCCTCGAGGCGACGGATCAGGTAGGCGATGGCCACGTCGAACTCGCTCGGGTTCACGACGGGCGTGTACAGCAGCAGGTTGCCGACGTCGCGGCGCACCGCCTCGGCCTGGCCGGTGGCCATGCCGAGCAGCATCTCGAACTCGACGCCCGACTCGACGCCCCGCTCGCGGGCGGTGAGCCACGCGTGCGCGACATCGAAGAGGTTGTGGCCGGCGACGCCGAGCTTCACGGCGTCGATGCGCTCGGGCGTCATCGACCAGTCGAGCACGCGCTTGTAGTTGGTGTCGGAGTCCTGCTTCGTCGAGTAGGTCGCGACCGGCCAGCCGTGGATCGCGGCGTCGACGTGCTCCATCGCGAGGTTCGCGCCCTTGACGACGCGCACCTTGATGGCGGCGCCGCCCGCGGCGCGGCGGTGCTTCGCCCATGCGGTGAGCTCCTGCATGGCGCCGAGCGCGTCGGGCAGGTAGGTCTGCAGCACGATGCCGGCCTCGAGTCCGCGCAACTGCGGCTGGTCGAGCAGGGTCGTGAAGACCGCGATCGTGAGGTCGAGATCGCGGTACTCCTCCATGTCGAGGTTGATGAACTTCGATCGGCCCCGGGCCTCGCTCGACGCGGCGAGCTCGTAGAGCGGGGTGAGCTTCGCGACGACCTTCTGCACGGCTTCGTCGAACGACCACATCGACAGCTGGCTGACGACGCTCGAGACCTTGATGGACACGTAGTCGACGTCGTCGCGGGCGAGGAACTCGTAGGTGCCCTTGAGGCGGCGGTTCGCCTCGTCCTCGCCGAGCACGGCCTCGCCGAGCAGGTTCAGGTTGAGGCGGTTGCCCGATTCGCGCAGGGTCGCGATGGCGGGGCCGAGCTTCTCGGGCGTCGCATCGAGCACGAGGTGCCCCACCATCTGGCGCAGCACGCGACGCGCGATCGGGATGACGAGCCACGGGAACCCGGGCGCCATCACGCCGCCGACGCGGATCGCGGCCTTCAGGTACCACGGCAGGAACTTCGGGGTCAGCTTCGCGACCTGCTCGAGGTTGCGGCCGGCGACGCCGAGGTCTTCGGGGCGCATGACGCCGTCGACGAAGCCGACGGTGAAGGCGAGGCCGTTCGGGTCCTTGAGCACGCCGGCGAGGCGCTCGGCGGCGGGTTCGGCGGGGTGCTCGGCGCTCTCGGCGAGCCAGCGGCGCACGAGTGCGACGACGTGATCGGTGTTCGGCCGGGTGTCGGTGGCGGCATTCGACATGGTCACGAGGGTACGTTCCTTCAGTTCGGGCACGGCTGTGTGTACCGGGTGATTCCAGTGTGCATCGCGACATCCGTTCGGTACAGCGAATGATTCTGACGGATACTGTTCAGTGAAACCGAATGAATGAACGGATGCCCCGGAGGCCGACATGCTCGATGTGCGACGCCTGCGCCTGCTCGTCGAGCTGAGCCAGCGCGGCACGCTCGCAGCCGTCGCCGAGGCCCTCTCGTACAGTCCCTCGTCGGTGTCGCAGCAGCTCAGCCTGCTCGAGCGCGAGGCGGGCGTGCCGCTGCTCGTGCAGGCAGGGCGACGCGTGCAGCTCACCCCCCAGGCCGAGCTGCTCGTCGCCCACGCGCGCGCCGTGCTCGACCGCCTCGAAGAGGCCGAGGCCGAGGTGGCCCGGTCGCTCACCACGGTCGGCGGCACCGTGCGCATCGCGGTGTTCCAGTCGGCCGCGCACGCCGTCGTACCGCAGGCGCTCACGCTGCTGCGTGTCGAGCATCCCGGCCTGCGGGTCGAGATCACCGAACGCGAGCCCGAGCTCGCGCTCTTCGACGTCGCCGCGCGCGACTTCGACCTCGTGGTCGCCGAGCAGTACCCCGGCCACACGCGCGCGCACCGCTCCGAGCTCGACCGCGTCCCGCTCGCCGCCGACGCCATCCGCCTCGCCCTGCCGCCCCACCCGGCGTCCGCCGTCGGTCGAGTGGCGAGCGCCGGCGAGCGTATCGAGACCACCTCGCCTGGTCTCGATACGGCGCTGCGCGCCTACTCGACCGACGCGCTCATGGCGGCCGCGTCGCGGCCGTGGGTGCTCGAGCCCGAGGGCACCGCCTCGCGCGAGTGGGCCGAGCAGCTCTGCCGCGACGCCGGGTTCGAGCCCGACGTGCGGTTCGAGACGGCCGACCTCATGGCCCACATCCGGCTCATCCGCTCGGGCAACGCCGTGGGGCTGCTGCCCGATCTCGTCTGGGCCGGCGAGGCGCCGAGCGTGACGCTCGTGGACCTGCCGGGGCATCCGCAGCGCGAGGTCTTCACCTCGACCCGGCACGCCGCGGCCGCCAGGCCGGCCGTCGTCGCGTGCCGCGACGCGCTGGGACGCGCCGCCCGCGCCACCGCGACCCCGGCCGACGGCACCGCCTGAGCTCAGCGCGCGGCCCGTTCGCCGACGCCTGACGCGCGATTCCCACCCGACATCAAGGCGACCTCGGCGTACGCTGGGCCCATGGCACGGATGTCTCGTTCCACGACCCGCATCGGCATGGTCCTCGTCGCAGCGGCCGCCGTCATGACGCTCACCGGTTGCCCGTCGAACGGCGGCTCCGGCGGCGGCATCTACGGACTCGGCGCCGACGCTTCGGTGGTCGTGGAGCTCGCAGCCGGCGCAGGCAAGTAGCGCGGCGCCGAAGACCCGCGACGGGCGAACTCGAGCCCGATCGCAGGGACGTCATGTGCGCTGTCGCCGGATCGAGACCTGAAGCCGTGGCGGCGCACCGGCCTCGGTATTAGCCTGCGACCATGGCTGGAATTCGGAAGATCTCGACCGTTGGCGGGGCCCTGTTCGCCCTGCTCGTGCTGGCCGGTTGCGCCGGTGCACAAGGGGAGGCGCAGGGCGGTTCGATCGACCCCGCCGGCACGTGGGGCGATGCGACCGACACGACCGCGCCCTCGCTCGATCTCACCGACGACGGCAGCTTCAACGGCACCGACGGCTGCAACCGGCTGAACGGCTCATGGTCGGTCGACGAGGCCGACCACGTGCAGTTCGAAGAGGTCTCCTCCACGATGATGGCGTGCGAAGACGTCGACACCTGGCTCGCGGGCCTGAGCGAGGCGACCATCGCCGATGACACCATGACCGTGCTCGGCCAGGACGGCGCCGAGATCGGCACGCTCGAGCGCGGCGCCGACGCGCCCACGGGGTACTAGGCCAGCCCGAGGCCCGCGGCGTCGTCGAGGTCGGGGTCGTATCCGACCACCGCATCCCCGGCGGGTCGCACTTCGTGCATCCACGGCGTGTAGCTGACGCCGACGAGCAGGCCCTCTGGGCTCATGAGGCGCGACGTCGTCTGCCCCCAGGGCTCCTCGTGCGCGCCGACGAGGATCTCGTGCCCGCCTGCGCGGAGCTCCTCCACAGCCTCGGCCACGGCCGCCGGCGAGGCGACGTCGAATTCGATCCACGCCTGGGGCGCCGGGCGGCCGGCCGGCCACTCGGGGGTGCCGAAGGTCGCCTGGGCGGCCTGGGTCAGCGGCCAGATCGCGAACGCGTTGACGCCGGGCAGTTGCTCGGTGTGGTAGTACCCGCCGTCCTCGCTGAACGGGATTCCGAATGCGCCGCCCCAGAACTCGGCCGACGAGGCGTCGGCGCTGCCGATGGGCCCGAAGCCCGCCACGAATGCGATGTCCATGCGGTAAGCCAACGCCCTGGCGCCGACATCCGCAACGGTGCGCTCAGCGCGCCGTGTCGATCGCAGGCGAGCCGCCGCCTGCAGCGACCGCGAACCGCTCGGCCTGCGTCGCGAGGAACTCGAGCACCTCGAGCGGTCCCTCGACGCGGTACGCCACGCCACGCGGCAGCCACATGAGCGCCGTGAAGAGGCTCTCGACGGCGTCGGACTCGAGCGGCCAGACGCACCGGTCGGGTCCGTCGGGCACGACGTCGCGCCCGTACCAGCCGAGGTACTCCAGGAGCTCGGCCGCCGGCATCGCGACCACGACGCGGGCCGCCACGCTGCGCGATCGCCAGCGCAGCGCCCGCTCGACCCGAGTGCGCGCCGCGTCATCGGTCATCGCGATCGGGTCGAACCGCACCCGGGTCTGGAACACCTCGCTCATTCGGTCGAGCCGGAACGTGCGCCAGTCGGCGCGATCGCGGTCCCAGGCGAGCAGGTACCAGCGACGGGCGACCGGCACGAGCCGGTAGGGCTCGATCGAGCGAGCGGATGCCTCACCCGCGGCATCCGTGTAGCGGAATCGCAGTCGCTCGGAATCGCGACAGGCCAGCGCGAGCAGGCCGAGCAGTTCGGCGTCGACCTCGGGTGTCGGGCGCCCTGAGCCGCTGCCCCCAGCCGTGCCGACCGTCGCGTGGGACGCGAGCGCGTCGATGCGGCGCCGCAGCGCGGGCGGCAGCACCTGCTCGATCTTCGCCAGGGCGCTGAGCGTGGTGTGCTCGGCGCCGCGGAGCCCCGCGGTCGCCTGCGAGCGCAGGCCGACCGCGATCGCGACGCCCTCGTCGTCGCTGAGCAGCAGTGGCGGCAGCCCCGTGCCGGCCTCGAGTCGGTAGCCGCCGGTGCTCCCCCGCATCGACTCGATGCCGTAGCCGAGCTCGCGCAGCCGCTCGACGTCGCGGCGCAGCGTGCGCTCGCTCACGCCCAGCCGATCGACGAGCTCGCGCGCCGACCAATGCCGGTGGCTCTGCAGCAGTGAGAGCAGTTCGAGGGTTCTCGTGGTCGTCGCGGCCATGCCTCAAGTATCCCGCTCATCAGGACAGGAAGTGACCGGATGCCTCGGAAGACTACAGGTATGACGAACCAGATGATCACCGCACAGGGCCTCACGAAGACGTTCCGCTCGAAGGGACAGACCGTCGAGGCCGTCCGTTCCGTCGACCTCTCCGTCGCCACCGGCGAGCTCGTCGCATTCCTCGGCCCCAACGGCGCCGGCAAGTCGACGACCCTGCGAATGCTCACGACCCTGCTGCCGCCGACCGCCGGCGAGGCGATCGTGGCCGGCTGCGACATCCGCACCGACGCTGCCGGCGTGCGTCGCCGCATCGGCTACGTGGGCCAGGGCAACTCGGGCGGCCACACCCAGCGGGTGCGAGACGAGCTGCACGCGCAGGGCACGTTCTACGGCATGGGCCGCCGCGAGACCCGCGCGCGGGCCGCCGAGCTCATCGAGTCGCTCGAGCTCGACCAGGTCGCGAACCGCACGGTGCAGTCGCTGTCGGGCGGGCAGAAGCGACGGCTCGACATCGCGCTCGGCCTCATCCACCGGCCCGAGCTGCTCTTCCTCGACGAGCCGTCGACGGGCCTCGACCCGCACTCGCGCGCGAACCTGTGGGAGCACATCGTCGACCTGCGCCGGGCGACCGGAACGACGATCTTCCTCACCACGCACTACCTCGACGAGGCCGACCAGCTCGCCGAGCGCGTCATGGTCATGGACCACGGCGCCGTGATCGCCGACGACACGGCGGGAGCGCTCAAGAGCTCGCTCGCGGGCGACCGGGTCACACTCGCCTTCGAGACGTCATCGGATGCCGCGACCGCGGCGGCGCGCGTCGGCGGCGAGGTCGACGGGGCCGATGCCCGCGTCGTGGCGATCACCGCGCAGGGCGGCGATCGGGCCCTGCCCCGGTACATCCGCTCGCTCGCGGACGCCGGCCTCGAGGTCGTCGCCGCGACCCACCGCCAGCCCACGCTCGACGACGTCTTCCTGGCCCTCACCGGCCGCAGCCTCCGCGAGGAGGCCGCCGCCGCAGAGGCACCCGCACCCGAGACCGTCGCAGCCTGACCCCCCGCCTGACCCAACCCGCCGGTCGAGTAGGTCGCGAAGCGACCGTATCGAGACCAGCAACCCGAACACCGCATCACAGGTCTTGAAACGCGCTGGCGCGCTACTCGACCACCGAACAGATCAGTAAAGGAGCAATCTCATGACCACCATCGACACCACCGCCCGCCCCACCGGGTTCGTGCGCGACACGGCCGCCGTCTTCGTCCGGGAGTCGCGCCCGCTCGTGCGCGACCCGTTCAGCGTGATCTTCTCGCTCGTGCAGCCGCTCGTGTTCCTCGGGCTGTTCGGGCCGCTGCTCATCGGCGCGGCCGGCGGCGACGTCGCCGGGACCCTGCAATGGTTCGTGCCCGGCATCCTCGTGATGGTCGCGTTGTTCGGCACGGCGTCGACGGGCGCGAACCTGCTCTTCGAGATGCAGACGGGTTCGCACGAGCGCACCCTGGTCGCACCGCTCTCCCGCAGCGCGCTGCTCGTCGGCCGCGCCCTCAAGGAGGTCGTGCCGCTCACCATCCAGGGCACGATCGTCGTGCTCGTCGCCGTGCCGTTCGGCTTCAGTGTCGACGTGCCGGGACTCATCGCCGGCCTCCTCGTGCTGGCCGTGTTCGGCATCGGCTTCGGTGCGCTCAGCTACACGCTCGCGCTCGGGTGTCGCAATCGCGACTGGATGTTCTGGATGGTGCACCAGACCCTGCTGTTCCCGCTGATGATCCTCTCAGGCATGCTGCTGCCCCTCGAGGATGGTCCCGCGTGGATGAAGGTCGCCGCGGCGGTCAACCCGCTCAGCTACCTCGTCGGCGCCGAGCGTGCGCTGCTCGCCGGTGACTTCGGGGCACCCGCGGTCGTCGGCGGGGTGATCGCCGCCGCCGCGACCTGCGCGGTCGGCGTGGTCGTCGGGGTGCGCGCGATGCGCCGAGCCCGCTGACCACACCGCCCACTGCTCCGAGGGTGCTTTCGCGACATCTGCAGCCGCATGCGGCGCATCGGACGTCGGGAGAGCACCCCGGAACGCCGTTCCGGTTCGAATATCCTCGAGGGATGCCCCACGACGTCGTGATCCTGGGCGGTGGCCACAACGGCCTCACCGCCGCCGCCTACCTCGCCCGCGCCGGACGCTCGGTCCTGCTGCTCGAGCGAGACGACCACCTCGGCGGCGCGGCCGTCTCGGCTCAGGCGTTCGAGGGCGTCGACGCCCGGCTGTCACGCTACTCGTACCTCGTGAGCCTGCTGCCGCAGCGCATCATCGACGACCTCGGCCTCGATGTGCGGCTCGTCCGCCGGCGCTTCTCGTCGTACACGCCCGACCCCACCGACCCCGCGCGGGGACTGCTCATCGACAACGAGGCCGGGCCCGAGGCATCCGTGGCCGCATTCGCCCGCGTCGACGCGACCGACGACGCCGCCGCCTGGACCGAGTTCTACGACGACACCGCGAGGCTCGCCGAGCGGCTCTTCCCGACCCTCACCGAGCCGCTGCCGACCCGCGCCGAAGCGCGCGCACTCGTCGGCGACGACCGCATCTGGCAGGAGTTCGTCGACCGGCCGCTCGGCGAGGCCATCGACGCGCGCTTCACGAGCGACCTCGTCCGCGGCGTCGTCGCGACCGACGGCCTGATCGGCACGTTCACCGACCTCGACGACCCCGAGCTCGACGCGAACCGCTGCTTCCTGTACCACGTCATCGGCGGCGGGACCGGCGACTGGGACGTCCCGATCGGCGGCATGGGCGCCGTCACCGACGAGCTCGCCCGCGCCGCGCGCGAGGCCGGCGCCGAACTCGTCACCGGCGCCGAGGTGCTCGGCGTCTCGGGTGAGGGTCACGTGCGGTACCGCCGCGACGGCGCCGAACACACCGTCACCGCCGCGACCGTGCTCGCCAACGTCGCCCCGGCAGTGCTCGAGCGGTTACTCGACGCCGGCGCGGCGGCCCCGGTCGCCCCGGCCGGCGCCGCGCCGGGCACCGGTGAGGCAGCGGGCATCGCCCCACGCGACGAGCCGCCGTTCTCACACGACGAGTCGCTCACGGTCCCCGCCGTCGTGCGCGAGCGCCTGCGCCGGCTCGCCGTGCCCGAGGGCGCCCAGGTGAAGGTCAACCTGCTGCTGACGCGCCTGCCGCGGCTGCGGGACAGCGCGGTCGCCCCCGAGGCGGCGTTCGCAGGCACGTTCCACATCAACGAGCTCGAGACGCAGCTCGACCGGGCCTACGCCACGGCCGCGCGCGGCGAGATTCCCTCACCCCTGCCGTGCGAGATCTACTGCCACACCCTGAGCGACCCGTCGATCCTGGCGCCCGAGCTCGTGGCATCCGGCATGCACACCCTCACCGTCTTCGGCCTGCACGCACCCGACCGCCTCGTCGAGCGCTTCGGCAACGACGCGCTCCGCGAGCGCCTTCAGGCGGCCGTCATCGAGTCGTTGGACTCGGTGCTCGCCGAGCCGATCGAGAGCGTGATCGCGACGGATGCCTCGGGCCGGCCCTGTATCGAGACGAAGACCACGCACGACCTCGAGGCGGCGTTGCGCATGCCCGGCGGCAACATCTTCCACGGGCCGCTGTCGTGGCCCTGGGCCGAGGATGACACGACGCTCACGACACCCGCCGGGCGGTGGGGTGTCGCCACGCAGCATGAGCGCATCCTGCTCTGCGGCTCAGGGGCGGTGCGCGGCGGTGCCGTCAGCGGCATCGGCGGTCACAACGCGGCGATGGCCGTGCTCGAGGCCTCCGGCAGCTGAGCGTCGCGCGCCCCGAGACCATACCTTCAGGTACGGTGACGGGTATGTCCACGACTCGGCAACGCTGGCTCGACGAGGGCCTCGCCGTGCTCGCCGAAGAGGGCGAGGCGGGGCTGCGCATCGATCGCATCGCATCGCGGCTCGGGCTCACGAAGGGCTCGTTCTTCCATCACTTCGACGGGGCACCGGGGTACCGCTCGGCGTTGCTCGCCGAGTACGAGCGGCTCACCCTCGGCGCTCTGGCCGACGCGATCGACGGGCGTCACGGCGGCGACACCCGCGACACGCTGGCGTGGCTGACCGAGCTCGCGACGTCACGTCCCGACGCGATCCGGCGGCCTGAGCTCGATCTCGCCGTGCGAGCGTGGGCGGCGTCCGATGCCGAGGCCCGCGTGACGCAGGCCCGGATCGACGCCGCGGTGATCGACGCGTTGCAGGCTGCGTGGCGTCCCGCAGTCGAGTCCGATGAGGCCGCGCGCACCGCCGCCCTCGTGCCCTACCTGGTGTCGCTCGGCGCCGCGATGACCGTGCCGCCGGTGTCGCCCGACGACCTGCGACGGGTGTACGAGCTGCTGCTGGACGCAGTGCCTCACGATTCGGCGAAGGGCTAGAGCACGAAGCTCCAGAGCATCGTGGCGATGCAGATGACGAGCATTCCCGTCGCATTCACGAACAGGTTGCGCCCGAAGTCCCGTGCGCGGATGTGCATGCCGATCGCCACGGCGAAGTAGGCGATGAGCGCCGCACAGGTCACGACGCCGAGGTAAGGGATCCAGACGCCCGCGATGAGCCCGGCCGCGGCCGCGAACTTGATCGGCGTCATGATCCACCACCAGCGGCGCGGAAAGTTCACATCGTCGAAGCACCTCGCCACGAACGCCACTGGTCGATAGCTGATGACGCCGTCGACGAGCTGGATCGCCGCCAGCACGACGACCGGCCAGATCGGGTCGGGAAGCAGGCCACCCATGCTCCCAACGTACCATACCGTATGGTATGTCTCGCCGTCGCGGCCCCTGCCCGCCGTCCGGCGACTAGAAGGAGCGCACCTGGCCGAACTGGTCGACCGTGACCAGCAGCGTCTCCTTCTTGCGGTTGAGCGCGCGGTAGATCACGTAGATCAGCCAGAGTCCGCCGGTGATGATCACGAGGATCAGATTCCAGAACCAGCCCATGCGCTTGTTGCGCGAGAGCACCGCCTGATCGGCTGCGACCGTCTGCACGGTCCATCCCTTCGAGGCGTAGCCGGCGATCGCGGCGTTCAGGATTCGTGCCCGAGCGTCGTCGGGCAGCGGCATCGCATCAGTCATGCTCGAACCCTACCGAGCGCCGCTGCATGGTCGCTGTCGGTCGTCAGCGGCCGATCCGAACCCGGATTCAACCCGCCAGCGCCGCACCGGGACGGTTCCACCGGACGCCGAGCGTCGACATGAGGGCGTGCTGGGCGGCACCGAGGAACGGGTCGGTCTGACGCGCGTAGCGCACCGCGACGGGGCCCGCACCCTTCGCGCGATACAGGTCCAACTCGTCCTGCAGCATGCTGAGGAAGTCGGGGCCGAGCGATGGCGCGGCACCGCCGATGACCACATCGTCGGGATCGAGCATCGCCGAGAGTAGGCGCAGCGCGCGGGCGAATGCTGACGCGCCCGCGGCGAGCCGCGCCCGGAAGTAGGGGCCGTAGACGAGCTTCGCGACCTCGTCGGCGGTCAGCTCGTCGCGGAACTCGTCGCCGATCATGGCACTCATCGACGCGGCGGACTCGAGGCAGCCGTAGAGCCCGCAACGGCACTGCGCCCGTTCACCTTCGAACACGACACGCACGTGGCCGATCTCGCCCGCTCGGGCCGAGGCGCCGCGAAGCAGCTCGCCCCGATGCACGACGGCGGCGCCGATTCCCTCGCCGAGGTGCACGAACAGCTGGACGCCCTCCCGCTCGCGCTCACCGATCAGTTCGCCGAGCGCCTCGGCGTGTGCGTCGTTGATGACGTGGGTGGGCGCACCGACCGCCTCCTCGACGAGCTCGCCGAGGGCGAGCTCGAACCATCCGAGTTGCACGCTCTCGACGACGACATGCGATTCGGCAGCCCCGGGGACCTGGATGCCGACGGCAAGCACCCGTTCGCAGTGATCGCTCGCCAAGCGCTCGACGAACTCGACGACGTCGTCGGGACGCACGTCGGACTCGAACTCGGCGCGAAGCTCGGCGAGCCTCTCCCCGCCGAGGTTGAACACACCGCCCGAGATCAGATGCGGCCGGATGCGCAGGGCGATGATCTCGTGCCCGTGTTCCGCAGCCCTGAGCAGGGTGGCGCGTTTGCCGCCCGTGCTCGACGCCTGCCCGCCTTCGTGGACGAACCCCGACTGCTCGAGCTCGGCGATGAGCGATGAGACGGTCGCCGAGGTCAACCCGGTCTCGCGCGCGATCTTCGCGCGCGTCGCCTCGCCGCCGTCCCGCACCACGATCTGGAGGGCACGACGCAGGTTCTGGTGACGGAGGTCCGCCCGGGCCATCAGGGGGTGCATCGGATCGATGCTACTCGCGCGTGACCGCGATGGCGTGTAGCGGGCTCAGCCCCTCTTCGGGGCCTTCGGCGCTTTCGGCGGCAGTGCCGCCACTCCCTCGAGTGCACGCGCGATCCACTCTCCGAGCCGGGCGGGCTCCCCCGCCCACGTCGCGGGCAACGACAGGTACCCGCCCATCGGCCGCTCCTCGGGCCCGAAGGGCCCCACCCCGTCGATCGCCGCCAGTTCGTCGCGCTCCGCGTCGTCGAGCACCTTCACGCCGATCCGGTCGCCGAACAGCCCGGCGAACATGTTGCCGTTCACGAACGCCCCGAGATTGCCGAACATCGGCTTCACCTCGACGCCCGGGGCATCCGGGATCACCGAGCGGAACAGTGCCTTCGCCTCGTCGGAGGCCTTCGCCATCTGCATGTCGCACCTCCCCACGGCCATCGTACGTTCGCCGCCGACGCGGCGACAGCGATCGGCCGAGAACGGCCGATCAGCCCAGGAACACCCAGCCGAGCCCGACCCCGATCGCGAACACGCCGAGCACGATGCTCGGCACGAACGCCTCGCGGCGCTTCACGTGCAGTGCGGTGGCGAAGCCCATCGTCACGGCCAGCGCGAATGCCGCGACCGGTGTGAGCCACGGCAGGATCCCCGTCGCCGCCGGCAGGATGAGCCCGAGTGCACCCAGGAACTCGAGGATGCCGACGGTGCGCGCCTGCCCGTCCGTGAGGTCCGCCATGTACGCCATCTTCGGCACCAGCTTCTCGCGCGGAGTCGTCGACTTGACGGCACCGGCCATGAGGAAGACGAGGGCGAGCAGCACGGTGGCGATCCACAGGGCGATGGTCATGGGTTCTCCAAACAAGTCGGTTACGATCAGTGCGTGACGCACGATCGGTGACTATAACCGACGGATGCCCCGCACTTCACCGTGCGTCACGCACCTCGAGGTGCGTACCGACTTGGAGCCCATGTGACCGCAACCGCCCCCGGGCCGACGCCCCCGCCCTCCGAAGCGATCGTGGTCGGGTCGTCGGCGTGCAGCACCGATCACCCGGCGAGCGGCGTGATCCGCGACGTGCTCTCACGCGTCGGCGACAAGTGGAGCCTGCTCGTCATCGGCCTGCTCGACGACCGGTCGTTGCGGTTCACCGAGCTGCAGCGGCGCATCGACGGCATCTCGCACCGCATGCTCACGCAGACGTTGCGCAACCTCGAGCGCGATGGCCTCGTCTCACGAACGAGCTACGCCGAGATCCCCCCGCGCGTCGAGTACGCGGCGACCCCGCTCGGCCGGTCGCTCGCCGCACCGGTGCACGAACTCGTCGACTGGGCCTCGTCGCACCACGAGCAGATCACCGCAGCGCGCGATGCCTACGACGGGACATCGGCGCGCTGAGCCGGGCAGGCGACATCGCCGCCGCGTCATCGCGGAGGGATCGCTGCAGGACGACCGACTAGAAGACGAACATCTGCCCCAGGACGAGGACCGCGATGAGGAAGATCGCGACGATGCCGCCGATGATCGCGAGCGTCTTCGCCGAGAGCTTGGCCACGCCGTAGCCGACGAGGAACGGGAGCGCCAGGAGGAAGATCGTCACGATCCACCAGAACGTGGCGTAGCCGCCCGACGTGGCGTCTGCCAGGCGGTCGCCGAAGAGCTGCTGCGTGTTGGGATGCGTGGCGAACGCGAACGCCGCCGACAGTGGCACGGCGATGAGCGCCGCGACGATGAGGCCGGCGAGGACGCCCCACAGTCCCGACTTGCCCTCAGTGAGGTTCATGGACTCTTCGTGTGGCGTGCGCTGCGCGCTTCGCTGTGCTCCCTTGGAACTCATGCGGCCAATGCTAGTGGTTCCCGCGCCCGCGGATTAGCCTGAAAGTCACGAGCGACACGGAGGCGAAGATGACCGCGAAACCGACCGGACACTACGTGCTGAAGGCCGACGGCCTGTACCTCCAGTTCGACCGGCTGTTCCACGCGCCCATCGAAGACGTCTGGTACAGCCTCACGAATCCGAACGCGATGAAGGCATGGATCGGCACGTACACCGGCAGGCCCTCCACCGGCGGCGTGCGCTTCCAGATGGCGGCCGAAGAGGGCGAGGCCGACTGGCAGAACGTGAGCATCCTCGAGTGCGAGGCGCCGCACCGCTTCACGGCCGACTCGGGCGAGGGTCCGACCTCCATCCGCGTCTTCTGCCACCTCGTCGAGGGCGGCCGGCATGACCACCCTCACGTTCGGCCAGCGCGTGAAGGACGGGTTCGACGCCGCGAGCATCGGCCCCGGGTGGGACTACTACCTCGACCGGCTCATCGCGGCCCGCGCCGGTGCCGACCTTCCCGTGTGGGACACCTACTACCCCGAGTTCGCCCCGCACTACCGCGAGCTGACGGTTCCGAGCACCGTGCAGGGGTGAATCACGGCTTCGCCGTCGAAGACGCGGATGTCCCGACCACGCGACATCCGCAGCCCTAGACTGACGCCGTGAAGCCCATCGAGCGACGTGCACGCGAGGCCGAACCGGCGACGAAACCCGGCCCCAGGCGCGCCGCCGATTTCATGGCGAACCGGCCGTTCCAGTGGGCGTTCGTGGCGACGCTGGGCGTGGTCGTCGCGCTCGCGCTGACCGCCGCGTTCGCGAGCATCTCGAGCGTCGTCTTCTCGGTGCTGGCGGCGGCGTTCATCACGCTCGGCCTCGACCCGCTCGTCCGGTGGTTCGAGCGTCGCGGCATGAAGCGCGGCGTCGCGATCGTCACCGTGATCATCCTCTTCATCCTCGTGATCGCCGGCATGCTGTGGCTCGTGCTGCCGCTCGTGATCTCGCAGACGGCGACCCTCATCGACGCCCTGCCGCAGATGCTCGCGAACCTGCGCGAGCAGGAGTGGTTCCAGGAGGCCTCATCGGGTTCCGGCGGGGTGCTCGCCGGCATCTACACGTGGATCACGGGCCTGATCAGCGACCCGGCCTTCTGGGCGACGATCGGCGGCGGTGCGTTGAACGTCGGCCTCGCGATCGTGGGCGGCATCTCGAGCGCGTTCTTCATCTTCATCCTCACGATCTACTTCACCGCGACGCTCGACGTGTCGAAGGCGGCGATCTACACCCTGATCTCGGCGTCGCACCGCGAGCGGGTGGTCGGGTACGCCGAGCGCATCATGCAGAACGTGGGGCGCTACCTCAGCGGCATGGTGGTGCTCGCGTTCTTCAACGCGACGTACAGCCTCATCCTGCTGTGGCTCGTCGGCGTGCCGTTCGCGCTGGTGATCGCAGTGGCGGCGTTCTTCATCACGCTCATCCCGCTCATCGGAACCGTGCTCACGACCATCGTGATGACGGTGCTCTCGCTCTTCGTCTCGCCGCTCGCGGCGCTGATCGTGCTCATCGCGATGCTCGTCTACATGCAGGTCGAGGCGTACATCCTCACTCCGAAGGTCATGAGCAAGGCGGTGCAGGTCCCCGGCTCGATCGTGCTCATCGCGGCGCTCGCGGGCGGCACGCTCGCCGGCCTGCCGGGTGCGCTCGTCGCGATCCCCGTGGCGGCCGGCATCCTGCTCATCATCAAGGAGGTCGTCGTTCCGAAGAAGGCGGTGTCGTAGCCGCTGCCGCTGCCTAGCGCCAGACCGACGGCGCCTCGGCGCGGGTCGGCGGCAGCGCGACATCCGTGCCCCACCGCTCGAGCCATTCGGGGATGCCGTGCGCGTCGGTCACGCCGAGCGCCTCGACGATCTCGGTCATCGGAACGGTGCCGCCCGACTTCCGCAGGAAGCGCGCGCGGATGAACCCCGCCGCGTACACCTCGGGCTCGCCGCCGGGGCCGGGGCGCACGAAGCGCTGCTCCATGTAGACGGCCTTGTCGTCGTGGCCGACGAGCTTCGACTCGATGGTGAAGCGCTGCCACAGGCTCAGCGACTTGCGGAACGTGATCGTCTCGCTCGCGACGACCGGGTACCAGCCCTTGTCGCGCATCATCTGCCAGACGCCGTTGCGGACGAGCATGTCGAAGCGCGCGACATCCATGATCGAGAAGTACACGCCGTTGTTCATGTGCCGATTGATGTCGAGGTCGGTCGGCAGGGTGATGAAGTCGGTGCGGGCGACCTCGTCGTGCGTGAGGTCGGGCTTGCGGCGCGCGAGGAACAGCACGTGCAGCAGCGTGCGGAAGATCATGTGCATAGTCCACGACTGTATGCCGGAACCGTGGTCGATGTTCCGACATTGGCGGGACGCCACACACGAGTACCGGATGCCGCGGGGCGCAGTTGTGCGGATGCGGGAAGCGCCCCGACGGCAGCGGCGTCAGTCCTTCGCGGGGACGTGCCGTTCGGCGTGGCCGTTGTAGACCGAGAGCGGGCGGATGAGGGCGTTCGCCGCGGCCTGCTCCATGATGTGCGCCGTCCACCCGGTGATGCGGCTGGCGACGAACAGCGGGGTGAACGTCAGGGTGTCGAATCCCATCAGGTTGTAGGTCGGGCCGGACGGGTAGTCGAGGTTCGGCTTGATGCCCTTGCGCGCGACCATCGCCTGACTCGAGGGCGTCGTAGAGCTCGAGCAGCTCGGGCCGGTCGTAGTGCTCGACCAGCGTCATCGAGTGCGCCTTCATCGTGGGCACGCGCGAGTCGCCGTGCTTGTAGACCCGGTGCCCGAAGCCCATGATCTTGCGCTTCTCGGCGAGCGCGGTGTCGAGCCATGCCACCGCCCGCTCGGCGCCGCCCTCGCCCGTGCCGATCTCGTCGAAGATGTGCATGACGGCCTCGTTGGCGCCGCCGTGCAGCGGGCCCTTGAGCGCGCCGATCGCCCCGACGACCGCCGAGTAGAGGTCGGCGAGCGTCTACGTGATGACGCGGGCCGTGAACGTCGACGCGTTGAACGAGTGCTCGGCGTAGAGGATCATCGACACGTCGAACGCCGTCGACCACCGGGAGCTCGGCCGCCTCGCCGAACGTCATCCAGAGGAAGTTCGCCGAGTAGCCGAGGTCGTCGCGGGGCTCGACGAGCTCGAGCCCGTGGCGGCGGCGCTGGTCGTAGGCGACGATCGAGGGCAGCTTGCGCGAACAGCCGCAGCGACTTGTCGAGGTTCGCCTCGGGCGAGTCGTCGGGCGTCGGCCGGGTCGCTCGCGCCGATCACGCGAGACCGCGGTGCGCACGACGTCCATCGGGTGGGCCGTCGAGCGGCAGCTCGTCGATGACGCGCTTGACGTCGTGGTCGAGGCCGCGGTGCGACCGCTCGCGCGCCTCGAACACCGCGAGCTCGGCGTCGTCGGGCAGCTCGCCGTGCCAGAGCAGGTAGGCGACCTCCTCGAACGGCTGCAGTCGCGGCGAGCTCCTGCACGGGGTAGCCGCGGTACAGCAGCGAGTTCGTCTCGGGGTTGACCTTCGAGACGGCGGTGTAGTCGACCGGCGACGCCGGCCAGGCCCTTCTTGATCTGGTCGGTGCCGCGGACTCGGGCTGCCCGCGGTGCTCTGCTCGGCCATGTGTGCTCCTTGCGTTGCGTCGATGCGCTGCGCGCTCGACGCGTCGGTGACGGTGAAGTTGAAGATCGACGTGTCGAAGTGGTTGTAGCCCTCGTAGTCGATGAGGTCGTAGAGGTCGGCGCGGTGCTGCATCTCGCCGAGCTTGGCGGTGAGATGCCCGTCGTCGCTCGAGCGTCGTCGAGCGCCGCGGCCCGCGGCGCCCATCGCGATGCGCAGCAGCGACACCGGCCAGATCACGATGTTCATGCCGACGTCGCGCGAGCTGCTGCGACCGAGAACAGGTCGCTCTTGCCGAACTCGGTCATGTTGGCGAGGATCGGCACGTCGACCGCGGCGCGCATCGCCTCGAACTCGCTCGAGGTCGCGCATCGCCTCGGGGAAGATCGCGTCGGCGCCGGCATCGACGAGCGCCTTCGCGCGGTCGATCGCGGCCTCCAGCCCGTCGACCGCCGCGGATGTCGGTGCGCGCCATGATCGAGGAAGTTCGGGTCGCGACGCGCATCGACGGCGGCGCGGATGCGCTTGAGCGCGGTGTCCTCGTCGACGACCGGCCTTGCCGTCGAGGTGGCCGCAGCGCTTCGGGTTGATCTGGTCCTCGATGTGGAGTGCCGGCGAGGCCCGCGTCCTCGAGCGTCTGGATCGTGCGGGCGACGTTCATCGGCTCGCCGAAGCCGGTGTCGGCGTCGATGATCGCCGGCAGCTCGGTCATCCGGGCGATCTGCTGCCCGCGGCCGGCGACCTCGGTGAGCGTCGTCAGGCCGATGTCGGGCAGCCCGAGGTCGGCGCTCGAGCACGGCACCCGAGATGTAGACGCCCTCGAAGCCCTTCTCGCTCGATGAGCCTGGCGCTCAGCGGGTTGAACGCGCCGGGGAACCGCAGCAGCTCGCCGGAGGCGAGGCGCTCGCGGAACAGCCGCCGCTTCTCGGCGGCGGGGGTCTGTGGCGTACAGCATCAGAAGAGTCCCTTCTGCCGGTCGAGGAGCGCGCAGCGCGTATCGAGACCATCGAGGCACACGGGTCTCGATACGCCGCTTCGCGGCTACTCGACCTGCGGCTGCCCATCAGAAGAGTCCCTCGGGGACGTCGACGCCCACGAGCACGCCCGGCGCGACGATCGTGAGGCCGACGAGCTCGTCGGGGCCGAGCTCGGGCAGGCGCTGCGCGAGGTCGAGGAACCGCTCGATCTCGGTCTGCCTCGAGCACCGGCTCGGCGAGCGTCCGGAACTTGCGGATGTAGTCCTCGCGGGCGAACGGCCGGGCGCCCAGCGGGTGCGCGTCGGCGACGGCGATCTCGTCGACGATCTCGCCGCCGTCGGTGAGCGTGATCACGACGCGGCCGCCGAACGCCTTCTCGTTCGGGTCGTCGGAGTGGTAGCGGCGCGTCCACTCCGCGTCCTCGGCGGTCGTGACCTTGTGCCACAGCGCGACCGTGTCGGCGCGGCGCGGCGCGCTCGGGCGCGTAGGAGTCGACGTGGTGCCAGGCGCCGTCCTGCAGCGCGACCGTGAAGATGTACGGGATCGAGTGGTCGAGCGTCTCGCGCGAGGCCGTCGGGGTCGTACTTCTGCGGGTCGTTCGCGCCCGAGCCGATGACGTAGTGCGTGTGGTGGCTAGGTGTGCAGCACGATCGACTCGATGTGTCGCGGGTCGAGGATCAGCGGGTTCTCGTCGTGCAGCTTGCGGGCGAGGTCGATCCACGCCTGCGCCTGGTACTCGGCCGAGTGCTCCTTCGTGTACGAGTCGAGGATGGCGCGCTTGGCCTCGCCCGCGTCGGGCAGCGGCACCTCGTACGAGGCATCGGGTCCGTCGAGCAGCCAGGCGATGACGCCGTCTTCGCCCTCGTAGATCGGGCTCGGGGCTGGTCTCGCCGCGCATCGCGCGGTCGACGGCCTCGATCGGCCATCTTGCCCGCGAAGGCGGGGGCGTGCGCCTTCCACGTCGAGATCTCGCCCTTGCGCGACTGGCGGGTCGCGGTGGTGGTGTGCAGCGCCTGGCCGATCGGCCTGGTAGATCGTCTCGGCGTCGAGGCCGAGCAGCGTGCCGATGCCGGCGGCGGCCGACGGGCCGAGGTGGGCGACGTGGTCGATCTTGTGCTTGTGCAGGCGAGATCGCCTTGCACGAGGTCGATCTGGATCTCGTAGCCGGTGGCGATGCCGCGCACGAGGTCGCGCCGGTCAGCCCCGCTTCGCCGCGACGTGCTGCGCGACCGCGAGGATCGGCGGGATGTTGTCGCCGGGGTGCGAGTACTCGGCCGCGAGGAAGGTGTCGTGGTAGTCGAGTTCGCGCACCGCGACGCCGTTGGCCCATGCGGCCCACTCGGGCGCGTGTGGCGCGCGGTCGATCGCGCAGCCGAACACGGTCGCACCGTCGCCGCCGATCGACACCGGCGTGCGTCGAGCGCCTGCTGGCGCGCCGCACTGACGGGCGCGCGCGTGAGGGATGCCGCGGCCACGGCGGCGTTGTCGATGACGCGGTTGATGACCATGTCGATCGACGTCGGCGCTCGACCTCGACCGGGTCGGCGGCGACCTCGGCGATGCTGCCAGGCGAGCTGGCCCTCGCGGGCGAGGTTCTCGTCGCTGCGGTGCGTTCGGAGGTGGTGCTGATGCATGGTGGACCTTTCTCGGTGTTCCATCGGTCAGGCTACGCGGTGCCCGTCGGGCTGACGAGCCTCGATCGAGGCGAGTGCGTGACGAAGGCTCATGTGCAGGTGCACGTGAGTGGCGTGGGCCGCGAGCGACGCGTCGCCGGCGATGATCGCCTCGACGATGAGCAGGTGCTCGGATGCCGCGGCACGAAGTCGATCGGGATGCTGCCGCGCAAGACGCCGCACGCGAGCCGAGTGCAGGCGGGCGTTGCGCAGTGCGCCGATGAGCAGCGGATTGGCGACGGCGGCATCGAGTTCGGCGTCGAGCGCATCGACGGTCTCGTAGTAGTCGCGCAGGCCGCCCTCGTCGCCCGCGGTGAGTTGGCTCGGCGAGAGCTGCAGGCGACCGCGCAGGCTCTCGAAGCGCTCGGGGTCGCGGCGCATCGCGGCGAGGCGGGCGGCCTGCTCCTCGAGTGCCTCGCGCAATTCGTAGAGGGCGGTGATGCTCGCCGCCGACAGCTCGCTCACCTGCAGCACGCGCGGCGACGCGGCCGTGGCGAGGCCGTCGGCCTCGAGGCGGGCGAGCGCTTCGCGGACCGGGGTTCGCGAGACGCCGAGCCGATTGGCCTGCTCGACCTCGGCGAGCGCTGCACCCGGCGCGAGGACGCCGTCGAGGATCTCCTCGCGGAGCGCACGGTAGGCGCGATCACTGGCTCGCATCGACCCCTCCTCCCTCGTTATGTATACACTGCGACGGCTCTGGTTGCAATCTCGCGGTTTCATCGACTGGTGTGTATACACAGGCACCTCGACGATCTCGAATGACCGCTCCCGGCCGACGCCCACCCATCCGTGGGACGATTGAGGGGATGAGCATGAGCGACCTCCGCCGCGACTTCCCGGCCTTCGACCAGGCACCCGACGGCAGCACCCCCACCGCCTACCTCGACTCCGCCGCCACCTCGCAGCGACCGCGTCAGGTGCTCGACGCCGAGCGCGAGTACCTCGAACACCACCTCGCGCCCGTGCACCGCGGCGCGAGCGCCGCCGTCGGCCACTCGACCACGCTCTTCGAAGACGCCCGTGCCACCGTCGCCCGATTCGTCGGCGCGGGCGCTCGAGAGATCGTGTGGACCGAGAACGCCACCGACGCCATCAACATGGTCGCCCTCGGCATCGCCGATGCGAGCGCGGGACTGGGAGGGGCATCCGCTCGCTCGCTCGCACTCGAGCCCGGCGACGAGATCGTCATCACCGAGGCCGAGCACCACGCGAACCTCATCCCCTGGCAGCGCCTCGCGGCGAAGACGGGCGCGCGACTGCGCGCGGTGCGCGTCGACGAGCACGGCCTGTGGACTGCCGACGACCTCGCCGCCGAGCTCAGCGACCGCACGCGCATCGTCGCCGTCGCCGAGGTGTCGAACGTCACGGGGTACCTCGCACCGGTCGCCGACGTCGTGTCGCTCGCGCACGCGCGCGGCGCCCGGGTCGTGCTCGACGCGTGCCAGTCGGTGCCGCACCGGCCCACCGACTTCGGCGCGATGGGCGTCGACTTCGCCGCGTTCTCGGGGCACAAGATGCTCGGGCCGAACGGCATCGGCGTGCTCTACGGGCGCGAAGAGCTGCTCGACGTGCTGCCGCCCGCCCGCACCGGCGGATCGACCATCACCCGCGTCACGCTCGAGACCGCCGAGTTCCTGCCGTCGCCGCACCGGTTCGAGGCCGGAACGCAGCCGGTGTCGCAGGCGGTCGCCCTCGCCGAGGCCGTGCGGTACCTCGACGCCATCGGCATGGACCAGGTCGCGCGGCATGAGACGGAACTCGCGGCGCGCATCGTCGAAGGGGTCGCGGAGCTCCCCGGCGTGCGCATCATCGGCCCCGGTGTCGGTGTCGAACGAGCCGGGCTCGTGGCCGTCTCGGTCGACGGGGTCCACGCCCACGACGTCGGCCAGTACCTCGACGAGGCCGGCATCGTCGTGCGCGTCGGCCACCACTGCGCGCAGCCCCTGCATCGCGCACTCGGCATCACCGCGTCGACGCGGGCGAGCGCCCACGTGTACACCACCGACGACGAGGTCGACCGCTTCGTCGACACGCTCGCCGGCGTGCGGCGGTTCTTCGGCGTCGAGGAGGCGGTGAGCGCGTGAGCGGGCTCGAGGGTCTCTACCAGCAGATCATCCTCGACCAGGCGAAGGCGCGGCACGGCGACGGCCCGCTCGACCGCGCCGATGCCGAGCACCACGAGTTCAATCCCACCTGCGGCGACGAGCTCACCATGCGCATCCGCCTCGACGACGCGCACACGCACATCGCCGAACTCGCGTGGCAGGGCGACGGCTGCAGCATCTCGATGGCCTCGGCCTCGACGCTCGCCGAACTCGCGGCCGGCCGCGACGTCGACGAGGTGCGCGGGCTCATCGACGGGTTCCGCGCGATGCTGCGCTCACAGGGGCAGGGCGAACCCGACGAGGAGCTGCTCGGCGACGCGATCGCGTTCCACGGCGTCTCGAAGTACGTCATGCGCGTGAAGTGCGCGATGCTCGGCTGGGTCGCGCTCGAGGCGTGCCTCACCGAGGCCGCGGCCGCCACGGCCACGCCCGCCGAGTAGCGCGCGCACGTCGCGAATCGCTCCGGGGGTCGTTTCCCGACGATCCGGCCGCTTCAACGGGGTGCTCCTGTCGGGAACGCACCCCCTGAGCGCGTGGGCGGCCTCGGCCCGATCAGGTGGACGCCAGGTCCGGCAGGTCAGTGCTTGTTGCCGCTGAACGCGAGCACGCCGCCGAGGCCGATCATCATGACGCCGCCGGTGGCGGCGAGGTGCGAGGCGCGTCGCGGTGACCGGGCGAACCAGTCGCGTGCGGCGCTCGCGGCGAGCGCCCACACCGAATCGCAGATCAGTGCGAGCACGATGAACACGACGCCGAGCTCGAAGAGCTGGAGCGGGATCGACCCGGCGCTGAACGACACGAACTGCGGGAGCACCGCGACGAAGAACGCGATCGTCTTGGGGTTCGTGACCCCGACGACGAACCCCTCGCCGAGCTGGCGCCAGTGCGAGCGAGGCGGCGCCTGGCCGTTCACCGCATCGGCGGCTTCGGCTCGATGCCGGATCGCCTGCACCCCGAGGTACACGAGGTACGCGGCGCCGACGAACTTGATGATCGTGAACACGATCACCGACTGGGCGACGAGTGCGCCGACCCCGAGCGCGACCGCGGCCACGAGCGGCACCATGCCGATCGCGTTGCCCACCACGCTCAACAGGCCCCCGAGCCTGCCGAGCGCGAGAGAGCGCCCGATCACGAACAGCACGCTCGGACCGGGGATCACGATGAGCACGACCGAGGCGATCATGAACGCCCACAGGTTCTCGACTGGCACCATCTGAGCAGGTTAGCGTCGATCGGCGCTACGGTGGCACTCGTGAGCGACCACATCTCTGCGACCGTCGCCGACGGCGTCGGCCATGTGACGCTCGATCGTCCCCAGGCGCTCAACGCGCTCTCGTTCGAGATGATCACGGCGCTCACGGCGATCTTCGACGCGTGGCGTGACGACTCCGAGGTCGGCGTGATCGTGCTCGACGGCGCCGGCGAACGCGGATTCTGCGCCGGCGGCGACGTCCGCGAACTCTACGGCTACGCGACCAACGACGGCCATGCCGAGGCGCACGAGTTCTTCCGAACCGAGTACCGGCTCGATGCGGCGATCGCCCGCTATCCGAAGCCGGTCGTCGCGATCATGGACGGCATCACCATGGGCGGCGGCATCGGCCTCGCCGGCCACGCGTCGATCCGCGTCGTCACCGAGCGCTCGCGCGTCGCGATGC
The DNA here is from genome assembly GCA_963758615.1 of uncultured Actinomycetota bacterium. GTDB lineage: Bacteria > Actinomycetota > Actinomycetes > Actinomycetales > Microbacteriaceae > Agromyces. The sequence continues at coordinate 137,086 of CAVWVZ010000008.1, read as the reverse complement.
CCGAGACGCGGATCGGCTTCACGCCCGATGTCGGCGGGTCGTGGCTGCTCGCGAAGGCACCCGGCGAGCTCGGCGTGCACCTCGCCCTGAACTCCCGCACGATGGACGCCGCCGACGCGATGCACGCCGGGTTCGCCGATGCATTCGTCCCGTCCGAGCGCCTCCCACACCTGCTGCAGGCCCTCGCCGAGCGCGCCGACCCGGGCAGCCCCGCCGAGATCGTCATGCTCTTCGACGAGACCCCGGGCCCGTCGGCGCTCGCCCTCGCGCGCGACTGGGTCGACGCCTGCTACTCGGCACCGACGGTCGGCGAGATCATCGCGCGCCTGCGCGCGTTCGCCGAGGGGCGACCGGATGCCGCGTCGAGCTCGTTCCCGCGACATCCGCTCGACCCGGGCGCGTTCGCCTACGCTGCCGCAGCGGCCGACGAGCTCGAGTCGCTCTCGCCGACGGCGCTCGCGGTGACGCTCGAATCGGTGCGTCGGGCGCGCACGCTGCCGCGGCTCGAGGATGCGCTCGAGCAGGAGTTCCGCGCGGTGACCTGGTTCATCGAGCAGCACGACCTGCACGAGGGCATCCGGGCGCAGGTCATCGACAAGGATCGACGTCCGCGGTGGAACCCGCCCGAGCTGCACGACCTGCCGCCCGGCCTCGTGGCCCGCGTGCTCGACGAGGCGCGCTTCGACCCGGTGTGGCCCGCGCCGGCCGAGGAGCCGCGCAGCCCGGTAACCACCTGAGCCGGTCTCAGTCGACGGAGTACTCCGCGGTGCCGGTGAGCACGGCGCGGGCGAGGCCGTGGAAGAAGCACTGCGCGCCGAGCACGGCGGGGGTCGAATCGGGGTCGACCGCAAGGCGGGCCACGTCGAGCGCGTGCACGACGAAGAAGTAGCGGTGCACGCCGGTGCCGGGCGGCGGTCCGGAGCCGACGTAGCGTCGGTCGCCGTATTCGTTGCGCAGGACGAGCGCTCCGTGCGGCAGCTTCATGCCGCCCGGCTCGCCGGCATCGGCGTCGAGGCTCGTGACGCTCGCGGGAAGGTTCGCCACCGCCCAGTGCCACCAGCCCGACGCGCTCGGCGCATCGGGGTCGAAGCACGTCACTGCGAAGCTCAGGGTGGACGGCGGAAATCCCGACCACGACAACTGCGGTGAGCGGTCGCCCGCGCCGCGCCCCGACGCCCGGAGCGGCAATGGCAGCTCCTCGCCGTCGGCGAAGTCGGCGCTCGTGAGGGTGAATGCGGGCATGGGCTTCAGCGCCTGCAGCGCCGCGTACGGGTCGTAGTCGAGCATCGTCGGCCTCCTCGCTCGGTGCCAGCCTATTGGCGATCGGGCGATGCGGGGCACGAGGGTCTCGATACGCGCTTCGCGCTACTCGACCGACGGGCACGGGCAGGTCTCGATACGCGCTTCGCGCTACTCGACCGACGAACACGGGCAGGTCTCGATACGCGCTTCGCGCTACTCGACCGACGAACACGGGCAGGTCTCGATACGCGCTTCGCGCTACTCGACCGACGAACACGGGCAGGTCTCGATACGCGCTTCGCGCTACTCGACCGACGAACACGGGCAGGTCTCGATACGCGCTTCGCGCTGCTCGATCATCGGAGCACACACGGCATTCACGCGGCATCCGCTCGTAGAATCTCGGGGTGCCGCTCGCCAAGATCCTGCTCTACTACGCCTTCACGCCGCTCGCCGACCCCGACGCGGTGCGCCTGTGGCAGCGCGACCTCGCCGAGTCGCTGGGGCTGCGCGGGCGCATCCTCATCTCGGCCCACGGCCTGAACGGCACGCTCGGGGGCGAGTTGCGCGCGCTCAAGCGCTACGTGCGCAGGACCCGCGAGTACCCCGCGTTCCGCGAGATCGACTTCAAGTGGAGCGAGGGGACCGGCCTCGACGACTCCGGCGCGAGCCTCGACTTCCCGAAGCTCACCGTGAAGGTGCGCGACGAGATCGTGTCGTTCGGCGCGCCGGGCGAGCTGAGCGTCGGCGGCGGCGGCGTGGTCGGCGGCGGCACGAGGCTCACACCCGACGCCCTGCACGAGCTCGTCGCCGAGCGCGGCGACGACGTCGCGTTCTTCGACGGACGCAACGCGCTCGAGGCGGCGATCGGGCGCTTCCGCGGCGCGATCGTGCCCGATGTCGAGACGACCCGCGACTTCGTCGCGGAACTCGACTCGGGCAAGTACGACGACCTCAAGGGGCGCCCGGTCGTCACGTACTGCACGGGCGGCATCCGCTGCGAGGTGCTCTCGAGCCTCATGGTCAGCCGCGGCTTCGGCGAGGTCTACCAGCTCGAGGGCGGCATCGTGCGCTACGGCGAGCGCTTCGGCGACGACGGACTCTGGCAGGGATCGCTCTACGTCTTCGACAAGCGCGGCGCGATCGAGTTCAGCGACCACGCCGCGGTGATCGGCTCGTGCGTCGTGTGCGGCACGCCCGCGAACCGAACGGGGAACTGCGCGGATGCCTCGTGCACGACCGAGCGCGTGGTGTGCGAGTCGTGCGAACTGCCCCCGTGCGCGGTGCATTCGTCGGTGGCGTAGGACGCCGGCCGGGCTCCGGCTGCGGATTCAAGCTGCGGGACCATCGCGCGGTCTGGCCTGCTCAGAGGTGCGCGAGCAGCGTCGACCCGACGTCGTCGACGACCTCCGCCCGGTTCGAGAGCACGATCGAGGCCGTGTCCGCGGTGCGGTCGATGATCATCATGGCGGCGAATCCACCGGTCACCCCGTTGTGCGAGACGATGACGTGGCCCCGATCCTCCTTCACGCTCCAGAAGTAGCCGATCGCCGAGCCGTCGCCGAGGTCGATCGTGTCGCGGTGTGCGGCACTGTCGGCAAGCGGCCCGTCGAGGACCGCGGATGCGAACGTCACGAGATCGTCGATGGTGGCATGGATGCCACCGGCCGGCGCATACGCGCCGAGGGTCGATGGCTCGGCCGGCTCGCCCTCAGGGTTCGTCCCGCCCGCGTGCCCGCTCGACACGTCATCGTCGTCGAGCGGCACCGATGCGCCGTCGAGGCCGAGCGGGTCGAGCAATCGGTCGGCGAGCAGCGTGGGGTAATCGGTTCCGGCGGCCGCGGCGAGCGCCTGCCCCAGCAGCGCGGCGCCCATGTTGCTGTACGCGTATTCCTGCTCGGTCTCGAGCGCCTCACCGCGCGCCTCGGCGAGCAGCTCCTCGACGTTCTCGTCCACGCCGTCGCGCCCGGCCTCCATGTCGGCCATCGCCTGCTCGACCCACTCGGGGTCGGTCGGAAACGTGGGCAGGCCGCTGCGGTGCGCGGCGAGGTCGCGCAGCGTCGCGGAGGCGATCGGCGAGTCGCCGAGGTCGAGGTGGTCGCCGACCTCGTCGTCGGCCCGCACCTCGCCGCGCTCGATCGCCTCGGCGAGCAGTTCCCCCGTGAAGACCTTCGTGATCGACCCGATCTCGAAGACCGTCGACGGGTCCGCGTCCTGGAACGCCCGGCGCACCTCGCCGCCGTCGATCACTGCGACCGCCACGCGACGGGCGTCGCCCGTGAACGACGGCCGGATGAGGCGGAGGAGCTCCGCGTCACCGGTGCGCTGCGCCCCCGGCGCCGGAGTAGGGCCGCCGGTCGCTCCCGCAGCGCACCCGGACAACAGCAGTCCTGCCGTGACGACGAGCGCGACGACCGCCCGGCGAGACCGGGCCCCAGCGCTGTTCCCTGAACGCATCGCAACATCGTACGGTCCCGTCTCGCTCGAGCAGGACCCCCAGTCCACGGGCCGCGCTCTTCGGCTTCACCCCACAGGTGAGGAGGGAGTCGGCCTGGCTGCACCGGCCGCCCCACGCTTCCTGCGGGGCCGCCGCGCGTATGCGCGCGCCGCTCGGCTCGACAGGGCGAGCAGCACGAGGATGTCGAGCGCGAGCGTCACGAGCGTCGTGCGGATCGTGATCTCCTGGCCCGCGAGGTAGTCGACCCACGAGACCATGATGCTCAGCGTCGCGAGGATCATCAGCGTCAGCCTGGCCGCGTTGCTGCCGCGGTACACCGCGAAGCCCAGCAGCAGCTGGACGAGCAGCACGACCCCACCGAACACGAGCAAGAAGGCGAGCACCCCGTAGGACGCGGCGCCCTCGGCCGACTCGGGGTCGATGCCGCCGTCGGCCTCGAGCACCTGGTCCCACTGCCCGGCGAGCGCGATGAGCCAGACCACGCCGGCGATCACGCGGAGGACCACGAGCACGGCTCCGGCCGCGGTCGAGACCGGACGCTTCATGTCGGGCGGCGCCTCCACCGGTCGCACGAGCTCGGCCGGAGACTCGAACGCCGCACGCTTGTCGACGCTCATGAGCCACCACCGTGCGTCAGCGCGATCGGCGCGGCCGGGACATCCGACACGTCGACCACCGGCAGGTCGCCGTCGGTGCGAATCGAATCGCCGCCGCCGTTGCGGGAGTGGTAACCCGTCGCGAAGTCGGCGAGCACATGGACGCTCGCACCGGGATTGCCTCCCAGCACGGTCGCGACGATGTGGTCGCGCTCGACGTCGGTGTCGGCGTCGATCTTGTGCGTGACCTGCAGCGTGAACAGCGAGAAGCCGACGGCACGGTCGAAGGTGCCGGCCGCGAGCCAGTCGACCCGGCGTCCGCCGGGAAGCAACCAGCCGTCGGGCGTGCGCCAGAACCGCACGTGGTGGCGCTTGGCGGGATTGCCGGCGACCTCCTGCTGGTACGCGAAGTCCTGCTGCCGCCCGAACAGGAACAGCGGGCTCACCGGCGCCTCGTCGTAGCTCTTGCGCGTGACGGTCGAGGTCACGATGCGCCAGCTGGAGGCGAGGGTCACGTCGTCGGCGCGGGTCCAGCCGGCGGCGAGCATCGCGGCATGAAGGGATGCCTCTGGCCCGTCGGCCGCGAGGTTCACGGGGTCGCCCAACAGCCCGTCGCTCGTGCGCGCACGCCCGATGAAGTAGTCGGGCACGTAGATCGTGGTCAGGATGCGGTGCAGCCTCGGCAGCACGAGGTACGCGAGCACGAGCCAGAACAGCACGAAGAATGCGATGCCCCACCAGCCGAACCCGAACGACTCGGTCAGCACGAGCCACGCCAGCCACACCGAGGCGATGCCCGCGAACACGAAGAAGAACCCGTCGAGGGCGGCGCTGAGCGAGAACCGGCGCGTGCGCGGCGGTGCATCTCCGGCTTCGGATGCCGCGAGCGGCGTCTCCCCCATGTCGGCATGCTACCGCCGGGACGAGATGCCAGGCCTTTCGGCCACCGCCCGTCACCACGGCGGGGTCGCGCTCCGATCGCGCTCCACCCCATCGATAGGCTTCCGCCATGGCCTACGACGTCGCGCACATCCGGTCCGAGTTCCCCTCGCTCGACAGCGGGTGGGCCCAGTTCGACGGCCCCGGCGGGACGCAGACGCCGCGAGCCGTGGGCGAGGCCGTGGCATCCGTGCTCACCGGGCCGCTCTCGAATCGCGGCACGATCGGCGAATCCGAGGAGCGCGCCGAGGCGGCCGTGCACGGGTTCCGCCTCGCGATGGCCGACCTCGTCAACGGGCACCCACGGGGCATCGTGCACGGGCGCAGCGCCACGCAGCTCGCCTACGACTTCTCGCGCATGCTGTCGCGAGGCTGGAGCGAGCGCGACGAGGTCGTGGTCACGCGGCTCGACCACGACTCCAACGTGCGGCCGTGGGTGCAGGCCGCCGAGCGCGCCGGCGCCACGGTGCGGTGGGTCGACTTCGACCCCGAGACCGGCGAGCTCGCGACCGAGGCCGTCGAGGCCGCCCTCACCGACCGCACCCGGCTCGTCGCCGTGACCGCCGCGTCGAACCTCATCGGCACGATGCCCGACGTCCCCGCGATCGCGAAGTCCGTGCACGCGGTCGGCGCGCTGCTCTACGTCGACGGAGTGCACTACACCGCGCACGAGCTGCCCGACGTCGACGCGCTTGGACGCCGACTTCTTCACGTGCTCGCCCTACAAGTTCCTCGGCCCGCACTGCGGCGTGCTCGCCGCCCAGCCCGAGCTGCTCGAGATGTTCATGCCCGACAAGCTGCTGCCGGCGACGAACGCGGTGCCCGAGCGGTTCGAGTTCGGCACGCTGCCCTACGAGCTGCTCGCCGGTGCCACCGCGGCGGTCGACGTGCTGGCCGGGCTCGCCTGGTCGGCCGGCACGTCGGACGAGGCGGATGTCGCGATCTCGCGTCGGGCCCGTCTCGCGGAGTCGTACGCGGCACTGCACGAGCACGAGGAGGTGCTGCGCTCGCGCATCGAGGCAGGCCTCGCCGAGCTGCCCGGCGCGACCCTCTGGTCGCGCGCCTCACTCCGCACGCCGACCCTGCTCGCGACGTTCGCCGGCCACGAGGCATCCGAGGTCACCAGGCGACTCGCCGAAGCGAAGGTGCTCGCGCCGAGCGGCAACTTCTACGCGCTCGAGGCGTCGCGCCGTCTCGGACTCGGCGACGCCGGCGGCCTGCGCGTCGGGCTCGCGCCCTACACCGACGCCGATGAGGTCGATCGGTTGCTCGCCGGATTGGCAGCGGCGCTCGCCTGACGCCGCTCGACTCGTAGGGTGGGTTCATGACCCTCGCCGACACCGCCGCCGAACTGCGCCGCCTGCACACCGCCCCCGAGCTGTTGCAGGTGGTCAACGTGTGGGACGTCGCCAGCGCCCAGGCCATTGCCTCCCTTGCCGAGACGCGCGCGATCGCCACGGCCAGCCACTCGATCGCCGCGGCCTTCGGATACGCCGATGGAGAGCACATCCCCGCAGATCTCATGCTCGACATGGTCGGACGCATCGCTCGCGCCGTCGACGTGCCGGTCTCGGCCGACCTCGAGGCGGGCTACGGCGACCCCGGCGAGACGATCCGGCGAGCGATCGGCGAGGGTGTCGTCGGCGCGAACCTCGAGGATCAGCTGAAGCCGCTCGACGAGTCGATCGCCGCGGTCGAGGCTGCCGTCGCCGCCGCCGAGGCCGAGGGGGTGCCGTTCGTGCTGAACGCCCGCACCGACGCCTGGACGCGTGGCCGGAATCGCCCCCGCGAGGTGTGCATCGCCGACGCCGTCGAACGCGGCCGCGCCTATCTCGATGCAGGCGCGACCTGCGTCTTCGTGCCGGGCAACTTCGACGAAGCGGTCGTCGTCGAGCTCGTCGCGGGGATCGGCGATCGTCGGGTGAGCCTCTTCGGTGCCCCCGATGTGCCGGCGCCCGCGCGCCTTCAGGAGCTCGGCGTCGCCCGCCTCTCGTACGGCCCGGTGCCGCAGCGGGTGGCGCTCGGTGCCCTCCAGGACCTCGCGACCGACCTGTACGGCGGGGGCCTGCCGCCCCGCGACATCCGCCGCCTCAATTGAGGCGCGCAGTGCGCGAATCCCCCGCACGACGGATGCCCCGTGCGCGCGCCTCTCGCTAGGGTGAGCGTGTGGCGGCCGCGGGGCCGCCACGGGCTGTGCGGGGGCGCGGCCCATCGCGACCGAGTACGCCCCCGGCGTGAGGAGAGCGCATGGCAGGCGGCATCCCCATCGAGATCTCGGGGCTCACCAAGCAGTTCGGAGCGGTCACGGCCGTCGACGACCTCAGCTTCACCGTCGAACCCGGGCGCGTCACCGGGTTCCTCGGTCCGAACGGCGCCGGCAAGACCACGACCCTGCGGGTGCTCCTCGGGCTCGTGCGGGCGACCGCCGGCACCGCCACCTTCGACGGCAAGACGTACCACGACCTCGACCGGCCGCTCGAGACCGTGGGCGCAGCGCTCGACGCGAACTTCCACCCGGGCCGCACCGCACGCAATCACCTGAAGGTCTCGGCGACCGCGGCCGGCCTCCCGGCCGAACGCGTCGCGGCGGTGCTCGACCAGGTCGGCATGACCGAGCACGCCGATCGCCGCGTCGGCGGCTACTCGCTCGGCATGCGCCAGCGGCTCGCGCTTGCGTACACACTGCTCGGCGACCCCGGCGTGTTCGTGCTCGACGAGCCCATCAACGGGCTCGACCCCGAGGGCATCAGGTGGATCCGCGGGTTCCTGCAGAGCCTCGCCCATGAGGGCCGCACGGTGCTCGTCTCGTCGCACCTGCTGAGCGAGGTGGCGCAGACCGTCGACGAGGTCGTCATCATCTCGAAGGGGCGGCTCATGAAGAGCGGCACCCTCGCGAGCCTCGAGCTCGATGCCGCGCCCCGCACGATCGCCGACTCGCCCGATCGCCCCGCGCTCGCCGCCGCACTGGATGCCGCGGGGTTCGCGTACACCGAGGGCCGCGCGGGCTTCATCGTCGACGTGCCCGACCCCGGCGCGGTCGGTCATGCCGCGTTCGTCGGGGGCGTCGAGCTGAGCGCCCTGCATCGACTGAAATCGGGGCTCGAGGATTCGTTCCTCTCGCTGGTGAACGGCGGTGAGCACGAGTGAAGGCACTGCGCGCGCTCGGGTCCGAATTCCAGAAGGTGTTCACCACGCGCATGTGGTGGCTCATCGCGATCCTCCTCGTGGCGTACGTCGCGTTCCTCGCAGGCGGTTTCGGCGCCTTCCTCGGCTGGACGATCGAGAACCCCGAGGCGGCCGAGAACACGGGCAACAACACGCAACTGCCGCCCGGCATGCAGCTCGCGCCGCTGATCTACAGCTTCGCGTCATCGGTTGGCTATGTCTTCCCGGTGCTGCTCGGGGCGCTCGCGGTGACGGGCGAGTTCCGGCACAAGACGCTCACGCCGACGTTCCTGGCCGAACCGCATCGATCGACCGTGCTCTCGGCGAAGTTCGTGTCGCAACTCATCGTGGGCGCGGGGCTCGGCGTGATCGCGTTCGCCACGTCGGTGGGCACGGGCGCCGCCGCGCTCGCGGCCTTCGGCCTCGACACCGAGCTCGACATGAGCGACACCTGGGCGCTCATCGGGCGCGGCGTGCTGGCGATGGCGCTCTGGGGCACGATCGGCGTCGGCCTCGGCACGCTCGTCACCAACCAGGTCGCGGCGATCGTCATCGTGATCGCGTTCACCCAGTTCGTCGAGCCGATCCTGCGGCTTGCAGCATCGCTCAACGACGTCACGGCGCAGATCGGCCAGTTCCTGCCGGGGGCGGCGAGCGATGCCCTGGTCGGGGCATCCTTCTACAACATCGCCTCGGTCGGCGCCTCGGAGTCGCTGGAATGGTGGCAGGGCGGGCTCGTGCTGCTCGCCATCGGCGTGATCGCGACCGTCGTCGGCGGGGCGACGACGTGGCGACGGGACGTGACGTAGCGGTGGACGTCGCGACGCTGCGAGAGCTCCGGCTGCGAGTGCAGGGACTGCGCGGCGCGTTCGACGCGTCGGCGCCCGAGGTCGTGCGGCGGTTCGTCGCGGTGCAGGCGCAGGAGTTCGTGCCCGCCCAGTGGGGGCTCGCCGCGCGCGTGCCGCACGAACATCGCCCGGGCGCGGCATCCGTCGCGGCGGCGATCGACGACGGCGAGATCCTGCGCACGCACGTGCTGCGTCCGACCTGGCACTTCCTGCACCGCGACGACGCACGCTGGGTGCTCGAGCTCTCTGCCGAGCGGGTGCACCGCGCGAACGCGATGTACTACCGGCGAACGGGGCTCGAAGGGGCGGATGTCGCGCGCGCGATGGACCTCGTCGCCGCCGCGCTCGAGGGCGGGCATCGCACGAGGGCCGAACTCCTCGACGCGCTCGAGGCGGGCGGCATGCCCAAGGCGGGGCTCGGCTTCACCTACGTCATGCTGCACGCCGAACTCGAGCGCGTCGCCATCAGCGGGGTGAACGTCGGCAAGCAGCGCACCTATGCCGCATTCGACGAGCGTGTGCCGGCGGCGGCGCCGAGGCCGCGCGACGAGGCCCTCGCCGAACTCGCCGGGCGCTACCTCGCCGCGCGCGGGCCGGCGACCGACCGCGACTTCGCGGCGTGGTCGGGGTTCACGCTCGGGGACACGCGGCAGGCGTTCGCCGACGCGGCCGATCACAGCGGCGGAGCGATCGAGACGGTCGAGGTCGACGGGGCGACGCACTGGTTCGATGCCGCCGCGATGGCTGCGGCGCCGGGCGGCGACGCCGACGGCGAGACCGGGACCGTCGACCTGCTGCAGGCGTACGACGAGTACATCATGGGGTACGCCGCGCCTCGGGCGTACCTGCTGCCCGACGGCGTCGACGGATTTCACGCCGAGTTCCCGCTGCATGCGCTCATGATCGACGGCGTCATGTGCGGACGGTGGGCTCCCATCGTCGAGGCGAAGCGCGTGCGCGTTCGGCTCGTGCCGTGGCGCCGGTTCACGGCGCGCGAGGAACGCGGGCTCGGGACATCCGTCGCCGAACTCGAGACCTTCTTCGGCCTGCCCGCCACGGTCGAGCTGGAGGCGCCCGACGCACCCTGATGCGTCCGCCCGGGCAGGCCAGCCCGCACCCGTGATGCTGTCGGATCAGGGGATTCTGCCGACACGCCGTGCGAACGGGCCCAGCACCCGGGGTGTCACCCAAATCCCCTGATCCGGCAGCATGCGAACGGTACGATCGCGGCATGGCCGTCATCGCGAGCATCGTCGTCGCCCTCGCCGCGCTGCTGCACGGCTACATCTTCCTCATGGAGAGCGTCTGGTGGACCCGCCCGGCGACCTGGAAGCGGTTCGGCGTCGCCGACCAGGCGGCCGCCGACACGACCCGGCCGATGGCCTACAACCAGGGGTTCTACAACCTGTTCCTCGGCATCGGCGCCGCGCTCGGGCTCGTGCTGTACTGGTCCGGGGCGATCGACGTGGGTAAGGCCCTCGTGCTGTTCACCACCGCGTGCATGGTGCTCGCCGCGCTCGTGCTCACGACGACGGGGCGGGGCTACGTGCGGGCGGCGCTGATCCAGGGCACGCTTCCGCTCATCGGGTTCGTGCTGTTCGCCCTGGCCTGACGGGCCGACGTCAGGCGGTCGGGGACTGCGCGTCGGGGTCGTCGAACCCGAGCGGGAGCTTCAGCCGGTTGATGAGCTTCGCCGCGTGATTGGTGCTCAGGATGATGCGCGTGAACTCGCCGTCGGCGAGCTCGAGCACGACCGCCTGCCGCTTGCCCTTGACGATGACGAAGTCGCTGCCGCCGTGGTACTTCCACATGCCCACGGCGACCACGAGCGGCACCTCGGTGCCCCGCCGGCGGATGCCCCGGATCCAGATCCACGGGTCGTCGGTGACCGTCGCCGAGCGGATGTCGTCACGCTGCACCACGAGGTCGTCGCCGCGCAGGGCGAGCGCCTTCTCGGCCGGGGTGAGGTGAACCTCGATCCGGTCGTTGTGCACGCGAAGCTGGGCCATACAGTTCCATACTGCCCGAGCCGGCGGCGGGTCGCCGTGTCGCCACCCCACAATGACGTAACGGAATCGTGCCGGTTTCCTCCGACGCCGCAGATCAGGAAGGGCGAGCGGATGCCGCAGCGCGGGCCGCGGCGGGCAGGGCGTCGATGATGCGGCCGATGGCCTCCTCATCGTGCGCCGCCGTGACGAACCACGCCTCGAAGACCGAGGGCGGCAGCGAGACGCCCGCGTCGAGCATCGCGTGGAAGAAGGGGGCGTAGCGCCACGACTCCTGGCGCTGCACGGTCGCGTAGTCGCGCACCTCGGCGCCCGCCGCCTCGGCGCCGAACACGAAGCTGAACAGGTTGCCGGCGTGCTGCACGCGGTGTGCGACTCCCTCGGCGGCGAGCGCGTCGGAGACGGCCGCGCTGATGTTCGAGGCGGTGGCGTCGAGGCGGTCGTACACGGCGGCGTCGGCAGCCTTCAGCGTGGCGATGCCCGCCGCGACCGCGACCGGATTGCCCGAGAGCGTGCCCGCCTGGTAGACCGGCCCGAGGGGCGCGAGCTGCTGCATGATCTCGGCGCGTCCGCCGAGGGCGGCGACCGGCATGCCGCCGCCGATGACCTTGCCGAACGTCAGGAGGTCGGGCGTGTAGGCGTCGGCGGTGCCCGCCTCGATCCCCCACCAACCGGCGGCTGACACGCGGAAGCCCGTGAGCACCTCGTCGCTGATGACGAGTGCGCCGTTCTCGTGCGCGAGCTCGACGATTGCGCGGTTGAACCCGGGAATCGGCGGCACCACGCCCATGTTCGCGGCGGCGGCCTCGACGATGACGGCCGCGATGCGGTCGCCGTGCTCGGCGAACACCGCGGCGAGGGCGTCGAGGTCGTTGTACGGCACGACGAGGGTGAGCGCGGCGATGTCGGCCGGCACGCCGGCCGAGCCGGGCAGCGCGAACGTCGCAAGGCCCGAACCGGCCTCGGCGAGCAGCCCGTCGGAGTGGCCGTGGTAATGCCCGGCGAACTTCACGAGCAGGTCGCGGCCGGTGAATCCGCGCGCGAGGCGGATGGCGCTCATGGTCGCCTCGGTGCCCGTCGAGACGAGTCGGAGCTGCTCGACCGGGTCGACGCGGGCCTCGACGAGTTCGGCCAGCTCGGTCTCGGCCGGGGTCGACGAACCGAACGAGAGGCCGCGGCTCGCGGCATCCGTCACCGCTTCGATCACCCGCGGGTCGGCGTGACCCAGGATCGCGGGTCCCCAGCCGGCGACGAGGTCGACGTACTCGCGGCCCTCGACGTCGGTGACGTACGGACCGCGCGCCGAGACGAGGAAGCGCGGCGTGCCGCCGACCGAGCGGAAGGCGCGCACGGGCGAGTTGACGCCGCCCGGGATCGCAGCCTGCGCGCGGGCGAACAGGTCGGCGTTGGTCGAGGTGGTGGCGGTGGTCATGCGGCGTCTCCCTGGCGGATCCATTCGGCGAGCTCAGCGGCCCAGTAGGTGAGCACGGCGTCGGCGCCGGCACGGCGGATGCCCCGCACCGACTCGATGACCGCACGCTTGCGGTCGATCCAGCCGTGGGCGGCGGCGGCCTCGATCATCGAGTACTCCCCCGAGACCTGGTAGGCCCACACGGGGACCTCGCTCGCAGCGGCGACGTCGGCGAGCACGTCGAGGTAGCTGCCGGCCGGCTTCACCATGACGACGTCGGCTCCCTCGTCGATGTCGATGAGCGCCTCGCGCAACCCCTCACGCCGGTTGCCGGGGTCGAGCTGGTACGAGCGACGGTCGCCCTCGAGCGTCGACTCGACCGCGTCGCGGAACGGCCCGTAGTAGGCCGAAGCGTACTTCGCCGAGTAGGCGAGGATCGCGGTGTCGGTGCGCCCGGCGTCGTCGAGGGCGTCGCGCACGGCGGCCACCTGGCCGTCCATCATGCCGCTCAGGCCGAGCAGCTCGGAGCCGGCGCGCGACTGCTCGAGCGCCATCGCCCGGTACCGCTCGAGGGTCGCGTCGTTGTCGACCCGGCCGTGGTCGTCGAGCACGCCGCAGTGTCCGTGGTCGGTGAACTCGTCGAGGCAGAGGTCGGTCTGCACGACGAGACGGCCGGCGGATGCCTCGACCGCGACCCTCGTCGCGACGTTGAGGATGCCGTCGGGGTCGGTGGCCCCCGAGCCGCGCGCGTCGCGCACCTCGGGCACGCCGAAGAGCATGACGCCGCCGAGACCGGCGGCCGCGGCCGCATCGACGGCTTCGGGCAGGCTCTCGAGCGAGTGCTGCACGACTCCCGGCATCGACGTGATCGGCACCGGGGCGCTCACGCCCTCGCGCACGAACACCGGCAGCACGAGGTCGGCGGGGTGCAGGCGGGTCTCGGAGACGAGGCGGCGCAGGGCCGGGGTCTCACGGAGTCGACGCGGACGGACACGGGGAAGCGGCGTGGAACTCACCCGGCAAGCCTACGCGGGATCGTTCTGAACGTTTCCGGGGGTGCGTTCCCGCCTGAACCACACCGCCGAAGGGCGATCGGTGGCGGGAAAGCACCCCCGAAGCACTCGGCGGAGCGGAATGGCGAGCGGACTAGGCGAGGGCGGTCGCGGCGTCGACGACCGCGTCGATGAGCGACTCGGCGGTGCGCTCGCGCGCGATCACGTCGACGCGCAGGCCGACCTTCGCGGCATCCTTCTGGGTCTGCGGTCCGATGGCGGCGACGAGGATCGTCTCGGGGATCGGGCCGAGCTGCTGCTGCACCTGCTCGGCGACGCTACCCGACGTGACGAGCACCGCGCGCACGTTGCCGGCGCGGAAGTCGTCGGCGACCCTCGCCGACACCGGAACCCCGACGGTGCGGTAGGCGACGACGGCTTCGACGTGGTGGCCCGCCTCGGCGAGGCCGATCGAGAGCACCTGCTTCGCGATCGCCGAGCGCAGCGCGAGGACGCGCAGTTCGCGCGCCCCATCGGTGGCGGCCGCCCACTCCTCGAGGAGGCCCGCGGCCGAGTTGTCCTCGGAGGGCACGATGTCGGCGTGGTACCCGGCGGCGACGAGCGCGGCAGCGGTGGTCTCGCCCACCGCTGCGACCTTCGTCGTCTCGGGGATCACGGCGCCGTACGACGCGAGCACGTCGACGGTCGTCGCGCTCGTCACCGTCACCCAGTCGAATCCACCGGAGGCGAGCTTCTCGAGCGCCGCGACCAGCGCGGTCTGGTCGTCGGCGGGAGCGAAGTTGATCAGCGGGGCGACGATGGGCGACGCACCGCGGGCGCGCAGCGCCGCGGCGACGCCGTCACCCCAGGGCCCGCCGCGGGGCACGAGCACCCGCCATCCGGCGAGCGGCTTGCCACCGCCCGAAGCTGGGAGGTTGATGGCGCCCGTCATCGGTTCGAATTCAGTCACGGCTGCTCCTCACGGGGCACGAGGTCGGCGGCACCGTTGCCGAGGAGTTCGGCGACGACGCGGTCGGCGACGTCGCGTGCCGCGCCCGCCAGATCGGCGGCCGAGCGGCTGTCGGGGGTGGCCGCGTGCGAACTGGTCAGTCGGCGGCTCCCGTCGGCACTGTACACGCTCGCCGTCAGGAACAGAAGTTCGTCGTCGATGAAGGCGGTCGCCCCGACCGGCGCCGAGCAGCCCGCTTCGAGGCCCGAGAGCACGATTCGTTCGGCGAGCACGGTCGCACGTGTCGTGCCGTGGTCGATCGCCTCGAGTGCACGCTCGAGATCGCGGTCGCCGCGCTCGCGTCGCACCTCGATGGCGAGCGCCCCCTGACCGGGCGCGGTCGGCCAGTCGGCGAGCTCGAGGTGGTCGGTCGCGGCGTCGAGCCGGCCGAGGCGGCCGAGGCCGGCGGCGGCGAGGATCACGGCATCGAGCTCACCCGACTCGACCTTGCCGAGCCGCGTGTCGACGTTGCCGCGGATGTCGACGGCGACGATGTCGGGCCGGGCCGCACCGAGCTGCGCGATGCGGCGCGGCGAACCCGTGCCGACCCGGGCGCCCTCGGGCAGTGTCGCGAGGGTCAGCCCGTCGCGCGCGCAGAGCACGTCGCGCGCGTCGACGCGCTTCGGCACGGCGCCGAGCCGCAGTCCGGGGTGGTCGGCGGTGGGCAGGTCTTTCAAGGAGTGCACCACGACGTCGCACTCGCCGGCGAGCAGCGCCTCGCGCAGTGCCGCCGCGAACACGCCCGTGCCGCCGATCTCGGCGAGCGACGCGCGCGACGTGTCGCCGTGCGTCGTGATCGGCACGAGTTCGATCTCGGCCTTCGCGGCCTTGGCGATGCGGTCGGAGATCTGACGCGTCTGCGCCATCGCGAGCGCGCTGCCCCGTGTGCCGACCCGGATGGTGCCGCTCGGCGTCATGGTGCGATCCCCGCCAGCGCCGGGCGGAAGCCCAGGCGCACGTTCTCGCAGCATCCCGGTCGGCAGACGTCGTACCAGGGCCCGAGTTCGGTGACCGCCGGACGCTCGGATGCCGGCGTGCCGTTCACGCGCTCGAGCACGAGGTCGACGAGGCCGGCGACGTAGGCCGGGTGGGTGCCCGGCGTCGGCACGCGCACGGCCGCGAGGCCGTGCTCGCCCGCGGTCTCGAGCGCCTCGTTGTCGAGGTCCCAGAGCACCTCCATGTGGTCGCTCACGAACCCGAGCGGCACGATGACCACGGCCTTGCGGCCGGCAGCCGGCAGCTCCTCGATGGCGTCGTTGATGTCGGGCTCGAGCCACGGCATCGAAGGGGGCCCCGAGCGAGACTGGTAGACGAGCTGCCAGGGCACGTCGCCCGCGCCCGCCTCGCGCATGACGACCTCGGCGACCGCGCGGTGCTGGGCGGCGTAGGCGCCGCCCTCGCCGAATCCGCGCTCGGCCGGGCCGGACTTCGCGGCATCGGTCGACGGGATCGAGTGCGTGGCGAACAGCACCTCGACCTGGGTGGTGCGGTCGAGGCCGTCGACGGATGCCTCGAGCTGGGCGATCCCGTCGCGCACGCCCTCGACGAACGGCTGCACGAAACCGGGGTGGTCGAAGAACTGGCGCACCTTGTCGATCTGGATCACGTCGCCGAGCCCGGTGTCGGCGAGCGCGTCGGCGAAGTCCTCGCGGTACTGGCGGCAGCTCGAGTACGAGCTGTACGCGCTCGTCGCGATCGCGATGAGCTTCGTGCGACCGGCCGCGTTCGCCTCGGCGAGCGCGTCGTTGAGGTACGGGTCCCAGTTGCGGTTGCCCCACAGCACCGGCAGGTCGATGCCGCGGCGCGCGAGCTCGGCCTCGAGGGCGGCCTTCAACTCGCGGTTGTGCTCGTTGATCGGGCTGACCCCGCCGAAGTGGCGGTAGTGGTGCGCAACCTCCTCGAGGCGCTCGTCGGGGATGCCGCGACCGCTCGTGACGTTGCGCAGGAAGGGGATCACGTCGTCTTGACCCTCGGGGCCGCCGAACCCGGCGAGCAGGATCGCGTCGTAGGCGACCGGCTCGGTGACGTGCTCGGCTCCCTGCTGCGCGGCGGGCGTCGCGCCCGGCACGATCGCGCCGGGGGCGCAGGGTGCGGATGCTGCGGGGCCAGGCTTGTGTCCGCGGTGCGCCGCGGCTGAGGTCGCAGCTCCTGAGTCGCCAGGAGCGCCGGTCGCGCCGAGGTTCACCGCGGCCACTACTGGACCACCTCGACGAGTTCAGCCGTCGTGATGCGGCGGCCCGTGTAGAACGGCACCTCTTCGCGCACGTGGCGGCGCGCGTCGGTGGCGCGCAGGTCGCGCATGAGGTCGACGAGGTCGGTGAGCTCGTCGGCCTCGAGGGGCAGCAGCCACTCGTAGTCGCCGAGCGCGAACGATGCGACGGTGTTGGCGATGACGCCCTTGAATGCAGCACCGGCCCGACCGTGCTCGGCGAGCATCCGGCCGCGCTCCTCGGGCGGCAGCAGGTACCACTCGTAGCTGCGCACGAACGGGTACACGGTGAGCCACTGCTTGGGCTCGATGCCCCGCAGGAAGCCCGGAACGTGCGCCTTGTTGAACTCGGCGTCGCGGTGCACGCCCATCGCGTTCCACGTGGGCAGGAGCGCACGGAACAGGCGCGAACGACGGATCTCGCGGATGGCCCACTGGAGCCCCTCGGCCGTCGGGCCGTGCAGCCACAGCATCACGTCGGCGTCGGCGCGCAGCCCCGAGACGTCGTAGATGCCGCGGAGGGTGACGTCCTCGTTCTCGACGAGGTCGATGATGTCGTCGAGCTCGCGCACGAAGCGGGGCACGTCGTGCCCATCGAGATCGTCGGGGCGTGACGGATCACGTCGGAGCACGGCGAAGACCGTGAACCCCTCGGGTGACTCGCCGGATTCGGTTTCTGGACGGTGCGCGTCGGCTGCCGCTTCGGCAGCGGGGGTAGACATGTCTCCAGTCTCCCCCTTTCCCGCTGAACGGCCAAAAGGGGAGCGCCGTCGCGCGGGTCTACGCTCGACGGATGAGAATCTGGTCGCTGCATCCGCGGCACCTCGACCGGCAGGGTCTCATCGCGTGCTGGCGCGAGGCGCTGCTCGCGCAGGCCGTGCTCGAGGGGACCACTCGCGGGTACACGCGGCATCCGCAGCTCGCCCGGTTCCAGGCGTCGGCCGACCCCCTGGCGACCATCGGCGATTACCTCGCGGGAGTCGCCGACGAGGCGACGGTTCGCGGCTACCGATTCGACCGTTCGAAGGTGCACCGGCGCGGCGCGCCGGCATCACTCGAGGTGACGACCGGGCAGCTCGACCTCGAGTGGCGGCACCTCGGACTGAAGCTCGAAGCGCGCAGCCCTGAGCGGGCCGAGCAGTGGGCGCGAATCGAGGTTCCCGAGGCGCATCCGCTGTTCGTGGTCGTCGACGGCCCGGTCGCCGAGTGGGAGCGTGCGGAGCCGCTTCAGTCGTGATCTGACGCGGTCGCGCTGAGCGCGTCGAGGAATCGGATGACGATCTCGCGCTCGTCGGGGGTGAGGGCAGCGGCGACCGCGAAGCGACGCGCGTGCAGGCGGCCGACGGATTCGCGGGCGACCACGCGCGTGGCGTCGGTGACCGAGATCGCCAGGGCGCGACGATCGCTCGGGTGCGGAGCGCGAACGACGTGCCCGCCGCGCTCGAGCCGGTCGAGCAACTTCGTCGTCGACGCGCTCGAGATGCCGAGGTACTCGGCGAGCGCCCCCGGAGTCGCGATCTCCTGCTGGTTGCGCGCCGCGATGAGGAAGCGCAGCGCACGCATGTCGGTGACGTTGAGCTTCATGTACTTGCTGGATGCCTCGCTCATGCGCCGCTCTGCGGTGTGCCAGCCGCGCAGGCTCTGCATCAGGCGCACGACCTGATCGACGTCGGCATCGTCGAGTCCCTCGCGGCTCACGAGCTCTTCGTCGTGGTCGGAGATGCGGGGGTCGTGCATCGCCGCTTCGATGTCGTGCCGCACGTCCCGCTCATCTGCCATGGAATGATTCTAGCCAACTCGGCATACTTCTCGCTAAGCTAGCTACTAGCCAAGTTAGTAATTAATGGATCGGAGCGATCATGACCCTCACCCAGTTCGAAGAGGTCGTCCTGCTCGACGCCGACGACCGTCCGATCGGCCGGGCTCCCAAGTCGAGCGTCCACGGCGCCGACACCGCGCGCCATCTCGCGTTCTCGTGTCACGTGTTCAATCCGCGGGGCGAACTGCTCGTGACGCGGCGCGCACTCGCGAAGCAGGCGTGGCCCGGGGTGTGGACGAACTCGTTCTGCGGCCACCCCGCACCGGCCGAGACGCTGGCGCACGCCATCCGACGGCGCGGTGAGTTCGAGCTCGGCCTCGAGCTCGCGGGCATCGAACCCGTGCTTCCGTTCTTCCACTACCGGGCGACCGACGCCTCCGGCATCGTCGAGAACGAGCTCTGCCCCGTCTACACCGCGCACACGACCTCGACCCCGATCCCCCACCCTGGCGAGGTCATGGACTTCGCCTGGGTCGATCCGGCCGCACTCGCACCCGCGATCGCCCACGCCCCGTGGGCCTTCAGCCCGTGGCTCGTGCTCCAGGCGCGGCTGCTGCCCTTCCTCGGCGGCACCCTCGACGAACGTGGGGCGATCGCCTCATGATCGGCGCGACCCTCGACCGGCCGGTCGCTCACACCCACGCGTCGGTCGACGACGTGATCGACGGGTTCTTCGTCGAGCGCGTCGAACGTGCGGCGCCACTCGGCGACGACTACCGGCGGCTGTGGGTCGCCGCGCGCGACGCCGCCGCCGGGGGCAAGCGCGTGCGTCCCGCGCTCGTGCTCGCCGCGCATCGCGCCTTCGCCGGTGCCGACACGCGCTCGTCGACGCACCTGGCCGCGGCGTTCGAGTTGCTGCACACGGCCTTCCTCATCCACGACGACGTGATCGACCACGACCTGGTGCGCCGCGGCATGCCGAACGTCGCCGGCCGGTTCGCCCTCGACGGCGTGTCGCGCGGGCTCGATCCCGCACGCGCGAACGGCTACGGCGAGGCATCCGCCATTCTCGCGGGCGACCTGCTCATCAGCGCGGCGCACCGTCTCGTCGCGGGCCTCGACGCGCCGACGGGCGTGCGCAACCCGCTGCTCGACATCGTCGACGAGTGCGTGTTCCTCGCCGCCGCGGGCGAGCACGCCGATGTTCGGCACGCCGGTTCCTCGCCCGATGAGCGCGACATCCTCGACATGATCGAGCGCAAGACGGCGTCGTACTCGTTCAGCGCCCCGCTGCAGGCCGGGGCCCTGCTCGGCGGAGCGAGCCCCGGCACCGTCGCCCGCCTCGGCGAGATCGGACGGCACCTCGGCGTGGCGTTCCAACTTCGCGACGACGTGCTCGGCGTCTACGGACACCCGTCCCGCACCGGCAAGTCGGTGCTCGGCGACCTGCGCGAGGGCAAGCAGACGCTGCTCATCGCCTTCGCGCGCGGGCACGCCGACTGGTCGCCGGTCGAATCGCACTTCGGCAGCGCCGATCTCGATGAGCCGGCGGCGGAGCGGCTCCGCGCGGCGATCGACTCGAGCGGCGCGCGGGCCCGCGTCGAGCGGCTCATCGACGAGCGATGCGGCGAGGCGAAGCGCGCGATCGAGACCGGCGGCCTGCCGGCTCCGCTGCGCGAGACGCTCACGGCGACGGTGCGCGAATGCGTGGAGCGGGACCGATGACCGCGCACGAGACCGGCCTGGCGCTCTACGACCTCGCGGCGCGACGCGGCGCGGCGCAGGTCATCTCGCAGTACTCGACGTCGTTCGGCCTGGCGAGCCGCCTGTGCTCGCGAGAGGTGCGGCAGCACGTGGCCGATGTCTACGCGCTCGTGCGCATCGCCGACGAGATCGTCGACGGCCCGGCCGAGGAGGCGGGGCTCGACACGGGGGCATGTCGCGAGCTGCTCGACGCCCTCGAGGCCGAGACCGAACTCGCCATCGCCCGCGGGTACAGCTCGAACCTGGTGGTGCACGCCTTCGCCCGCACCGCGCGCACGACCGGCATCGGCGCCGAGCTCACGCGCCCGTTCTTCGCGTCGATGCGGCGAGACCTCGACCCGGTCGACTTCGACGCCGACGAGCTGCGCAGCTACATCTACGGTTCGGCCGAGGTCGTCGGGCTGATGTGCCTCCGGGCGTTCACGCTGGGGCTCGCCGTCGATGCCGAGCGCGACGCGCGATGGGAGCGCGGCGCGCGCCACCTCGGAGCGGCATTCCAGAAGATCAACTTCCTGCGCGACCTCGCCGACGACTACGACGCCCGCGGTCGTCGCTACTTCCCGGGCGTCGACCCTGACCGGTTCGGCGAAGCCGACAAGGCGCGGATCCTCGACGACATCGACGCCGACCTCGCGATCGCCGGGGCGGTCATCCCCGAGCTGCCGGGCACCTGCCGCCGCGCCGTCGCCGCGGCGCACGCACTGTTCACCAGCCTCGCGGCACGACTGCGCCGCACACCAGCCGGCGAGCTGCTCACGACACGCGTGCGGGTGCCGGCCGCCCGCAAGCTCACGCTGCTCGTGCGCGCCGCGACCGAACGCGGGCGGGAGGCGACGGCATGACCCGCGTCGCCGTGATCGGGGCCGGCATCGCCGGGCTCGCGACCGCCGCGCTGCTCAGTCGCGACGGGAACGAGGTGACCGTCTACGAGGCGCACGACACGGTGGGCGGGCGCGCCGGGCGATGGGATGCCTCGGGCTTCCGGTTCGACACCGGGCCGTCGTGGTACCTCATGCCCGAGGTGTTCGAGCACTTCTACCGGCTGATGGGCACGAGCTCGGCCGAGCAGCTCGACCTGACCCGGCTCGATCCGGGCTATCGCGTCTACTTCGAGCTGTACCCCGACCCGCTCGACGTGCCCGCCGAGCGTGCCGCCGCGATCGCCCTGTTCGAGTCGATCGAGCACGGCGCCGGGCATGCACTCGAGCGCTACCTCGACTCGGCCGACGAGACCGCTCGGCTCGCGCTCGACCACTTCCTCTACAACGACTTCTCGACGCCCGCCACGCTGCTCACGCCGCCGGTGCTGCGCCGCATCGGCCGACTCGGCCGGCTGCTGTTCCAGCGCCTCGACCGCTTCATCGCCGGTCACGTGCGCGACCCCCGACTGCGCCAGGTGCTCGGCTACCCGGCGGTGTTCCTCGGCACCTCGCCGTTCGCCGCGCCGAGCCTGTACCACCTCATGAGTCACTTCGACCTCGACGACGGGGTGCTGTACCCGCAGGGCGGGTTCCGCGAGGTGATCGACAGCGTCGCGCGCCTCGCGGGGCGAGCGGGTGCGCGGTTCGTCACCGGTGCCCGGGTCACGGAGATCGTGGTGCGCGGCGATCGCGCACGAGGCATCCGCTATCTCGACGCCGACGGGAGGAGTCACGAGGTCGCCGCGGATGTCGTCGTCTCGACGGCCGATCTGCACCACACCGAGACCCAGCTGCTGCCGGCCGCGTCGCGCAGTCGATCGGATGCCTCGTGGCGGCGTGCCGACCCCGGACCCGGCGCGGTGCTCGTCATGCTGGGCATCCGCGGCGAGCTGCCCGAGCTGCGTCACCACACGCTGCTGTTCACGGAGGACTGGGCCGACAACTTCGCCCGCATCTTCGGCGATGATCCGTCGGTGCCCGACCCGGCGTCGATGTACGTCTGCAAGCCGAGCGCCAGCGACGCCACGGTCGCACCAGCCGGCCACGAGAACCTCTTCGTGCTCGTGCCGGTGCCGGCCGATCCGGCCATCGGCCGCGGAGGCATCGACGGCGCCGGCGACGCCACCGTCGAGCGCGTCGCCGATGCCGCCATCGCGCAGATCGCCGAGTGGACGGGCATCCACGACCTCGCTCGTCGCGTCGTCGTGCGCCGCACCATCGGACCCGGCGACTTCGCCGCGGACTTCAACTCGTGGCGCGGATCGGCGCTCGGTCCGGCGCACGTGCTGCGGCAGAGCGCGTTCCTGCGCGGCCGCACGGCGTCGAGCACGGTGCACGAGCTGTACTTCGCCGGGGCGACGACCGTGCCCGGGATCGGCCTGCCCATGTGCCTCATCAGCGCCGAACTCGTCGCGAAGGCGCTGCGGGGGGCCACCGGCGCCGACCCCCTGCCGGAGCATGCGCCGAGGTGGGTGCGCGCATGAGCGTGGTCTACCTCGGACTGCTGCTCGCGGCGATCGGGTGCATGGTGCTGCTCGACCTGCGGTTCCGGCTCGTGTTCCGCGCGCCCGGTGTCTCGCCGCTGCGCGCGGCGATCGTGCTCGTCGCGGGGCTCGTCTTCTTCCTCGCGTGGGATCTCGCGGGCATCGCGCTCGGCATCTTCTTCCGCGCCGAGAACCCGGTGAGCACGGGCATCGTCGTCGCGCCCGAGCTGCCGCTCGAGGAGGTCGTCTTCCTGACCTTCCTCTGCTACCTCACGCTCGTGCTCTACACCGCCGTCGTGCGGGTCGTCGCGTCCCGAGCGACGGCGCGCGCGGCGCGAAAGGCCCTCGAGCCGCGCGAGGTGTTCCGATGACCTACCTGATGCTCTCGGCCGTCTTCGTCGGCGTCGCCGTCGCGGTCGCGGCCCTCGCGTGGCGCCGGGCACCGCGCGGCCACGTCGCGGCGATGCTGATCACCGCGGCCGTGCTCGTGGTGCTCACCGCGGTGTTCGACACGGTCATGATCGCGACCGGGTTGTTCGCCTACTCCGACGCGCACCTCTCGGGCCCGCGCGTCGGCCTCGCGCCGGTCGAGGACTTCGCCTACCCGATCGCGGGGATCCTGCTGCTCGCGGGGCTGTGGAACCTGATCGCCAGGAGACCGGATGCCGACTGACACGCGCCGGGGCGTCGTCGCCGACCTGCTCACGGCGTCGCGCCCGCTGAGCTGGGTGAACACCGCCTACCCGTTCGCCGCCGCCTACCTGCTCACCACCCGCGAGGTCGACCTCGCGCTCGTGGTGGGAACCCTGTTCTTCCTCGTGCCCTACAACCTCGCGATGTACGGCATCAACGACGTCTTCGACTACGCATCCGACGCGGCGAACCCCCGCAAGGGCGGCGTCGAGGGCGCGCTGCTCGTGCCGAGCCGGCATCGACTCACGATCATGGCCGCGATCGTGCTGTGCGTGCCCTTCGTGGCAGTGCTCGTCGCCCTCGGCGGCCCGGCGTCGTGGGCGGTGCTCGCGGTGAGCCTGTTCGCGGTCGCCGCGTACTCGGTGCCCGGACTGCGCTTCAAGGAGGTGCCGTTCCTCGACTCGCTCACCTCGAGCGTGCACTTCGTGAGCCCGGCGGTCTACGGGCTCGTGCTCGCGGGCGCGGCCTTCACGCCCGAGCTGCTCGCGCTGCTCGCCGCGTTCCTCGCGTGGGGCATCGCGAGCCACGCATTCGGCGCGGTGCAGGACATCGTGCCCGATCGTGAGGGCGGCATCGCCTCGATCGCCACGGTGCTCGGCGCAGGTCGCACGGTGCGGTTCGCGATCGCCATGTGGCTCACCGCGGGCGTGCTGATGCTCGCGACCGCCTGGCCCGGCCCGCTCGCGGCGGTGCTCGTGGTGCCGTACGTCGTCACCGCCTGGCCGTTCGCGGGCCTCACCGATGCCGAGTCGGCGCGCGCGAACGCCGGCTGGAAGCGGTTCCTCGGCATCAACTACGCCGTCGGGTTCCTCGTCACGATGCTGCTCATCTGGTACGCGTCGCTCACGGCCTGAGCCGGCACGAGCCGGCGGATGTCGCATGGCCGGACCCGCGAGCGGAAGTCGCATGGCCGTACCCGCGAGCGGATGACGCGATCAGGGCGTCGCGCGCACGATCTCGAACTCGGGCGGCTCGGCCAGGGACTGCCCGACGACGCAGAACCGCTCGAGGCCCGTGGCGAGCCGGGCGAGTGCGGCATCGTCGGCATCGGTGTCGACGACGGCCGTGACGACGACGTCGAGCACGCCGACCGGCACCGTCCGATCCATGCCGAGTGTTCCGCGGGCGTCCCAGACGCCCTCGGCGCGCAGCTCGGCCGCGCGGACCTCGAGTCCCATCGCCGTGGCCACCGACCGGAGGGTGACGCCGGCGCATGCCAGGAGTGCCTGCAGCAGAAGGTCGGCCGAGCACGCGTCGGAGCCGTCGCCACCCGTGGCGAGATGCAGCCCGGCCCGCACCGGGCCAGCCCACCCCTCGACCGTCGCCGTGATGCCGGGCGCCGCGAACGACCCTCGGGCTTCGGCGGGCGTGATCGCAGCGTCGGGATCCTCCCGGTATCGCTCCTTCAGTGGCGCCTGCCGTGCCCGCAGCTCCCTCGTCGCGTCCATGGCGCCATCATCCGCCGGGGTCGGCACCACCACAACCGCCGATGCCCGGTCAGTGCAGCAGGCGCGTGAACCGGAACGCGGCGAACCCCTCGATCGGCAGGATCTCGGTGCCCGAGAACCCGGCTTCGCGCGCGTAGCGGTCGAGCGTCGACGGCCGCATCACCGTTCCCGTCCCGACCGACCCGGGCGTCGAGAGCCCGTCGGGCAGGCACATGAGGATGCTGTACCCGTACATGACGCGCTCGACTTCGTCACCGTCGGGCGCGAACGCCTCGGCGACCGCCTCGTCCATGATCACGACCTCGCCGTCGGGCTTCACGGCCCGCCTGATCGAGGTGAGCACCTCGACCGGGAAGGGCATGTCGTGCAGCGCCTCGAACACGAACGCCGCGTCGAACACGGCCTCCTGCGGCATCCCCTCGCCCGCGACGTGGTGGAACCGAACCCGGTCACCGACGTGCGCCTCGTCGGCATGCCCGCGTGCCGCGACGACCGACTCGGCGTCGACGTCGAACCCCTCGACCCGCGCTGACGGATACGCCTGCGCGAGGGCGATCGACGACCACCCGTGCCCCATGCCGATGTCGGCGAGTCGCGCGCCCGGCCGCGACAGCACGTCATGCAGCGACGCGACGCCCGCGAGCGCTTCGCCGAGCCGGTGCAGGAACCACGGCCGGTTGATGTCGCCCTGCGCCCAACGCGCCTCGTCGCCGAGTTGCGCCCACGAGACGCCGCCGCCCGAGCGGTACGCCTCGAGCAGCGGGCCGAGCTGCGCACCTGCCGCGGCGATGAAGCGACCGAGCGGTGCGACGTAGTCGAGCGAGTCCGGATTCACGAGGGCGTCGGCATGCGCCGGCGGCAGGGCGAACCGGCGGGCGGATGCCTCGGCATCGGCGTCGTCGACGGTGAGGATGCCGTATACCGCCTGCTGCTCGAGCCACTCGCGGGCGTATCGCTCCTGAGTTCCGGTGTGCGCGGCGAGGGTGGGCGCGTCGAGCGGCCCCGCCTCGGCGAGGGCCCGGTACCACCCGAGTCGGTCGCCGAGGTAGATGCTCAGCAGCTCGAACGCGCCGAGGGCGTCGCCGAACACGCGTTCCGCGAAGGCGGTGGCGGCTTCGCCCTCGTGGTCGGGAGCGGGCGCCGTGTCGTGCTGGTCCGTCGTCATCGACGGCTCCTTCCGTGCGGCCC
The DNA here is from genome assembly GCA_963758615.1 of uncultured Actinomycetota bacterium. Lineage (GTDB taxonomy): Bacteria > Actinomycetota > Actinomycetes > Actinomycetales > Microbacteriaceae > Agromyces. The sequence goes on along the minus strand of CAVWVZ010000008.1, from coordinate 110,955 downwards.
GGCGTGCTGACGTCAGGCGTCGATGAGGAGTCTCGTGGAGTGCTCGAGGTGCTCGCGCACGGCGTCGCCGCCGCGCGTGGGCAGCTCGTCGAGCAGGGCGCGGTGCTCCTCGATGAGGGTGTCGAGCGTGTAGTGCGGGCGCACGTGCAGCAGGAACAGCAGCAGTTCGCTGCCCAGCGCGGCGTGCGCCTCGATGATGCGAGGGCTGTCGGATGTCTCGACCAGCGCCCGGTGGAAATCGGCGTGCACTCGCTCGACCTCGAGCCAGTCGACGGCACCGCCGCCGTCGCGCCCGCCACCGGCGCGATCGAGTTCGCCCAGGCGGGCGAGGGCTGCGCGGGCTGGCGCGAGCACCTCGTCGGGCCAGTCGCCGCCGAAGCGCTCACCCGTGATGCGCACCGCCTCGACCTCGAGCGCCGCACGCAGCTGCTGCAGCGCGACCACCTCGTCGCGGCCGAAGCTCGCGACACGGACACCTCGGTAGGTCTCGGCGACCGCGAGTCGCTCGCCCACGAGCCGCTGGAACGCGGCGCGTACGGTGTGGCGCGACACGTCGTGGCGCATGGCCGCGGCCTCCTCGCGCAGGGGCTCGCCCGGGGCGAGCACTCCGCTCAGGATGTCGGCGCGCACCGCCGCCGCGACCCGGTCGACCGCGGTCGCGGCGGCCTCGGCGGTGCGAGACGTGGACATCGGGACATCCGCTCTGGTGGAACCGGAGTCAATCCTCGGCGATCGCCCGAACGATGAGCCAGACGCACACGCCGACGGCAGCGACGACGCCGACCGCCGCGGCGATCGCGGGGCCCGGCTGCTCGTCGTAGAACGCGCGCATCCGCGTCTGCGCCCGGTCGACGCGGATGCCGACCTGCTTGGGCACGTTGAGCTTGTCTTCGAGGGCGTTCAGGGTGCCGGCGAACTCGGCGCGTGCCTGCTGCGACGCGACGCGCGCCTGCACTCGGGTGAGGTTGCGCTCGCGCGCCTTGGCGTTGCCCCCCTTGGGCTTCGGGGTGGGCTGGGGCGTGGGCTCGGGCGCGATGGCGTCAGTAGCGGCGGTCATAGTCACCCGTTCCCTTCAGCGCGTCGAGGTCGGCCTTGATGCTCTCGACCGATTCGAGCGGCTCGGCGCCGTGCTTGAAGTTGACGTACGCGATCCACAGGAGCACGACGATGATGAGCAGCAGGATGCCCGACACCGTGAGCGCGGCCGCCCAGCCGGGCATCACGAGCGCGAGCGCGAAGATCGCCGCGACGATCAGGGTGAAGAGCAGGAAGATCGCCACGACCGCGGCACCCGCGGCGAGGCCTGCGCCGATGCCGAAGTGCTTGGCCTTGTAGCTGAGTTCTGCCTTGATCTGGTCGATCTCGGCGCGAACGAGGTTGGAGACGGTGTCGGGCAGTTCGCCGATCAGCGTGAAGAGCGTGCGCTCGTCGTTCGTCGGTGCGGCCATCGGATCACCTCGGGTTTCAGGAATCGGATGCCGCGGGCTTCGAGCCGGGCGGCGTGCTGCGCTTCGTGGCGGGCTTCGCGGGTTTCGCTGCGTCGGCTGCGGTCTCTGCGGCCTGGTCGATCACGTCGTCGAGCGCGTCGGCCGCGGTGTCGACGGCGGACTTCGCGGCCCGAGCGCTCTTGGCCACGCCATCCTTCGCCGACTTCGCAGCGGTGCCGACATCGGACTTCGTGGCACCCGACCCGCGGACGCTGTTGCCGATGAACGACTTGACGCCGTCGAGCACCGTGTCGGAGAGATCGCCCACCCTGCTCGCGGCGAACTCCTTGACCGTTCCGACGCCCTGCTGCACCGCGGGCGTGTTCCACACACCCTCGGCCGCCCGCTTGATCTGCTCGTACCGCTCGCGGCCTGCACGAGTGCCGAGCACGTACCCGGCGCCGAGTCCGACGACGAAGAGGATCTTGCCCCTCATGTGCACCCCATCTCCCCAGTGTTCATCACAGCGACGATTCCAGCGTAGACCCCGAGGCAAGCGGCGCAAGGGGGTTGCGGCGAAATATTCCGTTTCGGCTATGCGACGTGGGGCGGCCCGCATCAGCCCGTGAGCTGATCACCACCGGCTGCGCCGAAGTGCCGCCTGCAGCGGGCCTGGTACGACTCGATCCCGCCGACGTGCTCGGCGGTCGCCACGCGCGCATCCGCGACGCCGTCGGCGAGGACACGCTGATGGAACGCGGCATCCTGCCCGCAGACCGCGCACACGGCTGTGAGCTTCGTGACGTCCTCGGCGAGCGCCATGAGCGACGGGAGGGGCTCGAAGGGGCGGCCGTCGAACGTCACGCAGAGACCGGCGACGACCACCGACATCCCGGTGAGCACCAGGCGGTTCACCGCCGGGACGAGCTCCGTCCCGAAGAACTGGGCCTCGTCGATCGCCAGCAGGTCCAGCTCGCGATCGCCGACCAGCTCCACCAGCGAACGGACGTCTGGCGCCGAGCGGGAGGCGACGCTGAGACCCGAGTGCGAGGCCACCCGACCCTCGGCGTGCCGATCGTCGAGCGCGTGGTTCACGACCTCGACGGCGAGCCCGGCGAGTTGCGCGCGACGCACCCGTCGCAGCAACTCCTCGGACTTGCCGGCGAACATCGGACCGCAGACCACCTGGAGCCGGCCATTCGAGTTCCTGAGCATGGGTCAGAGCCTAATGACGTGTCTGATGCGACGGAACGGATGCCTCTGGGGTGCCGCCGCGCCGGGGATCGACGTAGGGTCGAAGAGGAGAACGACGTGGACGATTCGGAGATCCGGGCGGCCGCAGTGGCCCGCACGCCAACGGCGGCCGACCGTGCCGCCTACGTCGAGGTCGCGATCGAGCAGGCCATCCGTCGCGGCGACTTCGACGATCTGCCGGGCGCGGGCAAGCCACTTCAGCTCGGCGACCCGCACGATCCCGACTGGTGGATCCGCCGGAAGATCCAGACCGAGCAACTGACCGGCCTCGGACCGCCGGCGCTCACGCTCCGCGTCGAACACGCCCAGATGGAGGCGCACCTCGACACGCTGACGCGCGAATCGGACGTGCGCGAGCACCTCGAGGACTTCAACAGCCGCGTCGTCGAAGCCAGGCGGCAACTGCTCGGCGGACCCCCTGTGGTGACCTCGACCCGAGATGTCGACGCCGAGGTCACGGCATGGCACGAGCGTCGAGCGGCGCGGCTGAGCGCCGTGCCGGAGACGCGGGCGGCGGAGCCCCCGGCCGCGCCCCGTCGCAGGCGATGCAGATGGCGCTCGTCGCGGTGAGCGTCGCCCGTTGAGACGAGCCCCGCACGCCGTTCAGGCCAGGATCGTCAGCGGATGCTCGATGCGCGCGCCACGAACGCCGCGAACCGGTCGCAGAATCGGATGCCGCGTCCGCGGTGTTCAGGAGAACTGAACACTGCCATCCTTCCGCAGCGACTACGCGAACGCCGGCATGATCCGGTCGTGCACCAGCCGGAGCTGCGTGTCGACGTCGGCGACGCCCTCGATGTCGCGGCCCATGAGCGCCTTGACGAGGGCGGCATCGGTGATCGCGAGGATCATGTGGTTGATGCCGGTCGGGGCGATCTCACGCTGGATCTTCTCGAGGCACTCCTCGGGCGTGCCGGCGATCGAGAGCTTCTCGGCCAGTTCGGGCGAGGTCAGCTCGATTCCACGGGCGAGATCGCCCGCGCCGATCGCCTCGATGATCGGCGCCACGTCTTCAGGTTCGACGCCGTTGCGGCGCAATTGCTCGTGCGGCATCGATGAGGCGTAGAGCCCGACCATCGAGCGGGCGGCATCCTTCGCCGTCGCCGAGTCCTCTCCGACCGAGAACACGACCCAAGCGCCCAGGTCGAGGTCCTGCACGTTCTTGCCCGCCCGCTCGGCACCGATCGTGCAGTGCTTCATCATGTACTCGTACGCCTCGCGCGTGTAGCTCAGTGCGTGGTGGCAGCCGTCCGAGAACTCCGCGCTGGCCTCGAACGACTTGGGCCCGCGCATCGCGCCCATCTTGACCGGCAGGTGCTCCTGCACGGGTCGCGCGAAGGTGAACAGGCCCGAGTACGAGAAGAACTTCCCCTTCATCGTGATCGTGCCGTCGTCGAGGAACGTGCGCACGACCTTCACGCCCTCGAGCACCCGCGAGAGCGGCTTCGTCCCGGTCCAGTCGATGTCGTACTCGGCGAGCAGGCCGAAGTTGCCGCTCGACATCACGACCTCCGCACGGCCGTTCGTGAGTTCGTCGAGGGTCGCCGCCGCCTGGGCGATCAGCGTCGGCTCGCGGAGCATGACGCCGGAGGCGCTCGGGCCGAACCGCACGTTCGTCGTCCTGTCGGCAGCGGCGGCGAACAGGAGCCAGAGGTCCTTGTGCCACGTCTCGTCCGCGGCGTACACGGCGTAGAAGCCGAGTTCGTCGGCGACTTCGATCGAGCGCAGCGACTGGTCCAACGGGTAGTCGGGAAGCATGACGTAGCTGAACTTCATGTTGATCTCCTTCGATCGGGTGACGAACAGGCGGTGCGATGCAGGGCGGTGCGATGCGGTGCGATCAATCTGCGGATGCGGCATCCTCTGCGTCGACCTCGGCCAGCAGCTCCGAACCCGTCACCACGCTCGACGCGAAATGGGCGTGCATCCAGGCGAGGTGATCGCCGCGTGCGTTCATGATCCGCAGCGAGTCCCAGTTCGGGAACGATTGCTGAAGGACCCAGCGCTCCATGAGCCGTGGATCCACCTCGTAGAGGTGCTCGTGCGTCGTGATCGCGACATCCGTCACCCGGCGAGGCTCGGGCGGCTGCATCTGCTCCTCGTAGCGGTACGCCATCTCACGCCTCCTCGGGGTAGGCGCGGTCGAGCAGGTACTTGCCCGGGTTCATGATGTTGTGCGGGTCGAGGGTGCGCTTGATGTCGAGCATCACGTCGAAGCCGCGGCCGAGCTCCTCGGGCACGAGATCCACCTCACCGTCGCGGCACGAGCCGTGGCACGCGCTGATCGAGCCGCCGTGGTCGAGCGACACCCGCGCGATCTTCCGCTTCGCATCGACCCACATGCTCCACGCGCGATCATCGAGCTGCTGCTCCCAGATCCCGACGTCGATCTCGGTGAGGTAGTCGACGCCGGTGCTTCCGGACGTGTACGCGAACATCCCCCAGTCGTCGAAGACGTCGGTACGACGTCTCAGGTCGGCGACGATCTCGTGCCAGGCCTTGGAGACCGACGGCACGTTCGAGTAGTTGATGGCCGCGTCCTCGCAGTGCCAGCTCATCGGCACGACCTGACCGTCCTTCGTACGGCCGTGCAGCGGCGTCGCATATCGATCGTGGCGTGCCGCCCAGTCCCCCTCGGAGATCTCATCCCCGAGATAGCGCGCGCCGTGCTCCTTGGCGATCCGGAACAGGCGCTTCCCGCCCGCCCTGACCTCGTCCTCCCAGCCGTACATCACCGCGCACACGAGGGCCCGCACATCGGACGGCTGCGGGATGTACGCCTCGTCGTCGCGCCGCAGGTACGCCACCTTGTGCTCATCGAAGAGCACGGCTCCCGCGAACGTCGCCACGCCGGCCCGCGCGAGGGCGCCGGTGCACGCGTACGCGTCGTCGTAGTTGTCGAACGCCCAGAACGGGGAGAGCTCGGCCTCGGGCTTCGGGAAGAGCTTGAGGGTCGCACGCGTCGCGATCCCGAGCGTGCCCTGGTGACCCATGAAGAGGTGCTTGAGCTGGTAGCCGCTCGAGGACTTCGACACCTTGCGCCCGATGCCGTCGCCGACGTGGATGACCTCGCCCGTCGGCAGCACGTGGTCGAAGCTCAGCACGAGGTCGCGGGTGTGACCGTAGCGGGAGCCGATGAGCGACCAGCCGCTCGTGCCGATGCGCCCTCCGACGAGCGAGCACGGGTACGACGCCGGGTCGTCGGGGTAGAAGAGACCGTGCGGGGCGAGGTACTCGTTGAGCTTCAGCATGTTGATCCCCGTGCCGACCGTGACGGTGCGGTTCACGAGGTCGAGTTCATGCACCTGGTTCATGCGCTTGACATCGACGAGGATTCCGCCGCGCAGCGGCACGGCTCCGTCGGTGAGTCCCGTGCCACCGTCGCGCGGAACGACCGGCACCCGCAGGTCGTTCGCGATCCTGACGACCGCGGCGACCTCCTCGGTCGAGATGGGGAGCACCACGATGTCGGGGACCCGCTCGGCCCAGCGGTGCACCGGGAACGGTGCGGGGACCCTCGCCCGGTTGAAGCGGTCGGCCTTGCCCGTGAGGATCTGTTCCTCCGCGAGCACGGTGCGCAGGGCGCGGACGACCTCGTCGACGTCCTCGAGCATGATCGTCATCGGTGCGCTCCCCCTCAGCCGTCGCCCTCGCCCGGACCGCGGGCGCTCTTGGTGCGCCGCAGTCGCCCAGGGGTGCCGGTGCGCACCTGCGCGAGCCGGCGGTCGCCGGTCTCGCCGCGCGAGCCGCCGACCTCGATGCCGAGCGACGTCGCGAGCAACTCGTGGATGTCGAGCACGTCGATGTCGACGTCGTCGCCCGCTTCGGTCAGCGGGCGCTCCGACCACGGACACGCGCTCACGAGCGTGTCGACGTCGAGCTTGCCCGCGTGGTCCAGCCGGCGCGCACTGATGGCAGCGGTGAGCTCGGGCTTCTCGACCGCGAGCCCTCCACCAGCGCCGGAGCAGTACGACCACTGCGTGACCCGGTCGACGTCTTCGAACCGCAGCCCCGGGATCGCGCGGAGCACCTCGCGGGGCTCCTTCCAGATGCCCTTGCGCTTGTTGAGTCGGCAGGGGTCGTGGTACGTGATCGCACGGTCCACCGAAACTTCGGGGACGAGCCGCCCGTCACGGATCATCTCGGCGAAGAGCTCGACCACGAGCACCACCTCGAGGTCGAAGTCCGCCCCGAAGTACTTGGGGTAGTCCTCGGTGAAGCTGATGTAGTCGTGCGGGTCGAGCACGAGGATCCGCTTCGTGCCGGTGGCCCGCCACGACGCCATGTTGTGCTCCGCGAACGCGCGAGCCTGGTCGACGTAGCCCATCTCGGCGGCGGGACCGCCACAGCACCACTGCTCCCCCATGAGCCCGAACTCGTAGCCGCCCTTCCGGAGCACCTGCGCGACGGCGCGCGGCACCGATGTGCGGTAGAAGGCCGCCTCGCAATCCACGAAGAGGATCGTCTCGCCACCGATCGGGATGTCGAGGCCGTCGGCCCAGTCGCGCACGGTGTCCTGCCCGACCGGCACCTCGCCGAGCACGGGCTCGTGGCTGCGCTCCGCCGTGCGGGCGTTCCATGAACGGTAGCCCTCCTGGTGGACGCCGGAGTCGACCGCGAGCGCCCGCGCCGCCTTGACGACGTCGACCGTGCGCGTGCGGAACCGGTAGAAGTCCCCGGTGTACAGGGTGTTGGGGCAGCGCAGCTCGCAGGCACCGCACTGCGTGCAGTTCACGTAGTCGGCGGCGACGTCCTCGATGGTCAGCTCGCCGCGCTCCATCGCCACGACGTTCGCGTGGAACGCCGTCGGAGTCCACGACTCGTTGCGGGTCTCGGTCATGACGGGGCAGACCTCGCGGCAGAACTTGTGGCCCGACGAGTAGCAGTTGTACGAGGCGTTGCGCCACTCCTCGACGAACTCGCGGGTCTTCACGTCAGCGAGCGGGATGACGACCTGCGGAACGATCTCGTCGTTCCGCGTCAACTCGGCGAGTTCAGGCGGATTGCCCTGCATTCCGGGCGTGAACGGCTGCAGTAGCGGATCGGTGGACGGCGATCCGTCCTGGTCGACATCGGTCACGACAACCCCCTGGGCGAGACGCACGCCCGGAGTCCGTCCGGGACGAGCGAGTGACTCGGACTGCGATGTGAGTCATCCTCGCGGACTTGACCTCCCGAATCAAGGGTTGCCGAGATCGATCCGCGCGATGGCCCGCCCCGGGGCTGTCGCTGCTATGCGATGCCCTCGGGCGTGACGCGACGGTGGCGGACGCGGTGTGCGGCCTCGAGCGCGTGCGGCACGACCGACGCGAGCCCGGTGCCCGCGACCCAGGAGCCGGTGACCTCGATGCCGGGTTCTGCGGCGACGGCGTCTTCGAGCGCGCGCACGCGGTCGCGCTGGCCCAGCGCGGCATGCGAGAGGGCGTCGCGCCAGGCGGTGCGGCCTGCGGCACGGAGCATCCGCTCGTCGAGGTCGACGCCGAGGATCGCACCGGCATCGGCGAGCGCGAGCGAGGCCACCTCGTCGTCGGTGCGTCCGTCGAGCGGGTTCGGCAGTCCTGCGCGCCCATAGGAGAGGCGGACGACCTGACGACCGTCGGCGACCTCGGCGAGCCACGCCCACTTCGCGCTCGAGTGGGTGAGCGCCTTCGCCGTGACCCTGGGTGTGCCGGCGGCGACGAGCGCGCCGGTTCCGCGCGGCGCCGCGGCGAGCGCGGGCGCGTCGAGCACGAGGGTCACGAGTTCGACGGATGCCGCCGCCGGCCACTCGGCGGCCGAGTCCCAGCCGTCGACGGCCTCGCCGATCAGGCCGAGCGAGGTGTGGGCCGGAGCGGCGAGCACGACGTCGACTGCGGTGAGTTCGATGGTGGCCGGTTCGACGCGATCGTCGATGTCGTCGAGGGCCTCCGCGTCGACGCCGAGGGCTGACCCGGGAATCGCGCCGGCGTCGGCGTCGGCGCCGGCATCGGCATCGGCACTCGCGCCGCGAGCGCTTCGCTTCGCCGTCACGCGCCAGGCCTCGACGACACCGCCATTACCGACGGGAGCCTCGACCTGCACGCGAGCCAGGCCGCTCACCTCGGCACCGGTGATCACCGTGACCTCGAATCGGGCGAGTTCGGCGACGAGCGCGTCGACGAGCCGGTGCATGCCGCCGCGGATGCCACGGACGGCACCGCCCGCCTTGCGCTCCTCGATGAGGTCGGCGACTCCGCCCGAGAGCGAGCCCATTCGCGTCATGGCCTGATTGAGGCCGGGCGCGACCACGTCGATGTCGAGGTCGTCGGGGTCGGCGGAGTACACGCCCGCCGAGATCGGGGTGACCAACCGGTCGAGCACTGCCGCGCCCATGCGTGAACGAACGAGCTTGCCGAGGCTGTGCGCGCGGCCGATCGTGAGGATCGGCATGAGCCGGTCGAGGTAGGCACGGCTCGCGCCGCGCCATCCGATGATGCGGCGCACGTCGTCGCCGAGCGGATTCGCGGGGATGCCGAGCATGCCGGTCTTCGGCAGCGGCGCGGCGTCGATGGTGCCGTTGCGGCCGGGCATCGCGAGCCAGGCGCCTGCGGGATTCGGGTCGACGATGTCCCCGGCGAGCCCGAGCCGTTCGATGAGTTCGGCGACCGTGCCGCCGCGCGTGGCGAACGACTCGGCGCCGCTGTCGAGCGTGAGTCCGTCGAGCTCGATGCGACCCACGCACCCGCCGAGCACGTCGCTGCGTTCGACCACCGTGACCCGCAGTCCGACCCGGGCGCACTCGAGCGCGGCCACGAGGCCCGCGACGCCTCCGCCCACGACGACGACGTCAGCACTCGATCCTGTTCCCCGTTCAGGGGATTCCTCCGCCACGCGGTGCGCTTCGGGGGTGTCGACGGCGTGTCGCCCGAAATCCCCTGAACGAGCAGACGGGTCGGGCGACGCCTGAGGTGCAGAAGGTTCGCTCACGCCGCGCCCGCCTCGTGCACGAGCTCCACCACGCGGGTGAGCACGGTCGGGTCGGTCTCGGGCGGCACGCCATGGCCGAGGTTGAACACGTGCGCCGGCGCGACGGCACCGCGGTGCAGCACATCGCGCACGGCGGCCTCGAGGACGGGCCACGGGGCGGCGAGCAGCGCCGGGTCGAGGTTGCCCTGCAGGGGAACGTCCGCGCCGACCCGCGCCGACGCGACGTCGAGCGGCACCCGGTAGTCGACGCCGACGGTGTCGACGCCGATGCCGCCCATGGCGGCGAGCAGCTCGCCGGTGCCGACGCCGAAGTGCACGACCGGCACGGCCCGTGAGATCGCGGAGCCCGAGGCATCCGTGGTCTCGTACTCGAGGTCGTGCACGAAACTCAGCGCTCGTGCGGACGCGGGCGCGACGTGCGCCTCGTAGTCGGCGAGCGAGAGCGCACCGGCCCACGAGTCGAACAGCTGCGCGGCGGATGCCCCGGCCAGCACCTGCGTGCGCAGGAAGCGCCCGGTGAGCTCGGCGGTCCACTCCATGAGCGCGCGCCACGCGCCGGGATCGGCGTGCATGAGGGTGCGCGCGGCGAGGTGGTCCTTCGAGGGCCCGCCCTCGGTGAGGTACGCGGCGAGGGTGAACGGGGCGCCCGCGAAGCCGATGAGCGGTGTCGCCGTACCGCTCGCCGACCCACCCGTCGGGGCGGTCGCGTCGAGCTCGGCGATCGTGCGCTGCACCGCCTCGGTGATCGGGGCGGATGTCTCGTCGAGGTGTGCCGGGTCGATGGCCGTCAGTTCGGCCACGGCAGCGGCATCCGCATATGCCTTCGAGAAGACGGGCCCGCGGCCCGGCTGGATCTCGACGTCGACGCCGACGAGCTTCAGCGGAACCACGATGTCGCTGAAGAAGATGCCGGCATCGACCTTGTGGCGGCGCACCGGCTGCAGCGTGATCTCGCTCGCCATCGCCGGATCGAGGCACGCGTCGAGCATGCGCGTGCCCACCCGCAGCTCGCGGTACTCGGGCAGCGACCTGCCAGCCTGCCGCATGAACCACACCGGCGTCGTGTCTGAGCGCTCACCGCGATAGGCGCGGACGAGACGGGATTCGGAAGTGAGGGCGGCGGAGAGCGGATGCTGCGGGGAGAGGATCACGGAGGACATTGTCTCGTATCGGGCTGGGCGAGAGGTCTCGGGGAGGTCGGCGGAGGGTTGGCGGGGGCCTTGAGGGCTGTTTCGCGACATCTCCAGGGAGCGGTTACATTCGCACCGCGATCGACGCTACAGTCGGATTCGTTGTGCGCCCCCGAGCACGACGACGCGCCACCCCCGCGACGGCGCGCCTCCGCACCCCACGGAGAGTCCCATGAACCGAACATCGAAGTTTGCCCACTTGCTCGCGCGCCCCGAGCGAGCCGTCCGATGAACGCGGCGACCCCGCACCGCATCAAGCTGATCCTGCTCGTCGCCGCCTTCGCCGCGCTCGTGGTCGCCGCGCTCCTGCTCGAGAGCGCTCGGCTCGAGCGCTTCATGGCGCTCATGCCGACCGGCCCCGCTCCCGAACTGGCGCTCGGCGTCATCGCCGCAGTCGCGCTCGGCTGCGTGATCTGGGCGGTCACGCGGATCGCCTCTGCCGCACGAGCCCGCTCACGTCGGCGCGCCCTCGAGGCGAGCGTCCGAGGAGAGGTGAGCAGCGGCATCCGAACCCGCATGCTCGTCGCGTGTCTCAACGAGCTGCGCGTCAGCGAGCCGCATGTGATCAAGCTCGCCGCGCGCTATTCGATCGTGGCCGACGAGCTCGGCGTCGCCTTCTGGAACGGCGGCCGGCGCCCGCGGCGCGCGATGCACTTCCCGTGGCGCGAGGTGCGCAACATCCGGGCCGACTCGATGATCGTCGGCGGATCGGTCGTGTCGGTGCTCGTGCTGCGGGTGCGCCGCGGCGGCACGAGCGTCGAGTTGCCGATCATCCTCGGTGCGCCGCGAGCCGGTTCGTACGCACTGTCGGATGCCCCGTTCTTCGTCATCGTGCGCAGCTGGAAGGCGATGCACCGCGATGCGCTGAAGGCCGAGGGCATCGAGCCCCCGCCCGTGACCGGGGCGATTCCGATCATCAGGTCGGGGCAGGTGTACGCGGGTACGGGATGAGGTGAGCAGCGGTGCGTCGTTTCCACCGGGACCCCCAGATCGGGGGCTCAGTGCCTACCCGGGGTTTCCTCACCTTCGACCACGGGTAGAATCACTTCGTGCTCATCTGCCTCACCGCGAGTCACAAGAACGCCGGGTTCGACACACTCGAGCGTCTTTCGGCGCACGCTGAACTCGCCGCACCCCGCATCCTCGACCGTCACGAAACGCTCCAGGGTGCAGTCGTCGTCGCCACCTGCAACCGGTTCGAGGCGTACCTCGACCTGAGCACGCCCGAGGGCGCATCGCCGGTGGCTGCGGTGTACGAGGCGATCCGTGCGGTCGGTGACGTCGCGGGTCTCGAGGCCGACGAGCTGCGCGCCACCTTCGGCTTCGTCCACGGCAACGCCGTGGCCGGGCACCTCTTCTCCGTGGCATCCGGGCTCGAATCGGTGGTCGTCGGCGAAGGCGAGATCGCGGGTCAGGTGCGCCGGGCGCTCGAGCAGGCGCGCGCCGAGGGCACCACGACTCCCGACCTCGAACGGCTCTTCCAGAGCGCCTCGCAGACGTCGCGCAAGGTGAAGAACGAGACCGGCATCGGCAGCGCGGGCCGTTCGCTCGTGCGCCTCGCGCTCGACCTCGCCTCGAGCCGGGTGACCGACTGGTCGTCCGCCCGGGTGCTGCTCGTCGGCACCGGCAACTTCGCCGGCGCGTCACTCGCCGCGCTGCGTGATCGCGGCGCCACCCAGGTTCGCGTGTACTCGCCTTCGGGGCGGGCCGCCGGCTTCGCCGCAAGCCACGACATCGACTCCGTCTCCGACGCCGACTACGCGTTCGCCGCTGCGGCCGCCGACGTCATCGTCACCTGCACCACCGCCGACCACCAGGTCGTCGACCGCGTGCTGCTCGAGGGCGGCCGCGAGATGCTCATCGACGCGCACCGCACCGGATCCGTGCTGGCGTCGTTCCGGTCGTGGTGCCCGTCGCCGTCGGCCGCCGCCGAGGCGCGGCAGCTCGTCATCGACCTCGGCATGCCGCGCAACGTGGCCCCCGATGTCGTCGAGGTCCCCGGCGTCGAGCTGCTCGACCTCGAGACCATCCGCATCCACGCCCCGCTCGAAGAGCTCGGTGCCACCGACGCCGCCCGCGAGCTCGTCGGTCAGGCGGCCCGCAGCTTCCGCGAGGCCCGCAATGCCGACGACGTCACGCCGACCGTCGTGGCCCTGCGGCAGCACGTCACCGACATCGTCGACGCCGAGATCGCCCGCGCTCGTTCGCGTGGCGACGACGACGGACGCACCGAAGCCGCGCTGCGCCACATGGCCGGCGTGCTGCTGCACGATCCCATGGTGCGCTCGCGCGAGCACGCGCGGGCCGGCGAGCAGCGAGCGTGGATCGACGGGGTCGCAGCGGTGTTCGGCGTGGTCGCCGAGGCGCCGGCCGACGATGCGGAGTCGGCGGATGACGCGGGCGCGACGGATGACGCGGGGTCGGGGCATCCGGCCGAACTACGGCACTGAGCCCAGCTGACGCTCTCGGAGCCGGGACGTCGTTCGGTCGCAGTACGCTTCCCGACATGCAAGATTCCGCACACCCAGTGATCGATGCAGCACGTGCGACGCTCGCGGCGGCCGACGGACCCCCGGCGCTGCGTTTCCCCTACGACGCGACGGTGCTCACCGATGAGCCGCTGCGCACCGAGCGACTCCTGCTGCGACCTCTCGAGGCCTCGGACGCCGCCGACGTGTTCGAGTACCAGCGGCTGCCCGAGGTCATCCGGTTCCTGCCATGGCCCCAACGCGACCGCGAGCAGGCCTATGCGCACACGGCGAAGCGCGCAGCCGGGAGGGTGCTCGCGGCCGACGAGGACTTCGTGGTTTTCGCGATCGTGCTGCCCGGGGAGCCGTCGGTCGGGGAGGGCACGGGCGGGGTTGGTGAAGCATCGGTCGGCGGCAACTCGGTCGGCGTGGGTTCAGGCGAGCCGGCAGCAGCCGGACGGGTCATCGGTGACGTGATGGTGCGCGTCTCGAACACGCAGCACGCACAGCTCGAGGTCGGGTGGGTGCTGCACCCCGACTTCCAAGGGCGCGGCTACGCGCGAGAAGCGGCCGGCGCCCTGGTCGATTTCACGTTCTCGACGCTGAATCCGCACCGGGTCACGGCGTTCCTCGACGCGCGGAACGGGGCATCCGCCGCCCTCTGCGAACGCCTCGGCATGCGTCGCGAGGCGACCATTCTCGAAGAGGAATATAACGACGGCGAGTGGACGGATACGGCGATCTACGGCATTCTGCGCCGCGAGTGGGCGGCGGCGCGGGGGTAGACGCGGGCGATCGACGTTCTCCACAGGGTTCTGGTTCTCCACAGGGTTATCCACACCTGTTCGAAACTCTCTTCGAATTTCGGCGGAGCCCGCGAGAATGGATCCATGCCCGAGACGCTCCCCGACTTCGCCGGAATCACCGGTGAGCTGCGGTCGCTCGGGCTGACTCCGGCGAGTTTCCACGGCGCAGATGACGCGGCATTGGTGACCGCGTTCGAGTCCATCTCGGCTCTTCGACACGAGGTCGAGCGGCATCAGGCGCTCGCTGCGGCCGAGGTCGCGCGCCGATCGCGAGCCGGGTTCGGGCAACACGGTCTCGCGCGTCGCGATGGATATGCGTCGGCGGGAGCGATGTTGCAGTCGATCACCCGTTCGTCCAAGCGCGATGCCGCCGAGCTCGTGTCCGTCGGTGCGATGGTGGCCGACGCCGAGGCGGCAGCCGAGTTCGCGCGCATGCGGCACGACGACCCCGAGGTGGCGGCGGTGCTGCCTGAGGTCCTGTCACCGTGGTTCTCTCCGCTCAGTGACGCAGTGGTGTCCGGCGAGCTCACGGTCGCGGTGGCCGAGGCGATCCGTTCGGGCATCGGTGAACCCTCCGGCGATGCCGACGAAGACGGTCTTCGTGCCGAACTCGACGCGCTGATTCCGCTGTGCCGCGCCGGTCACGCAGACGCGGCTCGGCGAGCCGCTCGTCAGGCGCGCGATCGCATCGACGCCGCCGGAGTCGCCGGCCGCGCCATGCGGCAGCACGAACAGCAGTTCTGGCGGGTGTGGGTCAAGCCCGACGGCATGGTCCGAGGCGAGTTCGAACTCGAGCCCGAGGCGGGCATGCTCGTCAAGGCGGTGTTCGACCAGCTCACGCATCCTCGGCTCATCGAGCCGAACGTGCGGCGCGGGTTCGGCGACCCGGTGCGCGGTGATCGGGCGTTCGCCGACGCCCGCACGATGCGCGAGCGCAACGCGGCCGACGGGCTCGCACAGCTCCTGCACGCCGGCGCGAGCGTCGATCCCGCCCGTGTCCTCAACGTGCAGAAGCCTGCCGTGCGCATCGTCGTGAACGCACGCACGCTGGCAACGGGTGAGGGCTCCGGAATGCTCGAGGGCCACCCCGACCGGCTCCCGATCGGTGCGATCCACGCCGGCCTCTGCAGTGGATACCTGCCGGTGCGGTTCGACGACGACGGCGCGTGCCTCGATCTCGGCCGCGAAGAGCGACTCTTCACCGCGAAGCAGAAGGCGGTACTCGCCATCCGCGACGGCGGGTGCATGGACCCCGACTGCACGCGCCCGCCCTCATGGACCGAGGCACACCACATCGACCACTGGCAGCGTGACGACGGGCGCACCGACATCGCCGACGGCATCCTGCTCTGCAGGCGCGACCATCTCAGGTATCACAACGAGGGGTGGGAGGTGCGGCGCCGCGGGCACGACGTACTGGCTGATTCCGCCGCCGGGCGTCGATCCCGAGCAGAAACCGAGGCTGATGCGCTCCAAGACGCCGGCCGACATCATCAACCCGGTCGATCCCCGGGTGCTCACAGGCGCCCTGGTGACGTCATCGGGCGCGGCGTCACCGAATCGAGAACACTGCCCCACCGTGGGGTAGGAGTATGCCCGCCGCAGCAGAAGCTCACCGGCCGCGGGAACTCCCGCGTGAGCGCCGATTCCCAGCCAGCCGCGGCGACGCGACAGGCCGGGCGACCCTCGCGGTTACGCGCCGATGAGGCGCGCCGCCAGGTACCCCTCGAGCTCGGCGAGCGGCACCCGCTGCTGCTCCATCGAGTCGCGGTCGCGCACCGTCACGGCGTTGTCGTCGAGCGAGTCGAAGTCGACCGTGATGCAGAACGGAGTGCCGATCTCATCCTGACGCCGGTAGCGGCGACCGATCGCACCGGCATCGTCGAAGTCGACGTTCCAGTGCTGGCGCAGCGACGACGCCACCTCGCGAGCGAGCGGCGAGAGCCGTTCATTGCGCGACAGCGGGAGCACGGCCGCCTTCACCGGAGCGAGACGCGGGTCGAGACGAAGCACCGTGCGGGTGTCGACGCCGCCCTTCGCGTTCGGCACCTCCTCGACGTCGTAGGCGTCGACGAGGAACGCCATCAGCGATCGCGTCAGGCCGGCCGCCGGCTCGATGACGTAGGGGATCCACCGCTCGTTCTTCGACTGATCGAAGTACGACAGCTCCTTGCCCGAGTGCTCGGAATGGGTGGTGAGGTCGAAGTCGGTGCGGTTCGCGACACCCTCGAGCTCGCCCCACGCGCTGCCCGTGAAGCCGAAGCGGTACTCGATGTCGACGGTGCGCTTCGAGTAGTGCGAGAGCTTGTCTTCGGGGTGCTCGAACCGCCGCAGGTTCTCGGGGTTGATGCCGAGGTCGACGTACCAGTCCCACCGGTAGTCGAGCCAGTACTCGAACCAGTGGTCGTCGGTGCCGGGCTCGACGAAGAACTCGAGTTCCATCTGCTCGAACTCGCGCGTACGGAAGATGAAATTGCCCGGCGTGATCTCGTTGCGGAACGACTTGCCGATCTGCCCGATGCCGAACGGCGGCTTCATGCGAGCGGCCTGCAGCACGTTCGCGAAGTTCGTGAAGATGCCCTGAGCCGTCTCGGGACGAAGATAGTGCAGCCCTGATTCATCCTGAACCGGACCCAGGTAGGTCTGCAGCATCATGTTGAAGTCGCGCGGCGGCGTCCACTGGCCACGGGTGCCGCAGTTGGGGCAGGCGATGTCGCCCATGCCGTTCTCGGGGGCGTGGCCCTTCTTGTCTTCGTAGTGCTCGAGCAGGTGATCTTCACGGAAGCGCTTGTGGCAGTGCAGGCACTCGACGAGCGGGTCGGTGAAGACGCCGACGTGACCCGAGGCGATCCAGACCTGCTTCGGCAGGATCACGCTCGAGTCGAGGCCGACGACATCCTCGCGGCTCGTGACCATGTAGCGCCACCACTGCCGCTTGATGTTCTCCTTGAGCTCGACGCCGAGGGGGCCGTAGTCCCAAGCTGAGCGGGATCCGCCGTAGATCTCGCCCGCCTGGAAGACGAAGCCCCGGTGCTGGGCGAGGGCGATGACGGATTCGAGACGGCTGGGTGCGGCCACGGTGGCTCCAATGGTCCTAGAGATCGGGGGATTCCCGGAAACGACACGGTGCCACCATCCTACGGGCGGTCGCAACCGCCGGTGTTCCGGTGCGCATTCGCCGGCGGGCGAGCGGATGTCCCGGCGGGGCGCGTTTCAGGAATCCGCGTCAGGCCGACCGGGCGAGCGGACGTCCCGGCGGGGCGCGTTTCAGGAATCCGCGTCAGGCCGACCGGGCGAGCGGATGCCCCGGCTCAGGCCGCGCGCAGCGAGTCCGGCCCGATCTCAGCGACCGACCGGTGCCCCGCGAGCCCCATCGTGAGGTCGAACTCGGCGATGTGGTTGCGCACCACCTCGCGAACGCCGTCGGCCCCCGCGACCGCGAGCCCGAACGCGTACGGCCGACCGATGCCGACCGCCGTCGCACCGAGCGCGAGCGCCTTGAACGCGTCGGCTCCGCCGCGCACCCCGCTGTCGAGGATCACGGGGACCCGCCCGCCGACCCGCTCGACGACGCCGGGCAGCGCATCGAGCGTGGCGACGGATCCGTCGATCTGGCGACCGCCGTGGTTCGACACGACGAGACCGTCGACGCCGTGGTCGAGCGCTCGGGCTGCGTCATCCGGATGCAGGATGCCCTTCAACAGCACCGGAAGCGACGTCCATTCGCGCAGCTTCGCGAGCGAGTCCCACGTGAGCGAGGGGTCGCTGAACACGTCGAGGAACGTCTCGACCGCCGCGCGCGGCAACGGCGAACGCAACGCCTCGCGGACGCCGCCGTCGACGAGGCGGGTGTGCGCTCCCGAGCGGGCGACCGAGAACGCCGAGGCGAGCAGGGTCGGGGTGATCTTCGGGCGAGTGGCCGCACCGGCCCCCGCTGCACTTCCCGTGGCACCGGCGCGCGCCACCCGCTCGCGCACGAGCTCGGCGAACACCGGGTCGCTCGTGTACTGCGCGATGCCCTGGCCGCGCGTGAACGGCAGGTAGGCCGCATCGAGGTCGCGGGGGCGCCAGCCGAGCAGGTGCGTGTCGAGCGTGACGACGATCGCCTCGCAGCCGGCCGCCTCGGCGCGACGCACGAACGACGCGTTCAGCTCGTCGGAGGCACTCCAGTAGAGCTGGAACCACCGCGAGCGCGAGCCCATGGCCGCGGCGACCTCCTCCATCGGGCGCGACGCCTGGTTCGAGAGCACGTACGGAACGTCGAGCGCGGCCGCCGCCCGCCCGACGGCGACATCGGCGTCGGCGTGCGCCATCTCGGCGACCCCGATCGGCGAGAGCACGAACGGCGTCTCCCGGCGCCGACCGAGCAGCTCGATCGAGAGGTCTCGCGACGAGACATCCCGCAGCACGCGCGGCCAGATCCGGTGGCGGGCGAACGCGGCGCGGTTCGCGGCCATGGTCGCCTCTGCGCCGGCGCCGCCCGCGAGGTATGCGAAGGCCTCGGACGACACGGCCTTGCGAGCGGCTCGCTCGAGCGCATCGGCGTCGACGGGCACCGCCGGGCGGGTGCCCGAGAGGCCCGCCCGGTACACCTCGGACTGCGCGGAGCGCCCGTATCCGCGGTCGTCGTCGGCCATTGCTCGCTCCTTCGCGATCTGCGGGTGCACGGTGCTCGTGCTCGTGCTCGTGCTCGTGCTCGGTGCTCGGTGCCCGGTACGCGCGTGCTCGGCACGTGCGAGCCAGCGTAGCGGCGGCGGCACCTATCGTGGAACGGATGCACCACGAACGCACGCCCGACGACTCGACGGCCCACGAAGCAGCGGCCGCCGAAACAGCGGCCGCCGAGCGCGACGCCCGACGATCGGATGCCCCTCCCCGACCTCCTCGTCGCCGCGATCGCACTCGTCCGCGACCGCCGGGTGCTCATGGTCACGGCGCGCGACCGCGAGGTGTACTACATGCCCGGCGGAAAGATCGACCACGGCGAGACCGCCGCCGAGGCCGCCGCACGCGAGGCGCTCGAGGAGGTCGCCCTCGTGCTCGATCCCGCCGAGCTCGACGAGCTGTTCGAGGTGGTCGTGCAGGCGCACGGCGAACCCGACGGCCGGCTCGTGCGCATGCGCGTGTTCCGCGCCGAGACCGACGCCATGCCGTTCGCCTCGACCGAGGTCGACGCGCTGCACTGGGTGACGACCGCCGACGCGTCCCGCTGCCCGCCCGCCGGCGTCGAGGTGCTGGCCCGGCTCGCGGCATCCGGAATCATCGACTGATCGAGGCGACCCGCCGACGTCACCCCTCGCGCGCCCCCCTGCGCCCGCCCCTAGACTGCGGTCATGTCGAACTCCCGCGAGTTCCGAAGCGGCGAACACGTGGTGATCATCCATGAGTCGGGGCTTCGCAGCGGTCCCGACTACGTGCTGGTGCACGGCCTCGGCATGGCGCACGAGTACTGGGACGGACTCGCCGACGCCCTCGAACCGACCGGCACCGTGCACGCGCTCGACCTGCCGGGTTTCGGCGACGCACCCGAGCCGCGCGAGCCCCTGAGCATGCCGGAGGCCGGTGAGCTGCTCGCGGACCTGCTCGTCGCCGAGGGCATCGAGCGCCCGGTGCTCATCGGGCACTCCACCGGTGCGCAGGTTGTCGCGGAGACCGCGGCGCGGCATCCCGAGCTCGTCGATCGACTCGTGCTCATCGCACCGACGGTGAATCCGCGCGAGCGGACCCTCGCCATGCAGACGATGCGGTTCCTGCAGGACATCGCCCTCGTGAACCCGAAGGTGCTCGGCCTGGGGATCGCGTCGTACGCGAAGGCCGGGCCGCGCTGGTACGTCGCGAACCTCCGGCCGATGCTCGAGCACCGCATCGAGCGCGTGCTGCCCGAGATCGCGGCGCCCACGCTCGTGATCCGCGGCGAGCACGACCGCATCGTGCCCCGGTACTGGGCCGAGGAAGTGGCCGGACTCGTGCCGAACGGGCGCTACGCCGAGGTGCCCGGGCGCGGACACGAGACCATGATCCGCGCCGGCGGCCGGGTCGGCGAACTGATCGCGCGGCATGCGCAGGGCCTGCCGGCCGGACGCCCGATGGCGCTGCCGGAGGAGCCCTCGAAGGCCGAGGAGCCCAGCCTTCCGGCGGCCCTCGGCTGGATGGCGCGCGACTACGCGTACGCCGGGTGGCGTCAGCTGGCGGTCTTCGGCGCCCGACGCGAGCCGGCGGATTGGCGCACGGGCGACCTCGAGAAGCCTCAGGTGGTGCTGCTGCCCGGCGTGTACGAGCACTGGTCGTTCCTGCGCGGACTCGGCGACGCGCTCAACGCCGACGGGCACCGGGTCGTCGTCGTGCACGGCATGCGCGTGAACCGGAAGCCGATCGCCGAGACCGCCGCGCGCGTGGCCCGGGCACTCGCCCGCGTCGCCCCGCCCCTGGCCGGACGCGTGATCGTCGCGCACAGCAAGGGCGGGCTCATCGGCAAGCACGTGCTCGTCGACGATGAGGGCGAGCAGCTCGGCGTTCGCGGGGTCGTGGCGATCTGCACGCCTTTCGCGGGCGCGCGCCGGGCCCGGCTCTTCGGCGACCCGAGCATCAGGGCACTGCTGCCGAGCGACGAGACGATCGTGATGCTCGGCAATGCGGCATCCGTGAACGGGCGCATCGTGTCGATCTTCGGCACGTTCGATCCGCACGTGCCCGACGGGGCCGCGCTCGAGGGCGCGATCAACGTGCGCGTTCCGGTGCCGGGCCACTTCCGCCTGCTCGACGCTCCCGAGACGCTGCAGGCGGTGCGCGACGGCATCGCGATGCTCACGCAGGACCCGATACGCGCCGACGCGAGCGAGGTGGAGTCCTCGCCGTGACGTGTCGTCAGTGCACGAACTCGAGCAGGTCGCTCCCGACCTGGCGCATGCCGTCGAGCACGGCGAGGCGCGACGAGAGCATCGTGTCGGCGTAGTACATCGACACGGCGTACGACACGCTCGCCCTCGGCCCGCGGAGCACGCCGACCTCGCTGCGCACCCCGGCGTCGGTCCCGGTCTTGTTCATGAGCAGCACGCTGTGGTCGGGCGTGCGATGCGCGAGCGGGTCGAGCCCGAAGGCCGAGGCCACCATCGACAGGTCGGCATTGAGCGAGAGCCAGCCGACGACGCGCTGCGAGACGTCGGGCGACACGATCTCACCGCGGGCGAGTGATGCGAACAGCCACGTGAGCTCCTTCGCGGACCCGATCGAGAGCTGCGGGGCGTCGTCGGGACCGCGGTGGTCGCGCACGAGGTCGAGCAGCGCGGTACGGGTGAGCCCGAGCGTCTCGGTGCGGGCACGCACGGACTCGAGGCCGATGTGGCGGATGAGCACGTTCGTGGCGAGGTTGTCGCTCGTGGCGCCGACGAGCGCGGCGAGATCGGCGATGGGCAGCGACGGGGACTGCAGGTGCTGCCAGATGCCCGAGTCGCCGACGGCGTCGCGCGGGTCGCGTTCGAGCACGGTGAACGCCTCGGCGCTCGTGTCGACGAGACGCGACGCGACCTCGACGAGCAGCAGCACCTTGCCGATCGACGCGGTGGGCATGACCACGTGGTCGTCGACCGAGAAGAGCACTTTGCCGGTCGCGAGGTCGGTCGCCCGGGCCGACACCTGCACGCCCGCGAGCGCGAGCTCACCGAGGGCGTTGAACCCCCGCGTGAAGTCCTCGTTGGCCTCGTCGGTGCGGTGACGACCGTGACGGAAGCTGGCGTGTCGTGCGCGGCGCTCTGAACCCTGCGACGACGTCACCACGGTGATTGCACGCTCTTCCTCTGGGGGCTCGGCGCTCCCCCACCGCAGTCTGCGGCGCGCTCGAGAAGGATGGACTGGACACTTTCATGCGGTCGATTCCCGGATCTTCACTGCTCGACTGGAAGGGTCGGAGGGCGGGATCGGGAATCACTCCCCAGACAGTGTAAGACGCGTCGGAGCCACCGCCGGCGCACGACCGGCGTGCCGGGGGTTATCCCCCGACGGATCGGGCGGCTCCCCGGCTCCCGGCGTTCGCCGGCGCTTCGTAGCGTGAATGACATCCCCATCGGAATGCCGTTCACGCGGCTCGAACCAGGAAGCGAACCATGTCCACCACCGAAACCCCCAGCCCCTCCCACGCGGGCCGAAACGTCGCGCTGATCGTCGTGGGAGTGATCGTCCTCGCGGTGATCGCCTGGCTCGCCGTGGGCGTCGTTCGCTCCGCCACCAGGCCCGTCGGCGCATCGGACACGTTCGAGATCGACGCACCCTTCAACGCCGTCGTGCTCGACGGCGATCTGGCCGACGTCAGCGTCGAGTACGGCGATGTCAGCCGGAGCGAGCTGACCCTTCGTCAGGGCGATGCGCGTGAGCGACTCGAGCTCGACCACGAGGTGCGCGGCGACACGCTGCACGTATCCCTGACGCACGTGCGCGAGTTCGGCATGCCCGAGCTGTGGTGGCCGTGGTTCGGCACTCGCAGCCCTGAGCTCGTGCTCGTCCTCCCCGCGTCGCTCGAGAGCGACCCGGTCACGCTCGACCTGAGCACCGACATGGGCGACGTCGATGCCGTCGGCATCTACGCGGACGTCGCGGCCCGCAGCCACGTCGGCGACATCGCGCTTCGCGGCGCGGCGGAATCGCTCGACGTGCACACCGATGCCGGTGAGATCGACCTCGACCGCTTCAGCACCGACGGCGAGCTCACGGCGCAGTCGGCTGTCGGCGACATCACGCTCGAACTCGAGGCGCTTCCGAGCGGACTCCGGGTCGAGTCCGAAGTCGGCCAGGTACACGTCGACCTGCCCGAGGGCCGCTACGCGCTCACCGTCGACACGGAGATCGGCGACGTGGACCTCGACGCCCAGAACGACCCCTCGGCCGCTCGCCAGTACGAGTTCACGACGAACGTCGGCGACATCTCGGTCACGAGCTGAGGCCGACCTACCAGATGGTGACGCGCTCGGCCGGGGTGAGCCAGAGCGCGTCACCATCGCTCACGTCGAACGCCCCGTAGAACTCGTCGATGTTGCGCACGATCTGGTTGCAGCGGAACTCGTTGGGCGAGTGCGGGTCGATCGCGAGCAGGCGGATGACCTCTTCATCGCGGCCCTTCATCTGCCAGGCCTGGGCCCACGACAGGAAGAACCGCTGCGCCGCCGTGAGTCCGTCGATGACCGGCGCGTCGTCGACCGAACCGCCGAGCGAGAGCACGTACGCCTTCCAGGCGATCGCGAGGCCACCGAGGTCGCCGATGTTCTCGCCGATCGTGAGGGCACCGTTCACGTGGTGATCGGATGTCGCGGACGGGGCATCCGACTCGCTCGCATCGCCTGCATCGACCGCGTCGCCGTCGGTCAGCTGCGTCGGGACCAGCAGGTCGTACTGGGCGATGAGCGCCTTCGTGCGCTTCTCGAACGCCGTACGGTCGGCCGCGGTCCACCAATCGGTGAGTCGACCGTCGCCGTCGTACTTCGAGCCCTGGTCGTCGAAGCCGTGCCCGATCTCGTGGCCGATGACCGCGCCGATCGCGCCGTAGTTGGCGGCCGCGTCGCGCTCGGGCGTGAAGAACGGGTACTGCAGGATGGCCGCGGGGAACACGATCTCGTTGAACCCGGGGTTGTAGTAGGCGTTGATGGTCTGAGGGGTCATGAACCACTCGTCGCGGTCGATCGGCTTGCCGATCTTGCCCAGCTCGCGGTTGAACTCGAACTCGGCGGTCGCCCGAACGTTGCCGGCGAGGTCGCCGGCGGTGATCTCGAGGCTCGAGTAGTCGCGCCACTTCACCGGGAAGCCGATCTTCGGAGTGAACTTCGCGAGCTTGTCGAGGGCGCGGGTGCGGGTCTTCTTGCCCATCCAGTCGAGGGCGGTGATCGACTGGCGGTAGGCCTCGACGAGATTCGCGACCAGCTCGTCCATCGCCTCCTTCGCCGCGGGCGGGAAGTGCCGCTCGACGTAGATGTGGCCGACGGCCTCGCCCATGGCGCCCTCGACGAGCGAGACGCCGCGCTTCCAGCGTTCGCGCATCTGCGGGGTGCCCGTGAGCGTGCGGCCGTAGAAGTCGAAGTTGGCCTCGACGAAGTCGTTCGAGAGATAGGCAGCGCTCGAACGGATGACCTGCCACGCGAGCCAGTCCTTCCACGCCGGCAGCCTGTCGTCGGTCAGCAGCGCGCCGAGGCCCGCGACGAACGAGGGCTGACGTACGACGACCTCGTCGAACGCGCCGGCGGGAACGCCCATGGCGTCGCGCCACAGGTCGAGGTCGACGGATGACGCGGCCACGACGTCGTTCCAACCGGTGAGGTTGTACGTCTTCTCGCTGTCGCGGGACGCCACGTTGTCCCAGTGGGCCGCGGCGATCGCCGTCTCGAGGTCGAAGACGCGCACGGCCCGGTCGGCCGGGTCGTCGAGCTGCGCGAGCCCGAACATGCGCTCGAGGTGGGCGTTGTAGGCCGTGCGGATGCCGGCGAACCGCTCCTCGCGGAAGTAGCTCTCGTCGGGCAGGCCGATGCCGCCCTGCTCGACGAACACGAGGTAGCGCTCGGGGTTGCCGGGATCGTTGTCGACGAAGAGCTGGGCGAAGCCGGTGACCCCCTGGCGTTCGAGGCGGCCGAGGGTCCCGATCAGCGACTCGACCGAGTTCACGAGCGAGACGTCCATGAGCTGCGCGGCGATCGGCGTGGCCCCCAGCAGCTCGGCGTGCTGCTCGTCCATGAAGCTGGCGTACAGGTCGCCGACCTTGCGCGCCTCGGTGCCGGGCTCGGCCTGCTGCGCCTCCTCGATGATCTCGCGCACGGCCTGCTCGGCCTCTTCGTGCAAGACGAGGAACGAGCCGTACCTGGCCTTGTCGGCGGGGATCTCGGTGCGTTCGATCCATCGGCCGTTGACGTGGCGGAACAGGTCGTCCTGTGGGCGCACGGACTCATCGAGCTCGTCGTGCTGGATTCCGGAGGGCAGTGCGACGTCGGTCATCCTCACAGCCTAGGCGGGAGGGTGCCGCCGGAGGCGGCCCGTTCAGCGAAGCTGGGCGAAACTCTCGGCACGCGCAGTAGGGCCGACCACCAGCACGGTGTCGCCGGCGTGCAGCACCGTGTCGGCGTCGGCGTTCTGCCACCCCTGGTCGTCGCGCTTGTACGCCGCGATCGTGACGCCGTGGTCGGAGCGCAGGTGGGTGTCGCCGAGCCGCTTGCCGAGGAACTTCCCGGGGGCCGCCGCCTTCACGAGCGCGTACCCCCTCTCGACCTCGATGTAGTCGAGCGCGGCACCCCGCACGAGGTGGGCGACCCGTCGCCCCATGTCCTTCTCGGGGTAGATGACGTGGTGCACGCCGAGCTGCTCGAGGATGAGGCCGTGGCGGTCGTCGCCGACCTTCGCCCAGATGATCGGGATCTTGAGGCTGAGCAGCACCGAGCACGTGAGGATCGAAGCCGAGATGTCGTCGCCGATCGCGACGACCACGCGGTCGAACTCGTCGACCGCGAGTTGGCGCAGTGCCTCCTCCTTCGTGGAGTCCGCGCGGACGACCTGCGTCAACTGCCCGTTCAGCGCCTGCACGAGGTCCTCGTCGACGTCGATGCCGAGGACGTCGGTGCCGGCGGCCATGAGTTCGAGCGCCAGCGAGCTGCCGAACCGGCCGAGGCCGATGACGGCGACCGAGTCGGCCTCGGCGATGCGCGACGTGTCGGCGCCGAAGATCGCGAATCTAGCCAATTGCGGGCCTCTCTTTCGGGTATTCGTAGAGGATGCGGCGATCGCGCAGCGCGAGCGCCGTACCGAGGGTCAACGGCCCGAGCCGGCCGAGGAACATGAGCAGCACGAGGATGATCTTCGCCGCGTCGGGCAGGCCGGACGTGATGCCCGTCGAGAGCCCCACCGTTGCGAACGCCGACACCACCTCGAACAGCAGCCGGTCGAGGTCGAGGCCGGTGATGATCATGAGCAGGGCCGTCGCGATGACCACGGCGGCGACGGCGATGAGCACGACCGTGATCGCCTGGCGGTGCACCGCACGAGAGAGCCGCTTGCCGTAGATGTTCACGGCGCCCTCGCCACGGAGCTCGGTCATCATGATGAAGAAGAGCACCGCGAACGTCGTCACCTTGATTCCGCCCGCGGTGCCGGCGGGACCGCCGCCGATGAACATCAGCACGTCCATGCCGAGCCAGGTCTCGTCGTTCAGCAGGCCGATGTCGAGCGAGTTGAATCCCGCCGTGCGGGTCTGCACCGACTGGAAGAACCCCGCCAGCACGCGTGCCGCGGGGTCGAGCGCGCCGAGCGTCGCGGGGTTGTTCCACTCGATCGCGGTGATGTAGACGGTGCCGGCCACGAGCAGGGCCACCGTGCCCGTCAGCACGAGCTTGGTGTTCATCGACCAGTGCAGCGGGCGGGTGAACTCCTTGCGGAGCTGCATGATCACGGGGAAGCCGAGGCCGCCGAGGATGATCGCGCCCGCGATCGGCAGGCAGATCCACGGGTCGCTCACGAACCCGATGAGGTTGTCGGAGTAGAGCGCGAACCCGGCGTTGTTGAACGACGAGACCGAGTGGAACATGGCATGCCATGCCGCCTCGCCGACCCCGTAGCCGTACCCGAGCATGAACCGCGGGAACAACAGCACGAAGACCGCAGCCTCGATCGTGAGCGAGATCAGCACGATGCCGCGCACGAGCCCGCGCACGTCGTCGAAGCCGACCGCCTTGGCCTCGCTCGCCGTGTTCAGCCGCGATCGGACCGACATCCGGCGGGCCAGGAGCAGGCCGATGAGCGCGGCGAAGATCATGATGCCGAGCCCGCCCAGCTGGATGAGCAGCATGATGACGACCTGCCCGAACGGGCTCCAGAACGTGAGGGTGTCGACCACGGTGAGTCCCGTGACGCAGACGGCCGAGGTCGCGGTGAACAGCGCGTCGACGAACGACGGCGGCTCGCCCGCCGCCGTCGAGATCGGCAGCATCAGCAGCACGGTGCCGACCAGCACGGCGGCGGCGAAGCCGACGACCACGGCCTGCTCGGGGTGCAGTCGAGCCGCCCTGAGGCGGGACATCCGCCGCCCTGGTCGGTACCTCGCACCCGTGCTCACGACGCAACACTATTCCGCTCGGCGGCCCGGCGGGCGAGCGGATGTCCCACCCTCCGCGAATGGCGCGAGCGGGGCGTCGGTCGGTGGCCGCGCATAGGCTCGAGACGCCATGAGCAAGTCCGTTGCAACCCGTTCCGTCGACCGCGACATCCTGCGCCTCGCGGTACCTGCGCTCGGTGCGCTCATCGCCGAGCCGCTGTTCCTGCTCGCCGACACCGCGATGATCGGCCACCTCGGCGCGACGCCGCTCGCGGGGCTCGGGCTCGCGAGCGCGATCCTGCAGACGATCATCGGGCTCATGGTGTTCCTCTCCTACGCGACGACGCCCGCGGTGGCGCGTCGAGTGGGCATCGGCGATCGGCGCGGCGCGGTCGCCGCGGGCATCGACGGCCTCTGGCTGGCACTCGGCCTCGGCGTGGTGCTCGCCGTGGCGGGTTGGTTCGCCACTCCCGTGCTGGTGGGCGTGTTCGGCGCCGCGAGCGACGTCGCCGCCGAGGCATCCGTGTACCTGTCGATCTCGATGGCCGGCCTGCCCGCGATGCTCGTGGTCTTCGCGGCGACCGGCCTGCTGCGCGGCCTGCAGGACACCCGCACGCCGCTGTGGGTCGCCGGCATCGGATTCGCCGTGAACATCGCGCTCAACTACGTCTTCATCTACGTGCTCGGCTGGGGCATCGCCGGGTCGGCGTGGGGCACGGTCGTCGCGCAGTGGGGCATGGTCGTCGTGTACCTCGTGGTCGTCGGGCGGCACGCGGCGAGCGAGGGGGCGAGCCCGTGGCCGCACCACGCCGGAGTGCTGCGCGGGGCCCGGTCGGGCGGATGGCTGTTCCTGCGCACCGTAAGCCTGCGGGCGGCGCTGCTGCTCGCCACCTGGGCGGCGACCTCGCTCGGCTCCGACGAGCTCGCCGCGTTCCAGGTCGCGATGACCATCTACTTCACGATCGCGTTCGCGCTCGACGCGCTCGCGATCGCCGCGCAGGCGCTCGTCGGGCTCGGGCTCGGGGCCGGCGACGTCGGGCGCGTGCGCGCGGTGCTGAAGCGGTGCCTGCAGTGGGGGGTCGGCGGCGGGGTCGTGGTCGGAGCGCTCGTCATCGCGACGGCGTGGGTGCTGCCCGCGCTCTTCACGAGCTCGGCCGAGGTGCAGGCGCTGCTGCCGCCGACGCTCGTGGTGCTCGGGCTCTCGGCGCCGCTCGGCGGGCTCGTCTTCGTGCTCGACGGTGTGCTCATCGGCGCCGGCGACGCGCGCTACCTCGCCTGGACGGGGCTCGTGAACCTCGCGCTGTTCGTGCCGCTCGCGCTCTGGGTCGTCGCGGTCGCGCCGGCGGGCGCCGCCGGGCCGGCGTGGCTCATGGCCGCGTTCGCCATCGGGTACCTCGCGGCGAGGGCCGTCACGCTCTGGCTGCGGGCGCGCGGTTCGGCGTGGATGGTGGTCGGCGCCGCTGCGTAGCCCGGCGACACGCTCCGACCGCCATGCCGGTAGGTACTCGGCGTCAGCGTCGCGCGGATCCGCGCCAGCCCGGCGGCGATGCTGTCGTGTCGCCGACGTGCAGCGTACTCGTGAAGCACACCGACTCGCCCGGCTCACCGGCGAGCAGCTGCACGACGGCCTCGCCGGCTGCGCGGCCCTTCGACACCGACGGCTGGGCGAGGGTCGTGAGGTCGTGCTGCAGTCCGTCGACGCGGATGCCGTCGAATCCGAGCACGCTGAGCTCGGCGGGCACGGCGATGCCGAGCTCCTCGGCCGCGTTGATGACCCCGGCCGCCAGCAGGTCGCTCTGCGCGATGATCGCGGTCGGGCGGCTCGCCGGGTCGGCCAGCAGCGCCAGCGCGGCCTCGCGACCCTCTTCGATCGAGCTCGCCGCGGCAGCACGTCCGGCGGCGTCGGGGAACACCTCTCGGGCACCGGCGAGCCGCTCGCTCGCGGTGTCGGCGGTGCTCGCGGCGATGAGCTCGGGAGTCAGCGGGCCACGGGTTCGGTCGGCGTCGAACGGGAGCGTCACGAGCGCGACATCCGTGTGCCCGAGTTCCCGCAGGTACTCGGCCCCGCGCCTCGTGGCCGCGCGGTTGTCGATCGAGATCTGGGGCACGCCCTCGCCCGCCGCGCCCTCGATGGCGACCGCAGGGATGCCTCGGCGCCGCAGCACCTCGACGGCGACGCCGAGCCGTGGGCTGCAGCCGACGAGCACGACCGCGTCGACCGGCGCGCTCTCGATGCCGACCGCGTTGCCGCCCGCCTCGCCGGTGTCGGTGAGCAGCAGCAGGCCGGCCCCGAGCGGCGCGATGCCCTCGGTGATGCCGTCGAGCATCTGGATCTTCACCGGGTCGAGGAACGCCGCGCGCACGCGCTCCTCGAGCACGACGCCGACGATGCCCGAGCGTCCGCGGCGCAGCGACCGGGCCCGCGGGTCGGGCCCGGCGTAGCCGAGTTCGGCGGCGGCAGCGAGCACGCGCTCCTTCGTGGCATCCGACACCGGGCCGGAGCCGCTGAACGCGAGCGAGGCGGTCGACGCGGAGACACCGGCGCGGGCCGCGACATCGGCGAGCGTGGGTCGAGCGGACTCGGACATTCGGGATCGATCCTCATGTGGGGTCGGCGGGTTCACCGACACGCCGATCATAGATCATGGACCTCGAATCGATTCGAGGTCGACGGATGCCGCGCCGGGGCGACTCCTCGCCGGCCTCGCAGGGATCCGCTTCGTCGAGCCGCCTAGGCTGATCCGCATGCCGAACACCGCACTCATCACGGGCGCGAGCTCGGCCTCGGCGCCGAGTTCGCCCGCCAGCTCGCCGCCACCGGCGCCGACCTCGTGCTCGTGGCACGAGACCGCGAGGCGCTCGACCGGGTCGCCGAGCAGATCCGTTCCAAGTACGGGGTCGCTGTCGAGGTGCTTCCGGCCGACCTGCTGAAGCGCCGTCACCTCGCACGTGTGGTCGCGCGCGTGGCCGACCTCGAGCGTCCGATCGACCTGCTCGTGAACAATGCCGGCTTCGGGCTGCCGCTCGACTTCGCGGCCAACGACATCGACGACGAGATGAACCACCTCGCCCTTCACGTGGAGGTGCCGATGCGGTTGAGCCATGCCGCACTCGGACGGATGCTGCCTCGCGGCCGTGGTCGCATCATCAACGTCGCGTCGGTGGCGGGATTCATCCCGAGGTCGACCTATGGCGCGTGCAAAGGCTGGCTCATCAGCTTCAGCCGCTGGTCGAACGAGCGCTACGGGCCGAGCGGCGTCAGCACCACCGCGGTGTGCCCGGGCTTCACGCACACGAACTTCCACGGCCGCATGGGCCTGCAGCCCGGCAAGGAGGGCGTGCCGGCCTGGCAGTGGCTCGATGCACGCACGGTCGTGGCCGAGGGGCTCCGCGACGCGGCCCGCGGCAAGGCGGTCTCGGTGCCGTCGCTGCGCTACCGGGCGATCGTCGCCCTCACCCGCCTGCTGCCGGATTCGCTCGTGATGCAGGCAGGCGAGCGGGGACGCTGAGCCGCGGTATCCGTCACGCCGACTCGGGTGCCACCTCGTCGCGCGCGGCAGCGAACGCCTCGACGCATCGGCGGATCTCCTCCTCGGAATGCGCCGCCGACAGTTGCACGCGAATGCGCGCCGCACCGCGGGGCACCACCGGGAAGCTGAACGCCGTCACGTACACGCCGCGCGCCTGCAGGGCATCGGCGATGCGCGCCGTGAGCGCGGCGTCGCCGAACATGACGGGCACGATCGGGTGCTCGCCGGGCAGCAGGTCGAAGCCCTCGGCCTCCATGAGCGAGCGGAACAGCGCCGCGTTGGCCTTCAGCCGCTCGCGCAGCGACCCCGACGACTCGAGCAGCTCGAGCGCCTGCAGCGTGCCCGCGACGATCGCCGGCGCGAGCGTGTTCGAGAAGAGGTACGGCCGGGCGCGCTGGCGCAGCAGCGCAACGATCTCGGCGCGCGCCGCCACGTAACCGCCGGATGCCCCGCCGAGGGCCTTGCCGAACGTGCCGGTCGTGATGTCGATCCGGCCCTCGACGCCGCAGTACTCGGGCGTGCCCCGACCGTGCTCGCCCACGAAGCCCACGGCGTGCGAGTCGTCGACGAAGACGAGTGCGTCGTACCGGTCGGCCAGGTCGCAGATCTCGGCGAGCGGCGCGATGTAGCCGTCCATCGAGAAGACCCCGTCGGTGACGATCACGCGGCGGCGCGCGCCGGCGGCCGCGACGAGCTGGGCCTCGAGGTCGGCGAGGTCGCGGTTCTTGTAGCGGAACCGCTGCGCCTTCGACAGCCTGATGCCGTCGATGATCGACGCGTGGTTGAGCTCGTCGCTGATGATCGCGTCGTCGGCGCCGAAGAGCACCTCGAAGACGCCGCCGTTCGCGTCGAAGCACGATGAGAAGAGGATCGTGTCGTCGTACCCCAGGAACGCCGACACCCGGCGCTCGAGTTCGAGGTGCAGCTCCTGGGTGCCGCAGATGAACCGCACGCTCGCGAGGCCGTAGCCCCAGTCGTCGAGCGCCGCGATGCGCCGCCTCGACGATGCGCGGGTCGTTCGCGAGCCCGAGGTAGTTGTTGGCGCAGAAGTTCAGCACCTCGCGCCCGGCGACCTCGATCTCGCGAGGACTGCGGGCCGTGGATGCCGCGCTCGCGCTTCGTGAGGCCGGCGGCCTCGATCTCGTCGAGTTCGGCGCGAAGCTGGTCGCGGACCGTTCCGTACATCTCTAGACCTCCGTCCAGTCGAGCACGACCTTGCCCGCCCGCGCTTCGCGGGCCGTCGCGAAGGCGGCATCCCAATCGTCGTGCGGCGAATCGGTCGGTGATGACCGTGCCAGCGCCTCGCGCAGGTCGGCGCTGGACTGCAGCATCGCGCTCATCGCGTTCCACGTCTCGAACATCTCGCGCCCGTAGATGCCCGAGATGGTGAGCATGTGCGTGACGACCTTCGCCCAGTCGACGTCGATCGGGGCGCTCGGCAGCCCGAGCATCGCGACGCGGCCGCCGTGGTTCATGTTCTCGATCATCTCGGGCAGGGCGGTCGGATGTCCCGACATCTCGAACCCGACGTCGAACCCTTCGCGCATGCCGAGCTCGCGCTGCGCGTCGACGATGCGCCGCTGGGCGACGTTCACCGTGAGGTCGGCGCCCATGCGCCGCGCGAGTTCGAGCCGGTGGCTCCGAGACATCCGTCACGACGATGAACCGGGCGCCGACGTGCCGGGCGACCGACGCGGCCATGAGGCCGATCGGCCCGGCCCCGGTGATCAGCACGTCCTCGCCGACCAGCGGGAACTTGAGCGCGGTGTGCACGGCATTGCCGAACGGGTCGAAGATCGCCCCGACCTCGGGGTCGACGGGCGAGGTGTGCACCCACACGTTCTCACCGGGGATCACGACGTACTCGGCGAACGCCCCGTCGCGGTTCACGCCGACGCCCTGCGTGCGGATGCACATCTGGCGGCGCCCGGCGCGGCAGTTGCGGCACATGCCGCAGACGATGTGCCCCTCACCGGACACCCGGTCGCCGACGGCCACGTCGTGCACGAGCGCGCCGACCTCGACGACCTCGCCGTAGAACTCGTGCCCCGGGACGAGCGGCGCCACGATCGTCGACGCGGCCCAGTCGTCCCATCCCTCGATGTGCAGGTCGGTGCCGCAGATTCCGGTGCGCAGCACCCGGATCTTCACGTCGCCGGGCCCGGGCTCGGGCTCGGGTCGATCCACGAACTCCAGTCCGGCGCCGGGCGCAGGCTTGTACAGGGCCTTCATCGATAACCTCATTGTCCTCTGGTACTCGAGCCGGGGGTGTTCGGCTCTGGGTCGGGGAATCGGGTCGTGTCCGGTCACCCCGAGCGCCAGTCAGTTCATGGTAGCGACGGATGACCCGACCCCCGTCCGACCGATGCGTCAACGACCTGCCACTGCGGCCGGTTCGACCTGGCCGCGCTCGAAGTAGTCGACGAGGTCGGGGTCGAGCGGCGGCACGGCGAGCGCGCCCCCGTCGCCGCGAAGCGACTCCGTGGCGCGGATGCCGGCGGCGACGGCCTCGCGCGCGGCCACGGGCGAGGTCTCGGTGAGCCCGCCGTCGCGCACGAACCGGAGGAACTCGGCGACGAGCAACGCGTCGGCACCGTCATGGCCGGCGTCCTCGGTCGCCTCGGGCACGATGAACGTCTCGTCGGCGGGTGCGGCGCCGTTGTGACGGCGGTTCCAGAGCCGCACCTCCGACCCCGAGACATCCCCGAAGTTCTCGATGCGCCCCTCGGTGCCGATCACGGTGTAGTTGCGCCAGTAGTCGGGCGTGAAGTGGCACTGCTGGTAGGAGGCGAGCACGCCGTTGCCGAGCCGCAGGTTCACCATCGAGATGTCCTCGACGTCGATGACGGGGTTGAGTCCGGTCTGCGCGGCCGGCGGCCAGTTGTCGAGGCTGAACCAGTCGCGCATGCGCTCGCCCGATCGGTCGCGCCGGTCGTCGACGTCGCCGTAGACGCTGAGCGAGCCCATGGCCTGCACCTCGGTCGTGTACGCCCCGGCGAGCCAGTGGATGACGTCGAGGTCGTGCGCGCCCTTCTGCAGCAGCAGGCTCGTGGTCTTCTCGCGCTCGGCGTGCCAGTCCTTGAAGTAGAAGTCGCCGCCGTTGCCCACGAAGTGACGGCACCAGATCGCCTTGACGTCGCCGATGCGCCCCTCCTGGATGAGCCGGCGCATGAGCACCACGACCGACATGTGCCGCATGTTGTGGCCGACGTACAGC
The DNA here is from genome assembly GCA_963758615.1 of uncultured Actinomycetota bacterium. Taxonomy (GTDB): domain Bacteria; phylum Actinomycetota; class Actinomycetes; order Actinomycetales; family Microbacteriaceae; genus Agromyces. The sequence goes on along the minus strand of CAVWVZ010000008.1, from coordinate 77,067 downwards.
CGGGTGCCCGTGCGGCGAGCGGTCTCGAGGATCGCGTCGGCGTCGTCGACGGTCACCGCGAGCGGCTTCTCGCAGAACACCGGCACGCCGGCCTCGAGCGCGGCGATCGCGACGGACGCGTGCTGGTGGTCGGGCGTGAGCACCATGACCGCGTCGAGTCCCATCGCGAGCAGCTCGTCGAGCGATTCGGTGACGGATGCCTCGGGCAGCGCCGTGCGCGCATCCGCGCGGGCACGCTCGGCGGGGTCGCAGACGGCGACGACGCGTGAGCCGCGGCCCGGGCGGTGCGCCTCGGTCCAGAGAGAGGCGCGCGCGCCGAAGCCGACGATGCCGATGTTCAGATCCACGGGGTGGTGCTCCTTCAGGGGGTTACGCGTCGCGCTCGCGCAGGCGTGGCGTGCGCGGCGGAGTGTCGAGATCGGTCGAGCCGCCCATGACGAGCGACCAGCGGAAGTCGTGGAGCCGGGGCTCCTCGGAGTGGGACTCGAGCGCGCGGGCGACGATGATCTCGGCCTGCCGCTCGTAGAAGTCGGTGGTGGGTCCGACGGTGGTCAGCGTCGGTGAGACGAGCCGCGCGTCGGGGGTGTTGCCGACGCCGATCACGGCGACGTCGTGCGGCACCCGCAGCCCGAGCATGTGCGCCGCGTTGATCGCCGCGATCGCGGCGAAGTCGGTGGTGGCGTAGATCGCGGTCGGCCGCTCGGGCTGCGAGAGCAGCGTGACCGCTGCGGTGAACGCGCTCGCCTGCGTCTCGGTGAAGGTCGAGGTGTGCGACGGGACCACGGGAAGTCCGCGTGAGCGCATGCGTTCGACGTACGGCGTGTACCGCGAACGACCCGTCGCCCTGAACGCCCCCTCGGCCACGAGGCATCCGATCGCCGTGTGCCGTTCGAGCAGGTGGTCCATCGCGAGGTAGCAGCCGGGGATCGCGTCGGAGCGGATCACGTCGTAACCCTCGGGTTCGAGCGTCTCGGAGAACACGACGAGCCGCTGGCCGCGCTCGACGAGCGAGGCCAGCTTGCGCTTGCCGTCGTCGGTGTCGACCGCCCCATCGAGGTAGGCGACGTCGCTCTCGACTCTGTCGAGCGCCGCGTACCAGTCGCCGTCGGCGAGGATCAGCGTCGTGAGCCCGTGGCGGTTGGCCTCCTCGTTGACCGCCGCGGCGACGGCGAGCGACCACGGGTCGCTCAGCATGTGCAGCGAGAGCTGCACGGTGTCGCTCCGACCCGTGCGGATCGTGCGCGCGGCTCGATTCGGCCGGTAGTTCAGCTCGCGCGCGGCGGCGTGCACCCGCGCGGCCGTGTGCTCGGCGACGCCGGATCCACCCCCGCCGCGTCCGGAGAAGACGTACGAGACCGTGGCGGTCGAGACACCCGCGAGGTCGGCGACCATGCGCAGCGTGGGTCGGCGTCGCGGTGCGGATGCGCCGTTCCCGCCATTCGCGCTCCCGCTGTTCGCCTGCGTCATCCGCGTCATCCCTTCGTCCCGGAGAACGCGATGCCCTGGATGAACTGCTTCTGCAGGATCATGAACGTGATCAGCATCGGCAACGTCGCGAGCAGCGCGCCGGCCATGAGCACAGGGTAGTCAGTGCCGTGCAGCCCGACGAGCTGCGACAGACCCACCGACAGCGGCATCTTCGCGGGGTCGGTCGTGACGACGAGCGGCCAGAGCAGGTCGTTCCACGACCACAGCACCGTGAAGACCGTGAGCGCGACGATGCCCGGCTTCGCGAGCGGCACCATGACCCGCCAGAACGTCTGCCACGGGTTCGCGCCGTCGATGCGAGCGGCCTCCTCGAGCTCCGCCGGCATCGACATGAAGAACTGCCGCATGAGGAACGTGCCGAAGGCACTGAAGATGCCGGGGACGATGAGCGCCTGCAGCGTGTTCAGCCAGCCGAGCGACTGGATGATCTCGTACTGCGGCAGCAGGTACAGCTGCGACGGCACCATGAGCACCGAGAGGAACACGACGAACACGACGTTGCGCCCCCGGAACGGGATGCGGGCGAACGCGTAGCCCGCCATCGTGCACAGGATGACCTGGCCGACGGTGCGGCCGATCGTGAGCATGACCGAGTTCAGGAACATCTGGGCGAACGGCATCGAGTCGAACACCTCGACGAAGTTCGTGAACACCCACGGATCGGGGATGACCACGGGCGGCACCTGCCACCGAGTCCGGGAAGGTCTTGAACGCGGTGAGCGTCTGCCAGACGAAGGGGAACACCATCACGACGGCGCCGAGGCCGAGCACGAGGTGCACGATCCACGTGCTGCGTGCGGTGCGTCGCCGGCTGCGAACGGGCGAGGCGGATGCCGCGGGGGTCGTCGGTCCCGCGACGACCGCCCGCGTCGACACGTCTTCGGTCAGGGTCAGTTCACTCATAGTGCACCCACTTCTTCTGCAGGCGGAACTGCACGACGGTGAGGACGAGGATGATGACGAGCAGGAGGAACGCGATGGCCGCCGCGTAGCCGCGCTCGTTGTCGAGGAAGCCCGCCTCGTAGAACAGGTAGACGATCGTCCGGGTGTTCGGCATCGCCGGGTTGTTGCGCCCGAGCATCATGTAGATGAGGTCGAACACCTGCAGCGCGCCGATCACGCTGATGACGCTCACGAAGAAGATGCTGGGCGAGAGCAGCGGGATCGTGATCGAGAAGAACTTGCGGACGGGTCCTGCGCCGTCGAGGTCGGCGGCCTCCATCACGGTGTCGGGGATGCCTTGGAGCCCCGCAAGGAAGATCACGATGTTCGTGCCGAGGCCGGCCCAGATGCCGACGATCGCGATCGCGAACAGCGCCGTGGCCGGGTCGGTGAGCCAGCTGTTGCCCGGGATGCCGAAGACGCCGAGCACCTCGTTGAGCACGCCGTAGTCGCCGTTGTAGATCATGCGCCACACGAGCGCGATCGCCGCGGGCATCGTGACGACCGGGATGAAGTAGAGGGTGCGGTAGACACCGCGACCGCGAAGGCCGTTGGTGTTCAGGAGCGCCGCGATGCCCACGGCGATCGGGATGCCGATGAGCACGATGATCGTGTAGACGGCGGTGTTCTGGAGCGCGGCGATGAGCTCGGGGTCTTCGAGGAGCCGCACGTAGTTGTCGAGCCCGACGAACTCCGAACCGCCGAACGGCCCCGACTCGGTGAACGACAGGATGAACGTGCGCACGGTCGGCCAGAGGTAGAACGCCAACAGTCCGGCGGCGGTGGGCCCGATGAAGAGGAGCGCCCACCAACCCGACTGGCCGGGTCCCCGCCGGCGAGGCCGGGGCGCGGGGGCGGCCGCACCGGGCCGCCCCCCGTCGAGCTCGGCGATCGGCGCCGCGGTGCGCTGCGCGATCAGGTCGCTCATGTGACTACTCCGACTCCGCGTCGAGTGCCGCCTGCATCTCGTCTGCGAGCTGCTTCAGGCCGTCTTCGGGCGAGACCGCTCCGGCCCAGACCTGCGAGAGGATCTCGCTCTCGAGCGCGGTCCACGCCGCGGTGTTCTTCGACACGGGGTACGGCACGGCTGCCTCGAGCGCGTCGATGTAGACCTGCAGGTCGTACTGCGGAAGCGCGTCGACCCAGGCCTGCTGCGAGCCGTTGAAGGCGGGGATCACGGTGCCGGACTCGGCCTGGATCTCCGCCGCCTGCTCGCCGCTCGCGAATGCCGCGAACTCCTTGGCGAGGTCGAGGTTGGCGCTCTTCGCGTTCGCGACGTTGCCGATGCCGTGGATGACGCTCTGGTTGCCCTCGGCCCCAGCGGGCAGCGGCGCGACGTTCACCTTCTCGGCGAGGTCGGGGTTCTCGGCGTAGGCGATCGCGGCCCACGACCCGTTCTGGAACATGGCGGCCTTGCCCGAGATGAAGAAGTCCTCGGCCGCGGTGTCGGTCATCTGCTGCGCGGTGGGCGAGGAGCCCGCGGCGATGAGATCGGTCCAGAGCGTGATGCCCTCGAGTGCCTCGGGGGTGCCGTAGCCCGTCTCGGTGCCGTCTGCGCTGATGACCTCGCCGCCGGCCTGGGCGATCGAGTTGTAGTAGTTCTCCTGGCCGTACTGGGTGGCGGTGATGCCGTAGACGCCGGCAGCCGGGTCGGTGAGCTTCGCCGCGGCGGCCTCCAGGTCGTCCCACGTCCAGCCGGCGCTCGGGTACTCGACCCCCGCTGCGTCGAACAGCTCGGTGTTGTACCAGAGCGCGACGGTGTCGAAGTCCTTCGGCGCTCCGTAGAGCGATCCGTCGTAGGTGTACAGGTCGATGAGGCCCTGCGGGTAGTCGGATGCCTCGATGCCCTGCTCGTCGAGCGGTGCGAGCACGCCGTTCGACGCGTAGAGCTGGAAGTTCGGCCCGTTCATCCAGAACACGTCGGGGGCCGCGCCGCCCGACACCGACGTCTGGAGCTTCGTGAAGTACTCCTTGTACGGCGTGAGCTGGATCTCGACGGTGACGTTCGGGTGCTCGGCCGTGAACGCATCGGCGATCTCCTGCATGGCGGGCTCCTGGTTCTGGTCCCAGATGCCGTAGGTGATCGTGGCCTCTTCGGACGATCCCGTGCCGGCGGCCGACGAGCAGGCGCTGAGGGCGAGCAGTGCAGCCGCGGACGCGGCGAGGGCCGCGACGGTGCGGCCTGTGGTGGTACGGAGCATGATTCTCTCTCTGTGAATACCCCGGTTGCTGAGGCGACGTATGGGGCGTGAACGAGGTGTTAATCGTTTAGCAAGAGCGAAGATAGCGCGGCTCGGGTATCGACGCAACCGTCGATTCATCGGCCGGCCGCCCCTGTCACCCGCGGATCCACAGCCCGGACCCCGGCCGCATTGCGATCAGTCGGACTGATCGGTAATGTTCAACCTCAGACGGGTCGAATCGATTCGATCTCAACGTTCCCGCCGAAGACGAAGAAGCAGACACGATGACCGAAACTCCGAACCCGACGGCCGCAGCTGCGCGCTCGACGCGCGAACTCGTCGCGTGGCGGAACGCCGTCTTCGCGGTCTTCTTCCTGAGCGGGCTCAGCATGGCGACGTGGGTCGCGCGCATCCCGGCGATCCGCGACGACACCGGACTGAACACCCAGGGCGTCGGGCTCGTCATCCTCACGGGCGCGATCGGCTCGGTCCTCGGGCTCATCTCGGCCCCATGGCTGCTCGCGCGATTCGGCGCGCGCGTCGGCATGATCGCCTCGCTCTGCATCGTGTCGGCCGGCCTGGTGTTCGTCGGCATCGGGGGTTCGGTGCTGCCCTCCGTTCCGCTCGTCATCATCGGGCTCGTGCTGTTCGGCTACGGCAACGGCGCGGTCGACGTGATGATGAACGTCGAGGGGGCCGAGGCCGAACGCGAGATCCGCAAGACGGTCATGCCGCTCATGCACGCCTTCTTCTCGTTCGGCACCGTCGCCGGCGCCGGACTCGCGGCCGCGGCATCCGCCGTCTCGCTCTCGGTCTCGGTGCACTTCGGCATCATCGCGGTGCTCATCGCGATCGCGATCGTCATCGCCGTGCGGTTCGTGCCGTACCGCGCCGAGGTCGGCGACGACCTGCACACCGATGCCCCGCGCCCGCCGTGGACCGAGCGACTGCGCGCGAACCTCGCCGTCTGGGGCGACGTGCGACTGCTCCTCATCGGCGTCATCATGCTCGGCATGTCGTTCGCCGAGGGGTCGGCGAACGACTGGCTCGCCCTCGCCGTGGTCGACGGCCACGGCTTCGACGAGACGACCGGCGCGCTGATGTTCGGCGTCTTCACCGTGGCGATCACGACCGCCCGGGTACTCGGCGGTCCGCTGCTCGACCGGTTCGGCCGGGTCCCGGTGCTGCGTGTCATGGCCATTGTCGCGATCGCCGGGCTCGCCCTCTTCATCTACGGCACCGAGACCTGGATGCTGATCGTCGGCACCGCGCTCTGGGGCGCCGGCTGCTCGCTGGGCTTCCCCGTCGGGATGTCCGCCGCCGCCGACGACCCGGTCAACCCGGCCGGGCGGGTCAGCGCCGTGGCGATCATCGGCTACTGCGCGTTCCTGGCCGGCCCGCCGCTGCTCGGCTTCCTCGGCCAGCAGTTCGGCATCCTGAACGCGCTGCTCGTCATCCTGTTCCTCCTCGTCCTCTCAGCCCTCGCCGCGCCGGCGGCCAGGGAACGCTCGCGCGACTGACGCCCCGGGTCATCCGCCCGCCGTACACTCGTACGGTGCGTCTCGTCATAGCCCGCTGCTCCGTCGACTACGCGGGGCGGCTCTCCGCCCACCTTCCTCTCGCCACGCGGCTGCTCATGGTCAAGGGCGACGGCAGCCTGCTCGTGCACTCCGACGGCGGCAGCTACAAGCCGCTCAACTGGATGAGCCCGCCCTGCACGCTCACGACCGCAGAGCCCGACGACGACCAGGCCGCGGCCGGCGTCACCGAGATCTGGAACGTCACGCACCAGAAGACCGCCGACCAGCTCATCGTGTCGATCCACGAGGTGCTGCACGACTCGTCGCACGAGCTCGGCATCGACCCCGGGCTCGTCAAGGACGGCGTCGAGGCACACCTCCAGAAGCTGCTCGCCGAGCAGATCGAGCTGCTCGGCGAGGGCCACAGGCTCGTGCGCCGCGAGTACATGACGGCGATCGGTCCGGTTGACATCCTCGCCATCGACCCCTCGGGTTCGAGCGTCGCCGTCGAGCTCAAGCGCCGAGGTGACATCGACGGCGTCGAGCAACTCACCCGCTACCTCGAGCTCATGAACCGCGACCCTCGGATTGCGCCCGTGACCGGTGTGTTCGCCGCCCAGGAGATCAAGCCCCAAGCCCGCACCCTCGCCGAGGACCGGGGCATCCGCTGCCTGGTCCTCGACTACGACGCGATGCGCGGTGTCGACGACGGACACGCGCGACTCTTCTGACGAACGCCGAACGTATCTCTGTCCGGTTGCGTGCAGAAGTTGCACATCCGACGCACAGGCATTGCGCGGTGCTGGCCCCTATGATGTCACGGTGACTTCCCCGACCCTCTCCCCCACCCGTACGTGGTCGGCCGTGCTCTTCGACCTCGACGGCACGATCGTCGACTCCGCGACCGACATCATGGCGTCCCTCGCGCACGCATTCACCGAGATGGGGCTCCCCGTCCCCGCCGACGACGTGCTGCGCTCCTATGTCGGCCCTCCCCTGCTCGACAGCCTGCGCATGACCGCGGGCTTCACCGACGCCGAGGCCTGGAAGGCGCTCAACGTCTACCGCGACCACTACGGCGAGCACCTGCTCTCCTCGCCGGTCTTCCCCGGCGTCGCCGGAGTGCTCGAGCGGCTGCACGCCGCCGGCGTCCCGATCGCGCTCGCGACCTCGAAGCCCGAGTCGATGGCTCGCGCGGTGCTCGACCACAACGACCTCACCAAGTACTTCACCGTGATCGCCGGCGCCAGCGAAGACGAGGAGCGCAGCACCAAGGCCGACGTCGTCGCCCACGCGCTGCGCGGCCTGCAGGCGGCCGGCGTCGACACCGACAACTCGGTGATGGTCGGCGACCGCGGCTACGACACCCTCGGCGCACTGGCCAACGGCGTGCCCACGATCCTCGTCGAGTGGGGCTACGGCTCCCCCGCCGAGGTCGGCGACTCGTTCGCCGTCGTGCACTCGGCCGACCAGCTGCGCAACCTGCTGCTCGGCTGAGCGAGCGGATGTCCCGGGCGCGTGCGCCGGGTCATCCGCGGGCTCTGCTCGACGGGGTGCATCAAGCGCGCCCCCGCGCCCGTGTCGCGTCTCCGCCAACGCCGATTCCCGCCACTCGTTTCGCAGATTCCGGCGTTTTCGGCCGTGATCAAGCATATTGTGCAGGATCCACGGGTTAACTGAGCCTTCCTCACGCAAAAAATCTCCATCGGGGCTTCCCCCTGACCCCCCGTTCGGGGCAGGATGCCGCTTACGTCCGTCTACCGGCGGGCGCCGTGCGTGTTCCGCGGTCACCTCCGCGGGGCATTCGAAGGGAGAAGCATGTCTGGATTCACGCCCCGCGCGCGCAAGCGCGCGGTCGCGGCCATTCCACTGCTCGCGCTCGCCGCCACCGGTCTGGTGTCGTTCGGAGCGAGCGGTGCGGTCGCAGCCGGTTCGCCGGTGTCACCGCCGGTGATCAGCGATTCCGAGTACTACATGAACTACGTCGCACCGCGCGCAGAGGAGGCGTTCGGCACGCAGGACGAGGTCGGGATCGACGTGACGGGCAAGGCCGTCGCCGGTTCGACCGACACCGCCGACGCGACTGCGGCCATCGCCAAGGCCGATGCTCTCGACCGCAAGTTCGGTCAGGGCAACCCGACCGCGGCCCAGGGCCTCGCCAAGCTCGAGTCGAAGTCGATCCAGACGGGCACGAGCCCGAAGGAGATCAAGCAGAAGCAGCTCAAGCAGTCGAAGACGACGCAGGAGGCGAAGCTGCTCACGATCCTCGTCGAGTTCGACGACAGCGCGACGGACGACTTCACCGGGTCGTACGTGCCGACCGCATTCGGCGCCACCGACTGCAAGCCCGGTTCGATGCAGAGCGGACCGCTGCACAACAACATCCCCGACCCCGCATCGTACGAACTCGAGGACAACAACTCGATGTGGGTCGACGACTTCTCGTCGGAGCACTTCAACAAGATGCTCTTCACCGACGAGGGCATCACCGAGCGGGTGCGCACCGACCTGACCGGCCCCGATGGAAAGCCCGGCTTCGACATCTCGGGCTACACGATGAAGGCCATGTACGAGGAGATGTCGCGCGGCGCCTACACCGTCACCGGCGAGGCGACCCCGTGGATCACGGTGCCCCACTCCGAGGCCTACTACGGCGCGAGCCTCTGCTTCAAGAACGAGGCCGGGGTATACGAGGCCGGCGCGATCCAGGACATGCAGGGACACCCCGAGAACCCGCTCGGCCCAGGCCAGCTGCCCATCGACGCGGTTGCGGCCCTCGCCGAGGCGCAGCCCGACTTCCCGTGGGCCGAATACGACATCGAGGACCAGGGCGACCGCGACGACGACGGCAACGTGCTCGAGCCCGACGGCGTCATCGACCACGTCGTGCTCGTTCACGCCGGTGAGGACAAGTCCGGCGGCGGCGGCGCCGAGGGCACCTACGCGCTCTGGGCGCACTCGTCGGCAGTCGCCGGCGGCGCCGACATCCCCGGCACCGACCTCAAGCTCTCGAACTACATCGTGCAGCCCGAGGACTCGGGCGTCGGCGTGTTCGCGCACGAGTACGGCCACGACCTCGGCCTGCCCGACCTGTACGACACGTCAGGTGCCGGCAGCTCCGACGTCGACTTCTGGGACCTCATGTCCTCGGGTTCGCACTCCGGCCCGATCTTCCAGTCGATGCCGACCCACATGGGTCTCTGGGACAAGTGGGTGCTCGGCTGGGCCGACCCCGTCGAGGTGAACGCCGGAGACGACACGTCGACCGTCAAGGTCGGCCAGACGTCGCGGCCGAAGAAGGGCACACAGGACGGCGTCAAGGTCAACCTCCCCGAGAAGGTGGTGACCCTCGCCCAGCCGCACAGCGGCGAGAAGATGTGGTACACCGGGGCCGACCAGGACTGGGCCGACCTGCGCCTGGGCCGCACGGTCGAGAACGTTCCCGCCGACGCCAAGTTCTGGATGTGGAACAACTTCGTGATCGAAGCTGACTGGGACTACGGATTCGTCGAGGTCTCGGCCGACGGCGGCACCACGTGGACCGAGCAGAAGGTCTACGCCGAGAACGGCACCGAGGTCTCCACGGCCGAGGGTTACGCCGACCCGAACGGCCGCATGGCCGACTACGGCGACAAGAAGTACGGCCTCACGGGCGACTCGCACGGCTGGGCGCACCACTACGTCGACCTGTCGTCGTTCGCCGGCCAGACCGTGCAGGTGCGCCTGCGCCTCGCGACGGATGCCGCGTACCAGGACCGCGGATGGTTCAGCGACGACTTCGCGCTGACCAGCGGCACCACGCAGGTCTGGGCAGACGACGTCGAGAACGGTGACAACGGCTGGACGACCCAGGTCGAGTCGTTCACGACCACGACCGGCCCGGGCTGGCGAGTCGACACCGGCACGTCGGTGAAGGCGCAGTACTACCTGGTCGAGTGGCGCAACTTCGACGGCTTCGACGAAGGCCTGAAGTACGCCTACAACTCGACGTACAGCGTCGGCGCGTGGAAGGTCGAGAAGCTCGCTTACAACGCACCCGGCGCGCTCGTCTGGTACCGCGACACCACGTACGGCAGCTCGAACCAGATCACGGCGAACGAGACGGCACTGCCGAGCTACGGTGCGAAGGGCGGCCTGTTGATCGTCGACAGCCACTTCAACCCGCTGCAGCGCACCGGCCCCGCCGCCGATGCCGACCCGTCGACGATGAACGCGATGCCGTCGCGGGCGCAGTCGTCGAACGCGGCATTCGGCCTCACGAGCACCTACCCGTTCACGGAGTGCTTCACCGACGCCGCGCTCACCGAGTACTGCACCGACATCGAAGCTCAGACGCCGGTGAGCAGCTTCACCGACGACCTGGGCTGGGTGCCCGGGTTCGCGCTGCGCCCGGACGGTCGCCTGGTCTACCGTGACCAGGACGCCTCGACGGTCGTGCCGTCGGTGGGCAACGCGCAGTACACGACGCCGCTGTACGACCTGGCAGGCAACCGCCTCCCGCAGTACGACGGTGTCAACGCCGGCGTCGGCCCGTTCGGCTCGGGCAACCCTGCCGACTCGGGCGTGGGTTACGGCACGGTCGTGACCGTCAAGAAGGCTCTCGACGGCAACCGCGCCGCGCTCATCGAGATCACCCCGCCCGCCGCGGGCTGATCACCGAGCAACGCAACAGACGAGGCGTCGGCCCTTCCGGGGGTCGGCGCCTCGCTGTTTCCCACGGCACACATCCTGGCGCAGTGGTGGTAGGACTCAGCCGCGCGCGATCAGCCCGTCGAGGAGCCGCTCGACGCCCCAGACGAACTGCGCAGTCGAGCTGCGCCCGGCGGCGACGGAGGCCGTCTGCTCGCTGAGCGGGAATCTCGCCAGGTCGGTCCAGAGGGCCGCCCCCGAGGCATCCGTCACGATCAGCGGGTCGGATGTCGCAGCGTCGGGTTCGACGTCGAGGCCGGCGGATTCGAGCGCGATCGAGCCGAGCGCGTAGACCTGCAACGCGTACGCGGCGCGTGCCGCGTCGTCGAGTGCCAAGCCCGCTGCGGAGAACGACTCGAGGAGCGTCTCGTTGAGCCGCATCGCGTTCGGCCCGTCGAGGGGGCCGCTCATGATGAGTCCGAGGGCGCCCGCGTGTCCTGCGAGCAGTTCGCGCAGCGACAGGGCGAGGCGCACGAGGCGGGCACGCACCGCCGCCACTGTGGTCGCGGCGGCGACATCGGCCGTTCCTGTGCCGGCGTCGGGGCCGGCTCGGGGCCGTGTCGGGGCCGGCGCCGACGTCGAGTCGCGCGAGCAGGTGCTCCACCATCCCGCGCAGCAGCGCGTTCTTGCTCGGGTAGTAGGTGTAGAGCGCCGTCGGGGTGATGCCGAGCGAGCCTGCCACGCCGCGCACCGAGACCGCCGCGAAGCCCTTGGCCTCGAGCAGGTCGAATGCGGCGTCGAGGATCTCGGCGTGGGTGAGGCTGCGTCGGGGTCCGGGTCTCATGCGCGGGCGTGCTCGTGGTTCATGTCCCTCGAGCCTATGGCCCGAGCGCGAGGACGCCGACCGCCTTCGCCGAGCGGCCGAGCAGCCGGTCGGCCGGTCAGCAGACCGGCCGATCGGGCCCGGCTCAGCCGAGCGGCGCCATGAAGGTGAGAACCGATCCGTCCTCCACGATGAGCGGGCCGAGCGCCGCGTTGAACTCCGCGCCGTACGCCGCGGCGAGATGCTCGGCGAACGCCTCCTCGTCGCGGTACGCCTCGACCACGATGAAGCCGGTGCCAGCCTGCTCGGGCTCGGCGGTCGCGCCCGCCCCGGACGGGGCCGGTCCGACGCGATACGGCTCGAAGGCGAGGCATCCGGGCTCCTCGCGCACCTTCGCAGCGAGCGCGAGGAGGAGGCCGGCGACCTCCTCCCCGCGTCCGGGCAGGGCGGTGAATCGGGCGATGAGCTCGACCCGGTGATCGTCACTCGACCAGCTCATGCGCGAGCGGCACCCGTCATGATCGCGACGGCGTCGGTCATCGAGTGCGTCTCGGGCGTGATCGTCGCCGCGCGCTTGCCGAGCCGCTGGATGTGGATACGGTCGGCGACATCGAACACATGCGGCATGTTGTGCGAGATGAGGATGACGGGGATGCCTCGGTCACGCAGGTTGCGGATGAGCTCGAGCACCTGGTTCGACTCCCGAACGCCGAGTGCGGCGGTCGGCTCGTCGAGCACGACGACCTTCGAGCCGAACGCCGCGGCGCGTGCCACGGCGACGGCCTGGCGCTGGCCGCCCGACAGGTTCTCGACGGGCACCGTGACGTCCTGCAGGGTCGAGATGCCGAGCGCCTTGAGTTCGTCCCTCGCCTTCTGGCGCATGCCCTTCTGGTCGACGACGCGGAAGACCGACCCGAGGATGCCCTTCTTGCGTACCTCCCGACCGAGGAAGAGGTTCGCGGCCACGTCGAGCGCAGGTGATACGGCCAGGTTCTGGTAGACCGTCTCGATGCCGGCAGCGCGAGCGTCCTGAGGGCGTTTGAAGTCCACCGGCTTACCGTCGAGGAAGATCTCGCCCTCGTCGGGGATCTCGGCGCCGGTGAGGCACTTGATGAGGGTCGACTTCCCCGCGCCGTTGTCGCCGATGATGGCGAGCACCTCGCCCGGATAGAGCTCGAGGCTGACCCCGTCGAGGCCGACGACTCGGCCGAACGTCTTGACGAGCCGGCGGGCGCGGAGGATCGGCGCACGCGTGTCCTCGACAACGGGCGAGGGCGCGGCGGCATCCGTGAATGCGCCGATGGCCTGGTCGACGTGTGCGTTGCCCGCCGTCTCGGCGGGTTCGTTGGCGGTCATTTGCGTACCTTTCGGATCCACTGGTCGACGGAGACGGCCACGATGATGAGCACGCCGACCGCGAACGTCTGCCAGAGCACGTCGAGCCCGGCGAGCGAGAGACCGTTGCGGAACACGCCCACGATGAGCGCGCCGAGCAGGGTGCCCCAGACGGTGCCGCGACCGCCGAAGAGGCTGGTGCCGCCGATCACCACGGCGGTGATCGAGTCGAGGTTGAGTTCGGCGCCGGCGTTGGGCGAGGCCGCGTTGGTGCGCCCGATCTGGATCCACGCGCCGAGCGCGATGATCGCTCCGGCCGCGAGGTAGACGCTCATCAGCACGCGGCCGACACTGATACCCGCGAGGCGAGCGGCCTCGGGGTCGTCGCCGACCGCGTAGACATGACGCCCCCACGCGGTCTTCTGCAGGATGAGCGCGACCACGACGTAGAGCAGCAGCATCATGAGCACGCCGACCGTGAAGTTGACGCCGCCGACGTTGAAGGTCTCACCCATCGCGGTGAGCAGCTCGGGCATCTCGCCGCCGCGCACGGTGGCGCCGCCCGAATAGAGCAGGGTGAGTGCCACGAAGATGCTGAGCGTGCCGAGGGTGACGATGAAGGGCGGCAGCTTCAGGCGCGTGACGAGGAAGCCGTTGAACGCGCCTGCGGCGAGGCCGACGACGAGGCCGAGGAGGAGGCCGACGATGGCCGGGACCCCCATCTGCACCGTCGTCTGCGCCATCACCATCGAGCTCAGCACCATCACCGCGCCCACCGAGAGGTCGATGCCCGCGGTGAGGATGATGAGGGTCTGCGCAACGGCGAGCGTGCCGACGACGGCGACCTGCTGCGTGATGAGTGAGAGATTCGCCGGGTTGAGGAAGCGGTCGTTGAGGAGCCCGAACACGATCACGGCGATGACGAGCACGATGGCCGGGCTGATCGCCGGGTAGCGGTGCAGCATGTTGCGGATGCGGCTGAGTGGGGTGGTGCGGTCGAGGAACTCCTCGGCCAGGTCGAGCGCCGCGGTCGGCGGCTCGCCTGTGGGTTGGCCCGGCGCGGCTGGCGCCGGATCGGTCGTGTGCTGACTCACGTTGGTTCTCCGTCTTCAGATGAGATTCTGTCGGGTGATCCGGTGCGGGCCGGGACGATTCGGATGCTCCGGGGCGTAGCCCTGGCGTCCGTTCACCGACCCGCACCGATCACGTGTGGTGCCGAGGGATCAGCCCCAGCAGATCTCGCCGCCCTCGGCGGTGTCGATGGACTCGACGCCGTCCTGCGGGTCGTCGGTCACGAGTGCCACGCCGGTGTTGAAGAAGTCGAGGCCCGCGCTGTTCTCGGGAACCTCGCCGGTCTCGACGAGGTCGAAGATCGCCTGCACGCCGAGCTCGGCCATCTTCACCGGGTACTGCTGGCTGGTCGCGCCGATGATGCCCTCCTTCACCGCGTCGATGCCGGCGCAGCCGCCGTCGACCGACACGACGATGAGATCGTCGGTGGCTCCGGCCGCCTTGAACGCCTCGTACGCGCCGTAGGCTGCGGGCTCGTTGATCGTGTAGACGACGTTGATGTCGGGGTTCTTCGAGAGCAGCGTCTCAGCCGCGGTGCGGCCTCCGTCCTCGGCGCCCTGGGATGCCTCGTTGCCGACGATCTCGTAGTCGCCGCCGCTGTACGTGCCGGTGGCCTCCTCGTCGCCATTGGCCTCGGCGTCGGCGGTGTCGATGCCCATGCCGTCGAGGAAGCCCTGGTCGCGGTTGTAGTCGACCGACACGACCTTGTCGTCGAACAGGTCGATGAGTGCGATCGTCGCCTTCTCGCCGCCGAGCTTCGCGGCGGCCCACTTGCCGATCTCCTGGCCGGCCTGGAAGTTGTCGGTCGCGAAGGTGATGTCGACCGACTCAGGGTCGGCGGGCGGTGTGTCGAGCGCGATGACGTAGAGACCGGCGTCGCGGGCCTTCACGAGCGCGTCCTCGACGGCGGGGCCGTTCGGCGTGATGAGGATGCCCGCGTCACCCTTCGAGATGGCGTTCTCGATCGCCTGGATCTGGGTGTCCTCGTCACCGTCCTCCTTGCCGGCCGCCATGGTGAGCTCGACGCCCAGGTCGTCGGCCGCAGCTTCGGCGCCATCCTGCATCGCGACGAAGAACGGATTGGTGGTGGTCTTGACGATGAGCGAGACGCCGATGGGTTCGTCTCCGTTCGCGTCGGAGCCCGATCCGGATCCGCCCGAGGCGCATCCGGTGAAGGCGAGCGCGGCGGCTGCGGCCAGCGAGCCCGCTGCGATGAGGCGGCGACGGAGTGCGCCGGGTGCTGTGTGATTCATCGGTGAATCTCCTCTTGTGGTGGGGGACCGTTGCCACCATGACAACGATGTCATGTTTAGGTCTAGACCATGTCGGTGTGTATAGTCAAGTCCATCTTGCACATTGGAGAGTGAATCGTGACACCGTTGTCAGACACCACCTCATCAGCGGATGGCGCACGCTCCCGCCCGACGATGCGGCACGTGGCCGCCCTCGCCGGCGTGGGCGTCAAAACCGTTTCGCGGGTCATCAACGGCGAGCCCAACGTCTCGGCCGCGACGATCGCGAAGGTGAAGGCGGCGGCCCGCACCCTCGACTACCAGCCCGACCTGCACGCCGGGAACCTCCGCCGCGCCGACGGGCGCACGAGAACCCTCGGCCTGCTCGTCGGCAGTGTCGACAACCCGTTCGCCGGCGCCGTGCACCGTGCCGTCGAGGATGCGGCGCTCGAGCACGGCGTCGCGGTCTTCGCCTCGAGCCTCGACGACGACCCCGCGCGCGAGCAGGAGTCGGTCGCGGCGTTCCTGCGCCGCCGTGTCGACGGGCTCATCCTCACCACGGTGTCCGACAGCCAGGCCTATCTCGCCCCTGAGCTGCGCCGCGGCACCCCCGTCGTCTTCGTCGACCGCGAGCCCGCGGGCATCACGTCCGACTCGGTCGTGAGCGACAACGCCGACGGTGCGGCGCTCGCCACCCGGCACCTGCTCGAACACGGCCACCGGCGCCTGGCCTACCTCGGCGACCGGGCCACCATCCAGACCGCGCGCGAGCGACGTCGCGGCTTCCTCGAGGAACTCGGCCGCGCCGGCGTCGCGACCCGCGACGTTCCCGTGATCGAGGACCTCCACGACGCGGAGTCCGCGCGGCTCGCGACGATCGCCCTGTTCGACTCCCCGAACCCGCCGACCGCGATCTTCAGCGCTCAGAACCTCGTGACGATCGGCGCCATCCACGCACTGCGCGAGCTCGGCCGTCACCGCGACATCGCACTCGTCGGCTTCGACGACGTGCCGCTCGGCGACCTCCTCGAACCCGGCCTGACCGTGGTCGCACAGGATCCGCAGCAGATCGGCCGGATCGCGGCCGAGCGCGTCTTCGCGCGGCTCGAGGGCGACCGCTCCCCCGCGGCGCGCACGATCGTGCCGACCCGGCTCATCGAGCGCGGCTCCGGCGAGATCCCCCCACGACAGGAAGGCTGATCGGATGACGCAACCACCCGCACCCACGAAGCGGATCACCGTTGTCGGCGACGCGCTCATCGACGAGCTCCGCGATCCGAGCGGGTCGCGCGAGTTCGTCGGCGGAGCCGCTCTCAACGTTGCCGTCGGGCTCGCCCTGCTCGGCGAGACCGTCACGCTCGTCGCCATGCTCGGCGACGACGAGCCGGCGACGCGCATCCGGTCGTACCTGCGCGACTACGACGTGCGCCTCGTCGAGAGTCCGTCGGCACACGGCACCTCCCGGGCGATCTCCGACCGCACCGACGGCGAGCCCCGTTACGAGTTCAACGAGGCCGCGAAACAGCGCGGCCTCCGCTTCGACGCGGCGACGCGAGCCGCGCTCGACGAGGCCGACCTCGTGGTCGTGAGCTGCTTCCCGTTCGATTTCGCGGAGCAGTACGGCGAGCTCGTCGGGGCGATCGCGCGGCCCGAGGAGCGGGTCGTCGTCGACGGCAACCCGCGTTCGGGCATGCTCGCCGATCGTTCCGCCTTCCTGGCGAACTTCGAGGACTTCGCCTCCCGCGCCCTGCTCGCCAAGGTCGGCGACGAGGACGCGGACCTGCTCCTCGACGACTCGCTCGACGCGTTCGTCGACCGGCTCCGCAGCGCCCACGGGGGCCGCAGCGCACCCGTGGCGGTCCTCGCGACCGCGGGCCGCGACGGAGCCACGGTGTATGACGGCGACTCGGCCGTGCACGCCGACATCATCGCCCTGCCGGGCCCGATCGTCGACACGATGGGTGCCGGCGACGCGACCCTCTCGGCGGTCGTGCATCACGTGGCGCAGCACGGTGTTCCGCAGTCGACGGATGCCTGGGCGGCGGCTCTCGACGAGGCCATGACGATCGCGGCCGAGACGGTGCGGCACGAGGGCGCACTGTTGCGCGTGCCGCACGCCCAGCCGGTGTTCCCGAGCTGACCTCTCGGGCGTCGGGCCGCGGGCCGGACCGGCAGTGCGCCGCAGCGCACGAATCGCACCTCGGTGACCTGCCAGAGCTCGTCGAGCCGCTCGGCGGATGATCGCGCGATGGCCTGCGTCGAGGGCACGGCAGGCGTCTGTGCGGCGGCATCCGTAGACCCCTTGCAATGTCCAGCGGACAGTACGTAACATCGCCGACGTTGGACTGACAACGATGTCACTAAGACATCGCAACACGCGCAATGAAGGGCGAACAGACGATGACGACGAAATCACGATGGCGCACGATCGCCTCGGGTGCGGCGGTCGCCGCGCTGACAGCGGGCCTCATGGGCGCCGTGCCGGCGATGGCCGAGGAACCCATGCCAGACGCGGCGACGGAGCAGTACCGGCCGTACCTGCACTTCTCCCCCGAACGCAATTGGATGAACGACCCGAACGGGCTCGTGTACCACGAGGGCACGTGGCATCTGTTCTTCCAGCACAACCCGTCGGGCACCCGCTGGGGCAACATGAGCTGGGGCCACGCCACGAGCACCGACCTCGTGCACTGGGAGGAGCAGCCGCTCGCGATCCCGCAGACCTTCGACGAGAACGGCGTCGCGATCGAGGACATCTTCTCGGGCTCGGTCGTCGTCGATGAGACGAACAGCTCGGGCTTCGGCACGGCCGAGGACCCCCCGATGGTGGCCGTCTATACGAGCGCGTACACGCCGGCGCATCCGACGCATGCGGGCAAGCAGGCCCAGTCGCTCGCATACAGCCTCGACGACGGACAGACCTGGACCAAGTACGGGGGCAACCCCGTGGTCGACCGCGACTCGGCGAACTTCCGCGACCCGAAAGTGATCCGCTACACGAACCCCGACACCGGCGAGTCGTACTGGGTCATGGTCGCCGTCGAGGCGCTGCAGTACCAGGTCGTGTTGTATCGCAGCGATGACCTGAAGACGTGGACCCACCTCAGCGACTTCGGCCCGGCCAACGCGACCGGCGGCATCTGGGAGTGCCCCGACCTGTTCCCGCTTGCCGTGGACGGCGATCCGGCGAACACCAAGTGGGTCATGGTCGTGAACCTCAACCCCGGCTCGGTCGCGGGAGGTTCGGGCGGCCAGTACTTCGTCGGCGAGTTCGACGGCACCACCTTCACGTCGGAGAGCACGGTGTCGGATGACGCGGCGCCCGCGGGCGAGGTCTTCGCCGGGTTCGACGACGGCACGTACGAGGGCTGGACCGTCGCCAACGAGCCCGGCAACTGGGCGAACGGACCGTGGACGGATGCCCCGGCCACGGGCACGCTCCCCGGCCAGAATCCTGTCACGGGCTTCATCGGCGCGGGCCTCGTGAACGGCTTCGCCGACCACGACTGGCCGGTCGGCACGATGGAGTCGCCCGCCTTCACGATCGAGGACGACTACGTGAACCTGCTCGTGGGCGGCGGCAACCACCCGCACGTCGAGGGCACGCAGCTCGGCAACGAGCCGCCTGCGGGGCGTCTGCTGTTCGACGGCTTCGAATTCCCCGATGGCACGACCCTCGCCGACACCGGCTGGGAGGCGACGGGCGACCTCGCAACCGAGCCGTGGCGCAACCCGTCGACGGCCGGCGGCGACTACTACCTCGGCCAGAAGCGCATCAACACCTGGGAGGGTGGCCCGAAGGGCGACGACAACCTCGGCGACCTCACGTCGCCGGCGTTCACGATCGAGCCCGGTGAGGACCACCTCTCGTTCCTCCTCGGCGGGGGCAAGCGCTTCAACGGCACCCTCGAGGTACGCCTCCTCGTCGACGGCGAGGTCGTGCGCACGGCCACCGGCCCCGAGGCCGGACAGCTCAACTGGCAGTCGTGGGACGTGTCGGACCTCGCCGGCAGCGAGGCGCGCTTCCAGGTGCACGACGACGCCACGGGCGGTTGGGGCCACCTCACGGTCGACCACCTCGTGCTCGGCGCCGAGCCGGCGCAGGCACGCTCCGACGAGACGAGCGTCAGCCTCGTCATCGACGGCGAGGTCGTGCGCTCCGCCACCGGGCGCAACAGCGAGAACCTCGACTGGGCCTCATGGGACGTGTCGGAGTACGCCGGCCGCGAGGCATCCGTTCGCATCGTCGACAACAACCGGTTCGGCTGGGGCCACATCCTCGTCGACCAGGTGATGTTCTCGGATGCCGCGGCAGCACCGCGCATCGAGGGCTACGACTGGCTCGACTGGGGCCGCGATTACTACGCGACCGTGTCGTTCAGCGGCGCGCCCGACGGCCGGCGCGTGATGCTCGGCTGGATGAACAACTGGGACTACGCCAACGACATCCCGACGGGCACCTGGCGCAGCGCGATGGCCCTGCCCCGCGATGTCGCGCTCGTGACGACCGAGCGCGGGCCGCGGCTCGTGCAGGAGGTCGTGCCCGAGTTCGCCGAGCTCGAGCAGACCGGGCTCGCGTACACGGATGCCGCGCGGCCGATCGCGTCGGGATCCGAGACGCTGCCCGTGTCGGGTGAGGTCGTGCGCATCGATGCGGTGATCGCACCGGGGAACGCCGACGCGGTCGGGCTCAGCGTGCTGGGCGACGACGAGGCGGCGACGCGCATCGGGTACGACGTGGCATCCGCTCGCCTGTTCGTCGACCGTCGCGACTCGGGAAACACGGGCTTCCACGCCGCGTTCCCGTCGTTCGATGATGCTCCGGTATCGCTCGATGACGGCCGCCTCGCGCTGACCGTGTACGTCGACCGTTCGTCGGTCGAGGTCTTCACGGGCGACGGCCGCACGACGATCACCGACCAGGTGTTCCCGAACGAGGGAGCCGATGCGATCGGCCTGTGGGCCGACGGCGAGGGCGCCATGCTCGAGTCGCTCACAGTCACGCCGCTGCACGGCGCGATGTACAAGGAGGCGGGTGTCGACGGCGCGACGGCGGCACCGCCCGTCGCCGAGATCTCGTCGACCTCTGGCCCGAAGTCGGCCGACGACGACGGCGACTACCTCGTGAAGGTGAAGGTCGGGAAGGGTGAGCCGACGACGGTCGTGCGGCTCATCGAGGACGGCCGTGTGATCGCCCGAGAGTACCGCTCGGTCGACAGCGACCGGATGGTGAAGTTCACGATCACGGATGCCGCGCCGGGCGAGCATCACTACACGGTCGAGCTCGAGAACTCGGCCGGCACCACCGACGGGGGCGATCTCGTCGTGCGGGTCGCCGGCTGAGCCGCGCGGGCGGGATGCGGCGCTGCTGACCGCCGCGTCCCACCCGCGCACGCACGAGCGGATGCTCCGGGGATGGCGTTCCCCGGAGCATCCGTCGTTTCGACTGCTAGTTCACCTTGCCGCCGGAGTTGACGTCGAGGCCCGCCGGGATGTCGGCCCAGCCGCCGAGCCCGCCGTCGCCGTACGAGTAGTCGACGCTCGTCGTGTCACCGTGGATGTCCATCTTCACGGTCGGCGCGAGGGTGCCGCCGCGCACGAAGTCGTCGTTCGTGCCGATCGTGTCGATGAAGGACTGCACCAGGCCGCCGGGCATCACGTAGTGCGAGTACGCCTGGAAGTGACCCGGGTGCTGGTTGACGTCCGGAGCGAACGGCTCGCCGCCGGCGAAGTTGAGGTTCGTCGGGTTGCCGAGCGCCAGGCCCGAGCCGCCGTTGAGCGGCTGGAAGTCGCTGCGGATGCCGTCGCCGACGAAGCCGTAGACGCCCTCGGGGCCGTCGAGGCCCGCGGCGAACGTGCTGCGGTGGCTGATCGTGAAGAGGTAGGCCTTGCCGTCCTTGAACACGAACTGCGGCCGCTCGGTCTGGTCGGTCACGCAGTTCGCAGACAGGATCGGGGGCAGGAACTCCCACTCGGTGAGCTCGTCGTTCTTCGCCTTCGCGAGGCCGATGTTGCCGATCTGGTACGGCGCGCCCGAGGCGTTGACCTCCTCGACGGTCTCGGCGTACGGGTCGCCCTCGCGGTAGCCGAGGTCCTCCGCGTCGCAGGTGGCGGATTCGCGCGCCATGGCCGAGTTGCCCTCGAAGACCATGTAGGTCTCACCGGGGTGCGCCGGGTCCTCGAACGTGAACGGGTCGCGGAAGTTGAAGAACTGGTTCTGCTCGCCGGTCTGGTAGTAGGTGCCGTCGGCCTGGAGCAGGTCGGTCACCTTGTCGAACCCGGTGAGCTTCACGCCGTTCTTGTTGGCGTGCACCTTGCCGACGCTCAACGCGATGCGCGGGTCGTACGGCTTGATGTTGTTGCCCGCGGCGTCACGGTAGAACGCGACATCCGTGAAGAACAGCTTGATCTCGCCGCCCTTCATGATGCGCGCCGAGCCCGACCACTGGGTCTGGTGGCTGTACGACTGGTCGTCGAAGATCTGGCCGGTCACGCCCTCGTCGAAGACGAGTCCGCCGTAGGTCCAGCCGCCGTTCTCCGGCCGCTCCTCGGCCGGGATCCCGGCCGGGCGGAAGAAGTAGCCGATCTTCGCGAAGACGTGCCGGTCGTCGAAGCCGAGGCTCCGGTCGGCCACCAGGGAGAAGATGATCTCCTGGCCGTTGACGCTGTACTGGTTGCCGTCCTCGTCGGTCAGCGGCCAGGTGTCCCAGACCCAGACCTCGCCGTTCGACATGTCGGGGAAGTCCTGCGGCACCGTCGGCATCGTGAGCGCCGCCGGCATGGAGTTCTCGCGCGAGGGCGCCTCGGCGTCGGAGATGCGCTGCAGCTGCCGGGCGTCGGCCCGGGTCCACTTCGCGGTGAAGTCGTCCTCGGGGGCGTACGCCTCCTGAGTGTGCACGGTGGGCTCGGGGCCGGGCTGGAGGGCCTCCGGTGCGGCAACGGCTCCCGCCGTTCCGGTGAAGAGGGTCGCGACCACGGCACCGGCCGTGACGATCCCTGCGATGATCGGGCGCCTGAGGCGCCGGGTGGTTGTCGACATATGGTGTCGCCTTTCCTGGGTGCGGAGCCGCCGGGTGGTGGCGGCGATTTCGGTTCGGATGCCGCGGACGGGAATGTCGCGGTCGCGACATCCGAACCGGCCCGATCCGTCGGCGTCAGCCGAGCAGTCGGGAGTCGTGGTGCGGCGCTGGAGCTCGTCCGAGCTCGTCGCGCCGTCGGATGACACGACCATCGGCGCCCCGCGAGCGGATCCTCCGCCTGCCGACGCGCGACCGCTCTTCTCGATGCGTGCGCGGTGCCTGGTCTGATGTCTTCACGTTCTTCGCTTTCGTGTGGACCGTCTGCGGCCGGAGCCGGTCGGTCTCGAGAACGTGGCGCTGTACTTCTCCCCGGCAGTGACGCTAGGCGCATCCTGACAACGTTGTCAAGTCTCGAAGATGGGCCCGTCTTCGGTTGCGCATGCATGGAAATCCCCAGATCAGCGGACTACTGCTGATGATCGCGCTTTCATGCGACGACGAAGGATTCCACGGTTTGCAAATCGATTTGGGCTTCGGTACCGTGGCCCCCGATTCCTCGAGTGGCGCTTGCGCTCCTCCCCGGACACACCCGCTGCGAAGGCGCGCCGCCGATTCCGACCGGAACGCCTCGCCGGCGTCACGGGGTCGTGCGGCGTGCGAACCCACGACGGAGGATCATGAACCGAACACACCGACCCGGCGCGCCGCCCGGCGCCGATGCACCTGCAATCCAGCGACCACGGCGGCGGCTCGCTCGGGCAGCCACGGCCGTCGGCGCCGTCGTGATCGTCGCGACCATCGCCATCGTCGCCGCGGTGCTCGCCCCACTGGCGACACCGGGTGGGGAAACGCCGACGAAGCCCGACGCGTCCAACCAGCCCGAGCTCGCGCGCGAGTACACGCGCCCTGCCGACTGGTCGACGTACCGGCCTGCGGTGCACCTCACTCCGGCCGAGCGCTGGATGAACGACCCGCAACGCCCGTTCTGGCTCGACGGTCGCTGGCATTACTACTACCTCTACAACGCCGACTATCCCGAGGGGAACGGCACCGAGTGGTACCACGCGACGTCCACCGACCTCGTGCATTGGCGTGAGGAGGGCGTCGCCATCGAGAAGTACGCGAACGGGCTCGGCGACGTCGAGACGGGCAGCGCTGTGGTCGACACCGAGAACACCGCCGGCTTCGGCCGAGGGGCGGTCATCGCGATCCTGACGCAGCAGGACGAGGGCACACAGCGCCAATCGCTGTTCGTCTCGACCGACGGCGGCTACCGCTTCGAGCCCTTCGACGGGAATCCCGTCATGGACAACCCGGGCGCGACGCACTGGCGCGACCCGAAGATCGTCTGGGACGACGCCCGCGACGAATGGCTCATGGTGCTCGCCGAGGGGCACAAGCTCGGTTTCTACACCTCCCCCGACCTCATGGCCTGGACCTTCCGCTCGGGATTCGAGCGCGACGACCTCGGCGTCCTCGAATGCCCCGACCTGTTCCAGATGTCACTCGACGGCGACCCGGCCAAGACCACCTGGGTGCTCGCCGCGGGCGTGAACGGCGCCGAGCACGGCATGACCACCGGCACCGCCTACTGGACGGGCGAGTGGGACGGCGAGCGATTCACCGTGGATGCGGCGGAGCCCGCATGGCTCGACCGCGGCGCGGACTTCTACGCCGCCGTCACATGGGAGGACCCGCGCATGCCCGAGGCCGACCGGCTCGCGAAGCGATACGCGATCGGCTGGCTCAACAACTGGGCGTACGCCGGCGACCTGCCCACCGCGGACTGGCACGGCGGCAGCGACTCGACGGTGCGCGAGCTCGAGCTTCGCACCATCGACGGACGGCCGACGCTCGTCTCGGCCCCGGTCGCAGCCCTCGCTGACCTGGAGGGTGAGGCGCAGACCGTGCGGGACCTCGCCGTGCGTGAGGACGCCGAGGCGGAGCTTCCCCAGCCCTCAGCCGACGCCTACCGATTGCACCTCGAGGTCGCGCCCGACCCACGTGAGCCGGCCTCCGAGGTGCGGTTCCGTGTGAAGGACGGCGGCGGGGCCTCGGCCACCGTCGGCGTCGACTTCGCGTCGGGTGTCGCCTTCGTCGCACGCGATGCGGATGCCGCGG
Organism: uncultured Actinomycetota bacterium; assembly: GCA_963758615.1. Taxonomy (GTDB): domain Bacteria; phylum Actinomycetota; class Actinomycetes; order Actinomycetales; family Microbacteriaceae; genus Agromyces. The sequence continues at coordinate 52,704 of CAVWVZ010000008.1, read as the reverse complement.
CCGGCCGACTGCCCGAAGCGTATCGCCAGGTGCGCACCGCGCCGGCCGACGTGCGCGACGGCATCGTCAGCCTCGACATCATCGTGGACGCCTCCTCGGTGGAGGTGTTCGTGAACGACGGCGAGGCCGTGTTGTCGAATCTCATCTTCGGTGCGCCGGGCGCGAACGGGCTCGCGGTCGAATCGGTCGGCGGCACCACCGACCTGCGGATGCTGCGGCTCGCGCCGCTCGCGGTCGCGCCGGTCGAGCGGCTGGGCTGAGCCGGCTCAACCCGTGGCGGGTGGCGGACCGACGGAGCCGCGCTCGACGAGCTCGCACGTGAGCAGCACCGGCTCCCCGGCATCGGGCGCACCGCCGTCGATGCGGTCGAGCAGGGTGGTCATGCCCCAGCGGCCCATCTCGCGGTGCGGCAGCGCCACGGTCGTGAGGCCCGGTTCGAGGGCGGCAGCCACGATCTCGAGGTCGTCGACCCCGACGATCGAGCAGTCGCGCGGCACGATGAGGCCGAGTGCGGATGCCGCTTGGATCGCACCCATGGCCATCTGGTCGTTGAAGCAGAACACGGCGGTCGGGCGATCCACCGCGGGGACGTCGAGCAGCCGGTGGCCGGCGCTCCGACCGCCCGCGGCGTCGGAGCCCGCGCGCTCGACAGGGGCGCGATCGCCGTCGAGTCCGGCCGCCCCCAGCGCGGTGCGGAAGCCCGCCTCACGGCCGCGGCTCGCCGGACCCGCATCGGTCGTCGTGATCAAGCCGATACGGCGGTGCCCGGCGGCGATGAGGTGGTCGACCGCAGTCACGGCGATGCCCTGTTCATCGGGAGCCACCGCGGGCACGCGCCATCCGCCGATCGGCACGGCGTCGACGAGCACCGTGGGCGTCTCGCCCAGCGCGGAGGGGCGGGCAACCTCCTGGTGCGACATGCGCGCGAGCAGGATCCCGTCGACGCGGTGGTCGAGCAGGGCGCGCAACTGCGCCTCCTCGAGCTCGGGATCGCCCTCGGCGTCGACCACCATCAGCACGACCCCGCGCTCCCGCGCAGCCTCCTGCGCACCCTGCACGATCGGCCCTGCGAACGGCGTCGTCGCGATGCGATCGCTCGCCAGTCCCACCACGCCGGTGCGCTGCAGGCGCAGTCCGCTCGCGAGGCGATTGGGCGTGTATCCGAGCTGGGCTGCGGCGCGGACCACTCGCTCGCGGGTCTCGGCCCGAACGGCGCGCGTGCCGCTCAGCGCGTGTGAGACGGTCGTCTGCGAGACACCGGCCAGTGCGGCCACGGCACGGATGCTCGGGCGACGTCGCATCGCGCCATCCGGTTCCCGCTCCTCCATGGGCACCGAGCCTACGCCGCACGCAGGTGGCGCAGAGTGGGGGTGGTCGGCTGCGAGCCCTGACCCTAGAGTCTCCCTATGGCGCACGACGGGACCAGCCCGAGCAGGCTCGGCCAAGCCGCCGGCGCCTTCACGAGCAACTGGCGCAACCCCAGCCTCCGCCGAGCACAGCTCAGCTTCCTCGGCGCCTGGACCGCCGAGTGGGCCTTCACGGTGGCGCTCGGAATCGTCGCCTATCGTGAAGGCGGCGCGGTCGCCCTCGGCCTGGTCGGACTGCTCCGCATGGTGCCGTCCGCGATCCTCGCCCCGCTGCTGTCTCCCATCGCCGACCGAGGGCGCCGCGAGCGGGTCCTCATCCTGGTGTCGATCGTGCGCGGTGCCGCGACCGCCGCCGCCGCGGTGGTCGTCGCGGTCTCGGGACCATCAGCAGTCATCTACGCGCTCGCGATCCTGTCGACGATCGCCGCCACCCTCTATCGCCCGGCGCACTCCGCCCTCCTGCCGTCGCTGTGCCGCACGGGGTATGAGCTCGCCAGCGCGAACATGGTGCGCGGGCTGCTCGACTCCGCGTCCACGCTCATCGGTCCGCTGTTCGCGGCGGTCCTGCTCCAGTACACCGGGGTGGACGTCGTGTTCTGGGTCGCCGCGGGCGCTTCGTTCCTTGCGGCCGCCCTTCTCGTGGGGTTGCGGTACGACGCCCCTCCGCGACCGCCCGCGCCGAGCCGTCCCAACCTGGCACGGGAGGCGGTCGAGGGGGTGCGCGCGGTCGCGCAGAATCGCGACCTGACGCTCATCCTCGGTCTCGCGGCGGCGCAAGCCCTCACCCGGGGTGCACTCACCGTGTTCTCCGTGGTGGTCGCGATCGAACTGCTGGACACCGGCGAACCCGGTGTCGGCGCGCTGATGACCGCGGTCGGGGTGGGTGCGGTGCTCGGGTCGCTCGCCGCGTCGCTCCTCGTCGGGTCCGGGCGACTGGGCGCCTGGTTCGCCGTCGGGGTCGGCCTCTGGGGACTGCCGCTCACCCTCGTCGCCATCGTCCCCCAGCAGTCGGCGGCGCTGGGCCTGCTGGCGTTCATCGGGGTGGGCAACGCCCTGGTCGACCTCGCCGGGTTCACGCTGATCGCCAGGATGGCTCCCGAAGAGGTCCTGGGGCGCGTCTTCGGCGTGCTGGAGGGCCTGGTCGCGGTGTTCATCGGGATCGGGGCCGTCGTCGCGTCGTCGATGATCGAGTGGTTCGGGGTCCAGACCGCGCTGATCGCGATCGGGTTGGTGTGCCCCGTCCTCGCGGTGGTGTCATGGCGGAGGCTGCGGGGACTCGACCGGTCCGTGGACGTCCTCGACCTCGATGTCGGCCTGCTCCGGAAGGTGCCGATGTTCAACACCCTCCCGCTGCCCGCCGTCGAGCAGCTCGCCCGCGGCCTGGAACCTGTCACCGTGCCGGCCGATCGTGTGGTGTTCACGCAGGGCGACATCGGCGACCGGTACTACCTGATCGAGTCGGGCGAGGTCGACGTGGTGGGCGACGGGCGCGTCGTGGCGACGCTGGGCCCGGGCGAGGGCTTCGGAGAGATCGCGTTGCTCCGCCGTACACGCCGAACGGCCACCGTGGTGGCCAAGAGTGCGCTCAGGCTGCAGGCGCTGGGATCCGACCGGTTCCTCCCCGTGGTCCTCGGGTACACGCCGAGTGCTCGAGAGGCGTCGACGGCCGTCGATGACCTGTTGCACCGCTACGAGCCGGAGGAGCCGTTCGAGGAACCGCCGGCGTCGTCGTGACGTCCTGATGCTTGTGAACGCATGGGTTTGGTGGGACCCTAGGGCATGGAATCCGGGCGGGCCGTCCTGCTGATCGCCGACATCGGTGGCTACACCGACTACATGAGCACCCACCGGTTCAGCCTCGCGCACGCCGAGGTCAACACCGCACGCATGCTCGACAAGATGATCGATGCCGCTCCCGGCTACGAACTCATCGAGATCGAGGGCGACGCGGCCTTCCTCTCGCGCAAGGCCGATTCGCGCGGCGACGACGACGCCACCGTCACCGAGATCCTCCAGGCCGCCGTCGCCATGCATCGGGCGTTCCACCTCGAGCGCCAGAACGTGGCGACCAACCTCTGCCCGTGCTCGGGCTGCAAGGAGGCGGGCAACCTGAAGCTGAAGTTCGTGGCGCACATCGGCGACGTGGCCACCCAGACGATCCAGAAGCGGCACAAGCTCGTCGGCATCGACGTCATCCTCGTCCATCGACTGCTGAAGAACCCGGTACCGATCCCCGAGTACGTCCTGCTCTCCGAGGAGCTCTACGGCACCGGCGAGACGGTGCTGCCCGAGACGCTGTTGCCCGAGTCGGTGCACGAGGTCTCGCCCGAGCTCGAGGGCATCGGAACCGTCCGGGCGTACTTCGTCGACGTCGGTGACCTCGACGGCAAGCTCCCGCCGCTGCCCGGGCCATCCTGGCGCGGACGCCTCGGGAGGACGTTCGCGGCGGCGGGCCTGGGCCTGCCCTACCAGCTCGGCCTGAAACGACACCGCCGCGAGGTGGCCGCCCAGTGATCGGCCGGCGTCCGTTCAGCGCCGGTTGAGCCAGCCCATGAGCCGCCGGGGCGGCGCGACCGACCGCCGCTCGACGAGCTCGCTCGCGAGCAGCACCGGCGCCGTGGCATCCAACGGGCGCCCCGCGATGCGCTCGAGCAGCGTGGTCATCCCCCGTCGACCCATCTCGCGGTGCGGCAGCGCCATCGTCGTGAGGCCGGGGTCGAGCGCCGCCGCCACGATCTCGAGGTCGTCGACGCCGAGTACCGAGCAGTCGCGGGGCACCTCGAGCCCGAGCCCCTCAGCGGCCTGGTAGACGCCCATGGCCATCTGGTCGTTGTAGCAGAAGATCGCGGTCGGGCGGTCACCGGAGGGATGGTCGAGCAGGCGACGCCCCATGCGCCGCCCGCCTGCGGCATCGGGACTGGCGCGCTCGACCACCGCGTGCCGGTCGTAGAGTCCCTCCCACTCGACCGCAGACCGGTATCCCGCATACCGCCCCCGGGTGACCGGCGTGTCCCCCGAGGCGTTGATGAACGCCACGCGTCGATGACCCGCTGCGAACAGGCGCGCGACGGCGGTCGCCGCAAGGCCGTGCTCGTCGGGTGCGACCGCCGGCACGACCCACCCGGGCGCGGGCACCGCGCCGACGAGGACCACCGGGATGTCCCCGATGGCATCGGGGCGCTCGACCTCCCGATGGGAGCTGCGCGCGAACAGGATCCCGTCGACGCGGCGGTCGGAGAGCGATCGCAGGTGGCCCTCCTCGAGTTCCGGGTCGCCCTCGGAGTCGACGACCAGCAGGAGCGTGCCGTGTTCGCGCGCCGCCTCCTGCGCGCCCTGGATGATGCGGCCTGCGAACGGCGTCGTCGGGATGTCGTCGATGACGAGTCCCACGACCGCCGTGCGGTTCTTCCCACGCGCGACGCGATTCTGCACGTATCCGAGTCGCTCGGCCGCCCGGAACACGCGCTCCCGCGTCTCGGCACGCACCGCACGCGTCCCGTTCAGGGCGTGCGACACGGTGGATGGCGACACCCCGGCCGCGGCGGCGACCTCCGCGAGGCTCGTCCGCCCGGCCTGGGCCGAGGCCCCGTGTCGATTCGACGGCTCATCCTCGGTGTGCATGGTGCCAATGTTGCAGTGGCGGGTGTCGAACGGCAAGGAGCGACCGGATGAGCGGCACCACTCAGAGCGCGGGCCGCTGCATCCGGGTCGAGACGATCGAGCCCGCGAGCACGCCGAGTGCGATGGCGACCATCGTCGCGAGCGTCGCGATGAGCGAGTTGACGCCGCTCCCATCGCCGCCGAGCACGTTGGCGACGCCGACGAGGCCGATCGCCCCGGGAACCAGCAACCAGAATGCGGGCACGAAGCTCACCAGCGCGGCCGGCCCCGACGGTTGCCTGGCGACGATCGCGGTCACCGGAGTGACGACGAGCGCGCCGACGAATGCCGACAGCACCCCGCCGAGGAAGATGTCGCCGATGACCTGTGCGGCGTACGCGATGTACAGCACGAGCAGGATCCACGGAAGCGACCGGCGTGGCGCGCACTGGTGCAGAGCGATGCCGACACCGAAGACTGCCACGGCGATCCACGGTGCGATCGGGCCCAAGGCCTCGGGATGCTCGGTGAAGTCGAACACGGGCACGCCCACGAGCGCGCCCGCCGTGAGGATTCCCGCACCGAGCAGCACGAGTTGCATCCCGCCTGCGGCGAGGCGTCCCGCCCCCGAGATCATCTGACCGGTGGAGAGCTCGAGCACCGCCGTCGTGAGGAGCGTGCCGGGCAGGAGCACGACGAGCGGCGCGATGAGGGCGGGCACGATGCGCGGGCCGAGACCTGCTCGCAGCAGGAGGAACACCACGAGGGCGACGGTGAAGGCCACGGCGACGGTGATCAGCGCACCGTATCTGCTCGGCAGCCGCTCACCGACGAGCAGCGCCGCACCGACGACCGCGCCGAGCCCGCCGGCGAGCGCGACACCCTCCCACGACGCCCCGAGGAGCACCGAGAGGGCGAGGCTCAGGAGCACGTACCCGAGCACGCGCAGCACCGGCCCGTAAGGCGGCGACATCTCGCGCACGCGCGCGATGCGACTGATCGTCGACGCGGGATCCAGCACGCCGACGCGAGCCGCATCGACCGTGCGCTGCACCTCATCGACCTGGTAGAGCAGCAGGCGTCGCTCCCCGCTCGATGACGCACCGGTGTGGTGATCGTCTTCGCCTCGTGCCGAGACGAGGAGCGCCGTCGGGAAGACCACGATCTGGCTCGCCGGCAGGCCGTTGACCCGGGCGATGTCCTCGAGAGCCTCCCGCACCGTGACGACCGAGTATCCGGCCTCGATCATGGCGCCTCCGACCGCCTCGGTCGCCGCCGCCGTGGCGGCGGGGTCGGGAGTGCTCTCGGCGATGACCGGCATCGACCCGGTGGACGCGGCGGAGCGAGCGCTCGTGGCGAGGTCGCGCTCGGCGCGTCCTCGCAGCCCGAACAGGATCAGCAGTCCGGCAAGGAGCACTCCGGCTGCGATGAACCACGCGACGGACGGGCTCTCCACGATGCCCCCACACTAGCGAGGCGATATCCGGCGGTGCCTCAGAACGGCCAGATGAGCGGCACGAGCAGCACGCCGACGGCGAGGAAGAGCAGCGTGAACGGCCAGCCGAAGCGCGCGTAGTCGCCGAAGCGGTAGCCGCCCGGACCCATCACCATGAGGTTCACGGGCGTCGCGATCGGGGTCAGGAACGCCGCGGCCGCGACCACGGTGAGGGCCATCAGGAACGGTCGTGCCGAGACGCCGAGTTCGGCGGCGGCCGAGATCGCGATGGGCGCGATGATGAGCGCGGTCGCCATGTTGCTGATGAGCTGGCCGAGCACGACCACGAGCAGGCAGACGGCGAGCAGCACGAGGAGCGGCCCGCCGGGACCCGCGGCGTCGACGAGGGCGGTGCCGACGATCTCCGCGGCACCGGTCGTGGTGAACGCCGTCGACATCGGGATCATGCCCGCGACGAGGATCACCGTCGTCCACGAGATCGCCCGGTAGGCACGACCGAGCGAGACCACGCGGGTGAGGATCATCGCCCCCGCCGCGAGCAGGCCCGCGACGACCGCGGGCACGACACCCGTCGCGAGCAGCACGATCATCACCGCGAGCACGACGATCGCCGTCACCCCGCGTGCGCCGATCGGCGCCGCCTGGCCGCGGACGGCCGCCGGCGCGTCGACGACTCGCACGTCGTCGCCGGCGGTGTTCTCCTCGAGGTCGTCCCACGTGCCCTGCAGCAACAGCACGTCGCCGACGGCGAGGTCGACCTCGGGCGCGGTGAGCTCCCGACCGTTGCGCGAGACCGCCAGGATGACGAGCTTGCCGCTGGGCGTTGCCATCCCCGGGAACACCCGCATGCCCACGAGCTCCGAACGGGGCGGCACCAGCACCTCGGCGACCCCGTTGTCGGCGTCGATCGTGACGGCTCGTCCGCCGCCGTCGGCCTGGGCGAGCAGCGAGTAGTCGGCGAGCATGACGCATGCCTGGTCGCTCAGGTCGCGGGGAACCGTGGCGGCGCTGCGCGCCGGAAGCATCCGCTCGCCGAACGCCATCGTGATCAGCAGCGTGCCGATCACGAGCGGTACACCGGCGAGCGCGAACTCGAAGAACCCGAACGCCCCGCCCGCCGACTCGTCGGCGAACTCCGAGATGATGACGTTGACCGGGGTGCCGGTGAGCGTCAGCATCGAGCCTGCGTGGGCGGCGAATGCGAGCGGAAGCAGCAGTTGCGACGGCGGCAGCCCGATGCGAACGGCGACCACGACGGCCATCGGCAGCAGCGCCGCGACCGCGCCGTTCACGCTGATGAGCGCGGTCAGCCCGGCGACCAGCAGCATGACGAGCAGGAGCACGCGCCGTCGACTCGCGCCGGCGGTCGCCACCACCACCCGCCCGAGCCGCGCGGTGACGCCGGTGGCATCGAGCCCCTCGCTCACGACGAAGAGCGAGGCGATGAACAGCACCGTCGGATCGGAGAAGCCGGCGAGCGACTGCTGCAGGGTCAGGATGCCCGTCGCCCACAGCGCGAGTGCGACGCCCACGGCGGTGATCGCGACCGGAATCCTGCCCGAGATGAACGCGGCGACCGCGAGTCCGAGGATCACGAACGTCACCACGACCGGGTCCATGGCGCTCAGGCTAGCGGCGGCAATACAGTGAACGCGAGCGGATGTCCCGGATGGGCGTCGCCCGCGAACACGAGGGGGACTCGAGTGACCGCAACAGCTCCGGCCGCACCGCCCACCGCCGCGCCGCGAGCGACGTCGTGGCTGCCGCTCATCGTGGTGGTGCTCACCCAGATCCAGGCGTCATTCGCCGTCAATGCGCTCACGGTGTCGATGGCGGGCATCACGACCGACCTCGACACACCGGCGACGTCGGTCGGCACGGCCATCACGGCCGGCACGTTCGCCATGGCAGCCTTCATCCTGCTCGGCGCGAAGGTCGGCTCGCGGTTCGGCACCCGCGGCGTGTTCCAGATCGCGGTGGCGATCCACGGGCTCGCGATGCTCGGCGTCGCGCTCAGCGTCAGCCCCGCGATGCTCTTCATCGCGCAGGCGTCGTCGGGTGCCGTGATCGCGCTCATCGCGCCCGCGCTCACGGTGTTCATCGCCACGAACTACCACGGCGCTCAGCAGGCCCGGGCGATCGGATTCCTCGCCGCGGCCATCCCGTTGGCGGGCGTGCTCGCGCTGATCCTCGCCGGCTGGTTCGCGACCACGATCGGCTGGCGGTGGTCCTTCGTGCTCATGGTCGCGCTCGCCGTCGTGAACCTCGTGCTGAGCTTCCTCGTGAAGAAGGTGCCGGCGCAGCCCGGACTCTCGATCGACTGGACCGGGGCGATCCTCGCGGCCGTCGGGGTCATCCTGCTGAGCTTCGGATTCAGCGGGCTCGCGACCTGGGGCATCTGGCTCGCCACGCCGCAGGCGCCCTTCGACGTGCTCGGCATCTCGCCGGCGCCGCTCCTCATCATCCTCGGGCTCGTGGTCGGGCAGGTGTTCTTCTCGTGGCTGCGCCGTCGCGGTCGCGAGGGCAAGCCGCGCATCTTCGACCTGCGGGTGCTCGCCACCGGATCCGAGCGGGCGGTCACGGCGTGCATGGCGACGATGCTCTTCGTCGGCACGGCCGCGAACTTCCTCATCCCGCTCTACATCCAGGTCGTGCAGGGGCGTTCGAGCATCGAGACGTCGTTCTCGATCATCCCCTACACCCTCTCGATCTTCGTCGCGTCGACCTTCGTCGCGTACCTCTACGGACGGTTCACCCCGCGCGTGCTCGCGACGGCGGGGTTCATCGTCGTGGCCGCGGCGCTCACCCTGCTCGCCTTCACGGTGCGCGGCGAGTGGAGCCAGGGATTCGTCGTCGCCGGGCTCATCCTGCTCGGCCTCGGACAGGGCTCGATCGTCGCGCTCGTGTTCAACACGCTGCTCTCGGCCGCGCCCAAGCAGCTCGCGGGCGACGTGGGCGCCTGGCGCGGGCTCGTGCACAACCTCTCAGGCAGCATCGGCATCGCCGTGGCGAGCGCGTTCGCGGTGGGCATGCTCTCGTCGATGCTGCTCGCCGGAGCGCAGGAGCACCCCGAGATCAGCGACGAGCTCATCGCACAGGTGAACTTCAACGAGGCGAACTTCCTCACCAACGAGCAGCTCGTGGCGGTGCTGGAGTCGCGGGCGAGCGGCCCCGAGCTCGACGCCGCGATCGCGGTGAATGCCGAGGCCCGCCTGCAGGCGCTGCAGATCTCGCTGCTCGGGCTCGGCGCGATCTCGCTGCTCGCGATCGTTCCGGCCACCCGCATGCCCGGTCGTCGTGAGGGCGACCTGCCCGAGAAGCTCGAACCCGATGATGACGACGTCATCGACGCCGTGGACGAGAAGGAGGCCATCGCATGAGCCGCAGCCCGAACAAGCTGATCCCCGAGGATTTCACGGCAGTCCCGTCGCTCGAGCGGTCGCGCGAGGTCCAGGTCGCGGTCGTCGCCGAACTCGACGAGGCGGGCCTCGATGCCATCGGCGTCCTCGTCACGACCGACGGCGCGCTGCCCGACGGGATCGACCTCGACCGTGCGGCGCTCCAGCGGGCGGGCTTCGAGGGCAAGGCCGGTTCGACCCTCGTGCTGCCCTACGGCTCGAGTCCGCTGCTCGTGGTGGTCGGAGCCGGCCCCGCAGGCGAGTTGACGTCCTCGGCCCTGCGCGACGCCGCCGCGGCCTTCACGCGTGCAACGGCGAAGTTCGCGCGCATCGGCCTGCGCGTGCCGGCGATCGGCGATGTCGACGCGGCGCCAGCCGGGCAGGCACTCGCCGAAGGCGCGCTGCTCGCCAGGTATCGGTTCGACGCCCTCAAGCGCGAGCCGAAGGAGGTGCCCCTCGCCCGGGTGGAACTGCTCATCGACGGTGCCGAGATCAGCAGGGCGTCGGCGGGCGCCCGGACCGGTACGGTCACCGCCCGCGCGGCGAACATCGCCCGCGATCTCGCGAACTCGCCGCCGGGGCACCTGACGGCCACCGAGATGGCCGAGGTCGCCGTCGAGCTCGGCAGGCGGTTCGGCTTCGACGTCGAGGTGTTCGACAAGCAGCAGCTCATCGAACTCGGCTGCGGTGGACTGCTCGGCGTCAACTCGGGCAGTGCTGAAGAGCCGCGCATGATCAAGCTGCGCTACACCCCGCCCGGCGACTCGTCCGGGCATCTGGGACTCGTCGGCAAGGGCATCATGTACGACTCGGGCGGCATCAGCCTGAAGCCGTCCGACCCGATGCACCTGCTCATGAAGATGGACATGGGCGGTGCCGCGTCGGTGCTCGCGACCTTCACCGCGCTGCGGGCGCTGCACGCGACGGCGACGGTGAGCGGCTGGCTGATGTGCACCGACAACATGCCGTCGGGTTCGGCCTACAAGCTCGGCGACGTGCTCACCGCACGCGGCGGCACGACGGTCGAGGTGAAGAACACCGACGCCGAGGGGCGCCTCGTGATGATGGATGCCATCGTGCTCGCCAACGAAGACGGCGTCGACGCGATCGTCGACATCGCGACCCTCACGGGCGCAGCGCTCATGGCGCTCGGCCCCTCGATCGCCGCGCTGTTCGGCAACGACGGCGGCGTGACCGGCCTCGTCGAGCGGGCCGCCGCCGCGACCGACGAGAAGGTCTGGCGCCTGCCGCTCGAGCGAAAGTACCGCAAGCAGCTCGATTCGGATGTCGCCGACATCTCGAACCTCGGAGGGCCCTTCGCCGGCGCGACGACCGCTGCGCTGTTCCTCGACCACTTCGTGGGCGAGACGCCGTGGGCGCACCTCGACATCGCGGGAACGATGCAGTCCGACGCCGACGACTCGTGGCGGTCGAAGGGTGCCACGGGCTTCGGCACGCGAATCCTCATCGACGTGGCTCGGGAGTTCCGCCCGACCAAGTGACGCCCGGCGGGGACGACGCGACGGTCAGCGCACGAGACAGCTTGCCGTACTCAGCCGAACAGCTCCCGGAAACCCTCGCGCCATGACGGGTACTCCAGGGTCAGCCCCAACTCGGACTTGGCCTTGGCGTTGCTCGCCGGTCGCAGTCGGGCGCCGTAGTACACGGCTTGGACCCCGAGCTGTTCCTCGGCCTCCGTCTCGGAGATACGCTGCGGCGGCGGGCCGTTCAGGATCTCGGCCAGATACGGCAGCCATTCGGCCTGGGCCGCGGGCTCGTCGTCGACGATGTTGTAGATGCCGGGGCTCCCCCGGTCGACAGCCTGCACCGTTGCCGACACCGCGTCGCGGACGTGGATGAACGGATACCGTCCGGCGCCGTCGCCGACGATCGGCAGATCGCCCGATTCGACGCCGGTCGCCCACTCTCCACCCGGCCCGAGCGCGGTGCCCTCGCCGTAGAGGAAGCCGTATCGAAGCACGACGCCGTCGATCCCGGGCGTACCCAGCACGAGGGCCTCGGCGGCGATGTTGGCCTCCACATGGGTTCGGATCGGCTCGGGTGCTTCCAGGTACAAGGGTGACGACTCGTCGGTGCGGCCCGATCCACCCGGCTGGGTCATGAAGCTGGCACTCTGCGCGACGACCCGGCCGGCGCCCGCTTCGCGAGCCGCCGCCATGAGGGTCTTCGTGCCCTCGCGCCGAAGCCGGTTCGTCACCGCCAGCCAGCTGGCGTAGTCACGCGCCGGCACGGACAGCGCCGTGACCTGGTTGATGACGACCTCGGGCCCGGCCGCGAGGATCGCCCGACGCACCGCAGCGTCGTCGAGCCCGTCCATCAATGCCGGCTGGGCCCCGAGTGCCTCGATGACAGCGAAGTTCTCGGTGCGGTGGGTGCTGGCCGTGACCTCGTCGCCCCGGTTCACCAACGCCTCGACGAGGGGCCGACCCACGACCCCGGTTCCCCCTGCGATGAAGATCTTCATCACCGGCTCCTCACTGTGGCGAAGCAGCTCGGTGATCGACGCATGCCGACGACGCGGCTGCACCCTTCGACGCTACGCCGAGGCCCGGGGACGGGCAACCGTCGGAGGTCTCAACGCAGGGCGCCGGCGCGGTAGGCCGCCTCGGTGCGCGTGGCCGCGCCGAGCTTGCGCAGGATCGCCGAGACGTGCACGCTCGCGGTCTTCGCGCTGATGAAGAGCCGCTCGCCGATCTGGCGGTTGCTGAGTCCCTCGGCGATGAGGTCGAGCACCTGCCGCTCGCGTGCGGTGAGTTCGGCGATGGCGAGCGCGTCGGCGTCGGATGTCGCGGCGCCCGCGATGCCCGCGGCCTCGGGGCTGTGCGCGCGGGCGGCGCCTTCGAGGGCGATGGCGGCGGTGCTCGCGACACGCTCGATGCGCTCGCGGACGGCACCGACGCCTGCGGCCTCGGCGAGATCGAGCGCCTGCTGCAGCGTGACCCGCGCCGCCGTGCGGTCGGCGTCGGCGAGCTCGGCCTCACCCTGCCTGAGCAGGGCGTAGGGTGCGAGGAACCCCGGCGCCTCGGGCGCGGCAGCGGCCTCGACCGCTCGGCGCCAGGCCGACGGGTCGGTGCCCGGCACATCGGCGCCGCTGCCGTGCTCGACCGCCGCGAGCTCGGCATCGAAGAGCGCTGCCCAGATCGCGTGGGTCGGCCAGAAGGACAGCCGTTCGAGCAGCGCTCGGTAGGCGGGTTCAGCGGCATCGACCTCATCGACGACCGTCGGCGACACCGCACCCGGACGCGCGCGGACCGCGGCGATCACCCGCCCGGCGACCCAGATGAACGGCAGGGCGTACCCCGCCAGTGGCAGGTACTGCTCGTTGAGCAGCACCTTGGCCTCGCGCCAGGCAGCACCGAGGTCGTCGTTGGCGAGCGCCACTTCACCGGCTACGCGCCCGACCGCGAGGCGGGTCTGCATCTCGACCTCCATGACCGGCGCCATCGCGGGCCTGGCGCGGCGGAGCAGGTCGGTGGCACCGAGGACGTCGCCGCGCCAGAGCGCGGCCCAGATGCGGGCCCGCTGGAGGTAGGCCGTGAACGGCACCGGCGGGTCGAGCGCGAGCGCCCGATCGATGAGCGCGTCGGCCCGCTGCCACTCGCCGAGGGCGAAGAGCGGATCGACCGCGTTCGACGCGAGGATGACGCCCGAACTGCGCTCGACTCCTTGGGCTCGGGCTCGCGCGAGCCCGTCTTCGGCGAGGCGCACGGCCTCGGGGTACCGGCCGATGAGGTAGTGCAGGTCTGAGGAATTGACCCAGTAGCGCAGCATGGCGGCGCCGTCGCCCTCGGCGAGCTCACGGGCGTGCTCGAGCATGGCGAGCCCGCGCTCGACCTCGCCCCGGTCGGAGCGGCTGATGGCGGCGAGGTTCGTCGCGATCGACGAGTAGCGCGGCGAGCCGAGCTCGGTCGCGACCGCGAGTGCGCGGTCGGCGGTCACGGCGGCGTCGTCGAGCTGGCCGTCGATCATGAGGCGACCCGCGAGCGCGCTGAGCACCGTGGCACGCAGCTCGCTCGGCGCGCCGTCGCCGAGCCGGTCGAGCGCCTCGAGCGCCTCTTCGAGCACCTCGATCGAGCCGCCCTTGCCCACGTTGCCGAGGTAGAGCGCCTTGTCGCGCAGGAGGCGGGGGTAGTTGGGGTCGTCGCGCGGGCATTCGGCGAGCGCGGCACGGATGAGTGCGAGGCTTCGCTCGCCCTCGCCCGCGTTGCGCAGGTGCGACGCGGTGCGCCCCATGAGCTCGAGCTTGCCCATGCCCGCGGCCTCTGCTGCATCGGGCACCACGTCCCACAGGCCGAGCGCTCGTTCGCCGAGCTGGGCCGCGGTGGCATAGGCGGCGGCGGCGCGGGCCTCGCGCATCGCCTGCATGGTTGCGGGGAACGCCTTGGCGGCGTTGTGAGCGCCGAGCCAGTGGAAGGAGATCTCGGCGGCGAGACGACGGGTGCCGGCAGCAGCCGCGGCCTCGTAGGCCTCGGCGTACCGCGCGTGGAAGCGCGCCCGCTCGCCGGGCAGCAGGTCGGAGAGGATCGCCTCGCGAACGAGCGCGTGCCGGAACGCGTAATCGTCGCCGTCGATCGTGATCACGCCGTAGAGCACGCACTGCCGCGCCGCGGCGTCGAGTTCGTCGGCCGAGCCGGAGTAGACCTCGGACAGCAGCGCGTGCGAGACGCGCACGCCACCGGTCGAGATGAGTCGCAGCAGCTCCTGCGCCGTGTCGGGGAGGCGCTCGTAGCGGGCGAGCAGGAGCTCGCGCAGCGTGTCGGGCACGAAGCCCTCGTCGCGGCATCCGTCGATGCCGATGAGTTCTTCGACGAAGAAGGGGACGCCGTCGCTGCGCCGGAACACGGTGTCGAGGACGCGTTCGCTCGGAGCCTCGTCGACGATCATCGACCTCACGAACTTGCGCACCTGGGGCCGCGTGAGCCGGCCGAGCTCGCGCCGCTCGACCCAGCGATCGCGATCGGCCTCGGCGAGGAACCCGCGCAACGGGTGGCCGCGCGTGACGTCGTCGGTGCGATAGCTCAGCACCGTGAGCACCCGGCTCGAGCCGAGCGCGCGCATGAGGAACCGCAGCAGGGCGAGGCTCGCCGCGTCGACCCAGTGCAGGTCTTCGATGACGAACACGATGGGCCGCTCACGCGAGAAGGTCTCGAGCAGCACCGCGATGCCCTCGTGCAGCTGGCTGCTCTCGATGCCCTTGCCCGGGGTGCCGATCTCGCCGGACTCGGCCTCGGCGAGTTCGGGCAGGAGGGCGACGAGCGCCGCCCGCCCCGGCCCCACGGCCGCGAGCACCCGCTCGGCGCCGACCTCGGACACGAGTGTGCGGAGGGCGGACTTGACCGGCGCGTAGGGCGCCGCGACGCTGCCGAGGTCGACGCACTGGCCGGTGAGCAGCAGCACGTCGGCCGGCAACCCCTGCGTGAACTCGCGGAGGAGGCGCGTCTTGCCGATGCCCGCCTCGCCGCCGAGGATGACGGTGAACGGCGCGCCGGCGCGCACCTCGGCGAGTCGCTCGTCGAGCCGAGCGAGGTCTGCGTCTCGACCGATCATTGCCGGTGCTGACGTGGTCACGTTCTCATCGTGCCACGCTCCACCGACAGCGGCACCGGTCGGGACATCCGCGATCGTCTGCGGCCGCATCATCACGGGCGGATGCTCGCGATGATCGCCGGGATCTGCGGATGTCCCGGGCTCGCGGTCACCGCAGTGCGAGGCGCGGCGCGCGACGCACGTGGTGGTGGCGGCCCCGTGCCGCCGCGCCCTCGGTCGACGCACCCGCGTCGACCGAGTCGCGCTCTTCGGCAGCGCGTCGGAACGCCATCTGCCGCTCGGCGTGCCGCACGTTCGCCTCATGCGTGTGCAGGGCGACGAAGTCTGCTGAGTACTGCACGATTCCTCCTGTGGTTTCCCCGACCTCTGCGATCGGGATGCCTTCAGCGTGCTCGCTAAGGCGCCTGAGGCTCATCGGGCGATCGCCCTATTTCTCATGACCCCGCGCCGCATGCGCCTCAGATGCGCGGGGGCGGTGGCCGGTTCAGGCCTGCCGGGTGGGCATGCGGTGGTAACCGTCGCGACGGAACTGCACGAACGCGGCGACGATCGCCGACGCCGAGATCAGTCCGAGTACGAGCATGGTTGCGAACATGGCGCACCTCCTTTCCATCACGAAATCCTGCGGGGCCCGCTCACGCCCGTCGTCAGGGCGGTCACGGAGCCGGGCACTGGGGTTTCTGCAGGTGTCAGCACTGAGGTCCGGGGTTCTCCCCAGGCACGGGTGAGCGGCACGACGCCCGCCCAGACCGAGTGGTCCTCGCCGTCGTCGACGGCCTCGCCTGCGCCTGCCGCACGCACCTTCATCACGACGTCGTCGAGGGCGAGACGAAGCACGCGGGTCGACGCCCGCTCCTTGCGGCTCGTCTCCCGCACCTCTGCCCAGCGCCCGGGCATCAGCCGCTCCGAGAGGGCGAGCAGCGCGGTCTCGGTCTCGTCGTCGGCGACCGGTTCGAGCACGCCGTAGGCCACGGCGCTGCGGTAGTTCATCGAGCTGTCGTAGAGCGAGCGGGCGAACACGAGCCCGTCGAGCGCGGTCACGGCGAACGCCACGGTGGCCCGTTCGGCGGCCGCGCGCAGGGCGAAGCCGCCGCCCGTCGAGCCGTGAAGCAACAGGTGCTCGCCATCGCGGGCGAAGCCCATCGGCACCACAAGCGGCATGCCGTCGACGACCGCGGCGAGGTGGCCGACGAGTTCGTTGTCGAGCAGCTCGAAGAGCGCCGACCGGTCGGTGGTCTGGCGTTCGGCGAGGCGGCTGATGCGGCGGGGGGCGGTGGATTCACTGATGGTCACGAGATGAGTCTCGTCGTACACTGGTCTTGCGAACAGTCCAGTTCGCGCACGAACTACCAGTCCAGTTCGACGCCCGGATGTCCCGGCGGGAGGCAGCATGGACGGCCCATTGCTCGTACTCGACCGTGCCACCGACACCCCCATCGGCGCGCAGCTCGTCGAGGGCGTGCGTCGCGGCATCCTCGGCGGACTCCTGCGGCCAGGCGACCCCTTGCCGTCGACACGTGCGCTGGCGAGCGAACTCGGGGTCTCACGCAGCGCCATCGTCGCCGCGTACGAACAGCTCGCGGGCGAGGGCTACCTCGAGATGCGCCAGGGCGCGCCCACGCGCGTCGCGCAACTCGCTCGCGACGGCGCCCGCCCCGAGGCATCCGCCGGTCGCATCGCCCGGCCGGTGCCGAGCGGCGCGCCCGCCGCGACGGAATCGCCCGCACCGCCGGAGGAGCCGCGCATCGACCTGCGACCCGGACGTCCCTCCACCGCGCGTCTCGACACTCGGGCGTGGCGTGCGGCGTGGCGACACGCGGCCGCCCTCGAGGTGCCATCCGACTCGCCGCCGCGCTTCGGGGTGCCGCGACTTCGCGCGGAGATCGCCGACCACCTGCGGCAGGCGCGCGGCGTGGTCTGCGCTGCCGACGACATCGTCGTCACGGCCGGCACGAGCGAGGCCGTGTCGCTCATCGCGGCGACCCTGAGGTCACGCGGAGGTCGCCCGCCCACGGTCGCGGTCGAGCATCCCGGCTACCCGACGGCGCGGCGCATCATCGAGCACCGCGGGGTGCGCACCACCGCGGTGCCGGTCGATCGCGACGGCATCTCGATCGAGCACCTGCGTCGGATGTCGCAGCCCGCCGATGCCGTCATGGTCACGCCGAGCCACCAGTACCCGCTCGGCGGACGGCTGCCGGTCGCCACCCGTCTCGCCCTGCTCGACTGGGCACGCGACGCCGACGCCCTCGTGATCGAAGACGACTACGACAGCGAGTTCCGCCACCTCGGGCCGCCGCTGCCGGCGCTCGCGTCGCTCGACGGCGAGGGACGGGCGGTGCTCCTCGGAAGCTTCTCGAAGGTGCTGACGCCGGCGCTGCGACTCGGCTACCTCGTGCTGCCGCCGAACCCCGAGCTGCGAGCGGCGATCGCTGCGCTGCGCGTCGACGAGCAGTGCCCCGTGCCCGGCGTCGCCCAAGAGGCCGCGGCCGCCCTGCTCGCGAGCGGGGCGGTGCGACGGCACATCGCGGTCACGAGCCGCGACTACGCGCATCGGCGCCGCCTCGTGCAGGCCGCCCTCGGTGAACTCCCCGGCGCACGGCTCTCGGGCCTCGACGGCGGGCTGCACGCGGTCGTCGAGTTCGACCGGGCCGGGACATCCGATTCCGTGGTCGAACGCCTCGCTCGCGAGGGCGTGGCGGTCGCCCGCCTCGCCGACTACTCGGTCGTGGCCGGCGATGAGCGCGAGGGCATCGTGTTCGGCTACGCCAGCCCGAGCGACACCCTGCTCGCCGAGTCGCTCGGCCGGATGCACGAGACGATCCTCGACGTCGCCGGGGCCGGGCGGTAGGATTCAGCCGATCGGCGCGCCCGCATCGCGCGCCACTGCGACGAAGGCCGACCGAGCCGATGAACGAGACCGTCACGATCACGCCATGGAGTGCATGGCCGCTCGTCGTGCCTGCCGTCATCGCCATCGCCGGCATCGTGATCTCGAGCCGCGGCACCCGGCGCCACGCGAAGGGCGTGCGCGAGCTCGGCACGTCGCTCTTCCTGCTCGCCGCCCTCGCGGGCGCGGGCATGTTCGCGATCATGCCGGGCGCGTGGGACCAGGGCGAGCGCGAGAAGGCGCTCGAGGGGATCGGGTACACGTCGCCGACGTTCTCGGCCGAGGTGGTCCAGTCGCCGGGCGAGCCGGCCGTGACCGCGTTCCAGGCCGAGCGCGACGGCGAGCGCGTGCGCGGCGTCATCAAGAGCATGGGGGGCGACCAGTGGGAGGTCGCGGAGATCGAGGAGACCGACCAGTGACATCGGTCGGGCCATAGTGGCGAGCGCGTCGGCAGGTTAGGATAGCCTTTCCTGCCCCGTGATCTGAAAGAGCTCGATGAGATCTCGCCGAATCGTCCTGTCCATCACGCCGTTGGCCATCGCAGCGCTCGCACTGACCGCGTGCGCCGGTGCCGCAGCGCCCGGCGAGGAGGCCCCGTCCGAAGACGCCCTGGTCATCTACAACGCGCAGCACGAGCAGCTGACCGAGGAATGGGTCGCGGCGTTCACCGAGGAGACCGGCATCGAGGTGGTGCTGCGGAACGGCAACGACAGCGAGCTCGGCAACCAGCTCGTCGAAGAGGGCGAGGCATCGCGCGCCGACGTGTTCCTCACCGAGAACTCCCCCGCCATGTCGCTCGTCGAGAACGCGGGGCTGCTCGCACCCGTCGACCAGGCGACGCTCGACCTCGTGCCCGAGCAGTACCGGCCGTCGAGCGGCCTGTGGACCGGCATCGCCGCCCGCTCGACCGTGTTCGTGTACAACCCCGAGCTGCTCGACGAGTCCGAGCTGCCGGCGTCGCTCATGGACCTGCAGGACGAGGAGTGGCAGGACCGCTGGGGAGGCGCCCCCGGCGGTGCCGACTTCCAGGCGATCGTCTCGGCCGTGCTCGAACTCGAGGGTGCCGAGGCGACGTCCGCGTGGCTCGACGGAATGAAGCAGAACGCCGCCATCTACCAGAACAACATCGCGACGATGAAGGCCGTCAATGCGGGTGAGGTGCCCGGCGGCGTGATCTACCACTACTACTGGTTCCGTGACCAGGACGGCACGCAGGAGAACAGCGCGAACACCGAGCTGCACTACTTCGGCAACCAGGACCCCGGCGCGTTCGTGAGCGTCTCGGGCGGCGGCGTGCTGAAGTCGAGCACCCACCAGGACGAGGCGCAGCAGTTCCTCGCCTTCCTCGCCGGCGAGGCCGGCCAGCAGATCCTCGGCGAGGGCTACAGCTTCGAGTACCCCGTCGCGAGCGACGTGCCGGCGAAGCCGCCCCTCCCCGCGCTCGACACCCTCGACGCCCCCGCCATCGACCCGTCGACCCTCAACGGCCCCGAGGTCATCGACCTCATGACGGAGGCGGGGCTGCTCTGACCACGACGTCGATCGCCACCCCGACCCGCGACGCGGGCCGGGCGGATGCGGGCACCCCGCGACCGCCCTCCTCGCTCATCGCGATCGTGGTGGTGCTCGCGGTCGGCATGCTCATCCCGGTCGGCTACGTCGTCGCGACCGTTCTCGAGATCGGGTGGGATGCCCTGCAGCCGCTCATCTTCCGCCCTCGTGTCGGTGAGCTGCTCACCAATACCGTGCTCCTGCTCGTGCTCGGCGTGCCCGCCACGATCGTGCTCGGCGTCGGTGGGGCGTGGCTCGTCGAGCGCACCGACCTGCCGGGGCGGCGCTTCTTCTCGGTGCTGCTCGTCGCCCCCCTCGCGATCCCCGCGTTCGTCAGCAGCTACGGCTGGGCGAGCGCGATCCCGTCGATCCAAGGACTCTGGGGCGGCCTGCTCGTGGCCACCCTCGCGTACTACCCCCTCGTCTACCTGCCCGCGCTCGCGACGATGCGCGGGCTCGACCCTGCGCTCGAGGAGTCGGCCAGGTCGCTCGGACTCGGCTCGTGGGCGGTGTTCGGCCGGGTCATCCTGCCGCAGCTTCGCCTCGCCATCCTCGGCGGCGGCCTCATCGTCGCACTGCACCTGCTCGCCGAGTACGGCGCCTTCGCCTTCATCCGGTTCGACACCTTCACGACCGCCATCGTCGTCGCCTACCAGTCGACCTTCGCGGGCCCGACCGCCGCCGCGCTCGGCGTCGTGCTCGCGATGCTCTGCCTCGTGCTGCTCGTCATCGAGGCGGCCGCCCGCGGGCGCAGCCGCTACGCGCGCGTCGGCAGCGGCAGCCCGCAGCCGCCCGAGCGCACGCGGCTGGGGCGCGCGACGCCGCTCGCGCTCACGGCTCTCGTGGTGCTCGGTTCCGCCGCCACGATCGTGCCCCTCGTCAGCGTCGTGCGCTGGCTCGCGGCATCCGATGCCGGCGCGTTCGGCGAGATGCCCGGCGCTCTCGTGCAGACCATGCTGCTCGCCGGCGGCGGCGCGATCGGCGCGGTTCTCGTCGCCTTCCCCGTGGCATGGCTGTCGGGCCGGTATCCGGGGCGGGTGAGCAAGGCGCTCGAGGGCCCCTACTACGTCGCGAGCAGCCTGCCCGCGATCATCGTCGCCCTCGCGCTCGTCACCGTCACGCTGCGCCTCGTGCCGGGGCTCTACCAGACGCCCGCCACGGTGATCGCGGCGTACGTCATCGTCCTCCTGCCGCGAGCGCTCGTGTCATTGCGCGCGGGGATCGCGCAGGTGCCCGAGTCGCTCGAGGAGGCGGCCCGCTCGCTCGGCTCGTCGCCGATCGTGGCGCGGGTTCGCGTGACCGTTCCGCTGCTCGTGCCCGCGATCGCGGCCGGCGGCGCCCTCGTCGCGCTCGGCGCGGCGAACGAACTCACCGCGACGTTGCTGCTCGCCCCCACCGGCACGCGCACGCTCGCGACCCAGTTCTGGTCGGCCGCATCGTCGATCGACTACCCGGGGGCTGCGCCGTACGCGCTCCTGCTCATCCTGCTGTCGATCCCCGCGGTGGCGCTCATGTTCACCCAGACCCGAGGACGTGCCCGATGAATCTCACCGTGTCCGGCGTCTCGAAGTCCTTCGGCGCCACCCGCGTGCTCGACGACATCTCGCTCGACGTCGCGCAGGGCTCGCGCACCGCGATCGTCGGAGCGTCGGGCAGCGGCAAGAGCACCCTGCTGCGGCTCATCGCGGGTTTCGCCGAACCAGACGACGGCCGCATCACTCTCGGCGATCGCACGCTCGCCGCACCCGGCACCTCCCTGGCCGCCCACCGGCGCGGCATCGGCTACGTCGCCCAGGACGGCGCGCTGTTCCCGCACCTCACGGTCGCGGGCAACATCGCGTTCGGCCTGCCGCGCGGCGGCCGCGCCGCCCGGGTACGCGAGGTCATGGAGCTGACCGCGCTCGACCCGGCGCTCGCCGACCGGTACCCGCACCAGATCTCTGGCGGGCAGCAGCAGCGCGTCGCCCTCGCCCGGGCGCTCGCCCCGCGCCCCGGCATCATCCTGCTCGACGAGCCGTTCAGCGCCCTCGACACGGGTCTGCGCGAGCACACCCGCCGCGCCGTGATCGACGCGCTCGAGCTCAGCGGCACGACCGCCGTGCTCGTCACGCACGATCAGGACGAGGCGCTCTCGTTCGGCCACGGCATCGGGGTCATGGTCGACGGCCGCCTCGCGCAGGCCGGGTCGCCGTCGGCCGTGTTCGACGATCCCGAGACGCCCGAGATCGCGACGTTCCTCGGGGCGGCCGTGCTGCTTCCTGCGAGGCCGGGCGACGGCGTGGCGGAGTGCGCGCTCGGCATGATCCCCGTTCGGCACGACCGCGGCAACGGCTCGAGGGCCGGGGTCGTGATGGTGCGCCCGGCGCAGATCGACCTCGTGGCCGATGGCACGAATCCGAACGCGGTCGTGCACGACGTGCGTCCGATGGGGTCGCTCGCGGAGGTGTCGCTGCTCGCGGGCGCGGCCGGCGCCGCGCACCCCGCCGTGATCACGCTTCGGGTTCCGCCGCATCAGGTCGGCGACCTGCGGCCGGGCTCACGCGTCGAGATTCGCGTCGACGGCGGCGCGGTGCTCTACCCGTCCGCCGAGACGGGCGTCGTCGACGACGTGGCCGACGTGGTCACCGGTGACGTCACCGGCGACGCGACGCAGCCCGTCGGCGCCTGAGCCAACGGCCCCCGCGCGCGACGACGAGGGTGTACCCCTTCCACACCACGACGCCGACGACGAGCGACAGCAGGGTGCCGATCACCGGGAATTCGTCCTCGAACGGCGGGTAGACCTGCCAGTGCGTCAGGTAGATGAACATCGAGGCGGCCGCGAGCGAGCCGATGACCGGGACCAGCAGGCGCGCGACGGGGATGCGCGGTACCCAGATCAGCAGCAGCACGCCCGCGACGACGATCGCGTCGCGCCCGGGGTCGCCGAAGAAGCCGGGCACCGTGATGAGCGTGAGCGCCGTCGCCACGATGCGCTGCCGGTCGGTCGCCGCCCGCGCGACGACCCAGCCGAGCGCGATGCACCACACGGCGGTCTCGATCGCGTACCGCTCGGTGCCCTCGGCACGTACTCCGCCGAGCATGAGCACGCGCGCGGCCACCGCGAGCGCGAGCACGCCGAGTGCGAAGGCGAACGGATGCCGCCGCTCGAGCCGGTCGACCTGCGGCACCGCGAACACCGCGGCGAGCGCGATCATCGACCACACGATCGCCTCGAGGAACCAGAACTGCCACTGATCGTTCCAGCGCGAGCTGCCGAAGACGTTGTTCACGAACAGGGCCGTCGTCGCCGTGTAGCCGCCGGTGATCAGGCCGACCGCGGCGATCCAGACCCCCGCCGGGATGACGACCTGGGCCGTGCTCTTCAGCAGGCCGCCCACGCGGGTGCGGCCGGGCACGTCGGCGAGCTGGAAGCGCGCGAGGTTGTAGCCCGCGACCGCGAGCAGCAGGTGCGCCCCGCCCGTCAGGACGAACAGGTCGGAGTGGGTGCCGACCACGAGCACGATGGCGATCGCTCGAAGCACCGCGGGGGTCTCGAGCCGGGGCATCCGTCGCCGTCGCCGCCGCCGCGACCGGTGGTCGTGCGCGTGGCGAGCGACCGACGGTCGCTGCCCGACGCGGCGGCCTCCGTTGTCGACCGAATCGGTGCCGTCGACGACGCCGACCTCCAGAGACGCGGCGGCCGGCGCGGCGAGCGCCGACAGGTCGCCGGCCGTCATCGTCGGCCACTGCCGCGGCAGTTCGCCGAGCAACTGCTCGAGGCGCAGCGACACCTCGACGTAGCTCAGCGAGTCTCCGCCGAGTCCCGCGAACGAGTCATCGAGGGCGGCATCGGGCCGCCCGAGCAGTTCGGCGAAGAGCGAGCGGATCGCCTCGGGCGTCGCATCGTCGGCGAGCGCGGCGGATGCCGCGTGCTCGAGCAGTTGCGCGTGGCGCACGAGCGCCGCGTTGTCGGGCTTGCCGCTCGAGGTGCGCGGGAACTCCGCGATGGCGTTCACCCGGATCGCATGCATCGGGAGCCCGAACAGCGACGTCGCACGCGCATGCACGCGATGCACGAACCGGTCGGCGAGCACGAAGAGCGCGAGGTGCTCGTCGCATCCGACCGCGCGGACCACGAGGTCCTCGTCGGCGAAGAGCCGCTCGACCCGGTCGAGGTCGATGCGCAGCCCGAAGATCTTCGCGAAGCGGTTGCTGCGGCCGACGATCTCGTACATGCCGTCGGGGCGAACGCGGGCGAGGTCGCCCGTGCGCAGTTCATCGACGGTGCGGCCCATGGCGAAGTCGGCGGGTTCCTCGGCGTAGCCCATCATGACGTTCGGGCCCTCGTAGACCAGTTCGCCGACGGCGTCGCCCTCGGGGGTGACTGTTGCATCGAGCGCGCCCGCTGCGCCGGGCTCGGGTGCCGCCGCTGCCGCGTCGATCGCGTCGATCCTGAATCGACCACCGGGGATCGGAATGCCGATCGAGCCTGCCGCGCTCTCGGCCAGCGACGGGGGCAGGTAGGCCATGCGTGCCGTCGCCTCGGTCGCGCCGTACATCACGACGAAGTCGAATCCGCGGTCGCGGCCCAGCCTCGCGAATCGCCGCGCCCGCTCGGGGTCGAGTCGACCGCCCGCCTGGGTGATGTACCGCAGGGTCGGCAGGTCGCGCTCGGCGAAGCCCGTCGCGTCGAGCATCTCGAATGTGTAGGGCACTCCGGCGAACGACGTCGCCCCGGTCTCGGCGAACTCGCGCCAGAAGTCGTCCTCGACGACCGACCGCTCGGTGAGGCGTATCGAGGCCCCGGCCGCGAGGTGGCTGTTCACGACCGAGAGCCCGTAGCAGTAATGGATCGGCAGCGTCGTGATCGCCCGGTCGGCGGCGCCGAGGTTGAGGTAGTCGCCGATCGCGACCGCGTTGCTCAGCACGTTCTCACGCGAGAGCCGCACGAGCTTCGGCGACCCTGTGGAACCGGAGGTGCTCGCCAGCATCGCGAGGTCGGGGTGCAGCTGGTGCCGGCTGCCGTCGCGCCGCTCGTCGAGCCCCCACACGCCGCCCTCGACACCGGCGACGACGTCGGGATCGAACAGCGCGATGAGGGCGTCGCGGTGCCCGTTCACGTGCTGCTGGCCAGCGTCGACGAAGAGCACCGGATGACCCGCCTCGAGCGCCGCGAGGTACGTGACGACCGGCTCGACGGCATTGCCGCCCTCGATCATCACGAGCCGCCGCGTCGATCCGAGCTCGTCGCGGCGTGCGTCGATGCGGTCGGCGAGGTCGCCGAAGGTCAGGGCGCCGTCATCCGACACCAGCGCGACGTCCTGCACGCGCCCGCGCGCGAGTCGCAGCCCGGCGACGTCGGATCGAATGGGCACAGTGAGGCTCCCGGCGACGAGAAGTGAGGACAAGTTAGCTTAGCCTAACCAAAGCGTCTCGAATCGCAATATCGCGCCCGACGCCTGGTCGGCACCGAGCCGCGACGTTGACCGGGGACGACTCATGAGTGAAGGCGATGCCTAGGCTCGAAGCATGACTCCCAGCACCACCGTGCGGCTCGGCATCCAGGTGCAGCCGCAGCACGCCCGTTACCCCGCCATCCGCGACACCGTGCTCCGCCTGGAGGACATGGGCGTCGACATCGTCTTCAACTGGGACCACTTCTTCCCGCTCACGCGCGGTCATGAGGGGATGCACTTCGAAGCCTGGACCATGCTCGGCGCGTGGGCGGAGCAGACCGAGCGCGTCGAGTTCGGCACGCTCGTGAATTGCAACTCCTACCGCAACGCCGACCTTCAGGCCGACATGGCCCGCACGCTCGACCACATCAGTGCGAGGGGCGACGGCCCCGGGCGGTTCATCTTCGGCACGGGCTCGGGATGGTTCCAGCGCGACTACGACGAGTACGGCTACGAGTTCGGCACTCCGGGAACGCGCCTCAACGCCCTCGCCCGAGCGATGCCGCGCATCGAGGCGCGCTGGGCGAAGCTCGACCCGGCGCCGACGCGCAGGATCCCGGTGATGATCGGCGGCAAGGGCGAGCAGAAGACCCTGAAGATCGTGGCGAAGCACGCCGACATCTGGCACTCGTTCGTCTCGCCGGACGCCCTGCCACACAAACTCGACGTGCTCGCACGGTGGGGCGACGAGGTCGGTCGAGACGTCTCGCAGATCACCGTGTCGAATGAGCTCACGCGGCACCGGGTCGACCTCGAGTACGCGGATGCGCTGTACGACGCCGGCGTGCGACTGTTCACGCTCGGGATCCGCGGGCCCGACTACGACCTTTCACCGGTGTCGGAGTGGCTGGCCTGGCGCGACGCGAAGAACGGCTGAGTCGACCGGCGAGTAGCGTGGACTCGTGCTCACTCCGCCGAAGACACCCAAGCGACCGACCGAACGCGTGCACCACGGAGACCGCTACGTCGACGACTACGAGTGGCTGCGTGCCAAGGACGATCCCGAGGTCACCGCCCACCTGCACGAGGAGAACGCCTACACGAAGGCGAAGACCGAACACCTCGCGATCCTGCAGGAGCAGCTCTTCGACGAGGTCAAGTCGCGCACGAAGGAGACCGACCTCAGCGTGCCGACTCGCGAGGGCGACTGGTGGTACTACACGCGCACGGTCGAGGGGCAGCAGTACGGCATCCACTGCCGCGTTCCGGTCGCCTCGCCCGACGACTGGGAACCCCCGGTGACCGATGAGTCGGGCGCGCCGCTGCCCGGCGAGCAGGTGCTGCTCGACGACAACGTCGAGGCCGCGGGCCATGAGTTCTACTCGCTCGGCAGCTTCGACGTCACGTTCGACGGGTCGACCATGCTCTACGCCGTCGACCTCGAGGGTGACGAGCGGTACACGATCCGGCTGCGGGCCATCGACGGCACCGATCGCGCGTACACCGACGTCATCGAGGGCACCGCGGCCGGCGCCGTGTTCGACCCGAGCGGCCGCCACCTCTTCTACGCGACCGTCGACGAGTCGTGGCGCCCCGACACGGTCTGGCGGCACGAGGTCGGCACCGAGGCATCCGACGACGTCTCGGTCTTCCACGAACCCGACGAGCGGTTCTGGCTCGGCGTCGGCGTCACCCGCAGTCGCCGGTTCCTCATGATCGAGGCCGGGTCGAACGTCACGAGCGAGTCGTGGCTCCTCGACGCCGCCGACCCCACAGGCGAATTCGCGGTCGTGTGGCCCCGCAAGGACGGCGTCGAGTACGACGTCGAGCACGTCGTCGCCGGCGGCAAGGACCGCCTGCTCATCGTGCACAACGACGACGCCGTGAATTTCGAGCTGGTCAGCGTCGCGGCATCCGACCCGCAGGGGGCACGACGGATGCTCCTCCCCCACAATCCCGAGATGCGCATCGAGGGCGTCGACGCGTTCCGTGACTTCGTCGCCGTCGAGTACCGGCGCGAGGGACTGCCGCGCGTGGCGATCGCCAAGGTGCCGCCGACCGGCCTGCCGGCGGATGCCACGGTCGACGACACGCTGCACGAGCTCACGTTCGACGAGACGCTCTTCTCGGTCGGCGTCGGGGGCAACCCCGCGTGGGAGCAGCCGACGCTCCGCATCGGCTACACCAGCTTCGTGACCCCTTCAACCGTGTACGACGTCGTCGTGGCCACTGGCGAGCGCAAGCTGCGCAAGCGCCAGCCCGTGCTCGGCGACTACGACGCCACCCGCTACGCCCAGCGCCGCGAGTGGGCCACCGCCAGCGACGGCACGCGCGTGCCGATCTCGCTCGTGTACCGGCACGACCTGGTGACCCTCGGCGAGCCCGCGCCGACCCTGCTCTACGGCTACGGCTCGTACGAGCACTCGATCGACCCCGGGTTCGGCATTCCGCGACTCTCGCTGCTCGATCGCGGCATGATCTTCGCGGTCGCGCATGTGCGCGGCGGCGGCGAGATGGGCCGGCTCTGGTACGAGCACGGCAAGAAGCTCGAGAAGCGCAACACCTTCACCGACTTCGTCGCGGCGGCCCGCCACCTCATCGACGAGGACATCACGGCGCCCGACCGGCTCGTCGCGCAGGGCGGCAGCGCCGGCGGCCTGTTGATGGGCGCGGTCGCGAACATGGCGCCGCGGTACTTCTCGGGGATCCTGGCCGAGGTTCCCTTCGTCGACCCGCTGACGTCGATCCTCGACCCGTCGCTGCCGCTCACCGTGATCGAGTGGGACGAGTGGGGCAACCCCCTCGACGACGAAGAGGTCTACTCCTACATGAAGTCGTACTCGCCGCTCGAGAACGTGCACGACAACCACTACCCGCGCATCCTCGCCGTGACCTCGCTCAACGACACGCGCGTGCTCTACGTCGAGCCGGCGAAGTGGGTGGCCCGCCTCCGAGAGGTCGGCGCCGACCCGCTGCTGAAGATCGAGATGGCAGCCGGGCACGGCGGGGTGTCGGGGCGGTACTCGGCGTGGCGCGAGCGGGCGTTCGCATACGCGTGGGTGATCGACGCGGCGGGGGCGCATCCCTCCGGCGAATAGGCGGGGCGTCGCGAGATCCGCATGGCGCGGCATCCGTTCGTCGCCCCCTCCGCTCGTGCGATTCGCAACTCAGGAGAATGGGCCGCATGGTCGGCTCAGGGGCGGGATGGGTCCTGATCTCCTGAGTTGGACCGGCGATCTTCGACGCATGCATGCGGATGGATTCCGCGCTGAGCGAGCACGGTTCCGCATGTCGGTGCCCGCTGCGAGACTGTCGAAATGTCGTTGCTCACTGACCTGAGAGAAAGCGTTCCAGGCCGGGCCTTCGGTCCCGGCGACACCGAGTTCGACGCCGGCCGCACGGTCTTCGCCGGCGTCGGCGATCCAGACGCGGTCGTTCGGCCGCACACCGCCGACGAGGTCGCCGAGGCGGTCGCACGGGCCGCCGCGGCCGGGCAGGCGATCGCCGTCCGCAGCGGCGGTCACGGGCTGTTGCCCGTCGAAGACGGGGTGGTCGTCGACCTCGCGGAGTTCACGTCGATCGAGGTCGGCGACGACGGCCTCGTCACGGTCGGCGGCGGTGCCCACTGGGGCGACGTCGCGGCCGCACTCGCCCCGCACGGCCTCGGCATCAGCTCGGGCGACACCCGCGACGTCGGCGTGGGCGGGCTCACGCTCGGCGGCGGCATCGGGTGGCTCGTGCGCGTGCAGGGCCTCGCGGTCGACGCGCTGCGCGAGGTCGAGCTCGTCACCGCGGCCGGCGAGGTGCTCACGGTCGACGCCCGATCGCACCCCGACCTCTTCTGGGCGGTGCGCGGCGGCGGTGGCAACTTCGGCGTCGTCACAAGGTTCACCTTCCAGGCGGTTCCCGTCGACGGGCTCGTCGGTGGCCACATCACGTTCGACACGAGCGACGTACCCGCGGTGATCCGCGCGTGGCGCGACGTCATGCGTGCCGGGCCCGATGCGCTCAATTCGACGCTCATGCTCATGCCGCCGTTCGCCCCCGAGATTCCTTCGGGGCCTCAGCTCGGCGTCGCCCTGCGCGGCACCGAAGACGAACTGCGCCGGCTGCTCGCACCGCTGCTCTCGCTCCCGTCGGTGTCATCGGTGTCCCTTGGCGCCACCACGCTCGGCGATCTGCTCGAAGACGCGCCGCCCGGCAAGCCGCCGTTCGACTTCGTCGGCGGCAACGGGTTCGTTCCCGAGCTCACCGACGAGGCGATCGACGTCATCGCCGCCCAGTTCGCTCGCGACGTCCCGACCATGGTGCTGCTGCGCGCACTCGGCGGCGCATTCTCGCGAGTCGCGCCCGACGCCACCGCCATCGCCTACCGCGACACCGAGGCCCTGCTCATCGTCAACGCCATCGTCGCTCCCGACGCGGCGGCCGAGCAGATCGCGGCCCTGAAGGCGGGCAGCGACGCCGCCCTCGCGTACGCGCGCGGCGCCTACGGCGGGTTCTCGCCCGAGCGCGGCGACGAGGTCACGCGGGCGATGTACCCGGCTCCCACGTTCGAGCGGCTGCGGCGAGTGAAGGCCGAATTCGATCCGGGTAACGTTTTCCGGCAGAACCACAACATCCCACCCGCCGACTGACGATCGCAGGGCTAGACTCGCCGCGATGAATCGATCCACCGAGGCTCGACGCCTCCGACTGCTCACTGATCCCATTCGGCTGCGCATGCTCGGCGTCATTCGCGAGAGCGCCGGCGGGCGTACTCACGTGGGTCGCCTCGTCGACCAGGTCGGCGCGGCACAGCCGACCGTGAGCCAGCACATCAGGGCGCTCGTCGACGACGGCGTCATCGAGTGCTCGACCGAGGGCGAGCGCGTCTGGTGCTCGATCGCACCTTCGGCCGAGGGTCGGGTCGATGAACTGCTGCGGGCGGATGTCCCGGCGCACGCGCCCGACGAGGTGCTCGCGCGCGTGGCATCCGAGCTGGCCGACCGCTTCGAGGGAGTGTTCGCGCCCGAGACCGTGGGCCGGTACGTGCGCGAGAGCCACGACCTGCTCGTCGCGCGCGACGACGGCGCCCGCGACGCCCCCGGGCAGACCGCGCAGTGGGCCGCCGACCGGCTGGTCGCGGTCGCCTCGACGCGATCGACTCGCGCCGCCGACGCTCCGATCGAGGTGCTGTTCGTCTGCGTGCAGAACTCGGGGCGCTCGCAACTCGGCGCGGCGCTCCTCAAGCACTTCGCGGGCGACCGCGTGCACGTACGCAGCGCCGGCTCCAGGCCCGCCGGCGCCGTGCGCTCGACGATCATCCAGGCACTCGATGAGATCGGGGTCTCGATCGGCCGCGAGTTCCCCAAGCCCCTGACCGACGAAGTCGTCCGTGCCGCCGACCTCGTGATCACCATGGGCTGCGGCGACGCGTGCCCGGTGTACCCGGGTCGCCGCTATCTCGACTGGGAGCTCGACGACCCCGCCGGCCGGTCGCTGGCGCAGGTGCGGGTGATCCGCGACGACGTCGAACGGCGCGTGCTCGCCCTGCTCGACGAGCTCGGCCTCGTTCGCGCGTCGCGCCACGGCGCCGCGTAGCTCAGCCGACGACCCTGCCTCAGCCGACGTACCCCCGGAACGGATCGGCCGCCTCGGCGCGCCGCGCGCGCTCGGCCTCGGCGGCCTGCAGGTCGCGATCGAGGTCGAGCAGCAGGTCGTGCACGCGGACCTCGCGCTCGGCCTCGTAGGTCTCGTCGACCTCGATCTGCGGCCATTCCCCCCACTCGCGCGCGAGGCGCGCGTCGATCGCCCCGGCCACTTCCTCCCACGCCTCTTCACGCGCGCGCTCGGCGAGCGCGGCGAGGTACTCGGGGTCGCCGCGACGCTTCCAGAGCTCGGTGGAGATCGCGGCGTAGACCTTCTCACGCCGCCGCAGGTTCGGGCCGTCGGCGCGACGGTAGTCGTGCTCGTGCGAGCTCCGGCCCTCGCGACGCGCGGCCGACTCGCGCTCGTCGGCGGTGCGCTCGGCGACCTCTTCGGCCTCCTGCACGAGTTCGTACAGCACCTCTCGCGCCGCGGCCGACGCCCGCTCGGGCTCGAACGGCTCATCGCCGCGCAACGCGAGCATGACGAAGCGGTTGCGCAGGGTCATCCGGCCGGCCGCCTCGGCGACCATCAGGCCTTCAGCGAGCATGTCGTCGAACGATGGCTGGGGCGCTTCGGGCAGCTCGCTGCGATCGAACGCGCGGAATCGGCGCTTCGAGCGCTTGCGCCAGAAGGCCATCGCGTTCGCCCTTCGACCACGGGTTGCGCCGCCCGTTCGGCGGCCGAAACGAGCTTATCGCGGGGCGTTGATCGGCCTCATGTCCAGTGCGACGTCGTCGAGCGGATGTCCGCGCCGATGTCTGCGGCACGGCGTACGGTGCCTGCATGAGCGCCACGTCGTCAGGCAGGGTCGACGCGACCGCGTCGGTCGCACCGCGGCCGTGCAGCATCGTCACAGACGGAATCGCCTGCGCTTCGCACGTCGAGCGCGGCGCACCGCTCGACCTGTGCACGACGCACCTGCTCGAGGCGCACGAGTGGGTCGACCGCGAGTTCGGGGTGACCGATCTGCTGCCGAGCCCATGCCTGGCGTGCGGGTCGCGACTCGGGGTGCGGTACCCGTCGGGCTGGCTCTGCGCGGTGTGCGAGTGGCGCGTCGGTGACCTGCCCGACGGTCCGATCGCCGACGGCCGGGTCGACGTCGTCTACTACCTGCGCTACCGCGATCGCATCAAGATCGGCACGTCGGCCAATCCGCGGCAGCGGGTCGCGAGCCTGCCGCACGACGAGGTGCTCGCCTTCGAGCGCGGCGGGCGGCTGCTCGAGCAGCGCCGCCACGCGCAGTTCGCCGACCATCGCATCCCCGGCACCGAGTGGTTCGAGTCGCACGAGGCGCTCGTCGCGCACGTGGCCGAGCTCAGCGCCGGTGTCGACGACCCGTGGGGGCAGTTCGATCGGTGGGTCAGTCGTCAGATCGCGCTGCAGGGGTGATCACGCGGATCAGCAGGTCACGGGGAACGGCGGGTCACGGGCAGTGCAGCTGCGTGCGCTCCCCCGACCGGTCGATCGCGTGGTCGGCCATCGGCTTGCCGCACAGCGGGCAGGCGGGTGCGACCGTCGGCCTCGGCACCTCGTCGTACGGGCCGAGCGGGGGCGGTCCGATGTACGGCAGCAGCTTCGCGTTCAGCCGGTCGATGAGGCCCGCGTATCCGCGTCGGGGTTGCTCGTCGCCATCGTGTCTGCTTCGTGCCATAATCATTAGTGTACTAAACAATTCCGGCGACGGTTGCCGGTCGAGCATGATGGGGCTCTGATGACCGAACTCACGACGCGCTCCGAAGCCGCGGGGCCCGCGACATCCGACGACCTGCTGGCCCTCGAGAACCAGGTGTGCTTCGCCCTCGCGGTCGCGGCGCGCGGCGTCATCGGGCTCTACCGGCCCATCCTCGAGCCGCTCGGACTCACGCACCCGCAGTACCTCGTCATGCTCGCGCTCTGGCAGCGCAACCCGCGCACCGTGCGCGACCTCGGCGAGGCGCTGCAGCTCGAGCCCGCGACGCTCTCGCCGCTGCTCAAGCGCCTCGAGGCGCAGGGCTACGTCACCCGGCACCGCAACGCCCGCGACGAGCGCGCCCTTGACGTCGCCCTGACCGACGAAGGCCGGGCGCTGCGCGAACGTGCGCTCGGCATCCCGCCACAGGTCGTCGAACGGCTCGGCATGAGCCTCGACGAACTCGGCACGCTGCGCGACCGCCTCACCGAGGTCATCGCCGCGGTGCGCACCGGCGGGTGACCTCGGGCCTGGGTCATGCGACTTGGTCTCGATACGGCGCTGCGCGCCTACTCGACCGGCGGGGGCGCGCGCCTACTCGACCGGCGGCGGCGCGCGCCTACTCGACCGGCGGTGCCTCGGGATCGAACCAGGCGAGCGAACCGTCGGCCGAGGCGTACTTCACGATGAGGCTGCAGTCCTTGCCGCCGAAGCCCTCGTCGATGAGCCGCTCGAACTGGTCGAGGGCGAGGTGCGCGGCGGGCAGGTGCAGACCGGCGTGGTCGCCGGCGGCGAGTGCGAACGAGAGATCCTTCTCGGCGAGCACGGTCGAGAAGGTGGCATCGAAGTTGCGGTTCGCGGGGCTCGTCGGCACGACGCCCGGCACCGGATACCAGGTGCGCAGCGGCCACGACTCCCCCGATGAGACCGATGCGACCTCGAAGAACGTCGCCGCGTCGAGACCGAGCTTCTCGGCGAGCTGCGACCCCTCGGCGAGGCCGACGAGCGAGACGAACAGCATGAGGTTGTTCGCGAGCTTCGCGGCGATCCCCATGGTCGGGCCGCCGAGCTCGAACACGTGCCCGGCCATCGGCTCGACGAGCGGCACGGCCCGGCGCACGGCATCGGCCTCTCCGCCGAGCATGAAGGTCAGGCTGCCGGCCTCGGCGCCGGCGATGCCGCCCGAGATCGGCGAGTCCACGAAGCTGAACCCGCGAGCGGCGGATGTCTCGTGGCAGAACCTCGACGTCGCGACATCCACCGTCGACGTATCGAGCAGCAGCGCGCTGGCCGGTGCCGTCGCCCAGATGCCGGAATCGCCGCCGTAGACCTCGCGGACGTGCTCGTTGCGGGGAAGCGAGGTGAACACCGCGTCGGCGCCGTCGACCGCCTCGGCGATCGTGTCGACGACTTCGACACCGAGGGCGGCCGCGGCCGCTCTCGCCACGGGCACGGGATCGACGCCGCGCACCTCGTGCCCGGCCGCGACCAGGTGCCCGGCCATCGGGGCGCCCATGTGCCCCAACCCGATCCATGCGATGGCAGCCATGACCCCTCCCGACCTCGTCGACGTGACGCTTTGCGTCAACGATACGTCGGAGCTTCCCTGCGGTGGTCGAGTAGCGACCGACGAAGGAGGACGCGTATCGAGACCGGGTCACTGGGTCTCGATACGGCGCTGGCGCGCCTACTCGACCAGCGGGGCGGCCCGGTGGTCGAGTAGCGACCGACGAAGGAGGACGCGTATCGAGACCGGGTCACAGGGTCTCGATACGGCGCTGGCGCGCCTACTCGACCGGCGGGCCTCAGAATCGGATGATCTGCCGAATGGCCTGCCCTTCGGCGAGGGTGTCCATCGCCTCGTTGATGTCGTCGAGCGTGACGTACGACGAGATGAGCGCCTCGACGGGGAGCCGGCCCTGCCGCCACAGCTCGGCGTAGCGCGGGATGTCGCGCGAGGGCACGGCCGATCCGAGGTAACTGCCCACGATCGTGCGCGCCTCGGCCGTGATCGCGAGTGGCGACAGCGCCGACCGGGCCTCAGGCGACGGCAGCCCCACGGTCACGGTGCGGCCGCCGGGGGCGGTGAGCGCGAACGCGGTCTCGAACGCACGCGCATGTCCGGCGGCCTCGACCACGAGCGCGGCCCGCACGCCCGCCTCGGCGGCCGACTCGGGCGTGTGCACCGCATCGGCGCCGAGCTCGCGAGCGCGCTCGAGCTTCTCGGGCACCGCGTCGACGCCGATGACCTTCCCGTACCCGAGCGACACCGCCGTGATGAGCGCTGCCATGCCCACGCCGCCGAGCCCGACGACGATGATGTCGTCACCCGGCTTCGCCGCGCCCGCGTTCACCACCGCGCCGCCGCCCGTGAGCACGGCGCATCCGAGCACGGCCGCGACCTCGGGTGGGACGTCGTGCCCGACGACCACCGCCGAGCGGTGATCGACGACCGCGTGCGTCGCGAACCCTGAGACCCCCAGGTGGTGGTGCACGCGATCGCCGCCGCGCGTCAGCCGGGTGCCCCCGTCGAACAGCGTGCCCGCCGTGTTCGACGCGGTGCCCGGCGCGCACGGCATGACGCCGCCGGTGCGGCATCCGTCGCAGTCTCCGCACCGCGGCAGGAACGCCATCACGACCCGGTCGCCGACCGAGAACCCCGCGGCGGATGCCCCTGCCCCGACCTCCTCGACGATGCCCGCGGCCTCGTGGCCGAGCAGCATCGGCACCGGGCGCGGCCGGTTGCCGTCGACGACCGAGAGGTCGGAGTGGCAGATGCCGGCCGCCTCGATGCGCACGAGCAGCTCGTCTGGGCCGGGGTCGTCGAGCTCGAGCTCGATGACCCCGATCGGCCGCGACTGCGCGAACGGCCGCGCCCGCCCGACTTCTTCGAGCACCGCCCCGGTGATGCGCCTGGTCACGCTCCGCCGCCTCAGTGGGTCGGGAAGCCGAGGTCGATCTGCGACTCGCTCGGCTCGGGCCAGCGGGTCGTCACGACCTTGCGACGGGTGTAGAAGTTGAAGCTCTCGGGCCCGTACATGTGCGTGTCGCCGAAGAGCGAGTCCTTCCAGCCGCCGAACGAGAAGGCACCGACGGGCACGGGGATCGGCACGTTCACGCCGACCATGCCGACCTCGATGTCGAACTCGAAGCTGCGGGCGGTCTTGCCGTCGCGCGTGAACACGGCCACGCCGTTGGCGTACCGGCTCGCGTTGATCAGCTCGACGGCCTCGTCGTAGGTGTCGACGCGCACGACCGACAGCACCGGTCCGAAGATCTCCTCGTCGTAGACCCGCATGCCGGGCTGCACCCGGTCGACGAGCGACGCGCCGATGAAGAACCCGTCGCCCTCGAAGGACTTCTCGCGCCCGTCGACGACGACCGAGGCGCCCTCGCCGGCGGCTCCGTCGACGAACCCGGCGACACGCTCGCGCGCCTCACGGGTGATCAGCGGACCCATCTCGGAGGCCGGGTCGGTGCCGTCGCCGATGACGAGTCGCGACATCCGCTCGCTGATCTTCTCGATCAGCGGATCGGCGATCTCGCCGACCGTGACGAGCACCGACACGGCCATGCAGCGCTCACCCGCCGAGCCGTAGGCAGCCGAGATGGCGGCGTCGGCCGCAGCGTCGAGGTCGGCGTCGGGCATGACGACCATGTGGTTCTTGGCGCCGCCGAGGGCCTGAACCCGCTTGCCCTGCTCGGCCGCACGCGTGTAGATGTACTTCGCGATGGGCGTCGATCCGACGAACGAGACGGCCTTGATGTCGGGGTGGTCGAGGATCGCGTCGACCGCGACCTTGTCGCCGTGGACGACATTGAGGATGCCGTCGGGCAGTCCGGCCTCGCGGAACGCGTCGGCGAGCCACACCGCCGCGGAGGGGTCGCGCTCGGAGGGCTTCAGGATGACGGCGTTGCCGGCGGCGATCGCGGTCGTGACCATCCAGAGCGGCACCATGGCGGGGAAGTTGAACGGCGTGATGCACGCCACGACGCCGAGCGGCTGGCGCACCTGGTGCACGTCGACGCCGCGAGCGACCTGCTCGGAGTAGTCGCCCTTCAGGTGGTGCATGAGTCCCGCGCAGAACTCGACGTTCTCGAGCCCGCGCGCGACCTCGCCGAGGGCGTCGTCGACGGTCTTGCCGTGCTCGGACGTGATCAGGCGCGCGAGTTCGACGTCGCGCCGCTCGATGATCTCGCGCAGCTTGAACATGACGTGCGAGCGGCGGCCGAGCCCGGTGTTGCGCCAGGCGACCTGGGCGGCGGATGCCGCGGCCACGGCCTCGCCGATGCGGGCGGCGTCGGCGAGCACGACCTCGGCGGTCTGCTCGCCCGTCGCCGGGTTGAACACGGGGCCGCGGCGTGCGTCGTCGTCGACGCGGGCGCCCGCGATCACGTGCGGGATGGTGGTCTTCACTGCGGTGAGGGTGTCGGTCATGGGGTGGTTCCTTTCAGAGGTTTCGTCCGTCGAGTAGCGCCCGACGCGGCATTCGTCCGTCGAGTAGCGCCCGACGCGGCTTTCGTCCGTCGAGTAGCGACCGACGAAGGAGGACGCGTATCGAGACGCGGTTCGGTTCAGGAGGCGAGCGCAGGCTCAGCTGCGTCCGCCGATTCGGGCGTGTACCCGGCGACGGTGCCGTCGGGGTGCACGAGCTTGGCGATGAGGCTGCAGTCCTTGCCGCCGAGTCCCTCGGCGATGAGCTGCTCGAACTGCTCGCGCGCGAGCTGCGCGGCCGGCAGGCTGAGCCCGGCCGCGTCGCCGGCGCCGAGTGCGAGGGCGACGTCCTTCAAGGCGAGGGTCGTGGCGAACGTCGCATCGAAGTTGCGGTTCGCCGCCGACGACTCGACGATG
The DNA here is from genome assembly GCA_963758615.1 of uncultured Actinomycetota bacterium. GTDB lineage: Bacteria > Actinomycetota > Actinomycetes > Actinomycetales > Microbacteriaceae > Agromyces. Next base: position 15,344 of record CAVWVZ010000008.1, on the reverse strand, counting down.
CCGGGCACGGGATACCAGGTGCGCATGGCCCACGAGTCGGCCGACGAGACGCGCGCGATGTCCCAGAACGTCTGCGGGTCGATGCCGAGGCTCGACGCCAGCTGCGAGCCTTCGGATGCCGCGACGAGCGAGATGAACAGCATCATGTTGTTGGCGAGCTTCGCGGCGATGCCCTGCGTTGCGCCCCCGACGGCGAAGACGTTGCCGGCCATGGGTTCGACGAGCACCTTCGCCTCGGCGACATCCGCCTCGACACCGCCGAGCATGAACGTGAGCGTGCCCGCGGCGGCGCCCGAGATGCCGCCCGACACGGGCGCATCGACGAATCGGAACCCGCGCGCTGCCGAAGCCTCGTGGCAGTACCGCGAGGTCTCGATGTCGACCGTGGAGCTGTCGAGCAGCAGCGCGGTCGCCGGTGCGTTCGCCCATACGCCGCCGTCTCCCTCGTACACGCCGCGCACGTGCTCGCCCTTCGGCAGCATCGTGAACACCGCGTCGGCTCTGCGCACCGCGTCGGCGACGGATGTCGCGATGCGAACGCCGTGCGCTGCAGCAGCCTCGTTCGCCCGGGCGTCGAGGTCGAACCCGACGACCTCGTGGCCGGCCTCGACCAGGTTCGCGGTCATCGGACCGCCCATGTTGCCCAAACCGATCCATGCGATCGTCGCCATCGTGTCCTCCTTGACATCGTGATGTTCGAGACGCGGCGCCCTCCCCCGACGGCGCCGCGTCGATACACCATACGATTGCGATGAACGCACATCCAACGGCGCAAACCCTCGAATCTTGCACTGCGCCTGTGCATTCATGCACGATGGGACGATGCTCACGACGCGCGACCCGAACCCCGAATGGCTCATGACGTTCCTCGCGGTGGCCCGCCTCGGCCGCTACACCGCGGCCGCACAGGTGCTCGGCGTGAACCACTCCACGGTCTCGCGACGCATCGCCGCCCTCGAGTCGGCGATGGGCGGGCACGTGCTCACCCGGGCCGCCGGCGGATGGGAGACCACCGCGCTCGGCGCCCGAGCGATGGCCACGGCCGAACGCATCGAGGCCGACCTGCGCTCGCTCGTCGAGGTCGACCAGCCCGGCCTCACGGGCCTCGTGCGCATCGCGGCACCCGACGCCTTCACGGCGCTCTACGCCGCCCCGGCGCTCGCGCCATTGCAGGTCGCGAACGACGGGCTCTCGTTCGAACTGCTCAGCGCGACGCAGCGGGTGCGCCAGACCCGCTCGGGAGTCGACATCGAGGTCGCCGTCGGCCGCCCCGACGTGCGCAAGGCCCTCGCGACCCCGGTGTTCGAGTACGCCCTCGCGCTGTACGCGAGCGAGGAGTACCTCGCCGAGCACGGCGAACCGCGCACGCTCGCCGAGATGTCGCGGCACCGGCTGAACTACTACATCGAGTCGGCGCTGCAGATCGACGAACTCGACATCGCCGTCGACGAACTGCCCCCCACACTGCCGAGCATGCGCTCGACGAGCGTGTTCGCGCACCTCGCCGCGACGGTCGCCGGCGCCGGCATCGGGCTGATGCCCGACTACGTCGCCCGCCTCGCCCCCGGACTGCGCCGCATCCTCGCCGAGGAGTACCACCACCCGATCTCGTACTGGGCGGTCACCAGGGAGGAGAGCCTGCGCAACCCGGCGGTCGCCGCGGCGTTCCGCGCGCTGGTCGAGTACGACGGCGTGCGGGTGTCTGCAGCGGCGTAGCCGGCGCTGACTCACGTCCATCATCGCGATGGGGCCTCACGCGCCCCTTCGGGCTGTAGCGATTGGGGCACCGTCACCGGGCAGTTCGCGGTCGGGTCCTCCGGGATCGCGGGGCCGCTGGGGGTCCCGCGCACCCTCGCCGCGACGGTGTTGTCTCGAGGAGTTCCGACACTCACCCTCAGCATGCGACTTCTCCGGCTCGGTAGCATGCAACGCATGGCCATCAAACTTGAGAACGTCGGCATCGCCGTTCGCGATCTCGAAGCAACGATCGCCTTCTTCACCGACCTCGGTCTCACGGTCGTCGGCCGTGACACGGTCAGTGGCGAGTGGACCGACACTGCCGTCGGCCTTGACGGCAACCACGCCAACATTGCGATGCTCCAGACCCCAGACGGTCACGGTCGCCTTGAGCTCTTCGAGTACATCCACCCCGAAGCGATCGAGTCGAAGCCCACCCGTCCCAACGAGATCGGCATGCACCGCGTCGCTTTCTCCGTCGACGACATCGACGAGGCCCTTGAGATCGCCGCGCGGCACGGCTGCCATCCGCTTCGCGGCGTCGCGACCTATGAGGACGTCTACAAACTCACCTACGTGCGCGGTCCCAGCGGCATCCTCGTGATGCTCGCCGAGGAGCTGAAGAAGAACTAACGGCGGATCGGCCCGATCAGGGTGTGTTGTTCGTCCTCGTCGGGGCTTACGGCGCCCGCGAGCCCACCGGCTAGCGGGCGGCTGTTTGGATCTGGTTCCAGACGGATGGTCGGCTGACCGATCTGACCGAGGATCGACTAGGACGCGTCTTCCGGACTGGGGAAGCGCCATCGGCGCGGACGGTCTGCGATCCGATCACCCTTAAGTCTGCGGTCGACATAGATCATGACGAGGCCGGCGGCGATCAGCGCGGCACCGAGCGGAGCAAGGGTCGTCCGCGCGATGGCAAGGATCGCTTCGAATGCCAGCTGCGCTGCATTCCACTCCGCCGTGTTCACTCCCCACCAAGCGGTGAGCGCATGAGGCGCTGACGCGACCAGGAGACCGCCGGCCAATGCAATAGCCACTCCCCACCCGATCACGACTCTCGGAATGGGCTCTGTGCTCATTCGCCGTCTCCTCACAGAATGTGAACTCGACCATGACGTTACCGGGCAAGACGGCGGCGTCGCGCGACTGCAGATCGCTCAGACCGGATGCCGATCCTTCCGGCGGAAGCGGAGGTGCTTTCTCTGGCAGTATTCGGCCATGGGTTTGAAGATGAAAGTCGTGGTCCTTGCCGGAGTTGCGGCCTCCGCCGTCCTGGCACTTACCGCATGCACGAACGGGTCCGCGTTCGGCGCCCTCGATCGTGCAGCAGCGGGCAGCGACGCCCTCCCAACGGACTTGCCGACCTACGCCTATGACGACGTCGACGAAGCCAGCAGCCGGCTCGTAGGCGAACACGACGGCAACAGCCTGTACCTGGTTCGTGGAAAAGAGGCCGATCGGGTCTGCCTCCTCGTCTATCCCAACTCCACCGAATGGGTGCTCGGCTGCGGCGGGGCTCCGGAGTTTGGCGTCAGTGGGCCGACCGGCAGTTATACCGTCCGAGCGGACGCGCCTGCCGGGGCACCTGCGCCCGAAGGTCACAGCAAGGAGATCGCTACGAACGTCTTCGCGGCGCAACGCTGAGCGATCCGCATCAGCACGCCGAGCAGCTGACCGCGGATCTCGCTTCGATGCTGCACGGCACGAAGGTCTCACGTCCGGACCCGCATCCTGCCACCCGAATACCGGCGGACGGGCTTCGGAGATGCGCCCTAGGTGGCCGCGGCTTCCGCTGCCTTCTTCAGGTCGGCGGTGAACTGCTCGAAGTTCTCGTCGAACGGTGGGATCAGCCGGGCGAAGAATGGGAAGAACGGACCACCGATGCGCTCGACGACCTCGACTCGCGTGCCGTCGGCATCGCCGCTGAGGGAGTACGTGCGAGTGGATATCGCATCGCCGAACGTCAGGCGCGCGTTCGGCTCGAACTCCTTGACCTCCAACGAAAACGTGCGGTTCGGGACGAGTGTCGAGACGAGCTTGATCCGCGAGCCGAGAATGATCTGGCCATCCAGCGAGACGACCGTCGAGTTCCACCTCGGCCACTCTGCTGCAGCGGTCAGCAGTCGCCACACCGTGGCGGCGTCGGCGTCGATGTGCCGGGCGATGCGGGTGGAGCGGCTGAACGTGGTCCGAGTCGTCGAGGCGACTCCATCGGAGCGCGAGGTGGACATGTGATTCCCCGTTCTCTGCTTGAGGCCGATTGTAGAGCGCACGGTCACCCGCTTGAGTGGATACGTCAGGTTGTACTCCGACGGCGCCCTGCTGGAAGCCAGGGCAAGCCGATTCACCATCAAGGGTTTGTGGCCAGCATGGAGGTCCAACGACCCACTCGCCGCCTTCACCCAGTCCCCATTGATGAGGCTTGCTCGAGTTATTTATGGCGGTAGGAATGAACTTATCCGGCAGCGGGGCGAGGACGTCGATACCAGGATTCGCTGTCGATCGGCACCCGCGGGCTCCGAACCGAACCTTCGATGCATCGGGCAGGGGCGCTCATGGCTGCACCCGCACCACGGGAGGCGAGTACAGAAGTGAGCGGAGTACTGACAGATGGCCAACATCGCCACCGCCACTTTCTCGCGGGCTGGGCCGAGTCTGGATTCTGGTATGTCGTCGTGGGTTCGGTCTTCCCCTGCAAGAATCACGAACTCTTCGACACAATCTGGGTATGACCCGCGATGCCCCGGCGGCCGCAGAGTTCCGCGCATCTGGACGCAGGCCCGCGCTGCGGGTCGGACTCGTTGTGGCTGTCGCGCTCGTCCTCACCGCCTGTGGCGGGGTCGTTGGCCAGCCGGGCGGTGGCGCGGGAGACAGCACGGACGCCAATCTCGCGGGCAGCCTGTCGGCCGAAGACGCTGCCACGGCGGCCGACGGCGTCAACGCCTTCGGCTTCGATCTGCACACCGCCGTCGCAAAGGAGGGCGACAACACGGTCACCTCGCCACTGTCGGCGTCGGTGCTGCTGGCGATGGTGGCCGCCGGCGCCGACGGGGACAACGCCGAGGAGATGGTCGAACTACTGAGCCTCGACGGCCCGCGGGACACACGGTATGCGGCTCTGCTCGCCGATCTGGTCGGTACCGATGACGTCACGTTGGCGATCGCGAACTCGCTGTGGGCGGCCGAAGGCTATCCGTTCGAGGACGACTATGTCTCGTTCGTGCAGGCCACGTACGGGGCGACGCTCGATGAGGTTGACCTCGGCTCGCAGGATGCCGCCGACGCTATCGACGACTGGGTCGACGAACGCACCGAGGGGCTGATCGATGAGATCGCTACGGATCTCGGCCTGCCCGACCCGCAGGCGGTGCTGGTGTTGCTCAATACCGTGTACTTCCTGGGCACCTGGACCACCGCATTCGACGAGGACGACACCCGGGAGACGCCATTCGCCCTGGCTGGCGGCGACGAGGTGGTGGTGCCCACCATGCATCGCAGCGCCGCCGAGGTGGAGACCTCGTTCGGTGATGGCTTCCAGATGCTCCGGCTTCCCTACGGCGACGATGAGCGCTTCGGGATGGAGGTGCTGCTGCCCGACGAGGACGTGGCCCTCGACGAGCTTCTCGACGACCTCGACGCCGAGGTCTGGCGGAATGCGGTCGACGCCCTCGAGACGGCCACCTTCTCTGAGATCGCACTCCCGCGTTTTGAACTCGAGTGGGACGCGAACCTCAACGAGGTTCTGCAGTCGCTCGGGATGGTGTCTGCTTTCAGCGGCGGGGACTTCACCCCGATGTCGCCGGCCGACCCGTTCCTCGACACCGTCGTGCAGAAGACCTACATCCGGGTCGACGAGAAGGGCACCGAGGCCGCGGCGGTCACGGGTGGGGTCATGGCGGAGTCCGCAGGACCGCCGCCATTCCGGGTCGACCGGCCATTCGCGTTCACCGTGAGCGACCGCGAGACCGGCGCCGTGCTCTTCCTCGGCAGCGTCCACGATCCCCGCGGCTGACACACCTTCACCATGGCATCGGACGGGAGGCGCGCGAGCGTCGAACCAAGGCAATCGACGGACTCTTACACGCCCGATTGTTGCTTGGCGCCGACGCCGCACTGGGTAGACCCGAACGCAACACCCAGAGGCATCACCACTGTTGTGTGACTTTCGCTTGTAGATTCCGGCGCTCTGTTACCACTATCTGGCGGATCACTCCCGCCCGCACAGCGATTCGCTTGCGAACGTCCGTTCGCGGACCGGCTTTCGGGCGGTCTCATCCGCGGAAGCGAGAGGCTCCGGTCCGTCGCCTCCCAGGTGGCGCGGCCGCCGAATCCCGCGTCTCACGGGCTGCGGGCTCCGGACACGCGATAATCGACGCATGTCCTCCTCCGTCGAACGCCGCTCCAATCCGACTGCCTGGGCCGCGTTCTGGTTCGCGCTGGCCGGCCTCGTGCTCATGCCCATCCCGCTGTTCATCGGGCTGATCCTCGGCGGCGGTCTCTCGATCGTCGCCGCAATCCTCGCCGTGATCGCCCTATTCAAGGGGCTCGCGCGCAGCGGCAAGGGCATCGCGCCCGTCGTGTTCGCCGCGATCTTCATCGCGCTCACGTGGGGCGGCATCTCGGTCGGGGGCGGCACCGTCTGGTAGGTCGGCCGGTGGTTTCCGGACTCACGCAGCAGGTCCGCTATGGCACCCGACAGGGTGGATTTTCCCGAGCCCGGCGATCCGTGCAGTGTTCACGAGCGTAGCCACCCGAGCCGGATACCTGCGACGTCGCTGCGGCCTCGGCCTTCGGGTGCACGAGATCGCATGTCGTCGGTTGTCACACGGACGGGTCCCAGGCTGCGAGCTGATCGAAGATACGACGGTCGCCTTCGAACTTCAGCGAATCCAGTGTTATGCGGCCGTAGAAGAACAGGACCAGGTCACTGGCCGTGCCCCGGGCGGAGGCGTCGGCCGTGTCGGGGTCCTCGCCGGCAGCGGGCGCGAGGTGGGCGACCTGTGCGCCGTCGTGGGACAGCCGGAGGCGCCAGGAGCGGCCCTCGGTGGCGTGGTAATCGACGATGGCGGGGTCGTGTGGCCAGGCGACCGTCGTCGCGCAGAGGGTGAACTGGCAGTCGTCGAAACCGTCGAGGGCGATCTTCTCCGGTATCGGCTGCGGGGCACCCCCAGCGAGCTGGACGTCGTAGGTGTGCACCGCGATCTCGTGGAGCTGGCGCCGCGCCCAGGCCCCGGAGGTCTGCGGTGACGGCGAGTCCCCCCACCATGTCCAGCAACCGCGATCCGGGCCCGCCTCGCGCAGCACATTCGCCAGGTGCTCGACGGACTCGACCCACCAGGCCAGGAGAGCCTCGCGCTCCCGAGGCGCACCCGTGCCGCCTCCCCATGCGGACTCCTCCGGCGGACCGTCCGCGGGCCCGGCGGTGACGATGGCGGCTGCCTTGCGGCGACCCATGCCCACGTGTTGCACGTGATCGAACAGCGTCCGCGCGGGATGGGTCGGCATCTGAACGTCGAGGCTGGGTGCCGCGGCGACCGCAGCGCGGAAGGCGGCCGACCGTTCGTTGATCAGCCGCAGCTGATCAGGGAACGTGAGAATCTTGTGCATCCCGCCGTTCTACCACTGTGCTCCGATGACCGGACAGCGATTTTCGCAGCCGACGCGGCGGCCGCCCCGGCTTTGTTACGTGCCCTTGGATGACGCGCGGGCGCCCCTTCCCCGGATCGGTGATCCTCAGAAGGCAACAGCATCGCTCACGCTGGGGTGCGCGGGTGGTGGCTGTTCTGTTACAGGTGTCAATTCGTCGATGTCGAGGAGCGCCGCAGCGTGTTTCACCGGACGAGCGGCCATGACAGGTCCGCTCAGGCGAGAGGGCGCCCCTAGTGGGACGCCCTCTTGTCGGGGAGCGATGCTGCTACGGGAGAGGGCCGTAGAGCTCGGGCGCCGTTCGCGCGTGCGTCGCCTGCTCGAACGAGTAGGCGAGTCCGAGCAGCGGACCCTCGGAGAAGTCGCGCCCGAGCCATTCGAGGTTGACGTTCCCGGCGGGGGAGTTGCCGCTGGCTGCGACCCAGCCCATCGGTACCGTGACGGCCGGCAGTCCAGTGTTCGGGCTTAGGCGCATGTTGCTGCCGATCGTCGAGTACGGGTTACCGCTCGGGTAGACGATGCCATCGAGATCGAAGTCGTCCATCAGCTGCGTGACGATCACCTTGCCGGTGGCGAGCTGGACGGTGTGGGTGCCGTTCGGACCAGCCCATGCCTCGTACGCATCGGGAGTGACGGTAGCGCGCTGTCCGTAAGGGTTGTTGGCGCGACCCGGCACGATGTTGTCTGACTGGCTGATCTGCAGGAGGCTCCGGGCCGAGACATCGGGGTCGAGATAGCTGTCGATGTACGCCTGCAGGTCGTGGTTGAATTCGGGGCCGCTGCCGCTTCCCTCGCCGAGGATCGTGTTCCAGCCGTCGGGGGCGGTGAGCTCGACGACTGTCGCGCCCTTCTGCTCGAGGAGCAGTCTGGTCTGCGCCCACAGCGCGAGCGTGCCGGGGTTCGATCCGAACATCGAGGTCATGTAGCCGATCCGGCTGCCCTCGAGCGAATCGGCGTCGAGGTACGCCGCATACGTCTCGGGGACGTGGCCCGCTTGCCGCGCGGTCACGGGATCGCCGTCGTCGATGCCGACGACGGCATCGAGCGCCGCTGCGGCATCTATCACCGACCGTGCGATCGGACCACCCGTGTCCTGCGAGAGCGCGAGCGGCACGATGCCGTCGCGGCTCGCGAGTCCCACGGTGGGCCGGACGCCAACGAGCGAGTTGTACGTCGAGGGCACGCGGATCGAGCCACCCGTGTCCGTGCCGAAGCCGATGCCGGCGAGGTTCGCTGAGATCGACGCGCCCGTGCCGCCGCTCGAGCCGCCCGAGCTGCGCGATGTCGCGAGCGGGCTTGCGACCGTCAGGGCAGTCCCCGGTGTCTGGAACGCGGAGAACTGCGACGAGAGGTTGATCGCGAACTCGTCCATGCTGGCCTTCGCGAGGATGACGGCGCCTTCGGCTCGCAGCCCTTCGACCAATGTCGCGTCGGTCGTCGGCTGGTTGGCGTTCCAGCATCCGCAGCCGGCCGTCGTCGGCATGTCCACCGTGTTGTAGTTGTCCTTCAAGGCGATAGGCACGCCGAGCAGCATGCTCGTCAGTCCGCTCTCGGCTCGAATCGCGTCCGCGGCCGCAGCGGCGGCGAGGGCGGTCTGCTCGCCGACGGTGATGATCGAGTTGATTGGACGCCCGTTGGCGGCGGGGTCGACCTTCACCTGGTCGTACGCGGCGATCCGGTCAATGTACTCCTGCGTGATCTCGACGGATGTCGTCACGCCGGCGTTCATCGCCGCCTGCATGTCGACGACGCTCGCTTCGACGAGCTCGAAGGGACCGTCGTCGTAGATGATGCGCTGCGAGAGCAGGGCCAGGTCCGCCGAGTCGATGGCGCCGTCCGCGTCGATGTCGAGGTCCGAGATCGACGCCCAGTCCGTCGAGGCGGTCGTCACGCCAAGACTCTCCGAGAGCACCGCGAGGTCGTCAGCCGTCACCTGATCGTCGTCCGTAAGGTCGAGCTCTGTGTAGTAGGGCGCGAGGAAGACGGCGTCCGTGCCGTCACGGCTCTCGCGCTGGGCCCAGCCCTGGTGCCTGTGGGCGTCGGCCTTCGACGCCGCGTGCCGCTTTCCCGGGAGACCCGTGAGCGAGATCGGTGCTTCGTCGACGTCGGCGAGTGCGATCTCGTCGGCGGTGGCGCCGATGAGAGATGCCGCGGTGAGGGCGATGTCAGTGTCGCCGCCGTCGATCACCGTGAACGAGAACGTTCCGAGTGCGACATCGCCCGAGAGCCCCGGCGACGTGCCCAGCCGCGTGTGGGTGATCGTGACGGTGCCGTCATCCGGCGACTCGACCGAGAAACCTCCGTCGGGGCCGGCCGACGAGTTCAGGTCGAGCTTGAGGAGGGCAGGGTCGTACTCGAAGACGAGCGAGTAGGCGTAGAGATCAGAGACACCTTCCGCCGTGGCGGTCACGTCGAGGGTGCTGCCCTCGGTCGCGGCGGTGGGAGCTTCGATCGTGATGGTTGCGGTGGGCGGCGCCGCCGATGCGGTCGGCGCGGCGAACGCCGATCCAGCGACGACGGACAGCGCCGCCACGAGGAGCGCGATGGGGCGTGCAGGTGCGCGCCGAATGCGTTCCCCTGCGTTCATTCCAGACATGCGTGGGCAGTCCTTCCTCGGGGGTTGGGAAGGGTCCGGGCGGCCACACGCGCGTGGGCGTGTGAGTGCTTCCGCGAACCTCTACGGGTAGAGGCAAACTCTCAGATAGAGGTTTCGGAGCCGTTTTCACCGTGTTTCGACGCAGTGAAACCCAATACGACGCGGGCGGGAAGCCGATTGGCGTCAAGCGAAGGTGGCGCTCGACCTGCATGAACGGGCACGCATCGCCCCGCAGCCGCCGACCGTATTGCGAGCACGGTCCTCCATATGCTGGAGTGCCATCCGCAGAGAGGCGCTAGCATCGCCGCATGCCCCCGCGTTTCGCCACCGTCGACGAATTCCTCGCCGCACAGACGCCCGAGCGGCGCGCCGAAGTCGAATCGCTGCGAGCGCTCCTGCACGAGGCTGAACCCGGGCTCACCGAGATCGTCAAGTGGAACTCGCCCAATTACATGCTCCACGGCGTTGATCGGCTCACCATCAACGCCGCCGGCAAGGGGCCGGTGCGGCTCATCCTGCATTTCGGCACCGAGCGAGCGGAACACAAAGACGCCGCACCGACGTTCTCGAGCGACCCCGAGGGTCTGCTCACCTGGCACTCAGACATTCGGGCCAGCCTCGCGCTGCCGACCCCCGGCGAGCTCCCTGGAAAGCGAGACTTCATCATCGCGGTCATACGAGCCTGGCTCGCTGAGGCGTAGAGGGATCCTTGATCGGGCGGATCGGGCGTCAGGACGTCGATGTCGACGGAAGGGTGACTCCGAGCAACCAATGCACCCAGATCCACTCGTCGAGCACTCGATCCGACCGGCGATTGGCGAGCGCAGCGCAAGCACGATCAGTTCGTGGCGCGGCCTAGCTTCAGTGCGGTGATGACCCGCGCGATTGCCCAGCCAGCCGCAGACAGCAACGGCACGCTCACGATGATCATGGCCACCGGATTCGGCCGGAACTTCACCCCGTCCGTCCCGCGCACGTATGCGCCGATCGGCAGGACGTAGCCCCCGCCCCCGCCACCGCTCCCTTCGCCCTGGCCCTCCGGGACTGTGCCCCTCTCGGGCCACTTACCGGAGCCCCCGCCCCCGCCGAAGCCGAACATGACCAGAGCCGCAGGTACGATTTCCTGGTCGCCCGACGTGATGCTCTCGCCGAATGCCATCTTCGCGCCCCAGAACGGCACAGACTCCGTCAGGTTCTCCACGGGATTCGCCGGCTTGCTGCTCTCTGGCATTCGACTTTCCAATCACTAGATCGCCGATGGCGACTCGATGGGGTCACGTCCTGTTGTGCGCCAGACGCTGACACCAACGATAGAGCGCGGGCCTTAACGCCCAACAGTGCTTCCGACAGCCGTCGTCGTGCAGCAGCCGTGTGTGCGGGTGTGACCATCGAGGTCGACGGGGTTCGCGTGGCTGTATTCGGTGGCGCGGGGGTACCGATCCCGCAGGGCGCCGTGGGCTCTGCTTCGTGGAGCGGCGCAGCAACGCTGCGCATCGACACGAGCCCGGGCGGGGCCGGATGAGTCGACTCCCCTGATCGCGAACCCGATAAGGGGATCCCTCAGCGAGAATGGTTCGACCGCGAGGTGCGCCTCTGGCCCGCGTTATCCCTCCTGTTCTCCGGCGTGCTGGAATCGTCGCCACTTCGAGTCCGGATGGGGCCCGGGCGTGAACCCAGGTCCGGCGCTTGGTGGCATCGCGCCGACCGATTAGCTCACCCCGGACACCGTCTCGTGGAGGCGGCCGTCGGCGTCGAGCGTAACTGTCGTGGAGAGGCCGAGCCGCGCGAGAAAGCGGTCGTCGTGGCTGATGAGGAGGAGCGCACCCCGGTAGGTGTTCAGCGCGTCGACGAGCTGGTCGACGCTCACCATGTCGAGGTTGTTCGTCGGTTCGTCCAGTATGAGCAGCTGGGCTGGTGGGTCGGCGAACAGCAGCCGCGCGAGAACGAGGCGGAAGCGTTCGCCGCCTGAGAGCGTCGAGGCGGGCCGGTTGACGTTGTCACCCTTGATGAGCAGACGCCCGAGCTGGTTGCGGATCTGCGCGTCGCTAATTCCGGTTGCGACCAGTCGGATGTTCTCAAGCGCGCTCGCACCCTCGTCGAGGCCGTCCAACCGTTGACTGAGGTATCCGACACGGTCGGTGTGAAGGGTCCCAGTTGCTCGTCCCGGATCGGCCGCACGCAGGCCGATGAGGTTCTCGACGAGCGTGGTCTTCCCGACCCCGTTGGGGCCGGCGAGAGCGATGCGTTCCGGGCCTTGGATGGGGAACGAGCGATTCGTGCCATGAAGTTCGGCGATCCGCCTGCTCGCGGCTACGTCTGGGTCGGGGAGGTTGAGGCTGATCTTCTGATCGGGTCGCACGCGAGCAGCTGCTGATTCCCGGGACGCGCGCGCATTGTCGAGCCTGTCGTCGAGCCCGGAGCGGAGTTTGCCCGCCGACTTCTCCGCGCGCGAGGCGAGCCCGTTCATCAGGATCTTGGACCCACGCTTGTTCTCGTTCGCCGTCTTCGCCGTCCGTGTGCGCTTCGCGAGCTTGCTCTCGGCTTCGTCGCGCTGGCGTCGTTCGGCCTTCACGGCGTGCTCTGCCACCTGCATCGCCTGCACGGCTGCGGTCTGCTGCCGATCCAAATTCTCCCTCCACTGCGTATACGGACCGCCGAAGACCGTGAGGCGACCGTCGTACAGCTCGGCTGTCTGATCCATCAGATCGAGGAGATCGAGGTCGTGGCTGACGACGACGAGCGCGCCCGGCCAGGTCCTGAGCAGCTCGGCGAGCATCGCCTTGCCGGCTCGATCGAGATTGTTGCTGGGTTCGTCGAGCAGCGTGATCGGCAGACGCCGCACTCGAAGTCCCGTGATCGCGATGAGCATCACTTCGCCGCCGGAAAGCTGGCTGACACTCCGGTCGAGATCGTCCGCGGAGAAGCCCACCCGGCGGAGGTGTTCGTCGGCCCGGGCTTCGATGTCCCAGTCCTCGCCAATGGTGTCGAAGTGACGTTCGTCGACGTCCCCGCCCTCGACCGCGCGGATCGCCGCGACGATCGGGGCGATGCCCAGAAGGTCCGCCATCGTGGTCGAATCGCGCCACGTCAGCGACTGCGACAGATAGCCGACCTCACCAGTCACACTGATCGTCCCGGATGTCGGCACGATCTCCCCGCCGATCAGGCGCAGGAGCGTGGATTTGCCTGCGCCGTTCGCACCGACGAGACCGGTACGGCCCGTGGTGAAGCTCCCCGTGATACCTGCGAGGACGGGCACGCCGTCCGGCCAGATGAATGAAAGATTCGACAGCACGATGGCTGCGTTGTTGGATGACATTTTTACCCCACAGTGATGTGCGCTCGACCGCGATGGCGGGAGCGAAGACGATCAGAGAACCGGCCACCCGTGGGCGGCTGCGCGGCAGCACGGACAACAACGGCGCTGCTCAGCGCGAGCAGGGCGCAGGATGTTCCGGGGCCGCCACCGAGCGTTCGGTGGCTAGGCTCTGTCGATCTCGGGGGCAAGCACGAAGGAGAGGTTACCAGTGCCGGCACAACGTATCCCGAGATTCTGGAGTGCTTGGTGGTGGCGTCCATTGGAGTACCCCCTTCTTCTTTCTCGGACGGGGCGTTGAGTCATCCGATCCGCACGGACGGGCCAGCCGGTAGTCGGATGGCCCGCTCGGTGCGGGTGATGCGGATCTGCGCGATGAGGCTGATGAGCGCGAACAGGAGAGTGAGCACGGTGTACCAGACCACGGCGGGCACGTCGCCGATCGCGCCGGCGAGGATACCCTCTGCGACGATCGGCACTCCGAAGGCGACGTAGGAGACCACGTAGATCGCGGAGACGACGCCCGCGCGTTCATCGATCGCCACAAGTGGGACGATGAGGCGCAGTGCGGCGGTGAATGATGCGCCGAAGCCGACGCCGGCGATGGCCTGCCCGAGGATCATCGTGAGCAGGCTGCCGGCGAGTACTCCACCGATGATGCCGATGGAACCAGCGATCGAGGCGTAGATGCCGATCGTCATCGCGCGACGCGAGTCGACGCGGGCGAAGGTGAGGCCGACGACCGCGGAGACCGCAGGCGCGACGAACCCGGTCGCACCGTTGAGCAGTCCACTGTCCAGATGGAAGACGCTGCGGACCAGGCTCGGTGCGATCCCGCCCGACAGCCCGGCGAGCATCCAGACCGCCGCGATGACGGGTGCGGCGGCGGCGAACTCGCGACGCGCAGCAGGCGGCACGGAAACGTGAGGAATCAGCGAGCGCAGCGCGCCTGGCGAGCGCCGCACCGTCTCGGGAGACAGGGCGATACCGACGGTTCCGATGATGGTGATGACCGTGAGGATGATGAAGACGATGGAGTTCGCCATCGGCGTCAGCTCGATCGCGACCCCGGCCAGTAGAGCGCCGAGCGCCAGACCGCCGGTGAGTCCGACGCTGCCAAGAATGGCACCGAGCCGCTTCAGGCTCGCCGGCGCGAGTTCGACGAGCACCGCGGTGAATGCTGCCGTCGCCGCACCTCCGGCGACACCCTGCACGATGCGGCCGGCGATCACCCACCCGACGTCGGGTGCGAGCAGGAAGAGGACGTTCGACACGAGCTGCACGACCATCGCTGCGATCAGCACTGGGCGTCGTCCGACACGGTCGGAGAGCGATCCCAGCGTGAGCGCAGCGACGAGGAATCCGACCGCATAGACCGCGAACGCCACGGTCAGGAGGACGGGCGGGAACGCCCACTGCTCCTTGTAGACCACGAGGAGCGGCGTCAGCGCGCCCGCCGCGACATAGAGGTTGGTGAAGGTGATGGCCGCGCCGGCAAGAGCCAGCCCAGCGGACAGCGTGCGCCGGCGCCGGTCGGTACCGGGCTCGGGATTGGTGCGAGTGGAAGACATTTCGAAGCTCCTTGAAGTGAGCAGGCGCGAGGAGCTGATCGAGATCGGATGCCGCTCGCGCGGTTTCTGGGTCGGACGGGGTGACCCTCAACAGGGTCGTCCAGCCGGCGTCTCGCGTCTGTCGAGCGCGCACCACAAGAGTGTGGGGTCAGCCCCACGCGTCGACGACCGTCGAGAAGGGCGACCCCGACCACCAGTGCGTCAGCCCCGGACGCCGGCTCAGTCGTTCTGCCGGCCGACCCAGTCGCCGTTCGCGACGATCGCAAGGTCGTCGAGCTCGAGGTCGCGCCCCGACTCGGTGTGCAGTCCGATTACCACCGGCTCCCCGGTGCCGCGCTCGACGAGCTGTAGCGGGCCGCCCTCCTCGCCCTGCAGGTGCCCGTTGCCCCACTGCATCAGCGCGAACACCGCGGGGAGGAGGTCACGTCCCTTGTCGGTCAGAAGGTATTCGTCGCGGGTTCGCTTGCCCGGCTCA
>CAVWVZ010000007.1:0-842989 GCA_963758615.1 uncultured Actinomycetota bacterium | reverse complement strand
TCAACGCCGTCTGGCACCATGTCACCGACGCTCGGGCGACCACCGTCACCCGAGGTTCTCTCACGATCCCCCGACGAGCATCCAGAGGTCCTAATCTGATCGTAGAAGTGGGGCGGGTAGAGCCGCCGTGTTCTGGTTCACTGAGTGACACGAGACTCCTGTCGCAGGGGAGGGTGCCGTGGATGACGGGACGGTTGTCGGTCGGGCCCTTGAGATCATCAGCACAGTGGCCCTCGGCATCCAGACGCCGCTAGCCGAACTCGCGGCCAAGACAGGCATCCCAAAGCCAACGACGCGTCGCATTGCCGAAGATCTGGTGCGACGGAAGGTCCTGATTCGGGTAGAGCATGGCTATGCGATAGGTCCCGCCCTAACTCACCTCGAACGTGCCGCGGCGATACAACGCAGGTTCTCCGATGCACACGATCACCTCGTTGAACTGCACGCTCGTTGCGGCGGTGTGGCGTGGTTCAGTCCAGCCACCCCTTTACAATCCCCGAAACCCATGCCCTCAGAGATCGTGTGCGACCCGGAACTTTCGGGTCTTCTCAAGGGTGAGTGGCCCGACTTGACCAGCCCGGCGGCCCTTGCCAACACCGCAGCCGGGCGCCTGGTACTACTGCAACGACCGGACCTCTTTGAACGGCTGGCCCGCGCCGGGATACCCCAGCCGACACCTCATTCGCCGACCACAGCCCGACAGTTGGACGCCATCCTTCGCCAGATAGGCGATCTGGGCGCTTCGGTCGAATCCGAACAGAACGCCCTCGGATGGCGGTGCGTGGCGGTGCGCTTGGATGGACCAGGCCGCAGTGCGGGAATACTCGGCGTGACGATACCGGCTGCCCGCGGTGACCTCGCCCAGATAGTCAGGGCTACGCTCCGTGTCGCGGAGGCGATGACGCCACTTCCGAGGCCCGAGAGTTCCTGAACGGCCACGAGTCGCGCGATGTGAGCGCGCGCCCTCTGTGAGTTTCGCTGCCCCGTGGGGTCTTCTGAGTTCGCACGCGGCGCGGCCTTCGCGCCGGGCCGACCGTCCCATAGAGCGATCCCCAAACGGACAAGCTTGTTGCAGTTCACGCACCCGAGGATGATCTGCTGTGGGGCGACGACGAGGGCCCGCTGGCGTTCTGCACCAACATGCTGCGCTACGCCGATCAGTGAGGAGATGGTCATGGTCGACGAGATGCTGATGGTCAGCGCGGCACACCTTGATCTGGCGAGCGCCGGCCAGTGATGGCTGAACAGCTGGGGCATCGCGGTGCCCGGTTCCTGTTGGCGGCGATCGACGGCGGAGGGACCGTTCCGCCGGCCATGGGTCTCGCCGCGGAACTCGTCCGGCGGGGCCATGAGGTGCGCGTACTGGCCGATCCGACGATCGAAACGTCGGCCAGATCGGCTGGTTGCACTTTCAGCCCGTGGAGGGATGCGCCCCACATCACCTCCCGACCAGAGCAGACGGCCATGATCGCCGCGATGGAGGGGCACAATCCCCTGCGCGCCTTCCGGGCGCTAAAAGACTTCGCAGGGAAAGAAATGACCAGACGCTTCGCCGGTGACGTCGTGGCGACCATTCGCGAGTTCCCAGTGGATGCCGTGCTGGCGGATGGGCTGCCGGGAATTCTGATCGGCGCCCAGTCGACCGGCCTACCGACCGCCGCTCTGCTTGCGCAGACCTACCTGCGGCCGACACCGGGCCTGCCCCTGATGGGGACCGGCTGGTCACCAGGTCGGGGCGTGCTTCGCCGGGCGAGGGACACGCTGGCCCCGAGGACCGCTTCGTGGCTCCTGAACCGCACCCTGCCACGGCTGAACACTGTGGTGGCAAGCTACGGACAGCCGCCGCTGCACGACGTATTCGAGTTGTTCGACCGATGCACCAAGGTCCTGGTCATGACCAGTCCGTCGTTCGACTTCGTCGCCCCCCGACTGCCAGCCAATGTCAGATACGTCGGGCCGCAGCTCGACGACCCCGCTTGGGCAGCTGCCGAGTGGCATCCTCAGGGCCCCGACCCGCTCGTCCTCGTCGCCACCAGTTCGATCTTCCAACACCAGGTCGGCCTGCTCCAGCGCATCGCTCAGGCACTTGGGCAGCTACCTGTCCGTGGACTCATGACCACCGGTAATGCGGTAGATCCGAACGAAATCGAGGCGCCACCCAATGTCGACATCGTTCAAGCGGCACCGCACAGCCGGATACTCCCCGAGGCATCTGTCGTCATCACTCACGCCGGCCACGGCACGACGATCAAGGCTCTCGCGGCAGGTGTCCCGCTGGTGTGCATACCGATGGGCCGCGACCAGAAGGACAACACGGTGCGAGCTCTTCAGCACAGCGCCGGCGTACGCCTGAGCGTAAAGTCGACGCCGGACAAGATCGCGGCAGCTGTTGCCGACCTCTTGGACGATCCTCACTACGCGGCAGCGGCTCGCCATTTCGCACACATCCTTGCGCAGGAAGCCGCCACGATGCCCAGCGCGGCCGATGAAGCTGAAGCCATGGTGCGAAGCTGACGGCATTGTGCACAGAATGTGCCATGACGAAAGACCTGGCGCTCCTCGTCGGCCCGAGCAGCCGTACCAGACCGCCCGACTCTTCGGCGAGGACTGCCCGGACAAGGATCGCTATCCGGCAACGCGTTGTCTGTGTCCGACTGGTCGGTCGATCACCGGGACGTCCCATTGACCCTGTGGCCAACGAGGACGTCCGGGGCGAGGCTTCGCGCATGAATGCACTACTGATCGGATACGCCCGCGTGTCCACATACGAACAAGACCTCACCGCACAACGCGTCGCCCTCGAACGACTCGGCGTCGACCCCGCCTACATCTTCACCGACCACGGACTGACGGGAACGAATCGCGCCCGACCCGGTCTCCGCAAAGCTCTGGCCGCGTGCCGAGATGGCGACACGCTCGTGGTGGCGAAGCTCGACCGGCTGGCGCGCTCCCTACGCGACGCGAAAGACATCGTCGACGAGCTCACCGCCAAGCACGTCAAACTCAGCATCGGCGGCTCGGTCCATGACCCGCTCGACCCCGTCGGACGACTGCTGTTCAACGTCCTCGCGATGGTCGCTGAGTTCGAATCCGACCTGATCCGCGCTCGAACTCGCGAAGGCATGCAGGTAGCGAAAGCGAAAGGGCGCCTCCGAGGTAAGCAGCCGAAGCTCTCCATTCCGCAGCAGCGTCACCTGATGGAGGTCCACAACGCCGGTACGCACACCACCGCGGAACTCGCTGAACTCTTCAACGTTGCCCGATCCACCGTCTACCGGACCATCCAGCGGCAGACACCATTGGACAAGAACTGAACAGAAGCGGATCCCTCAGCGGGCGATTGGCACTGGTTTCGTTGACGATGCCGGATACTGGGCATTCTGTGAAGATTCGCGCAGGTGCGGTCAAATAGCGTCGTCCAAGAGCGTCGCGCATCGAGACGTCCGCTAGTTCGGCGAGTCTTGAGCCAAGAGGGTCCGGACCCATTCTTCGTGGTCGTCGAGGTCGAACTGAGCGAATGTCAGACTCTCGTCGATCCACTCTTCTGACACGGTCGCGGTCTTTTCCTGGGAAGCCGTGAGGTCGGGCTCACTGACGCTCGTCACACCCAGCCAGACCGGTAGCGCCTGTGTGTCGAGAATGATGCTGAGCAGCTTGAGCTCGATCTCGAGTGCCTTCTGAGCGTCGGGGGAAAGTGTGTCCCACTCGATCGCGCGGCTCGCGTCATGCCCGGGTGCTGGGATGAGCGGAGGTGCCTCTGCATAGCGGGATTGGATGGTGCGTCCGACCAGTTCAGCGCGCTGGATGATGGCTTGCTGGGCTTCGTTCCACCTCTCCGCGCGTGGCAGGGCGTCCTGCATGTCCTCCAGCGCCTGCTGCGCGGCATCGAGTTTCTCGGCTTCTGCTTCGGCTTCCTTGCGGAGCTTCCGCCCTTTCCAGACGAGCACTCCACCGATGGCCAGAAGCGCGGGCAAGGCGACGATGCCGGTCAGGACCGCCGCGCCGCCCGCTATGCCCATGCGACCGGCTGCAAGTGAACCGCCTCCGAGCCAGGCGAGGGTCGTGCTGGAGGCAGCCGCGCCGGATAGCGAGGCGATCGCGGTCCCGGTCGACGCAGTCCCGGCGGCCGAGAGTGCGACGAACACACCGGCCGCGGTTCCTGAACCCGGCCCACCCCCGGCGCCCGCGCCTGCCGCGCTCTCGGTCACCGTCTTCAGGATGCTGACCTCCGTCTGTCCCCTGAGCCCTCTGATCTCGCCCTCGAGAGATCCTGCCGTCCCGTTGGTCGCCCCGGCATCCTGGGTACCGAGCAGCTGTTGCCAGTCGACCCTCGCGGCGGTCTCGAGGAACGGCAGGATGAATGCATTGCACGCTCGCTCCAGCGTGCGCTCGGAGTTGCGGATCTGGAACGTGACACGTTCGGTGAGCAGGTTCGACGATGCGATGATCTGGGCTCGCCTGGCCTCGTTCTCGATGTAGATCGGCCCAGCCATGGCACGGGCGAAGACGCCGGGGCGCGAGAGCACCGCGAGCGCTCGCTCCGTCTCCTCCTCGAGTTCTGCCTCCGTGTGTCCGAGCGCGTCCAAGAGACGTTGGCGGTACCGACCGGCCGGGTCTGTCTTGCCGGACTCGATGCGGGAGATCGCGACGGCGGCGCTCTTCGGGCTCTCGTCGCTTCCATATCCGGCGATTCGCCCCAGGTCCTGCTGGCCCTTGCCGTTGGCGCGTCGCCACTCCTGCCCCCACGCCTTCAGTACAGATGCCTGCGCGGTCAGGCGGGGCTTGGGAACTGCGCGCTCGGTTGCCACTGTTGACACCTACCCTAACTTCGTGCCTATACTCGGGCTAACACGGGGCTAACTTAGCATCCGTATCAAGCTCATTATAGGGAGATCATCATGACTATGAGTGCACTGCCGACGTGGTCGGAGCAGAGCAGGACACGCCTTCGTCCGGGGCCGGTAGTACGAGCGAGCCTCAATACGACGCCCGCCCCCGCAACGGCAGCAGTCCCTGGCTGATGCTGTTTCCCCTGGGGGCTGCGGCGGCAGTCTCGGCCGCTGTTCTGCTGCGGAGACCGGCCGTGCGCAAGGCTTGCGGCGAGGTCGTGCGGGATCCGGAGGTGCGTGATGTTTGCAAGGATGCCGGCGAGAGGGCCTACCGCGTGATTGCTGCATCTTGGCGTCGGCATGGTGGACCGGCGGGATTGGCCGACACCTTCCTGCGCTGACTTTGCCAACGACGACGACCACGGCGCGCGCTGTAGGTGGCGAGGGGCGGAGCACTCCGAGCATGCAGCACGGAGCGCAGCCCGTCCCTCTCATCAGGGCGCCTCAGTAGGGGGCGCCCCCTCCATTCGGACAGGGCCGCCACGGGAGCCCGTTCAGGGATCCGCTTGCGTTCGCCGAGCCTGCGCCAACTGACCCGCTGTGCGTTTCGTTGCTGGTTGACTTGAGTTGTGGTGATTGGCTCCGTTCCCTCTGATGCCGAGGTTGCGGTGCGCGCGGCACGGGCTGGGGCGGCGGTTGCACGGGCTCGCTTCGGCGCGGAGTCTCGCCGCGTCGACTACACGGGCGACGATTTCACGACGGAAGCTGACATCGAGGCGGAGCGCGCGATCCGCGCGGTGCTCACGGAGTATCGACCTGAAGACGGGATCCTGGGTGAGGAGCTCGGGGCGAGCGGTGATTCGTCCCGCCGGTGGCTCGTTGATCCCATCTGCGGCACCCTCAACTTCGCGGCGGGGGTGCCGCTGTTCGCGGTCAACGTCGCGCTGGACGTCAACGGTGTCACCACGGCAGCAGCCGTCGTGGACCCCGCGGCCGAGCAGGCATTCTGGACCGACGGCATCGCGGTGTGGCACCGCGCCGACGCAGCAGGTCCGGATGCCGACTTTCACCACCCCGTCGCACCGTCCTCATCGTCGCGTCTTGTCACCGTCAACCTTGAGAGCCGCTACCCGGGCTCGATCGGCACCGAGTTGTTGTTCGACAAGACCTTTCGCGCACGATTCAGCCCACGATGTCTTTCGACGACGCTGGCACTTTCGTGGGTCGCCACCGGGCAGCAGGCGGCCTACCTCACCGGTGGTGATCTGCGTCACAGCGTGCATTGGGCCGCCGGTATCGCGTTATGCCGTGCTGCCGGCGCAGTCGTCACCAATCTTGCCGGCGCCGAGCTGCATACCGGCGAACACGGCATGGTTGCCGCCGCGGACGCCGAAACGCACGCGTTCGTGCTCGCGGTACTGAACTCGATGCGATAGCCCCGCATGCCAGACCGGCCCGGCACGACCCAGATGCCCGAAAGGGGATCCCGAATGAGACATTTCCCGACACTCCGAGCATCACAACGCCGCGACTGCGAGACTCGCCCTATCCGCCATGAACAGCCTGCTCATGGGTCGATCAACGATTCGTTGCCTTCGGGGTCGGTGCCCCGCACGCGGGTCGACTCGTCACGGAGCTGGCCTCCGATTTCGACGGTCGTGGCGACGCGTGTCTGCACGAGGTCCGAGGGTAAAACGAGCTCGAAGTGGATCTCTCTGATGCCGCTGCGCTGAACCGGAGTAATCTCCCCATCTATGGACATGCTGAAGGGCGAACAGATCGCCGCGGCCGATCTGACCGACTGGCGCAAGCTGGCGCAGGGACTGCATGCCCGGTACGTCGTCGACGACTTCGGCACCGGCGCACGGTTCGTCGTCGCGGTGGGCGACGCGGGCGACGCGCTCGGCCACCACCCGCGCGTGTCGATCGGAAATGGGTACGTCGACCTCAAACTGGTCAGCGACGACGCCATCTACCGCGACGACGACGGCACCGAACACGTCGTCGAATGGGTGACCCAGCAGGACGTCGACCTCGCGCGACGGATCACCGAGATCGCCGCCGAACACAGGGTTGCCGCCGCCCCCGCCTCCGTCCGCGACATCGAGCTCGGCCTCGACACGGCCCACTCCGCGACCATCGCCCCAATGTGGGCCGCCCTCCTGACCGGGAGCGCCGAGTCCCAGGGTCGCGGGTCTCCCAGCGACGAGATCCGCGACGTCACGGGACGGGTACCGAACCTGTGGTTCGGGGAAGCAGACGAGCATGAGGCCCCGCGTCAGCGGTTCCACATCGAGGTCTATGTGGCGCCCGAAGCGGCCGAGCAATGGATCGCCGCGGCCCTCGCCGCGGGCGGGACCCTCGTCGACGACAGCAACGCGCCATCGCTCACGGTGATCGCCGACCAAGATGGCAACGAGGGAATCGTATGCGTCGACGTGTCCGCTGCAGGCTCCGCCCTACTCCGCTGACGACCGCCAGAGGCCATTCTCCCGATGACACGACGGAGGGAGTGCACTTGCCTCGGCACATCGTCCTGCACTGAGCGCATCTCGCGCTCACCATCCCTTTGACGGATCCGCAACAGGTACAGGATCGCAACTGGTCGCCGGATCGGTGCCCCTATCGTGTGTGTATGGAAGGGCTCGGCAGACGTGGAGGTAATGGTTCCCTCGGGAGCTCGGATCTACGCCAGGATCTGCGGTGAGACGCTCGCGCGGGCGCACGCCCGCTCAGGTGACCGCGTCGCGATCGCCTCCTACCTCGGCCACGGTGGACGCTTCGACCGGGCGATCGCAGACTTCGCATCGGCCTACGCCGACCAGAACGACCGAGACTACGCAGCCTTCGTGGACGCCGTGGCGTCGGGGCGGCTTGAAGCTGCCAACTAGCAGCGCCGCGGTGAGCTGCTCTAGGAACCGGATCCTCGCTCGCGACGGCGGATGCACTGGGCAATTGCTTGACAGCTCCTTCCACGTGCACCCTCCTGACTGCAACGAGCCCACTGCTTTCCGGTATCCGTGCCACCCGAGAGGCGACATACGGGAATCGTGGTGAAGCCGGCACAGCGCTTCTCGACGATGGCCTCCAAACGGGCGGGGATGTCCCAGTTAGAGATCCGCTTGCGGACGTCCGCTGATGGACCGGCTTTCGGGCGGTTACGGGCGACGCGCAGTCATTCGTCGATGAATGATCGGGCGATCGAGACCAAGCGAACGCTTCCCGGGCCGACCAGAAGATTTGGCTTGGCGAGTCGAGTTCGGTTGGGGGGGCGTGGCCTAGTGCTTCTTGTGCGCGGCATCCCCCTGGTGCCAGGCGCCCGCCTTGTGCGCTTGGTCTGCCTTATGCGCCTCTTGGACCGCATCGGATGCGGCGCTCATGTCGTGTTCGTGCTCCTTGGCGTGCTTCTCAGCGCGCTTCTCCTTGAGCGTCTTGGTGGCCGGCTTCTTAGCATGATGCTCGTGCGGCGACTTGTCAGGCATGATCTCTCCCCAGTTAATCCACTGTACCCGCCACTCCGGCGGCTCGAACGGGTCGCTCCAGCACGAGATCTCGGGCGATCCGGCCGTCGCGGAGCAAGGGACCGGCCATCGGGTGCATTGCCGCCGGGCGATGCGAGCCCCCCAACGCCGCGATGGGGCCTTCGTCAGCGCTAGGAGCCTACCGATGTGACGGAGCTGCCTCCGTTACTCCGATTGCGGTCGTGAGCCCTCACCCGATGGCCAGAACGGCGCCCGGTGGAGACCTGCCAGATGAGCCGTACCGAAAAGTGCGGGGCTTCCGTCGCTTCGGATTACTCGTCGAGGAACGCGCGCAGATCAGAGATGACCTCGAGCGAGTCCATTTCCCGCGCGTCCGCCAGCTCACGGATCAGCCAGTACCACCCCACCATTGTGCCGCCGACGAGATTCGATGCGTCGACGGACTCATTACGGAGCACCACGGCGTCGTCGATCTGGGCGAGGCGACTCAGCGCAAGGTCGATCAGCGAGGTGTCAGCCGGACCATCTCCGGATTCGTAGACGCTGATCGCGTCGAGCATCGCATGGACGGCAAGGCGGCCCGGTTCGGGAATGTCAGCCATGATCCATGGTCCCACTCGGGCTGTCTCGTCAACCCTCTGGCGTGGATGTTCCGTGTGACCTGGCCTTTGCGGAAGCCCGAAGCGCCCTCCAAGCCTTCGACCGGATGGGGGCAACGGCCGAGGCCGACCGGGCTGCAGCATTCCTTCGCGAACTCGGCGTCAAAGGTCGCACCGGGCCGCGCGACGCCGGGGGGCTCTCGCGGCGGGAACTCGAGGTGCTGCGGTTGGTCACGGAAGGCATGTCCACGCGGAGATCGCTGCACGCCTGTTCATCAGCACCAAGACCGCGGGCAACCACGTCAGCAACATCCTGACCAAGCTGGGCCTTCGCAGCCGCACCGAGGCCGCCGCGTACGCCCTGCTCAACCTCCCGCAACCACCCATCGCGGTCTCAGCCGACCACCCCTAGATGGCCCCACTCCGGAACGGGCTCGCGAATAGGGAACATTCCCCATGCACCTGATACGGATCGGCGGGACCCTCGAATCATCCAAGTCCCGACTCCCCAAAGGAGGAGACCGTGGAAACTACAGAGAAAGACGTCGCACGACGGTTCTACGCGATCATCGACAGCGGCCGACCCGAGGGCCTGGACGAGGTGTGCGCGGCCGACCTCATCGGTCACGCAGGTGCCGGCTCCGACCTGCACGAGCTGAGGCGCTCACTGGCCGGATTCCTGGCCGCGTTCCCCGACATGGCTGCCCGCGTGGATCACCTCGTCCAGGAGGGCGACCTCGTGAGCGTGTGGCTCATGTACACCGCAACCCATCGCGGCGACTTCGCCGGGGTCCCCGCCAGCGGCCGGAAGGTCAAGTTCGCCGAATGGGACCTGCTGCGTATTCAGGACGGCAAGATCGTCGAGATCACTCAGTACTGCGACCTGTTCATGATCATGTCCCAGATCGGCGCCCTGCCGACTGCGGCGCCGGTGTGAGGGGGTGTTGACCATGACCCGCATCCTTCTTCGCGGCCTGGTCGTCGCCGTCGTCGCCGCCGGCGCCCTCGCCGTCACCACTCCCGCGCACGCGGCACCGAGTTGTGTCGCGCAGTCCGTCCAGTCCGAGCACGCCCTCTACGGAACCGCGTGGGGCCACGACCTGGTTGCCTTCCTCGCGAGCCACCCCGAGGTGCTGCAGGAGTTCGGATTCCGCTCCTTCGGTGAGCTAGCACGGTTCGCCGCGAGTCAGGACCCGGAGGCATGTCCGCCTGACCTCTGAGCGAGCCGCACGCGAACCCGCGACGGCAGGATCGTCAGATTACACGAGGTGGATGCCCGCGATTCGGCGGGCTGAGAGGAGAGAATCATGCCCAAGGCATCGAAGGTCACCGCGTCGGAACACGAGACGCTCGAGGGCTACGAGGGCCAGTTCGAGCACTTCGAGGGCGGCTGGACGGTCGGTTTCGAAACGTACACACAGGATGCCGACTTGGCACCACTGTTCCAGGGACTGCCCGATGACCGCTGTCAGTGCGAGCACCTCGGCTATGTGATCCGTGGCAGGGTCGCATTCCGGTCTGCCGACGGCGAAGAGGTATTCGAGGCCGGCGACGCGTACTACGCAGGCCCCGGGCACACGCCGGTGCTCTATGCCGGGACCGAGGTCGTGGAGTTCAGCCCGACCGATGAGCTGGGTCGCACCCTCGAGGTCGTGGCGAAGAACATGGCGGCCGCTGAGGCGAGCCCCTGATCGGCCGTCCGCACCCGCAAGCGTCGCAAAGATTCCGTTGCTGTCGTCCCGCAGCGGGATCCCTCATGGCGATCTCCTAGACACGCCCAATGTCACATCCACAACGGGTCGGGTGCCCAACGGGAACGGCGACCGCGTAGGGTTGCTGGTGGAGCGCCGGGAAGTCTGGTCGGCGGGCGATCGATCGATCGCTCACACGCGATACGCCGACATCGGAGTTCCTATGGCCACACTCGAGGCCCGTTCTCTCTCACGTACCTTCGCGGGCGGCGTCGGCGTGCAAGACGCCAGCATCACCATCGAGGGTGGTGAGGTGCATGCGCTCGTCGGACTCAACGGCGTCGGCAAGACCACTCTTATACGTCTCATGCTCGGGATGCTGCGCCCGGCCAGCGGCAAGGTGACGATCAATCGCGTGGAAGTCAGCTCGGTCGCTTCCGGCAGTTGGGCTCGCGTCGGCCACCTCGTCGAGACTCCCTTCGCTTATGCGGAACTCGACACAATCGCCAACCTGCGGATGGCTGCTCGTCTTCGGCTGACGGAAGCGGCATCGGTCGGTGCGATGGTCGACGCCGCCATCGCGGAGTTCCGCCTTGGCTCGTTTGCCCATGTCGCCGCGCGACGCCTGTCGCTCGGCAACAAACAGCGGCTCGGCGTCGCCGCCGCCCTGCAGCACCACCCCGACCTCATCGTGCTCGACGAGCCGACGAACGCGCTCGACCCGGCTGGCGTGATCCTCGTCCGGGAAGCGCTCCGGCGCCGCCGCGATGCCGGCGCGGCAGTGCTCGTGTCGAGCCATCACCTCGACGAGGTCTCCCGCATCGCCGACCGGATCAGTGTCATGAACCGGGGAGCGATTATCGGCACCCTCGACCCGGCCACGCCCGACATCGAACGCGCGTTCTTCGCAGCCGTGCTCGCCGACGACGGGGCCCGCGCATGAGCACGCTGGGAGTCGCGATCGCGGCGGAGACGCGGAAGGCCGCGGCATCCCTCGTCTTCCGCTCGATCAGCGTGCTGCTCGTTGTCGGCACAGCCACACTGACCCTCGGCATGGTACTCGCATTGCGGTCGGGTAACGAGCAGATCATCGCCCGCCTGGCGCCCTACGGCAACGATGAGGGCTGGCCGCTGCTGATCAACGTCGTCGACCAGATCGCCGCAGCCGGCGGCCTCGTTGCGTTCGCCGTGGCGCTCAGCTGGATCGTCGGCCGGGAGTTCGCCGACGGCACGATCGCGGCGCTCTTCGCGCTGCCGGTCCCCCGCAGCGTGATCGCCTCCGCCAAGCTCATCGTCTTCGTCGTCTGGGGTGTTGCGACCGGAGTCGTCCTCGTGCTCGCCGTCGGTGTGGTCGGGTTGGCCCTCGGCTACGGACTCCCGGACTCGAATGCGCTTGCCGCCCTGGGCCGCACCCTCGTACTCGTCGCCCTATCGACACTTATCGCTGTTCCCGTCGCGTGGGTGGCCACCCTCGGGCGTGGTCTGCTGCCCGGCATCGCAGCCGGCGTTGGGATCGTCGTCATCGCCCAATTCGGCGTCGTGTCCGGAGCGGGCGGATGGATGCCCTTCGCTGCCCCCGCGCTCTGGTCGATCTCGCCAGATTCAGTCACCCCCGCTCAGCTCACCCTGATCCTCGTGATTCCGCTCGTCTTCTGGTCCGCCACTGCGCTCAGCTGGCAACGCATGCAGTTGGACAGGTGAGTCGTGCCCATGCTCGAGCTCTGCATCCACGGCCTCCATGCCGACTCCCGGATGCTCGACGCCACCGACGTGACGCTCAGGGGCGTCCCCTCCACGGGGAGCGCACCGCGCTCCGACAAGGGACCCGGAAACCCGAACCAGGACCCCGATCCTCCGAGGCACGGTCGACCCGACACCCACTGACGGAGCGCTCACCGTGGCATCCGTCGTCATTCGACCCCTTGGAAGGACCCGACCATGACCGAACCCACCGCCGCCGTCTCGACGCGCGGCCTCACCAAGCACTACGGTTCGACCCCCGCCCTGCAGGGGATTGACCTCGACATCCCACGGGGGCAGGTCTACGGCGTGATCGGCCCGAACGGCGCCGGCAAGACCACCACAATGCGACTGTTGCTCGACATCATCCGTCCGACCGCGGGCGAGATCCGCGTGCTCGGCGAGGCGCCACGGGCCGGCGGTGCTGCGCTGCGCCGGCGCATCGGCTACCTCCCCGGCGAGCTGCACCTCGAGAGCCGCGTGCGTGGGCGTGAGTTACTCGCCCACTACGCCGAGATCTCGGGAACGGTGCGGCGCGGCGCGGCCGGGGAGCTCGCCGACCGGCTCGGCCTCGACCTCTCCAGGCGGGCGCGAAGCCTGTCGAAGGGCAACAAGCAGAAGCTCGGTCTCATCCAGGCGTTCATGCACGAGCCCGAGTTGCTCGTGCTCGATGAGCCGACCAGCGGGCTCGACCCGCTCGTGCAACAAGAGTTCCACGGCATGCTGCGCGACGCGAAGGCCGCCGGGCAGACGGTGTTCCTCAGTTCGCACGTGCTGAGCGAGGTGCAGCAGACCGCGGACCACGTCGCCATCCTCCGCGACGGTCGCATCGTGAAGCAGTCGAGCGTCGCGGCGCTTCGCGAGGCGGCGCTGCGCCGCGTGCGCGTAGTGGTCGAGGAGTCGCAGGCGCCAGGGGCGCGGGCTGCGCTCGACCGGGTGACGGGCCTCGGGGAGCTGACGACCCAGCTCGACCGCGAGGGCGCCGTCGCCATCACGGCGGTGCTCAACTCGCACGTCGACGCATTCGTGAAGGCGGTCGCCACGCTCGACGTGGTCGACCTGACGATCGAGGAACCCGACCTCGAGGAAGCCGTCCTGGGGTTCTACGGCATCGAGGAGGAGCGATGAACCGGATCCTGCCCCTCTTCCGCCGCGCGCTCCTCGACGGCTGGCGCGGGCTCCTCGGATGGACCGCCGGCTTCGTCGCCGTTCTCGCCATCTACCTGCCCGTCTACTCGTCGCTCGCCGCGAACGGGCAATTCGAGGACATGATCGCCTCGCTTCCGCCCGAGCTTGTGAACACGCTCGGGTACGACCAGATCGCGACCGGCGCCGGGTACGTGCAGGCCACGTTCTTCGGTCTCGTCGGCTTCGTGATGATCTCGATCGCCGCCGTCGGCTGGGGCACTGGCGCCATCGCGAACGATGAGGAGACGGGCCAACTCGAGCTCACGCTCGCGCACGGCGTCACGCGTGGCCAGCTCTACGCCGAGCGCACCGCCGCCGTGGCGGTCAAGCTGGCCTGGCTCGGCCTCGTCGCCGTGGGCATGGTGCTCGCCCTGGACGGCCCGAGCGACCTCGGGATCGAGGTCGGCCCGCTGTTCGCCGCCGGCGGTGCGTTCGTCGGCCTCGGCCTGATGGCCGCGTCGGCCTCGATCGCCGTGGGTGGCATCAGCGGGCGACGCAGCTGGTCACTCGGCGCCGGCGCCGCCGTCGCGGTGTACGGCTACACCGTGAACGCGCTCGGCAACCAGACCGAGGACCTGAGATGGCTGCACGACTACTCGCCGTTCAGCTGGGCATACGGCGCCGACCCGGTCACCGACGGCTGGGACTGGCGCATCTGGCTCGTCTACGGCGTCGCCGCGCTCCTCCTCCTCGTGGGCTGGCTCGTGTTCCGGCGACGAGACGTCGCCATCTGAGTCGAGCGGATGCCGCGGCGACGCGCCGCGGCAT
This sequence comes from uncultured Actinomycetota bacterium, assembly GCA_963758615.1. GTDB lineage: Bacteria > Actinomycetota > Actinomycetes > Actinomycetales > Microbacteriaceae > Agromyces. The sequence goes on along the minus strand of CAVWVZ010000007.1, from coordinate 828,692 downwards.
CCGCCCGTCCGCGATCCGCGCAGCGTCGGGGGCCCGTGGGTCCACTCGAGATGGGCCCATACCACCCGAACCCATTCAAGGGCATGCAAGCCGAACCGTGCCCGGATCCGACCGCCCCGGCATCCATACGCCCTTGGGACCGAAACAAGACAGAAACCCCAGATCAACAGTGCTTTGTGGGGCGGACGGGACTTGAACCCGTGACCGATGGAACTTGGCGTCGCGGGCGCCTCGTCTTGCCCTGCCAGCGGACATATCGACTGATCCTGGGATGATCAGCGATTCCTCGCCAGGTGGGTGTTCTCAGTCTCTCAACACTCCGCGTCAAGCTCGGGCGTTCTCGAGTCAAAAGTGTTGGATAAGCGTTCGCGGATCAAGTCGCATCGGTCGTCGAGCGTCAGTTGTCGCGAGGCCGTTGCTCGGCGACGGCTCCCTAGATCGCGAGCAACGTGTCGAGAACCCTATAGCCGAGTTCTCCGGTCGCGATGGGCGGACGGTTCGCGCGGATGGCGCGGCCCATCTCTGAAGCGGTGCCCACCGCGCGGGACGGGAGTGCTGGAGCTGATCGCCCGAGGCAACAGCAACAAGCAGATCGCCGGCGCGCTCTACATCGGCGAGTCGACCGAATGTACGACGCGGGCGTCCACCAATCGGTCGATCCCGCGCCAGTGTCGCAACGCGAGACTTGGCGAGAACATTGCTCGAATCTCACAGAGGAGTCCTCATGTCCCGCCTCGCCATCACGATCCGGCGCCCAGGGCTGGTGCCGGCTCTGACATCGCTGCTACCCACGGCGGTGTTCCTTCTCGTCGACGGGTGGCTCGGACTGGTCCCGGCCATGATCGCGGCCAGCGTCCTCACCGTCGTCCTCATCGTCCTCCGCCGGATCGCGGGCCGCCGAATCGGGATCCTCCTACCGCTGACCCTCTCATACGCAGTAGTCAAGGCGGTAGCCGGCGTCCTCACCCAGTCGCACGCGGTGTACTTCGGCGCCGGCGTGGCTCTCAGCGCTCTTGTCGCGCTCGCCGTTGGTGCGACGGCCTTCACGCGCATGCCCGTCGCCTCGTATCTGATCCCCCTCGTGACGCCGTACCGCCGGCTGGGTCCCGACCACCCCGTTTACCGGAGGGTCGCGGCTCACGTCACCATCGTGTGGGCGCTTGTCGAACTCGGGATCGCCGGGTGGGAGGGCTGGCACCTGACTGTAGCGTCGGCATCCGAGTTCGTGATCATGCGGGCGATCGGGCCCTGGATAGCCATGGGCGTCCTGATCTTCTTCCTGATCTTCTACATTCGCTTCCGCCTCGACCGGCATGAGTGGGCTCTTGCTCGTGCCCAGACCTCCGAACAACGGGCTCTTGACCCGTCGAGGTCAGATCAACGGCTTGCGTGACGGCGAGGTGGCCCATCCGGTGTTCACGGTCCAGCTCACCGCACCGGAAGCGCCCGCAAGCACGAATAGATCGCCGTGCCGGACACGGAGCCTCTGGTTCTGGCGGTTCTCAGCCCACGTCAGGCCGGTCCTGCGTGAAACCAGAATTCGGTGACGTCTCGGCAACGGTTGCCTGTCCATAATCAAGACAATCCAGCCAGCCCGAAGCACTCGCAGATGGGAGTGGGAACCGCACGCCCTAAACCAACCGGGGAGCGTATTCTCCACGGCACCTCGCTCGACGAGAACAGGCCGGCACGCCCCACGAGATACGCCGAACACAGTCGAGGCGAATATCCCTACCCCGAGATGGGCCGAAGATCACCGAATTTCCTCGATGCCATGTTGCATAAACGTGAGACGTATCGAATCTCGTCCGCAAGATAGGGACAAGAAACCCTGATGAGATGCGATTTCAAAGTAGGGCGGACGGGACTTGAACCCGTGACCGATGGATTATGAGTCCACTGCTCTGACCAGCTGAGCTACCGCCCCGCGCGCCGCGTCACTCGGGAAGCGCCGCCGGCGCGACATAGGTGACCGGGTCGGTCACCGGCTTTCCACGATACAGGCTCTCGAACGTCGAGATCGTGCGCTGGATGTCGTGCGCACCGATCAGCCTGATCGACCCCTCCTTGAGTGCGCGGTACTCATCGGGCGCCGCCTCGAGCACTCGCTGAAGTTTGGCCGCAAGGTCTTCGGAGCTCGACGGTTCGAAGAGATAGCCGTTCTCACCGTCGTGTACGAGGTGCGGCAGCGCCATGGCGTTCGCAGCCACGACCGGCAGTGCAGAGGCCATCGCCTCCATCGTCACGATGCTCTGCAGCTCGGCGATCGACGGCATCGCGAGCACCGAGGCGCGGTGGTACGCCTCACGGAGCTCGTCGTCGGTGACGTAGCCGGTGAAGTGCACCCGATCGGCGATGCCGAGCTCGGCCGCGAGGTGCTCGAGGTTGCGCTTCTGGTCGCCCCCGCCGACGATCTCGACCTTGGCGTCGAGCGCGGCGGGCAGCAGCGGGAGCGCGCGCAGCAGCACGTCGATCTGCTTCTCGCCGGTGACCCGGCCGACGAAGAGGATGCGGTTCTCGGACCGCTCCTCCCAGTTCGGCGAGTACTTGTGCGCGTCGATGCCGCATGAGATGGCGTGTACGCCGGCAAGGCCGGTGTGCTTCTCGAGGAACTGCGCAGCCTTGCGCGTCGGCGTCGTCACTGACTCGGCACGCCCGAACGTGCGTCGCGCAGCCTTCCAGGCCAGACCCACCGCCCAGTCCTGCCATGCCTTCGGCAGACAGCGTGAACTCGAGCATGTTCTCGGGCATGAAGTGGTTGGTGCCGACGATGCGGATTCCGCGCTTCTCGGCCTCGACGGAGAGCCCGCGGCCGGTGATGATGTGCGACTGGAAGTGCACCACGTCGGGCTTCACCTCGTCGATCACCCGGGCGCTGTTCTGCTTGATGCGCCATGGCAGCGCGAAACGCAGCCAGTCATGGGGGAACCAGCGCCAGCTGTAGAGCCGGTGTGCGGTGATCTCCTGACCCTCGTGGATCTCCTTCCACGTGCCGTGCTTGCGGCTAGCGGCGGGCGCCATGACGTGCACCTCGTGGCCGCGCTCGACGAGTCCTGCGGCGAGTCGCTCGGCGAATCGGGCTGCGCCGTTCACGTTGGGGGCGAAGGTATCGGCGCCGATCAGGATGCGCAGTGGGCGTTCCGTCTCGGAGTCGCCGGCGCTGGCGGGGGTACTCGCACCGGGGGTGTCAGACACGTGGCGTTGTTCCTCACAGTTCATGGGGCGGGACGGTCGGTCCCGTCGAGCTCGGCGGCGCGCGGATGGGCGCTCGCCGGCTTCATCCGAAGATAGTCTACGCAGCGCTCGCCTGTGGTTTCTGACCGTGCATGTCGCCGGTCGGGGCGAACACGCAACGGATCTGCGCTCAGAGGCGGGTCTGCGGGTGGTTCCTCGCGAGCTGGAACACGCCCCAGACGGCGATCGCGCCCGAGATCACGTACACCACGATCGCCCAGGGCGGCGCCTGGGAGGCCTCGCCGAGCACCGCGATGCCGATCACCACCGCGACGAGCGGGTCGACGACGGTGAGGCCGGCGATCACGAGGTCGGGCGGTCCCGACGCGTACGCGTTCTGCACGAAGTACGCACCGAGCGCGGTCGCAGCGAGCAGGCCGATGAGGCAGAGCATCGTGAGCCATCCGAACTCACCCTGCTCGATCTTGCCGAGCACGACCTTCGCGAGCGTCGCGACGAAGCCGTACAGGACGCCGGCCATGATCACGTAGTAGATGGCCCGGATGCTCGTGCGGAAGAGCACGAAGGTGATTCCGGCGATGGCCAGCACGACCGCCAGGATGATCAGGATCACGACCAACTGACCGTCGGTGACGGGCTTGTCGACCGCGGTGAAGGCCGCGACGCCGACGAAGAGGAACACGCCACCGACGCACATGATGATCGCGGTGATCGACTTGCGTTTCAACTGCACGTGATTCACACGCGAGTTCACGATCGACGTGATCACGAGCGCGATCGCCCCGAGCGGCTGCACCACGATGATGGGTGCGAAGTACAGGCTCGAGAGTTGGAACAGGATCGCGAGCCCGAGCATCACGGTGCCGATGACCCACGACGGCCGAGCGAGCAGCAGCATGAGCTGCCGTCCGTTGAGCCCCTTGCCGAGGGTGTCGGCGGTGTGCGCCTCGACCTTCACGACGCCCCGATGCTGGAACTGCGCCCCGAGCGAGAGGAAGACGGCGCCGATCAACGCGAGCGGAATCCCGATGAACGTCGACGGATCGAGCGGGATCTGCTCGGCGAGATCGGTCAGCGGTTCCACGCAACGACCCTACCCGGTGACCGCCCGATATCCTTGCCGAATGGCCGTGCTCCCCATACGAATCGCCGGTGATCCGGTGCTGCACTCCCCCGCCCTTCCCGTCGAGACCATCGACGATGAACTGCGCACGCTCGTCGGCGACATGTTCGAGACGATGGATGCCGCTCCGGGGGTCGGCCTCGCGGCACCGCAGGTCGGCGTGGGCCTTCGACTCTTCACGTACGGCTGGGTCGACGACGACGGCGCACGCTGGCGCGGCGTCGCGATCAACCCCGAACTGTGGATCACGCCACCACCGGCCGGCGAGGCCGACGTCGACGAGGAGTCCGAGGGCTGCCTGTCGTTCCCGGGCGAGCGGTTCGGGCTGCGACGGGCCGAGCGCGCGATCCTTCGCGCGACGGATCTCGACGGCGCTCCCGTTCGAGATCGAGGCCGAAGGATGGCTCGCGCGCATCTTCCAGCACGAGTTCGACCACCTCGACGGCACCCTGTACGTCGATCGCCTCGGCGAACGCGATCAGAAGCTCGTGCAGAAGATCAGCCGCAAGCTCGGCTGGGGCAAGCCCGGGGTGCAGTGGATGCCGGGCGTCGACGACCTCGAGGGCTGATCGCCGGCGCACCGCACCGTTGGCGGTGAGCGGATGCCCCGTGCCTCGTCACGGCGCGCAGCCGGGACATCCGCTCAGCTGAAGGCCCTGATGCCCGCAGCGACCGCGGCCGCGACGATGACGACCACCACGAAGGGCACCCGCAGCGCGTAGAGCGCGGCCGCGACGATGACCGCCGGAACCCGCGCGTCGATGACGATCGACGACCCCGCCGCGAGGGTCTGCACCGCGATGAGGGCGGAGAGCAGTGCGACCGTGAGCAGGTCGGCGATGCGAGCGGGCCGCTCGCGCTCGAGGAATCCGGCAGGCACCAGATGGCCCGCGAGCTTCAGCGCGAGCGTCGCCGCCGACGCGATGAGGATGATGTGCCAGGTCGTCATGACTCGGTCCTCCGGCGGAAGAGGTCGAACCATCCGACCACCACGGCGACAACGGCCGCGACGAGCACCGGCAGCCCAGGCATGAGCACGGGCGTCGTGAGCGTGGCGACGACGGCAGCGCCGACCGCGACCGCCCCGGCCTGTACCCGCTTCAGTCGCGGCCAGAGCAGCCCGAGGAACGCCGCCGCCGCGGCGGCGTCGAGCCCCCAGGCTCGCGTGTCGCCCATGGCGTCGCCGATGAGCGCGCCCGCGAGCGTCGTCAGGTTCCAGCCGACGAAGATGACGACGCCGGTGACCCAGAACCCGACGCGGGCGGCGCGGTCGTTCGACTGCGCGAGTGCGACGGCGGTCGACTCGTCGATGGTGACCCACGCTGCAGCGACCCGACGCCACACCGGGGCCTGCCCACCCGCCGTCGGCTGACCCTCGAGGATCGGCTTCATGCGCATGCCGTAGATGACATTCCGGATGCCGAGCATCGCCGCCGTCGCGATCGCCGAGCCGCCCGCAGCGACGCCCCCGCTCGCGAGCACGCCGACGAGGGCGAACTGCGACCCGCCTGTGAACATCACGAGGCTGAGGAAGCAGGTCTGCCAGATGTCGAGGCCCGCTGCGACCGCGAGGGCTCCGAACGAGATGCCGTACACGGCGGTCGCGAGACCGACGGCCAGGCCGTCGCGCACGGCGCTGTCGCCTGCTCGCGCACGATCGGACTCGTTCTCGCCGGCGCGTGCGACGCCGGTGGCGGGGTCGCCGCCACTGCGCCGAGTCGACGGATCGGCCCCGGCGTCCGGGGCATCCGACCGCTCGTGCACCGTGCCTCCCGAATCGCAGAAGGGCCGCCCGGTTCGCCCGGACGGCCCTGTTCGCTCCCCCACTTGGACTCGAACCAAGAACCTATCGGTTAACAGCCGATTGCTCTGCCAATTGAGCTATGGAGGATCGCTTTGCAGCATCGATACTCTAGCAAAGGGTTGCCCCGAGTCCAATTCGGCGGGCGCCCACCGCGCGGCGCACGACAGATGCCGAGATCAGTATCCGACGGCCGGGTCGATGCGCCCCACGAAGTCGACGCCCTCGAGGAACGCCCGCACGTTGACGGCCACTCGTTCGGCGAACAGCGGCGCCGTCATCTCGTCGGTGTCGGCGACGTGCGGCGTGATGATGGAGTCGGGTGCCGTCCACAGCGGATGCCCGTCGGGCAGCGGCTCGGGGTCGGTCACATCGAGGCCGACACCGCCGAGGCGGCCCGACTCGAGCGCCTCGAGCACGGCATCGGTGTCGACGAGCGCGCCGCGAGCGACGTTCACGAGGATGGCGCCGCGGAGCGAGCGTCGCAAGTTCGGCACGGCCGATCAGCCGGTGCGACGCGTGGGTGAGCGCCGCGGCGACGAAGACGACCTCGGCGCCCTCGAGCGCCTCGGCGAGACGCGTGCTGGGCAGGGTCCTCGCCGCGCCCGACACGGCCGCGTGCTGCCGGCGCACGATCGTCGCATCGACGTCGAACGGGGTCAGCAGGCGCAGCAGTTCGAGGGCGACGCCGCCGGCCCCGATGATGACCACACGGGCGCCGTAGAGGCTGCGACCGACTTCGTCGGCCTGCCAGCTCGTCGCACGGATGCGACGCGGAAGCACCCGCATGAGCCCGAGTGCGAGTGTGAGCGCGTGCTCGGCGACCGGCTGGGCGTAGGCACCCTTCGCGCTCGTCCACACCCGGCCGTCGTCGCGGAACTCCTGCAGCACGCCCGAGAACGCGTCGACGCCGGCCCACGGCAGCTGCACCCAGCTCACGGCCGGGTTCGCGTCGAGCACGGCCGCGAGTTCGTCGGCGCCGGATGACGCGACCCAGACGATCCCGCGGGTCGCAGGCGAGAGCGAATCGACCGTGCCGCCGCCGCGGCGAACGGCCTCGGCCACGACCGGGTCGGTTGAGGGCAGGATCGCGATCGGACCGGCGACGACCCCCGCGCTCAGGGGCGCCGTAATGCCCGGCGCTCCGGCGACGGCGCGGTGCCGAGGGTGCGGCGCGGAGTCCGCGACATCCGTCATGACGGAGCGTCGGATGCGAGGTCGTCGATGATCGCGTGGCCGTCGTCGAGTGCTCCGGCAAGGGCCTTGACGTAGGGATGGTGCGGATCGTGGAACACGTCGTCGATCGTGCCGATCGCCGCGAGCTCGCCGCGATCGAGCACCGCGATGCGGTCGGCGATGCTGCGGAGCACCGGCAGGTCGTGGCTGATCAGCATGGCCGAGAAGGCGTGCTGCTCGCGCAGTTCGCCGATGAGCTGGGCCACGACGTCGCGCACACTGAGATCGATGCCCGCCGTGGGCTCGTCGGCGATGAGCACCGACGGCCCGAGCACGAGCGCACGAGCGAGCGCGACCCGCTGTCGTTGACCTGCGCTCAGCTCGTAGGGATAGCGCTCGAGCATGCTGAGCGGCAGCCGCACCCCGTCGAGCATCGTCGCGACACGTGTCGTCAGCGCACGGCGGTTGTAGCGGTGGTCGCGCTCGAGGATGGGCTCGGCGATGATCTCGGCAACACTGCGATCTGGCGGCAGCATCGACGAGGCCCCCTGAGGCAGGTACCCCACGCGGAACCGGTACTCGGCAAGCATGCGCTTCGGCATTCGCCGCAGCCCCTGGCCGAGCACGGATGCCTCGCCGCCCGTGATGACCGGGCGCACCTCACCGCCGCGCGGCTCGAACGCGTCGCCCGAGAGCACCTTCGCGAGCGTGCTCTTGCCGCTCCCGACACTGCCGAGCACTCCGAGCACCTCTCCCGGCGCGATCGTGAGCGTCAACCCGTGCAGCGCGACGTGTGCGGGACTCGCGCCGTGCGGCGGGTACTCCAGCGAGAGGTCGCTCAGGACGATCGGGTAGCCGTGCGCGGCCCGCTGCATCAGTCGGCCTCTCGCAACCGCCGCAACTGCTCACGCCGTTCGGCCTGCGCCACCGGGTCGGGCACCGGCAGCGACGCGAGGAGTCGTTGCGTGTACGGATCTGCGGGCGCCCCGAGCACCTCGACGCCCGTGCCCTCCTCGACGAGCGAGCCGCGGTACATGACCGCGATGCGGTCGGCGAGCAGGTCGACGACGGCGAGGTCGTGGCTGATGAACAGCGAGGCGAATCCGAACTCGTGCTGCAGCTCGGCGAACAGCTCGAGCACGCGCGCCTGCACCGAGACGTCGAGCGCCGACGTCGGCTCGTCGGCGATGAGCAGCTCGGGTTCGAGCGCGAGCGAGCGCGCGAGGCTCGCACGCTGTCGCTGGCCGCCGCTGAGCTCGTGCGGGTAGCGGTCGCCGAAGGCGCGAGGAAGCTGCACCGCCTCGAGCAGCTCGTCGACGCGTTGTCGGGCATCGCGGGCATTGCCCGCCCGGCCGTGGATGACCAGTGGCTCGGCGACGCAGTCGGCGATCGTGAGCAGCGGGTTGAAGCTCGACGCCGGGTCCTGGAAGACGAACCCGATGCGGCTGCGCGTGGGGCGGAACTCGCGCTCGCGAATGCCGTTCATCTCGTGCCCGAGCACCTTGAGCGAGCCGCCGGTCACCTTGGTGAGGCCCGCGATGGCGCGACCGATCGTGGTCTTGCCCGACCCCGACTCGCCGACCAGCCCGAGCACCTCGCCGGGCGCGGATCACGAAGCTCGACGCCGTCGACGGCGCGGAAGCCCGGCCGACCGAAGCGACCCGGATAGACGATCTCGAGGCCGGACGCCTCGACGACAGGGGTCGCGTCGGCCCACCCCTCGGGGCGTGCCTCGGCCCGGGCGACCGTCTTCGCGGTGCCCGTGCCGACGTACGGCACGGCCGCGAGCAGCGCCTTGGTGTAGTCGGCCTGCGGTGAGGCGAAGAGCGTCTGCGCGTCGGCCTCTTCGACGACCTTGCCCTGGTACATGACCGCCACGCGATCGGCGAGGTCGGCGACGACGCCCATGTTGTGGGTGATGAGGACGATGCCCTGCCGAACTCGTCGCGGCAGCGTCGCAGCAGGTCGAGGATCTCGGCCTGAACCGTGACGTCGAGCGCCGTCGTCGGCTCGTCGGCGACGATGAGGCCGGGGTCGAGCACGAGCGCCATGGCGATCACGATGCGCTGCTTCTGCCCGCCCGAGAACTGGTGCGGGTAGTGGTCGACGCGCACGCTCGGGGTCGGGGATGCCGACGCGCCGCAGCATCTCGATCGCCTTCGCCCGGGCGTCCTTCTTCGAGATGTCGGTGTGCGCCTGCAGGCCCTCGATGATCTGCCAGCCGACGGTGTAGACCGGGTTCAGGGCGGTCGACGGCTCCTGGAAGATCATCGCGACGTCGGTGCCGCGCACGGATCGCAGGCGCTTCTTCGAGATCGAGATGACGTCGTGCTCGGCCGTCCGGCCTTGTTCGACAGGATCACCGCACCGCGCGTCGTCGCCGTCTCGGGCAGCAGCCCGAGGATGGTCTTCGCCGTGACGGTCTTGCCGCTGCCCGACTCGCCGACGATCGCGAGCACCTCGCCGCGCGCGACCGACAGCGAGACGTCGTCGACCGCCTTGCACGGCACCGGCGTCGGTCGCGAACGATGACATCCGAGCCCCTGATGTCGACCACCGTGCTCACGGCTTGACCTCGATTCCATGCTCTTCGAACGATTCGCCGTCTTCGAGACCCGCGAGTCCGCCGGGTCCGGCGACGAGGGTGCCTCCGGGACGACCGAGGTCTCGGCGACATTGCCGGCCGACTGAGCCACACGACGGCGCCCTCGCAGGCGGGGGTCGGCGAGGTCGTTGAGGCTCTCGCCGACGAGCGTGATGCCGAGCACGGCGATCACGATCGCGAGGCCTGGGTAGAGCGCGGTCCACCAGATGCCGCTCGAGACGTCGGCGAGTCGACTTGTTCAGGTCGTAGCCCCACTCGGCGCCCGCGGTCGGCTCGATGCCGAACCCGAGGAAGCCGAGGCCCGCCAGCGTGAGGATCGCCTCGGAGGCGTTGAGCGTGAAGATGAGCGGCAGCGTGCGGGTCGCGTTGCGCAGCACGTGGCGGAACATGATGCGGTTGCTCGACGCGCCGAGTACCTTCGCCGACTCGACGTACGCCTCGGCCTTGATGCGCACCGTCTCGGCGCGGATCACCCGGAAGTACTGCGGGATGAAGACGACGGTGATCGAGATCGCCGCCGCCAGCACGCCGCCCCAGAGGCTCGACTGCCCGCCGCGAGATGACGATCGCCATCACGATCGCGAGCAGCAGCGCCGGGAAGGCGTAGATCGCGTCGGCGATGACGACGAGCACCCGGTCGAGCCAGCCGCCGAAGTATCCCGAGACGAGGCCGAGCAGCACGCCCGCGAAGATCGAGAGCAGTGACCGCGACGATGATGACGAGCAGGGCGGTCTGCGCGCCCCAGATCACGCGCGACAGCACGTCGTACCCGCCGACGGTGGTTCCCCAGCAGGTGCTCGGGCGATCGGCGGCTGCTGCGCTGCCGAAGAGCTCCGTCGGCGTCGCGCAGCTGCGCGAAGCCGTAGGGCGCGAGCCACGGCGCGAAGATCGCGACGAGCACGAAGATCGCGGTGATCACGAGGCCGGCGACGAGCATGCCGCGCTGCAGGCCGACGCTCTGCCGCAGCTGGTGCACGACCGGGAGGCGGTCGCGCAGGAGGCGCTTGGGAGCGCCGATGACGACGGTGTCGGTCGCCATGTCAGTACCTCACCCTCGGGTCGATGAGCGCCGCGATGATGTCGACGATGAAGTTCGTGATCGCGACGATCACGGCGAGCAGCACGACGATGCCCTGCACGGCGACGAAGTCGCGTGCCTGCAGGTACTCGGTGAGCTGGAAGCCGAGGCCCTTCCACTCGAACGTCGTCTCGGTGAGCACGGCGCCGCCGAGCAGCAGCGCGATCTGCAGGCCGATGACCGTGATGATCGGGATGAGCGCAGGGCGTAGGCGTGCTTGCGCACGAGTCGGTACTCGCTGACGCCGCGCGAGCGGGCGGCATCGACGTAGTCGGTCGAGAGCGTGCCGATCACGTTGGTGCGCACCAGACGAAGGAAGATGCCCGCGGTGAGCAGGCCGAGCGCGATCGCGGGGAGCACCGCGTGGGCGAGCACGTCGCCGCAGCACCGCAGGGTTGCCGGTCATGATCGCGTCGATCGTGTAGATGCCCGTCTTGTTCGGCAGCAGCTCCAGCTGCGACTCGGTGCGCGTCGAGCGCGCGACCGCGCGACCGGGAGCCACCCCAGCCACACCGAGAAGATGAGCTTCAGCAGCAGGCCGGCGAAGAACACCGGCGTCGCGTAGCAGAGGATCGCGAACACGCGCAGGCCGGCGTCCTGACCGCTTGTCGCGGTGGTAGGCCGCGAGCAGCCCGAACGGGATGCCGATGACGAACGCGACGATGAGCGCGTAGAACGACCAGCTCGAAGGTCGCGGTGCCGTACGTGACGAGCACCTCGGTGACCTGTCGGTTGTCGGTGAGCGTCGTGCCGAAGTTCCCGGTGAAGATCCCTGGCCGAGGTACTCGACGTACTGCACGAAGATCGGGCGGTCGAAGCCGGCCTCGTGGATGCGCTCTGCCAGCTGATCGGCACGGAGCCGGCCGCCGAGGGCAGCGGTGATCGGGTCACCTGTCGTCCGCATGAGCACGAACACCAGGGTGACGAGGATGAACACCGTCGGGATGATCAGCAGTGCGCGGATGAGGATGTAGCGGCCGAGGGTGCTTCCCGACGACGATTTTCGATGGTCGTCGGGGTGTTTCGCTCGTGGCGGGGGCCGTCGTCGTTGAGGTCAAGGTCAGCCAATCGTGGGTGGGCTCGAATGCGGGTGGCCCGCTCCGAGAGGAGCGGGCCACCCGTTCCGTGTAGAAGTGACTCTAGCGGCCGTTCAGGCGACTCAGCCCTTCGAGAGCGCCGCGTAGCGGAACTTGAACGAGGCGTCGAGCGTCTGGTCGACCCCTCGACGTCGGTTCCGGCGACGGCGACCTGCGCGCCCTGCAGGAGCGGCACCGTCGACAGGTCGGCTCGCCACGCGTCTCCTGGATCTCCTCGATGAGCGCCGTACGGGCCGCCGGGTCGGTCGTCGACTGCCTGCTCGAGGATGAGGTCGTTGACTTCCTGGTCGCTCGTAGTGGTTGCCGAGGAAGTTGTTCGTCAGGAAGAACGGCGTCAGGTAGTTGTCGGCGTCGGAGTAGTCCGGGAACCAGCCGAGCTGGTACGCCGGGTACACGTCGGCCGTGCGGTCCTCGGAGTACTGCACCCACTCGGTGGACTGCAGGTCGACCGTGAACAGGCCGTCGCCTCGAGCTGGTCCTTGACCAGCGCGTACTCGTCGCCCGACGACGGGCCGTAGTGGTCGTGGCGAGTACTGCAGGCTCAGCTCGACCGGCGTGGTGACGCCGGCAGCCTCGAGCGCTCCGTCGCCTTGTCGGCGTCGGGCGCGCCCTGGCCGTCGCCGTAGAGGCCCGTTGAGCGCCTCGGTCGCGCCGGCGAAGCCCGCGGGCACGTAGGAGTACAGCGGCGTGTAGGTGCCCTTGTAGACCTGCGTCGAGAGCTCGTCGCGGTCGACAGGTCGGCGACGGCCTGACGCACGGCGAGTGCCTTGGCCGGGTCGGCCTCTGGCGGTCGTCGCGCCGTACGGCTGCGTGTTGAAGTTGAAGACGATGTAGCGGATCTCGCCGCCGGGGCCGTCGATGACCTTGACCGCGTCGTTGCCGCTTGAGGTCTTCGATGTCGGTCGACGAGAGGCTGCGGGTACGCGACGTCGATGTCGCCCTCCTGCACGTCGAGCTTCAGGTTCGACGACTCGGCGTAGTAGCTTCAGGTTGACCGTGTCGGTCTTCGCCTCGGCGAGCAGGCCCTGGTAGCTCGGGGTTCGTCTCGAACGCGATGAGGTTGTTGAAGTCGTAGCTCTTGATCGTCGTACGGGCCGGCGAAGGCGTTCGCCTCGACGATGTCCTCGTCGGGGGTCAGCGCGTCGGCCGCGAAGACCTCGTCGTCGACGATCGCGCCCGGGAAGCTCGTGAGGATGAGCGGGAAGACCTGGTCGTTCTCGGCCTTGAGGTGGAAGACGACGGTGGTGTCGTCGGGCGTCTCGACGCTGTCGAGGTTGTAGAGCAGGCTCGAGGCGCCGTTCGGGTCGGCGATCGCGAGGTTGCGGTCGAACGAGAACTTCACGTCGGACGAGGTGAGGTCGTTGCCGTTGGCCCACTTGAGGCCCTCGGGGAGCGTCACGGTGTACTCGGTGGGCGACGTGAACTCGGCGGTCTCGGCGAGGTCGGGAACGACCTCGGTGCTCTTGTAGTCGGTGTTCAGCAGGTACGGGAAGACCTGCGTCTGCACGGCGAGCGAGCCGTTGTCGTACGAGCCGGCCGGGTCGAGCGTCGTGACCTTGTCGGTCGTGCCGACGATGATCGAGTCGGCCGTGCTGCTGCCCGAGTCGGCTCCGGCCGAGCATCCCGCGAGTGCGAGTGCGGCGACCGAGAGCCCGGCCGCCGCGATGAGGCCGCGACGCCCGTTCTTGGATGCGGATGTCATATCCGTCTACCTCTTCCTGATGGGGACTGAAGCGCGCCACGAAGCACGGGCGCATTTCTCGTATCCCCAAGAACTAGCACACGGCCTCGAAAGGCTGCATGAGATGCCCGCCTGACGGCGCAATGTTTATTGATCTGCAACCTTGCACGCAATCGATCCGCGCGAGCGACGGTCCAGCGCGGATTTTCGTGTCAGTCGTCGCGCAGGGCGCGACGCTCGGTCTCGAGCTCGACGAGAGCCCGCTGCAGTGCGGCGTACGTCGCCTGGTCGGCGCGGTCGAGCCGTTGCAGCCGGCCGAGCAGCTCGGACTTCTGCCGCAGCAGCTCGCGGTCGACGAGCGAGCTCACCACCCCGCGGACGTACACCTCGAGCTCGGCCTCGTTGCGCTGTGGTACGGGTGCGACGGCGAGCTGCTGCACGACGCCGACGAACGGCTGCGGCACTTCGGCCATGACCCGGTCGACGCGGACGACGGGGTCGGGTGAGCCGAGCACCGACGCGATGCCGTCGCGCACGACGGTGAGCGTCGGGTCGCCGAACCGGCTGTCGATCGCGTGTCGCAGCAGTTCGTCGCCGACGCGGTCGGGGTACTGCAGCATCACCTGCAGTGCGTCGCGTTCGAGCCTGGTCGACGGGTCGTTGGGGAGCGCGGTGATCGAGAACGGCCGCTCCGGGGCATCGGTCGCCGAGTCAGTCGCCGGGCGAGCGGATGACGCGTGCCGCGCCTGCTGACCGGCCGCGGGCCCGCCTCGTGCCGGGACACCGCGGACGGCGCGCGTGACCTCGCCGAGCTCGACGCCGAGCATGCGGGCGAGCTCGCGCGTGTACCCGGGACGCATGGCAGGGTCGCGGATCTCGGCGACGACGGGTGCTGCCGCACGCAGCGCCGCGACGCGCCCCTCGACGGTCTCGAGGTCGTACCGCGTGACGATCTGCCGGATGACGAACTCGAACATGGGCGTGCGCGACTCGACGAGCGCACGCACCGCGGCATCGCCACGTGCGAGCCGCAGATCGCACGGGTCGAGCCCGTCGGGCGCGACCGCGACGAACGTCTGCGCGGAGAACCGCTGCTCTTCGGCGAAGGCGCGCATCGCGGCCTGCTGACCGGCGGCGTCGCCGTCGAACGTGAACACGACCTCACCGACGCCGGAGTCGTCGCCGAGCACGCGCCGCAGCACCTTGATGTGGTCGACGCCGAATGCGGTTCCACACGTGGCGATCGCGGTCGTGACGCCCGCGAGGTGGCACGCCATGACGTCGGTGTACCCCTCGACCACGACGACGCGCCGGCCCTTGGCGATGTCCCGTTTCGCGAGGTCGAGCCCATAGAGCACCTGCGACTTGTGGTAAACGGCGGTCTCTGGGGTGTTCAGGTACTTCGGGCCCTTGTCGTCGTCGAGCAGGCGCCGTGCGCCGAATCCGACGGTCTGCCCGGTGACGTCGCGGATCGGCCACACCAGGCGGCCTCGGAAGCGGTCGTAGATGCCGCGATCGCCCTGCGAGACGAGGCCCGAGGCCACGAGCTCTTCGGTCGTGTACCCGCGACCCTTGAGGTGGCCCGTGAGCGCGTCCCAGCTCTTCGGGGCGAAGCCGACCCCGAAGCTGCGAGCGGCATCGGCATCGAAGCCGCGCTCGCCGAGGAATCGACGGCCCACCTCGGCTTCGGGCGTGCCCAGTCGCTCGACGAAGAACTCGGCGGCGGCCTGGTTGGCGGCGAGCAGGCGTGCGCGGTTGCCGTGGTCGGAAGCCTGGCCGCCGTCTTCGTAGTGCAGCTCGAAGGCGATGCGGCCCGCGAGCCGTTCGACCGCCTCGGTGAACGAGACGTGGTCCATGCGCTGCAGGAACGTGTAGACGTCGCCCGACTCGCCGCAGCCGAAGCAGTGGTAGTACCCGAGCTGCGGGCGCACGTGGAAGCTGGGGCTGCGCTCGTCGTGGAAGGGGCAGAGTCCCTTGAGCGAACCCACGCCCGCCGACTTCAGGCTCACGTGGTCGCCCACGATGTCGGCGATGTTCGTGCGGGCCTTCACCTCGTCGACATCGCTCTGTCGAATTCGGCCCGCCATGGTCACATCCTATTGGTCGAGATCGGAACGTGGCCGGTCGTCAGTGCTGCACGAGCCGCTCGGACCACGCGAGTGCCGACTGGTCGGTGAGGCTCGCCACCTGGTCGACGACCACGCGCTTGCGCGCGGCATCGTCGGAGGCGGCCGCCCAGTCCTCGGCGAAGCCCTGGTCGAGGTGCTGTTCGCCCGACTTCAGCAGCACATCGGCCAGTGCGGTGAGCACCTGCCGCTGCTGATGGTAGATGGGCTGGCGGGTGTTCTTCGACATCACGAAAGCCGCAACGATGCCCTTGAGCACCGCGATCTCGGCCAGGATCTCACGCGGGACGATCACGTCGGCATCGAAGCGGATGAGGCTCGCGAGCGGGAACGCCCCGCGGGTCGCCGCGGTCGCCGCGTGCGAGAACCTGCCGATGAGCTGGCTCGTGAGGTTCTTCAGTCGCGCCTGGTCGCGACGGCTGCCGTCCCAGGTGTCCATCCAGACGTCGAGCGAGTCGAGACGGTCGAACGCGGCGATGAGCTCGTCGTGCCCGATCGCGCCGCCGATCCACTCGTACATCGACGTGACGAGTTCGTCGTGGTCGACGCGAGCCCCGAGGGCCTCGACGTCGATGTAGCCGTTGACGACGGCGTCTTCGAAGTCGTGCACGGAGTAGGCGATGTCGTCGGAGAGGTCCATGACCTGCGCCTCGATGCAGAGGCGCCGCGCGGGCGCGCCCGCGCGAAGCCATCGGAACACCGCGATGTCGTCGTGGTAGAACCCGAACTTCTGACGGCCCGACGGGTCGGCCACGCCCGACTCCTCAGCCCAGGGGTACTTGCAGCTCGCGTCGAGGCTCGCGCGGGTCAGGTTGAGCCCGTAGCCGCGGCCGTCGGGGCCGAACACCTTGGGCTCGAGGCGCGTGAGCAGGCGAAGCGTCTGCGCATTGCCCTCGAAACCGCCGATGTCGGCCGCCCACACGTTCAGCGCCTTCTCGCCGTTGTGCCCGAACGGCGGGTGCCCGAGGTCGTGCGCGAGACACGCGGTGTCGACCACGTCGGGATCGAGCGCGAGGTTCGTGGCGAGCTCGCGACCGATCTGGGCGACCTCGAGCGAGTGCGTCAGCCGGTTGCGGGCGAAGTCGAGGCCGGCGGTGGGGCTCAGCACCTGCGTCTTGGCGGCGAGCCGGCGAAGCGCGCTCGAGTGCAGCAGACGTGCGCGGTCGCGCGCGAAGTCGCTGCGGCGCGACGAGTGCTCTTCGGGGAGCCAGCGCTCGGCGTCGGCGGCCTCGTAGCCGCCGAAGAGTCGCTCGCGCATCTCAGCCGCCGCTCGTGTCGAGTTCGGCGCCGACGAGGGTGTCGCGATCGTCGCCGACGAGCTCCTGCGAGGCGAGCCAGCCGTCGGGCAGTGCTGGGTTCTTCGGCGTGCCCGCCCGGCCGCGCGGCCCCTCGGCACCCTCACCCGGGTACGGCATCGACCAGTCGAGCGTGCCGAGCAGCTCATCGAGCTGTGCGAGCGACTCGACGGTCGCGAGGCGCGCCCGCAGGTCGCCGCCGACCGGGTACCCCTTGAAGTACCAGGCGACGTGCTTTCGGATGTCGCGACAGCCGCGCTCTTCACTGTCGAAGAACTCGGTGAGCAGTTCGGCGTGCCGGCGGAACGTCTGCGCGACCTCGCCGAGGCTCGGCCGGGCCGTCGCGTCCTCACCGCGGAACCCCGCAGCGAGATCGCCGAACAGCCACGGCCGGCCGAGGCAGCCGCGCCCGACGACGACGCCGTCGCACCCGGTCTCGGCGACCATGCGCAGCGCGTCATCGGACGACCAGATGTCGCCGTTGCCGAGCACCGGCACGCTCGTGACGGTCTCCTTGAGTTTCGCGATGGCCGACCAGTCGGCCTGCCCCGAGTAGAACTCCGCGGCGGTGCGCGCGTGCAACGCCACCGCGGCGACGCCGGCACCCTCGGCGATGCGCCCGGCCTCGAGGTAGGTGAGGTGGTCGGCGTCGATGCCCTTGCGCATCTTGATCGTGAGCGGGACATCGCCCGCGGCCTTCACGGCACCCTCGACGATGCCGCGGAACAGCCCGGTCTTCCAGGGGAGCGCCGCTCCCCCGCCCTTGCGGGTGACCTTCGGCACGGGGCATCCGAAATTGAGGTCGATATGGTCGGCTCGGTCTTCGGCGACGAGCATGGTGACCGCCTCGGCGACCGTCCTCGGGTCGACGCCGTAGAGCTGGATGGAGCGCAGCGTCTCGGACTCGTGGTGCGTGATGAGGCGCATCGACTCGGGGGTGCGCTCGACGAGGGCGCGCGACGTGATCATCTCGCTGACGTACAGGCCGGCGCCGAACTCGCGGCAGAGCAGGCGGAACGCCGTGTTGGTGATGCCGGCCATGGGCGCGAGCACGACCGGGACGTCGAGCTCGAGGCCGCCGATCGCGAGCGGGCCGCGGTGAAGCGTGGTGGTGGAGGACATCACCGTCGATTCTCCCAGAGTTCGGGCCGCCCTCGCCCGTGCGCGGGTCGCGCGCCTAGGATTCTCGCAGGACCGAGGCTGTGGAGGACGACATGGCGGAGCTGACGGGCGCCGAGCGGGTGCAGGCCGATGCCGCGGCGCGCGGCCTCGAGATCGAGGTCATCGAGCGCCCCGCCGCCCGCAGCCTCGAAGAGGCGGCGGAGCTGATGGGCATCACGCCGGGCGACATCGTGAAGTCGCTCGTCGTGAAGCGGAGCGACGACACCTACGTGTTCGCGCTCGTGCCCGGCGGGCGCAAGATCTCGTGGCCCAAGCTGCGGGCGCTGCTCAGCGTCAACAAGCTGCAGCTGCCCGACGCCTCGCACGCGCTCGCCGCGACCGGCTACGAACGAGGCACCATCACGCCGCTCGGTTCGACGACGGCGTGGCCCGTGGTCGTCGACGAGAGCGTCGTCGGACGGCGCGTGTCGATGGGCGCCGGCGAACACGGACGCAGCCTCTTCGTCGACGCCGATTCGCTCATCGCCGCCTTCGAGGCGACGGTCGCCGACATCAGCGACCCCGAGTAGCGGGTCTCGATACGCTCGCTGACGCTCGCTACTCGACCATCGGAGCGGGGATGTAGCAGACGTCGCCCTCGCACACCATCGCCGAGGCGTCGCCGTCGATCATCGCGAACGGGGTCGGCGCCGGGGCATCCGTCGCTGCGGTCCTGGAGCGCTCGCTCACGCGGCCTTCTCGTCCGCGACCTGGGTGAGGGCCTGCGCGAATACCTCGCTCGGCTGCGCACCGGAGACGCCGTACTTGCCGTCGATGACGAAGAACGGCACGCCGTTGATGCCGTACGCCTGCGCCTGGGCGATGTCGGCCTGCACGGCGGCGGCGTACCGCCCCGACTCGAGCGCCTCTCGCGCCGCATCGACGTCGAGGCCGACCTCGGCGCCGAGTTCGACGAGCTCGTCGACGCGTCCCACGTGACGTCCCTCGGTGAAGTACGCCCGGAACAACCGCTCGGAGAGCTCGAGCTGCAGGCCTTGCTCCTTGGCGAAGTGCAGCAGCTCGTGCGCCTTCAGCGTCTTGGTGTGCTGCAGCGTGCCGAAGTCGTAGTCGAGCCCCGCGTTCGCGGCGACGCCCGTGACATGGTCGAGCATCTGGTGCACGCGCTCGGCGGGCAGCCCCTTGTGCTTCGCGAGGAAGTCGACCTCGGAACCCTCGAAGTCGACGGGCGTGTCGGGAGCGAGCTCGAACGAGTGGTAGGTGATCTCGACCTCGGGCGCAGCGTCGCCGAGCGAGGCGATCCCCGCTTCGAGGTGGCGCTTGCCGATGTAGCACCACGGGCACGCGATGTCGGACCAGATGTCGATCTTGATGGGTTCACTCACGATCAATGCGAACGGATGCATCGCCTCGGGTATTCCCCAAGAGGCGGCGCCGACCGTCATTCGCCCGGTTCGGCCCGCAGCCATTGGTCTTGTGCTATGGTCGCGATACAAACACGTATCAACGGATTGATACAAGATGGGACTGTTCTCCGAGATGTCGCATCGGATCGACACATGAGTGCGCAGCTTTCCGGTCTCTTCCCCGAGGAAGCCGGCCCCGCGGCGTGGATCTCCGAGCAGTTTCGCGGCTACATCGTCTCGGGCCGTCTCGGCAGCGGCGAGCGGCTCCCGACGGTGCGGCAAGCCGCCCGAGACCTCGGTGTCGCTCCCGGCACGGTCGCGAAGGCGTACAAGATGCTGGAACGCGACGGCCTCATCGTGACGCGCGGGGCGGCAGGCACACGGGTCGCAGACGCGCCGTCCGTGCTCCCTGCCGGCCTCGTGGCCGACATCCGTGCCCTCGTCGATCAGGCGCGGCGCGACGGTGCGAGCGAAGACGACGTCGTCAGTGCGATCCGCAGCGTGTGGGCAGCGAGCACCTGAGACGACACGGGCACGTCGGCGCCGCACGGGGGCTGACGCGCGTGTGCTCGCTCAGGCGGTCGGCGCGTCGACCGCGCCGCCGAACCGGCGGTTGCGCCCCGCGTAGAGGTCGATCGCCTGCCAGAGCTCGGTGCGCGAGAAGTCGGGCCAGAGCGTGTCGAGGAACACCATCTCGGCATACGCCGACTGCCAGAGCAGGAAGTTCGACGTGCGCTGCTCGCCCGAACTGCGCACGAACAGGTCGACGTCGGGCAGCTCGGGCACGTAGAGCCGCTTCTGGATGAGCTTCTCGCTCACCGCCGAGGGCTTCAGCCGCCCCGACGCCACGTCGTCGGCGATCGAGCGCACCGCGTCGCTGAGCTCGTTGCGGCCGCCGTAGTTGACGCACATCGTCAGCGTCAGGGTGTCGTTGCCCGCCGTGAGCTTCTCGGCGAACTGCAGCTCGTTGATGACCGACGCCCACAGGCGCGGCCGGCGCCCCGCCCACCGGATGCGCACGCCCCACTCGTTGAGCTGGTCGCGGCGGCGGTGCAGCACGTCGCGGTTGTAACCCATGAGGAAGCGCACCTCCTCGGGCGACCGCTTCCAGTTCTCGGTCGAGAACGCGTACACCGAGAGGTGCTTCACGCCCGCCTGGATCGCGCCCGCGACCACGTCGAGCAGCGCGACCTCGCCGGCCTTGTGCCCCTCGATGCGGGTGAGCCCGCGGCGGTTCGCCCAACGGCCGTTGCCGTCCATGACGATGGCGACGTGCTCGGGCACCGCGCCCCTCGGGTAGTCGGGCGGGTAGAGACCGGTCCAGTCGACGGGCTTGTAGGGCACCGCGTCGCGGTGCGTGTACGGCTTGGGACTCACGTGGTGGTCGTTTCTCTCGAGACGTGCGGCAGTGAGCGCAATCCACGCTCGAGGTGCCACTGCGTGTAGGCGGCGATGATGCCGCTCGCCTGGTTGCGGTCGGTGGTGCTCGCCGCTTCGGCGAAGGTCCAGTCGCCGGCCAGCAACGCACCGAGCAGCACGACGGTCGAAGCAGCGATACGCGGGGTTCCGGGCGGCGCGCAGTCGTCGCAGACGACGCCGCCGAGCTGCACGACGACCGCGGTGTGCGAACCCACGCGGCCGCAGCGTGCGCAGTCCTGGAAGCTCGGCGCCCATCCGGCCAGGGCGAGTGCGCGCAGCAGGTAGGAGTCGAGCGTGAGGCCCGCGCCGTGCTCTCCGCGGGCGAGCGAGCGCAACGCGCCCACGAGCAGCAGGTACTGCTGCAGCGAGCCCTCGGCCTCGGTGAGCTTGTCTGCTGCCTCGACCATGGCGTTCGCCGCCGTGTAGGCCGCGTAGTCCTGTGCGATCTCGGCGCCGTACGAGCCGAGCGACACGGCCTGCGTGACGACATCGAGGCTGCGGCCCTCGTAGAGCTGCAGGTCGGCGACCATGAACGGCTCGAGCCGCGCGCCGAACTTCGAGCCCGTGCGTCGCACGCCCTTGGCGACGGCGCGCACCTTGCCGTGCTGCCGGGTGAGCAGCGTGACGATGCGGTCGGCCTCGCCCAGTTTGTGGGTGCGGAGCACGACGGCTTCATCTCGGTACACGGGCACCCTTCGATTCTCCCATCCCCGACGGCGCGAAGGGCGGCAGCGGATGTCCCGGCGGGGCGCTCTCCGCAGACCGTGCCCGGACGACCACGCCTGACGCGCACGTCTCGCCCCGCGGCATCCGCTCATGGTTCACTGATGCGGTGACCACCGCGCTCTTCGTCATCCCCCTCTGGCTCGACCTCACCGCGGTCGCGATCGGCGCGATCCAGGGCGCCATGTTCGCCGCGCGCCTGACCGAACGGCGCATCGACCTGCTCGGCGTCGCGCTCATCGGCGTCATCGTCGGCCTCGGGGGCGGCCTCATGCGCGACATCATGTTGAACCAGTTGCCCGCCGCGATCAGCGACAACTGGTACATCCCGGTCGCCACGGCCGCAGCGCTGGTCGGCATGCTGCTGCTCCGCGTGTTCACGCGACTCAACGGGCTGATCATCGCGCTCGACGCCGTGACGATCGGACTCTTCGGCGCGATCGGCACGTCGAAGGCGCTCGCCTACGGCGTGCCGGTCGTGCCCGCCGTGTTCATCGGCGTGCTCGCCGCCGTCGGCGGGTCGATCCTGCGCGACGTCTCGCTGAACCTGCCGATCGCACTCATGCACGTCGGCTCGCTCTACGCCGTCGCGGCGACCGCCGGTACGGTGCTGCTCGTCGTGCTCGTCGCCCTCGGCGTCAACATCGTCGTCGCCGGGAGTGCCTGCGTCATCGTGACGACCCTCACTCGTCTGGGCTCGGTTCGATTCGGCTGGAGCCTGCCCGAGCAGCGCGCGCTCGGCAGCTGGAAGGTCTGGCGTCGCGCCTGAGCGCGCCGGTCAGACGCTCGCGAGCTCGGCCGGGACCAGTGCGTGTCGCAGCGCCCGGTTGACCGCAGAGACCACGGCCTTCAGCGACGCGGTCGAGATGTCGGCGTCGATGCCGACGCCCCACAGCACCCGGCCGTCGACCTCGAGCTCGACGTATGCGGCGGCCTGCGAGTCGCCGCTCGCCGAGAGCGTGTGCTCGACGTAGTCGCGCAGCTTGACGTCGACGCCCTCAGCACCGAGCACGGCGAGGAACGCCGAGATCGGGCCGTTCCCGCTCGCGTCGGCCTCGACGCGCTCGTCGCCGTCACGGAGTCCGACGCGCACGTTGACGACGCCGTTGAGCGCGCTCTCGGTGCGCAGCGACAGCAGTTCGAAGCGTCCCCACTTCTCGCCGGGTCGATCGGCGGGAGCCGGCAGGTACTCGTCGTTGAAGGCCCGCCAGATCTCGTCGCTCGAGACCTCGCCGCCCTCGGCGTCGGTCTTGGCCTGCACGACGCCCGAGAACTCGATCTGCAGGCGGCGCGGGAGGTCGAGCGCGTGGTCGGTCTTCAGCAGGTAGGCGACGCCACCCTTGCCCGACTGCGAGTTGACGCGGATGACGGCCTCGTAGCTGCGGCCCAGGTCTTTCGGGTCGACCGGCAGGTACGGCACCGCCCACTCGAGGTCGTCGACCCGGACGCCGCGGCGTTCGGCCTCGGCCTCCATGGCCTCGAAGCCCTTCTTGATCGCGTCCTGGTGCGAGCCCGAGAACGCGGTGTAGACGAGGTCACCCGCCCACGGCTGGCGCTCGGGCACCGGCAGCTGGTTGCAGTACTCGACGGTGCGCTTGACGTCGTCGATGTCGGAGAAGTCGATCTGCGGGTCGATGCCCTGCGTGAACAGGTTCACGCCGAGCGCGACGAGGTCGACGTTGCCCGTGCGCTCGCCATTGCCGAAGAGGCATCCCTCGATCCGGTCGGCGCCGGCCATGTACCCGAGCTCGGCCGCGGCGATCGCCGTGCCACGGTCGTTGTGGGGGTGCAGCGAGAGGAGGACGTTCTCGCGGTGGGCCAGGTGACGCGACATCCACTCGATCGAGTCGGCGTACACGTTGGGCGTCGCCATCTCGACCGTGGCCGGCAGGTTGATGATGACCTTGCGTTCGGGCGTGGGCTCGAAGACCTCGATCACCTGGTTGCACACGTCGACGGCGAATTCGAGCTCGGTGCCCGTGTAGCTCTCGGGCGAGTACTCGTAGTAGACGGTCGTCCCGGGGATCGTCGCCTCCATTGCGCGACACTTTCGCGCACCGTGCAGGGCGATGTCGATGATGCCCTGCTTGTCGGTGCGGAACACGACCTCGCGCTGCAGGATGCTCGTCGAGTTGTAGAGGTGCACGATCGCCTGCTTGGCGCCCGCGATGGACTCGTAGGTGCGCTCGATGAGGTGGTCGCGCGCCTGCGTCAGCACCTGGATCGTGACGTCGTCGGGGATCGCGCCGTCGTCGATGAGGCTGCGCACGAAGTCGAAGTCGGTCTGGCTCGCCGACGGGAACCCGACCTCGATCTCCTTGTAGCCCATGCGCACGAGCAGGTCGAACATGATGCGCTTGCGCTCGGGGCTCATCGGGTCGATCAGGGCCTGGTTGCCGTCGCGCAGGTCGACGGCGCACCAGCGCGGCGCCTGCTCGATGCGCTTGGACGGCCACGTGCGATCGGGCAGTTCGACGCGGATCTGCTCGTGGAACGGGCGATACCGGTGAACGGGCATCGCCGAGGGCTTCTGGGTGTTCTGCATGGGGTGCTCTTCTCGCTTTTGTTCGGATGTTTCAGCCGACAACGAACTCCGCAGCGAGGGAGGCCTGGATTAGGACTCGCTGCGGCAGCTAAGGAGAAGCAGGCCGTGAAGCACGGGTCAAGGCTAACACCGCGAGCGCTCGGGTGCGCAAGCATGACGAGCGAGCGGATGTCTCCCCCGGGACATCCGCTCGCTCGCCGGCCATTCCCGGCACGTGCGCCCGCCGGCCCTACTCGATCGCGAGGGCGACCACCGGCGAGACGCGCATCGCACGCCGTGCCGGCGCGATCGACGCGACGATCGTCAGCGCGGCCGCAGCGATGAGCAGACCGCCGAAGAGTGCCCACGGGATGCCCGGCAGGACGAGCGCCGGCGCGCCCTGTGCCGTGCCGAGGAGGGACTGCGCACCCGCCCACCCGTAGCCGAACCCGAGGACGACGCCAGTGAGGGTCGCCGCGAAGGTGAGGGCGGCGCTCTCGGCGACGATCATGCCGCGCAGTTGCCGGCGGTCGAAGCCGAGCGCACGCAGCAGGCCGAGCTCGCGAGTGCGCTGCAGCACGCTCAGCGACAGCGTGTTCACCATGCCGATCGCCGCGATGAGCGCACTGAAGCCGATCAGCACGGTGAACACGCCGACTGTGACGTTCAGCATCTCGTCGACGCCGCCGTAGACCTCGGGTTGAGCCCGTTGCGCAGCGAGGATGAGCTCTTGGTACGACGCCATCGTCACCGAGAACGTCGTCACGAGCGTCACGCCGATGACGAGGCCGATCGTCATCCGCGAGCTGCGCTCGGGGTGCCGCACGGCGTTCTCGGCCGCGAGGCGGGCCGCCGGGGACGCGCCGAAGACGCGCCCGACGAGGCGGAGCACGGGTGGCATGACGACATCGGCGCCGAGCACGATGCCCGTGAACGAGACGATGCCGCCGACGAGGCCGACCAGCACGCCGAACGGCGAGACGAGGCCCAGCACGACACCGAGGACGAGCAGCGCGGTGCCGAGCACGAAGAACACCAACGCGGTGACGTTGCGACCGCGACGGCTGCCGAGCTCCTCGCGGTCGTGCTCGTTCGCGTTGCCGATCGCCTGGATCGGGCGCACCTTCAGCACCCGTCGGGAACCGACCCAGGATGCGAGCCATGTCGTGAGCACGACGGCAACGGCGGGCAGCGCCACCCACGGGTTCGCATAGCCGTAGGCGGTCTCGGGCATCAGGTCGGTCGCGACCGCCACCCGTTCGAGGGCGAAGGCCACCCCGGTGCCCGCGACGACGCCGATGGCGGCGCCGGCGACGCCGACCAGGAGTCCCTCGCGAGCGATCTGCGCACGCTGCGATCGGGCACTCGACCCGATGAGCCGAAGCAGGGCGATGAGCCTCGTGCGGCCCGCGACCACGGTCGAGACGGTGTTGGCGGTGACGACGGAGCTCACGTAGACGGCGATCACGATGAACACCGTGGCGACGAGTCCGAGCATGAGCGCGACAGTCGCGCTCTCACCGGTGACCTCGTCGTCGGCGATCGCGGCCGCGAGCACGCCGGTCACGTGCAGCAGCGCGCTGCCGAACGTGCCCGCGAGCGCCGCGACGAGCAGCGTCGGCCACTGTCCGGCGAATGAGGCGCGCATCAGGCCGCACGCTCCATGCCCAGCATGAACGTCGAGATCTCCTCGGCCGTCGACCGGCCGGCGTCGCGCACGATGCGCCCATCGGCGAGGAACAGGATGCGGTCGGCGTGGCTCGCGGCGATCGGGTCGTGCGTCACCATGGCGATCGACTGGCCGTAGCGGGCGCTCGCCGTGGCGAGCAGGCCGAGCACCTCACGGCCGGTGCGCGAGTCGAGGTTGCCGGTGGGCTCGTCGGCGAACACCAGGTCGGGCCGGGTCGCGAGCGCCCGCGCGATCGCGACACGCTGCTGCTGTCCGCCCGAGAGCTCGTGCGGTCGGTGGCCGATGCGGGCGCCCAGCCCGAGCGCATCGACGAGCTCGTCGATCCATTCCTGCTCATCGCGCGAGGGACGGCGCCCGTCGAGCTCGAACGGGAGCATGATGTTGCCGCGCACGTCGAGCGTGGGCACGAGGTTGAACGACTGGAACACGAATCCGATGCGTCGCCGGCGCAGCACCGTGAGCGCGCTGTCGGAGAGCTCGGTGATGTCTGTGTCGCCGAGCCACGCGCGACCCGACGTCGGCGAGTCGAGACCGGCCATGATGTGCATCAGGGTCGACTTGCCCGAGCCCGACGGGCCCATGATGGCCGTGAACTCGCCGCGGCGCAGGCCGAGCGAGACGTCGTCGAGTGCGGTGACGGCTCCCGAGCCGCTTCCGTAGCGCTTGCCGAGTTCGGCGACGCGGGCGATGAGCCCGAGGTCTGAGGGTTGGATCTGCATGCCTTCGACGCTACGGATGCACCGTGGCCGGGTCATCCGACGACCGGATGGTTCGCCGTCATCCTCTGGGATGATGGCGGCATGGACTCCGAACGCGCCGCGGAATCAGATATCGATGAAGCAGCGCTCGACGCCGCGGTGACGATGAAGTCGTTCACCGGCGTCCTGACCGTCGACGTGGGCGACGAACGCCGCTTCGAGCGCGTCGAAGGATACGCGCACCGTGCGCTGCGCGTGCCGAACACCGCGCACACCCGCTTCGCGATCGCGAGCGGCAGCAAGACCTTCACCGCGCTGGCCGTTCTCCGGCTCATCGAGGAGGGAGCACTGTCGCTGGACACGCGCGTCCGCGGCATCCTGGGCGCCGACCTGCCGCTCATCGACGACGACGTGACCGTCGAGCAGCTGCTCACGCACACCTCTGGGATCGGCGACTACATCGACGAAGAGGCGGACTGGGATGCCGCCGACTACGTGCTCCCGGTTCCCGTGCACGTCCTCGCCGAAACCGAGGCATTCGTGCCCGTCGTCGACGGCTACCCGCAGTCCTTCCCGCCCGGCGAGCGATTCACGTACTGCAACGGCGGCTACATCGTGCTCGCCCTGATCGCCCAGCGGGCGAGCGGGGTCGGGTACCACGACCTCGTCGAGGCCGAGGTCTGCGCGCGGGCCGGGCTGGGGAAGACGTCCTTCCTGAGGTCGGACGACCTCCCCGGCGACGCTGCGCTCGGCTACCTGCACGAGGAGGGCGATCGCACCAATGTGCTGCATCTGCCCGTGCGGGGCAACGGCGACGGCGGCGTCTACACCACCGCCGACGACCTCCACGCCTTCTGGCGCGCGCTGACCGAAGGCCGCATCGTGAACGAGGAGACCGTCGAGGAGATGACCCGTCCACGGTTCGACGTGCCCGAGGAGGGCATGCGATACGGG
The DNA here is from genome assembly GCA_963758615.1 of uncultured Actinomycetota bacterium. GTDB lineage: Bacteria > Actinomycetota > Actinomycetes > Actinomycetales > Microbacteriaceae > Agromyces. Next base: position 800,981 of record CAVWVZ010000007.1, on the reverse strand, counting down.
ATGGGCGTCTACCTCGGCGCGACGGGACCCCAACTGGTCATGGAGGGCCATGACGCGGGCGTATCGTTCCGTTCGATCCACAACCCGAGCACCGCGACGACCTTGAGCGCGCTGGGCAACAGCTCCGAGGGTGCGTGGCCGGTCGTCTCCCTGCTGACCGGGACCGTGTAGGCGGATGAATCGCCGGTCGAGTCGGCGGGTCAGCGCCGGGTCGAGACCGGGGGTCTCGATACGCGTCTCCTTCGTCGGCGCTACTCGACCGACGACAGGTCGTGCTCGTAGGCGAACACGACGAGCTGCACGCGGTCGCGCAGGCCCAGCTTCGCGAGGATGCGGCTGACGTGGGTCTTCACGGTCGCCTCGCTCAGGAACTCGGCTGCCGCGATCTCGGAGTTCGAGAGCCCGCGTGCCGCGAGCCCGAAGATCTCGCGCTCGCGCGGGGTGAGCTCGCCCCACGCGACCGGTGCCGGGCGACGCCCGTCGCCACGGCCCACGTGGGCGAACAGCGCGCGCGTCGCGCTCGCGGCGATCACCTGGTTGCCCTGGTGCACGGTACGGATGGCCGCGAGGAGGAACTCGGGATCGGCGTCCTTCAGCACGAACCCGCTCGCGCCCGCCCGGATGGCGCGGGCGGCGTTCTCGTCGAGGTCGAACGTGGTGAGCACGACGACGCGCGGCGCCGGCCGGCCGTCACGGTCGGCATCGGCGAGGATGCGCTCGGTCGCGTGGATGCCGTCCTGCAGCGGCATCCGGACGTCCATGAGCACGACGTCGGGGCGTGATTCCGCGACCAGCGCGACGGCGGCGACGCCGTCGCCCGCCTCGCCCACGACCTCGAGGTCGGGCTGCGACTCGATGAGCATGCGAACGCCGGCGCGGAACAGCGCCTGGTCGTCGACGAGCGCCACCCGGATCGGACTCACGTGAGACTCCCCTGCTGGGTCGGGATCCGGGCACGCACACGGAACGCGCCGTCATCGCCGGCCTCGGCGGCCAGCGAGCCGCCCGCGAGCTGGGCGCGCTCGCGCATGCCCGGAATGCCGTGGCGGAACGCGTGCGACTCGGGCGGAGGTACATCCGCTCGCATCGCGTTCACGAGCGTCACGTCGACTCCCGACTCGTCCCAGGCGAACTCGAGCTCGACCGGCGCGGCGGTGTCGCCGTGGCGGAGGGCGTTCGTGAGCCCCTCCTGCACGATGCGGTAGACGGCGATCTGGTTGCCGGTGCCGAGCTGCAGCGGCGACCCCGATTCGGTGAACCGGACGTCGAGTCCGGCGGCGCGCACCTGCCCGAGCAACTCGCCGAGGTCGTCGAGCACCGGCTGCGGCGAATCGGACTCGGCGTGGCGGAGCTCGGCGAGCAGCAGGCGCACGTCGCCCAGCGCCCCACGCGCGACACCGGCGATGGTGCCGAGTCCCCCGATCGCCGCCTCGGGGTCGGTGCGAGCCGCGAACCGCGCGCCGTCGGCCTGCGCGATGACGACCGCGAGCGAGTGCGCGACGACGTCGTGCATGTCGCGGGCGATGCGGTTGCGCTCCTGCTCGACGACATAGCGGTACTCCACGAGCTCGCGCTCGCGGTTCGCGATCTCCTCGCGGCGTCTGATCTCGCGGGTGTCGCGCACAGAACGCACCAGCAGTCCGGTCGTCCACGCGAGCACGAGCACCGCGATCGACGCGACGAAGAGGATCCCCGACATCGTGAGCATGCCGATCGCGTCGGTCGGGCCGACGAACGCAGCGCCCGTGAGTGGCTTCACGACCGCGAGGTAGCCGGTCGCCACGAGCGCACCGACGCCCGCCGAGGCGAGGCCGAGCCACTTGACGAGCGGCCGGCCGTGTGCGGCGGTCGAATACAGCACGCCGAGCACCGCGGCGTCGTAGAGCTGCAGGTCGCGAAGCATCAGCATCTGCGCGAGCGCTGCCGCCCACGCGATTCCGAGCGACCACGCCGGCGAGCGTCGGCGCACCGCGAGGGCCGTGGCGAAGACCGCGAGCACGATCACGTCGACCCAGCCGCCGAGCACCGCGAACGGGAGGCAGACCGCGGCGAACACGCCGGCGAGCACGACGTCGGTCGTGAGCTGCGCGCGGGTGATGGTCGTGGGCACCGATCCACCGTACGCGGTCAACCGTTCGTCGACGGGGTCGGGACGGGAGAATCATCCGATGGTCGTACGCCGTCGGCGGGCGGACAATGGGATCGGAGGCCGACATGGATCGACGCTCGATCGCGCGGGTCGCGCTCGCGGCATCCGTCGCCGTGCTGCTCAGCGGGTGTGTCGCCGGCACCGCCTCGGGGGGCGGCCCCCCGCCGATTCCGTCGCCGTTCCCTGCCGCTCCCGTCGAGGTGCAGGGTCTCGGCACCGTGCTCGAGAGCGACGAGGGCCCCGAGCTCTGCCTCGGCGCCGTCGCGGAGTCGTACCCGCCGCAGTGCGGCGGCCCGCCGATCGTCGGGTGGGACTGGGACGCCGTCGACGGTGAGGAGACCGCGAACGAGGTCACGTGGGGCGCGTACGCCGTCTGGGGCGACTGGGACGGCGCTACGTTCACGCTCACTCGCGAGCCGGTGATCGCCGCGCTCTATGATCCGATGGCGACGCCGCTCGACCCGAACCCCTGGGACGACACCCTTCCCGAAGGCCCGCTCCCCGAAGCCGACGCGATCGCGCTGCAGGCGCAACTGCCCGGCGCGGTCCCCGGACTGCTTTCGACGACACCCGTGAACGGGCGACTCGTGGTGCAGGTGATGTTCGACGACGGCACGCTGCAGGCGGCGTTCGACGAACGCTACGGCGACGACGCCGTGGTCGTGATCTCGAGCCTGCAGCCCGTCGAGTAGCGGCCGGCGGCGAGCCCCAGCGTCAGAACCCGAGGCGGCCCAGCTGCTTCGGGTCGCGCTGCCAGTCCTTCGCGACCTTGACGTGCAGGGCGAGGTAGACCTTACGGCCGAGCAGCTGCTCGATCTGCACGCGCGCTGTGGCGCCGACCTCACGAAGGCGGGCACCGCCCTTGCCGATGATGATGCCCTTCTGGCTGTCGCGCTCGACGATGAGGTTCGCGTAGATCTCGACCAGGTCCTTGTCGTCGCGCTCGATCATGTCGTCGACGGTCACCGCGATCGAGTGCGGCAGCTCGTCGGAGACGCCCTCGAGCGCGGCCTCGCGCACGAACTCCGCGATGCGGTCGGCGACGTCCTCGTCGGTGAGGGTCTCGGCCGGGTACAGCGGCTGGTCGGACTCGGGCATCAGCGTCAGCAGCTCGTCGACGAGCACTTCGAGCTGCTCGCCGCGCGGCGCCGAGACGGGAACGATCGTCGCCCACTCGCGCAACTGCGACACCGCGAGCAATTGCTCGGCGACCTTGGCCTTCGACGTGGCGTCGGTCTTCGTCACGATCGCGACCTTCTTCGCCCGGGGGTACTGGTCGAGCTGCTCGTTGATGAAGCGGTCGCCCGGGCCGATCGGCTCGTTCGCCGGGACGCAGAACGCGATCACGTCGACGTCGCCGAGGGTCGACTGCACGAGGGAGTTCAGGCGCTCGCCGAGCAGGGTGCGGGGCCGATGCAGCCCCGGGGTGTCGACGAGGATGAGCTGTCCGTTCTCGCGATGCACGATGCCGCGGATGGCGCGGCGGGTCGTCTGCGGCTTGGAGCTCGTGATCGCCACCTTCTCGCCGACGAGCGCATTGGTCAGGGTCGACTTGCCCACGTTCGGCCGCCCCACGATCGAGACGAATCCGGCACGGTACTCAGCCACGGCTGTTCCTTTCCACTGGGTCGACGTCGAACGCGGAGTGCGCGTCGATGAGCGCCTGATCGGCCTCGACGAGGATCGTCGAGATGCGCTTGCGCCGACCCTCGGTGCGTTCTGCCGAGAGGTGAAGCCCCGAGACGGTCGCCTGCTCGCCCGGCTGGGGCAGCCGGCCGAGCTCCTTCGCGAGCAGTCCCCCGGCCGAGTCGACGTCCTCGTCCTCGAGGTCGAGTCCGAAGAGCTCGCCCAGCTCGTCGATCGGCAACCGCGCGTTCACGCGGTAGCGACCGTCGCCGAGGTCCTCGACCTGGGCCGCCTCGCGGTCGTACTCGTCGGAGATGTCGCCGACGAGCTCTTCGATGAGGTCTTCGAGGGTGACGAGGCCGGCGATGCCGCCGTACTCGTCGACCACCATCGCGAGGTGGTTCGATTCGAGCTGCATCTGGCGGAGCAGCCTGTCGGCCTTCATCGAGTCGGGCACGAAGACCGCGGGTCGCACGAGCTCGCCGACCGTGAGCGCTTCGGCGTCGATCGGCCGCTCGAAGCTGAGCCGGGCGATGTCCCTGAGGTAGAGGATGCCGATCACGTCATCGGCGTCGCGCGCGATCACCGGGATGCGCGAGTAGCCGGCCTTCAGGAACAGCGCCATCGCCTGGGGCAGGTGCGCCGCGGAATCGATCGTGACCATGTCGGTGCGCGGCACCATGACCTCACGGGCGACCGTGTCGTTGAACTCGAAGATCGAGTGGATGAGCTCGCGATCGCCCTCCTCGAGCACGTCGAGCTCGGTCGCCTCGTCGACCATGCTGAGCAGCTGCTCTTCGCTCGAGACGCCCGCGAAGCGGATGCGTCCGGGCGTCACCCGGTTGCCGAGCGACACGAGCGCGTTCGCGAGCGGCCCGAGCAGCACCCGCAGGAAGTGCACGAGCGGTGCGGTCAGCCGCAGCACGCTCGCCGCGTGCGCGCGCCCGACGCTGCGCGGGCTCGCGCCGACGAGCACGAACGACGCGGCGGTCATGATGAGCGCGGCGTAGAGCAGCACGAGCCAGATGTTGTCGATGAAGAACGTGAACGCGAGCGTCACGAGCACTGCGGCCGTGGTCTCGGCGATGATGCGCACGAAGTTCACGGCGTTCACGTGCGCGCCGGTGTCTTCGGCGATCGCGATCAGCGAGCGTCGCGCCCGGGACTCGAGTCCGAGCTGCGTCAGGTCGGCGCGCGAGCTGACGCCGATCGCCGCGTCGACGGCCGCCATGAGACCGCCGAAGGCGACGAGGACGAATGCGGCCGCGAGGAAGAGCCAGGGCAGCATGGTCAGCGGCGGCGCTCCTGCATCGAGAAGCCCACGAGGATGTCGCGCTGGACGCCGAACATCTCCTTCTCCTCATCGGGTTCGGCGTGGTCGAACCCGAGGAGGTGCAGGATGCCGTGCGTCGTGAGCAGCAGCAGCTCGTCGATGAGCGGATGTCCCGCGGTGCGGGCCTGCGCCTCGGCGACCTGCGGGCACAGCACGACGTCGCCGAGGAGACCGGCCGGCGTGGGCTGGTCTTCGGTGCCCGGGCGCAGCTCGTCCATCGGGAAGCTCAGCACGTCGGTCGGGCCCGGCTCGTCCATCCACTGCACGTGCAGCTGCTCCATGGCGCCCTCGTCGACCAGCACGATCGCGATCTCGGCGTCGGGGTGCACGTGCATGACGTCGAGGGCGTACACGGCGAGCCGCTGGATCGCGGCCTCGTCGACCTCGATCGCCGATTCGTTGTTGATCTCGATGCTCACGACGTGCCCTTCCTCGGCAGATGGTCTCGGGGTCCGGCGTGGCCGCGGCGCTCGGCGCGGTTGGCGAACTCGCGCGCCTGCTCGCGCTCGAACCGCTGCGCCTGGGTGCGCTGGTCGAACTCGGTGTAGGCGTCGACGATGCGGCCGACGAGCGAGTGCCGAACGACGTCATCGCTCGTGAGTCGTGCGAAGTGGATGTCGTCGACGCGGTCGAGGATGCGCGTCACGATGCGCAGTCCGCTCGCGCCGCCGGGCAGGTCGATCTGGGTGATGTCGCCGGTGACGACCATCTTCGAGCCGAACCCGAGCCGGGTCAGGAACATCTTCATCTGCTCGGGGGTGGTGTTCTGCGCCTCGTCGAGCACGACGAACGAGTCGTTGAGCGTGCGCCCGCGCATGTAGGCGAGCGGCGCGACCTCGACGGTGCCCGAGGCGAGCAGCTTCGGCACGAGTTCGGGGTCCATCATCTCGTTGAGCGCGTCGTACAACGGCCGCAGGTACGGGTCGATCTTGTCGGTGAGAGTGCCCGGCAGGAACCCGAGCCGCTCGCCCGCCTCGACCGCCGGACGCGTCAGGATGATGCGACTCACCTCTTTGCGCTGCAGCGCCTGCACGGCCTTCGCCATGGCGAGGTAGGTCTTGCCGGTGCCGGCCGGGCCGATGCCGAAGACGATGGTGAACTCGTCGATGGCGTCGACGTAGGCGCGCTGGCCCTCGGTCTTCGGCCGGATGGACTTGCCGCGACTCGAGACGATGACCTGCCCGAGCAGTTCTGACGGCTTCGCGTTGGGGTCGGCTTCGAGCATGCGTGCCGAGCTCCTCACTTCGGTAGGGGTTGGGTCTTGGCCGGAACGGACGAGCTCGAGGAGCTCCTCGATGAGCCGACGCACTCGGAGCCGCGAGTCGGCATCTCCGCGGATGGCGATCTCGTTGCTGCGCACGTGCACCTCGACGCCCGGATACTCATGCTGGATCGACGTGAGCAGACGGTCCTGCGGGCCGAGCAGTCGCACCATGGCGATGCCATCGATGCTGAGTCGCTCCTCGTCGGCGGGCGTCTCGGCGGGCTGACCGACCTGTTCAGGCTCCGGCAAGCGTGGCCTCCTCGAGACCGCCGGCCAGCACGTGCGCGTGCACGTGGAAGATCGTCTGCCCGGCAGCCTCGCCCGTGTTGAACACGAGCCGGAACTGCCCGTCTGCGAGCTCGGACGCGATCGACCCGGACACCGCGACCAGTTCTGCGAGCAGCGCCGGGTCGCCGGCGGCGAGCTCGACGACGTCGCGATACTCGCCGGTCTTCGGCGTCACGACGACGTGCACCGGCGCCTTCGGCGCAATGTCGTGGAACGCGATCACGCGGTCGGTCTCGGCGACGATGCGCGCGGGGATCTCACGAGCGGCGATGCGTTCGAAGAGGGTCGGCTCGGCGCGTGAGTCGGTCATCCCACCATCGTAGCGATGGATGCGTCACCACCGCCCGAGCCGGGCGTTCAGCACGGCGATCGCCGCGGGGCCCGCCGTAGAGGTTCGCAGCACGGATGTCCCGAGCCGGACCGGTTCGGCACCGGCCGCGATGAGGCGCTCGAGCTCGGCGGGCGCGATCCCGCCCTCGGGGCCGACGACGAGCGCGAGGTCGCGCCCGTCGGGCTCGACGTCGGTGAGCGGGGTCGTGGCGGTGGGCTCGAGCAGGAGCATCCGCACGCCCTCCAGGCGACCGGGCAGCTCGGCGGTCGTCGCCAGAGGCGCGACCGGCGGCAGCCACGCCCGGATCGACTGCTTGACCGCCTCGCGCACGATCGCTGCCCAGCGCAGCCGGCCCTTGTCGGCCTTCGGACCCTCCCAGCGCGAGACCGATCGGGCGGCCGCCCAGGGCACGATCTGGTCGACGCCCAGCTCGGTCGCCGCCTGCACCGCGAGTTCGTCGCGGTCGCCCTTCGCGAGCGCCTGCACGAGTGTGATGTGCGGCGACGGCCGCTCCTCGACGAGCACCTCGTCGGCCTCGATCGCGAGCCGTTTCGGACCCGTCTCGGTGACCGTGCCGCGCACGAGCACCCCTCGGCCGTCGCCGATCGAGAGGCGCTCGCCGGGGCGGACCCGTGAGACGGTCACCGCGTGCCGTGCTTCGTCGCCCGTGAGCTCGACGATGGCGCCGGGCGCGAGTTCGAGCAGGTCGAGCGACTCGTCGAGGTAGAGGTGGCTCATCGCGGTGCCGTGCTACCCGAGGAACCGATCGCGCAGGCGCGCGAAGATGCCCTGCTGGAAGTGGCTGAGCTCGGGCGCCGGCGACTTCTTCGACGACGCGAACTGCTGCATGAGGTCGCGTTCCTTCGATGAGAGCTTGGTGGGCGTGATCACCTGGACGCCGACCTTCAGGTCGCCACGGCCGGTGCCGCGCAGCTTCGTGACCCCGCGGTCCTTGACCGTGAGGATCTCGCCGCTCTGCACTCCAGGTCGTACCTCGACCGCGACGTCGCCGTCGAGCGCCGGGATCGTGGCCGTCGTCCCGAGCACCGCATCGGTCATCGCGACCTCGAGCGTTGCGAGCAGGTCGTCGCCGTTGCGGCTGAAGACCTCGTGGTTCTTGACCTTGATCTCGAGGTACAGGTCGCCGTTCGGCCCGCCCGCAGGACCCGCCTCGCCCGAACCGGGCATCTGCAGCCGCACGCCCGTGTCGACGCCGGCGGGGATGTCGACCGGCACCGTGCGGCGCGCCCGCACGCGGCCCTGACCCTGGCAGGTGATGCAGGGCGTCGCGATGATCGTGCCGTACCCGCGGCAGGTGCCGCAGGGCGTGGAGGTCATCACGTTGCCGAGCAGCGACCGCACCGAGCGCTGGATCGAGCCGCTGCCGCGGCAGATGTCGCAGGTGACCGGCGAGGTGCCGGGCTGGCAGCACGAACCCTGGCACGTGTCGCACCGCACGGCGGTGTCGACCTCGATGTCGCGGTGGGTTCCGAAGATCACCTCGTCGAGGCCGACCTCGACCCGGATGAGTGCGTCCTGCCCGCGCTCCCGACGCGACCGCGGTCCACGCGTCTGTTGACCAGCCCCGAAGAACGTCTCGAAGATGTCGCCGAACCCGCCGAATCCCTGACCGCCGAACCCGCCCTGGCCACCGAGGTCGTACTGCTCGCGCTGCTTCGGGTCGGAGAGCACGTCGTACGCGTGCGTGACCTCCTTGAAGCGCTCGGATGCCTCTGCCCCCGGGTTGACGTCGGGGTGGAGTTCGCGGGCGAGGCGACGGTACGCCTTCTTGATCTCATCGGGAGTGGCGTCGCGTGAGACGCCGAGGACCTCGTAATGGTCGGCCACGGAGGGCTTGTCCTTTCGGTTGCCGGATGCCGGTCGGGGTGGGACGGGCGGCTGAGTCAGCTCTCGCCGAGGGTGCGGGAGAGATAGCGGGCCACGGCGCGTACCGCGGCCATGCTGTTCGAGTAGTCCATGCGCGTGGGCCCGACGATTCCGAGTCGCGAGATGTCGCGTCCCGGGATCTCGAACGCGCTCGACACGATCGAGGTCTCGCCGAGGCCGAACGCGGCGTTCTCGCGCCCGATGCGCACCACCACGGCGTGCTCGTCGGCAGCCATCTCGCCGAAGAGCTTCAGCAGCACGACCTGCTCCTCGATCGCCTCGATGACGCCCAGGATTGACCCGGCGAAGTCCTGCTCGGTGCGCACGAGGTTCGCGGCGCCTGCGACGACGAGCCGGTCAGTGCGCTGGACCTGCGCCTGCTCTGCGAGGGTCGCCGCGAGCGTGTGCAGCAGCGCCGCGTGCCGGCGGTCGGCCGCCTCGATCTCACCCGAGAGCAGCGTCACGGCCTCGATCATGGTCGACCCGGTGACGAGGTCGTTGAGCCGGACGCGCAATTCGGCGAGCGTCTCGTCGTCGACGGGGTGGTCGAGTTCGGCGAGCCGCTGCTCGACCTGGCCGGAATCGGCGATCAGGATGCAGAGCACGCGGGTCGGGGAGAGCGACACGAGTTCGACGTGTCGCACCCTCGCACTCGAGAAGCTGGGGTACTGCACGACCGCGAGCTGCTTGGTGAGCTGGGCGATGAGTCGCACGGTGCGCGCGAGCAGCTCGTCGAGGTCGCTGGACTCGCCGAGGAAGGTCTCGATGGCGTGGCGCTGTGCTGCGGTGAGCGGCCGTACGTCGGTGAGCTGGTCGACGAACACCCGGTATCCCTTGTCGGTCGGGATGCGGCCCGACGACGTGTGCGGCGCCGCGATGAGCTCCTCTTCCTCGAGGAGCGCCATGTCATTGCGGATCGTCGCGGCGGAGACGCCGAAGGAGTGCCGCTCGACGATCGTCTTCGAGCCGACCGGCTCGCGCGAGGCCACGTAGTCCTGCACGATCGCGCGGAGCACTGCGAGACTGCGTTCGGAGACCATGTCCCTCGCTTCCCGTGCCGCGCTTAGCACTCGTATTGTCTGACTGCTAATCATATCGTGACACCACACGGCTCAGCCCGTTGCCAGCCGTGAGTCGGCGGCGCTAGCGTATGCATGTTCCGCGAGTCACTCCTCGGCTGCACCACCTCTCCCCGGCAACCCCACGGTTCAGCCGAGCCCTCCCCCACCCCCGAAAGGCACGCCCATGACCGACCCGAACGCCCAGACTCCCGACGCGAACGTCTCGCCGACCCCCCTCTCGCACGAGCAGGACGTCCAGTGGGGCTCGTTCGCCCACCTCGGCGGCGTGCTCGGCTTCCTGCCCTCGCTCATCATCTGGCTCGTGTTCAAGGACCGTGGCTCCTTCACCGACACCGAGGCGAAGGAGGCGCTGAACTTCCAGATCACGATCGCGTTCGGCTACCTGCTCTCCCTGATCCTGCTCGCCGTCTTCATCGGCGCGCTGCTCTGGTGGGCGGTGTGGATCGTGAGCGTCGTCTTCTCGATCATCGCGTTCCTCCGCGCGAAGGACGGCAACCACTACCGCTACCCCTTCGCCATCCGCCTCATCAAGTAGGCAGGTTCGGCCGCGCCACGAGATTCCCTCCCTCGGCGCGGCCGTCTGTGCCAGCATGAAGATCAACAGCTCGCCTTCGGGCGACGTCACCAAGGAGTCATCATGTCCGACGTACCTCCTCCTCCCCCGCCGCCGCAGGACCCGTATCAGCAGCCGCAGAATCCTCAGCAGCCGCAGAATCCGTACCAGCAGCCGCAGCAGCTCAGCCCGGCCGACGAGAAGCTCTGGTCGACGCTCGTCCACGTGGCCGGTATCTTCTTCTACTTCGTCCCGGCACTGATCGCGTACCTGCTGCTGAAGGACAAGGGCCCGTTCGTCCGTGCCCACACGGCGACCGCGCTGAACTTCCAGATCACGATCGCGATCGCACTGGTCGTGAGCTACGCGCTGATCGCCGTCTTCATCGGCATCCTGCTCGTGCTCGCGGTCGAGGTCGTCAAGATCGTGTTCTGCATCATCGCCGCGGTCAAGGCCAACCAGGGCCAGCCCTACACCTATCCGCTCGCGATCAAGTTCGTCAGCTGACGGCCTAGCCGTCGAGCAGGCGTCGCACAACCGCGTCGGCGAGCAGCCGCCCTCTTCGAGTGAGCACCAGCCCACCCGAGAGGGCGGCTTTCGCGTCCACGAGCTCGTCGCCGATCAGGCCTGCCACCGCGTGGCGTCCGCCGGCATGCAGCGACTCGATGTCGATGCCCTCGCTGATGCGAGTGAGCAGCAGCACCCGCTCGACCTCGCGGGTCGGCGCATCGAGGACCTCACGGCCGACCGCGGGCGAGACTCCCGCTGTCACACGGTCGGCGTAGGCCGAGGGGTGCTTGGCGTTCCACCAGCGCACGCCGCCGACGTGACTGTGGGCGCCGGGGCCGACGCCCCACCAGTCGTCGCCCCGCCAGTAGCCGAGGTTGTGGCGTGATCGATGCGCGGCGTCGGTCGCCCAGTTGCTGACCTCGTACCACTCGAAACCCGCCCGACCCAGCAGGTCGTCGGCCAGCTCGTACATGTCGGCCTCGAGATCGTCAGAAGGCGTGGCCAGCTCGCCGCGCCTGATCTGCCTCGCGAGCTTCGTGCCCTCCTCGACGATGAGCGCGTATGCGCTCAGGTGGTCGGGCTGCTGGGCGATGGCGTGCTCGACGCTCCGCCGCCAGTCGTCGAGCGACTCCCCCGGCGTGCCGTAGATGAGGTCGAGGCTCACGTCGAGTCCGGCGTCGCGCGCCCAGCCGACCACGAGCGGCACGCGTTCGGGGTCGTGCGTGCGGTCGAGTGCAGCGAGCACGTGCGGCACCGCCGACTGCATGCCGAACGAGACGCGCGTGAATCCGCCCTCGGCGAGTCGCACGAGGTCGTCGGGGCCGACCGAGTCGGGGTTCGCCTCGGTGGTCACCTCGGCGCCATCGGCGAGGCCGAACTCGTCACGCACTGCGCCGAGCATCGCGACGAGGTCGGACGCCGGCAGCAAGGTGGGCGTGCCGCCGCCGAAGAACACGGTCTGCGCCTGTCGGGTCGGCACCCCGGATGCCTCGAGCACGCGCCGGGACATCCGCACCTCGCTGATCGCGTGGCCCGCGTAGTCGGACTGTCGCGCTCCACGCAGTTCGTCGGACGTGTACGTGTTGAAGTCGCAGTACCCGCACCGCACGCGGCAGAACGGCACGTGCAGGTACACGCCGAACGCGCGACGCTGCGCACCCTCGGCGGCAGATGCGGGCAGCAGCCCATCGGCGGGTGCCGGTTCCCCGAGCGGCAGGGCGGATGCCACGCCTACACGCCGCCCGCGGGGTGCAGGGCGCGCAGCTCGCTGCGGGTGAGGTCGCGGCGGTGCTTGCGCTGCCATGGCCGGGTGAGCAGGTGCACGCCGCCCGCCGCGGCCAGGATCGAACGGATCGTGAGCCACACGGTGTCGTCGTCGCGGTGCTCGAGGATGAAGGAGATCTCACCGGTCTCCGGGCCGTGGCTCGTCGTGCCGTAGGCGAATCCGATGCGCTTCGGCTCGTCGATCACGTACACGACGAGCACCGGGGTCCTGGCGGTGCCGACCCGGCGCTTGCGCTGCAGCGTCGCGGTCATGCCCGCGGTGATGTACTGCGTGCCGTCGGCGGCGTAGCGCACCTCGGAACGGGGCCCGGGCTGCTCGGCGAGCGGCGCGCCATCGGGACCGTAGACGATGCCGGGGTACTGCGCCCCCGTGCCCTCGGAGACATCGGTGACGGTGAATCCCGCCCCGCGCTGGATTCCCCACGTCATGAGCGACTCGGCCGCGCGCTCGAATCGTTCGGCGCCCGATCCCAGGCGCACCGAGTCTTCAGCGGGGCGATAGCCCGCCGGCGGGTACCGCAGGAAGTCGGGGTCGAGCGTTGCGCCGATCGCCCCGTAGGTGACCGACTGGTCGGTGAATGTGCTTCGACGGGTCATCGGGGCCTACTTCTTCTTCGCTTCCTTGCCCTCGGTGTCGCCCGAGAGCGCGGCGATGAACGCCTCTTGAGGGACCTCGACGCGACCGACCATCTTCATGCGCTTCTTGCCCTCCTTCTGCTTCTCGAGCAGCTTGCGCTTTCGGCTGATGTCACCGCCGTAGCACTTCGCGAGCACGTCCTTGCGCATGGCGCGGATCGACTCACGCGCGATGATGCGCGCGCCGATGGCGGCCTGGATGGGCACCTCGAACTGCTGCCGCGGGATGAGTTCGCGCAGTCGCCCGGTCATGAGGACCCCGTAGGCGTAGGCCTTCTCGCGGTGCACGATCGCGCTGAACGCATCGACCTGCTCGCCCTGCAGCAGGATGTCGACCTTCACGAGGTCGGCGGACTGATCGCCGGTGGGCTCGTAGTCGAGCGAGGCGTACCCCGCGGTCTTCGACTTCAGGTGGTCGAAGAAGTCGAAGACGATCTCGCCGAGAGGCATGTTGTAGCGGATCTCGACGCGATCCTCACCGAGGTACTCCATTCCGAGCAGCGTGCCGCGGCGGGACTGGCAGAGCTCCATGATCGTTCCGACGTAGTCCTTCGGCGCGAGGATGGCGGCGCGCACCATGGGCTCGCGCACCTCGGAGATCTTCGCCCCGGTCGGGAATTCGCTCGGGTTCGTCACCGTCACGGTCTTCCTGTCTTCGGTCGTGACCTCGTAGACCACCGATGGTGCGGTGTTGATGATGTCGAGCCCGAACTCGCGGCGGAGGCGCTCGGTGACGATCTCGAGGTGCAGCAGCCCGAGGAATCCGGCGCGGAAGCCGAACCCGAGTGCCACCGACGTCTCGGGCTCGTACACGAGCGCCGCGTCGGAGAGCTTCAGCTTGTCGAGCGCCTCGCGCAGCTCGGGGTAGTCGCTGCCATCGATCGGGTAGAGACCCGAGAACACCATCGGAAGCGGCTCGGTGTACCCGGGCAGCGCCTCGGTGGCGGGCTTCGCGGCGGTGGTCACCGTGTCGCCGACCTTCGACTGGCGCACGTCCTTCACGCCCGTGATGAGGTAGCCGACCTCGCCGACGCCCAGCCCCTTCGTGGGCATCGGCTCGGGCGCGCTGACCCCGATCTCGAGGATCTCGTGCGTCGCCCTCGTCGACATCATCTGGATGCGCTCGCGCGGGTTCAGGTGGCCGTCGATCATGCGCACGTAGGTGACGACGCCGCGATAGCTGTCGTACACCGAGTCGAAGATCATGGCCCGGGGCGGGGCATCCGCGTTGCCGACCGGAGCCGGAATGCGCTCGACGACCCGATCGAGCAGTTCTTCGACGCCCACGCCGGTCTTGCCCGAGACCTTCAGCACGTCGTCGGGCGAACCGCCGATGAGGTCGGCGAGCTCCCTCGCGTACTTCTCGGGCTCAGCCGCGGGAAGGTCGATCTTGTTGAGCACCGGGATGATCTCGAGGTCGTTCTCGAGTGCGAGGTAGAGGTTCGCGAGCGTCTGCGCCTCGATGCCCTGCGCGGCGTCGACGAGCAGGATCGCGCCTTCGCAGGCCGCGAGCGAGCGCGAGACCTCGTAGCTGAAGTCGACGTGGCCGGGGGTGTCGATCATGTTCAGCGCGTAGGACGTGTCGCCGAGCTGCCACGGCATGCGCACCGCCTGGCTCTTGATGGTGATGCCGCGTTCGCGCTCGATGTCCATGCGGTCGAGGTACTGCGCGCGCATGTCGCGGTCGCTCACGACGCCCGTGATGCCGAGCATGCGATCGGCGAGCGTCGACTTGCCGTGGTCGATGTGCGCGATGATGCAGAAGTTGCGGATCAGCGAGGGGTCGGTGGCGGCGGGCACCGGCGGGGTTACGGCTCGAGGGGACATCCTCTCGATTCTCCCATGAGTTGGGTTCCGACTTTCGACGGATGCCCCGCGCGAAGCGCCCCGGCTACGCTCGGAAGCATCATGACCGTCATCGAGCCCACCGATGAGCGCATCGCCGCTTCGGCCCTGCGTCCCGTGTTCACGGCGCTGCGGCTCGGCCTGCACCTGCTCGTCGTCGGGCTCACGCTCTTCGTCGTCGTGCGTGCGCTGCTCGCCGACGACCCCTACGAGGTGGGGATCACGGTGCTCGCCGTCGCATTCCTCGCCTGCTACGGCGCCGGCATCGCCGCCGCACGCCGCCACCTCCCCACCTGGGCACGCGTGGTGTGGCTCGTCGCGCTCCTCACCCTGTGGGTCGGCCTGTCGGCATTGACGCCCGATGCGGCGTTCTTGGCGTTCCCGCTCTTCTTCCTCGAGCTGCATGTGCTCGCCGCCCCCATCGCGGTGCCGCTCGTCGTCGTGACGTTCGGCCTCTCCGTGTGGGGCACCGCGACGCACCTCGGGCTCGAGGTCGGCTCCATCCTGGGGCCGCTCATCAGCGCCGGCGTGGCGATCGTCCTCGGCCTCGGCTACCGTGCCATGTCGCAGGAGACCCACGAGCGTCAGGCGCTCATCCTCGACCTCGTCGCGACGCGTGAAGAGCTCGCGACGGCGAGCCGTGAAGCCGGGACCCGCGCCGAGCGCGAGCGGCTCGCCCGCGAGATCCACGACACCGTCGCCCAGGGGCTCTCGAGCATCCAGATGCTGCTGCATGCGGCAGAACGCGACGTGGTCGACGATCAGGTGCGCGAGAAGCTGCGACTCGCGCGCGAGACGGCCGCCGAGAACCTCGGCGAGACGCGCCGGTTCATCCGCGAGCTCACTCCCCCGTCACTCGACGTGCACACGCTTCCCGCCGCCCTCAGCCGGCTCGCGCGCGCCACGACCACCCAGGCCGAGCAGGCCGGGTCGCCCGTGCGGGTCGAGTTCGTCGTGAGCGGCGACGCCGTCGTGCTGCCCATGGCCACCGACGCGGCGTTGTTGCGCATCGCGCAGGGATCGCTCGCGAACGTGCTGCAGCACGCCGACGCGAACGTGGCGTCGCTGACGCTCAGCTACCTGGGCGACGAGATCGCCCTCGACGTCGTCGACGACGGCGTCGGGTTCGACGCTGCGGGCGTCGCCGCGCCGGCCGCCGAGATCGGCGACTTCGGGCTCCGGGCCATCCGTCGGCGGGCCGAGCAGCTCGGCGGCACGTTCGAGGTCGAGACGGCACCGGGCGAGGGCACGGCGCTGTCGGTGCGTATTCCGGTGGTGGCCGCATGATCCGTCTGCTGCTCACCGACGACCACCCGGTCGTGCGCGCCGGCATCCGCGCGCTGCTCGAGAGCGAGGCCGACCTCGAGGTCGTCGCCGAGGCCGCCACCGCCGAAGACGCGGTTCGCCTCGCGCTGAACAGTGATGTCGACCTCGTGCTCATGGACCTGCAGTTCCCCGGCGCGCTGCAGGGTGCCGAGGCGACCCGCCGCATCCGCTCGCAGGCCGGCGCACCGCGGGTGCTCGTGCTCACCAACTACGACACCGACGCCGACATCCTCGGCGCCATCGAGGCCGGTGCGAGCGGCTACCTGCTGAAGGATGCCCCGCCGGCCGAACTCATCGCGGCCGTTCGCGCATCGGCGGTCGGCGAGTCGGCCCTCGCCCCCGTCATCTCGTCGAGGCTCGACGCGTCGCGCACCTCGAGCGAGCGCCTCACCTCCCGCGAGGCGGAGGTGCTCTCGCTCGTGGCCGAGGGACGCACGAATCGCGACATCGGCCGTGAGCTCTTCCTCAGCGAGGCGACTGTGAAATCGCACCTCGTGCACATCTTCACGAAGCTCGGTGTCGGCTCACGCACGGCTGCGGTCGCGAGAGCCCGCGAACTGGGTGCGATCAGGGCGGGCTGACGGATGCCCCGCGCCCGCGTCGTCCTCGTGCACGGCCTGCGCACCTCGGCGACGATGTGGCGCAGGCAGCTCGTCGAGCTCCCCCGCCACGACGTCGAGGTGGTCGCCGTCGACCTGCCCGGGCACGGCGTGCATCTCGGTGAGCCGTTCTCGGTCGATGCAGCGATGGAGGCGATCGATGAAGCGCTGAACCCCGCCGAGGCACCATCGACTCCGGCATTGCCTCGACTGCTCGTCGGGCTGAGCCTCGGCGGCTATCTCGCGATCGAGTTCGCGGCGCGGCATCCGAATCGCCTCGACGGCCTGGTTGCCGCGTCGTGCGGAACCCGGCCTCGCGGAGTCGGCCTCACCGCCTACCAGCGGCTGGCCGCGCTCATCGGACGCCTGCCCGACCGGGGCCGCGGCATGAACGATGCGATGGCGCACCTGTTCCTCTCGTCGACCGCGGTCGACGACGTGCTGGCGGGCGGCGTCGCGCTCGATGTCATGGGCCCGGTACTCCGGGCGGTCGAGCACTTCGACCCCGAGTCGGCGCTCACCCGGATCGAGGTTCCCGTCTGGTTCGTGAACGGTCGATTCGACCACTTCCGCAGTGAGGAGCGTCGATTCCTGAAGGCGACGCGCGACGGACGACTCGTGGTCATCCCCGGCGCGACCCATCTCGTCAGTCTTTCCCGCCCCGACCACTTCACGGCGGTGGTGCTCGGCGCCGTCGCCGAACTCGACCGCCGTGCCGCGGCGCGCCGCCGCGCCCGCTTTGGTGCCGCAGCCACCTAGCTGGTATCGTTGCCTGTTGGCTTGCGTGTGGGTCCCACCCCGCACGATTCGCCGAGCGCGAGCCCCTCTACCTCGCGACGGCACATCCGGTACCCGCACAAGAACGAAAGACGAACCACGTGGCAAACATCAAGTCGCAGATCAAGCGCATCCGCACCAACCGCAAGGCCGAAGAGCGCAACAAGGCCGTGAAGAGCCAGCTCAAGACCGTCGTCCGCGCTGCCCGCGAGGCCATCGCCGCCGGCGACAAGGAGAAGGCCACCGACGCCGTGCGCGTCGCGTCGCGCAAGCTCGACAAGGCCGTGTCGAAGGGTGTCATCCACCAGAACCAGGCCGCGAACCGCAAGTCGGCCATCGCGAAGCAGGCCGCGGCGCTCTGACGCTCGCCTGAACCACCTCGACGGCCCCGCACTTCGGTGCGGGGCCTTCGTCGTCTCAGGGCAGGTCTTCCCGCCGAGAGTGCACTCCAAGCCCCCGCTGGGGGCCGTTCCTGCACTCTCGAGTCATGGGACAGCCCACGACACCACGCCTCTCCGCCGAGAGTGCACTCCGTGCCGCGGAAGGGGGCGCTACCTGCACTCTCGAGTCATGGGACAGCCCACGACACCACGCCTCTCCGCCGAGAGTGCACTCCGCGCCGCGGAAGGGGGCGCTACCTGCACTCTCGACGGCGGACGAAGTCGGTGAGCACCGTGCCGAGGGGCACGCCGCGAGGCTCGGCTCGCGGGCGGTTACACGCGTCCGCGTGCCGCGATGATGCCGACGAGTCGCTCGAGCGCGAACACCGGATCGCGCTCGGCACCCTTGACCGCCGCATCGGTGGCCGCCAGCGCTTCGATCGCGACCCCGAGACCTGAATCGGTCCAGCCCGCGAGGTCGCGCCGCGCACGGTCGACCTGCCACGGGGCGAGACCGAGCGACGACGCCAACTGCGCCCCGCCCCCGCGTGCGCCCGAGACCTTGGCCATGGTGCGGACCTTCATGGCGAATGCCGCGACCATGGGCACCGGGTCGGCGCCGCTGTCGAGCGCGTGCCGGAGCGCGATGAGCGCCTCACCGTGACGGCCGGCGATCGCCGCATCGGCGACGGCGAACGCGTTGGTCTCGACCTGCCCGCCGTAGTACTTGGCAACGACCGCCTCGGAGATGTCGCCGGGGCTGTCGGCGATCAGTTGCCGACACGCGGCCGAGAGTTCGCGCAGGTCTTCGCTGAATGCCGCGACGAGCGCTCGAAGCGCGCCCGGGCTGATCTTCCGGCCGGCGGCGCGGAACTCGGCGACCGCGAAGTCCTGCTTGTCGGAGTCGCGCTTGAGTTCGGCGCAGACGATCTCGATGCCGGCACCCGTGCCCGCGCGGATGGCGTCGAGGAGCTTCTTGCCACGCTGTCCGCTGCGGTGACGCAGCACGAGGGTGGTGGCCTCGGCGGTCTGGCCGACGTAGTCGAGCGCGTCGAGCAGGAAGTCGTCGCTCGACTTCTCGACGGCGCTCACCCGGATGAGTCGCGGCTCCCCGAACAGCGACGGGCTCGCGAGTGTGAGGAGCTCGCCGCGCCGGTAGCCGTCGGCCTCGAGGTCGCTCACCTCGATCGACGGGTCTTCGGCTCGGAGGAAGTCTCGCAGCATCGTGATGGCGCGCTCGGCCAACACGTCTTCGGGACCGGTCACGAGCACGATCGGCGCCGGCCGCACCGCGTTCCACGCCAACTGTGGGATCGCCGCCTTCGACCGTGCCGAAGCGGCCCCTGTGCGTGCTGCCACCCGTGCCTCCGTTCCGCGACAAGTCTACGGTCGGGCGCCGACACGATCGTCGGCGCGCTCGGTCCAGAGCGAGAACCCACTGTCGCCGGCCGTCAGCAGCGCGGTTCCCGCATGGTCGGTCCGGACCGCCGCGGTGCCCGTGCGATCGAGGAGGTCGAGCAGTCGGTCGGTCGGATGCCCGTACCCGTTCTCAGCACCCACGCCGATGATGCCCACCGGAGCGGCCAACTGCGCATAGAGATCCTCGCTCTGGTCAGCCGAGCCGTGGTGCGCCACCTTCACCAGGTCGACGGTGCCGATCGGGCCGGCCGCGAGCAGGCGGCGCTGCGCCCCCTCGCCCAGGTCGCCCAGGAAGATCCCGCGATACTCGGGTGTCTCGATGTCGAGCACGACGCTCGCATCATTGCCGGGCGCGGCGCCTGGCTTGGGCCAGAGTACCCGCCATCGTGCGTCGCCCAGAAGCCCGCGGTCGCCGGCGCTGACTTCGACGGCGTCGGCACCCCCGGCGACGAGCGGATCGCGTGCCCGGCTCGAGCGCTCGCCGTCGAGTGGACCATGGACGACCGTGTCGACGCGTCCGACGACGGCGGATGTCCCGCCCGCATGATCGGCGTCCCAATGCGTGAGCACGAGCAGGTCGATCCGGTCGATCGACAGGAAGTCGAGGCATCGACGAAGCGCCGCCGGATCGGGGCCCGTGTCGATGAGCGCTGTCGCGCCGCCCGCGCGCAGCAGCACGGCATCGCCCTGGCCGATGTCGCACGCGGCGAGGTTCCACGACCCGGGCCGCAGCGCCCTGCCGAGGGTGGGAGCGCCGACGCTGATGCCGACCGGAACGGCGACCGCGATCAACAGCAGCGCGATCCCGGCGGCACGCACGCGCGGCCTCGGCGAGCGATCGAACACGAGCCAGAGGGCGAGCGAGGTGCACACGACGAGCAGCACCGCGCCTGCGGCATCCGGTATCCAGGGCAGTCGGCCGAACGGAAGGGCGGCCGCGGCGTGTGCGACAAGTGCGATCCAGCTCGCCGGCACCCACGCGACCTGGAGGAACCCGAAGCCGACCGACGGCAACAGCGGCAACAGGAGGCACCCGATCAGGCCGGCGATCGTGCCGACGGGCGCCGCCGGGGCCGCAAGCAGGTTCGCGGGCACTCCGTACAGCGCGAGCGCGGGGTCGAGCAGGATGAGCACGGGCTGGCAGGCGAGTTGCGCCGCGAGCGGCACCCCGAGCACGATCGCGAGCGGCGTCGGCATGACCCGTGCCATCGCGCGCGACAACGGGCCGGCGAGCAGCAGCAATCCCGCGGTCGCGCACACCGAGAGCGCGAAACCGTAGTCGCGCGAGTACCACGGATCGACGCAGAGCAGCGCGATGACGGCCACCGCGAGGGCGGCGACGCCACCGCCCGGTCGGCCCGACGCGAGCGCGATCAGTACGACGACCGCCATCGCGCCGGCCCTCACCACACTCGACTCGGGCGTCACGAGCACGATGAACCCGACGAGTGCGAGCAGCGCGACCACCACGCGGGCGCGACGCCCCAGCCCGGAGGCCGCGGCGAGGGCGAACGCGGCAGCGGTGACGATGGCGCAGTTGGCCCCCGAGACGGCGGTGAGGTGGCTGAGCGAACTCGCCTTCATCGCGTCGTCGAGCTCGTCGCCGACGGCGCTCGTGTCGCCGATCGCGAGTCCGGGGACCAGCGCTCCCCCATCGCCGCCGAGCGACGCGGCCGCGTCCGCGAAATTCGTGCGCAGGGCGCCGCTCCACGCCAGCCAGAACGGCGGCGCTTGAGCATGCACGTCGCCCGAGACGCGCAACCGGAACGCCGCTGCCTCCGCTGACGGCAGCGATGCGGCGTTCGCGTCGAACGACAGCGTCGTGCCGAGCTGCAGCTCCGACGGCGCGACGTCGACCGT
The DNA here is from genome assembly GCA_963758615.1 of uncultured Actinomycetota bacterium. GTDB lineage: Bacteria > Actinomycetota > Actinomycetes > Actinomycetales > Microbacteriaceae > Agromyces. The sequence continues at coordinate 779,832 of CAVWVZ010000007.1, read as the reverse complement.
CGCGGTGACGGGAACCGACACGACGTCGAACTCCATCGACGGCCACCACCCGGCCCTCGACACGCTGCGGCAGGCCGGATGCCGCGCCGTCGGCTCCACCGTCGAACCAGGGTGCCGACATCGCTCGCGGGGCACTCGTGAGTTCGACGACCACACCGACCGTGGATCCGCTCGATGCCGCCTCTGCGAGCGAGGATCGCGAGCGTGCCTCGAGCGCGGCGCCGGCGGAGGTCACCACCAATCCCGTTGCCGCGAGGGCGACCAGCACGGCCGCGCACCACTGCATCGCGGTATGCAGCGGGTGTTTCGGAGCGGCGACGCGTGGCACGGCCCTCGCGAGTCGCGTCGCGTGCGCTCGCAGCACGACGATCACCGCCACGGCCGCCATGGCGACCGCCCAGACCGCGATGACGACCGTCCACGGCGAGATGCCGGCTTCGGGCGCCGCGACGATGAGCCAGGCACCGACCCAGGCCGCGATCGCCGGCCCGACGAGCCGGAGATCCGGCATCAGGGGGCGACCTTGTCGGCCAGCCCCGAGAACACGGCGTCGCCGATACCCGCGACATCGAGCAACTGCTCGGTGCTCGTGAACGGCCCGTTGGCGTCGCGCCAGTCGATGATGCGCTGCGCGAGCGCCGGTCCGATGCGCGGCAGCGTGTCGAGCTCCGCGACATCGGCCGTGTTGAGGTGCACGAGCCCATCGGCGGCCGGCGTGCCCGCGACCGCGCCTGCGGCGCCACCCGCTCCGGGCGGCGGAACCGCGCCGACGACCGGCACGACGAGCTGCTCGCCGTCGACCACCGGCCGCGCGAGATTCACCCCGGCCGGGTCGGCGTCAGAGGCGAGGCCCCCGGCCGCGGCGACGGCGTCGACGACGCGAGCCCCCGCCTCGAGCTCGACCAGCCCCGGCTGGGACACCGCGCCGAGCACGTGCACGAGCAACGGCGCGCCGGCGATGCCACCATCACCGGAGGCTGCACTCAGCGCTCGAGTCAGCCCCGGGCTCGCCGACGACCTCACCGCCGATCGTGCCTTGCGCGCCACCTCCCGTCGCGGTGAAGGACAGGATCGCGGCGACGGCCACGGCACCGATGAACAGCGCCACGGCTGCCCCGACCGTGACGCGAAGCCGCGGCGACGCGCGTCGGGCACCGGGGTCGAGCGCACCCAACGGATCGGGATCGGGTGTTGCGGGCATACCCGCACGCTAAGCCTGCCCGTGTCCAGTCCAGAGCTCGGTCACCGAACCGGTCGACGAGCCCCGCCGTGTCGTCGGCTGTCGAGGACGAGTGCCTGCGGGCTCAGCCCCGAGTGGCGATGTTCACGAGACGCGGCGCACGCACGATCACGTTCACGATCTCGCGCTCACCGACGGACCGCAACACCGCCTCGGACGCGCGCGCGAGCGCCTCGAGCTCGTCGCCGGGGATCTTCGGCGAGACCTCGAGCCGGTCGCGCACCTTGCCGTCGACCTGCACGATGGCCGTGACCGACTCCTCGACGAGGAGCGCGGGATCGGCCTTGCGCCACGGCACGAGCGCGACGGTCGGCTCGTACCCGAGTCGCTGCCACATGTCTTCAGCGGTGAACGGCGCGAACAGGTCGAGGATCATGGCCGTGACCTCAGCCGCCTCGCGCACGGCGGCGTCACCGGCGCCCGCACCCGAGTCGATCGTCTTTCGCGTGGCATTCACGAGTTCCATGAGCCGCGCGACGACGACGTTGAACTTGAACGCCTCGATGAGGATCGGTGCGTCGGCGAGCAGCCGATGGGTGATACGACGTAGCGCGACATCGCCGGTCTTCCACTCGACATCGGGCGACGAGGTCACCTCACCCGAGATGCGCCACGCGCGGGCGAGGAACTTGGCCGAACCCACCGGCGAGACATCCGCCCAGTCGATGTCGTCTTCAGGCGGACCCGCGAACGCGAGCGTCACGCGCAGCGCGTCGGCGCCGTGCGCCGACAGCTCGCCCGCGAACTCGACGAGGTTGCCCTTCGACTTCGACATCTTCGCGCCGTCCATGATCACCATGCCCTGGTTGAGCAGGGAGGTGAACGGCTCGGTGAAGCTCAGGTATCCGAGGTCGAAGAGCACCTTCGTGATGAAGCGCGAGTACAGCAGGTGCAGGATCGCGTGCTCGACGCCGCCGACGTACTGGTCGACCGGCAGCCACTTCTCGGCCTCGGCGACGTCGAACGCCCGGGTGTCGTCATTCGGGTTCAGGTACCGCAGGTAGTACCACGAGCTGTCGACGAACGTGTCCATCGTGTCGGAGTCGCGCCGCGCAGCGCCGCCGCAGTTCGGGCAGGCGACGTTCACCCAGTCCTCGGCCGCGCCGAGCGGGCTCGAACCCTTGGGCTTCAGGTCGAGTCCCGCGGCCTCGGGCAGCCGCACGGGCAGGTCGCTCTCGGGGACGGGCACTTCACCGCACTCGGCGCAGTGGATGATCGGGATCGGCGTGCCCCAGTAGCGCTGGCGCGAGATCAGCCAGTCGCGCAGGCGGAAGTTCTTCGCGGAACGCCCGAGTTGGCGCTGCTCGAGCACCTCGATGACGCGGCGGATCGCGTTCGACTTCGACAGCCCGTCGAGCGAGCCCGAGTTGATGAGCCGACCCTCACCGCCGAGGGCGATGCCCGTGGTCGCCGGGTCGAGCGTGGGCAGGTCGTCGGGCATGATCGGGTCGCCGCGCTCGTCGAGCTGGATCACCGGGATCACGCCCGTGACCGGCGCGTTCGTGTCGACGACCACGCGGACGGGCAGGTTGAACGCCCGGGCGAAGTCGAGGTCGCGCTGGTCGTGCGCGGGCACCGCCATGATGGCGCCGTGACCGTAGTCGGCCAGCACGTAGTCGGCCGCCCAGATCGGCAGGCGCTCGCCGTTCACCGGGTTCACCGCGTAGCGCTCGAGGAACACGCCGGTCTTCGGGCGGTCGGTCGGCGAGGCGATCGATGTCGCTCTCGACACGGACCGAGTCGAGATAGTCGCCGAAGCGCTGCCGCACCTCGGCGGATGCCCCACCCACGAGTTCGGTCGCGAGCTCGGAGTCGGGCGCGACGACCATGAACGTCGCACCGTAGAGCGTGTCGGGGCGCGTCGTGAACACCGTGACCCGCTCGTCGCGGCCCTCGATCTCGAAGTCGACATCGGCGCCGGCCGACCGGCCGATCCAGTTGCGCTGCATCGACAGCACCTTGCCGGGCCAGGCGCCCTCGAGCTGGTTGAGGTCGTCGAGCAGTCGGTCGGCGTAGTCGGTGACGCGGAAGTACCACTGCGTGAGGGCCTTCTTCGTGACGACGAATCCGCATCGCTCGCAGTGACCGTCGATGACCTGCTCGTTGGCGAGCACGGTCTGGTCATTGGGACACCAGTTGACCTGGCCCGCCTTGCGGTAGGCGATGCCCTTCTCGTAGAGCTTCAGGAACAGCCACTGGTTCCACTTGTAGTACTCGGGGTCGCTCGTGTGCAGCTCGCGGCTCCAGTCGAACGACGGCGCGTACTGGCGGAACGACCGCTTCTGCTGCTCGATGTTCTCGTAGGTCCATCCGCGCGGGTCGATGCCCCGCTTGATCGCCGCGTTCTCGGCCGGAAGGCCGAACGAGTCCCAGCCGACGGGGTGCAGCACGTCGAAGCCCTGGTGACGCCAGTACCGTGCGACCGTGTCGCCGTAGCCGAACGCCTCGGCGTGGCCCATGTGCAGGTCGCCCGACGGGTACGGGAACATGTCGAGGATGTACTTGCGCGGCCGTGTGTCGCCCGACACCCCGGCGCGGAACGGCGCGAGCTCGTCCCACACGGGAAGCCACTTCGCCTGGATCTCGGCGAAGTCGTACGCGCCGTTCTCGGCGTGTGCAGGGTCGTGATCGTGTGCCACGTGACTCTCAATCGTGTGTCGGTGGGAGCGTTGCCCGAAACTCAGGGCACGCCGGATCGCGGCGCGCTCGAACATCAAGCCTACTCACTCCTCGCCGGACGTCGCCGCTCCGAGGACGGCGAGCAGTGCCCGCGCCTTCACCCGCGTCTCCTCGATCTCCTCGTCGGCGTCGGAGAGCGCGGTGATGCCCCCGCCGGTGCCGATGCTCGCGCCCGCCGGCGTCAACACGATCGAGCGGATGACCATCGCCAGATCGGCACTGCCGTCGACGCCGAGGCGGCCGAACACTCCCGAGTAGACCCCGCGCGGCCCCTGCTCGAGCTCGTGCAGGATCGTCATCGCGCTGTGCTTCGGCGCACCCGTCATCGAGCCGGCGGGGAACGCCGCCTGAATGACGTCGAGTGCGGTCGCGGGCGGGGCGATGCGGGCGCGCACCGTCGAGACCAGTTGGTGCACGTGCGCGTACTCCTCGACCTCGAGCAGGCTCGGCACGCTGACGCTGCCGAGTTCGGCGATGCGGCCGAGGTCGTTGCGCATCAGGTCGACGATCATGAGGTTCTCGGCGCGCTCCTTCTCGCTCGCGATCAGCTCGGCACGCAGGGCGCGATCGGTCACCGGGTCGGCGCCTCGCGGCCGGGTCCCCTTCATGGGCTTGGTCGAGACGACGCCGTCGGGTTCGACGAGCAGGAACTGCTCGGGAGACGCGCTCAGCAGCGCCACGTCGCCGAATCGGATGAAGCCGCCATGGTGGCTCGGGCTCGAGGCCCGCAGTGCCAGGTAGGTCGATGCCGGATCGGGATGCACGTCGACGTCGATGCGGTTGGTGAGGCACAGCTGGTAGGCGTCGCCGCGCACGATCGCGGCCTGGCACGCGGCGATGAGTTCCGCATAGCGAGCCGGATCGTGCCGCCAGCGCACCCGTGGCGGTTCGGCCGCCGGGCGCGCCGGCGCACCGACCGACGGCACGGATGTCCCGTGCGCGCGCTCGATCGTCGTCGCGAGCTGCGCCGCCCACGCATCGGTCTCGTCGGGCCGGTCCTCGTCCTCGATCCAGACGAGCCGCACCGACCGCGCCGCATGGTCGAACACGACCGCTCGGTCGACGAACAGCAATGCGGCGTCAGGGGTCTCCGCCGGCGAGTCGCGACGCCGTCGAGCTGTGCGCCGAGCTCGTACCCGAACCAGCCGTACCAGCCGAGGACGCCGAGGTCGTCGCCGGCATCGGGATCGGGATCGGGATCGGGATCGGCGGACGGTGCTGAAGCGAGCAGTTCCGCGCGCAACCGCTCGCTCGAGCACTTCGAACACCGATCCCGGGACGGTCGTGCCCGGCTGGGTCGGCGGGCGACTCCTCGTCACGGTGCCGGCGGTCGCGTCACCCGTGACGAGTTCGCTGCCGCCGTGACCGGCGGCCATGATGCTGATTCCCGTCGAGGCATCCGCGCCGCCGTCGAGCCAGACGACGTGCGACGCATCGACGGTACGTCGCGCGGAAGACGAGTTCGGGGTCGCACCACACCGGCAAGCGGCGGGATCGCACGCGACGACGGGGCATCCCCTCAGCCTAGGACGCGAAGGGGCGACGCGGTCGCCCACGCCACCCCTCGCGACCGGTTGTCGTCAGCGCAGTGCCAGGTGACCCTTGAACGCCGGGTCGAACTGGCCGACCGCCTTGCCCTTCGCCGTGCCGTTGACCGCGGAGGTCGTCTGCGCGAATGTGAGCGTGGCATGCGCCGCCGCGTCCGCGAGCTCCTCGAGCGTCTCCCCGTCGACGTTGTCGATCGTGTCGCAGGCCTGGTGGTAGCACGGGTCGTACGGCGCCCCGGCGATGCCGTCGAAGTCGATGGCCTCCTGCTCGGTCATCAGCCCTTCGGCGCCCGAGAAGAGCCCGCCGGCGGGGATGCCGTTGTTGATGAACGCGAAGTAGTCGCTGCGCCCGTCGAACTCGGTCGGCTCGGTCTCGAGTCCCTGCGACGCGAAGTAGTCGTCGAAGACACCCTCGATGACGTCGGAGCCGTTGGGTCCGGTCGTCCCGAATGCGTCGCCGTCACCGTCATAGACGAACCGCACCGCAGTTGACCGACCCGAGCATGTCGAAGTTCAGGTTGACGGAGTGCTGCTTGATCTGCGCCTTCGAGAGTTGCGAGACGTAGTACTCGGAGCCGATGAGACCGTCCTCCTCTCCGCCCCAGAAGGCGAAGCGCACGGTGTTGCGCGGTGCGATTCCGAGTTCCGCCATCTGCACCGCGGTTTCGAGCACCGCCGCGGTTCCTGTGCCGTTGTCGTTGATGCCGGGCCCCTCCTGGACCGAGTCGAGGTGCGCACCGACCACGACGGTTCGATCATCGCGCCCGGTCGGGGTGTCGGCGATCATGTTGAACGTGTCGGTCGTCTCGGTCGTGGCATCGACCATCACCCGTGCCTGGACTGCACCGGCGCCGACGAGCGTCTCGCCGATCGCGAAGCTCGTACCGATCGCGGGGATCGCCGCAAGCGGCGGGTCGAGGGTCCCGAAGACCACGCCGAACCGGTCGTCGCCGGGCACGTCGTTGCCCTGGTTGAAGACCACGATCGCGCTCGCACCGTTCGCCGCCGCGTTGTCGACCTTGACACGGAACGTGCACGTGCCGCGCTGCACGAGCGCGATGTTGCCCGCGGTGAACGAGTCGAAGTCGCTCTCCTCGCAGCCGCTGGTCGATGCGCGGTCGCCCGCGAGGTTGACATCCACGGCTTGGAGCGTCGCAGTGATGTCGCCGGACCCGAGTAACTCATCGGCGAGTAGTCGGTCGGGTCCACGTACGGGACGCCGTTGGCGCTGAAGGCAGACCCGTTCAGGATGAACTGCTCGTACGTGAACTCCTGACGTGTCGTCGTATAGCCCGCCGCGGCCAAGGTGTCCTCGATGTACACCGCCGATGCTTCGTACCCCGTGGAGCCTGCAGCGCGATTGCCGCCGTTGGCATCGGCCACGGCCTGCAGCGCCTCGAGGTGCGCCATCAGGCCGCTCTCGGTGATCGCCCCGCGCAGTGCGGTCGAGTCGGTTCCCGGCGCAGCGGTGGCGGGTGCGCCGATCGCCACGGCGAGCGCGCCGGCAAGCGTCGCGGTGGCGATGACACCGGAGGTTCGCATGATCGTTCGATGGTTCACAAGTGCTCCTTCGTCGGAGGTTCTGTGCTCGCGGCATCCGCGGTCGGGCGCCGCAGCGGCACCGCCTCGGATCTGACCCGATCAGTGCCGTTGCGGTGAGGCTACCTCAGGAATTCCGCGATGGGTAGGGGCACTGCGTTCACGACCCGACCGACGTCGAACGAGACGACCCGGTCGACGAGTCGCTCATCGACGCCGGCGTGCGCGATGAGCACCACCGAGCGGCCCGAGCGGCCCGCGGCATCCGTGATGTCGCGAATGAGCGCATCGGCACGCGCGGGGTCGACGCTCGCCGTCGGCTCGTCGAGCACGAGCACCGGGAAGTCGGCGAGCAGCGCTCGTGCGAGGGCGATACGTTGCGCCTGCCCGCCCGACACGAGGTTGCCCCGCTCCCCCACCTCGGCGTCGAGCCCGCCACGCTCCTCGAGCCATTCGCCCAGACCGACCCGGTCGAGCACGTCGCGCAGCTCGTCGTCGGTCGCGGTGTCGCGGGCGAACAGGAGGTTCTGGCGCACGTCCTCGTCGAAGAGCCACGGCCGCTGCTCGACCAGGCCGACGATCCGGCGGATGTCCCGGGGATCGAGACTCGACGCCTCGATCCCGCCGAGTCGGTACGACCCCTCGTAGTCGAGGAATCGCACGAGCACGTGCGCGAGCGTGGTCTTGCCGGCGCCGGATGCGCCGCGCACGAGCACCCGCTCGCCGGGTGCGATCGTGAGGTCGACGCCCTCGAGGGCGGTCGGCCGTGCGTCGAGGCCGCCTCGGCTGCCAGCGCCGCCGGCCGTCGCGGGCCAATGCGCACGGACGCCGCGCAGCTCGATCGCCGGCGTCGGATGCCGCGCCGGAGGCGTCACCGGAGCAGCGGGCGGCACCGGTATGCCCGCCGGGACCTCGTCGGGCACCGCGTCGGCCACGCGCTCGGCGCTCGCCCGCGCGAGGCGCAGCGCACTCGACGCCAACGGGATCGCCCCGGCCACCTCGGCGATGGCGAGGGGCACGAGGCACAGCACCGCGAAGGTCGGGCCGTCGATGCGACCCGACGCGAGCAGCGGCGCCGCAGCGGCGAGGCTCGCCGCCGCGGCGAATCCGCCCACAGCGACCATCGCGGCAGATGCGGCGCCTGTCGCGATCGCTCGCGCGCGGGTCGCCTTCGCGAGCCGTGCTCCGATGGCGTCGATGCGCCGACGGCCGGCCTCGGCCGCATCGAACGCCACGAGCACGTCGAGTGACTGCGCATGTTCGACGATCGCCGCCTGCAGCTCGCCGCGCAGCGGCGCCAGCCTGCGCTCGGCGTGGATCGCCGCGCGGCGCTGCACGAGCAGGGTCGCCCCGATGCCGAGGACGAGGCAGGCGAGCACCGCCCAGCCCGATTCGGGCGCGAGGAACGCGACACCCACGACGGCGAGCACGAGGATGATCACGGCACTGATGACCGGTTGCACGACACGCAGCGGCACGTTCTGCAGTTCGTCGACATCGTCGACGAAGCGCGCGAGCAGGTCGCCACGGCGACTGGCGGCGAGCCCGTCGGGTGCGATCGGCAGCAGTCGCTCGAACACCCCCGCCCGGATCGTCGCGAGCTGCCGGAAGGAAGCGTCATGCCCGGTCAGGCGTTCGAGGTAGCGGAACACCGCGCGTCCGAGCGCGAACGCCCGCACGCCCACGATGCCGAGTGAGAGGTAGAGCACCGGCGGCTGTTCCGCGGCACGCGCGATCAACCAGGCCGAGCACGCCAGCAGGGCGATGCTCGACCCCGCCGACGCGATGCCGAACAGCACCGACGGGCAGCAGGCGGAAGAACCGCGGAACCGCGCGGCGCAGCATCTCGGTCGCCCGATCAGACATGCGTCACCGCCAGGTCGATGCACCGGTCGGCGACCTCGACGAGGCCGGCGCGGTGGGTGGTCACGAGCACGATCCGCCCCTCGGCACCGAGCTCCCGCAGCCGTCGGCCCAGCCGAAGCTCGCGATCCTCGTCCTGCGCCGATGCCGGTTCGTCGAGCAGCAGCAGCCGCCCGTCGCGAGCGAGCAGGCGATGGATCGCCCGCGCGGTCGCGACCCGCTGCGCCTGACCGCCCGACAGTCCCGCACCCGCCGGGCCGAGCATGCGATCCGGGTCGAGCTCGACGCCGGCCAGGTCGAGGGCGCGGTCGAGAAGGTCGGGATCGGCGCCCTCGTCGCCCAATCGCACGTTCGTCGCGATCGTGCCGGCCAGGAGCGCCGGCGTCTGTCCCGCCCACGCGATCGACGACCGATCGCCGGACTCGATGCGGTGGCCGTCGAGCGCGATGCTGCCCGAAGCGTCGGCGAAGCCGAGCAACGCGGCGAACAGGCTCGACTTGCCCGAGCCGCTCTCACCGGTGATCGCGACGACCTCGCCCGATCGTGCCTCGAGCCGGAATCCGTCGAGCACGACCCGCTCCCCTCGGCGAAGCGTGAGCCGGTCGATCACGAGCCCGTCGGTCGATTCCCGCTCCGTGGCCGAGGCGGGTTCATTGGTGCCGCCGACTCGATCGCCACCCTGCTCCTGCGCCGCGGCGAGCAGGTCGAACGCTTCGGTCGACGCGGTCACCCCGGCGGCCGACGAGTGGAAGGCGGCGCCGACGTTGCGCAGCGGCAGGAACACCTCGGGTGCGAGCACGAGCACGAACAGCCCGGCAACGAGCGTCATGTCGCCCCCGACCAGCCGCAGCCCGATCGACACGGCGACGAGCGCGACCGAGAGGCTCGCGGCGAACTCGAGCGTGAACCCCGAGAGGAACGTGATGCGCAGCACCTTCATGGTGCGTGCCCGATAGTCATCGGTGACTGCTCGGATGCGGGCGGCCTGCCGCTCGGCGCGTCCGAACGCCACGAGCGTCGACAGTCCGCCCACGACCTCGAGGAATCCGCGCGACAACGAGGCCAGGCTCTGCCACTGCCGACGTTGCACGGCCTCGGTCGCCATGCCGATCAGCGCCATGAAGATCGGGATGAGCGGCAGCACGATCACGAGCACGAGGCCCGACAGTGGATCGGCGATCCACACCGTGACGATCAGTACAGGGGTCGCGACGACCGTGAGCACGAGCTGCGGAAGGTAGGTGCCGAAGTAGGCGTCGAGTGCGTCGAGCCCCGCCCCGAGCAGCGTCGCGACACGCGCGGTCGGGAAGCCCGGCACACCCGTCGGCCTCGATTCCAGCGCAGTGAGCAGCTCGGTCCGCAGTTCGGCCTTCACCCGCATGGCGCCCGAGGATCCCACGAGATCCCACGCCCACGCAGCAAGTGCGCGAACGGATGCCGCGACCACGAGCATCACGAGCAGTGGCCAGGCACGGGGCATCCGAATGCCGTCGATGAGTCCCGTGACGAGCATCGAGAGCGCCCAGGCGAAGGCGATGATCGACGCGGCCTGGAGGAGCGCGAGCCCGCCGCCCGCGAGGAGGAACGCGCGGGAGGCCCGCGAACGGCGGACCAGCCTCGGATCGAGCGGCTTCACGTCAGTGCACTGCCGCCTCGATCGACGCCCTGCTGACGCGCTTGCGGAACACCCAGTACGTCCATCCTTGGTACAGCAGGACCAGCGGTAGGGCGATGAGCGCGAGCCAGCTCATGAACGTGAGCGTGTACGTGGAACTCGAGGCGTTCGCGATCGTCAGGCTGTTCGCGGGATCGTTCGACGCCGGCATCACGTCGGGGAAGAGCGAGGCGAACAGCGCGAAGACAGCTGCCGCGACCGTGACCGCGAGGAGGGTGAACGCCACGCCCTCGGCGCCGCGGGCGTTCGCCAGCCATCCGGCGATGAGTGCGATGGCGGCGACGGCCGCGAGGATCCAGAACCAGAGACTGCCGTACGCGAACCCCGTCCACACGAGGAATGCGGCGGCCACGACGATCGTCACGACGCCCGCACGGGCGGCGAGGCGCCGGGCCCGCTCACGCAGCTCGCCCTCGGTCTTCAGCGAGACGAACACCACACCGTGCGTGAAGAACAGCAGCAGGGTCGTGAGACCGCCGAGCAGTGCATAGGGGTTCAGCAGGTCGAGGAGCGACCCCGTGTAGTTGTTCCCGGCGTCGAGCGGCACGCCCTGCACGATGTTCGCGAATGCGACGCCCCAGAGCAGTGCGGGCACGGCCGAGCCGACGATGATCATTCGGTCGAACCACTGCTTCCACTCCGACTCGGGCCGTTGGTGGCGGTACTCGAACGAGACGCCGCGTGCGATGAGGGCGAGCAGGATGAGCAGGAGCGCGAGGTAGAACCCCGAGAAGAGCGTCGCGTACCACTCGGGGAACGCTGCGAACAGGCTCGCGCCCGCGACGATGACCCACGTCTCGTTGAGGTCCCATACCGGTCCGATCGTGTTGATGAGCACGCGGCGATCGACGTCGTCCTTGCCGAGGAAGGGCAGCGACATGCCGACGCCGAAATCGAACCCGTCGAGCACGAAGTAGCCGACGAAGAGGAACGCGACGATCCAGAACCAGAGCACCGAGAGATCCATGTCCATTGCCTCCTAGTACACCGTTGCGGCGGGTTCGTGACGACCGGTCTCGGGGTCGGGCTCGCCGACCTCGGGTGGGCCCTTCTTGATGGCACGGATCACGAGGCGCACCTCGACGATCGCGAGCGCTCCGTAGACGAGCGTGAAGGCGATGAGCGAGATGAGCACGTCGAGGCCGGTGACGTTCGGCGACACGGCCGACTCGGTGAACATCTGGCTGAACACGATCCACGGCTGGCGGCCCATCTCGGTGAACACCCAGCCCACGCTCATCGCGGCCAGCGAGAGCGGGAAGCTCCAGATCGCGACCGTCCACACCCACCGCTGCTTCGGCAGCCGGCCCTTGCGGGTGAGCCACAGGCCGACCACGGCGACGAGTACGTGCGCGAGGCCGAGGCCGATCATCCAGCGGAACGACCAGTACGTGACCCAGATGATCGGGGTGTAGTCGCCGGGTCCGAAGAGCTCCTGGTACTGCGCCTGCAGGTCGTTGATGCCCTCGACACACCCGTCGAAGGTGTGCGTCGACAGGAATGACAGCAGGTAGGGCACGCGGATCGAGAACAGCTCGGTCGTACCGTCGGGGGTTCCGAGCGTGAAGATCGAGAACGAGGCATCCGCACCGCACACGGTCTCGTAGGTCGCCTCGGCAGCCGCCATCTTCATCGGCTGGGTCGCGACCATCGCGAGGCTCAGCTGGTCGCCGAAGAGCGTGGTGAGGATGCCTGCGCCGACCATCACCCAGAGACCGAACTTCAGTGCCGGCCGCATCGTGTCGAGGTGCTGGTTGCGGGCGAGGTGCCACGCCGCCGCGCTGATGATGAGGCCGGCTGCGACCATGAAGCTCGCGGCGATGGTGTGCGGGACGGCAGCGAGGGCGACGGGGTTCGTGAGCAGTGCGCCGATGTCGACGAGTTCGGCGCGACCCTTCTCGGCATTGATCTCGAAGCCGACCGGATTCTGCATGAACGCGTTCGCCGCGATGATGAAGTAGGCGGAGACGATCGATCCGATCGCGACGCACCAGATGGTGGCGAGGTGCAGGCCGCGCGGCAGCTTGTCCCACCCGAAGATCCACAGGCCGATGAACGTGGCCTCGAAGAAGAACGCGAGCAGGCCCTCGAGCGCGAGCGGGGCGCCGAAGACGTCGCCGACGTAGCGCGAGTACTCCGACCAGTTCATGCCGAACTGGAACTCCTGCACGATACCGGTCACGACGCCCATGGCGAAGTTGATGAGGAAGATGCCGCCGAAGAACCGCGTGATCCGCAGGTACTCGACCTTGCCGGTGCGGTACCACGCGGTCTGGAACACCGCGGTGGTGGACGCGAGGCCGATCGTGAGGGGGACGAACAGGAAGTGGTAGATGGTGGTGAGCCCGAATTGCCAACGGGCGAGGAGCAGCGGGTCGAGCAGCTCGTTCACGGTTGCCCCTTTCACGACCGCAGTCGACGATGGATCGTTCTTCTACAGAGCGTAGAACATATCTCGACTTGGCGTTAGTCTTGAAGGGTGGCGAGTCTCGGTGAACTGGAGCGGTCCGTGATGGACGTGCTGTGGTCGAGCGACGCCGCACTCACCGCCAACGAGTTGCGCGACGCGCTCGCCGTGCGCGACGGCGAGCCGGGAAGAGCCGTGGCCACGACCACGGTGCTCACGGTGCTGTCACGACTCGAGCGCAAGGGATTCGTCAGCCGAGCGCGCGAGACCCGACCGCACCGGTACCACGCCCTGCTCTCACGCGAAGAGCACACCGCAGAGCTCATGCACGAGGTGCTCGACCGCTCGAGCGATCGCGACGCCGCCCTCGCGCGCTTCGTCGGCACGGTCAGCGACGGCGAGGCGGCGACGCTGCGCCGACTGCTCGACGAACACGCTCGCCGCTGACCGTGCTCGTCGCCGCGGTCCTGCTCGGAACCCTCGCCCTCGCGCTGGCGTGGCCCGTGCCCGTCGCGCTCGCGCGCGCCGCCTGGCCCGCCCGCTCTCCCGCCGCCGCGCTCGCGCTCTGGCAGGCGATCGCCGTTGCGGGCGGCGTGTCCATGATCGGCAGCCTGCTGTTGTTCGGCGCCGCTCCGGCCGGGTCGCTGCTCGGCGCCTGGACGGCACTCGCGCCCGCGATCTTCGCGGGGCCGGTGCCGGCCGGTTTCGGCGTCGTGCACCTCGCGGCACTCACCCTCGCCGCCGGCCTCGCCGTGCACCTCGCGCTCAACCTCGCGGTCACCGCGGTACGAGCCGAGCGCGAGCGACGTCGCCAGCACCAGCTCATCGCGTTGCTCGGGAATCCGATCCCGGGTGAACCGCGCACGCGGGTGCTCGCGCACCCGGTGCCGCTCGCCTACTGCGTGCCCGGCATCCGCACGGCCACCGTGCTCACCGACGGCCTGGTCGAGGCGTTGCGCCCCGACGAGCTCGCCGCCGTGATCGCGCATGAGCGCACGCACCTCGACCAGCTGCACCATCTCGTGCTCCTCGCGTTCCGTGCCTGGCACAGCGCACTCCCCTGGTTTCCGATCGCGAATCGCGCCGAGCGCGCGGTCGCCCAGCTGACCGAGATGCTCGCCGATGACGGCGCCCGCCGCGCGACCGATGACGACTCGCTCCGTCGCGCCATCGTCCAGGTCGGCTCGGGCGGCGAGCCCGGTGCGTACGCCGATTCGGGCGGAGTGAGCCCCGATCTCGCCATGCTCGAGGCACGACTTGCGCGGCTCGCGCCGTCGGCCGCCTGACGCTCCGAATCCTCCTCCAGTGTGACGCGCTTCATGCCCGCGCTCGATACGCTCGAATGATGAACGAGATCCTCGACTGGATCCTCAGCACCGTCGAGAGCGTCGACCCGGTGTTGCGGACCCTGCTCGCGGGCCTCGGCATCATGCTCGAGACCTCGGTGCTCATCGGCCTCGTCGTGCCCGGCGACACCATCGTGCTCGTCGCCTCCACCGCCGTCGACGGCGTCGGCCAGTACCTCGCTCTGACATTCACGGTCATCGCGGGCGCGCTCATCGGCGAGAGCATCGGCTTCGCCCTCGGACGCTGGTTCGGTCCGCACATCCTGCATTCACGCCTCGGCCGCAAGCTCGGCGAAGACAACTGGCACCGTGCCCAGCTCTACCTCGACCGTCGCGGCGGACCGGCGATCTTCATCTCGCGATTCCTGCCGGTGCTGCACTCGCTCATCCCGCTCACCGTCGGCATGAGCACCATGCGGTACCGGCGATTCATCGCGTGGACCGTGCCGGCCTGCATCATCTGGGCGTTCGCGTACGTCACGGTCGGATGGCTCGCCGCGGGCAGTTACCGCGAGCTCAGCCGCAGCCTGCACTGGGCCGGATACCTCTTCGTCGGCATCATCGCCGCCTTCCTGCTCGCCGTCTGGGGCGTGAAGAAGCTGCTCGTCCGCTCGGAGGCCAAGCACATGGCGGCCCTCGACGAGATCGGCCGCCCCGACGACGCCTCGGGCGACGGCCTCGACATCGTCGGCATCGGCCCGGACGACGAGGGGTCGGATGCCGCGGCATCCGACCCCTCGAACCTCGACGCCGAGCGCTAGAAGAGCGACTTCTCGGCGAGCCAGTCGGTCGCGATCTGCTCGGCCGACTGCTGCTCGTCGACGCTGAGCGCGTTGAGCGCAACGAGGTCTTCGGCGGTGAGCGCCGCGCTGACCGTGTTGATGATCTCCGCGATCTCGTCGGTGACCTTCTCGCTCACGACCGGGACCACGTTCGAGGCCAGGAAGAGTCCCTCAGGGTCCTCGAGCGTCACGAGGTCGCTGGAGGCGATCGCCGGGTTCGCGCTGAAGATGTTCACGATCTGGACCTGGTCGTCCTGCAACGCCTTGAGGGTGAGGGGGCCGCCGCTGTCCTCGATCGGCGTGAACGCCACGTCGACGCCGTAGACCTCCTTCAGCCCATCAGGGCCGTATGGCCTCGTCGCGAGCTCGGAGTTGCCACCCAGGGTGAGCGGCGTCGTGACATTCGCGAGATCGGCGAGGCTCGTGACGCCGTTCGCATCGGAGAACGCCTTGGTCACGTTGTAGGAGTCCTGGTCGGTCGCGGACGCCTGGTCGAGCACGCGGAGGCCCTCGGGCAGCGACGTCTCGAGCTCGGCGTAGACGTCGTCACTCGTGGTGGCCGTCGTGTCGGGCACGTAGTACTGCAGGAGGTTGCCCGTGTACTCGGGGAACACATCGATCGCGCCGCTCTCGATGTCGGGGATGTACACCTCGCGCTGGCCGATCCTGAACTGGCGGTCGACCGTGAGGTCGTTCGCCTCGAGCGCCTGCGCATAGATCTCGGCGATGATCTCGTTCGAGTAGTAGTCCTGCGAGCCGACGACGATCGTCTCGGACGAACCGCCGCCGTCTGTCGATCCGCTGTCGAGCGGATCGCCGGACGAGCACCCTGCCAGGGCCACTGTCGCCCCGACCGCGACCGCCGCGATCGCGACGAGCCGGCCTTTTCCTGCTGTGATCATTCTCGATTCCCTTCCTGGATGGGTTGCCCCACGACCACTCGCGACCGGGTCGGCCGGGAGCGGAGCTCGGTGTTGCGGGTCTCGCGCACGCCCGCGGGAACGACGCGCCGTTGCGTCAGGGCCAGGATGCCGTCGACGATGAGGGCGAGCAGGATGACGAGGATCGAACCCCCGAGCATCTCGGCGTAGTCGCGGGTCTTCAGTCCCTCGAAGATGAATCGCCCGAGCCCGTCGTCGGCGATGTAGGCCGCGAGGGTCGCGGTGGCGATGATCTGCAGCGTCGCCGACCGGATGCCGCCCACGACGATCGGCATGCCGAGCGGCAGCTCGACCTTGCCCACGATCTGCGACTCGCGCATGCCGACCGCGCGGGCGGCATCGATCGTGCGCCGGTCGACCGATTCGAACCCCGCGTAGGCACCCGCGAGCAACGGCGGGATGGCCAGGATGACGAGCGCGATGATGGGCGCGGCGAGCCCGATGCCGATCCAGATGCCGAAGAGGGTGAGCACGCCGAGCGTGGGCAGCGCGCGGAGCCCGCCCGAGACCCGGACCGCGGGCTCGCGTCCGCGACCGGTGTGGCCGATGAGCGCGCCGATCGGGAAGCGCGATCGCCGACGCGATGAGCAGGACCACCGCGGTGATCCACACGTGCTCCCAGAGCCGCTGCGGAATGCTGCCCGGCCCGCTCCAGTTCGCGGGATCGAGGATCCACGCGATTCCGTCGAGGAAGAGGTTCATGCGGGATCCACCTCGATCGAGCGCACGTCGGAAAGGGCAGGCCGCCTCGATCGCCGTGGGCTGGACCACGGCATGAGCAGCCTCCCGGCCATGACGCACGCCCAGTCGAGCGCCAGCGCGAGGAGGATCGTCGCCACGATGCCGGTGATGATCTCGGCCTGGATTCCGCGCTGGAACCCGTCGGTGAAGAGGCTGCCGAGGCTCTCCACGCCGATGACCGCGCCGACCGTGGCGAGGCTGATGGTGCTGACGACGACCACCCGCAGCCCTGACAGGAGCACCGGGCCCGCGAGCGGCAGTTCGACCCCCCAGAATCGACCTGCCGTCGAGTAGCCCATCGCGGTCGCCGACTGCTGCACGTCGGGTTCGACGGAGTCGAATGCATCGGCGGCCGTGCGCACGATGACGGCGATGCCGTAGAGCGTGAGAGCGATGACGAGGTTCACGGGCGATCGCAGACTGAGGCCCGTGATCGGCGGCAGCGCGACGAACAGGGCGAGCGACGGGACCGCGTAGAGCAATGCGCACAGTGACAGCAGCACCCCACGCGACCACCGGTAGCGGTGCGCGAGCCATCCGATCGGCACTGAGATCACGAAACTCAGTATGATCGCCGGCACCGACAACGCCAGGTGCACGAGCGTCAGTTCGCCGACCAGGTCGAGATTCGACCAGAGCCAGGTCACGAGGCGAGCACTCCCGCCGCCCGGCCGTCGCCGTCGACGACGACGCGCCGACCCCCGACCTCGGTGATGTGGAGCGCGCGCTTGCCGCGATCGGCGCCGACGAACTCGGCGACGAAGTCGTCGGCGGGGTTCGCGAGGATCTCGGCGGGCGAAGCGGCCTGGGAGATCTTGCCGCCGTGCTGCATGATGACGACCTGATCGCCGAGCAGGAACGCCTCGTCGATGTCGTGCGTGACGAAGACGACGGTCTTGCCGAGCTCGCCCTGCAGTCGCAGCAGTTCCTGCTGCAGCTCGGCGCGCACGATGGGGTCGACGGCGCCGAACGGCTCGTCCATGAGCAGGATGTTCGGGTCGACCGCGAGGCCACGCGCGACGCCGACGCGCTGCTGCTGCCCACCCGACAGCTGACTCGGGTACCGATCGGCGAGCGACCGGTCCAGCCCGACCGTGTCGAGCAGTTCGAGGGCGTGGGCGTGGGCGTCCCGCTTGCGCTCGCCGCGCAGCAGCGGCACCGTGGCGATGTTGTCGATGACCTTGCGGTGCGGCAGGAGTCCCGAGTTCTGCATCACGTAGCCGATGCCGCGACGAAGCGCGACGGGCTCACGGGTCGCGACATCCGTGCCGTCGATCAACACCTGCCCCGAAGTCGGGTCGACCATGCGATTGATCATGCGAAGCAGCGTGGTCTTGCCCGAACCCGATGAGCCCACGAGCACCGTCGTCTTGTGAGGCGGGATGACGATGTCGACGTCGGCGACGGCGAGCGTGCCGTCGGGGAACCGCTTGGACACGCCTCGGAACTCGATCATGCTGCCTCAATCCACGTCGGGCGACGTTCGCTCGAACGGCGGATACCAGCCAAACACCATTCGCGCGCCGAGGCAACGCACGAAGGGCGGCGCGTCGTCAGGCCGCGTTGCTCTCGGAGCGCGCCTCGCCGAGGTGCTCGGCGAGGTAGTCGTGGACGATGCGCTTGGCCTCTTCGATGTAGCGCTCGTCGCCCGAATGGTCACGCTGGAACGCGCGACTGATCAGGGCGTCGCCGAGCTCGATCGCGACACCCAGCCTGAAGCGCAGCTCGGCCGAATCGATGTCGCCACCGAACTCGGCCTCGATGAGGCTGGCCATGCGGTGTGCCAGCTCGGGTTCGAGATCGCCCTCGGCGAGCTCACGATTGGCGCCGTGCACGACGCTGAAACCCGGTTCACCGCGGTACATCTCGGCGCACACGTCGATCGAGCGGTCGATGACCGACCACCACGTCTCGAGCTCGGCGCCTTCCAGGTCGTCGGCGATGCGTTCGCGGAACCGGCGTACCGAACGCTCGCGCAGGGCGTGCAGCACCGCGACGCGATCGGGGAAGTAGCGATAGACGGTGCCGATCGACGCGCCCGCGCGCTCGGCGACCATCTGCGTGGTCAGCCGCTCGAAGCCGGACTCGTCGACGATCTCGGCGGCAGCGTCGAGCAGCGCGTCGAGCCTCTGGCTGCTGCGTCGCTGGGTCGGCTCGGTTCGGACTGTCCGCTTGCGGCCAGGATCGGCCCCAAGAATCAGGTCGACATTGGACACGAAACCTCCTCAGTTGCGGGTTCATCCTACTCGCAGGCGCTGCTCGCCTCGAACACCTCGCCGTTTCGCGACCCGAGGGGACCTCATGACAGACTGAGTGAATGCCGGCGAGCACCCCCATCCCGACCGGATCCCCCGACCCCCAGGTACGACACCGTGCTGCGCGCATCGAGGACTGGATCCACGACATCAGGGAACGCTGGGCCCGCCGACGCGGCCACGTCCCGACCGTCGTCCCGTACACCGGGTACGGGTCGACCGAATGGGTGCGCGTCTTCTGCCGGGTGCTGCTCAGCAGACCCGTGGCGCCCGACGAGCCGTCCAAGCGTCGTCGGCGACGTGGCGAACAGGGCATCCGTGGCTGGCGCAGCTTCACGAGCGTTCCGGTCGGCGATGTTCCGGTCATCATCGAGATCGGCGGTGCCCGCATCGAGGTGCGCGCCGACCGCGGGGGCGTCGTCGACACCCGCATCCCGGTGGCCCTCACCCCGGGCTGGCATGATGCCCGGCTCCACACCGTGGGCTCGACTGTCGCCGAGGCCCCGATCCGCGTCGTCGGCCCCGATGTCGACTTCGGCATCATCTCCGATGTCGACGACACCGTCATGGTGACCGCCCTGCCCCGGCCGCTGCTCGCGTTCTGGAACACCTTCGTCCTCGACGAGCACGCCCGGATCCCCACGCCCGGGATGGCCGTGCTCTTCGAGCGCCTCGCCCGCGCGCATCCCGGCTCGCCGGTCATCTACCTCTCCACCGGTGCGTGGAACGTCGCGCCGACGCTCACGCGATTCCTCTCGCGCAACCTCTATCCCGCGGGACCGCTGCTGCTCACCGACTGGGGCCCCACGCACGACCGCGTGGTTCCGCAGCGGCCGGGCGCACAAGGAACAGAACCTCCGTCGGCTCGCCGAGGAGTTCCCCGGCATGCGCTGGCTGCTCATCGGCGACGACGGCCAGCACGATGAGGAGCTGTACGCGCGCTTCGCCGCCGAGCACCCCGATCGGGTCGCCGCTGTAGCGATCCGGCGTCTCTCGACCGGCGAGGCGGTGCTCGCGGGCGGGCGCACGAAGGCCGAACAGCATGGTGCCGACGTGCCTTGGGTCTCAGCGAGCGACGGTGCGCGGATCGCCGATCAGCTCTCCGAGGTCGAGGTGCTCTGACGCCGCACCCGCAGGAGCCCCCGGTTCACCTGCCTCGCCCACAGCGGTCCGCGATAGATGAAGGCCGTGTAGCCCTGCACCAGCGTGGCGCCTGCGTCGAGCCGTTCCTGCACCTCGGCGGCGGTCTCGACACCGCCGACCGAGATCACGCAGAGTCCATCGGGCACATTCGCGCGCACGACGCGGAGCACTTCGAGCGATCGGCGCGCGAGCGGCGCCCCTGAGAGGCCGCCGGCGCCGATGTCCGCGACGACGGATGCCGCTTCACGAAGCCCGTCGCGCGAGATGGTCGTGTTCGTGGCGATGATGCCGTCGAGGCCGAGCCGCACGACGAGCTCGCAGATGCGCACGACCTCGGCATCGTCGAGGTCGGGTGCGATCTTCACGAGCAACGGCGTCCTGCCTGCCACCGCGCGCACGGCCTCGAGCAGTGGGGCGAGCGCGTCGAGCTCCTGCAGACCGCGCAGTCCGGGGGTGTTCGGCGAACTCACGTTCACCACGAGGTAGTCGGCATAGGGCGCGAGCAGTCGGGCGCTGCGCTCGTAGTCGGCGGTGGCGTCGTCGACCGCGGTCACGCGGCTCTTGCCGATGTTGATGCCGAGCACGGGCCGATGTGTACGGCGCGAGAGCCGCGAGAGACGCCCGGCAGCGGCATCCGCACCGCCGTTGTTGAAGCCCATGCGATTGATGAGCGCTCGATCGCCGACCAGGCGGAACAGCCTCGGCGCAGGGTTGCCGGGCTGCGCGATCGCCGTGATGGTGCCGACCTCGACGTGGCCGAACCCCAGGTTGCCGAGCCCGCGCACCGCGAAGCCGTCCTTGTCGAACCCCGCCGCGACGCCGAACGGCGACGGGAACGTGAGGCCCAAGGTCTCGACCGCCAGCGAGGGGTCGGGCCCGGTGAATCGCTCGACCAATCGGCCGAACCCGAGCGCGGGAAGGGCGCGGATGAAGCGGAACGCCAGGTGGTGGGCCGCTTCGGGGTCCATTCGGGACAGGAACGCGGAGAAGATGAGTCGGTACATGCCGGACTCAGGCTATCGGAGCCGTCAGGACTGTCTCGTCGCTCACTCGACGGGTCGTGCGGGGAGTCGGCCGTGTTCGGCACGCAGCTGCTCGATCGCGCCCTCGAAGTCGTCGAGCGAATCGAACGCCTGGTACACGCTCGCGAACCGCAGGTATGCGACCTCGTCGAGCTCTCGCAGCGGCGAGAGGATCGCCAGCCCGATGTCGTTCGCCTCGATCTGCGACGCACCCGTCGACCGGATGGTCTCCTCGACCTTCTGGGCGAGCACGGCGAGGTCGGAGTCGGTGACCGGACGGCCCTGACAGGCCTTCTTCACGCCCAGCACGACCTTCTCGCGGCTGAACGGCTCGATGACTCCGCTGCGCTTGATGACCGCGAGGCTCGCCGTCTCGGTCGTCGAGAACCGACGACCGCACTCGGGGCACTGCCGACGCCGCCGGATCGAGAGCCCGTCGTCGCTCGTGCGCGAGTCGATGACGCGGGAATCGGGGTGGCGGCAGAACGGGCAATACATGGTGTCCTCAGCCTAGTGGCGGGTGATCAGGCGCGGTCGAAGCGTGCCGTGACCGCTTCGCCGTGCGCCGGAAGGTCCTCTTCGGTCGAGAGTGCGGCGATCACCGGCGCGACCTCGCGCAGCGCGGCCTCGTCGTACCGCACGACCTGCTGGGGACGCAGGAAGGTGGCCGCCGAGAGCCCGGCCGCGGATCGCGCCTGACCGCCGGTGGGCAGCACGTGGTTGGAGCCTGCGGCATAGTCGCCGAGGCTCACCGGCGAGTACGGGCCGATGAAGATGGCGCCGGCGTTCTCGATTCGGGCGAGCACGGCGTCGGCGTCGCGCACCTGGATCTCGAGGTGCTCGGGGCCGAACGCGTTGGCGAAGTCGACAGCCTGCTCGAGGTCGTCGACGAGCACGACGGCCGACTGCACGCCTTCGACCGACGCTCGCACCCGCGTGGCGTGCTTGGTGGCGGCCACCCGTACGGTGAGCCGCTCGATGACGCGAGCGGCGAACTCCGGCGAGTCGGTGACGAGCACGGCCGCCGCGAGCTCGTCGTGCTCGGCCTGGCTCACGAGGTCGGCCGCGACGAAGTCCGCGTCGGCCGAATCGTCGGCGATGACGAGGATGTCGGTCGGGCCGGCTTCGGCGTCGATGCCGGTGACGCCCTGCACGAGTCGCTTCGCCGCTGCGACGTAGACGTTTCCGGGGCCGGTGACGCGCTGTACGGGATCGAGCCCGAGGCTCGGCACACCGTAGGCGAAGGCGCCGATCGCGCCCGCGCCCCCCATGGCGTAGACCTCGGTGATGCCGAGGAGCGCCGCGACGCCGGCGACGGTGGGGTGCACCCGCCCGCCGAAGGCCGCCTGCGGCGGCGAGGCCAGCGCGATGGATCGGACGCCGGCGACCTGGGCCGGGACCACGTTCATGACGACGCTCGACGGGTAGACGGCCTTGCCGCCGGGCACGTACAGGCCCACGCGGGAGACGGGCTGCCAGCGCTGCTCGATCACCGCGCCGTCGCCGAGCACGGTCGTCTCGGGCGAGGGCACCTGCGCCGCGCTCGCGGCGCGCACGCGCTCGACGGTGCGCTCGATCGCATCGCGGATCTCAGGGGCGAGCTCGTCGCGGGCCCGCTCGAGCTCGTCGGCCGGCACCCGGAGGTGCGGCGGGCGCACACGGTCGAGTCGCTCGGCCTGTTCGATGAGCGCCGCCTCGCCGTGCTCGCGGACCGCATCGATGAGTCCGCGAGCGGGCTCGAGCGCCGCCGAGACATCGGTCGCGGCGCGCGGGACGAGCGCGAGCAGTTCGCTCGGTGACGGACGGGTTGCGCGCAGGTCGATCGTTCTCAGCATGACCGTTCCAGCCTATCCATGGGCCCGGCGCGGCGCGCTCGAGCGCGTCACACGAGGCAGTTCGGCCCGAGCAGGCTCTTCAGCTCACCGTAGAAGTCCGCCGTGACACGCACCGGGTACGGGAGTTCGAACACGCGCGCCGTGCGCCCGCGGATGAGCCGGAGTCGCACCTCGGTGTCGCCGGCGTGGCGGATCAACACGTCGCTGAGGGCGGTGATCGTGTCGGTCGTGGCCCGGATGTCGGGCAGGGAGATGACGACCGGACCCGATTCGTCGCCCTGGCCGAGCTCCGGCGCGAACACGCTGTACGCGTGCAGGTTCATGCCGTCGTCGCGCAGGCTCACGCGCCCGCGGACGACCACGATGGAGTCGTTCTGCAGGCCCGGCGCGAACTCCTGGTAGGCCTTGCCCATGAACATGACGGTGATCTCGCCCGAGAAGTCCTCGACCTGGATCATGCCGTACTGATTGCCGCTCTGCCGCGCCACGCGGTGCTGCACGCTCGTGACGAGCCCCGCGATCGTCACCGTGTCGCCGTCCTGCGTGGCGTCTGAACCCACGAGCTCGGTGATCGTCGTCGACGCGTGCTTGGCGAGCGGCACCTCGAGCCCGGCGAGCGGATGGTCGGAGACGTACAACCCGAGCATCTCCCGCTCGAAGGCGAGCTTGTCGCGCTTGCTCCACTCGGGTCGGTCGGGGACGAGCGACACCGGCGCCTCGTCGACCTCGGCGAGCAGCGAGTCGAAGTCGAAGCCGGCCTGCCCGGTCGCCTCGACGCGCTTCTCGCCGACCGACGATTCGACCGCGCTCTCATGGATCTCGACGAGCGCGCGCCGCGTGGCGCCGAGCGAGTCGAACGCGCCGGCCTTGATGAGCGATTCGACGGTGCGCTTGTTCGCGACCTGCAACGGCGACTTCTTGAGGAAGTCGTGGAACGACTCGAATCGACCCTTCTCGTTACGGGCGGCCCGAATGGCGTCGACGACGTTGAAGCCGACGTTTCGCACCGCGCCGAGCCCGAACCTGATGTCGTCACCGACGGCGGCGAAGTAGCCGATGGACTCGTTGACGTCGGGCGGCAGCACCTTGATGCCCATGCGGCGGCACTCGTTGAGGTAGAGCGCGAGCTTGTCGCGCGCGTCGCCGACGCTCGTGAGCAGGGCTGCCATGTACTCGGCCGGGTAGTGCGCCTTGAGGTACGCCGTCCAGTAGCTGAGCACGCCGTAGGCGGCGGAGTGCGCCTTGTTGAACGCGTAGTCGGAGAAGGGCAGCAGGATGTCCCAGAGGGTCTTCACCGCGGCATCCGAGAAGCCGTTCGCCTTCATGCCGCCCGAGAAGCCCTCGTACTGCTTGTCGAGCTCGGACTTCTTCTTCTTGCCCATCGCGCGACGCAGGATGTCGGCCTGGCCGAGCGAGAACCCCGCGACGCGCTGGGCGATCGCCATGACCTGCTCCTGGTAGATGATCAGGCCGTAGCTCGTGTCGAGGATGTCCTTGAGCGGCTCCTCGAGCTCGGGGTGGATCGGCGTGATCGCCTGCAGCCGGTTCTTGCGCAGGGCGTAGTTGATGTGGGAGTTCGCGCCCATGGGCCCCGGGCGGTACAGCGCGATCACGGCCGAGATGTCTTCGAAGTTGTCGGGCTTCATCTGCCGCAGCAGCGACCGCATGGGCCCGCCGTCGAGCTGGAACACACCGAGCGTGTCGCCCCGCGAGAGCAGCGCGTACGCCTCGGCGTCGTCGAGCGCGAGGTCTTCGAGTACTGGCCGGAAGCCGCGGTTGGCCTCGATGTTGTCGAGGGCGTCGTCGATGATCGTGAGGTTGCGCAGCCCCAGGAAGTCCATCTTGATGAGGCCGAGCGACTCGCACGCCGGGTAGTCGAACTGGGTGACGATCTGCCCGTCCTGCTCCCGCTTCATGATCGGGATGATGTCGATCAGCGGATCGCTCGACATGATGACGCCGGCCGCGTGCACGCCCCACTGGCGCTTCAGGTTCTCGAGTCCGAGCGCCGTCTCGAAGACGGTCTTCGCCTCGGCGTCGGTCTCGATGAGGGCGCGGATGTCGCCCGCCTCCTTGTAGCGCGGATGCGCGGAGTCGAGGATGCCCGACAGCGGGATGTCCTTGCCCATGACGGCGGGCGGCATCGCCTTGGTGAGCTTCTCGCCCATGCCGAACGGGAACCCGAGCACGCGCGACGAGTCCTTCAGCGCCTGCTTCGCCTTGATCGTGCCGTAGGTCACGATCTGGGCCACGCGCTCGTCGCCGTACTTGTCGGTCACGTACTTGATGACCTCACCGCGACGACGCTCGTCGAAGTCGACGTCGAAGTCGGGCATCGAGACGCGGTCGGGGTTCAGGAAGCGCTCGAAGATGAGCCCGTGCCGGAGCGGGTCGAGGTCGGTGATGCGCATCGCGTAGGCGGCCATCGAGCCGGCGCCGGACCCGCGGCCGGGGCCGACCCGGATGCCGTTGTTCTTCGACCAGTTGATGAAGTCGGCCACGACGAGGAAGTAGCCGGGGAACCCCATCTGCAGGATGACGCCGACCTCGTAGTCGGCCTGCGTGCGCACCTCGGCGGGGATGCCGTTCGGGTAGCGCACGTCGAGGCCGCGGTCGACCTCCTTCACGAACCAGGTCTCCTCGGATTCGCCCTCGGGAACCGGGAAGCGCGGCATGAAGTTGGCGTTGGTGTTGAACTTCACGTCGCAGCGCTCGGCGATGAGGAGCGTGTTGTCGCAGGCCTCTGGGTGGTCGCGGAACACGTGCCGCATCTCGGCCGCGGTCTTCAGGTAGAACTCGTCGGCGTCGAACTTGAACCGGTTCGGGTCGTCGAGGGTCGATCCCGACTGCACGCACAGCAGCGCAGCGTGGCTCTTGGCGTCGTGCGAATGGGTGTAGTGCAGGTCGTTGGTGCCGACGAGCGGCAGGTCGAGCTCTTTCGCGAGGCGCAGCAGGTCGCCCATGATGCGCTTCTCGATGCCGAGTCCGTGATCCATGATCTCGGCGAAGTAGTTGTCGCGGCCGAAGATGTCGCGATAGTCGGATGCCGCCTTGAGGGCCTCGTCGTACTGCCCGAGCCGCAGGCGCGTCTGCACCTCGCCGGAGGGGCACCCGGTCGTCGCGATCAGTCCGTCGGAGTACTGCGACAGCAGCTCGCGGTCCATGCGCGGCTTGAAGTAGTAGCCCTCGATCGATGCCCTGCTCGAGAGGCGGAACAGGTTGTGCATGCCCGCTGTCGATTCGGACAGGAGCGTCATGTGGGTATACGCACCGGAGCCGGACACGTCGTCGCCACCGCCGGAACCCCAGCGCACCCGGGTCTTGTCACCGCGGTGGGTGCCGGGCGTGATGTACGCCTCGGTGCCGATGATCGGCTTGATGCCGGCGTCGGTCGCCTGCTTCCAGAAGTCGTAGGCGCCGAACACGTTGCCGTGGTCGGTGACCGCGACCGCGGGCATTCCCTCGTCTTTCGCCGCCTGGATGAGCTCCCCCACCCTGGCCGCGCCGTCGAGCATCGAGTACTCGCTGTGCACGTGCAGGTGGACGAAGGAATCAGCGGCCACGGAGCTCCTCACAGCGGGTTCGACGGGACTTCCAGTCTAGGGTCGACCGCCCACGCTAGTCCCCGCGCAACGCCTCGAGTGCGCCCGCGAGATCGACCGGGTACTCGGATTCGAACGTGGTCCACTCCCCCGTGCCCGGGTGCGTGAGCGAGAGCTGCTTCGCATGCAGCCACTGCCGCTCGAGTCCCAGCCTGGCCGACAGCGTCGGGTCGGCTCCGTACATCGCGTCGCCGGCGCACGGATGCCGCTGCGCGGCCATGTGCACCCGGATCTGGTGCGTGCGACCGGTCTCGAGATGCACCTCGAGGAGCGAGGCGTACGGGAACGCCTCGAGCGTCTCGTAGTGCGTGACCGCGTGCTTGCCTTCGGCCGTGACGGCGAACTTCCACTCCGACCGGGGATGACGCCCTACCGGAGCGTCGATCGTGCCCGCGAGCGGATCGGGATGCCCCTGCACGACCGTGTGGTAGATCTTCTCGACCTCGCGGTCGTGGAACTGTCGCTTGAGCTCGGTGTACGCGCGCTCGGACTTCGCGACGACCATGAGCCCGCTCGTCCCGGCGTCGAGCCGGTGCACGACGCCCTGACGCTCGGGCGCGCCCGATGTCGAGATGCGGAACCCGGCGGCGGCGAGTGCCCCGACGACCGTCGGCCCGCTCCAGCCGAGTGAGGGATGCGCGGCGACGCCGGCCGGCTTGTCGACGACGACGAGGTCGTCGTCATCGTGCACGACGCCGAGCTCGGGCACGGCGATCGGCTCGACTTCGAGCGTGCGCGGCGGCTCCCAGCTCACCTCGAGCCAGCTGCCGGCGTGCAATCGGTCGGACTTGTCGACGGATGACCCGTCGACCAGCACCCCGCCGGAGGAAGCGATCTCGGCCGCGAGGGTCCGCGAGAACCCGAGCAGCTTCGCGAGGCCCGCATCGACGCGCGTTCCGTCGAGCCCGTCGGGAACGGGAAGGGACCGATGCTCCATCAGGCCTCGGACGCGAACTGCGGGTTCGCCGTCGGTGCGGGCCCGTCGCCGGGGGTCGCGTCACCGGCCGGCTGCGCCCCCTCTGCGGTGTCTGCCTGCCGCTTCGCCGGCCTGACCTCACGCGTGCCGTCGAGCCCGACGCCGCGGATCGTGAGGATCATGAACAGCACCATGCTCGACACGATGGCGATGTCGGCGACATTGTAGATCGCCGGGATGAGCCAGGGCGTCGCGATGAAGTCGATCACGTGGCCGAGGCCGAAGCTCGGCTCGCGGAGGAGCCGATCGGTGAGGTTGCCGAGCACGCCGCCGAGCAGGAGCCCGAACACGAGCGCCCACGCGACGGAGTGGATGCGCCGCGCGAACCACACGATGAAGGTGATCACGCCGGCGGCGAGGATCGTGAAGATCCAGGTCATCCCGCTCGCGAGCGAGAAGGCCGCGCCCGGGTTGCGCACGAACTGCCACTGCAGCACGTTCCCGAGCACCGGCACGATCTCGCCCTCGGTGAGATTCGAGACGACGAGGAACTTGCTCAACTGGTCGAGGCCGTACGCCGCGATCGCGGCGCCGGCCAAGACCAGAAGCGCAGTTGTGGTGCCGACCTTGGCGGCGCGCTCAGCCTCCAAAGCCCTGGAAGGTCGGTGCAGGCTGCTCGACCTGGGACGAGAAGCCCTGGTTGCCCGAGACGGAGACCGGTGCAGCGGTGTCGAGCTCGCGCAGCTGGCCCTCGATGTAGCTCTTCAGCTTCTGGCGGTAGTCGCGCTCGAAGGCACGGAGCTCGTCGACCCGCTTCTCGAGCGACAGTCGCTCCTGGTCGAGGATGCCCATCTGCTGGCGCTGCTTGGCCTCGGCCTCGGCGACGACGCGCGCCGCGGTGGCGTGGCCCTCGGCGATGAGCGCATCGCGCTTCTCGACGCCCTCGCGGACGTGCTCCTCGTGCAGGCGTCGTGCGAGCTGCAGCAGGTTGGTCGTCGACGTCTGCTCGTCGAGGTCGGACTGCGACTGGCCGACCTGCGTCGGCACGGCGACCGTGGGCGGCGGTGACGCGGGCTCGGTGTAGACCGCGGCGGGCGTCGGAGCGGACACCGCGGCGGCAGGCGCCGATGCGGCCTCGGAGGCCCGGGCCTCGGCTGCGGCCACGCGCTGGCGCAGCTCGTCATTCTCCTGGTTCAACCGGCGCAGCTCGACGACCACTTCGTCGAGGAAGTCATCGACCTCATCCTGGTCGTAGCCCTCCCGGAACTTCGTCGCCTGGAAGCGCTTGTTGACCACATCTTCCGGAGTTAGCGCCATGGCTTCCCACCCTCAAATCTGTCGAACGGTTCGATCACGTTCTGCTAACGGTAGCAAAGACAACCTGAGAGAGGTGAGAGCCGAGTGTCTCGGTCTGTCACGAACTCAGGAGATCTTCACGCTGCGGCGGCTGCCGCGGCCAACCATGACACGACGGTCATGGCAATGATGACGACGAGCATCGCGAGGCTCCACCCGAGATCGAGTGCAACCTGCCCGATGCGTATCGGTGGAACGAGCCGCCGGAAGAAACGCACCGGCGGATCAGTGACACTGTAGACGGACTCGACCACGATGAGCCAGAATCCTCGCGGCCGCCACGATCGGTTGAACGTGCGTACGAGGTCGAGCACGAACCGCGCCCACATCACGAAGAAATAGATGAGGAGCAGCGCGTAGAGGAGGTTCCAGACGATCAGCAGTGCGCCCACGGCGGCTACGCGTGAGTGAAGAACGACGCCTCGACGTCGCCCTCGGCGTCACCAGACTCGCCGGAGACCACGACGTGGGCCGGCGACAGCAGGAACACCTTGCTCGTGACCCGTTCGATCTTGCCGTGGAGGCCCTGCGAGAGCCCGCTGGCGAAGTCGATCAGTCGACGGGCGTCGCCGTCGGACATCTGCGAGAGGTTGATGATGACCGGAACTCCCTCACGGAAGGACTCGGCGATCACCTGCGCGTCACGGTATTGACGCGGGTGGACGGTCAGGATCTCGTTCATCTCCGCCTGCGGGGTGCTCGGTTGGACATGGTTCTTCCGCAGCGGGGTCACCGCTGCGCCGGTCTTGGGTGCGGGCGCGGCGTGCACGACGGGCGCGGGAGCGGGAGCGGGGGCCGACGGGCTCGCCTGCTGGTTCTCTCCCTCGAACTCCTCATCGGCGAGTCCGAGGTAGACCATGGTCTTCTTGAGCGGGTTCGACATCGATGCCTCCGTCTGTGTTCCGTCTCTTCGAGGTTAACCGGCGATCGGTCGATTCCCGGTGATTGCGGTTCCGATCCGCAGGTGTGTCGCACCCTCCAGAATCGCATCGCGAAAGTCGTGCGACATCCCCATGGACAATGAGGTGGCCGTCGGGGCGATGGCGCGCACGCGCTCTGCGAGCGTGCGAACCCGGGCGAACGCCGGCCGGGCGGGCTCGCCCAGCGGCGCGACCGCCATGAGCCCGAGCAGGTTCAGCCCGGGTGTGGCGAGCACGTGTTCGACGAGCGGCTCGAGCCCCTCGAGCGATACCCCGCCCCGACCGGGATCATCGGTGAGATTCACCTGCACGAAGCAGTCGACGGATGACTCGTCGGAGCGCAGCGCGTCGACGAGGGCGACGCGGTCGACCGAGTGGATGGCCGTCGCGTATGCCCGAACCTGCCTCGCCTTCTTGCTCTGCAGCTGGCCGACGAAGTGCCAGCGCACGCCGAGCTCCGCGAGCTCGGCGGCCTTCGCCTGCGCCTCCTGGTGGCGGTTCTCGCCGACGTCGAGCACGCCCAGCGCCGCGAGTTCGGCGACGAGCGATGCCGGCTGGAACTTCGTCACGACGATGGTCGTGATTTCGGATGGCTCGCGCCCGGCCTCGGTCGCGGCATCCGCGATGCTCGCGCGGACGACGGCGAGACGGTCGGCGAGGTCGCTCATGCGCGCGGCCGCCCGTCGTCGCTGCCGCGCGTCACTTGAGGAAGTCGGGGATGTCGAGGTCGTCGTGGTCGTCGCCGAATGCGGGGTCGGAGACGATCTGGTCGGCCGTCGAGGTCTCGACCTCGCCCCAGTTCGCCGTCTCGACGAGCTCGTCGATGTCGATCTCGCCGATCACGTCGGCGGCGGAGTCGCCTCCTCCGAGCGCCGAGCCGCCGCCGACCGCCGCTCCGACCGCAGCGGGCACGAAGTTCGTGCGCCTCGCCTCGACCGGCTTGGCATTCGGCTCGCCGCCGTCGAAGCCCGCCGCGATGACGGTGACCCGAACCTCGTCGCCGAGGGTGTCGTCGATGACGGCTCCGAAGATGATGTTCGCCTCGGGGTGCACCGCCTCCTGCACGAGTCGTGCCGCGTCGTTGATCTCGAAGATGCCGAGGTTCGAGCCGCCCTGGATCGAGAGCAGCACGCCGTGCGCGCCGTCGATCGAGGCCTCGAGCAGCGGGCTCGCGACCGCGAGTTCGGCGGCCTTGATCGCGCGATCAGCGCCACGCGACGAGCCGATGCCCATGAGCGCCGATCCGGCGCCCTGCATGACGGACTTCACGTCGGCGAAGTCGAGGTTGATCAGGCCCGGCGTGGTGATGAGGTCGGTGATGCCCTG
The DNA here is from genome assembly GCA_963758615.1 of uncultured Actinomycetota bacterium. GTDB lineage: Bacteria > Actinomycetota > Actinomycetes > Actinomycetales > Microbacteriaceae > Agromyces. The sequence goes on along the minus strand of CAVWVZ010000007.1, from coordinate 748,697 downwards.
AACACCGGCGAGGAGCACCTGGTCGGCCGTGGCGAACGCCTCGAGCATCGAGATGCCGCGGTCGCTGATCTCGAGCAACCGGTCGTTCGGCACGACGATGAGGGTGTCGACCTCTTCCTTCAGGCGCGCCACGCCCTGCTCGGCCTGGGTCTGGCGGCGCTTGCCCTCGAACCCGAACGGCTTGGTGACGACACCGATGGTGAGCGCACCGATCGACTTCGCGATGCGCGCGACGACGGGAGCGCCGCCGGTGCCCGTGCCGCCGCCCTCACCCGCCGTGACGAAGACCATGTCGGCACCCGCGAGCGCCTCTTCGATCTCTTCGGCGTGGTCTTCGGCGGCGCGCCGGCCGACCTCGGGGTCGGCACCCGCGCCGAGGCCGCGGGTGAGGTCTCGACCGACGTCGAGCTTGACATCGGCGTCGCTCATCAGCAGCGCCTGTGCGTCGGTGTTGATCGCGATGAACTCGACCCCGCGCAGGCCGAGTTCGATCATTCGGTTGACGGCGTTGACACCGCCGCCGCCGATTCCGACGACCTTGATGACGGCGAGGTAGTTCTGGTTTGTCGACATGACCGGCCTTCCGTGCGAACTCTGAACCCTGAACCTCTAGTCGAAGGTTAAAGTTTTGCTGAGTATGCAATTCCTGAACTTGACGGTAGGTGCCGGATCGCGCGCTCCCCGCAAGGCGCGCCCGCGTGTCGCGAACCGTAGGGCAGACTCGCCTCGCGACCGGCGGATTCGGATCGTTCGGATGCAGAGATTCAGTCGGTGACGGGGCTCGACGGCGACGACACGTCGTAGGTCGACACGGTGTCGGGAGGCACGGCGCGCATGAGGTTCGCCAGCACCGTCGCCTTCAGGGCCGATTCCCCGGCGCCGCCCCAGACCACCGATGCGCCGCCCGCCAGATCGAGCTCGACATCGTCGGACGTCGTCGCCCGCGCCGCGACGAGTTGCGAACGCACGTCTGCGGGGAGGCTGCGAACCACCGCCGCGACCGCCCGGAACCCGTCGCTCCCGGTGCCGCCCTCGACCGTGATGAGCGGCTGGCCCTCGGGTCGCTCGGCCGTGCGCTCGATGACGACGCCGGCACCGTCGACGAGTTGCAGCCCGCCGTCCGCCTCGATCACGCCGACCGGGGTGCGCTCCACGATGCGTACGACGAGCGTTCCCGGCGGAACGGTCTCGGTCGAATAGGTCTCGATGAGCGGGAAGTCCGCGAGCGCACCATGCACGGCAGCACGGGCGATCATGGGCAGCGGCGTGCCCAGCTCGCCGTCGAACGCGGCGACGATCTCCGCGGCCGGGATGCGCTGCGCACCCTCGACGCGCACCTCGCGGAGCGCCATGAGCGGGGAGTACGCGCCCGCGACCACGCCGATGGTGACGAGTGCCACCGCTCCCCCGGCAACCACCCACGCGATGCGACGGCGGCGTGAGCGCTTCGTGAAGCGCCGCACCTCCTGACGTTCGTAGCGTCGTCGTTCACGCGCGGCCGCGGCGAGGGCGCGCTTGGCGCCCCGGGAGTCGCCCGGGACGCCGGCGGCAGCGGCCGCAGCGGCTTCGGTGGGGGCGGCACGGGACTGTGCATCGGGGTCGGGAGCACTCACCCTGGATGCCCCACCGCTCGCCGGATCGCCGACGCCGTGCTTGAGGTGGCCGAGGTCGATCGGCTCGGTCGTCACGCGATCGGGATCACCCGTACGCCGCTGATCGTGCGTCGGACGGGCCGCCGCCTGATTCGGGGCTGCCCCGGGTGACGGGACCACCGCAGTCGGGACATCCGATCGCGCCGCCTTCGACGCCGCGGAACCGGAACCGTCACCCTGCGGCCGCGCCGCGGGCCGGTCGAATCCCTGCGGCCGCTTCACCGGCGGCTCGCCGTCATCCGCGCTCCTGCTCGAGCGATTCGAGCAGCTGCGGCACGATGCGGTAGACGTCGCCGCAGCCGAGGGTGATCACGAAGTCGCCCTCGCGCGCGATCTTCGCGGTGAGGGCGGCCGCCTGCTGCCAGTCGGGCACGAACGCCACGTGCGACTTGTCGGTGAACCGCTCGCTGACGAGCGCGCCGGTCACACCGGGCACGGGGTCTTCACGGGCGCCGTACACGTCGAGCACGACGGTCTCGTCGGCGTACTGCTCGAGTACGTCGGCGAACTCCTGGGCGAATGCCTGCGTGCGGCTGTAGGTGTGCGGCTGGTGCACCGCGATGATGCGGCCCTCGCCGACGACGGTGCGCGCCGCCGCGAGGGCCGCGGCAACCTCGGTCGGGTGGTGCGCATAGTCGTCGTAGACGCTCACGCCGCCGACGGTGCCGTGCAGCTCGAAGCGGCGGCCGGTGCCGGCGAAGCGGGCGATGCCGGCGAGGGATGCCGCGGGGTCGAAGCCGAGCCCCACGAGCACCGCGAACGCGCCGGCGGCGTTGATGGCGTTGTGACGTCCGGGGATCCGCAGTGTCGCCCGGTGGTCGACGCCCTCATAGGCCACGGCGAACGAGACGGGGCCGTCGGTCTCGATGGAGTGCACCCGCACCGTGGCATCAGTCGCCTCACCGAAGGTCACGACCTGCTCGTGCGCGAGTCGCTCGGTGACCCGCTTCGCACCGGCATCATCCGACGAGATCACCACGAGTTCACGGGCCCGGTCGGCGAAGTCGACGAACGCCTGCTCGAAGGCATCGCGGGAGCCGTAGTGGTCGAGGTGGTCGGGGTCGACGTTCGTGATGAGCGCGACCGCGGTGTCGTACAACAGGAAGGAGCCGTCGGACTCGTCGGCCTCGACGACGAACAGGTCGTCGCCGCCCGCCGCCGACGAGACGCCGAGCTCTTCGATGACTCCGCCGTTGACGAAACTCGGGTCTGCGCCGAGCGCGAGCAGGCCGGTGATGATCATCCCGGTCGACGTGGTCTTGCCGTGCGCGCCCGCGACCGACACGAGGCGCTGCCCCGAGATGAGCCACGCGAGCGCCTGCGAGCGGTGCAGCACCGGCAATCCGCGATCGAGGGCGAGCTGGTACTCGGGGTTGTCCTGCCAGAGCGCACCGGTCACGACGAGCGCCTCGGCGTCACCGACATTGGCGGCGTCGTGCCCGATCGCGATCTCGGCGCCGAGCGCGCGCAGCGCCGTGATGTTCGCTGAGTCGCGCACGTCGGAACCGGTCACCCGGTGCCCCGCATCGATGAAGAGCCGCGCGATGCCGCTCATGCCCGAACCGCCGATGCCGACGAAGTGCACGGCGCCGAGCTCGGCGGGGATCTGGGCGGTGAGGTCGGGCTTGATGGTCACGTGGGGCGTTCTTCCTCGGGTGCGGTTGCTGCGGGAGTCGGATGGTCGGCGAGACCGGTTCGTCGATCCGGCGGATGCCGCGACATCCGCTCAGTCCACGTTACGCGCCTCTCGACGGGGCGCCGGCTGCCCCGCCGAGCGCGGCGTCGACGAGGGCGACCATGCGGTCGGTGCCGTCGAGCATGCCGGCGGATGTCGCGGCGCGCGCCATGCGGTCGACGCGTGCCCTGTCGGCCAGGAGCGGGACGAGCTCGTCACGCACCCATGCGGGCAGGAAACGCGCATCGTCGACGAGCACCCCACCACCGGCCGCAACCACGCCCGCGGCGTTGAACCGCTGCTCGCCGTTGCCGACGGGATACGGCACGTAGACGGCGGGGATGCCGAGTGCCGCGAGCTCGCTGACGGTCGCCGCGCCGGCGCGTGACACCGCGAAATCGGCGATCGCGAGCGCGAGGTCCATGCGGTCGGCGTACTCGACCATGCGGTAGTCGGCGACGCTGGGGTCGGTCACGTCGGACTTCGCGCCGGTGATGTGCAGCACCTGCCAGCCTGCCCCGGTCAGCACATCGGCGCTCTCGACCATCGTGCGGTTGATGCGGCGTGCGCCGAGCGAGCCGCCGGTCGCGAGCAGCACCGGGCGGGAGGGGTCGAGCCCGAAGAACTCGGCCGCCTCGTCACGGAGTGCGCTGCGATCGAGCTGCTCGATCTCGCGACGCAGCGGCATGCCCACGACGGTGGCATGCGGCAGCGGCGTTCCCTCGAATGCGACACCGACCGCGCCCGAGGATCGTGCGCCGAGCCGGTTCGCGAGCCCGGGCTTGGCATTCGCCTCGTGGATCGCGACCGGGATGCCCGCGCGACGGGCGGCGAGGTAGGCCGGCGTCGAGACATAGCCGCCGAAGCCGACGACCACGTCGACAGCGCGTTCGTCGATGATGCGACGCACATCGGCGATCGACGTGCGGAATCGTGACGGGAATGCGACGGCCGCACGGTTGGGGCGCCGTGGGAACGGGACCTTCGCGATCGTGAGGAGCTCGTATCCGCGCGCCGGGACGAGTCGCGCCTCGAGCCCCTCGGCGGTGCCGAGCACGAGCACCTCGGCGTCGGGATCGCGCTCGCGCAGTCGGTCCGCGACGGCGAGCAGGGGGTTCACGTGGCCGGCGGTGCCGCCGCCGGCGAGCAGGTAGACGGTCATCGCGCCGTGCGTCCCGCCTTCGCAGCCTTGCGTGCGGCGGCGCGGGCCGCGGCGCGGGCGGGCGCGCCGGGGTCGCGCGCGACAGAGAGCACGATGCCGATCGCGAAGAGCGTCGTCAGCAACGCAGTGCCGCCGGCCGAGACGAGCGGAAGCGGAACACCGAGGACAGGGAAGACACCGAGCACGACACCGATATTGACACATGCCTGGCCGATGACCCACACGAGCACCGCCGCCGTCGCGGCCTTCGCGAACGGCGTGCGCGCTGAGCGCAGCACGCGCGCGAACGCGACCGCGAGCAGCCCGAACAGCCCGATCACGACGACGGCGCCGATGAGGCCGAGCTCTTCGCCGATGATCGCGAAGATGAAGTCGTTGTCTGCCGCGGGGAGCCACGACCACTTGGCCGCCGAGTTGCCGAGGCCGACTCCGAACACGCCGCCGTTCGCGAGGGCATAGGTGCCGTGCTGGATCTGCCAGCAGTCGTTGATCGCGTCGCCGGTGCCGCCCGCCTCGCAGTTCGCGTCGAGGAACGACATGATGCGACGCATGCGGTTCTCGCTCGAGGCCGCGACGGCGGCGAACACGGCGGCGGCGGCGATGATCGGCAGCAGCAGCAGTCGCAGCCGCACCCCGATGAGGAAGAGCGCCCCGAGCAGCATGGCGCCCATGATCATGACCGTGCCGAGGTCGCCGCCGAGGAGCACCAGTCCGATCGCCCCGCCGCCGACGAGCACGATCGGGAGGATCCCCTTCGTGAAGTCGCCGAGGTACTCCTGCTTCTTGGTGACGATGAGCCCGAGCCACATCACGAGCGCGACCTTGATGAACTCGGAGGGCTGGAACTGGACCGGCCCGATCGCGAGCCAGTTCGTGTTGCCGCCGACCTCGATGCCGAGCGGCGTGGCGACGACGAGCAGCTGCAGCGCGCACGAGGCGATGAGCACCGGCCACGCGATCCGCATCCAGAACCGCTCGGGCATACGGCTGGCGAGGAGCATCGCCGGGATGCCGATGACCGCGAAGACGGCCTGCCTGATCGCCTGGTCGAGGAATCCGCCGTCGGCGATGTAGGACTCGACGAGCGACGACGACAGCACCATGACGAGTCCGAAGACCACGAGGAAGAGCGTCGTGCCGAGCAGCAGGAAGTAGTCGGCCGACTCGACGCGGAACACCCGGCCCAGTCGGATTCGGGCGGCCGAGATGCCCGAGGCCGCCTCAGGCTTCGCGGGGCGGGTCGTGCGGGGCGGAGTCGCCATCCGCCTCACCTCCCAGCATCGATCTGACCGCTTCGTGGAACCGCCTGCCGCGATCGCCGTAATCGGCGAACTGGTCCATCGACGCCGCCGCAGGCGCGAGGAGCACGGTATCGCCGTCTTCGGCGACCGCCGCAGCCAGCGCGACCGCGTCGGGCATCACCTGATCAGTGTCGGCCGCGACCACCTCGAACACGGGCAGTTCGGGCGCGTGTCGCCCGAACGCGGCGACGAGCGCGGCTCGATCGACCCCGATGACGATCGCCGCACGGAGCCGAGTCGCATGCGCGGCGACGAGCGAGTCGACGTCGACGCCCTTCAGCAGTCCGCCGACGATCCACACGACCTTGCCGAACGCGGCGAGCGATGCCTGCGCGGCGTGCGGATTCGTCGCCTTGGAGTCGTCGATCCAGCGGACGCCCCCGGCAAGGGCGACCGTCTCGATGCGATGCGCATCGAGACGGAACTCGCCGAGTGCGTCGTGGATCACGCCGACCGGCACGCCGAACGACCGTGCGAGGGCCGACGCGGCAAGGATGTTCGCCACGACGTGCGGCGCGGTCAGGCCGCGCGGTTCGAGTTCGTCGAGCGTCGTGATCTCGAGGGCGGCGGTTCTGCGGTCGTCGAGGAATGCACGGTCGCAGAGGATGCCGTCGACGACGCCGAAATCGCTCGGCCCCGGGACATCCAGCCCGAATCCGATCGCGCGGGCGCCCTCCTCGACCTCGGCGTCCTCCACCATGCGGCGCGTCGCCTCGTCGGCGCGGTTGTACACGCACGCGATCCTGGTGTTCTCGTAGACGGTCGACTTCGCCGCCCGGTACGCGTCGAACGACCCGTGCCAGTCGAGGTGGTCGTCGGCGACGTTCAGCACGACACTCGACCAGGGATGCAGCGCGCCGGGCCCCGCCTTCGGCAGGTGGTGCAGCTGGTAGCTCGAGAGTTCGACGACGAGCACGTCGAAGCCGCTCGGATCGCGCACGGCATCGAGTACCGGCACGCCGATGTTGCCGCATGGCGCGGCCCGCAGCCCGTTGGCGGCGAGGAACGTCGCCGCCATCTGCACCGTCGTGGTCTTGCCGTTGGTGCCCGTGACGAGGATCCACTCGGCCGCGTTCACCTTGTCGCGTACGCGCCAGGCGAGCTCGATGTCGCCCCACACGGCGACGCCGGCGCTTCCGGCCCACTCGAGCACGGGGTGGTCGGGATGGAATCCCGGTGAGACGACGAGCACCTCGGGTGCGAAGTCCACGAGCTCGCCGGGCACGTCGTCGAGCGGATGCCGCAGCAGGCGCGCGCCGATGACGTCGAGGATCCTCGCCCGGTCGTCGTCGACCTCTGGCGCGATGACGAGCACGTCGGCGCCGAGTTCGGTGAGGGTGTCGGCGACGGCGAACCCGGTGACCCCGAGCCCGAGGACGGCGACCTTGAGCCCGGTCCAGTCGGCGTTCCAGCTGGTCAGCCCGTCGAGCCTCGACGCGTTCGATGCGAGGGCATCGCCCATCAGCGCTGCAGCCATTCGAAGTAGAACGCCCCCACGCCGGCGGCGACGAAGAGGCCGCCGATGATCCAGAAGCGCACGACGATCGTGACCTCGGCCCAGCCCTTCAGCTCGAAGTGATGGTGGATCGGGCTCATCAGGAAGATGCGCTTGCCGCGCGTGAGCTTGAAATACGCGCGCTGCACGATGACCGAGCCGGTCTCCATCACGAAGAGACCGCCGATGAGGACGACGAGCAGCTCGGTGTGGCTGACGATCGCGAGCGCCGCGAGCGCGCCGCCGAGGGCGAGCGAACCGGTGTCGCCCATGTAGATCTTCGCCGGGTTGGTGTTCCACCAGAGGAATCCGATGAGGCCGCCGACGATCGCGGTCGCGACGATCGCGATGTCGAGCGGGTCGCGCACGTCGTAGGCGCGATAGGCGTCGCTCGGGTTCAGGTTCGGGCTGAACAGCGACTGGTTGAACTGCCAGAAGCCGATGATGACGAACGATCCGATCGCGAGGATCGATGCACCGCCCGCGAGTCCGTCGAGCCCGTCGGTCACGTTCACGCCGTTCGAGGCGCCGACGGTGATCAGGCAGATCCAGACGACGTACAGGATGATGCCCACGACCGTGCCGAACACCATGAAGTCGAGCGGCAGGTCGCGGATGAACGAGATCTTCGTGTTCGCCGGCGTGATGCCCTGCTCGTTCGGGAACTGCAACGCGAGCAGCGCGAACCCCGCGGCGACGACCACCTGCCCGAGCACCTTGGCCCAGCCGCCGAGGCCGAGGCTCTGTCGCTTGCGTGTCTTCAGGAAGTCGTCGAGGAAGCCGACCAGCCCGAGCCCCACCATCATGCCGAGCACGAGCAGGCCCGACGCCGTCGGACGCTCGCTCGAGACGAGCAGGGTCGCGATGAAGTAGCCGAAGAGCGTGCCGAGGATGAAGATGATGCCGCCCATGGTGGGCGTGCCGCGCTTGACGTGGTGGCTCTGCGGCCCGTCGTCGCGGATGAACTGACCCCAGCCGAGCCTCGTGAAGAGCCGGATGAAGAGCGGGGTCAGGAACAGCGTGAAAGCGAGCGACAACGCCCCAGCGGTCAACAGTGCTCTCACGCGAACCATTCTCCCAGTCGATCGCCCAGCAGACGCAGACCCGCCGCGTTCGACGATTTCACCAACACCGTGTCGCCAGGGCGCACGGAAGACACGACGAGGTCGAAGGCCTCGTCTGCGGTCTCGACGTAGGCGGACTCGCCGTCCCACGAACCCTCGTTGATCGCCGTGATGTGCAGTCGGCGCGCACCCTGGCCCACGACCACGAGCTGCGAGATGCCGAGCCGCACCGCGAGGAGTCCGATGCGATCGTGCTCGTCACCGGAGAACTCGCCGAGTTCGCTCATCTCGCCGAGCACGGCGATCGTGCGGGTACCCGGCGCCTTGACCTGTGCGAGCGTCTTCAGCGCCGCCGACATCGAGTCGGGGCTCGCGTTGTAGGCGTCGTTGATGACCGTGATGTCGTCGCGTCCGCCCATGAGCTGCATGCGCCAGCGTTCGGCGAGCGTCACCTGCTCGAGGGCGTCGACGATCAGCGCGAGCGGTACGCCGAGGGCGGCGGATGCCGCGATCGTGGCCAGCGCGTTCATGACGTGGTGCTCGCCGAGCACGCCGAAGTGCACCTCGGCCGACTCGCCGGTCGGGAGCGTCACGGTGAAGTCGGTGCCGCGAGCGTGCGCGCGCACGTGCGTCGCCCGCACCCCGGCCGAGTCGCCGAGCCCGAACCAGACGACCCGCGCCGCGGTGAGATCGGCCATCGGCACGACCCGCGGGTCGTCGGCGTTCAGCACGGCGACGTCGGTCGCCAGCAGGTCGGTGACCATCTCGGACTTGGCGAGCACGGTGCGTTCGATGCCGCCGAACTCCCCGGCGTGGGCGAGGCCCACCTTCAGCACGATGCCGACGTCGGGTCGCGCCATGCGGATGAGCCGAGCGATCTCGCCCACGCCTGACGCGCCCATCTCGGCCACGAGGAACTCGGTGTCGTCGGTGAGCTCGAGCATCGTGATGGGGGCGCCGACCTCGTTGTTGAACGAGGCTCGGGCCGCGACGGTCGGACCGACACGCTCGAGCACGGTGCGCAGCAGGTTCTTGGTCGTCGTCTTGCCGTTCGACCCGGTCACGCCGACGATGCGCAGCCGGCCGAGTTCACGCACCCGACGCACGACCTCGGTCGCGAGGGCGCCGAGCGCATCGACCGAGTCGGCGACGACCACCTGGGGCACCGCGAGCTCGAGTGCATGCTCGACGATGAGCAGGGCGGCACCCTGTTCGGTCGCAGCCGGGGCGAAGCGATGCCCGTCGTCGAACTCACCGCGCTTGGCGACGAAGACGCCGCCCGCGGTCACCTCGCGCGAGTCCGTGGTGACCGTGCCTGAGACGACGGTCTGCGGTGTGGCATCCGTGCCTTCGAGATGCAGCGCGCCGCCCGTGGCCGACGCGATCTCCGCCAGGGTGAGGGCGATCATTCGAGCCACCCCGCATCGCGCAGCGCCTGCTTCGAGTCCTCACGTGCTGAATAGGGCAGCTTCACGCCGCGTACCTCGTGGTAGTCCTCATGGCCGGGGCCGGCATACAGGATCGCGTCTCCTTCGTCGGCGAGGGCCAGCGCGGTGCGGAACGCCTCGCGGGGGTCGGCGACCTCGTGGATCTCGCGGTCGGGCACCGCTGCGCGCGCGCCCGCGATGAGTGCCGCGCGGATCGCTGCCGGGTCCTCGAACCGCGGGTGGAAGTCGGTGACGACGACCACGTCGGCGCCGCGTGCCGCGATGGCTCCCATCTCGGCGCGCTTGGTGGTGTCGCGGTCGCCGTCGGCGCCGAAGACCATGACCACGCGGCCGGTGGTGAACCGGCGGATCGCCGCGAGCGTCTGCAGGAACGCGTCGGGGCTGTGGCCGTAGTCGATGTACACGATGGGCCCGCGGTCGCCCGAGATGCGCTCGGCACGGCCCGGGATGTACGCGTCGATGCCGCCGTCGCGCTCGAGCACCTCGGAGATGCGGTCGAGGTCGTAGCCGGCGTCGACGAGCATGACGATCGCGAGCGCCGCATTCGCCGCCATGTACCAGCCGAGCAGGGGCACGCGGGTCTCGAGACGACGGCCGTCGGCGCTCTCGAGCACGAACGACGTGTAGGCCGCCTCCTCGTCGAGCACGGTGAGGCGCCAGTCTGCCGCGACGTCGGCGCGGGTCGTGAGCGTCGTCACCGGGATGCCGGACTCGGTCGCGAGCCGCTCGCCCCATGCCGAGTCGACCGTGACGACGCCGCGGCGGGCGCGTGCGGGCTGGAACAGCTCGAGCTTCGCCTGGAAGTACTCCTCGAGCGACGCGTAGTCGTCGAGGTGGTCGTGGCTGAGATTCGTGAACCCGGCGATGTCGAACACGAGCCCGTCGACGCGGTGGCGCGACAGCGCCTGGGCCGACACCTCGATGCCGACCGCGCGCACGTCGACCTCGCGCATGCGGGCCAGCAGCGCGTGCAACTCGCTCGCCTCGGGAGTCGTCAACGAGCTCGTGACGGCTTCGTCCCCGATACGGCGCTCGGCGGTCGACGTGAGCCCGGCGACGACGCCGAGCTGGCGCAGGATGCCGTAGAGCAGGTAGACGACGCTCGTCTTGCCGTTCGTCCCGGTGACGGCGAAGAACGTCGCGGGGTTGTCGGCGGTGCGGTGGATCCACGCGGCGACGTCGCCGAGCGCTGCCCGCGCGTCGGTGGCCACGAGGATCGGCAGCCCCGAGTCCGCGGCGAGGGCGGCGCCGGTCTCGTCGGTCAGCAGCGCAACAGCGCCGGCCTCACGGGCGGCTCCGGCGAACTGCGCTCCGTGGGCGTTGCGGCCGGGGACGCCGACGTAGAGGTCGCCGGGGCGCGCCGCCGACGACGAGAGGCCGACGCCCGTCACCTCGAGGTCGCCGAGCTCGCCGCGCACGTCGAACCCGAACTCATCGGCGAGGCCGCGGAGTGATCGGGGGCTCGGGTGCTGCGGCCGGAGGGCCGTGGGAGGCGATCCGGTCACGAACCCAACTTTCTCACCAGGTGGCTGGCAATTCGGGCGCCGGGGCGCCGGATGGAACGGTCCGATACTTCTTCAGCACCTGGCTCATCACCTCTTGGAAGACGGGCGCGGATGCGGCGGACGAATTCATCTTAACGGGATTCATGATGCTGACCGAAACGACGAACTCCGGGTCATCCGCCGGGGCGAAGCCCGAGACCGACACGAGGTAGCCGCTCAGGTAGCCGCCGTGGCCATCGGGAACCTGCGCAGTACCGGTCTTCGCGGCGACTCGGTACCCGGGGATGTTCCACTTGTCGGCGAGCCATCCCTCGAGGTACACGCGCTCGAGCATCCGACTCGTCTCGTCGGCCGCCTTCTCGGAGACGACCCGCGTTCCCTCGGAGGCGGTCGTCGTGGTCTCGCCGTCGGCCGTGCGGCATCCGTCGACGAGCGAAACCGGCATGCGCACCCCGCCGTTCGCGAGGGTCTGGTAGACGCTCGCGATCTGCACGGCCGTCGTGGTGAGGCCCTGCCCGAACATCGTCGCGTACTTGGTCTGGTTGTCCCAGTCCTCCGGACCGCCACCGTGCAGGTCGCCCGGTTCCTCGCCCGAGAAGCCCACCTCGGTCCGTTCGCCGAGCCCGAACTTCAGCATGTCGTCGTAGCGCTGCTGGTCGGTCAGCCGCTCGCCGAACATCGACATGCCCGTGTTCGAGGAATCGATGAGCACGCCCGTCAGGGTGTACGGAGTCGGGCCGTGGAAGAAGCTGTCGTTGATGTTCGCCCCGTTGGGCGGCAGGTACCGGTAGTCGGCGGTGATGCGGCTGAGCGGGTCGGCTTCGCCGGCGTTGATGACGGATGCCGCGGTCAGGGCCTTGAACGTCGAGCCCGGCTCGAACGGCGCGGTGAACGCACGCGATCCGCGGTCGCCCTCGGCCGTCGCGGCGGGATCATTGGGGTCGATGGTCGGAACATCGGCGACGGCGAGCAGCCGCCCCGTCTTCGCCTCCATGACCGTCACCGTCGCCCAGTCGGCGCCGACCGCCCGTCGCTGCTCCTCGGCGATGCGCTGTACGAAGAACTGCAGGTCGGCGTCGATCGTGAGCTGCAGCGTGCCGCCGTCGTGCGCCTCCTTGTGCACCACCTCGCTGCCCGGGATCCTGACCCAGTCCTTGAGGCTGTGCAGGTAGCTGACCTCGCCGTCCTCGCCGGCGAGGCACGCGTCCTCCGACAGCTCGAGGCCGGCGATCGCCTCGCCGTCGGTGTTCGCGAATCCGAGGAGGTTTCCGGCCACGGCGCCGTTCGGATACCGGCGGCTGGGGTGCTGGTACGGCACGACCCATGGGATGTCGAGCGCCTTGACCGCTTCGTAGGTCGCGGTGTCGACGAGTTTCGCCACGTAGGCGAAATCGGAGTCGGCGTTGTCGGCGAGCGCCGCCGTGATGATGCCCTGGACCTGGTCGCCGGTGAGGCCGACGACGGCGCCCAACTCGGCGGCGACCTGCTCCAGCGGCACCTCGACCTCCTTCGTCTTCTCGGGGTCGTCAGGATCGGGCACCTCGCGCATCACCGGGCCCTTCGTCGCCTGCTTGGGCGACAGTGCGATGTCGTAGCGCATGACGGTGTCGGCGAGCACCTGTCCGTTCGCGTCGACGATGTCGCCCCGCGCGCCGTAGACCGTCACCGGGACCGACCGCGCGTCCTGCGCCTGCACGTTGAGCGCCGATGCCCTGACGATCTGGACATCGACGAGCTTCACGACGAACACGCCGACCAGTACGACCATCACGACTGCGAAGACGAGGATCCGCCGCATCGGGTACCGGCTGGTTCGGTTCATCCGCTTCAGTTCCTTGCTCGTCGGGCTCGTGCTCGTTCTCTGTCGTCAGTGCGTCGCGGGTGTCGGCAGCGTGCCGTCGACCGGTGGCGGTGCCGGCGCATGGGCCGGGATGGCCTCGCCCGCATTGCCGGCCCCACCCGGCGTGTTCCCCTGCTTCGGAGTCTCCCCCGTCTGCTGCTCGGTGACGAGCGGCACGCCGTCGATCAGCGCATTGGGAACGAGCGGCGCGGTCGACCCGTTCGCTCCGTCGGCGGCGGCCGGCTCGCCGAGCACGGCGCCGTCGGAGAGCCGCAAGTACACCGGATTGGCATTCGGCACCATGCCGAGCGCCTCGGCGTTCGCCGCGAGGTACTGCGGTGACTGCACGCGGTCGAGGTCCTCCCGCAACTGCTGCTCCTGCCGAGCGAGCTTCGCCTGCGCGATCTGGAACGCGTCGACCTCGTAGGCGCCCTGCGTGACGGCGACCGAGAGCAGCATCTGCGCCACGATGATCATCGCGACGCCCGCGACGGCGATGACGGCGTAGGCGAGACGCGGCTTCGCACGGCCCGCGGCCTCGGGCGCGGGGCGAAGCAGGCGCAGTCGCTCGGCGGCGCGCCGGGGTGCCGGAATGGACTGGGCCGGCAATGCGCTCATGACGGCCTCCTCACTCGTTCTGCGGCGCGCAGTCGCACCGGTTTCGCCCGCGGGTTCTCCGCCTGCTCGTTCTCGCTCGCCAGCTCGGCCCCCCGCACGAGGAGCTTGAACTGCGGGCGGTGTTCGGGCAGCTCCATGGGCAGCCCTGCAGGCGCGGTGGAACTCGACGCCGCCTGCAGCACTCGCTTGACGATGCGGTCTTCCAGGGACTGGTATGCGAGCACGACGATGCGGCCGCCGACGGCGACGGTGTCGAGGGCCGCGGGCATCGCCCGCTCGAGCACGGAGAGCTCCTCGTTCACCTCGATGCGCAACGCCTGGAACACGCGCTTCGCGGGATGTCCCTGCCGTTGCACTGCCATGGGCGTCGCCGCCTGGATCACGGCCACGAGCTCGGACGAACGGGTGATCGGGGCTTCGGCCCTGGCGCGAACGATGGCACGCGCGTAACGGGCCGCGAGCTTCTCCTCGCCGTAGTCGAGGAAGATGCGCCGCAGCTCGTCCTCGCTCGACTCCGCGATGACGTCGGCCGCAGTGCGCCCGCTCGTCGAGTCCATGCGCATGTCGAGCGGCGCGTCCTTCGAGTAGGCGAACCCGCGCTCGGCGCGGTCGAGCTGCAGCGATGACACGCCCAGGTCGAAGAGCACCCCTTGGACCTCGCGGAACCCTTGGGAGCGCACGGCGTCGGCGATTCCGTCGTACACCGTGTGCACGAAGCGGGCACGATCGCCGAACTTCGCGAGGCGCTGGCGAGCGATGCCGAGTGCGTCGGTGTCGCGATCGAGCCCGATGACCGTGAGGTTCGGGAAGCGCTCGAGGAAGGCGGCGGCGTGGCCGCCCATGCCGAGCGTGGCATCGACGAGCACGGCACGGTCGGCCGAGATCGCGGGTGCGAGGAGTTCGAGCGTGCGCTCGAGCATCACCGGGGTGTGGATGTGTTCGATGTCGTCCATGTCTCCGCCTTGTCTTCGTGGGCCTCGGGTCCCGATCCCCATCCGTTCGTCCTGATGCGGGGAAGTGCACCAGGCCCGGCCGGCTGGGAGTCGGGGCCCGAGGATCAGAAGAGTCCGGGGATCACCTCCTCCGCCGTGTCCGCGAAGGCCGCCTCCTGCTCGGCGAGGTAGCTCTGCCACGCCGCCGCATCCCAGATCTCCACCCGGCCGCCGGCCCCGATGACCGTGAGGTCCCGGTCGAGCCCCGCGTAACCGCGGAGATTGGCGGGGATGGTGACCCGATGCTGCTTGTCGGGGGTCTCCGCGGATGCCCCCGAGAGGAAGACGCGCATGTAGTCGCGCGCCTGCTTGCTCGTCACCGGGGCTTGGCGGATCTTCTCGCTCATGCTCTCGAACTCGCGTGCGCTGAACACGTAGAGGCAGCGCTCCTGCCCCCGTGTGAGCACGAGTCCGTTCGAGAGCTCCTCCCGGAACTTCGCCGGAAGAATGACGCGGCCCTTCTCATCGAGCTTCGGCTCGTAGGTCCCGAGGAACACCGCACCACCCCCTTTCCTCCGGCCAGGATCCAGGTAGCCCCCACTTTACTCCACTTCCATCCACGCATCAACGACATTCGCTCGATTTCATTGGCGAGTTCGTACAAGAGTCCCGTGAATTCAGGGATCTCGGCCGGTGGAGCGGAGTGGAGGGAATCTGCTGAGAATACGGCGGGAGTGGGGTCGCGGGCAACTGCTGCGCCCGTCGGATGCCGCTACGAGCGCAGTCGCGCAACCGTTTTCAGCGCCGGACACGACGAAACGGGCCGATCAGGCGATCGACCCGCTGGAGTGGTGCGAAGTGGAGGAGGTCAGTGGCGCGAAGTGGAGGGAACGAGAAACGGGCCGATCATCCGATCGACCCGTTCAGCTGTTGGAGGAGGCGGAAGCTACTCGCGGCCCTCCTGGCGACGATCCCACCGCTCGTTCATGCGATCCATGAATCCGCCGCCGGAGCGACGCTTGGCCTGAGGGGCCGAACCCTCGCTCGGAGCGGGCGCCGCCGCACCGGTCTTGCCGGGGGTGATGGCGATGAGCACGCCGGCGAACATGAGCGCGAAGCCGACGATGCCGATGATGAGGAGCTGCAGTGCGACGCCGGCGATGAGTGCGCCGACACCCGCGACGGCGAGCAGAACGCCGAGCACGATCGCACGGTAGTTGGGTCGACGACCACGTACTCCACCGACCGCATGCACGAAATCGGCATCGTTGCGATAGAGGTTGCGCTCCATCTCCTCGAGAAGACGTTGCTCCTGCTCTGAAAGCGGCATCTCATTCCCCTCAGGCTCGGGATCGACGCATCCGAGTCCATTCTAGCCCTGCGTCGCCTCGGTAGGCTAGGCGGGTGGCTCATGGTTCCCGTCTGGTCGATCTGGTGCACGAACGCATCGAGGAGTTCCTCGCCGAACGTACCTCCATTCTCCGCTCGATCAGCCCCGACCTCGACCCGCTCGACGGGTTCTCACGGCGGTTTCTCAGCGGTGGCAAGCGTTTCCGGGCGCTGTTCTGCTACTGGGGCTGGGAAGGGGTGCGCGCGCAGGCATTCGACCCGTTCGAACCCGATGGCGGGCACGACCGCTATCCGGTCGTCTCGGCGGCCGCGGCCCTCGAGCTCTTCCACGCAGCGGCGCTCGTGCACGACGACATCATCGACCGTTCCGACACCCGGCGCGGAGCGCCATCGGCGCATCGCCTCTTCGAGGGGCTGCACGCCGAAAGCGGCTGGGCCGGCGACGCGGCGGAGTTCGGCACCGATGCCGCGATCCTGCTCGGCGACCTGCTGCTCGGCTGGAGCGACGAGATGCTCGATGAGGGACTCGACCCGCTCGCCGATCGGCGTGCCGCGCGTGCCGCTCGTGCGGAGTACATGCGCATGCGCACCGAGGTGACGGCCGGCCAGTACCTCGACATCCTCGAGGAGCGCGCCTGGCTCACGAAGCCCGAAGACGAGCAGCGGCTGCGAGCCGAGCGCGTCATCACCTTCAAGTCCGCGAAGTACAGCATCGAGGCGCCGCTCCTCATCGGCGCGGCAATCGCCGGAGCGTCGCCTGCCCAACTCGAGGCCCTGCGCGGCTTCGGGCTCCCACTCGGCATCGCGTACCAGCTGCGCGACGACCTGCTCGGCGTCTTCGGCGATCCCGAGGTCACCGGCAAGCCGAGCGGCGACGACCTTCGCGAGGGCAAGCGCACCATGCTGGTCGCCATCGCCCGCGAGCGACTCGCACCGGGCCAGCGCCGGCTGCTCGACGAACTGCTCGGCGACACCGGGCTCACGTCGGAGCAGGTGCACATGTTGCAGCGCACCATCACCGAGTGCGGAGCCGTCGACGAGATCGAGCGCATGATCGCCGAGAACGTCGCCCGTGCGACCACCGCGCTCGCCGATGCGCCGATCAGCCGCGCCGCGCGCGACGAACTCGGCGAACTCGCCAAGACCGTCACCCGGCGAGCCCACTGAGTCACGAGCGCTCGGTCGCGAATCCCGCGTCCGCTCGAGGTCGGGTGCCGACCCGAGTCCAGATCAGGCGAGCGCCTGAGCCACGCGGCGTACTTCGGCCTTGCGACCGGCACGCAGGGCGGCGATCGGCGTCGTGCCCAGGCTGTCTTCCTCGGCGAGGAACCAGTCGAGCGCCTCGGCGTCGCTGAACCCGGCATCGGCGAGCACGATCGCGGTGCCGTACAGCTCGGGCACCGGCGCGTCGTCGCGCAGGAACACCGACGGCACCCTCAGCACGCCGTCGACGCGGGCGGCGAGCAGGTGTCGGTCGTCGATGAGCCGGCGGATGCGGCTGGGGCTCTGCCCCGTCAGCTCGACGAGGTCGGGAACAGTCAGCCAGGTGGTCTCGGCGGCATCGGTCACGGAACCAAGATTGCCACGTCGGATGCCTCGACGAAAGCACCGTCGCGTCGAGTCGCCACTCGCCCGCGCGGGAGTTTGACTCACCCCACCTCCTGTGCGACCGTGACGCGAAGGGGCCGATGTGCGCATCGGCGAGGGGGGAACCATGGTCGACAACGTCGACGGCGTCGGGGGGCGCGCGACGAAGAACGACGCAAGACGCCGACCACGCGGCATCCGCGGCGCGCTCGCGCTGCCGCTCGCGATCGTGAGCACGATCGCGGTGACGCTCGGCATCGCCCAGCCCGCCGAGGCCGCGCCGCACCAGGTCAAGCGCCAGCCGAAGGCCAAGGCGCAGTCGGGTGCGACCACGCGGGTGCCGAGCGTCGCGGCGACCGCGGTGCCGGCCGAGATCGTGGTCGCCGACGGCGACACGGTGAGCGGCATCGCCGAGCGCTACGGGCTCTCGACGGCCGAGGTGCTCGCGCAGAACGGACTGAGCTGGTCGAGCCTGATCTTCGCGGGGCAACGCCTCGCCCTGCCGGGCGGCACCTCGCACACCGCCGCCCCGCCGCCGAGCCCCGCCGCCGAGATCGCGAAGCACACCGTCGTCGCCGGCGAGACCGTCGGCGGCATCGCCGTGCAGTACGGACTCGAGCTCGACGTCGTGCTCCGAGCCAACGGGCTGAGTCGCCAGTCGCTCATCTTCCCGGGCGAGACGATCGTGCTGCCGACGACGGCCCCCACCGCGGCAGTCGCGGCACCGCCGGCGCAGGCCGCACCTGCGCCGACACCGCTGCCCGCGCCAGGCACGCACGTCGTCGTGGCCGGCGACACCCTGTGGGACCTGGCCGAGCGCCACGACCTCTCGGTCTCCCAGCTCGAGGACGCCAACGGACTCGACGGCACGGGCACCCTCCGCCTCGGCCAGACCCTCACCATTCCGCGTCCGGTCGCCGTGCTCCCCGTGGCGTCGGTGACGGTGCCGCTCACCGACGAGATGCGCGCGAACGCGGTCATCATCGTCGAGACGGGGCGCAGCCTCGGGGTTCCAGACGCGGGGATCGTGGTGGCGCTCGCGGCCGCAGCGCAGGAGTCGAGCCTGAGGAACCTCCATCGGGGCGATCAGGATTCTCAGGGCCTGTTCCAGCAACGGCCAAGCGAGGGCTGGGGCACCGTCGACGAGGTGCTCGACCCGGTGCGCGCGACGACGGCCTTCTACGGGGGCGCCGCCAACCCGAATCCCGGACGCACCCTCGGGCTGCTCGACATCGAGGGCTGGGAGGCGATGACGGTCACCGAAGCCGCGCAGGCCGTGCAGCTGAGCGCGCATCCCGACCACTACGCCAAGTGGGAGATCTCGGCGCGGGCCTGGCTCGCCGAGCTCGGCTGACGCATCACGATGGCATTGCGATCAGGGTGCCGACGGCGTTTGCAACGGCCTCGGCATATGGATTTTCGTAGACTCTGAGCGTGACCACCGCGCCCGTCGACCCGATGATCGGCCGTCTGATCGACGGCCGCTATCAGGTGCGCTCGCGGATCGCGCGAGGTGGCATGGCCACGGTGTACCTCGCGACCGACCTGCGACTCGAGCGCCGCGTCGCGATCAAGATCATGCACGGCCATCTGGCCGACGACAACACCTTCAAGACCCGCTTCGTGCAGGAGGCCCGATCGGCCGCACGTCTCGCGCACCCCAATGTCGTGAACGTGTTCGACCAGGGTCAGGACGCCGACATGGCGTACCTCGTCATGGAGTACCTGCCCGGCATCACGCTGCGCGACCTCCTGAAGGACTACAAGCGCCTCACCGCCGAGCAGACGGTCGACATCATGGACGCCGTGCTGTCCGGCCTTGCGGCCGCGCACAAGGCCGGCATCGTGCACCGCGACGTGAAGCCCGAGAACGTGCTGCTCGCCGACGACGGCCGCATCAAGCTCAGCGACTTCGGACTCGCCCGCGCCGCGAGTGCCAATACGGCGACCGGGCAGGCCCTGCTGGGCACCATCGCCTACCTCTCCCCCGAACTCGTCACCCGCGGCATCGCCGATGCCCGCAGCGACATCTACGCCGTCGGCATCATGATGTACGAGATGCTCACGGGCGAGCAGCCGTACGTCGGCGAAGCGCCGATGCAGATCGCCTACCAGCACGCCAACGACTCGGTGCCGGCGCCGAGTTCGAAGAACCCGGCCGTACCCGCGGAGATCGACGAACTCGTGGCGTGGGCGTCGTCGCGCGACCCCGATGAGCGGCCCCGCGACGCTCGCGAGCTGCTCGACCGCCTGCGCGAGATCGAGCCGGGCATCAGGGCGTCCCACGTTCCGATCACCACCCAGGCCACGATGGTGCTCCCCGACGTCGCAGCGATGACCGCCGGCGCGACGGCCGAGACGAACGTGCTCGGCGGTGCGCCGCTGGCGGCCACTGCGACGCGCGAGACGTCCGACGTCGACGACACCGCGGCGCTCTCGACGAGTGCTGCCCGCCGCCGCCGCCGCGGGTACTGGCTGTTCGCACTCGTGCTGCTGCTCACCGGCCTCGCCGCGGGAACCGGGTGGTACTTCGGCGCCGGCCCGGGATCGTTCACCACGGTTCCGACCACGTCGACGCTCGCCCCCGACGCGGCGACGGCGGCGCTCGAAGACGCCGGATTCGTCGTCGAGCCGTCCTCGCGCACCGACCCCGTGATCCCGCAGGGTCAGGTCGCCGACACCGACCCGCCGGGCGGCAGCCAGGCGCCGCGCGGCTCGACCGTCACGCTCTACGTGTCCGAGGGACCTCAGATCCTCGACGTCCCCGCGGTCATCGGCACCCCCGAGGCCGAGGCGCGCGAGGCGCTGGCCGCATTCACGGTCGCCGAAACCGCGGCACAGCAGTTCTCACCCGATGTCGCGCCCGGCTCGGTGGTCGCCGCACTCGACGCCGACGGTGCCGCGCTCGGCGCGACGTATCCCGAACGCGGCGCGATCACGCTCGTGGTCTCGGTCGGACCGGTTCCTCCGGTCGAGGGGCTGGCGGCCGGCGACGCCGAGGCGAGGCTCACGGATGCCGGCCTCAAGGTCGGCTACAACGATCCGGTGTTCCATGACGAGGTGCCGGTCGACGTGGTCGTCACCGCCGACTGGACCGCCGACCCGATGCGTCCAGGGGACACGGTGGTGCTGACGCTCTCGAAGGGCCCCGACCTCGTCGAGGTTCCGAACGTCGTCACCGGACAGACCGTCGCCCAAGCACGCGCCCAGCTCGAGGAGCTCGGCTTCTCCGTCGTCACGAATGTGCCGCAGTTCCTCGAAGGGGCGGTCATCGCCGGAGTACAGAGCCCCGCTGCGGGTGAGAAGTTGAAGCGCGGTTCGGAGATCACCGTCAACTTCCAATGACGGCCGCGTGAGGCTCGCGCGGACGCAGGGCCGGCTCACCTGAATTGAGAGATCGGCCGTCGCCGGGACATCCGTTCACTCACGGATGCCCGGCGAGGCGAGGCGGCGCTCAGCGAGCGGCGAGCTCTTCGGCGACGAGGAATGCCAGCTCGAGCGACTGCATGTGGTTCAGGCGCGGGTCGCAGAGCGACTCGTAGCGGGTCGCCAGCGTCTCTTCGTCGATGTGCTCGGATCCGCCGAGGCACTCGGTGACGTCGTCACCCGTGAGCTCGACATGGATGCCGCCGGGGTGCGTGCCCGCGGCACGGTGCGCCTCGAAGAAGCCCTTGACCTCGTCGACCACGTCGTCGAAACGACGGGTCTTGTAGCCGTTCGGGGTCGTGATTCCGTTGCCGTGCATGGGGTCGGTGACCCAGAGCGGATTCGCGTCGCTGGCCTTGATCGCCTCGAGCAGCGGTGGCAGCGCATCGCGGATCTTGCCCGCACCCATGCGGGTGATGAACGTCAGGCGACCGGGCTCACGGTTCGGATCGAGCTTCTCGACGAGTTCGAGCATGACCTCGGGCGTCGTGGTCGGCCCGAGCTTCACCCCGATCGGGTTGCGCACCCGCGACAGGAAGTCGACGTGGGCGCCGTCGAGCTCGCGAGTGCGCTCGCCGATCCAGATGAAGTGCGCGGACGTGACGTAGGGCGTGCCGGTGCGCGAATCGATGCGCGTCATCGGCCGCTCGTAGTCCATGAGCAGGCCCTCGTGGCCCGTGTAGAACTCGGTGTGCTTCAGGGCCTCGAAGTCGGCGCCGCACGCGTCCATGAACTTGACGGCGCGATCGATCTCACGCGCCAGCGACTCGTAGCGGGCGTTCGCGGGGTTCTGGGCGAAGCCCTGGTTCCACGAGTGCACTTGGCGCAGGTCGGCGAACCCGCCCTGCGTGAACGCACGGATGAGGTTCAGCGTCGACGCCGCCGTGTGGTAGCCGCGGATCAGTCGCTGCGGATCGGCCGCGCGGGAGTCGGGCGTGAAGTCGTAACCGTTGACGATGTCGCCGCGGTAGGCCGGGAGCGTCACGTCGCCGCGCGTCTCGGAGTCGCTCGAGCGGGGCTTGGCGAACTGGCCGGCCATGCGGCCCATCTTCACGACGGGCATCGAGGCCCCGTAGGTGAGCACGACGGCCATCTGCAGCACGGTCTTCACGCGGTTGCGGATCTGGTCGGCGGTGGCGCCCGCGAAGGTCTCGGCGCAGTCGCCGCCCTGCAGCAGGAACGCCTCACCGCGGGATGCCGCAGCGAGTCGCGCGCGCATCGTGTCGACCTCGCCTGCGAACACGAGCGGCGGCAGGGTCGCGAGCTCGGCGGATGCCGCGTGCGCGGCCTCGGCGTCGGGCCACGCGGGCTGCTGCTTGATGGGCAGCGTGCGCCAATAGTCGAGCCCTGCGATCACGGAGGGATCTGCGAAGACGACGGGCTCGGCGAGCTGTACCACGGGAGTGTCCTGGAGGGTCGGGCGCGAGTGCGCCGAAAACGGAACGGCGACGCACGTCGCGCCGCCGCAATCCGAGCCTACCGCGACTGCGCGGCCCGTTTCTCCTTGACCGAGCTGGCGTAGACGTCGACGTACTCCTGGCCGCTGAGGCCGCGCAGCCGGTACACGAGCTCGTCGGTGACCGATCGCAGCACGAACCGATCGCCCTCCATGCCCTCGAAGCGCGTGAAGTCGATCGGCTCGCCGATGATGATGCCGATGCGGCGCACCTTGGGCAGGCGGGTGCCGATCGGCATCACGTGCTCGGTGCCGATCATGGCGACGGGGATGACGGGGACGCCCGACTCGAGCACCATGCGCGCCACGCCGGTGCGACCGCGGTAGAGCTTGCCGTCGGGGCTGCGGGTGCCCTCGGGGTAGATGCCGAGGATGCTGCCCTCAGCGAGCACCTTGAGACCCGTGTTGAGCGATGCTTCCGAGGCCTTCCCGCCCGAGCGATCGATGGGCAGCTGGCCGGCGGCCTGGAAGAACACGCGGGTCGCCCAGCCCTTCAGTCCCTTTCCGGTGAAGTACTCGCTCTTCGCGAGGAACACCACGGGCCTCGGAACGACGAGCGGCAGGAAGATCGAGTCGATGAACGAGAGGTGGTTCGAGGCCAGCACCACGGCACCGGTCTTCGGCACGTTCTCGAGGCCGACGATCCACGGCCGGAAGATCGAGAGCAGGATCGGACCGACCACGAGGTGCTTCATGATCCAGTAGAACACCGTGCGTTCCCTTCCCCGTGACGCAACACCTCAGCCTATCCCCCGCGCGTCACGCGTGTTCGGCGACCCACACCCGCGCAAGGTCGGCCGCTCCGACGACGCCTGCGTCGTTCACGAGTTCGGCGATGACGAAGTCGGGCTCAGGATGATAGCCGCGCGCCGGGAGATGCTCGGCGTAGGCCTCGCGGATGGGTTCGAGCAGCAGTTCACCTGCTTCGGCGACCCCACCGCCGAAGACGAACCGCTGCGGGTCGAGGACCGCCGAGAGACTCGCCGCCGCCTGGCCGAGCCAGTGCCCGAGCTGGCGCAGTGCCGTCAGCGCACCCGGATCTCCGGCCATCATGAGCGAGCCGACGAGTCGACCGTCGAGGGCGCCGTGCTCGTCGCGGGCCTGCGCGAGGGCGCGCCCCACTCCGCCGGCATCGGCGACCTCGTTCGCCATGCGCAGCAGTGCGCGACCGGAACCGTACTGCTCGAGGCATCCGCGCTGCCCGCAACCGCACGCGAGCCCATCGGGGACGACGCGCATGTGGCCGAGCTCGGCGCCGGCGCCGAATCCGCCGCGGAACAGGCGGTCGCCGGCCACCACCGCGCCGCCGACGCCGGTGCCGATCGTGAGCATGACCATGTCGCTCACCATGCGACCGGCGCCGAAGCGGAACTCCGCCCAGCCCGCAGCGTTCGCGTCGTTGTCGACGACGACCGACTTGCCCACGCGGGCCTCGAGCTTCTCGCGGAACGGCTCGTTGCGCCAGTCGATGTTCGGTGCGTAGTAGACCGTCGACTGGGCGGCGTCGATGAATCCCGCGGCGGCGACTCCGACGGCCGCGACCTCCTCGTCGGCCGCGAGCGAGTCGATCATCGCGACGACGGCATCCTCGAGCTTCGCCACGTCGCCTGCGGGGGTCGGGACCCGTTCGCTGCGCACGATCGCGCCGAGTTCGTCGACCACTGCTCCGGCGATCTTCGTCCCGCCGATGTCGATACCGATCGCGTGCACCCGTGGAGCCGCCTTTCAAGGGAAGGATGAGGCAGTGGCTTGCCCGGGCTGTAGGGCCACGCGAGCAACCACTAGAGTGTAAACGACCCCAATGCCGAGGCCGCGCAGAGACCCGACCACGGCGCGACACGCCCGGTGCCGAAGGAGCTACCGTGATCGAATTCACCACGCCAGCCGTGGTCGCCCCAGACCCTGAGGCGAATGCCACCGACCTGCTCGTCGATCGCGTCGCCGCGACCCCCGACCTGGTGTTGTTCTCCCTTCCCACGGCCGACGGCGGCTGGTCCCCCGTCACGACCCGCGAGTTCTACGACCAGGTCATCGCCCTCGCCAAGGGCCTCGTCGCTGCAGGCATCCAGCCGGGCGACAAGGTCGGGCTCATGTGCAAGACACGCTACGAGTGGACCCTCGTCGACTTCGCCACCTGGTTCGCCGGTGCCGTGCTCGTGCCCGTCTACGAGACGAGCTCGCCCACGCAGGTGCGCTGGAACCTCAGCGACTCGGGCGCCATCGCGATGATCGTCGAGACTCCCGACCACTTCGCGCGTTTCGACGAGGTCCACCCCGAGCTCCCCTCGATCCGCAACACCTGGCAGATCGACCTCGGCGACCTCGACAAGCTCGCCGCCGCCGGCACCGACGTGCCCGACGACGAGATCGAGCGGCGCCGAAACCTCGCCGTCGGGTCCGACATCGCGACGCTCATCTACACGTCCGGTTCCACCGGCAAGCCCAAGGGCTGCGTGCTCACGCACTCGAACTTCGTCGAGCTCTGCCGCAACTCCGCCGTGGCGCTCAAGGAGGTCGTGGCCGAGCCCGGCGCGTCGACACTGCTCTTCATCACGACGGCGCACATCTTCGCGCGCTTCATCGCCGTGCTGTCCGTGCACGCCGGCGTGCGCGTGGGGCACCAGCCCGACACGAAGCAGCTGCTGCCATCGCTCGGCAGCTTCAAGCCCACGTTCCTGCTCGCGGTGCCGCGCGTGTTCGAGAAGGTGTACAACGTCTCCGAGCAGAAGGCCGAAGCCGGAGGCAAGGGCAAGATCTTCCGCGCAGCGGCCGACGCCGCCGTCGAGCACTCGACCCTGCTCGAAGAGGGCCGGAAGGTCCCGTTCGGCCTGAAGGTCAAGTTCGCGCTGTTCGACCGGCTCGTCTACTCGAAGCTGCGCACCGCCATGGGCGGCAACGTCAAGTACGCCGTCTCGGGTTCGGCCCCGCTCGGGCCCCGCCTCGGCCACTTCTACCACTCGCTCGGCATCACGATCCTCGAAGGCTACGGCCTCACCGAGACCACGGCGCCGGCGACGGTGAACCTCGCGACGAAGTCGAAGATCGGCACGGTCGGCCCGACGCTGCCTGGTGTCTCGGTGCGCCTCGCCGACGACGGCGAGATCCAGGTCAAGGGCATCGACGTCTTCAAGGAGTACTGGAACAACCCCGAGGCGACTGCCGCATCGTTCGACGGCGAATGGTTCAAGACCGGCGACATCGGTTCCTTCGACGACGACGGGTTCCTCACCATCACCGGTCGCAAGAAGGAGATCATCGTCACGGCAGGCGGCAAGAACGTCGCGCCGGCGGCGCTCGAAGACCCGATCCGCGCGAACCCGCTCGTGGGCCAGGTCGTCGTCGTCGGCGACAAGAAGCCCTTCATCTCGGCGCTCGTCACGCTCGACCCCGAGATGCTTCCGGTGTGGCTCAACAACAACGGCGAAGACGCGGGGATGTCGCTTGACGAGGCGGCCTCGAACCCGGCGGTCAATGCCGAGGTGCAGCGCGCGATCGACGCGGCCAACGAGACCGTGTCGCGTGCGGAGTCGATCCGCAAGTTCACGATCCTCAGCACCGAGTTCACCGAGGCGAGCGGGCACCTCACGCCGAAGCTCAGCATCAAGCGCAACATCATCCTCGAGGACTTCACGCCGAACATCGAGGCGATGTACTCGGGTGCGCCGGCCACCGAGGGTCACTCGATCGTGAGCTGACCTCCCGAACACACACAGAGGGGCTCCGCGGAATTGTCCGCGGAGCCCCTCTGTCGTTCACGACGGCGGCGAGCGTCAGAACCAATCGGATTCGCGCACTGCCTTCATCGCGCTGCGACGTTCGTCCTTCTCGAGCCGATCGAGGTAGAGCAATCCATCGAGGTGGTCGACCTCGTGCTGCAGCGCCTGCGCCATGAGCCCGTCGCCCGAGATTTCGATCTCGTTGCCGTCGAGGTCGATGCCGCGAACGCGCGCAAAGGGGTAGCGCGGGGTCTTGTGCCAGAGACCGGGGACCGAGAGGCAACCTTCGTCGATCAGCTCCTTCTCGCCCGAGACCTCGACGATCTCGGGATTCAGGATGTAGCCGACGTCGCCGTCGACGTTGTAGCTGAACGCGCGCAGGTTCACCCCGATCTGCGACGCGGCGACACCCGCGCGCCCCGGAAGGCGCACGCAATCGACCAGGTCGGTCACGAGTGCACGCACGCGATCGTCGACCTGTTCGACGGGGGCTGAGACGGTCTTCAAGACTGGGTCGCCGAACAGGCGAATGGGACGTTCCGGCAATTGCGCTCCGATCAGTGCCCGCGCTCGGCGGGCAGGCCTTCCACCACGAGGGCGGCGAGTTCTCGCGCCGCGTGCTGGGTGACGGGGCGCAGTTCCTTCCAGTTCACCACGGAACCGGCGGCGAGCTGGGGGTCGTATGGGATTCGAACGATCTCTCGTACGCGTGACTGGAAGTGCGCCTCGATCTCGTCGACCTTCACGAGGTGCGTGCCCTGCGTCGCGAGGTTGATCGCGACGACCGCGTTGCGCACGAGCTCACCGAAGCCGTTCGCCTCGAGCCACGTGAGCGTCTCGGACGCGAGACGGGCCTCGTCGACACTGCCGCCCGAGACGATGACGATCGAGTCGGCACGCTGCAGCGTCGCGCGCATGACCGAATGCACGATTCCGGTACCGCAGTCGGTGAGCACCAGCGAGTAGTACCGCGCGGCGAGGCCCGCGACGACGTTGTAGTCGTTGTCGTCGAACGCCTCGGAGAGCGTGGGGTCGGTGTCGGAGGCGAGGATGTCGAGGCGCGTCTCGTCGCGGGACACGAACCTCGAGAAGTCGGTGTAGCCGCCGATCGACGACGCCTTCACGACCACGTCGCGCACCGTCTCGCGTGTCTGCCGGTCGACGCGCTCGGCGAGCGTGCCGCGATCGGGGTTCGCGTCGATGGCGATGATGCGGTCGTCACGAGCATCGGCCAGCGCCATGCCCAGGAGCGCCGTGATCGTCGTCTTGCCGACGCCACCCTTGCGCGTGAGCACCGGCACGAACCTCGCGCCGCCCTCGAACCGCTTCTGGATGCGCTGGCTCAGCGCCTTGTGGGCTCGCACCTTGGCGGAGTCGCCGAGGTTCACGAGGTGCAGTGAGGCCTCGTAGACGAAGCGATTGAGGCCGCCGTGCGGCGCAGGCCGGGTCGTACGGTTCAGGTCGATCAAGCGGTCGGGTGTGAGCGAATCGGGGGTCTCGGGCACCTCGGCTGGAACCGGTGCCTCACCCGGGGTCTCGACGACGGCGACCTGTGCGGCCGCTTCGTCCCTCAGCCGCTCGCGCCGCGCCCGCGAGGCGTCGGCGGCGAGGAGCGCGCTGTACGGCGACGAGTCGCGACGCGCCGCGCTGCGGTATCCGCCGCCCGCGAGCGCCGGCGTGATCACCTCGATCGACCGGGTTCCGGTTTCGCCGTCGACGAGGGCGGTCGGGTTGACGGAGACGTCGTCGATGGCGACGGCCACCTCGTCTTCGGGCACCTCGCGCACCGGCGCCGGCGGGAGGTCGACCCGGAGGTTCAGGTTGTCGGACGCCCGCGTCGCCGCGTGCGCCCCCGTCGTCGGCTCGGGTTCACCGTGGTCAGCCGAAGCCGTACGCGCACCGCTGCTGCGGCGTGCCTCGGCTCGGTCATCTGTTGTGTCGTCAGCCACCGATACCCCTCCTCATCAGCGCCATTCCAGGGGACAGCCTATCGTGCACGCACCACCACGAGCAGATCGCCGGCCTCGACCTGCTGCGTCTTCGGGATCGCGACCCGCTCGACGACGCCGGCCACGGGCGACGTGATCGCCGCCTCCATCTTCATCGCCTCGATCGACGCGACGCTCTGGCCGGCGGTGATCTCGGCACCGACCTCGACCTGCAGCGTGACCACGCCGGAGAACGGCGCGGCGATCTGGCCGGGCTGCGAGGCATCCGCCTTCTCGGCTGCTCGGGTCTCGACGACGATGCTGCGGTCACGCACGAACACCGGGCGCAGCTGGCCG
This sequence comes from uncultured Actinomycetota bacterium, assembly GCA_963758615.1. Taxonomy (GTDB): domain Bacteria; phylum Actinomycetota; class Actinomycetes; order Actinomycetales; family Microbacteriaceae; genus Agromyces. Next base: position 720,185 of record CAVWVZ010000007.1, on the reverse strand, counting down.
TTGAGGATCGTCATGACGGTGCGCATGCCCTTGTCGTCGGCCTCGCCGATGGCCTCGAGACCGGCGTAGAGGCGCACGCCCTTGGCGATCTCGACGACGTGCTCGGAACCGGGACGGAGCCCGTAGAGGTAGTCGACGGTGTCGACGACCGACAGGTCGCCGAAGAGCTCGCGGATCTGCTCGAACTGGCGCGTCGGGGCCGGGAACAACAGTGCGTTCAGCATGGCCCGACGCGTGATGCTGTCAGCCTCGAGTGCTGCACGCTCGTCGTCGGTGATCTCGGTCACCCCGATGCGCACGTCCCTGCCGGCGAGCACCTTGGTTCGGAAGGGCTCGGGCCAGCCACCGGGCAGGTCGCCGAGCTCGCCGGCCATGAAGCCGATGACCGAGTCGGGCACGTCGTACTTGTCGGGGTTCTCGGCGAAGTCGGCCGGGTCGGCCTTCACGGCGGCCAGGTGCAGCGCCAGGTCGCCGACCACCTTCGACGACGGCGTGACCTTCGGCACGCGACCGAGGATGCGGTCGGCGGCGGCGTACATGTCCTCGATGAGCTCGAAGTCGTCGGCGAGTCCGAGGGCGATCGCCTGCTGGCGCAGGTTCGAGAGCTGACCACCCGGGATCTCGTGGTGGTACACGCGGCCGGTCGGCCCCGGCAGGCCCGATTCGAATGGCCGGTACAGGCGCCGCACGGCCTCCCAGTAGGGCTCGAGGTCGGCGACGGCGTCGAGTGAGATGCCGGTGTCGCGCGGTGTGTGCGCGAGTGCGGCGACGAGGGACGATGCCGACGGCTGGCTTGTGGTGCCGGCCATCGGCGCACTGGCGACGTCGACCGCGTCGACACCGGCATCGGACGCCGCCATGAGGGTTGCGAGCTGGCCGCCTGCCGTGTCGTGGGTGTGCAGGTGCACGGGCACGTCGAACCGCTCTCGCAGCGCGCCCACGAGGCGTGCCGCGGCCGCGGGTCGGAGCAGTCCGGCCATGTCCTTGATCGCGAGGACGTGCGCGCCGGCACCGACGATCTGGTCGGCCAGTCGCAGGTAGTAGTCGAGCGTGTACAGGTCTTCAGCGGGATCGAGCAGGTCGCCGGTGTAGCAGAGCGCGACCTCGGCGATCGAGTGGCCGGTCTCGAGCACCGACTCGATCGCCGGCCGCATCTGCTCGACGTCGTTCAGTGCGTCGAAGATGCGGAAGATGTCGACGCCGGTTGCGGATGCCTCGCGCACGAACGCGTCGGTCACCTCGGTGGGGTACGGGGTGTAGCCGACGGTGTTCCGCCCACGCAGCAGCATCTGGATGTTGATGTTCGGCAGGGCCTCGCGGAGCGCGGCGAGGCGCTCCCACGGGTCCTCGCCGAGGAAGCGCAGTGCGACGTCGTAGGTGGCCCCGCCCCAGGCCTCGACCGAGAGCAGTTCGGGGGTCATGCGCGCGACGTACGGCGCGACCGCCACGAGGTCCTTCGTGCGCACGCGCGTGGCGAGCAGGGACTGGTGGGCGTCGCGGAAGGTCGTCTCGGTCACGGCGAGCGGAGTCTGGGCTCGCAGCGCAGCGGCGAATCCCGTCGGGCCGAGCTCGAGCAGGCGCTGACGCGATCCCGAGGGCGCGGGCTGCGAGAGGTCGATTGCGGGCAGCTTCTCGACGGGGCTCACGCTGATGGGTGCCGGGCCGTTCGGCTGGTTCACGGTGACGTCGGCGAGCCAGTTGAGGATCTTCGTGCCGCGGTCCTTCGACACGCGACCACGAAGCAGCTGCGGGCGCTCGTCGATGAACGAGGTGCTGAGGTCGCCTGCGACGAACGCCGCGTCGTCGAGCACTGCCTGGAGGAAGGGGATGTTCGTCGCGACGCCGCGGATGCGGAACTCGGCGAGGGCGCGCTTGGCGCGGGCGACCGCCGCCGTGTAGTCGCGGCCGCGGCACGTGAGCTTCGCGAGCATCGAGTCGAAGTGGGGGCTGATCTGCGCGCCGGGGTTGATCGTGCCGCCGTCGAGGCGGATGCCGGCGCCGCCGGGCGAACGGTAGGTGGTGATCTTGCCGGTGTCAGGGCGGAAGCCGGCGGTCGGGTCTTCGGTCGTGATGCGGCACTGCAGCGCCGCGCCGCGCAGTCGGATCGTGTCCTGGGTGAGCCCCAGTTCGGCGAGGGACTCCCCCGCCGCGATGCGCATCTGCGACACCACGAGGTCGACGTCGGTGACCTCTTCGGTCACGGTGTGCTCGACCTGGATGCGCGGGTTCATCTCGATGAACACGTGCTGGCCGGCTCGCTCGCCGACGGTGTCGAGCAGGAACTCGACCGTGCCCGCGTTCACGTAGCCGATCGAGCGCGCGAATGCGATCGCGTCGCGATAGAGGGCGACGCGCACGTCGTCGGAGAGGTTCGGCGCCGGCGCGATCTCGATGACCTTCTGGTGGCGGCGCTGCACCGAGCAGTCGCGTTCGAAGAGGTGCACGGTCTCGCCCGAGGCGTCGGCGAGCACCTGCACCTCGATGTGACGCGGCCGCAGGACGGCCTGCTCGAGGAACATCGTGGGGTCGCCGAACGCGCTGTCCGCCTCGCGCATCGCCTCTTCGAGCGCGGCGCGAAGGTCGTCCTTCGAGTCGACACGGCGCATGCCGCGCCCACCACCGCCCGCGACCGCCTTCGCGAAGATCGGGAACCCGATCGTCCTCGGCCTGTGCGACGAGTTCCTCGATGTCGTCGCGACGGCGGGCTGGATTTCAGCACGGGCACGCCGGCGGCGATCGCGTGCTCTTTCGCGGTGACCTTGTTGCCGGCCATCTCGAGCACGTGCTTCGGCGGGCCGATGAACGCGATGCCGGCCTCGGACGCCGCCTGTGCGAGTTCGGGGTTCTCCGAGAGGAAGCCGTAACCCGGGTAGATGGCGTCGGCGCCCGACTCCTTCGCGACGCGGATGATCTCGGAGACATCGAGGTACGCACGAACGGGATGTCCCGGCTCGCCGATCTGGTACGCCTCGTCGGCCTTCAGCCGGTGCAGCGAGTTCCGGTCCTCGACCGGGTAGACCGCGACCGTCTTCGCACCGACCTCGACGGCGGCACGGAACGCGCGAATGGCGATCTCACCGCGATTGGCAACCAGGATCTTCGTGAACATGCAAGCCTTTCCGACCGGAATCCGCACAGCGAACGTTTAGGTATCGCCCGAGTAGTAAAGGTAACGTATCTGTTCGTGCACGTTCTCTCCGTCAGCTCCCTCAAAGGCGGCGTCGGCAAGACCACCGTCACCCTCGGACTGGCGTCGGCGGCCTTCGCTCGCGGCGTCCGTACCCTCGTCGTCGACCTCGATCCACAATCCGATGTGTCGACCGGCATGGACATCCAGGTCGCCGGCCACCTCAACGTCGCCGATGTGCTCGCCTCCCCCAAGGAGAAGATCGTGCGGTCGGCGATCGCTCCGAGCGGGTGGACGAGGTCGAACCCGAGCTCGACGATCGACGTCATGATCGGCAGCCCTTCGGCGATCAACTTCGACGGCCCGCACCCGTCGATCCGCGACATCTGGAAACTCGAAGAGGCGCTCGCCAACGTCGAGGCCGACTACGAGCTCGTGCTCATCGACTGCGCGCCCTCGCTGAACGCGCTCACGCGCACCGCGTGGGCCGCGAGCGACCGCGTCGCCGTCGTCACCGAGCCCGGCCTGTTCTCGGTCGCCGCGGCCGATCGTGCCCTGCGTGCGATCGAGGAGATCCGCCGCGGCCTCTCGCCGCGTCTGCAGCCGCTCGGCATCATCGTGAACCGCGCTCGCGTGCAGTCGCTCGAGCACCAGTTCCGCATCAAGGAGCTGCGTGACATGTTCGGCCCCCTCGTGCTCTCGCCGCAGCTGCCCGAGCGCACCTCGCTGCAGCAGGCGCAGGGCGCGGCGAAGCCGCTGCACATGTGGCCGGGCGAGAGCGCCGAGGAGATGTCGGCGAACTTCGACCAGTTGCTCGAACGCGTGTTGCGCACGGCGCGCATCGGCGAGTTCGCCAACGCCGCACCGCTCGCGGTCGAATCACACGTCATCTGACGCGGGGCTTCTCACCGTTCGCAACCGGTCGGATGTCCCTCACGAGGCACGCCGATCGAGTTCTCGACCGTGACGCCATGTGACGAATCGTGCGCGCGAGGGCTGGATCAGGAGATCTTGCGCGACTTCGAGCCACGCCGGACGGCGAGCTCGTCCATGGGGTCGGCGGGCTGCGTGTCGAGTTCGACGAGCGTCGACTCGACCTCGCGCAGGACCTTGCCGACCGCGATGCCGAAGACGCCCTGGCCCCGGTTGACGAGGTCGATGACCTCGTCGTCGGAGGTGCACAGGTAGACACTCGCCCCGTCGCTCATGAGCGTGGTCTGCGCGAGGTCTTCGACACCCGACTCGCGCAACTGCGTGACCGCCGTGCGGATCTGCTGCAGCGAGATGCCGGTGTCGAGCAGCCGCTTGACGAGCTTCAGCACGAGGATGTCGCGGAAGCCGTAGAGCCGCTGTGATCCCGAACCCGCGGCACTGCGCACCGTCGGCTCGACGAGCTGGGTACGAGCCCAGTAGTCGAGTTGACGGTAGCTGATGCCGGCGGCCCGCGCGGCGACCGCACCGCGATAGCCGGTGCCGTCTTCGTACTCGGGCATGCCGTCGGTGAACAGGAGCCCAAGGTCGTATCGCGAGGGTACGGTCTCACTCATCTGTTCGCCCCTCGCTCTCGTACCGGCTCCCCGACGGCATGTCCACAACGCTACCGACGAGGCAGGCATCGGCCAAACACATCGGGCCGAACGTCACGGCGTGTCGCGCGATCAGCGCGCGAGTCGTGAGAGGGTCGCGCGAACCACGCTGGAGTGCACGGTCTCGAGGTGCCCGGCGAGCTCGCGACCCTGCTCGGCAGCGCGAGCCTTGTCGGCAGCATCGGCCCGCCGCGACGGAGCGATGGCGCGCTCGACGAGCGCCGCCTCGCGTTCGGCCGCGGCTCGCACACCGCGAAGGTGACGGGGCTCGATGCCGACCCGACGAAGCGCGACGAGCGCGCGCAGCACGCCGAGCGCCTCGTCGCCGTAGTGCTCGATCGCGGGCAGCAGTGAGGCCGACACCGCGTCATCGAGCAGGGCCGAGGTCGCCCCGGCCTCGGCGATGAGTTCGTCGCGCCGCAGGCGCCGGGCGGCCCCGAGGAAGGCCGCGGCGCTCGTCGCGCCGGGCAGCGCGGGCGTCTCGCCGGCGTCGATCGCCTCGAGGTGCGCGCGGATGACCTTGAGCGGCAGGTAGTGGTCGCGTTGCATGGCGAGCACGACCGTGATGCGCTCGACGTCGGCGGGCGAGAACTTGCGGTATCCGGCCGCCGTGCGCGCGGGAGAAACGAGCCGTTGCTCCTCGAGGAACCTCAGCTTCGATGGCGTCAGTTCGGGGAACTCGGGCTGAAGCCTCGCGAGCACCTGTCCGATGCCGAGAAGTGGGTCTTGGCCGCTCGCGCGCGACGACGCAGCGGTGCTCGCCACTACTCGCTCGCTACTGGAGCCAGGTCGCGTCGTGACGCATAGAACGTGAGCCGGTACTTGCCGATCTGCACTTCTGCGCCGTCGCTCAACAGGGCGGTCTCGATGCGCACCCCGTCGAAGTAGGTGCCGTTCAGCGAGCTGAGGTCCCTGACCTCGAACGCCGTGCGATGACGCACGAACTCGGCGTGCTTGCGCGAGACCGTGACATCGTCGAGGAAGATGTCGGCGTCGGGGTGACGGCCGACCACCGTGACGTCGGTGTCGAGCAGGAACCTCGCACCGCTGTTGGGCCCCCGGCGCACGATGAGCAACGCCGAACCCGACGGCAGCGCCGCGATCGCCTCCTGCTCTTCGGCAGTCGTGTCGGCGTCGAGCGCGCTGAGCTGTGCAGCCGCATCACGGCTGAACCCGATCGTCGTGTCGCCGGCGTCGTCGGCGACAGAGTGCTCTGAGGTAGGCGTTGACAACCCGTCTCCCGTCTCGTTCGCATCGTCGGGCTTTGTCATGTCGGAATCCGCCACGGCTAACCTCCTTGTCCCAGCGTATCGGATCGGGAGTCGTCTGCCACCCGCGGAATACGGATGACCCGTGAGGTCTCGATCGCGTAGATGATGCCCGCCCACCAGTAGAGGAATGCGCCCCAGAGCGTGATCGCCCAGCCGACCGGTTCGCTCACGGGTTCGATCGCGGGGAACGCGAGCCCGAGCATGATCACCGGCAAGCCGAAGAAGAGGGCGAAGGTCGCGACCTTGCCGAGCTGGTGCACCGGCAGGGGGCCGAACCCGTGATTGGCGAGCACGACGCCCAGCACCAGCAGGAACACGTCGCGCGCGACGATGACGACGACGATCCACCACGGCACGAGCTGCTGTGCGGCGAGGCCGACGAGGGCGGCGAAGATGTAGAGGCGGTCGGCCGCGGGGTCGAGCAGCTGGCCGAGACGCGTGATCTGGCCGAGCCGTCGCGCGAGGAAGCCGTCGAGCAGGTCGGTGAGGCTCGCGACCACGAGCACCACGAGGGCGACGATGTAGTCGCCGATGACGATGTACACCAGGAAGACGGGCACCAGCGCGAGGCGGAGCATGCTCAGGATGTTCGGGATCGTCCAGACCTCCGAACCGATCTCCCCCGAGCGCTCCCCTGCCACGTCATGATCCTATCGAGCCGTACAATTCGGCCATGAGTCCCCTGCTCGTGTGTCTTGTCATCGGTGGCGTGATCACGCTCGCCACGTGGGTCGCCTCGCTCATCACGCGCGAGTACTCGTGGGTCGACCGCGTCTGGTCGATCGCGCCCGTCATCTACGTGTGGGTCTTCGCCGCCGGCGGCGGATTCACCCCGCGACTCGTGCTCATGGCAGCGCTCGTCACGCTGTGGGGCATCCGATTGACGTTCAATTTCGCGCGCAAGGGCGGGTACCGGCCGGGCGGTGAGGACTACCGCTGGGCTGTGCTGCGCGGTCGGATGTCGCCGCGGCAGTTCGCCATGTTCAACCTGTTCTTCATCTCGATCTCCCAGAACGCCGTCATCCTCGCGTTCACCCTTCCCGCGTTCACGGTCGCCGAGGCGGGCACGCTCCCGCTCGGCATCTGGGACATCGCGCTCGCCGCATGCTTCGTCGCCTTCCTGCTCGGTGAGGCCGTCGCCGACCAGCAGCAGTGGGAGTTCCACCGATGGAAGGCGAGCGAGCGGGCCGCCGGCCGCTCGCCGCAGCCGGGATTCCTCCAGACCGGGCTCTTCCGGTTCTCTCGGCACCCGAACTTCTTCTTCGAGCAGGCGCAGTGGTGGGTGTTCTACCTCTTCGCGGTCGCGGCGACGGGCGGCTGGCTGCAGTGGAGCGTCGTCGGGGCGCTGATGCTGACGACGCTGTTCATCGGCTCGACGATCTTCACCGAGGGCATCTCACGGTCGAAGTACCCCGACTACGACGAGTACCGGGCGCGCACGTCACCGCTGATCCCGTGGTTCCCGCGCCGCGCCGCGGCGGCGGGCGAGCGGACCGCCTGAGGTCAGACCTGCGCGGCGAGCGCGGGCCACGACTCCGCGAATCGCGGGTGCAGGTCGAGTTCGACCACGCGATCGACGGCGATCCATCGGAGTTCGATGCTCTCGGGGTCGCTGACCACCGGTTCGAACCGCTCGGTCGCGTCGGCGACGACGGTCGTGTACGACCAGTAGCCGAGGTCGAGCACCGACGTGAACCGCACGACGATCAGGTCGGGCGGGACTCCGGCCTCTTCTCCGGCCTCCCGCACCGCCGCGTCGACGGCGCTCTCGTGCTCGTGCCGGGCACCGCCCGGCATGCCCCAGGTGCCGCCGAAGTGGCTCCAGTGCGCCCGGTGCTGCAGCAGCACCTCGCGCTGCGGACTCACGGCGAGCAGGCCGGCGGCGCCGTAACGCCCCCAGTAGCGCGCGCCACCGGGACCCTCGACCCAGGCGTCGCCGCTCTTCGCACTCATTCCTCCAGCATGGCGCACCCGGCTGGGATCTCGGCAAGAGCCGTAGGCTTGTGACATGAACGGCGACTCACCGGTGCGCATCGATGCGTGGTTGTGGGCGGTGCGGCAGTTCAAGACGCGCTCGGCGGCCACGGCCGCATGCCGTGCCGGGCATGTGCGGGTGAACGGCGAGCGGGCGAAGGCGGCGCAGCCCGTGCGGCCCGGCGATGAGGTGCGGGTGCGCATCTCGGGGTTCGACCGGCAACTCATCGTTCGGCGCACGCTCGTCAAGCGGGTCTCCGCGGCACTCGCGGCCGAGGCGGTCGACGACCGCACTCCCCCGCCGCCCCCGCGTGAGTCGGTGGCGGCGGTGGTGACACGCGACCGCGGAGCCGGGCGCCCGACGAAACGCGAGCGACGCGACCTCGACCGCCTTCGCGGGCGCTGAGCGCGGGCGGCGTAGCCTGAGATCGTGCGCAAGGAACTCAGTCATGAACCCGACGCCCGTCGGTACGTGCTGCGGGTCGACGGCGGTATCGCGAGCGTGCTCGACTACCGCGTGCTCGGCGAGGCCGTCGCCTTCACCCGCGCGTTCACGAATCCGACCTACCGTGGGGCGGGCCTCGCCGGCGACCTCGTCGAGTTCGCGGTCAACGACGTCGAGGCGACCTCGACCCGCCACATCGTGCCGAGCTGCTGGTACGTCGGCGAGTGGTTCGATCGGCATCCCGACCGGCAGTCGCTCCTCGACGAACGCCTGATCTGATGGTCGCCGGGTACACCGCCGCACAGGTTCGAGCGGCCGAGAAGCCGCATCTCGAGCGTGGCGAGCCGCTCATGCGGATGGCCGCTGCGGCGCTTGCCGAGGTCGTCCGCGAGCAGCTCGCTCGATCCCCGGGCGCGCCGCCGTCGGTGCTGGTGCTCGCCGGAAGCGGCGACAACGGCGGGGACGCGCTGTTCGCGGCGGCCGAGCTCGCGGGCGATGGTGCACGGGTCGAGGTCGTTCCGACCGGAGCCCGGTTGCACGCCGAGGCGCGCGCCGCGGCAGAGCAGGCGGGCGTTCGCATCTCCGCCGACGTCGGACCCCAGCAGATCGTGCGGCTGGCTGCCGGGGCATCCGTGATCATCGACGGAATCCTGGGCACCGGCACGAGCACCGACCCGGCACTGCGCGGTCGCGCGCGCGAGCTCGTCGTCGGCATCCTCCCCGTGCTGACGGCGGACGACCGGCCGATCGTCGTCGCGGTCGACCTGCCGAGCGGGATCCATCCCGACGACGGCTCGGTGCCCGACCCGGCCGTGCTCCCCGCCGACCTCACCGTCACCTTCGGCGCGGCGAAGGCGGGACTGCTGCTCGAGCCCGGAGCCGACTACGCCGGCGAGCTGCGCGTGATCGATCTCGGACTCGGCGCGGAGCTCGAGCGGTTCACGCCGCTCGTCGAGCGCGGATGACCGAGCTCGACGTCCGGTCGATCAGTACCAGTTGACGGACTGCGAGTGCGACCAGGCACCGCACGGGTTGCCGTAGCGGTCGGCGATGTAGCCGAGACCCCACGCGACCTGCGTCGCGGCGTTCGTCGCCCAGTCGGCGCCGGCCGAGGCCATCTTGCTGCCGGGAAGGGCCTGCGGGATGCCGGTCGCGCCGCTCGACGCGTTCATGGCCGTGTACGACCATCCCGACTCCTTCTGCCACAGCTGGACGAGGCACTGGAACTCGCCTTCGCCCCAGCCGTACTTCGAGGCCCCGATCTCCCGGGCTGCTGCCTTGGCGCCCTCGGGCGTGTTCTGGCGTGCGAGGGCCTCGGCCGCCGCCTTCGCCTTCTCGGCCTGCACCCGGTCGTATTCGGCCGCGGCGAGCCGCGCCTTCTCGGCCTCGGCGCGGGTCTGCGCTGCGAGGTCGGCGACGTCGTCGATCGGGAGCGTCTCGTACTCGCCGAGCGACGCGACCGACGAGGCGAGGCCCGAGGCATCCACCTTGCCGTCGACGGCGGCGAGGGTGGCGTTGGCAGCGGTGATCGTGTCCTCGGCGTTCGCGCGGGTGCGCTCGGCGGCGATCGTGGCGTAGGCGCCGAGCTGCTCGTGCTGCACGCCCGTCGACTCGGTGAGCGCGGTGGTCGCGTCGATGCTCGCCTGGGTGGAGATCGCGGACTGCACCGTGAAACCGGTGCCGACGATGAGGCCGGTCGCGGCGATCGCGCCGGCGATGAACAGGCGCTTGCGGTTGGTGCGTCGACGGCGGGCGCCGCGGCGGGGGTGGAGCGAGTCGAGTTCGGTTTCGGGCGTGTCAGAAGTGTCGTTGCGCATGAGTTCCAGTGAGTCGCTCGGATGTGATTCTGTTGGGAGACTGCCCCCGAGCGCGGGCACAAGCCACCCACTCTGCACGCTCAGTCTGGACAGATCCTCAGCTTCACCTGTGCACTCCATGAGCGTCGCGCTCGATACTTGAGGCATGTCAGCCGCCGACAACTTGGCCCGCTCCAGCGCCCGACGACCGATGCCCCTGCCTGAGCGGGGACGTATTCGGCGCCTGCTGCGGCCGCTTCCTCAGCGGGTCGGCGCACGCGCCGACCGCGGTGCAGCTCATGCGTTCGCGCTACACGGCGTTCGTCGTCGGCGATGTCGAGTACCTGCTCGCGACCTGGCATCCGTCGACCCGCCCGGCCACGCTCGAGGCCGACGCGTCGCTGCGTTGGTACGGTCTCGACGTCGTGCGCACCGACCGCGGAGGCCCACTCGACACGACGGGCGTGGTCGAGTTCATCGCCCGATACCGCGCCGAGGGCGACCGCGGCGAGTTGCACGAGACGAGTCGCTTCAGCCGCGAGGGTCGCCGGTGGTACTACGTCGACGGCGACGTCTGATCGAGCTGCGCGTAGGTGCGCTCGACGGCGCTGACGAGGAAGTCGAGGGGAATCGGCCAGTCGTGATGGCGCGCGAGCGCCTCGGCTGCCGTGAACCCGTCGTCGTGGGCGGCACGGAACCGGTCGGCCACGAGGTGGAGCTGTGCGGCCTGACGCGCGACGAACGCGCGGTCGACGACGCGGCCGTGACCGGGGATGACGAGGTCGCGCGGCGCCATACCGTCGGCGAGGGCGGCGAGCACACCCGGCCACTGCAGCGGAAAGCTGCCCGAGCCGTACATCGGCGGCCCCGATTCCTCGACGAGGTCGCCGAGGATCCACACCCGCTCGGCCGGGGCGAAGACGACCAGGTCGGTGTCGGTGTGCGCCGGCGGTTGCGGGATCAGTTCGACGATGCGCCCGCCGAGATCGAGCGTCGTCGGCGTGCCGACCGGATGCGTCGGGGGCGTCAGCCGCACGCCGTGCCAGTGCCGGCCGCTCTCCCGCGTGGGGTCGTCGCGCCACGCGGCGAGGCGCGGCTCCTCGTACTCGGCGAAATGGGTCGCGATGTTCACGTGACCGTGGATCGCGGCATCCGTCGCCGTGCCGGGGCCGAAGACCTGGTTGCCGAACGTGTGATCGAAGTGCGCGTGGGTGTTCACGACCCATCGCACGGGCCGGTCGAACCGCTCCTGCATGTCGTCGCGCAGCGCCTCGCCCTCGCCGGGCTCGGCCCGGGTGTCGACGAGCAAGCAGGCCGTCTTCGCCCTCGACGACCACGATCGAGATGTCGAACGGGTCGTATCGGCGCTGGTGGATGCCGGGCGCCACGGTGAGCCATCCAGTCATGCCTCGAGCGTAGCGATCAGCCCGCAGCGAACTCGGCGACCGAATGCGGATTCCGTGGCCGAATCAAAGCGAACCCAGAGGATCGCACCATACGGTGGAATGCGTGACCCCGCTCGACGGCATCCGATCCACGAGGCATCCGAAGGCCCCGCCCATGCTCACCGACCGCGCCCAGCGCACCCTCGAGACCATCGACGGTCAGACGCTCGACGAGATGCGGGCGCTGCGCGACGAGACCGAGCGGTTCATGCTGCGCTACAAGTTCGGCATGGACGAGGTGATCACGAAGCTCTCGATCCTGCGCGAGGAATTCAGCCAGACGCACGACTACAACCCGATCGAGCACATCTCGAGCCGGCTGAAGAGCCTCGACAGCGTCATCGACAAGATGCAGCGCAAGGGCGTGGAGCCGTCGTTCGACACGATCCGCGAGACGATCACCGACATCGCGGGTGTGCGCGTCACGTGCAGCTTCGTCTCGGACGCCTACCGGATCTTCGAGCTGCTGACCACGCAGCGCGACATCCGCGTGCTGAAGGTCAAGGACTACATCAAGGAGCCGAAGGAGAACGGCTACCAGAGCCTGCACGTGATCGTCGAGGTGCCGGTGTTCCTGTCGACGGGTGCGCACGCCGTGGCCGTCGAGGTGCAGATCCGCACGATCGCCATGGACTTCTGGGCGAGCCTCGAGCACAAGATCTACTACAAGTACGACAAGCAGATCCCGCAGGAGCTCCTCGACGGGCTGACGGATGCCGCGCACACGGCTTCGGAGCTCGACGCCCGAATGGAGCGGCTGCACCGCGAGGTGCACGGCGTCCCCCGGCTGCCGCACGCGAACCGCGACATCGCGGTCTGAGTCCCCGAGTCGGCGTCAGGCGAGTTCCGCGAACTCGCGTCTACCCTCTGGGCTGATCCGAAGCGACCGGTCGCCGGGAACGCGGGTGACCCAGCCCTCGTCGATCAGCCGGTGCAGCAGGTGCGCGCCGAGCCGGCCGGCGATGTGCGGCCGGCGCTCGGTCCAGTCGAGGCATCCGCGCACCACCGGTCGTCGTGACGCGGAGGCGGTCGCCGCGACGATGCCGAGACGATCGGCCAGCGGGCCGTGCACGTCGAGGACCTCGCTCGGCGCGCCCGCGACCAGCGGGGCGAGCGCGCCTTCGGCGACGAGCGCGTCGGCGAGGTCGAGAGCGACTCGGCCGGCGAGGTGGTCGTAACACGAGCGTGCCTCGGCCAGGCGCGACGCGGTCGCCGACTGCGCGTACGAGGTGACCTCCCGCCGGGGCGCCAGCAACTGGAGCGCCTCGACGGCGTTCGCGACCTCGGGGCCCGCCAGCGAGAAGTAGTGGTGGCGGCCGAGTCGGCGTCCGGTGACGAGTCCACCGTCGACGAGTTGCGCGAGGTGCGCGCTCGCGGTCGACGGCTTCACCCGGGCGACCGCGGCGAGGTCGGACGCGGGGAGTGCCCGTCCGTCGAGAAGGGCCAGCAGCATCGCGGCGCGTGCGGGCTCACCCATGAGCCGGGCGGGCGTGGCGAGGTCGGCGTCTCCGTGCATACCGCCACGATACGTCGGGCACACTTCGGTCGCCATCGAATCGTCGCGGTCCTACGTTGGCGGTATGACGATCATCACCGAGCCTGCACAGGTCGCACGCATCCTCGTCGATCCCCGATTCCGCGTCCCCGAGGCGGATGTCGCGACCACGAGTCGATTCGATCGATTCCGCGCGGCCGTCTCGCGTTTCGCGAACGGGTCGGTCCACGATGATCGGCGCGCATGGCTCGACGCCCGGCTCGCCGGTGCGGCCACGTCCGCTCTCGCCGAGGCCGCGGCCGCGCGTACGAGACTCGCACTCGCGATCTCGGCCGACACCTCGGACGCCGGGATCGCGCGGATCGCGCGGGTCGCGCGCAGTGTGCCGGTCGCGAGCCTCGCGGACGTGCTGGGGTTCGATGACGTCGACCGCCTCGCGGAGAGCGTCGCCGTGATCGCCGACCGCTACGCGACGGGCGTCGCCAACGACCGTGCAGCCGAGGACGACGCGATCGACCACCTGCTTGCCTCGGCACCGGACTCCGATGCCGCGACCCGCGCACTCGAGGTGCAGTTGCTCGTGCAGGCCTGGGCTGCCACCGGCGGCCTCATCGAGGGCGCGATGCGCCGTCTCGCGACCGACGCCCACGACGGGCACTCGACCGCCGAGGTGCTCCGCGCGACGCTCGAGCACGACGCCCCCGTGGCGGCGACCCGCCGGGTCGACCCGAGCGGTGAGCTCATGGTCCTGCGGCTGGACGGCGCGGCCCTCGCCTTCGGCGCAGGTGCTCGCCGGTGTCCGGCGCCGCACCACGCCATCGCCATCGCGACCGCCGTGGTCGACGAGCTCCGGCGACTGTTCGATGTTCGCGATGCCGCATCCGCCGACCCCGCTGCACCCGCGGAAGGACCGATCCATGCTGACGCCGAGTGAATTCCGGAACCTGCACCGACCCGGCTCGCCGCTGATCCTGACCAACGCGTGGGACCTCGCCTCGGCGCGGTGGCTGCACGCCTCGGGCCATTCCGTCGTGGGAACCACGAGCCTCGGCGTCGCCTTCGCGGCCGGACTGCGCGACGGCGCCGGTGAGATCGCCGACGAGACGATACGCCTCGTTCGGCGGATCGCCCGGGCGGGCATCGCGGTGACGGCCGACATCGAAGCGGGCTTCTCGAACGATCCCGACGAGGTCGCCCGGTACGTCGCCGAGCTCGCCGATCTGGGGGCCGTCGGCATCAATATCGAGGACTCCGACGTCACCGGGCGGCTCGTCGACCCCGAACTCGCGGCCGCGAAGATCACGGCGATCACGGCAGCGGCACCGAACATCTACCTGAACGCGCGAACCGATGCCTTCTGGATCGGCGGCGACGCCGACACGCCCTCGAGGCACTCCGACGCCGTCGCCCGAGCCGGTCGCTACCTCGCTGCCGGAGCAACGGGAGTATTCGTGCCCGGCGTGCTGACGCCGGCCACGATCTCGACGCTCTCCGAGGCGATCGCAGCGCCGCTCAACGTGCTCGTGCACGCGGGCATCCCCATCGCCGAGCTCGCGCGGCGCGGCGTGGCCCGGGTCAGCAGCGGCTCGCTGCTCTTCCGCGCGGCACTGGGGGCCATCGCAGACACCGCTGCCTCGATGAGCGGGGGCGAGTTGCGCCAATCGGCGGGCACCCCGACCTACGGCGAGGTCGTCGCGCTCACCTGACGCGAGCGGGTCAGTCCTTCTTCGCGCGGCTCGGCTGCACGCGCATCGGCTCGCCGGGCATCTTCGGGAAGTCGGGTGGGAACGGCAGCTCGCCGAGCCCGTCGTCGAGGTCGCGCTGCCACCACTCGAGCAGCGTGTCGATGCGGCCGGGCTGATCGTGCATCGTCGCCCACGGGTCCCCGTGATCGGCCAGCCGCGCCGGCACCGTGCGGATCGTGTGCTGCCCGGGGTCGGTCGTCTCGATCTCGTCCCACTCGATCGGGCACGACACCGTGGCGGCCGGCAGCGGGCGAGGGCTGTAGGCGCCCGCCATCGTACGATCGCGGTTCGCCTGGTTGTAGTCGATGAAGATGCGGTCGCCCCGCTCCTCCTTCCACCACTTCGTGGTGACCTCGTCGGGCATGCGTCGCTCGAGCTCGCGCCCGAGCGCGATCACCGCGTGCCGCACGTCGAGGAACTCGTGTTCGGCCTCGATCGGCGCGAAGACGTGGATGCCGCGGCTGCCCGACGTCTTCACGTACGCCGTGAGGTCGACCTCGGCGAGCAGTTCGCGAAGCGCGAGCGCGACGGGCACCGCCTCGGCGAAACCCGTGCCGGGCTGCGGGTCGAGGTCGATGCGCAGCTGGTCGGGGTTGTCGCTGTTCCCGGCGCGCGACGCCCACGGGTGGAACACGATCGTGTTCATCTGCGCCGCCCACACGGCCGTGGCCGGCTCGTCGATGACGAGCTGCGGGTGGCTGCGCCCGCTCGGGTAGGTCACCGGCACCGACCGCACCCACTCGGGTGCGCCCTTCGGCGGGTTCTTCGAGAAGAACTGCTCGCCGTCGACACCGCCCGGGAAACGTTGCAGCGAGATCGGTCGATCGCCGTTCGCCGTGACGAACGCGTCGCCGACGGCGACGAGGTACTCGGCGAGCTCGCGCTTGGTGATGCCGGCCTCGGGCCAGATCACGCGCGTCGGACTCGAGATGCGCACCACGCGATCGCCGTGCGGACCTGGAACAGTGAGTTCGATCGCGTCGGCGGCCATGCCAGCGACGCTACTCCCCCGCGCGCCCGGAGCGCATCGGCGGGGCCGCGCGTCTACGCGCTCGCCGGCAGCTCGGCATAGCGACGGGCGGCGCGCGCACGCGCCTTCGCCGCCTCGACCTCACGGTCCTTCGGCGGGGCCGTGGTGACGAGATCCTCGAGCAGGTGCTGCGTGATGTGCGCGATCTCGGCGACGGCACGGTCGAACGCCTCGGCGTTCGCCTTCGACGGTTTCGTCGATCCGCTCACCTTGCGCACGTACTGCAGCGCCGCCGCATGCACCTCGTCGCTCGTCGCGGCCGGTTCGAAGTTGTGGAGGGTGTGGATGTTCCTGCACATGCCCCGATGCTAACCCCGCAACACGGGAATCGGCTCGGATCGAGCCCCTCCGTTCGCTCGATCACGCGATCGACGGCGCAGTTGTCCCACCGCCACGCCGCCGACGAGCAGCGCACTGCCGGCGAGCTCGAGCGCATTCGGCACCTCGCCCAGCACGAGCGCAGCCGCCGCGAGACCGACCGGTGGCGCCAGCAGGGCGAACGGCGCGACCATCGCGGCGGGGTAGCGACCGAGCAGCATGTTCCAGATCGTGTAGCCCACGAGTGAGGCGAGCGCGGCGGTGTAGGCGACGCTCGTGATCGTCTGCCAGCCGATGGTCGCGAACGCATCGCCGACGACCGCAGGGCCGTCGAGCACCAGGCTCATGGCGAGCACAGGAAGCGGAACGAACAGCGCCGACCAGCACGACGATGCCGAAGCCGCTCGCGCCCGACGCCGATCGGGAGATCACGTTGCCGACCGCCCAGCTGAGACCGGCCGCCACGCAGATGAGCATGGGCACGACCGCGGCGAGCCCGGGCGCGGCCTCGAACCGCCCCAGCGCGACGATGCCGAGCCCGATCACGCCGACGACGGCTCCCCCGAGTTGCACGCGGGTCGGTCGCTCGCGCAGCGCGAGCGCGCCGATGATCAGGGTGAAGATCATCTGGCATTGCAGCACGACGGCTGCGAGCCCGGCAGGCAGGCCGAGATGCATGGCCGTGAACAGCAGGCCGAACTGCCCGGCGCTCATGAACAGCCCGATGCCGACGATGACCCGCCACGGCGCATCCGGCTTCGGCACGAAGAACACGAGCGGCACTGCCACGAGCAGGAACCGGAATGCGACGAGGACGAGTGGCGGGGTATCGCTCAGGCCGAGGTCGATCGCAACGAAGTTCACGCCCCAGATGACGGCGACGAGCACGCCGAGCGCGAGATGTCTTGGGGTCACGTCGTCCAGCATTGCATCCGAATGGATGCAGGACCAGTTCCGAATTATTCACGTGAAAGCGTAGGATTCCTTCATGATCGACCTTCAAGGACTTCGCGCACTCGTGGCGGTCGACCGTGACGGCTCCGTCGTTGCGGCCGCCGACAGGCTCGGCTACACCGCGTCCGCTGTCTCGCAGCAGGTCAAGAAGCTCGAACGCGACCTCGACGCGGTGCTGCTCGAGCGACGCGGGCGCGGCGTGCTGCTCACCGACCGAGGCCGGGCTCTCGCGAGCGAGGGCCGTGAGCTGCTCGCCGGCCTCGAACGACTCGAAGCGCTGGCAGCGAGCGAGGTGCGACGATCAGCGCCGCTGCGCATCGCGTCGTTCTCGACCGCGACACGCGGGCTCGTCGGGCGGGTGCTCCGGGACCTCCGCACCGACGACGCGCCGATCGCCGCCACCGTGACGAGCGTCGATCCGGTCGACGCCATGGGTATGGTCGCCGACGGCATCGTCGACCTCGCGATCGTGCACAACTGGAACTCCGTGCCGCTCGTCACTCCCGCACACGTCATGAGCGAGCACGTCTGCTTCGACGAGGCCGACATCGTGCTCTCGGCGGCCCACCCGCTCGCACGCCACGACGAAGTCGAACGCGCCGACCTCGTCGACGAGCTCTGGGCGTCGACGCCCACCGGGGCGATCTGCCACGAGGCGCTCATGCGCATCTTCGCCGACCTCGGAACGGTGCCCAGAGTGGTCGTCGAGGACCCCGACTTCGCCTCACTCGTCGAACTCGCGCGCAACGGCGTCGCGATCGCCCTGGTGCCGCGACTCGGCCGGGCGCCGCTTCCCGCCGGCGCCGTCGCCAGGCCGCTCCGCGACCACAGCCAGGTGCGCGAGGTGCGGGTCGCCTACCGTCGGACCATGGCCGACAGTCCGGTCATCCGTCGGGTCGTCCGCCTGCTCGCCGAGTCGGGCGCGAGCGCCGGCCGCGCCGAGCAGTAGCCGCTCACATCGAAGCGCCCCGGCGGTCTGCCACCGGCTGCAGGCGGAACAGCCGCACCACGCGCCCCGAATCGCGCTCGTAACCGCGGTAGCCGGGCCACTGCGCCTCGATTCGCGCCCACGCCTCGTTGCGCTCGTCGTCGCCGATGAGGCTCGCCCGCACGGGCATGCTGCGGCCGCGGACCGTGATCGAGGCGTCGGGGTGCGCGAGCAGGTTGTAGGTCCACCCCGGATGCCGCTCCTGCGCGAACGTCGTTCCGGCGACGATCGCCCGGCCGCGGCCGTCTGCCGTGTACATCAGGTGGGTGTCGCGCGGCTCTCCCGACTTGGCACCGGTCGTGTGCAGCACGAGCGACGGGACGAGCAGCCCGCTCAGCTGCACGCGCCCACCCGAGACGCGCGCGACCACCCACTCGAGTGGCGGCAGCACCACCGGCGCGAGCGCGCGGAACACGCGGGTGCGGGTGAGCGGCGCGATGACGGAACGGACGAGGTGCTGCACGGTGGGCATTCGCCCATTCTCGTCGCCGACCACCACGACGGGAAGACCGCCCTCAGGCTCCCCCGCCGCCCGACGCCTCACGCTCGCGCTCGACCGCAGCGCGGGCGTCGGCCAACTCGGCCGCCGCGATCGACGAGCGGCGCTCCGCGCGCTGCATCCGCCGGAGCGCGACCGTCGGCGCGCCGTACCGGGCGCTCACCCGATCATGCTCGTCGTCGATGCCGGTGACGATGTACGAAGCGGCGATCAGGATGACCTGGGCCGAGAGGTTGAACCACAGCAGCAGGGCGATGAGCGACCCGAACGAGGCGAGCAGCGGGTTGGCCGTCGCGCCGCTCACGAACAGGCTCGAGAGCTCCTGCAGCCCGGTGAGGCCGATGCCGCCGATGACAGCGCCGCTCCAGAGCGACCGTGCACTCGGCCTGAGGCCCGACAGGATCCGGAACATGGCCGCCACCACGACCGTGTCGATCGCGAAGATCAGGAGGATCGAGAGCACCCGGATCGTGCCGTCGTACGCGGGATCGCGGTCCGAGACGCCGAACCAGCCGAACACGGCATCGACCGCCGAGGTGCCGAAGAAGGTCACGGCTGCCGTCGCGGCGAGCAGCGCGCCGAATCCGATGGCCAGCACGAAGTCGCGCGCGAGGACCCAGACGAAGAACAGCTGGTCGTCGGGCAGGTCGCCGAGGGTGCGGAACGCGATGCGCAGCGACCCGATGGCACCGATCGACGCGCCGACGAGGCCGATGAGCGCGAGCACTCCGGCGATGCTGAGGGTGAGTGGCTGTATCAGGTCGTCGGGATGGATCAGCCCGTCCTCGCCGACCAGCCCCGGGATGACCGCGTCGATCGTCTCGATGAGGGCCTCGATCGCCTCGGGGCGACCGGCGAGCCAGACCCCCGCGATGGCGAACCCGAGGAACACCCCGGCGAACACGGAGAAGAGCGTGCGATACGTGATGCTGTCGGCCAGCATCGGGCCATGGTGCTCGAAGTAGCGCAGCATCGCTCGCACCGGTTTCAAGGCCAGCGCCCACGCGGTCACGCGCGTGACCAGCACTGTGATCCCGGCGAACGGCCCGCCGGGTCGCTGCTGCGTCTGATCGTCCCCCACTCCGTCAGGCTACCGACCCGACCACGATGTCGACCGCAGGCCGGGATGCGCGGCGCCGATTCGTCGTTCCGGCGCTCACAGCGAAGTCACAGCGGGGAGGCGTGTGATGCGGAACAGGCAGACGTCCCCACTCGTTCTCTCTGGTGACGCCCGCATCTGCGCTCACCAAGGGTGCCCGTGCGTCGAGGCGCCGCAGCCAGCGTCGCCCCATGAAGGAGGAACGAAGTTGTCAGAGGACTACCGCAAGACTCCGGAGGCGGTCGACCGCCTTTCCCCCCAGCAGTACCACGTGACGCAGGAGGCCGGCACCGAGCCGGCGTTCCGCAACAGGTACTGGAATCACCACGAGGCCGGAATCTACGTCGACGTCGTCTCGGGCCAACCGCTGTTCGCGTCGACCGACAAGTACGACAGCCGGTCGGGCTGGCCGAGCTTCACCCGGCCGATCGATCCCGACGCGGTCATCGAGAAGGTCGATCGCTCACTGTTCATGAAGCGGGTCGAGGTGCGTTCGGCGGCTGCCGACAGCCACCTCGGGCACGTCTTCGACGATGGGCCCGCCGACGCCGGCGGCCTACGCTATTGCATGAACTCGGCCGCGCTGCGATTCGTGCCGCTCGCCGAGCTCGAGGCGCAGGGGTACGCGGAGTACCGCGACCTGTTCACGACGACGGATGCCGCGCCCGCGGCATCCGAGAAGGAGGACGCATCATGACCGACCGCACTGAGACCGCCATTCTCGCCGGCGGGTGTTTCTGGGGCATGCAGGACCTGATCCGCAAGCGCCCGGGTGTCGTTTCGACCCGCGTCGGCTACACGGGCGGACAGAACGCGAACGCCACGTATCGCAACCACCCCGGCCACGCCGAGGCGATCGAGATCGTGTTCGACCCCGAGCAGACGAGCTACCGCGACATGCTGGAGTTCTTCTTCCAGGTGCACGACCCGTCGACGCTCAACCGACAGGGCAACGACATCGGCACGAGCTACCGCTCGGCGATCTTCCCGCAGAGCCTCGAGCAGCAGGAGACCGCGCTCGACACGATCGCAGATGTTGACGCGTCAGGTCTCTGGCCCGCGAAGGCCGTCACGACGATCGAGGAGGCCGGCCCGTTCTGGGAGGCCGAGCCCGAGCACCAGGACTACCTGGAGCGCTACCCCAACGGCTACACCTGCCACTACGTGCGGCCCGGGTGGAAGCTGCCCAAGCGCGACGCCGAGACGGTCGCGTAGACGGAGTGAACGACGAAGGGCCGCGGCGGAGTTGATCCGCCGCGGCCCTTCCGCGTTCTCGTGAGTGCTGTGGCCTAGTACCAGCCCACCGACTCCGAGTGGCTCCACGCACCGCAGGGGCTGCCGTAGCGGTCGGCGATGTAGCCGAGGCCCCAGGCGATCTGCGTGGCGGCGTTGGTCTGCCAGTCGCTGCCGGCCGAACCCATCTTGCTGCCGGGCAGCGCCTGAGGGATGCCATAGGCACCGCTCGAAGGGTTCTGGGCGTAGACGTTCCAGCCCGACTCGCGGTCCCAGAGGGACACGAGGCAGCCGAACTGGTCGGCGCCCCAGCCGCGTGCCGCGAGCATGTCGCGGGCGATCGCCTGCGCGCCGGTCGGGTTCGCCGGTCCCGTCGGGTATGACGAGCTCGAGGATCCCGAGTTCTGCTCGGCCTCGGCGGCGGCAGCGGCGTCGGCCGCAGCCTTCGCCTTCGCGGCGGCCGCGGCTGCAGCCTTCGCCTTCTCGGCGGCGATGCGGTCGGCTTCGGCGACGGCGGTCTTCACCGTGGCTGCCTGCGCCGCGGTGGCGTCGGCGAGCTCGAACACGCGCTCGGGTGCGAGCAGGCGGAAGTCGTCGAGTGCGGCGACCGATGACGCGAGCTCGGTCGCGTCGGCCTTGCCCTTGGCCTTCGTGAGCGTGTCCTTGGCGCCGATGAGGGTGTCCTGTGCGTCCTTGACGGCACGGGCCTCGAGAATGCCGGCGTGCGAGCCGAGCTGCTCGACGCGCAGGTCGGTCGCGGCGCTGAGCTCGGCGGTCGCGGCGATGCTCTCGTTCTGCGCGGCGACGGCCGACTGCAGCGCGAAGCCGCTGCCGACGAGAGCGCCGACTGCGACGACGGCGCCTGCGGCGATGACGGGTCCGCGGCGCCAGCTACGGCGGTTGCGGCGTGCCCTGCGGCTGTGCGCCGGGCCGCCGTCGGGCGACGGGGTGGAAGTGGTGGTGCTGGGGGAAGAAGACTGGTTCTGCATAACTTTCACGTGGCGGTTCGTGATGCTGACGCGCCACGATCCTTCTCTCGACGTTCCTCGGACGCGGGGGCGTCCGGGCGAAGTGGCCAGTCTGCCGAGGTGTTCTGGACGAAACCTCACATCCTTCTGTGAATGTCATCCGAACGCGGTTGCGGTCATCGGCGCCCTTCGGCTAATACCAGCCGTTGGCTTCGACGTGTCCCCACGCACCACAGGGCGTGCTGTACCGGCCGGCGATGTAGCCCAGACCCCAGATGATCTGGGTGCGCGCGCTGGTCGCCCAGTCCGCACCGGCGGAAGCCATCTTCGAGCCGGGAAGCGCCTGCGGGATCCCGTATGCGCCGCTCGGATTGCTGGCGTAGACGTTCCACCCCGACTCGTAGTTCCAGAGCGCCACGAGGCATCCGAACTGGGCGGGCCCCCATCCGTACTGCGCCGCCATCAGGTCTCGTGCGATCGCCTGGGCCTCGCTCGGATTCGCCGGCGGTGCGGGCATCGAGCCGGATCCACCACCCGATTGCTCGGGCCCTGCGGACTGGTCGGCCTGCTCGGCTGCCGCGCGTTCCGCTTCGGCCCGCTCGGCGGCGGCGCGGTCGGCTGCGGCCTTGGCCGCCGCCGCCTTCTCCGCGGCGACGCGGTCGAACTCGGCGACCTCGGCACGCACCGTCGCGGCCTGCGCCTCGGCGAGGTCCGCGAGTTCGAAGATGCGCTCGGGTGCGAGCAGCTCGAACGCCTGCAACTGCGCGACGGATGCCTCGAGCTGAGCGGCGTCCGACTTGCCGCGTGCCGCCGCGATGGCCTGGGACGCTTCGCTGAGCGCGGCCTCGGCATCGCTGGTCGCCCGAGCCGTGAGCATGAGGCCGTGTGCGTCGAGCTGGTCGGCGGCGAGATCGACGCTCGCGGTCAGTTCCTCGGTCGCCGCGATGCTCGCCGCGGTTTCGTCGGCCGCGGTCCGCACGAGCAGTCCGGTGCCCGTGGTCACGGCGATCCCGACGACTGCGCTGATCGCGAGGATCATCCGCCAACGTTCTCCGCGCGGCCGGCGCGGTGGTCGCGGCGCGGCTCCCCCCGGCGATTCGGACGCGGCGTCTGCGGGTTCAGGGGGTTGTCTTGCATGTGGATCACCGTGGAATCGCGCGACTCGCGCGCCGACCGATTCCGGTCTCTCGATCCGCGAGCGTCACCCACTCACGGAAACGGCCAATTCCGCGACAGACTAGAGAGCCTTCCTCATGTCCGCAACCTCGGGTTCAGCCGGCGTACAGGCGCTGTCCCCGTCGTACACAGGCAGCATTGAGGCGCCAGCACGAGCCTGCTCAGGCGGGGATGCCGAGATCGTCGAGCGCGTCCTGCACGATCGTGAGGCCGCCGAGGCCGGGCATCCCGCTGATGCTGTCGTCGACCTTTCGCGCCGCCCGACGCCCGTCGGGCCCGCTCATGAGATGTGTCATGACGTGGAGCACGTCGTCGACCGAGTTGATGCTCGAGCCGACGGGCGCCCAGAACCGGCTGAGCGCGAATCGGGTCACCTTCTGCGCCTTCGTGCTCGCCGCGAGCCGGTCGCGAGCCTGGGACGTGTAGAACGCGACGTGCCGGGCCTCCTGCTTCGCGATTCGGCGCAGCAGTTCGGCGAGCACCGGATGCTCCTCCAGGTCGGCCATGCGCTGGTACGCCGTGATCGCAGACCACTCGTTCGCCGCGCCCCACGACATGTGCACCGCAACGAAATCTGCGCCGACGAGCGAACCGAGCACCGATTGCTTGATGGGGTCGAGCCGGTCCTTCCAGCCGAGCTTCAGGCGGTTCGCCCTGAGCACGTCGTAGTCGACGGTGATGTCGTGCATCGCGAGCACCGCCGCGAGCGCCTCACCGTGCCAGAACTCCTCACGATTCCACATGGTCATGAACGCGCTGACGTCGGATTCGCGGTGTGAGGGCGTGGTCAGCAGGTCGCGGGTGTAGCAGACCGTGTGGTACTCGACGTCGGCCATGTACCGGAGCGTGCGGAGCGAGCGCTCGGGCAGTGGATGCCGCCGGAAATCGTCGAGGTCGAGGTCGTCCCAGTGCACGCTGACGGAGGTCGCGGTGTACCGGTCGATGTCGAACGCCATGCAGTCCCTCCCGCCTCACTTCATGTAATCAGTCGGATGCGCCGCGCGCGAGGCTCGCGCGCACGGCCGATGCGGCGGATGTCCCGATCCCCGGCAACTCGGCGATACGCCGCTCGAGCGATGAGAGCCGCTCGGCGCCGTGTTCCCCCGACCACGAGAACCGTGCCAGGGCTCCCAGCCGCACCGGATCGATCACGGCGGCGCCGAGCGGCCACGGCGATCGTCGGAGCTCGCGGCGCGCGAGTCGCGCCGCCCTCGGCGAGGCTGCGAGGCGCCGACGCGACTCCTCGTCGAAGAACGCGGTGTGCCGCGACTTCACCGCGAGGATGGTCGCGAGCGCGTCGGCGAGGTTGGTGCAGCCGGCCGCCTCCGTCGACACGCGCTCGTAGACCTCGCGCAGCGCCCAGTCGTCGACGAGTCCCAACGTGGTGTGGGCGCCGACCACCGACTCGCCCTGCGTGAATCCCGCGAGTGCCCGCCGGACCGGTCCTGGACCATGGCGGATGCCGCGGCGCGGGGCCGGGACATCCGTGAGCCTGCTCGACGACGCCTCGCCGCCGCCGTTCGCCGCGACGATCGCGGCGAGTGCGTCGGCGATCCAGAACTTCTCGAACGCCCAGGTCACCAGGAACGCGGTGACGCGGGCGTCCTTGTGGGTTGGCGTCACGAGCACGTTGCGGAGGTGGGCCATGGTGGAACCTTCGAGGTCGCCGAGCGCCCCGAGCACGACCACGAGGTCGGGTGCGAGCGGCGACGAGCCGAAGCTCGTCAGGTCGAGCCCCTCGCGCAGGCTGCCTCGGGCGGTGCGAGCGAACTCGCCGACGTCGAACTCCCGGGGCCGCATGTCGCTCAACCTACTCCACGGGGCCGAGTCACGAATCGACACGCCCGAACGGGGCTATTGAGCGCGCGAGCGCGCGACCCGTAGGATTCGAGCGTGTTCGAGGAAGCCCCGGCTCCGACGACGACTGAAGTCGAGCTTGATCGACTCCTGCTCGACGCGAAGCTCACCGTCCCCGACCGTCCGGCCCGAGAATCGGTGAGTCGCGCCGGGCTCATCGAGGCGGCACGAACCAGCGGGATGCGCGTGGTCGGTATCACCGCACCGGCCGGATACGGCAAGTCCACGCTGCTCGCCGAGTGGGCGAATCTCGAGCCCAGGCCCGTCGCATGGGCATCGCTCGACCGCTTCGACGACGACCCTGCCGCCGTCCTCACGCTGCTGGCCGCGGCGTATGCCGGCATCACACCCGGGACGCGCCACCTCGCCGAAGACGTCCGCGGCCACGGCGTGTCGGCGCTGGGCCGCGCCGCGCCGCTGCTCGCGGCGGCACTCCGCGCCGCTCCCAAGCCGTTCGTGTTGATGCTCGACGACCTGCACGAACTGCACTCTCCTGCGTGCCACGACGTGCTGAGCGTCGTGCTCGCCGGGATTCCGCGCGGATCGCAAGTGATCGCTGCAAGTCGCGGCGACCAGCCCCACCTTCCACGCCTTCGCGCCGCCGGTGACGCATTCGAGATCACCGCGAGCGATCTCGCCATCGACCCGTCGGGCGCGCAGCAGATCTTCGCGGGCGTTCACGTGCCGCTCGACCGCGACGACGCCGTCGTGGTCGTCGAACGCACCGAGGGCTGGCCTGTCGGGCTGTTCCTGGCGGCTGCGATCGCCCGAGACGGTGGAGGCGATGCACTGGCGGTCGCCGGCGACGACCGCTACGTCGCCGACTACCTCTATCGGGAGTCCATGGCGAAACTCCCCGAGGAGCACCAGCGGTTCCTGCGCCGCACGGCCGTGCTCGATCGGTTCACGGCGCCGCTCTGCGACGCCGTACTCGACACCGGCAATGCTCAGGACCTGCTTCGCGAGCTCGAGGCCTCCGATGCCTTCCTGGTGCCGCTCGACCGTCGTCGCGAGTGGTATCGGTACCACGCGCTCTTCCGCGAGTTCCTGCTCGGCGAGCTGCGCCGTGTCGACGGTGAGACGATCGTCGAGCTGCATCTCCGGGCCGCCGACTGGTTCGAACAGCACGGTTCGCCCGCGATGGCGATCGAGCACCTGCTCCATCATTCGGCGGGGCGTGAGCGCGCGACCCGCCTCGTGGCCTCGATCGCGCTGACCACCTACCAGTCCGGGCAGTTGACCACGGTGCAGCGCTGGTTCGCCGATCTCGGCGACCCGGTGATCGAGGCATACCCACCGCTCGCGGTGCTGGCGGGCTGGATCACGGCGCTCACCGGCCAGACCAGCGAGGCCGAGCGGTGGGCGTCAGTGCTCGCCGCCACTTCGTTCGAACCCGCACCCGGCGACGGCTCGTCGTCGTTCGAATCCGCCCGGGCGATGATCCGCTCCATCATGTGCGCCGCGGGTCCGCAGCAGGCGCTCGCCGATGCGGAGTTCGCCGTCGCAACGGAGCCGATCTGGAGCCCGTGGCATGATCAGGCGCTCGCGCTGCTCGGTGAGGCACAGTTGCTCGCCGGCGAACCCGAACTCGCGCGGCGCTCATTCGCCGAGTGCTCGACCAGCGCCGCGGCGCGCGACAACACCGACGTGCTCATCGTCAGCGAGTCGGAGCTGGGGTTGCTCGCGATCGACCGAGGCGCGTGGGCCGAGGCTGCCGTGCACGTCGAGGCGGCCCTCGCCGCGATCGACCGCCGGCGCATGCACGACTACTCCACGGCGGTGCTCGCGTTCGCCGGTGCCGCACGTCTCGCGCTGCACCGCGGCGATCCGACGGAGGCGAAGCTGCAGCTGACGCGCGCCATGCGCGCACGCCCGACCTGCACGTACGCGATCCCGTACCTGGCTGTGCGAGTGCGGTTGCAGTTGGCCACGGTGTGCTGGGCGATGGCCGACCACGCGACCGCGCGGCACCTGCTGCGTGAGATCGATGACGTCCTCCTGCACCGGCCGGCGCTCGGCGCCCTCGTCGATGAAGTCGCCGAGTTCCGGGTGTTCATCTCATCGACCGAGGTCGCCGACTCGAGCGGAGGCCCGCCCCTCACCCCGGCCGAACTGCGACTGCTGCCGTACTTGCAGACGCACCTCTCGATCCGCGAGATCGGCGAGCGTCTCTTCATCTCGCGCAACACGGTGAGTTCGGAGGTCGGCTCGATCTATCGCAAGCTCGGTGCGTCGACGCGCAGCGAAGCGGTCGAGCGCGCCGTCGTGATCGGCCTGCTCGGGGGCTGACGGTTCACGGCTGCGGTGGCCGCTCACGCAGTGCCGAGCTCACCCAGGTCGTCGAGGTCGTACCCGAGTGCCATCGCGACCTTGGGCGCCGCCGCGACGATGCGTGGCAGCCCGACGACGGGAATGACCCCGACGATGACGTCGACGATCTCGTCTGGCGTGGCCCCCGCGCTGACCGCCGCGTCGACGAGCGACCCGAACGACGGTTCGGCCCCGCCCACCGCCGCGAGCGCGGCGATCCGTGCGAGTGCGACCACTCGCGCCTCGAGGCCCTCGCCGCCGATGCCGACGTCCCCGATCGCATCGTCTCCGAGCCGCTCGTCGTTGATCGCGAGCCTGCGCAGGCGGTCTGTGTAGTCCAAGACTTCCCCCCTCCGTGCGTCGATGGCGGTAGACGGTGTGCGGCCGATCGGCCTGTTCTGCGACCCCGCGCAGCCGACTCGTCCTGACAGGTGTCAGTACACGAGACATCCGCCTTCGCCGCATCATGCAGATGGCGTGATTCGATCGGGCGTCGACGCGGCCTGGGTGCGGTTGGTGCGATCTGCGTGATGTGAGGGCGGATGCCGCCGGGTTACGGTTCGGGCAGGCAGATGCCGAGTGCCGGCGTCAATCGAGCTGAAAGGGGCCGACATGACCAGTTTCTGGGACTTCTTGGTGTGGCTGTTCTGGTTCTACATCATCATCGCGTGCATCTGGATCTTCATCACCGTGATCATCGACATCTTCCGCGATGAGACGCTGAACGGGTGGGGGAAGGCGCTCTGGGTGCTCTTCCTCGTGTTCCTCCCGTTCCTCGCGGCGTTCATCTATCTCATCGCGCGCGGTGGGGACATGGCGAAGCGGAACGCAGCGAGGGCGTACCAGGCGCAGGCCGAGAACGCCGACTACATTCGCACTGTCGCGGGCAGCGGCGGATCCTCGGCAGCCGCCGAGATCGAGAAGAGCAAGCAGCTGCTCGATTCCGGCGCCATCACGCAGGCCGAGTTCGAAGCGCTGAAGGCGAAGGCGCTGCAGACGTCGTAGCGCAGCGCTGCTCAGCGGTGAAGGCCGGTCGCCCCTCGGGGTGACCGGCCTTCGAGTCGGCGCCACGACGCCGGCAGCATGGCGCGGTTCGCCGAGCAGCGTGACCGCGTGGCTTGCACGGAGTCCCGCCCTGAGGCGTAACGTCGACGCGTGACCACGTCATCGCTCGTCGCGAGCATCCTGCTCATCGCCCTGCCGGTCGCCTTCAACGCCGCGTTCGCCGCCTTGGCCGCGACGTTCGACTATCCCGACATCCTGAGGCGGCCGACCGCCGAGATCCTCGAGCGGTTCCGCGCAGGCGGATCGCGCCTGGTGCTGCTCTGGTGGGGATTCGCGATGACGGCCGTGCTCTTCGCGCCGCTCGCCGTGCTGCTGGCCGCGACGCTCGAGGGCGCAGATCCGGTGCTGCTCGCGGTCGGGGCGACCGTCGGCGTACTCGCGAGCGTCGTGCAGTTCCTCGGCCTGATCCGATGGCCCTTCCTCGTGCCGTACCTGGCACGCGCCGACGCCGAGCCCAACGCCACTCCCGCCCGGAAGGACGCGATCGACGTCGTGTTCCAGTCGTTCAACCGCTACCTCGGCGTCGCGGTCGGGGAACACCTCGGCTTCCTGCTGACCGGTGTCTGGAGCATCCTCGTGGGAGTCGCGATGGTGCAGAGCCCCGAGGTGCATCCACTGCTGGGAGCCGCCGGAATCCTGATCGGCGCCATCCTCGCCGTCTGCTCCTTCGAGTTCGTCGGTTCGTTCGAGCAGAGCGGCTGGAAGCTCGCCGCGACGCTCACCCCGTTCACCTACATCGCCTGGTCGCTCTGGCTGGTCGTCACCGGCGTCGCACTGCTCTTCTGATCAGGCAGTCGGGCGCCGGGTCGGATGCCGCGGTCTCGCCTCGCGACTATTGTGGGCACCGAGGCCGAGCAATCACCCGACATCGTCGATGAAGGAGGCCGACATGGCGACAGCGAAGAGCTGGAGTGATCTCAGCAGTCAACAGAAGACATGGTCGCTCATCGCGGCATCCGTGCACTTCGCACTCGCGGCCACGGCGTGGACGGATCTCGCGAAGCGCCCGGCCACGCAGGTGCGAGGACCGAAAGCGCTGTGGGCCGTGATCATCGCTGTGAACTTCATCGGGCCGATCTCGTACTTCATCTTCGGCCGCCTGCGGGGATAGCCCCGCGTCACCACCGGGCACGTCGGGCGCGGGCGGCGAACGCGTCGAGCGCGGCGAGCACCTCGGTCGCCTGCCAGACCCGGTAGCGCGCACCGCCGGCTGCTCGCGTGAGCACGCCCGCCGCCGCGAGCTTGTCGATCGAGGTCTGAGCTGCGACCTCGCTCACGCCGATTGCTTCGGCGACCGACGCGGCCGTCACGAGCGGATGCTGCAGCAGGTGCGCCTTCACCCGGTGCACCGAGGCATCCGATCGTGCGTGGACGAGCCCATCCCAGGCGGCGGCGATCTCCTGCAGTTCGCGCACCAGCGCACGACCGTTGGCGACCGCGCGGAATGCGGCCTCCGCGACCGTCTCGACGATGATCTCGGGCCGCCCCTGTCGGTATCGCGTGAGCGCGTTGAAGTAGGCGTCGAGATCGCCGAGCAGGCCGGCCGAGACCGGCACGGCGACATTCCGGGTGACGTCGGCGGCGCGGAGCATCCCGTGCAGCAGCGCTCGGCCGGTGCGCCCGTTGCCGTCGGGGAACGGGTGGATCGTCTCGAACTGGGCGTGCGCGAGCGCTGCGTGCGCGAGCGCAGGCACGTCGGTGCGGTCGGCGAACCGTACGAGGTCGGCCATCAGCTTCGGCACTCGGTCGTGATGCGGCGGCACGAACGTCGCGTGATGCGGCGAGAACGACCCGCCGCCGATCCACACCTGCTGATCGCGCCACCCACCGACGTGATGCGGTGCGGATGTCTCGAGCAGGGCCTCGTGCATCGCGATGATGGCCTGCTCGTCGAGGCGATCGGCAAGCGTGATCGCCGCTTGCATCGCCCGCACGTTCGCCACGACCAGCTGCGCGTTCGCCGAGTCGGATCGATCGAGTTCGGCGAGCGCGACCTGCTTCGCGCTCGCGGTGAGGTGCTCGACCTCGGAGCTCGACGCGCTCTCGGTGCGCAGCAGGATGGCCGCGAAGGGTGCCGCGAACGAGCCTGCCTCGGCATCGAAACGGGTGAGTTCCTTGCTCGCGTCGTCGGCCATCGCCAGCGTCTCGGCCCGCAGCCGCACGTCGCGTTCGGCGATCAGCGGCACGAGCGCGGCACGGTACTCGCCGACGGCCGCGCGCAGTTGCCGGCGCGAGGCGACCTCGTTCTCGGCGCGGTGCCAGGGCCGCGGCTCGTTGCCGATGGCGGGCCATGCTGCTTCGACGGTCACGAACCCATTCTAACCAAAGACTCAGCTGATAGTCTTTGCTTAGCGTCGGATCGTGCAACCTTTGACGTCACCGCGGGAGCGAGTGTCGCCCTGCCCGCATGAGCGCTACGGTTTCGGCTTGAAGTCGGGATACCCGGTGAACGGGGCCGGGCCATGGCTGCGGACGAAGCGCAGGTGCACCTGGTGGCACGCGGTGCGCAGGGTGGTGAAGTACCCGATGAGTTCCCCCGTCGCGTCATCGGCGCGATACCCGACCTCACTGCCACGACGCAGGATCACGACGACCCCGTAGCAGCGGTCGTGCTGGTCGCGGAGTTCCCAC
Source organism: uncultured Actinomycetota bacterium (assembly GCA_963758615.1). Lineage (GTDB taxonomy): Bacteria > Actinomycetota > Actinomycetes > Actinomycetales > Microbacteriaceae > Agromyces. The sequence goes on along the minus strand of CAVWVZ010000007.1, from coordinate 689,173 downwards.
CGGCCGGCGGTCGGTTCGTGTGCGGCGAGAATCGGATGCCACGTCACCACTCTTCGAACATACGTTCGAATTTGGCGACACGCCAAATGAGTGGCGAACCCACCGGTGCCAGGCTCCGCGGCCAGCTGACCGGATCGATCAGATCGAGTCCGCCGCCGCGACGATCGCATCGACCGAGACATCGGGGTGCGACACCATCGACACGTGCGACGCCGACACTTCCGACACCGTCGAGCCGGCACGCTCGGCCATGCGCCGCAGCACGTCGACCGGGATGACCCGGTCGTCCGTGCCGATGACCGCCCAGCTCGGCAACGTCTTCCACGCGGGCGCCGCGGACGGCGTGACGTTGGCCACGAGCGACGCCGGACGCTGGCTCGCCACGATCGTCCAGCGGTCGGCCTCGGGCAGGTCCTGCGCGAACGACGAATGCACGACCTCGGGCTTGAGGAACACCTCGGCGGCTCCCTCGGGCGCACCCGGATACCCGGCGATGTCGAAGACCGTGGTCGGGTCGGCGACCGCGAGGGCCGACCCTGAACCATCGAGGATCTGGAGCACCGTCTCGCCCTCGTCGGGCATGAAAGCGTTCACGTAGACGAGCGCACGCACGTCGCCGCCCGCGGCGCCGGCGTTCGTGATGACCGCCCCACCGTAGGAATGGCCGACGAGCACGACCGGACCGCTCGTGCGTTGCGCGAGGAACGACGCGATGTACGCCGCGTCGTCGGTCAGTCCGCGCAGAAGGTTCGGCGGGACGAGCACGGTGTAGCCCTGCGCCTGCAGCGCGCGCGTCACGCCGTCCCAGCTGGAACCATCCGCCCACGCCCCGTGCACCAGCACGATCGTCGGCTTGGTCGTTGCATCCGTCATCGGTACCCTCCCTCGTGAGAGCGCTCCATTTGAAGCGCATTGCGGCACCGTACGCCCGTTCGTGTTCGCCACGCCAGTGGTCGCGGCGACTTCACCGAATGTTGAGCTCGCGTTCGCGTCGACTCGGGATCAGGGTTCGACGACCCTGCGGTCGTCCCACTCGACGGCCCACCCGAGGTCCTCGAACATGCGCGTGAGCACCATCGCCGTGAATCCCCACACGACCCGTCCGTCGACGGCGAACGCCGGCGAGCGGTAGACCTGACCGTCGAAGTGGTGCTCGGTCATCGCCCGGTTGGCCGGATCGACGAGGTCGGCTACGGGCACCCGGAACGTCTCCACCGTCTCAGCGTGGTCGACGGCAGCGACCTCCGAAGGACGGCGCCACCAGGCGGGCACGGGCGTCACCAGATGGTTGCTCACGGGCACCGGGAACGGCGTCAGCGTGCCGAGCACGTCGACACCCGTGGGGTCGAGTCCGGTCTCCTCGACGGCTTCGCGCACGGCTGCGGCAGCGGCATCCGAGTCGGTGGGTTCGAGCCGGCCGCCCGGGAACGCGATCTGTCCGGCATGGGTCGAGAGCGTCGCGGCCCGCCGTTGCAGCAGCACGTCGAGGTCCCCGGGGACCGCGTTCGAGGCGCCCGCAGGCACGGAGTCGAGCACACCGAAGAGCACCAGCACGGCGGCGTCTCTCACCGGGGCTTCGTTCTGCAGCACCCGCTGCGGGCCGAGTCGCCAGTCGATGCCGCGATCGCACAGCGCCGCGAGGTCGGCACGGGCGTCGGTCGAGGCGGTCGGCATGCGGCCAGCCTACGACGCGTGGGTCGCCGAGCACTCGCGCATCAGGGGCGCGCGCACGACAATGGACGTCATGGCCGAGAACAAGACCCAGCCGACGGATGCCTCCGTCGATGACTTCCTCGATGCGGCGACGCCCGCCCGCCGACGCGACGACGGGAAAGCCCTCCAGACGATCTTCCACGAAGTGACGGGGGCGGAGCCTGTCATGTGGGGGTCGATCGTGGGCTATGGCAGCTACCGTTACGTGTCGCCCGCGAATCCACGCAACCATGGCGACTGGCCCAAGACGGGGTTCTCGCCGCGCAAGGCGCAACTGTCGATCTACGGGATCAAGGACCTCCCCGAGGGTGCCGCCCTCCTCCCCGAGCTCGGGACGTACACAGAGGGTGCGGGGTGCGTCTACGTGCGGAAGCTCGACGACGTCGACCTCGATGTGCTGCGCCGGCTCATCGCGATCGCGTGGTCTCGCGGCGACGATCCGACACCATGACGGCGGGCGCGGTGAACCCGCGGCCGTGCGTCACCGCAGCTTCCAGCCCCGGAGCATGAGACCGGCCTGATTCGTCATCTGCCGGCGTGCGTTGGTGCGGCGGGGAGCTGCGCCGTGACGCAGATTCCGCCGTCGCGTCGGGGGACGATTGCGAGTGTTCCGTCGTGTGCCTGGATGATGCTCTTGACGATCGCCAGGCCGAGGCCGACACCTGCGTGGTCACTGCGTATGCGTTCGGTGCCGCGCTGGAATGGTTCGGTGAGTGTCGAGACCAGCTGCGGAGTGAGCTTCTCGCCGGTGTTCTCGACCGTGAGCGTGACGGACTCGGGACCGATGGCGGTGTTCACCTGCACGGTGCCCCGTTCGGGGAGGTTGTGGACGATGGCGTTGTGCACGAGGTTCGTGGCCAGCTGCAGCAGCAGCGCGTGCGAGCCGATGGTGGGGGCGACGTCCCCGGACGTCTCGATGGTGATGTCGCGCTTCTCTGCGAGTGGGAGGAGCATCTCGGTGGCTTCCTCCGCGATGAGGGACAGGTCGACGTGATCTCGTGAGAACGACCGCTGGTCGGCGCGGCTGAGCAGGAGCAACGCCTCGGTGAGGTCGATCGCTCGGGCGTTGACGACGCGCAGTCGTTCGACGAGTTCGCCGCTGTCGCGGTTCGGATCGTTGCGGGCGACGTCGAGCAGGGTCTGCGTGATCGCGAGCGGCGTGCGCAGTTCGTGGGATGCGTTGGCGGCGAATCTCTGCTGTTCGGCGACGTGCGCTTCGAGCCGGGCGAGCATGGCGTCGAAGCTGTCGGCGAGCTCGCGGAACTCGTCGTTGCGGCCCTCGAGCGCGATCCGGTGGGAGAGGGACCCCTTCGCTGCCATCCGCGCGGCGCCCGTGATGCGAGCCAGCGGGGCGAGCATGCGGCCGGCGAGAATCCAACCTCCCAGCAGGCCGAACACCAGCAGGAAGACGAGCGCCCAGGTTGCCGCCGGAGCGAAGGCACGCACGAGGTCGTCCCGGCCGGGCACGAATCCTTCCGGGGTCCGGATCGCATTGGCGGGCACGTAGCGCAGGAGGAAGAGCCACACGGCCGCGAGCAGCAGAAAACTTGCCAGCATCAGGAACCCGGCGTAACTCAGGGTGAGCTTGAGGCGAACGCTCAACCCAGGCGCTCTATCCACGTTCGTCGTCCCTGCCGGCGGCTTCCGGTCCCGTGTCGATGCGATAGCCGACGCCGGGCACCGTGGCGATGATCCACGGTTCGCCGAGACGCTTGCGCAGGGCCGAGACCGTGATGCGCACGGCGTTCGTGAACGGGTCGGCGTTCTCGTCCCACGCCCGTTCCAGCAGCTCTTCGGCGCTGATGACACCGCCCTCGGCGGCGACGAGAACCTCGAGCACGGCGAACTGTTTCCGGGTCAGCGCGACGTATCGGCCGTCTCGGTAGACCTCGCGGCGGAATGGATCGAGACGCAGGCCGGCGATCTCCCGCACAGGCGGTCTGTTGCGCACACGCCTGCGGTCGAGCGCTCGGAGCCTGAGGACGAGCTCTTGAAGCTCGAACGGCTTCGTGAGGTAGTCGTCGGCTCCGAGCCCGAACCCGGAGGCCTTGTCGTCAAGCCGATCGGCGGCAGTGAGCATCAGGATCGGCATGCCGCTACCGGAAGCGATGATGCTCTCGGCGATCTCGTCGCCGGACGGCCCGGGGATGTCGCGGTCGAGGACGGCGATGTCGTACGCGTTGATGGTCAACATCTCCAGGGCTGTGTCCCCGTCACCGGCGATGTCGGCCGCGATCGCTTCAAGGCGCAGCCCATCGCGAATGGCCTCCGCCATGTAGGGCTCATCCTCGACGACCAACACTCGCATGCTCTCAACCCTAGGAGCCGGCAGATATCGTCGGCATACCGAAAACCACATACGGGCTGACAACACCGCGCGACCTTGACTGGCAGCATGAGTCGAACTGCAGCAGCACGAGCGAGGTCCCGCAGGGCTCTCAGGTCCACCGCCGTCGGCCTGGGCGTCGTCGCCGCCGCGATCATCGGAACCCTCGTCTATCAGTCGGCATCGTCAGCGGCGCCCTCGTTCAGCGAGGTCCTTCGCGACGACGGTGGTACGACTCCCGAGGCCGACGGTGCCGTCACCGAGGAAGACGGTGCCCTCCCCGATGGTGTGACCGTGTTCGATGACCGGTATCCAGGCGTCGCCAACATCGACCCCGATCTGCTTCAGGCCGTGCGCGAAGCGGCGACGGATGCCGCTGAAGGCGGCATCGAGTTCGACGTCAACAGTGGATGGCGCTCGCCCGAGTACCAGGATCAACTTCTTCGCGAGGCCGTCTTCGAGTACGGGTCGGAAGAGGAGGCTGCCAAATGGGTCGCCACAGCGGACACGTCCGCCCACGTGTCCGGGAATGCGATCGACATCGGGCAATTCGATGCCACGGCGTGGCTGGAGGAGCACGGCGCCAAGTACGGACTGTGCCAGATCTACGGCAACGAGCCTTGGCACTTCGAACTGCACCCCGAGGCGCTCGATCGTGGTTGCCCTCCCCCGTATGCCGACCCCACATACGATCCGAGGATGCAGTGGTGACCGGCGCTGTCGGCCGATCGGGTCCCGACCTCGGCGGCAGGGAGCCCAGTGCGCCAACCTCTGTCGTCACGCCGCCTCGAGTGGGCGGGCATTTCCTGCTGGTCGTGCTGTTCGTGGTCTACCTCCTCCTGCTCGTCTGGGTCGTGTTGTGGAAGCTCGAGGTCCCGTACGTCGGTGCAGGCGCGATGCGCGAGATCAAGCTCGTCCCGTTCGGACCCAGTGCCGGGGCCGGTGCCAGCGCGCCCTTCGAGGTCGTTGCGAACTTCCTGCTGTTCGTCCCCTTCGGCCTCTACCTCGGCCTCCTCGTGCCCTCGTGGTCGTCTTGGAAGGCCGTGGGCGCGGTCGGCGCCGCGAGCTTGGTCCTCGAGGTCACTCAGTACGTTCTGGCAGTCGGGATCTCCGACGTCACCGACCTCTTCGTCAACACCGCCGGAGGTCTCGCCGCGATCGGCGTGCTCGTCCTGGCACGCCGCAGACTCCAAGCGAGGACCGCCACGGTCATGACGCCGGCGTGCTCGATCGGGACCGTGCTCGCCCTGCTCGCAACCGGGATCCTCGTCCTCTCTCCCCTGCGCTATGCGCCTCCGCGTGACGCCGACGTCGTCACCATCTACACAGAATCACGAAGCGCTTGCGTGCCGATGACGGACAGCAGTTGCAGCTTCTCGTAGCTCTCGCTGCCGGGGATGGCCGTGTAGACGAGCAGTGAATGCGCCTGACTCGGGTCGACGAGCGACTGGCAGTTCAGCTCCAGTGCGCCGAGTTCGGGGTGGATGAAGTTCTTCACCTCGTGGGGGCGGATGCCGACTTCGTGGTCGTTCCACACCTCCGTGAACTCCTCGCTTCGAGCGAGGAGCAGGTCGACGAGGTGCGCCGCGCGGGAACCTGGTCCCCGCAGCGTGGCCACCTCGCGCAGTCCCGAGACGAACATTCGGGTGAGGAAGGGATGGTCGCTGGGGGCGTAGAGCTGGCGTGTGGCGGGGTCGGTGAACCAGCGGTATCCGATGCTGCGCGCCGGGCCGCTGTAGGAGGTCAGGTCGCCGGTGAGCGCAACGCCGAGCGCGGTCTGCCGCAGGGTCTCGCCGAGCTCGGTGACGATCTCCGCGGGAGTATCGTGCAGGCGGTCGAAGATGCGCAGCAGGCCGGGGCTGATGTGCTCACTCATCGCCCCCCGCGTGGGTGGGGTGTGCCCGGCGAGCCGGAACAGGTGGTCACGCTCATCGAGTGAGAGGTGGAGCCCTTGCGCGATGGAGGCGATCATCTGCCCGGATGGCTGAGGTCCGCGCTCCCGCTCGAGCCGCGAGTAGTAGTCGGTCGACATGTGACAGAGCGAGGCCACCTCCTCACGCCGCAGCCCGCTCGTCCTGCGGCGTTGTCCGCGCGGGAGGCCGACGTCTTCGGGTTGCAGCGACTCTCGACGCCGCCGGAGGAACTCCGCGAGCCCGGGCCGGTCGACCACCATGCGTGCCTCCTTCGGTGCCGATTCATTTCTACCGCCCGCTGCACCCGCGCATCCACGGCTTCTTGATCCCCCCTTCCATACGCCCGACTGCCCCGCGAACCAGGGACGGGAGGCCATTGCCAGTCGCCGAGCACGCCATCCCCGACGCGGTGGGATCGGCCGGAAGCTGGCCTTCCGCATCAGGGGATCGAGCGGCCCTGAATAACTCCGCCGTATTCCGTGACGGTGGAGATACGACACAGCTTCCGGGAGTGAACACATGCCATACAGACCCATCGACATCACCGTCCCCGACCTGTCGGGCAAGCGCACCGTCGTCACCGGAGCAAGCGACGGCATCGGACTCGGCCTCGCCACGAGGCTCGCGGCAACGGGAGCCGAAGTGATCCTGCCCGTTCGGAATCCACGCAAGGGCGAAGCCGCGATCACCGCGATCCGTCAGAAGACCCCCACCGCGAACGCGTCACTCCGCGAGCTCGACCTCTCATCGCTCGCCTCGGTCTCAGCCCTTGGCGAGACATTGCGAGAGGAGGGTCATCCGATCCACATCCTCATCAACAACGCCGGCGTCATGACCCCGCCCGACCGGCAGACGACGGCCGACGGGTTCGAGCTGCAGTTCGGGACCAATCACCTCGGCCATTTCGCGCTGGTAGGCCATCTGCTTCCGCTGCTGCGCGCCGGGCACGCGCGCGTGACCTCGCAGGCCAGCATCGCGGCAAATGGCGGTGCCATCAATTGGGACGATCTGAACTGGGAACGCTCCTACGACGGAATGAAGGCCTACCGCCAATCGAAGATCGCGTTCGGGCTCTTCGGCCTCGAACTCGACCGCCGCAGTCAGGCGGGCGGCTGGGGCATCACGAGCAACATCTCCCACCCCGGGGTCGCTCCGACGAACCTGCTCGCCGCCCGCCCTGAACTTGTCCGCGACGAGGAGACATCGGGCCGGAGAATCATCCGCGCCCTCTCCGAGCGGGGCATCCTCGTGGGGACCGTCGAGACCGCGAAGCTCCCGGCGCTCTATGCCGCCACCTCCCCCGGGGCCAAGCGTGGCGGGTTCTACGGGCCTCGCGGCCCCGGGCACCTCGGTGGCCCTCCCGCCGAACAGAAGCTCTACTCCCGTCTTCGCAGCGCCGAGGAGGCCCATCGCATCTGGCACGTCTCAGAAGAGCTCACGAAGGTGTCGTTCCCCAACGCTTGAGGCGCTGGACGCTCCTTCCGTCGGGACAGGCTCACTTGCCGGCACAGACAACACCCACGCATTGCCCGAGCGTGTTGCCGAAGGCAATGTTTCCGCCGAGGTCGACGGCTCCGGGAGCGTAGATTCCGTATCCGTCATTCTTCGTCGCGGTGTTGTCGCCGACCGGGAGGCCGGGCAGGTCAGTCTTGATTCCCGATCCCGCGTTCTTCGTCAGGACGTTGCCGACTGCGCGCGAGCCGTCAGCGGTGAACGGCGGCATGTCCGAAAATGGTTCTATGCGGGTGAATTCCACCCCGATCTCGTTGTGTGTGAAGGTGTTGTTCTCGACGATCATCGGCACGTTTCCTCGGAGCGCGACTCCGCTGCGGGTGAACGTGTTGCCCACGATGTGTGATGGGCCATCGAACCCGAGGTTCGAGCTGACGTCGCCCAGAACGCCGTTCGGCATGTCCGTGAACGTGTTGTCGGTGAGTCTCGCACCACCCCAGAAACCGCTGATAGGTTCCGCGTAATTCTTGACGACGCTGTTACTGATGGAGATGATTCCTTCGCTGACGGAGCCGAGAGCGCTTGTCCCCTTCCCGTTCAGGCGAGAGATGTCGATGCGAACTCCGCTCTGGTAGGCGCTGACGGTGCTCTCGAGAAGGGTCGAATCGGTGATCGTCGCCGTCGTCGCGAAGAACACACGAACGTCTGACCGAGTCAACGTGGATTGCGAGATGGCGAGGTCACTGCTGAATTCGCCGACGATCGTCGAATCCACAGCGGTGACCCGTGTCAGGTGCAATGTCGTGATGGTCACGAAATGGCTGACCGGCGAACTGAGAAGGACGACGTCCGAAACGGTGTACGGCGCGCGATCCGGGGGTTCCTCCCGAAGAAGGATGCCGGTTTCCCAATCCTCGATCGTGCCGTTGCGGATGGTGTTGCCGCCCTCGGAAAGGAAGCTGGTCTGCACCCCCACGCCGGATCCGCTGCCGACCAGGCTGTGGCCGCCCAGGTCCAAGGTGACGTTCGAGCCGACAATGATGCCGTCACCGGATGGGCAGTAGAGGTCTGCGGTCAGGGTCACGTCCGTGGTCACGGTGCTGCCACATGTGACCCCTGGCGCCGCTGCCGCCGTGGTCCCGCCCAGCGCGACCGAGACCAGCAGAGCCGCCGGAAGAACGCCGGAAGCAAATGCTCGGTGGATCGCCCTCGTTGGGGCGCCGGATGGCCGGCTCGCCGTCGCATCGAGTTGGATCGTGGATTGCCCGGATGTCGTCTGATCCCGACTGGCAAGCGGTTGTTGCTCTGACGCGTTCGTGTACCGCATGGTGCTTTCCATTCACGAGGCCTCATGTCGGCGGGCGAGGATTGCGTCCGCTGATCGGATGTCTTGAGGCAAGGAGGCCTGTGGCCGCCAGAGATACCCGCCCGGCGGCAGTTTCCCCATCCTGCCCATTGGTGATGCCGAGGCTGCGGAATGACTCGTGATAACCGGAGTCCCTCCTCGCGTTGATCGTCGCGAAACCCTCATCCCTTGTCAAGTGGGGCCGGTGCTGCTGCGACCGGATCGGTCCGCGTCCGATCTCATTTCCGCTCAAGGTCAGCAAGCGTCATCCGATAGAGGGTCAGCAAGATGCGTCTCCTGGAGATCTCCACCTCTGCGATGGAGTTCTTGAGCTACGCCCTGGGCCAGATGGGTGTCGGGGCAGGGTCGAGTCCGTTGCGAGACGCGACAGAGGCCGTCCCGGTCATCCGGAAACGGCCTCTGATCAGTTATTCTTCGGTCGGGCTGACAGGATTTGAACCTGCGACCCCTTGACCCCCAGTCAAGTGCGCTACCAAGCTGCGCCACAGCCCGATGTCGTCCGCTTCCGCAGAAGACAACTTGACCATCATAGCGGCATCCGCGAGGGTGCTCGTGCACAGGGCGCGACCACGTTGCATCCGTTCAGATCAGAGGTACTCGCGCACCGCATCCATGAACGCCTGCGGGTCGTCGACCCAGATGCGCACGCCCGTCACCGTCTGCTCGCCGCCGTTCACCCCATGCCCGGGCAGGCGCACGACCGTCGGCCGCTCCAGCACGATCTCGATGTCGGTCTCGTAATTGATGCGCAGCATCAGGGTGCGAGACCCCTCGGATTCGATGATCTTGGGCGACTTGGGCTGGTCGACGCGCAGGTTGCGCGCAACCGACGCGATGTCGTCCCAGCCGAGCGCGATGTCGGTCTCGAGCCCGCCGCGCACGCGAATGCCGTCGGGCCCCACGGTGTGCGGTCGCATGAGGTAGGCGCAGAGCAGCCCGATCATCCACGTGACGCCCCAGATGCCGACCACGAGCAACGTGATGCGCACGACCGGCCAGGGATGCACGATCAGGTCGACGATCGGGATCTCGACCGCCGAGAGCACGATGAAGACGATGAGGATGGTCAGCACCGGCCTGTGGAAGCCGAAGCCCGCCGCGCCCCGCGGAATCGCCGGGCGCCGCGCGACGAATCGCGCGATGCTCGCGTAGATGCTGAGTTCGAGCATCAGCGCACGCTTCGCGAAACCGCCGGCGCGACGCCAGACGGATGCCACGGGGCGGGTCGTGATCGTCATGGTCACGCGCTCGCCTCCCGATCAACGGCGATGAGTGCGCGCAGGCGGCCGGCGATCGCATCGACACCGCGCACGAGCGCCTCGCGATCGGCCGGGTCGACGGCGCCCAGCAGGTCGGCTGAGAGCGCCGCGTGGTCGGCCTGCATCTGCTGCATCATCTGGCGAGCGGATGCCGCGAGCGAGACGATGATCGCACGCCGATCGGTCGGATGCGGGGTGCGGGTGACGTAGCCGCCCGCCTCGAGCGCATCGACGAGTCCCGTGATGTTGCGGGGACTCACCTCGAGCCGCTCGGCGAGCGCGTGCTGCGTCGACGGACCCGCGGCGACGAGGTCCCAGAGCACCCGCACGCGTGCGGTCGTGAGCGGCGTGCCGTCGAACGCGTGAGCGAGGTCTTTCTGGAAGAGCTCGCTCACCTCGAGCAGCCGGTCGAGCACGGTGATCTCGTGGGTCATAGTGCTGATGGTACTACATTGTTACCTATCTTCACGATATGCCCTGAACTACTGATGAATGTCGGTGGTCACCGATAGCGTTGCCGCATGATGACCGAGGTGACCGACGATCTCGAGCCCGCCCCGCTGCGCGTGGTCCCCGCCGACACCGCGCCGTTCGCCGACGTCGAGGCGGTGTTCGGCACCAAGGGCGACCCGGCGCACTGCTGGTGCCAGTGGTACAAGATTCCGGGCAGCGACTGGCGCAGGTTCGGCGACGAGGGATTGCGCGATCGACTCGAGGCGCAGTTGCACTCCCCCGGCGCCGGTCCCGGCCTGCTCGCCTACGACGGCGACGTCCCGGTCGGCTGGTGCGCGGTCGAACCCAGGGCCAACCTCCCACGCCTGAAGGCGAGCCGACTCATCGCCGACCACACGCCGAACCCCGACCTCGACGAGCCCGAGGTCTGGTCGGTCTCATGCTTCGTCGTGCCACGTGCCTACCGCCGACGCGGAGTCGGTCGCGCGCTGGCCGAAGCAGCGGTCGACTTCGCGCGTGCGAACGGCGGGCGCATCGTCGAGGGCTACGCGATCGACCCGACGAAGCACGAGAAGATCCCGGCTGCCGACCTCTTCCACGGCACGGTGTCGATGTTCGTCGACGCCGGCTTCACCGAGGTCGCGCGACCGAACGCCGACCGGGCGATCATGCAGCTGCGACTCCGCGACTAGCGGCGCACCGGGCTCGCGAAACACCGATCACGACAGCTTCTTCAGCACCTTCGCCCGCTTGCGCAGCGTGTGCAACGCGTCGGGCAGCGCCTCGAGTCGCTTCCGCTGCGTCGGCGAATGCCGAGCCGGCCACCGCCGTTGTACGCCTCGGTCGGCTCGCCATCGGCCTTCGCCGCCTCAGCGGCCTGCTGCACCTGCTGGGCGAAGAGCACCTCGTCGCGGTGATCGCCCAGCACGTCCTGAACCTCCTGCGCCGCCGACGCGACCTCGGCCACCTTGCCACCGAACACCACGACAGGCAACTCGGTCACCGCCTCACAGGCGTAGCGCAAGCGCCGAGCGACACGCCTCAGCCGGTGCAGTGACTCGAGCTCCTCGCTCGGGTGGCGGGCAGCCTTGCGCACCCGCCGGTACTCGCGGTGAAGCAGTCGTGCAAGCGCCTCGGGTGCATGGTCGGCCGCACGTGCCGAGAACGGGGGCTCGGTGACGAACTCCACCAGCCGCTCACCGTGCCCGCCGGCTCCCAGGAACGTGACGAGGTCGGCGTGTGCGGCACGATACCGCTCTCGCTCGGCGTCGACGAGCCGTTCGTGCATCTCGCGCGGAGCGCGTTCATCGAGGTGGTGTTCGGCGTGCTCGACCCGCACCTCGATGTCGCGCACGTCGCCGAGTTCATCGCCGAGTTCGTCGAGCGATTCGCGCAACGCGTCCACGCGGTCGCGCTCGAAGAGCGGCCGGAACGTCCTGAGCACGCTGCGCTGCCGCCGCACGAGAATGCGAGCCTGATGCACCGCGTCGGGCTCGTCGAGCACCGCGGTGCGCTCGGCCTCGTCGAGCCGCGCGATCAGTGTGGTCAGCACGGCGACCACCGCCGAGCCGGCACTGTCGAACGCGACATCCGACTTGCTCACCGCCGCCCCCTCGCCCGACTCTGCCTCGAGGCTACCGCGCTCGCTTCTCGCGCACCCGCATGTTCACGACGATCGGCGAGCCCTCGAACCCGTAGATCTCGCGCAGGCGACGCTGGATGAACCGGCGATAGCCGGGGTCGAGGAACCCGGTGGTGAACAGCACGAATGTCGGCGGGCGGCTCGCGGCCTGCGTGCCGAACAGGATGCGGGGCTGCTTGCCGCCGCGCACCGGGTGAGGGTGCTCCTGCGTGAGCTCGGTGAGGAACGCGTTGAACTTGCCGGTCGCGATGCGGGTGTCCCACGACTCGAGTGCCGTCTCGAGGGCGGGCACGAGCTTCTCGAGGTGTCGGCCGGTGCGCGCCGAGATGTTCACGCGGGGCGCCCATGCGACGTGGTGCAGGTCTTGCTCGATCTCGCGCTCGAGGTAGCGGCGGCGGTCGTCGTCGAGCAGGTCCCACTTGTTGTAGGCGAGCACGAGCGCACGGCCCGACTCGAGCACGAGGTCGATGATGCGGACGTCCTGCTCCGAGATCGGCTGCGACACGTCGAGCAGCACCACGGCGACCTCGGCCTTCTCGAGCGCGGCCTGGGTGCGCAGCGACGCGTAGAAGTCGGCGCCCTGCTGCAGGTGCACACGACGACGGATGCCGGCGGTGTCGACGAAGCGCCAGATCTTGCCGCCGAGCTCGATCTGCTCGTCGACCGGGTCACGCGTGGTGCCGGCGAGCTCGTTCACGACGACACGCTCTTCGCCCGCCGCCTTGTTCAGCAGCGAGCTCTTGCCCACGTTCGGGCGACCGAGGATCGCGACACGGCGCGGGCCGCCGAACTCGTCCTTCGCCACGGCCGAGACCTGCGGCAGCACCTTGAAGATCTCTTCGAGCATGTCGGCGACGCCACGCCCGTGCAGCGCCGAGACCGGGTAGGGCTCGCCGAGCCCCAGGTTCCACAGCGCCGCGGCCTCGGGCTCCTGGCGGGCGTCGTCGACCTTGTTGGCCACGAGGAACACCGGCTTGTTCGACTTGCGCAGCAGGCGCACGACGTGTTCGTCTGTCGCGGTGGCGCCGACGGTCGCATCGACCACGAACATCACCACGTCGCAGAGGTCGATCGCGACCTCGGCCTGCGCGGCCACCGATGCGTCGATGCCCCTCGCGTCGGGCTCCCACCCGCCGGTGTCGACGAGCGTGAAGCGCCGGTCGAGGTATTCGCCCTTGTACGAGACGCGGTCGCGGGTGACGCCCGGGGTGTCTTCGACGACGGCCTCACGGCGGCCGAGAATGCGGTTCACGAGCGCGGACTTGCCCACGTTCGGCCGGCCGACGATCGCGATCACCGGCAGGGCCGGCAGGTAGCGGATGCCCTCTTCGCCCTCTTCCGAGATTTCGAGCACCTCGAGGTCGTCCTCGTCGAGCTCGTAGTCGGAGAGCCCCGAGCGCAGGGCGGCGGCCCGCTGTTCGGCAAGGTCGTCGTCGACGTCGGCAAGCCGTTCGGCGAGATCGTCGGCGACGATCTCCTCGTCGTCGTACTCGTCGCGCTGGTCGGTCATTTCGTCTCCTCAAGTCGGCAGGCCGCGTCGTCACGACGCACGCCCCGCTCTATTCAACCAGTGACCGGCTGAGAGGATCGGATGACCCCGATCACGGCCTCGACCGTCTGGTCGAAGTCGAGCTCGGTCGAGTCGACGGTGGTCACCCCTTCGGCCGCCGTCATGAAGTCGACGACCTTCGCATCGGCCGCGTCGCGTCGGCGGATCTGCTCGCCCACATCGGACGTCGACGACCCGACGAGCTCTGCCGCGCGGCGCCCGGCGCGCACCTCCTCGGACGCGGTGAGCAGGATGCGCACCGGGGCGTCGGGGGCGACGACGGTGGTGATGTCACGTCCCTCGACGACGATGCCGGGTGCGACGTCGGCGGCCATGATCGACCGGAACAGCTCGATCAAGTGCGTGCGCACCTCGGGGACACGAGCGACGCGGCTGACGACCGCGGAGATCCGCGGGTCGCGGATCGCGTCGGTCACGTCGGTCTCGCCGACGTGCACGGCGTACCCGGCCGGGTCGGTGCCGATGCGGTACTCGAAGCTCGCGAGACTCCCGATGACGGATGCCGCGTCATCGGTGTCGACGCCCGACGCCTCGGCGTGCCACGCGAGAGCCCGATAGGCCGCTCCGGTGTCGAGGAACCCGTAGCCGAGGCGCCGAGCGACCTCCTTCGACACGCTCGACTTGCCGCTGCCCGCGGGTCCGTCGACGGCGACCACGAATGGGATGACGGGTGACACTGTTCAACCTGCAATCCGCCAGCCGCGCGCGGCCAGCTCATCGGTGAGGCGCTCGAGCACCTCGGGAAGTACGGAGATCTCGGCGAGACCGACCTGCGCACCGGGCGAGTGCTCGAGCCGCAGGTCCTCGATGTTCGCGCCGGCGTCGCCGACGTCGTTGAAGAGCTTCGCGAGCTGCCCGGGCCGGTCGTCGACCATGACGGTGAGGCTCGCGTACCGGCGGTCGACGCCGTGCTTGCCGGGCAGCCGCTCGAAGCCGGTGTTGCCGCCGAAGAGCTCTTCGGCGACGCGGCGGCGCGCGCCCGGGGCATCCATGTTCTCGAGCGCGTCGATGAACCGGTCGAGGTCGTCGCGGTACCCGCGCAGGATCTCGAGGACGGGAACCGCGTTCTGCCCGAGGATCTGCACCCAGAGCTCGGGATCGCTCGCGGCGATGCGCGTGACGTCGCGCAGGCCCTGCCCGGCGAGGTTCACCGACGTGTGAGGCGCCTCGATGAGCCGGCGCGCCATGAGGCTCGACACCACCTGCGGCACGTGCGAGACGAGCGCGACCGCGGCATCGTGCTGCTCAGGTGTGAGCTCGACGAGCGTGGCGCCGAGGTCGAGGATGAGATCGTCGATCGCCGAGGCGTCCTGGTACGAGACGTTTCCGTGGTCGACCACCACCCACGGGCGACCGACGAACAGGTCGGCGCGAGCCGACATCGGCCCGCCCCGTTCGCGTCCCGCCATCGGATGCGTGCCGATGTAGCGCGACATGTCGGCACCGCGGTCGCGGAGGTTCTCGTAGACGGCGACCTTCACGCTCGCGACATCCGTCACGATCGCCTCGGGGAACGCGTCGAGCTCGGCGGCGACCACGTCGGCCGTGACGTCGGGCGGAACGCACACGACGATGAGCTGCGGCCGGTCGCCGGGCGCGGCCGGCCGCCCCGCGCCGTAGTCGACCGCGATCGCGAGGTGCGTGGGCGACGCGTCGGCGAGGATCACCTCGATGCCCCTGGCCCGCAGCCCCAGGCCGATGCTCGCGCCCAGCAGGCCGACGCCGACGACCCGCACCGGTCCGGTCAGGCGTGATTCGGTCACTCGTCGTTCCTCTCGGGTTCGGCGTCGGCGGCACGGCTGATCGTGAGCAGTTGGCCGAGCTCGGCCGAGGTCAGCGGCCGCAGGTGCCCCGATCGCAGCGTGCCGAGATTCAGCGGGCCGAAACTGCGGCGCACGAGGTCGACGACCGGATGTCCCACTTCATCCATCATGCGCCGCACGATGCGGTTGCGGCCGGAGTGCAGCGTGAGCTCGACCATGCTGTGACGCTCATCGGCCTGCTGCTGCAGGATGCGCGCCTTGTCGGCCGCGATCGGCCCGTCGTCGAGCTCGATGCCGTTCTTCAATCGCTGGATGACCTGCGGGGTCACCTTGCCCTCGACCTTGGCGATGTACGTCTTCGAGACGCCGAACGACGGATGCGCGAGCACGTGGGCGAGCTCGCCGTCGTTCGTGAGGATGAGCAGCCCGCTGGTCTCGGCGTCGAGTCGGCCCACGTTGTAGACGCGCTCGTCGAGGTCGGCCGTGAACTGCGTGAGATCGGGCCGGCCATGCTCGTCGCGCATCGACGAGACGACGCCGCGAGGCTTGTTCAGCATGTAGTAGCGCTTGGCGGTGTCGAGCTGCACGGCGACGCCATCGACGGAGACGTGATCGGTCGCCGGGTCGATGCGGGTGCCGAGCTCGGTGACGACGCGCCCGTTCACCTCGATGCGCCCCTCGACGATGTAGTTCTCGACGACGCGCCGGCTCGCGACGCCCGCCGCGGAAAGCACCTTCTGCAGGCGCACGCCCTCGGGCGCGTCCGCGTTCGGCTCATCGGTAGTCAAGGTCGAATCCCTCCTGGCCGTCGTCGAGCAACGGCGAGATGTGCGGCAGCTCGTCGAGCGAGTTGATGCCGAGGTTCGTGAGCAGCAGGTCGGTGGTGCCATAGAGGATCGCACCGGTCTCGGGGTCGGTCGACACCTCGGTGACGAGCCCGCGGCCGAGCAGCGTACGCACGACCGAGTCGACGTTCACCGCCCGGATCGACGCGACCTGCGACCGCGAGATCGGCTGCTTGTAGGCGATCACCGAGAGCGTCTCGAGCGCCGCCTGCGAGAGCTTCGTCGACGACTGGGTGATCACGAAATCCGCGACGAGGGCGTCGTACTCGGCACGCACGTAGAAACGCCAGCCGCCGCCCACCTCACGCAGTTCGAAACCACGACGGATGCCCCGTGCCTCGGCCTCGTCGCCGGCGGTGTCGGTGCGGGGTTCGCCCGAACCGCCGCCGCCGTCGTAGTCGGCCCTCAGCCGCGCGATCGACGCCCGCACCTCGGCCACCGGGCGAGCCACGGCGGCGGCGAGGTGCACGACGCTCTGCGGCTCGTCGGCGATGAACAGGATCGCCTCGAGCGCGCGGTCGAGGTCGAGCCGAGGCTGCCCCGGCACGTCGAGCGGGGTCACCACCGACAGTTCGGGGCCGGCGCCCTCCGCGACATCCGTCTCATTCGTCATAGTCGGCCCCCAGGCTCTCGAGGTTGTCATCGGACCAGGTCTCGGCGGCCCAGCGCAGGGTCAGCTCACCGAGCGGCTCGAGCTGCTCGAACCCGATCGCCGAGTGCCGGTAGAGCTCGAGTACGGCGAGGAATCGCGCGACCACGACTCCGGGCTGGCCGACCCCGGCGATGAGCTGGCGGAAGGTGACCGCGTCGCCGCGGCGCAGGACTGCCACGACGTGCGCGGCCTGCTCGCGGATCGACACGAGCGGAGCGTGCAGGTGGTCGAGGCCGACCACGGGGATCTCACGAGGTGTCAGCGCCAGCGTGGCGATCGCCGCGAAATCGGCGGCCGAGAGGGTCCACTTGAGCTCGGGTGGCTGCTGCCGGAACTTCTCCTCGAGTCGCACGGTGCGCGCATGACGAGCACCCTCGGCCGCGAGGTGACTTCCGAACCAGCGCGCGGCCTCCTTGAACGCCCGATACTGCAGCAGGCGCGCGAACAGCAGGTCGCGCGCCTCGAGCAGCGCCACGTCCTCGGCGTCGACGAGCTCGCCTTGCGGCAGGAGTCCCGCGACCTTCAGGTCGAGCAGGGTCGCCGCCACCACCAGGAACTCCGAGGCACGGTCGAGCTCCTCCTCGGAGTCGACGCCCCTCAGGTAGGAGATGAACTCGTCGGTCACCTTCGACAGCGACACCTCGGTGATGTCGAGTTCGTGCTTGGCGATGAGCGAGAGCAGCAGGTCGAACGGGCCCTCGAAGTTCGTCAGGGCGACACGGAATCCGGCATCGGGGGCGTCGTAGCGTGTCGACGGTGTCGGGGGCACGATCAGCGCTCGGCTCCGTCGTACCCGGCGCCGCACTGGGCGTCTGCTGCTCCGAAGCCGACGCGGCCTCAGGCGACCGCGCCACGGAAGATCAGCTCCCTGGCCAATTGCCGGTACGCCCTCGACGCCTGGTGCTCGGGAGCGAACTCGGTGATCGGCGTCGCGGCGACCGTGGCGTCGGGGAACTTCACGGTGCGCGTGATCACGGTCTCGAGCACCTGCTCGCCGAACGCGTCGACGACGCGCTCGAGCACCTCGCGCGAGTGCAGGGTGCGTGCGTCGTACATGGTCGCGAGGATGCCGTCGAGCTCGATCGCCGGGTTCAGCCGATCGCGCACCTTGTCGATGGTCTCGATGAGCAGCGCCACGCCGCGCAGCGCGAAGAACTCGCACTCGAGCGGGATCACCACCCCGTGGCTCGCCGTGAGTGCATTCACGGTGAGCAGGCCGAGCGACGGCTGGCAGTCGATGAGGATGACGTCGTAGTCGGGTGCGACCCGACGCAGCACGCTCGCGAGGATCTGCTCGCGGGCGACCTCGGTGACGAGGTGCACCTCGGCCGCCGAGAGATCGATGTTCGCCGGGATCACGTCGAGGTTGTCGACTCCCGTCGACTGGATCGCGTCGCGCGGGTCGAGCTGGCGTGACAGCAGCAGGTCGTAGATGGTGGGCACGTCGTGCGTCGGCACCCCGAGGCCCGCCGAGAGCGCGCCCTGAGGGTCGAAGTCGATCGCGAGCACGCGCCGGCCGTACTCGGCGAGAGTCGCACCGAGGTTGATCGTCGTCGTGGTCTTGCCGACGCCGCCCTTCTGGTTGCACAGTGCGATGATGCGGGCAGGCCCGTGCGACTTCAGCGGCGCGGGCTCGGGGAACTCACGAAGGGGTCGACCGGTCGGGCCCAGCTCCGGCTCGAGCGAAGCGATTCCGTCCGCCGGGTCGTGCTGGTGCTGCGTCACGTGTCGTCTTCTCTCCATGCTCGGGCGTATTGCTTGGTCGATTCTAGCGAGCACGTGGGTGGGCTGCCGTGTACATCTCCCGGAGTGTATCGGCTGTGACCAGCGTGTATATCTGCGTCGTGGCCACCGAGGAGTGTCCGAGGAGCTCCTGGACGACGCGCACGTCGGCCCCACCCTCGAGCAGGTGGGTCGCGAACGAGTGTCGCAACGTGTGCGGTGAGACCGACACGCCGATGCCCGCCCGATCGGCTGCAGCCCGGATTGCGTCCCACACGGCCTGACGGGACATCCGTCGGCCGCGGACGCCGAGGAACAGCGCCGGTGTGGCACTCCCCCGTGCCGACAGCAGCGGCCGCGCACGTACGAGATACGCCTCGACCGCCCGGCGAGCGTAGCTGCCGAGCGGCACGATGCGCTGCTTGCCGCCCTTGCCGAAGAGCCGAACCACCTCGCCGTCGACGAGGTCGTCGACGTTCAGCGACACCGCCTCGGTGACGCGCGCGCCCGTCGCGTAGAGCAGTTCGAGCAGGGCGACGTCGCGAAGCTCGGTGACCTCTTCACCGCCGGCCGCCGCGATGAGCGCCTCGACGTCTTCGACCGGGATCGCCTTCGGCAACCGCATCGGCGACTTGGGCGGGCGAAGCTCGCGAGCGACGTCGGCCTCGATCGCCCCCTCATCAGCGAGGAAGCGGTGCAGCCCGCGCACCGCCGACAGGACCCTCGCGATCGACGCTGTGGAGAGCGGCGGCTCGCGATCCGCGCCCAGGAACCGAACGAAATCTCCGAGATCGCGCTCCGTGACCGCGCCAAGGCCCCCGATGTCGCGGGCGGCGAGCCATTCGCCGTAGATCGTGAGGTCGCGCCGGTACGACGTGATCGTGTTCCGCGCGAGCCCACGTTCCACGGCGAGGTGCCGCAGGTACCCGTCGACCGGCGTACTCGAGGTCATCGTGGCGCCGGGTGCTCCCCCGCGAGCGACCGGCTCGGCCACGGGGCATCCGCCGCGCCCAGCGTCTGCCACCCGCGTGCGCGCGACGCCTGCGCGGCGAGCACGGCGATCGACAATGGAGCGTTGTGGAGGCGCCTGCTGAGCACCGCGTCGACGCAGTCGTCGAGCGGCACCCAGCGGACCTCCATGTCGGCCTCTTCGGCCTCGCGCGGGAACGCCTCGTCGGTGGCGCGAAGGCCGCGCGCCAGGTAGACGCGGATCACCTCGTCGCTTCCGCCGGGCGACGTCGCGAAGTCGGCGAGCACCGCCCACTCGGACGCCTCGAGATCGGCTTCCTCGGCGAGCTCGCGCTGCGCCGTCGCGAGCGGATCCTCACCCTCGACATCGAGCAGGCCGGCAGGGATCTCCCAGTCACGCGTGCGCACCGGATGCCGGTACTGCTTGATGAGCAGCGCGCGGTCGTCGGCGTCGAGTGCGAGCACGCCGACTGCACCGGTGTGCGCCATGTACTCCCGCACGATCGGCTGGCCGGCGAGTTCGAAGGTGTCGCGACGGATGTCCCACACCCGACCCTCGAACACCCGCTCGCTCTCGACGAGCGGGTACTCGACGGGTTCGTCGACGAGATCTGCCATCGCGTCAGTCGTTCTCGTCGTCGAAGAGCTGGCTCGCGAGACGACGCTCGAGCGCCGCGCCGACGAGTCCGCGGAACAGCGGGTGCGCGTCGTTCGGGCGGCTGCGCAGTTCGGGGTGCGCCTGCGTGCCCACGTAGAACGGGTGCACGTCGCGCGGCAGCTCGACGAACTCGACGAGGTGCCGATCGGGCGACATCCCCGAGAACGACAGCCCCGCCTCGGCGATGCGGTCACGGAAGGAGTTGTTGACCTCGTAGCGGTGGCGGTGACGCTCGGACACCTCGGTCGAGCCGTAGAGCTCGGCCGCGATCGAGCCCTCGGCGAGCTTCGCGGGGTAGAGGCCGAGGCGCATGGTGCCGCCCAGATCACCGCCGGCGATGATCTCGACCTGCTCCTCCATCGTGGCGATGACGGGGAACTGCGTGTCTGGGTCGAACTCGCTCGACGATGCGCCGGGAAGTCCGGCGATGTTGCGCGAGTACTCGATGACCATGCACTGCAGCCCGAGGCAGAGGCCGAGCACCGGGATGCCGTTCTCGCGCGCGAATCGCAGTGCTCCGAGCTTGCCCTCGATGCCGCGCACGCCGAACCCGCCGGGCACGCAGATGCCGTCGAGGTGGGCGAGGTGCTTCTGCGCGCCCTCGGGCGTCTGGCACTCGTCGGACGGGATCCACTCGATCTTGACCTTGGTGTCATTCGCGAATCCGCCGGCCCGAAGCGCCTCGGTGACCGAGAGATAGGCGTCGGGCAGGTCGATGTACTTGCCGACGAGACCGATGGTGACCTCGTGCTTCGGCTCGTGCACGACACGCAGCAGGTCGCTCCACCCCGACCAGTCGACGTCGTCGGCCTTGACATCGAGGCCGAGCGCGTCGATGAGGTAGGCGTCGAGACCCTGGTCGTGGAGCATCGTGGGGATGTCGTAGATCGACGGCACGTCGACGGCGTTCACCACGGCGCCCTCGTCGACGTCGCACATGAGGGCGATCTTGCGCTTGTTCGCCTCGGTGACGGGTCGGTCGCTGCGCAGCACGAGTGCGTCGGGCTGGATGCCGATCGAGCGCAGCGCGGCCACGGAGTGCTGGGTGGGCTTGGTCTTCTGCTCGCCCGATGCACCCATGTAGGGCACCAGCGAGACATGCACGAAGAACACGTTCTTGCGACCCAGCTCGTGGCGCACCTGCCGCGCCGACTCGATGAACGGCTGCGACTCGATGTCGCCGACGGTGCCGCCGATCTCGGTGATGATGACGTCGGGCTTGGGCGTCTCGCTCGCCTGCAGGCGCATGCGGCGCTTGATCTCGTCGGTGATGTGCGGAATGACCTGCACGGTGTCGCCGAGGTACTCGCCGCGCCGCTCCTTGGCGATGACCGTCGAGTAGATCTGGCCGGTGGTGACGTTCGCCGCCTGGCTCAGGTTGATGTCGAGGAATCGCTCGTAGTGCCCGATGTCGAGGTCGGTCTCGGCGCCGTCGTCGGTCACGAAGACCTCGCCGTGCTGGAACGGGTTCATCGTTCCGGGATCGACGTTCAGGTACGGATCGAGCTTCTGCATCACCACCCTGAGACCCCTGGCCGTCAGGAGGTTCCCCAGCTGGCGGCTGTGAGCCCCTTGCCCAACGAGGAAACGACACCACCGGTCACAAAGATGTGCTTGGTCGTGTCGTTCGAAATGTCTTGGCTCGAAAGAGCTCTGCCGCGTTCATCCACCACGGGCTTCAAGTCTAACCGACGTTCGCCGTCGTTCGGCGCGACATGCCCCACGCGTTCCCCCTTCGTCGATTCGGAGCCGAGCGGATCCGAGTTGGTGCGGCGTGCCGCCGCGCGTTCATGCAGCGCGATCCGAGGCGATCTCGAGCAGTTCTCGCGCGTGCGCGAGCCCGCTCTCGGAATCGGAGAGCCCCGAGAGCAGACGAGCCATCTCCGCCTCGCGCTCCGCCCCTGCGAGCTGCCGTACGCTCGACGCGGTGACCGCGCCGTCGGTGCCCTTGACCACGCTGAGGTGGTTCGTGGCGAATGCCGCGACCTGTGCGAGATGCGTCACGACGATCACCTGCGAGCGCTCCGCGAGACGCGCGAGGCGACGACCGATCTCGATCGCGGCCGCGCCGCCGACTCCGGCGTCGACCTCGTCGAACACGAAGGTGGGGACGGGGTCGGTGCCGGCGATCACGACTTCGATCGCGAGCATGACGCGCGAGAGTTCGCCGCCCGATGCACCACGCGCCACCGGGCGAGGCTCGGTGCCGGGGTGCGGACGGAGCAGGATCGCGACCTGATCGCGGCCGTGCGTCGTCGGCTCTGCGGTGGGCTCGACGCTCACGCTGAGCGCCGCATCGGGCATCGCCAGCGCCGCGAGTTCGCGGGTCACCGCGTCGGCGAGGCGCGCGGCCGCCTCGGTGCGCAGGTCGGTGAGTCGAGTGGCGAGTCGATCGACCTCGGACTCGAGCTCGACGACCGATGCGTCGAGCTCGGCGATGCGCTCATCGTCGCCGTCGAGCTCGACGAGCCGGAGCCCGCCGTCGCGGCGGAATTCGAGCACGTCGTCGAGGGAATCGCCATGGCGACGGATGAGCGCGGTGAGCACGGCACGACGCGCTTGCACGATCTCGAGTTCGCGCGCCCCGTCGGCGTCGAGCCCGGCGAGGTATCCGGCGAGCTCTGCCGCCGCGTCGGCGAGCAGGAAGCCGGCGTTCGTGAGGGCCTCGCCGATCGGCGCGAGCGCAGGATCGTGGTCGACCACCTTCTCGAGGTGCCGGCGTGCCGCGTCGACGAGGGTGACGGCGTCGGGAGTGTCGTCGACGACCTCGTCGGCCGATACGAGTCCGCGCGCCTGCGCGGCCGCGACACGCAACTCCTCGAGGTTCGAGAGCCGATCGGCCCGCTCGACCAGCTCGGCGTCTTCGCCGGGCTGGGGATCGGCCGCCTCGACCTCGTCGAGGTCAGCGCGCAAGGCCTCGGCCTCGCGAACCCGTGCGTCGTGCGCCTGGCGAAGTCGTGCGAGTTCGGCGGCATCGGTTCGCCAGGCGGTGAATGCGGTTCGGTAGGTCTCGAGCGCCTCGTGCAGCGCCGGCCCCGCGAACCGGTCGAGCGCATCGCGCTGCGCAACTGCTGAACGCAGGCGCTGCTGATCGGCCTGACCGTGTACGACGACGAGCTCGTCGCCGAGTTCGCCGAGCACCCCGACCGGCGCACTGCGCCCGCCGACGATGGCCCGGCTGCGCCCCTCGGACGAAACCGACCGCCCGAGCAGCAACTCGCCCGCCTCGACCTCGCCGCCGGTCTCGGCGACGCGTTCGGCGATCGCGCCGTCGTCGGGCACGAGCCATCGACCCTCGACCCAGGCCTGCTTGGCACCGGACCGCACCGCGCCCGCGTCGGAGCGGGCGCCGAGCAACAGGCCGAGTGCAGTGACGACCATGGTCTTGCCCGCACCGGTCTCACCGGTCACGGCGGTGAAGCCGGCGCCGAGCGGAAGCGTCGCCTCGGCGATGACCCCGAGGTCGCGGATGCCGAGTTCTTCAATCACGACCCACCGGTCCCCTCCAGCCGGTGACCGGCAGCTGGAACTTGTTCACGAGCCGATCGGTGAACGGCGCCTCGTGCAGTCGTGCGAGTCGGACGGGCACGTCGGATTTGCGCACGATCACCCGGGCTCCGGGTGGCAGGTCGAACGTGCGTCGACCGTCGCACCAGATGACCGCGGACGTCTCGGTGCGCTCGAGCACTTCGACCGCGAGCGACGACTCGGGTCCGACGACGAGGGGCCGGGCGAAGAGGGCGTGCGCGCTGAGCGGCACGAGCAGCAGCGCCTCGAGGCTGGGCCATACCACCGGACCGCCGCCTGAGAAGGAGTACGCGGTCGAGCCCGTCGGCGTGGACAGCACGACGCCGTCGCAGCCGAACGACGACAGCGGCCGACGATCGACCTCGATGACGACTTCGAGCATGCGTTCGCGCTCGCCCTTCTCGACGGTGGCCTCGTTGAGCGCCCAGCTCTCGAAGACGACCTCGGCACCGACCTTGGCGCGCACCGAGAGGGTCATGCGCTCTTCGACGACGTAGTCGCGCGCGAGCGCCCGGGCGATCGTGTACCCGAGGTCGTCGCGCTCGCTCTCGGCGAGGAAGCCGACGTGGCCGAGGTTCACGCCGAGGAGTGGCACCGGCACGTCGCGCACGATCTCGGCGGCGCGCAGGATCGTGCCGTCGCCGCCGAGCACGATGACGAGCTCGATGCGGGCGGGATCGATGTCTTCGAACCGCTCGACGCCGCCATCGAGCTCGGGAACGTGCTCGTGCACGTCCTCCCATTGCTCGGAGGCGATCACGGGAACCGCACCGGCGGCGATCAGCTGGGTGCAGACCTCGCCCGTCGCTTCGAGCGCCGACTGACGGCCGGTGTGTGAGACGACCAGGAAGTGCCGTGCGTCATTCACCCGTGCGCTCCTCCTGCCAGTGCGTCGACCCGACCTGACCATTCTGTCGGATTCGAGCCCCCGACCGCGCTGAGATGCACGAGGTACTCGAGGTTTCCGTGGCCACCGGCGATTGGGGAGGACAAGACGCCGGCCGTTCGGAGACCGACGTCGAACGCCGCCCAGAGCACGTTCATGACCGCCTCGGATCGGAGCGCGGCGTTCCGGACGACGCCCTCGCGCACTCCCCCGCGCCCCACCTCGAACTGCGGCTTCACGAGCAGCACGAAGTCGGCATCGTCGACGGCGGTCGCCCGCAGTGCGGGAAGCACCGTCGTGAGCGAGATGAACGAGAGATCGGCGGTGACGAGCGACGGGCGCTCGTCGACGCCGGTGAGCCTCGCGAGGGTCGCGGCATCGAGGTTGCGCACGTTGCACCCCTCGACGAGCACGAGCCCGGGCGCACCGATGAGCTCGCGTGCGAGCTGCCCGTGCCCGACGTCGACTGCGAGCACGGTCCGCGCCCCGCGCTCGAGCAGCACCTGGCTGAACCCACCTGTCGACGCACCCGCGTCGAGCGCGACCAGCCCGGCAGGACTGACGGCGAATCCGTCGAGCGCGGCGATGAGTTTGTGCGCGGCGCGGCTCACATAGTGATCGGATGCCACGACCGCCAGCTCGGCGTCGTCGCCGACCTTCTGCGACGGTTTGACGACGGGGCGACCGTCGACGGTCACCTCGCCGGCCGCGATGAGCGCCGCCGCATGGGTACGCGAGCGCGCAAGTCCGCGGGCGGCCAGCGCCGCGTCGAGTCGCTGTTCTGCCATCGCTCAGCGAGCGGCGTGCGGATCGGACTGCTCGAGCTCGACGCGGAGGCCGTCTGCGAGTGCCTGGTAGCCGGGGGCACGCTCGCCGAGCGGGAGCTGCTCGATGCCGCGGATCGCCGCCGATGCGGCATCGGATGCCCCGCCCTCGCGATCGCTCGCAGGATCGCTCTCTCGCTCGACCGACGACCGCGTGCGCTCGTCGTTGGAGTCGGTCTCCTCGTCAGTGCTCACCCGACAACGCTACCCCGTGCCCGCGACGCGTCGCCCCCGCACACGGCGATCCGCTCACACCCGGACCCGGGCAGGCGGAATCGCTCATGCATAGAGGCGCTCCGGAACGTCGAGCACGTGGATCGCCAGGCCCGACTCCCAGATCGCCGCGCAGGCCGCGCGCAACAGGTCGAGCCCGCCGGAACCCTCGTCGACGATGCGCACACGGTGGCCCTCGACCTGCACCCGAGCGCCGCCGACGCGCACCGCCCCGCCGCGCACCCGCTCGGAGACGGGGTACGGCAGATGCAGCTCGCGCAGGTCGCCCAGGATGAAGTCGGGCCGACTCGCCGCATCCGCGGCCAGCAGCTGCTTTGCGCGGTCGATGCCGGTCAGCACGACCGCACTGGCCATGCCGGCACGATTCGCACCGAGGATGTCGGTGTCGAGGCGGTCACCCACGACGAGCGGCGACACGGCGTCGAACCGGCGCCGAGCCTCTTCGAAGATCGGCGTCTCGGGCTTGCCCGCCACGAGCGGGAACCGCCCGACCGCGGTGTGCACCGCCGACACGAGCGTGCCGTTGCCGGGGGCGATGCCACGGGCGACCGGAATCGTCCAGTCCATGTTCGTCGCGATCCACGGGATCCCCGGCGTCGCGGCATCCGGCCCGCCGTTCGCATTCAGCGCGAACGCGGCCTCGGCGAGGTGGGTCCACGCGATGTCGGGCGCGAACCCCTGGACGACGGCATCGGGAGCGTCGTCGGCGGACCGCGTGACGCGGTACCCGCGCTTCTCGAGTTCGGTGACGATGCCCTCGCCGCCGACCACGAGCACGAGCGAACCCGGTGCAACCTGATCGTCGAGCAGCCGCATCGCCGCCTGCGGTGAGGTGACCACGTCGTGCGGCGTGACCTCGAGTCCGAGTTCGGCGAGATGGCGGGCGACGGATGCATCGCTCCGCGAGGCGTTGTTCGTGATGTACCCGACCGAGCGGTCGGCCTTCACCCGATTGAGGCTCTCGACCGCGTGCGGGATCGCGTGGGGTCCGGCGTAGACCACCCCGTCGAGATCGGCGAACACGGCGTCGATGCCCGCGAGGGGCGTCGACGGCTCAATGCGTGCTCGGAACAGGGCCATCGCTCTCGTCCTCGTTCGACTCGTCCGCGAGCGCCTCGCCCTCGGCGATGACCGCGGCGACGTCCTCCTCGAGCACGGCGCCCGGGTCGTCGTCCTGCTCGGGCTCGGCGTCGGTGGCGGCCGCAGCAGCCGGCTGCGCCTCGGGCTCGGCCACGACAGGCGTGACGGCATCCGATCCGGCGATCGCGCTCGATTCGGCGGGAGCCTCGGGCTCACCCTCCTCCTCGATCTCGAAGATCTCGACGAGTTCCGACTCGGCCGGACCACCGAGCGCGGCCTCTGCGCGAGCCGTGCGGGCCCGCCAGTCGGCCGCCTCGGTCGTGCGTCCGAGCTCTTCGAGCACCTCGGCATATGCCGAGAACAGTGCAGGGCTGTACGAGAACGCACGATCGGGGTCGAGTTGCGGGATCTCGAGCTCGGCAAGCGCGAGTTCGGGCTGGCCCAGGTCGAGTCGAGCGCCCGACATCGCGATGGCCAGGCTCACCTGGACGGCAACGGGCAGCTCGGCACGGTCCACTGCGCGACCGACTTCGAGCGCACGGTCGGGACGACCGACGCCGCGCTCGCTGTCGACCATGAGGGGAAGCTGGTCGTTGCTGCCCGAGATCCGGCGATACGTGCGGAACTCGCGCAGCGCGAGGGTGAAGTCACCGGTGGCGTAGGCCGTGATCGCGAGCGTCTCGCGGACGACCGCGATGCGGCCCGCGCGGCGCGCAGCTGAGATCGCGTGCTGGTGCGCGAGTTCGGGATCTTCATCGAGGAACTCGGATGCCGCGACCAGGTGCCGCGCGACCCAGTCCGCGTTCTCCTTGCTGAGCGTCTTCAGTTCGGCACGTGCACCCTTGTCGAGGTCGCGCGGTTCGATGCGCTCGGGGATCTCAGGGTCATCGTGGCGCGCGCGGACGGCGAGGTCGGAGGCACCGTATCGCTCACGCGACGCGCCATCATCTCGCGCGCTCGAGCGGTCGTCGCCTCGACGGTCGCCGTAGGGCTTCCGGCTGTCGCGGTCGCCATAGGGACGCTTCGCATCACGGTCGCCGTAGGGCTTCCGATCGCGATCTCCATACGGACGCTTCGCATCACGGTCGCCATGCGACGTTCGGTCGCGGTCACCCGTTCCACGCTGCCCGTCACGATCGCCGTACGGCTTGCGGTCGCGGTCCCCGTAGGGACGCTTCGCGTCACGGTCACCGTACGGTTTGCGGTCGTGGCCGGCGTACGGCTTGCGGTCCCGGTCACCCTGGGGACGCTGCGAATCACGATCACCGTAGGGCTTGCGGTCGTGGCCGGCGTACGGCTTGCGGTCCCGGTCTTGGGGACGCTGCGAATCACGATCACCGTAGGGCTTGCGGTCGTGGCCGGCGTACGGCTTGCGGTCACCCGAGGGACGCGTCGCATCCCGATCGCCATACGGCTTGCGGTCGCGATCCCCGTAGGGGCGCTTGGCGTCACGGTCACCGTATGGCTTGCGGTCACGGTCATCGTGCGGCTTGCGGTCCCCATAGGGGCGCTTCGCGTCTCGCTCACCATAGGGCTTCCGATCACGATCGCTGTACGGCTTGCGGTCGCGGTCTCCGTGGGGACGCTTCGCGTCACGATCGCCATAGGGCTTGCGATCGCCGTGCGGCTTGCCCCGGTCGCCTGCATGGGAGCGGCTGTCGCGATCGCCGTAGGGCTTCCGATCGCGGTCGCCGTAGCTCTTGCGGTCGCCGCCGGAGGAGGAATGGTTCGCGCCGCGGTCGCCCGCCGACCTGGTCGGCTGGCGATCATCGCGTCCGCCCTTGCCTGCCGGCGGCCGGGCGGCTGAGCGGCCCGCTCCGTGCGGTCGCTCGGCGCCGCGCTCGCCCCCCTTGGGACGCTCCTGGTCTGCCGAGTCGTGCCTCGAATCGCTCAACGCTGTTCCTGTCGTGTGTGGGGTCTCGATGGACTCAACCGTACTGCCGAGGCCGAAGAATGGCCTGTTAACGAGAAAATGGCCACCCGTCTTCGGGTGGCCATTCCTCAATGAATGTCCGGCGGTGTCCTACTCTCCCACAGGGTCCCCCCTGCAGTACCATCGGCGCTGCGAGTCTTAGCTTCCGGGTTCGGAATGTGTCCGGGCGTTTCCCTCGCGCTATGGCCGCCGAAACTCTAGGACCAAACACCCGTTGCGGGGTGGTTGGTGGTCTCGTTGACTCCCACCATGATCCCGGACCGGGATGGTCTGGGGGTGGGGTGTGCTGTGTTGAATTTTTGTAGTGGTGTTTCCGTCTGTTGGGAACCACAGAGTGGACGCAAGCAATCTCGGGCCACACACACGGCCTTTACGTGAATGAACACATTCGTGTGAGTGTAGTGATTGTCAAGTTATCGGCTTATTAGTACCGGTCAGCTTCACGAGTCTTTCGTCCTCGCTTCCACATCCGGCCTATCAACCCAGTCGTCTGGCTGGGAGCCTCTCCCCCGAAGGGATGGAAATCTCATCTTGAGGCCGGCTTCCCGCTTAGATGCTTTCAGCGGTTATCCATCCCGAACGTAGCTAACCAGCGGTGCTCCTGGCGGAACAACTGGCACACCAGAGGTTCGTCCAACCCGGTCCTCTCGTACTAGGGTCAGATCCTCTCAAATTTCCTGCGCGCGCAGAGGATAGGGACCGAACTGTCTCACGACGTTCTAAACCCAGCTCGCGTACCGCTTTAATGGGCGAACAGCCCAACCCTTGGGACCTACTCCAGCCCCAGGATGCGACGAGCCGACATCGAGGTGCCAAACCATGCCGTCGATATGGACTCTTGGGCAAGATCAGCCTGTTATCCCCGAGGTACCTTTTATCCGTTGAGCGACAGCGCTTCCACAAGCCACTGCCGGATCACTAGTCCCGACTTTCGTCCCTGCTCGACCTGTCAGTCTCACAGTCAAGCTCCCTTGTGCACTTACACTCGCCACCTGATTGCCAACCAGGTTGAGGGAACCTTTGGGCGCCTCCGTTACTTTTTGGGAGGCAACCGCCCCAGTTAAACTACCCACCAGGCACTGTCCCTGAACCGGATCACGGTTCGAAGTTAGATATCCAGAGTGACCAGAGTGGTATTTCAACAATGACTCCACCGACACTAGCGTGCCAGCTTCACAGTCTCCCACCTATCCTACACAAGCCACACCGAACACCAATACCAAGCTGTAGTAAAGGTCACGGGGTCTTTCCGTCCTTCTGCGCGTAACGAGCATCTTTACTCGTACTGCAATTTCGCCGAGTTCGCGGTTGAGACAGCTGGGAAGTCGTTACGCCATTCGTGCAGGTCGGAACTTACCCGACAAGGAATTTCGCTACCTTAGGATGGTTATAGTTACCACCGCCGTTTACTGGGGCTTAAATTCTCAGCTTCGCCTTGCGGCTAACCGGTCCTCTTAACCTTCCAGCACCGGGCAGGCGTCAGTCCGTATACATCGTCTTGCGACTTGGCACGGACCTGTGTTTTTAGTAAACAGTCGCTTCCCACTGGTCTCTGCGGCCCTGCAGCGCTTCCTGGAGCAAGTCCATTCACGCCTCAGGCCCCCCTTCTCCCGAAGTTACGGGGGCATTTTGCCGAGTTCCTTAACCACGATTCTCTCGATCTCCTTGGTATTCTCTACCTGACCACCTGAGTCGGTTTGGGGTACGGGCGGCTAGAACCTCGCGTCGATGCTTTTCTCGGCAGCATAGGATCACCCACTTTTTATCCGCGTCACGTCTCAGCCTTGATGAGCGACGGATTTGCCTATCGCTCGGCCTACACGCTTGCCCCGGGTCAACCATCGCCCGGGCTGGGCTACCTTCCTGCGTCACACCTGTTAATACGCTCACTCCACCAGATGGGGTCACATGCCGCCCCGCGCATCACCCCGAAGGGATCCACGCGGCTTGGGATGTTTAGCACTCCTGATTTCGTGTGGGCGGTTCTTCGCCGGTACGGGAATATCAACCCGTTGTCCATCGACTACGCCTGTCGGCCTCGCCTTAGGTCCCGACTTACCCAGGGCAGATTAGCTTGACCCTGGAACCCTTGGTCTTCCGGAGGACGGGTTTCTCACCCGTCTTTCGCTACTCATGCCTGCATTCTCACTCGTGTGCCGTCCACGGCTGGTTTACACCGCCGCTTCACCCGGCACACGACGCTCTCCTACCCATCACCACGACTGGACCACGAAGGCCTATCGATATGCGGTAATGCCACAACTTCGGTGGCGTGCTTGAGCCCCGTTACATTGTCGGCGCGGAATCACTTGACCAGTGAGCTATTACGCACTCTTTCAAGGGTGGCTGCTTCTAAGCCAACCTCCTGGTTGTCTGTGCAACTCCACATCCTTTCCCACTTAGCACGCGCTTGGGGACCTTAGTTGGTGGTCTGGGTTGTTTCCCTCTCGACGATGAAGCTTATCCCCCACCGTCTCACTGCTGCGCTCTCACTTACCGGCATTCGGAGTTTGGCTGACGTCAGTAACCTGTTGAGGCCCATCGGCCATCCAGTAGCTCTACCTCCGGCAAGAAACACGCAACGCTGCACCTAAATGCATTTCGGAGAGAACCAGCTATCACGAAGTTTGATTGGCCTTTCACCCCTATCCACAGCTCATCCCCTCCATTTTCAACTGAAGTGGGTTCGGTCCTCCACGACGTCTTACCGTCGCTTCAACCTGGCCATGGATAGATCACTTCGCTTCGGGTCTAGGACCTGCGACTGAATCGCCCTATTCAGACTCGCTTTCGCTACGGCTGCCCCTCACGGGTTAACCTCGCCACAGATCACTAACTCGCAGGCTCATTCTTCAAAAGGCACGCTGTCACCCCTACTAAGGAGGCTCCAACGGTTTGTAAGCAAACGGTTTCAGGTACTATTTCACTCCCCTCCCGGGGTACTTTTCACCTTTCCCTCACGGTACTTGTCCGCTATCGGTCATCTGGGAGTATTTAGGCTTATCAGGTGGTCCTGACAGATTCACGCGGGATTTCTCGGGCCCCGCGCTACTTGGGATACCTCTCCGGGCCGCCAGGCATTTCGACTACGGGACTCACACCCACTCCGGTCCGGCTTTCAATCCGGTTCGTCTATACCTGACGCGTCACCGTGACTGCACGGCAGTACAGTCCGAAAGGTCCCACAACCCCGACCATGCAACCCCTGCCGGGTATCACACATGGCTCGGTTTAGCCTCTTCCGCGTTCGCTCGCCACTACTTACGGAATCACGGTTGTTTTCTCTTCCTGTGGGTACTGAGATGTTTCACTTCCCCACGTTCCCTCTACCCGCCCTATACATTCAGGCGGGAGTCACCAGGTCACCCAAAGGGCCTGGCGGGGTTTCCCCATTCGGAAATCCTCGGATCACAGCTCGTTTATCAGCTCCCCGAGGCTTATCGCAGATTACGACGTCCTTCTTCGGCTCCAGATGCCAAGGCATCCACCGTTTGCTCTTAGAAACTTGAAATCACATGAGTTCGATCGAATTCGTTTGCCCCAACCCGAAGGCCGAGGCTGAAATTGACCAGTGAATACGCCAAACAAGAGCACCCGAAGGCACCCCCCTTGGCGACTCACCTTTTGTGATCCAGGACCAATGGCCCTGAATCTAAGATGCTCGCGTCCACTATGTAGTTCTCAACAGACGGCCAGAACCCCCACACCCGACAACACAAAGGTCATCATCGGTGAAGGTCTGAAGAAACCATCACCCCCACCCCCGAAAGGGCAGAGTTGTCCGGTCCCTCAGGACCCAACAGCGTGCAACGTACCCGACCGGCCGGCCCCCACCGTTCCAACCCCGCGATGTTGTTACCAACACCTGAGGCGTACTAGGTCTGAACCATTCAGACGAGCACCTATGTTCAATGTTCCACCCATGAGCAACCAGCGAGCCACAAAGGACCCGATCTGGTCTGCACTGCGAAGCCCGAAGACTCCGAGTTGCTCCTTAGAAAGGAGGTGATCCAGCCGCACCTTCCGGTACGGCTACCTTGTTACGACTTAGTCCTAATCACCGATCCCACCTTCGACGGCTCCCTCCACAAGGGTTAGGCCACCGGCTTCGGGTGTTACCGACTTTCATGACTTGACGGGCGGTGTGTACAAGGCCCGGGAACGTATTCACCGCAGCGTTGCTGATCTGCGATTACTAGCGACTCCGACTTCATGAGGTCGAGTTGCAGACCTCAATCCGAACTGAGACCGGCTTTTTGGGATTCGCTCCGCCTTACGACATCGCAGCCCTTTGTACCGGCCATTGTAGCATGCGTGAAGCCCAAGACATAAGGGGCATGATGATTTGACGTCATCCCCACCTTCCTCCGAGTTGACCCCGGCAGTCTCACATGAGTTCCCACCATTACGTGCTGGCAACATGCGACGAGGGTTGCGCTCGTTGCGGGACTTAACCCAACATCTCACGACACGAGCTGACGACAACCATGCACCACCTGTAACCGAGTGTCCAAAGAGTTCCACATTTCTGCGGCGTTCTCGGTTATGTCAAGCCTTGGTAAGGTTCTTCGCGTTGCATCGAATTAATCCGCATGCTCCGCCGCTTGTGCGGGCCCCCGTCAATTCCTTTGAGTTTTAGCCTTGCGGCCGTACTCCCCAGGCGGGGCGCTTAATGCGTTAGCTACGACACGGAAACCGTGGAAAGGTCCCCACATCTAGCGCCCAACGTTTACGGCGTGGACTACCAGGGTATCTAATCCTGTTCGCTCCCCACGCTTTCGCTCCTCAGCGTCAGTTACGGCCCAGAGAACTGCCTTCGCCATCGGTGTTCCTCCTGATATCTGCGCATTCCACCGCTACACCAGGAATTCCATTCTCCCCTACCGCACTCCAGTCTGCCCGTACCCACTGCAGACCCGAGGTTGAGCCTCGGGATTTCACAGCAGACGCGACAAACCGCCTACGAGCTCTTTACGCCCAATAATTCCGGACAACGCTCGGACCCTACGTATTACCGCGGCTGCTGGCACGTAGTTAGCCGGTCCTTTTTCTGCAAGTACCGTCAAGGAGCAAGCTCCCCTTCTTCCTTACTAAAAGCGGTTTACAACCCGAAGGCCGTCATCCCGCACGCGGCGTTGCTGCATCAGGCTTGCGCCCATTGTGCAATATTCCCCACTGCTGCCTCCCGTAGGAGTCTGGGCCGTGTCTCAGTCCCAGTGTGGCCGGTCACCCTCTCAGGCCGGCTACCCGTCGACGCCTTGGTGAGCCATTACCTCACCAACAAGCTGATAGGCCGCGAGTCCATCCCAGACCGAAAAACTTTCCACCCCAAACCATGCGGTCCAGGGTCCTATCCGGTATTAGCTCCGATTTCTCGGGGTTATCCCAGAGTCCAGGGCAGGTTACTCACGTGTTACTCACCCGTTCGCCACTAATCCCCCCAGCAAGCTGGGGTTCATCGTTCGACTTGCATGTGTTAAGCACGCCGCCAGCGTTCGTCCTGAGCCAGGATCAAACTCTCCAAAAAAAATGGTTCCCAACACCCGAAGGCATCAGGGAGTTCAATCTCTGACAGAGAAACAACTGACTAAAAAATCAAATTGTCCATCAATCCAAAGGAATCCCACCAGCCAAAAAGACTGGTTGGGGTTCAAAAATTGGCATTGAACATAGTGCACGCTGTTGAGTTCTCAAGGAACGGACGCACCCGGTTCACGATCAATGACGATCGATCAGCCGGAGCTTGTCGTTCTCACTCGGTCATCCCATGAGGACGGATCCGAATGCTTCAAGCACAGCGAAGAATGTATCTCTTCGAGGCTTGGGATCTTCGTGCCACTTGAGGGCGAGAGCGGCGTTCAGTTGAACTCTCTGCTCTTTCGCTCCTGTGGGGCAACGAGTGATTACATTACGGCGATTCCGGAGCACGTGCAACTCAGCACCGCATCCCGGGCGTGTCGCGTCGGAACCCCCCGAAACACAAGGGCCCCGGTCGCCCACGAACGTGGGTGACCGGGGCCCGAAGACGGGATCGCCGACTACTGGACGAAGACGCCGGCGAGCGTCTTCTTGCCACGCCGCAGCACGGCCATGCCGCCGCGCGGCACGTGTCCTTCGAGGGTCGCGGCCTCGTCGTCGATGCGAACGTTGTTCAGCGCGACGCCGCCCTGCTTGATGGCGCGCCGCCCTTCGCTCTGGCTCGCGACGAGTCCGGTGTCGACGAGCAACTGCGCGATCGGGGCATCCGGCGACGTCGTCGTGTTCGGCAGCTCGCGCAATGCCGACTCGAGCGTGTCGTCGTCGAGCGCGTTCAGGTCGCCCTGGCCGAACAACGCCTGCGACGCGGCGATGACGGCGGCCGTGGCCTCGGCACCGTGCACCAGGGTCGTGACCTCGGACGCGAGCACGCGCTGCGCCTCGCGCCGGAACGGCTCACTCGCGACGAGCGCATCGAGCTCCTCGATGCGTTCGCGGCTGAGGAACGTGAAGACCTTCAGTCGCGACACGACGTCGGCATCGTCGGTGTTGAGCCAGAACTGGTAGAAGCGGTACGGACTGCACATCGCCGGGTCGAGCCAGATGGCGTTGCCCTCGCTCTTGCCGAACTTCGTGCCGTCGGAGTTCGTGATGAGGGGTGTGCCGATCGCGTGCACGTGCCGGCCCTCGACCCGGTGGATGAGATCGGTTCCGCTCGTGAGATTGCCCCACTGGTCGCTGCCGCCGGTCTGCAGGACGCAGTCGTACTGGCGGTAGAGCTCGAGGAAGTCGAAGCCCTGCAGGATCTGGTAGCTGAACTCGGTGTAGCTGATGCCGGCGTCGGAGTTCAGGCGCGACGCGACCGCGTCCTTCTTCAGCATCGTGCCCACCCGGTAGTGCTTGCCGACGTCGCGCAGGAAGTCGATCGCGCTGAGCCCGGCCGTCCAGTCGAGGTTGTTCACGAGGCGGACGGCGTTCTCACCGTCGCCCGAGAGGAAGCGCGACATCTGCGCGGCGAGGTACCCCACCCACTCGACGACGGTCTCCTTCGTGTTGAGCGTGCGCTCGGCAGTCGGCCGAGGGTCGCCGATGAGCCCGGTCGATCCGCCGACGAGTGCGAGCGGGTGGTGGCCGGCGAGCTGGATGCGGCGCAGGGTGAGCAGCTGCACGAGGTTGCCGAGGTGCAGGCTCGGCGCCGTCGGGTCGAACCCGCAGTAATACGTGATCGGCTCGCCCGCGAGCAGCTCTTTCAGCGCGGCCTGATCGGTGGAGACGTGCACCAGGCCGCGCCAGACGAGCTCCTCCCAGACGTCGTCGAATGAGGCGTCGTTGTGCTGGGTCGAGAGGATCACTGGGTCTGACACCTCGTCAGAGTATCAGCGGACACTTCCTGCGAGATCAAGGCTTGAAGATTGATTTCTTTCAATCAAGGCTGTATCTTTGAGTTGAATGGATGTCGCAGGTGAAGCATTCATCTCGACCGATCAATGATCCAGCCTTCAGGGGGACGCATGTTCGTCATCACCGCCGATCAGGTCGCCAGCCGGCGCGAGGCCGACCGAGCCGGTGCACTCATCGCGCGCCTCGCCGATCGCCACGGCGATCAGTTGCTGCTGCCGGTGGACCAGACGGCCGGCGATGAGGTGCAGCTCGTCACGGCCTCGGCCGAGACCGCGCTGGCCATCGTGCTCGATGCCACCCGCACCGGACGGTGGAGCGTCGGGCTGGGCGTCGGCGACATCCGTACTCCCCTCCCCGACGCCACGCGGAAGGCGACCGGTACCGCGTTCATCGCCGCACGGGAGGCAGTCGGCGCCGCGAAGCGCGCCGATGGTCGCTTCGCGCTTCGCGCCGCGCCCATCGCAAGCGGCGTCACCGTCGCCGACGTCGAGCCACTCGTCCGCCTGCTCGTGCTGCTGCGCGAGCGCCGTACCGATCCGGGCTGGGAGGTCGTGGACCTCATGCACGACGGGCGCCTGCAGAAGGAGGCGGCGGCCATCCTCGACGTGAGCGCCGCCGCCGTGAGCGCGCGCCTGAGAGCCGCGCTCTGGCGGGCCGAAGAGGAGGCCAGGCCCGCACTCGTCCGGCTGCTGCGCGAACTCGACGCCGAAGCCACGCACTCCGCGTCCGAGTGACGCCCGCGGTCGCTATGCTGCTCGAAGGCCAGGCCCCGAACGCCTGACGGAAAGGAATCCGGTGAGCCTCTTCCTCATCGCCGATGCCATCACATGGTCGGCCCTCGTGCTCGCGCTCGTCGCTGCGGCCGTGCTCTCGGTGCTCGCCTACGTGCGGCCACGACGCGCCTATGTCTGGTTCGCTGCGGGCACGCTCGGCATCGCGATGCTCGCCGCCGCCTCGGCGAGCGGGCCCGCCCAGTTCGGTCTCGCCCCGCTCGTGGTGCTGCTCGGCCTCACCACGGCGGTGTTCGGCGGCAGCGCCGCTGCGGCGACCGCGCTCGACCTCGCGATGGGCGGCACCGTCGCTCCCGGGCTGCACGGCGGCATCATCGTCGCCGAGCATCGCACGGCGAGCGAAGAGCGCCAGGGCATCCAGCCGGCAGGGCGCCGCGAGGTGCTGCGCGGCGGGCTCACGATCGGCGTGCTCGAACGCGTCGCCTCCGCGGGCGCGATCATTGCGGGTTTCCCCGAGGCACTCGCGATCGTCGTGGCCGTCAAGGGCGTCGGCCGGTTCACCGAACTCGAGGCCCCCGAAGCACGCGAGCGTTTCATCATCGGCACCTTCGCGAGCCTCATCTGGGCGTGCGCAGCCGCGCTCGTCGTGCACCTCGCAGTCCGCTGACACCACATCCGCCGCCGCGGCGCGCGGTCACTCGGCGGCGAGCTTGTGGCGCCGGTACGGCGAAACTCCCTCATCACCCGGAAGCCAGAACCGCCACGGGTAGGCGGTGCCGCCGCCGTCACCGCTGACCCCGGTGCGCGGGCCGTTGGCCGGATGCAGCGGGGCCTCGGGAACCCGCATTCCGAAGGGCGGCTCGAGCAGGTCGGCCCCGCCCGCGTCGAGCGGTACGCCGAGAGCCCGGGAGAGCCGGCCAGGGCCGCGAGCGAGATCGCGGTCGTTGACGCCGGGCCGACGCATGCGCGCGAGCTCGATGCCCTCCACCACCGTCGCACCGCGCATGAGCACACCCGACGAGAGGCCGGCCGGTCGCGCCACGATGTTCAGGCACACGTGCATGCCGTAACTGAAGTACGCGTACAGGTGTCCGGGCTCACCGAACATGACGGCGTTGCGGGCGGTGCGACCGCGGAACGCATGCGATCCGGGGTCCTCTCCGACGCCGCGATACGCCTCCAGCTCCGAGAGCCGGATCGAGACCCGCCCGTCAGCGGCCTCGTAGCTCAGCACTGCGCCGAGCAGGAGCGGTGCGAGCTGCACCGGATCCTGCTCGAAGAACGCCCGATCGGGCTCGACGAGCCGGCTCAGCGCTGCCCCTCTGGAAGGCCCGCCACGAGGTGGCGGACGCGGTCGGCGAGGCGGGCGAACTGCTCGTCGACCCGAACTGGAGCCGTGCCGCCGACGCCGTCGCGGCTCGCGACCGACCCCTCGACCGTGAGCACCTCGCGCACATCCGGTGTGAGGTGCGGCGAGATCTCCGCGAGTGCGGCCTCATCGACGGCGTCGAGCTCGAGCTCGTGCTGTTCGGCGTATCGCACGAGCGCGCCGGTGATCTCGTGTGCATCGCGGAACGGCACATGGCGCTTCACCAGCCACTCGGCGACATCCGTCGCGAGCGAGAACCCGGCCGGCGCGAGCTCGGCCATGCGGTCGGTGTGGAACCTCAGCGTGGC
The DNA here is from genome assembly GCA_963758615.1 of uncultured Actinomycetota bacterium. Classification (GTDB taxonomy): domain Bacteria; phylum Actinomycetota; class Actinomycetes; order Actinomycetales; family Microbacteriaceae; genus Agromyces. The sequence continues at coordinate 650,600 of CAVWVZ010000007.1, read as the reverse complement.
GATCATGCCGGTGAACGCGGGCAGCAGCACGTCGAGCGTCTCGACCGAGTCGAAGACCGGCTCCTTGTCTTCCTGCAGGTCGCGGTTGTACGCGAGCGGCAGGGCCTTCAGCGTCGCAAGCAGACCCGTGAGGTTGCCGATGAGTCGGCCCGACTTGCCGCGGGCGAGTTCGGCGATGTCGGGGTTCTTCTTCTGCGGCATGATCGACGAGCCCGTTGAGTAGCCGTCGTCGAGCGTGACGAACCCGAACTCGCGCGTGTTCCAGAGGATGACGTCTTCGGCGAGGCGCGACAGGTCGATGCCGATCATCGCCGCGATGAACGCGAACTCCGCGACGACGTCGCGGCTCGCGGTGCCGTCGAGCGAGTTGTCGGCGGGCCGGGCGAGGCCCAGATCGCGCGCGACGGATGACGCGTCGAGCCCGAGCGTCGACCCGGCGAGGGCGCCTCCGCCGTAGGGCGAGACATCCGCTCGCTTCGTCCAGTCGACGATGCGCTCGAGGTCGCGCGAGAATGCCCAGCCGTAGGCGAGCAGGTGGTGCGCGAGCAGAACCGGCTGTGCGTGCTGCAGGTGCGTTCGACCCGGCATGATCGCCGTGCGGTGCGCGTCGGCCTGGGCGGCGAGCGCGTCGATGAGGTGCACGAGCTGCTGGCCGATGGTCGCGGCGTGGTCCTTGAGGTACAGGCGCACGAGCGTTGCGATCTGGTCGTTGCGACTGCGGCCGGCGCGCAGCTTGCCGCCGAGCTCACCGCCGACGATGCCGATCAGAGCGGCCTCGAGAGCACCGTGGACGTCCTCATCGGTCTCGGCGGCGACGACCTCCCCCGAGATCACGCGCGCTTCGAGGGTGTCGAGCCCCGCGAGCATCGCGGCGAGTTCGTCGGCGTCGAGGTACCCGGCCGCGCCGAGGGCTCGCGCATGGGCCCGTGAACCGGCGAGGTCGTAGCTCGCGAGCTGCCAGTCGAAGTGGGTCGACTTCGACAGTCGCGCCAGTTCGGGCGAAGGCCCCGACGCGAACCGCGCGCCCCAGAGCGATCCCTCGTTGGTGCCGTGCTCGGCCATCAGGCGTCCTTCCGCTCGAGCAGCCAGACGAGCAGTGCCTTCTGGGCATGCAGCCGGTTCTCGGCCTCGTCCCAGATGATCGACTGTTCTCCGTCGATGACGTCGGCCGTGACCTCGTAGCCGCGGTCGGCCGGCAGGCAGTGCATGAAGACCGCGTCGGATGCCGCGAGCGACATCAGTTCGCGATCGACCCGGTAGCCGCCGAAGGTGGCGACCCGATGGGCCTTCTCGGATTCCTTGCCCATCGAGACCCAGGTGTCGGTGACGACGACGTCGGCACCCGCGACGGCCTCGGCCGCATCGGTGTAGAGCGTGATCGAGCCTCCGGTCGCAGCGGCGATGCGGTCGCCGTCGGCCACCACCTCGTCGGCGGGGGCGAACTCGTCGGGTGAGGCGACGCGCACGTGCATGCCCGCCGTCGCGCCCGCCAGCACGTAGGACTGCGCCATGTTCGATGCACCGTCGCCCAGGAAGGTGACGGTCAGTCCCGCAAGCTCGCCCTTGTGCTCGCGGATCGTGAGTAGGTCGGCGAGGAGCTGGCAGGGGTGGAAGTCGTCGGAGAGGGCGTTGACCACGGGCACGGTCGTGCCCGCGGCCATCTCCTCGAGGCCGGCTTGGCCGTACGTGCGCCACACGATCGCCGAGACCATGCGCTCGAGCACCCGGGCCGTGTCAGCGGGTGTCTCCTTCCCGCCGAGCTGGCTGCTCGCCGTCGAGATGATCAGCGGCGACCCGCCGAGGTCGGCGATGCCGACCGCGAACGAGACGCGCGTGCGCGTCGAGGACTTGTCGAAGATGACGGCGACCGTCTGCGGACCCTCGAGGGGTGTGCGGCTCCAACGGTCGGTCTTCAGCACCTCGGCGAGGTCGAGGATCTCGGACTGCTCGGCGGGCGTGAGGTCATCGTCGCGAAGGAAATGGCGGGTCATGAGACTCCGTTCGATGGGGTCGGTCGTGCGGTCAGTGGGTGGCTGCGGCGTCGAGTGCGCCGGTGAACCTGGCGATGAACTCGTCGACCTCGGCGTCGCCGATGATGAGCGGCGGCGCGAGGCGGATGGTGGAGTCGTTGGCCGCGTTCACGATCAGGCCGCCGCGCATGGCCTCGGCGACCACGTGACCGGCGACCGGCTCGGACAGGCCGACCCCGATGAGCAGGCCCTTGCCGCGCACGCCGTGGACGAGCGGCGATCCGATGCCGAGGATGCGTTCCCGCAACTCGTGACCGCGGCGCGCGGCGTTGTCGACGAGTCCGGCTCGCTCGATCTCCGCGAGCACCGCGTTCGCCACGGCCGTCGCAAGGGGGTTTCCGCCGAACGTCGAGCCGTGCTGGCCCTTCGTGAAGAGCGAGGACGTCTCGCCGAAGGTGATCAGTCCCCCGATGGGGAACCCCCCGCCGATGCCCTTGGCGACCGTGATCGCATCGGGCGTGATGCCGTCGTGCTGGAACCCGAACCACGCGCCGGTGCGGCCGGCGCCGGTCTGGATCTCATCGACGATGAGGAGGGCGCCGTGCCGCCTGGTGAGGTCTCGTGCCGCCTCGAGGAACCCATCGGGGAGCTCGACGACACCCGCCTCGCCCTGGATCGGTTCGAGGATCAGGGCCGCGACCGCGTCATCGATCGACGCCTCGAGGGCCTCGATCGTCGCGGGGATGTGCTCGACACCACCCGGCATCGGCTCGAACGGGTCGCGCATGTGCGGCTTGCCGGTCAGGGCGAGCGATCCCATGGTGCGGCCGTGGAACGCGTCGACGAGGGCGAGCACGCGGGTGCGCGCCCCGCCCGAGTTGTTGAGGCGCGCGAGCTTGAACGCCGCTTCATTGGCCTCAGCACCGGAGTTCCCGAACCAGGCGCGACCCGCCTCGCCCGCTCCTGCCAGCCGTGCGAGCCGCTCGGCGAGCTCGAGCGCGGGCTCGGTCGTGAAGTAGTTGGACACGTGGGCGAGCGTCGCCGCCTGCGACGCGACCGCGTCGACGAACACGGGGTGCGCGTGGCCCAGCGAGTTCACCGCGATGCCCGCGAGGAAGTCGAGATACTCGTTGCCCGCGTCATCCCACACGCGAACGCCCTCGCCGCGCTCGAGCTTGGCGAGCGGCATGCCGATCGAACGCATGATGCGCTCGTCGAAGCGCTGCTGCCACTCGTTCATGCGACGCTCCCCTCGACGGCGATGCCGGCCCTGCCGGGAACGACCTCGGTGCCGATGCCCGATTGCGTGAACACCTCGAGCAGGATCGAGTGCGGCACCCGGCCGTCGATGATCGCCGCCTTGGCGACACCGCCCTCGACCGCCTCGAGGCACGCCCGCATCTTCGGGATCATGCCCGACTCGAGCGAGGGCAGCAGCGAGATGAGGTCGGGCACATCGATGACCGACACGAGCGAATCGCGGTTCGGCCAATCGCGGTAGAGGCCCGCGACGTCGGTGAGGATCACGAGCTTGGCCGCGCCGAGCGCGACCGCGAGCGACGCGGCCGCCGAATCGGCGTTGACGTTGAGCGACTGGCCAGCGGTATCGCCGTCGGGCGCGATCGACGAGATCACGGGGATGCGTCCGGCGTCGAGGTGCGCATGCACCGCGGCCGGGTCGACCGCGACGACATCGCCGACGAGGCCGAGATCGACCTCGACGCCGCCGACGACCGCGCCGCGCCGGCGACCCGTGAACAGCCCCGCGTCTTCACCCGAGAGCCCTGAGGCGAGCGGCCCGTGCTCGTTGATGAGCGACACCAGTTCGCGGTTCACCTGTCCAGACAGCACCATGCGCACGACGTCCATGGCTTCGGGGGTCGTGACACGGTACCCCCCGCGGAACTCGCTCTCGATGCCGAGGCGCTCGAGCATGGCCGAGATCTGTGGGCCTCCGCCGTGCACGACGACCGGCTTGATGCCCGCGTAGCGCAGGTACACCATGTCCTCGGCGAATGCGCGCTGCAGCGCGGGGCTCACCATCGCATTGCCGCCGAACTTCACGACGATGGTCTCGCCGTGGAATCGCTTCAGCCAGGGCAGCGAGTCGATGAGCACCTGGGCCTTGTCGGCTGCCGTCGCCGATTGCATGCCGGACGTGGAATCTGTCTCGAACGCACCCATGTTCAGCTCGCGTACGCGCTGTTCTCGTGCACGTAGTCGTGCGTGAGATCGTTCGTGAAGATCGATGCGGATGCCTCGCCCGCGTGCAGTTCGATGAGTACGTGCGTCGCCCGCGGCGCGAGGTCGACGTCGTCGCGCGGGGCGTCGGGCCGACCCGCATGGCACACCCGAATCCCGTTCATCGAGACGTCGACGAGGTACGGGTCGAAGGGGGCCTGCGTCGTGCCGATGGCGGCGAGCACCCGACCCCAATTGGGATCGTTGCCGAAGATCGCGGCCTTGAACAGGTTGTTGCGGGCGACCGAGCGGCCGACCTCGACCGCGTCGTCTTCGGTGACCGCACCACGGACCTCGATCGTGATGTCATGACTCGCGCCCTCGGCGTCGCCCTGCAGTTGCAGGGCGAGATCGCGGCATGCCGCGGTGAGCGCCTCGGTGAACGCGTCGGCTGCGGGGACGATTCCCGAAGCCCCGCTCGCGAGCAGGGTGACCTGGTCGTTCGTCGACATGCAGCCGTCGGAGTCGAGTCGGTCGAACGTCACGCGGGTCGCGGCACGGAGCGCCGAGTCGAGATCGGCCGCGGGCAGGTCGGCGTCGGTCGTGAGCACGACGAGCATGGTCGCGAGCCCGGGCGCGAGCATGCCGGCCCCCTTGGCCATGCCGCCGACGCGCCAGCCGTCGCGCCTCGACCACGACGGTCTTCGGCTTCGTGTCGGTCGTCATGATCGCGCGAGCCGCATCGTCGCCGGCGATTCCATCGGACGCCAGCCGGTTGACCGCGGAGAGCACGCCCTCTTCGAGCACCTCGCCGTCGAGCTGGTCGCCGATGAGCCCGGTGGAGCAGACGAGGACGTCGCCGGCAGCCACGGCGAGGGCCGACGCCGCCGCCTCGGCGGTGCGGTGCGTGACCTGGAACCCCTCGGGCCCCGTGAAGCAGTTGGCCCCGCCGGAGTTCAGGACGATGGCGGCGACGGTGCCGTCGAGGATGACCTGCTCCGACCAGAGGATGGGATTCGCCTTGGCGCGATTCGACGTGAACACCGCGGCGGCGGCCTGCGACGGCCCCCGGTTCACGACGACGGCGAGGTCGAGCGCCCCGCTGCGCTTGATGCCCGCGGCGATGCCCGCGGCCTCGAAGCCGGCGGCGGCGGTGACGGTCACGGTGCGACTCCGTTCACGGGAAGGCCGGTCGACTCGGTGAGCCCGAGCGCGAGGTTGGCCGACTGGATGGCGGCACCCGCGGTGCCCTTGACGAGATTGTCGACGGCGGTGACGACGACGACCCGCCCCGACCGTTCGTCGACGGCGAGCCCCATGAGTGCGGTGTTCGCACCGAGCACGTCGGCAGTGCGCGGGAACTGGCCCTCGGGCAGCAGTTGCACGAACCGCTCGCCGGCATAGGCGTCTTCCCACGCCGCACGCACGGTCGCGGCATCCGTACCGGGCATGATGCGTGCCGTCGACGTCGCGAGGATGCCGCGCGACATCGGCACGATCACGGGCGTGAACGACAGGGTCGGCGTCGCCGCCCCCGCCCACCGCAACGCCTGGACGACCTCGGGGATGTGCCGGTGCACTCCGCCGACCGAGTACGGATTCGCCGAGCCGAGGATCTCGGAGCCGAGCAGGTGCGCCTTCAGGCTCTTGCCCGCGCCCGACGGTCCGACGGCGAGCACCGAGACGAGGTCGCGATCCTCGATGACGCCGGCCCGGATGCCCGGCGCGAGCGAGAGCGCGACCGTCGAGGCGTTGCAGCCCGGAGCGGCGATGCGCCGCGTCTTCGCAAGCCGGTCGCGCTGGGTGCCCGAGAGGCGCGGCAGTTCGGGAACACCATAGGTCCACGCGGAGTGGAAGTCGCCGCCGTAGAACTCGGCCCAGTCGTCTGAGCTCTCGAGCCGGTGGTCGGCGCCGCAGTCGATCACGAGGGTGTCACCCGGCAACTGGGCGGCGATGGCACCCGACGTTCCGTGCGGCAGGGCGAGGAAGACCACGTCGTGCCCGGCGAGGGTCTCGGCGGTCGTCTCCTTCAAGGTCAGGTGCGTGTATGTGCGCAGGTGCGGCTGCACGGCGACGAGCGGCTGCCCGGCGTTGGCGTGCGCCGTGACGGTGCGCACCTCGAAGTCGGGATGATCGGCCAGCAGGCGCAGGATCTCTCCCCCGGCATAGCCGGACGCGCCGGAAACGGCGACGGAGTACGTCATGGAATCCACCTTAGGGTCTGTGCGGTCAGGGCGTTGGTGCGGCGACGCCCCGTGACAGCCCGCTCAGGCCGCAGCAGGGGTCGCCGAGATTCGGCGCCCGCCACGACGTCGGCTGCGCACGACCGAGATGCGCGATGCGCATACAGAGGTCTGGAACCGATCGGTGGACATGCGTCGACTGTATCGGCGCGATCGTCGGCATCGCAAACCGAGTCCAGAGTGGTTCACGGGCGCTTCGGCCGTGTCAGCCGTGCTCGACGTGATGGCGGGCAAGCAGCGCACCCTGCACGCGCGAGGTCAGCCCCAGCTTGCCGAGCACCCTCGAGACATGGGTCTTCGCGGTCGCCTCCGAGATCACGAGCCGGTCGGCGATCTCGGCGTTGGCCAGTCCGAGTCCGAGGCAGTCGAGCACCTCGCGCTCGCGTGCGGTCAGGTCGGCGAGGCGAGCGGATGCCTCGGGGTACGGGCTCGGCGGCGACGGCCTCGTTTCGAGCTCGCGCCAGCGCTCGATGACTGTGCGCGTCACCTCCGGCGCCAGCACGGCGTCGCCCGCCGCCACGCGGCGGATCGCGTCGATGAGCTCGTCGGCGGAGGCCGTCTTCAACAGGAATCCGGCCGCACCGGCCGCGAGCGCGGCGGTGACGATCTCGTCGAGGCCGAATGTCGTGAGCACGAGCACGCGTGGGCCGTCGGGGCGGGTCGCAAGAATGCGGGTGGCTTCGACGCCGTCGAGCACGGGCATCTGCACGTCCATGAGCACGACGTCGACGGGCGACCCCTCGCTGAGTCGGAGTGCCTCACGTCCGTCGCCGGCCTCGCCGACGATCGCGAGGTCGTCGGCGCCGTCGAGGAGCATGGCGAGCCCCGCGCGCACCGCCTGGTGGTCGTCGACGATCAGCACCCGGATCACTGGGTCCCACCCGTCGCCGCGTCAGCCGGTCGGCGGAGGACCGGGAGTTGCGCCTCGAGCACCCACTCGGCGACGCCAGTCCCCTCGTCGATGCGCGACTGCGCGTGTCCGCCGAGGATCCGTGCGCGTTCGGCGATGCCGATGAGACCATGACCGGCGCTCAGCTGGTCGGGAAGCGCTGCGCCGTCGCCCGCCTGGTTGCGGATCGTGATCATGATGCCGCGGTCGTCACGCACGATCCGGAGATCGACGGGCCGCCCGGGGGCGTGCTTCGCGGCGTTGGCGAGCGCCTCCTGCACGATGCGGTACGCCGCGACCGACACGGTCTGCGGGACGTCCGATGCGGTGCCGACGTCGATCTCGGCGTGCAACTCCTCGCCGGCGACGCGGTGCGCATCGAGCAGGGTGCCGAGGTCTGCAAGGGTCGGCGGCGCGGAGAGCGCGTCGCCGTCACCACGGAGCACGTCGATCATCGATCGCATCTCCCCCAGCGCCGCGACGCTCGAGGCCCGGATGGCCTCGAGTCCCGAGGTCGTCCCCGATCGCTCGGCACGGGCCGTGCGCAGGGCCGCCTCGGCCTGCATCGCGATGCCCACGACGTGGCCGGCGAGGGCATCGTGCAGGTCGCGCCCGATCGAGATTCGCTCGGATGCGAGAGCGCTCCGGCGCTCGGAGGCCGCTGCACGGCGTACGGCTTCGACACGCTCCCGTTCGGCCGCCGCCTCCTGCTGGGGAGCGCGGACGGCGCGTCCCCACCAGAGGGAGAGCACGACGGTGACCGGGATCCAGAGGAAGCGAACCACGAACTCGGGCGGGCCCCCGGGCATCGCGAGGCTCAGCACTCCGGTGACCGCGGCCGCAGCCGCCACATACCGCGCGACGTCGACGGCCCGTGATGAACTCCGGACTGCGACGAGGTACAGCAGGTCGGCGAAGATGAGGACGGCGCCGAGCGGCGTGGCACCGGTGAGGAAGGCGCCGCCGACGATCACCGCACCCGCGACGAGCATCGCGCCGACCGGCCGGCGGTCCCTGAAGTAGTGGACGACGCCGAGCACGAAGATCACTACCAGGTCCGCCCACCAGTTGAGGAGCCGAGGCTGGTCGACCCAGTACACACCGAGGCCGGCGGGAACCAACAGGACACCGAGGCCGACGTAGCCGAGGGTCCCGAGGAGTCGGGCGTGACGCCGCGCTCCCCTGCGGAGGTCGTCGAGGAAGGCCATTCCCCCATGCAATCAGGTCGCCCCGTGGCCCGCGACCGGCATCCGGCTGATGAAGCCCCGGGCGCGTCATCCGAAGTGAGTACGCGTCCCTCGGAAGGACACCGCGTTCTGCCGATGACGCGCTCGGACCGTGAAGCTCAGGCTGGGAACATGCATGATCCGACGCAACTCAATCCGATCCTCTGGGCGATCCTCGCCGTCGAAGTCGCCTTCTGGCTGACCCTCGCGCTCGGCCTGGCCACGAGGTACGTGTTCCGGATGCCGCGAGCCAGCACGGTCATCCTGCTCTGTGTTCCACTCCTCGACCTCGTGCTCATCGCACTCACTGTGGTGGATCTGGCGGGCGGCGCGGAGCCGGACGGGGTGCATGCGTTGGCGGTGGTCTACCTCGGGTTCACGATCGGGTTCGGCCATGCGACGATCGCCTGGGCCGATCGTTGGTTCGCGTACCGGTTCGCGGGCGGACCGCGCCCGCCGAGGCGGTCCAAGTCGGGCCCGGAGTACATTCGCCGGATGTGGGCGGAGTGGCGACGGGTCGTCGTGACCTGGGCGCTCGCCCTGCCCGGACTGCTCGGCCTCATCGGGGTGGCGGGCGTCGGCCTCCCCGCCGGCTGGGACGCGCTGTGGGCCGACCCGCTCTGGTCGATGGCGCTGCGAATCACCGCGATCGCGGCGATCTGGTTCGCCGCCGGTCCGGTGTACGCGATGGTCTTCCGATGGGAGGACGAGCACGAGCCGGCCGACGCGACGAGTCCGCGGCAACAGGCCTAGGCTCGGCGCATGACCCTGCGCATCCTGTTCATCGGCGGAAACGGCATCATCAGCTCGGCATCGAGCGCCCGCATCGTGGAGCGCGGCGACGACCTCACGCTGCTGAATCGCGGGCGCAGCACCGACCGGCCGCCGATCATCGGTGCACGTCACCTCACAGGCGACGCCGACGACGCGGCATCCGTCGCTGCAGCCATCGGCGACCTGACGTTCGACGTCGTCGCGAACTTCCGTGCGTTCTCGCCTGCACAGGTCGCCCGCGACATCGAGCTGTTCGAGGGCCGCACCCGGCAGTACGTCTACATCTCGTCGGCGTCCGCCTACCAGAAGCCCGTCGCCCGCCTGCCGATCACCGAATCGACGCCGCTGCGCAACCCGTACTGGCAGTACTCGCGCGACAAGATCGCCGGCGAGGACCTGCTCGTCGCCGCGTACCGCGAACGCGGGTTCCCGATGACCATCGTCCGGCCGTCGCACACCTACGACGGCACGAGCGTGCCGCTGCTCGGCGGCTGGACCGCGATCGACCGGATGCGGCGCGGTAGGCCCGTGGTCGTCCAGGGCGATGGCACGAGCCTCTGGACGATGACGCACACGCGCGACTTCGCGGTCGCGTTCACGGGGCTCCTCGGCAACGACCGAGCGATCGGGGAGGCGTTCCAGATCACCTCCGACGAGGTGCTCACTTGGAATCAGATCGGCGAGCAGCTCGCGCGTGCGGCAGGTGCCGAGTTCCGGCCGGTGCACATCGCGAGTGACGCCATCGCGCGGGAGTTGCCCGAGCACGGACCCGGACTCATCGGCGACAAGGCGCACTCGGTGATCTTCGACAACAGCAAGGTGAAGGCGCTCGTGCCCGAATACGGGGCCGTCATCCCGTTCTGGCGCGGAGCGTACGAGATCGTGGACTGGCACGACGCCGATGCGTCGCGTCGCGCGACCGATGCGGAATTGGATGCCGCGTTCGACCGCCTCGTCGAGCGGTACGGGTAGCGCCGCGGCTCGGACAGGGACGACGAACGGGGATGGCAGCACTCGGGCGCCGTCATCCCCGTTCGTCGTTGCTGACTGCGCGTCAGGCGCGGATCATCGCGCCGAAGCGCTCGGTCGCCAGGGCTGCGCCGGCATTCTTCGCCTCGCTCGCCTCGGCCGCCGTGAGTGTGCGGTCGGGCGCGCGGAACCGCAGGGCGAACGTGAGGCTCTTCGACCCTTCGGGCACCCCCGAACCGCGGTAGTCGTCGACGAGCTGCAGGTGCTCGAGGAGCTCGCCCGCGCCCTCGCGGACCGCCGCCGCGACCTCTGCTGCGGGCACTCCGGCGTCGACGGCGAGCGAAAGGTCCTGCGTGGCGGCGGGCAGCGTGCCGATCGGGCGCGCCTCGACCGCCGGGTCGGTCGCGGCGATCACGGCATCGAGGTCGAGTTCGGCGACCGCGACGACGCGAGGCAGGTCGAGCTCGTCGGCCAGTGTCGGCAGCAGTTCGCCGGCGAAGCCGACGGTGCGGCCGGCGACGCGGAGTTCGGCGGTGCGCCCCGGGTGCATCGCCCGGTGCGACCCCTGCACGACCTCGAGCTCGGCACCCGTCGCCACCATGACCCGGCGGACGGCGTCGAGCGCGTCGGCGATGCCGACGGGCGTCGCGGGCTGCCCCGGCTGCTTGACCACGGCGTCGCCCACGAGCAGCACGCCCAGGTGACGCGGCTGCGGCGGAATGCCTGCGTTCAGCGCCTCGAGGGTCGCGTCGCTCGGCCTGGCGTCGCCGATCGGCAGGTCGGCCGAGCCGTAGGCGTGCCCGGCTTCGGGCAGGAACACGAGGCCGATCTCGAACAGGTCGAGGTCGTTGAGGCCGCGTGAGCGGTTGCGGCGCGCGGCCCCGATGAGCCCAGGGAGGAGTGAGCGGCGCAGGAACGGAGTCGACTGGTCGAGCGCGTTGGCGAGGCGCACCGAAGCGACGTCGGCGCCGTCGGGGCTGCCGTAGACCGCGTTCTCGTCGGCGGTCGCGAACGGGAAGCTCAGCACCTCGGTCGAACCGGCACCCGCGAGCACATCGGCCGCCTGGCGCCGCAGCCGCTGCGACCGCGTGAGACCGCGCCCGGGAGGGGCGACCGGCAGCACCGAGGGGATGCGCTGGTAGCCCACGAGGCGGGCCACCTCCTCGGCGAGCTCCGCCTTGCCGGTGAGGTCGGGACGCCACGTGGGCGGCACGACCGAGAACCCGCCGTCGATCGGCGTGACGACGCCGCCGATCTCTGCGAGCGCGTCGTGCACCTCTGCTTCGGTGTACTCGACGCCGACGAGCCCCGACACGAATCCGTGCGGGAGGACGATGGCCTCGCGCCCGGGCGCCTCGTGGATCAGGGAACCGCCCTCGTCGGCCGTGCCGCCGGCGAGGTCGACCATGAGCTGCGCGACGCGCGAGACCGCGGACGCCGCGACCTCGGGGTCGACGCCGCGCTCGTAGCGCTTCGCCGCCTCGCTCGGCAGCTTGTGCCGACGAGCGGTGCGTGCGATCGACACCGGATCCCAGTTCGCCGCCTCGATGAGGACGTTGCGGGTCGCCCCGCCCATCTCGGTCTCGGCACCGCCCATGACGCCGCCGAGGCCGATCGGCCCACGGTCGTCGGTGACTACGAGGTCTTCGACATGGAGCGTGCGCTCCTTGCCGTCGAGCGTCGTGAGCTTCTCGCCAGGCGTCGCACGGCGCACCACGAGTCCGCCGCGCAACTGGTCGAGGTCGTAGCCGTGGATCGGTTGGCCGAGCTCGAGCATGACGTAGTTGGTGATGTCGACGAGCAGCGAGATCGAGCGGATGCCGGCGAGCTTGAGCCGCGCGATCATCCATGCCGGCGTCGGGCGGGCCGGGTCGACGTCGCGCACGATGCGCGTCGCGAACACCGCCGAGCCGACGCGGCCGCGGATGGGCGCGTCGTCACGGATCTCGACGGAGAACCCCGACTCCGAGACTTCCGCCGGCGTCGACTGCTCGACCGGGTCGCGGAATCGTGCACCCGTGGCGTGGGCATACTCGCGCGCCACGCCGCGGATCGAGAACGCGTAGCCGCGGTCGGGGGTGACGTTGATCTCGATGGCGGCGTCGTCGAGGCCGAGGAGCGTGATCGCGTCGGTGCCGACGGGCGCGTCGATGCCGAGCGTCGAGAGTCGCAGGATGCCGTCATGGTCCTCGCCGAGGCCGAGCTCGCGCGCCGAGGCGATCATGCCGTCGGAGACGTGGCCGTAGGTCTTGCGCGCAGCGATGGGGAACGGACCCGGCAGCACGGCGCCGGGCAGGGTCACGACGACCTTGTCTCCGACGAAGAAGTTGCGGGCGCCGCACACGATGCCGTGGACGGCGGCTCCCCCGTCGGCCGCGGTCTCACCGTCGGGCGCGACGCGCACCTGGCACCAGCGGATGGTCTTGCCGTTGGACTGCGGCTCCTCGACGAACTCGAGCACCTCGCCGACGACGATGGGGCTCTCGAGCTCGAACGTGTGCACGTCCTCCTCTTCGAGCCCGACCTTCACGAGGGCGGCGTGCACGTCTTCAGGCGTCGTACCCGGGATGAGTTCGACGTACTCGGCGAGCCAGCTGAGCGGTACTCGCATGTCCTAGACCACCATTCCGAACTGCTGGGAGAAGCGGATGTCGCCCTCGACCATTTCGCGCATGTCCTGCACGTCGCTGCGGAGCATGAGCCCGCGCTCGACGCCCATGCCGAAGGCGAACCCGGTGTACACCTCGGGATCGATGCCCGCGGCCTTCAGCACGTTGGGGTGCATCATGCCGCAGCCGCCCCACTCGATCCACCGCGCACCGCCCTTGAAGGTGGGGTGCCAGAAGTCGAGCTCGGCGCTCGGCTCGGTGAAGGGGAAGAAGCTCGGGCGCAGGCGGACCTTGGCCTCGTCGCCGAAGATCGACTTCACGAAGTGGTCGAGGGTGCCCTTCAGGTGCGCCATCGTCAGGCCCTTGTCGACGGCGACGCCCTCGAACTGCATGAAGACGGGCAGGTGCGTCGCGTCGAACTCGTCGGTGCGGAAGACGCGGCCCGGAGCGAGCACGTAGAGCGGCACCTCGCGCTCGAGCATCGAACGGATCTGCACGGGGCTCGTGTGCGTGCGCATCACGAGGTGCGCCTCGGGCGGGTCGACGAAGAACGTGTCCTGCATGGCGCGCGCCGGGTGATCTGCGTCGAAGTTCAGCGCATCGAAGTTGAACCACTCGCTCTCGACCTCGGGGCCTTCGGCGATCTCCCAGCCCATGCCGGTGAAGACGTCGCACACCCGGTCCTGCAGGAGGGAGAGCGGATGCCTCGCGCCCGCCGTGTACCGCGACGGCAGCGCCGTGACGTCGACGGTCTCGGCGACGAGCTGCGCGGCGGCCTCGGCCTCGACGATCTCGGCCTCGCGGGCCGCGAAGGCCTGGTTGACCCGGCCGCGCGCGCCACCGACGAGCTTGCCGAGTGCGGCCTTCTGGTCGTTGGGAACGTTGCGCAGCTCGGCGTTCAGGAGCGCCAGCGCCGACTTGTCGCCGGTGTGCTCGGTGCGGACCTGCTTCAGCGCGGAAGAATCGCCGGCCGACGCGATGGCCGCGAGGGCTGCGTCGACCGCCGATTGCACGGCGCTCTCGGTGATTTCACGGGGCTCGGACACGAAGAACGAGTCTACCGGCGTAACCGTCCGCCTTGCGTCAGCTCACGGCCCGGGTCACGCGCTCCCCTGCCCCATCTGCCGCGATTCCGCCATCGCCTCCGCCTTCAGCATCGCCTGGCCTGGATCGTCAGGATCGAGCCGCGTGCCGCTCGACTTCGACGCCGTGCGCTTGGACAGCCAGCGGGCGAACCACGACAGCGAAAGGTTCATGATGAGGTAGAGCACGAGTGTGACGACGAAGAACGAGAACATGTACCGGTTGCCGTAGAAGCTCACAAGATTGCTCATGTTCACGCGCAGCAATTCGACGTACCCGACGATAAAGCCGAGCGACGTGTCCTTCAACAGCACGACGAGCTGGGCGACGATGATCGGCAGCATCTGCCGGAACGCCTGCGGGAACTCGACGAGCATCTTCGACTGCAGCGGTCGCATCCCGAGGCTGAGCCCCGCCTCGCGCTGGCCTCTGGGGAGGGATGCCAGGCCGGCGCGGAGCGCCTCGCCGATGAGCGCACCGTTGTAGAGAGTCAGTGCTGCGACGACCGCCCAGAACGCGCCGGTGTTCAGCACGAGCAGGATGAACAGCATCATGAGGAGCACGGGCATCCCGCGCACGAGCTCCAGCACGACGGCGGTCGGGATGCGGATCCAGGCGATCGCGGAACTGCGGAGCAATGACAGGATGATGCCGAGGATGACCGCCAACACCGACGCAGTCAGTGCCGCGCGCAGTGTGCCGACGACGCCCTGGAAGATGATGAACGACCAGAGCTCCGGGTCGGCGAAGATGTCCCAGCGGCTCGCATCGAAGTAGCCGGGCAGCGTGATGCCACCGCTTTCGCGGGGCTGGGCCAGGGTCCAGATGATCCACACCAATCCCGCGGCGAGGAAGATGCCCGCGATGATCGACGCGATCAGTGAGACACGACGCGCGTGCGGCCCGGGTGCATCGAAGAGGACTGACGAGCTGCTCATCGTTGCACCACCCACTTGCGCTCGAGTCTGGCCGCGATGACGCCGAGCGGGATCGTGATCAGGAGATAAAGGGTCGCGACGCCGAGGAGGATCGCGATGACCGCGTCCCCGTTCGCGTTCGCAAGCTGGCGGCCGGCGGCGAACAGCTCGAAGACGAAGAATGCACCCGCCACCGACGTGTTCTTGGTGAGGGCGATGAAGACGTTGATGAGGGGAGGAACCGTCATGCGGAAGGCCTGCGGCAGCACGATGATTCCGACCGTCTGACCGAAACCGAGTCCGACACTCCGGGCGGCCTCTGCCTGCCCGACCGGCACGCCGTTGATGCCCGAACGCAGCGCCTCGGCAATGAACGGCGACGTGTAGACCGAGAGTCCGACGATCGCCGCGACCTCGTATTCGAGATTCGACCCGAGATACGGAAGCACGATCGCGCAGAAGAAGAGCACGAGCGTCAGCGGGGTGTTCCGCACGAGCTCGGTGTAGACGGTGGCGAAGGCTCGGAGCGATGACACTGGCGAGATGCGCATCGCTGCGATCACGGTGCCGAGAATGAGCGCCGAAATACCACTCGCCACGAGAAGCAGGACGGTCATCCTGAAGCCTTCGAAGTAGGTCGGCAGGTTAGCGATGACGGCGTCCACGAATCTCCGTTCCGGTCTGGTGGGGGTCGGGGATGCGGCCCGGGAGTATACGGTCCCGGGCCGCGCTCCGATCAGTAGCGGTCGACTGCGGGCGGTTCAGCGAACGGCAGGACCTCGCCGGCGGTGGCCTCCCACGCCTCCTCGTAGCGGCCGTCCTCATAGGCCGCTTCGAGCACGTCGTTGATCCACGTGCGGAACTCGGTGTCGTCCTTCGCGAGGCCGATGCCATAGGGCTCCTCGGTGAACGGCTCGCCGACGACCTTGAACTCGCCTTCGTTCTTTGCGACGAGGCCCGCGAGGATGACGTTGTCGGTCGACACCGCGACTACGTTGCCCTGTCGCAGCGGCTCGAGGCACTTCTCATATCCGTCGGTGAGTTCCGGCAGCGCACCGATCTCGGCGAGCTTTTCGGCGGGCGTCGAACCCGACACCGAGCACACGGGCTGGCCGACCAGGTCGTCTTCACTCTTGATGTCGTCGTTGTCGGCGAGCACCATGATGGACTGCCCGGCGAGGAAGTACGGACCCGCGAAGGAGACGACCTCCTTGCGGTCGTCGTTGATCGTGTACGTCGCGACGACGATGTCGACCTGTCCGTTCTCGATGAACGGCTCGCGGTTCGCCGACACGGACTCGACCCACTCGATGTTCTCCTCGTCGATGCCGAGCTCCGACGCGATGATCTTCGCGATCTCGACATCGAAGCCCACCGGCACGCCGTCGGGGCCGACTTGCCCGAAGAGCGGCTGGTCGAACTTGGTGCCGATGGTGATCGTGCCCGCCTCGGCGAGGTCTGCCATGGTCGTGCCCGCCTCGAACGTGGGCGCAGCCGCCTCGTCGGTGGGCTCGGCCTCGTCACCGCCGCCGCCGGCGCAGCCGGCGAGCGCGAGCGCCGAAGCCGCCGCTGCTGCGACGAGTGCGATTCTCATGCGTTTCATGTCCCTGCCTCTTCTCCTGTGTGGTGTTCCCCGCCGCTCGTGACGGCGAAGGCCTAGTGCTCGAGGATCTTCGAAAGGAAGTCCTTCGCGCGATCGGATTGGGGGTTGTCGAAGAACTCGGCCGGTGTGGCCTCTTCGACGATCTTGCCGTCGGCCATGAAGAGCACGCGGTCGGCCGCCTTTCGCGCGAAGCCCATCTCGTGCGTGACGACGATCATCGTCATGCCGTCTTTCGCGAGACCGACCATGACGTCGAGCACCTCATTGATCATCTCGGGATCGAGCGCGCTCGTGGGCTCGTCGAGCAGGATGAGCTTCGGGTTCATCGCCAGCGATCGGGCGATGGCGACGCGCTGCTGCTGCCCGCCCGACAGCTGTGCCGGCATCTTCTTCGCCTGGTTGGCGACGCCGACCCGGTCGAGCAGCTCCATCGCCTTGGCGTCGGCCTCTTTTCGCGACCTCTTCTTCACGCGGATCGGTGCGAGCGTCACGTTCTCGAGCACCGTCTTGTGCGCGAAGAGGTTGAACGACTGGAACACCATGCCGACGTCGGCGCGAAGCTTGGCGAGCGCGGCTCCCTCTTCGGGCAGTGCCACGCCGTCGATCGCGATCGTGCCCGAATCGATCGTCTCGAGCCGGTTGATGGCGCGACAGAGGGTGGACTTGCCCGAACCCGACGGCCCGATGACCACGACGACCTCGCCGCGATTGACGACGGTATTGATGTCGTTGAGCACGTGCAGGTCGCCGAAGTGCTTCTCGACGTGTTCGATGACGACGAGCGGTTCGCCTCGGCGCACACTGATGTTCGAAGTCGCGGGTGCGGGCTGGGCAGGCTCCATATCCCTCAAACTAGGGCCAACCCGAACCGTCGGACAACCTGCGGGGCGGTGGTTACCTAACTGTGATGCGCGCTGCGCTGCGCGAAGGCGCTCTCGTACAGGCAGACGGATGCCGCGGTGGCGAGGTTCATCGATTCGGCGTGCCCGTAGATGGGCACGGTGACGGCCCGATCAGCGAGCGCGAGCTGCTCGTCGAGGAGCCCGCGAGCCTCGTTTCCGAAGAGCCAGGCCGTCGGCGCGGCGAGGACGCCCTCGTCGCGCACGGCGAGCAGATCGTCGCCCTTGACGTCGGCGGCGAGCACCGTGAGGCCCGCCGTGCGGGCTCGCTCGAGCACGTCAGTGAGCTCGGCGCCGACCGCGACCGGCAGGTGGAAGATCGACCCGGTCGACGATCGCACGACCTTCGGGTTGTAGAGGTCGACCGTGCGACCGGTGAAGATCACCGCATCGGCACCGGCGGCATCGGCGGCGCGCACGATCGTGCCCGCATTGCCCGGGTCGCGGACCTCTTCCAGGATGGCGACGAGCTTCGGGGATGATGCGAAGACGTCTTTCACGGCGGTCGGGAACTGGCGGCACACCGCGACGAACCCCTGCGGCGTGACCGTGTCAGCCATCGCGTCGAGCACGGATTCACTGACGAACTCGATGTCCAGCTCGACATCGGTCGCTGCGGCGGCGATGTCAGCGTGCCGCTCGATTGCGGTCGGAGTGGCGAACAGCTCCATGACCAGCTGCGGACGGAACCTGAGCGCCTCGGAGACCGCCTGCGGCCCCTCGAGGAGGAACAACCCGGTCTCGGCCCGCTCGGCTTTGCTGGACAGGCGGGCGACAGCACGGACACGCGGAGAGCGGGGGTTCTCGAGCATGTCGCCAGTCTATTGGGGCGCTTCGAAGGGCGGGGGAACAGCGGCGGCCCGGCACCACGAGGGTGCCGGGCCGCTGAACGCGAAGCTGCCTACGCGGCGGTCTTCGGGGCCGAGGTGTCGGCCGGGAGCGCCTTCTTGGCGGTCTCGACGAGCGCCGCGAAGGTGGCGGGCTCGTTCACCGCGAGCTCCGCGAGGATGCGACGGTCGACCTCGACGCCGGCAAGGCCGAGGCCCTGGATGAGGCGGTTGTACGTGAGGCCGTTCGCGCGCGACGCGGCGTTGATGCGCTGGATCCAGAGACGACGGAAGTCGCCCTTCTTCTTGCGACGGTCGTTGTACGAGTAGACGAGCGAGTGGGTGACCTGCTCCTTCGCCTTACGGTACAGACGCGAACGCTGGCCGCGGTAACCCTCGGCGCGCTCGAGGATGACCCGGCGCTTCTTGTGGGCGTTGACCGCCCTCTTCACTCTTGCCATGACTCTGTTTCTTCCTTACGGGTCTCGCGGCTCAGCGGCCGAGAAGCTTCTTGATGACCTTGGCGTCGGGAGCCGACACGACCTGGTCCTGATTGAGGCGGGCCTTGCGCTTCGAGGACTTGACCTCGAGGTTGTGGCGCATACCGGCCTGCTGCTTCATGACCTTGCCGCTGCCGGTGATCTTGAAGCGCTTCTTGGACCCGGAGTGGGTCTTCTGCTTCGGCATCTCGTGTTTCTCCTTGGTTCTGCCGTCACGCGGGTGACGGACGGGGGTGACTGGTCTAGCCCTCGGTGGGCTCGACCGTCTGCGACTCGGGCGTTGCCGGGGCATCCGCCGCCGGTCGTGCCTTCGCCGCAGCACGCTGTGCGTTCGCCTCGGCCTTGGCCTCGGACTTGTTCTTGAGGGGCGCGATGACCATGACCATGTTGCGTCCGTCGATCGTGGGGTTGTGCTCGACCGTGCCGAACTCCGCCACGTCTTCAGCGAAACGCTGCAGGAGGCGAACACCCATCTCGGGGCGCGACTGCTCGCGCCCGCGGAAGAGGATCATCGCCTTGACCTTGTCGCCGGTCTTCAGGAAGCCGACGGCGCGCTTCATCTTGGTCTCGTAGTCGTGCTTGTCGATCTTGAGGCGGAACCGGACCTCTTTGAGGATCGTGTTCGCCTGGTTGCGCCGGGCCTCTTTCGCCTTCTGCGCAGCCTCGTACTTGTACTTGCCGTAGTCCATGATCTTGGCGACCGGCGGCTTGGAGTTCGGAGCGACCTCGACGAGATCGAGATCGGCCTCCTGCGCGAGCCGCAGCGCCACCTCGATCTTCACGACGCCGACCTGCTCTCCGCCAGGCCCCACGAGGCGGACCTCGGGAACGCGGATACGGTCGTTGGTACGGGGATCGCTGATGCGTGTTCTCCTCTACTCAGCTGTTTCGCTCTGCCGGGAGGCGGTCGCCGCCCGGCGACGAAAGGAGAAATCCACGCATTCGCTCGCGGAATCCCACCGCGGCTCATACGACACCCTGACTACTTCCGCGCCGTGTTCCGGTTGCCCGGCGGCGTGGAAGCGGAGTGCAATCGACCCGGTAACCTTGATGAAGCGGTATGCGCGGGTGGGAGAATCTCCACTTTCGTACCGGGGAGAAGCCCCGGAGCCCGAAGTAGTCTAACAGAGGAAGTCTGTGCGCAATAGTTCAGTCGAGTCCCCCGCCGAAAGCGGCGTCGAGAGCACGTTCGAGAGCACTCGCGAAAGCGCGGTCGAAGGTGCCACCCGTGACATCGCCGAGGTCCCCGCGGTCGAGATCATCACGACTGCGGCCGTGCATCTCATGAGCGCGGCCGCCGTCAAGGTGGGGCTCGCCGACGACCCCGACGAGCAGATCGACCTCGATGAGGCGCGCAAGCTCATCAACGCACTCGCAGGTCTCATCACCGCCGGCGCACCCGAGATCAGCGACATGCACGCGCGCTCGTTGCGCGACGGGCTGCGTTCGCTGCAGCTCGCGTTCCGCGAGGCATCGGTCATCCCCGACGCGATCGGCCAGGGCCCCGGCGAGAAGTGGACCGGACCGGTCAGCTGAGCCCGACCCGGCTCCGCTGACCCCGGACTCGTCGCCGCCCTCACGACTGGCAGTTGGGGCACCACCAGGTCTCTCGCTGCTCCACCTCGTTGCGGCCCAGGCTGCCGTGCGCGATGGGCGTGCCGCAGCGTCGGCACGGCTCGCCGCCGCGCCGATGGACCCAGAGCTGGCGTCCGCGATGCGCGTCGCCGGTGGTGGTGCGCACGACCCGGTCGCGATTGGCATGGATCGCCCGGGCGGCGAGTAGCACGAGCGGCTCGAGTTCGACCTCTCGGACCGGCCTCGTCGGCAGGATGCCCCTGAGGAAGCACAGCTCGTTGACGTAGACGTTTCCGAGCCCGGCGAGGTTGCGCTGCTCGCCGAGCGCGACCGCGATCGAGACGTCGGGTGTGGCCGCGATGCGGCGGATCGCCTCGTCGGCGTCCCAGTCGGGGCCGAGCAGGTCTGGACCGAGGTGATCGAGCCGATCGTGCTCTTCGGTCGCCGCGAACACCTCGAGCATGCCGAGATCGAAGCCGACGGCGGCGACGCCCGGCACCTCGATGATCGCGCGCGCCTGCCACGCCGGGCGTCGCCAGCGCTCCCCCTCGGCGAACAGCCGCCATTCCCCCTCCATCTTGAGGTGCGAGTGCACCACCCACTCGCCGATGCGCATGAGCAGGTGCTTGCCGCGGCTCGCGACGGAATGGAACGGCTCGCCCGCGAGGTCGACCGTGGCGATGGCGGGCACACGGAAGTCGGTGCTCGTGACGACGCGGCCCGCGAGCGCCGAGTCGAGCGAACGTGCAACGCGGTACACGGTGTCACCCTCGGGCATCGAAGCGGAGCCCCCTCGGCGTCTCACGGAAACCGGCGTCGCGCAACGGCCGATCGAGCACGGAGCCGTACACCGGCTCGCCGTTCACCGACTCGACGCGCATGCGCTCGGTGCGCCCACGGGCGAGCGTCGTGGCGAGTGCGACCGTGGCAGCGGCGAGCACCTCGACGTCGTCGGTGAAGACGAGCGCCGTGCGCCCACCGCGCTCGAGGTAGAGGGCCGCCTCACCGTCGACGATCGCGACGAACGCACCCGACTTGCGCGCCGGCCGGTGGGCGACGTCGGCGATCGGGTCGGGCCATTCGAGCGCTGCGCCGAAGGGATTCGCAGGGTCGGTCGCCGCGAGCGCGAGCGTCTGGCCCTTCGGCGCGGTCCGCAGGCGGTCGACTGCCGCACTCGTGGCGAACTGAGCACCGCCCTGGCCGTCGATGAAGTATCCACGTCGGACCCGCCCCGAATCCTCGAAGCCCGACAGCGTGCGGTAGGCCAGCGCGAATCCGCCGACGACGCCCTCGGCGACGACGGACCCGCGCGTGACGACGCCGTAGCGCTCGAGCAGGGTCTCGCCGAGCACGTGGGCACGCGGTGTCGCCGATGTGCTCGCGAGCGGAAGCACCGACCACCTGCCGGCGGCGCGCGGCGGGTTGGCCCTCGCCCGCGCGGTGCGATCGGCCTGGACGCTCGCGGCGATCGACCGGCGTGAGAGCGAGCCCGCCCGCAGCCGCGCCCGAGGCGTCGGCGCGGACGTGCGGTGCGCGCCGCCACCGGTGAGCAGCCCGCGCACCGGGGCGAACGTGTCGTTCGTCACGAGTCCGGCCCAGACGAGGCGCCAGAGCGCATCGGCGAGCGCCCGATCGTCGTCGGCGCCGACCGCGTCGGCGAGCTGCCGGAAGAAGAACCCGCCGCCGCTGCCGAGCACGGCGATGAGCTCGGACTCGAGGGCATCGAGCGGCGTCTCGGACGGCGGCGGCAGCGTCAGCTCGGCGTTCTCGGCGAGGTGCAGGCTGATCCAGCCGTCATCGCCGGCGAGCGAGCCCGATCCGGTCCACAGCACCTCGCCCGAGGCGGTGAGCTCGTCGAGCATCGCCGGCCCGTAGTCGCCGACGCGCGCGGGCAGCACGTACGCCTCCCAAGCGGACGCGGGGATGCGCGCGCCCTCGAGCTGCTCGATGACCGACGCGACGCCGTCGACACCGTTCAGTCGCCCGCCGACCTGCTGCCAGCCCGGCAGGAAGCGCGCGAACTCGCGCGGCTCGACCGGTTCGATCTCGTCGCGGAGCGCGGCGAGCGAGCGGCGGCGAATGCGCCGGAGCACGCCGCTGTCGCACCACTCGAGGCCGGCGCCGTGCGGGAGGAACTCGCCCTCGACCACGCGCCGTTCGGCGCCGAGCCGACCGAGTGCCACGGATGCCACGACCTGCCCGATGCCGAACCGCCGCGCCACGTCGTGCACGGTGAACGGTCCGTGGGTGCGTGCGAAGCGCGCGACGAGGTCGCCGAGCGGATCGCGAACGGGTTCGCCGAACACCTCGGGCAGCCCGGGCGGGATCGGCACGCCGAGCGCGTCGCGCAGGCGACTGAGATCTTCGACCGCGGTGAACCACAGCTCGCCCGCGAACCTCACCTCGGCAGCGCGGCGCGCGTGCACGAGTTCGGCGAGCGCGGCTCGAGCGTCGGTCTCGGCATCGACGCGCGCGGCGACCTCGTCGCTCGTGAGCGGGCCGAGGTCGCTGAGCAGGTCGGCGACGCCCTCGACGCCGCGGGCGGCCCGATCGGGATCGACGCGCTGGAGCATCCGCTCGATCTCGACCACCACCTCGGGATCGAGGAGTTCCCGCAGCTCGACGGTGCCGAGGAGTTCTGCGAGCAGCGCCGGGTCGAGCGAGAGCGCGGCGGCTCGGCGCTCCGCGAGCGGCGCGTCTCCTTCGTACATGAAGGCGCCGACGTACCCGAAGAGCAGGCTCGCCGCGAACGGGCTCGGCGACTCGGTGGTCACCTCGACGAACCGCAGCTCACGTCGCTCGATGCGCTCGGCGAGCTGCGTGAGGGCCGGCAGGTCGTAGACGTCCTGCAGGCACTCTCGCACCGCCTCGAGCACGATCGGGAACTCGGGGAAGTCGCGCGCGACCTCGAGCAGCTGCGAGGCGCGCTGGCGCTGCTGCCAGAGCGGCGACCGCTTGCCGGGATTCGTGCGCGGCAGGATCAGCGCACGGGCGGCGCATTCACGGAATCGTGCGGCGAAGAGCGCGGAACCCCCGACGTGCTCGGTGACGAGTTGTGCGAGCTCGGTCGGCTCGAACGCGAAGAGCTCTGCGCCCGGCGGATCGTCGCCCGTGTCGGGCATGCGCAGGACGATGCCGTCGTCGCTCGCGACGGCGTTCGCGTCGACGCCCGACTGCTCGCGGACGCGTGCACCGGCGGCGAGCGCCCACGGCGCGTGCACGCGCATGCCGTATGGCGAGTGCAGCACGATGCGCCAGTCGCCGAGCTCGTCGCGGAAGCGCTCGACGACCAGGTTCGCGGCGTCGGGGACGACTCGCGTCGCGGTGCGCTGGTCGTCGATGAAGGCGACGAGGTTGGCGGCGGCCTTCTCGTCGAGACCCGATGCGCGGCTGCGGGCGAGGGCGTCGGCGGGGGTCGCGCTCGCGAGCTCGGCGATGAACCCGCCGATCGCGGCGCCCAGCTCGGCCGGGCGGCCGATGCCGTCGCCCTTCCAGAACGGCAGCCGGCCCGGCTCGCCGAATGCCGGGGCGACGAGCACCCGGTCGTGCGTGATCTCCTGGATGCGCCAGCTCGTCGCGCCGAGGGCGAACACGTCGCCGACTCGCGACTCGTAGACCATCTCCTCGTCGAGCTCGCCGACCCGCCTGCCGGGACCCGCTTCGCCGACCATGAACACGCCGAAGAGACCCCGATCGGGAATCGTCCCGCCGCTCGTCACCGCGAGCCGTTGTGCGCCGCGTCGCCCGACGATCGTGCCTGCGTCGCGATCCCACACGAGGCGGGCACGCAGCTCGCCGAACCGATCGGACGGATAGCGGCCGGCGAGCAGGTCGAGCGTGGCATCGAACGCCGAACGCGGCAGGGTCGCGAACGGCGCCGCGCGGCGCACGAGCTCGAACCACGCCTCGACGTCCCACTCGTCGAGGGCCGCTGCCGCGATGGTCTGCTGCGCGAGCACGTCGAGCGGGTTCGTGGGGATGCGGAGGGACTCGATCGCGCCTCCGAGCATGCGCTCGGCGACGACGGCGGAGTGGAGCACGTCGGCGCGGTGCTTGGGGAAGATCACGCCCTTCGAGACCTCGCCCACCTGGTGTCCGGCACGACCGATGCGCTGCAGCCCGCTCGCGACCGACGGCGGCGCCTCGACCTGCATGACGAGGTCGACGGCACCCATGTCGATGCCGAGCTCGAGGCTCGACGTCGCGACGACGCAGCGGAGTCGGCCCGATTTCAGGTCGGCCTCGACCAGCGCGCGCTCTTCTTTGCTGACCGAGCCGTGGTGCGACCGCGCCAGCACCGGCATCGCGCCGGCCGTGATCCCCGACGCACCCGGCAGCTCGGCCGGCGCGCGCCGAGTGGGCAGGAGCCCGTCGGCCGCGTCGCCCGATGGCAGGAAGCCGTCGCCCGCCGGCACCGGTACCGGCTCGGCGACCGGCTCCACCTGCCGCTCGGCCCAGAGCTCGTTGAGTCGCGCCGTCAGACGTTCGGCGAGCCGGCGGGAATTCGCGAAGACGATCGTGGACCGGTGCTCGAGCACCTCGTCGAGGATCGCCTCTTCGACATGCGGCCACACCGAACCCGAACCGGTCTCACCGGCGAGATCGGAGAGGTCGTCGACGGGCACCGTGACCCGGAGGTCGAACTTCTTGCCCGACGGCGGCGCGACGATCGACACCGGGCGCACGCCGCAGAGGAACCGCGCGACCTCATCGTGCGGCCTCACCGTCGCCGACAGCCCGATGCGCTGCACAGGTCGCACGGTGAGCTCGTCGAGCCGCTCGAGCGACAGCGCGAGGTGCGAGCCGCGCTTCGTGCCCGCGAGCGCGTGGATCTCGTCGACGATGACCGTCTCGACACCACGCAGGGTCTCACGCGCCGCAGAGGTCAGCATGAGGAAGAGCGACTCGGGCGTCGTGATGAGGATCTCGGGCGGGTGCGTGACGAGCCTGCGCCGCTCGGCTGGCGGCGTGTCGCCCGACCGGACCCCGACCGACACCTCGGGCACCTCGAGGCCGTGGGCGGCCGCGGTGCGCGCGATGCCCACGAGGGGGGCGCGGAGGTTGCGCTCGACATCGACGCCGAGCGCCTTCAGCGGCGAGAGGTACACGACCTTCGTTCCGGCCGTCGACCGCATCGGCGCCCGCGTGGTGCAACCGGTCGATCGCCCAGAGGAACGCCGCGAGCGTCTTGCCGGAGCCGGTGGGCGCGACCACGAGGGAGTGATCGCCGCGCGCGATGGCCTGCCAGGCGCCCTCCTGCACGACCGTCGGCGCGCTGAAGGACTCGGTGAACCACGCCCGGGTCGCGGGCGAGAACGCATCGAGCGCCTCAGTCATACCCTCCATTCAAGCGGATGCCACCGACGCCCGGGTCGTGCGCCGGTCAGCGAACCCCGGCGAGCGCCCGGGCGACCGCCTCGACCGTGCGACGAACCTGCGCGGCATCCGTCTGCCAGTTGCTCACCGAGAACCGCACCACCGCACGATCGTGCCATCGCGAGGTCATCGCGAGCACTTCGCCCTCGTCCCACAATCGCTCACTGAGCGCCTCGGTGGCTGCGTCGTCGTCGAGTGCGATGCACACCTGGGTGAACACCACTTCGTTGAGCACCACGACACCGGGCAGCGCGGCGACGCCGTCGGCGATGCCCCGCGCGGAGTCGGCCAACCGCTCCACCAGCGCCGCGACACCCGCGCGGCCGAGCGAACGGAGGACCGCCCAGGTCGGCACCCCGCGCGCCCGGCGGGACAGCTCGGGAACCTTCTCATGAGGGTCGGCGCCGACCTCGGTGGCCTGCAGGTAGCTCGCGTGCATGCTGAGTGCCTCGTGCATCGGCCGCCCGTCACGAACGATCGCGAGGCCGCAGTCGTAGGGCACGCTGAGCGTCTTGTGCGCGTCGGTCGACCAGGAGTCGGCGGCGTCCATGCCAGTCGTGAGGTGCCGCAGCCGTGGTGACGCGGCCGCCCACAACCCGAACGCGCCGTCGACGTGCACCCAGGCGTCCGCCTCGTGCGCCGCCTCGATCGCCGGGCCGAAGTCGTCGAACGCGCCCGAGTGGATGTTGCCGGCCTGCAGGAGGACGATCGCCGGGCCGGTTCCCGCCGCGAGCGTCTCGCGAAGCGCATCGACGCGGATGCGGCCCTGCTCGTCGCTCGGGACCGAGATCGGCGTGCCCAGGCCGAGGTATCGACCGGCGAGATCCACCGTGCCGTGGCGCTCCTCCCCGACGATGAACCGGATCGCAGGCCCGCCCGCCATGCCGGCCGTCTCGACATCCCACCCGGCGCGACGCATCACCGCGTCGCGGGCCGCGGCCATGCAGGAGAACTGCGCCATCGTCGCCCCCGTCGCGAATCCGACCTCACTCCCCGACGGAAGCCCGAGCACGTCGACGATCCACTCCTCCGCGAGTTCCTCGGCGGCGACGGCGGCCGGCGTGATGGTGCGAAGGCCCGTGTTCTGATCCCACGCCGACACCAGCCAGTCGGCGGCGAGCGCCACCGGTTGGGTGCCTCCGATGACCCAGCCGAAGAAGCGCGGCGACCCGATGGCGATGAGGCCGGGCTCCGCCCCCACGGCGAGCCGCTCGATCACCTCGGCCGCGGGTTCGCCGGACTCGGGCAGCGTACGTCCGAGACGATCCTTGACCTGCTCGGGGCTCAGGCGTGGTGGGATCGGACGTTCCCGGATGCCGGACAACCATGCTCGCGCGTGGACGTTCGCGACATCGAGGACCTCGTCGTATGACGACTCGGACGCGAGACGGCCATCATTCGGCTCGACCATGAGGCACCTGGATTCCGCGCGACGGGCGCGCGCTCTCGATTCTGCTCCGGCCGCGGCATCCGGTCAACGACACGTCCGCCTCGAGCAGACGCGCCGCCCGAGACGCGGTGTGATGCGCGTCAGCGGCGGGTCAGTCGACGGATGTCCCGCCGACGAGCTTCACCGCGAGGGAGTCGACTGCCGTCGCGATCGCCTCGTCGGCCGCCCAGCGGCGTGCGAGGCGCGCCGTCGTGGCATCGAGCTCCTCACGGGTGAGGCCCTGCACGAGCTCGAGCCGCACGACGAGCTCGGGCCCCGCCAGGCGAGCTCCCGGGTCGCCAGGCAGCAGGGTGACGGCGAGCACGGCGAGCTCGGACTGGATCGAGCGCTCGAACGCGGCCTTCACGGCATCGGACTCGAACGGCGGAGTCCACTCGTGCGACTGCGCGACCGCCCAGACCGCAGGACGGCGAAGCACGAATTCTGTGGGCGAGCCCGGGTCGAGGACCACGAGCTCGGTGCCGTCGTCGGCCGCGGCGAGGGCGACGCGCACGCCGTCGGCGGGGACCGGCCTTGCGACGGGATTCCACTTCGACATCGCGGCGACGGACGCGAACACGGGCAGCACCCGACGTCCGTCGGGGCCGGCGACCGTCACGATCGACAACTCCTGGCTCTTGTCGACGGCGAGTCCGTGCGCGCCGACCTCCGCTCCGCCGTCGCCGAGCTGGGCGAGCAGCGGGATCAGCAGCCGCGACTCGGCGAACGCGGCGACGACGTCGGACTGTCGGGCCGTGCCGTCGCGGAACCCGGCGACGGCTGCGGCGAGCTTCGGGGGTGCGAGGCCGTCGTCGGCTGCGTGCGGGTTGGGCTCGAACGATCGACCCGCCCACGGCACGCCGGCAGAGTCCGCCTGCTCCGGATCGACCGCGGTCGCGTCATCCGTCGACGCCCCGTTCGGATCGTCAGCGCGACGCGACATCCAGTGCCTCGGCGAGCGTGAACGCGCCCGCATAGAGTGCCTTGCCCACGATCGCGCCCTCGAGGCCGAGCGGCACGAGTTCGCGAAGGGCCACGAGATCGTCGAGGCTCGAGACGCCGCCTGAGGCGACCACCGGTCGCTCGGTGCGGTCCATGATCTGGCGAAGCAGGTCGATGTTCGGGCCCTGCAGCGTGCCGTCCTTCGTGACATCGGTGACGACGTAGCGTGCGGTGCCCGCCTCTTCGAGGCGTTCGAGCACCTGCCACAGGTCGCCGCCCTCCTTCGTCCACCCGCGCGCCGCGAGCGTCGTGCCGCGCACGTCGAGCCCGACGGCGATCGCCTCGCCGTACTGGGCGATGACCGACGCGGCCCACTCGGGATTCTCGAGCGCGGCGGTGCCCAGGTTGATGCGCTTGGCGCCGATCTCGAGCGCGTGTTCGAGGGACTCGTCGTCGCGGATGCCGCCCGACAGCTCGACGTTGACACCGCGCACCTGGCGGATCGTCTTCTTCAGGATCGCGGCGTTGGAGCCGCGGCCGAACGCGGCGTCGAGGTCGACGAGGTGAATCCACTCCGCGCCCTGGTCGGCCCAGTCCATGGCCGCGTCGATGGGATCGCCGTAGTACGTCTCGGTGCCCGCCTCACCCTGCGTCATGCGTACGGCCTTGCCGCCCGCGACGTCGACGGCCGGAAGCAGCACCAGGCCGGGGGTCTTGTTGAACTCACTCATCACTGTCCTCAGGAATCTTCGTCGGGAATCGACGTGGCACAGTCACAGGATCTTAGTCGCCCTCACGATCGGCGATGCGCCCGTATGACATGCCCGGACATCGGCGCACTCAGTGGAGCGTGCCGATCCAGTTCGCGAGCAGGCGGATGCCTGCCGCCGCGGACTTCTCGGGGTGGAACTGCGTGGCCGACAGGGGTCCGTTCTCGACCGCGGCGAGAAACGGCCCACCGTGCTCGGCCCACGTGAGCTTCGGCGCGGGGAACGGCGGCATCACGTCGAGCAACCACTGCTGCGCGGCGAAGGAGTGCACGAAGTAGAACCGCTCGTCTTCGATGCCGTCGAACAGCACGGATCCCTCGTCGGGCGTGACGGTGTTCCAGCCCATGTGCGGCAGCACCGGCGCCGGCAGTTCGGTGACGACGCCCGGCCACTCGCCGAGCCCCTCGGTGTCGATGCCGCGCTCGACGCCGTGCTCGAACATGACCTGCATGCCGACGCAGATGCCGAGCACCGGGCGACCACCCGCGAGGCGACGGTCGATGATCTCGTCACCCCGTACCGCGTGCAACTGGTCGACGACGGCCTTGAATGCGCCGACGCCCGGCACCACGAGGCCGTCGGCCTCGAGCGCCGCAGTGCGGTCGGCCGTGACCTCGACCTCGGCCCCGGCCGCCTCGAGCGCCTTCGCTGCGGAGTGCACGTTGCCCGAACCGTAGTCGAGCAGCGCGACGCGCGGCGTGCGGCTCACAGGGCGCCCTTCGTGGACGGGATGCCCGAGACGAGTGGGTCGAGCGACTTCGCCTGGCGGAACGCGCGCGCGAACGCCTTGAACTCCGCCTCGGCGATGTGGTGCGGGTCGCGGCCTCCGAGCACCGTGACGTGCACGGTGAGACCCGCGTTGAACGTGATCGCCTCGAAGACATGGCGCACCATCGAGCCGGTGAAGTGACCGCCGATGAGGTGGTACTCGAATCCTGCAGGCTCGCCCGAGTGCACGAGGAACGGCCGGCCCGAGATGTCGACGACGGCCTGGGCGAGCGCCTCGTCGAGCGGCACGAGCGCGTCGCCGTACCTCGAGATGCCGCGCTTGTCGCCGAGCGCCTGCCTGATCGCCTGCCCGAGCACGATGCCGGTGTCTTCGACGGTGTGGTGCACGTCGATGTCGACGTCGCCGCTCGCCCGCACCGTGAGATCGGTGAGCGAGTGCTTCGCGAAGGCCGTGAGCATGTGGTCGTAGAACGGGACGCCGGTCTCGATGTCGCTCGTTCCGGTGCCGTCGAGGTCGATCGAGAGGTCGATGCTCGACTCGCTCGTCTCGCGCCGCACACGAGCCGTGCGCGGGGACGTCTGTGCGCTCATACGTCGATCCTATTGCGCCCTGCCGGCGCGAACACGGCGATCGCCTCGAGGAACGCGGTGGTCTCGGCCTCGGTTCCGGCGGTCACTCGGAGGTGACCCGGGATGCCGATGTCGCGAATCAGGATGCCCCGCGCCAGCAGCGCCTCGAAGACCGCGTGCGGGTCGTCGACTCCGCCGAAGAGCACGAAGTTCGAGCCGCTGCGTGCCGGCGCGAACCCGAGCTCGGCGAGCGTGCGCGAGATGCGCTCGCGCTGGCCGCGGATCTCGTCGACCATGGCGAGCATCTCCTCGGAGTGCGCGAGCGCGCCGAGCGCCGCCGCCTGGGTCAGCGCGGACAGGTGGTAGGGCAGGCGCACGAGGCGCAGCGCATCGATCGCCGCGGGGTCGCCGGCGAGGTAGCCGACACGCGCGCCGGCGAACGCGAACGCCTTGCTCATGGTGCGTGAGACCAGCAGGCGCGGGCGGTCGTCGAGCAGCGTCAGTGCACTCGGCGTGCCGGCGTCGGCGAATTCGAAGTAGGCCTCGTCGACGACGACGACGCCGCGTGCGGCATCGGCGACGGCCTCGATCGTCTCGAGGGAGAGCGGGGTGCCCGTGGGATTGTTCGGAGCGCAGAGCAACACGACGTCGGGATCGTGCTCGCGCACCGCCGCGACGGCGGTCGCGGGGCTGAGCTCGAAGTCGGCATCGCGGGGTGCGGCGATCCACTCGGTGCCGGTGCCCGCCGCGAGGAGGCTGTACATGGAGTACGTCGGTGCGAAGCCGAGCGCCGAGCGCCCCGGTCCGCCGTACGCCTGCATGACATGCTGCAGCACCTCGTTCGAGCCGTTTGCAGCCCAGAGCTGCTCGGGGGTGAGCCCGTGGCCGAGGTACGCGGCGAGGGCCGCGCGAAGGTCGCTGAACTCGCGATCCGGATACCGGTTGAGGCGAAGGATGGCCGCGGCGATGCGCGCGACGATGTCGTGCGCCACGTCTTCGGGGATCGGATGCGTGTTCTCGTTGACGTTGAGTGCGACCGGGACGTGCTCTTGCGGAGCCCCGTAGGGCGTACGCCCCCGAAGGTCGTCGCGGATGGGGAGGTCGTCGAGACTCGTCACCGATCCATGCTACCGACGTCGATTCGGGCCGACGATCGCCAGACCTCAGCCGGCGTTCGGGACCGCCAGGCGCTGCCCCGGCTCGATCACCGCGTCGTCGAGTCCGTTGAGCCTGACGATCTCGTCGATCACGACGCGCGGGTCGGCCGACGGGTCGACGGCCACGGCGATCTCCCAGAGCGAGGCACCCGCGTCGACGGTGACGTACGCGAGCCCCGCGCCGACCCCGGCGCCTTCGGCGTCGGCAGCAGCTCCGCCGGCGGAGAGCACGGCGACGAGGGCCCACAGCACGAGCGGGATCGCGGCGAGCGACGTGAACACGACCCTGCCACGGCGGGTGAGTCGGAGGCGAACGGGCTGAGCCTCGCGCGCAGCCATCGGCTCGCTTGCTCGCAGGCTCGCCTGAGGGCGGTAGCCGGGGTTCACGATCACTGCGCTCATCTCACACCTCCTGTGGAAGTCGCATCCGGCCCTCGGCCGGGAGGGCCGGATACGAATCTCTGTTCCGAATATATCTTCGAATGTTCGAACCTGCAAGCATCGCGCCCGCATCAATCGGGCGGTGGATACGGCGACACACTCGAACGAATGTTTGCCGCAGCCGCCCAGGGCGGATACAGTTTCGAATGTCCGGTAGACAGTCGACCAGACACCACTGACATCGGGTCGCGAGGGCGACCTCAGCGAAGGGGCGAGACCGTGAGCACCGACAACGACGTGCGCGAGACGGGCCGGGCACGACGCCGCAAGAGCCTGAGTGCGAAGCAGATCGCCATCCTCGAGGTCGTGCAGCGCTCGGTCGCGAGCCGGGGCTATCCGCCGAGCATGCGCGAGATCGGCGACGCGGTAGGGCTCGCCTCACTGTCGAGCGTCACGCACCAGCTCAATCAACTCGAACTCGCCGGTTACCTGCGGCGCGACCCCAACCGGCCGCGTGCGCTCGAGGTGCTGATCGAGCTGCCGGGTGTCACCGAGCGCAGCCCGGCCGCGGGCGACCCGGCGCCGGTCGGCGACGCGGCGATGGTCCCGCTCGTCGGTCGGATCGCGGCCGGCGTGCCGATCACCGCCGAGCAGCAGATCGACGAGGTGTTCCCGCTGCCCCGACAGCTCGTCGGCAAGGGCGAGCTGTTCATCCTGAAGGTCGTCGGCGATTCCATGATCGATGCCGCGATCTGCGACGGCGACTGGGTCGTGGTCCGCTCGCAGCGCACGGCCGAGAACGGCGAGATCGTCGCCGCGATGCTCGACGGCGAGGCGACAGTCAAGGTGTTCCGCCAGCGCGACGGCCACACCTGGCTGCTCCCCCGCAACACCGCGTTCGAGCCGATCGTCGGCGATCACGCCGAAGTGCTCGGCAAGGTCGTGGCGGTGCTGCGCAGCGTCTGACCCGTACGCACGTCGGCGCTCCTCGCACCGCGCATCACCGACGCATCACCGACGGTTCGTTCGAGAGCCGGCTCAGGCGGGCGCGCTCGCCGTCGCGACGGCGGGAGCCACACCGACGGCAGACGCCGGCGCGACGCCGCGCAGCCACTCCATCACCGCGTGCATGAATCCGGCGTGATCGTCACGGAAGACCGTGTGACCGGTGCCGGGCACCGTCGCGACCGTCATGCCCTGGCGACGCATCTGCGCGGCGACCCGGTCGGTGATGAGCAGGCTCTTCTCGGCGAGCAGCACGAGGCTCGGCGCGACGAGCCGCGCCGGCGGCACGAGCCGTCGGGTGTCGGTGAAGCCGAGGATCGTGCGCTTGTCCCAGTCGCGAAGCGTCGCGAGCTCGATGTCGACGTCGACCGCGCTCCACTTCGGGTTCATGCGCACGAGCGCCGACCGCTTCGGCCGCGGTGCGACGGCGAAGAACGTCTTGTAGGCCCAGCCCTTGACGCCCTTCGGGAACGCGAAGGCCGGATCGATGTAGATCGCGGCGCGCGGCGCGAGCCGATCGGCCACGAGGCTCGCGACGAGCCCGCCGAGCGAGTGCCCCATGACCACGTCGGGCGGACCGTCGAGCATGGGCCCGACCGTCTCGACGACGTCGTCGGCCCAGGCGGCCGGCGAGTACCGCATCGCCCGCGGGCTACGACCGTGACCGCTGAGGTCGACTGCGAGCACACGGAATCCCTTGGCCTCGAGCTCCGCGGTCACCCGATGCCACGCCCTCGAATCGGACATGATGCCGTGGATCAGGATCGCGGTACGGCGACCGGTGCCTGATTCGTGAACCGCGAGTTGCATGCGCCGACCGTACGCGACCAGCCTGTGCAACTCCCCCGCATCGCGCGGGCGCGCCGTGCATGCGCGGGTCGCCCGCCGCATGGGTCACGAGCACGACGGGCGGATGCCGCGTGCCACGCGACATCCGCCCGCTCTGCGTCGTTCCCGCGCTAGCGTGCCACCGCGGGCTCGGCGAGCTTCGCGCGCACCGCATGCGTCGCCTCGAGGATGTGCTCGAGCGATGCCACGGTCTCGTCGTAGCCGCGCGTCTTGAGCCCGCAGTCGGGGTTCACCCACAACCGCGACGCCGGGATCTCGGCGACCGCGCGCTCGAGGAGCGTCTGCACCTCTTCGGTGCTCGGCACGCGCGGCGAGTGGATGTCGTACACCCCGGGGCCGATGCCGTGGTCGAAGCCGCTCGCCCCGAGATCCTCGACGACCTCCATGCGGCTGCGGGCCGCCTCGATCGAGGTGACGTCGGCGTCGAGGTTCTTGATGGCGTCGATGACGACGCCGAACTCCGAGTAGCAGAGGTGGGTGTGCACCTGCGTCGCCGAGGCCGCGCCGCCCGTGGCGAGCCGGAACGAGCCGACCGACCAGTCGAGGTAGGCCGGCTGGTCGGCCCGCTTGAGCGGCAGCAGCTCGCGCAGGGCCGGCTCGTCGACCTGGATGACCCGGATGCCGGCGTCCTCGAGGTCGCCGATCTCGTCGCGCAGGGCGAGCGCCACCTGTCGCGCCGTGTCGCCGAGCGGCTGGTCGTCGCGCACGAACGACCACGCGAGGATCGTGACCGGGCCCGTGAGCATGCCCTTCACCGGCTTCTCGGTCAGCGATTGCGCATACGTCGACCACTCGACCGTCATCGGCGCGGGGCGCGAGACGTCGCCCCACAGGATCGACGGCCGCGTGCATCGCGAGCCGTACGACTGCACCCAGCCGTGCTGCGTCACCGCGAAGCCGTCGAGCAGCTCGGCGAAGTACTGCACCATGTCGTTGCGCTCGGGCTCGCCATGCACGAGCACGTCGAGGCCGATCTCCTCCTGCAGTCGCACGACCCGTTCGATCTCGTCGCGCATGAGCTGCCGGTAGCCGCCCTCGTCGAGCTCGCCCTTCACGAATCGTGCGCGTGCACGACGGATGTCGCCGGTCTGCGGGAACGAGCCGATCGTCGTGGTCGGCAGCTCGGGCAGTTCGAGGCTCGCCTGCGCGGCGACCCGGTCGTCGTACGCGGCACGGGTGAAGTCACGGTCGGCGAGTGCCGCGAGCCGCTCACGAACCGCGGGGACGCGCACCCCGGGCGCTCCGCCGCGGTCGGCGAGGGCGGCGGATGCCTCGGCGAGGTCGACCTCGATCGCCTCACGGCCCTCGGTGATGCCACGGGCGAGCGTGGCGACCTGTGCGACCTTCTGGTCGGCGAACGCGAGCCACGAGGCGAGGCGCGCATCGAGTGCCGACTCGTCGTCGACATCGTGGGGCACGTGCAGCAGCGAGGTCGAGGTCGACACCGCGACCGTGCTCGACAGGTGCTGCACGGCCTCGGCACGCGAGAAGGCCGCCGCGAGGTCGCCGCGCCAGATGTTGTGCCCGTCGACGACGCCCGCGACGAGCGTCTTCGATGCGAGCGATTCCTCGGTCGCCGGGTCGAACTGCGCCGGCAGCGTGCCGCGCACGAGGTCGAGCCCGATCGCCTCGACGGGTGTCCCCGCCAGAACCGGCAATGCGTCGTCGAGCGCCCCGTAGGGCGCGGCGACGAAGATCGAGGGCCGTGCGTCGGCCGCACCGAGCGCATCGTAGGCGGCCGCCGCCGCCTCGAGCACCCGATCGCGGGATTCGTCGAGGCTCTCGCTCACGAGGGCGGGCTCGTCCAACTGCACCCATTCGGCGCCCGCCGCGGCCAGCCGCGCGAGGAGCTCCTCATACACGGGCACGAGGTCGACGAGGCGGTCGAGTGGGCGGAAGCCGGTCGGCGCACCGTCGGCGGCCTTTGCGAGCAGGAGGAAGGTCACGGGCCCGACGATGACGGGCCGGGTGACGAAACCCTGCGCTTTCGCCTCGGCGAACTCGGCGAGGATGCGATCGGCGTGCAGTGAGAATGCGGTGTCGGGGGCGATCTCGGGCACGAGGTAGTGGTAGTTCGAGTCGAACCACTTCGTCATCTCGAGCGGGGCATCGTCGCCGACGCCCCGGGCGATCGTGAAGTACGCGGCGAGGTCGACGCCGCCGTCGGCAGCGAGGAACCGTGCGAACCGGGGTGGCACGGCGCCGACGGCGACCGCGGCGTCGAGTACCTGGTCGTAGAACGAGAACGATTCGGGGATCGCCGATCCGGTGCGGTCCAGACCCAGTTCGGCGAGGCGCTCGCGGGTTGCGGCGCGCAGGTCGGCGGCTCGGGCCTCGAGTTCGCCCGCGTCGATCGAGCCCGCCCAGAAGGCCTCGACCGCGCGCTTCAGTTCGCGGCGGCGCCCGATGCGCGGGTAGCCGAGGATGGTGCCCCTGGGGAATGCGTGTGCGGTCATCGTGGTGTCGTGTTCCTCTCATTGACGAGCTGTGGGGTGGTGTGGAGGTCGAGACGGCCGAGCAGGTCGAGCACCGCGTCATGCCGGTTGAAGGTGTAGAGGTGCAGGCCCGGCGCGTCGCCGTCGAGCACCTCCTGCGCAAGTCGGGCGGCGTAGGCGATGCCGAGTTCGGCGCACGACTCGGCATCGGGCTCGATCTCGAGGTCGATCACGAGTTCGGACGGCGGCTCGACGCCCGTCAGCTCGGTGAGCCTCCTGAGTCGCGCCGAGGTGGTCACCGGCATGATGCCGGGCACGATGGGGATCGTCACCCCGGCCGCACGGGCGCGCTCGACGAATCCGAAGTAGTCGTCGGCGTGCCAGAACAGCTGGGTGATCGCCAGGTTCGCACCGGCGACCTCCTTCGCCAGCAGCGCATCGGCGTCCTGGCTCAGGGCGTGGGAACGCGGATGTCCCGTCGGGAAGGCCGCGACCGCGACGCGCTCGGGCCGTCGCCGCTCACCGATGCGCGAGGCGCCGGGCACGCCGGGCACGCCCTCTTGGCCGAACGGCTCGCGCTCCTCCTGCACCCGGTGGATGAGCTGCACCAGCTCGGCTGAACTGCCGAGGTCGCCGATCCCGGCATCGGGGTCGGCACCCTCGGGCGGGTCGCCGCGAAGCGCGAGGAAGCTCGTGATGCCCGCGTCGAGGAACTCGCGCACGAGGCGATTCGCCTCGGCGTGCGATGATCCGACGCACGTGAGGTGCGCCATCGGCTCGACGTCGGTGTTCTCGAGGATGTAGCGCAGCACGGTGAGCGACCGGTCGCGCGACGAGCCGCCCGCCCCGAACGTCACCGAGATGAAGGCGGGATCCACCTCGGCGAGCCGGTCGATCGTGCGACCGAGGGCGAGCGCCGCGGCATCGGTGCGCGGCGGGAAGAGCTCGAACGAGATCGGAGGGCGCGGCCGACAGTCCGCGTCCGACTCGTCTGAACCGGTGCCTGCCATGGGTCGTCTCCTGCGTGACGAGCCGGTCGGCGGAGGCACGGCAGGCCGCGTCCCCCTGCCGGAACGGCGGGTGGGTGTCGCGGGCGGGTGCCGGGCTCGGCGGTCGCTCCAGGTGGGCGGCATCCGGCCGCTCACCGACGATCAGGAGCGACGATACGCCCGAGGCCCGGCTACCGGAACCCTTATGACGGAAGGTGACGATCGCCGGGTGCGACGTGCGGGTCCCGGATGGGACATCCGCCCGTCGCCGCCGAGGCGCGGCATGCCGACCAAGAGTGGGCGGCGCTGCAGTCAGGCCTCGAGCGCCATCGCGAACCGGGCGAACTGGGCGGCCAGCTCGGGCGATGCGAGCGCTCGGATGCGGGTGCCGTCTTCGAGGTAGTCGATCGAGAGCACCCGGCCCGCCTCGTGCAGGGTCGACACGACCTCGCCACGGTCGTAGGGCACGAGCAGGTCGACCTCGACGGCAGGGTCGGGCAGCATCCGCGAGATCGCGGCGAGCACGTCGGCGATGCCCTCGCCGGTTCGAGCCGAGGCGAAGATCGCGTTCGGTTCGAGCCCGCGCAGCACGAGCCGGTCTTCGGGCGTCACGAGGTCGGCTTTGTTGAAGACGATCAGCTCGGGGATGTCGCGCGCGCCGACTTCGCCGATGACGTCGCGCACGGTGGCGATCTGGCCGGCGGGGTCGGGGTGCGCCGCATCGACGACGTGCACGATCAAGTCGGAGTCGCCGACCTCTTCGAGAGTCGACCGGAACGCCTCGACGAGCTGGTGCGGCAGGTTGCGAACGAAGCCGACCGTGTCGGCGATCGTGTAGACGCGACCGTCGGCCGTGGTGTTGCGGCGGACCGTCGCGTCGAGGGTCGCGAACAGCGCGTTCTCGACGAGCACGCCCGCGCCCGTGATGCGGTTGAGCAGGCTCGACTTGCCCGCGTTCGTGTAGCCCGCGATCGCGACCGACGGCACGGCATGGCGCTTGCGATTGGCGCGCTTGGCCTCGCGGGCGGGTTTCATGCCCGCGATCTGCCTGCGCAGCTTCGCCATGCGCGAGTGGATGCGGCGCCGGTCGAGCTCGATCTTCGTCTCACCGGGACCGCGCGAGCCCATGCCCGCGCCTGCGCCGCCGACTTGGCCACCGGCCTGGCGCGACATCGACTCGCCCCAGCCGCGCAGGCGCGGCAACAGGTACTCGAGCTGCGCGAGCTCGACCTGCGCCTTGCCCTCACGGCTCTTCGCGTGCTGGCTGAAGATGTCGAGGATGACCGCGGTGCGGTCGATGACCTTGACCTTGACGGCGTCTTCGAGCGCACGCCGCTGGCTCGGGGCGAGCTCGGTGTCGGCGACGACCGTGTCGGCGCCGAGCGACGCCACGATGTGACGCAGCTCCTCGACCTTGCCTCGGCCGAGGTACGTGCTCGGGTCGGGATGCGGCCGGCGCTGCAGGATGCCGTCGAGCACGCGGGCCCCGGCAGTCTCGGCCAGGGCGGACATCTCGCGCATGGAGTTCTCGGCGTCGTCGAGCGAGCCCTGCGAGTACACCCCGATGAGCACGACGTTCTCGAGCCGCAGCTGCCGGTATTCGACCTCGGTGACGTCTTCGAGCTCGGTCGAGAGCCCTGCGACACGACGAAGGGCCGCGCGCTCCTCACGGTCGAACTGCTCGCCGTCGTTCTCGCCCGACACGTCGTGCGAGCCGTCGGTCATGAGCGCGTCGGCTGCGCTCGCCCCGAACCGGGTGACCCCGGCCTTGGTCTCTGCGCCGCGCAGCACCCGCTCGACGGCGTCGTCTGCGGCGGACTGTTCGGCTTCATTCATCGTGTCAACATTACTTCGGTTCTCGTGCGATAGGTTCCCCTGTATGGCATCGGACCACTACTTCACCGCCCGGCCCGCCGGTGAGACCGCGTTCCGTAACATCACCGTCACGCTCGCGGGGCGCAAGCTGACCGTCACGACCGCCGGTGGAGTGTTCAGCCCCGAGCACCTCGACACCGGCACCCGCGTGCTGCTCGAACGCGTGCCGGCGCCGCCCGCAAGCGGTGACCTGCTCGACCTCGGCTGTGGATGGGGGCCGATCGCGATCAGCCTGGCGCTGCAGGCGCCGGATGCCACGGTGTGGGCCGTCGACGTCAACGAACGCGCGCTCGACCTCGTACGGCGCAACGTCGCCCGGCTCGGCCTCACCAACGTCAAGGCCGTGGTGCCCGACGATGTCCCGCCCGACCTGCGGTTCGCCGCGATCTGGTCGAACCCCCCGATCCGCATCGGCAAGTCCGAGCTGCACACGCTGCTCGAGACCTGGCTCCCCCGCCTCGGCGACGATGCGACCGCGTGGCTCGTCGTGGCCAAGCAGCTCGGCGCCGATACGCTGCAGCGCTGGATCGCCGATGAACTCGGCTTCGACGTCGAACGTGCCGAGACCTCGAAGGGCTTCCGCGTGCTCGAAGCGCGGCGCTGAGCGCGCTCAGGCCAGCGTCAGCACCCCATCGAACACCAGCTCGGCCGGACCCGACAGCGCCACGTGCTCGCCGTCGTCGGCCTGGAACATGCGCACCCCGAGCACGCCGCCGGGCACCTGCACGCGCCAGTCGTTCGGCGCCCCGGCTCCCGCCCAGTGCCGCACGGCGAGCGCCGACGCGACCGCCCCGGTGCCGCACGAGAGCGTCTCTCCCGATCCGCGCTCGTAGACGCGCATGCGGATGCGCCCGACGCCGTCTTCGACGAGGGGCTCGGCGGGAACGACGAACTCGATGTTGGCTCCGGAGACCGGTTCGGGTTCGAGGATCGGCTGGTACGCGAGGTCGAGCCCTTCGAGTTCGTCATCGTCGGCGAGGGCGACCACGATGTGCGGATTCCCGACATCGATGCCGAGTCCGGGCCGGGCGACCGGCAGCTGCTTCGCCCGCACGAGCGGCTCGCCGCCGTCGAGCCGCCAGACGCCGAGGTCGGCCTGGAACCCGTTCGCGGTGCGGCTGACGCTGCGCACCCCGGCGCGCGTGCCGATCGCGATCTCCTCACCGGGATGCAGGTCGGCGAGGCCCTGGTCGAGCAGGTACTTCGTGTAGACGCGGATGCCGTTGCCGCACATCTCGGAGACCGAGCCGTCGGAGTTCCAGTAGTCCATGAACCACGCGGCATGCGAGTTCTCGGCGAGCGCTGCGGCGCCCGCGTCGAGGTTCGCCGATCGCACCGCGCGGATGACGCCGTCGCCGCCCACGCCGAACTGACGGTCGCAGATGGCGGCGATCTGCGTAGGCGTCAGCTCGGTCTCGCCCTCGGGATCGCTGAAGAGCACGAAATCGTTGCCGGTGCCCTGGCCCTTGGTGAATCGCAGATCGAACGACATCACCTCAGTCTAGGGTCGCCTGACGGGCGAGTTCGGCGGCGCGAGCCGACGCGTCGTCGGCGTCGATCGTGACCGCATCGCGGTAGCGCTTGAACCAGCCCACCTGGCGTCGCGCGTATGTGCGGGTGAGTTGCTGCGTCTCGGCGATCGCGTCGGAGCGGGACATCCGCGCGTGCAGTTCGCCGAGCGCCTGAGCGTAGCCGATCGCCTTCCGCGCGGTCACACCGCGCTCGATGCCCAGCGGCAGCAGGCCGCGCACCTCGTCGACGAGGCCGCGCTGCCACATCTCGAGCACCCGGGCGTCGAGACGCTCGACGAGGAGCGAGCGCTCACTGCGCAGGTGCACGATGCGATGGTCGCGCCACGGCACCGGCTCGTCTGGCAACCGCGCGGCCTTGGGCTCGCCGGTCAGCTCGATGACCTCGAGTGCCCGAACGATGCGCCGGCCGTTCTGCGCGTCGACGCTCGCCGCGGTCTCGGCGTCGATGCGGCGGAGCCTCGCGTGCAGGAGCCCGGGACCGTGCTCGGCCAGTTCGGCCTCGAGCCTCGCCCGCAGCTCGGGATCGGTGCCCGGGAATCGGAAGTCGTGGATCACGGACGACACGTACAGGCCCGAGCCGCCGACCAGGAGCGCGACACCGCCCCTGCCGAGGATCTCGTCGACCGCGTCTCGGGCCGCCGACTGGTAGGCGGCGACCGAAGCATCCTCGGTGACCTCCAGCACGTCGAGCAGGTGGTGCGGCACGCCGCGGCGCTCGGCGAGCGGGAGCTTCGCCGTGCCGATGTCCATGCCGCGGTAGAGCTGCATGGCGTCGGCGTTGACGACCGCGGCGGGTCGGCCCGCGCGTTCGAGTGCCGCCGCGAGATCGAGTGCGAAGTCGGACTTGCCGGTGCCCGTCGCCCCGACGATCGCGATGAGCGACACGTCAGCGCTGCGCGTCGGTGGGGTCGTAGATCGGCATCGTGCCGACGCCGGGCGCAACGAGCGGTTCGGCGGTGCGGGCGCGAAGCGTCGGCAGTCCGAGCGAGACACGGCCCGCGGCGGATGACCCGTCGGCGGACGGTATCGCACAGCTCTCGGCCTCGGCACGATCCCATGCGTCGCCCGCGCGAGTGCGCCGGATCGCAAGCGGCGCGTCGTCGACCGAGTCCGCCAACAGGTGGAAGGGTGCGGCTCGGGTGATCGACACGGAGACGACGTCACCGGGTCGAGGGAGCTCGGAACCGGCGGGCACCTCGAAGTGCACGAGGCGACTGTCTTCGGCACGACCGCTGAGTCGGTGGGTCTCGGCGTCTTTCTTGCCCTCGCCCGACGAGACGAGCACCTCGACGGCGCGGCCGACGAGCTTCTCGTTCTCCTCCCACGAGATGCGCTCCTGCAGCGCGGTGAGTCGCTCGTACCGCTCCTGCACGACGGCCTTCGGCACCTGGTCGTCCA
This sequence comes from uncultured Actinomycetota bacterium, assembly GCA_963758615.1. Classification (GTDB taxonomy): domain Bacteria; phylum Actinomycetota; class Actinomycetes; order Actinomycetales; family Microbacteriaceae; genus Agromyces. The sequence goes on along the minus strand of CAVWVZ010000007.1, from coordinate 608,898 downwards.
TGGTGGCAGCCGGCGTTCCCGGACGGATCGAGTACTGGAACGTGAACGCCGACGCGAACCGCGCGGCCTCGACGACGCGGAGCGTCTCTTGGAAGTCGGCCTCGGTCTCGCCGGGGAAGCCCACGATGATGTCGGTCGAGATCGCCGCGTTCGGGATCCTTGAACGCACACGGTCGAGGATGCCGAGGAACTTCTCGGAGCGGTACGACCGGCGCATCGCCTTGAGGATGCGATCGGAGCCGGACTGCAGTGGCATGTGCAACTGCGGCATGACGTTCGGGGTCTCGGCCATCGCATCGATCACGTCGTCGGTGAACGCGGCCGGGTGCGGGCTCGTGAATCGGATGCGCTCGAGCCCGTCGATCTGTCCGGCCGCGCGCAACAGCTTGCCGAACGCCTGTCGGTCGCCGAACTCGACGCCGTAGGAGTTCACGTTCTGCCCGAGCAGGGTGACTTCGACGGCCCCGTCGTCGACTAGGGCCTGGATCTCGGCGAGGATCTCGCCGGGCCGGCGATCCTTCTCCTTGCCGCGGAGTGCCGGCACGATGCAGAAGGTGCAGGTGTTGTTGCAGCCGACGGAGATCGAGACCCACCCGCTGTAGGTGGAGTCGCGCTTGGTCGGCAGGGTCGACGGGAACACCTCGAGCGCGTCGAGGATCTCGAGCTGTGCCTCGTCGTTGTGTCGCGCACGCTCGAGCAGGCTCGGCAGCGACCCCATGTTGTGCGTTCCGAACACGACGTCGACCCAGGGCGCCTTCTCGAGGATGACGTTCTTGTCCTTCTGCGCGAGGCAACCGCCGACCGCGATCTGCATGCCCGTGTGGCGACGCTTGACGCTCGCGAGGTGCCCGAGGTTTCCGTAGAGCTTGTTGTCGGCGTTCTCACGCACCGCACACGTGTTGATGACGACGATGTCGGCCTCGGCACCGTTGGCGGGAATGTACCCGGCCGCCTCGAGCGAGCCGCTCAAGCGCTCGGAGTCGTGGACGTTCATCTGGCACCCGAAGGTGCGGACCTCGTACGTGCGCGGCGCGGGCGACGACTGCGTCGGCGCGCCCGATGCGACCTCGTGAATGGTGCTCATGATCGCACCAGTTTACGAGCCCGCAGCGGCGATCGCCGCCGTCACCGCCTCGCGCACGACATCGCTCGAATAGCCCCGCCGCTGCAGGAACGCCGAGAGCCTGCGCTCGGCCGTCTGCCGGTCGAGGCCCGTGAGCTGACGGGCACGTCGTTCGGCGACGGCCAGCGCGTTCTCACGCTCGGTCTCGGGGTCGAGGTCTTCGACGGCCGCTCGTGCGATGCCTGATTCGATGCCACGACGGCTCAGCTCGTTCATGATGGCGCCGCTGCCCCGGCCGCGGCGCACCCCGTGGCTGTGCACGAGCTGCTCGGCGAGCCGCGCGTCATCGAGGTAGCCGAGGCGCTCATACCGCTCGATCCACTCGTCGATCTCATGCTCGTCGAGCCCGTGTTCTGCGAGCACGGATCGTACCTCGGTCACCGAGAGTGCCGATCGTCGCAGGCGGGAGACGACCAGCCGGTCGATGCGGTCGTCACGCTCGACGCCGGTCTCGGGCGGGTCGAGGGTGGCTTCAACGGAAGCATCGACGGCGGCTTCGGCCCGCGGGCGGACGGGCCGGTCGACGGCCGCGCGATTCCTCTGCGCGGGAGCGGTGCGGGCGCGATGCTCTTCGTCTGGCCGCGTCGACTCGTCGACTACCGGGCGCGCCTTCGCGTCGCCATCGGTGCGCACCCACGGCAGGTAGGTGACCGGGGCGAGACGTTCTGAGGCCGCGTCGCTCATCGTGTTCCCTCCCCGGTCATCGCACTGATACGTCAGGCGCCCTTGCGCTTCGACGTGATCGACTCCACGTTCGACGGCGCTGCCAAGGCAGTGGCGGCGGGCTGACCGATGCCGAGCTTCACGAGGATCTTCTGCTCGATGTCGGCCGCGATGTCGGGATTCTGCAGCAGGAAGTTGCGCGCGTTCTCTTTGCCCTGCCCGAGCTGGTCGCCGTCGTAGGTGTACCAGGCACCCGACTTCTTGACGATGGCCTGGTCGACGCCGTAGTCGATGAGGCTGCCCTCGCGGGAGATGCCGACCCCGTAGAGGATGTCGAACTCGGCCTGCTTGAAGGGCGGCGCCATCTTGTTCTTGACGACCTTGACGCGGGTGCGGTTGCCGACCGCTTCGGTGCCGTCTTTCAGGGTCTCGATGCGGCGGATGTCGAGTCGGACCGAGGCGTAGAACTTGAGCGCCTTGCCGCCTGCGGTGGTCTCGGGGCTGCCGAAGAACACGCCGATCTTCTCGCGGAGCTGGTTGATGAAGATCATCGTGGTGTTGGTCTGGTTGAGCCCACCGGTGAGCTTGCGGAGCGCCTGCGACATGAGGCGTGCCTGCAGGCCGACGTGCGAGTCGCCCATCTCGCCCTCGATCTCGGCACGGGGCACGAGCGCCGCGACCGAGTCGATGACGATGAGGTCGATCGAGCCCGAACGCACGAGCATGTCGGCGATCTCGAGCGCCTGCTCGCCGGTGTCGGGCTGCGAAACGAGCAGTGCGTCGATGTCGACGCCGAGCTTCTTGGCGTACTCGGGGTCGAGCGCGTGCTCGGCGTCGACGAAGGCGGCGATGCCGCCGGCGCGCTGGGCGTTGGCGATGGCGTGCAGCGTGAGCGTGGTCTTGCCGGAGGACTCGGGACCATAGATCTCGACGATGCGGCCGCGCGGGATTCCGCCGATGCCGAGGGCGACGTCGAGGGCGATCGAACCGGTGGGGATGACCTCGACCGGCGCGCGATCTTCGCTGCCGAGGCGCATGACCGAGCCCTTGCCGAACTGACGGTCGATCTGAGCGAGGGCGGTTTCGAGTGCCTTCTCGCGGTCTGCGGGTGATGCCATGGTGTGGGGCTCCTTCGATGCTCGGTTGCTGCTGCCTCTAGGCTGTCGTTCCACGTTGCGGGCCGTGACCCGCGGCGTCTCGCGACAAGGCGGTTGCGGTGTGTTCCGACACTTCGACCGTATGGTCGGCCACCGACATCGGACGCCGTCACCGGCGGAGATGTGGATGGATCGCGCTGGAACTCCTGCTGTTGAGGAGACTACCCCAGCGTCCGAACAGATGTTCGAAGACGCGCCCGCGTGTCGAACACGTCTTCGGGACCTCAGGGGTCTCAGCGGATGCCAGTACCGCGCTCCCCCGGCACCGGCCGGCCGGCTCCGTGACGGCGCTCCTCGGGGACATCCGTCGCATCGCAGAGCGCCAGCCACACCTCACGCGGCCGCACGCCCGCGGCGAGCGCCTCGCGCGCCGTGCGCCCGCCGAGCGTCGCGAGCACGAGGTCGTTCACGACGACGCCGCCGTAGCCCGCGCCGAACTCGGCGTCGACCGCGGTCTGGAATTCACTGAGCTTCATCGGCTACTCCCGGACATGCCTTCGGCCGGTCCGAGGACCGGCCGAGGCTACGTAGGTTTGTGGGGACGGACGCCGTTCAGCGCACCATCATGTCGGCGTCGAACTCGGCGACGAGCTCGTCGGGCAGGCTGTCGGGCACTACGCTCAGGCCCTCGAGTACTGCGATGCGGTCGCCGACCTCGTGCATGATCACCGAGATGGGCGTGTCGAGCGCGTCGGCGACCGATGCGAGGATCTCGCTCGAGGCCTCTTTCTGACCCCGCTCGACCTCACTCAGGTACCCGAGCGCGACGCTCGCCTTGGACGCCACCTGCCGGAGGGTGCGCCCCTTCTGCAGTCGGAAGTCCCTCAACACATCGCCGATCTCCTGTCGAACCAGAACCATCGGGGAACCTCCTCTACTGTGCCTGCGGCCTCGCCGAGACCGGAAACGGGAGAGTCAGTCTACCTGACTCTCGTGGCTTCCAATCTAGCGTGGCACACTGGAGCTTTCGTGTGAACCTCGCCACTTGTAACAGGGTGTTCACGAAGACTATTCCGCAGAGGGCTGGCGAGATTCCGGCTCGCGGGAGACACTCGGGTTCGCCCGCCCATCGGATGCCTCGAGCCGGGCCGCGACCAGATCGAGCACCGCCCGCACCGTGGCCGAGCGGATCGCCGCGCGGTCGCCGTCGAGCTCGAGCTCGATCGCCTCGGCGCCGTCGTCGTCGGCGATGCCGAGGTAGACCGTCCCGGGCGCTCGCCCGTCCTGCCACGTCGGCCCCGCCACGCCGGTCGTCGCGATGCCGAGATCTGCCGGGCGATCCCCGATCGCCAGCGCGGTGCGCACGCCGTCGGCCATCTGCCGCGCGACGTCGGGATGCACCGCTCCCTCGCGCTCCAGCAGCCCGCGATCGACGCCGAGCAGCGAATGCTTGATCGCGGTGTCGTACGCCACGACGCCGCCGCTGACCACGACCGACGCCCCGGGCACGCTCGTGAGCGCTGCAGCCACGAGGCCGCCCGTGAGCGATTCGGCCACCGCGATTCGCAGGCCCTGCTCGGTGAGCGATGCAACGATCCATGCGGCCTGGTCGGCGCCTTCGGGATCGCTGCTCGGCTGGGCCATCCTCTCGCCGATCTCAGGCGTCGGCGTGGCGTGCACGTGCGAGCCGCACCGCGTCGCGGACGTAGAGAAGTCCCGACCAAACCGTGAGCACGACCGCCAACCCCATGGCGAGCCAGTTGACCCACGCGATCCACGGACCGAACACAGTGTCGAGCGGGAGCAGGAACAACGAGATCGCGATCGACTGCACCAGCGTCTTGAGCTTGCCGCCCGACGACGCGGGAACGACGTTGCCGCGGCCGAGCTCGACGAACCGCCACACCGTGATGCCGACCTCGCGCACCACGATGATCGCGGTGACCCACCAGGGCAGTTCCCCGAGGATCGACAGGCACACGAGCGCTCCGCTCGTGAGCAGCTTGTCGGCGATCGGGTCGAGGATCTTGCCGAGGTCGGTGACGAGCCCGCGCGAGCGCGCGATGTGCCCGTCGAGGCCGTCGGTGGCGATCGCGATGATGAACACCGCCGCCGCGGCCCAGCGCAGCCAGCCGTCGTCGCCGCCGTCGGCGAGCAGCATCCAGAAGAACACCGGCGCCAGCAGGATGCGCACGACCGTGATGGCGTTGGGAAGGTTCCAGTTCGCCGATCGCGCAGGGCTGTCGGCGGGATTCGTCATAGGGCCAACTGTACCCGGCGACGGATGCCACGGCACCGCCTCGTGGTCGCACCGTCAGTCGCGACCGGTGAGCCCCCAGGCGTCTTCGTCGGGGTCGGCCTCGACCTCGGGAAGTCCGTGCGTGCGCCGTTCGACCGGGTCGGCGTCGTAGCGGTCGTCGGGCTCGCCCCAGGCATCGGCGGGCGTTGCCGGTGCGCCACCAGGCGCAGCCGCAGAGGCCGGGGCCGCGGTCGGCGACGGCCCCGACGGCTCGCCGCGGAGGCGTGCGAGCACCTCGGGCAGCTGCTCGGCGGTGGCCAGGACGTCGCGCGCCTTCGAACCCTCGCTCGGCCCGACGATCTCGCGGGACTCGAGCAGGTCCATGAGGCGCCCGGCCTTGGCGAAGCCGACCCGCAGCTTGCGCTGCAGCATCGACGTCGAGCCGAACTGGGTCGACACCACGAGCTCAGCGGCGGCGAGCAGCAGCTCGAGGTCGTCCCCGATGTCGGCGTCGATCTCCTTGCGTTCGACGACGGCGGCGACGTCGGGCCGGTACTCGGGCCGCGCCTGTCGGGTGACGTGCTTCACGACGCGTTCGATCTCGGCCTCGGTGACCCATGCGCCCTGCACCCGGATGGGCTTCGAGGCTCCCATCGGCAGGAACAGCCCGTCGCCCTGGCCGATGAGCTTGTCGGCGCCGGGCTGGTCGAGGATGACGCGGGAGTCGGTGACGCTCGTCACCGCGAAGGCGAGGCGCGAGGGCACGTTGGCCTTGATGAGGCCGGTCACGACGTCGACCGAGGGGCGCTGCGTGGCGAGCACGAGGTGGATGCCCGACGCCCGGGCGAGCTGTGTGATGCGCACGATCGAGTCCTCGACGTCGCGCGGCGCCACCATCATGAGGTCGGCGAGCTCGTCGACCACGACGAGCAGGTAGGGGTACGGCTTGAGCTTGCGCTCGGAGCCCGCCGGAAGCACGATCTCGTTGTTGACGACGGCCTTGTTGAAGTCGTCGATGTGCCGGAAGCCGAACGACGCGAGGTCGTCGTAGCGCATGTCCATCTCCTTCACGACCCACTGCAGCGCCTCGGCCGCCTTCTTGGGGTTCGTGATGATGGGCGTGATGAGGTGCGGCACCCCGGCGTAGGGCGCGAGCTCGACGCGCTTCGGGTCGATCAGCACCATGCGCACGTCGGCGGGCTTGGCCCGCATGAGCAGCGAGGTGATCATCGAGTTGATGAAGCTCGACTTGCCCGAGCCCGTGGACCCGGCGACGAGCAGGTGCGGCATCTTCGCGAGGTTGGCCACGACGTGGCCGCCGCCGACGTCCTTGCCGACGCCGATCGTCATCGGGTGGGACGCGTTGACCGCCGCGCCCGACCGCAGGATGTCGCCCAGGGTCACCGTCTCACGGTCGGCGTTCGGGATCTCGACGCCGATCGCGCTCTTGCCCGGGATCGGCGAGAGGATGCGCACCTCGTTGGATGCGACGGCGTAGGCGAGGTTCTTCGAGAGCGCCGTGACCCGCTCGACCTTGACGCCCGGGCCGAGTTCGATCTCGTACTGCGTGACCGTGGGGCCACGCGAGAACCCCGTGACCTTCGCGTCGACGCCGAACTGGTCGAGCACCAGCGTGATCTGGCGCACCACGTCGTCGTTCGCCTGGGAGCGCGACTTCGCGGGCGCACCGGCGGCGAGCGTCGATGCCGCGGGGAGCGAGTACGGGCGTTCGGGTTCGGATGCCTCGCCGCCGGCGATGCCGTTGAGGCCGCCGTCGCCCGCGGGTGAAGCTGCCGACGCGCCGTCGTCGAGCCCGTCGAACATCGACAGCGCCGTGGTCTGGCCGCCCTCGTCGCCGCGGAGCCCCGTGCCGCCGCGCGGCACGTCGCCGGTGAAATGCGCCAGCGCCGACTCGGCGCGCTCGAGATCGCCGAGCACCTCGGTGCCGTAGGAGGCGGGGCCGCCGACCCCTTCGAGCGGTGTCTCGAAGCTGCCCGCGGCCGAGCCCGCGCCGAACACCTCGGTGATGCCGTCGACGCCGGGAGCCTCGAACGCCGGGTCCTCTTCACGGTTGGAGTCGTTGCGTCGCCACCACGGCAGGAGGCCCGTGTGCTCGGGCTCGTCGTCGCCGAGGTCGTCGATGCCGTCGAGTTCGGCCTGCACGGCCGCGGCCTTCCTGCGCTCTCGGCGCGAGGGCTTCGCCGGGGCATCGGCCGGTGATTCGACCTCTTCTGGGGCCCCGAACAGCCAGGCGTAGAGCTCGCGGAACCGCGCCGGGATGCGGTTCGGCGGCGTCTTGGTCATGATGAGCAGCGACAGCACCACGAGCAGGACGACGACGATCGTCGCCCCGACCGGCGTGATGAGCAGGATGAGCGGCTGCGCGAGCATCCACCCGAGGATGCCCCCGGCCCGGGCGAGCACCGCCATGCCCTCGCTCGGTTCGGGCTGGCCGCCGAAGATGTGGCAGAGCGCCGACACCGAGAGCAGCAGCACCCCGAGGCCGATGCCGATGCGGGTGTTGTCGTGCACGGAGCTCGGATGCCGGAACAGCCAGATGGCGAACAGCAGCATGACCACCGGGAGGGCGAACGCCACGCGGCCGAACAGGCCGCCGAACGTCCACGAGTCGAGCGTCTGCGCGATGGGCTCGTTGATGAAGAACCACTCGACGACCGCGCCGGAGATCGCGAGCACGACGATGAAGAACGGCAGCCCGTCGCGGCGCTCCTCCTTCTGCAGCGTCTCAGGGCCGAGCGCACGTGCGGCACCTCCGGCCACGTGGGCGAGCCCCATCCAGGCGCGAACGAGGAGGTTCGGGCCGGCGGGCGCTGCCGCCGCGGCCTTCTTGGACGCCGCCGACGCCTTGGCGGTGGTCGCCGGCATCTTCTTGGTGGGGGCGGTGCGCGAGCTCGAACCGCGCGACGGGGTGCCCGAGGCGCGCCCGTTCGACCTGGTGCTCGTAGCCATGCCCCAACGTTACGGCTGACCGGCGACGCAGGCCCGCATCAACGGGCGAGTGTCTGCGATCGACGGGTCGGATCGAGTGCCGTGTCGTCGACGTCGCGGTGCATGGTTCAGCGCAGCACGCGGACCATCGTGTCGCGACCGCCCGCCGACTCGATGATGGTGAACCCCTCGGACCGATAGAGCGCGTGCGCGAAGTTCTCATGCTCGACGCTCAGTGCCAGCCGGGCGTAGCCGGCCGACCGCGCGACATCCGCCAGCGATCGCATGAGCGACCGGCCGACGCCCTGCGCCCGCCACAGCGGTCGTACGCCGATGATCAGCTCGGGGACCCCGGTCGCGACGAACCCGCGCGCGCCCTGCTCGGGCGAGAACAGCCGGAACCAGGCCGCCCCGATCGCACGCCCCTCGGCATCGACGGCGACGACCCCTCGATCGGCCGGCTGCTGCCAGCCCGCGATGTATCCACGGGAGATCGGATCGGCGAGCACCACCGGCTTCGGCCGGTGCGCTCCCTGCCGCCAGTTCGCCGCCTCGACCACCATGTCGGCGAGGAAGGATCCGTCGCCTGGGGTGGCCGGGCGGATCATGAAGTCCGCCATGAGTGGATGCTACGCGCGCGGTGTTTCAGCGAGGTTTCCGCCCGCCGTGGTCGCACCGCGGCGCTTCGTGGCCCGCGTCGGGCGCGGCGTCACGCCTCGATGACGAGCGGCACGAGCATCGGGCGCCGGCGCAGGCGCCGGTTCACCCACGTGCCGAGCGTTCGGCGGACGATCTGCTGCAGGCCGCGGGAGTCGCGGACGCCGTTCTGTGCGGCCTCGGCGAGCGCCGCGATGATCTTCGGCTTCACGTCCTCGAACACCGCGTCGTCTTCAGCGAAGCCGCGCGCATGGATCTCGGGCCCGGTGATCACTTCACCGGTCGTCGCGTCGACGACGACGATGACCGAGATGAATCCCTCCTCGGCGAGGATGCGGCGATCCTTCAGATCGGCGTCGGTGATCTCGCCGACGGTCGAGCCGTCGACGTAGACGAACCCGAGGTCGAGCTGACCGACGACCTTCAGCACGCCGTCGCGCAGGTCGTAGACCGAGCCGTTCTCGCCGATGAAGGTGTTCTGCTCGGGGATCCCGGTGTCCTGGGCGAGCTTCGCGTTCGCGAAGAGGTGCCGGTACTCGCCGTGGATCGGCAGCACGTTCTTCGGCTTCAGGATGTTGTAGCAGTAGAGGAGCTCGCCGGCGGCAGCGTGGCCCGAGACGTGCACCTTCGCGTTCGCCTTGTGCACGACGTTCGCGCCGAGCTTCGTGAGGCCGTCGATGACGCGGTAGACGGCGTTCTCGTTGCCGGGGATCAGGCTCGACGCGAGGATCACGGTGTCGCCCTCGCCGATCTCGATCTGGTGGTCGCGATTGGCCATGCGCGAGAGCACGGCCATCGGCTCGCCCTGCGACCCCGTCGACATGTAGACGATCTCGTCGTCGGGCACGTTGCCGGCCTTCTTGTAGTCGATGAGCACGCCCTCGGGCACCTTCAGGTAGCCGAGGTCGGCGGCGATCGTCATGTTGCGCACCATGCTGCGGCCGAGGAGCGCGACCCGACGGTGGTTCTGCCACGCAGCGTCGAGCACCTGCTGCACGCGGTGCACGTGGCTCGAGAAGCTCGCCACGATGACGCGACGGGGTGCACGGTTGATGACCTCGTCGAGCACGGGGCCGATGGATCGCTCGAGCGGGGTGAAGCCCGGGACATCCGCGTTCGTGGAGTCGACCATGAAGACGTCGACGCCCTCACTGCCGAGGCGCGCGAACTCGCGCAGGTCCGTGAGGCGGCCGTCGAGCGGCAACTGGTCCATCTTGAAGTCGCCGGTCGCGAGCACCGTGCCGGCGTCGGTCTTGATCGCCACGGCGAGTGCGTCGGGGATCGAGTGGTTGACGGCGATGAACTCGAGCGAGAACGGGCCGATCCGCTCGCGCCCGCCCTCTTTCACCGTGAGGCTGAAGGGCTGGATGCGATGCTCCTTGAGCTTCGCCTCGACGAGCGCGAGCGTCAGCTGCGACCCGATCAGCGGGATGTCGCCGCGCAGCTTCAGGAGGTACGGGACCGCTCCGATGTGGTCTTCATGGCCGTGCGTGAGCACGACGCCGACGATGTCGTCGAGGCGCTCCCTGAGGAACCCGAAGTCGGGCAGGATCAGGTCGACACCCGGCTGGTGCTCTTCGGGGAAGAGCACGCCGCAGTCGACGATGAGGATCTTGCCGTCGAGCTCGAAGCTCGTCATGTTGCGGCCGACCTCCCCGAGGCCGCCGATGGGGATGATGCGGAGCGTTCCGGCTTCGAGCGGAGCAGGATCGATGACGACGTCGGGCATGTGCCCTCCTTACGTTGCGGTGTTCAGTTCGTGCGGCGCTCGGCGCCGCGGAAGTCTGGGGTGGGGTTCAGCGAGTGGTGCCCGCGACCTTGGGCAGCGCACCGCCGGCGGCGGCGTTGCGGTCGGGGCGGAAGCGGTGGAAGTCGACGCCGGGGATGCCCTGGACGAGGTCGATCTCGTCTTCGATGAGCGCGGCCTCCCACTCTTCGGGACCGACGAGGGGCAGTCGCACGCGCGGACTGGAGATGCGTCCCAGGCCGTGCAGGATGTACTTCGCCGCGACCGTGCCGGGCACGTGCGTCATGACCGCGCGCACGAGCGGCTCGAGGCGCTGGTGCTCGGCGGTCGCGGTCGCGAGGTCGCCGCGGTTCACGGCGTCGACGATGGTGCGGTAGGGCGCCGGTGCGATGTTCGCGGTGACGCCGATGAGCCCGGTCGCGCCGATCGCGAGGTGCGGCAGCACGTTGGCGTCGTCGCCGGAGAAGTACATGAGGTCGGTCTGGTTCAGCACCCGGCTCACCTCGGAGAAGTCGCCCTTGGCGTCCTTGATCGCGAGGATGTTGGGGTGCTTCGCGAGGCGGAGGATCGTCTCGTACTTGATCGGCACCCCGGTGCGACCCGGGATGTCGTAGAGGATCACCGGCAGGTCGGTGGCATCGGCCACGAGCCGGAAGTGGGTGAGGATGCCGGCCTGCGTCGGCTTGTTGTAGTACGGCGTGACGATCATGATGCCGTCGGCGCCGGCCTGCTCGGAGTGCCGGTAGAGCTCGATCGCGTGCGCGGTCTCGTTCGAGCCGCCGCCCGTGATGATCTTGGCGCGGCCGGCCGCCACATCTTTGCCGACCTCGACGAGGCGGATCTTCTCGGGGTCGGTCAGCGTCGACGTCTCGCCCGTGGTGCCGGTGACGACGATGCCGTCGGCGCCCGCCGAGATGACGTCGTCGATGTGCTTCTCGACCCCGGGCCAATCGACCTCGCCGTCAGCCGTCATCGGCGTGACGAGCGCGACGAGCACTTGTCCGAAGGGGTTGTCTGCAGTCACGGTCTACAGGCTATCGGTTCGGCGGATGTCGCTGCGCGGGGTGGTCGTCGGACGGCGCGCTCTCGCTCGGACGGCCTCAGGGCCGCTCGTACCGGCGGAACCGATAGCCGATGCCGGTGCGCGAGGCGAACGCCCCGACCTCGGGTGAGGCATCCGTCAGGCGCCAGGTGAGGTCGATCGACGGCGCCATCGTGTCGCCCGGCACGTCGAGGTCGAGTTCGGTGACCTCGAGGCGGTGCGCACGATCGATCACCTCGCTGAACACCTGCGCCCCGCCGATCACCCAGATCCACTCGGGTTCGGTCGCGCCCGCGATGGCGAGCGCCTCCTCGACCGAGCCGGCGCGCACCGCGCCGTCGGCCGCCCACGCCGGATCGCGGGTGACGACGACGTTCTCGCGGCCGGGCAGTGGGCGGAACCGCTCGGGCAGCGAATCCCAGGTCTTGCGACCCATCACGATCGGGCTGCCGAGCGTGACCTCCTTGAAGTGCGCGAGGTCCTCGGGCACGTGCCACGGCATCACGCCGCCGGCGCCGATGACGCCGTGGTGCGCCTCAGCCCAGACGAGGCCGATCTTGCGTGCGTCGCTCATACCGCGACGGCGGCGCGGATCGCCGGGTGGTGCTGATAGCCCTCGACGACGAAGTCGTCGTACTCGTAGTCGAAGATCGTGTCGGGCGTGCGCGCGAACCGCAGGGCCGGCGCCGCGTACGGATCACGCGAGAGCTGCTCGCGAACCTGCTCGACGTGGTTGTCGTAGATGTGGCAGTCGCCGCCCGTCCACACGAAGTCGCCGACCTCGAGCCCGGTCTGGGCCGCGACCATGTGCGTGAGCAGCGCGTAGGAGGCGATGTTGAACGGCACGCCGAGGAACAGGTCGGCACTGCGCTGGTAGAGCTGGCACGACAGCCTGCCGTCGGCGACGTAGAACTGGAACAGCGCATGGCACGGCGCGAGCGCCATGTCGGGGATGTCGGCCGGATTCCACGCCGACACGATGAGTCGGCGCGAGTCGGGATTCACGCGGATCTGCTCGACGACGTCGCGGATCTGGTCGATCGTCTCGCCCGACGGAGTCGGCCACGAGCGCCACTGCACGCCGTAGACCGGGCCGAGCTCGCCCTCGGCGTCGGCCCACTCGTCCCAGATGGTGACGCCGTTCTGCTGCAGCCAGCCGACGTTCGACGAGCCCTGCAGGAACCACAGCAGCTCGTAGGCGATCGACCTGAAGTGCACGCGCTTCGTGGTGATGAGCGGGAAGCCCTCGGACAGGTCGAACCGCAACTGCCGCCCGAACACGCTTCGCGTGCCCGTGCCGGTGCGGTCGCCCTTCACTGCCCCGTGCTCGAGCACGTCGCGCAGCAGGTCTTCGTACGGTGTGGGAATCGTCTCGGACATCGCATCAAGGCTAACGCCGTCGAGGCCTGCAGCGGATGTCCCGCGCCCGTCATCGTCCGTCACACTCGGCACGACCGTTCCGGCGATCCCTACGCTCGGACCATGGACTGGCTGGCAGCACTCGCGGTCGGCGCCGTGCTCGTCGCGGTGACGACGGCGACGGGGCTGCTCTGGCAGTCGCGACAGGGTCGCGCGCACGCAGGCTCGGGCGAGCGTGTCCGGCCCGCCGAGCTCGGTCCCGTCGTCTTCGGCGATGCGGCGACCCTCGTGCAGTTCTCGACCGAGTTCTGCGCCAAATGCCCAGCGACCGCGCGTCTGCTCGGCTCGATCGCCGGTGACGCGGCGGGAACGCGGCATGTCGAGGTCGACCTGACCCGTCGCGCCGACCTCGCGGGCCGGTTCCACGTCACGCAGACCCCGACCACCCTGCTGCTCGATGCCGACGGCATCGTGCGAGCCCGGTTCAGCGGGGCCCCGCACGCGCACGCGGTGCGCGCCAAGCTCGATGAGATCCTCGGGAGGCACCATGTCGGAACCCAGCACTGAGCGACAGGCCGCCGGCGCCCGGCCCGCCGGCATCGACCCGCGCGGTCCCCGCTTCGGAGCGGGCATCACCGCGGCACTGCTGCTCGTCATCGTCGTGCTCGGTGTGGCAGGCGCGTCGGCCGCGGCGTTCTGGCTGCTCGTCGCCGCGACGGCGCTCTTCGCGTGGGGGGCGTTCGCCGGTATCCGACGTCACCCGTACGGCGTCCTCTTCGCGAGGTTCGTGCGGCCGCGGCTCGCGCCCCCGGCCGAGCTCGAGGACCCGCGACCTCCGACCTTCGCACAGGGCGTCGGGTTCGCGGTCGGCCTCGCCGGCGTGCTGCTCGCCCTGTTCGGATTGCCATCAGCGGTGCCGATCGCCGCGGGAATCGCCTTCATCGCGGCGTTCCTCAATGCCGCCTTCGGCTTCTGCCTCGGCTGCCAGGTGTACCTGCTTCTCGTGCGCGTGCGGGTCATCCCCAGCACCTGACGTACGTGACGTCCGGCCTACTAGGCTGGGATCCCGTCTCGAAGTGGAGGAACCATGGCGCTCACGAGTGAATCGACCACCATCTGGAAGGGCACGCTCTTCGAAGGGTCGGGCGAGGTCAACCTCGACTCGTCGGGGCTCGCCAACTTTCAAGTGACCTGGGACGGTCGCTCCGACGGCGTGGCCAACATGACCAACCCCGAGGAGCTGCTCGCCGCGGCGCACTCGTCGTGCTTCTCGATGGCGCTCTCGCTCGCGCTCGCCCAGGCCGGCAACCCGGCCGAGAGCATCCAGACCACGGCCGCCGTGACGTTCGAGGCGGGCAAGGGCGTGCTCGGCAGCCACCTGCTCGTCAGCGCTCGCGTCCCCGGCATCACCGAAGCGGAGTTCGAGGCGTTCGCAGCGGACGCGAAGGAGAACTGCCCGATCTCCAAGGCGCTCGCGATCCCGATCACGATCGAAGCCGAACTCGCCTGACCGATGAGAGTGCTCGTCGCCGGGGCATCCGGATTCATCGGCGTCGAGCTGGTCGACCGCCTCACCGCCGCCGGACACGAGGTCGTGCGACTCGTGCGGCGGCGCGCGCAGTCGCCCGATGAGGCGTCGTGGTCGCCGGCCGCCGGCATCATCGACTTCACCGTGATGGACCGTGTCGACGCCGTCGTGAACCTCGCGGGCGCATCACTCGCACGCATTCCCTGGACGAAGGGCTACCGCGGCGAGATCCTCGACTCGCGGGTCAGCGCCACGCGCACGCTCGCCGACGCGATGCGCAAGGCCCGACGGGCGCCGCCCACCTTCATCAACGCGTCGGCGGTGGGCTACTACGGCGACCGGCCGGGCGAGCTGCTCACCGAGTACTCCAGCGCCGGTGCCGGGTTCCTCGCCGGAGTCGTCACCAAGTGGGAGGCGGCCGCGCGGCTCGCCCCCGAGGAGACGCGCACCGTGACCGTGCGCAGCGGCATCGTCATCGGCCACGCGAACAGTCACGGCCACGGCGGGAGCCTGAAGCGGGTCGGCACGCTCACGAAGCTCGGCGTCTCCGGCCGCATGGGAACGGGCGGGCAGCACTGGCCGTGGATCGCCATCGCCGACGAGGTCGGTGCGATCATCCACCTGCTCGAGTCCCACGTGTCGGGTCCGGTGAACCTCGCCGGCCCGACCCCGGCTACCGCCGACCGCGTGATGACGGCGATGGCCGAGCGCATGCACAGGCCGTATGTCTTCACCGTTCCCGAGAAGCTGCTCGAGCTCGCGCTCGGCCAGGCTGCCGACGAGCTGCTGCTCTCAAGTCAGAAGGTGCGGCCGCAACGGCTGATCGACGACGGCTATCGCTTCCAGCACACGACCGTCGAGACGGCCCTCGACGCGATGCTCGGCAGGTAGCGCCCCGGTCGGCAGCGTACAGCCCGGCGCCCGCGCCGGCGCAGTCCGACTCAGTGCTGCGCGCGATCGAGCTCGATGGCGCGTCGCACGGCCTGGCGTGCGCGTCGACGATCACCGGCCGCGTCGTATGCCAACCCCAGTCGCAGCCATGCGCGCCACGAGTCGGGCTCGGCCTCGGCCTCGGCCCGGAAGTCGTCGAAGGCGGCGTCGGCCGCCGCGCGCTCGGGACGCCCGCTGGGCCTGACCGGCAGCCCGAGGTCGACCCCGCCCTCGGCCTCGAGCCGCTTCACGAGCGCCTGCGACCGGATGCCGAAGGCCAACTCGCGCCAGAGCGCCCACGCCGCGATGATCGGCAGCACGATGAGCGCGATGCCGATCGCGATCGCGATGGGCACGCCCGTGCCGATGAACTGCACCGCACGCCAGCCCACGAGCACGACGTAGACGACGAGCAGCGCGGCCATGATGAGCGCGCTGGTCTTCGTGGTCATCGGGCGGTGTCCGGCAGGCCGAGGTCGAGCAGCGCGTCGAGGCCCACGGTGACGCCCGACACCTCGGTCGCGCGTCGCAGGGCGAGCAGGATGCCGGTCTCGTAGGAACTCGGCGACAGGGTCGAGTGGGTGAAGGTGAGGGTCTCGCCGTCGCCACCGAGGATGACGCGCTGCTCGGCCAGCACTCCCGACATGCGCAGGCTGTGCACCGGGATGCCCGAAACGAGCTGCCCGCGGGCGCGCTGGTCGGCGTGCGGGGCGGCGACCGGCCCGGCCGCGCCGCGCCCGTCGCCGATGAGCTCGGCGGTGCGCACTGCGGTGCCCGATGGCGAGTCGACCTTGCCGGCGTGGTGCGCCTCGACGATCTCGATGGAATCGAAGTAGGGGGCGGCCAGCGCGGCGAACGATGACGCGAGCACGCTGCCGATCGAGAAGTTCGGCACGAAGATGACGGCGCCGGCGTCGTCGTGGCCGCGCACGAACTGCGTGATCTCGGCAATGCGATCGCTCGACCAGCCCGAGGTGCCGACCACGATGGGGATGCCCGCGCCGGCGGCGAACTCGACGATGGCGGCGCTCGCCCCGGGATGGGTGACGTCGAACGCGACGTCGGCCCCGAGCATTTCGTCGAGGCTGGACCGCGAGTCGAGCGCCGCGTGCAGCTCGAGGTCGTCGGCCTCGTCGATGAGTCGAAGCGCCAGCTGCCCCATCTTGCCGGTGGCCCCGGCCACGGCGACCCGTTTCGTCACGCCTTCACCCTAGCAAGCGGCATCCGCCCCTCGGATGTCGCGGAGCCCGCCCATGGCGCCGTCGTAGGCTGAACGCATGCTGCGTTTCCGCCCGGCCGACGTGACCGACCCCGATGCGCACGCCCTGCTCGACGCGTACTTCGCCGAGCGTGCGGCGGGCTTCCCGGTCGAGCAGGGCCAGTACCGCCCGACCTGGCCGAGTGCCGAGCAGTTCACGCCGCCGGCAGGGGTCTTCCTCGTGGTCGACGACGACGGGCCGGTCGGTTGCGGCGGCGTTCGCCGCATCCAGCCGCGCCCCGAGACACTCCTGATGCGGTTCGAGGTGAAGCACCTGTGGCTCGCGCCGTCGGCCCGTGGGCAGGGTGGCGGGCGCCAGTTGCTCGACGAGCTCGAGCGGCGCGCGATCGAGTTCGGTGCGCAGGAGCTCGTGCTCGACACGAACGCGAGTCTCGAGGCCGCCGGCGGGCTGTACCAGTCAGCCGGGTACGCGCCGATCGAGCCCTACAACGACAACCCGAACGCGACGAACTGGTACGGCAAGCGCGTGTAGCGCCCGGTCAGATCGCGTAGGGCTCGGGCAGTCCGGTGCGCAGCTCGGGCGGCAGGTGGGCGAGGTCGTTGTGCACGACGAGGCTCCACGGGCGACCCGGCTTCTGCGTGAGCACGGTCAGTCCGCAGTTGGCCTGGTTGATCGACACCCAACGCCAGTCGGGCGCGCCGAGCACCTCGCGCACGAACCACGCGATCACGAAGTTGTGGGTGATCAGCAGTTCGTGGCGGTCTTCGCGATGGGAGCGCAGGAACTCGTCGACGGCATCGGCCATCTGCGCACTGCCCGCCTCGATCTCCTCTTCGGTGACCGAGCCGAAGAACGGGTCGTAGACCTTCGGCGTCTCGGGCGCCGGCCCCGACGGGATGCAGTCGAAGAGCAGGGCCGATGGTTCGGGGTTCAGCGCCGGCATCTTCGCCGCGATGATCGCGGCCGTCTCGGCGGCACGCTGCAGCGGCGAGTGCCACGCATGGTCGAACGGGATGCCGCCGAGGCGCTCGGCGAGCAGCTCGGCCTGACGGCGGCCGCGCGGCGAGAGCGGCCCGTCGGGCATGCCGTGCTCGGCGTCGATCTGCTCGCCGTGTCGCACGAGGTAGAGATGGTGGGCCACTGGGAATCGGTTCCTGTACTCGTGTCAGGTCGCTCAGGCGACGTCGGTGCTCGGCGCGATGCGGTCGACCGCGCCGGTGAAGGCCGCCTCGTCGGTCGCCCCGACGGCGACGAGCGAGAACGGCCGGGCGGCGAGGTCGGCGGCGAGGGCCCGCACGTCGTCGACCGTGACGAGTGCGATGCGCCGCAGGGCCTCATCGAGGTCGGCGAACTCGCCGAGGGTCAGTTCGGCACGGCCGAGCCGTGACATGCGGGTGTCGGAGTCCTCGAGGGCGAGCGCCGACGCGCCCGCGAGCTGCCCCCCGGCGCGGCGTAGCTCGTCGGCGGTGACGCCGTCGTGCGCGAGCCGCTCGAGTTCGTCGCGCATGAGCTCGGCGACCGTGCCCGCCTTCGCCGGAGCGCAGCCTGCGTACATGCCGAAGAGCCCCGAGTCGGAGTAGGCCGGCGCGAACGAGTACACGGCGTAGGCGAGGCCGCGGCGTTCGCGGATCTGCTGGAACAGCCGTGATGACATGCCCGAACCGAAGATGGCGTTGAGCACGCTCATCGTCGAGCGGCGTTCGTCGGTCGCCACGAGACCCGGCACGCCGAGCAGCAGGTTCACCTGCTCGGTGGGCCGCTCGACGACGGTGAGCGGATGCCCCATCGCGAGGTCCGCCGCGAGCGACGGCCGGCGCTCGACCGGGGCCGCGGCGACCGAGAGATCCCACCCGGCCGCGCCGAGCGCGCGCTCGAGCTCGGCGATGAGCGCATCGTGGTCGACCGCACCGGCGACGCTGACGACGAGGTCTTGGGGGCGGTAGTTCTCGCGGTAGTGCTCGGCCACGGCGGGGCGGGTCGCCGCGCGGATGGTGTCGGGGCTGCCTCCGATGGGCCGGCCGAGCGGGTGCTCGCCGAGCACCGCCTCGAAGAATCGCTCGTTCGCGACGTCGGCGGGGTCGTCGCCGGCCATCGAGAGCTCCTCGAGGATGACCCCGCGCTCGTTCTCGAACTCGGCAGGATCGAGCAGCGACGAGGTGAACATGTCGGCGAGCACCGCCACGGCCATCGGCAGGTCGCGATCCTGCACCTTGGCGTAGTAGCAGGTGTACTCCTTGGCCGTGAGCGCGTTGTGCTCGCCCCCGACCGAATCGAACGAGATCGCGATGTCGAGCGCCGTTCGGCTGGGGGTGCCCTTGAAGAGCAGGTGCTCGAGGAAGTGTGTCGAGCCGTAGCTCGCGGGGTGGGCTGCGTCGGCACCCTGCTCGTCACGGGACCCGACCGCGACCCAGAACCCGATCGTGACGCTTCGACTGCCCGGTACCTGCTCGCTCAGTACGCGAACGCCCGACGGGAGGATGCTTCGCCGTACCCGGGAACCGCCGGTGGCCTCGAACGAGAGCTCGGGCAGGCCGAGTGGGAGGTCGACGGCGCCGTTCATCCCGCCCAGCCTATGCCACCCACCGGGCGCAGGCGAGGAAGGCACCGCCGTGCGGCGGGGCGTCGCGATGCGTCAGGCTGACGCGCGGTCGAGTTCGACGAGTTCGGAGCGCTGCAGCTCGACACCGGCCGCGCTCATGAGCGCCTCGACCTGCTCGGGCCGGGTCGCACTCACCACCGGCGCCGCGACCGTGGGCTTCGCGAGCAACCACGCGAGGGCGATCGTGGCGGGTTGCACACCGTGCGCGAAGGCGACCGCGTCGAGCGCAGCGAGCACCCGGTGGCCGCGTCGACCGAGATGGGCGGCCTGCCGCGCCCCGCGGGCGTCGTGCCTGGCGTCGGAGCGCCGACGGACGCCGCCTCCGAGGAATCCGTTCGCGAGCGCGAAGTACGGCAGTACCGAGAGCCCCTGCGCATGTGCGACGAGTTCGGGCGCGCCTTCGAACGGCCGCCGCTCGAGGAGGTTGTACCGCGTCGTGAGGGCCTCGAATCGGGGCAGGCCGTTCGCGGCGAGCACGCGGGCCTCGATGAGCCGTTCGGGCGAGAAGTCCGAGGCGCCGATGGCACGCACCTTGCCGGCGGCGATGAGCGCGTCGACAGCGCCGAGGCGCTCCTCGAGGGGGAGGTCGAGGTCGTCGCCGTGGAAGTACAGCAGGTCGATGCGGTCGATGCCGAGGCGGCCGAGCGAGTCGTCGACGGCTGCGACGAGGTCGACGGGGCCGCCGGCGCGGTGGTCGGGGTGGCGACCGACCTTGGTCGTGACGACCATGCGGTCGCGGGTGCCACGCGAGTCCATCCAGGCTCCGATGATGGTCTCGCTGCGACCCGCGGCGAAGCTGTCGGCAGTGTCGATGATCGCGCCGCCGGTGCCCGCGTACCGGTCGAGCACGGCGAACGCCGCGTCGGCGTCGACGGTCCAGCCGAAGGTCGAGCCGCCGAGTGCGAGCGGATGTCCGGACAGGCCGGTCTCGCCGATCGTGGCCCGTCGCGGCACCGTGATCGGGCCCGACAGCGGGTTCGAGGTGAGCAGCTCGACGCGGTGTTCGGCGGTGTCGATGGCGGTGCCCTCGACCTCGTCATCGAGTGGGCTCAGCGTCGCCGCTCGGCCGCGTTGCGCGTACGTCGCCCCCGCAACGCTCGCCGCGTGCGCCTGCATGCTGTGTCGTCGAGCCACTCTGCTCCTCCTCCCCAGGATTGGATATCGAGGATATGCGCGGTCCGACCCCGTTCCGCGCCAAACCCCCGACTTCGCGTGAACCGTTACCGAATCGTTTCGGCAGGCGGGCTCACGTGCCTCGAACGAGGGGCGGATGTCGCGACCCGCGTCACCCCGCGCGGCGCAGGAGCGCCTCGGCCTGCCGGAGCACGGGCGCGTCGACCATCTGACCGCGGAACGTGAACACCCCGGCCTCGGTCGCGGCCGCCGCGAGCACGGCGCGTGCCCACGCGAGACGTTCGGGATCGGGACGGTAGCCCTCGCGCACGACCGCGACCTGCGACGGATGGATGCACGCGGTCGCGGCGAACCCCAGGGCTGCGGCGTCGTCGACCTCGGCACGGAGTCCGTCGAGGTCGCCGATGTCGAGGTGCACCGAATCGATCGCGGCGATGCCGTTCGCGGCCGTCGCGAGGCGCACCTGGGACCTGGCGTACCTCGCGACGTCGCGATAGCGCCCGTCGCCGAACCTGCTCGATGAGCCTCCGAGCGACGCGACGAGATCCTCGGCGCCCCACATGAGCGCCGAGACGTTGGGGAGGTCGGCGATCTCGGCCGCTGCGAGCACCCCGCGAGCGGTCTCGCAGAGGGCGATCACCTCGTAGTCGACGAGCCCGACGAGATCGGCCGTGCCCTCGCACTTCGCGAGCATCACCGTGCGGTAGGGCGTCTGGGCGAGTGCCGCGAGATCGGCCTCGTGGTGTGGCCCGTCGGCCGGGTTGACGCGCACGATCACCCGTTCGGGATCGATCGGCGTCGTCAGGAGTGCAAGCCGCGCGGCGTGCTTCGCCTCGTCGGCGACCGCATCCTCGAGGTCGAGGATGACGGCATCGGCTCGCTGGGCGGCCTTTGCGAATCGATCGGGGCGGTCAGCGGGGCAGAACAGCAGCGCCGGTCCGAAGCGGAACGCCGGGTGGGTCATCCGCTCGTCTCCTCGCCGTCGGCGGCCACACCGACCGCCGCCTGACGCTCACCCTCGGCGCGCAGCCACACGAGCATCGTGCGGGAGGCCGTCGCGACGACGACGCCGTCCTGGTTGCGCGCCGTGTGCGCGAGCGTCACGACGCCCTGCCCCGGACGCGACCCAGACTCGCGCTTGGACTCGACGACGCTCTCGCCGTAGAGCGTGTCGCCGACGAACACCGGATGCGGGAACGCCACGGCGCCGAACCCGAGGTTCGCCACCAGCGTTCCCTGGGTGAGCTGGCCGACCGACTGGCCGACGAGGGTCGACAGCGTGAACAGGGAGTTCACGAGCCGCTGCCCGAACGGTTGCCCGGCGGACCACGCCGCGTCGAGGTGCAGCGGCTGCGGATTCATGGTCAGCGTCGTGAACAGCACGTTGTCTGCCTCGGTGACCGTGCGCCCCGGGCGGTGCAGGTAGCGCACGCCCTCCTCGAACTCCTCGAACCAGAGTCCGCGCTGCACGACGTCGCGCTTCGGGGCATCCGTCATGGTGAACCTCCTAGCCGATGCCCAGCTCGCGTGCGATGACCATGAGCTGCACCTCGTTCGTGCCCTCGCCGATCTCGAGGATCTTCGAGTCACGGTAGTGCCTCGCGACGAGGCTCTCGTTCATGAAGCCCATGCCGCCGAAGACCTGGGTGGCATCGCGCGAGTTGAGCATCGCGGCGTCGCTCGAGACGAGCTTCGCCATCGCCGCCTCCTTCTTGAACGGGAGGCCGGCATCGACCCGGCGGGCCGCGTCGTGCCAGGCGAGGCGCGCGGTGTAGACGCGGGCCTGCATCTGGGCGATGGTGAAGGCGACGTACTGGTGCGAGGCGATCGGCACGCCGAAGACATTGCGGGTCTTGGCATAGCTGAGCGCCTCGTCGAGGCAGCCCTGCGCGACGCCGGTCGCCAGCGCGGCGATCGCGATGCGGCCCTCGTCGAGCGTGCGCAGGAAGTTGGCGAATCCGCGGCCGCGTTCGCCGAGCAGGTTGGCGGCCGGCACCCGCACGTCGTCGAAGGTGAGGGGATGCGTGTCGGAGGCGCGCCAGCCCGACTTGTCGTACCCCGGCGCCACGGTGAACCCCGGCGTGCCGTTCGGCACGATGATCGTCGAGAGCTCCTTCGAGACAGAGCCGTCGGGCCGTTCCCGCTCGCCGGTCACCGCCGTGACCGTCACGAACTTCGTGATCGGGGTGCCCGAGTTGGTGATGAACTGCTTCGAGCCGTTGATGACCCACTCATCGCCGTCGAGTACCGCCGTCGTGCGGGTCGCGCCGGCATCGGAACCGGCCTCGGACTCCGTCAGCCCGAACCCGGCGAGTGCGCGCCCGGCGACGAGGTCGGGCAGGTACTCGGCCTTCTGCTCGTCGGTGCCGTGACGGTAGATCGGCATGGCACCGAGGCCGACGGCCGCCTCGAGGGTGATCGCGATCGACTGGTCGACGCGGGCGAGGGCCTCGATCGCGAGGCACAGCGCCATGTAGTCGCCGCCCTGGCCACCGTGCTCCTCGGGGAACGGCAGGCCGAAGAGCCCGAGCTCGCCCATCTGCGCGACGACGTCCATCGACAGCGTGTGGGTGCGGTCGGCCTCGTACGACTGCGGCGCGACGACGGTGTCGGCGAACTCGCACACCATGTCGTACAGCTGCTGTTCCTCGGTGCTCAGGTCGTGCATGGTGCTCCTCATTCCTGGTCGGATGCGTTCGCGACGGCGTCGGGGCCGTCGGCTGGGTCGGATGTCGCGGGGTGCGCCTCGATGCGCGCGACCGCCTGGTCGCGACCGACGAGGTCGCCGACGGCGACGGTGAGCCGTACCGTGCCGTCGAGCGCGGCGACGACGCGGTGCTCCATCTTCATCGCCTCGATCGCGACGATGGCGTCGCCCGCCTCGACGATGTCGCCGTTCTCGGCGAACACCGCGGTGACGGTTCCGGGCATGGGCGCGCGCAGCTCGGGATCGGCGGCGAGTCCGCCGCGTTCGGTCGCGGCGCGACGCTGCTCGGCGTGGGCACGTCGGTCGATGCGCACGAAGGCGGCCGAGGCTCCATCGTGATGCACCCAGACGGCGCCGTCGTCATCGACGCGGACCACCGCGTCGGCGGGGCCATCGGTTGTCGAGCCGTCGGCTGCGGCGGCGACGGCGCGGACCTCGTGCGGATGGTCGCGCGGGGCGAGCAGCACCTCGGTCGGCCGCACGGCTCCCGGGCGCCAACCGGTGGCGGACTGCCAGGTGGACGGGCCGAGGGCACGCGCTGCGAGCCGCTCGCCGGCGTCATCGCGTGCGAACCGAGTTGCCGCCGCGTCGATGAGTGCGGGCGCCGGGTCGGTGACGTGCCCTTCGGGCATGTGGTCGATGAGTCCGGTGTCGAGGTCGCCCGCCTGCACCGCGGGTTCGGCGAGCAGGCGCCGGAGGAAGGCGATGTTCGTGTCGACGCCGAGCACCACGGTGTCGGCGAGGGCACCGTCGAGGCGTTCGAGCGCCTGCGCGCGATCTGAGCCGTACGAGATCACCTTGGCGATCATCGGGTCGTAGTGCGCGGTGATCTGCTGGCCCTCGCGGATGCCCGCGTCGACCCGCACTCCCTCGCCCTCGGGCGCCCGCCACGCGAGCACGGGGCCCGTCGACGGGAGGAACCCGCGGTGCGGCGTCTCGGCATAGACGCGCGCCTCGATGGCGTGCCCCTCGAGCCGCACCTGCTCCTGCGCGAACGCGAGCGGCTCGCCCGCGGCGATGCGGAGCTGCTGCTCGACCAGGTCGACGCCGGTCACGAGCTCGGTCACGGGATGCTCGACCTGGAGGCGGGTGTTCATCTCGATGAAGAAGAACTCGTCGGGTGCGGCATCTGACACGAGGAACTCGACGGTGCCCGCACCGAGGTAGCCGACGCTTCGGGCGGCGTCGCAGGCCGCGGCGCCGATACGCTCGCGCGTCGCCGCGTCGAGCAGCGGTGAGGGCGCCTCCTCGATGACCTTCTGGTGACGCCGCTGCAGCGAGCATTCGCGTTCCCCGAGGTGCACGACGGTGCCTGCCGCATCGGCGAGGACCTGCACCTCGATGTGCCGGGGGCGCTCGATGAGCCGTTCGAGCAGCAGCGTGTCGTCGCCGAACGCGGCGCTGGCGACGCGGCGTGCGGTGGCGAGCGCCGCGGGAAGCTCATCGGCCGCGCGCACGACCTGCATTCCCTTGCCGCCGCCGCCCGCAGACGGCTTGACGAGCAACGGGAACCCGACCGAGCCGGCGGCTGCGGCGAGCGCTGCGTCGTCGAGCGTCGGGTCGGCGATTCCGGGCACGATCGGCACGCCGGATGCCGCGACGTGGAGCTTGGCACGGATCTTGTCGCCCATCACGTCGAGGGCTTCGTCACCCGGCCCGACGAAGACGATGCCCGCTTCGCGGCAGGCGCGGGCGAAACCGGCGTGCTCGGAGAGGAATCCGTATCCCGGATGCACCGCCTGGGCACCGGTGGCGAGCGCGGCCTCGACGATGCGGGCGGGGTCGAGGTAGCTCGCGGTGGCGGGCGCGGGGCCGATGCGCACGGCCTCGTCGGCGAGTCGGACGTGCGGGGCATCGGCGTCGGCGTCTGAGTACACCGCGATCGAGTGGATGCCGAGGCGCCGGAGGGTGCGGATGACCCGCACCGCGATCTCGCCGCGGTTGGCGACGAGCACTCGCGAGAAGGGTCGCTCCGCCGGAACGGCGTGGCCGGTCGTACGCGAGGGATCGGGTGTGCTCGTGAGCGTGACCATTCGCGCCTCTCTGCCGCTCGCGCGCTATACAGTTAGCGCGCACTAACTGGAATCATGTTAGTGGCGGTTAACTGAAATCACAAGAGCGCGGGGTTCGCCCCGTCAGGCCGAGCGCGGGGCGAGCGCGTCCGCGAGTCGATGAACGCCGTATTCGAAGGCACCATCCACGTCGCCACCGAGGCGGAAGGCGCCCGACAGCTCCATGCTCACGAAGCCGTTCGCCCAGGCGGTCAGCGTGCGGGCCGAGTCGAGCGCGTGGTCGGGTCCCGAGAGTTCTGCCGCGACCGCGAGCATCGACGCGCTCGCCTGTGCGAGCACCTCCGGCTGGATCGCGAGCTCGTTCCCGGGCGCGAACAACAGGCCGAACGCGGCGGGGCGCTCGTGCGCGAAACCGCGGAACGTGCGCGCGAGCACCATGAGCCGTGCCGACGCGTCGGGGGCACTCGCGGCTGCGGCGTCGAGTCGCTCCCCGAGCTCGCGCGCGGTCGCCTCGGCGACTCGCGAGACGAGTTCGGCCCGGTTGCGCACGCGCTTGTACAGCGAGGGCGCTCGGACGCCGACGCGCGTGGCGACGGCCTGCATCGTGAGCCCGGCGAGCCCCTCGGACTCGAGGAGCGCACGACCCGCGGAGACGATCTCGTCGAGTGAGGTGCGGTCGGGTGTCGGCATGGGGTTCCCCCGGGGTCGATCTCGCGTTGGCTATTGACCATAGCCATGATGGCTATGTATATTAGGCATCATACCCACCACACCCAGAGAAGGCGAGGACGACCGATGCGACTCGGCCCATCCCTGCACCGAATCGGCAACGACCTCGTCGCCGTGTACCTGATCGACACCCCCGACGGCATCACCCTCATCGACGCCGGCCTCGCAGGCCAATGGCGCGAACTCACCGCCGAGCTGACCGCGATGGGCCGCTCGATCGGCGACATCCGCGGCGTCGTGCTCACCCACGGCGACACCGACCACATCGGGTTCGCCGAGCGACTGCGCCGCGACCACGGCGTTCCCGTGTTCGTCCACGAGGCCGACGCGGCGCGCGCCCGCGGCGAGGTGTCGACCAAGCCCGAGTGGGGGCACGTGAAGCTCGGCGCGACCACGAAGTTCCTCTGGTACGCGCTCACCCACGGCGGCGTGCGCACGACGCACCTGGCCGAGGTGGTCACCGTGCGCGACGGCGAGGTGCTCGATCTCCCCGGGTCACCGCGCATCATCGGCATGCCCGGCCACTCCCCCGGCAGCATCGCCGTCCACGTGCCCGCCGCCGACGCCGTGTTCGTCGGTGATGCGCTCACGACACGGCACGTGCTCACCGGCGCAGCCGGCCCGCAGCCGGCTCCGTTCACCGACGATCCCGCCGAGGCGCTCGCGTCGCTCCGCCGGCTCGAGGGGCTCGACGCGACCTGGGTGCTGCCCGGCCACGGCACGCCGTGGAACCGCGGAGTCGCCGAGGCCGTTCGCGAGGTCACCCGGGCGGCCGCGACATCAGATTCGTGAACTTCGCCGGCGCTCGCCCGCCGAACGTGCACGTGGTGCCCTCTGAAGCGGCCCTGACTGCACTCTCGACGGTTGTGTCGCCGCCCGTGCTTGTCGAGCGTGCAGTCGACGCCCCCTCGCGCGGAATCGACTGCACGCTCGGCGGGTCGCGTGGAGTCACCTGACAGAGGACCCACGGCGGAGATCGAACGCTACATGCGGAAGAGGCCGAACGCCGGCTCGGGCAGCGGAGTGCGGCTCGCGAGCTCGAGCGCGAGTGCGAGCACCGTGCGGGTGTCGGCGGGGTCGATGATGCCGTCGTCCCACAGCCGCGCCGTCGAGTGGTACGGGCTGCCCTGATCGTCGTACTGGGCACGGATCGGGTCCTTGAACGCCTGCTCGTCCTCGGACGACCACTCCTCGCCCTTGATCGCGAGCTGGTCGCGCTTGACGGTCGCGAGCACCGACGCCGCCTGCTCTCCGCCCATCACCGAGATGCGGGCGTTCGGCCACATCCACAGGAAGCGCGGCGAGTACGCCCGGCCGCACATCGAGTAGTTGCCGGCGCCGAACGAACCGCCGATGACGACCGTGAACTTCGGCACGCGCGTCGTGGCGACCGCGGTGACCATCTTCGCGCCGTGCTTGGCGATGCCGCCCGCCTCGGCGTCGCGGCCGACCATGAAGCCCGAGATGTTCTGCAGGAACACGAGCGGGATGCCCCGCTGGTCGCACAGCTCGATGAAGTGCGCGCCCTTCATCGCCGACTCGCTGAACAGCACGCCGTTGTTCGCGACGAGGCCGACGGGATGCCCGTCGATGTGCGCGAAGCCGGTGACGAGCGTGTCGCCGTAGTCGGGCTTGAACTCGCCGAACTCGCTGCCGTCGACGAGCCGCGCGATGACCTCGCGCACGTCGTAGGGCTGCTGCACGTCGACGGGGACGGCGGCCGTGAGGTCGGCCGGGTCGACTGCGGGCGGGCGCGGCTCGCGCACGGCCCACGCTCGCGGCGCCGGCTCGGGCAGGGTCGCGACCATGTCGCGCACCAGCTCGAGGGCGTGCTCGTCGTCGTCGGCGAGGTGATCGGTGACCCCCGAGACCCGTGAGTGCAGCTCGCCGCCGCCGAGCTCCTCGGGCGTGACGACCTCGCCGATCGCCGCCTTCACCAGGGGCGGGCCGCCGAGGAAGATCGTGCCCTGGTTGCGCACGATCACGCTCTCGTCGCTCATCGCGGGCACGTAGGCGCCCCCGGCAGTGCAGGAGCCGAGCACGGCCGCGAGCTGCGGGATGCGCATCGACGAGAGCTGCGCCTGGTTGAAGAAGATGCGGCCGAAGTGCTCGCGATCGGGGAAGACGTCGTCCTGCAGCGGCAGGAACGCGCCACCGGAGTCGACGAGGTACACGCACGGCAGTCGCTGCTCCTTCGCCACCTCCTGGGCGCGCAGGTGCTTCTTGACGGTCATCGGGTAGTACGTGCCGCCCTTGACGGTGGCGTCGTTGCAGACGACCATGACCGCACGGCCGTGCACGAGACCGACGCCCGTGATGATGCCGGCGCCGGGCGAGTCGCCGCCGTAGAGTCCTTCGGCGGCGAGCGGGGCGACCTCGAGGAACGGACTGCCCTCGTCGAGCAGGCGTGCGACCCGGTCGCGTGGCAGCAGCTTGCCGCGTGCGACGTGGCGGTCGCGGGATGCCTCCGGCCCGCCGAGCGCTGCAGTGGCAAGCCGGTCGCGCAGCTCGGCGACGAGTTCGGCGTGGCCGGCGAGATTCGCCTGCGCCGCTTCGGTCGCGGGATCGAGGTTCGAGTGGAGGATGGACATCTGCCCCGCCTGTCTGCGTCGACGGCGCGCCCCCACTTGTGGTCGGCGCGTGATTTCGGTTAGTGTGCACTAACTCGATTCCCGATGTTAGCGAGCAAGCACCGACATGGCAAGCGCACTCAACGCCGACGACGCCCACGGCGTCCCCACGCTCACCGAGCGCGGGCGCCAGAAGGCAGACCGCCGCGCGGCGATCCTCGAGTCCGCGGCGACCATGTTCGCCGAGCGCGGCTACGCGGGCGTCACGATCGAGGATCTGGGTTCCGCGGCCGGCGTGTCGGGGCCGGCGGTCTACCGGCACTTCCCCGGAAAGTCTGCGGTACTCGCCGCCATCCTCTCCGACGCGAGCGCGACGCTGCTCAGCGGCGCCGAGCGCGTCATCGGCACCTCCCCCGATGCGGCATCCGCCCTTCGCTCGCTCATCGCGTTCCACGTCGACTTCGCCCTCGCAGAAGCCGACGTCATCCTCGTGCAGGATCGCGAGCTCGAACAGCTCGACGCCGCCACGAAGCACGACGTGCGGCTGCTGCAGCGCCAGTACGTCGAACACTGGGTCGACACCCTCTCGCGACTTCGGCCCGATCGGGCCGAGCAGGAGCTCAGGGTCCGGGCACACGCCGCCTTCGGACTGCTGAACTCCACTCCGCACAGCGCCCGCATCCCAGGGCGCAGACCCGCCGACGGCATCGTCCGCGGCATCCTGGAGGAGATGGCATGGGCAAGCCTCATGTCGTGACCCTGCGCGCGACCCGCGCGGGCGATCTCGACGCACTGTTCCAGATCGAACAGGACGACGTGGCCGTGCACATGGCCGCGTTCACCCCGCCCGATCCCACCGATCGGGCGATGTTCGATGCCCACTGGCATCGATTGCTGTCCGACGCCGGCGTCGACGCGCGCACGATCCGGGCCGACGGCGACATCGTGGGCAGCGTGGCCCGCTGGATCGACGAGGGCACCGCCGAGATCACCTATTGGGTCGACCGCGCGCACTGGGGCGAGGGCATCGCCACCCGTGCGATGCGGCTCTTCCTCGAAGCGCACGCCGACCGCCCGGTGCGCGTACGCGTGGCGGCCGACAACGCCGGCTCGATCGCCGTGCTCGAGAAGCTCGGCTTCACGCAGGTCGGCACCGAGGTGAGCTTCGCCAACGCGCGCGGCACCGAGATCGAGGAGCGCATCTACGCGCTCGCGTGACCGGCCGACCCATGCGGTCAGTTGCCCGGGCGCGCGCCCTGCTCGGCCGCGAGCTCGCCGATGCGCCGCACGAGCGCGAGGTCGCGCGAAGTCACCCCGCCGACGTCGTGCGACCAGACCTCGAACTCGATGTGGGCCCAGCCGAGGTGCACCTCGGGGTGGTGGTTCATCTCGTCGGCGACGACCGCGACCGCGTCGAGCAGCCGCACGGCACTCGCGAAGTCGTCGGTCGCGTAAGTGCCGGCGAGCTGGTCGTCGACGTGGATGAAGGCCGTCCCGGCGAGGTCGTCGGCGGTGTCGGCGGGGAAGAGGATGCTGCGTCGGTCCATGGACACATCCTCCCGCCGATCGGTACTCGCCACACCCTCGAGCCGCCCGGATCCTGGAATGATGCGGGCGACTCGAGACGTGGAGGTCAGGCCATCGTCAGGGCGATGCCGGGCTCGCGCAGGATCGAGCCGATGTCGGCGAGGAACCGCGACCCCTGCGCGCCGTCGACCAGGCGATGGTCGAACGACAGGCTCAACGTCATGATCTCGCGTAGCGCGATCTCGCCCCGGTACTCCCACGGCTGACGTCGCACGGCGCCCATGGCGAGGATCGCCGCCTCGCCCGGGTTCAGGATCGGGGTGCCCGCGTCGATGCCGAAGACACCGATGTTCGTGATCGAGATCGTGCCACCTGCGAGGTCGGCGGGCTGCGTGCGGCCCGCCCGTGCGGTGGCGGCGAGCGCCGTGATCGCGTCGGCGAGCTCGACGAGGGTCATCGCCTCGGCGCCCTTGATGTTCGGCACGACGAGCCCGCGCTCGGTCGCGGCGGCGATGCCCAGGCTGACGCCGCCGAACTGCACGATCTCCTGCGCGTCCTCATCCCACCGTGCGTTCACCTCGGGGGTGCGACGCGCGGCGATGCACAGCGCCTTCGCGACGACGGCGAGCGGGGTGACCTTGTGCCCGACGAACGCGCGATCGTCGCGGATGCTGCGCAGCAGCTGCATCGTCGCGGTGACATCGACCGTGAGGAACTCGGTGACGTGCGGCGCCGTGAACGCGCTGCGGACCATCGCCGCGGCGGTGTGCTTGCGCACGCCGCGGATGGGGATGCGGGTCTCGGCCGGCGGCCGCTGCGGGCCGGCGAGGTGGGCAGGGTGCGTCGATTCGGACAGGAAGTCCTCGACGGACTCCGAGAGGGACGAGGCGCGCTCGGGCGACGACACGGATGCCGCTGCCTCGACGTCTTCACGGGTGATGAGCCCGCGCTCCCCCGTGCCGGTGACGGTCTCGAGGTCGACGCCGAGGTCGCGCGCGAGCTTGCGGACCGGCGGGGTCGAGCGCGGTCGCTCGGCGAGCGGCTCGACCTCGGTGACGGTGGCGTCGTGGGCCGCCACGTGCGGCGGAGCGGTCGCCACGGGCGCCGTGGCCGCCGGCGCCGAGTGGAGCCCGGCACGGGCACGTCGCTTCGGCCCGCTCTCGGCGGCGGCGCCGTAGCCGACGAGGTTCGGTCCGGGCGCTGCGTCCGCCGTGTCGACCGCCGGCGTGTCGAGCGCGGCCTGCACGGCCGATGCGGCGGGCTCGGCCGATGCGACGGGTGCGGCAGGGACATCCGATTCAGCCACCGGCTCGCCCGTGTCGCAGGAGAACAGCGGCGCGCCGACGTCGATCGTCTCGCCTTCGGCCGCGTGCAGCGCGGTGATGACTCCGGCGTACGGCGACGGCAGCTCGACGACGGCCTTCGCGGTCTCGACGTCGGCGATGATCTGGTTCAGCTCGACGCGGTCGCCGACGGCGACGCGCCAGGCGACGATCTCGCTCTCGGTGAGGCCCTCACCGAGGTCGGGCAGGGGGAACTCGCGGATCATCGTGCTCATGCCTCCACCCCGCTCAACGAGTTCGGGCGGCCCATCACGCGGTCGACCCCGTCGAGGATGCGGTCGAGGTCGGGCAGGTGGTGGCGCTCGAGCTTGGCGGGCGGGTAGGGGATGTCGTGTCCGGTGACGCGCACGGGCGCAGCCTCGAGGTACTCGAAGCAGCGCTCGGTGATCGACGCGGCGACCTCGGCGCCGACGCCGCCCTGCTGGCCGGCCTCGTGCGTGATGACGAGTCGGCCGGTGCGGCGCACCGAGGCTGCGACCGTGGCGTAGTCGACCGGTGCGAGCGAGCGCAGGTCGATGACCTCGATCGAGATGCCGTCCTCAGCCGCTGCGAGCGCCGCGTCGCGCGCGGTCTGCACGAGCGCACCGTAGGTGACGAGGGTCACGTCCCGGCCGGTGGCGACGGTCGTCGCGACGCCGATCGGCGGCGCGTCGGCGAGGCTCGCGGACTCGTCGACCTCGCCCTTCACGTGGTAGCGGCGCTTGGGCTCGAAGAAGAGCACGGGGTCGTCGCTCGCGATCGCCTGGCGCACCATCATGTAGGCGTCGGCGGGATTCGAGCACGCCACGACGCGCAGGCCGGCCGTGTGGGCGAAGTAGGCCTCGGGCGACTCGGAGTGATGCTCGGCCGCGCCGATGCCGCCGCCGAACGGCACGCGGATCGTGATGGGCATGCGCACGTTGCCGCGCGAGCGGTAGTGCAGCTTGGCGACCTGGGCGACGATCTGGTCGAAGCCCGGGTAGATGAAGCCGTCGAACTGGATCTCGATGACCGGCCGGAAGCCGCGGTAGGCGAGCCCGACTGCCGTACCGACGATGCCCGCCTCGGACAGCGGCGAGTCGACGACGCGATTGGCGCCGAACTCGGCCTTCAACCCATCGGTGACCCGGAACACGCCGCCGAGGGTGCCGATGTCCTCGCCCATGAGCACGACCTTGTCATCGTCGGCGAGGGCGCGCCGAAGACCGGCGTTGAGGGCTTTCGCGAGGGTCAGGGTCGTCATCGGGTGGTTCCTTCGGTGCGGTCGGATGCCCCGGCACCCGGCTCGTCGAACATCGCGAGGTAGCGCGTGTAGTGGTCGCGCTGTCGCGCGAGGTGGGTGTTCGGCTCGGTGTAGACGTTGTCGAAGACGGTGAGCGGTTCGGGATCGGCGAGCGTGGTGATCGCCGCCCGCAGCTCGGCCGCCGCGAGGTCGGCGTCGGCGGCGACCTCGCGCTCGAGACCGGCGGAGTCGACGCCCGACGCCTCGAGCAGGGCGAGCACGCGCGTGAGCGGGTCGCGCTCGCGCCACTCGGCGATCTCGTCGTCGGAGCGGTAGCGCTTGGGGTCGTCGGCGGTGGTGTGCGGGCCGATGCGGTAGGTCACGGCCTCGATGAAGGTCGGGCCGTCGCCGCGGCGTGCGCGGTCGAGTGCGATGCGGGTCGCGGCGAGCACGGCGAGCACGTCGTTGCCGTCGACGCGGACGCCCGGCATGCCGAAGCCGTCGGCGCGACGCGCGAGGGGCTGCTTGGACTGCAGGCCGACCGGCTCGGAGATCGCCCACTGGTTGTTCTGGCAGAAGAACACGACGGGCGCGTCGAAGCTCGACGCGAAGACGAGCGCCTCGTTCACGTCGCCCTCGCTCGTGGCGCCGTCGCCGAAGTACGCGATGCTCGCAGCATCGGTGCCCTCCCAGGCCGCGCCCATGGCCCAGCCCGTGGCGTGGAGCGCCTGCGCCCCGATGATGATCTGCGGCACGGCCATGCCGTGGTCGTACGGGTTCCAGCCGGATGCCGCGGTGCCGCGCCAGACGCTCAGCATCTCGGCGGGCTGGACGCCCCGGCACCACGCGACGGCGTGCTCGCGGTAGCTCGAGAAGGCGAAGTCGTCGTCGCGCATGGCGCGAGCGGAGCCGATCTGCGCGGCCTCCTGGCCTGCGAGCGGCGGCCACAACCCCAGCTCGCCCTGCCGCTGCAGGGCGGTGGCCTCGGAGTCGATGCGACGCACGATCGACATGTCGCGGTAGAGGCGGCCGATGGCCGCCAGGTCGATGTCGGCGATCCACGGGTCGAACTCGGCGTTCGCGCGGCGCTCGCCGGTGGGGGTGACGAGCTGCACGAAGGGCTCAGGCCGGGTCAGGAGCCCGGTCGCGTCTCGGTCGGATGGGGTCATCGTCGATCCTCGCTTTCGGCGGTGTACCTTTTGGGCTGCCCGCGCCCGGCGGCTCTGCCGGATACATCGAGGGTACGTGCATGTGTCACACAGCTCAAGCTGGCCTGAGTGCGTTGAGCATGTTGCCCAATGTCGAGGGTGGCTACCGTGCTATCGTGTGGCGATATGAGCGGTTACGACGCTGTCGATCGATCCCTGCTCGCCGCACTCGCGCACGATCCGCGGGCCACTGTGGTCGCGCTCGCCGAGCGCCTCGGTCTCTCGCGCAACACCGTGCAGGCGCGACTGGCCCGGCTCGAGACATCCGGTGCCTTCCTCTCGTTCGAACGCAGCATCGACCCGGCGCCGCTCGGTTATCCGCTCGAGGCGTACGTCTCGGTGCACGTGCGACAGCGAGTGCTCGCCGAGGTCGTCGACGAGATCGCGCGCATCCCCGAGGTCATCCAGGCGCACGGAATCACCGGCTCGATCGATCTGCTCGTGCGGCTCGTGTGCCGTGACGCGCACGACCTGTTCCGCATCGACCGCGAGATCCTCGCGATCGACGGCGTCGAGCGCACTGAGACGTCGCTCGCCATGGGAGAGCTCATCCCCTACCGGCTGCTGCCGCTGCTCGAACGCTAGCGAAGACGCCGCCCCCGCGACTTGCAAAGAAACACTTGCAAACACTTCTTTGCAGCGGTATCTTTGCAACATGCACACGGACGCGAACGACCTCGAAGCACAGCCGAGCAGCACGCGGCACCCCGGCATCGACCACGTGCTCACGAGCGAGAGCCTGAAGAGCCTCGCGCACCCCCTGCGGGTGCGGATCTACGACGAGCTCTCGGCGTACGGCCCGCTCACCGCCAGCGGGCTGGCGGAACGCCTCGGCGAGTCGAGTGGCTCCACGAGCTACCACCTGCGCCAGCTCGAGCGTGCCGGCCTCGTGCGCGAAGACGAGACCCGCGGCAAGGGTCGCGAGCGCTGGTGGGAGCGACGCCCGGGCTCGATCGCGATCCCCGACGCCCGTTCGCTGCCGCCGGGCAGCGCCGAGCGCCTCGCCGTCAAGCTCGTCGAGGACGAGTGGTTCCGCAATCGGGAGCAGAACTTCCGGGAGTTCGTCGCCGAGGGCGAGTTGGTCTTCGGGACCGAATGGCTCGACATCGCGACGTCGGACACCATCAACCTGCGCCTCACGCCAGACCAGTTGCACGGGCTCGTCACCGACATCGACGCGGTGCTCAAGACGTACATCGACGCCTACAAGAAGACGCCGTCGCCGGGCTCCCGTCCGGTGCAGATCCATATCAACGCGTTCCCGCTCATCCGCGGCGACGTCACACCCGCACAGACCGAGGAGGAATGACCATGAACACCGCGACCATCGGCGGATCGGCTTCTCGCCGTGTGCTGCCCGCAGGACTGGCGAGCCTCGCCATCCGCGTCGGCCGCGCCCTGGAACGTTGGGGCGCAGCGCGGGCAGCGGCCCGCCCCACGCGCGACGAGCTCGCGCAACTGACCGCGCTTCGCCGCGAAGCGGGCCGCGCCATCGCCCAGAACGAGGAGGCCGTGCGGCGGAGCAGCTTCCAGCCGCTGACCTGACACGCCCGCTGCTCATGCTGGCGAAAGCGGCGAGCCAGCCTCGTGAGATGACGCGAATCGACCTCCGCACCGGGTGGAGGGTCGATTCGCGTCACGTCGGGGCCGTAGCAGGGACGGCTCCGGCCAGTCGAAGGCCGAACGACGGATGCCCCGCCCGAAGTCTCGGGCGGGGCATCCGCTGGTGTGGTGCGTGACGATCAGACCTCGACGTCAGCGCCTTCGGCCGGAGCCTCGGCGTGCGTGTGCGTCGTCTCGCGACCGTTGGTGTCGGCCTCTTCGGCCAGCACCGGAGCGAGCGAGAGCTTGCCGCGGTCGTCGATCTTCGTGATCTCGACGAGGATCTTCTGGCCGACGCCGAGCACGTCATCGACGTTCTCGACGCGCTTGCCACCGGCGAGCTTGCGGACCTCGCTGATGTGCAGGAGGCCGTCCTTGCCGGGCAGCAGCGAGACGAACGCGCCGAAGGCGGCGATCTTCACGACGGTGCCGAGG
Source organism: uncultured Actinomycetota bacterium (assembly GCA_963758615.1). Lineage (GTDB taxonomy): Bacteria > Actinomycetota > Actinomycetes > Actinomycetales > Microbacteriaceae > Agromyces. The sequence continues at coordinate 573,277 of CAVWVZ010000007.1, read as the reverse complement.
AACTGCTCGCCGACCTCGGGGTTGGTCGGGTTGGCGATCGCGTTCACCTGGGCGCGGGCGGCCTCGGCCGAGGGGCCGTCGGTCGCGCCGATGTAGACGGTGCCGTCCTCCTCGATGGAGATGTCGGCGCCGGTCTCGTCCTGGATCGCGTTGATCGTCTTGCCCTTCGGGCCGATCAGCTCGCCGATCTTGTCGACGGGGATCTGCACGCTGATCACGCGGGGCGCGGTCGGAGCCATCTCGTCGGGGCCGTCGATGGCGGCGTTCAGCACGGCGAGGATCGTCGTGCGGGCGTCCTTCGCCTGCGTCAGCGCGCCGGCGAGCACCGAGGCGGGGATGCCGTCGAGCTTCGTGTCGAGCTGGATCGCGGTGACGAACTCGCTCGTGCCGGCGACCTTGAAGTCCATGTCGCCGAGCGCGTCTTCGGCACCGAGGATGTCGGTGAGCGCCGCGTAGCGGGTCTCGCCGTTCACGGTGTCGGAGATGAGGCCCATCGCGATGCCCGCGACGGGTGCGCGCAGCGGCACACCGGCGTTGAGCAGCGAGAGGGTCGAGGCGCACACGGAGCCCATGGAGGTCGAGCCGTTCGAGCCGAGCGCCTCGGACACCTGGCGGATCGCGTAGGGGAACTCCTCGCGCGTGGGCAGCACCGGCACGAGCGCGCGCTCGGCGAGTGCGCCGTGCCCGATCTCGCGACGCTTCGGCGACCCGACGCGGCCGGTCTCACCGGTCGAGTAGGGCGGGAAGTTGTAGTTGTGCATGTAGCGCTTCTTGGTGACCGGGCTCAGCGAGTCGATCTGCTGCTCGAGCTTCAGCATGTTCAGCGTGGTGACACCCAGGATCTGGGTCTCGCCGCGCTGGAAGATGGCCGAGCCGTGCACGCGGGGCACGACCTGCACCTCGGCGTCGAGCGGGCGGATGTCGGCGAGGCCGCGGCCGTCGATGCGCACGCCCTCTTCGAGCACGCGCGATCGGACGACGAGCTTCGTGACCGACTTGTAGGCGGCCGAGACCTCGGCGTTCGCCGACTCGGGCAGCTCGCCCGACTCGACCTTTGCGGCGACCTGCTCCTTGACGCGCGACTTGAGTGCGTCATCGGCGTCCTGGCGGGCGACCTTCTCAGCGATCTGGTAGATGCCCTTGAGCTCTTCGTAGGCGATGCCCGCGACGACGTCGTAGGTCTCGGCCTGGTAGGGCGGGAACGTCGGGTAGTCGGCGGTGGGCTTCGCGGCGGTCGCGGCGACCGTCTGCTGCGCCTCGACGAGCTGCTTGATGAAGGGCTTCGACGCCTCGATGCCCTGGGCGATGACGGTCTCGTCGGGCTTGACCCCGCCTGCCTGGATGAGGTTCCACGCGTTGTCGGTGGCCTCGGCCTCGATCATCATGATCGCGACGTCCTGCGAGCCATCGGCCTCGGTGACCACGCGGCCGGCGACGACCATGCTGAACACGGCGTCTTCGATCTGCGAGTACTTCGGGAACGCGACCCAGTGACCGTCGATGAGGGCGACACGCACGCCGCCGACGGGACCGGAGAACGGCAGGCCCGAGAGCTGCGTCGAGAGCGACGCGGCGTTGATCGCGAGCACGTCGTAGAACTCGTCGGGCTCGATCGCGAGCACGGTGACGACGACCTGCACCTCGTTGCGGAGGCCCTCGACGAACGAGGGGCGCAGCGGGCGGTCGATCAGGCGGCAGGTGAGGATCGCCTCGGTCGAGGGGCGGCCCTCGCGGCGGAAGAACGAGCCGGGGATGCGGCCGGCGGCGTACATGCGCTCTTCGACGTCGATCGTGAGGGGGAAGAAGTCGAAGTGCTCCTTCGGCTGCTTCGACACCGACGTCGCCGAGAGCAGCATCGTCTCTTCGTCGATGTACGCGACGGCCGAACCCTGCGCCTGCTGGGCGAGGCGTCCGGTCTCGAAGCGGATGGTACGCGTGCCGAACTTGCCGTTGTCGATGACGGTTTCGGCGAACGTGATTTCAGGACCTTCCAAGAGGTCGTCTCCTTTGTTTACCGTCGCACCCCGTGTGGGCGCGACTCATACAGAGGAGCAGGAACAGGCATTACGAACCGCAAGAGCTTGCGTTCACGCTGGCCACCAGTAGAAGTCCACCAAATCGAGTTGGTGATCCACCACAGGGGACCAGCTTCCTGCCGGCCTGCTCCATGGGCACCCGATTTTCAGGCGGGCGCCAGTGGCTGCCCGTTCGGGCAACCTCACCAATGCTAGCAGAGGCCTCATTTTCCGCCTGTGAACAGCGGATGTCCCGTGCCTCGACGCAGCCCGTCGGCGTCCGACCGGGCGCGTGGCTGCGACATCCATGCCAGACTCGAACCCATGACGTCCGACGAAGAGCAGACGACCGGCCCGTCCGACGAGACCAAGCGCAAGTTCCGCGAGGCGCTCGAGCGCAAGAACAAGGCCTCGAAGCAGCGCGAGGGCGAATCGCACCTCGACGGCAGCGGCGGGGCCAACCAGACGCACGGCCCGGTCGACCACAAGCGCGAGTTCCGCCGCAAGAGCGGCTGATTCGCTCAGCGAGGCGTCGGTCCGAGACGTCGGGCGCGCCGCACCGGCGTCGGCTGCGGCACTGGTTCCACCGCCACGACGACCGGCAGGAGTGCGGGACGCTTCGCGACGCGGCCGTCGCCCGCGCGGCGGCCCTGAAGCCGACGCACGACCCATGGCGCCGCGTGGCGGCGGAGCCACTCGATGTCGCCGACCGTGCGATCCTCGGTCACGTCGTCGACCTGTTGCCCCGCGTGCACCGCGCGCTCGAGCGCACCGAGCTCCTGCGCATCCGGCACGCCGAGCACCCGCGCCGCCGCGTAGGCGAGACCACGGTGGCCGGCCGAGTTCAGGTGCACGCGATCCTCGGCCCAGCGGTCGTGACCGACGAGTTCGGGCATCGCCTCGACGTCGAGCAGCATCGACCCGGTCTCGGCGGCGAGCACGCGCAGCTCGCGCGTTGAAGCGGGCGAAACGCGCGGCGAAGAGCCGCGTGGCGGGTCGGCGCGGCATGAACGGCGTCACGAGCAGCACGTCGCAGCCCGTCGCTCGCACGTCGCGGACCGCGGTCGCGAGCCGGTCGGCGAGTGCATCGGGTTCATCGCGACGGCCCACGAGGTCGTTCGCCCCGATCAGGACGGTCACGAGGTCGGCGCCGAGCTCGACCGCCCGCGGCACCTGGGCCGTGACCGCGTCGTCGACGCGGCGGCTGCGAACGGCCAGGTTGGCGTAGCCGACCTGCTCGGCGGCGGGGCTCGTGAGCGCGAGCAGCATGGCGAGCCGGTCGGCCCAACCGCGGTACTCCCCCTCAGCCACGCGCGAGGTGTCGCACAGCCCCTCGGTGAGCGAGTCGCCGACGGCGACGTATCGTCGCCAGCGCGGCGGGGCGATCGGGGCGGATGTCGGGACATCCGCTGCTCGTGCGTTCGCCGACGATCGTGAGACGGCGTCGCGGGTGCGGCGCCCCCAGCCGACCCGCTCGCCGGGCGTCGCGGCATGCAGCTCGGCGACCGCCTCGTAGTGCTCGATGAGCTCGTCGCCGAGTCGGTCCCATCCGCGGCCGGCGACGGCCTCACGGGCCCGCACCGAGAACGCGCGCCGCTTCGCGTCGTCTCCCGTGAGGTCGAGCACCCGGCTGCGCAGCTCGGCGAGGTCGCCCGGCCGGTAGAGCCAGCCGTCGCGACTCGAGTGCACCAGGTCGAGGGGGCCGCCGGCGCCCGTGGCGACCACGGGAACCCCGCTCGCCATCGCTTCCTGGATGGTCTGGCAGAACGTCTCGCTCTCACCCGGGTGCACGAACACGTCGAAGCTCGCCATCGCGCGCGCGAGGTCGTCGCCGCCGAGGAATCCGGCGAAGTGCGCACCCGGCAGGAGGCGTTCGAGCGCCGGCCGATCGGGACCGTCGCCGACGATGACCAGCCGCACGCCGGAGAGGTCTGCGATCGCCCGGAGATCCTCGACCTGCTTCTCGGGCGCGAGTCGACCGACGTAGCCGACCACGGTCTCGCCGTTCGGCGCGACCTCGCGACGCCACTGCTCGCTGCGTCGCTCGGGCGCGAACCGCTCGGTGTCGACGCCCCGACGCCAGAGCGCCAGGCGGTCGACGCCGAGCGACTCGAGGCGATCCACCGCCGAGGTCGACGGCGCGAGCGTGAGATCGGCGCGGCGATGCAGCTTGCCGAGGTGGCGGGTCAGGGCCGGCGCGGCACCGGGGATTCCGTAACGCTCGGCGTAGGAGGGGATGTCGGTCTGGTACACCGCGACCGAGGGGATGCCGACCGCCTCTGCGGCCAGCACACCGCGCCAGCCGAGCACGAAGGGCGATGCGAGGTGCACGATGTCGGCATGGTGCCCGCGCAGGATCGTCGCGAGCCGGTGCGTGCTCGCGAGCGTCACCCGCACGTCGGGGTAGCTCGGCAACGGCATCGACGGGAGGAGCACGGGCTCGGCCCCGTAGAGCTTCTGGTCGATCGGACCGGATCGCGGTGCGACCACGAGTGCGTCGTGGCCGCGCCGCTCGAGGTGGCGCAGCACCTGCAGCAGTGAGTGCGTCACGCCGTTCATGTGCGGGAGGAACGATTCTGCGAGGAGGACGACCTTCACCCTTCAAGGGTGGGGCGCACGATCCGCCGATCCGTTCCAAAGCGCCCCGATGCGCCGAGGGTTCACCGAGTCGTCGGATGCCGTTCGCCGAGGTGCCCCCGACGGGACAGCCCGCGGCATCCGCCCGTCAACCCCTCGCGGCCCGTGGGCCGAAGGGCCATGATGGGCGTGACGCACATCCGCCAGTTCGAGGAGGAACACCATGGCTTCCGTCGCACGTGTCACCACCATCACCGTTCGTTCGGATACGAGCTTCGAAGACGCCGTCGCCGCCGGCGTCGCACGCGCCGCAGAGACCCTGCGGCATGTGAGCGGCGCATGGGTGAAGGAGCAGAAGGTCGAGGCCACCGACGGCAAGATCACCGGCTGGTCGGTGACGCTCGAGGTCAGCTTCGTTCTCGAGTGAGTTCGTCCGACAGCGGCGGTGGGAAGGGCCTCCCAGACCTCCCCACCGTCGTCGTGCGCCGGATTGGCTCAGGGGCTCGTGAAGCCGCCCATCAACGAGGTGCTCGCACCGCTGGTCGAGGCGCTTGGCCCACCCGATCGAAGCGCACGGTGGCTGCGGCCTCTCGGCCGCGTCCCACGGTGCCGAGGCTACTCCCATTCGGTCGAAGCGGCGGCTCTTTCTGAGTTCGCCTCATGTTTCTCGGGTGCTCGCCGAAGGCGATCGCTCCGTGCTCGGATCGCTTCCCATCTCGCTCGAGCGCGCGTACCGTGAGGCACGCGGACGAGCGCGATGCGACTGGCCGCACCGGCGCATCGACCGCGCGACGAAGGGGATAAGCACCCGCATCTCAAGATCGGCACGATCGCAGTCCACGAGATGGTCGCGATCCCCGGCATGTGAGCCGCGGCGCGGCACCGGCCGACCCCGTCCGTTCACCTGGCCCCGTTAGAACGGTCGTGTGGATGAGGCATGGATCGAGGGCTTCGCCGCCTCGCCATGGCTCGTTCCCGCGCTCTTCGCATTGGTCGTCGGCGACGCGTTCCTCGTCGTGCTGCCGAGTGAGACGGCGGTGGTCGCCTTGGGCGCACTCGGCGCCGCGACGGGCACGCCGTCGTGGTGGCTCATCATCCCGGTCGCGGCGATGGGCGCCGTCATCGGCGATGCGCTCTGCTACCTCATCGGTCGCAAGGTCGGCCTCGATCGGTGGCGCTGGCAGCGTGAGGGGCGGGTCGGGGCCGCGATCCTGCGAGTGCGGCGCGCCGTGCACCAGCGCACCGCGGTGCTCGTGTTCACCGCTCGCTACGTGCCCTTCGCTCGCATCGCCGTGAACCTCGCCGCGGGCGCCGGACGGGTGCCGCTCAGACGATACCTTCCCCTGTCTGCCGCGGCGGGCTTGGCCTGGGCCTGCTACAACGTCACGATCGGGGCGGTCATCGGCAGCGCCTTCACCGAGAACCCGTTCCTCGGCGTGGCGCTCTCGATCCCTGTCGCGATCCTGCTCGGACTCCTCGTGGATCGACTCATCGCGCGACGGGCGGGCTGAGGCGTTTCAGGGTCACCACTGACGCTGCCGCACCGATTCGGCGTAGATTCAGGCTGAATATCTCTCATGTTCTACGCCCGGGAGGTGGGCATGAGCGGGCAGCGTTCCGATGTGGGATTCATCGAGCTCGATCTCGAAGATCGGCCGAGTGAAGGATCGGCTGCGTCCTCCGGGTGGCCTGATGACCGTCGACGCGCGGAATTCCACGACCTCTTCCCCGACGGCACTGCGACGAAGGCGGGACTGCTGCCCGACCGCGTCGCGAGGCTGCAGCCGTGGCATCGTCGAACGCTGCGCATCGCACTGGCGATGAAGGGCGGCCTCAGCCTCGCCGTGTGGATCGGCGGCGCCGTCGCCGAACTCGACATCCTGCGACGCATCCGCCTCTTCGACGATCACGGCACCTGCCGCGCGATCCTGCTCCACAAGACCGACGCGAAGGAGCGCGGCCGCGGGGGCGCCGACCCGAATCTCACGCGCCGGGCGACCGAGTACGCCCGGCTGCTGCGATCGCATGGGTACGACCGCGTCGAGTTCGATGTGCTCGCCGGCGCGAGCGCGGGCGGGCTCAATGGAGTGCTGTACGCGGTCGCGCAGCGGGCGGGTGTCGGGTTCGACACGATGCTCGACACCTGGCTGGAGGCGGGTTCCGCGTGGGGACTCCTGCAGACCGGGGATCCGAGCCGATACGACGCGGTCATGCGCGGCGACGGATACTTCTGGCCGCAGCTCTCCCACGAGATCCTGAAGATCATCGACGGCCGGGATCCGGTGAGCCCGCTTCGCGCCGATCAAGTCGTGGTCGACCTCTCGGCGACCCTGCTGGACGCCGTCGACTCGAGCGACCGTACGACGGCCGAAGGGCGAGCGCAGTTCCGGTTCGTCGGCGGGCGCGACGCACTCGACGACCGTGCCGTCCCTCCGCGCTACACGGACCCGCTCGATGCACGGGATCTCGCGGACATCGTGCGCATCGCGTACGCCGCGCGCTCGACCTCCTCGTTCCCGTTCATCTTCGAACCCGCGCTCATCTATTCCGGCCGGGATCCCCTCGCGGGCGCGCACGGCTGGGCCTCCCCGCGCGATCCGTGCGAGGCGCTGGACGCGCCCGACATGCGCATGGTGTTCAACGCGCACCGAGAGGATGCCGCGACGCACCCGTTCCGGGTCGCCGACGGCGGCATCCTCGACAACATCCCGATCGATCGTGCGCTGAACGCCGTTCGGAACATGCCCGCCGACGAGCACAGCAACCGAGCGATCCTCTACCTCGACCCCTCTCCGAAGGAGACGGCGGCGCTCTTCCGGCGCCCCACCGCCTACGCCTCGAGCCGTCCGACCCTGCTGCACACGCCGAGGACGAACGCCGACGCCGAACCGGCTTTCCGCACGGACACCGCCACGGTGCGCGACGACGTCGGCTCACGGGTCATGAGCACGATCGTCGCGGCGCTGCGCAAGCGCAGTGCCCGGGAGTCGCGTGACGACGAGATCGAAGAGGTCGACCTGGTGCGCGCGACGACCAGTGTCGCGAAGGCGCGGAACGAACTGCTTGCCGAGCGCATCGACGGGAAATCGCTCGACGCAGAGGCGGAGGAGCGCGCCTCCGCGGCGTACGCGGGGTATCGGGCGTTGAGCGATTTCGAACTGCTTGCCCCGCCCCTCCTGCATCCCGGCGAGTGGCTTCTCGGCACCGACCTCGCCCAGCGGCCAGAACTGCTGGCACTCGACCGCCTCAGCATCGTGCACGTCGAAGCAGCGTTCCGCGACGCCGCCGACCGGTTGCATGACCCGGCGGCCGAGGACGACTCGGGCAGCCCGTCCCGCTCGATCGCGCGCCGGGCGACCGCACACGGGCGACAGTCGCTCGTCGACGCGAGTATGGCCGCCCTCAGTTGGATCCGGGCGATCGAGCAGACCGCCTTCCACGATCGCGTGCTGGGTGACCTCGATGACGCCCTCGATGCATCGCTCGCGCCTGATCCGATCGGCGACGACGACCGGCGGCATCGCGCCGACCGCGCCGACCCTACGATCGGGGCCCTGTCGGAAGTCGCGCCTCGCGCACTCGTGCGACGCAAGCTCAGCAGGGTCATCCGCGAGGCGACGCTGGCCCGCGACGAAGCGATCCTCGTCACGCTGGAGGGCGCGCGGGACCGCATGAACGCCCAACGGGCGGGCGGGACCCTGAGTCCGCGCGACGCCGATGAGGTCGTGAAGAGCTGGGTGGCCGCCGACGCACGCGGTGACGATCACCACGCCGGAGCATGGGAAGCACTCGACGACATCGTCGGCTGGCTGCTCCGGGTGTCCGAATCGATCAAGGAGACCAGGGCGAAGGATCGCTGGTTGCGCACCCCGTGGTCACGACTCGAGAGCCGCCCCGAACAGCCGCTCACCGCCCGCCAGTTGCCGCTGCTGTTCGGTGGCAGCGGCATCCCCCAGCCGATCTCGTCGGTGCGCTTCCACCGCATCGGATCGGACGTGCAGCCCGCGCAGCCGCTCGAGTACCGGCTCCTCATCGAGGACCAGTTGCTGAGGGGCTACCGCTCCGCGCTCGCCCACCGTGCGCGCGAGCTCGACGCCGTCACCGTCGGCAACCTGCTCGACGAGCAGAACCTGCGATCGACCGCAAAGCTCGCGGGGCTCCGGGCCGCGAACGTCGCGGGCTTCCTGAGCCGCGACTGGCGCCTCAACGACTGGTGGTGGGGCAGGCTCGACGCCGCGTCGGGGATCGTGGAATTCTTCTCATCGCTTCCGTCCGCCCCCGATTCACCCCCATCAGGCGGCGACGCCGAGTCGCAGGCGACGGCTGTCCGACCAACCGAGGCGAACGTCCTCGCGCGAGTGCACCGCGAACTCCTCGCTCAGCTCGATGCCGCTCCCACCGCGGGCGCCGCAGACCCCGACGCCGACCCGACCACGGAGCGGCTCACGCTCCTCAGCCTCCCGGCACGGACCGATGTCCCGCGTACCCAGGCGACGCGCGAACGATTCGTGCGCGGTACCCAGGGCTTCGATGCGCTGTCGGATCCCTATCGAGTCGCGATCGCCTCACGCACGCTGCGCGCGGCCTCGAGTGCGCTGACCCACGGGGAACGCGCCTCGTCTCCGAAGCGGTTCCTCCACTGGCTGCTGCGGCCGATCGCCGTGCTGCTGCCCGCCTTCATCTCGATTCCGCGCCTGATCCTGCTCGCCGGCCTGCTCGCTGCCAGCGCGGTGACGGTGTGGCCCATGAACTCGAAACCCGCACTGCAGGAGGCGGGCGACACGACCGTCATCGCATACCTGGTGACGGCGCTGGCCGGGGCGCTCATCATCGTCAGGCTCGCGGCGGCCGTCCAGTCGAAGCGCCGCCACGACCGCCAGATCCTGGCGCACACCACCACTCGACCATGGACCCGCGATGTGATCGCGTGGTCCGAGTGGCGGGCGAGGAGTGGACGCGTTGCGCTTGTCAGTGCAACGGTCGTCCTCGCTGCGGCACTCGTCGCTGTCGTCACGCTCTTCGGCATGCGCGAGGTGCTCTACTGGGTGGTGCTCATCGCGTTCATCGCGGTCGGCGAAGCTGCGGCGCACGCGCTGCAGACGGTGCCGGTCACGCTCTCGCGGAGGCCCGGTCGTCCGATCGTCCTCGCGGTCCTCGGTGCCTGCGCGGCGATCGCGTTCACCACGCTCCTCACGACCCCGTTCGCCTCGCTCGATCCAGTGAAGCTCAGTTGGACGAGCCCACTCGGATGGTCCGCAGTCATCTGGCATGTGCTCGGCGCCACGGTCATCGGCGCGGCGATCGCCGCAACGCTGGTCGGGGGCCTCACCCGCGACCCGTTGCGAAGCGCCATGCCGATCGCGTGGACCGGGGTCGCCACGGGATTGGCCTCGGCGATCAGCGCCCTCGCGTTCATGGAGTCGGCGCCGATGACCGGCCAGGTCGCCGACCTGCTCATCGTCGGATGGGCCGGCGGCACCGCACTGTGGTGGGCGCCGTGGTGGCGCGGCAGGCAGACCGGCAAGGACGACGGGCCGAAGGACACGGTCGTCGATCGCGATTGGCCGGACACGCGCGGACCCGTACCGACTCGCGCCCACCGGCGCGCCATGCGGGTTGCAGCCCGCAAGGACCGTCGAGCGCGGCGCGCTGCGGCGCACGAGGCCCGTCGCGCGATCCGGGGTGCCGAGGCGTCGACGCGGCACGACGCGGCCCCGGCGCAGGTTGCGCCGCTCCCCCGCGCGGCGCCCGATGAGACGCCCGATGAGACGCCCGAAGCGACGGTCGAGCGCGAAGGAGTCCCGAACTGACTCCGACCGGTCGTTGCACGCGCGCCAGTCGATGCGGCGACGGAGACGACGGATGCCGTGGCGATCTGCATCGCCACGGCATCCGGTCATCCTCGGGCCGAACCTACTCCCCCGCGAGACCCCCGACGAGGTGACCGGTCGGACGGTCGAGCGCGAACGGGTCGTTGATGAGGTTCGAGCGGTCGGTGCGCTCGACGAGTTCGGCGAACTCCCTCGCGCCACGGAAGATGCGGTCGGGCAGCGATCGCACGCCGTCACCGCCGTCGCCCCAGTCGCTGGTCGCCGCGAAGACGCCGGTCGTGACCGGGATCGCGTGGAGGTAGGTGAACAGCGGCCGGATCGCGTAGTCGATCGCGAGCGAGTGGCGCGGGGTTCCGCCCGTCGCACCCATGAGCACCGGCAGGTCGGTGAGCGCCTGCGGGTCGACCACGTCGATGAAGGACTTGAACAGGCCCGCATAGCTGGTCGAGAAGATCGGCGTCACCGCGATGAGTCCGTCGGCTGACGCTACAGCGTCGAGCGCCTCCTGCAGCTTCGGCGGGGCGAAGCCCAAGAGCAGGTGGTTCGTGATGTCGTGCGCGAGGTCGCGCAGCTCGAACACCTGAGCCTCGACCTCGACGCCCCGCTCGCGCAGGATCGATGCCGCGTCAGCGGTCAGCCGGTCGGCCAGCTGCCGGGTGGAACTCGGCGTGCTGAGGCCGGCCGAGATGATGACGATGTGCTTGGTGGTCATCGCACGGACTCCTTCCGGGTGGCAGCGGGGCCGAACGCCGAGCCCGGCTTCGACGCCGCGACGACCGACGTGTCCTGGTAGGGCGAACCGAGCGTGAGGTTGTCGCCGCGGTTCGCGTTGGGCGTGGCCTGGCGGGGCGCCTGGTCGCCGTACTTGGCCTGCACGAGCGAGGCGTGCGTCGGGGCATCCGGGACCTCGACCGGACGGTTCTTCGCGAATTCCTTGCGGAGCACCGGCACGACCTCTTCGCCCAGCAGGTCGAGCTGCTCGAGCACGGTCTTCAGCGGCAGTCCGGCGTGGTCGAGGAGCCACAGCTGGCGCTGGTAGTCGCCGACGTAGTCGCGGAAGCCGAGCGTCTTGTCGATGACCTCCTGCGGGCTGCCGACGGTCAGCGGCGTCTGCTGGGTGAAGTCCTCGAGGCTCGGGCCGTGGCCGTACACCGGGGCGTTGTCGAAGTAGGGACGGAACTCGTTGACGGCGTCCTGCGAGTTCTTGCGCATGAAGACCTGGCCGCCGAGTCCGACGATCGCCTGCGCGGCGGTGCCGTGGCCGTGGTGCTCGAAGCGCTGGCGGTACAGCGCGATCATGCGCTGGGTGTGCGACGCGGGCCAGAAGATGTGGTTCGCGAAGAACCCGTCGCCGTAGGACGCGGCCTGGTCGGCGACCTCGGGCGTGCGGATCGAGCCGTGCCACACGAACGGCGGCACGTCGTCGAGCGGTCGGGGGGTCGCCGTGAAGCCCTGCAGCGGCGTGCGGAACTTGCCCGACCAGTCCACGACATCCTCGCGCCACAGGCGGTGCAGGAGCTCGTAGTGCTCGAGGGCGAGCGGCAGGCCCTGGCGGATGTCCTGACCGAACCATGGGTACACGGGGCCGGTGTTGCCGCGACCGAGCATGAGGTCGACACGGCCGTCGGACACGTGCTGCAGCATCGCGTAGTCCTCGGCGAGCTTCACCGGGTCGTTCGTGGTGATCAGCGTGGTCGCCGTGGAGAGCTGGAGGGTCGAGGTCTGCGCGGCGATGTACGCGAGCGTCGTCGTCGGTGACGACGACCAGAACGGCGGGTTGTGGTGCTCGCCGAGTGCGAACACGTCGAGCCCGACCTCCTCGGCATGCTTCGCGATGGCCACGGTGCCCTTGATGCGCTCGTGCTCGCTCGGAGTGCGACCGTTCGTGGGGTCCTGAGTGATGTCGCTGACGGTGAAGATTCCGAACTGCATTTCGCCCTCCTGGGCCGTGTACTTGTCCATGCGTTTGCATGCAATAGATGAGAACGGACGCCCTCGCCCGATCTATTCCCGTCGATTCTGGCGCGTTCCGCGCGAAAGGCGGGGGTGCCGATCCGGCACCCCCGCCCCGTCGTTCAGACCGGCTTACTCGTCGTCGCCGTGCGAGTGGCCGCCGCCGCTGCCGACAGTGCCCTCAGGGCCGGCCGGTGCGGGGAGGTTGAGTCCACCCGGGATGTTCTTGCCGACCACGCCGTTCACCGACTCCGTGGAGTAGGAGTATGCGAGCACCCCGAGCGCGATGGCATCGATGTTCACATCGAGGGCCTCGACGTTCACGTTGTCGATCGTGTCGCACGCCTGGTGGTAGCACTGGTCGTAGGACTCACCTGCGACGCCGCCCCAGATCCCCTGCTGCTCGGCGGTCTTCGGGACCTCCGCGCCGGTGAACAGGCCGCCGGCCGGAATCCCTTCGAGGATGAAGGCCTCGTAGTCGCTGCGACCACTGAACTCCGCGTCGTCATACGGCTCGCCCACGCTCGTGAAGTAGCTCTCGAAGAGGTCCTCGATCTGGACCGAACCCTCGGGCACCACAACGGGTGCGGTGAACTGGGACTCGTCACCGTCGTAGATCATGAAGATGTAGTTCGGCGAGGCGACCATGTCGAAGTTCATGTACAGCGCGATGCGGTCCTTCTCGGCCTGGGAAAGGCCGTCCACGTACGCCTGAGACCCCAGCAGGCCGGCCTCCTCTGCACCCCACCATGCGAGGCGCACGGTGTTCTGCGGGCTTGAGCTTCGACAGGTTCTGGGCGACCTCGAGCAGCGAAGCGGATCCGCTGCCGTTGTCGTTGATGCCCGGGCCCGCCTGAACCGAATCGAGGTGCGCACCGGCCATCACGACGTTGTCGTCGTTCGTGCCGCGGAAGCTCCGCGATGACGTTCTTCTGCGGACGCAGCTCGGGCAGCGGCACGGTCACGCGCGCCGTGGAACCCGCCTGTGCGAGCGCGACGCCCTGCTCGAAGCTCGCCCCGACCACCGGAATGTCGACGACATCCGGGCCGCCCAGGGTCCCGACGATCAGGTTGAACCGGGATGGGTCGGCTGCGTTGTCCCCTGCGTTGAAGAGGATCACAGCGGAGGCGCCCGCCGCGTCCGCGTTCAGCGCCTTGACCGAGAAGTTGCAGGACCCGCGCTGGATGAGCGCGATGTTGCCGGCCGGGAACCCGGCGAAGTCGGCGGCCTCGCAGCCACTGGTGTTGGTGTTCGGCGTGGTCAGCTGCACGTCGACGGGCGTGACGGCAGCCGTCACATCGCCGGGACCGCTGCCGGTGAACGGCCCGGTCGGGTACGACGCATTCACCGGAGTGATCTGCTGGAGCGTCGACGCCCCGACGAACGTGAAGTCGAACTCGTCGATGGAGACGTTCCATCCGGCGGCTTCGAGCGTGTCGACGACGTAATCGACACTGGCCTCATAGCCCGACGTGCCCGCCGCACGGTTGCCACCGTTCTCGTCGGCGATCTCCTGGAATGCCTCGAGGTGCTCCATTGCACCATCGGCGTCGACGCACTCGAGCAGTTTCGAGATCGTGTTGTTGTTGCGGTTGTCGCATTTCGCAGCCGGGGCGGCGGTTGCCGCGCCGACCGGGACCAACGCGACGGCGAACGCGGCAATCGCCGCTATCGCGAGCCCGCGGGATCGTGTTACAGGTGACTTCATTGTCTTCCCTCCAACTGGGGCGCCCGGTTTGGGTGCCACGGCTATGGGGGAGCCTAAAGGGATCGGACGTGCAGGGAAAGCCCCTTGCACGGATCTCCGCGGCATGCGCAGTATTCGTGCGCCGCGCCGTGCGCCGATGGCTAGACTCGCGCTGATGGTCACCATTTCGGTCGTGGTCCCGAGCTTCAACGATGCCGGCTTCGTCGCAGCCTGCCTCGACGCACTCGCCGCGCAGACCCGCCCGGCCGACGAGGTCATCGTCGTCGACAACGGCTCGACGGATGCCACTGCCGAGGTCGCGCTCGCCGGGGGTGCGCGGCTCGTCACCGAGCCGCTGCGCGGCATCTGGCCTGCGACCGCGGCCGGATTCGATGCGGCATCCGGCGACCTGCTCGCCCGGCTCGACGCGGATTCGGTGCCGGCGCCTGGATGGCTCGCCGAGGTCGAGCATCGCATGTCGCGGGCCGACCGGCCGACGATCGTCACCGGTTCCGGCGTCTTCTACGGCGCCAACGGCATCATCCGCTGGATCGCCCGCAACATCTACATCGGCGGGTACTTCACCGTGATCGGCGCGCTGCTCGGACACCCGCCCGTGTTCGGCTCCAACTACGCCATGCGGCGTGACGCGTGGTTCGAACTCCGCGACATCGTGCACCGCGATCGCGGCGACGTGCACGACGACCTCGACCTGTCGTGGTGGATCCGGCCCGGCATGACCGTCGTCCGCGACGAGCGATTGATCGTCGGCGTCTCGGCACGCCCGTTCGACACCCTCGGGGCGCTCTGGCGTCGCGTGCGCATCGCCTTCCACACGCTCGCGATCGAGTTCCGGGGGTGGCCGCCGCTCGAACGCCGCGCTGCTCACCAGCGCGCGAGGCGGACGATGGAGCGCTGGGTGGGGGCCGACGAGGTCGATGCCGCGGTCGACCTCGACGTCGAAGGTGAGGATCCGCTGCCCGCCTGACCGGCCCGCGACATCCCTGCGCTACCGCGCGGCGTCGTCCGCCTCCGCGAAGAGTGCCATCATGTCGCGCACGAGCTGGTGCGGTGCCGTCTCGCACGGGCTGTGCCCGGTGTGATACGCGGCGAAGCGAGCCCCGATCTCGCGCGCGAACCGCTGGTGCAGCTCACGCGGCCAAAGATCGTGCTCGCCGACCGCGACGAGCTTCGGCACGGGCGTGGCCGCGAGGTCGGCGCGCACGTCGGGCGTGCGCATCATCAGCCCGATGATGTCGTCGACGCTCTCACGCCGGGTGAGCGCGAATCGTTCGCGAACGAACGAAAGACGACCGGGGGGCACCTTGTTCAGGTTGTTGCGGATGCCCCAGAGCATGAGGGCCGCCCCCTGCCGCGGGGTCGTGAAGCCGCTGATCGGCCCGATGCGCTTGACGCTGCGGAAGGCCTGGCCGACCTCGGGCGGCGCGCTCAGCAGCGTGAGGGTCGCGAAGCGGTCGGGGCGTTCGAGCAGGACCAGCTCGGCGACCGTCGCCGCGAAGCTGTACCCGAGCACGTGGGCGCGACCGGCGCCGTCGTCGAGGAAGGCCAGCAGGTCGTCGACGAAGAGCCGTTCGTCATAGTGGGTGCGCGGCGGGTCGAGGTTCCACGGACCGGCGTCGGCCGACTCGTATTGGCCGGCGAGGTCGTACGACTCGACGCGGAATCCCGCTGCGGCGAACAACGGCAGCATGAGCACGAAGTCCTCCTTCGAGCCGGTTGCCCCGGGGATCAGGACGACACGCGGCCCGTCGACCGGCCCCAACGCGATGCGCGCGAGCCGCCCGCTCGGCGCGTCGAACCAGCTGCGCTCGGTGCCCGACGGCAGCCGCCGCCAATCCATGTCGGGCAGGGCCTCGTCGAGCGCGCGGGCGTCGTCGATCACGACCTGATCGATCGATTCGACCGAGCCGGTCGGTTCCGAGATCTCGGGTCGACGCCGGAACGCGCCGAGCACTCCGTCGAATGCCGCCACGACCTCACCATACCGCCGCCCGGGCCGCTGCCAGCGAACACCGGGCGGGCGTCCAGCGGCTGCGCTTAGGCTGGAATCATGGCAACCGTTGCGCTCACCCTTGACGATTTCGAGAAGACCATCCTCGAAGGGGGCACCGTCTTCGTCGACTTCTGGGCCGCTTGGTGCGGTCCCTGCCTGCAGTTCGCACCCAACTACGAGGCTGCCGCCGAGGCCAACCCCGACATGACGTTCGCGAAGGTCGACACCGAGGCACAGCAGCAGCTCGCGGCCGCGATGAACATCACGTCGATCCCGACGATCATGGCCTTCAAGGACGGCATCGGCGTGTTCGCCCAGGCCGGCGCACTCCCCCGCCCGGTGCTCGACGACCTCGTCTCGCAGGTGCGCGAGCTCGACATGAACCAGGTGCGCGCCGACCTCGCGCGCCGCGAGGCGGAGGCCGCCGAGGCCGCCGAGCCCACTGCCTGAGCTGTTCCACGGCACCGTCGTTCCGACGGCACCGATCTGCGGAGTCAGTCCTTCGGCGATGCCTCGAGCGCATGCTCGAGCCCGCTGAGGTCGAGCTCGACCTTGAACGGGCGCGCCGTGCCGACGATGAGCGCCGGGACCCGCACGTACCGGCCCCGCTGTCGCATCGCGTCGAGCGCCTCGCGCCAGCGCACGTCGGCCACCTCCTCGAGGAAGCCCGCGTGCCGCGGGTGCGCGTCTCCGACGAGCTGCACCCCGATGCGATACCTGCGTGACAGCCAGCGACTGGCCCGGGGCACGAGCACGGCGAGCTGCTGGGTGCCGCCATGGAGCCGCGCGAGCTCGATCGCGGGCTGATGCCGATGCACGTCGGCCACCGGCGCGACCGCCCGCACTCCGCGCTCGACGTGCAGCGCATCGACGATCTCGAGGCCCTCGAGCGTCTTGAGGTCGCCCCACTGGTCGGGATTCGCCGTGCGGCCGCCGCGCATCAGCGAGACGACGAGCCACGCCACCGCGGCCACGAGCACCGCGACGAACGGCCACAGCACCCACGGCGGGGCCTCGGGTCGCACGATCGATGTCAGCAGCAGCAACACGCCCACGACGATGAACGGGGACGGCTCCCAGGCGAACAGCGACTTCGAACGGGGCGCAGGCATGAGGATCAGGCTATCGCGCGCACGCCGTCGCGAAGCGCGGCGGCTCAGCGCAGCGAGGGCAGCCGCGCGGCCACCTCGTCGAGCACCGCCTCGTCTCCGGCATACAGCCCGTGCTCGCGCGGCCAGTGCGAGACCACATCGGTGTAGCCGAGCTCGGCGGCACGACCGACGGCATCCTCGAACGCCCCGATGCCGGCCAGGCTGTAGCGCGCTTCGGCGTCGAGCGAAAGGGTCCGGCGGATCGTCGACGGGTCTCGGTCGGCCGCGGCGCAGGCGTCGTCGAGCCGGCGAATGAGTTCGGCAGCGCTCCGCCACCACGCGGCGTCGTCGTCGTGCTCGCCGCCAGTCGTCACCCAGCCGTCGCCGATCCGCACCGCGAGGTCGAGCGCCTTCGGCCCGTTCGCCGCGAGGTGCAGCGGCATGCGCGGGTGTTGCGCAGGCTCGCCGACCATGCGTGCGCCAGCTGCCGTGTACCACTCCCCCTCGAACGAGATGCCGGATGCCCCGTGGGCGACATCCCCTTCGAATCGCAACAGGACGTCGAGCGCCTCGGCGAACTCCGCGAACCGGGCGAATCGCTCGCGCGGCGTCAGGTCGGGCTGCCCGAGTACGTGGGCATCGAAACCCGTGCCACCGGATCCGAGGCCGAGCAGCACCCGCCCGCCCGAGATCTGGTCGACGGTCGCGATGTCCTTCGCGAACGGCACGGGATGCCGATAGTTCGGCGATGCCACGAAGGTGCCCAGCCCGATACGACTCGTCACCGTGGCCGCCGCCGTGAGCGTCGGCACGGTCGCATGCCAGCGCTCACCGGCGAGCCCGCGCCAGGCGAGGTGGTCGTAGGTCCACGCGTGGTCGAAGCCGAGCTCCTCGGCGCGGCGCCACCGCGCGGCCGCCTCGGGCCAGTCGTACTGGGGCAGGATGACGACGCCGAACCGCATGGCGCGAGTCTACGGCGTGTCGGTGGCGCGAGCGGATGTCACGGGGCCGGTGTTCCGGCCCGCAACAGCGCCCTCGTGTTGGCGTGGAGGTTCGCTGTCGGCTCGGGAGACGGGAACGAGGTCGATCTCGAGTGGCACGGGTTCGACGGCGGGACGCTCGAGGCGAACGAGCACGATGCCGCCGAGGATGAGCGCGCCACCGAGCAGTTGCACCGGACCGATCGCCTCGCCGAGCAGGACCCACGCGACGACGCCGGCGAAGACGACCTCGGAGAGGCCGAGGAACGAGGCGAGCCTGGTGCCGAGCATGCGGATGGCCTGGATGCCCGCGACGTAGGCGAACGCCGTCGAGACGGCGCCGACGGTGAGCACGAGCACCCACCACGGGGCCGTGCCGCCGAGGAAGGGCATGTCGGTGAGCACGAACTCGAAGGGCACGAGCCCGGTGAGACCTGCGAGGCCGAGCACGATCGCCCCGATGAAGACGCCGGAAGCCGCCAGCGCGATGGGCGGCACCCCCAGGTCGTCGCGAGCGCCGAGCACGTAGTACACCGCGACGCCGAGCATGGCGATGCCCGCGAGCGCGATGCCGAGCGGATCGATGGCGCCTCCTGCGGGGCCGATGACGAGCACGAGGCCCGCGATCGCGACGACGGAGCCGGCGAGCACGACGAACTGCGGTGCGCGGCGCGTGCGCACCCAGGCGAACGCGACGAGGGCGACGGGCGCGAGGTACTCGATGAGCAGCGCGGTGCTGACCGGGATCCGCGCGATGGAAGCGTAGAACGCGAGCTGTACGCCCGCAACGGCGATGACCGAGTAGACGAGCACGGTCCACTTCGCACGCCAGAGCGGTCGCAGGTCGAAACGCAGCGCCATGAGCCCCGGCACGATGAGCAGCAGCGCGGCGACCGAGACACGCAGGAACACCGCGGCCCCCGGCGACCAGCCCGCCTCGAGCAGCGGCTTCACGACCGCACCACCGGCACCGAATGCAAGGCCCGACGCGAGCCCGAGCAGGATTCCGACGATGCCGCGCGATCCACGCATCGGTACTCCCTTGATCTGGCGGGTGTTCTGGCGATGAAGTTCGCGAGTCTCAGCCATGTCATGACCGAACCGCGTTATGCTGGTTACACTACTCCGCACCCCTGTCAGGAGTCAAATGATTTTCACCAATGACACCGAAGCCTCGCTCGGGTTCGCCGCGGCACTCGGCGACACGGTGCCGGAGGCATCCGATTCCGGCGACGACGAACTGTCGACGCCGGCGCAACTGGCAGCCCTCCTCGACACGTGGAAGTTCTCGGGCCGGCGCGACGGCGACGACCGCGAGCTCGCAGAAGTGCGCAGCGCACGCACCCGGCTTCGCGCGCTCTGGCTGCTCGACCGCGACGACGCGGTAGACGAGGTCAACGACCTCCTCGTCGACGCCCGGGCACTGCCGCAGCTGGTGCGCCACGACGACCTCGACTGGCACATCCATGCGACCGAGATCGATGCTCCGCTCGCCCGCCGCATCCTGGTCGAGGCGGCGATGGCGTTCGTCGACGTCATCCGCGCCGACGAGATGGAGCGCCTGCGCGTGTGCGACGCCGACGACTGCGAGGGCCTCTACGTCGACATGTCGAAGAACGCCTCCCGCCGGTTCTGCAGCACCCGCTGCGGCAACCGCATGGCGGTGCGCGCGTATCGAGCGCGGACGGCGTGAGCTTCTCGCACGGAGCCACCGGCCGAGTGTAGATTCTGGATCATCGGCGCCGGTCCAACGTCGGATGCGGCTTCACGCGAGGAGTCCTGATGACAGATCGAACGTCCGCCGCACCTGCCCCGTTCACCGCCGACGACTTCGCCGTGAGGCTGAAGCGCGCCGCGCAGTCCGCGGCGGAGGCGGACCTGACGGGCCTGCTGCTGACGCCCGGGCCCGACCTGCTCTACCTCACCGGATACGCGCCCGTGGCGATCACCGAACGCATCACCATGCTCGTCGTCCCCGTCGACGGTGAGCCGACCATGATCGTGCCCAAGCTGGAACGACCCGACGCCGAGGGCTCCCCCGGCGCATCCGTCCTCCGGCTCGCGGATTGGACCGACGGCAGCGATCCCTACGAGGCGACGGCGCGCCTCCTCGAGCCGGGGCGCTACGCGCTGTCGGACTCGGCCTGGGCGATGCACCTGCTCGGCCTGCAGCGCCAGCTGTCCGACACGTCGTACGTGTCGATGACGACCGCGCTGCCGATGCTGCGGGCGATCAAGGACGACGACGAGCTCGCCCGCCTCGCCGCGGCCGGGGCTGCCGCCGACGAGGCCTACGCGGAGATCCTCAAGGTCCGCTTCGCCGGCCGGAGCGAGACCGAGATCGGCAATGAACTGGCCGCGCTCCTTCGCCGGTTCGGGCACTCGCAGGTCGACTTCACCGTCGTCGGCTCGGGCCCGAACGGGGCGAACCCGCACCACGAGATGGGCGACCGCATCATCGAGCACGGCGACATGGTGGTGCTCGACTTCGGCGGCCTCAAGCACGGCTACGGCTCCGACACGACCCGCACGGTGCATGTCGGCGAGCCCACCGACGAGGAGCGTCGGGTGCACGAGATCGTGCGGGCGGCGCAGCAGGCAGGGTTCGAGGCGGTCCAGACCGGCGTCGAGTGCCAGGAGGTCGACCGGGCCGCGCGAGCCGTGATCACCGAGGCCGGGTACGGCGAGTACTTCATCCACCGCGTCGGCCACGGCATCGGGCTCACCACGCACGAGCCGCCCTACATGGTCGAGGGCGAACGCCAGCCCATGCAGCCGGGCATGTGCTTCTCGATCGAACCGGGCATCTACCTGCCCGGGCGGTTCGGCGTCCGTATCGAGGACATCGTGACGGTCACGGCCGATGGCGGACGCCGCCTCAACCAGACCCCGCACGAGATGGCGATCGTCGAATAGCGCCGCCTTTTGTGGCCGCCCTGGGAATGACGAAGGCCCCCGCCCGTGCAACGCACGGTGGGGGCCTTCGCAAGAAGTTCGCGGTGTCTTCGAGAGCCGCGCGAGACTACTCCGCTTAGCGGCGCAGCCCGAGACGCTCGATGAGCGTGCGGTAGCGCGTGATGTCGACATCGGCGAGGTAGCCGAGAAGACGACGACGCTGACCGACGAGGAGCAGCAGGCCACGACGCGAGTGGTGGTCGTGCTTGTGCTCCTTCAGGTGCTCGGTGAGGTCCTTGATTCGCTTGGTGAGAAGCGCGATCTGAACCTCGGGGGATCCAGTGTCACCGGGGTGCGTCGCGTACTCTTCGATGATCGCCTTCTTGACGTCTGCTTCGAGTGCCATAGATGGGATCCCCTTTCTCTCGTTGCGCGCTGCCCATGGCCGAATGCCTGGGCTCTCTTTCTGCGCGGCCGTCGTGACGGCAACCTCAATACTCTACCAGAGCGGATGCCCCGAGGCCGACGACCCCGTCGCACCGACGCCGAGGGCCTGGCGGGAGAAACGCGTGTGACGTGGAATACGACCCCACGCCGAATCGTTTCCATACGTATGAATGCGATTCTCGTGGACGTCGCCGTCATCGGCGCCGGGCAGGCGGGTCTCTCGGCGGCGTATCACCTGCAGCGTCGAGGCTTCGTGCCCGTCACGCGCGATGCGAACGCACGCGAGACCTTCGTCGTGCTCGACGCCAACGCGGCGCCGGGTGGCGCGTGGCAGCACCGCTGGGCGTCCCTGCGCATGGCCACCGTGAATGGCATCCACGAGCTGCCGGGCTTCCCGGTCCCGCCCGCCGACCCTCGGTCGCCGAGCCGCGACACGCTGCCGCCCTACTTCGCCGAGTACGAGGAACGGTTCGGGATCGCCGTCCAGCGACCGGTCCACGTGCGTGCCGTCCTCCGCGCCGACGACGACCCCGATGGACGCCTGCTCGTCGAGACCGACCGCGGCACGTGGGCCGCGCGTCACGTCATCAACGCGACCGGCACCTGGACCCGTCCGTTCCGCCCCTACTACCCCGGCGTCGAGCGTTTCCGCGGTCGTCAGCTGCACGTGGGCGACTACGTGTCGGCCGACGAGTTCGCCGGCAAGCGCGTCGTCATCGTCGGCGCCGGCGTGTCAGCCGTGCAGCTGCTCGACGAGATCTCGCACGTCGCCGACACGTTCTGGGTGACGCGCCGCGAACCGAGGTGGATCGATGAGGGGAACTTCGACCTCCCCGCGCGCACGGCAGCGATCGCCGGCGTCGAGGCGCGGGTTCGCCAGGGCCTCCCGCCGGGCAGCGTGATCTCGGTCACCGGCATGCACTGGACGCCGTGGGCGCGTGCGGCCCAGGCGCGCGGCGTGCTGGTGCGGCATCCGATGTTCAGGTCGATCGAGGAGGACGGCGTGCGCATGCCCGATGGGACGTTCGTCGCTGCCGACGCCATCCTCTGGGCGACCGGGTTCCGACCGGCCGTCGACCACCTCGCTCCCCTGAAGCTCCGAACGCCGGCCGGCGGATTCCGCGTCGCCGACACCCGTTCGCTCGACGAGCCGCGGCTTTTCCTCATCGGGTACGGTCCTTCGCAGTCGACCGTGGGCGCCAACCGCGCGGGTCGATCAGCCGTACAGCAGATCGTCGCCGAGAGGGCGCCCGCCGTGACCGCCGCGTAGAAGGCGGCGTGGTCGTCACGGCACGATGACGACCTTGCCGAAGACTTCACCGGCGCGCAGCCGTTCGACCTCATTCGGCACACGTTCGAGCGGATGCGGTCCGTCGATGATCGCGCGCAACGCGCCGGATGTCGCAAGTTGCGCGAGTTCCGGAAGGTCGCGGTTCGGTACCGCGGCGAGCAGCCGGACCGTGCCGCGGGATTCGCCGCGGCGAGCGCTCGAACCGACGACCTGCATGATGCGACGCGGGCTGCCGCCGATGTACGTGGCCTCCCCCTCAGGCGCAAGCAGTTCGCGCGCTCGGGTGGGCGGCAACGCGCCGACCACGTCGAGAATCATGTCGAACCGGTCAGCGGATGTCGCGGGCTCGACGATCTCGTCGCCGACGGCGTCTGCCCCGACCTGCTCGAGCGCTCCGAGCTTCCACGCGGCGCGCTCGATCGCCGTCACGTGTGCGCCGCCGACGTGGGCGAGCTGTATCGCGAAGGTGCCGACACCGCCGCCGGCACCGACGATCAGCACGCGTCGCCCCTCGAGCGTGCCGCCTGCGGTGGTCGCGACGGCCCCGCCGAGCGCCTGGTACGCCATGCTGGCCGCCTGGGGCAGCGCCGCCGCCGTGAGGTCGTCCAGATCGGCCGGCCGCGGCACGAGGGCCTCTTCGCGCGCGATCACGACCTCGGCGAAGCCACCCCAGCCCGCTGCCGAGAGCTCCCCGAAGACGGTGTCCCCGACGCCGTGGCGGGTCACGTCGGGCCCGACGGCGATGACCGTGCCCGAGACATCCGACCCGATCACCCGATGCTTCGGCCGGAACGGCGCCGCGATCCGGGTGAGTGCCGCGCCGATCACCAGGTCGACGTCCCACGAGTTGAGCGAGACGGCGGCGACGCGCACGGCGACCTCGCCGGGACCGGGCACCGGTCGCGGCACCTCGGCGAGGCGCAGGACCTGCCGCGGTTCCCCGTAGCGGTCGAGCACGATCGCGCGCATGGACTCGGGTGTGTTGGTCACGGCATGAGCGTATCGAGCCGGGTCGGGTTCCGGCTCGCACACGGCCTTGCTTGCGGCGAAACTCCTGGTGCGCGATGCTGCCCACATGAGCAAGCCTGTTCTCATCACCATCGGCGCCATCGTCGCCGTCATGGGCGTGGTCTTCATGTTCCAGGGTCTCGGGGTCATCGGTGGCAGCGCGATGACCGGTTCGACGCTCTGGGCGATCCTCGGGCCGATCATCGCAGTCGTCGGGATCGTGCTCGTCGTCCTCGGGTTGCGCAGGGGCAGTAGGGGCTGACCCGTACCTCGACGTTTCCACGCCCTCGGGTGCACACTGGCGGCATGGGGTTCACCACGAAGCGGGTGTACGACGCGGCCGACACGGCCGACGGGTATCGGGTGCTGGTCGACCGACTCTGGCCACGCGGCGTCAGCAAGGAGCGCGCCGAGCTCGACCTGTGGGCGAAGGATGTCGCGCCCTCCCCCGAACTGCGCACCGAATGGCACCACAACCGCGAGCGGTTCGACGAGTTCGCGGCGCGCTACCGCGACGAACTCGACGCGGGCGACGCTGCGCAGACGCTTCTCGACCTCGGTGCCGAGCACGAACGGGTGACCCTCCTCTACGGCGCGCGCGACGAACAGGTCAACCACGCGACGGTGCTGCTGGAGTGGCTGCGCGAGCACGGCGCATCCGTCGGGTCCTGACACGACCGCGACCCCCCTTGTGCCCGCTTTGGCGTCGGCGTAGCGTGCCGAATGACCCGAGGAAGTGAGCAATCATCATGATTACGAAGAAGCGCACGAGAACCGCTGCGCTGACGCTCGCCGCCGTCGCCGCGTTCACCCTCGCCGGCGCCGGCGCCGCCCAAGCAGAACCCGCCATCCCGCTGACCGGCGGCCAGGAAGTCCCCAAGCCGAATGCCTTCGGCGGCCACGGCTGGTTCAGCTACGAGATCGACGGCACGGAGTTCTGCTACTCGCTCGAAGTCGACGGCCTCTCGACTCCGGCGGTCAACGCGCACGTCCACCTTGCGCCGCGCAACGAACCAGGGCCCGTGAGGATCCAGCTCAGCTTCGTGTCCGCCACGAGCTTCGAGGTCTCGGATTGCGTGACCATCACCGCCGTGATCGCCGACGCCATCGAAGACGACCCGGGTGCGTACTACGTCAACGTGCACACCGAGATGAACGGGCCCGGGGAGATCCGCGGGCAGCTGAAGTAGGGGAAGCGCAACTCTTTGCCCGTGCGACGACGTCGTCCGTGCGACGATGGAGACGAGCGACCCGAAAGGTCGCACCACGATGACCACCGCCGAACGACGAACCGACGACCGCGCGGGGTACCCGCCGCCCGCGCTCACTGCCGCCGTGCTCGCGCTCATCGCCGTCGTGCTCGCCGTGTGGGCTGTGCTCGCGCTCAGCGAGACATCCGCCCGTGCGCTCGAGTCGTATACACCGGTCGGAGCGATCGTCGTCGACGAGCATACAGAGACGCGACTGGTCGCCGACCGGCGCGGCAGCAGCAGCGAGCCCCTCCGCGTGGTGAGCGTGGAACTGCCCGACGGCGCCCGCGCCGACCTGCGCAGCGACGATCTCGCCGTCGGCGCTTCGGCGACGGTCTACCGAAGCGAATCGGGTGCGGTGTTCGAGTCTCCACCCGCGCGGCCGGGCCTCTTGGAGTGGACCCTGTGCGCAGCGATCGTGGCTGCCGCGGTCGTGATGACGGTCGTCTCGGTGCGCTCCGTGCTGCGGCTGCGCCCGTCGTCCTAGGGGCCCGTGGCATCGGCTCCGTCGCCGCGGTCTCCCTACGGTGCGAGCAGGAAGATCGGCGGCACTCCGGTGTGCGCGTAGACGATCACCATGAACACGAACGCGTCGAAGATCAGGTGCACGACCAGCACGTACGTGAGCGACTTCGTGAGCTTGAACGTGTAGCCCTGGATGAGCGCGAACGGGATCGTGAGCAGCGGGCCCCATGACTGGTAGCCGAGCTCCCAGAGGAACGACACGAACACGATCGTCTGAAGGAGGTTCGCCTGCCAGGTCGGGAAATGCCGGCGCAGCAGCGCGAAGACGGTGCAGATGAAGAACAGCTCGTCCCACGTGCCCACCGCATTCACGCCGACGAACAGCCGGGCGATCTCGTCGGGTTCGGTGACGGTCGGCCAGTTCTGGTAGACACCCGACGTGATGAAGTAGAAGGGCAGGATGAGCCACGCGGCGAACGTGATCCCGATGAGGTAGATCCACTGGGTTCGGGTCCAGCGCTTGCCGGTGCGCCACGGGAAGCGGATGACCCGGTCGCCGAACACGTATCGCGACACGACGTAGGGAACGACCACGGCGAGCGCGAGCACCGTGCCCATGAGCGCCATGTTGCCGTAGCTGATGTCGGCCTCGAGCGAGATCGTCGAGATGATCACCTGGCCGAGGGCGATCAGCGCGAGATCGGGCAGCAGGCGACTCGTGCGGCCAGATCGGTCGGTGAGCCACGCGGCACCGAGACCGACGGCGAGCATGGCGTACCCCGCGAGCGCGACCTGCACGCCGAAGAGCAGCACAGCCGCGGCGCACACGAGGGTCGCGGGCACGAGGCCGATCGCATGCGTGCGCACATCGCGCATCGCGAGATCTGCGTCGGTCGAGGCTGCCACACCCCAAGCTTCCCACGGGTGTCATTGCGCCATGGCACGATCGAGGCATGCAGCAACCAACCCATGCGATCGTGCCGCCCTACCTGCTCGCCCGCATCGCCGCAGCAGACGACCCGCGTTTCGCACGGGCCACCGCCGCCGCGCGCCGGTCGCTGCAGCGCGACGCGCCGTTGCGTGAGTGGAGGGCTGCAGCAGAGCGTCCACCGTTCCTTCTGCCCGAGCATCCCGCGCGCGATGAGCGCCCGGCCGCCGCACCCGGGCAGGCGCCCGCGCCCGACCGTCGGGTCTCCGACGCCGAGGGCGAGGAGCGGCTCCCCGGGCGCCTCGTGCGCCGCGAGGGACAGCCGCCGTCGGGCGACCGCTCGGTCGATGCGGCGTACGACGGGCTCGGCGAGACCTTCGAGCTCTTCGCCCGCGTGTTCTCACGCGACTCGATCGACGGCGCGGGCATGCCGCTCGAGGCGACCGTGCACTACGGCGACCACTACGACAACGCGTTCTGGGACGGCGAGCGCATGGTGTTCGGCGACGGCGACGGCGAGGTGTTCCGGGGATTCACCGACTCGCTGAGCGTCATCGGGCACGAACTCGCGCACGGCGTCACCGAGCACACGGCCGGTCTGCGATACCAGGGCCAATCGGGTGCCCTCAACGAGCACGTCTCCGACGTGTTCGGCGCGCTCGTCGAGCAGTACGCGAACGGGCAGGATGCCGAGTCCGCGACGTGGCTCATCGGCGAGGGCATCTTCACCGACCTCGTCGAGGGGCGTGCGCTGCGGTCCATGCTGAACCCCGGCACCGCCTACGACGACGACGTGCTCGGTCGCGACCCGCAGCCCGACCACTTCGAACGGTACATCGAGACCGACGACGACAACGGCGGCGTACACCTGAACTCGGGCATCCCCAACCGCGCGTTCGCGCTGGCCGCGCGCGAGCTCGGCGGTTTCGCATGGGAGGGGGTCGGGCGCATCTGGTACGACGCGCTCACGTCGGGTCGCCTCCGACCCGACACCGACTTCCGCCGATTCGCAGCCGAGACGGTGCGGGCCGCACGCGAGCGGTACGGCCGCGATTCACGTGAAGAGCGCGCCGTCGCCGGTGGCTGGTCGGCGGTGGGCATCGAGGTGCCTCGGGAGTAGCATCGCCCCCATGGACGTCATCGTCTCGCGCAGCGGTGGCCTGGCCGGCCTCCGGCTGACCTGGGAGGTTCGCGTCGAGGAACAGCCCGACCCGCGCGAGTGGTACCTGCTCATCGAGGAGCTGCCGTGGAGTGAGGCCCGACCGGTGCCGCCCGAACCCGACCGGTTCATCTACCGCATCCGCTGCGAGCCGCACGAGGCCACACTCGCAGACCGCCAGCTCACCGGCCCGTGGCGTCAGCTCGTCGATCGAGTGCAGGAGACGACTGAGCCGCTGCGCCGCGGTCAGCGCGAAGACCCGCCAGCACACCCCACGCGATCAGGCCCTGCGCCGCGAGATACGTCGACATGACGGCGAGGTCGTGCAGGGCGAACTCGTAGCCCGGCAGGAATCGACCGAGCGCGAGCACGGAGTCCGACACGACGAAGAGCACGCCGCCGACCGCGATCACTCCCCCACGCCCGCCCGCAAGTGCCGCCATCGTGCCCAGCACGGCGCCGTACACGGCCACCGGCACGAGCAACCCGCCGAGGTGCGGACCCAGCAGTGTGAGGAACGCGATGTACCACGCGACGTAGGCGAGAGCCCATATGGGGAGACGTCGCCGGCCCGGCTGTGCAGGGAGCCGAAGGAAGAGCCCGATGAACACGAGATGCGCAGCGAGGAACGCGAGCAATCCCGGTACGAACCAGCCCGGGAACGAGAGCAGCACGTCGCCCACCCACGAGCATGCGAGTGCCGCCACGAGCAGCCACACCTGCGGCGGGCGCGGACGACGCACCGCGAGCACGACGGCAGCCGCCAGGAGCGGCATCAGCATCGCCTTCGACGTCGTCACCGCCCAGGCGGGGCCGCTGTACAGCACGACGAGCTGCACGAGTGAGCACGCGAGGTAGGGCAGGAACAGTCGCAGAGGACGATCGGTCACGTCACGCCACCTTCTCGAGTCGCACGATGACCGCCTTCGAGACCGGCGTGTTGCTGCCGATCGCGGTGCTCGCGAGCGAGACGAGCACGTTCGCCTCGGGGAAGTACGCGGCGGCGCATCCTCTCGCGGTCGGATAGGCGATGACGCGCTGGCGCGCAAGTCGGCGATCGGGCTCGCCCGGCCACTCGCTCACCACATCGACCCGGTCTCCGTCGGCCAGGCCGAGCCGGTCGAGGTCGACCGGGTTCACGAACACCACATCACGCCCCTTCCGTACGCCGCGATAGCGGTCGTTCAGGCTGTACACCGTCGTGTTGAACTGGTCGTGCGACCGCAGCGTCTGCAGGATGAGCCGGCCCGGCGGGCACTCGATGCGCTCGAGCTCGTTGACGGTGAGGTGGGCCCGGCCGCTCGGGGTCGGCCACGTTCGCGAGTCGCGCGGGCCGTTGGGCAGCACGAACCCGCCCAGCGTCCGCACGTCGTCGTTGAACCGCTCGAACCCCGGTACGACGCGGCTGATGTGGTCGCGGATCACGTCGTAGTCGTGCGTCATGCCCTCCCAGTCGATGGTCCCGCCGTCGCCGAGCGTCGCCTGGGCGATCCCCGCGACGATCGCGACCTCGCTGCGAACGTCGTCGCCGATCGGCGGCACGGCCCCGTGGGTCGCGTGGACGGCGCACACGCTGTCCTCGACCGACACGAACTGCGGACCGGTCTGCTGCAGGTCGACCTCGGTGCGGCCGAGTGCCGGCAGGATGAGCGCCTCCTCGCCCGTGACGACGTGCGAGCGGTTGAGCTTCGTCGAGACCTGCACCGTCAGCCGGGCGCCGCGCACCGCGTCCTCGGCGGCGAGCGTGTCGGAGATCGCACCGACGAAGTTCCCGCCGAGCGCCATGAACACCTTCACGCGGCCGTCGCGCATGGCATGCAGCGTGTCGACCGAGTCGAGCCCCGGCGCGCGCGGCGGGTCGAACGCGAACTCGCGCCCGAGCGCGTCGAGGAACGACTCGGGCATGCACTCCCAGATGCCCATCGTGCGGTCGCCCTGCACGTTCGAGTGCCCGCGGATCGGGGAGGCGCCGGCGCCAGGCTTGCCGATGTTGCCGCGCAGCAGCAGCAGGTTCACGATCTCCTTGATCGTGTCGACCGCCTTGCGCTGCTGGGTGAGTCCCATCGCCCACGTGATGATCACGCGGTCTGCGGCCAGGTACCGGGCGGCCAGGTCGTCGAGATCGTCGACCGTGAGGCCCGTGGCGGCGAGCACCTCGGCGTCGTCGAGCGACGCGAGGTGCTCGGTGAAGGCCTCGAGGCCCACGGTGTGCTCGCGCAGGAACGCGTGGTCGAGCACGCTGCCCGGCGCGGCGGCCTCGGCGTCGAGCACGCGCTTCGAGACCGCTTGCAGCAGCGCCATGTCGCCGCCCGAACGGATCTGCAGGTACCGATCGGCCAGCTCGGTGCCTCGGCCGACGAGCCCACGCGCCTTCTGCGGGTTCTTGTAGCGGATGAGCCCTGCCTCGGGCAGCGGGTTCACGGCGACGATCCGGCCGCCGTTCCGCTTGGTCTCCTCGAGTGCCGTCAGCATGCGCGGATGATTCGTGCCGGGGTTCTGGCCCATGACGATGACGAGATCGGCCCGGCCGAAATCGTCGTAGGCGATCGTGGACTTCCCGACGCCGATGACCTCGTTGAGCGCGGTGCCGGTGGACTCATGGCACATGTTCGAGCAGTCGGGCAGGTTGTTCGTGCCGTAGGCGCGCACGAACAACTGGTACAGGAACGCGGTCTCGTTCGCCGTTCGGCCGCTCGTGTAGAACGCCGCCTCGTCGGGACTGTCGAGCCCGCGCAGGTGCCGGCCGACGATCTCGAACGCGCGCTCCCAGCTCACCGGCTCGTAGTGATCGCTGCCAGCGGGCTTGTGCACGGGCTCGACGAGCCGTCCCTGCTGCCCGAGCCAGTATTCGGTGGCATCCTGCAGCGATGTGAGCGAACGCTCGGTCCAGAAGCTTCGCGGCACGGTCAACGGCGTCGCCTCCCACGTGATCGCCTTCGCGCCGTTCTCGCAGAATTCGGCGGTGTAGCGATGCCCGGGGTCGGGCCAGGCGCAGCTCATGCAGTCGAAGCCGTCCTTCTGATTGACCGCGAGCAGCAGCCGGGCGGCGCGTGCCGGGCCGAGGCTGCGCACGGTCGACTCGAGCGAGCGCACGACCGCCTCGGCGCCGACGGCCGCACGTTTCGGGTGGCCGACCTCGAGGGCGGGATAGTCGGCCCGTTCCGGAATCCGCCCGCTCATGCGCGAGCCACGGATGCCGCGTGCTCGATCGCCGGGCGCACGCGTTCGTCGCCCGCGTAGACCACCATCGAGGCACCGCGCACGAAGCCGGCGAGCGTGAGCCCCACCTCGTTCGCGAGGTCGACCGCGAGCGACGACGGCGCCGACACCGACGCGAGCATCGGGATGCCCGCCATCGACGCCTTCTGCGCCAACTCGAAGCCCGCCCTGCCCGAGACCACCAGCACCGTGCCGCGGAGCGGAAGCCGGCCCTCGCGCACGGCCCAGCCGACGACCTTGTCGACGGCGTTGTGGCGACCCACGTCTTCGCGCACGACGAGCACCTCGTCGCGATCGACGTCGACGAGGGCGGCGGCGTGCAACCCGCCGGTCTTCGCGAAGACCGCCTGGGCCTCCCGCATGCGGTCGGGCAACCCGACCACCCAGGCCGGGTCGACCGTGATCGGGTCGTCGGCGACGTCGAACGCGGATCGCTGCCGCACCGCGTCGATGCTGTCCTTGCCGCACAGCCCGCACGCGCTCGTCATCGTGAGCGCGTGCTGTGCCCCGACCGGGATCGGCCGTGCGCCGGCCGCCAAGGTCACGTCGAGCACGTTGTAGTCGTTGTCGGATGCCCCGTCGCCGGCGCAGTGGCGCGCGCCGACGACCTCATCACGGCCGCGGACGACCCCCTCGGAGACCAGCAGTCCGAGCGCGAGCTCGACGTCGTGC
The DNA here is from genome assembly GCA_963758615.1 of uncultured Actinomycetota bacterium. Taxonomy (GTDB): domain Bacteria; phylum Actinomycetota; class Actinomycetes; order Actinomycetales; family Microbacteriaceae; genus Agromyces. The sequence goes on along the minus strand of CAVWVZ010000007.1, from coordinate 541,794 downwards.
CCGGGAGTTCGCATGGTGACGGCGAGCGGGCGGCCGCCGACCCGCACCTCGAGCGGCTCTTCGACGGTGAGCTCGTCTTCGCGGCGCGAGGTGCGCTCGCCGAGCGTGTACCGGGTGACGCGTCGTCGCGCCGTGATTCGGCTCATCGCAACATTCTCGCATCGCGGAGGACCCCCGCCCGACGCAGCACGAAGGCCGGTGGGCATCCGCCCACCGGCCTTCGGTCACGCGTGTCGGCTCAGCTCACGCCGAGCAGGTCGATCACGAAGATCAGGGTCTTGCCCGAGAGTTGGTGGCCACCGCCCGCAGGGCCGTAGGCCTTCTGCGGCGGAACGGTGAGCTGGCGACGCCCGCCCACCTTCATGCCGGGGATGCCCTCCTGCCAGCCGGCGATGAGCGCCTGCAGCGGGAAGTTGATCGACTGGCCACGGCTCCAGGAGGAGTCGAACTCTGCGCCGCTGTCGTACTCGACGCCGAGGTAGTGCACGTCGACCGTCGAGCCGGCGGTGGCCTCGGCGCCCTCGCCGACGACGAGGTCTTCGATGACGAGATCGACCGGGGCGGGGCCCTCAGGGGCGTCGATCTCGGGCTTGCTGTTCGTATCGGTCATGGTTCCAGTTGAGCAGATGCCCGCCATCGTCGCAATCGCGGACAACCGTCCACCCCGCTCTTGCGCTGACTGCGAACACGTTGCACTCTGGAATCCGAGAACTCGTCGCCCACGTAGCGCTGTCGGCCATGCCACACCACTTGGGCGGCGAGTTTTTCATTGCGATCCGCCCCGTTGCGCTCAACCCAGCAGGTCGCGGCGCGCCGCCGACATCGACACGAGCAGCGCGCGCTCGTCGGCGCCGGCGCGTGCGCCGCCCTGCCCTGAGGCGAGCTTCTGGCGCGTGAATGCGAGGTGCGTGGCATCCCGGATCAGACGCCGCATGGGCTCCGTGCGCGGCGGAACCCGGGCGCCCGCCCACGCCAGCGCCTGACGCCGGCCCGACGGCGTCGCGAGCATGTCGACCTCGCCGGGGCTCAGCCAGCCGGCGGCGGCGTACTCGCCGAGCCGACGACGCGTGACCCGCATCTCCTCGCGCCGGAGCCACAGCGTCAGCAGCACCGCGGCGATGAAGATCGGCACCTGCACGGTGAAGTACAGGCCGATCGCATCCGTCGCGAAGACCGCCGAGCCGTTCCACAGTGCGTGCAGGAGGGTTGCTCCCAGCAGCCCGAGCAGGAACCAGCCGACCACGCTCGCTCCCCCGCCGCGGCGGACGCCCACGCCGATCATGATTCCCGTGCACGCCGTGAACAGCACGTGCGCGAACGGCGAGAAGATGCCACGGATGACGAACGTCGAGCCGAGGTCCTCGGCGCCGCCCTCGATGAGCGCTACACCGAAGTAGAGGATGTTCTCGGTGAACGCGAACCCCGCCGCGACAGTCGCCGCGTAGACGAGCCCGTCGACGGGTCCGTCGAAGTGCGCCCGCGAGAAGGCGTAGATGAGCAGCACGCCGAGGCCCTTCGCGAACTCCTCGACGAGCGGCGCCTGCACGACGGCCTGCACGGCTTCGTCGGCAGCCCCGCCCGTGGCGACCGCCATGGTGAGCTGCACCCCGAGATCGACGACGAGGGCGATCGCGACGGACACCGCGGCGCCCCACAGGAATGCGAACCACAGCGCGCCGACCGGTTCGGGCTCCCATCGGTCGACCCAGCGGATGGCGAGCAGCACGACGACGAGCGGCACGAGGGCGACCAGCGAGCCGACGACGAGCGTCGAGACGCCGAGGCTCGACGCGAGGTAGGCGACGACGCCGAGCCCGATGAGGCCGGCGACGGCGATGCCGATGACGGCGATCGCGAACCCGCCGCTTCGGGCGCGTTGCGGGGCGGGGGCGGGTGCCGTCTGGCTCACGCCCGAAGCCTATCGAGGAGCGGCTGCGGATGGCTCGAACATGACCCCTGGGTTCAGGATGCCGGTGGGGTCGAAGAGCGCCTTGATGCCGCGCTGCAGTTCGAACGAGTCGTCGCCGAGCTCGTCGGCGAGCCAGCGGCGCTTGAGCACGCCGACCCCGTGCTCGCCGGTGAGCGTGCCGCCGAGGGCGACGGCGACGCGGAACATCTCGTCGGCGGCCTCCCAGATGTGCGGCGGCACCTCGTCGCCCGTGAACACGAAGTTCGGGTGCAGGTTGCCGTCGCCTGCATGCGCGAGGGTCGGGATCTCGACGCCGTGGCGCGCGCCGATCTCCTCGATCGCACGGAACATCTCGGGCAGGCGCGAGCGCGGCACCGCGACGTCTTCGATGAGGACGTTGCCCGATGCGGCGAGCGCGGGGTGCATCGCCCGGCGGATGCCGAGCAGCCGATCGCCGGTGGCGGCATCGGTCGACACCGAGACCCGCCCGCCCGCCGATGCGAACCGCTCGGCGATCGCCGCGGCCTCGTCGGCGGCTCCCGCACCATCGGCCTGCGCGAGCAGGAACGTCTCGCCGGGGGCGAGCATCGCGAGCGGCGTGCCAGCGAGCTCGTCGTCGCCGAGGTGGGCGGCCACGCGCGCGAGGCCGGCCGCGTCGATGAGTTCGAGCACCGCGGGGCGCAGGCGGGCGGCCGTGACGGCGGCGGATGCCGCGGCCGCGCCCTCGACGTCGGGGAACACGCCCGCTACGGTGACGGTCGACCCCGGGGTGATCGGCCGCAGCCGCACCGTCGCCTCGACGATGATGCCGAGTGTTCCCTCGGAGCCGGTCATGAGCGCAGTGAGGTCGTATCCGGTGACGCCCTTCACGGTGCGGTGGCCCGTGCGCAGGAGGCGCCCGTCGGCCAGCACGACGGCGAGCCCGAGCACCGCCTCGCGCGTCACGCCGTACTTCGCGCACAGGAGGCCACCGGCGTTCGTGGCGATGTTGCCCCCGATCGACGAGATCGCGCGACTCGCGGGGTCGGGTGCGAACCAGAGGCCGCGCGGTGCGAGCAGGTCGTTGAGGTCGCCGTTGAGCACGCCCGGCTCGACGACCGCGAGCTCGTCGGCGTCGGAGATCTCGAGGATGCGGTTCATGCGCGAGAGGTCGAGGACGATCGCACCCGGGCTCGCGATCGCGCCGCCGGCGAGCCCGGTGCCGGCTCCGCGCGGCACGACGGGCGTGCCGGTGGCGTGGGCGATGCGCATGACGGCCTGCACCTGGTCGACGGATGTCGCGTGCACGACGGCGATCGGGAGGCTGGGGCTTCGCCAGCCCGAGCGGTCATCGCGTGTCGCCTCGAGCACGCTGGGATCGGTGGAGACGGATGCCCCCAGGGCATCGTGAAGACGGGCGACGACGGTGTGCGGCATCCCTCCACACTATCGACGGCGGTCGTGTCCGATTTCCGCCGTCCGGCGTGGGTGGCGCGTGCGAGGCTTGGAGCATGACGCAGACCGCACCCGCACCGGCCGCCGGCCGACCCCGGCCGGCCGACCCGCTCGCCGACCCAGTGTTCGCCGAGCGCTACCGCGCCATGCGGGCGCGCGACGCCCGGTTCGACGGGCAGTTCATCACGGGAGTGCACTCGACCGGCATCTACTGCCGGCCGAGCTGCCCCGCCGTGTCGCCGAAGCCCACGAACGTGAGCTTCTACCTCACGGCCGCCGCGGCGCACGAAGCGGGGTTGCGGGCCTGCAAGCGCTGCCTCCCCGATGCGGTGCCCGGCTCCCCCGAATGGGACCTGCGCGACGACCTGGCCGCACGCGCGATGCGTCTCATCGCCGACGGCGTCGTCGAGCGCGAGGGCGTGCCGGGGCTCGCCGCGCGGCTCGGCTACACCACTCGGCACCTCACCCGCGTGCTCACCGCCGAGCTCGGCGCCGGGCCGCTCGCGCTCTCGCGGGCGCATCGCGCGCAGACAGCGCGGGTGCTGCTCACGAGCACGGCGATGCCCGCGGCCGACGTCGCGTTCGCGTCGGGCTTCGGCAGCGTGCGGCAGTTCAACGACACCATCCGCGAGGTCTACGACCGCAGTCCGCTCGAACTCCGGGCGGCGGCTCGCGTGCGCGAGCGGGTGGCGCATCGACCCCGTGCCGCCGCAGCCGCACCCGGCGTCGTGCACCTGCGGCTTCCCGCCCGGCCTCCGTTCGACGCTGCGGGCGTGTTCGCCTGGCTCGAGGCACGTGCCGTGGCCGGCGTCGAGACGGCCGGCGCCGATCGCTTCCGGCGCACGCTGCGGCTTCCGGGCGGGCCTGCTCTCGTCGAGTTCAGCGCGAGCGGCGATGCCGACGCTCCGGCGATCGACGTCGACGCCCGGCTCGCGAGCCTCGCCGACCTGCCGCCGCTCGTCGCCCGGGTGCGTCGCCTGTTCGATCTCGACGCCGATGCGGTCGCCATCGACGAGGTGCTCGGCGCCGACCCGGTGCTCTCCCCGTCGGTCGCCGCTACCCCGGGCATCCGGGTCCCGGGCTGCCTCGATCCCCACGAGCTCGTGTTCCGCGCGCTCATCGGCCAGCAGGTCTCTGTGAAGGCCGCGCGCACCGCGCTCTCGCGGCTCGCTGCCGAGCTCGGCGAGCACGTCGGCGTCGATCACCTCGGTGTCGACGCACTCGGTGGGCTACGAGGCTCCGGGCAACCGGCGATCGAGGGAGGCCCGACCGCGGTCCCGCACGTGCTGTTCCCGACTGCCGCGGCCATCGCCGAGCACGGCGCCGAGGTGCTGCGGGGGCCGGCCGCGCGCATGCGCACGATCGTCGACGTCGCGAGGCGACTCGACTCGGGTGAACTCGTCGTGGCCCCCGAGCGAGAGCGCGAAGACCTGCGACTCGACCTCCTCGAGGTGCCCGGTATCGGCCCGTGGACGGCCGGGTACGTCTCCATGCGCGTCACGCGCGCGCCCGACGTGCTGCTCACGGGCGACCTCGCCCTGCGCAACGGCGCCGAGCGCCTCGGCCTGCCCGGCGCCGCCGCCGAGCTCGAGGCCATCGGCGCGCGCTGGGCTCCGTGGCGCAGCTATGCCTCGATGCACCTGTGGCGCGCCGCGTCGCTAAACGTCTGATGTCTCGACTCCCGCGCGGTACGCTTCCGTCATGGCCGTCACCGACGAAGCGATTCTGCGCATCAAAGAGATGATCATCGCGGGCGAGCTCGCCCCCGGCGACCGCTTGCCGCCCGAGAAGGAGCTGAGTGATCGACTCGGCCTTTCACGATCGTCGCTGCGCGAAGCCGTGAAGGCGCTCGAGGTCATCCGTGTACTCGACGTACGGCGTGGCGACGGCACGTACGTGACCAGTCTCGAACCACGCCTGCTCCTCGAGGCGATGTCGTTCGTCGTCGACCTGCACGATGACCACTCCGTGCTCGAGATCTTCGCCGTGCGCCGAATCCTCGAGCCGGCCGCCGCCTCGCTCGCCGCCGGTCACGCCGACCAGGCCGACCTCGAACGCCTGCGCGACACCGTCGCGAGCGTCGACCACGCCGCAGACGTCGAAGACCTCGTCGCGCATGACCTCGACTTCCACCGCGGCATCGCCGAGGCCACCGGCAACTCGTACCTCGCGAGCCTCATCGACTCGCTGTCGAGCCACACGGTGCGCGCCCGCATCTGGCGCGGCATCACCCAGGAGAATGCGGTCGATCGCACCCTGCAGGAGCATCACGCGATCCTCGATGCGATCGCCGCCGGTGACGCCGATCTCGCATCGGCCCTCACGGTCGTCCACGTGAGCGGCGTCGAGCAGTGGCTCCGCTCGGCGCTCTGAACGTGGCCTGAACGCGGCGGTGGGGGCGCCGGCCGAAGCCGTCGCCCCCACCGGGACATCCGCTGTCTACTCGTAGAGGACGGCCTGGATCTCCTCGTCGTCGATGTTCGACGCGTCGTACCAGTAGTAGCCGGTGTCGATCGTCTCGGGCAGGTCCTCGCCGTTGATCGCCTCGACCGCGGCCTTCACCGTCTCGTAGCCGATGCCGACCGGGTTCTGCGTGATCGCGCCGACCATCAGCCCGTCGCGGATCGCGTCCATCTGGGCCTTGCCCGAGTCGAACCCGACGACGGTGAGCGCCGTCGGCTCGATGCCGAGCTCCTTGACCGCCTGGACGACGCCGATCGCCGAACCCTCGTTCGAGCCGTAGATGCCCTTGAGGTCGGGGTGGGCCGAGATGATCGCCTTCGCGAGGTCGGCGGACTTCGCCTGGTCGCCGCCGCCGTACTGGATGTCGACGATCTCGATGTCGGGCTCGTTCTCCTCCATGTACGTGACGAAGCCGTCACGACGCTGCTGGCCCGTGACCGACGTCTGGTCGTGGACGACGAGGGCGACCTTGCCCTCGTGACCGACCGCCTCGGCCATGTGCTTGGCCGCCTCGGCGGCGGCGGCGAGGTTGTCGGTCGCCGCCGTGGTGAGCGGGATGTCGCTGTCGACGCCGGAGTCGAACGCGATGACCGGGATGCTCGAGTCCGACGCCTGCTGCAGCAGCGGACCGGCGGCCTGGCTGTCGAGCGCGGCGAATCCGATCGCCGCGGGGCTCTTGTCGAGCGCCGTCTGCAGCATCTGGATCTGCTGGTCGACATCGGCCTCGGTGTCGGGTCCCTCGAACGTGATCTCGACGTCGAACTCCTCGGCGGCCTGCTCGGCGCCCGTCTTCACGGCCTGCCAGAACTGGTGCTGGAATCCCTTCGAGATGAGCGCCACGTACGGCTTGTCGCCGTCGCCGCCGCTCGCTTCACCGCCGCCTCCACCGTCGCTCGCGCATCCGGCGAGGATCAGGGCGGCAGCGACGGCGCCGACGACGGCGCCCATGGTGCGCTTCTTGAACATGCTCACTCCTTGGTGTGTTGTGGGTATTTCTCTTGTGGTGCAGTTGGTGCGTGTCAGGTGTTCAGGCGCGTCGTCGACGAAGCATGTCGAGGTAGACCGCGACGAGGATGACGATGCCGACCGCGACCGACTGCCATTCCTGCGGCACCGAGATGACGCGGAGCCCGTTCGTGAGGACGGCCATGATCAGCGCGCCGATCACCGTTCCGACGATCGAGCCCTTGCCGCCCTGCAACGAGGTGCCGCCGATGACGACGGCCGCGATCGCCTCGAGCTCGAGTCCCATTCCGCCGGTCGGCTGGGCCGATGAGAGGCGCGAGGCGCTCAGTACGCCCGCGAGCCCGACGAAGAGACCGGCGAGCGTGTAGATGACGATCTTCCAGCGGCGCACGTTGACGCCCGAGAGCGCCGTGGCGGCCTCGTTGATCCGATCGAGAACGTGTAGCGCCCGAGGATCGTCTTGGAGAGGAGCACCGCCGCAACCACGATCATCACGATGAAGATCGCGACACCGAGCGGGAATCGCATGCCCGGAATGATCGAGAGGTTCATGATCGACTGGAATTCGGGGGTCTCCGTGAAGTAGATCGGCTTCGTTCCCGAGATCACGAGCGAGAGCCCGGCGGCGATCAGCATCATGCCGAGCGTCGCGATGAACGGCGGGATCCCGAAGACCGAGATGTTGAACGCCGTTGACCAATCCGATCAGCCCGCCGAACAGGATGGTCGCCGCGCACGCCGGCCCACAGCGGCCAGCCGAGGTACGTGAGGAACACGCCGGCCATGACGCCGCACAGCATCATGCCGGTGCCGATCGAGAGGTCGATGCCGCCGGAGATGATGACGAAGGTCGTCCCGAGTGCGAGGATGCCGGTCACGGTCGCCGCCATCAGGATCGACGACGAGGTTGCTCGCCGTGAAGAAGTGCGGGCTGAGCGAACGAGAAGAACAGCACGATCACGATGCAGGCTCGCGAACGCGAGCAGCTGCTGCAGGGATCCGCGCAGTCGCGCGAAGCGGGGCTTGCCCGCGTCGATCGCCGCGAACGCGGTCGTCGAGGGCGTCTCGCCGGACTTCGGCTGCGTCGTGGTCGGGCTCATCGTGCGATCGTTCCTTCGGCCTGAGAAGCGGGTGGCGTAGTCCATGATGTTTTCCTGCGTCGCGTCGGCGTTGTCGAGCACCGCGGTCAGCCGGCCTTCGGCACATGACGGCGATGCGGTTCGACATGCCGCAGCACCTCGGGCAGCTCGGAGGAGATCATGATGATCGCCTTGCCCTGGCCGGCGAGCTCGTCGCAGCAGCGCGTAGATCTCGTCCTTGGCGCCGACGTCGATGCCTCGCGTCGGCTCGTCGAAGATGAGGATGTCGCAGTCCTTCGGACGAGCCACTTCGCGATGACGATCTTCTGCTGGTTGCCGCCGGAGAGGTTCTGTCACGAGCTGCGCGATCGACGGCGTCCTGATGCGGAGCTTGGCGACGTACTCGCGGCCGGTCGCCTCGATGCGGGCATCGTTCGACGAAGCCGAGCCCCGAGCGTAAGGCGCGGCAGCGACGCCAGGACGACGTTCTCGCGGACGCTCCGGCTCGAGCAGGACACCGAGCTGCTTGCGGTCCTCCGAGAGGTAGCCGATCCCGATGCTGCGCGGCCTCGGCCGGGTTCGCGATCGACACCTCGCGGCCGTGCACGCGGACCTCGCCGCCGTTCCTTCCTGTCGGCGCCGACGATCGCCCGCGCGACCTCGGTGCGGCCGGCACCCATGAGCCCGGCGAACCCGAGGATCTCGCCGCGTCGCACCTCGAAGCTGACGTCGCGCAGGAGTCGCTTCGTCGACAGCCCCTCACCGACAGGACCGGCTCCCCGCGATGGCGCCAGCGGCGCCGGACGCTGCTCGCCCTCGAGCTCGCGACCGACCATCAGCGAGATGATCTCCTTGGGATCGGTCTGACGCGGTCACCTTCGTGTCGATGTACCGGCCGTCGCGCAGCACCGTGACGCGGTCCGGATCTGCGCCAGCTCCTGCATGCGGTGGGAGATGTAGATGACGCCGGTGCTCGGGGCTGACGAACCGCCGGATGAGCCCGAACAGCAGTCGACCTCGGCCTCGTTCAGCGCCGCGGTCGGCTCGTCCATGATGAGCACCCGCGCGTTGAAGAGAGCGCCTTCGCGATCTCGACCATCTGCTGCCGGGCGACGGTGAGGTCGCCGACGCGCTCGCCGGGTCGAGCGGCAGCCCGAGCCGGTCGAAGCAGCGCCTGTGTCGCGCCGGTTCAGGGCACGGTCCGTCGAGGAAGAGCCCCGCGGATCGCTGCTCGCGGCCGATGAAGATGTTCTGCGCGACCGTGAGGTCGGGCATGAGGTTGAACTCCTGGTGGATGATCGAGATGCCGAGCTCCTGGGCGTGCCGCGGACCCGTCGATCGTGTAGCTCCTCGCCGTCCAGGAAGAACTGCCCGCGTCGGGCGTGTCAGATGCCCGCCAGCAGCTTCATGAGCGTCGACTTGCCGGCGCCGTTCTCGCCGACGAGTGCGAGCACCTCGCCGTGACGCAGGTCGAGTCTGCACGTCGTCGAGCGCGAGGACGCCCGGGAATCCCTTGCTCACGCCCTCGAGGTCGAGGAGCGGCACGGCCGAGCCCGCCTCTGCGATGTCGCTCATCGGTCGGCCCCCGCGGGCTGGCCGCTGTCCACGACGCCGTCGCGGTGCGCGAGCCGATCGAGCGCGACGGGCGGTTCGCCGCCGAGTATCGGGGTGATGCGACTCAGCACGTGCGCCTCTCTTCCTTGAGATTCGGGATGAGTGTACTACTCATCCGATGTTTCGGTCGATATTCAGGACATACTTCGCCGATTCAGTGAAATCGACGATCAGAGGTCGGATTATTCACGTCGGCATTCACGCCGGCACCTCGCTGACGTGCGCTCCACGCCAGGTGTAGCGGTCGACGGATGTCGCGTGCATCTCGGTGCCCGCACCGGGCGCCGTCGGCGCCAGGTAGCGGCCGCGCCGCACGACGGCAGGGGTGACGAAGTGCTCGTGGAGGTGGTCGACGAATTCGATCATGCGTCCGTCCATCGTGCCCGTGAGCGCGACGTAGTCGAACATCGAGAGGTGCTGGACGGCCTCGCAGAGGCCGACTCCCCCGGCGTGCGGGCAGACCGGCACCCCGAACTTCGCGGCGAGCAGGAGGTTCGCGATGTTCTCGTTGACCCCGCCCACGCGGGTCGCGTCGATCTGCATGACCTGCATGCCCCCCGCCTGGAGCAACTGCTTGAAGACGATGCGATTCTGCACGTGCTCGCCCGTGGCGACGCGGATCGGCGCGATGCCGCGCGCGATCGCGGCATGACCGAGGATGTCGTCGGGGCTCGTGGGCTCCTCGATCCAGGTCACGTCGAAGTCGGCGAGCGCACGAACCCATTCGATCGCGGAACCGACGTCCCACCGCTGGTTGGCATCGATCGCGATCGGGAAGCCGTCTCCGACGGCCGCGCGGGCGATGCCGAGCCGGCGGATGTCGTCGCCGAGGTCGGCACCGACCTTCAACTTGATCTGCGGGTACCCATCGGCGACAGCCTCGCGGCACAGTCGGTCGAGCTTCTCGTCGGAGTAGCCGAGCCAGCCGGGCGTCGTGGTGTAGGCGGGGTAACCGACGTGGAGCAGTTCGGCGGTGCGCTCGGCCCGGCCGGGCTCCGCGGCGCGGAAGAGCTCGAGCGCCTCATCGGGCGTGATGGCGTCGGTGAGGTACCGGAAGTCGACGAGCGCCACGAGCTCCTCTGGCGAGAGCCCGGCGAGCAGCTGCCAGAGCGGCAGGCCGGCGCGCTTGGCCTTGAGGTCCCACAGGGCGTTGACGACGGCGCCGATCGCCATGTGCATGACGCCCTTCTCGGGCCCGAGCCAGCGCAGCTGCGAGTCGTGCGCGAGCAGGCGCCACGCCGCACCCATGTCGCCCAGAAGCTCCTCGACGTCCTGCCCGAGCAGGTGACCGCGGAGCGCGTCGAGCGCGGCGACCTGGACGTCGTTGCCGCGCCCGATCGTGAAGACGAAGGCGTGGCCCTCGATGCCGTCGGGTGCATCCGTGCGGATCACCAGGTACGCCGCCGAGTAGTCGGGGTCGGGGTTCATCGCGTCCGACCCGTCGAGTTCGAGGGAGGTCGGGAAGCGGATGTCCCGGGTATCAACGCTGACGATCGTGCTCATGACGTCCTTTCGTGGCGATCTCGAGCATAAACATCCGATGTCTCTGCTGTCAACCCCGCCGATTCATGCAAGAATCACCATGATCACCACCCGCAGCCGCCCGAGAGTTCCGACCTTCGCGCAGCCCCCAGAGATCGGACGTGCAAAAGGCACGACCCGGGCGCACGACGTCATCGCACGCTGGGCCCGTCGGAACAGCACGCGCGTAGGCGCTCGATTGTCGACGCGGCGGAGCATCCAGCCCGTTTCGTTGTACACCTCGCACACCGCCGGGCCCGCGGTGCCCGATAGCCTAGGTCGGTGAAGTTCGCGCACCTGAGAGCCGAAGGCCAGACGATCCCTCGACTCGCGGTGGTCCTCGGCGAATCCGCCCTCTTCCTCGACGAGGTCATGCCCGATGCCCCGCGCGACCTCCAGCACCTCATCGAACGCGGTCCCGATGGGCTCGCCGCCGTTCGCGAGGTGGTCGACTCGAGCGCCGCGACCGCAGAGCTGGCTCCGGTCGCAGAGCTGCGCCATTCCTCAGCCGTGCTGCGCCCGGCGCAGGTGCTCGCGATCGGCGCCAACTACGCCGCCCACGCCTCGGAACTGAAGCTGCGCTCCGAGACGGCGATGACCGTCTTCTCGCTGTGGCCGAACTCGCTCACCGCGCACGGCGCGACCACGACGTGGCCGGGTGACCTCGCGACCCAGGTCGACTACGAGGCCGAACTCGGCGTGATCATCGGCCGGCCCGCCCGAGGAGTGCACGCGCGCGATGCGCTCGACTACGTGTGGGGCTACACCGTCGTCAACGACATCACCGCACGCGACATCCAGTTCAGCGAGGCGCAGTGGTCGCGCTGCAAGTCGTTCGACGGCTTCACCCCCACCGGACCCGTCGTCGTCACCGCCGACGAGATCGCCGACCCGCAGGACCTCTGGCTCACGACGAACCTCGACGGGCACATCCTGCAGGACGCCTCGACCAACGAGATGGTGCGCCCCGTCGCCGACATCATCGCCTACCTCTCACGGTCGGCGACGATCCCGCCCGGAACCCTCATCTCCACCGGGAGCCCCGGGGGTGCGGGCTACTCCCGCAACCCCCAGGTGTTCCTGCGCGACGGCTCGACCGTGACCGTGACCATCGAGGGCATCGGGTCGCTCACCACGCACTGCCGCGTCGTCTAGGCACGACGCGGCGCACGCGGCATCCGCTCGGCTACTCGCTCGGCTCGCCCTGCATATCGATCACCGGGATCGCCATCGTGATCGGGCGCACGCCCGACAGCTTCGACGGTGAGAGCTGCGCCGTGACGTCCTCGCGGGTCATGAGCCCGGACTCGACCACGAGGTCGGCGACCGGACGGCCGCTCGCCAACGCCTCCTTCGCGAGCGTCGCCGCTGCGGTGTAGCCGATGAACGGGATGAGCGCGGTGATGACGCCGACGCTCGACGCGACCATCGCCTCGAGGCGCTCGGTGTTCGCGGTGATGCCGTCGACGCAGTTGACGCGCAGGGTCCAGCACGCCTGGCGCATCCACGTGATCGACTGCAGCAGCGAGTGCGCGATCACCGGCTCGAAGGCGTTGAGCTGCAACTGGCCGCTCTCGGCCGCCATCGTGACGGTGACGTCGGCACCGGCGACGGCGTAGGCGACCTGGCTCACGGCCTCGGGGATCACGGGGTTCACCTTGCCGGGCATGATGCTCGACCCCGCCTGCTTCGGCGGCAGGTTGATCTCGCCGAAGCCCGCCTGCGGACCCGACGAGAGCAGCCGCAGGTCGTTGCAGATCTTCGAGAGCTTGATCGCGCTGCGCTTCAGCGCGCTCGAGAACGTCATGAACACGCCGGTGTCGCTCGTCGCCTCGATGAGGTCGGGCGCCGACTCGAGTCGCATGCCCGTGATCGCGCTGAGGTGCGCGACCGCGGCCGCGGTGTACCCGGGCTCCGCAGTGATGCCCGTGCCGATCGCCGTGGCGCCGAGGTTCACCTCGGACAGCAGCTTGATGGTCTCGCGCAGGCGGTCGACGTCTTCGCCGAGCGTCGTGGCGAAGCTGTGGAACTCCTGCCCGAGCGTCATCGGCACGGCGTCCTGCAACTGCGTGCGGCCGACCTTCAGGATGTTGTTGAACTCGCGGCCCTTCCGTCCGAAGGCGATGCGCAGCAGGTCGAGCTCGGAGAGCATCGTGCGCAGCGAGAAGGCCATCGCGAGCTTCACCGCGGTCGGATAGGTGTCGTTGGTCGACTGGCTGCGGTTCACGTCGTCGATGGGGTGCAGCACGTCGTAGCGGCCCTTGGCGAAGCCGCCGATCTCGAGCGCCAGGTTGGTGATGACCTCGTTGGCGTTCATGTTGGTCGACGTGCCGGCGCCGCCCTGGATGACGCCGACGACGAACTGGTCGTGCAGCTCACCGTCGATCACGCGCTGGCAGGCCTCGTCGATCCACGCCGCCTTCTGCTGCGTGAGCACGCCGAGTTCTCGGTTGGCTCGCGCGGCGGCCTGCTTGACCGAGGCGAGCGCGACGACGAGTTCGGGATACACCGAGATCGGGCGCTTCGAGATCGGGAAGTTCTCGAGCGCCCGCATCGTGTGCACGCCCCAGTACGCGTCGGCTGGCACCTCGACGGTGCCCAGGGAGTCGCTCTCGGTGCGCGTCGGCGTGCCGGGCGCGGCGCGGTGTTCGCTCGCGCCGAGGCGGCGTTCGGCTGAAGGGTATGCGGGCGTCGACACGAGTGGGCTCCATTGCCTCGGGCGCGGGATGATGCGCGGCTGGTGTGCGGTTCGGGCGCGATGCGGGATCGCCGCATGCACTTCGAGCCTAGCCTTCGTCGCAGCACGCGAAGGGCCGCGCCCCCGAATCGGGAGCGCGGCCCGGTCGACCGGTTCGGTCGATCAGATGAAGGCGAACGGCAGCATCGCGAGGCCGACGAAGGCCGCGCCGATTCCGACGAGCACGGCACCGGCGAGCATCACCGCGTTGAGCACGATGCCCCAGATCGCCATGGTCCGCGAGGCGGGCTCGCGCTTGAGCGCCATGATGCCGAGCACGAGCCCCGCGGCCGGGACGACGAAGGTGTAGCTCGCGACGATCGAGACGAGGCCGAGCACGAGGCTGGCGATGCTGAACCCACGCGACTCGGCGACGGGAGCCGAGGGTGCGGCGTACGGGTTCGGCTGGTCGGCGAACGGCGCCTGCGGTTCGTTGTGGGTGGCGGTGCTCATGATCTGAATCTCCTGTTCGTGGGTGTGATTCAAAACTACGGATGTCCCGGGAGCCTCGATATGGGGCTATCCCCCCGATCCCGGGGTGGGCGTGCACACCGGTCGTTCCTGCGCCGCACCGACCGCCCGCTACGATCGCATGGACCTGGCCGGAAGCCCGCCATCCACCATCCGCGAACGGAGCCGCATGAACCTGCCTTGGACCCTGCACGGCGACGGCAAGCACGTCATGCCGGGCGACGTCGTCGCCCCCGGCGAGCGGCTGAGCTGGCCGCGCACGATCGGTCTCGGCGCGCAGCACGTCGTCGCGATGTTCGGTGCGACGTTCCTCGTGCCGATCCTCACCGGATTCCCGCCGGCGACGACGCTGTTCTTCTCGGGCCTCGGCACGATCCTCTTCCTCGTGATCACGCGGAATCGCGTGCCGAGCTACCTCGGGTCGTCGTTCGCGTTCATCGCTCCGATCGCGGCGGCGATGGGGGCGCAGGGCATCGACGATCCCATGGGGGCCGCGCTGTTCGGCATCGTCGTCGTGGGCGTGCTGCTCGCCGTCGTGGGCCTGATCGTGCAGTGGGTGGGTTCCCGATGGATCGACGCGCTCATGCCGCCGGTGGTGGCCGGCGCGATCGTGGCGCTCATCGGGTTCAATCTCGCCCCGGCGGCCCGCGACAACTTCATGCTCGCCCCACTGACGGCGATCATCACGCTCGCGACCGTCATCATCGCGAGTGTCGCGTTCCGCGGCATCCTCGGGCGCATGTCGATCCTGGTCGGCTGTGGTCGTGGGCTACATCGCCGCGACGATCCAGGGTGAGATCGACTTCAGCGCCATCGAGCAGGCGGCGTGGGTCGGCCCTCCGGCGTTCCACCTGCCCGCGAACCCGTTCGCCGACGCGGCGCTCTGGGGCCTGCTCCCGGCGTTCCTGCCGGTGGTGCTCGTGCTCATCGCCGAGAACGTCGGCCACATCAAGGCCGTCGCGCAGATGACCGACCCCGCCGTCAACCGCTCGATCGGTCGTGCGCTGTTCGCCGACGGCTTCGCCACGACCATCGCGGGCTTCTTCGGAGGCTCGGGCACGACGACGTACGGCGAGAACATCGGGGTGATGGCCGCAACCCGGGTGTACTCGACCGCCGCGTACTGGGTGGCCGGCATCGTGGCGCTGCTGCTCGGCCTCTCGCCGAAGTTCGGCGCGGTCATCAACACGATCCCGCCGGGCGTGCTCGGCGGCGTGACGACGGCGCTGTACGGCCTCATCGGCATCATCGGCGTGAAGATCTGGCTCGACAACAAGGTCGACTTCACGAAGCCGGTCAACCAGTTCACCGCGGCCACCGCGCTCATCATCGGCATCGCCGACTTCACCTTCGCGATCGGCGGGGTCTCGTTCAACGGCATCGCGCTCGGCACCATCGCGGCGATCGTGATCTACCACGTCATGAACGGCATCGCCAAGGCGCGAGGCACCGACTAGCCGGGCCCGGGCACTTCCAGATCAGGCGAGGCCGAGCAGTTCCAGCACGTGCTCGCCGACGATCAGGTAGATGCCGAAGAGCACGGCGCACGCGCTCACCGCGAAGCACGCCCATGCGCCGACGAGCGCGGCGCGCTTCTGCCCGCTGGTCAGCGGGCTCTTCCTCGCGGCCTTCGCGGCACGCTTCTCGGCCTGGCGCACCTGGGCCGGCGAGACGATGGTGATCGCGTCGGTGAATTCGGCCGGCATGACGATCGGAGTGCGTCCCGACACGGTGAGCAGGCGGATGCCCAGCGAATACGCCGACACCACCACGACGGAGCTGACCATCGCCGCGACGAACACGATGAGGAAGTCGATCCAGTCGATCATGAGTTCACCCGCTGCTTCGGCTTGGGGTTGCGCTTGATCTTCACGGCGCGCCCGGAGTCGGCCACCTCGCTCACGACGTTGTCGGGGGTGACCTCGCTGCGGCGCGACCACACGAAGATGCCGATGATGACCGCCACGCCGACGACGGCGTCGATGAGCACGCCGATGACGCCGAGGTGCGCGACCAGGGCGGCGAGGGCGCCGACGGCGGCGGAGGCGGGCAGGGTCAGGAGCCAGCCGACGCCGATGCGACCGGCGGTGCGCCACCGCACCGTCGACCCCCGTCGCCCGAGACCCGAGCCGATGACCGAGCCCGAGGCGACCTGCGTCGTCGAGAGCGCGAAGCCGACGTTGGTCGAGGCGAGGATCGTCGCGGCGGTCGCCGTCTCGGCTGCGAAGCCCTGCGCGGGCTTGATGTCGGTGAGACCGGTGCCGAGGGTCTTGATGATGCGCCAGCCGCCCATGTACGTGCCGAGCGCGATCGCGATCGCGCAGGTGACGATGACCCACGTCTGCACGTCGCTGCCGACCGGCTGCAGTCCCGCCGACACCAGCGTCAGCGTGATGATGCCCATCGTCTTCTGCGCGTCGTTGGTGCCGTGCGCGAGCGCCACGAGCGACGACGAGAAGATCTGGGCGTGGCGGAACCCGTCGCGCCCGTCGGGCTTGCCGTCGCTGCGCCGCGTGATCGCGTACGCGAGCTTCGTCGCGGCGTAGGCGATGAGGCCGGCGGTGACGGGCGCCAGGAGCGCCGGCAGGATGACCTTCGACATGACCACCGAGAAGTCGATCGCGGAGGTGCCGAAGCCCACGATCGCAGCGCCGATGAGGCCGCCGAAGAGCGCGTGGCTCGACGACGACGGAAGTCCGAGCAACCACGTGACCATGTTCCACACGATCGCGCCGATGAGGCCCGCGAAGATGAGTTCTGGCGTGATCAACACGCCCCCGGAGCCTTCGCGGATGATTCCGCCCGAGATGGTCATGGCCACCTCGGTGGAGAGGAAGGCGCCGACGAGGTTCAGGACCGCCGCGAGCGCGACGGCGACCTTCGGCCGCAACGCCCCGGTCGCGATGGGCGTGGCCATCGCATTCGCCGTGTCGTGGAAGCCGTTCGTGAAGTCGAAGAAGAGCGCCAGCGCGATGACCAGCACGACGATGAGGGTGAGATCCACCGGCGTCTTTCTCTGGGATCGGTGAGGAGGTTCACCAGATGTTCATGGAAAACGTGTTGCAAGCACGGAGCTCACGACACGCTCCCGACGATGTTACGCGACGGGGCTGTGCTCCGACACCACAGTTGCGAGATCCTCACCGAATACGAAGGCGCGCCGGATGCTCGCCCCGGCGAGTACCTGCGGCAGCCAGCGGCGGGCGTCGTCCCACATCTCGTCGAACGGGATCGATGAGAGCTCGAACCACTCGGGGTCGAGTTCGTCGGATGGCCCGGGGTCGCCGTCCCACTCGCGGCAGACGAACACGCTCGATTCCTGGCTCCACGCCTCGCGGTGGGGGAAGTGGTAGCTGAGCAGCCCCCTCGCCTCGAGCGCGGAGGCGAGCACGACGACACCGGACTCCTCGAACACCTCGCGCACCGCAGCATCCGTCGCCGTCTCGCCGGGCTCGAGCTTGCCGCCCAGTCCCACGAAGTTGCCCATGCCGAGGCCGTGCTTCTTCCGGCCGAGCAGCACCTCGGTCACCCCTGCACGTTCGCGCAGGAGGTAGCAGACGCAGACCTGGGGCAACGACATCGATCAGCCGAAGAGGATCTTCGCCTCGTCGTAGCGGTGCTGCGGCACCCGGTTGAGGCTGTGCGTCGCATCGGCGATCGAGACGGTCTCGATGTCGGTGCCGCGCAGCGTCACCATCGAGCCCCACGCGCGGTCGTAGACGGCGTTGACGGCGGCCATGCCGAGGCGGGTCGCGAGCACGCGGTCGTACGCGCTCGGCGCACCCCCGCGCTGGATATGCCCGAGCACCGTCGCCCGCGACTCGATGCCGGTGCGCTCCTCGATGATCGGCGCGAGCTGCTCGGAGATGCCGCCGAGGCGCGGGCGGTTGAACGCGTCGAGGCCCTTGTGCGAGTGCGCCTCCTCCATGGAGTCGAGGGTGAAGCCCTCGGCGACCACGATGAGCGGCGCCCGGCCGCGGTTGCGCACCGACTCGACCCACTCGCAGATCTGCTCGATCGACTGGGGCTGCTCGGGGATGAGGATCGCGTGCGCTCCCCCGGCCATGCCGGAGTGCAGCGCGATCCAGCCCACGTGCCGACCCATGACCTCGAGCACCATGCAGCGGCCGTGCGAGTCGGCGGTGGTGCGCAGTCGGTCGATCGCCTCGGTCGCGATCTCGACCGCGGTGTCGAACCCGAAGGAGTAGTCGGTGGCGGCCAGGTCGTTGTCGATCGTCTTCGGAACGCCGACGACGTTGATGCCGCCCTCGTCGTGCAGGCGGCGGGCCGCGGTGAGCGTGCCCTCGCCTCCGATCGCGATGATCGCGTCGATGCCGTGCTCGTCGAGCGTGCGCTGGATGTTCTCGGGGCCGCCCCCCTCGCCCTCGAACGGGTTGGTGCGGCTCGAGCCGAGGATCGTGCCGCCCTGCTTCGAGAGACCTCGCACGTCGTGGCGGGTGATCGGCATGATGTCTGCCTCGACGACGCCCTTCCAGCCCCACCGGAAGCCCACGAACTCGGTGTCGTGCGAGATGACGCCGTTCAGCACGGCGCCACGGATCACCGAGTTGAGGCCCGGGCAGTCGCCGCCCGAAGTGAGGATGCCGATCTTCATGGTGAGGTGACTCCAAATGCGCGTCGGAACATGAGATGTGCCGGATGCCACGACGCCGGGGCGGTTCGACTGCGGCAGTCTATCCGTTCCGGCGGAGGCGGCTCGTTCGCCGGTGCGCTACAGCGCACCGTCCAACGCGCGACGGAGCAGGTGCTGCAGCGCGTCGAGCTGCACGGAGTCGGCCGAGCCGGGCTCGACATCGCTGCCGTCGAGCGCGCGGGCGGCGAGCCCCTGCTTCGAGTCGATGAGCTCGGCGATGCGTGCGTCGATCGTGTGCGCCGCGATGATGCGCCACGCGGTGACCGGTTCGTCCTGGCCGATGCGGTGCACGCGGTCGATCGCCTGGGTCTGCTCGGCCGCGGTCCAGCTGAGCTCGGCGAGCACGACGTTCGATGCAGCCTGGAGGTTGACGCCGACACCCGCCGCGGTGAGCGAGCAGATGGCGACGGCCACCTCGGGGTCCTTGTTGAACGCGTCGATCGCCGCCTGGCGCTGCAGCGCGGTCTGGTCGCCGCGCAGCGACACCGTGCGCAGCTCGCGCGCCGCGAGCGCCGCCTCGGCCTGGTCCATGACGTCGATGTGCTTCGCGAAGAACACGACCTTGCCCACGGAACGGGCGAGCTGCGCCGCGTAGTCGGCTGCGAGCCCGGCCTTCGCCTGGCCGATGCGCCGCACCATCGTGAAGACGTTCTCACCGGACTTCGCCGACTTCGACTCCTCGAGCTCGGCGCTCGCGACCGCACGGATGAACTGGTCGCGCTGGTCGTCCTGCAGGTCGCCGACTCGCAGGGAGCGCGACTCGACGAGTGCGCGGAAGCGCGCGACGAGGCGGTTGCCGAGCTCGCGCTCGGCGGCACGAACCGACCGGCCGAGCTCGTCGTCGAGTTCGACGGGGAGGTCGGCGATGCGCTTGTCGGGCAGGTCGGACGCGACGTCGACCTTGCGGCGACGCACGATGCCGAGGTCGATCACGGTCTGGCGCGCCGCCGTGTAGAAGCCGTGGTCGGCCGGCGTGAGCCCGGTCTCCTCGAGCTTTCCGAGCAGCTCGGGCGAGGGCTTGTCGCCCTCGATCCAGCCGAGGAACTTCCAGATCGCGCGGAAGTCGTCGACGTCGTTGATGAGGGGGGTGCCGGTGAGCGCGAGCAGCAGCGGGTCGCCGCCCGGCGCGGTCCGGCGGATGCGCTCGGCGAGCGCGAGCACGTTCTTCGAGCGCTGCGACTGCAGGTTCTTGATGAAGTGCGCCTCGTCGACGACCATGCCGCGGAAGCCGAGCGTCGACAGCCACGCCATGTGGCGGTCGAGCACGTCGTAGTTGACGATGACGACGTCGGCGAACGCGTCGAGCGTGTCGCCGTCGCCGTGGATGACCGTGGCCCGACGGTGCGGGGTCCACCGCTCGACCTCGCGGGCCCAGTTCATCTTGACGACGTTCGGCACGACCGCGAGCAGGGGGTAGGCATCGGCGACGGATGCCGCGAGCACGGACTGCGCCGTCTTGCCGAGGCCGGGCTCGTCGGCGAGCAGGAACCTGCGGTGACCGTCGCGGGCACTCTCGATGAACCGCGCCTGGTGCTTCATGAGCTCGAGCCCACGCGGTGAGAGCCGGTCGACGGCCGGCGCCTCGGGGAGGTCCATCGAGGCGGCACGCCCGCCCGAGCCCATCTCGAACGACTTGAACAGCGGGCCGAGCAGTTCCCAGTTGGCGAGGCGGCGCACCGGCACGATCGGCGCGGGGGCCTTCGAGAAGTCGGGGGCGAGGAAGGGGTTCGCGAGCTGTCGCGAGCGTACGGAAGCCGGGATCACCTGGTTCTCGGCGAGTTCGAGCTTGGCCTCGGGCTCACGCGTGATGATGAGTTCGTCGGGGCTGAGCTCTGCGCCGGACTCGAGCAACCAGTCGCGCCGGAACCGCTGGGCGACGGTCGAGATCGAGGCGTCGGGTTCGAGCAGGGCGATGAGGCTCGTGTCGCGTGCCGCGGTCTTCGCGAGGATCTGCGCGATTCCGTCGAGTCGCTTCAGCAACTCGACCCGGGCGGCGTCGGCCACCTCGGTGTCGGCCTTGACCCGGGCACGCTCCTCGCGCATCAGCAGCGCGATGACCTGGAACTTCGTGCGATTCGTCGGGCCGAGCTTGCCCTTCTGGGCCTTCTGCTCGACCTCTCGCACCTTGCGGGCGAGGATCGGGATGATGGGGGCGTCGTCATCGCGCGAACGCGTGCGCTGCCGCTGCCTCGTCTGGGCCATGGTCCTCCCGTTTCCTCGTGCCGTATCCGGCACCCCCCTCGGCACCGTTGTGGTGGTCGAGCCAGCGCGGAGCGGCTGGGATGCCGCTGGCGCAGTACGCCGAATCCCGAACCGAGCAGCGGTGAGCGGGGCTCACACGGTCGGACGAAAAGAGCGGATTCGTCGGGGCGCAGTGCCTATTCTAGCGGGCACGGCGCGTGCCCCGGGACATCCGCGTGCAGATCGGCGATCCGGCGGGCTCAGCGGAGGTCGTGGATCGCATAGCTCAGCAGGAACCCCGCGGTCGCGAGCAGTCCCGTGAACGCGTGCGTCGAACGGAACGCCTCGGGGATCATCGTGTCGCAGATCATCGCGAGGATCGCGCCGGCGGCGATCGCCGTGATGAACGCGATCACCTCGCCGCTCGCGCCGTCGAGCAGCGCGAAGCCGGCGAGCGACGCGAGTGCGCTCCCGAGTGCGATGCCCGTCCACAACACGAACACGTACCCGCCCGAACGCCCGCTCGCCTTGAGGTAGGCCGTGCTCGAGAGTCCTTCGGGAACGTTCGAGATGACGATCGCCACGAACAGGGGGATGCTCACTCCCCCGCCGCCGACCATGCTCAGACCGAGCACCGCCGACTCGGGGACGCCGTCGAGCAGGGCTCCGAGGGCGATGCCGAGGCCGGTGCCGGGATCCCGGCTCCTTCCACGGGGATTGCGTTGGTCGAATCGGTCGAGCAACCGGTTCGCGATCACGTAGACGACGGCGCCGACGGCGAACCCGCTCACGGTAGGCCAGAACCCACCCTCGGCCTGCGCTTCGAGCACGAGGTCGAATGCGAGCGCCGAGACGAGCACGCCCGCACCGAACGCCATGATGCCCGCGACGATGCGCCTGGGCACCCGCACGAACCACGCGACGACCGCCCCGGCGAGCAGCGCGCCGCCCGCGAGGAGTCCGGCGATCGCCGCCAGGAGCCATTCGGGCATGCTGCGAGCATAGGCGGCGAGCGGCACCGGTCGCGGATGATTCGACGGTGCGTGTTCCGTGCAACGGGCATACCCTTGGAGCATGGACGAGCTCGCCGGGGTGGACGCCGCTCTCACGCCTGAAGACGACGACTTCACGGTCTCGCAGGACACCGAGTTCGACGAGCCCGACGAGGCCCGCGACGACGACGACCGCTCGGTCGATGACAGCCTCGACGACGAGCTGCCCGGTGTCGACGCCGAGCGCCGCGTCGACCTGCGCGACGAACGCGCCGCCGCCGGCGACGACTGACCGGCGAACCGCCGAACTCCGCGTGCCCGCGAGCCGATCGCGAGCGCGAGAACTCAGACGCCGCCGCCGCCCCCGCCGCCCCCGCCGCCGCCCGACGATCCGCCGCCGCCCGATCCGCTCGACGACGAGCTCGAGCTCGACCCCGACCACGATGCGCTCGACGCCGACGAGAACGACGAGACACCCGAGGCGAACGCCGCCGCATTGAAGCCGCTGCTGCCCGAGTACCAGTTCGGCGAGCCGCCCTCGCGTGCGTACAGCGCCGCGAGCTCTTCGCTCCACTCCCGCTCGAGGCCGAACAGCACGGAATAGGGAAGCAACCGCTCGTTGAGCTTCAGCACCGTCGCGGGGTCGGGCAACGGTCCGGGCGCGACGGCCGACGGCCCGCCCGCGTCGGATGCAGCGGCACGGACCCCCACGTCGGCCGCGCCGACCCGCAGCGCCCCGCTCGGGCTCTGCAGCACCCGCAGCCGATCCGCCTCGGCGAGGCGGATGTAGAGGCGCAGTCCCTCGAGGTGGTCGCGCGCGGCGCGGCCGGATTCGGTGAGCGGCCGCACGTCGGCGACGGTGACCGTGGTCACGAGCGCGGCGATGATCGCGATGAGGAACACCACGAACGGCCAGGGGCCGCCACGGTGATCGTCGAGGGCGATGATGCCGAAGACCACGCTGAGCACCGCGCCGGCGATCGCCACCGCCGCGAGCAGTACCCGGATGCCGAGGTCGGGATGATGCCTGAGCCCCGACTGCACGGCACGCTTCCGCACCTTCTGGCGCAGCGAGAGCAGTCTCCTGCCGAGCGTCGTGTCGCGTGACCTGAGCTCTCGTCGCGCGCCCGGGTAGGGGTTGCCGCTGTAGAGCGCGAGCACGACCGACTGAGCATCGCGATCGCCGAGCTCGCCGCCGACGAAGTCGACCGCGTACCGCTTGCGCCCGGTCTCGACGACGCGAAGCTCGCCGGCGACGGCGCGTTCGAGGATGGTCGCCGTCACGCCCTTGCCCGCATGCCCGGCGAGGTCTGCGGACTCCATCGCGCTGAGCCCGACCGGCGGTTCGTACTGCGCGATGATCGTGCCGCGGCCCGGATGGTCGCGCCAGCGCATGACGCGCAGCACGATCGCCGCCAGCATCGCGAGCACGGCGATCACGGCTCCGACGGCGCCGGTGATCG
This sequence comes from uncultured Actinomycetota bacterium, assembly GCA_963758615.1. Classification (GTDB taxonomy): domain Bacteria; phylum Actinomycetota; class Actinomycetes; order Actinomycetales; family Microbacteriaceae; genus Agromyces. Next base: position 518,310 of record CAVWVZ010000007.1, on the reverse strand, counting down.
CAGCGGGCGAGGCCCCGAACGACTCGTCGCGCGGCTCGAAGGTGCCGTCGCGGAACGCGACCGCGAGCGAGACGTTCTCGAACGGTCCCAATCCCGCCGCTTCCGCGACGACCGCGGGCGGGTCGACGACGAGCGAGTCGCACGGCTGCGTGGATCCGCTCGAGCCGCGGTAGCACGCCGCGTCGCCGGTGAACGCGTCGACGAGATCGGGGCTCAGCCGCAGTTCGGCCCGCACCGACCCGAACGTCTGCAGCCACCCGGTGCCGTTCACGTCCCAGAAGAACTCGTCGATCGCGGCGTCGACGGGCTCGAACGTCACGTTGCGCTGGCGGTAGGTGATGACGTAGGTCTGCTCGCCGTGCACGAAGTCATCGGCACGCACCGTGACGAGCAGGAACTCGCCCTCCTCGTCGGACTCGGTCTCGTAAGCGCGAGGCGCACCCGTCGCATCCGTCACGGATTCGACGACGAGGTCGGTGGGATGGCCGTCGAAATCGAGTGGGATCGCGCGTCTGATTCCCCGGTTCTGGTCGAATGCGGGGAACTGCGCCACGAGCGTCTCGGTGGTCTCGAGCACCGAGCGGCGGTCGGAATCGCGCGAGAGCTCGTACACGGCGTCGAACGACCGGAAGCTGAAGTCGTCGACGTCGGGCGCCGGTTCGCCGGCGACGGATGTCGCGCCCACCGCCTGCGCGCCGGACTGGCCGTGGCTCGTCTGGGGCACATTCGACGCCGCAGCCGCCGCCGGCGCCACTGCGAGCACGACGGCCACGAACGCTGCGGAGATCACTCGCACGAGACCAGGTCGGGACATGGCCCAACGCTAGCGCGCCGCACCCGGCGACACACTGCGGTTCTTCGGTACCCACCAGGGGTATGAACCTCGCCCGGAGTATCCTGTGAGGGTGATCGAGGACATCAAGAAGCGCGCCCTGCACCGCACGAAGATCATCGAGGGCCAGCTGCGCGGCATCGAGAAGATGATCGAGCACGACGACTACTGCGTCGACATCATCACGCTCTCGCTCGCCGTGCAGAAGTCGCTCGCGTCGCTCAACAAGCTCCTCGTCGAGAACCACCTGCGCACGCACGTCACCGAGATGTACGAGGCCGGCGGCGAGCAGCGCGAGGCGGCCGTCGCCGAGCTCGTGCGCATCTTCGAGCTGTCGAACAACCGGGGCTGACATTGCCCCGCATCGAACTCATCACCGGCGACATCACCGCCGAGCGAGTCGATGCGATCGTGAACGCCGCCAACTCGTCGCTGCTCGGCGGCGGTGGCGTCGACGGGGCGATCCACCGCGCGGGCGGCCCGGCGATCCTCGCGGAATGCCGTGAGCTCCGCGCGACGACGCTTCCCGACGGCCTGCCCACGGGCGACGCCGTCGCGACGGGCGCCGGGCGGTTGCACGCGCGATGGATCGTGCACACGGTGGGTCCGGTGTGGCCCGGTCCCGGGGCCGAGGCCGACGCCCGGCGGGCGCTGCTGCGCGCGGCCTACCGCAACTCGCTCGGTCTGGCCGCTCGGCTCGGCGCGACCTCCGTCGCCCTCCCTGCCGTATCGGCGGGCATCTACGGGTGGCCTGCCGACGACGCCGCGGCCGTCGCCCTGGCCGTCGCGAGCTCGGCGGCAGCCGATGCCGCTCCCGCCGACGTGCGCTTCGTGCTGTTCTCCGCTCGCATGCACGACGAGTTCCGCGAGGCCGCCGAACGGCTCGGCATCCCGATCGAGTGAGGCATCGCGCTCAGGTGCCGGGCGCCGTGACCGCGAGCCAGTGGTCGAGCTCGCTCGGCTGGTCGGTGATGATGCCGTCGACGCCGAGCGCGCTCACCTCCTGCCACCCATCGTTCGAGTTGAGCGTGTAGCAGAGCACCGCGACCCCGGCCTCGTGCAGCGCCTCGAGCGCTCCGGGCTCAGCCGAGACCGACGCCGCAGTCGTGCCGAATCCGATCACGCCGAGGCGCTCGGCCATCGGCACCGGGTCGGCGGGCAGTTCGCGGATGAGCAGGATGCGCGGCGTCGTCGGCGACACCCGCTGCACGGCGAACAGGGTCTCGAGGCTGAAGCTCTGCAGCACGACCCGTTGGCGCAGCCCGTGTCGTTCGATCACGTCGAGCACCGTGCGCACCTCGTCGGGGCGCCAGTCCGCCTTGAGCTCGACGAGCGCGCGGGCGGTCTCGCGCTCGGCGAGGGCGGCGAGGAACTCGTCGAGCGTCGGGATCCGTTCGCCGGCGTGGTCGTCGCCGTACCACGCCCCCACGTCGAGGCGCCGGAGGTCGGCGAGGTCGAGTTCGCCGACCGTGCGCCGATCGCCCGTGATGCGCTCGAGGGTCGTGTCGTGGAACAGCACGGGAACGCCGTCACGGCTGAGCTGCACGTCGGTCTCGACGAACGCGAGGTCGTCCATGGCGAGCTCGAGCGACGACATCGTGTTCTCGGGCGCCTCGCCTCGGTCGCCGCGGTGGCCCACGATGAACGCCGCCTCGCCCGGCAGCCGGAGCGCGCCGAAGACGTCGACCGCGGACGCGGTGGTCGGGGTGGCCGCGATGAGCAGCGCCGCCGCCGTGATGACGGTGCCCACTAGGGCGCAGGCGATGCGCACGGCGCGTCTCGGCGGCACCGAGAGGCGAGCGAGCAGCGGTCGTGCGGGAGCCGGCACAGGCTGTGGCGGCGGTGCGATCGCAGGGTCGGTCGCACGGGGCGTTCGGGTCACGGGCGTTCGGGCCTTTCCACCGGCCGCGCGCCATTGCGCGGCGGGTGCAGGTCACTCTAGCAACACCGTTACCGTTTCGTTACCACCCGTTCGCGGGCCGTCGATGCGCTCGTGGGCTCGGCCTCGGCCTCGGCGGTGATGCGGTTCGCCATCCCCGAGAAGATCACGTCGTGGAAGGGTGCGATCGCCCACCAGTACATTCGGCCCGACAGCCCCTTCGGGAAGTACACGGCACGCTGGCGGTATCGCGAGCCGCCGGCCGGGGCATCGGCGGCACCGAGCTCGAGCCATGCCCGCCCGGGCAATCGCATCTCCGCGCGCAACCGCAGGAAGCTGCCGCGGTCGATCGCCTCGACCCGCCAGAAGTCGACAGCGTCGCCCACGTGCAGCACGTCGGGATCGCGGCGCCCCCGCCGAAGCCCGACACCGCCCGTGAGCTTGTCGACCCACCCCCGGATCGCCCACGCGAGCGGGAAGGAGTACCAGCCGTTCTCGCCCCCGACCCCCTCGATGACACGCCACAACTGGGCCGCAGGCGCGGTGGAGTGCTGCTCGCGCTCGTCGACGTACACCGTGTGGCCCGCCCAGTCGGGGTCGCTCGGCAGGGGGTCGCTCGGAGCGCCCTCGACCTCCATGTTCCGCCAGCTCGTCTCGACCTCGCCCGCGCGCTCGCGCTCGAGCGCCAGCCTCACGGCCGTGCGATACGGCAGGAGCCCCTCAGGGGGCGGCGGGATCACCTCGTCGATGTCGTGCTCGCGCATGACGCAGTCGAACTGCAGCGACTCGATGATCGGTACCGCGAGTCGACGCGGGATCGGGGTGACGAGGTTCACCCACTGGCCGGCGAGCCATGGCGTGAGCACCGGCAGCGCCGCGATCGGTCGCTGCGGGAGCCCTGCCTCGACCGCGTATCCGTTCATGAGCTGGCCGTAGCGGTAGACGTCGGGGCCGCCGATGTCGAACGCCCGATCGACGTCAGGCGGCACTTCGGCCGCGCGGATCAGGTAGTGCAGCACGTCGCGCACGGCGATCGGCTGGATGAAGCTGCGCACCCAGCGCGGCGCGGGCATGTAGGGCAGCACCTCGGTGAGGTGGCGGATCATCTCGAACGATGTGGACCCCGAGCCGATGATGACACCGGCCTGGAGCACGACCGTGGGGACCCCCGACGCGAGCAGGATCTCGCCCACCTGGGTCCGCGAGCGCAGGTGGCGCGAGAGCCGTGTCGTCTCGGGGTGCAGGCCGCCGAGGTAGACGATGCGACGCACGCCGTGCTCGTGTGCCGACGCGGCGACGTTGCGGGCGATCGACAGCTCGGTCGTCTCGAAGTCGTGGTTTCCACCCATCGAGTGCACGAGGTAGTAGACGACCTCGACGTCTGCCATCGCGCGGTCGACCGCCGTGCGATCGCCGAGGTCTCCCTCGACGACGTCGACCGTTGCCGCCCAGGGCACGTCTCGCAGCCGTTCGGGCCGTCGCACCAGCACTCGCACGTCATGCCCAGCCTCGATGAGGCGCGGCACCAGCCGGCCGCCGATGTAGCCGGTCGCACCGGTCACGAGTACATGCACGAGCACCCCTCCCCGGCGCTGCCGACGCGGGTCAGCCTCGCTCGTTGCCCCGCTTGTAGTTGCCGGTGATGCGCGCGAGCAGGTGCTGCGTCGTCAGGTCGTCGGCGCGCTGCAGCGCGGCGGCGAGCTTGCCCGCGTCACGCCCACCGACCGTGGTCACGGGTCGGCCACCGCGTGACACGATCACCGCCCCGTCTTTCGCGAGGCGGTAGTCGAACGGGTCGGACGCCAGCCGCCCGCGTTGGTCGGACGCGCCATTGCGACCTGCCATCTGCTGCTCCCTACTTCAGGCTCTTCGTGTGCCAGACGGTCTTCGTCTCGGTGAACGCGGTGATGCGACCGAGCGCCGGTGCTGCGGCGTCGGCTCCCTGTTCGGGTCGCAGCACCCGCTTCAGCGTGTCGGCCGCGTCGATCTCGAGCGAGACCCAGTCGAGGTCGCCCGCGCCCACGAGGTCGAGCGCGTTCACATCGGAGTGGCTCGCGAGCCACGGCGCGATCTCGGCCGGCGAACCCGTGAGCACGTTGACGACGCCACCGGGCACGTCGCTCGTCGCGAGCACCTCGGCGAGGCTGATCGCCGACAGGGGGAATCGCTCGCTCGCGACGATGACGACGGAGTTGCCTGCGACGAGCGCCGGCGCGAGCGCCGAGACGAACCCGACGAGCGAGGAGTCCTGAGGTGCGATGATCGCCACGATCCCCGTGGGTTCGGGGACCGAGATGTTGAAGTAGGGGCCGGCGACCGGATTGGCGTTGCCCGTGACCTGCGCGAACTTGTCGGCCCAGCCGGCGTACCAGACCCAGCGATCGATGGACTCGTCGACCTGGGCGGATGCCACGGCGCGCGACACTCCCTCGGCCGCTTCGATCTCGGCGACGAACTGCGCGCGCCGACCCTCGAGGAGTTCGGCGATGCGGTAGAGGACCTGCCCACGGTTGTACGAGGTCGCCGCCGACCAGCCCGACACCGCGCCACGCGCCGCGACGACCGCGTCGCGGGCGTCCTTGCGGGAGGCCTTGGCGACGTTCGCGAGGAACTCGCCATCGGCACGGAGCACCTCGTAGGTGCGCCCCGATTCGCTGCGCGGGAACGCGCCGCCGATGTAGAGCTTGTAGGTCTTCGGCACGGCGAGGCGGCTCACTTCGCTGCTCCCTTCCTGGCGGGCTTGGCTGTTCGCGTGGTCTTCGTCGACCGTGCGGCCCGACGGGCGGGCGCAGCCGGGGCATCCGTCGATGCGATCGACGCCTTCGCAGCCGATCGCGTGACCGCTGCCTGCCCGATCGGTGCGGGCGTCAGGTAGGCGGCCAGGCCGTGGCGGCCGCCCTCACGCCCGTAGCCCGACTCCTTGTAGCCGCCGAACGGGCTCGACGGGTCGAAGCGGTTGAACGTGTTGGCCCATACGACGCCGGCGCGAAGCTTGTCGGCCACGGCGAGGATGCGGCTGCCCTTGTCGGTCCAGATGCCGGCTGAGAGCCCGTAGGGCGTGTTGTTCGCCTTGGCGATCGCCTCGGCCGGCGTACGGAACGTGAGCACCGACAGCACGGGGCCGAAGATCTCCTCACGCGCGATGCGGCTCGAGGTCTGCACGTTCGTGAAGATCGTCGGCGCGTACCAGAACCCGTTCTCGGGGATCTCGCACGGCACGCTCCACCGGTCGGCGCCCTCGGCGACGCCGATGTCGCTCAGCTCGCGGATGCGCTCGAGCTGCTCGCGCGAGTTGATCGCGCCGATGTCGGTGTTCTTGTCGAGCGGGTCGCCGAGTCGCAGGGTCGAGAGGCGCAGCTTCAATCGCTCGACGACCTCGTCGTGGATGTTCTCCTGCACGAGCAGGCGCGATCCGGCACAGCACACGTGGCCCTGGTTGAAGAAGATGCCGTTGACGATGCCCTCGATGGCCTGGTCGATCGGCGCGTCGTCGAACACGATGTTCGCGGCCTTGCCGCCGAGCTCGAGCGTGGCCTTCTTGTCGGTGCCGGCGATCTGCTTGGCGATCGCCCGGCCCACCGCGGTCGAGCCGGTGAACGCGACCTTGTCGACGCCGTCGTGCGCGACGAGGTTCGCACCCGTGTCGCCCGCCCCCGTGATGATGTTGACGACGCCGGGCGGCAGGTCGGCCTGCTGCAGGATCTCGGCGAAGATGAGCGCGGTGAGCGAGGTCGTCTCAGCCGGCTTCAGCACGACGGTGTTGCCCGCGGCGAGCGCCGGTGCGATCTTCCACGACAGCATCAGCAGCGGGAAGTTCCACGGGATCACCTGTGCCGCGACGCCGTGGGCACGAGGGCCCGCACCGAGTCCGGCGTGGTCGAGCTTGTCGGCCCATCCGGCGTAGTAGAAGAACCATGCCGCGACGAGCGGCACGTCGACGTCGCGTGATTCCTTGATGGGCTTGCCGTTGTCGAGGGACTCGGCGACCGCGAGCTCACGCGCGCGTTCCTGCACGAGTCGGGCGATGCGGAAGAGGTACTTGCCGCGGTCGCGACCGCTCATCTTCGACCAGGTGCGGTCGTAGGCGCGGCGCGCGGCGGCGACCGCGTCGTCGACATCGGCCGGATTCGCGTTCGCGATCATCGCGATGCGCTCTTCGCTCGCCGGCGAGATGGTCTGGAACGGGGTGCCGCGACCCTCGACGAACTCGCCGTCGATGAAGAGGCCGTACTGGTCGCGCAGCGAGAGGATCGCCCGCGACTCGGGGGCGGGTGCGTACTCGAGGAAGCTCATGTCGTCGTCTCTCAGTCGATGGTGAGGTAGTCGGGACCGGAGTAGTGGCCGGTGGTCATCTTCTGGCGCTGCAGCAGCACGTCGTTCAGCAGGCTCGATGCGCCGAACCGGAAGAGGTGGGGCACGAGCCAGTCCTCGCCGACCGTCTCGGCGACCGTGACCAGGTACTTGATGGCGTCCTTCGACGCGCGGATGCCGCCCGCGGGCTTGACGCCGACGCGGTGCCCGGTGGCGAGGTGCCAGTCGCGCACCACCTCGAGCATGAGCAGGGTCACCGGCAGCGTCGCGGCGGGCGACACCTTGCCGGTCGAGGTCTTGATGAAGTCCCCGCCGGCGAGGATCGAGAGCCAGGAGGCGCGACGCACGTTGTCGTAGGTGACGAGCTCGCCGGTCTCGAGGATGACCTTGAGGCTCGCGCTCGTGCCGTCGGTGCGGCGGCAGGCGTCCTTCACGGCGGAGATCTGGTCGAACACCTGCCCGTAGCGGCCGGCGAGGAACGCGCCGCGATCGATGACCATGTCGATCTCGTCGGCGCCGGCGGTCACGGCCTCGGCCGTGTCGGCCAGCTTGATCTCGAGTGACGACCGACCGCTGGGGAACGCGGTCGCGACCGCGGCGACCGAGATGAGCCCGTCGTCGGGGTCGCCATGCGCGCCGCCGAGGGCGTCGACCGCGAACGGCACCATGTCTCCGTACACGCAGACCGCCGCGACTCGCGGCGTCGACGCGTCGGCGGGGTCGGGGTTCATCGCCTTGGCGACGAGGGAGCGCACCTTGCCGGGCGTGTCGGCGCCCTCGAGGGTCGTGAGATCGATGAGCGAGATGATCTTGTCGAGAGCCCACTTCTTGGACGTCGTCTTGATCGATCGGGTGCCGAGCGCGGCGGCGCGCTGCTCGAGGCCGACCGCGTCTACGCCGGGGATGCCGTGCAGGTACCGGCCGAGCGTCTGGTCGTCGGGTTCGCCGCCGAGCACGGCGAGTGCGCGCTCGCGGGCGGTGACGAGTGAGGTGCCTGACATGGTGTGTGACCTGTCCTTCGTGTGAGGGGTGATGCAGCGGGGCGGCGTCAGCCGTCGAGGAGGTGGAGCGCGGTGGACTCGTCGGTGACGAGCACCGAGCAGAGGCGGCTGCGCACGACCGCGTCGGCGACGGCGTGCTTGGCGGAACCGGCGATCACGGCGACCGCGAGCGGCGCGGCGCGCAGCTCGTCGAGCGTGAGGCCGACCGTGCGCGCGTCGAGCGCGGGATCGACGATGTTGCCGTCGGAGTCGATGTAGCGCCCGACGACGTCTCCGACGGCGCCCTTCTGCACGAGAAGGTCGACGTCGGCCGTCGAGAGGTAGCCGCTCTCGACGTGCACCGAGTTGTGGTCGGCCGCGCCCGCGCTGAAGAGGTACGCGTCGGCCGAGCGGGCGAGCTCGATGACTCCGGCCACCACCCGGTCGGACTCGATCGCCTCTTTCGTGGAGAGCTGTTCGAGGATCGCGGGGCTCGGCAGGAGGGTGGCACTGCCGCCGCCCTTCTGGGCGATCGCGACCGCGGTCGCGGCAGCGGTGCCCGCACGGCGATTGAGGCTGACCCCGCCGTTGATCTGCACCACGTTGACCCCCGCAGCCCAGCCGTTGCGCAGGTGCTGCGAGATGTCGAAGAGGGTGCGTCCCCAGCTCACGCCCAGGGTGCGCGGCACGGGTCGCAATGCGGTGAGGTAGTCGGCGGCTGCCTGGGCGGTGCGCGCCTGCAGTTCTTCGGCCGAGACGACGCCGGCCGACGACACCACGATCGCGTCGGTGAGGCCGCGTTCGTCGCGGAGCCGCCGCTCGATCGGCAGGCGTCGCGCGCGTGGATGCAGGATCTCGATGCGGATGAAGCCGCGCTGCTTCGCCTGCGCGAGCAGCCGCCCCACCTTCCACCGGGTGAGGCGCAATGCCTGCCCGATCTCGTCCTGCGTCTTGTTCTCTTCGTAGTAGAGCTCGGCCGCCCTGATCGAGAGCAGCTCGTCGATCTCGTCCATGCGCCTCCGTCCGGCCTCGCATTCCAGCGTAGGCAGGTCGATGCTCATCGGCAACACTCGCGGGTGATCCTGCTCAGATGAGCACCGGAGCGCCGGATGTCGCGCGCCTATGCTGAGGGGATGTCACTGCCGCTCGCGCTCGCTGTCGACTTCGGCGGCACCAAGGTCGAGGCCGCACTCGTCGACACCCGGGGCGCACTCGTCGCGGGCTCCCGGTATCGTCGGCCCACGGGCGCCGGGGCGTCCTCGGCGGAGCTCGACACCGCGGTGCGCGACGTCGTCACTGCCGCACTGTTCGCTCGTCCCGCCGACGCACCGCTCCTCGGGGTCGGCGTGGGTGCCGCGGGCCCGGTCGACCTCGACGCGGGCACCGTCTCACCCCTCAACGTTCCGGCCTGGCGGGGGCATCCACTCGTCGAACGCATCTCGGAGATGGTGCACGACGCACCGGTCACGCTGCGCATCGACGGGCTCTGCATCGCCCTCGCCGAATACTGGGTCGGCGCCGGCGCGGGCGCCGCGAGCATGCTCGGCATGATCGTCTCGACGGGCGTCGGCGGCGGCCTCGTGCTCGGCGGCCGCGCCGTGCCGAGCCCCACCGGCAACGCCGGGCACATCGGCCATGTCGAGGTCGGCGGATTCGACGACCTGTGCGCGTGCGGCGGCAGGGGGTGCCTCGAAGCCGTCGCCTCCGGCCCGCGCACCGTCGCGTGGGCGCGCACTCAGGGGTTCTCCGGCGAGACCGGCGAGGACCTCGCCCTCGCCCACGCCGCGGGCGATCCGATCGCGCTCGCCGCCGTCGAACGGTCAGGCACCGCGATCGGACATGCCGTGGCCTCGGCGGCGAACCTGCTCGACCTCGACGTCGTCGCCATCGGCGGCGGCTTCTCGCGGGTCTCCCCCGCACTCTTCGACCACGCGCGCGCGGCCGTGGCGCAGCGCACCTCGTTCCCGTTCGTGACGCGCCTCGAGATCGTGCCGTCCGGACTCTCCGACGAGGGCCCGCTCATCGGCGCGGCTGCGCTCGTGCACCGGCCCGAGCTGCTGGCCTGAGTCCACAGCGCCGGGGCCCGCCGATCAGGCGTCGCGTTCGTCCTCGAAGTAGCGCGGGCGGGCGACCACCGCCCCGGCGATCGCGACGGGAACGGCCGATGCCAGCAGCAGCAGGAGCGGCCAGACCCAGCCCCCGGTCTGCTCGGCGAGGATGCCGACCAGCAGTGGTCCGGTGGCGACCATCAGGTATCCCGCCGACTGCACGAACGCCGACAGGCCCACGGCGCCCGAGTGGGTGCGGGTGCGGAGGTTGATGAGCACCAGGGCGAGCGGGAAGAGCATCGGCCCGATGCCGGCGAGCGCGACCCACAACCACGTCGCCACCGTCGGAACGATGAGCAGACCGAGATATCCGACGACGAGCGCGGCGATGGCCACCGCGACGAGGAGTCGCACCTTGCCGTAGCGGGCCGCGACGACCGGCACGATGAGTCCGGCGGGCAGCCCCATCGCCGCGTACAGCGCGAGCAGCGCGCCCGCCTCGGCCGGTGAGACCCCGGCGAGGTCGCGAAGGATCGACGGGAGCCACGCGAACGCCGAGTAGCTGTTGAATCCCGGCATCGCGAACACGACGGCGAGCGACCACGCCAGCGGTGAACGCAACGCGTGGCGCAACTGGCCCCGGTCGGCCTCCTCGGGCAGCGCCTCGACCGCCTTCCGCCTGGGATGCACGAGCAGCGCGATCCACGGCACGAGCGACAGCGCGGCCACGATCGACCACTCGCCCAGCGAGACACGCCACCCCGCGGCATCCGCGACCGGAACGGCGATCAGCGGCGGCGTGAACGCGCTGATCGACATCGCGGTCACGTACAGCGCGGTCATCATGCCGATGCGATCGGGGAAGTACCGCTTCACGAGCGGCGGCAGCAGCACGTTGGCGACGCCGATCGCAGCGAACGTCAGCGTGCTCGCGGCGACGAGTGTGAGCGCCGAGCCCGAGAGCCCACGCCACGCGAGCCCCGCGGCGAGCGCGATGAGCGACACGATGAGCGTGCCCTCGAGACCGAATCTCCTGGCGATGAGCGGCGTCAGGATGCCGAACACGGCGAAGCTCAGCGGCGGCAGCATGCCGAGGAATCCGAGCACGACGGGGTTCAGGGTGATCTCGGCGCCGACCTGGTCGAGGATCGGCGAGAGCGACGCGACCGCGGTGCGCAGGTTGAACGCGACCAGCGCGATGCCGATGAGGGCGAGCGAGCGTCCCGCCCAGAGCGGACGGGGCGGGATCGGGGTCATCGTCTCGAGTCTATGGCTCCGTCGAGCCGCCGACTGCCGCGGTCGGGCGCGCGGACGGCGGTGAGGGCTGCCCGCCGCCGTCGGGCGTCGGAGATCAGTCGGCCAGGATCTCGCGGGATCGATCGACGTCGGTGCGGATGGTGTCGATGAGGTCGGGGATGTTCGTGAACGCCACCATGCCGCGGATGCGCTCGACGAACTCGATGTCGACGACGTGGTCGTAGAGGTCGAGCTCACGGTCGAGCACGTACGCCTCGACCTGCTTCTTCGCGACGCCCTTGAACGTGGGATTGTCGCCGACCGAGATCGCGGCGGGATACCGCGTGCCGGCGTCGGTGAGCCACCCGGCGTAGACGCCGTCGGCGGGGATGAGCCCTTCGGACTCGGGCGTGAGGTTCGCGGTCGGGAAGCCCAGTTCGCGCCCGCGGGCGGCACCGTGCACGACGATGCCCGACACCGTCGGAGTGTGCCCGAGCAGTTCGGTCGCGTGCCGCACATCGCCCTCGGCGAGCAGCTCGCGCACCCAGGTCGACGACACGCGACGCCCGTCCTCGGGCGTGACGTCGTCGATGACCTCGACCGTGAACCCGAACGTGGCGCCGAGGTCGATGAGCAGGTCGACGTCGCCGGCGCCGCGGGCTCCGTAGCGGAAGTCGCGGCCGACGAGCACCGCCCTGGCGGCGAGGGTGTCGACGAGCACGCGCTCGACGAACTCGGTCGCCGGCACCGACGCCAGCGCACGGTCGAACGGCAGCATCAGCGTCGCGTCGATGCCGGTGGTGGCGAGCAGCTCGAGCTTCTGGCGAATGCTCACCAGCGAGTCGGGGCACTTGTCGGGCGCGAGCAGAGCGAGCGGGTTGCGGTCGAACGTGACGACCGTCGATCTCAGCCCCTCGGCCTCGGCGATGCTGCGGAGTCGGCCGATCACGGCGCGGTGCCCCTGGTGGACGCCGTCGAACTTTCCGATGGTCACCGCCGACGGGCCGAAGCCCGCGGGAACCCCGGCGAGGCCCTTGTAGATCTTCACGCGGCACCCCCCTCTGCCCCGTCGGCAGGCGACGTCGCGTTGGAGCTGCCGGGCCGCGCGGGCCGGTGCCTGGCGAGCCACCACATGCCGAGCACGGGCAGCACGAGCGGGATGAACAGGTAGCCGCGGCCGAATGCCGACCATACGGTGTCGTGCGGGAAGAGCTCGGGCATCACGACGCTGAGGGTGCCGACGACGATCACGCCGGTGAACTCGAACGCGATCGTCGCCCACGCCACGCGGTACCACCCGATCCCGGGGCGCACGAGCGCGATCGTGGCCACGACGTAGACGACCGCCGCGAGTGCCGACAGCGCGTACGCGAGGGGCGCCTCGTCGAACTTCGACACGATCTGCACGAACGATCGCCCGATCGCCGCGAGTGCGAGCACTCCGTAGACGGCGACGAGCACGCGCCCGACACCGCTCATGCGGGTCGACGGGCGCGCCGGGGTGGGGGCGTTCTGCAGCTTGCTCATTTCGCTCGATTCTCTCAGACGCCGCTCACGCCGCCTGCACCGTCCAGATCTGCAGCATGCGGTACACCATCACGCCGACCGCGAGCGCGGCGACGCCGAGGATGACCGTCGACCAGCGGTTGCGTTCGAGCAGGGCCCAGAACGCGGCAGCCGGCGGCAGCAGCAGCGCGCCCACCAGGTAGGTGTAGAACTCGAGCACGCTGCCGGTCGGCTCGTTCCCGAACGCCGGTGCGAGGATCGCCACCACGAGCTGCACGACGAGCAGCACCTCGACGAGCGCCAAGGCGCCGATCGTCAGGTCGCTCGGCACGCGCCCCGCGAGCCCGAGCACGAGGCAGAGCGCACCGGCGGCGACCGCGACCGCGAGCTGCACCCAGGTGAACCACTCGATCACGACTGCTCCTGCTGCGGGAATCCCGTGACGACCTTCAGCTGGTCGCCGCGCCGTTCGACGATCGCGATGAGGCGGTCGCCGGGCGCGATCGCGGCGAGCGGCGCCGTTCGATCGGATGTCGCGAACCGCGCGTCGTCGATCGTGACACGCTTGCCGTGGCCGAGGTCGACGGCCTCGTCGGCGGTGACATCGACGACCGGCAGGGATCGCCTCGCGGCGTCGGCGGGGCCGATGAGCGACGCGGCGACATCGAACCCCTCGAGTTCGCCGGCCTCGTCGACCGAGTACTGGCCGATGCGGCTCCGGCGCAGTGCGGTGAGGTGGCCGGCCGTGCCGAGCGCGGATCCGAGGTCGCGCGCGAGTGCGCGCACGTACGTGCCCGACGAGCACTCGACGCGGACGTCGAGGTCGAGGCATCCGTCACCCGCGCGCGACGCGAGCAGTTCGAAGACCGACACGGTCACCCGGCGCGACGCCAGTTCGACCTGCTCGCCGTCGCGCACGCGCTGGTAGGCGCGCTTGCCGTCGACCTTCACGGCGCTGACCGCGCTCGGGACCTGGTCGATCTCGCCGACCTGCAGGAGCATCGCCTCGCGGATCGACCCGTCGGTCAGCGCGGCGACCGCGGACCGATCGGCGTCGGTGGCCGGCACGGGTTCGCCCTCGGCATCGTCGGTCGTCGTGCCCCATCCGAGGCGGATCGTCGCGAAGTACTCCTTGTCGAGTCCGACCAGGTAGTGCAGCAGCCGGGTCGCGCTGTCGACGCCGAGGACCAGCAGGCCCGTCGCCATCGGGTCGAGCGTGCCCGCGTGCCCGATCTTGCGGGTGCCTGCGAGGCGGCGCATGCGGGCGACGACGTCGTGACTCGTGATTCCCTGCGGCTTGTCGACGAGGAGGATGCCGCTGTTCACGCCCATCAGGCTAACAGCCGCGCCGACCGAGGGTCGGCGGACGCCGGGCCGCAGCGCGCCGCCTACGCTGGGACGGTGAAGATCGGGATCATCGGCGCCGGTGCGCTCGGCGGGACCTTCGCCGCCCTCCTCGCCCGGGCCGGGCACGACGTCGAGGTCACGGCGCGCGGCGCCGGACTGGCGGCGATCCGCGAAGGCGGCATCAGCGTGAGCGGCGGCTACGGAGACGTGCACGCCACTGTCGCCGCCGCCGAGACGCTGTCGACGCGACCCGACCTCGTGCTCGTGTGCACGAAGGCGCAGGACGCCGAGGCGGCGATCACGGCGAATGCCTTGCACATCGACGGCGTGCCGGTCGTGGTCGTGCAGAACGGGCTCGACGGCGTCGCCACCGCAGCGAGGCTGTTGCCGGGGTCGTCGTGCATGGGCCTGCTCTCGATCATCGCCGCCAACTACACCGAGCCGGGCGTCGTGCGCGTCACGACGCCCGCCACGAGCTACCTCGGGCGCGGCGACGGCCCGGCAGACGCCGAGTGCGTCAGGGTCGCCGGCGTGCTGTCCGACGCGGTCCGGGTCGTCGCGATCGACGGATTCCGGGGGGCGCAGTGGACGAAGCTCATCGTCAACATGTTGAACGCCGTCCCCGCGATCGTGGGAGAGAGCGTCCAGGACGTCATCGCCGACCGCCGGCTGCGACGCGTCGTCGCCGCGTCGATGCGTGAGGCGGTGCGCGTGGGCATCGCCCGGGGCATCCGCTTCGGCGCGCTGCAGGGCCTCGGCGACCGGCGGCTGCGACTCTTCGCCCGGATGCCGCTCGCGATCGGGCAGGTGCTGCCGTGGTCGATGCGCGTCCGCATGGGCGACGTGCCCAACCTCGGGTCGACCCAGCAGAGCCTGCGTCGCGGGCAGCTCACCGAGATCGACTTCCTCAACGGGGCCGTCGTGCGCGAGGCATCCGCCGCCGGCCTCGACGCACGCGTCAGCCGCGCGCTCACCACGCTCGTGCACGAGGTCGAATGGCGCGGTGAACCGCTCACCCACGAGCGGGTGCTCGCCGACGTGCCGGTCTGACCACTCGGGTGCCGTGGCGAATTCGGATGCCGCAGCTCGGCATCCCCACGCAGCGACGACGAAGGGGGCCCGGCGAACCGGACCCCCTCGTCATGTTCCGCGCTGCGGGCTAGGCGCCCTTGCGGCGGAGTCGCGCGATCACGAGGAACGCGATGCCCGCGATCACGATGACGCCGGCGACGATCGCCATCGACGTACCGGCGAACCCGGTCGCGGCGAGGCCCGCACCGGCGCTCGGCGTGTTGCCGTCACCGTCGCCCGGCTCGCCGCCCGGCCCGGTGGGCGGACCGGCGACGCAGTTCGGCGTGGCCGGCGGGTAGACCAGCGCGACCGTCGTATTCGGGTTCACCTCGATGACCGCCGAGGTGAGCTCACGGGTCCACGCGAAGTTGCCGTCGGTCTCGACCCATGCGCCGTCGACGAACTCCCAGCCGGGCCACCCGGTGGCGTTGCCGTCATCGTCGACCGAGGCGCCGGGCCAGAGGGTCCGGCCCTCGAGCGTGCCGTCATCGTCGAGCTCGCCGAGTTCGATCCGCTCGGTGTTCGTGCCGTCGCTCAGCACCAGCGTCGCCGCGGTGCCCGTCGACTGGTTGTCGGGGTCGGTGAGCACGACGTCATAGGTGATCCACGGGGCATCCGCCTCGCAGACGCCCGCCGCGAGCGTGCCCGCGAGGCTCGGCGCGACGCAGTCGGCATCACGCACGACGAACGTCCACTTGATCTGCGCGCCCGGCTCGAACGCGCTGCCCGGCTTCGCGGTCGCGGTCACGGTGATCGTGTCGCCCTCGCGCACGAACTCCCAGTCGACCGTCTCGGTGTCGACCGGCGGCGTGAACTGCTCGTTGTCGGGACCGCAGGCGTCGAAGAAGGTCGGAACGCCGCCGACCGGCACGACGCCGGGCGGGCAGGGCTCGTCGTTCACGCTGAAGGCCCACTCGGTCTGCGGGTCACCCGTGAAGACGTAGCCGGGCTTCGGCGCGACCGTGACAGTGATCGTGTCGCCCTCGCGCACCGACTGCCAGTCGGCCGACTCGGTGTCGACCGGCAGCACGAGCTGCTCGTTGCCCAGGCCGCAGGAGTCGCCGAAGGTCGGCGCTCCGACCAGGTTCACCGGGCAGGGCTTGTCGGTGAACGTGTACTCCCAGGTCACCTTGGTCTTGCCATTGTCGAACTCGTAGCCCTCGAGCGCGGTCGCGGTCACGGTCGCCTTGCCGTCGACGATCTCGCCGATGGTCCAGACGACCCCTTCGATGGCGGCGGGCTGCACGACGCGGTCGTTCGCGGTGCCGCAGTCGTCGACGGAGGTCGGCTTGGCCGGAACATCGATGTCCTCGGGCTTCGGCTTCGTGCAGTCCTTGTACTTCAGCAGGCCCTGGTCGCCCTGCGCGGCGACCTGGATGAGCTTGCCGTCCTTCCAGAAGCTGAACGCCGGGAAGATGTCGTCGTCGTGGTTGATGTGGCCGCTCTTGTAGAACGCGCTGACCGACGTCTCGATCTTGGAGTACTGCTTGCCGTTGCCCGAGTGACAGTACGTGATCTTCTCGTCGTCGCCGTCGTCGCACAGGTCGGCCTTGACGGTGATGGAGCCCTTGTCGGTGCTCTTCTCACCGTTCGACCACTTGCCCTTGAGCTCGAGCGAGTACGTGCCCGGCCCGACGCCCGACTGGGTGAACTGTCGCGTCTCGCGGTCGCCGAGCGTCGTGTCCTTCGGGACGACGGACTCGTCGGAGGACCACGTGATGGTCTCCGTGAGCTTCTCGGAGTTGGTCACGCTCCACGTCAGGTCGGCCTTGCCGGTCGCGGTGTCGCAGTCGGCGGTCGCCTTGATCGTGTTGTGGTGGGCACTCGCCGGTGCGGCGGCTCCGACCAGCGCGAGGCCGGCGCCGAGCGCGACGGCGGCGAGCGCTGCGGCGATCCGGTGCAGCGAGCTCTTCCACGCCGGTCTCGTTCGCGCGCGGGATTCAGCGGGGGCAGCGTGCGCCAGTCGGGCACGGGGCATGCTCATTCAGTCTCCAAAAGGGGTCGGCCGGCAGGGTCGGCGAAACCGGGATGCGCCGATGGGCGCACGTGTGAGCGACCGAACGACCGTCGCTCATGGACCTCAGCGTCGATCACGGTCGGATGGTTCGAGTGGAGCAGAATCCGTGGATTCGCGGGCTCGATTTCGCAAGCCGGATTTTGTGCGTTTTTAGTATGGCCTAACCAGAGGGCCATTTGTCCAGCGGAATACACGATCAGCCTCGAAATTGCCCCCGGTCTGGGGGAAAATCGGGCGGATCAGGCGCCCGACGTCAGCGAATTTCGAGGAATCATCGCGTTGGATGGTCCGGATCGGCGAGGTCGATGATCGCCGACGCGACCACTCGCGGGTCGCGTTCGGCGTAGGCGAGCACGTCGGCCGGGTCGGCGGGGTCGCCGTCGATGGCGATGCGCACGTCCCAGAGAGCGGCGAGCCGTTCGCGCAGGACGAATCGGCCGTCGATGACGAGGATCGCGTCCTCGGGCCCGGTGATCCACTTCGGCTCGACCCAGGCGTCGCGAGCGGGATCGAACACCCGGGTGACGAAGGCCGTGGACCCGCCCATGCGGAACGGCTCGACGAGCACTCGACGAAGCGCCGATTCGTCGATGCCGTAGCCGAAGTACCGTGCCGGAGTGTCGGCCCCGAAATCGGCCTGTGCGGCGCGCGATCGATGGAAGTCCTCGATGCTCGCGCGGAACACCGCGTGCTCGCGCTCGCGCAGCACGTCGGCGAGGTCGTCGCCGAAGCGCGACTTGCCGCTGCGCAGCGGCCCGTCGATCGCGACGATCATACGTCCGTGCCCGTACTGCGCCACGATCTCGTCGGCCAGCGCGCGAAGGAACGTGACCCTTGCCGTGGTGACGAGTCGCATGTTCCGAGCCTAGCCGCGAGCTCGGTCCGGGCATGGTCGACGTCATAGGCTGAGCGGATGCCGCGCCCCACCACGTCGCCGATCGCGGACATCCTCGTCGGCTGGTTCGCGCACGCCGCGCGTCCGCTGCCGTGGCGTGCGGCCGACGTGTCGCCGTGGGCCGTGCTGGTGAGCGAGTTCATGCTGCAGCAGACGCAGGTCGCGCGGGTCGTCCCGCGGTGGGAGGCATGGATCGAGCGGTGGCCGACGCCGGCCGCGCTCGCCGCCGAGCCGCCATCGGAGGCGGTACGGGCGTGGGACCGGCTCGGCTATCCCCGGCGGGCGCTCTGGCTGCACCGGGCTGCGACCGAGATCGTCGAGCGGCACGGCGGTGAGGTGCCGCGCGATCTCGATGCGCTCCTCGCACTGCAGGGCATCGGTCCGTACACGGCTCGTGCGATCGCCGCGTTCGCCTTCGGCGTGCGACATCCGGTGGTCGACACGAACACGCGGCGCGTGCTCGCCCGCGCCGTCGCGGGTCAGGGCGACCCCGGTCCGCCGTCGACGGCCCGCGACCTCGCGGCGATGGAGGAACTGCTGCCGGATGACCCGCCGTCGGCCCGCATCTTCAACGCGGCGACGATGGAGCTCGGCGCCACGGTGTGCATCGCCCGCGCCCCGCGCTGCGACGAGTGCCCGATCGCCGGTTCCTGCGCGTGGCGCGCAGCGGGCTACCCGCCGTACGAGGGCGCGAGGCGGGCCGTGCAGGGGAGGTTCGCGGGCTCCGACCGGCAGGTGCGCGGGCTCGTCATGCGCGAGCTGCGTGCCGCCCACCGGCCGGTCGCCCGGGTCGAACTCGACCCTGTCTGGGCCGATGCCGCCCAGCTCGGCCGCGCGATCGCGGGACTCGTCGCCGACGGGCTCGTGGTCGGCGAGGACTCGGGGTACCGACTCCCCGAACGGTGAGGATTCTGCAGCCGAGTGCAGGGCGACCGCCCGGTCGCGCGAGGAAGTGTGCGAATATGCACGTGTGTCCTCGATGAAGCTGCCGCGATCCCGTCCGAATCCCGACGACCTGCTGATCCTGCTGGCCGTCGCACGCGCGGGCCGCTACACGGCCGCCGCGACAGCGCTCGGCCTGAACCACACGACCATCGCCAGGCGCATCGCCGCCCTCGAGGACGCGCTCGGAGGCAGGGTGCTCGCACGCGGGGCGGCCGGCTGGGTGCTCACCGTGCTCGGGGAGCACGCGCTCACCGCGGCGGAGGGCGTCGAGCGCGCGCTCGGCGCGCTCTCGCCGGAGTCCGCGCGGCTCTCGGGGGTCGTCCGCCTCTCGGCGACAGACGGCTTCAGCGGGTTCATCGCGGCGCCCGCGATCGTCGCGGTGCGCCGCGCGCATCCCGACGTGTCGCTCGAGATCGTCGCCGCGCAGCGCCGCGCCGCCCAGCAGCGCGTCGGCGTCGACCTCGAGGTGGTCGTCGGCAAGCCGCACGTCAACCGGGCCGAGGCGGTGCACCTCGCCGACTACGCGCTCGGCCTGTACGCGAGCCGCGCTTATCTCGAACAGCACGGCATGCCGCGAACCACGGCCGACCTCGACGGCCGGCCGCTCGTCTACTTCATCGAGTCGATGCTGCAGGTCGACGCGCTCGACGCGGCACGTCGCTCGACACGACGCATGGTCGACGCCGTCTCGAGCACCAACGTCTTCGTGCACGTCGATGCGACGCGAGCGGGCGCCGGCTACGGGCTGCTGCCCGCCTTCCTCGCCGACAAGCACGACGACCTCGTTCGCCTGTTCCCCTCCGAGATCGACGAGCTCCTGCCCTACTGGCTGGTGTGCCGGCCCGAGGCGCTGCGTCAGCCGGCCGTGCTGGCCTTCATCACGGCCCTTCACGCGCGCATCGCCGAGGTCGCCCCCGACCTGCGCGGCAGCGGCGGGCGGCGCTAGGCCGCGCCCCGTACTAGCCTGCGCGGCCCTCGTCGGCGATGTCTCTGACGTCGTCGAACGCTTCGTCGTCTCCGAGTTCGCGCGGCTTCACGTACGGGTCGGCGTCGCCGGCGTACTCAGCCGTCTCGGCGAGCGCGGTCGTCTCGGCGTCGCGGTCTCGCGCCTCGCGGAGCAGCTCCTCGATGTGCTCGGCGTTCTCGGGGATCGCGTCCGCGATGAACTCGAGCGACGGCGTGAGTCGTGCCGTGATGTTGCGGCCGACCTCGGTGCGGAGCATCCCGGTCGCCGACTTGAGGGCCAGCGCCGAATCGCGACGTTCCTCGTCGGTGCCGTACACCGTGTAGAAGATGCTCGCGTGCTGCAGGTCGCCCGTGACACGCACGTCGGTGATCGTCACGAACCCGAGCCGCGGGTCGCGGAGCCCCTTGTCGAGCCGCTTGGCGACGATCTCCTTGATGCGGTCGGCCATCTTCCTGGCCCGTGCCGGATCAGCCATGGGTCACTTCCTTCCGAGAGACGAGAGGACGGGGACGGCGGTCGAACCGCCGTCCCCGTGTGGACTAGGCGCGAGGCTTCTCGCGCATCTCGATCGTCTCGATCTCGTCGCCGACCTGGATGTCGTTGAACTTGCCGAGGCCGATGCCCGCCTCGAAGTCCGTGCGGACCTCGGTGACGTCGTCCTTGAACCGGCGCAGCGACTCGATGGCGAGGTTGTCGCCGACGACGACGCCATCGCGGATGACGCGTGCCTTGGCGTTTCGCGTGATCGTTCCCGACCGCACGATGACACCGGCGATGTTGCCGAACTTCGAGGAGCGGAACACCTCGCGGATCTCGGCGACGCCCGACTGGACCTCTTCGTACTCGGGCTTGAGCATGCCCTTCAGCGAGTTCTCGATGTCGTCGATCGCGTTGTAGATGACCGAGTAGAAGCGCACGTCGACGCCCTCGCGAGCCGCGCGCTCGCGCGCCTTCACGTCGGGACGCACGTTGAACCCGATGACGATCGCGTTGTCGATCGTCGCGAGGTCGATGTCGCTCTCGGTGACGGCACCCACACCGCGGTGGAGGATGCGCAGCTGCACCGAGTCGTCGACCTCGATCTTCATGAGCGACTCCTCGAGTGCCTCGACGGCACCCGAAACGTCACCCTTGATGATGAGGTTGAGCGCCTCGACCTTGCCCTCTTCGAGTGCACGGGTGAAGTCCTCGAGCGAGATGCGCTTGCGTGCCTTCGCGAGCTGCGCGTTGCGCTGAGCGGCTTCGCGCTTCTCGGCGATCTGGCGGGCGGTGCGGTCATCCTCGGTGACGAGGAAGGTGTCGCCGGCGCGCGGGACTGTGGAAAGGCCCTGCACCTGCACGGGGCGCGACGGGGTGGCCTCGAGCACGGCGTCGCCGTTCTCGTCGGCCATGGCACGAACGCGGCCGTACGCCGTGCCCGCGACGATCGCATCGCCGACCCGCAGGGTGCCCGACTGGATGAGCACGGTCGCAACCGCACCACGGCCCTTGTCGAGCTTCGCCTCGATGGCGACACCACGCGCGTCCTTGTCGGGGTTCGCGCGCAGGTCGAGTCCGGCGTCGGCGGTGAGCAGCACCGCATCGAGGAGGTCCTGGATGCCGATGTTCTCGCGAGCCGAGACGTCGACGAACATCACGTCGCCGCCGTACTCCTCGGCCACGAGGCCGAACTCGGTGAGCTGCTGACGCACCTTGGCCGGGTTGGCGTCGGGCTTGTCGATCTTGTTCACCGCGACCACGATCGGCACGTTCGCCGACTGGGCGTGGTTCAGCGCCTCGACCGTCTGCGGCATGATGCCGTCGTCGGCCGCGACCACGAGGATCGCGATGTCGGTCACCTGCGCACCACGGGCACGCATGGCGGTGAACGCCTCGTGGCCCGGGGTGTCGATGAAGGTGATCGCTCGGTCGATGCCCTCGTGCTCGGTGTGCACCTGGTAGGCGCCGATGTGCTGGGTGATGCCGCCGGCCTCACCCGCGACGACGTTCGCGTTGCGGATGGCGTCGAGCAGGCGCGTCTTACCGTGGTCGACGTGGCCCATGACGGTCACGACCGGCGGACGCTGCTCGAGGTCTTCATCGGTCTCGTCCTCGAGCTCCTGGTCGAGGTCGATGTCGAAGCCCTCGAGGAGCTCTCGATCTTCGTCTTCCGGCGAGACGACCTGGATCTTGTAGCCGAGCTCCTCGCCGAGCACCTGGAAGGTGGCCTCGTCGAGCGATTCGGTCGCGGTCGCCATCTCACCGAGGTGGAACAGCACGGTGACGAGTGCACCGGGGTTCGCATCGATCTTGTCGGCGAAGTCGGAGATCGAGGATCCCCGACGCAGGCGGATGACGGTGTTGCCGTCGCCGCGGGGAACGCTCACGCCGCCGAGTGACGGAGCCTCCCGCATCTCGAATTCCTGACGCTTCGTGCGCTTCGACTTGCGGGCCTTGCTCTTGCCGCCACCGCGGCCGAACGCACCTGCTGTGCCACCACCGGGGCCACGGCCACGGCCGCCGCCACCCGCGGGACGCGGGCCGCCGAAGCCGCCGCCGGGCGCGCCGCCGGGACGCTGGAAGCCGCCACCGGCACCGCCGGGACGAGCACCGGCACCGCCACCGCCACCGGGACGCTGGAAGCCGCCGCCGCCGCCGGGGCGACCGCCGCCGGCACCAGCCGGACGAGGGGCGCCGGGACGCGGCGAACCGGGACGCGGCGCCTGCGGGCGGGGGATGTTGCCAGGGCTCGGGCGCTGGCCCATGCCCTGCGAGCTCGAGAAGGGGTTGTTGCCCGGGCGCGGCTGGGCGGGACGCGAGCCCATGCCCTGCGAGCTCGAGAACGGGTTGTTGCCCGGGCGCGGGGCACCGGGGCGCGGGGCGCCGGCCGGACGCGGGATGGCGCCGCCGGGCTTCGGCCCGGTCGACTTCGCGACGTCTGCGACGGGCGCGGCGGGCTTCTCGGCCTGGTCGGCGTGCTCGGCCTTCTCGGCGGCCGCGTGCGCGGCCTTCTCCTCGGCCTGTGCCTGACGCTCGGCGACCGAGAGGGGCGCGTCGGCGACGGGCGCCGCAGGCGCCTCTTCTTCAACGGGCTTCGGGGCCGGCTTGGGACCGGGCTTCACGCCGGACGTCGCGGGCTTGGCCGCCGCCGCCGCGGCGGGCGCCGGCGCGGGCGCCGCTGCCTTGGCAGCGACGCCGTCGGCCTCGAGCGCCGCCTTCAGGCGGCGGGCGACGGGGGGTTCGATGGACGACGAGGGTCCCTTGACGTACTCGCCCATCTGCTTGAGCTTCTCAAGCGCGATCTTGCTGTCGACACCGAGTTCGGATGCGATCTCGTGTACGCGTGGTTTGGCAGCCACTTCTCTCCTGTTCCGGGTCCGCCCCGAAACAGGGGGACCATCAATGACGGACGGGTCTCATTTCGAGCCGCTCATGAGTTGTCCATTAGCCTTCAGCCTGTTCTCTACATTGCTGGTGTCCACCTCGCCGCGGATGCGGAGCGCGCGTGTGAACGCACGTCGCCGCACGGCGAGCCGGTAGCACTCGAGCGTCGGATGCAACCAGGCACCCCTGCCTGGAAGCACAGCCGACGCATCCGCGACGACGTGGGAGTTCTGGGCGACGACCCTCAGAAGTGAGGACCGTGGGGAGCGCGAACGGCATCCGATGCACGTTCTGACGGGTTCCATGTTACACCTCTGAGCTGGGCGCCCGCCGACACGGGGCGGCGGCCGCTGCAGACGTCAGTTCGACTCGAGGATCGAGTCGGGCTGGATGTCGATCTTCGCGCCGGTCAGCTTCGCTGCGAGGCGGGCGTTCTGACCCTCCTTGCCGATCGCCAACGAGAGCTGGTAGTCGGGCACGAGGGCGCGGACGGCACGGGTCGACTCGTCGATGACGAACGCGCTCGTGACCTTCGCCGGTGACAGGGCACTCGCGACGAACGTCGCGAGGTCGTCGGACCAGTCGACGATGTCGATCTTCTCGGCGCCGAGCTCTGCCGTGACCGCGCGGACGCGCTGTCCGAGCTCGCCGATCGCCGCGCCCTTGGCGTTCACGCCCGGCTGGTTGGCCCGCACCGCGATCTTCGTGCGGTGCCCCGCCTCGCGAGCGAGCGAGACGATCTCGACGACGCCCGACGCGATCTCGGGGACCTCGAGCGCGAACAGCTTGCGCACGAGAGCGGGGTGGGTGCGCGAGACCGTGATCGACGGGCCCTTGGTGCCCTTGGCGACACTCGTCACGTAGACGCGGATGCGCTGGCCGTGCGGGTACTCCTCGCCGGGCACCTGCTCCTCGGGCGGCAGGATCGCCTCGACCGTGCCGAGATCGATGTGCACCATCTTCGGGTTGGGACCCTGCTGGATGATGCCGGCGACGATGTCGCCCTCACGCCCGCGGAACTCCCCCAGGACCGCGTCGTCGGCCAGGTCGCGCAGGCGCTGGTTGATGACCTGCTTCGCCGCGAACGCCGCGATGCGGCCGAAGTCGCTGGGCGAGTCCTCGGCCTCGCCGATGACATTGCCCTCGTCGTCGAGCTCGGGCACGAACACCGAGACGTGCCCGGTCTTGCGGTCGAGGTGCGCCCGTGCGCCGACGGGGTTCGCGTGGCCGTGCTGCCCGGGATTGGTGTGCTTCAGGTAGGCCATCAGGATGGCCTGTTCGATGATCTCCACCAGTTCGTCGAACGGGATTTCCTTCTCGCGCTCCATCATGCGAAGCACGCTGAGGTCGATATCCATCGCCGGCCTCCTCTATTCAGCTCTCAGTGCCGCCCTCCCCTCGGAGTCGGCAGGTCTCTACGGTACCGGATGACGCGGTGCCCGGGCATCCGCCCGCACCCCTCGCCGGTCAGGAAAGCGCGGCGACGACCTCGTCGATCGGCACCGATGTGCGGTCGCCGGTTGCTCGATCCCAGATCTCGACGATGCCGTCGCCGACACCGCGGCCCGCGATGACGATCTTCGGCACGCCGATGAGCTCGGCGTCGGCGAACTTCACGCCGGGTGAGAGCTTGGGCCGGTCGTCGTAGAGCACGTCGAATCGGGATGCCTCGAGCGCGGCCACGATCGTCTCGGCGGCGTCGAACACCGCAGCATCCTTGCCCGTCGCGAGCACGTGCACGTCGAACGGCGCGACCGATGCGGGCCACACGAGGCCCTTCTCGTCGTTGTTGTCCTCGGCGATGATCGCGAGGATGCGGGTGACGCCGATGCCGTACGAGCCCATGGTGACGGTCGCGAGCTTGCCGTTCTCGTCGAGCACCTTGAGGCCGAGCGCCTCGGCGTACTTGCGGCCGAGCTGGAAGACGTGGCCGATCTCCATGCCACGGGCGAGCTCGACCGGGCCGGAGCCGTCGGGCGCCGGGTCGCCGGCGCGCACGTCGGAGATGTCGATGACGCCGTCGGCGGTGAAGTCGCGGCCGGCGACGAGCGAGAGCACGTGCTTCTGGTCGATGTTCGCGCCGGTCACCCACGCGGTGCCGTCGACGACGCGCGGGTCGACGAGGAACCGGATGCCGCTGGGCGAGTCCTCGCCGAGCACCGGGCCGTCGGGCGACCAGGGGCCGATGTACCCCTTGACGAGCCTGGGGTGCTTCGCGAAGTCCGACTCGGTGGCCGCCTCGACGACGGCGGGCGCGAACGAGACCTCTGCCCGCTTGACCTCGACCTCGCGGTCGCCGGGCATGCCGACGACGACGAGCTCGCGCGTGCCGTCGAGGTGGGTGAGCGCGAGGACGACGTTCTTCAACGTGTCGGCGGCGCGCCACGCGCGGTCGGTGCGCGGCTCGTGCTCGTTGACGTGGTCGACGAGCGTCAGGATCGTCGGGGTGTTGGGCGAGTCGAACACGACCGGAGCCGGCTGGCCGTCGATGGGCAGCGACTCGGGCACGATCGTCTCGAACGCCTCGACGTTCGCCGCATATCCCCCGGCCGAGCGCACGAAGGTGTCTTCACCGACCGGGGTCGGGTGCAGGAACTCCTCGCTCTTCGAGCCGCCCATCGCGCCCGCGTCGGCCTGGACGATGACGTACTCGAGTCCGAGGCGCCTGAAGATGCGCTCGTAGGCGTCGCGTTGCGCCTGGTAGCTCGCGTCGAGCCCCGCGTCGCTCACGTCGAAGGAGTACGCGTCCTTCATGGTGAACTCGCGTCCA
Organism: uncultured Actinomycetota bacterium; assembly: GCA_963758615.1. GTDB lineage: Bacteria > Actinomycetota > Actinomycetes > Actinomycetales > Microbacteriaceae > Agromyces. The sequence goes on along the minus strand of CAVWVZ010000007.1, from coordinate 492,143 downwards.
CGCAGGAGGCCCGCACGGGGCCGTGCCTCGTCGCGGTACTTGTCCTGGATCTGGTAGATCGACAGCGGCAGGTCCTTGTACGAGTTGTAGAGGTCCTTCACGAGCAGCGTGAACACCTCTTCGTGCGTGGGCGCCAGCAGGTAGTCGGCGCCCTTGCGGTCCTGCAGGCGGAACAGGCCGTCACCGTACTCGGTCCACCGGTTGGTGACCTCATAGGGCTCACGCGGCAGCAGCGCCGGGAAGTGCACCTCGTGCGCGCCCGCGTTCGTCATCTCCTCGCGGATGATCGCCTCGATCTTCGCCTTCACGCGGAGCCCGAGCGGCAGCCACGCGAACACGCCCGGCGCCTGGCGCCGGATGTAGCCGGCGCGCACGAGCAGCTTGTGGCTCATCACCTCGGCGTCGGCGGGGTCTTCGCGCAGCGTACGGAGGAAGTAGTTGGTCAGGCGTGTGGGCACCCGACCAGTCTAAGAGGCGCGCTCCCGCGTCGATTCACCCGTCGACGACGGCCCGTTCAGGACGCCGTCCGATTCATCACGATCGGATCACGCGCATCCGTCCATGGAGTCGCCCCGATCCTGACCCGAATCGCGCGTCGCGAATAGGCTGAGCGCATGTCCGCCCTCCGGTCGCACATCGCAGCTTCCGTCGCGCAGAGCGAGCTCGCCGCCGCGCTCGCCGAGCTGCGCGCGTCGCTCGAGCTGCCCGCCGGATTCCCGGCCGAGGTGCTCGCCGAGGCCGAGGCCGCGACATCCGCTTCGCCGCCGCCCGAACGCGACCGGCGCGACCTCGGTTTCCTCACGATCGACCCGCCCGGCTCGATGGACCTCGACCAGGCCCTGCACCTCGCACGGCGCGACGGCGGCTACACGGTGCACTATGCGATCGCGGATGTCCCGGGGTTCGTCAGTCCCGACGGTGCGGTCGACCTCGAGGCCCGCGTCCGCGGCCAGACGCTGTACGCCGCCGACGGCCGCATCCCACTGCATCCGCCGGTGCTCAGCGAGGACCGCGTCTCACTGCTGCCGGGCGTCGATCGGAGCGCCTACGTGTGGGCGCTCGACCTCGATGAGGCCGGCGCGGTCGTGAGCACTCGGCTCGAGCGCGCGATCGTGCGCTCGAGCGAACGGCTCAGCTATGTCGAGGCGCAGGAGCGCATCGACGCCGACACGGCCGACGGGCCGCTCGGACTCCTGAAGGAGGTCGGACTGCTGCGGATCGAACAGGAACGGTCACGCGGCGGGGCGAGCCTGAACTCCCCCGAGGCCGAGATCGTGCGTTCCGACGGCGGATATGCGCTCGAGTGGCGGAGCCTGCTGGCCGTCGAGGACTGGAACGCGCAGCTCTCGCTGATGACCGGCATGGCTGCGGCGCAGCTCATGGTCGAGGCCCGGGTCGGCATCCTCCGCACCATGCCCGCGCCCGATGCCTCGCGCATCACCGCGTTCCGCACGCAGACCGAGGCGCTCGGGCGGCCGTGGTCCGAGTCGGTCTCGTACGGCGAGTACCTGCGCGGCCTCGATCGCACCGATCCGGCGTGCCTCGCCATCATGCGCGCAGCCGGAGGGCTCTTCCGCGGGGCGGGCTACGAGGCGTTCGACGGGACCGTGCCGCGCGACCCCGTCCAGTCGGCGATCGCGGCACCGTATGCGCACGTCACCGCCCCGCTGCGCCGACTCGTCGACCGGTGGGGTCTCGTCGTCTGCGAGGCCGTGAGCGCCGGCCGTGACGTGCCCGGGTGGGCACGGCAGTCGCTCGCAGCGCTCCCCTCGCTCATGGGGATCTCGTCGCAGCGGGCGAGCCAGCTCGAGTCGGCGTCCGTGGCCAGGGTCGAGGCCGCGGTGCTCGCCGACCGCGTCGGCGAACGCTTCGACGCGACGGTGCTCGAACTGCGCGACGATCGCGCGGTCGTGCAACTCGCCGACCCCGCCGTCACGGCGAGCTGTCCGGCGGGCGATCGGACTCGTCCCGGAGAGCGAGTCGGCGTCATCCTCGAGAACGCGGATATCGCCACGGGCGCCGTCCAGTTCGTGCTGGCGGGCTGAGACGACCTGCATCGCCCGCAGCAGTGGTTCCGTGGCGCAGCGCGGCGCTACGCCCGCGTGTCGCCCCGACGCGTCAGACGTCGCCGTTCACGTCCTCCTCGTCCTCGAGCGCGAACTCCTCGAGGTCATGCCCTGCCGCCGTCGCGGCCTGCTCGGCGGCGGTCTCAGTGCCGTCGTCGGTGCCCTCGTGCAGCGTGCCCATCCCGTCGGGATAGCCGGCCTCGTCGGGGTACTCGAACTTGAATCCGTCTCCGCTCATCACGGTCCCCTCTCGCGCACGGATACCGGTGGGGCATCCGGTGCCGCCCACCATACTCGCGGCGGCGGGCGCCGACTACGGGGTCAGGACCTGTGGTGCGCCGACCGGGGCGTCGGCGCCCATCTCTTCGGCGATGCGGTTGGCCTCGGCGATGAGGGTCTCGACGATCTCGGATTCGGGCACGGTCTTGATGACCTCGCCCTTCACGAAGATCTGGCCCTTGCCATTGCCGGATGCCACGCCGAGGTCGGCCTCGCGGGCCTCGCCCGGGCCGTTGACGACGCAGCCCATGACGGCGACGCGCAGCGGCACGGTCATGCCCTCGAGCCCGTCGGTGACGTCGTTGGCGAGCTTGTAGACGTCGACCTGCGCGCGGCCGCATGAGGGGCACGAGACGATCTCGAGCTTGCGCTCGCGAAGGTTCAGCGACTGCAGGATCTGGAGGCCGACCTTCACCTCTTCGACCGGCGGGGCGCTGAGCGAGACACGGATGGTGTCGCCGATGCCCTCGCCGAGCAGGATGCCGAACGCGGTCGCGCTCTTGATCGTCCCCTGGAACGCCGGGCCCGCCTCGGTGACGCCGAGGTGCAGCGGCCAGTCGCCGCGCTCGGCGAGCATGCGGTACGCCTTCACCATGATGATGGGGTCGTTGTGCTTGACCGAGATCTTGAAGTCGTGGAAGTCGTGCTCCTCGAACAGGCTCGCCTCCCAGACCGCCGACTCGACGAGCGCCTCGGGGGTGGCCTTGCCGTACTTCTCGAGCAGGCGGGGGTCGAGTGAACCCGCGTTCACGCCGATGCGGAGGCTCACGCCCGCAGCCGACGCGGCCTTCGCGATCTCGCCGACGCGGTCGTCGAACTTGCGGATGTTTCCCGGGTTCACGCGCACCGCGGCGCAGCCGGCATCGATCGCGGCGAACACGTAGTTCGGCTGGAAGTGGATGTCGGCGATGACCGGGATCTGGCTCTTCTTCGCGATGATCGGCAGCGCCTCGGCGTCGTCGCGGCTCGGCACGGCGACACGCACGATGTCGCAGCCGGAGGCCGTGAGCTCGGCGATCTGCTGCAGGGTGGCATTGATGTTCGTCGTGGGCGTCGTCGTCATCGACTGCACGCTCACCTGGGCGTCGCCGCCGACGAGCACCTTGCCCACCTTGATCTGGCGCGACTTGCGTCGGGGGGCCAGTACCTCAGGGACTTTGGGCATTCCGAGATTCACAGCAGGCACGGTGCCAGTCTACGGCGCTCGTCAGTGCCGAACGCTGCCGCCCGGAGTGGACCACTCAGACGCAGCCGGCGGCGACACTCGTGGGCGCGACGATCGAGCCGACATAGTCGACCTGCGTCGGGGAGTCGCTCGACCTGTCCCATTTCCATTCCGAGAGTCCCACGCCGACCTTGTTCGGCGTCGACGAATGCGAACTCGGCACCTCGACGAACTCGACCGCCCATCCGCTGCATGTCCAGAGGTCGGGGTCGATCTGGTCGCCAAGCGCCTCGAACGTGTCGCCGACGTGCACACCTGTCGAGGTCCGCAGGTCCAGCCCGCGGACACTCCCGGCATCGAAGTACACGACGATGGCGGGTGCGCTGACGGACTCGTAGTGGCGTTCGTCGACGACGAGCGCGTCGTCCCAGATGTGCAGGACGCCGGGCGGATTGTGGTTCCCTCCGTCGTACGGCTCGTCGATCGGAGCCTCGCCGAGCAGCGACGACAGCGTGCTGATCACGTCGCTGACGGAGCCATCGTAGGCGAGCGTGCTGACCACGTTGCCGCCGCTGTCCAGCAGTTCGAGAGCCTCGGGGCGAGCGACGATCGCCGTCACCGCCGCGAGCGGGTCGGCTTCCGCGGTCGGCGTCGGGGTCGGGGCCGGGGTCGGTGTCTCAACGACCGAGGGTGTCGGCGCCGGAGGTGAGGGCATCGGCGACGGAGAGGTGCACGCCGCGAGGCCGAGCATGACGGTGACGGCGACGGCGGTGAGGGCGCCGGCACGCAGGGCTCCGGTCATCGGACTCCAATTGTGGGGAGCGGGGTGTCGTGCCAGTTGGACGACCCGAGACGATCATGACTGCGGCTCGGCCCCCACAGGTGCCGAGCCGCATCACGATTTCGTATCGGAGAATATCGCCCGTTTCAGCCGAACATGCTTGTGTCGAGCGGCGGCTCGGTCGCGGCGACGACCTCGTCGACCGAGACACCGGGCGCGCACTCGACGAGCCTGAGTCCCTCGGGCGTCACGTCGATCACCGCGAGGTCGGTGATGATGCGGTCGACGACGCGCTTGCCGGTGAGCGGCAGCGAGCACTCGTTCACGATCTTCGGCGAACCGTCCCTCGCGACGTGCTCCATGAGCACGATGCGCCGACGGGCGCCGTGCACGAGGTCCATCGCGCCGCCGGGTCCCTTCACCATCTTGCCGGGGATCATCCAGTTGGCGAGGTCGCCGGTGGCGGAGACCTGCATCGCGCCGAGGATCGCGGCATCGATCTTGCCGCCGCGGATCATGCCGAAGCTCATCGCCGAGTCGAAGTACGCCGCGCCGGGCAGCACCGTGACGGTCTCCTTGCCGGCGTTGATGAGGTCGGGGTCGACCTCGTCCTCGGTCGGGTACGGGCCGACGCCGAGGATGCCGTTCTCGGACTGCAGCAGGATCGTGACGCCGTCGGGCACGTAGTTCGGGACGAGCGTGGGCAACCCGATGCCGAGGTTCACGTACGAGCCGTCGGCGAGTTCGAGCGCGGCGCGCGCCGCCATCTCAAGACGTGTCAGTGCCATGGTCAGGCTCCTTCCGGCATCTCGCGGGATGCCGCTCGATCGACCGATACCGTGCGACGTTCGATGCGCTTCTCGATGTCGGCTCCGACGACGACGATGCGGTCGACGTAGACGCCCGGGAGGTGCACGGCATCGGGGTCGAGCTCGCCGACCTCGACGACCTCCTCGACCTGCGCGATGCAGATCCTGCCCGCCATCGCGGCGAGCGGTGAGAAGTTGCGGGCCGACTTGTCGAACACGAGGTTGCCGAACCGGTCGGCCTTGAGGGCGTGCACGAGGGCGAAGTCGGTCGTGATGGCCTCTTCGAGCACGAACTCGCGCGGCTCGCCGTCGACCTCGAACGACTGCACCTGCTTCGGCGGGCTCGCGACGGCGATCGTGCCGTCGGGGTGGTACCTGCGGGGCAGTCCGCCCTCGGCGACCTGGGTTCCGACGCCCGTCTGCGTGAAGAACCCGGCGATGCCGCTGCCGCCGGCGCGGAGCTTCTCGGCGAGCGTGCCCTGCGGCGTCAGCTCGAGCTCGAGCTCGCCCGAGAGGTACTGGCGCTCGAACTCCTTGTTCTCGCCGACGTACGACGAGGTCATCTTCGCGATGCGCTGCTTGCGCGAGCAGCACGCCGAGCCCCCAGTCGTCGACGCCGCAGTTGTTCGAGACGACCGACAGGCGGTCGACGCCGGCGTCGAGCAACGCCTGGATGAGCACCATGGGGATGCCGCAGAGTCCGAACCCGCCGACGGCGAGGCTGGCTCCTGATGGGATGTCGGTGACCGCCTCTTGAGCGGACCCGACGACTTTGTCGAGTGTCACGTTGCACCTTCCTGTGTTTCCGCCGCCTCGGTGCGGGCGCGGATCACAGGGATCACGCTACCCGCGCCGGAGCGTCCGAGTGTTGACGTACGTGTCGCAGCGTCTGCGTCAGCGCGCGCTCCAGCCTCCATCCATCGTGTAGCTGGCGCCGGTGACCATTCCGGCGGTCGGCGCGGCGAGCCAGAGCGCGAGGCTCGCCACCTCGGCGGGTTCGACGAGCCGCTTGACGGCCGACTCGGTGAGCATCACCTTCGGGAGCACCTCCGCCGGCGAGATGCCGTGCAGGCGCGCCTGATCGGCGATCTGCTTCTCGACCAGCGGGGTGCGCACGTAGCCGGGGTTGATGCAATTCGAAGTGACGCCGTGCGGGCCGCCTTCGAGCGCGGTCACCTTCGACAGTCCTTCGAGCCCGTGCTTGGCGGCGACGTACGCCGACTTGAACGGCGAGGCGCGCAGCCCATGCACGCTCGAGATGTTGATCACCCGACCGTACCCGCGCGCGTACATCGCGGGAAGCGCCGCCCGGATGAGCAGGAACGGCGACTCGAGCATCACCCGCAGGATGAGCGAGAAGCGCTCGGGCTCGAACTCCTCGATCGGGCGCACGTGCTGGATGCCGGCGTTGTTCACGAGGATGTCGGCATCGAGCGCGAGGTCGACGAGCGCGGCCGTGTCGCCGAGGTCGACCTGCCACGCCTCGCCGCCGACCTCGTCGGCGACGCGCTCGGCGGCCTCGCCGTTGAGGTCGGCGATCACGACGTGGGCACCGGCGGCGGCGAAGGCGCGCACGCATGCCTCTCCGATGCCGCTCGCACCGCCCGTCACGACCGCACGTCGTCCGACGAGTTCCGTCACGGATTCCTCCTCTTCGAGAAGCGCTGCTGCGCACAGGTCATCGACGCGACTGCGTCTCGGACGAGTATGGATGCACGAGAACGCATCCCCAATAGACACAACCGCAGCATCGAGGTGCAACTGTGCACATCCGGCGCGAGGCGGCGACCCCCGTCGGCGAACCTACACTGGAGTGACACCCCACAATCGCTGACGAAGGAGTCACGACAGATGAGCATCCCCGACGTCGTCATCATCGCGGGGGCACGCACCCCGTTCGCCCGCATCAACGGCAACCTCGCGAATCAGACGGCAGTACAGCTCGGCACCGTCGCCATCCGCGGCGCACTCGAGAAGGCCGGGGTCTCCCCCGACGACGTCGACGCCGTCATCATGGGCCAGGTGCTGCAGGCCGGTGCCGGCCAGAACCCCGCCAAGCAGTCGGCCGTGGCGGCCGGCATCCCGTGGCGCGTGCCCGCGACGACCCTCAACAAGGTGTGCCTGTCGGGCCTCGTCGCCATCACCGACGCCGCACGCCTCATCCGCCTCGGCGAGGCATCCGTCGTCGTCGCCGGCGGCCAGGAGTCGATGACCAACGCCCCTCACCTGCTCCCCGGCTCGCGGGCCGGGCACGTCTACGGCTCGGTCGAACTGCTCGACCACGCCGCCGCCGACGGACTCACCGACGCATTCGACCACGACTCGATGGGCGCCTCGACCGAGCGCTTCAACGCCCGCTACGGCATCGAGCGCCCCGAGCAGGACGAGATCGCGTCCGCATCCCACGTGCGCGCGGGCGCTGCCCAGGCGGCCGGGGTCTTCGCCGACGAGATCGTGCCCGTCGAGATCCCCCAGCGCAAGGGCGGCCCGGTCGTCGTCGACGCCGACCAGGGCGTGCGACCCGACTCCACCGTCGAGGTGCTCGCGAAGCTGCGCCCCGCGTTCACCGCCGACGGATCGATCACCGCAGGGAACTCGTCGCCCCTCTCCGATGGCGCCGCCGCCGTGATCGTCGCGAGCCGCGAATGGGCGGAGTCGAAGGGGCTGCCGTGGCTCGTCCTCGTCGGCGCCGCCGGGCAGGTCGCCGGTCCTGACAACTCGCTCCACTCCCAGCCGTCGAACGCCATCGCCGCAGCCCTCGAGAAGGGCGGTGTCGCCGCATCCGACCTCGACGTCGTCGAGATCAACGAGGCCTTCGCCGCGGTCTCGCTGCAGTCCACCCGCGATCTCGACCTCTCGAGCGACATCGTCAACATGCACGGCGGCGCCATCGCCGTCGGCCATCCGATCGGGGCCTCGGGCGCGCGCCTCGCGCTGCACGCGGCGCTCGAGCTCTCGCGTCGGGGCGGCGGCAACGCCGCGGTCGCGCTGTGCGGTGGCGGCGGCCAGGGCGAGGCGCTGCTGCTCTCGCGCTGATCCTCACGCCGGTCGAGTGGCGCCGCCATCGGCAGCGCTACTCGACCGGCGCCTCAGCGTGCGACGATGTGTGCCATGAGCACGTCGGCCGCGCACCCCCCGCTCGATCACCGCCTGCGGCGGATGGTGGGCCGCGATCCGGACGAGCCGAACCGCAGCGCGACCCCGCTCGAGCTGCTCTTCGACCTCACGTTCGTCGTCGCGTTCAGCCAGGCCGGTGCGCAGGCCGCGCAGCTGCTCGAACTCGGGCACTGGGTCCCCGCTTTCCTCGGCTTCTCGTTCGCCGTGTTCGCGATCTGCCTGGCGTGGATCCATTACACATGGCTCGCCTCGGCTTACGACACCGACGATGTGTTCTTCCGCGTCGCGACCCTCGTGCAGATGCTCGGCGTACTCGTGCTCGCCCTCGGGCTGCCGCCGGCGTTCCAATCGATCGACGAGGGCGAGCACCTCGACAACGGCGTGATGGTCGCCGGCTACGTGATCATGCGCGTCGCGATGGTCGCGACCTGGCTGCGCGTCGCCAGCCACGACCCGGCGCACCGTCGCACGGCGCTGGCCTACGCGGTCGTCATCGGGATCCTCCAGGTGGGCTGGGTGGTCACCATCTTCATCAACCCGTCGCTGGACGTCATGTTCGGCATCATCGCCGTGCTCGGCACGCTCGAACTCGCGGGTCCGTTCCTGATCGATCGCCTGGTGGGCCGCACGCCCTGGCATCCTCACCACATCGCCGAACGCTACGGGTTGCTCGTCATCATCACCCTCGGCGAGGTCGTGCTCGGCACGATCCTCGCGATCTCGGCCGTGGTCGAGGAGCAGGGTTGGTCGGTCGAGGCCGCCCAGGTGGCGTTCGGAGGCACGCTCCTCGCGTTCGGCATGTGGTGGGTGTACTTCACGATGCCGTCGGCCAAGGTGCTGACGCGGTACCGCGAGCGCGGGTTCACCTGGGGATACGGGCACTTCTTCATCTTCGGTTCGCTGGCGGCGACGGGTGCCGGTCTCCATGTCGCGGCGTACGAGATCGAGGGCGTCGCGCACATCAGCCCGGTCGAGGCGCTGCTCACGGTCGTGGTGCCGGTCGCGGTCTTCTCGGTCGCGCTGTTCACCCTGTACTCGCTGCTGCTGCGGCAGTTCGACCCGTTCCACATCTGGCTCTTCATCGGCAGCATGGTCATGCTCGGGATCGCCGTGTGGGCAGTGGCCGCCGGCGCGAGCATGGGAACCGGCATCGTGCTCACCGCGCTCTCGCCCGTCGTCGTCATCGTCGGCTACGAGACCGTCGGGCACCGGCACCAGGCGGCGGCGCTCGAGAAGACGCTCGCCGGCTGACCACGCGTCGACGAGGGGCGGATGTCGCGACATCCGCCCCTCGGATCGTGCGAACCCTACGCGTTCGGCCGGTTCGCGCGGAGCACCTCGAGGCGAGCGCGGTACTCGGTCTCGTCGATGTCGCCCTTCGCGAACCGCTCGGCGAGCGTCGACTCGGCGGTCGCGCCGGCGCGCATCCACGGCGGGCCATACGAGCCGTCGGGGCCGCCGTTCGCCCAGAAGCGACGCCGGTTGCGGGTGATGAGGAAGATGATGAGCCCGATGACCAGGAACCAGAAGATCGGGATGAGGAAGAAGGCCCATCCGAAGCCGGCCGCCCAGGGGCCGGTGTGGGTGACCACCGAGGTGGCGGCGAGGGTGGCGAGCATGATGTCTCCCGTGTTCGTGCGGCCTGCGGTTCAGTCCGTCGAGACGAGTCTCGCGATGACCGGGCAGCGGCGAATCCCTCGGGCGGAGTCACCTGTGCTGCTCCCCGGGGAGCACGCCGCTCCGCACGCGCTACTTCCTGCGCTCCGGCGCCCGGGACCGGCTGCGCTACTGCCAGCCGGGCGCGACGAGGCCCGACTCGTAGGCGACCACGACGAGGTGCACCCGGTCGCGAGCATGCAACTTGGACATGATGCGCGAGACGTGCGTCTTCGCGGTGAGCGGCGAGAGCACGAGCCGCCCGGCGATCTCGTCGTTCGTGAGACCCTGCCCGACGAGGCGCAGCACCTCCCGCTCGCGCTCGGTCAGCGCTGCCAGACGCTGTTCGTCGGGTGCATCGCGGAGGCCCACCGCCATGCGCTCCAGCAGGCGCTTCGTGACGCCCGGCGAGAGCAGCGCATCGCCGCTCGCCACGACCCGCACCGCCCGAAGCAGGTCGACCGGCTCGGTGTCCTTCACGAGGAATCCGCTCGCACCCGCCCGCACGGCGCGCGCGACGTACTCATCGAGCTCGAACGTCGTGACGATGACGACGTGCACGCCGTCGAGCGCAGGGTCGGCCGCGATCTGTTCGGTCGTCCACAGCCCGTCGGTGCCCGGCATGCGGATATCCATGAGCACGACGTCGACCGGTTCACGACGTACGAGCTCGAGGAGCTCCTCGCCCGTCGAGGCCTCGCCGACGACGTGGATGTCGGGTTCGGCCTCGAGCAACGCGCGGAAGCCGGCGCGCACGAGCACCTGGTCGTCGGCGAGCGCGACGCGGATCATGCGGCGGCCCGCCATGGCAGATGCGCGATGACCCTCACGCCGCCGAGCGGCGACGACTCGAGGTCGACGGTCCCGCCGAGCAGGGTCGCGCGCTCGCGCATTCCGAGGATGCCGGTGCCGGTGTGGTCGTCGTCGTCGTCGTCTCTCCGTCGGGTCCCTCGTCGACGGCTGCACCGCCGGCCCCGACGCCACGGCCGCCATCGCGCCCGCCGTCGCCCGTTGCCCTGCGGCGGAACCCCGCGCCGTCGTCGTCGATCGTGACCACCAGGTCATCGCCGACGTGGTCGAGCTCGACGAGGGCGCGCGTCGCGCCGGCATGTCGCACCACGTTGGTGAGCGCCTCCTGCACGATGCGGTAGGCCGCGAACTGCGCGGCCCGACCGGGCACCGAGTCGAGCCGGTCGACGAGCTCGGCCGAGAAGTCGGGTGACTCCACACCCCGCAGCAGGCGCGGCAGCTCGGCGAGCTCGGCCTGCGGCGCGAGCGGGGCATCGCCGTCGCGGATGACGCCGAGCACGCTGCGCACCTCGTCGAGTGCCGTCTTCGACGTCTCCTTGATGCTGCTGAGCGCGGTACGGGCCTGCTCGGGGTCACGGTCCATGAGGTGCAACCCAACGCTCGCCTGCACGTTGATCTGCGAGAGTGCATGGCCGATCACGTCGTGCAGCTCCCGCGCGATGCGGACCCGCTCGCGCGATTCCGCGGTCTTTCGCCGGCGCATGGCCTCGGCACGGTAGGCGGCGGCACGCGTGCGGCGAACCCGCACGAACCAGCCGATGCCGAAGCACACCGCGAGCGCGAAGGTCGTCCCCGCGATGCGGCCCGGATGCCACGACAGCCCGAGCACCGAGCCGAGCCAGATCGCCGCGACCCATGCGACGACCGTCGACGCGGCCGCCCACGCCACCGCCCCTCGCGCGACCGCGAGCACGATCGCGAAGGCGAACGCGAGGTACGGCGGCCCCGGATCGGGCGTGAAGAGCAGGTCTGCGAGGGCGAGCGCCGCGACCACGGCGACGGTGGGGCCCGGGAACCGGCGCGACCCGAGCAGTGCGAGCGGGCCCGCCACGGCCAGCGCGACCTGTCCGAGGCCGGCGGCCCAGCCGGCGTGGGTCCAGACGGCGATGCCGATCGCCGCGGGCACCTGCACGAGCAGGCTGATGATCACGGGCGCGAGCAGCACGAACGCTGCCGGTGGCCGTCGGTATCGGTCGGGAGGTCCGCCCCACGGTGGCCCGGGCATCGCCCGATCCGGGGGGCCGCTCCACGCGGGCGCGGGCATTCCTCGATCGTAATGCCGTGCGCGCACGCGCGAATCGGCCCGGCGAAGGCTCACGCCCTACTCCCCCGGGTGTACGGGAGGCACCTCGTACCGGGCATCAGAACAGCGACACCGGCTTCACGATGTCGGCGTAGATGAGCAGCGCGCTCATCGCGCCGAACACGACGACGACCGCGAGCGTCAGCGGCATGAGCTTCGCCAGGTCGACGGGTCCCGGATCGGGCCGCTTGAACAGCTTCGCGAACCCGCGGCGGATGGCCTCCCAGAGCGCGCCGGCGATGTGGCCGCCGTCGAGCGGCAGCAGCGGGATCATGTTGAAGACGAAGAGCGCGATGTTCAGCGACGCGAGCAGCCCGATGAGTCCGGCGGCCTTCGATGCCACCGGGATCTCGTCGAGGCTGGCGATCTCGCCGGCGACCCGGCCCACGCCCACGACGGAGATCGGGCCGTTCGGGTCGCGCTCGCCCGGGCCGAAGGCCGCGTTGGCGACGTCGATGATGCGCTGCGGCAGGTTCACGATGATGCCGGCGACCCGTGAAACGTTGTCGCCGACGGCGGGCAGGACGGCCGTCGCGGGCTGCTGCACGGTCTCGGTGGCGGCGCCGACGCCGATGAATCCCGCCTGTACGACGACCGGCTCGCCCGAGGCATCGGTGACGACCGCCCCGTTCGCATCGATGGCGTACCGCTCGCTGAGCATCGGCGTGACGGTCAGCGCGACCTCTTCACCCTCGCGAACGACGACGAGCGCGATCGCCTCATCGGGGTGGTCGCGGATGATCGCGGTCGACTCGCCCCATGTGTCGATGGGCTCGCCGGCGACCGAGACGATGCGGTCGCCGGGCTCGATCCCGGCGGCGGCGCCGGGTGCGGCCGGGTCGCCGGGCTCGCAGGTCTGGCGCTCACTCGTCGCCGGCAGCGCGCACGCCGAGACCGTGCCGACGGTCGTCGAGGCCTGGGCCACGCCGAACCCCATGAGGAGCACCGCGAACAGCACGACCGCGAGCAGCAGGTTCATGAAGGGCCCGCCGAACATGATGATGATGCGCTTCCATACCGGCAGGCGGTAGAAGGCGCGTTCCTCGTCGCCCGGCGTGATCGACTCCATGCTGGAGTCGCGCGCGTCCTGCACGAGGCCACGGAAGAACCCCGTGGAATCGGCGTGCACCTTCGCGCCCTTCGCCGGCGGGAACATCCCGATCATCGAGATGTAGCCGCCGAGCGGGATCGCCTTGACGCCGTACTCGGTCTCGCCCTTGCGCTTGGACCAGATCGTCGGTCCGAAGCCGATCATGTACTGCGTGACCTTGACGCCGAAGAGCTTCGCGGGCAGCAGGTGCCCGACCTCGTGCAGCCCGATCGACAGCGCGAGGCCGACCACGACGATGACGACGCCCCCGATGAACAGCAGTACGGAATCCACGGCGTTCACTGTACTGCCGATGGCTTTGAGTCGGCTGGCGGTCCGCTGGGAGCCCGGTGCCGCCCCGGCGGCACCTCGATCCGTGGGTCAGAAGCGCGAGATGCGGGTGTCGGCGGCGCGTCGGGCCGCCCGTTCGGCGTCGGCGAGCGACTCGACGGTGAGCGTGCGATCGGATGCCTCGTGCGATTCCACGACGTCGCGCACGGTGTCGACGATCCCCGTGAATCCGATGCCGGCCCGCATGGAACGCCGCCACGGCCTGCTCGTTCGCCGCGTTGAACACCGCCGGGTACTCGCCGCCGGCGCGGCCGACCTGCTTCGCGAGCGCGACGGCGGGGAACGCCTCTGCGTCGAGCGGTTCGAAGGTCCACGACTGCGCCGTGGTCCAGTCGAGCGGCCGTCCGACGGCCGCGACCCGGTTCGGCCAGTCGAGCCCGAGCGAGATCGGGAGCCGCATGTCGGGCGGCGACGCCTGAGCGATCGTGGAGCCGTCGATGAACTCGACCATCGAGTGCACGATCGACTGCGGGTGCACGACGACGTCGATGCGGTCGTAGTCGACGTCGAAGAGCAGGTGCGCCTCGATGACCTCGAGTCCCTTGTTCACGAGCGTCGCCGAGTTCGTCGTGACGACGAGACCCATGTCCCAGGTGGGGTGCGCGAGCGCCTCGGCAGGAGTGACCTCGGCGAGTTCCGAACGCCGGCGTCCGCGGAACGGGCCCCCGGACGCGGTGAGCACGAGTCGGCGCACCTCGTCGTCGGTGCCCGATCGCAGCGCCTGCGCGATCGCCGAGTGCTCGGAGTCGACGGGGACGATCTGTCCGGGCCGAGCGAGTCGGGTGACGAGATCGCCGCCGACGATGAGCGACTCCTTGTTGGCGAGCGCGAGGGTGGTGCCGCGTTCGAGGGCCGCCAGGGTCGGTGCGAGCCCGACCGACCCGGTGATGCCGTTGAGCACGACGTCGGCCTCGACATCCGTGACGAGTTGCACCGCCTCGTCGATGCCGACGGCCGTGTGCTCGACATGGAACTCCGCCGCCTGCTCGGCGAGCAGCGCCCGATTCGAGCCGACGGCGAGGCCGACGACGTCGAAACGGCGTGGGTTCGCGCGGATGACGTCGAGGGCCTGCGTGCCGATCGAACCGGAGGAGCCGAGGATGATGACGCTGCGCACGTCTCAACTGTATGGCCGCAACCGGCCCGTCCGCGGGTCATCCATCGGGCCGCGGCGATTCGGCGGGCGGCCGTGCAGCGCCCCGATCAGCCGAGGACGGCGACCGACGCGGCGCGGTTGCCGGGGACCGGCACGTCGTGGAACCGGATGTCGCGCCAGCCGGGCCCGAACTCGGGGACGCTGCGCTCGACGCGGCCGACACCGCCGTCATCGCCGGGGACCGAGACCGCGAGCGTCGACGGTTCGATGAACGCGGTGTGGCCCACCGCACGGAGGAGCGCGGACTTGCGCGCCCACAGCGCGGCGCGGACCAGCGGACGCCGCTCGGGGTCGAGCTCGGCGAGCACCGCGAGCTCGCTCGAGTGGAACGCCGCCTCATCGATGACCTCGTCGAAGCCGACGACCGCGGACTCGATTCCCACTCCCACCGGGTGCCGGGTGCCTGCCGCGGCCACGATCGCGTCGCCTGAGACCGCCGCGTCGGCGAACCACGCGCCGCCCGAGGGGGTCGTCGGGTAGGCGACGACCGGTCGGCCATGCCGTGCCCCGCACACCTCGCAGGCGTGCACGAGCTCGACGTCATCGGCCGGAACGCCTGCGCCCCCGGCGACGAGCCGTCGCAGTACCGAGTCGGTCCCCGGCCCGCGACGGCCACGTGCGACGACGAAGACGCGCACGCCCGACTCCTCGAGCTCGATGAGCTCGCCGTCGACCGGGGCGTCCATGGACATGGCTCCCATCCTCCACCATCGCGGCGATCCGGCGAACACCCGGATATGCCGTGCGGCGCATACCCTCGCTCGTAGGGTCGGAGGGTGAGCGAGATCGTGGCCGACGCCGTCCCTGCCGCACCGGTTCGGCAAGGACCGCTCTACCGCATCGTCCGCGGCATCCTCAGACCCCTCGTGCGCCTCATCTACCGGCCGACGATCACGGGCGCCGAACACGTGCCGAAGCACGGCGCGGTGATCCTCGCCTCGAACCACCTGTCGTTCGTCGACAGCATCGTGATTCCGCTCGCGTCGCCTCGCCCGGTGCAGTTCCTCGCGAAATCCAGTTACTTCACCGGCACCGGGCTCTCGGGCTGGGTGTCACGCACGTTCTTCGGGGCGATCGGAGCGGTGCCCGTCGAGCGCGGCGCCGGCTCTCAGGCGCAGGAGGCGCTCGATGCCGGCAAGCGCATCCTCGACGAGGGCAGCGCGTTCGCGCTCTACCCCGAGGGCACCCGTTCCCTCGACGGGCGTCTGTATCGGGGCCGCACGGGCGTGGCGTGGCTCGCCCTCACGACCGGCGCGTCGGTCGTCCCCCTCGGGCTCGTGGGCACCGAGCAGATCCAGCCGGTCGGCGCGAAGTTCCCCCGCATCCGGCCCGTGACCGTGCGCTTCGGCGAACCGATCGACCTCGCCCACCACGGCGTCGCCACCTCGGGTCGGGCCCGACGCGCGGCGACCGACGAGATCATGACCGCGATCCAGGCGCTCAGCGGGCAGGATCCGGCGGGCCACTACAACGAGGTGCCGCCCCATGGTGCGCTCGCGCGACTGGCCGACAAGGTCGTCCCGCGCGAGCGGATGTGACCTGATTCCCAGCCGACGCCGGTGGACCGCCGGTATCGTCATTTCGGTGAATCTCGTGAAACTGGCTACCAGCGTCGCCGCTGCGGCGCTCGTCGTGGTCGGCTTCGCAGCCTGCACGTCGCCGACGCCGACCGAGACCCTGGGACGGCGGCGCCGCCACCCGCGTCACCCCCACGCCCGAGTTCGAGATCCCCGACGCCTCCGGATTCGACCCCGGGTACATCGTGAGCGACGACGCGTTCTACGACAGCCGCGCCATGAGCGAGCTCGAGATCCAGACCTTCCTCGACGGGCTCGACTGCCGCCCGGTCGACGACGTGCCGTGCCTGGCCGACTTCACCGAGGACACGACGACCCAGCCGGCCGTCGGTGGCGAGCACTGCGCCGAGTACCGCGGCGCGACGCGCGAGCGCGCGAGTCGCATCCTCGCGAAGGTCGCCGTCGCCTGCGGGGTGAGCCCGCGCACGCTGCTCGTGCTGCTGCAGAAGGAGCAGTCGCTGCTCACCCGACCCGACGCATCGGGCTACGAGCGCGCGACCGGGTACGGATGTCCCGACACGGCCGACTGCGATGCACAGTACTTCGGGTTCTTCAATCAGGTGTACCACGCCGCGTGGCAGTTCCGGCAGTACACCGAGGAGCCGAAGCGGCAGTACCGCATCGGCACCGTGCCGGTGCAGTACCACCCCGACGCCGCCTGCGGCGCGACCGCCGTCGACGTGCGGAATCAGGCGACCGCGAACCTGTACAACTACACGCCGTACCAGCCGAACCCGGCGACGATCGCCGCGCCCGAGACCGGTGACTCCTGCTCGGCGTTCGGGAACCTGAACTTCTGGCGACTCTGGCACCGCTGGTTCGGCGATCCCGAGGCCGAGCGCTATCCGGGGTTCCTGCCCGCGTGCACGCGACTCGTCGGCGGGCACGCGTGCCCGCCCGGCGCGACGCTGCCGGCCGTGCCCGCGGCCTGAGGTCAGTCGGCCGCGACCGACGTCGGCTCGTGGCGAACCGGGAATGCGACCGACGCGGCGATGAAGCACTTCTCCGCGGCCTCGGCGTGCAGCTCGTCGGCGAGCGCGCGCATCGACGCGTCGGCCACCGTCACGATCGGCCGCAGCGTGACCTCGGTGAAGGCGCCGCCGCCATGGCCGTCCTCCTGCATCGTGCCCGTCGCGGCATCGGTGTAGCCGCGCACGATCACTCCGTGGTTGGTGGCCACGTGCAGGTACGAGAGCATGTGGCACTGGCTGAGCGCGGCGAGCAGCAGCTCCTCGGGGTTCCAGCGCTCACGGTCGCCATGGAAGACGCGGTCGCTCGACCCGGCGATCTCGTGCAGCTTGTCGGCAGCGCGCACGACGTGCTGCCTGCCGTAGGCGCGGTAGCTGCTCGTGCCCTCGCCGCGATCGCCCTGCCACTCGAGTGCGACCTCGTACCCGTGTTCGCCCAGCATGGATCCTCCGCCTCTCGCGCCGCCCGTGACATCCGATTCTCCCCCATGCCCGGCCACGGAGTCCCCGGCCTGCGGCGATAGGGTTGAGGCACCATGACTGACACCCAGATCTCCGCCCAGAAGGCTGCCGCGCCCGTCTACTCGGTGCCGCAGCAGCGCAAGGTCGTGACCGCCATTCCCGGTCCGAAGTCGCAGGAGCTGCACGACCGCCGCTCGAGGGTCGTCTCCGCCGGCGTCGCCTCCGCCCTGCCCGTGTACATCGAACGTGCCAACGGCGCGATCCTCGTCGACGTCGATGGCAACCAGTTCATCGACTTCGGTGCGGGCATCGGCGTCACGACCGTCGGGCACACCGAGGCGAAGGTCGTCGAGGCGGCCGCGGGCCAGCTGCAGGACGTGATCCACACCCTGTTCACGATCACGCCCTACGAGGAGTACGTGAGGGTCGCAGAACTGCTGGCCGAGCACACGCCCGGCAACTGGCAGAAGAAGAGCGTGCTCGTCAACTCCGGCGCCGAAGCCGTCGAGAACGGCGTGAAGATCGCCCGCAAGTTCACCGGACGTCGCGGAGTCGCGGTACTCGACCACGCCTACCACGGGCGCACCAACCTCACCATGGCCATGAACTTCAAGGCGATGCCGTACGCGAGCGGCTTCGGTCCGCTCGCGGGCGACGTCTACCGCGCGCCGAGCTCGTACCCCTACCGCGACGGGCTCTCGGGCACCGACGCGGCAGCCCGCACCATCGGATACCTCGAGAAGGTCATCGGCGCAAGCGACCTCGCGTGCCTCGTGGTCGAGCCCATCCAGGGCGAGGGCGGCTTCATGGTGCCCGCTGACGGGTACCTCCCGACGCTGCAGGGGTGGTGCACCGAGAACGGCGTCGTCATGATCGCCGACGAGATCCAGTCGGGCATGGCCCGCACCGGCCGCTTCTACGCGAGCGAGCACTTCGGTTGGGAGCCCGACCTCGTGCTCTCCGCCAAGGGCATCGCGGGCGGTCTGCCGCTCGCAGCGGTCACCGGCCGCGCCGAGATCATGGATGCCTCGCAGCCCGGTGGCCTCGGCGGCACCTTCGGCGGCAACCCCGTGGCGTGCGCCGCGGCGATCGCCGTGTTCGAGTCGATCGAGCGGAACGACCTGCTGGCCGAGGGACGGCGCATCGAGAGGGCACTCACCGCCGGCCTCGAGCGTCTCAAGCAGCGTTACGACATCATCGGCGAGATCCGCGGCAAGGGCGCGATGATCGCCATCGAGCTCGTGCAGCCCGGCACCGGCGACACCACGAAGGAGCCGAACGCCGAGGCGGTGGGCGCGCTTGTCGCGTACGCCGCCCAGAACGGAGTGCTGCTCCTCAGCGCCGGCACCTACGGCAACGTGCTGCGGTTCCTGCCGAGCCTGGCCGTCACCGACGAACTCATCGAAGACGGCCTGCGCGTGCTCGACGACGGCCTCGCGGCCCTCGGCTGAGCCGTGGCCGGCACATTCTCCGTCGCAGATTCCGTCGAACTCGCCGTGGTCGAACGAAGTGGTTTCATCGAGTCCAGGCACGCCGGCTCCGCCATCGTGCTCTCCCCCGAGGGCGAGGTGCTCCGCGCCCTCGGCGATGTCACGACGCCGATCTTCCCGCGCTCATGCCTGAAGCCGTTCCAGGCGGTCGCCGTGATGACCTCGGGCGTCACCCTGCGGGGTGAAGACGCCGCCATCGCCAGCGCGAGCCACTCCGGCACCGCAGCGCACGTCGCGCTCGTGCGAAAGCTCCTCGAGCGCTCCTCGCTGCCGGTGTCGGCGCTCGGCTGCCCGCCCGCCGCACCGACCGACAAGGTCGCCCGTGACGAGCTGATCCGCTCGGGCGGCCCGCGCGACAGGGTCTACATGAACTGTTCGGGCAAGCACGCCGCGATGCTCAACGCGTGCGTCGAGAACGGCTGGTCGCTCGACGACTACCTCGACCCCCAGCATCCGCTGCAGAAGCGCATCCTCGACGTCGTCGAGCGGTTCACGGGCGAACGCCCGGCCGCGACCGCCGTCGACGGCTGCGGAGCGCCCGTGCACGCCATCAGCCTCACCGCGCTCGGTCGTGGGGTGCAGAAGATCACGACCGCGGCGGTCACCTCGCCGTTCGCGCTCTACCGTGAGGCGGCCGCGCTCACCGAGGCCGTTCGCGAGCACCCGTGGGCCGTCGGCGGACCGGGTCAGCCCGACACGGTCGCGATCGAACGGCTCGGCGTCTTCGCCAAGGTCGGTGCCGAGGGTGTCATGGTGATGACGGCCGAGAACGGCACGACCACCGCCCTCAAGGTGCTCGACGGCTCATCGCGTGCGTCGACGATCATCGCGCTGCGACTGCTGGCAGCGGCGGGGGCCGTCGACGACGAGGCCATCGACGCGGTGCAGACCGAGCTCGACCTGTGGGTCATGGGCGGCGAACGACGAGTCGGCCAGGTTCGCGCCACGGTCTGATCGGGTGAAGCGAGTGAGCGCCATCGCCTGATCGGCCTGAAAGAGCGATCGGATGCCGCGGGGGCGATTCCCCGCGGCATCCGCCGTTCTCGGCCTCGGTTCGGGTCGCCGAGGCTCTTCCTCGCGTCAGCTGAGTTTCGCGAGGCGCTTGTTCCGCGCGACCCTCGAGACCTGCGCGACGATCACGAGCACGAGGGCGAAGAGGAACACCGCCGATGCGATCACGTTGGCTTCGGCCGGGATGCCGCGTGACGCCGAGATGTAGATGTACTTCGGGAACGTCGACACCGAACCGGAGTTGAAGTTGGTGATGATGAAGTCGTCGAAGCTCAGCGCGAACGAGAGCAGTGCCGCCGCCATGATGCCCGGCAGGAGGAGCGGGAACGTGACGCGCCAGAACACCTGCGACGGCGATCCGTAGAGGTCGCGTCCGGCCTCTTCGAGCGCCGGATCGAGGCTCGCAACCCGCGCCTTGACCGTGACCACGACGAAGCTGATGCAGAACATCGTGTGCGCCAGGATGATCGTCGTCATGTCCTTCGGGACGCCCACTGCGAGGAACTGCGCAGCGAGACCCGCACCGAGGACGACCTCGGGCGTGGCCATCGGGAGGAAGAGCAGAAGGCTGATCGACGACCTGGCGCGGAATCGGTAGCGCACGAGCGCGATCGCGATCGCGGTGCCGAGCGTCGTCGCGATGATCGTCGCGGCGAGGCCGATCACGATGCTGTTGGCGAAGGCCTCGCACACGGCGCCGCCCTCGACGTTGCAGACGTTGAGCCACTTGTCGAGGGTGAAGCCGCGCCACGCGATGTTCGACTTGATGGAGTCGTTGAACGAGAACACGAACGTGTAGACGATCGGGATGAGCAGGAACACGAACGCGAGGACGGTGTAGACGGGGAGGAGCCAGTCTCCGAGTCCGAAGCGCTGCCGCCGCTCACGCCCGCCGCGATGACCGGAGTCCTCCAGTTGCTCGCTCTCCTGAAACCCGCCGAGCACGGCGGCTGCCTGGACTTCGCCGCTCACAGCAGGTCCTCCGTTCCGGAACGCCTCACGTATATGCCCACGAGCACGAGGATCGCCGCCATGAGGATGATCGACAGGGCTGCAGCCGCTGGGTAATTGAGCAGGACGAGGAAGTTCGCCTCGATGACATTGCCCATCATCTGCGTGTCTGGTCCGCCGAGGAAGTCACGGCTCGCGTTCACGTAGTCGCCCGCGGCGGGGATGAACGTCAGCAGGGTGCCCGCGACGATGCCCGGCATGGAGAGTGGGATCGTCACCTTGCGGAACACGGCGAACGGATTGGCATAGAGGTCGCTGCCGGCCTCGAGGTAGCGCAGGTCGAGCCGCTCGAGGGTCGTGTAGAGCGGCAGCGTCATGAACGGGATGAAGTTGTAGGTCAACCCGAAGATGACCGCGGCCGGGGTCCCCGTGAAGTGCGCATCGGGCGCCATCAGCGAGAGCGCCTTCAGCGACGTGATGACGAGCGACTCGTCGGAGAGCAGCTGCTTCCACGCGAGGGTGCGCAGCAGGAAGCTGATGAAGAACGGGGCGATCACCAGGACGAGCATGATGCTCTGCAACAGCGGCCAGCGCCGTGCCTTCACGCCGATGAAGTACGCGAGCGGGTAGCTGAACGCCAGGGCGAGCACCGTCGCGACGAGCGCGTATCCGAACGAACGCAGGATGTGCGGCCAGTACTCCTGCACCACGGTGACGTAGTTCTGCCAGTTGAACGCGTAGTCGTAGACGCCGATGTCGCCGAACTCGTTCGGCGCCTGCAGTGACGTGAGGATGAGCGAGATCAGTGGCGTGAGGAAGAAGAGCACCATGTAGAGGATGCCGGGCAGGAGGAGGAAGAGCGCGATCCGACTCTTCCGCTTCGGTGCCTGCGGCTGCGCCTCCGTCGTGGCGAACGCTGCGAAGGCCATCGTCAGCTCTCCTCGAGCTCCGCGACGAGCGCCTCGCGACGTTGCACGGCGATCGAGTGGGTGTCGTCGTCGGCCGGGAACTTCTCGGCATCCGCCGGGTCGTCCTCGAGCCCGAAGCCGTGCTCGACGTCCCAGCTGATCCACACCTCGTCGCCCTCGGACGCGATCGGGCCGATGCCGACGTTCTGGGCGAATACCGTGACCGTGCCGATGCCGGTGACCGAGACGATGTACTGGGTGCTGACACCCGAGAACGAGACGTCGATGACATGGCCGGGGCCGAGCAGGTTTCGCGACGACGACTCCGCCGGCGCATCTCGGTGGAGTGCGACCTTCTCGGGTCGCACCCCGATGGTGACCTGACCCTGGTGTCGTGCGGCCCGGGCAGTGGGCACGACGAGACGCGTGCCCTGCACGTCGACCGTGATCGCGGTGTCGGTCGTGCCGGCGACCCGGCCGGTGAACAGGTTCGACTGGCCGAGGAAGTTGGCGACGAACACGGTGCGCGGAAGCTCGTAGAGCTGCGCGGGTGCGCCCATCTGCTCGATCGCACCCTTGTTCATCACGGCGACGGTGTCGGCCATGGTCATGGCCTCCTCCTGGTCGTGCGTCACATGGAGGAACGTGAGTCCGACCTCCTCCTGGATCGTCTTCAGTTCGAGCTGCATCTGCCGCCGGAGCTTCAGGTCGAGTGCGCCAAGGGGCTCGTCGAGCAGCAGGAGTGCGGGTCGGTTGACGATCGCTCGGGCGAGCGCCACGCGCTGCTGCTGGCCGCCCGAGAGCTGCGCCGGGCGGCGCTGCGCGAGGTGGTCGAGCTCGACGAGGCGCAACGCCTCGTGCGCGCGGGCCTCGGCGTCGCCGATGCGGCGGCGCTTCAGCCCGAATGCGACATTCTCGATGATCGACATGTGCGGGAACAGCGCATAGCTCTGGAACACCGTGTTGACCGGTCGCTGATGTGCCTTGGTCGCGGTGACGTCGGTGCCTCCGATGAGGATGCGACCGCGAGTGGGCTCCTCGAGCCCGGCCACGAGACGCAATGTGGTCGTCTTGCCGCAGCCGGACGGACCGAGCAGGGCGAAGAACGATCCGGCCGGGATGGTCAGGTCGAGCTCTTCGATCGCGGTGAACCCCGGGAAGCGCTTCTGGATTCCGACGAGCTCGAGGTCGGCGCCTCGCTCGGCGAATTCGCGGACGGACACGCTCACGACCCCAGCAGGATGGCCTGGAACTGCGCCTGGTACTTCTGCTCCTCTGCACCCGAGAGCGAGCGGAAGATGTGCGCCTGCTCGAGCGTCTGCTCGTTCGGGAAGATCAGCTGGTTCTCGGCGAGTTCGGGGTCGATGGCGATGGCGGCTTCCTTCGCGCCGACGACCGGCGTGATGAAGTTCACCCACGCGGCGACCTCGGCGGCGACCTCGGGCTCGTAGTAGTAGTTGATGAGGGTCTCGGCGTTCGTCTTCCGCGGTGATCCCACGGGGACGATGAAGTTGTCGTTCCACAACGTTCCGCCGGCAGAGGGCAGCGCGAACTCCCATTTGTCGCCGGCCTCGGCATTGATCACCGTGATGTCGCCCGACCAGCAGATCGCGGCGAGCGTGTCCTCGTTCTTCAGGTCCTCGAGGTACGAGTTGCCCTTGATGTTGCGCACCTGGCCGTCGGAGACCTGCTTCTGGAGCTCGTCGATCGCCGCGGTGAACTCCTCGTCGCCCCAGTCGCCGGCGATGTCGACGCCCTGATCGAGCATGATGAGGCCCATGGTGTCGCGCATCTCGGAGAGCACGCCGACGCGCCCCTTGAGCTCGGAATTCCAGAGGTCGGCGACCGACTCGAGCCCACCTGGCACGGCTTCCTTGTTCCAGCAGATCCCGGCGAAGCCGCCCTGCCACGGCACGGATTGCTTGCGACCGGGGTCGAAGTCGGGGTCGAGGAGCGCGGGGTTGAGGTTCGCGAGGTTCGGCAGGTTCGCGTGATCGAGCTCCTGCCCGTAGCCGAGCCGGATCCAGCGGGCGATCATCCAGTCGGTGAGCACGGAGAGATCGGCGCCGATGTCCTGGCCCAGCGCCAGCTGGTCCTTGACCTTGCCGTAGTAGGTGTTGTTGTCGTCGACGGCGACTTCGTAGTTGACCGCGATGCCGGTCTCTTCGGTGAACGCGACGAGCGTCGGGTAGTTGCCGGCGTCGTCTTCATCGATGTAGGCGGCCCAGTTCGCCCAGTTGAGCGTCTTGTCGGTCGACGACTTGTCGGCGGCGGCCGCAGGCTTCTCCACGCCTCCGCCGGTCGAACACGCCGCGAGCGCGAGCGCGGTCGCGCCGGCCCCCGCTCCGGCGAGCAACGTGCGTCTGTTCAGCTGTGCCCGACGCGCCTGGGCGATCAGGTTGCGGATCATCGGGTCCTGGGGAAGAGGCCGGGGGCTCACGAGCGACTCCATTCGTTGCAGGCTCAGTCGGGGTGGGAAGATACTGACACACTGCAGGCGCATTTGTTCCCAATAATGTCCGAATCGTTAATTTTTGGGAACATTCGATTCGGATTCAGTACTCAGTTCCGCTTCCGACGCCGGATTCGGTTGTCACGATCGGTGGCCAGCCACATCGAAGCGAGGGAGCGCGCCCGGAGCTCGCCCAGCACTGGCCGCTGCCCTCGTCGAGCAGCGGGGGCAGCGCGCGATCCCTGATCAGCGCCCGATACTCGTGCGCGCCACCGTGAACGACGATGACGGCCTCCTCGCGGATCCGCGCGGCGAGCGCCCAGTTCGCGGCCCATGCATCGGCATCGCCGACGAACACCGTCGGACCCGCTTGGTCGCCCGCGTCGGATCCCGCGCGCCCCGCGACATCCGCCCCCGGCCCGATCAGGATCGGAACGCCGCCCGCCGAGCGGATCGTCGCCGCCGCGGCGAACGGGGCAGCCGCGACGACCGCGTAGACCCTGCCCGCCTGCAACTCCAACGCCGTCTCGTCGCGGCGCCCCATCGAGAGCAGCGGATCCGCGACGACCACCTGCACCCGATGCCCGCGCCATTGCCCGGAGCCCGGCGGGTCGTCGGCGCGCCACAGGCCGCCGACACCGCCCGACTGCACCAGATCCGACCTCGTCGCATGGCGCAGCAGCAGGCGCGCACCGAATGCGTCGCGGATGCCTGAACCCAGCACATGCGGCTGCGAGGCCGCCGCGGCGACCCAGAGTCCGCGTGCCCGCCCCTCGCGGAGCAGCGCCTCCACCGCGTCGAGCGCAGCCAGTCGATAGTCGTCCGGCCACGACCGGAACCGCGCGTCAAGATCGTCGATGACGACCAGTCGCGGGCAGTCGTCGTCGCCGCGCACCGCCGTGAGCAGCCCGTGCAGCGCGTCCCACACCACACTGCGCGTGCCGTCGAGCACGAGCACCGACCCGGGGCCGTGCAGCGCCGATGCTGCCGACGCGGCGGCCGCGAGCGCGCCGGTGCGACCACTGCCGGGCGCACCGAGCACGATGAGGTGCCCCTCGGCGGCCGGCGACCAGGTCGCGAGACTGTGGCGCTGGTGCTGCGGTTCGTCGGCGAGACCGAGCACGAACACGTCGGTGCCTGCATCGACTTCGGCACCGGGCAGACCTGCCCCGCCCGGTTCGAGCCCGGCGGATCGCATCAGGGCATCGAGCTGGTCTCGCCCGACGCGGTCCGGCAAGGGGTCGAGCCACGGCCGCCGGGCTCTGGGCTCCGCCGCGTTCGCGACCCTCGCGCCGGTGAGGGCGACATCATCGGCGAGGGCCGACTGGAACGGCACCGGACGCCCGTCGCCGCGATCGAGGATGCCTCGACCGGGGGTGTCGGGGGCGATTTCGGCCGCCAGCTCGGTGCCGACGACCGCGAGGCTGTCGGCTCGCTGCATCACCCGCAACGACACCCGGATCGCGCAGTTGGCCGTGACCTGCTCGCGCACGACCCCGTTGGGCCGCTGCGACGCCAGCACGAGGTGCACGCCGAGTGATCGGCCGCGGGCGGCGACGTCGGCGATCACGGAACCCAGGTCTGGGAACCGCTCGATCACGGCCTGGAACTCGTCGACGACGAGGACCAGCCTGGCCAGTTCGATGCCGGTATCGAGCGAGCGGATGTCCCGGGCTCCGGCCTGCGCCAGCACGCGCTCGCGATGGCGCAGCTCGGCACGCAGGCTGAGCACCGCGCGCTCCGCCTCGCCCTCATCGAGATCGGTGACGACGCCGGTCACATGCGGGAGGTCGCGGATCGGCCCGAACGCCGCGCCGCCCTTGAAGTCGACGAGCAGGAACGCGACCCGATCGGGCGGATACATGCGCGCGAGGCCGGTCAGCCATGCGAGCAGGAACTCGCTCTTGCCGCTGCCCGTCGTCCCGGCGACGAGTGCGTGCGGGCCGTGCTCGACGAGATCGACCACGAGCGGGCCCTCACCCGCCGTGCCGATGGCCACTGCGAGCGACGCACGCGATGCGCGATCCACGACCGGCTGGCCGAGTTCGCCGAGCGCCACTCGGGAGGGCAGGTCGGCGACGGCGGTCGCCACCCCGGCGCGTGCGGCCACGTCTGCCGACGCCTCAGCCCACGCGAGCGCGTCGGCCGCGCCTATGAGTGCTGGTACCACCCGGACCGGTGGAGCGCCGCCGGGCCGGCGCACGAGCGCCGCACCCGGCGCGTCGACGCGGACGATGGTCTGGAGTCCGGGAGGGAGCGCCGCCGCATCGGCGGCGACCGCGATCATCGCCGTACCTCCGGTCGATCGACCGATCGCCGCCGAGCCGGAAGCCGTCGGCACACCGGCGTCGGGGGCGGGAGGACTCACGCCGTCGGCACGGTCGAGGAGGCGCAGCCGTTCGGTTCCCGTCATCGAGTGGGGCAGCCGCATCGCCCAGTCCCAGTCGGCTGAGCGGGGAAGCTCGAGCGCGAGTTCACCGGGGACGCCGTGATGGGCGCACTGCACGAGCGCAGCTCGGGCGGCCGCCCGAGCGAGCGGGATCGCGCCGACGAAGCCGATGCCTGCATACGGATCGGCGAGCACGGGAGCACCCTCGAGCCACGCGGCCCGAGCAAGCAGCAGTCGCTCGTCGGCGTCGGCCGGGGTGCCGTCGACACGGACGACACTGCGCGCCGGACCGCTGCCGACGACGATCGCAGGCATCGTCCCACCCTGCCATGCCGGCGGCATCGCACGCTCGACGAGGGACGCCGGTGACGGCGCCCGCAGCCACGCGGCGCGGCGCTCGGACTCGTGACGTACCTCGATCTCCGCCCGGAGCTCATCGAGCCGCCGGGCGCGTTCGACACGAGTCCGCCGGAGCCGGGCGCGCCCCTGCCGCTTGGCATCGAGCATCGACGCGACCGCCACCACCGGGCCGAGGATCGCGAAGACGAGCGAGAACGGCGACCGCGTGATCGCCCACAGTGCGAGCGCTCCGGCGACGGGCGCGAGCACGGCGAGCAGCGGGAAGCCGGGCCGTTCGGGTTCGGCCGGCAGCGCCGGCAAGGCGAGCGGGAGATCCACGGAGGATGCTTCGGTGAGTTCGGGCGAGTGCACGGGGACATCCGACCAGCCGCCGCTGCCGTCGGTGCAACGCATCGCTGCGTCGGTTCGGAACCGTTCGCAGAGCGCACCTGTCGAGGAGGAGTCGCCGAACGTACCGAAGCAGAAGCCGGATCAGCCGACGACGAACGACTGCTCGGCGAGCTCCACCCGGCTGCCGCGCGGCACGAGATAACGTCGCCCCGGCTCGCAGCGCAATGCGCCGTCATCGGGGCGCCGCACGACCGTGCCGTTCGCCGAGAACCGGTCGGAGACCCACAATGTCCCCTCGTGCTCGCCGAACTCGAGATGGGTCTTCGAGACCGAGAGCGTGCGGTCGGCGATCTGCACCAGGTGGTCGTAGTACTCGCCGGGTTGCGGCAGCGGGCGACGGCCGATCAGGCCGCTGCCGAACACCGTGCGCGTCTCACCGGTGCTGAACCTCAGCACGAAGCGGGCCAGATGTTCCGCGGCCGAGGCCGCGGCATCCGGTTCGATCGCCGACTGCGCCGCATCGGACTCGATCACCGCCTGCTCGGCGACGGACTCGATCGCGGTCGCCGCCCGGAAACCGTCGACCGGGATGCTCACCACGCCGCTGCTGGGAGGCGACCGACGCTCGAGCGGATCGAGGATCGTGGTGTCGCCTGGGCGCGGGTCGGCTCGCCGTCGCGACTCGGGCGTCGCGCTCGTCGAGCTGCCGCACTCGCCGCAGAACATCGCACCGTCAGGCAGCTCAGCACCGCAGATGCGACAACTCACGTCCGTCCTCCCCTCCGCGTGACAGCGTACCCGCCGAGGGAGGACAGGGAGATGGCTGCGCGAATCCGGTCGCGGGTGCTGCGGGACTCGCTCAGGCGCTGCGCCAGCTCATCGACCGTGTTCCAGACGCGGTGATCGTCGTCGTCGCCGGGGCCGTTCGGGGCGAACACCGCGCGATCGACCACCGACGCGAGCACGAGCGGACCGAGCCCGCCGACCGTCGCCGCCTGCTCGGCGCGGGTCGCCGTGGCCGAGATCGGGTAACCGTAGTCGGATGCGATGTCAGCGAACTCCTCCCAGCCGCCCTCGATGCGCTCGACCGGCGTCGGCGCCCGCCGTCGCACCCGCCGACGCCGCAACTTCGCGACGATGATGGCCAGGAACGGGCTCACGAGCAGGGCGAGGCCGAGGATCACGAACCCGGCGACCTCGAGGACGCTGAACAGCACCGCCAGCCATTCGTTGCCCTCGCCGTCGTCGTTGTCGGGCGCCGGGTCGGGATCTGCATCGAAGTCGTCGACCGGGGTGCTTTCGGCCGGGGGTGGCAACGCCGACTGGGGGCGTGAGACGACGGTGGGCTGATCGGGTTCCTTCGGAGGCACCGCCCTCGGGGGCGGGTTCGGATCCACGGCGACCCACGCGCCCTCATTGTCCTGCACCTCGATCCACGCCTGGCGGTCGTCACCCCGGAATCGAGTGACCCCGCCCGCGTCATCCGCCGGCGTCTCGGGCTGCTGCATGTAGCCGACCACGACACGTGCGGGGAACCCGATACGCCGAGCCATGAGCGCGGCAGCCACTGCGTACTGTTCGCCGTCACCGAGCATCGGCTTCTCGGTCGCGAGCTCGGTGAGGCGATCGAGCGAGTGTCCCGACCGGCTGTACAGCTTGTCGCTCTCGAGCCCGTGGCCGACGTAGCCCTCGGCATGGAATCCCGCGATGAGCTTGGAGAGCCGGAGTCCCGGTTCGTCCGATGCCGGCGCCCATCGCTCGAGCAGGCGCTCGAGCTCTTCGCCGAGCTCGGGCGCGGCCGGCAGCACGCTCTTCCCTGGCTGCAGGTCGACGAGATCACCGGGCGTCGCCGGCACGATCGATGTCGCCTCGTACGTGTCACCCGCGCTCGAGCCCGTCCTGAGTCGCGCCCGTTCCGGTGACGTCGTTGTAGTAGTACGCATCGGTACGCGCGACGGCGTCGGGCCCCTCGAAGGTGATGCGCTCGAGCTGGCCGATGCCGGGCACCCACACCTCGTCGTAGTCTTCGATGACGACCTCGATGTCCACCCTCGTCCCGTTCGCGTCGGACTGGTCGAGCTGGTACGGCACCCGGGCGAACCGCCCCGAGAGGGTGTTGCCGTCACTTCCGCCGACCGAGTACACGACACCGTCGTACGTGTCGAGCGCGGCGATGCGGATGCCGGCGCCGGGCGGCAGTCCCCTCGCCTCGAGCATGATGTCGTCCGCGACGTCTTCGCGGAACGCCGCGCGGAACCCGGCGAGCGGGCTGTCGTGCTCGAGGGGATCGAACGGCGGCTGGAGCTCTGCCCGCACGACGTTCCTCTGCGATGCCGGCATTGCGAGCGATGCCGCCGTGGCCCCGACGAGCGCGACGGCGATGAGCGCGGATGCCCCGAGCACGCGCCGCGCGTCGGCGACCGCGCCCTCGACCCGTCGGCCGCGGGTGATGGCCCGGCGCTTCGCGATCGCGACGCGTACGAGCCAGACGACGACGGCCACGAGGAACAGCAGACCGGCCTGGAGCGCGAGCGCGTTGTGGACGACGCCGAGGGCGATGCCCGCGACGAGCAGCAGCGCGGGTGGAAGGGCCGCCGCGGCCGGATGGCGGCTGCGCAAGGCGATCGTCATCGCGGCCGTCGCGCACACGAGCCCGAGCAGGAACGGCGGAATCAGGAGCGCCTGATACGAACCGACGGGCACGGCGATCGTGACGAGCTGCTTCCACGACAGGGCCGCACCGGTCACCAGCTCGAGCAGGCCGGCCGGCGTCGGCAGCACTCCGAAGAGCGCGAGAGCGGGTATCGCGACGGGTACGCCTACGACGAGATAGGCGGCGACCACCGCCACGACGACGGCCCAGGACGGCCACCGACGCCGAGCTCCGACGACGCCGATCGCCGACCCGAGGACGATCGCCGCGCCAGCGGCCAAGAAGAACGCAGGGCTCTCGTAGATCGGCCACCAGGGGATCATCGCCGCACTGAGCATCGCGACGACGAGCACGACGGTCACCGCCGTCGGTGCGAACCGATCGGCGCCGGCTGGGGCCCGGGCGGTCATGCGACCGACGCCGTCCTCGCGAGCATCGCCCGCAGGTCTTCGAGGTATCCGATGTCGAACACCGTGAGGCCGGCCACCGTGCGGGCCTTCGCCTCACCCTCGGGCGAGCACTCCACCGCGAGCACCTCGACACCTGCGGGCACCCGGCTCGCCGCGGAACGCAGCGGGGCGATCCCCCTGGCGGTGCCGGTGAAGAGGAACGCGAGCGAGATGCCGTGCAGCGTCTCGACCGCGCTGCGCGTGACATCGGGCAGCAGTGCCGCGCGCGGCTCGCGCTCGATCACGCAGAGCGAGTCGACCAACCGATCCCGTGAGACGGTGGGGAGCTCGCGCATGGGTCCGCCGAGGCGGCTGCCGGCCGCAGACCGCGGCCCGGACACGACGAACGAGACGCTGCGGGCGTCACGGATGGCGCGCGCGCCGACAGAGGCCGCTGCTCCGACGGCGAGCTCGAACTCGGCATCGTCGGTGTATGCCCCCGGTTCGAGGTCGAGCAGGATCATGAGCCGGCTGCGACGGGACTCCTCGAACTGGCGCACCATGAACGTGCCCGTCTTCGCCGAACTGCGCCAGTGGATGTAGCGTCGATCGTCGCCGGGAACGTACTCGCGCAGCGCGTGGAAGGCGATGTCGCTCGAGGTGAGGTCACGCGTGGGGAAGCCTTCGAGATCGCGGATGAATCCGGTGCTGAGCGCGCTGATCGACACCGTGCGCGGATGCACCCGGAGCTCGGCCGTCTCGGACCACACGATCTCCCGACGCATGAGGCCGATGGGATCGGCGCGGACGGTGCGTGCCGGGCCGATCGAGACGATGCCCCGCCGATCGGTCGGGATCGCGAACTGCTCGTCGAACGCGCTGCCGCGCGCCAGTCGTGGAAGGACACGCTCGAAGACCCGCGCGCCGACCGGAAGTTCGACCTGCACGCCGCCGAACCCGCGGCGGCCGGGATTCGCCGCGACCAGGCGAGCGAGAGCCGGTTCGCCGACGACGACCCGGGGCGTCGGAACGACCAGCCGGATCTCGCCCCCGCCCCGCCCGATCAGCCAGAGCGCCGCCACCGAGACGATCACGACGAGTCCCCAGCCGATGGCGATGATCTCGAGCAGCCCCCAGCCGTACCCCACGATGAACGCGACGATCGCGGCGGCGATGACCGACCACCCGAGCGGCGTGACGACACCCTGAACTGCTCGTGCCGCACGCCGGATCGCCGTCGCACCGGTGCGCGCGCCGAACAGCCCTCGCTCGATCACCACCGCGAGCAGGCCGCGCTTCTTGGCCTCCTCGGGGATGCTCGTGTGGGTCTGGGCGAAGGTCACACGGCCTGCCTGGTCGATGGAGGCGGGGTCTCGATGAGCACCTGCGCGATCATGTTCGACGCCGTGACGCCGTCGAACTCGGCCTCGGGGTCGAGGATCAGGCGGTGCGCGAGCACCGGCTCCGCGAGCGCCTTGATGTCGTCGGGCACGACGTAGTGCCGGCCACGACCGGCTGCGTGGGTCTTCGCCGCGCGGATGAGCGCGAGCGCGCCGCGCACGCTCACGCCGAGCCGCACCTCGCCTGCGGTGCGGGTCGCGTCGACCAACCGAGACACGTAGTCGTGGATGGTCGGGTCGACATACACCGTGCGGGCGACCGCGGCGAGCTCGATGATCTCCTCCGCGTCGAGCTGCGCCTCGATGCGGTGGTCGTGCGCCCGCTGGTCGGCGCCCTCGAGGATGCGGATGGTGGACGCGTGGTCGGGGTACCCGATCGACGAACGGATGAGGAAGCGATCGAGCTGCGCCTCGGGAAGACGATAGGTTCCCGCCTGCTCGACCGGGTTCTGCGTCGCGATGACCATGAACGGATGCCCCACCGGGTGTGTCTGGCCGTCGACCGTGACCTGCCCCTCCTCCATCACTTCAAGCAGCGCGGACTGCGTCTTCGGGCTCGCGCGGTTGATCTCGTCGGCGAGCACGATGTTGGCGAAGACGGGGCCGGGGTGGAACTCGAATAGGCCGCTGCGCTGGTCATAGACGGTGACGCCCGTGATGTCACCGGGGAGGATGTCGGGCGTGAACTGCACCCGGTTGCTCGTTCCGGCGACGGACTGCGCCATGGCGCGGGCGAGCGAGGTCTTGCCGGTGCCGGGCACGTCGTCGAGCAGCAGGTGCCCCTCGCTCAGGAATGCCGTGAACGCGAGCCGGACCACGCGGTTCTTGCCGAGCAGCACCTCTTCGACCGCTCCGACGAGTCGGTCGAGGGTGGCCGCGAACGCCGCGGCTTGTTCGGCAGTCATCGTCATGTGTGTGTTCCTAACTCGTGGCCGTGTAGCGGGCGCTGATGCCCGCGACCTCAACATCCAACCAGACGGTGTCGCCGGGCTGTGCCGGGATCCGGCAACTCGTCGCGGTCTGGGCGACCCGGCTGTCAGGCGTGCCCTCGACCCCGCATCTGAACGTGGCAGGCAGTCCCGAGTTGTCCGGCGGCGTCGTCCACGACCACGTGTCCGTCGCGCTGTTCCACTGGCGCTCGGCAGCGCGAACGTGAGCGACGGCGATTCGCCGCTCGGGATCACCTGCGACCATGGGCCGCACGTGCCCCATTCGGTGCAGCCCCGCACCTGGAACCTGGCGGTCTCGCCGAACGCGAACCGGCTGGGATTGCTGAAGATCTCGCGAAGCCAACCCGTGCCGCCGAACTCCCGGTTCGATCCGGCGATCTGGGCACCGTTCGCGTCGACGGCGACGATCTGGATCCGTGGTGCCGAGACGTCGACGCCGTCGATGTAGCGATCCCAGGTCTCGACGCCGTTGTAGGCCATGCCGCTGCGCACGTCGGTGACGGCGCCGGGACCCGGCCGCACGACCGTTCCCGCGACGTCGGTGCTCACGCAGCCTGCGCGGTTGTAGCCCCAGACGAGGAACGAGTACCTGGTCGAGTCAGACGCTGTTCCCGAGAGTCGAATGCTCGTCGTGTCGGGTGAGACGGAGACGGTCTCCGTGACGGTGCCGCCGCTGCTCGGCGGCACGACCGTTCCCGGGGCGGGGGTCGTGACCGTGCACGCCTGCGGTCCGCTCGGCACCCCCGACGCACCCTCGACGAGCCGCTGCACGTAGTAGCCCTGGATCGCGTCGCCGTTGGCGGCGAACGGCGACCACGACACCGTCACCGCGCCGGCGGCCGCGTCGCCGGCGACCGTGATCCCGCCCGCGATGGGAGGACCGAAGGGCGTCCCCGTGGTCGCCGACTCGGTCCATGACGCCAGCGCGGGGTACGCCTCATTGCGTGCGCTGACGCTCACCTGCACCCGGCTGCCGTTCTCGAGCGACCCCGAGTCGGCCCCGCAGACGCTCGCCGTGCAGGCGCCGCCGGCCGAGACCTCGTTCGACACCCCGCCGACCGTGACCACGTAGGACTGCACGGCGCTGCCGGAACCCGCCTGGACGGGGTCCCATTCGATGCGGAGCCGTCCGTCGCGCGGCAGGGCGCGGAGTCCGGCGGGCGCGGGAGGGATCACGTCGGACCAGATCGCCCCGGGCACCTCGACGGGGTCGGAGAACCCGATGCCGTTCTGTGCACGCACGCGGACGAGGACGGCGTTGGCCTGGCCGTTTCCCGGCGTCGCCACCGTGCAGGTCGTCGCCTCGCACCTCGAGACGCTGAGCACGTCGCCCGACTCGGGGCCGACGAGGGCGATCTCGTAGCCGGTGATCGGCGAGTTGTTGAAGGCACCGGCACCGAACACCACATCGAGGGTGCCGTCGCCGAAGCCGGTGACCCGGGCGCCGGTGACCGGATCGGGGCGGTCCTGCACCGAGATGGTCACCGTGCCCCAGGCGTAGCGCGACGGCTCACCGGTTGCATCGGCCACCTGGTACTGCAGCGTCGTGTTGACCGGTTCGGCGTCAGGAGCGACGCTCACGGCCAGGGTGGACCCCGACCCGCTCGGAACGACCGTCACCCCTCGCGGAAGGGCGCCCGCCTCGAGACCGTCCACACTGCCGACGAGACGCAGCGGGGTGTCGGGGAAGGGGTTCGTGGTCTCGTCGTTGGCGAGCACGTCGATCGACGTCGTGGTCCCGCGGGTCACGAGGGCGACATCGGCAGCAGGGCGCGCGATCGGCTTCGTCGACGGCACGACGCGCAACTCGATTCGACCGCCGTCGCCGTCACCGCGGGCGTCGGCGACGCCCACCCCGATCGACGCACGCGTGCCGGTGCGAGTGCCGGTCGCTGCGGCGATCGTCATCTCGTCACCGTCGAGCGACACCTCGAATCCGTCGGCGGGCGGCGGCAGCACGAGGTACTCGAGCTCGTCTCCAGCGTCGGGGTAGGGGTATCTGGTGAGCTTGACGAGGTCGATGGTCTGCGATTGCCCCGGCTCGAAGTCGATCACCCCCCCGACGAACGACGGCGGTTGGTTCTCGGTGGAGCGCACGTCGATCGGGATCACGATCGTGCCGGTCCGCGCCTCTGGGTCGTCGGGCGACGAGCCGTCGGTGACGGTGAACGAGAGCGATGCCGGACCGAAGTAGGTCTCCTCGCTGCGGTAGCGCAGGGTGTTGTCATCGACGACGAGCGAGGAGCCGTCGCTGTGCGTGGCACGCACGCTCGCCTCGTCGGTGATCGTCACGGGGCGGCCCGAGGCGGCGATCACGAAGTCGGCCAGCTCGAGCTCGACCTCCTCGCCGCTTCGCACCTCGACGCGGGGTGCATCCTTGCGCAGCTGTGGCAGCGCATCGTCGCGGCCGGGGACCCAGATGAAGGCGTGGGCGGTGACCGTCGGGTCTTCGGGGTGACTGACCGTGAACGGAATGATGCGCCGTCGATCGTCGACGTCGACGCTGATCGTGCCGTCGGGATTCACCGTGGCGCCCCGGCCGTAGCCCGAGACGAGACCCACACGCAGGGCGTCGGCATCGCCGTCGGCGAGGAACACGTTCTCGAGCACGGGGACGTCGATTCGCTCCTCGCCGAGGATGTCGCTGAGTCCGAGCACCGTGTCGGCCGCTTCGGGGCGCGCGAGCGGCGCATCGTCGCGCGCCTCGATCGTGAGGAAGCTGGTCGCCTGGCCGAGCTGTTCGTTCTCGATGACGTAGATGAAGCCGTAGTCGCCCTCGCTCGGGGGAATCTCCACCTCGATCCATTCGTCCACGATGGCCGCCGACGCCCCGGTCGTGGTCGGCTCGACACCCGTGAGGGTGAGCACGCCGCCCGCCGGGTCGGAGTCGTTCTCGAGCACGCGGACCGAGATGGTGCGACCGGGTCTCACCGTGATCTTGTCCTCGACGGCGATGGGCTTCTGCGGGTCGGTGCTGCGCGGAGCGATGCCGAGGCGCACCGTGCCGTTCGCGCGAGCGCCGATCGCATCGACCACCGAGTACTCGAACTGGTCGGCGCCCTTCGAGTATTCTCCGGCCTGGAACTCGAACCAGTCGGGTCCGGTCTTGACGACGGCGCCGAGCGTGGGGTTCGAGTACTGGCCGAGGAGCTGCACGGAGTCGCCGTCTGGGTCGACGCCACCGAGCGGGACGGGGATGCGTACCGTCTCGCCCGCGATGACCCTGCCGGTGACCGTGGCGGGCACGGGTTCCGTGTTCGTCTCGGGGTCTGGTTCGCTGACCGAGATCGTGACCGTCGCCGTGGCGAACTGCCCGGCCGCCTCGATGCGATAGATGGCCTCGTACTCGCCGGCGCGCTGCGGTGCGAAGTAGCGCAACCGGTCGTCGGAGGCGAAGAGCAGGCCGTCGCTGGGCTCCTCGACGAGGTCGGGGATGAGCGTGATCGGCATGGCGTCGGGGTGCTCGTCGTTCGCGAGCACAGGAATGTCGACGACGTCTCCGACGCGCGCCGAGATCACGTCGGGTGCCGCCACGGGCGGTTGGGCGACGGCAGGCGGCGGGACCTGGACGAGCGTCACCTCTCCTTCCGCCTCGGCAAGGCCGTTGCTGACGCGGTAACCGAACACCATCGACCCCGATGCGAGCGGCTTCGTGAGCGTGACCCTCAGAAGCCTGTGCTCGATGATCTCGATCGTCACGCCCTGGCTCTCGAGATCGGCCTCGACCGCGGTGACCACGAGCACGCCGCCGGTCGGGTCGATGTCGGTGGCCAGCACGTCGACGTCGACGGGCTGCTCGGCGCGCAAGTATGCGGTGTGGGGCACGGTGATGGGCGTCGTGTCGCGGTCGGGCGGTGCCGAGACATCGACACGCACGACTCCGGTCGCCGTCTCGTTCCCGTCGGTCACGGTGTACTCGAGGTAGTGCGTACGCACCGACTCGCTCGAGAAGCGCACCGTTCCGCGGTCGTAGTCGGGCGTGAGCTCGACATCGGGTTTCGCGGGAACCGCGCTGAGCTTGACCGTGCCGGTGCCGCCGCGCACGTGCCGCAGGGGATCGATGCGGATCTCCTGGCCGGCCGTGGCGAGCGCCACGAACGGGTCGGCGATCAGGGGGACGTCGCCGGGCTCACGAACCGTCACCTCGAGCGTGCCCGACGCCTGAGCACGGCCATCGGAGACGAGGAGTGCGACGGTACGGGTTCCGCCCCGCTCGCCGCCCTCGTCGACCACGACGACGCCCTCGGCCGTGGACGAGACCGCGTCGGGTGCCTCGATCGTCGCCTGCTGGAGGAAGAACGGGTCACCATCGGGATCGACCCAGTCGCCGAGCACGGCTGTGGTCACTCGTCCGCTCGTGGCGACGGCACTCTTGGTGGATCGCTCCTGCTCCGGCGGCGAGTTCTCATCCGGCTCGCGGACCGTGACCTCGACGTGCCCCTGCGCGGTGCCGCCGCGCCCGTCATTCACGATGTAATCGAATGCGACCGAACCGAATGCCTCGGGACCGAGGGTCAGCTGCAACTGCTGGTTGTCGGAGACGAGGTCGACCGTCGCCCACGGTGGCAGCTCGCCGACGATCGAGTCCACGACGAGGACGTCGCCGTTCGCGTCGTAGTCGTTGAGGATGACGGGAAGCAGCGTCGACCGCTCTGGGCGCGCGCCGAACGCGTCGTCGTCCGCCACCGGAGGGACCTGGCTCTTCTCGACAGTTGGCGGCGTGTTCGGATCGTTCTGCTCGACCTCCTCATCGTCGCGCTGGGTCTCGAGCAGCTTGTCCCAGTTGTCGATCAACTGATAGTCGGCACTCGCCGCCCAGGTGCGCCCGCTGCGACGGTCGTTGAGCGCAAGCGCACTGCCGTTCGCCATGAACTCGAAGTCCGCGACCGTGTCGGCGCCGTCGAGTTCGTGGCGTCGTTCATCGGCGGGCGCGCAGGAGCGCCAGGCCGTCCCCGTGCCCCACACCGCGTGGACGCAGCCCTCGTGCACCATCGGTGCGACCGCGGTGCCCGAGACATCGTCGACGAGCGGGTGCGGCACGCCGTCGTCGATGCCGATCGCGATGAGCCCCTGGCGATGGGCGACCACGACCGCGTTTCCTTCCGCCGACGGCGTCTGCAGCACCGGTTCGCCGCCTTCGGCGATGACGTCGGTGAGAGGGACCTCTCGGCCGGGCAACGTGAGCATTCGCGCTCCCACGTCGAGCACCGCCCACGAGCCGCCGGCCGAGCTGAGCTGCATTTCACGCCCATCCTCGACGGGCGTGATCGTCCAGCTTCGGGCGATCGTGCCGGCATCGGCTGTGTCGACCGCTCGAACTGCACCGGTCTCGGGCGTGTAGGCGAAGAGCCTTCCCACCGGATCGACGGAGATCAGCGTGTCGGGCCCGAACGAGAGTTGCGGCTCGGCGTCGGCATCGAAGTCCGCGAACTCGTCGATCGACGACGTCCACACGTCGCCGTTCAAGCTGACGACCACCTGCGAGCCGGCGAGCGCCACCTTCGTCGCCTGGTCGGGAGGAACGGCTACCGGCTGGTCGGTGGGCGACGAGGTCGTGACGTCGATGATGTCGACGCTCGCACGATCGGGATCGAGTACCAACACGGTCGACCCCGCTTGTGCCACCTCGACCGGGCCACCCCCGGTCGCCACGAGGGAGTTCAGTTCGAATGCGGCGGTGCTCGCCCGCCCGATCGACTGCTTCTCGTCGTTCGCCACCCAGACCGCGGCGTCACCGAGATCGACGCGCTGCTCCGTATAGCCGCCGGAGGTCACGGCGATGCCCCCGACGACCGCGACGACCGCTCCGACGGCCGCCACCGTGGCGATCGCGGAACGGTGACGGTTCAGTCGACGAAGCGGCACCATCAACCGGGCCCCTCGACATCGACGCACCGCTCTTCACTCGGCTGCCCGGTCCTGCCGTCGCGGCTCACGACGACGCTCGCGCACACGCGATCGCCGGCGACGTCGATCACGAGGCTGTTCTCACGTTGCACCGGAAGCGGTTCGCCGTCGATCGAGACGATGTACACATCGCCGGACTGGAGACCGGGGTCGTTCCACGTGAACGTGACGACCGCGCCGGCCAGGCGTTCCCTGCACATTGCTCACGACCGGTATCGATCGGGTGCCCTGGACGACCGCCCACACTCCCGCCCCTGAGAGGGCGAGCAGCAGCACGGCGACGATCGACACGCCCCAGGCCAGATCGCGGAACGCGACGCGAGCCGCTTGCCGAGCTCGACGAGCTCGTCTCGCGCTGATGCGACTGGGTCGTGTTGGCGCCGGCACTCGTGACCGGTGGGGTTCGGCGCCGACGGATGCCGCCGCGGACCACCGACGGCACCGCGCTCACGCGGGTGCGCTCGTCGTCGTCGATCGTCGTGACGAGTGCCCAGTCGTCGATGACGACCTCGATCGGAGTCTGCGGGAGCCCGAGCTCCTCCTCGACGGACTGCAGGTCGCGGATGAACTCGAGCGCGCTCGCCTGACGGGCAGCGGGGTTCCGCGACATTGCCTTCGCAAGCAGCGCCTCGAGACTCGGCGGAACGTCGTCGCGCCCGGTCGGCGGGACCTTGGCCTTCGCGATGCGAGCCATGAGCGCCGCGGTGCCGTTGTCACCGCCCGTGACCTCGAACGGGCTTCGGCCGGCCAGCAACGAGTACACCGTCGCCCCGAGCGACCAGACCTCGCTGGCGACCGTGCCCGAGACCTCGTCGTGCAGCACCTCCGGCGCCGACCACGGAATCGAGAGACCCACCGTGTCGCTCGACTCGACCTGGCCGAGGGTCGCAGCGATGCCGAAGTCCGAGAGCACCGGGTGGCCGAACGCCGTGGTGAGGATGTTCGACGGCTTGATGTCGCGGTGCAGCACGCCCTGCTGGTGCGCGGTCTCGACGGCGCTGGCGATGCGCACCCCGATCGAGAGCACTTCGGCGATCGGCAGCTGGGTGGCCCGGTAGCGCTGGCCGATCGATGCCGAGCAGTACTCCATGACCAGGTAGGGCCTGCCATCGGCTGCGACGCTCGCCTGGTAGACCGTGAGGATCGACGGGTGGGAGCTCAACTGGGCCATGAGGTTCGCCTCGGCCTGGAACATCTGGCGCATGTCGTCGTTCACGACCCCTGCGAGGAGCACCTTGACCGCGACCAGCCTGCGCGGCATGTTCTGCTCGTACAGGAAGACGTCGGCGAATCCGCCCGAACCGAGCACACGCACGAACTCGAACCCCGGCAGGTTCGGTGGCGTGGATGGCAGGCGGCGCGACACGGTCCTCCCAGCATTCGTCTCGTCATCGGGAAGCGTCCGCCGGTGCCGGCGGGCCCGGATTCTCCACCATTGTAGGTCGGGCCTGTCATCGCCGAATCGACCCGTCCACAATGCGCGGGGCGAGCGCGGGAGGATCGGTCAGGCTCGCGCGGTCTCGCCGCCCCCGGATCGCTCTCGCGCAGACGGGCGCGCCACGGCGACCACATCGACCACGAGGACCGTGATGTTGTCGCGACCACCGTTTCCGAGGGCCGCGTCGACGAGCTGTGCGGCGGCTTTCTCGGCCCGATCGTTCGCCACCAGGAAATGCCTGATGCCGTATGACGTCAGCTCCTTGGTGAGCCCGTCGGAGCAGATCAGCAGCCGCATGCCGGGCTCGACGGCGATCGCGCGATAGTCGGGTATCGGCGCCTCGTGGAACCCGACGGCACGGGTGATCACGTTGGAGTGGGGATGGGTGTCGGCCTCCTCCTTCGTGATCTGCCCGGCGTCGACGAGCTCCTGCACGATGGAGTGGTCGGTCGTGAGCTGCTCGAGGACCCCGCCCACGAGCCGGTAGACGCGGGAATCGCCGATGTTGTACACGATCCACGCCGGCTCGTCGGAGATGAGGCCCAAGGCGACGCCGGTGACCGTGGTGCCGCTGCCCTCGTCGGTCACGCCCGCGCCGCGGCTCATGTCCTGCACGGCTCGGTGCAGCGACGCGTCGATGTCGGCGGTTCCGATGATCGGCTTCCCGCCGTGCTCGGCGAGCCGGGTCACGACAGCGGCGCTCGCGAAGTCGCCCGCCGCGTGCCCGCCCATGCCATCGGCGACGGCGAAGAGCGGCGCCTGTGCGATGAAGCTGTCTTCGTTGACCTCGCGCCGCAGGCCCGTGTCGGTCTTCGCCGCCCACGCGAGGGTGATCTCGGTGCCGTCGGGCAGCGAGACGCGATGCCGGGCGTTGCCGTTGCCGATCTGCGTCACGTGTGGAGCCTGCTGTCTGGTCGGGTCGTTGGATCGCCGCCTCGGGGAGGGAGGATCTCGATGATCGTATCGTCCCCGAGGTCGAGCGCGGTGCCCGGGATGACGACGATCGATTCGCCGGATCTCAATCGCCGCCGCCCGCCGCCCACCGAGCGGAGCGTCGTTCCGTTCGTCGATCGCATGTCGGTCGCGACGAGCCGAGTGCCCTCGACGCGCAGCTCGAGATGCGTCGCCGAGATGAATCCGCCGCGCGACTCCACGGTCACGAGCTCGGGCGACCCGCCGCCGACCCGGGCGATGCGCGGCGGGCTCGGCCGCCGCCCGACGAGCAACGGAACGGTGATCGTCCGCACCGGTCCACCCGCGATGCGCACCTGCGGGATCGTCGCGTCGAGGGCCGCAACGCTGCCGACTGCACCGGAGCCCGGCGCTACCGGGCCCCCTTCGCTTCGCCCGATGGCTGCACCCGAGGGTTCGGTCGCCGCCACCGATCCGGTGTCGCTCTGCCCCGGACGCCGGCGGGGCACGACGACCGTGTCGGCGTCGACCCGGGAACGCCCGAGCAGCACCGTGTCGGCGTCGACCGACGGCGACGGCGCCCCCCGTACGTGGACGGCATCGGCCGGGTGTTCGCCTTCGGGCGCGAACACCGCATCGGGATTCCTCGGCGCGGCGACCACCGTCACGGGCATCGTCGGCTCGGGGCCGGCCGTGGGCGTCCACTCCACGGCCGACGCGCGCAGGCTCGCCCGGGCGTGCCGAATGACCTCGCGGCCGCCGATCGGCTCGAGCGGAGCACCGGCCCCGGTGAGCCTCAGCCCCGTGACGTCATGGAACTCCGCCAGAAGCCACGGGCGGATGTCGCGTGCGTCGAATCTCCGGCTCCCCCCAGGCGATTCGAGGTCGACCACCGCGTCGCCGCGCACCACGGCGGTCAATTCGGACGGCTCGTCTCCGGGCCACCACACCATCGCGAAGGACTCGACGGGGTCGACATCGCCGAACTGGAGCCGGCCGACGAGTTCCTCGAGTACCGGGGTCGATTCGCTCGCGGCCTCGGCGAGCGAGGCGAGCACGGCATCGGGCGCCGGGGCTGCCAGTGCGACGATGAACCGGTCGCCGACGATCACGTCCCACGCGGACGCACCCGGCGTGGCGGTGCTCGTCACAGAACCTCGGGGCATGTCGTTCAGTCTGGCACCGGCCGCACGGCCCGTGGCAGCGCGCTTGTCATTTCGCTCGAAAAGCATGGAATCAGTCGTCAGAACGTGAATGCACGACGGAATCGCTTGCCTGAGGCATCCGCCACTGTCACAATCGAGCAATGACGAACGCAGGTCGCGCCAACGGGAACCGAGCCATGCAGCTCGATGACGTCTCGAAGGCGATCATCGAGCAGCTGCAGGCCGACGGCAGGCGCTCGTATGCCGACATCGGCAAGGCGGTCGGGCTCTCGGAGGCGGCGGTTCGCCAGCGCGTGCAGAAGCTCACCGATTCGGGGGTCATGCAGATCGTCGCGGTGACCGACCCCATGCAGCTCGGCTTCACGCGCCAGGCGATGATCGGCATCCGTGCCGCAGGCGACACCCGGGTGCTGGCCGAGCAGCTCGCCGAGATCCCCGAGATCGACTACGTGGTGCTCACGGCGGGCAGCTTCGACCTGCTCGCCGAGGTCGTGTGCGAGAACGATGAAGAGCTCATCACCCTGCTGAACACGCGCATCCGCAATCTCAGCGGCGTCAGCGCGACCGAGACGTTCGTGTACCTCAAGCTCCAGAAGCAGTTCTACAACTGGGGCACCCGCTGAGCGGGCGACCCCGAAGGAGGAAGAAGAAATGACCACCCTCGACACGCCGACGAGCCTCGGCGGCGCACGTTACGACAACGCCGACCTTCAGCAGAAGGCGAAGGACCACCTCTGGATGCACTTCGCCCGGCAGTCCACCATGGAGACCTCGGGCGTGCCGATCATCACCCGGGGCGAGGGCCACCACATCTACGACATCGAGGGGAAGAAGTACTTCGACGGGCTGTCGGGGCTCTTCGTGGTGAACGCCGGCCACGGCCGTGCGCGACTCGCGGAGGTGGCGGCGAAGCAGGCCGAGCAGCTCGCGTTCTTCCCGATCTGGTCGTACGCGCACCCGGCTGCGATCGAGCTCGCCGACCGTCTCGCGGAGTACGCGCCGGGCGACCTCAATCGCGTGTTCTTCTCGACCGGCGGCGGCGAGGCCGTCGAGACGGCATTCAAGCTCGCGAAGTACTACTGGAAGCTCAAGGGCCGCCCGACCAAGCACAAGGTGATCTCGCGCGCGGTCGCGTACCACGGAACCCCGCAGGGCGCGTTGGCGATCACGGGCATCCCGGCGATGAAGGAGATGTTCGAGCCCATCACGCCGGGTGGCTTCCGCGTGCCGAACACGAACTTCTACCGGGCGGCCGAAGTCGGCGCACCGGCAGACGACCTCGAGGCGTTCGGCGTCTGGGCCGCGAATCGCATCGAGGAGATGATCCTCTTCGAGGGCCCCGAGACCGTCGCGGCCGTGTTCCTCGAGCCGGTGCAGAACTCGGGCGGCTGCTTCCCGCCGCCCCCCGGCTACTTCCAGCGCGTGCGCGAGATCTGCGACCAGTACGACGTGCTGCTCGTCTCCGATGAGGTCATCTGCGCGTTCGGGCGCATCGGGCACATGTTCGCCTGCGACGCCTACGGCTACGTGCCCGACATGATCACGTGCGCCAAGGGCATGACCTCGGGGTACTCCCCCATCGGCGCGACGATCGTCTCGGAGAAGCTCTACGAGCCCTTCGTCGACGGGCACGACGTCGTTCTACCACG
Organism: uncultured Actinomycetota bacterium; assembly: GCA_963758615.1. GTDB lineage: Bacteria > Actinomycetota > Actinomycetes > Actinomycetales > Microbacteriaceae > Agromyces. The sequence continues at coordinate 448,198 of CAVWVZ010000007.1, read as the reverse complement.
GCTACACGTTCGGCGGGCATCCGGTGTCGGCCGCCGTCGCGCTCGCGAACCTCGACATCTTCGAGGAGGAGGGGCTCAACGAGCGCGTGCGCGAGAACTCCCCGCTGTTCCGCGCCGAGCTCGAGAAGCTGCACGACCTGCCGATCGTCGGCGACGTCCGCGGCGACGGGTACTTCTTCGGCATCGAGCTCGTGAAGGACAAGGCCACCCGCGAGACGTTCGACGACGACGAGTCCGAGCGGCTGCTGCGCGGCTTCCTCTCGAAGGCGCTCTTCGACGCCGGCCTGTACTGCCGCGCCGACGACCGAGGAGATCCCGTCATCCAGCTCGCGCCGCCGCTCACGATCGGCGTGCCCGAGTTCCAGGAGATCGAGCAGATCCTTCGCGGCGTGCTGACCGAAGCATCGAATCGACTGTGACGGCGAGCGTTCACCCGTCGGTGGCGGATGCCTCACCCGATGCCTACCGTCGGGTGAGCTTCTGGTTCGACGACCTCGTCGAGCGTGGGCTCGACGAACTGCGGCCGCGCGACGCGCTCACGGCGAACGCACGGTTCGATGTGGCGCTCATCGGCGGCGGCCTCACGGCCCTGTGGACCGCCTACGAGCTTTCGCGCGCCGACCCCTCGCTCTCGATCGCGGTGCTCGAGCGCGATATCGCCGGGTTCGGCGCATCGGGTCGGAACGGCGGATGGTGCTCGGCGTTGTTCCCGAAGTCGGCGGGCGCGCTCGAGCGTCGGTACGGCTTCGACGCCGCCGTCGCGATGCGACGCGCCATGATCGACACGGTCGATGAGGTCGGGCGGGTCACGGCGCTCGAGGGCATCGATTGCGATTTCGAGCGCGGGGGAACGCTCCTGTTCGCGCGCGACGACGTGCAGCGACGCGCCGCGAAGGCCGATGTCGCGGAGGCGCGGCGCTTCGGGGTCGACCGGCTCGAGTACCGCGGCGAGCAGGCCGTGGCCGACGCATCGGGCGCGACCGCGCTCGACGGCGGTTCTCCCGCAGCGGTCTTCGACCCAGCGTGCGCCCGGGTGCATCCGGCGAAGCTCGTGCGCGGACTGGCACGGGTCGTCGAGTCCCGGGGTGTCAGCCTCTTCGAGCGCACCGAGGTGCTCGATTGGTCGGCGGGCCGCGTTCGGTTCCGATCGCTCGACGGCGGCGACGCCGAGGGCACGATCGTCGCGAAGCACGTCATCGTGGCGACCGAGGGATACGGTCCGGGCCTGCCGCGGGTGCGACGGCGGATCCTGCCGCTCTACTCGCTCATGATCGCGACCGAGCCGCTCTCCGACGACGCGTGGGACGAGATCGGCATCGAGCACGGCCAGACGTTCAGCGACTACCGGCACCTGCTCATCTATGGCCAGCGCACTGCCGACAACCGCTTCGCCTTCGGCGGTCGCGGGGCGAACTACCATTGGGGCAGCGCCGTCGATCCGGCGTTCGAACGGGTCGACCAGGTGTTCCAGCACCTGCACGATGCGCTTCTCGATCTCTTCCCCGCCGTCGGCGGGGCCCGCGTGACCCACCGATGGGGCGGACCCCTCGGCGTCGCGCGTGATTGGTGCGCCACGGCGAGCTACAACCCGAAGACCGGCGTCGGGTTCGCCGGAGGGTACGTCGGAGACGGCCTGTCGACCACGAACCTCGCAGGCCGCACCCTGACCGATCTCGTGCTCGGCGTCGACAGCGGGCTGACCCGGTTGCCCTGGGCGAACCACCGGTCGCCGCTCTGGGAGCCCGAACCGCTGCGGTACGTCGGGGCGAACCTCGGCATCCTCGGCATGGGGCTCGCCGACACCGAGGAACGCCTGACCGGCAGGCCGTCGGTGATCGCCCGTGCGACCGCTCGGCTGACGGGTCACTAGGACCGGCCGGCCGGGACGCTCGACGTCTCGGCGGATGGCCGGACGAACGCCCACTCGGGCAGTGCGCCGCTTCCGATGAAGGTCGAGAGCAACCCCGCCATGGAGTGACCGGGGTCGATGTCGATGGCACGGTCGATGAACGCGCCGGCTGCAGAACCGCGCCCGAGCGACCAGGAGAGCCACGCGGCGATGCAGAGCGGGCCGACCCGCACGGTTTCGGGCGCGTTCGCGATGAGCGGGCGCAGCAGCTCGAGCGCACGCTCGACGCGTGCACGCTCGGGTCGCAGCGTGGACTGACCGAGCAGCAGTCGCGAGAGCAGCTCAGTGACCTCGTCGTGCTCCCCCTCGGCGACCTCACGTCGTACGAGCTCGTCGAGCGACTCACCCGACGCCTCTGCTCGTTCGGCCGTCGCGATCGCGTCGTCGTGCGCCGCGGCACCGACGACCGGTCCGAAGGCGAACTGCAGCATCATCCCGTCGCGGAAGGCCGGCCGCGCGGCGAGATGCAGGAACCAGGCGAGCCGAAGCGCCGGCTGTCGTGGGAACTCGCTCGAGAGCAGCGATTCGACGAGCTCGACCGGATCGATGTCGTCACCGAGACGCGCGAGTACCGGGTCGCCGGGCTCGGCGCCGGCGAACCCCTCGAGCGCCTCGGCGATGCGCAGCGCGACCGGCGCGTCGGCAGCGGGCACCGCGCCGCCCGCGTCGGGGGCGTCGAGCACGCCGGCCGCGTCGGGCGCCAGCTCGGTCACGGGGTTCTCGTCGACCATCTCGAGCGGATGTCCCGACGCCGGCGTCTCGCTGTCGAGGTACGATCCCCACGCGTCCGCACCCCTGCAGAGGGCGTCGCGTACGACGAACCCCGCCTGCTCGGCGCGCCGGATGAACTGAGAGGCCAGCCGCCGCTCGGGAATCCCGCGTTCGGATTCGAACGTGCGATCGGTGTACAGCACCGGCACGACCGCATCGACGCCGGGCATGCGGCACAGGGTGCCGACCACGACCGAGACGAGCGCCGCACGATCCCGCGCCCTCGACGGCAGATCATGACGGAGCACGCCGACGGTGCGGTTGCCTTCGAACGCGACGCACACGAGCGACCGCTCGGGTCGGAAGCCGGCGAGCGATGGAACGAGAGCGAGGAAGTCGTGCGCCGAGGCGGCGCGGATGATGGTCGTCATGCCGAGTGATGCTGGCGCAGATTCCGGCGGTGTGCCGCACGCTGGTCGATGCCGCCGAACCTCGCCGCTCGCGCTCGTTCTGGGGAGGAGGAGTCGGATGGGATATCCCAGGTCGACAGTCGGGAGCGGTCGCACTCGTCCTCAACAGCACGAGCGATCGCCGCCCTCTTCGCGGTGTCCGATTCCCGCGAGAGCATGTCGGATGCCCCGGCTACGCTCGGAGCATGACCAACGTGTTCCTCATCCGACTCGACAGCCCCATCGGGCGCATCGAGGTCGTCGCCGACGACGACGCCGTCACCGTCGTTGTCCATCGAGCAGGACGGCCTGCTCCCCCACGACGGCGAGCCCGAGCGCACCAACGCGGTGCTCGACCGAGCGCGGGGCGAACTCATCGAGTACTTCGACGGCTCTCGCACAGAGTTCGACCTACCCGTTCGACTGCGCGGCACCCCCTTCCAGGAGGCCGTGTGGGGCGAGCTCCGACGCTTGGGCTGGGGCGATGCCACGTCCTACGGGTCGCTCGCAGCCGCGGTCGGCAAGCCGGGCTCCGCACGCGCCATCGGCGGTGCCGTCGGCGCCAATCCCGTGCCGATCATCGTCGGCTGCCACCGCGTGCTCGCTTCCGACGGCCGCGTCACGGGGTACTCCGCCGGCGACGGCATCACGACGAAGCTCTGGCTGCTCGGCCACGAACGCATCGGCTTCGCCGCGTGAGTGTCATCCCCCGACCCGAACTCGTGGTCGGCGACGACGGCCTCGCCCGGTGTGGGTGGGGTACGGCCAGCGACGAGTACCGCCGCTACCACGACGAGGAGTGGGGCACCCCGCAGCACGACCCGACGCGACTGTTCGAGAAGGTGTGTCTCGAAGGCTTCCAGGCCGGGCTCTCGTGGATCACGATCCTTCGCCGGCGTCCGGCGTTCCGAGAGGTGTTCCATGGCTTCGAGGCCGAACGCGTGGCAGCGATGACCGAGGCCGACGTCGAACGGCTCCTCGGTGACGAACGCATCATCCGCCATCGCGGCAAGATCGAGGCGACGATCCAGAACGCACGCGCGACCCTCGCGCTCGACGTGCCGATCGAAGAGCTGCTCTGGGGATTCGCCCCGCCGCCACGCGCCGCTGCACCGGCATCGTTCGCCGAGGTGCCGGCAACGACACCCGAGTCGACCGCGATGAGCAAGGAGCTGCGTCGCCGAGGCTACCGATTCGTCGGCCCTACGACGATGTATGCGCTCATGCAGGCGGCGGGAATGGTCGACGACCACCTCGCGGGGTGCTTCCGGGCGGCCGATCAGCAGGCCGGTGCTCCGGCTGCGGGCGCGTCGGTCTGAGCAGCGCCGCGCGGCGACTGCTCAGGCGACGAGTTCGAGCTCGACGGGTGAGCCGGCACCGCGGCTGTGCCCCACCTCGAGTTGGAACCCCGCATCGCTTGCCCAGTCGAGCAACTGTTCGACTGAGTCGATCCGCGGTCGGGACTCGAGGAACGTGCGAGTGAACAACCCCTTCGTGCGTTTGTTGAAGTGGTTGAGCGCGCGCCGGCGACCGGACTCGTCGACCGAGACGACACGCACGAACACGCTGCCGTGGCGCGCCGGGGCCGCTCCGAGGTCGACATAGCCCTCGGAGCGAAGGTCCACGATCATCCCGGGCTCCCGGGCGAGTTCCGCCGCGAGCGGCGCGCGCCAGTGCGCCTTCAGCTGCAGATCGGGTAGTCGCGAATCGTGCGAGAGCCGGTACGCCGGAATCTCGTCGAGCGCTCCGACGAGACCGAACAACGCCGAATGCACGACGACCGTCTCGCTCGCGAATTCGCGGGCGTCGGCGTCGAGCGTCGGAGCGTCGAGCGCGTCGAAGAGCACGCCGGTGTATCGGTCGATCGCGGCCATCGTGGGCGACCTGCGCACCTGGCGGTTGCGGGTCACCTCGCTCGCAAGACGCGGCCCGAGCTTCAGCGCGCGCATCGTCGCGTCAGGGTCGCGCGCGAGTCGCGTGAGTGCGGTCACGGCACTCATACGTGCCTTCGACAGCGCCGGGAACGAGAGTGCCTTCAGGTCGAGCGGCGCACCAAGGCCGCCGTCGCGCTTGGTCTCGGACGGCGGAAGGAGGATCCGCACTACGAGCCGATGAAGGCGAGCGCCGCGTCGACGTTCGTGCCGAGGGTCTCGATGCTGTCGATGGTCACGCGCGGGAGCGCCGACGACGGCCCGGTCCACACGGCATATCCCTCGAGGCTCTGCTCGACCGCACGCCACGTCGTCTCTTCGAGGTGCGGAAGGCGGCGCTCGCGCTTCTCGAGTCGCGCGCGATGCAGGTCCTCATCGGAGCAGACGACCTCGATGACGCGAAGGCGCACGTCGGTGCGCTCGGCGAGGTCGCGCCACTGCAGACGCGCAGCCTCAGCGGCGTTGACGGCGTCGACGATGACCGTGCGACCCGACTCGAGCTCCTTCTGGGCGATCTCCTCGGCGACGAGATACGCTGCGAGACCGGTCGGCTGGTCGGCGTCGATGCCGGCGCGCAGGATCGCGGACTCGATCGGGTCGACCGACACGACTGTCGCACCGAGGCGGGCGCCGACGATCTCGGCGATCGTCGACTTGCCCGCACCCGGCAATCCGGCCATGACGACGAGTTGGGTGACGCTCAGATCACCGAATTGACGGTCGAACGGCTGCTCCCCCTGCATCCGTGACTCCTCAGGCGAGTTCGGCGCGCGAGGCCACGACCTGCACGGAGTTCGACTGCACGGAGAGGAAGCCCTCTTCCGCATTCGCGGTGATCTTCTCACCGCCGGCGAGGGTGACGCGAACCTCGCCACCGGCGAGGATCGCGAGCAGCGGCTCATGACCGGGCAGGATGCCGATCTCGCCTTCGACGGTGCGGGCGACCACCATGGTCGCCTCGCCCGACCAGACTTCCTGGTCGGCCGAGACGACGCTCACGTTGAGGCTGGCCATGCTCAGCCGTTCTCCTTCTGGATCTGCGCCCACTTCTCTTCAACATCGGTGATTCCACCGACGTTGAAGAAGGCCTGCTCGGCGACGTGGTCGAACTCGCCCTTGGCGATCGCGTCGAACGACTCGATGGTGTCCTTGAGCGGAACCGTCGAGCCTTCGACACCCGTGAACTTCTTCGCCATGTAGGTGTTCTGCGAGAGGAACTGCTGGATGCGGCGCGCACGCGACACGGTGATCTTGTCTTCCTCGGAGAGCTCGTCGACACCGAGGATGGCGATGATCTCCTGGAGTTCCTTGTTCTTCTGCAGGATCTGCTTGACGGTCGTCGCGACGCGGTAGTGGTCCTCACCCAGGTAACGGGGGTCGAGGATGCGCGACGTCGAGGTCAGCGGGTCGACGGCCGGGTAGAGACCCTTCGACGCGATCTCACGCGAGAGCTCGGTCGTCGCGTCGAGGTGCGCGAAGGTCGTCGCCGGTGCCGGGTCGGTGTAGTCGTCGGCGGGCACGTAGATGGCCTGCAGCGAGGTGATCGAGTGGCCTCGCGTCGAGGTGATGCGCTCCTGAAGGATGCCCATCTCGTCGGCGAGGTTCGGCTGGTAGCCCACGGCCGACGGCATGCGGCCGAGCAGCGTCGACACCTCGGAACCGGCCTGCGTGAAGCGGAAGATGTTGTCGATGAAGAGCAGCACGTCCTGCTTCTGCACGTCGCGGAAGTATTCCGCCATGGTGAGCGCGGACAGGGCGACGCGCAGACGCGTCCCCGGCGGCTCGTCCATCTGGCCGAAGACGAGGGCGGTCTTGTCGAAGACGCCCGCCTCCTCCATCTCGTGGATGAGGTCGTTGCCCTCACGGGTGCGCTCGCCGACACCGGCGAACACCGACACACCACCGTGATCCTGCGCCACGCGCTGGATCATCTCCTGGATGAGGACGGTCTTGCCCACGCCGGCGCCACCGAAGAGGCCGATCTTGCCACCCAGCACGTAGGGGGTGAGCAGGTCGATGACCTTGATGCCGGTCTCGAAGAGCTGCGTCTTGGACTCGAGCTGGTCGAAGGCCGGGGGCTTGCGGTGGATGGGCCAACGCTCGGTGATCTCGATCTGCTCGCCGGGCTCGCCGTTCAGCACCTCGCCGATGACGTTGAAGACCTTGCCCTTGGTGACGTCGCCGACCGGCACAGAGATCGCCTCGCCGGTGTCGGTGACCTCCTGGCCGCGCACGAGCCCATCAGTGGGCTTCAGCGCGATGGCGCGAACGACGTCGTCTCCGAGGTGCTGGGCGACCTCGAGCGTGATGGTCGTCGTCGCGTCGCCGATCGTGATGTCGGTGCGGAGAGCGTTGTAGATCTCGGGGATCGAGTCGTGCGGGAACTCGATGTCGACGACAGGGCCCGTGACGCGGGCGATGCGGCCGACGGCGCCGGCGGTCGACTCGGCGACCGGCGCGGTTGCGGTGTCAGTCATTCTTGCTCTCTCTTTTCTGGATTACTTCTTGGCGACGAGCGCGTCGGCGCCGCCCACGATCTCGGCGATCTGCTGCGTGATCTCGGCCTGGCGTGCCTCGTTTGCGAGGCGGGTGTAGTCGGTGATGAGCTTGTCGGCGTTGTCGCTCGCCGACTTCATCGCCTTCTGGGTGGCGGCGTGCTTGGCGGCAGCCGACTGCAGGAGGGCATTGAAGATGCGGCTCTCGATGTACACCGGCAGCAGCGCATCGAGCACGGTCTCGACGTCGGGCTCGAACTCGTACAGCGGCTGCACGGTCGAGTCCGGCTCATCGACGCCCTCGACGACCTCGAGCGGCAGCAGGCGCACGACCTCGGGGGTCTGCGTCATCATGCTCACGAAGCGGTTGTAGACGACGTGGATCTCATCGACCCCGCCGTCGGCCGCGTCGCGCAGGAACGCCTCGAGCACGGCCTCTGCCACGTCTTTGGCGAGCTCGAACTGGGGGTTCTCGGAGCTGCCGACCCACTGACGCTCGGACGGACGGCGGCGGAACTGGAAGTAGCTCACCGCCTTGCGGCCGATCAGGAAGTACACGACCTCCTTGCCCTGCGACCGGAGCAGCTCGCTGAGCTCCTCGGCCTCGCGCAGCACCTGCGAGTTGAACGCACCCGCAAGGCCCCGGTCGGACGTGACGATCAGCACTGCGGCGCGCTCGATCTTCTCGGGCTCGGTCGTCAGCACGTGGTCGACATTGGAGTACGTCGCGACGGCCGAGACGGCGCGCGTGATGGCCCGCGAGTACGGCGTCGAAGCAGTCACACGCGCCTGCGCCTTCTGGATGCGCGAGGCGGCGATGAGCTCCATCGCCTTGGTGATCTTCTTCGTCGTCTGGGCAGACTTGATCTTCTGCCGGTAGACCCGAAGTTGCGCTCCCATTTCTCTCCTGTATCGCTAGGGTTCGGTCGTCAATCGCGGAATCGCCTAGCGGCGGCTCTTGACGATCTTCTCCTGGTTGACGTCTTCGACGGCGATGGCCTCGAACTGCTCGGAGCCGACCGAGGCGAGCGGCTTGCCCTCACCGGTCTGGAACTCCTGCTTGAACGTGTCGACCGACGACTCGAGCTGGGCGACCGTCTCGTCGGAGAGCACGTTCGTCTCGCGGAGGGTCGAGAGCACCTCGGTGTTGCGGCCGAGGTAGTCGAGCAGCTCGCGCTCGAAGCGCAGGATGTCTTCGACGGGGACCTCGTCGAGCTTGCCGTTGGTGCCGGCCCAGATCGAGACGACCTGCTCCTCGACGGGGTACGGCGAGTACTGCGGCTGCTTGAGCAGCTCGGTCAGGCGAGCGCCACGGGCGAGCTGGCGGCGGCTCGCGGCGTCGAGGTCGGACGCGAACATCGCGAACGCCTCGAGCGAGCGGTACTGCGCGAGCTCGAGCTTCAGCGTGCCCGAGACCTTCTTGATCGACTTGACCTGCGCGTCGCCGCCGACTCGCGAGACCGAGATGCCCACGTCGACCGCGGGACGCTGGTTGGCGTTGAAGAGGTCGGACTGGAGGAAGATCTGGCCGTCGGTGATCGAGATCACGTTGGTCGGGATGTACGCCGAGACGTCGTTGGCCTTGGTCTCGATGATCGGCAGGCCGGTCATCGAGCCCGCGCCGAGCTCGTCGGAGAGCTTCGCGCAACGCTCGAGCAGACGCGAGTGCAGGTAGAAGACGTCACCGGGGTACGCCTCGCGTCCCGGCGGACGACGGAGCAGCAGCGACACGGCGCGGTAGGCCTCGGCCTGCTTCGACAGGTCGTCGAAGATGATGAGGACGTGCTTCGAGTCGTACATCCAGTGCTGGCCGATGGCAGAGCCGGTGTAGGGCGCGAGGTACTTGAAGCCGGCCGGGTCGGATGCCGGGGCCGCGACGATGGTCGTGTACTCCATGGCGCCGGCGTCTTCGAGGGCGCCCTTCACACCTGCGATGGTCGAGCCCTTCTGGCCGATCGCCACGTAGATGCAGCGAACCTGCTTGTTGACGTCGCCCGAGTCCCAGTTCGCCTTCTGGTTGATGATCGTGTCGATCGCGATCGCGGTCTTGCCGGTCTGGCGGTCGCCGATGATGAGCTGGCGCTGGCCGCGGCCGACGGGGATCATCGCGTCGATGGCCTTGATGCCGGTCTGCAGCGGCTCGTGCACCGACTTGCGCTGCATGACGCCGGGCGCCTGCAGCTCGAGGGCACGCCGGCCCTCGAGGCCGGTGATCTCGCCGAGGCCGTCGATGGGGTTGCCGAGCGGGTCGACGACACGGCCGAGGTAACCCTCGCCGACGGGCACCGAGAGGACCTCGCCCGTGCGGGTCACCTCCATGCCCTCTTCGATGCCGGTGAACTCGCCGAGCACGACGACGCCGATCTCGTCTTCGTCGAGGTTCAGCGCCAGGCCGAGCGTGCCGTCCGCGAAGCGGATGAGCTCGTTCGCCATGACCGAGGGCAGGCCCTCGACGTGGGCGATGCCGTCGGCTGCGTCGGTGACGTATCCGACCTCGGTCTTCTGCGCTGCACCCGGCTCGTACGCCGAGGCGAACTCCGCGAGAGCCGAACGGATCTCGTCGGGGCTGATGGAGAGTTCTGCCATTGTCTTTCCCTTTTCTGTACCGGTTGTACAGCTACTGGTCTGTCGCGGCGCAGGACGCCGAGGGTGGTGATCCGGCGTCAGCCGGCAAGCTTCTGCCTCAGCGAGCTGAGGCGGCTGGCGACGCTGCCGTCGAAGACGTCGTCGCCGATCTGCACGCGAACCCCGCCGACGACGGCGGGATCGACGATCGTGTCGAATCGGATGCGGCGGCCGCCCGTCTGGGCGGCCAGTCCCTGCTCGAGACGCGCAAGCTGCGCGTCGCTGAGCGGCACGGCGGTCGTCACCATCGCGAGGTCGAATCCGCGCTGGTCGGCGACGACGGATGCCGCGTGGCGCAGCATCTCGCCGATGCGGCGGCCGCGCGGCTGCTGCACCAGGTGGCGCACGATGGTCACGGTCGCCGGCGACGCCTTGCCCGCGAGGAGCCGGTCGACGAGGACCGCCTTGGCCGCGGACGAGCCGAGCTTGGAACCGAGTGCGAGTTCGAGACCCGCATCGGAGGCGACAGTGCGCTGGACGGCGAAGAGTTCGGCGTCGATGTCGACGTCGTCGCCGGTGGCGTCGGCGGCGACCCTGATGCCGAGGTCCTCGACGCCGGCGAGGAAGTCGGCGCCGCTCGACCAGCGGCTCGAGGCGGCGCTCACGAGGAGCGATGCCGCATCTGCCGAGATCTTGCTGCCGAACACCGCTTCGACCAGCGCACGCTTCTGCGCCGCATCGGCCTCGTTGTCGATGAGTGCCGAGCGCAGCTGCGATGTGCCGCTGATCGCGCGGACCGCGGCGAGGAGGTCGTTTGCGACCGACAGGTCGGCGCGGCCGAGTGCCGTCAGCGCATCGCGCGTGCCGGTCATGGCCTCTCTCGTAGCGCTACCCATGGACTACTTCTTCCCTCCGGCGGCGGCCTCGGAGGCCTCCAGGTCGGCGAGGAACCGGTCGACCACCGCAGCGGCCTTCGTGTCGTCGGTGAGCGACTCGCCGATGACGCCGGACGCCAGGTCGATCGCGAGCGTTCCGACCTCGGAACGCAGCGACACGAGGGCGGACTGACGCTCGGCGTCGATCTGCGCCTGCGCGCTCGCGGTGACGCGTGCGGCTTCGACCGTGGCCGACTCTTTGGCCTCGGCGACGATCTTCTTGCCGTCTTCGCGGGCGGTCTCGCGGATGCGGCCGGCCTCGCTGCGTGCGTCGGCGAGCTGGGCGGTGTACTCCTCGAGCGCCGCCTCGGCCTTGCGCTGTGCCTCGTCGGCCTTCGCGATGTTGCCTTCGATCGCCTCGCCGCGCTCATCGAGCAGCTTCTGCACGCGCGGCAGCACGTACTTCCAGAAGAAGATGAGGATGATGACGAAGGCGACCGCCGACCAGATGATGTCGTACGGCGCGGGAAGGAGCGGGTTGATGCTCTCTTCTTCAGTCGCCGCAGTCACGATTGCCTGGAGCATTGGTACCTCGGTGTCTCGTCAGAGGGTGATTACGGGAACGGGATGAACGCCACGGCGATCGCGATGAAGGCCAGAGCCTCGGTGAACGCGATGCCGAGGAACATGAGGCCCGTGAGACGACCCTGGAGCTCAGGCTGACGTGCAACCGACTCGACCGTCTTGCCCACGACGATGCCCACGCCGATGGCCGGGCCGATCGTTGCGATGCCGTATGCGACGGGAGCGAGGTTGCCGTTGACCTCAGCGAGGATTGTCGTTGCGTCCATGTGTGTTTCCTTCCATGTTGTCGAACCGGGAATCCGGTTCGTTTAGTGTTCTTCGGCCAGCGCCAGCTGGATGTACACGGCCGAGAGCAGGGTGAAGACGTAGGCCTGCAGCACTGCGACGAGCAGCTCGAACAGCGTGAACGCCAAGCCGAATGCGAAGGTGCCGATGCTGAACAGGCTCCACAGGCCGCCGGCCGTGAAGATGAAGAACTGCGTGGCCGAGAAGCAGAGCACGAGCAGCATGTGCCCGGCGACCATGTTCATCAGGAGTCGCAGCGCGAGCGTGATCGGCCGGAGGATGAACGTCGAGACGAACTCGATGGGCGTGACGACGATGTAGAGCGGCCACGGCACGCCCGACGGGAACAGCGAGTTCTTGAAGAACGCGCCCGGGTGCTTCTTGATGCCCGCGTAGATGAAGGTCACGTACGAGACGAGCGCCAGGAAGAGCGGGAGTCCGATGACCGAGCTGCCGGCGATGTTGAGGCCCGGGATGATGCCGGTCAGGTTCATCGCGAGGATGAGGAAGAACATCGTCGTGAGCAGCGGCAGGAATCGCTTGCCGTCGCGCTTGCCGAGCGTGTCGTAGACGATGCTGTTGCGCACGAAGTCGAGCATCAGCTCGGCGATGCTCTGACCGCGGCCGGGAACGAGCTTCATGCGGCGGGTCGCCAGCCAGAAGAGCACGAAGAGGACCGCGACGACCAGGAACCGGATCAGGATGATGCGGTTGATCTCGAAGGGCGTGCCTTCGAAGAGGATCACGGGCGGGAAGAAGTCGGTCAGCGAAGGACCGTGGAACTCACCCGAACCACCTTCTTCGGAGGTCGCGAACGGGAGCATGTGAACGAGAGCGTTACCTAGCAGCGCTGTCTCCAGTTTCGGGGCGTGTCTTTACGCGCAAAGAAGGGGGGATCGCGTCTGACTCTAGCAAGAAGACCGGCCGATCGCCGAATCGTCAGGCGGCGGAATCCGGCCCCTGGGGGCCCGGCAGATCCACGTCGCTGACGTAGGGCACACGTGCGTTGCGGAATGCGAGCACATCGACCACCAGGCTGCCGATGACGGCGATGACGATCGTGATGAAGAAGACGTACGGGTCGATGAACTCCTGGCGGCTCACGAAGAGCACCGCGACGAAGAACACGAGGAGCTTCGCCAGCCATCCGCCCAGCACGATGCCGAAGAACACCGTTGAGAACATCTGGCCCTTCGCCACGTGCGAGGCGATGAGCACCGTGGCCGCCGTGAGGCCGAAGAAGACCACCGTCATCACCGCGGCGATGAGTGCGCTCGTGAGCCCGGGGATTCCGGCGACCAGGTAGCCGACGATCGATCCGACGATGGCGAGGCCCACGGCGAGGATGCCCCCGTAGATGAGCGCGAGTCGAAGGATCGGCGCGACCGCCGGTGTCGTTGAGGCCGGGGGGCGGCCGTCGGCGGGCGTCTCGGGAAGTGCGTCGGTCATCGTGCTCCTGGGTCGGGGTCGCCCGATTCTACCGATCGGGCCTGTTCGGAACCTGCGGCCGTCGGGGCATCGGGTGCCACGCCGCGGGGTGCGCCGTCCGCGGGTGCCCCGGAGGCGGATGTCGCGGTCGCTGCCGCTCCGAGCTCGTCGAGCACCGGGACATCCGGTCGCGCAGCGATCACCGCAGCCTCGGGCGCCTCTGCGGCCTCGGCGGCCACCGTGAGCCGCTTGCGCCGGCCGAGCGGCGCCAGCGTGACCGCGGCGAGGATGAGGAAGCCGATGGCGATCAGCACGAACGCCCACATCGAGTCGATGCCGAAGTAGACCGGGAACACGTAGGTGAGCAGGCATCCGATCGAGGCGACCGCGGTCCACCCGTAGAAGATGAGCACGGCGTTCAGGTGCGAGTGGCCCATGTCGAGCAGCCGGTGGTGCAGGTGCTTGCGGTCGGCCGCGAACGGCGACTTGCCGGCCCGCAGGCGCCGCACCACGGCGAGGCCGAAGTCGAGCAGCGGGATGATGAGCACGAGGAACGGCAGCAGGATCGGGATGAATGCCGCGAACAGCTGGTCGAAGCCGACGCCCGTCGGGTTCAGCTGGCCCGTGACCGAGATCGCCGCGGTCGACATCAGCAGGCCGATGAGCATCGAGCCGGCGTCGCCCATGAAGAGCTTCGCGGGATGCCAGTTCAGCGGCAGGAACCCGGCGCACGCACCCACGAGCACGATCGCCAGCAGCGACGCGAGGTTGAAGTAGTTGAGGGGCGAGGTCTGCTGCACGAGCAGGTAGGTGTAGAGGAAGAACACGCCGTTGGCGATGAGCGCGACGCCGGCGACGAGGCCGTCGAGTCCGTCGATGAAGTTGATGGCGTTCATCACGAGCACGATCGTGAACACCGTGAGCGTCACGCTCACCCACGAGGGGATCAGCGTGATGCCGCCGATCGGCAGCGACACGATCGACACGCCCTGCCACGCGACGAGCCCGGCGGCGAGGAACTGGCCGGCGAGCTTCGTGGTCCAGTCGAGGTCCCAGATGTCGTCGGCGACCCCGATGAGCACGATGAGCAGCGCCGCGCCCAGGATGGCGAGCATCTGGCCGGGATTCTGGAAGATGATCGCGACGTTCGAGAACCGCGACGACCCGAGCGTCGACACGAACGCTGCCGCACCGATCGCCACCACGATGCCGACGAACATGGCGATCCCGCCGAGGCGTGGCGTCGGCCGGGTGTGCACGTCGCGTTCGCGGATCTTCGGGTAGAGCCGGTACTTCAGGCTCAGCTTCCAGACGAGGATCGATCCGCCGAGCGTCACGAGCGCGGTGAGCAGCGCGAGCAGCAGGAAGAGGGTCATGAGGCGGTGGAACCCGCTTCATCGGCGGAGACCTCGGGGTCGGATGCCGCCGGTCGGGCGGCCGCCACGGGTTCGGATGCCGCGGGCTCGGCGTCGGCTGTCGATGCCGGCCGCTCGGCCGATGCGGCGGGCTCCGCGGATGCCGCGGCGTCGGCGTGAGACTCGGTGTCTGCGTCGGGCTCCGCGGATGGATCGGCGTCGGCCGGGAAGGCGCCCTCGGGGGCCAGCATGTCCTCGCCCACGACCGCGGCGATGCGCTCGCGCGAGATGACGCCGGCGCGCACGATGCGCAGCAGCCCTTCGCCTTCACGGATGCCGGTGGCGTCGACGATCGTCGACGACGTGTCGCCGGGCCGCTCGCCGATCGCCTCGTAGGACTCGCCGGCCGGACCGCCGTCGAGGTAGACGGCGACGTGCTCGCCGAGCATCTGCTCGGCATCGGCGGCCGTGGTCGCCGACGGCATGCCCGAGAGGTTCGCCGACGACACCGCGAGCGGGCCGGTCTCGGCGAGCAGTTCGAGCGCGATCGGGTTGGCGGGCATGCGCAGTGCCACGGTGCCGCGGGTCTCGCCGAGGTCCCACTGCAGCGAGGGCTGCGCGTGCAGGATCACCGTGAGCCCACCCGGCCAGAACTCGGCCACGAGCTGCCGGACCGACTCGGGGATGTCGACCGCGAGCGCGTCGAGGGTCGGGATCCCGGGGATGAGCACGGGCGGGGGCGCCGTGCGCTCGCGGCCCTTGGCGGCGAGCAGGCCCGCGACCGCCTGGGCGCTGAAGGCGTCGGCGGCGACGCCGTAGACGGTGTCGGTCGGGATCACGACGAGCTGCCCCCGGCCGATGGCACCTCTCGCGAGTCGCATTCCGGTGAGCAGTTGGGAGTCGACCGAGCAGTCGAAGATGGCAGTCATGACCTGCCGATTCTAGACCAGCGGGACTGGACGAACGGATGCCCCGGGGCGGGCGCTTCACCGCGAAGACGCCGGCCCCGGGTCATCCGCTCAGCGCCTGCCGGCCTTGCGACGGAACAGCCAGGCGCCCCAGATCGCCGCCGCGGCGATGATGGCGAGGCACCAGCCGATCGCCCACCACGCCGAATCGCCCACCGGGGTGTCCATGAGCAGCGCACGGATCGTCTCGATGACGGGCGTGATGGGCTGGTTGTCGGCGATCCACTGCAGCCACTCGGGCATGGTCTCGACGGGCACGAACGCGCTCGACACGTACGGCAGGAACAGCAGGATGAACCCGTAGCCGCTCGCGGCGTCGGGGCTCGACGCCGCCAGGCCGATCGCCGCGAACAGGTAGGTGATCGCGAGGATGTAGAGGGCGATCACCCCGAACACGGCCACCCATTCGACGAACGACGCGGACGGACGGAAGCCCACGAGCAGGGCGGCCGCGACGACGACGGCGGTCGCGAGCAGGTTGCGGGCGAGGCTCGCGACGACGTGGCCGGTGAGCACGGCACCGCTGCGCAGCGGCATCGTGCGGAACCGGTCGATGATGCCGGTGGTCATGTCGCGCGACACTGCGACCGCGGTCGATGCGGCGCCGAATCCCGCGCAGAGCAGGATGATGCCGGGCACGACGTAGTCGACGTAGCCGCCCGAGGGGTCGATCGCGTTGCCGAAGATGAAGGTGAACATCAGCATGAGCATCACGGGCAGCACGACGGCCATGAGCAGTGCCTCGACGTCGCGGATCGAGTGGATCAGGCTGCGGGTGATGAATGTCGACTCGGCGGTGAAGCCGCGAAGTCGCGGACGGATCGCGGTGAGCGTGGGAGCGGTCGTCATGGTGGTCACTTCGATTCGATGAGGTCGCGGGCGATGCGATCGGATGCCCCGCCGGCGGTGATCGCGAGGAACACGTCGTCGAGGCTGGGGCGGCGGATGGTGACCTGCACGCCTTCCGCCGCGGCGGCCGGGGTGCGTTCGAGCTCGTCCATGGCCGCCCGCAGTCCGTGCACCGATCCGTCGGTGGGCAGCTCGCGCAGGAGCTCTCCTGCCTGGCTGCGCAGCTCGACGACGTCTCCCCCGATGCGCGCCTTGAGCTCTTCGGCCGTTCCCTCGGCCGCGATGCGACCGCCGTCGAGCACGGCGATGCGATCGGCCAGCCGGTCGGCCTCCTCGAGGTACTGCGTCGTGAGGAAGACCGTCGTGCCGGCATCGGCCAGCGACCGGATGAGCGACCAGAGCTCTTGCCGGCTGCGGGTGTCGAGGCCGGTCGTCGGTTCGTCGAGGAAGATCACCGGCACGTCGACGACGAGGCTGAGTGCCAGGTCGAGCCGTCGGCGCATGCCGCCCGAGTAGGTGCCGACACGTCGGTTCGCGGCATCCGACAGCCCGAAGCGCTCGGCGAGCTCTGCGGCGCGCGCCGTCGCGTCGCGGCGCGACAGCCCGGAGAGACGGCCGAGCATCACGAGGTTCTCGGTGGCCGTGAGGACCTCGTCGACGGCCGCGGACTGCCCGGTGAGGGCGATGCGCTGCTTGACCTCGTCGGCGGCGGTCACGACGTCGAACCCCGCGACGCTGGCGCTGCCCTCGTCGGGTCGGACGAGGGTCGTGAGGATGTTGATCGTGGTCGTCTTGCCGGCGCCGTTGGGCCCCAGCAGCGCGAAGACCGTGCCCGCGGCGACCGTGAGGTCGAGCCCGTCGAGCACGTCGGTACGACCGAATCGCTTGCGCAGTCCGGTCGCGTCGATGGCGAGATCCATGGGGGTTCCCTTCACTCTCATGTCTGCGTATGTCGCAAACTGTTTATGTCATGCACTGTTGTTTAAGTAATACACAGTTCTAGACTGTCGTCAAGCCATCCATGAACGGGAGCCGAATGAGCGACGCGCGAGCCGATCCCGAACTCCCCCGCGGCGTCGCGCTGGCGTGGGGCGTCGCGACGCACCCGCAGCGCGGACCGAAGCGCGAGCTCTCGATCGAGCGCATCGTCGACGCCGCGATGGAGATCGCCGATGCCGAGGGGCTCGCGGCGGTCTCGATGAGCCGCGTCGCGGCATCGCTCGGGTTCACGACGATGTCCCTGTACCGCTACGTGACGAGCAAGGACGACCTCATCCTGCTCATGCAGGAGGGTGCGCTCCTACCACCGGTGCCCGACGACGCGATCGAACGCACCTGGCGCGACGGCATCACCGCGTGGGTGCTCGCGATTCGGGGCGCCTACCGTGCGCATCCCTGGCTCGTCGACATCCCGATCTCCGGCGCACCGATCACCCCGAACAGCCTGCTCATGGTCGACTGGTTCCTTCGCGAGGTACGGGAACTCCCCCTCAGCGACGGCGAGAAGATGTCGGCACTCCTCCTCGTGACGAGCTACGCGCGCGCCACCAGCGCACAGGAGCGCGACCTCGGCGCGGCCGCCGCGGCGGCCGCGGACCCGGCGGATGTCACGGGCGCGAACTTCTTCGAGGCGCTCGCCGAACTCGTCACGCCCGAGCGGTTCCCCTATCTCAGCCCGCTGCTCACCGGCGGCGGCTACGTCGCCGTGCCCGGCACCGCACCCGACGACTCCGACGACGACTTCTCGTTCGGCATGCAGCGCATCCTCGACGGCATCGAGCACCACGTCGAGCATGTCGGGACCGAGGTGTCCCCTGCGCACCCCGCGGCGCTCCCGCCTCAGCTCGAGCTCCCCCGCGACGCCAAGGTGCGCGAGGCGGCCAAGGCGAGGCGCGAGGCGGAGAAGGCGCTGCGCGAGGCGCAGAAGCGCGAACGCGAGGCGATCAAGCGTGCCCTCGAGCGCGAGCAGCACGCGCGCGAGAAGGCCGAGCGGGGCAAGTAGCGCTCCACGCCGGTCGAGTAGCGACGCAGGAGCGTATCGAGACCCCGGATCTCGATACGGCGCTGGCGCGCCTACTCGATC
The DNA here is from genome assembly GCA_963758615.1 of uncultured Actinomycetota bacterium. GTDB lineage: Bacteria > Actinomycetota > Actinomycetes > Actinomycetales > Microbacteriaceae > Agromyces. The sequence continues at coordinate 429,710 of CAVWVZ010000007.1, read as the reverse complement.
GACGCAGGAGCGTATCGAGACTCCGGGCGGATCTCGATACGGCGCTGGCGCGCCTACTCGATCGACGCAGGAGCGCATCGAGACCCCGGGCGGATCTCGATACGGCGCTGGCGCGCCTACTCGATCGACGCAGGAGCGTATCGAGACCCCGGGCGGATCTCGATACGGCGCTGGAGCGCCTACTCGATCGACGCAGACGGCATGCGTCAGCGCAGCGCCGTCGTCGCCCGGTCGCGGCCCGTGAGGTCGCGGTGGTGGGCGATCGCCCGCCACCCGTCGGCGGCGAGCAGGGCCGCGATCTCGGCCGACTGGAGTTCGCCGTGCTCGATCACGAGCACTCCCCCCGGGTGCAGCAGCGCGAGCGACCGCTTCGAGAGGGCACGGACGACATCGAGCCCGTCGGGCCCGCCGTAGAGGGCACGCTCCGGGTCGTGGAGCCGCACCTCGGGGTCGCGCGGGATCGCATCCTGCGGAATGTAGGGCGGATTGGACACCACGACCGCGACCCTGCCGTCGAGCTCGGGCAGCGCGACCGCGAGATCGGCGAAGACGAGCTCGAGGTTCGGAGCAGCGACCTCGTCGACATTGCGCCTGGTCCACGGGAACGCCTCGGGTGAGTTCTCGACCGCCCACACCCTCGCATGCGGGACCTCGGTCGCGAGGGCGAGCGCGAGCGCCCCGCTTCCCGAGCCGAGGTCGATGCCGATCGGCTCGGGCTCGGCGCTCGCACGAAGCGCGTCGATGGCGATCTGGGCGACGCCCTCGGTCTCGGGGCGCGGCACGAAGACACCGGGACCGACCGCGAGCTCGAGTGATCGGAACGCCGCACGGCCGGTCAGGTGCTGAAGCGGTTCGCGCCGGACCCGGCGGTCGACGAGGCTCGCGAGCGTCGATGCATCCGCTTCGCTGATCTCCGCACCGACGACGAGGCGCGCCTGCACGCCACCGCGTGAGAGGCCGAGCACATGCCCGATGAGCAATTCGGCGTCGACCTCGGGGTCGGGTACACCGGCGGCCGTGAGCCGTGCCGTCGTCTCGTCGCGAACCGCTCGCAGCGACCGCGGGCTCGGGGGCGTGCTCGTCGTATCCACGCAATGGAATGTAACGCACTCGCCCGCGAAGCAGCCGATCCCTAGGCTGGGGCCGTTGTCGAACCGTGAACCCGAGGAAGGCTGAACGATGGCGCAGATCTACGAGAACATCACCGAAGTCGTCGGCCGCACGCCGCTCGTGCGCCTGAACCGCCTCGCCGAGGGAGGCGACGGGGCGACGGTGCTCGCGAAGCTCGAGTTCTACAACCCCGCGGCCAGCGTGAAGGACCGCATCGGCGTCGCGATCATCGACGCGGCCGAGAAGTCGGGCGAACTGCAGCCCGGCGGCACGATCGTCGAGGGCACGAGCGGCAACACCGGCATCGCGCTCGCGCTCGTCGGCGCCGCGCGCGGCTACAAGGTCGTGCTCACGATGCCCGAGACCGCGAGCGTCGAGCGGCGCGTCGTGCTGCGCGCCTACGGCGCCGAAGTCGTGCTCACCCCCGGTGCCGAGGGCATGAAGGGTGCCGTCGCGCGCGCGAACGAGATCGTCGCGAACTCGCCCGGGGCGATCCTCGCGCGCCAGTTCGAGAACGAGGCCAACCCCGCGATCCACCGCGCCACCACTGGCCCCGAGATCTGGGCCGACACCGACGGTGCGGTCGACATCCTCGTGTCGGGCATCGGCACGGGCGGCACGATCACGGGCGCGGGCGGGTTCCTCAAGGAGCAGAAGCCCGACGTGAAGGTCGTCGCCGTCGAGCCGGCCGACTCCCCCATCCTCACCGGCGGAGACCCCGGCCCGCACAAGATCCAGGGCATCGGCGCGAACTTCGTGCCCGACGTGCTCGACCGCGACGTCTACGACGAGGTCATCGACGTCGCCACGTCCGACGCCATCGCGACCGCACGCAGGCTCGCCACCGATGAGGGGATCCTCGGCGGCATCTCGTCGGGTGCCGCCGTGTGGGCCGCCCTCGAGGTCGCCAAGCGCCCCGAGAACAACGGCAAGACGATCGTCGTCATCGTGCCCGACTTCGGTGAGCGGTACCTCTCGACCGTGCTCTACGAGGACCTGCGCGACTGAGGTGGCGGCATTCGGGTGCTGCGCCTGATTGACTGGCTTCCGTGACCTTCGTTCGAGCCCTCCGAGAAGACATCGCCACGGCGCGATCGCACGACCCCGCGTCGCGCAGCGGTCTCGAGGTGCTCCTCGCCTACTCGGGCCTGCACGCGATCTGGGGCTACCGTCTCACCCACCCGCTCTGGGTCGCCGGACTGCGCCTGCCCGCGCGCGTGATCTCGCAGCTCGTGCGGTTCCTCACCGGCGTCGAGATCCATCCCGGCGCCACGATCGGCCGACGGTTCTTCATCGACCACGGGATGGGCGTCGTCATCGGCGAGACCGCGGTTCTGGGCGACGACGTGATGCTGTATCACGGGGTCACCCTCGGCGGAAAGGCCGCGCGCGGCGTCGGGCGCGGGGCCAAGCGGCATCCGACCCTCGAAGACGGCGTGACCGTCGGCGCCGGCGCGAAGGTGCTCGGCGACGTCACGATCGGGGCATGGAGCGCCATCGGCGCGAACGCCGTCGTCACGAAGGACGCCCCGCCCCACTCGCTGGTGGTCGGCATCCCCGCGACCTTCAAGCCGCTGTCGCACGCGACCGCCGACGCGGCGCGCGGCATCCACGACTGGCACATCTGACCGGGAACGCCGATGCCCCGGGCACGTTCGTGCACGGGGCATCCGCGATCTCGACGGGAACGGTGGCGTCTACGCGTCGCCGAGGTGCGCGAGGCGCGCCTCTTCGTCGGCCTGGATCGCCGACTCGATGATCGGGTCGAGCGCGCCGTTCATGACCTGGTCGAGGTTGTACGCCTTGTACCCGGTGCGGTGATCGGCGATGCGGTTCTCGGGGAAGTTGTACGTTCGGATGCGCTCGGACCGGTCCATCGAACGGATCTGCGACTTGCGGGCATCGGATGCCGCGGCCGCCTGCTCCTCCTGCTGACGTGCGAGCAGGCGCGCGCGCAGCACTCGCATCGCCGCCTCGCGGTTCTGCAACTGCGACTTCTCGTTCTGCATCGACACGACGATGCCCGTGGGCAGGTGCGTGATGCGCACCGCGGAGTCGGTCGTGTTCACCGACTGGCCGCCGGGGCCCGATGACCGGTACACGTCGATCTTGAGGTCGTTCTGGTTGATGTCGACCTCTTCGGGCTCATCGACCTCGGGGAAGACGAGCACGCCCGTCGTCGAGGTGTGGATGCGGCCCTGGGTCTCGGTGACCGGCACGCGTTGCACGCGATGCACGCCGCCCTCGTACTTCAGGTGCGCCCAGACGCCCTGCGACGGGTCGGTCGCGTTCGACTTGATCGCGACCTGGACGTCCTTGTAGCCGCCGAGGTCGGACTCGTTCTGGTCGAGGAGCTCGACCTTCCAGCCCTTGGACTGGGCGTACTGCATGTACATGCGCAGGAGGTCGCCGGCGAAGAGGGCGCTCTCGGCGCCGCCCTCGCCGCCCTTGACCTCCATGATCACGTCACGTCCGTCGTCGGGGTCGCGCGGGATCAGGAGCCGCCGAAGCTTCTCCTGCGCCTGTGCGAGACCCTCTTCGAGGCCCGGGATCTCCTCGGCGAACGCGTCGTCCTCCTTGGCGAGCTCACGCGCTGCCTCGAGGTCGTCGTTCGCCTGCTGCCACGCGGCGTTGGCCGCGACGATCCGGCTCAGCTCGGCGTAGCGCCGATTGACCTTCTTCGCGCGGGCAGCGTCGGCGTGGAGCGCCGGGTCGGCGAGGTCCTCTTGCAACTGCGCGTGCTCGTCGAGCAGCGGCTGGACGGATTCGAACACGGATGCCTCAGCGGTGGTCGGTCTCGTGCCCGTGCGAATTGCCGTGGCCGGCCGTGACGGCAGGCATCGACTTCTGCATGAGCATGAGGAACTCGACGTTCGACTGCGTCTCCTTGAGGCGACCGAGGACCGCCTCGAGGGCGGGCTGCTGGTCGAGGCCGGCGAGGGCACGACGCAGCTTCCAGGTGATCTTGACCTCGTCGGGTGAGAGCAGCATCTCCTCGCGACGCGTCGACGACGCGTTCACGTCGACTGCCGGGAAGATGCGCTTGTCGGCGAGCTGGCGCGAGAGGCGCAGCTCGGAGTTGCCGGTGCCCTTGAACTCCTCGAAGATCACCTCGTCCATCTTCGAGCCGGTCTCGACGAGCGCGGTGGCGAGGATGGTGAGCGAGCCGCCGTTCTCGATGTTGCGCGCGGCGCCGAAGAACCGCTTCGGCGGGTAGAGCGCCGAGGCGTCGACCCCACCCGAGAGGATTCGGCCCGATGCCGGCGCGGCCAGGTTGTAGGCGCGGCCGAGGCGGGTGATCGAGTCGAGCAGCACGACGACGTCGTGGCCGAGCTCGACGAGGCGCTTGGCACGCTCGATGGCGAGCTCGGCGACCGTCGTGTGGTCTTCGGCCGGACGGTCGAAGGTCGAGGCGATGACCTCGCCCTTCACCGTGCGCTGCATGTCGGTGACCTCTTCGGGGCGCTCGTCGACGAGCACGACCATGAGGTGAACCTCGGGGTTGTTGATCGAGATGGCGTTCGCGATCTGCTGCAGCACGATGGTCTTGCCGGCCTTGGGCGGCGCGACGATGAGGCCGCGCTGGCCCTTGCCGATCGGCGCGACCAGGTCGATGATGCGCTGCGTGAGCTTGACGGGCTCGGTCTCGAGGCGCAGGCGCTCCTGGGGGTACAGCGGCGTCAGCTTCTGGAAGTCGACGCGTGCGGCGGCCTCGTCGATGGTCTGGCCGTTGACCGAGTCGACCTTGACGAGCGCGTTGTACTTCTGGCGGCTGTTCGACTCGCCGTCACGCGGCTGCTTGATCGAGCCGACGACCGCGTCGCCCTTGCGCAGGTGGTACTTCTTCACCTGGCCGAGCGAGACGTAGACGTCGCTCGGGCCGGGCAGGTACCCCGTGGTGCGCACGAACGCGTAGTTGTCGAGCACGTCGAGGATTCCCGCGATCGGGATGAGCACGTCGTCGTCGAGGATCTCGGGCTCGACCTCGTCGCCGGTGCCCTGACCGCGGCGCTTGCGGTCGCGGTAGCGGCTGCGACGCCCGCCCTCGCCGTCGCCCTGGTCGCGGCCCTGCTGGTCGCGGCCCTGCTGGTCGCGGCCCTGCTGGTCGCGGCCCTGCTGGCCCTGGGCGCGGGCGCCGTCGGCCTGCTGCTTGGCTGCGTCGTCGCCCTGGGCGACCTTGGCGTCGTCGCCCTTGCGCTGCTCGCCACCCTGCTGGCCCTGGCGGTCGCCGTTCTGGCGGCGCTCGCCCTGCTTCTGGGTGTCGTCACCGCGGTCGCCTCGTTCACCGCGCTCGCCACCACGGCGGCCACGGTTGCGGCTGCGGCCCTGGCGGGGCTCCTCGGCCGCGGGCTGGTCGCCCTCGGCACCGCCCTCTGCGGGCTGTGCGCCTCGGGCGCCCTCGCCGGTTGCTGCAGCGAGCTCTTCACGCACGGCGGCGCGGGCCGCCTCGCGAGCCTCGTCGGACTCGGTCTCGGGCACGAGCCCGACGCCGTCGCCGCCGGCGTTGACGTGGGTCAGCGCTGCGGTGGTCGCGCTCGTCGCGCGACGCGGCTGGCGCCGGCGCGCGGGCGCCGTGGTCGCGGGAGCGGCGTCGGCCGCGATCGGGTCGGCCGAGACGGATGCCTCGGGCGTCGGAGCGGCGAACGGTGCCTCGGGCGCAGCGTCTGCCGCACCGGCGTCGGCGGGCGCCGCTTCGGGAGCGGCGGGCTCGGCTGCCACGGGCGCATCGGGCTCTGCGGCGGCGGGCGCGGCGGCGTCAGTCACGTCGACGTCGAGCGTGAGCGAATCACCTGCGTCGGCGGCCTGCCGGGCCGAGATGGCCTCGACGAGCTCGCCCTTGCGGAGCTTCGAACCGCCCGGGATGCCGAGCGAGGAGGCGAGCTCTTGGAGCTCGGCGACCTTGAGGGATGAGAGTCGGGCGCCGTTCGCCACGCCGGCGGCGTGATCGGATGCGTTGGTCACTGGGGTATGTTCCTTTCCCCTGGCGCAGGAATTGCGAACCCAGGAGAGCTGATCGCACATCGATCATGTCGGTGCGCGGTGGCGCAGACATGCGCGAAAGCGAAAGCAAGAGATTGCCGGGAAGTGCACGATGTGGCCGTGAGACGCGAACTGTGCGTCGCCTGCCAGGTGCGGGATCAGTCTAACACCCAGATCCGGTGGTGCTGACACGCGCCACGCCCGGTGGAAAGCGGCTGCCCGGCCGGGACATCCGCTCGTCGACGTGTCAGGCCTGCTGCACCGTCGCGCCGAGGAAGTCGACCGCGAGCGGCAGCGCCTGCCACGCCGTGTCTGCCACCGCCTCGACGCGCGCGATCGCATCGGCGCGCTCGCTCGGGTCGCTCGCGAGCACGAGGATCGACGGGCCCGCACCCGAGACCACGGCCGGATGTCCCGCGGAGCGCAGCTCGCGGATGAGCTGGTCGGTCTCGGGCATCGCCCCGGCACGGTAGTTCTGGTGCAGCTTGTCTTCAGTGGCCTGGAAGAGCAGCTCGGGACTCTGGATGAGCGCCGCGATGAGCAGCGCCGAACGCGAGACGTTGAACACGGCGTCTTCGTGCGGCACGGACTCGGGCTGCAGCGAGCGCGCGAGCGCGGTCGACATCTCGTGCTCGGGCACGAGCACGAGCGGCGAGACGCCGCGGTGGACGATGAGCTTCTTGTGCCGCGGACCCTCGGGCGTGACCCATGCGATCGTGAGCCCGCCGAAGAGCGCGGGCGCCACGTTGTCGGGGTGGCCCTCGAGCTCGGTCGCGAGCTCGAGCAGCTCGTCGGAGGTGAACTCGACGACGCCGTCGAGCAGCCCCTTGGCCGCGACGACCCCGGCCACGATCGCGGCGCCCGAGGAGCCGAGGCCGCGCCCGTGCGGGATGGTGTTGTGTGCGACGAGCGACAGCCCGGGCATCGGCACACCGGCCCGGCCGAACGCGTGGGCGATCGAGCGCACGACGAGATGCGATTCGTCGAGCGGCACCTCGCCCGCGCCGACGCCATGGACCTCGACGACGACGCCGGGCGCTTCGGTGGCCGCCACCTCGAGCTCGTCGTACCGCGCGAGCGCGAGGCCGAGCGTGTCGAAGCCGGGGCCGAGGTTCGCCGAGGTCGCCGGGACCTTCACGTGCACCCGGCGGCCGGCGAGCGTCGACGACGCGTCGCCGACGAGGGTTCCGGTCATGAGGCGAGCCCGAGCACCCCGGCGATCGCCGCGATGTCGATCGGCACGATGGTGGGCTGCACGTCGGAGCCGTCGGCGGTGCGGAGCGCCCACTGCGGGTCCTTCAGCCCGTGCCCGGTGACCGTGAGCACGACGCGCGCGCCGGCGGGGACGACGCCCGCGGCCGAGCGCTCGAGGAGGCCCGCCACCGAGATCGCCGACGCGGGCTCGACGAAGATGCCGACCTCGGCCGAGAGGATTCTCTGCGCCTCGAGGATCTTGTCGTCGTCGATCGCACCGAAGTAGCCGTCGGTCTCGTCGCGCGCCTGCAGGGCGAGCTCCCATGACGCGGGGTTGCCGATGCGGATCGCGCTCGCGATGGTGTCGGGGTCCTTCACCGGCTCGCCGCGCACGATCGGCGCGGAGCCGGAGGCCTGGAACCCGAACATGCGGGGCATCCGCGTGGCGTTGCCCGCCGCGATGTCCTCGCGGTAGCCGCGCGTGTACGCCGTGTAGTTGCCCGCGTTGCCGACCGGGATGAAGTGGAAGTCGGGGGCGTCGCCGAGCACCTCGACGACTTCGAACGCCGCGGTCTTCTGCCCCTCGATGCGATCGTTGTTGACCGAGTTCACCAGGTGCACGGGGTAGTTCGCCGCGAGGTCGCGAGCGATGTCGAGGCAGTCGTCGAAGTTGCCCTGCACCTGCAGCAGGTCGGCGTTGTGGGCGATGGCCTGGCTGAGCTTCCCCATGGCGATCTTGCCCTCGGGCACGAGCACGGCGGCCTTGATGCCGGCGTGCGTCGCGTAGGCGGCGGCCGAGGCCGAGGTGTTGCCCGTCGACGCGCAGATGACGACCTTCGCACCGCGCTCGACGGCCTTCGTGACGGCCATCGTCATGCCACGGTCCTTGAAGGACCCGGTGGGGTTCATGCCCTCGAACTTCACCCAGACGTCGGCACCGGTGCGGGCCGAGAGCGCGGGAGCCGGCAGCAGCGGCGTGCCGCCCTCGCCGAGCGTGACGACGGGCGTGGCATCGGTGACGTCGAGGCGGTCGGCGTACTCACGGATGACCCCGCGCCACTGACGCGAATTCGCCTTGGGGGTGATGGGGTTGTTCACACTGCTCCTTCAACTCGGAGGACGGACGCGACGGATGCGACGACGGGGCTCTGGCTGAGGGCGGCGACGGTCTCGGCGAGCGCGGACTCCTTCGCCTCATGCGTCCCGATGACCAGCGTAGCCCGCTCGGAGCCCTCGGCCACCGTCTGCTGCAGCTGCTCGACCGAGACGCCGTGCTCGGCGAAGATGTGTGCGATCCGCTCGAGCACGCCCGGTTCGTCGGTGACCTCGAGCGTGATCGCGTAGCGGGTCGTGATGCGTCCGATGTCGAGCACGCGGAGTTCGGCGTGCGTGGACTCGGCCGTGCCCGGCCCCCCGATCACGTGACGGCGGGCGATCGCGACGAGGTCGCCGAGCACCGCAGAGGCGGTCTGCACTCCCCCGGCGCCCGCGCCGTAGAACATGAGCGGACCGGCTGCGGATGCCTCGACGAAGACCGCGTTGTTCGCTCCGTGCACTGCGGCCAGCGGATGGCTGCGGGGCACGAGCGCCGGGTAGACACGCGCCGAGACGCCCTCGTCGCCGGTCTCGTCGTCGATGAGCCGCTCGCAGATCGCGAGGAGCTTGACGACGTAGCCCGCACGCTTGGCCGACTCGACCTGTTCTGCCGAGACGCCGGTGATGCCCTCGCGGTGCACCGCGTCGACGGGCACGCTCGTGTGGAAGGCGAGGCTCGCGAGGATGGCCGCCTTCTGCGCGGCGTCGTAGCCGCCGATGTCGGCCGTGGGGTCTGCCTCGGCGTAGCCGAGCTCGGTCGCGGTGGCGAGGGCTGCCTCGAGGGATGCACCCGTCTGGTCCATGCGGTCGAGGATGAAGTTCGTGGTGCCGTTGACGATGCCGAGGATGCGGTCGATGCGGTCGCCCGCGAGGCTGTCGCGCAGTGGCCTGATGATGGGGATGGCCCCGCCGACGGCCGCCTCGTAGGAGAGCTGGGCTCCCACCTGCTGCGCCGCCGCGAACAGCTCGGGGCCGTGGGTGGCGAGCAGGGCCTTGTTGCCCGTGACGACATCGGCGCCCGAGGCGATGGCCGCGAGCACGAGCGTGCGGGCGGGCTCGAGGCCGCCCATGAGCTCGATGACGATGTCGGACCCGTGGATGAGCGACTCGGCGTCGGTCGTGAGCAGCTCGGCCGGCAGGTCGGCGCCGCGCTTCGCGCTCGTGTCGCGAACCGCGATGCCCACCAGCTCGATGCGCGCCCCGACGCGCTGCGCGAGCTCGTCGGCGTGCTCGAGGAGCAGGCGGGCGACCTGCGAGCCGACCGAACCGGCACCGAGGAGCCCGACTCGGATGGAGCGGTACTCGATCATGCAGGGATCCCTTCGGTGGACCGGTCGATGGTGTCGGGCCCGAGCCCGGCGTCGCGGGCGAGCAGGTCGGCCTCGGACTCGCCGCGGACGATCACCCGGGCCTCGCCGTCGCGTACCGCGACCACGGGCGGTCGGGGCACGTGGTTGTAGTTCGACGCGAGCGACCAGCAGTAGGCGCCGGTGGCAGGCACGGCGAGCAGGTCTCCGGGCGCGATGTCGGCGGGCAGGTACTCGGCGTCGACGACGATGTCGCCGGATTCGCAGTGCTTGCCCGCGACGCGCACGAGCACGGGCTCCGCCGTCGACACCCGCGACGCGATGCGCGCGCTGTAGTCGGCGCCGTAGAGCGCCGGACGTGCGTTGTCGCTCATGCCGCCGTCGACCGAGACGTAGTGCCGCACGCCGCCGTCGATCGGCACGGGCTTGATCGTGCCGACGGTGTACAGCGTGACCCCTGCCGGCCCGATGATCGACCGGCCGGGCTCGAACGCGAGCTTCGGCACGGGAACGCCGCGCTCGCGGCATCCGTCGGCGACCGCGTCGACGATGCCGAGCGCGATCTCCTCGATGGGCGTGGGCTCGTCGGCCGACGTGTACGCGATGCCGAAACCGCCGCCGAGGTTCAGCTCGGGCAGGGGGGCGACCGCGGCGAGCTCGGCGTGCGCCGCGAGCAGGCGCGACGCCGATTCGGCGAAGCCCGCCGAGTCGAAGATCTGCGAGCCGATGTGGCAGTGCAGGCCGAGCAGGTCGAGTGAGGGGTGCGAGCGGATGCGGGTGCCGAGCTCGACGGCCCGTTCGAGCGAGACCCCGAACTTCTGGTCTTCGTGCGCGGTCGCGAGGAATTCATGCGTCGACGCGTGCACGCCGCTGTTCACGCGCAGCCGGACCGGCTGCACGCGGCCCACGCGAGCCGCTGCATCAGCGACCCGCTCGATCTCGATCTCGCTGTCGATGACGATCGCGCCGACGCCCGCGTCGACCGCCCGCTCGATCTCGGCGACCGATTTGTTGTTGCCGTGGAAGCCGATGCGCCCGGGCTCGGCGCCGGCCGCCAGTGCGACGGCGAGCTCCCCGCCCGTGCACACGTCGACCGAGAGTCCCTCTTCGGCGACCCAGCGCACGACGGCCCCCGAGAGGAACGCCTTGCCGGCGTAATAGATCGTCACATCGGTGCCGGCCGTCGCCGCGGCGACGTCGAATGCGGCACGGATGCGCCGTGCACGGGCCCGCGCGTCGCCCTCGTCGACCACGTAGAGCGGCGAGCCGAATCGGGCGACGAGCGTCGCGGCGTCGATGCCGCCGATCGACCAGGCGCCCGTCGCGGTCGCGGTGCGACCGCTCGGGCCAGACGAGCGGCGCGAGCGCGTTGGCGTCGTCGGGCACGCGGAGCCAGCCTGGTACCGGGGTGGATGCGACGGATGTCACGGGAAACCTCACGTGAGGACGAATCGTGGATCGCTCGCGGCGAGCGAACCCGGATCGGTTCCTGAAGCCTGATGCGTGCCGGCCTTGTGGGTCGGCGTATCCGCGAGTCTACCGACGGCCCGCGGAGCGAACCGAATCGGTGACGCCCGCTAGCAGCTGCCCGTGGCGGCGAGGCTCGCCTCGTCGATGCGAAGGTCGCGCGCCTCGGCAACGACGCGCACGCTGCCCTCGGTCACCTGGATGGCGGTCACCTCGACCCCCTCGGGCAGTCGCTCGGCGACGCAGATCTCGATGGGATTGTCGCCGATGACCCGCTCGGCGATGCCGGTGAGGTCGAGCGACCCGCCCGCCGCCGAGACGTCGATGTTGACCGAGTCGAGCACGACGGTGTTTCCGGCCGCGACCGGTGTGGCCGTGACCTCGACGTTGATCGGGACCGGGATGGAGAAGAGCTCGATCGTCTGCGAGTACGCGACCGCGTCATCGCCCAGGGTCAGTCCGCCCTCGACGCCCGCGACCGCGATGAGGCGATTCACCGTGGCCTCATCGGCGGTGACGGTGGCATTGACCTGCTCGACCGGCGACGCGAGGTCGACCGGGACGCCCTGCAGGGCGACCTCGACGGCGATCGGGGCACCTTCGACGGCGAGCTCGGGCGCACTCAGGTCGACGCGGTCCATCGTTCCGGTGAGGTACTGCGCGAGCACCGAGAACCCGCCGATCGAGACGTCGACCTCGCCGTCGACCCCCGGCGGCAGCTCGCCCTCGATCTGCTCGGCCACGCGTTCCTCGGCGATGTTGCGCACGATGACATCGGCGATCACCAGGAGGACGGCGATCGCGACGACGACACCCGCGACGATGAAGAAGACGCGGCCCGCGCGACTGCGTTGCTCCCGGGGCGGGGCCCCGGCCGGGTCATCCGTCATGCGAGCCCCTTCGTCGCTTCGACGCTACATGCGCTCGGGCGCGGACACGCCGAGCAGGTCCAGCCCGTTGCGGAGCACCTGGCCGGTGGCGTCGTTCAGCCACAGCCGGGTGCGGTGCAGTTCGCCGATCGGCTCGTCCCCGAGCGGCAGCACACGGCAGTTGTCGTACCAGCGGTGATAGAGGCCCGCGAGCTCCTCGATGTACCGGGCCACGCGGTGCGGCTCGCGCAACTCGGCGGACTGGGCCACGATCCGCGGGAACTCCTGCAGTGCGCCGAGCAGTGCCGACTCCGTCTCGTGCTCGAGCAGCTCGGGTGCGAACGTCGAGCGGTCGACGCCCACGGATGCCGCGTTGCGGTCGACGGCCGACGTGCGCGCATGCGCGTACTGCACGTAGAACACGGGGTTGTCATTGGTGCGGCGCTGCAGGATCTCGGGGTCGATCGTGAGCGGCGAGTCGGCCGGGTAGCGGCCGAGCGTGTATCGCAGCGCGTCGGTGCCGAGCCAGGCCTGCAGGTCGTCGAGCTCGATGATGTTGCCGGCCCGCTTCGACAGCTTCGCGCCATTGATGCTGACGAGCTGTCCGATGAGCACCTCGATGTCGCGCTCGGGGTCGTCGCCGGCCGCTCCGGCGAGTGCCTTCAGCCGGTGCACGTAGCCGTGGTGGTCGGCGCCGAGCAGGTAGATCTTGTGCTTGAACCCGCGGTCGCGCTTGTCGAGGTAGTAGGCGGCATCGGCGGCGAAGTAGGTGTACGCCCCGTTGCTGCGGCGGATGACCCGGTCCTTGTCGTCGCCGAAATCGGTCGTGCGCACCCAGACGGCGTCGTCCTCATCGAAGACATGGCCCTGTGCGCGGAGGCGTTCGACGGCGGTGTCGACGTCGGAGAGGCCGTCGTCGCCCTTGACCTGCATGCGGCGCTCGCTCGTCCAGACGTCGAAGTGCACGTTGAAGCGGTCGAGGGACTCGCGGATCTCGGCGAGTTGCAGCTCGTACGCGATCTCGGTCGCGGTGTGCAATGCGACCACGTCGTCGAACTCGAGGAGGTCGGGCTCGCGTTCTAGCACCCGGGTGGCGAGATCGGCGATGTAGCTGCCGGGGTATCCGCCCTCGGGCGTCGGCTCGCCCTTGGCCGCGGCGAGCACCGACGATCCGAAGGCGTCCATCTGGCTGCCCGCGTCGTTGATGTAGTACTCGCTCGAGACCTCGGCGCCGGCGGCGCGCAGGACCCGGCCGATCGAGTCGCCGAGCGCGGCCCAGCGGGTGTGCCCGATGTGCAGCGGGCCGGTGGGGTTCGCCGAGACGAACTCGAGGTTGATGACGCTGCCCGCGAGCGCGTCGACGTGGCCGTACCGGTCACCCGCGTCGACGATGGTCTTCGCGAGGGCGCCCGCGGCGGCCGCGTCGAGTCGGATGTTGATGAAGCCCGGCCCCGCGACCTCGGCGCTCGCGACGCCGTCGATGCCGGCCAGGCCCTCGGCGAGTTCGCTCGCGATCGCGCGGGGGTTGGCGCCGAGCGGCTTCGCGATGCGCAGCGCGATGCTCGACGCCCAGTCGCCGTGCTCGCGCAGCTTCGGTCGCTCGAGGGTGACATCGCCGGGAGCGAGCGGGAGGTCGACCTCGTCGCCGGCCGCACGACGTCGCTCGGCGAGGGCGAGCACGAGGTCGTACAGGGCGCGGGAGAGGTCGGCTGGAGTCACTCCGAAATCCTACCCGGCGCGGTTGGTAGGGTTCGTCACATGCTGCGCCCGCTCCACCCCGCCCGAACCCGCGCCCTCGGCCCAGCGCTCGTCGCCGCGGCATCCGTCCTGCTGCTCGCCGGATGCTCCGGAATCATGCCCGGGGCGACCGATCCGGCAATGCCACCCGCGGCATCGGGGTCGCCCGAGGCCACGGCGACCACCCCGGTCGAACCTGCCGAGGAGCCGATCCCGTTCGAGGTCGCGTGCGACGAACTGCTCAGCGCCGACGACGTCTACGCCTTCAACCCGAACTACGGCGCCGACGCCGGCTATGAGCCGAGTGCCGACGGCGTCGTCGGCGTCGTCGACGAGGCCGGAACCGCGTGCGGCCTGCTGAACCAGACCAACGGCGCGGTCATCGAATTCGGCGTCGCCACGCCGCCGACCGGCGCGCTCGAGTCGCGCCGCGGCGAGGCTGCGCTGAGCAGCCACGTGGTGCCCACCTACGGCACGCCGCCCGACGTCGAGGGCTACTTCAGCCGCACGGGCGACGTCGGCGAAGCGCAGGTGTTCACGGGCCCGTACTGGGTCGTCATCGACTCCACCGAGCTGATCGAGCCCGGCGACGCGCAAGCGCTCGTCGCGGCGCTGCTCGGGAACCTGCCGGCGAGTTGACGGCCCCGACCACCGTGCGAAACGCACACGGAACGCCCTCCTGGCTCGGCGCGGTCAACGACCGCGTCGGCCTCTCCGCACTGCTCGACCACGGACCGCTCACCCGCAACCGCATCTGCGAACTCGTGGGGGTCTCGAAGCCGACGGCGTCGATGATGATGAACCGGCTCATCGCAGCGGGCGTCGTCGAGGAGCGCGGCCAGGTCAGCGGCGGCTCGGGTCGCAACGCCACGCTGTACGCCGCCCGCACCGACCGGCCGCTCGGCGTGGCGATCGCGATCGACGCCCACGAGCTGCGCGCGAGCGTCGTCGACGCGGCCGGCGGCGAGCGGCCGGTCGTTCGCACGGCGCTGCCCGCTGATGCGGCCGCCCGCTCGGCCGTCGGCGAGGTCGCCGCGGCGATCCGCGACGCGAGCGCTGCGGCCGGCACCGACCCCGACCAGGTGCACACGATCTGCATCGGCACCGCGGGCTACGTCGACCCGGGCGGCGAGGGCACCCTGTTCAGCGAGACGCTGCCCGGCTGGCCGACCGCCGGCCTGCGGGAGACGCTCGAGGCCGAGCTCGGCGTCGTCGCCTTCATCGAGAACGACGTGAACCTCGCCGCACTCGCCGAGCGCGAGACCGGCGCCGGCGTCGACCGCGACGTGTTCGCGCTGCTCTGGCTCGGCAACGGCGTCGGCGCATCGTTCGACGTCGCGGGCGACCTGCACCGCGGCACGTTCGGAGGTGCCGGCGAGATCGGCTTCCTCCCGCTGTCGTCCGAGGCGCGCGCGCTCGATCCGGCCGCGCACACGAGCCAGGACCTCGTGGGCGCCGTCGCGGTCAAGCGGCTCGCCGCCGCGCACGGCCTGCGGGCCGGCGACTACCAGGAGGCGATCGAGGGGGTCAGCGCGAGCGCCGACCGCGATGCGATCGTCGACCAGCTCGGCGAGCGCATCGCGCACATCAGCCTCGCCCTGCTCGCGACGCTCGACCCGGGCCTGCTGGTGCTCGCGGGTCCGACCGCGGCGCTCGGCGGCGCGCGCCTCGCCGAGGCCGTCGAGCGCGACATCCGCCGCCTCAGTCGCTGGTATCCCGACGTCGTCGCGACACACGTCGAGGGCGACGCCGTGCTGGCGGGCGCGCGTGCGTTCCTGGCGGCGAAGGTCCGCGACGAGCTGCTCGGCACCGTGGCGCAGCTGACGATGTGACCGCCGCGCGCGGCGCAGTCGCGGAGCGGTCCGCGCGGTCGGATCGACGCCGCGCAAGTGGTAATGTCTCTAGTCGTGCGCCTCCGTAGCTCAGGGGATAGAGCGCCGGTTTCCGGTACCGTAGGTCGGGGGTTCGAATCCCTCCGGGGGCACGTTTTCCGTTCGCGGGTCGAGGGCATTCGCCCTCCCCGACATGCCCGTCGCATGCGCGGCGCCACTGCGATTCCGTGGCTCGACATCACGAACCGCGCGACCGTACGTCCGAGCCACCGGTCGTGGACGGTGGCGCGACTCCCCCATAGACTCGGACACGTCTGAGGGCACGGGGGAAAGGCACTGGTGCATGCGCTTGCTACGCAAGGGATCCGTGATTCTGGCGATGGTGGCGGGCATGGTGGTCGCCGGCGCGGCCGGCGCCGCATGGGCTGAAGACCCCGTCACGTTCGGATCGTCGCCCGTCGTCGACTCCGCGGGCGTGCTCGGCGACCAGACCGACGAGGTCGTCGCCGAGCTCGACGACGCCGCCCAGCGCAGCGGGCGGCAACTGTTCGTCGCGTACGTCGACACCTTCACGAACCCCGAGGCCGCCGACGAGTGGGCGAATCGCACCGCGATCGACAACAACATGGGCAGTGAGGACTACCTGCTCGTCGTCGCCGTCGAAGGACGCGCGTACTACCTGTCAGCAGCGAGCGACGCGTCGCTGACCGACGCCGAGCTCGACCGCATCAGCCTCGAGGTCATCGAGCCCCGGCTTCGCGATGAGGATTGGGCGGGCGCCGCGACGGCGGCGGCGGATGCCATCGCGGGAGACAGCGGCGGGGGCGGCATCGGCGCGGGCTTCATCTGGTTCCTCGTCATCGCCGCGGCCGTCATCATCGTCGTGGCCATCGTGCTCGCCCGTCGCAAGCGGAAGCGGGGATCGGTCGAGGCCGGTCCGGGCGGGGTCCCGCTGCCGTCGATCGACGACCTGCGACGACGAGCAGGGAGCGCGCTGGTGGAGGCCGACGACGCGATGAAGACGAGCGCCGAGGAACTGGGCTTCGCGGTCGCGTCGTACGGCGACGAGGCCACCGCGGATTTCCGAGGCGCCCTCGAGGCCGCGAAGGCGAAGGTCGCCGAGGCGTTCACGCTGCAGCAGCGCCTCGACGACGCCGAGTCGGACACCGATGACGAACGACGTGCCTGGTACGGCGGCATCATCCAGCTGACCGGTGAGGCCGACACCCTGCTCGACGAGCAGGCCGAGCGCTTCGACGCGTTGCGCGACCTCGAACGCAACGCACCCGAAGCACTCACGCGGGTCGAATCCGCCGCCGTGAACGCCGAGCGCGAGATCGCGCCCGCCGCCCAGCGACTGCACGCCCTCAAGGGGCAGTACGGCGAGAGCGCGCTCGCCCCCGTCGCCGACAACCCCGAGCAGGCGCAGGTGCGCATGAGGTTCGCCCGCGAGTCGCTCGCCGCCGCGAAGACCGCGGTCGACGCCGGCCAGGGCGGCCAGGCCGCCGTCTCGATCCGCGCGGCGGAAGAGGCCGTCGACCAGGCGAAGCTCCTGTCGGTCGCCGTCGAGCGACTCGCCGCCGATCTCGCTGCCGCCGACCAGGCCATCGCCGCCGGGGTCGCCGAACTCGACCGCGACGTGCAGACGGCACGCTCGCTGAACACCGAGGCCACGAGCTCGCTCGCCGATCGCGTCGCGGCGGAGGCATCCGACATCCGCTCGTCGATCGGTCGGCAGGGACGCGACCCGCTCGCGCTGCAGGCACGGCTCGAGCAGGTCGATGCCGAGATCGACACGGCCATCCAGGGCGCCCGCGATGCCGCCGAGCAGGCCGCGCGCGCACAGGCCCAGCTCGACCGCAGCCTCGCCACGGCGCGCGCGCAGGTGCACGCGACCGAGGACTACCTCGTCGCCCGTCGCGGAGCCGTCGGAGCCGAGGCACGCACCCGCCTCGCCGAGGCCGGCCGGCTGCTCGTGCAGGCCGAGGCCGCCGCGTCGACCGACCCGGCCGGAGCGCTCGCGACCGCGCAGCGGGCCGATCAGCTCGCCCGCTCGGCGATGTCGCTCGCCCAGCAGGACGTCGGCGGATTCGGCGGCAGCATGGGCGGCGGGTTCGGCGGCGGCGCCGGAGGCGGCGGCGGAGACGTCTTCGGGGCGGTACTCGGCGGCATCCTCATCAACTCGGTCCTCGGCGGGGGCGGAGGCGGCGGCTTCGGCGGGGGCGGCGGCGGCGGCTTCGGCGGCGGAGGTCGTCGCTCCCCCGGCAGTTTCGGCGGGTCGGGCACGCGCTCGCGCCGCGGAAGCGGAGGCCGTTTCTGAACCGTCACGACCCCTGACCGAACCTCGACGACCTCTGTTCGAACCACGAAAGGAACACCATGTCAAAGCAGTCCATCTTCGGCCGGATCTCGCAACTCGTGCGAGCCAACGTCAACGCACTGATCGACCAGGCCGAAGACCCCCAGCTCATGCTCGACCAGATGGTGCGCGACTTCACGAATGCGATCGCCGACGCCGAGGCCGCCATCGCCGAGACCATCGGCAACCTGCGCCTGCTCGAAGACGACCACCGCGAAGACGTGGAGGCCGCTCGCGAGTGGGGCGAGAAGGCGCTCGCCGCAAGCCGCAAGGGCGACGAGTTGCGCTCGGCCGGCGACACCGCGGATGCCGACAAGTTCGACAACCTCGCCAAGGTCGCACTCAGCCGCCAGATCTCGTCCGAGAACGAGGCACGTTCTGCCGAGCCGCAGATCGCCGCGCAGACCGAGGTCGTCGACAAGCTGAAGGCCGGCCTCAACGGCATGAAGGAGAAGCTCGTCCAGCTGCAGAACAAGCGCAGCGAACTCGTGGCACGGGCCAAGACCGCCGAGGCGCAGAAGCAGGTGCACGACGCGGTCAAGTCGATCGACATCCTCGACCCCACGAGCGAGATCGGGCGCTTCGAGGACAAGATCCGCCGCCAGGAGGCCGTCGTGCGCGGCCACGCGGAGCTCGCCGCATCGAGCCTCGACTCGCAGTTCAACGAGCTCGACGACCTCGGCGAGCTCACCGAGGTCGACGCGCGGCTCGCCGCGCTGAAGGCGGGCGGGTCGCAGGGCGCGATCTCGGGCTGAGCCCGGTCTCCGGCGGCGAACGGCCGTGTCGCGTGATCGCCACGCGGCGCGGCCGTTCGCCGTCGGCGGAGTGTGCGACATCCGCCGTGCATCAGGGCGTGGGGAGAGGAATACTGGGACGCATGCCAGCAACCTTCGTCGTCGTGCCGCTGTGGCAGGGATCGGTCTCGGCTCGCGCGATGAGCCATGCCGACGGTGCCAGCGCCATCCAGGGTGACCTGCCCGCCTCGAGAACCATCGTCGTCGACGTCCCGACCGAAGCCGGCGAATCGCTCGGCACGGGCGTGCAGCGGTACTCGACGATCCGTCGCGTCCGCGAACTGGCCGACGCGGCGCTCGACAAGGTCCCCGATTGGGCGATCACCATCGGCGGGGACTGCGGCGCGGCCGTCGCCGGTGCCGCGCACGCGCAGGTGCGCTCGGGCGGCGACGTCGCGGTGCTGTGGCTCGACGCGCACCCCGACCTGAACACGCCGGAGTCCTCGCCGTCGGGCGGATTCGGCGGCATGGCCCTCCGGGCGATCGTCGGCGAGGGCCCCGAGGGGCTCGCGCTCGACGAGGCGACGCGCGTCGCCCCCGGCAGGCTCGTGCTCGGCGGCGTCCGCGCCGTCGACGACGAGGAGCGCCGCTTCATCGACGAGCACGGCGTGACCGAGCTCACGGTGGAGGACCTCGCCGACCCGGCGGTGGTCGTGGCCGCGATCGAGGCGACCGGCGCCGGCCGGGTGTTCGTGCACATCGACCTCGACGTGCTCGACCCGTCGGCCCTCGCGGGGCTGTCGTACCCCATGCCATTCGGCATCGGTGCGCCCGAGCTCGCTGCCCTGATCCGGGCTGTGGCCGCGCGCTTCCCGTTGGCTGGGGCGTCGATCGCGGGGTTCGCACCGAACTCCCCTG
Source organism: uncultured Actinomycetota bacterium (assembly GCA_963758615.1). Classification (GTDB taxonomy): domain Bacteria; phylum Actinomycetota; class Actinomycetes; order Actinomycetales; family Microbacteriaceae; genus Agromyces. The sequence continues at coordinate 410,108 of CAVWVZ010000007.1, read as the reverse complement.
AAGCGGCATCCGACGACCTGCCGACGATCCTGCGGCTCGTCGCAGCGCTCACGTCGGGCGGCGCTGCCGCCGGCGCGGCCTGACTCGGTCCGCGGCGTCGATGCGTCGCGGCGTCGATCAGGGGGCGACGCTCGGCCCGAGAAACCCGGGCAGGAGCGCCCGATCCTCGGATTCGCCCGCCCCCTCGGGTCCTGCCGTGCCGCCGGGATCCACCACGGGAAGCGTGCGTGCGACATCGACGCCCACGACCGTGCCGACGACCGCCGCCACCGGCACGGCGCCGAAGGCGCGCGAGTCGACTGAGCTCCCGCGATTGTCGCCGAGCACGAAGACGTGTCCGGCAGGCACTCGCACGGGCCCGAAGTACTCGCCGTTGACCCTCGCGTAGTCGACGAATGGCTCGTCGACGTCGGTGCCGTTGACGACGAGCACCCCGTCCTCGAAGCCGACCTCGTCACCCCCGATCGCGACGACGCGCTTGAGCAGCAGCGTGCCATCGGCTGGTGACGCGAGCATCACGAGGTCACGCCGCTGCACGCCCCGAGCCCCGACGTCGCCGACCGTCACCCAGTCGCCGTCGAGCACTGTCGGGGCCATACTGTCGGACGCGACGTGAACCCGATCGGTTCCCGGCGTGGGCATCGCGACCGCGAGCCCGGCGATCACGCCCGCGACGATGAGCTCAGGCCAGTGACGGGTCCGCATCCGGCACGGGCCTCGCCGCGTTGATGGGGTCGTTCGGGTCTGGGTCGCCGGCCTGCAGGCCGACCGAGAACTGCGTCATCATGGCGTGGTCCTCGTGGGTCAGGTTGTGGCAGTGCACCATGTACCGCCCGGTGTGCGGGCCGAAGTTCATGAGCACGCGCACCGACTCGTTCTCGCCGATGTAGACCGTGTCCTTCGGTCCCTGCTCGTAGTCGAACGCCGGTGCGCCGTTGCGGGTGAGCACCTTGAAGTCGACGAGGTGGATGTGCACCGGGTGGAACCAGCCGTCGCCACCGGTGAGCTCCCAGATCTCGGTGTCGCCGAGTCCGGGGTCGGCCATGACCCGCTGGTAGCCGCTGTCGACGATGTCGAACCACGACAGCTCGCCGAGGGTCCAGATGTTCGTCGCGTTGTTCCGCTGCACCCTGAACCGGCGCTCCCTCACCGCGGCGGCCGGGTCGAGCGCCATCACGGCGTTGCCGGTCGCGAGGTCGCCGGGGATGGTGTTCCAGGTCGGGTCGGGCGAGCCGTCGGGCTTCGTCGTCGTCGGCGGCACGGGCAGCACGTCGAACGCCATCACCTTGTCGGTGAAGTCGAAGTCGCGGTTGTTGTCGTTCGAGCTGTTGAGCAGCTCGATGCGCCGGCCGGCGAACCCGCGGAAATCGATGAGGAACTCGTACCGCTCGGCGGGCGCGTGCCGCCACGAGAGCGCTTGGCGCGAACGCGGCATCAGGCCCCCGTCGGTCGCGACGAACGTGACGGGCATGCCGTTGCTCAGCCGGAAGCGGAATGAACGCGAGACGCAGATGTTGAGCAGGCGGAACCGGTAGATGCGCGGCTCGACCCGCATGACCGGCCACGGCGCGCCGTTCATGATGATGACGTCGCCCCACACGCCCGAGTTCTCACGGTGGTCGAACATCAGCCGACCGTCGGCGGCGAACTGGGCGTCGTCGACGGTGAGCGCCACGTCGAACTCGCCCTGCGGAAGGAGCGCACGCTCCTCCTCGTCGTGGATGTGGTAGTGCGCCGCCAGCCCGGAGTAGACGTTCTCGGCGGTGACGTGCTGGGCGTGGTCGTGGTACCAGAGGGTCCGCGCGGCCTGGTGATTCGGGTAGTGGTACGTCTTCATCATGCCCGGCGCGGTGAGGTCGGCCGCATAGCCGTCGAACTGCGGCAGCGAGGCCGAGCCGTGCAGATGGGTCGCCAGCTCCATCGGGTGCCCGAACGTCGGGTGCGTGGCCGGAAGGTGGTTGCGCACCGTCAGCTCGGCGCGGGTTCCCCGTTCGATCTCGATGGTCGGTCCGGGGGCCAACCCGTTGTACCCGATCTGGGGCGTGAGCAGCCCGCCGCCGAGGATCCGCGTGTTGAAGGCCTGCGTTCGCACCTGGTACTTCTCGAACGGGCCGTCGCCGTCGACGCCCGTCGCGAACGGGACGAGGCGCGGCACCGTGGGCAGGACATGCGCATATCGCCGCGGGATCAGTTCGGGAGCCACCTGGCTCACGGATGCCGCCAGCGCCTCGTGATGGTTCACGACCGCGAGATCGCTTCGCGATGAGAACGCCGACGCCAGTGCCGCGCCGCCGAGGACCGTTGCCGCGGCGCCTGCTGCGCCCACTGCTCCGTACCGAAGAACTTGACGTCTGGTGACACTCATGATCGTTCGCCTGCCAACTGCCGGGTGGGACCCCCTCCCACCTGTCTTCCATGCTCGTCCGATCGGCGCGATTTCCCAATCCCCGGTTCGGGGGGCGCGCGATCGGCACATCGATACAGGGGTCGGGTCGACTGATGCCCGGCCGTTGCCCACGCATAGGCTGGACGAGACGGCCTGTACACGGCCGAAGACGGGAGTGGCGATGGAACGCGAGGTCGATGTCGTCGTCGTGGGGGGCGGGCCTGTCGGCGAGAACGTCGCAGACCGGGCACGTGCGGCCGGGCTCGAGGTCGTGCTCGTCGAGCATGAGCTCGTCGGCGGCGAGTGCTCGTACTGGGCGTGCGTGCCGTCGAAGACGTTGCTGCGCAGCGCCGCCGCACTGCGCGCCGCGAAGCGGGTCGCCGGCTCCGCCGAGGCGGTCACGGGCGCGCTCGACGTCGCGGCCGTGCTGAAACGGCGCGACTACTGGGTCTCCGACTGGAGCGACACCGGCGCCGTCGGCTGGCTCGAGAGCGTCGGCATCGAGCTCGAACGCGGCCACGGGAGACTCGAGGGCGAGCGCCGCGTCGTCGTCGAGCGCGACGACGCCGAGCCCCTCACGCTCATCGCCCGGCACGCGGTGGCCGTCTCGCCGGGCTCCGACCCCGTGGTCCCGCCGATCCCCGGCCTCGCCGATGCGAGGCCCTGGACGAGTCGCGATGCGACGAGCGTGCAGCACCCGCCACGGCGCCTCGTGATCCTCGGCGGCGGGGTGACCGCCGTCGAGATGGCGACCGCATACGCGGGATTCGGCACCGAGGTGACCGTGCTCGCCCGCAGCAGCCTGCTGCGCAACATGGAACCGTTCGCCGGCGACGCGGTCCTCGCGGGGCTGCGAGCGCTCGGGGCATCCGTTCGCCTCGGCGCGTCGGTCGTTCGCGTGGATCGGAACGATGGCGACGAGGTGGTCGTCGACCTCGACGACGGGTCGACCGTGACGGCCGACGAGGTGCTCGTGGCCACCGGTCGCCGCCCCCGCACGACCGCACTCGGAGTCGAATCCGTCGGCCTCGAACCCGGTGCGTGGATCGACGTCGACGACACCATGCTCGCGACCGGCGCCGCCGGCAATGACGACCGGCCCTGGCTGTACGCGGTCGGCGACGTGAACCACCGCGCCCTGCTCACCCATCAGGGCAAGTACCAGGCGCGTGCGACGGGCGATCTCATCGCCGCGCGCGCGCTCGGCCGCCCGGTCGACACGGCGCCGTGGGGCGCGCACGTCGCGACCGCCGACCACACCGCGGTTCCCGAGGTGGTCTTCGCCGAACCCGAGTGCGTCTCGGTCGGGTTCACCGCTGCGGCGGCCGAACGAGCCGGCCGCACCGTGCGCGTCGCCGATGTCGAGCTCGGAGGGGTGAGCGGCGCCGGGATCCTCGCCGACGGCTACGAGGGCCGGGCGCGGCTCGTCGTCGACGCGCACGCCGGCACCGTGATCGGAGCGACGTTCGTCGGCCAGGACGTCGCCGAGCTGCTGCAGGCGGCCACGATCGCGATCGTCGGCGAGGTGCCGGTCGACCGGCTCTGGCACGCCGTGCCCGCCTTCCCGACGATGAGCGAGGCGTGGTTGCGCCTACTCGAAGCGCTCGGTCGGCCCGGATCACCGGCGACGCAGGTCGCGTCGGGCGACCAGCACGACGAACGAGCGGCGGATGACCCGGGCGCGACGGCCGGCGATGGCGAGGCCGCCGCGTGAACGACCGCGCGATCGAGCCCCACGGCGTGGCGCGTGATGACCGCACGCTGCGCATCCGCCTGACCGACTCCCCGATCAGTCGCGCCGGATACTGGTGGGCCACCCTCGTCGGCTTCGCCTGGGGCTTCCTCTGGAGCACCGGGCCCATCGAGCGCCGGCACGGGCTCATCGTCTTCAGTGGGATGCCGAACTGGACGTTCGGCCGCGGCGGGTCGTGCGTCGGCGGGTGCTACCTCACCGGGACCAACACCCGCGAGCGCGTGCTCGAGCACGAGTCGGTGCACAAGGCGCAGTGGCAGCGGTACGGCATGCTCTTCCCGCTGCTGTACTTCTTCGCCGGGCGCAACCCGCTGAAGAACCGGTTCGAGATCGAGGCCGGGCTCGAGTCGGGCGGATACCTCCCGACCCGTCGGGGCACACGACGCTGAGACGAGCGAAGGGCCGACGCTCGCGCGTCGGCCCTTCGTGACGGGAGATCAGCCTTCGACGACCCCGGAGATGGCCTCGATGAGGGCGGGCATGCCACCCGACCACTCCACGCTGAGGGCGGTGGGGGGCGAGACCGACGACACGGTCACCGGGTCCCAGACCTGGGCGACGTCACCCGCGGCAACCGCGGGGATGGCCTGCAGTTCGGGCTTCGTGAGGAACGCCTTCGCCTCGTCTTCGGTGTTGTGGTAGCTCACGATGAAGTCGGCCTCGAGCTGGTCGAGCTGCTCGTAGCTGAGCTCGTAGAAGAAGCCGCCGTCGGTCGTGTCGAGCTCGGCGACGCTCGGAGCGACCTCGAGGCCGAGTTCCGTGAGCACCTCGATACGCGAGTCGGCCGCGGTGTAGACGTAGACGAACCCGTCGCCGTCCCAGACCCCGGCGAACGTCTTGCCGGCGAACTCGGGGTGCGCCTCGGCCTCGCTCGCGAAGTAGTCGTCGATGCCGGCCAGCACGTCGGCGCCTTCGGCGTCGCGGCCGAGCGCGGCGGCGGTGATCTCGATCGTCTGGTCCCAGGGGGTGGTCCACGCGGCCTCGGGGAACGCGACCGTCGGGGCGATCTCGCTGAGGGTCTCGTACTGTTCCTCGGTCAGACCGGAGTAGGGCGCGAGGATCAGGTCGGGCGCGGCCTCGATGAACTCCTCGTAGGGCACGGTGGCCCCGCCCTCGGGGTCGCTCAGCAACACGGGGTGCTCGACGCCCGCCTCGTCGTAGGCGTCCTCGACCCACGGAAGCAGGTTGCCCTCGCCGACGGTCCAGACCTGCTCGGCCACGGCGACGGGGTAGACACCGGTCGCGATCGCAGCCTCGGTGGAGCCCCAGCCCCAGGTGGCGACGCGCTCGGGCGCCTCGGGGATGACGGTCTCGCCGAATGCGTGCTCGATCGTGACCGGGAAGCCCTCGCTCGACTCGGCGGCCGCGTCGGAGCCGGAGTCGGCGGTCGAGCCCGAGGCGCAGGCGGACAGGGCGAGCGCGGCGATGGCGGCGCCGGCCACGGCGATCAGGGGACGTCGAAGACGCACGGAGACTCCTTGATTCGAGCGAATGTGATGAGGGTAGGCTAACCTAATTTCGACGCCGGCGCCGAATCGTGTCACCGGATGACGCTGACGAGGTTCGAGCGACGAGTCACGAAGCCGGGCCGACGTTGTGGAACCTGCCCACGGGCACGACGAGCGGGCTCCCGGCGACCGGGTCGAGGATGACACGCGCCTCGAGGTCGAACGCACGTTGCACGATCTCGCGCGTGAGCACCTCATCGGGGCTCCCCTCGGCGATCACGGCGCCGGCGCGCATCACCACGAGGTGATCGGCGTACCTGGCCGCGAGGTTCAGCTCGTGCAGGACCATGACGACCGTCGTGCCGTGCACGCGGTTGAGCTCGGTGAGGAGGTCGAGCAACTCCAGCTGATGCGTGACGTCGAGGTACGTGGTCGGTTCGTCGAGCAGCACGATGTCGGTGCGCTGGGCCAGCACCATGGCCACCCAGACCCGCTGCCGCTGCCCTCCGGAGAGCTCCTCGAGGCGACGATCGGCGAGGTCGGCGACTCCGGTCGCGGCGAGCGCCTCGGCGACGACGACGTCATCGTCGCTCGAGTGCCTGCCGAACCATCCCTGGTGCGGGTAGCGCCCACGGCCGACGAGCTCGGCGACGCGCACGCCGTCGGGCGCGATCGAGGACTGCGGCAGCACGCCGATGCGACGAGCCACCTCGCGACGCGGCATCGCCGAGACGTCGCGGCCCCCGAGCATCACGCGACCGGCCTCGAGCGGCTGCAATCGCGCCAGTCCGCGCAACAGCGTCGACTTCCCGCACGCGTTCGGGCCCACGATCGTGGTGATGCGCCCGGAGGGGATCGTGAGATCGAGACCGTCGATCACGCGACGGCCGTCATAGCCGATGCTGATGCCCTCAGCGGCGAGGGCCCCGGTGGGCACTGCAGTCGAATCGACGGGAACGGCACTCATGCGCGGGACTTCCTTTCGGTCGTGGCGAGCAGCCACAACAGGTACGGCGCGCCGATGACGCCCGTGACGATGCCGACCGGGGCGGTGAGGCCCGGGAGAGCGAACTGCCCGATGACGTCGGCTCCGAGGGTGAGCACCGCGCCGACGACGGCGGATGCCGCGAGCGTCGCGCCCCCGTCGTCGACCAGCCGTCGCGCGATGGCGGGGGCCAGCAGGGCGATGAAGGCGATGGGCCCGGCCACCGAGGTGGCCGTGGCGACGAGGGCGACCGCGAGCAGCAGCAGCACGACCCGCGCGCGGTCGACGCCCACGCCCAGGGACCGCGCATGGTCGTCGCCGATCGACAGCGGCGCGAGCACCCGGCTGAACAGTGCCACGCCGGTCGCGACGACCACGACGCCGATTCCGAGGATCGCGAGGTCGTCGCCGCGCACATCGGAGATGCTGCCGACGGTCCAGTGCAGGGCGGTCTGCGCTTCTCGAACGTCGGCTCGCGCGAGGAGCCACGCCACCGTCGATCCGCAGACGTACGCCAGTCCGACTCCGACGAGCACGAACCTGATCCCGTGCAGTCCCTGCCGCCACGCCGCGGCCCAGATGACGACGGCCACGAGTACCGCGCCGCCGAATGCGGACAGCGACACGAGCACACCGCCGACGCCGAACACGAGCAGGGCGCTCACCGCCCCGAGGCTCGCTCCGGCCGAGATGCCCAGGATGTCGGGGCTCGCGAGCGGATTCCGCAGCGTCGACTGGAATACGGCGCCGGCGAGCGCGAACGCGACACCGACGAGGAGGGCGGCGAGGATCCGGGGCAGGCGGAGCCGGAACACGACGAACCGGTCGGTCTGGTCCCCGAACCCGAACAGTGCCGCGAACACGCGATCGGGCGTGAGGCTGGCGGCACCGAGGAGCAGGGCGCAGAGCGCGAGTCCGACGGCGGCGGCGACACCGATCAGGATCACGAGCGCGAGTCGACGACGCGACCTCGTGCGAGTTGCAGAGATGGCACGGACGGACTCGTGTCGTGATGCGGCGTCTTCAGCGACGGTCGTGGCGGCAGGGATGAGGGTCGTCATCAGAGTCCGGCCACCTTCCGGCTCCGCGCGATGGCGATGAGCACCGGAGCGCCGAGGAACGCGGCGACGACTCCGGCCTCGAGCTCGGCGTTGGGAACGATGAGCCGGCCGACGACATCGGCCGCGAGCAGCATGATCGGGCCCAGGATGAGCGAGGTCACGGCGATCCACCGATAGTCGCTGCCGACGAGACGACGGGCCGCGTGCGGAACGACGAGTCCCACGAGTGCGATCGGACCGGCGAGCGCCGTCGCCGTACCGCACAGCAGCACGAGCGCCAGGCCGGAGACCGCGCGCGTGACGCCCACCCGCTGGCCGAGCGCGCTCGCGACATCATCGCCGAGTGCGAGCAGGTTCAGTCGGTGCGCGAGCACGAGGGCGAAGACCGCGCCGACGACCACGAAGGGCCAGAGCGCGGCGACGGTCGACAGGTCGCGTCCGGTGAGCGAACCGACCGCCCAGAACCGGTACTGGTTGAACGCATCGGTGTCCCGCAGGAGCACGAGGGCGATGAGGGGGGTGAGCAGCGCCGTCAGCGCGGCGCCGACGAGCGCGAGACGCACGGGCTGGCTTCGGCCTATGGCGAAGACGAGCACCGCCGCGACCGCCGCACCGGCGAATGCGAACCAGATGTAGCCGAACGGCGAGGTGACGCCGAGGAAGGAGATCGAGAGCACCACGGCGAGTGACGCCCCGGCGTTCACGCCGAGCAGGCCGGGGTCGGCGATGGGGTTGCGCGTGACACCCTGGATGAGCATGCCGGCGAGACCGAGCGCCGTTCCCGCGAGGAGCCCGACGACGGTGCGGGGCACCCGGAGTTGCAGGACGACGTTGTGGTCGGGATCGGCGGGGTCGGGCGAGGTGAGCGCGAACCACACCTGGCCGGGTTCGATCGCCCGCACCCCGAGCATGAGACTCGCGGCGACGACCACGACGAGCGCCCCGACGCACGCGGCCACGACCCACATGCCGCGAAGGGCTCCGGTGCGCCGCCGCACATCCGGTCGTCTCGGAGCGGCAGGAGCGTTCGGCCTCGACGTCGCGGCCGGCTCGGCCGCGATCGGCTCGGTCACTCGAGTTCGGCGCGGCCGCGACGCCAGTACCCCATGAAGGCGACCTGCCGCCGGTCGAGGCCGGCCTCACGCACGAGGAATCGGCGGAGCGTCGTGATCACCGACGCTTCGCCGGCGAGCCAGGCATAGCAGTCGCCGTCGAGGCTGCGACCCTCGGGAACGTCCCACAACGGCGCGTCGTCGAGATCGGCCCGCTCGGCCGCCGCGAGGGCCTGCGCCGCCTCGATCGAATCGGTGGCGAGCCGCCCGTCGACGGAGCAGTTGCGCGCGACCCAGTCACGCACCACCGGGACGAGTCGGTCACCGTGCACGTCGTCGATGTCGCGAGCGAGCCAGCGGACCTCGACGCCGTCGGGGGCGCGCACCGCGAGGAAGTCGAGCGGGCTCGGCACCTCGATGATCGCGATGCCCGCGGCATGAGCCGGCAGTTGCTCGAGGATGGCGCAGATCGCGGGTGCGGCGGTCTCGTCGCCGGCCAGCAGAACGGTCTCGACCGCGCCCGGCCGGAAGTCGATGCCGACCGCACGATCAGGGCTCAGCTCATCGGGCCCGATGAGGACGATCTCGTCACCGGGCGTCGCGCGGGTCGCCCACGCGGACGCCGGGCCGAGGTCGCCGTGCAGGGCGAAATCGATGTCGACCTCGCACTCGTCGGGGCGCACGGCGCGCACGGTGTAGGTGCGGAACAGGTTGCGGCGCTCGGCGGGCAGTTCTCGCCATTCGCGGTACCAGTCCTCGCCGTCGGGGAAGTCGGCGAATCCGCGGCCCGGAATCGGCAGCACGACCTTCACCCGCTGGTCGAGTCCGGCTGTGCCGAATCCCGAGAGCTCCTCGCCCCCGAACGTGACTCGGGTGAAGTGCGGCGACATTCGCTCGACGCGTCGCACGCTGGCGACGAAGCCGCGGTAGGCCGGGCGCTGGCGCGATGCCGCTTCAACGTGTGAGGTAAGCATTACCTAAGTCTGACACATGCGATTCGTGCACGTGAACGAGCGGTCGGGTCGGCACCTCACCACACGGGCGGGCGGAGACCCGTGCGCCGCACTCGCCGCTCGAGCTGCGTCCCGAGCGCGAACAGCACCGCCTCACCGCCTGGCCGCCCGATGAGCTGCACGCCCATCGGCACGCCGTCGGCGGTCTCGGTCACCGGTACGGTGATCGCCGGCAGGCCCGACACGTTCACGAACGAGGTGAAGGGGGTGAACTGCACCTGCTGCGCGAAGTTCCGCTCCCCGTCGTCGGGGTCGTACCAGCCGACCGGTCGCGGGGTCAGCGCGAGTGCGGGCGTCAGCACCGCGTCGAACGACGAGAACCGACGGATGACCCGTTCCTCGAACCCGGCGAGCCACGCGAGCGCCTCGGCCAGCTCGCGGGCCGGCACTCGGCGGCCTCGCTCCAGCAGCCACCGCGTGAGCGGCTCCAGCAGCGCCTCGTCCTCACCGTCGACCGGGATCGTCGCAGCGCCCGCCTGCCAGATCGTGCGGAACGCCGCGGCGTAGCCGGGTTCGGGCGACGGCGCCATCTGCTCGACGCCATGTCCGATCGCCTCGAACGCCGTCACGGCCCGGTCGAGGGCGACCCGGGCGTCGGGGTCGATCTCGATCTCGTACGCCTCGTCCCAGGGCGAGTCGGTCATCACGCCGAGCTGGAACCGTCCTTCGCCACGGATCGCCGCTGCGAGGAACGGACCGTCGTCGCCGGGTGCGCGGACCGCGAACCGATGCGCGGCCGGGTAGCCGAGAGGCGCCACGAGCCCGTCGAGCAGCAGTGCCGCATCGGCCACGGTGCGCGCGATCGGCCCGGCCACGCCGAGGCCGGCGAGGCCCCCGAGGCCGGATCCAGATGGCACCCGACCGCGCGACGGCTTCACCCCGACGAGCCCGCACGAGGCGGCGGGGATGCGGATCGAGCCACCGCCGTCGGAGCCCGGCGCGAACGGCAGCATGCCCGCCGCCACGGCCGCGGCCGCTCCCCCGCTCGACCCGCCGGCGCCGAGCGAGAGGTTCCACGGATTCCGGGCCGGCGGTCCCGCGAGCCCCTCGGTGTACGAGGGCAGCCCGAACTCGGGCGTCGCCGACTTGCCGATGCTCACGGCGCCCGCGGCGTCGATGTCGCGAACCAGCTCGTCCGAGTCATCCGGAACGAAATCGGTGAACGCGCGCGAGCCGAACCGCGACGGCACGCCCGCGCGTCGGAGCAGGTCCTTGTCGGCGATCGGCATCCCCCACAGGGGGCGCGCCATCGGCACCTCGCGCTCGACGTACGCGGCCCGCACGAGCGCCGCCTCGGGCGTCACCGTGACGAACGCGCCGACCTGCGGGTTCAGCCGCTCGATTCGCGCGAGGTAGTGCGCGGCGAGCTCGACGGGTGACACCTCGCGCCGCTGCAGCAGCTGGTGCAGTTCAAGGGCAGTGCGCTCGTGCAGCTCCATCCGTCGAGCCTACGACCGCCGGCACCCGCGTCCCGCTAGCATGGCGCGCGTGACCGAGAACCGGGTCGTGACGCTCGTCGGGCGGCATCCGCTCCTCTGGGGCGCCGCGTGGAGCGCCGCGTTCGGCATCGTCCTCGCCGCCGCGGTGGCCGCCGACTGGCCGGGATGGCTCGACTGGATCGTGCTCGCCGTGCTGGTGCTGCCCTCGCTCGTGGCCACGATCGTGGTGCTGAGCGGCACCCCGCGACGTCACTTCGACGAGATGTCGTCGGTCTTCTCGCATTTCTTCGTGCGCTACCTGGCCCTCGTGATCGCGGTCGCTGCGTGGAGCGCCTCGGTCGTCGTCGGCGCGGCGATCTCGCAGACGATCCAGCTCGCCGCCGAGGGTCGTGAAGAGGAGATCGTCGGCATCGGCCTCGATGTCATGTCGGTCATCGTGCCCCTCGTGGTCGCCGTGCTGTGGGCGGCGTTCGTGCTGCGGTGCGCGTGGTTCCTGGCGAAGGCACGCGGCTGGGCCGAGGTGCCCGTGCGCGACCGCATCCCCGACGGTCTCCTCGCCGGGCACCCGGCGCTGCGTCGTGCCGTCGTCGGCCTGGCGCATCCGGCGCTGTTCGCGGTCACGGGTCTCGCCGTGGCGATCGCCGTGCCGTTCACGGTGGGCGAGTTCACGCTCGAGATCTGACGCCGCGTCGCGGCATGGGATGGCTACTTGAGCGCCTTCTGCATGCAGGACCGTGCCGAGCCACCGTTCGAACTTGAAGCCGACGCGTCCCATGCGCCCGATCTCGACGAAGCCGAACCTCTCGTGCAGGGCGATCGACGCCTCGGCGCCCTGATCGGCGATGACCGCGATCATCTCCTTGAGGCCCGCCGCCTTCGACCGGTCGATGAGTTCCCCGAGCAGCACGCGACCGAGTCCCTTGCCGGATGCCGCGGGGCCGAGGTAGATCGAGTTCTCGACGGTGTACCGATAGGCGCGCTTCTGCTTCCACGGCGACACGAGCGCGTAGCCGAGCAGCTGCCCGGACGGCGACTCGGCGACGATGAACGGCATGCCGAGCTTCGCGAGGTACGCGAACTTCGACTTCCACTCCTTGAGGGTCATCGCGTCCTCGTCGAAGGTCACCGTGGAGTTCGCGACGTAGTAGTTGTAGATCTCTCGAACGGCGGGCAGGTCGGCCGCGCGCGCCTCGCGGATCGTGTACTCGAACGGTGCCTCGGCGGACGGTGCCGGGCGCAGGTGCCTCGGAAGTTGGCGGCGCTGCTGGTATTCCTCCTCGAGCATGCGACAAGCCTACGCGCGAACGATTTCGATCGGGTTTCGGATGTCGCTTCAGGCCGGCAGGCTCCAGTCGACGGGTGCCGCGCCCTGGGCAGTGAGCAGCGCGTTCGCCCGGCTGAACGGCTTCGACCCGAAGAACCCGCGCGACGCCGAGAGCGGACTCGGGTGCACGGACTCGATCAGCGGCGTGTCGCCGAGCAGCGGCTTGAGCCCCTGCGCGTCGCGGCCCCAGAGGATCGCGACGAGCGGCGTGCCTCGCGCGACGAGGGTGCGGATGGCATGGTCGGTGACCTCTTCCCAGCCCTTGCCGCGATGCGACGCCGCGGCGCCGGGCTGCACGGTGAGCACGCGGTTCAGGAGCATGACGCCGCTGCGGCTCCAATGCGTGAGGTCGCCGTGCTCGGGCGGCGTGACACCCAGGTCGTCGTGAAGCTCGCGATAGATGTTGCCCAGGCTGCGCGGCACGGGTCGCACGTGCGGATCGACGGCGAATGACAGGCCGATCGGATGCCCCGGCGTGGGGTACGGGTCCTGCCCAACGATGAGCACCCGCACGTCGTCGAGCGGGGCGTTGAAGGCCCGCAGGACGCGGTCGCCGCTCGGCAGGTAGCCGCGCCCGGACGCCGTCTCGGCGCGCAGGAAATCGCCGAGAGCGGCGATGCGCGGCGCGACCGGCGCGAGGGCGCGCGCCCAGCCCGGGTCGATGAGCCCGTCGGCGGCGAGCTCGTCGAGGGACTTCGCCACCTCACGCACCGATCGTGGAGACCAGCACGCCCTGCTCGGCGGGCAGCACCCGCCAGACGCTGCCCGTCCCCTCGACCCGGAGGCCGCCGTCGCCCACGATCAGCGCCGTGCGCTCGTCGATGCCGAGCCCGCCGCCGACGAGCCCGGATTCGACGGCAGCGACCAGCCGGGAGAGCATGCCGCGCTCGGCGACGTGCACCTCGATGGCCACGTCGACCAGTCCGATGCCGGCCTCGATCTCGAGCTCGACCCCCGGCTCCTCCGGGTCCTCCGGTGAGACGACCACGCCGCCGATGCGCGAGCCGCTCCCGAGCGAGCCCTCCGCAGCGATCATCGCGCCGGCCGAGACGCCGAGGTAGGGCACCCCGCCGGCGACGAGCCGACGCAGCTCGCCGAACACCGGCTCGAGTCCGGCGCGCACCTCTTCGACGAGGCCGCCGCCCACGGCGACGCCGTCGACGTCGGCGATCGCGGGGAGCCCGATCGGCTCGCCGGGTCGCGCTGCGGTCAGCTGCACCTCGATCTCGTCGCCGCTGCCGGCCGCGACCAGGAGATCGGCGAGCGCTGCGGCCTTCTCCTGCGCCTCGGGGTGCAGTGAGATCACGGCGATGCGCGGCCGCGCGCGACCTGCGGCGCCGCCCCGCAGGACGGCCTCGGCGACGAACGGTGCGTACAGCGGGGCATCCGTGAGAGTGGTCGCGCCGCCGCCGACGAGGTGCACGCTCATGCGGCTCCCTCGCTGATCGTGACGGGGGGAAGCGACGACCACGGGAAGATGATCCAGTCGTCGGTGCGGCGGTAGTCGAAGTCCGGGACCAGCACCGTGTGCGACTTCGTGTAGAGCGTCGCGGTGCGCACCTCGGCGCCCTCGTCGGTGAGCAGGCGCAGCACCTTGGCGAGCGTGCGCCCGGAGTCGGAGACGTCGTCGACGAGCAGCACGCGCTTGCCGTTCAGGGCGGGCGCATCGAGCATCGGCGGGTGCAGCACGGGCTCGGGCAGGCGCTCGTCGATGCCCGAGTAGAACTCGACGTTGATCGACCCGCAGGCCTTGGTGCCGAGCGCGTACGAGATCGCTCCGGCGAGCAGCAGCCCGCCACGTGCGATCGCGATCACCACGTCGGGGCGGAACCCCGCGCCGAGCACGTCGCCCGCGAGCGTGCGGGCAGCCTCCCCGAACTCGTCCCAGCTGAGGATCTCGCGGCGGATCCCGTCGTCGCCGGAACCGGCGTCATTCGCGTCGAAGGTCATCCCGACAGGCTACCCGGCGCCCCCTGTTGGACGCTCGTTCTCGGCATCGGCGGCGGAGGCCGTCGCGTCGGCCGGGGGCAGCGTCGCCGTGGCCGACGCGTCGCGCTCCTCGCCCGTCCCGAGCGACGGCGCGGCGAGCGCATCCCCCTGGTGGCGCAGCCCCGCGACGCGCTCGTTGAGGATGGAGATGATCGTCGCCGACGCCGTGCCGACGATGGCGATGCCGCCGGCCATCAGCAGCACCGCGTAGAACCGGCCGGCCGGGGTCACCGGGTACAGGTCGCCGTAGCCCACCGTCGTGATGGTGACGATCGCCCACCAGATCGCATCGCCGAAGGTCATGATGTTCGCTCGCGAAGCATCGCGCTCCGCCTGCAGCGTCGCGAGGGCGAGGAAGAACACCCACGCGAGCGCATAGGCGAGGGCGAGGATGATGAACTGCGCTCGCACCGCGCTCGGCGTGTGCCGCTTCAGGAGCGGCAGGTCCTGCAGGAGTCCGACGACGCGGAGCGCGCGGAACACCGGCAGGATGGCCGAGAGCACCTCGAGGGGATGATGCCAGGCGTAGTGCCACCGTCGACCGCGCGGCGTGAGCGCGATCCGGATCATGACATCGATCGCGAAGACCACCCACGTGGCGACGAGGATGAAGAGGATGACCGACGTCACCCATTGCGGCCGCTCCGGCCACAGCACGAAGACGGTGTAGGCCACGACGAACGCCACGCCGAGCAATGCGAGGGCGCGCCCGGTGACGTCGACGTAGCGCGTACGACGATGCGTCGCGGGGTCGCCCTCGGAAACGCCCCGAAGGTTCATCGACCCGCCTCCGCCCGCACCACGAGGTCGCCCTTCGCGACCCGGTAGGGCGCCGCCTGCGCGACGGGCTTGACGACGATGAGGTCCAGGTCGACGTGGCGGGGTTTGAGCACGGCGTCGACGATGACGCCGGCGATGTCGTCGGCGACGAGCGGTTCGGGCACGCCCTCGTAGACCGCGTCGGCGCGTGCACGATCGCCGCCGAAGCGCACGAGTGCGAATTCGTCGGTCCTCACCATGCCGGGCGCGACCTCGATGACGCGCAGCGGTTCGCCGTTGAGCTCGAGGCGCAGCACCTCGGTGAGCGCGTGCGCGGCGAACTTCGCCGCGTTGTACCCGCCGCCGCCGGCGTACGCCGTGTGGCCGGCGATCGACGTGATGTTGACGATGTCGGCGACGCCGCGCTCGACGGCGCCGAGCCGCAGCAGCGGGAGCAGCGCGCTCGTGACGCGCTTGAGCGCGAGCACGTTGACCTCGAACATCCACGCCCAGTCGTCGATCTCCGACGCCTCGACGGTGTCGAGCCCCTTCGCGCCGCCGGCATTGTTCACGAGCGCGTGCACTCCCCCGGTCGCCGCGAGGTGATCGCGCAGGCGGTCGACGTCGGCCTGCTTCGTGAGGTCGGCGACGAAGACGGATGCCCCGGTCTCGGCCTCGAGCTCACGAAGGCGGTCCTCGCGTCGGGCGACGCCGACGACCTCCCAACCGGCGGCGCGCAGCGCGCGCACGGTGGCGGCCCCGATCCCCGAACTCGCACCGGTCACGACGGCTCGCAGCACACTCATGCGCCCATTCTGCCGCGATCGCTCCGCCTCGTCGCGTAGGCGCGGGTTCCGGTCCGGCGGCACACCGTCGATGAGACATCCGCCGCTCGGTGCGAGAGACTGGAGACGATGCACACGAGGCCCCACGCACCCGCCCAGCCCACGACGCGCAGACGCGTGCCGCTCTGGGACAACGCCCGCTGGATCGCGATCACGCTCGTCGTGGTCGGGCACGGGATCCTGCCGCTCATCGGTGAAGACAACGCGGCCTACAGCGTGTACCTGTTCATCTACTCGTTCCACGTCGCCGTGTTCGTCACCGTCGCCGGCTACTTCGCGAAGTCCGGTCCGCCGAACGCGCGGGCGCTCAAGCAGATCCTCACCGACATCGTGTTCCCGTTCTTCATCTTCGAGACGATCTGGACGATCATCCGGTGGGTGCTCGGCGGCGGGTTCGACCTCGATTACACGACCGCGTCGTGGACCCTGTGGTTCCTCATCGCCCTCGCGATCTGGCGCATCGTTCTGCCGTACCTCGTGCTGCTGCGCTACCCGCTCATCATCGCGATCGTGATCTCGATCGGCGCCGGCTACATGGAGTCGATCGACTCGGGACTCGCCCTCTCGCGTACCTTCGGCATGCTGCCGTTCTTCGTGTTCGGCTGGAAGCTCCGGCAGTGGCAGCTCACCGGCCGGTGGCTCGAGCTCCGAACGGCGGTCGCCTGGCGGTGGCGTGCCGGGGCGATCGCGCTCTTCGCGGCCGTGCTCGCGTTCATGCCGATCACGATCGAGACCCTGCGCGACCTGAGGCTGCGCCGGTTCATGCTCTACGACGAGTCCTACGAGGCGATCGGCTACGACGAACCGTGGTCGGGCGCGATCCGGCTCGTGCTGCTGCTGGGCGCGATGACGCTCGCGGTCGCGTTCCTCACGCTCATGCCGCGAGGCGCGCACTGGTTCACGCCGTTCGGCCGGGCAACGATGTACATCTACCTGCTGCACACCTTCGTGCTGTTCCCGTTCCGCGAGACGGGCATGCTCGACGGGCAGCAGCCGTTCTGGGTGCTCCCCGCCATGATCGTGTTCTGCATCGGCATCTCGATCGTGCTCGCGCTGAAGCCGGTACGGCGCATCTTCCGCCCGCTCGTCGAACCGCGCGCGAGGTGGCTCTTCAGGCCCGAGCCGTCGACGGCGACCGGCACCCTCGTCCTGCCGCCCGAGGCACGGCCCCGCTGATCGCGAAGACCACGGCCCACCACGCGTGACGCCGTGTTGCGGCATCCGTTGCCGGCCTCGATGCACCCGCCTAACGTGGCTCGAAAGCTGCGGCGGGTCCGCATACCCGACCACCGAGGAGACTTCGATGACGAACACCGCCGACTGGCGCTTCGAGACCAAGCAGGTGCACTCCGGCGCCGCCCCCGACCCGACCACGCACGCTCGGGCCACCCCGATCTACCAGACCACGTCGTACGTGTTCGACAACTCCGAGCACGCGAAGAACCTCTTCGCGCTCGCCGAGTTCGGCAACATCTACACCCGCATCCAGAACCCGACCCAGGCGGTCGTCGAAGAGCGCGTCGCCGCGCTCGAGGGCGGCACCGGAGCCCTGCTCGTCGCGTCGGGCCAGGCGGCCGAGACGTTCGCCGTCCTGAACATCGCTCAGGCGGGCGACCACATCGTCTCGTCGTCGTCGATCTACGGCGGCACGTACAACCTCTTCAAGTACACCCTCGCGAAGCTCGGCATCGAGACCACGTTCGTCGAGCACCAGGACGACGTCGAGGAGTGGCGCCGCGCGGTGCGGCCGAACACGAAGCTGTTCTTCGCCGAGACCATCGGCAACCCCAAGATCAACGTGCTCGACATCCGCTCGGTGGCCGACGCCGCGCACGACGCCGGCGTGCCCCTCATCGTCGACAACACGATCGCGACGCCGTACCTCATCCGCCCGTTCGAGCACGGCGCCGACATCGTGGTGCACTCGGCGACGAAGTTCCTCGGCGGCCACGGCACGACCATCGGCGGCGTCCTCGTCGACGGCGGCACCTTCGAGTGGTCGAAGAACGTCGAGAAGTTCCCCGGCCTGACCGAGCCCGACCCGTCGTACCACGGCGCGAGCTACACGGCGGCGGTCGGCGACGGCCTCGCCTACATCATCAAGGCCCGCGTGCAACTGCTGCGCGACCTCGGTTCGGCCATCGCGCCGAACAGCGCATGGTTGCTCATCCAGGGCATCGAGACCCTGTCGCTGCGCATCGAACGGCACGTGCAGAACGCGCAGGAGATCGCGGAGTGGCTCGACAACCACCCCGACGTCGCGAGCGTCAACTACTCGGGCCTGCCGTCGAGCCCGTGGTACGCGGCGGCGAACACCTACGCACCCAAGGGCGTCGGCGCGGTGCTGTCGTTCGAGCTCAAGGGCGGCGTCGACTCGGGTCGCGCGTTCGTCGACAACCTCGCCCTGTTCAGCCACCTCGCGAACATCGGCGACGTGCGCTCGCTCGTCATCCACCCCGCGTCGACGACGCACTCGCAGCTGACGCCCGAGCAGCAGCTCACGGCCGGTGTCACGCCCGGACTCGTGCGTCTCTCGGTCGGCATCGAGAACATCGACGACCTCAAGGCCGACCTCGAGGTGGGCCTCGCCGCCGCTCGTGCCGCCACCGAGGCTGCGCGCGTCTGACCAATCATGAAGGCACACGGATGCCGCGGGCCGCACCGGCCCGCGGCATCCGTGTCTCTCGTGGCGCGTAGCCCGAAACGGGCCCCGAGGTCGTGTAACAAAGCCCCGCGACGCCGCCGGGTTCGGGAGAATCGAAGCATGGACTGGCAGACGCAGGCGAACACGGTGCCCGCGAGCATCGTTCCCGAGGCGCGTGCCCTCGCGATGCTCGGGCGGCGAGCGCCCGCGACCGGTGCCTGGCGCGACGGAGACCCCGTCGGCGATCGGCGGTTCATCGGCATCGGCGACCTCGAACTCGAGTCGGGCGGCGTGCTGCCCGGCGTGCAGATCGCCTACGAGCAATGGGGCGCGCTCTCGCCCGCCCGCGACAACGCGATCCTCGTGCTGCACGCGCTCACCGGCGACAGCCATGTCGTCGGTCCTGCCGGCCCGGCGCACCCGAGCTCGGGCTGGTGGCCGGGGGTCGTCGGCCCCGGGCTCGCGATCGACACCGACCGCTGGTTCGTGCTCGCGCCGAACGTCGTCGGCGGATGCCAGGGATCGACCGGCCCTGCGTCACTCGCGCCCGACCGCGCCGAGTGGGGCGCGAGGTTCCCGTTCCTCACCATCCGCGACCAGGTGCGCGCACAGCTCGCCTTCGCGCGGCGCCTCGGCATCGAGCGGTTCGCGGCGGTCGTCGGCGGTTCGATGGGCGCCATGCACGTGCTCGAGTGGGCCATCGAGGCACCCGACGCGGTCGAACGCATCGCGGTCCTCGCCGGTCCGCCGGCCACCACGGCCGACCAGATCGCGCTGAACTCGGTGCAGATCGAGGCGATCCGATCCGACCCCGCGTTCCGCGACGGGGCGTTCTACGACGCGCCCGACGGCGAGGGACCCACGCGTGGCCTCTCGCTCGCCCGCCGCATGGCGATGCTCAACTACCGCACCGCCGCAGAGCTCAACCATCGCTTCGAGCGGGGATGGCAATCCGACCTCGACCCGCTGGGCGGCGAGGGCCGGTTCGCGGTCGAGTCGTACCTCGACTTCCACGGCAACAAGTTCACGCGCCGGTTCGACGCGAACAGCTACATCGTGCTCACCGAGGCGATGAACTCCCACGACCTCGGCCGTGGGCGCGGGGGCGTCGCGGCGGCCCTCGCGCGCATCGAGGCACGAAGCCTCGTGCTCGGCATCGACAGTGACCGCTACTTCCCCCTCGCCGGGCAGCGCGAGATCGCCGCGCAGCTTCGGCACAGCGTGCACGACGACACCCCGATCGTCCTCACGTCCGAGTACGGACACGACGCATTCCTCATCGAGGACGATGCGGTCGGTGCGGCACTCGCCCTCCTGCTCGCGGCGTGATCCGCGCGACTGGGCTAAGGTTCGAAAGGGACGGATGGCCCAGCCGCGCCGTCACCGCGAAGGGGTGTCAATGAAGCGCATCCAGAAGGAACGCGATCGACTGCTGCGCAAGCTCGCGCGCATCTACGGCATGACGGGCGCCGTCGGCGGCCTCCTGTGCGTTCTCGTACCCGGTACGACGACCGGAACCCAGTTCGCGGCGTCCGTGCTCCTCTGCGTCGCCGCCGGCGTGCTCGTGTTCCTGCACACCGAGCGCGGCGGGGTGCCGACCGCGCTCGCCGTCGTCGGCGTCTCGGCCGCCCTCATCGCCGTGATCGCGACGTCCCCCTCGCTCGACCCGGTGGCGCTGACCGCCATCGGCGTCACGGCGTCGGTCACCGCGCCATCGGTCGCGCTGACGCTGGCCGTACGCCATCGGGGGCGCACGCTCGTGTTCGCGCTCGCCGCCGTCGTCGTCGCGACCCTCCTCGTCGTCGCCGCCAGCGGGCACTCCATGACGATCGTGCTCATCTCGACGATCGCCGGCTGGGGCGTGACCGCATCGCTCGCACTCGCACTCAATGCGGCCATCGCCCGCGCCTCTGCGCGCATCGACGAGGTCGGTCGCGCCCATCAGGCCGAGCGGCTCGCGAGTGAACTCGAGGCCCGGCAGCGACAGGACGCCCGGGTGCTGCACGACACCGTGCTCGCGACGCTCAGCCTGCTCGCCCACTCGGGCGTCGGCGTGGGTGTCGGCGCCCTGCGACAGCAGGCCGGCGACGACGCTCGGCTGCTCAAGCAGCTCCGGCTCGGCGCGCCCCTCGACAAGGCGTCCGACGCGATCTTCTCTCCCGAGGCCGAGGAGGACATCCTCGGAACGACCTTCGAGTCGGTGCGGCAGCGCTTCGCCCGCATGGGGCTCGACGTCAACTGGCATGGCGCGGGTCAGCTCGCGCTGCCGCGAGACACCCTCGATGCCCTCCTCGGCGCGCTCGGCGAGTGCCTCGAGAACGTCCGCCGGCACTCCGGCGTCAACGAGGCCGACGTCACCGTCACCGACGACGAGCGCACGGTGCGGGCGATGGTCACCGACGCCGGCAACGGGTTCGAGCCCGAGACCGTCAGCCTCGGCCGGCTCGGCTACTCGGAGTCGGTGGTCGGGCGGCTGAGCACGGTCGGCGGGCGGGCGCGGGTCTTCTCGTCACCGGGGTCGGGAACCACCGTGATGCTCGAGGTGCCGAAGCCGTGAGCGCCGCCACCCGCGCCGAACTGCAGCCGTTCCGCCGGCCGAACCGCTCCGCCCTCGCGGCCGGCGATGTCCGCGAGCGGCACGGCGGGCGCCGCCTCGCCACCGGCGTCACCGTCACCGCCGCCATCGTGATCTCGGCCGACCTGCTGCGGGCGATGCTGCTGGCACCGTTCTACCCTGCCGGTATCGGGCCGTGGGCGGCGTGGCTGTCCCTCGCCGCGATCCTCGGCGTCGGCGTCGCCTCTCGCCTGGTCTCGCGGTCGAACCCGCTCCCCGACTGGCTCTACGTCGCGCTCCTGGTCGCACTCGCCGTACCCGTGTGGCTCGACGTCGCCGCGACCTGGGGGTACCTCGATCGCGGGGTGACGCCCACCGCCGCGGCGGCCGCGGGGGCCGTGCTCATGCCGGTCGCGGCGATCCGCGGCACGCGCGTGCCCCTCGCGGTCGCGTGTGCGATCGGTGCCGTCCTCGCGACGTCGACACTCCTGCAGGCGGGTGAGGCCGGCGAGTACACCGCGGTGGGACTCGCCGTCGCGGTGTCCGCGGTGCTGCCGACGCTGCTCGCCGTCGTCGCGATCAGCGGGTTCCGCTCCCTCGTGGGCCGCGAACTCGACCTCTCACTCGTGCAGAGCACGGTGTCGACCGCGCCGTCGGCCGTCGGCATGCAGGCGTCCGAAGAGCTCGCCAAGCTCGACTTCGACGCCGAGACGCTGCTCGACGACGTCGGCTCCGGGCGCATCGCGATCCCGCTGCCGAGCGCCGCCGCCGAGCGAGCGGCTGCGGTCGCCGCCAGGCTCCGGGCGCGGCTCATCGAGGGACGCACCGACACCTGGCTGAAGCACGCGGTGATCGAGTCGGCGTACCTCAGCAACCGGGTCGTGCTCGACGACCCCGAGGGCGCCGCGGGCCTCCTGTCGCAGCAGCAGCGCGACGGCCTGCTGCTCGCGCTCTGGCTTCTGGTCGGCGAGCGTCGCAAGGGCCCCACGAAGCCGATCTCCGTCAAGCTGCGGAATCCCGGGACCGACGAGGACCACACCACGTCTCCCCTGATCGACATCGAGATCGAAGTGTTCGGCGTCGTCTTGCGACGACTCGACCCGGCGACGTGGGAGGCTGTAGGTAGTGTCGGAAGACACGATCTCGTCGCAGAAGCCGAATCCTTCCGCATCGAGATCGAATGCCGAGCGAACACGACGTCATCGGCAGGTACGACGGCCGCGCGTAGCACGGCCAATCCGAGGGGGAGCTGAATGGCCGACACCGCAGACCCGATCAGACTTGCGATCGTCGATGATCACCGCATGCTGCTCGGCGCGCTCTCCGAATGGCTCCGCGGAGCTTCCTCGGAGATCGACCTCGTCGCCGCGGTGCCGTCGTGGTCCGAGTTGCTCGCCCACCCCGACTTCCCGGTCGACGTGGTGCTGCTCGACCTCGACCTGCGCGACAACATCCCCATCTCGCTGAAGCTGTCGATGCTGAAGTCGGCGGGCGTGAAGACCATGCTCATGAGCAACTACTCCGAGGCCGCCGTCGTACGCGAGGCGCTCAGCGCCGGCGCGCTCGGCTACCTCGTGAAGTCGGAGCCGGTCGAGTCCATCATCGAGGCGATCAGGGCCGCCGGTCTCGGCGACTCGTACCTCACCCCAGAGCTCGAGCACGCGCTGCTCGACGACGGCACGGTTCCCAAGCTCTCGGCGCAGGAGCGCAGGGTCATGGCGCTCTACGGGGCCGGGCAGCCGGTGAAGGCCGTGGCGTTCCAGCTCGGCATCTCCGAAGAGACCGCCAAGAGCTACCTCAAGCGCATCCGCGAGAAATACCGGGCGTCCGGCTACGACGTGGGCACGAAGGTGGCGCTGCGCAAGCGCGCCATCCTCGACGGAATCCTGCTGCAGTCCGACTGAGCCGCTCCCGCTGTCAGGATCAGGCGTCCACCGCCTCCATCGCGCCGGTCGCGTACGGCACCACGACGCCACGGCGACCCCTCGCACGATCGAGGGCGAATGAGCCGAGTGCGAGGACGACGCCGACGAGCGTGAGCACGAGCCCGATCCAGACCGGGGCGACGTATCCGAGCCCGGCCGCGATGGCGAGGCCACCGAACAGCGCCCCCAGGCTGTTGCCGATGTTGAGCGCGGAGTGATTCAACGCCGCGGCGATCGACTGGCTGTCGCGGGCGACGTCCATGAGGCGCGCCTGGATCGTCGGCGAGAGCGCAGCGGATGCCCCACCGACGAGGAACACGCCGATGAAGAGCCCGACGGGTGCGGCCGCGGTGAAGCCGAGCAGCACGAGGGCCGCCGCGAGGATCGCGAAGAACAGGTACATCGACCGGCGCACGCTCCAGTCGGCCAGCCTGCCGCCGACGATGTTGCCGACGGTCATGCCGAGTCCGATGACGATCAGCACGATCGGCACGAACTCGGGCCCGAGCCCGGTCACGTCGGTCGCGAGCGGTGCGACGTAGGTGTAGACCGCGAAGAGTCCACCGAACCCGATCGCACCGATGCCGAGGGCGAACCACACCTGGGCACGCGTGAAGGCCCGCAGCTCGCGCGCCATCGTGGCGCGGCTGTCGCCGGGCTGCCATGGCACGGCGACGAGCACGGCGATGAACGTGAGCGCGAAGATCGCCGCGACCGCGAGGTAGGCGGTGCGCCAGCCCGCATTCTGTCCGAGCCACGTGATCGCCGGCACGCCGATCACGTTGGCGATCGTCAGTCCCGAGAGGACGAGCGCCACCCCGCGGGCGCGCCGGCCGGGTCCCATGAGGCTCGCGGCGACGAGCGAGGCGATGCCGAAGTACGCACCGTGCGGCAGTGCTGCCACGAATCGCGAGACCAGCACGAGCCCGAACGTCGGCAGTACGGCCGAAGCCACGGTGCCGAGCGTGAACGCGGTGAGCAGCACCAGCAGCAGCCGCTTGCGCGGCCACCGCGCGGCCGCCGCTGCGATCGTCGGCGCACCGACGACGACGCCGAGAGCATAGGCGGAGATCATCCACCCGGCGGTCGCGTTCGCGTCGGCGGGCGAATCGGCGTAGAGCGTCGGGAAGAGGTCCTGCGCGATGTCGGGGAGCAGCCCCATGGCGACGAACTCGGTCGATCCGATGCCGAAGCCGCCGAGTGCGAGCGCGAGGAGCGCCCAACGAACACGGGCCGGCGACAGCGTCGTCGGCCCGTCGATTGAGAGGGTCACCCGCCGATTCTCGCACAGATCGAATCGATTCGACAGCGGTCGCCGCGAAGATGACGCCTCCAAGCCGAGGTGCTCTACTCGGTGCGCTCCAGCGCCGCCTCGAGCCGCTCGACCTTCGCGTCGATCTCGCCGACGCGCCCGGGCCGGATGTCCGCCTTCAGCACCAACGACACGCGCGGGCCGTATTCGGCGACGGCCTCGGTCGCCCGGCGGATGACGTCGAAGACCTCGTCCCACTCGCCCTCGATCGTCGTGAACATCGAGTCGGTGCGATTCGGGAGCCCCGACTCTCGGACGATGCGGACGGCGGCCGCGACCGCGTCGTGAACGGATCCCTCGGGGCCCTCGGACCCGCTCGGGGCGAGTGAGAATGCGACAAGCATCGGCCCTGCTCCTAACTACCCGGCTTCCGGCTCCCAGCCTGCCACACCGCGTGCAGCGACCATGCGAGCAGGGCGATCAGCAGGCCGGCCTTCACCGTGAGCAGGAACACGAACGCCGGGTTCGCGATGAGCAGCCAGCCGTACCAGTACGGGTAGATGATGTGGGTCAGCAGGGCCACGGCGGCGGCGAGCGCGGCGGGTACGGCGAACCGCGCGGGCCGGTACACGAGACCGAGGATGATCGGCGCCGCGAGCCACGTCGCGAACTGCGGCGATCCCACCTTGTTGGCCACCATGAGCACGACGACGAACCCGAGCGAGAGCGGGGCGAGCAACTCGCCGAGGTGCGCCTGCCTCAGCGCGGCGCGCACGCCGAACAGCACGACGACCGCCACCCCGACGATCATGAGGGGGGTCGTGAGGGCGGCGGCGACATCCGCACCCGGCCCGTCGATCTGGAAGGTGAGGATGTCGCGGTCGTACACGATCGTGACGTCCTTCGATCCCGCCACGATCTGCCAGAGCCAGGCCGCCGCGAGCGGCGCCTCGACCTGGAGGCCACGGCCCGCCTGCTCGACGACGAAGCCGATGGCGTTCGCCCCCGCACCGGCCACGATGCTCACCGCGAGGATGCCTGCGCTGAGCGCCGCGGCGACGGTGGCGACCTCGACGCGCCGTCGGGCGGCGATGATGAGCGCGGCGACGATCGCCGCGGGCCATACCTTGACCCAGGCGCCGACGGTGAGCAGGACCGCCGCGACCCTCGGGCGCCCAGCGGCGAAGAGCAGCCCGGTGATCGCGAGGGGCACGGTGATCGCGTCGATGCGACCGAGCGCGATCGGGCCCAGCAGGGCCAGGAATCCGACCCACCACCACGCCGCGATGCGCCTCGAGCGTGAGAGCCGCGCGTTGCCGAGGAGGATCGAGAACGCGACCGCGTCGAGCACGCTGACGATGGCCAACCACGTCTGGGCGTACCATTCGGCACCGAGGGCGAGCGCCGCCGTCATCGGGGCGAACGCGAGGATCGGGTAGACCCACGGGACGTCGATGCCCATCCTCACGAGCCCGTCGGTGGCGTTCTCAGCCCAGACGCGGTACACGAAGCTGACATCGCCGAGCGGGTAGCCCGACCCGTACAGGTTCAGCCCGATGAGCGCGAGGTGGACCAGGGCGAACCCGGTCCAGAGCGCGGCGCGCCCGCCGAGAAGGCGGCGGATCACGCCGACCCCACGTTCGGTCGCCTCGCGCTCGCTTCCCAGAGTCACGACGACGAGCCTAACCGAGCACCGCATCCCGCCACGTCGCGCCATGATGACGCGCGGTGCGCTCAGTGCGCGAGCAGCGAGCCGATCACGCCGGGCAGCGCCGCGGCGATGTCGAGCGCGACGATCGGGCCGCCGCCGGCCGCATCGGTCGCCCGCCTGGCCGCCTCGCCGTGCACCCACGCGGCCGTCGCGGCGAGCTTCGCGAGCACGTCGGCGTCGACGGCGAGCGCCGCGTGGTTCGTCGCGACGAGCGCACCGAGGATGCCGCCGAGGATGTCACCGCTGCCGGCGGTCGCAAGCCGGTGCGTGGGCGCGGTGACGACGTAGGCGTCCCGGTCGGGGTCGACGATGCGAGTCACCGCCCCCTTCAGCAGGACCGCGACGCCGAGCTCGCGCGCGGCCCGCTCGGCCCAGGCCGCCGGGTCGGCGCGCACCTCGGCGACGCTCGCGTCGACCTCGCGGGTCGTGAGCAGGTTCGCGAGCTCGCGTGCGTGCGGCGTGATCACGGTGGGTGCGGTGTGCGAGCCGACGAGATCGAGCCCGCCCGCGTCGAGCACCACGGGCACGCGCGACGCGAGCGCGTGCTGCAGGTCGCCCTGCAGCAGGAACGAGCGATGATTCGGGTCGATGCCCG
The DNA here is from genome assembly GCA_963758615.1 of uncultured Actinomycetota bacterium. Lineage (GTDB taxonomy): Bacteria > Actinomycetota > Actinomycetes > Actinomycetales > Microbacteriaceae > Agromyces. The sequence goes on along the minus strand of CAVWVZ010000007.1, from coordinate 383,373 downwards.
AGCCGACGAGCCAGCCCTGCACCCGCCCGGCGACCGTCACGGTCTCGGGTCGCCGGGCCAGCACCGCGGTGCGCACGGATCGGGGACCGATGTAGCGCACCATGCCGGCACCCGCGCGCCAGGCGGCCTCGACTCCGAGCACGGCGGCGCCCGGATAGTCGGTCGACCCCGTGATCACGCCGAGCACGCCCCGCGAGTACTTGTCGTCGTCGGGGCCCGGGGCAACGATCCACTCGGCGGAATCCTCGGCGGTCCACTCCCGCCACGTCACGCTCATGCTCCAACGATAGGTTGATGGGGATGCCTACGTCAGCCCTCTCCCCGATCAGCCTCACACCCCGCGTCGTCGTCTTCGACTACGGCGAGGTCATCTCGCGTGCCCCGAGCGCCGCCGACCAGGCGGCCTTGCTCGCACGGGCGGGCGCCGCGGCCGACCCGTTCTGGTCGGCGTACTGGGCCCATCGCGAGGGCCTCGATCGCGGCACGACGTCGATCGACGCGTACTGGCACGCCGTCGCGGGCGATGTCGGCGCCGAGTGGAACCCGATCGACGTGCATGAGCTGTGGGCCATCGATCATCGCAGCTGGCTCTCGGTCGATCCCGGCACGCTGCGCGTCCTGCACGCCCTCGTCGCCGGCGGCACGCGCATCGCGCTGCTCTCCAACGCCGGTGAGGACTTCGTCGGATGGCTCCGGCACGGCTCGTTCGCACCGCTCTTCGAGCAGGTGTTCGTCAGCGGCGAGCTGGGAGTGGTCAAGCCCGAGCCCGAGATCTACCGGCATGCGATCACCGAGCTCGGCATCGAGGCCGCCGAGCTGCTCTTCGTCGACAACAAGTCCGAGAACGTCGAGGGTGCACGTGCCGTCGGCGGTGACGGCCATGTCTTCACCGATGCCGCCGGGCTCGAGACCTGGCTCCGGGGTCTCGCATGAGCGCGACCGACGCCGTCGAGACGACGGCTTCGCAACCGGCCGGCGAGCCGAATGCGCCGACGGATGCCGCTGCAGGGCTCTTCACTCCCATCACGATCCGCGGCCTCACGATGCGCAACCGCGTCTGGGTGCCGCCGCTCTGCCAGTACTCGGTCGACACCCGCGACGGCGTGCCGAACGACTGGCATCTCGTGCACCTGGGTGCAATGGCGGCCGGAGGCGCCGGACTCATCGTGGCCGAGGCGACGGCGGTCAGCCCCGAAGGGCGCATCTCCGATCACGACACGGGACTCTGGAATGAGGCGCAGGCCGAGGCCTGGTCGCGCATCACGCGATTCATCCGATCACAGGGCGCCGCTGTCGGCGTGCAGCTCGCGCATGCGGGGCGCAAGGCGTCGATCTGGCCCGAGCACATGCGGCTCCGCGGCTCGCAACCACTCGACGAGGGAGGCTGGCCGACCGTGTCCGCATCGGCGGTCGCCTTCGACGGCCTGCGAGAGCCGGTCGCCCTCGACGAGGCGGGCATCGCCGCGGTGATCGACGACTTCCGCTCCGCCGCTCGTCGCGCCGTCGACGCGGGCTTCGACCTCGTCGAGGTGCATGCAGCCCACGGATACCTCGTGCACCAGTTCCTGTCGCCGTTGTCGAACCGGCGCACCGACGAATGGGGCGGCACGCTCGAGAACCGTGCCCGACTGCTGCTCGAGATCGTGCGCGCCGTTCGCGCCGAGGTCGGTGAGGCGATGCCCGTGTTCGTGCGGTTCTCGGCGACCGATTGGACCGCCGGCGGATGGGATGAGGCCCAGACGGCGACGGTGGCCGGATGGGCCTCCGACGCCGGTGCCGATTTCTTCGACATCTCGACGGGTGGTCTCGTCGCGTCCGCCGACATCCCGATCGGCCCGGGCTACCAGGCGCACTTCGCCGAGTACGTCGGCGAGCGATCGGATGTCCCGGTCTCGGCCGTCGGCCGCATCACGAACGCGCGGCACGCCGACGAGCTCGTCGCCACCGGGCGTGCCGACGCGGTCATGTTCGGCAAGGCGATGATGCGCGACCCGCACTTCGCCCTGCGCGCCGCGCACGAACTGGGTGCCGGCACCGCGATGTGGCCCGTGCAGTACGTGCGGGCGAGGCCCGAGGTGAACGACGGGGAGTGGTGATCGCGCCGAGCCTCAGGGACGCTGTCCGATGGCGATGATGTTGCCCTCGCTGTCGTTGAACCAGGCGCTGCGCATGCCGTTGAGATCGGCGACGCCGTCGACGGTCTTGAGGCCCGGCAGGTCGTAGTCGAGGAACGTGACGCCGCGGTCGCGCAGCGCCGCGGCGTCACGGTCGAAGTCGTCGGTGTCGAAGCCCCACGCCGTGTTCTGCGCGGTACCGGCGAACTGCGTCTCGTAGACGAGCAGGCTTGCGCCGCCGATCTGGAACATCACTCCGCCCTCGTCGGTCATGTCGGGGTCGAGATCGAAGACGTCCTTCCACCATTTCACCGCCCGGCCGAGATCCGAGGCCGGGAGGACGCCATAGCACCGCACGTTGTCCAACATGAGATCACCTCACTCTGTGATGCGGCGCAGTCTACGCCCGCGCAGAGATCGCCACACCGCCCCAGACGGGTGCCCGATCACCCTCGGCGTGTGGCGTCCTGCACCTCGCCGACGAGCTCCTCGATGATGTCCTCGAGGAAGATCACACCGGTCGTCACTCCGTCCTCGTCGAACGCCCGCGCGACGTGCGTGCCCAGGCGGCGCATGGTCGCGAGGGCATCCTCGAGATCGGTGCCGTCGAAGATCGACACGAGCCGTCGCACCCGTTTCGGCGGGATCGGGTCGTCGAACTCGTCGTCGTCGAGGTCGATGACGTCCTTCAGGTGCACGTAGCCGTCGGGTTCGCCGTCGGCGCCGAGGATCGGGTATCGCGAGAAGCCGCGTCGGGCCACGGCTCGCTCGACGTCGTTCGGAGTGGCGCCGGCAGGCAGGCTCACGAGCGAGCCGACCGGCACCGCGATATCCTTCACGCGCTTCGTCGTGAACTCGAACGCCGCCGTGAGCGTGCCGCTCGCGTCGGCGAGCACACCCTCGCGCCGGGACTGGTCGACGATCGTCTGCACCTCTTCGAGCGTGAACGTCGAGTTCGCCTCGCTCTTCGGCTCGACGCCGAAGAGTCGCAGCACGCCGTTGGCGGTCGCGTTCAGCGCGATGATGATCGGCTTGAAGACGCGGGCGATGAACACGAGCGGCGGCGCGAGCAGCAGCACGGCCCGATCGGGCAGCGTGAAGGAGAGGTTCTTCGGCACCATCTCGCCGAACACCACGTGCAGGTACGACACGAGCAGGAGCGCGATCACGAACGCGATCGACGAGATGACCTCCTCGGACCAGCCGGTGAGGTGCAACGGCACCTCGAGCAGGTGATGGATCGCCGGCTCGGACACGTTCAGGATGAGCAGCGAGCAGATGGTGATGCCGAGCTGGCTCATCGCGAGCATGAGCGTCGCGTGCTCCATGGCCCAGAGGGCGGTCTTGGCACTGCGGCTGCCCTGTTCGGCGAGGGGCTCGATCTGCGAGCGGCGCGCCGAGATGACGGCGAACTCCGCGCCCACGAAGAAGGCATTGGCGGCGAGCAGCACGATCAGCCAGGCGATTCCGGCCCAGTCGCTCATCGTTCAGCCCCCTCGAGCTCGGTGGCCTCGTGCACGGGCGTCGGTTCGAAGCGGAGCCGATCGATGCGCCGCCCGTCGAGGCGCTGCACGCTGAGCGTCCCCTCGTCGATCGGCACCTCGTCGCCGACGGCGGGAAGCCGCCCGAGCTCGGCCATCACGAATCCGGCGACGGTCTCGTAGTCGCCGTTCTCGGGCACGTGGATGCCGGTGCGCTCGAGCAGTTCGTCTGGTCGCAGTATTCCGGGGAAGCTCACGGTGTCGCCGCGCCGCACGATGCCGGCGCGGGTCCGGTCGTGCTCATCGGCGACCTCGCCGACGAGTTCCTCGACGAGGTCCTCGAGGGTCGCGACCCCCGCCGTGCCGCCGTACTCGTCGACGATCACGGCCATCTGGTAGCCGCGGCCGCGGAGCTCGCCGAGCAGCGCGTCGAGCTTGATGGTCTCGGGCACGCGCAACGCGTCGGACTGCAGTGCCGAGGCAGGGACATCCGCTCGCCGTTCACGCGGTACGGCGACCGCCTGCTTGACGTGCACGACGCCGACGATGTCGTCGAGGTTCTCGTCGTAGACCGGGAATCGCGAGTACCCCGTCTGCCGGGCGAGCTCGAGCACCGCCTCGGCGGGCTCCTGTCGCTGCACCGCCGCCACCCGCGGGCGCGGCGTCATGACGTCGGACGCGTCGTGGTCGGAGAATCGCAGCGTGCGGCCGAGCAGCGTCGCCGTGTCCTGTTCGAGCAGTCCGGCGCTCGCGGAGCGGCGGACGAGCGACGAGAGCTCCTCGGCGGATCGCGCACCCGAGAGCTCTTCCTTCGGCTCGATGCCGATCGCACGGAGCAACGCGTTCGCGCTGCCGTTGAGGAGCGAGATCGCCGGCCGGAACACCCAGGTGAACACCGTCTGGAAGGGGATCACGAGCTTCGCCGTCGCCAATGGCAGCGCGAGCGCGAAGTTCTTCGGCACGAGCTCGCCGATGATCATCGAGAGCAGGGTCGCGATGATGATCGCCGTCGTGGCGCCGACCGGCCGCACGAGCGCCTGGGGCAGCCCGATCGCCGTCAGCGGCCCGGCGAGCAGGGACGAGATGGCCGGCTCCATCGTGTATCCGGTGAGCAGGGTCGTGAGCGTGATGCCGAGCTGCGCGCTCGACAGGTGCGTCGAGGTGATCTTGAGCGCCGAGATCGTCATGCCGAGCCGGGTCTCACCCCGGGCGCGGCGCGCCTCGAGGTCGGCGCGATCGAGGTTGACGAGCGCGAACTCGCTCGCAACGAACAAGCCCGTGCCGATCGTGAGGAGGAATCCGATGCCGAGGAGTATCCACTCAGACAACGCAGCCTCCCCGAGCGGTCACGGGCGAGGGTCTATGGCCGGGAGAACTGGCAGAGGGGGGATCGTCCATCGTCCTGCCAGTATATCGGCGGCCGCTGCCGGGCCCGGTGGTCGTAACCCGCTCGTCACAAACCGAACGACCGGCCCGGGCGTTCCGAGCCTCACCAGCTGACCGGCAGCGCCTTGCCCTCCTCGTAGCCGGCCGCCGACTGGATGCCGACGAGCGCCCGGTCGCGGAACTCCGCGATCGAGCGCGCCCCGGCGTACGTGAACGAGCTGCGAACCCCCGAGGTGATCATGTCGAGCAGGTCCTCGATCGACGGGCGCAGCGGGTCGAGGAAGATCGACGACGACGAGATGCCCTCGGCGAACAGCTCCTTGCGGGCGAGCTCGTAGGGCGACGAGGCGGTCGAACCGCTCGCGCACGGCCTTCGTCGACGCCATGCCCCAGCTCTCCTTGAAGAGACGGCCGGATGCATCGTGCCGCAGCGTTCCCGGAGCCTCGATGGTGCCCGCGAACCACGACCCGATCATGACCGACGCCGCGCCGGCGGCGAGCGCGAGCGCGACGTCGCGCGGGTAGCGCACTCCGCCGTCGGCCCACACCTTGGCGCCGAGCTCGCGCGCCGCGTCGGCCGTCTCGAGCACCGCCGAGAACTGCGGCCGGCCCGACCGCCGTCATCATGCGGGTGGTGCACATGGCACCAGGACCGACGCCGACCTTGAGCACGTCGGCGCCCGCGTCGATGAGGTCCGCGACCGCGTCGGCCGTGACGATGTTGCCCGCGACGATCGGGATGCCGAGGCCGAGGTCGCGCACGATCGACACGGCCCGGAGCATTCCCTCCTGGTGGCCGTGCGCCGTGTCGATCACGAGCATGTCGACGCCCGCCGAGGCGAGCGCCTGCGCCTTCGCGGCGACGTCGCCGTTGATGCCGATCGCCGCGGCGACGCGCAGGCGCCCCGAGGCGTCGACGTTCGGCTCGTAGATCGTGCCGCGCAGTGCGCTGCGCCGGCTCAGCGTGCCGATGACCCGGCCGTGCTCGAGCACTGGCGCGAACTCGAGATCGGCGTCGACCATGAGGTCGAAGGCCCGCCGCGGGGAGTCGACGTCGTCGGCGTCGAGCGAGGCCATCCCGCCGTGCACGAGGTCGCCGAGCCGAGCGTCGGGCAGCGCCGACGCGAGACGCGTCGCGGCGAGGCATCCGACGTATCGATCCTTGGCATCGTGCAGCACGATGCCGTGCCCCGCGAATGGCGGCAGCACCTCCAGCGCGTCGGCGGCCGTGGCATCGGGGGCGAAGACATGCGGCGTGTCGAAGCGCGGCGACTGGGACTTCACCCAGCGGATCGACTCGGCCAGGTCCTGCAGGTGCAGGTCCTGGGGCAGCACGCCGAGGCCGCCGCGCCGCGCGAGGGTGGCCGCCAGTCGGGGCCCGGTGATGGAGTTCATGTTGGCCGAGACGATCGGCACCGTCGCCCCCGAGCCGTCGTCGGGAGCGAGCGAGACGTCGAGCCGGCTGGTCACGCCCGAGCGACTCGGAACGAGGAACACGTCGGAGTACGTGAGGTCGTGGCTGGGTGTCGTCCGGTAGAACTCCATGGCGCTCACGCTACCGCCCACCGGTGCCGGGAGCACGTGCACGGGGGTTAGGCTTGACGAGGCGATCCGGTGGCTGTCGTGCGCACCGGTCGATCGCCGGAGCAGGTTAACCAGCATCAACGGAGAGAGTGGGCGAGAGGCTGTGTCGAGCCAATTGACCGGAGCGGGAGCCGACGAAACGGCGTCGGGCGAATACGGAGCCAACGAATGGCTCGTAGACGAGATGTATGCGAAATTCCTCGCAGATCCCGAGTCGGTCGACAAGTCCTGGTGGCCCGTGCTCGAGCAGTACGGCCGGCAGCCCGAGCAGGCGCCCGCTTCCACCGCCCCCGCCGCCGAAACCCCGGTCGCGGCGGAAGCTCCGGCGCCCGAGCAGCAGGCGCCGCCGGCTGAATCCGCAACCGCGGCCGAAACCCCGGCGCCGCCCGCGAGGCGCCCGCCGCCGACGCGACGACTCCTGCTGCACCGGCCACCGCGCCCATCCCGGTGATCGGCCAGACGCCCGCCGCGCGCACCACCTCGATCGCCCCGCGCACCATCCCGGTGCCGGCCGATGTGCCGGTCACGAGCCCGCAGCCAGTCATCGCCGAGGCGCCGCAGGAAGACGAGGTCGTCCCCCTGCGCGGGCTCCCCAAGACCCTCGCGGCGAACATGGACGCGTCGCTGACGGTGCCGACCGCCACGAGCGTGCGCACCATCCCGGCCAAGCTCATGATCGACAACCGCATCGTGGTCAACAACCACCTGCGCCGCTCGCGCGGTGGCAAGGTGTCGTTCACGCACCTCATCGGCTGGGCCCTCATCCAGGCGCTCAAGGACTTCCCGAGCCAGAACGTCTTCTACGCCGAACCCGATGGCAAGCCGAGCGTGGTGAAGCCCGCCCACATCGGCCTCGGCATCGCGATCGACCTGCCCAAGCCCGACGGCAGCCGTGCCCTCCTCGTCCCCGCGATCAAGCGCGCCGAGACGATGAACTTCAACGAGTACCTCACCGCCTACGAAGACCTCGTGCAGCGAGCACGCAAGAACAAGCTCACCGCCGACGACTTCTCGGGCGCGACCATCTCGCTCACGAACCCGGGCGGCATCGGTACGGTGCACTCGGTGCCGCGCCTCATGAAGGGGCAGGGCTGCATCATCGGCGCCGGCGCCCTCGAATACCCGGCCGAGTTCCAGGGCGCCTCCGAGAAGACCCTCGCGAACCTCGCGATCGGCAAGACCATCACGCTCACCTCGACCTACGACCACCGCGTCATCCAGGGTGCGGGCTCGGGCGAGTTCCTCAAGAAGGTGCACGAGCTCCTCATCGGCCAGCGCCGGTTCTACGAGGACATCTTCGCCGAGCTGCGCCTGCCCTACGAGCCCATTCGGTGGGCGCCCGACATCTCGGTCGACATCGCGAGCGCCATCGACAAGACGGCCCGCGTGCAGGAGCTCATCAACTCGTACCGCGTGCGCGGCCACATGATGGCCGACACCGACCCGCTCGAGTACACGCAGCGCTCGCACCCCGACCTCGACATCGCGAGCCACGGCCTGACCTTCTGGGACCTCGACCGCGAGTTCGTCACCGGCGGCTTCGGCGACAAGCGCACGATGCTGCTGCGCGACATCCTCGGCATCCTCCGCGACTCGTACTGCCGCACGATCGGCATCGAGTACATGCACATCCAGGACCCCGTGCAGCGCAGGTGGATCCAGAACGAGGTCGAGCGCAGCTACGAGAAGCCCATGCACGACGAGCAGATGCGCATCCTCGGCAAGCTCAACCAGGCCGAGGCGTTCGAGACCTTCCTGCAGACCAAGTACGTCGGACAGAAGCGCTTCAGCCTCGAGGGCGGCGAGTCGGTGATCCCGATGCTCGACGAGATCCTGCAGGGCGCCGCGAAGCAGGGCCTCGACGAGGTCGCCATCGGCATGGCGCACCGCGGCCGCCTCAACGTGCTCACCAACATCGCCGGCAAGACCTACGGCCAGGTGTTCCGCGAGTTCGAGGGCACGCAGGAGCCCAAGGGCTTCTCGGGCTCGGGCGACGTGAAGTACCACCTCGGCACCGAGGGCACCTTCACCGCCGACGACGGCCACCAGATCCCCGTCTCCCTCGCCGCGAACCCCTCGCACCTCGAGGCCGTCGACGGCGTGCTCGAGGGCATCGTCCGCGCCAAGCAGGACAGGAAGCCGATCGGCACGTTCTCGATTCTGCCGATCCTCGTGCACGGCGACGCCGCAATGGCGGGCCAGGGCGTGGTGCTCGAGACGATGCAGATGTCGCAGCTGCGCGGCTACCGCACCGGCGGCACGATCCACGTGGTCGTGAACAACCAGGTCGGCTTCACCACCGTGCCCGGCGACGCCCGGTCGTCGATCTACTCGACCGACGTCGCGAAGACGATCCAGGCCCCGATCTTCCATGTGAACGGCGACGACCCCGAGGCTGTCGTGCGGGTCGCCGAGCTCGCGTTCCGTTACCGCCAGGAGTTCAAGCGCGACGTGGTCATCGACCTCGTCTGCTTCCGCCGCCGCGGTCACAACGAGGGCGACGACCCCTCGATGACCCAGCCGCTCATGTACAACCTCATCGAGGCCAAGCGCTCGGTGCGAAAGCTCTACACCGAGGCGCTCGTCGGCCGTGGCGACATCACCGAAGAGGAGTACGAGGAAGCGCACCGCGACTTCCAGGACCGCCTGGAGCGTGCCTTCGCCGAGACCCACGCGGCGCAGACCGGTGCGATCACCGTCATCGGAGCGACCGAGAGTTCGTACGAGCCCGAGACGGCGACCGGCGAACTCGACACGACGGGCGTCGCGCTCGAGGTGGTGCACACCATCGGCGACGCCTTCGACAACAAGCCCGCCGGATTCACGGTGCACCCCAAGATCCAGCAGCTGCTGACGAAGCGTCTCGACATGAGCCGCAACGGCAAGATCGACTGGGGCTTCGGCGAGCTGCTCGCGCTCGGCTCGCTCCTGCTCGAGGGCACGCCGGTGCGCTTCGCCGGCCAAGATGCCCGCCGCGGCACCTTCGTGCAGCGTCACGCCGTGCTGCACGACCGCGTGAACGGCCAGGAGTGGCTGCCGCTGCAGTACCTCGCCGAGAACCAGGCCCGGTTCTGGATCTACGACTCGCTGCTCTCCGAGTACGCGGCGATGGGCTTCGAGTACGGCTACTCGGTCGAGCGCGCCGACGCCCTCGTGCTGTGGGAGGCCCAGTTCGGCGACTTCGCCAACGGCGCGCAGACCATCATCGACGAGTTCATCTCGTCGGCCGAGCAGAAGTGGGGGCAGCGCTCGAGCGTCGTGCTCCTGCTCCCCCACGGCTACGAGGGGCAGGGCCCCGACCACTCGAGCGCCCGCATCGAGCGGTACCTGCAGATGTGCGCCGAGAACAACATGACCGTGGCGCGCCCATCGACGCCCGCGTCGTACTTCCACCTGCTGCGACGCCAGGCCTACGCGCGTCCGCGCCGGCCGCTCGTCGTGTTCACCCCGAAGGCGATGCTGCGCCTGCGCGGCGCCACGAGCGAGGTCGCCGACTTCACGCAGGGCAAGTTCGAGCCGGTGATCGACGACCGGCGCATCACCGACCGGTCGACGGTCAAGCGCGTGGTGTTCGTCTCGGGCAAGATCTACTACGACCTGATCAACGAACTCGACAAGCAGCAGAACACCGAAGTCGCCGTCGTTCGCATCGAACAGCTCTACCCGCTGCCCGCCGTCGAGCTCAAGGCGATCGCCGACGCCTACCCCGACGCCGAGCTCATGTGGGCTCAGGACGAGCCCGAGAACCAGGGCGCGTGGCCGTACTTCATCATCGAGACGAACAAGCTCGGGCCGCGTCCCGTCGCGGTCGTCGCACGCGAGGCCGCGGCGTCGCCCGCGACGGGCTCGGCGAAGCGGCACGCGGCCGAGCAGGCCGAGCTCGTCCGACGCGCGACCACGCTCTAGCCGTCACGACACGAAGCGAGCGGATGCCCCGGGCATCCGCTCGCTTCGTCGTTCCCGTTCAGCCGCGATGGGCCGGAACGTGCGGTTCACCGACGAGCACGTCGCCGGTGCTCGCCTCGAGCGTCGCGGCCGCAGCCTCGCGCGACGGCTCGTCGTCGCGTCGTCGCCACAGTTTCGACGGCCACCAGATCACGCGCCCGATGTCGTACGACAGGGCCGGCACGAGCAACGACCGCACGACGAAGGTGTCGAGCAGCACGCCGAACGCGACGATGAACGAGATCTGCGCCAGGAACAGGATCGGCAGGACGCCGAGCGCCGCGAACGTCGCGGCGAGCACGAGTCCGGCCGAGGTGATGACGCCGCCGGTGACCACGAGACCGCGCAGCACGCCCTCGCGGGTGCCGTGACGCGCGCTCTCCTCGCGCACCCGGGTCATCAGGAAGATGTTGTAGTCGACCCCGAGCGCCACGAGGAACACGAATCCGAACAACGGTACGACGGGGTCGGCCCCCGGAAAGCCGAAGATGCCGTTGAACACGAGCGCCGAGACGCCGAGCGCCGCCGCGAACGAGAGCACCACCGTCGCGATCAGGACGAGTGGCGCCACGATCGCGCGGAGCAGCACCATGAGGATCAGCAGGATCACCACGAGCACGAGCGGGATGATGAGGTTGCGATCACGGATCGAGGCGTTCTTCGTGTCGAGGGCGACCGCCGTCGTTCCGCCCACGAGCACCGGCTCCTCGGCGGTCGAGACGGCGCTCAGCTCGGTTCGCAGCTCGGACACGACCGCTTCGGCCTCCTCCGAGTCGCTGGCATAGGCGAGGGTCGCATCGAGTCGGATCGAGCCGTCGATCACGGTCGGTTCCCCCGCCGGGGTCCCCGGAGGGCCGAGCGGCTGGATGCCGTCCTCGGTGACCGGCAGCGAGCCGCTCGGAGAGTCCTCCGAGACCACCGAGACCGATTCCACGCCGTCGGTCGCCAGCACCACGTCGACGACCTCCTGCAGCTGCTCCTCCGGGGCGATGATGACCGCCGGCGTGCCCGATCCGCCGGGGAAGTGCTCGCTGAGCAGTACCTGTCCGTCTCGGGCCTCCGACTCGCCGAGCACGAACTCGCTCGAGGGAACGCCGTCCGCCTTGAGCTGCGTCATGCCGACGGCCATGACCGCGAGCAGCAGCGTCGTGACGACCCACGTCACCCTCGGTCGGCGCGCGATGAGGCGCGCGACCTTCGGCCAGACGCCTCGACGGGCGACCACGTCGTCGGCTTCGACATGGGCGCCGAACTTCGGACGCACGGGCCAGAACGCGGCCCGACCGGCCCAGAGCATGAGCGCCGGCAGCAGGGTGAGCGCCGTGAGCACCGCGAAGACGATGCCGATCGCCGAGACCGGCCCGAGGATCTGGTTGGACCCCAGCTCGCTGAGGAGCAGCAACAGCAGGCCCGCGATCACCGTGCCCCCGGAGGCGACGATCGGCTCCCACGCTCCACGCAATGCCGACCACGTGGCATCCCACTTGCGTTCATGGGTGTGGAGCGCCTCGCGGTAGCGGGCGATGTACAGCAACGAGTAGTCGGTCGCCGCACCGATGACCAGGATGAACAGGATGCCCTGGGTCTGGCCGTTGAGCACGAGGATGTCCGCGCGCGCGAGGCCGACGACGGTCAGCACCGACGCGCACAAGGCGGTGAGGCTGGTGCCCAGCACGATCACGGGCAGCAACGGCGATCGGTAGACGATGACGAGGATCACGAACACCGCGGCGAACGCCACCAGCAGCAACAGTCCGTCGATGCCGGCGAATGCGCCGATGAGGTCGGTCGTGAACCCTGCCGGACCCGTCACGGCGGCGTCGAGGCCTTCGGCGTCAGCCGTGGCGGCGACCTCCTCGCGCAGCTCTCCGACGACCTCGTCGACCTCGGCCGACGAGTCGACCTGCACGAACACCTCGGCCGCCTCGCCGTCCTCGGATGTCACCGCGGGCGACACCCCGTCGTCGACCACCCCGTCGATGTCCTGGAATCCCGCGGTGTCGGCGGCGATCGCCGCCGTGTCGGCGTCGGTCAGCCCGCCGTCCCGTGCGTACACGACGATCGCCGGAATGACGTCGGCGGAACGGAACTCGGCCTGCGCCTCCTGCACCTTGGTCGACTCCGAGTCGGCGGGGAGGAACTGGGACTGGTCGTTCTCGATGACGTCGCTCAGCGCGCCGAACGAGGCGCCGCCCGCGCCGAACGCGGCGAACCACACGAGGATCAGGACGGTCGGGATGAGGACGCGCAGCCACGTCGGCACCCGACGGGTGGGCGTGGCGCTCGATGGGTCGCGGTCAGGAGTGTCGATCACACTGCGACGCTACGCGTGCGCGGCGTCGCCCGGCATCGAACGAACGATTGAACCGGCGTCGCGTCAGTGAGGTCAGACGGTGGTGGCGTGCGTCGACTGGTACACGCGCAGCTTCGTGAGCACCTGGACGCGGAGCTCTTCGGGCGCGCTCTCCTTGCAGGCGCGCTGCACGACCTCGGTGATCGCGACGCCCACGCGCAACTCTGCCTGGCAGTCGGCGCAGTTCTCGACGTGCTCGCGGATGTCGGCAGCCTCGTCGCTGCGCAGTTCGTTGTGCAGGTACTCCTCGAGTTCTGCCCGGGCCTTCTCGCAGCCGCAGTCGGTCATTTCGCGCTCCTCGCGGGTTTCGGCGCCTTCTCGGCCGTGGCGATGCCTTGCTCACGGGCGTAGTCGGCGAGGGATTCGCGAAGCAGTCGCCGGCCACGGTGCAGGCGGCTCATCACGGTCCCGATGGGGGTGTTCATCATGTCGGCGATCTCCTGGTAGGAGAAGCCCTCGACGTCGGCGAAGTACACGGCGAGCCGGAAGTCCTCGGGCAGCGCCTGCAGCGCGTCTTTCACCGCGCTGTCGGGGAGGTGGTCGATCGCCTCGGCCTCGGCCGAGCGACTCGACCGGGCGGTCGTGGACTCGGCACCGCCGAGCTGCCAGTCCTCGAGGTCGTCGATCGTGCCCTGATAGGGCTCGCGCTGCTTCTTGCGGTAGCTGTTGATGAAGGTGTTCGTGAGGATGCGGTACAGCCACGCCTTCAGGTTGGTGCCCTGGGTGAACTGGCCGAACGCGGCGAACGCCTTCACGAACGTCTCCTGCACCAGGTCCTGCGCGTCGGACGGGTTCTTCGTCATGCGCAGGGCGGCGGCGTAGAGTTGGTCGATGAACGGCAGCGCCTGCTCCTCGAAGAGTTCGCCGATCGGCCGAGTCTCAGTCGTCGTTTCGGCTTCTGTCGGCGTGGTTTCGGTCTCTTCGGCAGTCATCACTGGCCATCCTAGATCGTCGACCTTCGCGCCGACCGGGCGTTCGAGTACCGCAAGCGACACGAGCACCACTCTCCTTCCGCGTCCCTGACGCTACTGTTGGTAACCGATGCTGATTTCGAAGTATTCCGAGCCCGAGTTCGATCCGTACGGTGACGCGAGGCAGACCGAGACGGATGACGGGTGGCGCGCCCCGCTCGCGGTGTCGAAGTTGTCCGCGGTGCTCTCGCTTCCGGGGTCGAAGTCGCTCACGAACCGCGAGCTCGTGCTGGCCGCGTTGGCCGAGTCGCCGTCGACCCTGCACGCTCCGCTCTGGTCTCGCGACAGCGAGCTCATGGTCGAGGGGCTGCGCGCCCTCGGCACCGGCTTCGAACGCGTTCCGGGCTCCGGCGGGTTCGGTGACGACCTGCGCGTCACGCCTGCCGCCGAGCTGCTCGGCTCGACCACGATCGACTGCGGCCTCGCCGGCACGGTGATGCGCTTCCTGCCTCCCGTCGCGGCACTCGCGCTCGGCCCGACCACCTTCGACGGCGACGAGTACGCCCGGCGCCGCCCGATGGCCGGCGTGATCCACGGACTGCAGGCACTCGGGGTCGACCTCGACGACGATCGCCGTGGCACGCTCCCGTTCACCGTGCACGGCACCGGTTCGGTGTCGGGCGGTGCACTCGAGATCGACGCATCGGCATCGAGCCAGTTCGTCTCCGCCCTCCTGCTGTCGGCCGCCCGCTTCGAACGCGGCCTCGACCTGCGCCACTCGGGCGAACGCCTGCCGAGCCTCCCCCACATCGAGATGACCATCGCGACCCTCGCCGCACGCGGCGTCGAGGTCGACAACCCCGACACCGGGCGGTGGATCGTCGCCCCCGGCCCCATCCAGGGCATCGACGTCGACATCGAACCCGACCTCTCGAACGCGGCGCCGTTCCTCATCGCAGCACTGGTCGCCGGAGGCTCGGTCACCATCACCGGCTGGCCGGCCGAAACCACACAGGTCGGCGCGCAGCTCATCGACCTCCTCCCGCAGTTCGGCGCCCGCGTCGAGCGCGACGGCGACCGCCTCACCGTGCACGCCCCGGTTCCCGAGACCGCCGAGGGCAGGGGCATCCGCGGCGTCGACCTCGATCTCTCGGAGGCCGGCGAACTGGTACCCAACCTGGTCGCACTCGCGGCCTTCGCCGACGATCCGTCGACCATCACGGGCATCGGCCACATCCGCCACCACGAGACCGACCGGCTCGCGGCCCTCGCCGCCGAGCTCAACGGACTCGGCGGCCGGGTGACCGAGCTCGACGACGGGCTGCGCATCGAGCCCGCCCTGCTGCACGGCGGGCCGTGGCGCGCGTACGCCGATCACCGCATGGCGACGACCGGCGCGATCGTCGGGCTCGCGGTCCCCGGCGTCGTCGTCGACGACATCGCCTCGACCGGCAAGACCCTGCCGCAGTTCACCGCGCTCTGGGAGCAGCTGCTGGCATGACGTGGTGGAGCACCGACGACGACGAGGACGACGAGGACGAGTTCGACGAATCCGACGTTCGCGTGCGCCCCACCCGGCGCGGCAGCAGGCCCCGCACGAAGACCCGCCCCGAACACGCCGATGCGGTCGCCGGCACCGTGCTCGGCGTCGACCGGGGTCGCTACGCCGTGCTCATCGACGAGGGCGGCCCCGACGAGCGCGAGATCACGGCCGCGCGGGCGAGCGAGCTGCGGCGCAAGTCGGTGGTCACCGGCGACCACGTCGACCTCGTCGGCGACGTCTCGGGCGAGCCCGGGTCGCTCGCTCGCATCGTGCGGGTGAGCGAGCGCGCGACCCTGCTGCGCCGCAGCGCCGACGACACCGACGAGGTCGAGCGCGTCATCGTGGCGAACGCCGACCAGATGCTCATCGTCGTCGCCGCGGCCAACCCCGAACCACGCATCCGACTGATCGATCGGTACCTCGTCGCCGCGTACGACGCGGGCATCACGCCGCTGCTCTGCATGACGAAGACCGACCTCGCGGACCCCACCGAGTTCCTCGACAACTTCGCCGGGCTCGACTTCCGCGTGTTCCGTTCGAGCACCGAGTCGATGCCGCTCGACGAGATCGCCGATGCGCTCGTCGGCCACCGCACCGTGTTCGTCGGGCACTCCGGCGTCGGCAAGTCGACGCTCGTGAACGCACTCGTGCCGGGCGCCGACCGCGCCATCGGCCGCGTCAACGTGGTCACCGGCCGAGGGCGCCACACCTCGTCCTCGACCGTCTCGCTGCGCATCGAGCACGACGGACGCACCGGCTGGGCGGTCGACACACCGGGGGTGCGCTCGTTCGGGCTCGGCCACGTCGACCGCGCGAACATCCTCGGCGCGTTCACCGATCTCGCACGCATCGCCGAGGACTGCCCGCGAGGTTGCACCCATCTTCCCGATGCCCCCGACTGCGCGATGAACGAGGCCGTCGACGCCGGCGAACTCGGCGAGACGGGCCGCGCACGACTCGACTCGCTGCAGCGACTGCTCACCACGTTCGCGGGCTGAGGCGGGGTGTCGTCTCGCCCCGCGCGGAGACCAACCGCTCAGGTTCGGTGCCTAGCATTGTCGGCATGACCGACGCACGACTCGCCCCCGGCGACCTCGCTCCCGACTTCACGCTCGACGACCAGAACGGCGCCCCAGTCAGCCTCTCCTCACTGCGCGGCGCGAGGGTCGTGCTCTACTTCTACCCCGAGGCGATGACCCCGGGCTGCACCACCGAGGCGTGCGACTTCCGCGACAGCCTCAACTCGTTCGAGAGCGCCGGCGTTCGCGTCATCGGCATCTCGAAGGACGACGTCGCGAAGCTCGGTCGCTTCGCTGAGCGCGATCGCCTGAACTACACGCTCCTCTCCGACGCCGACCTCGCCGTGCAGCGGGCCTATGGCGTGTGGGGCGAGAAGATGCTCTACGGCAAGACCGTGGTCGGCTCCATCCGCTCGACCTTCGTCATCGGCGCGGATGGCCGCATCGAGAAGGCCATGTACAACGTGAAGGCGACCGGCCACGTCGCGCGCGTGCGGCGCGACCTCGGGCTCGACGCCGCCTGACGACGCGCGCCACGCCACGAGGCCCGCGTCTCAGTCGCTCTCGGGCTTGTCCTCGGGGCGCGAGTACGCGATGCGCACCGGGGTCCAGAGCAGCAACCCGATCACGGTGATCGCGGGCACGAGCAGCGCCCACCCGACATCCGCGCGGGCGAACAGTCCCTGGAATGCGCCGACGGCGACCGAGAGCTGCAGGATCTGCCATACGATCGCTGCCGCTCGCGCCCACGGGGCACGCCGGAGCGAGGCGATCGCGACGGCCCAGACCCAGATCGCACCGATCACGACGATCGCGATGAGGGCGATCGCCGTGACGTACGACGACGGCTCGAGTGAGAACAGGTCGACGACGAGCCACACGACCAGCGCACTCACGACCGCGGCTTCGATGAACAGCAGCACGCTCACGACGGCGAGTGCGACGCGCACGCCTCCCCCTGCCGCAGCCGTCGATGCGGATGCCTCGGCGCGAGGCGATTCGGAGCCGGCGTCGTCGTCGCGGGCGGCGTCGTCGCGTCGATTCACAGGGTTATCCCATTCACGGCTATTGATTCGATCTCTCCGCTATGCGACCATTTATGAGGTCGAATTGATGCTCACAGGGACGTGAGCCGATCAGTCATGATCCTACTTCCCGAGATTCGACTTCCCCCCTGCAGCAGCCACTTTTGGCAAGCGCCATCAGGCGTGTCTGCGATCGAACACCCGCAAGGAGCATCTACATGGATTGGCGCGACAAGGCCGCCTGCCTCACCGCAGACCCGGAACTCTTCTTCCCGGTCGGCAACACTGGTCCCGCTGTCGACCAGATCGAGAAGGCGAAGGCTGTCTGCGCCCGTTGCACGGTCACCGAGATCTGCCTGCAGTACGCCCTCGAGTCCGGTCAGGACTCGGGTGTCTGGGGTGGACTCAGCGAAGACGAGCGCCGCGCCCTGAAGCGCCGCGCCGCTCGCGCCCGCCGCGCGGGCTAGGCGCTCACGCCGCCCCGATCCACCGCAGTGGCACGTCGATGGTCACCTCGGTGCCCCTGCCGACGACCGTGTGCCAGTCGATCGTGCCGCTGAGCTCGCCCTGGATGAGCGTGCGCACGATCTGCGTGCCGAGGCCCTCGCCGACCTTCCCCTCGGGAAGTCCGGCGCCGGTGTCGCGCACCTGCACGGTGAGCATCGTGTCGGAGCGATTCGCGAGGATCTCGACGTCGCCCTCCTGACCGGCGAGCCCATGCTCGACGGCGTTCGTGACGAGTTCGGTGAGCGCGAGCGCGAGGGGCGTCGCGTACTCGCTCGGCAACACGCCGAACGACCCCGAGCGCTTCGGGTGCACGGTCGTGTTGTGCGCCGACGCGACCTCGGCGACGAGCAGCAGGGCGCGGTCGAACACCTCGTCGAAGTCCACGTTCTGCGTGAGCCCCTCTGACAGGGTGTCGTGTACGACGGCGATCGCACCCACGCGCCGCATGGCCTGGGTGAGTGCCTCGCGGGCCTCGTCGGAACGGGTCCGGCGCGCCTGGATGCGCAGCAATGACGCGACGGTCTGCAGGTTGTTCTTGACGCGGTGGTGGATCTCGCGGATCGTCGCGTCCTTGGTGATGAGCTCCTGCTCCTGGTGGCGGAGTTCGGTGACATCGCGGCTCAGCACGATCGCGCCGGTGCGCTGGCCGCGCTGGCGGATGGGGATCGCGCGAAGTGAGACGGTGACCCCCCTCGACTCGATGTCGGTGCGCCACGGCGCCCGGCCGGTGACGACGAGCGGCAGCGACTCGTCGACGACGAGCTTGCCGCCGAGGAGGCCCGTCGTGACCTCGGCGAGCGACTCGCCCTCGAGTTCGTCGTCGAAGCCGATGCGGTTGAACGCCGACAGGGCGTTGGGGCTCGCGAAGGTCGTGATGCCGTCGACATCGAGACGGATGAGCCCGTCGGAGGCTCGCGGCGCGCCGCGGCGCGGACCGGTCGGAGCGCCCAGGTCGGGGAAGTCACCCGAGGCGATCATCTGGAAGAGCTCTTCGGCGCACTCGTTGAACGTGAGCTCCTGCCGACTCGCCGTGCGGGTCGCACCGAGGTTCGTGTGTCTCGTGATCACCGCGACCGGTTCGGGCGCGACCTGGGTGCCCGCCGGGGTCAGCCGACGCATGACGGGTACCGCGCGCACGCGCGTCGGCATCTCCTCGTACCAGTCGGGCGCCGACGAGTTGACGATGCGGGCGGTGTCGAAGGCCTCGGTCACGAGGTCGCGCCACTGCTCCTTGATCTCCTGGCCCACGAAGTCGCGGTAGAAGAGCGTCGCCGCGCTCGACGGGCGCGAGTGCGCCACGGCGACGAACTCGGCGTCCCCGGAGGGCACCCACAGCACGATGTCTGCGAACGCGAGGTCGGCGAGCAGCTGCAGGTCGCCGACGAGCATGTGCAGCCAGTCGACGTCGGCCTGACTGCTGCGGCCCTGGGCGAGGACGAGATCACTGAGGGTCGACACGGGTTCCAGCGTAGTGCGCGCGGACCTCAGCCGGTTGCTGTGCGTCGCACGGCGGGGAGCGCGAAGCCTCGACGCCGCACTGGCTCGGGCGCGGGCAGGAGGCTGTCGAGCACGTACCCGCGGATCGCGGTGCGCAGCGGCGAGCGGGCGGCTGCGTCTCGCAGGGTTCGTGCGGTGAGGATGGCGGCATCGGTCGCCCTGCCGTCGTGGGGAAGCAGGGTGGCGTCGCCCAGCCCCGCGAAGCGCCGAAGGGTCTGTCGCACCTGCGCGTGGGCGTCGATGCCGAGAGCGCTCGTGCGCACCCGGTTGACGATGACATCGATGCGCTCGGGTTCGACGAGCTCGACCAGGTGGCCGTGTCCGCGCAGGAGGCGCGACAGCCCGACGGGGTCGGCGAGGCCGACCGCCACGACCCGGTCGGCGGCGGCGAGGGCTGCGAACGTCGCCGCGTTGCGCCGCGGGGCGAACTGGTCGCTCGTGAGCTCCTCGTCGTGTTCGAGGCTGAAGCCAGCGTCGATGACGACGTACTCGGCCCACGCCCGCATCACTCCGATCGCCGCGGTGACGCGCTCTCGGGAGAGCTCGGGCCACCGGCTCGGTCCGACGAGTCCGGTGAAGACGTCGAACGATGCCCGCGGCGCGGAGTACCGCTGGCCGATGCGCTCGAGCTCGGCCCGATCGAGCGCGTCGGAGCCGGCGAGCCGGCACGCGGCGGCGAACCCGGGCGTCTCATCGAGGAGCCCGAGTGACGGGGCGATCGCGCCTCCATAGGGATCGGCGTCGACGAGCGCCACGCGATGACCCGCGGCCGCGATCTCGGCTGCGAGGTTGATGGCCAGTGTCGTTCGGCCGGGTGCGCCGGCCGGCCCCCAGACCGCGATGACGGATGTCGCGCCCGCCGCCCGGCGCTCGGACTCGCCGACTCTCGAGGGCACGGGCACTCCCCCGCTCACGAGCGTCTCGATCTCAGCCGACGGTGCGCTGCGGTCGACGACCTCGTGCAGGCCGAGTTGGGCGGCGTGCGCACGCTCGGCGTCGTCGCCGGCGAGCCCGACGAGGCGAACTCCGCGTTCGTCGCACGCGTCGAGCAGTTCGGCGCTCAGCGTTCCGCGCCCGGCCCCGACGATCACGACGTCTGGCGCGAGCACCTCGAGGCTCTCGAGCAGGTCGCGCCAGCCGACGAGTCGGGCGACGATGGTGTGCCCGTGCTCGATGAGGTCGGCGACCAGACGGTCTTCGGTGGCGGCGTCGAGCGCGAGCGCGAGCCTCGCCATGTCAGCCGACCGCCGATCGTGCGGCGACGAGGTCGATCGCATCACCCGCGGCGAGCGCCTCGAGCAGGGACGCGACCTTCTCGCGTGGAACGAGCAGTTCGACCGACACCCCCTCGGACTGCACCATGCCCTCGCGCTCGACGACTCCGGCGATCTCGGCGTCGGAGATCAGGACCTTCGGCGGCTCGAAGCTGCCGCGTTCGACGGCCTTCGCGGACCAGACGTCGATGCGATCGCCCGCGGACAGGCCGCTCGGCAGCGGCCCGCGACTCGGCACGACCACGACCGAAAGCCCGGTGCGATCGGCCGCGTCGACCGCCGAGCGCGGCACGAACTCCCCTGCCTGCACCGTGCGTGTCGCGACGAGACCGCTTGCCACCGCGTCGTCGTCGGCGAGCAGGTATCGCTCGGTGCTCGAGCCGAGCCGAACCGACTCGACGGCGAGGTCCTCGGCCTCGACGGCACTGCCGGCGGTGATCGTGTCGCGGGCGACGTAGACCTCGATCGAGTCGTCGAACCCGGAGACGAGGGCCCACACGCCGGTCGTGGAACCGGCGATCAGCACGATGCCGATGATGAGGCGGGGGTCGAGCCGAAGCGCCCCTCGCTCGCGGTCGGTGCGACGTGCCATTCGCCGTTCTCCTTTCACCGGCGCCGATGCGCCGCAGTCCATCGTCACCCGAACCCGGGCGAATGCTCCGAAGTTATCCACAAGCGCCCCGCCGGGAGCCCGGCAGGTCGATAATCGTCAC
This sequence comes from uncultured Actinomycetota bacterium, assembly GCA_963758615.1. Taxonomy (GTDB): domain Bacteria; phylum Actinomycetota; class Actinomycetes; order Actinomycetales; family Microbacteriaceae; genus Agromyces. The sequence continues at coordinate 362,021 of CAVWVZ010000007.1, read as the reverse complement.
ATGACCTCACCAGGTTCAGGCGGCGAGATCGGCCGTTTCCTCACGATCGCCGACGCGGCAGAGATCCTCGCCGTCGATGTGGCGACCGTCGACGACCTGATCCGCTCGGGCGAGCTCCCGGCGATCCGTGTCGGAACATCGGGCCCGTGGCGCATCGAGCGCGCTCAACTCGAGGTGTGGATCGAGTTGCAGTACGAAGACGCCCGTGCACACACCGCGTTCAACGAGGGCGAGTTCGCGAACGTGTTCGAGCTGTCCGGCGCCCGCCGCGACCGTATCCGGCCCGTCGACTGAGCGAGGCGGCTTCTGCGCCGCCGACGTCGTGGTCGCGTCAGTCGAACTCGATGAGCAGCACGCGTGCGAGCGGCACGATGCGGTACCCCTGGACCTCACGCTCACGTCGCGGCGAATCAGGCTCGTGCAATGCGAGGTCGACGTGATCACGTGCCACGCGGTCGAGTGTGCCGTGAACGACGCCGTCGACGGTGGTCAATCGAACGGGCGTGCGCCGGCGGCAGAGGTCGCGCAGTACGAACGGCAGGCCGATGCGTTCGGCCAGCCGAGCGGATGACTCGGGCACGGGCTCGAGGCTCGGGTCGAGCTGCGAGCGGCTCGGCAGCACGGCGGCGATCGCCGCGAGCGGCACGACGCACTGCCGTGATCGCCGGCCGGCGGCACGCGACTCGGCACTCATCCAGTCGCGGCCGAACGTGAGCGGACGCAATGCCATGACTGCGCCCCCGTGGAGCTCGACGCGCACGATGACGTCGCCGTCGTCGGTGGCTCGCGAGATCGCCGTCAGCCGGTCGCGCAACGTGAGCCGGCCGAGGCGAAGTCGCTCGCCCTCGATGGCGAGCGCACGCTCTTCATCGCGCTGTTCTCGGTCGAGCTGCGACTCGAGGTCGTCGAACAGCAGGTCCCAGCGCATGCAGCGACGCTACCGTGTGACGCCGCGCGTCAACGAAGTTCTCCACAGGTGACGAAAGCGCTTGACACGCTTCGACGCGTCTCATTAGTTTCAGACAGGAATCACTGATGCCCCCCAGACGGGGGTCATATCACGTCGCGCGATCGAGAGGTCGGCGAGCCCCGGCCCTACCTGGAGCATGAATGTCCGACCGCGCTGCCGCCACCGTCCGACCGCTCGCGGAATCGGGTGCCCCCGCACGTTTCCGCGACGATCTCGACGACTACTTCGCACGTCAGCCCGCTCGACGGGTGGAGCTCCCCGATCCCGAGCCCGTATTGCGCAACCTCACCCGCTGCGTGATCGAGGCGCTCGCGGGCGCACGCGACCTCGAGCAGCTCGCCCGCTGGGTCAACGACGACGTCTACCGCAACCTCTCCAAGCGCGTCGTGCTCGCCGCCCGGGCGCGCCGGGTGAAGGGCCAGGCACCGCAGCGCCCGGCGTTCTCACTCGGCCGCGTGCACCTGAGCGAGCCCGCAGACGGTGTCATCGAGGGTGTCGTGATGGTGCACCAGCGCGCCCGTTCACGCGCCGTGGCCATCCGCCTCGAGGGCTTCGACCAGCGCTGGCGCGCGAGCGCGATCAGCGTGCTCTGACTCCGGCACCACGCGCGGCCACTCGGCTGCGACGCACCGATGCGCCTCCGATCCGAGCGCTGCTGCTCCGCCGCGCCGCCGGCGTGCATGGCTCGACCACCGAGACGGCGAATGCCCCTGCGCAGCGCTCACGCCGTGCAGGGGCATCCGTCATCGACTGCGGCTAGCGGCCCTTGCGCTCCTGCGCACGACGCTCAGCGCGGTTCTGCGGTTCGGCACCGTCGCCGCGCTGCCCGAACGCGCCGCGCGCCTGCTCGACCGCGGGCTGCTGAGGCGCCTGGCTCTCGGCCACCGCACGCCGGGCGCGCTGCGTGGCTGCCTGCTGCACCTGGCCGCGCTGGTTGCGCACCTCGACGCCGCCCGAGTCGCTCGGAGCCGAGAAGCTCAGCTTCTCGTCGGGAGTGCTCGGCCGGGCGAGGCCCTTGGCCTCGATGGTCGGTCCGACGCCGCCCTGCGGCGCGACCTCGACCTCGAGGTTGAACAGGAAGCCCACCGTCTCTTCACGGATCGAGCCCATCATCTGCTGGAACATCGCGTAGCCCTCGCGCTGGTACTCGACCAGCGGGTCTCGCTGTGCCATGGCGCGCAGGCCGATGCCGTCCTTCAGGTAGTCCATCTCGTAGAGGTGGTCGCGCCAGCGACGGTCGATCACCGAGAGCACGACGCGACGCTCGAGTTCTCGCATCGCCGGGCTGCCGAGCTGCTCCTCGCGGCGCTGGTAGGCGAGCTTCGCGTCGGAGAGGATCTCGCGCCGCACGAACTCGCGGTTGACGCGGCCCTTCTCACCCGCCTCGGCGACGACCTCGTCGATCGTGATGCCGATCGGGTAGAGCGTCTTGAGCTCGGTCCACAGGGCGTCGAAATCCCACTCGTCGGGGTTGCCCTCGGCGGTGTGCGAGTCGAGCACCTCGTCGATGACGTCCTCGAGGAACTTCTGCGTGCGCTCGTGCAGGTCGTCGCCCTCGAGGATGTGACGGCGGTCGCCGTAGATGGCCTCGCGCTGGCGGTTCAGCACATCGTCGTACTTCAGCACGTTCTTGCGGATCTCGGCGTTGCGCGCCTCGACCTGCGACTGCGCCGACCGGATGGCCCGGGTGACGACCTTCGACTCGATGGCGACGTCGTCGGGCACGCCACGCGACATGAGGCTCTCGGCAGCGCCGGCGTTGAAGAGGCGCATGAGGTCGTCGGTGAGCGAGAGGTAGAACCGGCTCTCGCCGGGGTCGCCCTGTCGGCCTGAGCGTCCGCGCAGCTGGTTGTCGATGCGGCGCGACTCGTGGCGCTCGGTGCCGAGCACGTAGAGACCGCCGGCCTCGAGCACCTTCTCGGCCTCCTTCGCGACCTCGGACTTCACCGACTCGAAGACGCCATCCCAGGCCGCCTCGTACTCTTCGGGAGTGTCGACGGGCGAGAGCCCCTTCTCGTGCATCTGCTGCACCGCCATGAACTCGGCGTTGCCGCCGAGCATGACGTCGGTGCCGCGGCCGGCCATGTTGGTGGCGACGGTGACGGCGCCGTGGCGACCGGCCTGGGCCACGATCGCGGCCTCGCGCGCGTGGTTCTTCGCGTTCAGCACCTCGTGACGAACGCCCTTCTTGGCGAGCAGTCGCGAGAGGTACTCGCTCTTCTCGACGCTCGTCGTGCCGACGAGCACCGGCTGCCCCTTGGCGTGGCGCTCGACGATGTCTTCCACGACCTGCGCGAACTTCGCCTCTTCGTTCTTGTAGACGAGGTCGGCCTGGTCGATGCGCACCATGGGCTTGTTCGTGGGGATCGAGACGACGCCGAGCTTGTAGGTCGACATGAACTCGGCCGCCTCGGTCTCGGCCGTACCGGTCATGCCGGAGAGCTTCGAGTAGAGGCGGAAGTAGTTCTGCAGCGTGACGGTGGCGAGGGTCTGGTTCTCGGCCTTGACCTGAACGCCCTCCTTCGCCTCGATCGCCTGGTGGATACCCTCGTTGTACCGACGTCCGACCAGGATGCGGCCGGTGTGCTCGTCGACGATGAGCACCTCGCCGTTCATGACGACGTAGTCCTTGTCGCGCTTGAACAGGGCGTTCGCCTTGATGGAGTTGTTGAGGAACGAGATGAGCGGCGTGTTCGCCGACTCGTAGAGGTTGTCGATGCCCAGGTAGTCTTCGACCTTCTCGATGCCGGGCTCGAGCACGCCGACGGTGCGCTTCTTCTCGTCGACCTCGAAGTCCTCACCGGGAACGAGGCGGTTCGCGAGCCGTGCGAACTCGCTGAACCAGCGGTTGGCCTCGCCCGACGCCGGGCCCGAGATGATGAGCGGCGTTCGCGCCTCGTCGATGAGGATCGAGTCGACCTCGTCGACGATCGCGAAGTAGTGGCCGCGCTGCACCATGTCGGTCGCCTGCCACGCCATGTTGTCGCGCAGGTAGTCGAAGCCGAACTCGTTGTTCGTGCCGTACGTGATGTCGGCCGCGTACTGCTCACGGCGCACCGCGGGGGTCTGTCCGGCCACGATGCATCCGGTCGTCATTCCGAGCGCGCGGAAGACGCGGCCCATGAGCTCGGACTGGTAGCTCGCGAGGAAGTCGTTGACCGTGATGACGTGCACGCCGCGACTCGTGAGCGCGTTCAAGTAGGCCGCCGTCGTGGCGACGAGGGTCTTGCCCTCACCGGTCTTCATCTCGGCGATGTTGCCGAGGTGCAGTGCGGCGCCGCCCATGAGCTGCACATCGAAGTGCCGCAGGCCCAGGGTGCGCCGAGAGGCCTCGCGCACCGCCGCGAATGCCTCGGGCAGCAGGTCGTCGAGCGACTCGCCGTTCGAGTAGCGCTCGCGCAGTTCGACGGTCTCGTGCTTCAGTTCCTCGTCGCTGAGTGCATGGAACCCGTCTTCGAGGGCGTTGATCGCCGCAGCGTAGTTCTCGAGTCGCCTGAGGGTTCGACCCTCACCGACACGGAGGACCTTTTCCAGAATCGAAGCCACGAATGTTCTCCTGTACTCGTCGGGCGCACACGCCTCGGGTGGTGGGCGCGCCCGTTACCGCCTGTGCAGCGGTCATCTTAGCCATGCTAGTGGGATGCAGGCTGAGCGGAATCCGCCCACCGCGGTCGCGGTGGACGGATTCGCTGCGGAGAGTGGCTGGGCCGGTCAGGAGGCGACGGCCGCCCTGCCCTTCGTCACGGGGGTTTCGATCGAAGCGTCGGCGTTCTCGTCGAGTCCGATGAGCCCGTAGTCCCAGCCCTTGCGGCGGTACACGACGCTGGGCCGGCCGGTCTCGGAGTCGACGAAGAGGTAGAAGTCGTGCCCGACGAGCTCCATGAAGTAGAGCGCGTCGTCGACGGCCATGGGCGTCGACGTGAAGACCTTGCGGCGGATCACGACGGGGCTGTACACCTCGTCCTCTTCAGTCGCTTCGCTCTCGGCGACGACGGGGATGCTGCCGGTGCGCACCTGCTCGATCACCTCGGCGGCGGCAGCCTGCACTCCGACCTCGGAGAAGCCCGCTTCGGTGGCCTCACGAAGCGAGGTGGGGCGCCGCGATCCACCGCGGTGCACCTTGCGGCGGTCCTTGGCCCGCCTGATGCGCTCGAGCAATCGGCCGAGCGCCACGTCGAACGCCGCGTACTTGTCTGAACCGTCAGCCTCGGCGCGGACCACGGGTCCCTTGCCGACGAGGGTGAGTTCGACGCGGTCGATACCGGGGTTGCCGTTCTTCTCGTTGTGACGGCTGAGCTTCACGTCGAGCGAGATGGCCCGTTCGGCGAGGTGCGTGACCTTCTCCGACTTCTCGGTCGCGTAAGCGCGGAACCGATCCGTGATCCCCAAGTTGCGTCCGACGATGTTCAGTTCCATGACGACCTCCGTTCACCGGCGTGTCACCCGGTTCTAGAGGGTGGATCGACCACGCCTGTCCTGCCACCGTAGTCGCCCGACACGGCATTGTCACGGAATGTTTGCCATGAGTCTCCTGTGCCGGGCGACCGCCTCAGGGGCGTCTCGGCGAGTACCGCGAGAGCGACCGTCGCGGCCCCCGCGGTGGTCAGCGCACGCATCGCCTCGGCGAGCGTCGAGCCGGTCGTGAGCACGTCGTCGACGATCAGGAATCGGCGCCCGGCGAGCGCTCGAGGGGCGACGAGTGCGCCCTCGGCGTTGGCTCGGCGGGCCTGCGCGCCGAGCCCGGCCTGGTCGGCGCGGTCGCGCGTCAGGCGCAGCACGGGCGCCGATCGGATGCCGCTGCGCCGGAGCATCAGGTCGACCGGGCGATACCCCCGCTCGCGATGGGCGCGAGCCGTCGACGGGATCGTGCACACCTCGACCGGCCGCCCCGCCGGCGCCTCGGCGAGCGCGCAGACGACCGCCGCGTGCAGGGCCCGCCCGAGCAACGCGGCCGCGTCGGTGCGCCCGCCGTCCTTGAACGCCCCGATCACGGCAGCGACAGGTCCGACGTACTGCAGCGCCGCCCAGACCGGCGGCGCATGGAGCCGGTCGAGTCCCGAACGGGAGACCCGCGTCGGGTGCGGCGCGAGTGCGCGACGGCAGGTGTCGCAGACGGCCCGGTCGGGGAGCCCGCAGCCCGAGCACGCGACGGGTGCGAGCACCGCGAGCGCGTCGACCACGGCCCGGTCGAGGCGGGCTCGGAGCCCCCTGTCGCAAGTGGTGGGTTCGTCGTGACGCGCCGGGTGGGACATCCGCTCAGTCTCGACGAATGCGACCACGCGCGACCCGGCGGCGTCGACGGTGTGGATGAGCCGGTATGGCGTCCGGCTGTCGAGGAGAGCTGATCAGTCGGGCTGCTGCGTCGCGGTGAATCGGATGCCGCTCGCGCGGACCTGCCACCCGACGCCGCTGCGCGCGTCGAGATCGCCCGCGGACGTGAGCACGCGAAGGTCGCGCTCGCCGTTGCCGCCGACGACCGAGATGCCGTCGGCGGGGCCCTGCACCAACTCGGAGAGTCCGCCGACGACCTGGATGACCACGCGGGTCTCTCCGCTCGGCAGCGCGGTGATGGAGGCGACCCGGCGCGCGTCGAGCCATGCGACGTCGAGAGGGGTGCCCGCGACGCTCGCGAGCCGCAGCACCGACGGCCCGAGCTGGGTCGGGAACCCGTCGCCGTCGCGCTCGATCGAGGTGGCCACGAACTCGGTGCGCGCGCCGTCGCCGAGCAGCGCGATGATGCGGGTGCCGTCACGCGAGACTTCGATGGCCGCCACCGACGCGGCAGACCACGGCACGGGGATCTGTCGCTCGGTGCCGTCGGGCAGGAACGCGACCAGTTCGCCGGGCGCATCGGCAGGCACCGACCAGACCACGTCGTGCGGATCGATGTCGGGTACGACGAGCCCGGGTCTGGGGTCGAGCGGCACCGGATCCTCATCGGCGCGCACGATCGAGACTCCGCCGGCCGACCGCACGGCAACGGCCTCGGCGCCCGGTCCGACGGAAGCGCCGGAGGGGGCGAGTCCCTCGACCTGCGCCGACACCCCGGGGATCTGCTCGATCGCGTCCCCCGACGTCGAGAGGTGCCCGAACGTTGTTCCGTCGAACACCACCGGTTGCGGATCGACGCGCGGATTCACCTCGGGCTCGGGCGACAGGTCGGCCACGTTCTGCTCGGCGCCGTCGAGCGACAGCACGACGTTCTCGACGTTGCGCACGCTGCCGACGAGGCTGGCGTCGAGCTGCTCCTGCATGCGCTGCACTGTGACGAGGTCGTCGAACGAGGCGCCTGAGAGGCCGACGCTCGCGGCACGGCTCGAGACCGGCACCGAGTTCGGATCGAGCTGCACCCCCTCGGGGAATGCCGATACGACACCGGGCGCCAGCCACTCGGCGGGGCCGGCCAGCAGGGCGCGCACGATGCTCGTCTGCACCGAATCGCGACCGGCGAACCAACGCAGGTCGGGCACGAGGTAGCGGTAGTCGGTGTCGTAGAAGTACAGCGCGTGCGGGAGGAACACCTCTTCGAACGTGAGCTCGTCGACGAGCAGCCCCTGCGGCGCCTCGGCGATGCGCCACTGCCCGTCGACCTGCTCGAGCCGGTACGGCAGTTGCACCCCGGCACTCGACTCGGGCAGGTCGTACTGCCCGTTCGAGGTGAGCGAGGCGGCCGGTGTCACGTCGACGAGCATCGTGGTCTCGCTCGTCTGCGCGAACGTGCGATCGGCGAGGATGTCGATGGTCGCGCGCTCGTCGGCCTGCCACTCCTCGGCGAACGCGGGCGTGAGGTAGAGCCGCGCCACCTGGTATCGGTTGCGCGGGCTCGCGGCGGCCTCGATGAAGCCCTGCACGATCTGCTCCTGCGTCGCATCGGGCTGCGGCCCGCGCACGAACGTGTCGAGTTCGAGCGACTCCTCGACGGGCTCGGGGTTGCCGGCGGTCACCGGCCCCGAGCTGGGCAGGGACACGCAGGCGGTGAGCAGCGCGACCAGGATCAGGGCGAGGGATGCCGCAACAGCGCGTCGCCTACGCATCGCGGGCCTCCTCGGGGGCTCGGGGGGACGGGGATGCCCCGGGCACGGCATCCGATGGCGGCGCTCCGGCGCCCGGCTCGGCATGTTCGGGCATCGCGTCGTTCTCGATCGCGCTGATCACGCCGGTCGGCGGCGGCCCCTCGGCGCCGGCGTCGTCGGGCTCGAGCGGGAGGGGCGAGACGACGGCCGCCGCGTCACCGGTGCGCGGCAGGGTGAGGCGGAACACCGTTCCTGCGCCCGGTCGCGACCAGACGTCGAGGGTGCCGCCATGGGCGACGGCGTCTTCGAGCGAGATCGCGAGCCCGAGGCCGGTGCCGCCGATCGTTCGGGTGCGGCTCGGGTCGGCGCGCCAGAACCGGTCGAACACGCGGGCGGCCTCGTCTTCGGTCATGCCGAAGCCGTAGTCGCGCACCGAGAGGGCGATCGCTGTGGCATTGCTGTCGACGGCGACGACGATGGGACGCCCCTCGCCGTGCTCGATCGCGTTGCCGAGCAGGTTCCGCACGATGCGGCGGATGCGACGGGGATCGACCTCGGCGTCGAGATGTCCGCCCGGGGCGACGAGCCGGAGCTCGCTGCCGCGGCCCCGCGCGAGCTCGTTCATCGACTCGATCGCGTCGCCCGCCAGGTGCACGAGGTTCGTCGGCTCGCTCGCGAGGTCGACGGACCCGGCGTCGTACCGGCTGATCTCGAGCAGGTCGGCGAGGAGCAGCTCGAACCGCTCGGTCTGCGTGTGCAGCAACTCGACGGTGCGCGAGGTGGGGCCGGGGAAGTCGTCGCGCTGGCCGTAGAGCACGTCGCCGGCGAGCCGGATCGTCGTGAGGGGGGTGCGCAGCTCGTGTGAGACGTCGGACACGAACCGCTGCTGCACGACCGAGAGCTCGGCGAGCTCGCGGATGCGCGCCTGGAGGCTGTCGGCCATGCCGTTGAACGAGGCGGCGAGGGTGGCGAGCTCGTCTTCGCCGCGTGAGGGCATGCGCACGCCGAGATCGCCCGCGGCGAGGCGGCGACTCGTCGCGGCGGCGCTGCGGATCGGCTCGATCACCCACCGGACCACGAGGAAGATGATCGCGGTGAGCAGCGCGAGGAGCGCGATCGCGCCGACGATGCCGACGGCCTGCATGAATGCGAGCGAATCCTGCGCGGCCGCGAAGTTGTAGCCGATGTAGAGCTCGTACCGGCCGGCGCCGGGGGGCGCCTCGAGGTCGCTGCCGACGACCACGCCGGGGTCGGTGCCGCCGTCGGGGTTCTCGAGCGCGACCGACTGCCAGTACTGCCCACCGGGGTTGGCCTGCACGCGCGCCCGCAACTCCGGGGTGATCACGTTGCTGAGGTCGGGCGCGCCGCGGTCGGGCGGGGCGATGCCGCTCGGTTCCTGGTCGGGCGCCCGGAAGTACGCGATCGCGGTGCTGCCCGAGACGGACTGCACGGTGCGCACGGTCGAACTCATGAGGCTCTGCAGCGATGCGCGATCGGCGGCGTCGGACGAGTCGAGGATGCGCTGGGCCGCGACGGTGGCGTTGTTCGAGGCGTCGAGCACCCGGTCGAGTTGCTGCTGGAAGATGTTCGACGCCACGCTGAACGAGATGTAGGCGCCGATGACGAGGATCGCGAGCGACGACAGGGCGAGCGTGAAGATGACGGTCCGGAACTGCAGCGAGCGCCGCCAGAGCGCGACGAGGCTCTGCGGCACCTCACGCCACCACCCGGGCTGGAACCGCGCCGGAGCCTCGGCCGCCGTCATGCGCCGCGCCTAGGTCGTCGCGCCGGCGCGGTAGCCGACGCCGCGCACCGTCATCACGATGCGGGGGTTGTCGGGGTCGTGCTCGACCTTCGCGCGAAGGCGCTGCACGTGCACGTTCACGAGCCGCGTGTCGGCCTTGTAGTGGTAACCCCAGACCTGTTCGAGCAGCATCTCGCGCGTGAACACCTGCTGCGGCTTCGAGGCGAGGGTGAGCAGCAGGTCGAACTCCAGCGGCGTGAGGTTGATGCGTTCGTCGCCGCGACGCACTTCGTGGCCCGCCGCGTCGATGATGAGGTCGCCGATGCCGAGGGTCGCCGCGACGGGCTCGGGTGACGGGCGCAGCCGGGTGCGGATGCGCGCGACGAGCTCCTTCGGGTTGAACGGCTTGACCATGTAGTCGTCGGCGCCCGACTCGAGGCCGCGCACGACGTCGGTGGTGTCGGACTTGGCCGTCAGCATGATGATGGGCGTGCCGGACTCGGCGCGGATGCGCCCGCACACCTCGATGCCGTCGACGCCCGGCAGCATGAGGTCGAGCAGCACGAGGTCGGGCTTCGACTCGCGGAACGCGGCGAGCGCCCCTGTTCCGTCGGCGCAGAACACGGGTTCGAAGCCCTCGGTGCGCAGCACGATGCCGATCATCTCGGCGAGGGCCGTGTCGTCATCGACGACGAGTACGCGTGGAGGCATCTGTTCATTTCTGTCAGTCGCCGCGGAGAACCGGGCAGAATCCAGTGGGTCAACACTATCCGTTCACGGCGACAGAGGGCCGGATGTCCCGTGGGCCGTCACCCGGCGACGCGACGGCCGCCGCGGGCGTCGGTCGAATGTGAAAGCATGGGGAAATCCCGCCGGAAGGAGCGCGTACAGGTGTCGGATCACGACTGGCAGGCGCCGGGCGGCGCACCCTCCCCCGGCTCCGTCCCCGGCGCGGGCTCCCCCTCTGGAGCGCCCTCGTCCGGGCTCGGGTCGCAGCCCCGAGGCGGGTCATCCGATTCCCCATACGGCGCTCCCGTGCCGCCGCCCCTGCCGGGCGCGCCCGGTGCATGGGCGCCGCCGCCCAAGCCGGGACTGCTTCCGCTGCGGCCGTTGGGCTTCGGCACGCTGCTGTGGGCGCCGTTCACCGCGCTCCGGCGCAACCCCGCCGCGACGTTCGGCAGCGGGCTCGTCGTGCAGCTCGTCTCGGCGATCGCGACCATCGCCGTCGTCGTGCCGTTCCTGATCTTCACCTTCTCGCGCATCGAGAACGCGGCCCCCGAAGACCTCGACACGCTCACCGCGGGCAGCGTGGGCGGCTTCCTGCTCGTGATGCTCGTGCCGATCGCGATCTCGATCGTCGCGGCGGCGTTCCTGCAGGGCGTCATGGTCGTCGAGGTCGCGTCCGGCACGCTCGGCGAACGGCTCGGGTTCGGCGCCCTGTGGCGCAGGGCCGCGAAGCGCATCGGGCCCCTCCTCGCCTGGACCGCCATCGTCACCCTCGCGGTGCTCCTCATCATCGCGGCGTTCGTCGCCGTCATCGTCGTCGGGGCGCTCACGTCGCCCACCGCCCTGGTGGTCGCGATCGTCGCGACACTGCTCGCGGGCCTCGGCGTCGCCGTGCTCGCCGCATGGCTCGGCACGAAGCTCGCGATCGTGCCGAGCATCATCGTGCTCGAGCACGCCGGCATCGGCACCGCGGTACGTCGGTCGTGGCAGCTCACGAACGGCTACTTCTGGCGCACATTGGGCACGCTGCTGCTCGTCGCGCTCATCCTGAACGTCGCGGCGCAGGTCGTCGTGCAGCCGATCTCGCTCGTCGGCACGATCCTCGCCGTGATCATCGACCCCACCGGCACCGGTGCCGGCCTGACGATCTCGATCATCACGACGGTGGTGACGCTCATCCTCTCGCTGGTGATCGGCGCGATCACGTCGGTGGTGCAGGCGGCGCTCGTCGCCGTCATCTACGTCGACCTCCGCATGCGCCACGAGGGTCTCGACCTCGAGCTGGCGCGCACCGTCGAACTGCGCGACGCGGGGCAGCCCGTCGGCGATCCGTTCGCACCGCCCACGAGCGCAGGGTCCGCCGCGACGTGATCCCGACCTCGCCGGCGGCGACCCCGCTCGTTCCCGACGCTCCCGAAGCGCGCCAGTGGCTCACCGACGAGCTGTCCAAACCCGAGTACCAGGCCGCGCAGCCCACCGCGTTCGACCTCGCGATGCAGGCCGTGCGCGACTGGTTCGCCGAGCTCCTCGCCGGCGCCACCGGAGTGCCCGGGCCGGTCCTCACGCTCATCGTCGTGGTCGTCGTCGCCGCACTCGTCGTGGTCGCCTTCCTCGTGTTCGGGCTCCCGCGACTGCGGCGCGCGCGCCCCACGTCGGTGCCCCTCTTCGACGACGGCGATCGGCGCGACCTCGCGACGCTGCGCCGCGCGGCCGTCGCGGCCGCCGCCGCAGGCGATTGGCCGCTCGCGATCGAGGAGCGCTTCCGGGCGATCGTCCGCGGGCTCGTCGATCGCGACCTCGTGCACGTGCACCCAGGCACCACCGCGCGCGCGTTCGCCGATGCCGCAACGCGTGCGTTCCCCGAGCACGAGGCCGAGCTCCGTGAGGCGGCCGCCGGGTTCGAGGGCGTTCGCTACCTCGGGCGACCGGGTGACGCCACGGTCTACGAGCGCGCGACCGCACTCGAGTCGCGACTCGCGGCCGCCCGGTCGACCGACGTCGACGCATCGGTCGTCGCCTCCCCCGGGGCGGCGCGATGACCGGTGGACAAGCGGCCGCCGCGGCCGTGAGCACTGCCGACGACGGCCGACCCGACCCCGCGACCGCACTCACGCCGACCCTGCGATCGACGGTCCGCCGCCGCCGAATCTGGATCGGCTTCGCCGCCCTGCTCGTCCTCGGCGCGATCGTGCTCTTCGTGGTGCAGGGTGCGGTCAGCGGCGGCGGACCGCGACTGGGTGCCGACAACCCGGCGCCGACCGGTGCGAAGGCGCTCGTACAGGTGCTCGCCGACCGAGGCGTCACCGTCACCGACGCCCGAGCGTTCGACGCGGCGATCGACGGCGCTCGGCGCGGCGCGACCGTCGTGCTGTACGACGAGCTCGGACTGCTCGGCGACGCCCGGCTGGCCGAACTCGGCGACGCCGCCGAACGACTCGTGGTCGTCGAGCCCGGGTTTCGGCGCGCTCGAGACGCTCGCGCCGGGCGTGCGCCTGGCGGGTGCGGCCACCGGGCCGATCGACGAGGTCGCCTGCGATGTGGCCACCGCGCGACGCGCCGAATCGCTCTCCGACGGCCAGCGACTGCTCACGATCGACGATGAAGCACGCGGCGCCGGCTTCACCGGGTGCTTCCGCGACGGGGAGTTCGGGTACGCCGTGGTGTTCGGCGAGGCCGACCTCGCCCTGGTCGCGGCAGCGACCCCGTTCGAGAACGGCCGCATCGCCGAGCACGGCAACGCCGCCCTGGCGATCGGGCTCGCCGGCGCCTCCGATGAGCTCGTCTGGTACCTTCCCGGTCCGGGCGACGCCGACGCAGAGGCGGCGCCGACCCTCGGCGACCTGACGCCCGGATGGGTCAGCCCCGTGCTCGTGCTCGCCATCGCCGTCGTCATCGCCGCGGGCATGTGGCAGGGTCGCCGATTCGGCCCGCTCGTCGCCGAGAACCTCCCCGTCCACGTCCCCGCCGGGGAGACGAGCGAGGGGCGCGCACGCCTCTACGCGCGCAACGCCGCGCGAACCCACGCGCTCGACCAACTGCGCATCGGCGCCATCCAGCGCATCGCGTCGGCGCTCCGCCTGCCTCGCACGGCTCACGTCGACGACGTCTCCGCCGCCGCGGCCGCGGCGACCGGGCGCGAACCGGCCGCGGTGCGCCGACTCCTCGCCGACGACGCACCCGCGGGCGATCGCGACCTCGTGCGGCTCGCCGCCGACCTCACCACGCTCGAAGACCAGGTGCGGGCAACGCTCGCGCCCGCGACATCCCACCCCGAACGCGGGGACGACACCGCAGGAAGGCGACCATGACCGACCCGATCGCAACCGACCCGACCACCCCGCAGCAACCCGCACCGGCGGCCGGCGCCGCCGCGCGCGCCGCCGCCGCTACAGCCCCCGCGCACCCCGACGACGAGCTGCGCGCTGCGCTCAACCGCGTGCGCACCGAGGTCGGCAAGGCGGTGGTCGGTCAGGACGGCGCGGTCACCGGGCTCATCATCGCGCTGCTGGTCCGCGGGCACGTGCTGCTCGAGGGCGTGCCCGGCGTCGCCAAGACCCTGCTGGTGCGCACGCTCAGCCGTACGCTGCATCTCGACACGCGGCGACTGCAGTTCACGCCCGACCTGATGCCGGGCGATGTCACCGGATCGCTCGCCTACGATCCGCGCTCGGGCGAGTTCGCGTTCCGCGAGGGCCCGGTGTTCACCAACATCCTGCTCGCCGACGAGATCAATCGCACGCCGCCGAAGACCCAGTCGGCGCTCCTCGAGGCGATGGAGGAGCGCCAGGTCTCCGCCGACGGCGTCACCCGGCCGCTGCCCGACCCGTTCATGGTCGCCGCGACGCAGAACCCCATCGAGTACGAGGGCACGTACGCCCTGCCCGAGGCGCAGCTCGACCGGTTCCTGCTGAAGCTCGTGCTCGACATTCCCGAGCGTGATTCCGAACTGTCGCTGCTGCGACGGCACGCCGACGGCTTCGATCCGCACGACCTCGCCGCGGCAGGCGTCGAACCCGTCCTCGGAGCGGCCGAGCTCGCCGCCGCTCGTGCGGCGGCGGCGGCCGTGCGCGTCGAAGACGACGTGCTCGGCTACCTGGTCGACCTCGCCCGCGCCACTCGTCGCAGCCCGTCGATGCGGCTGGGCGTGAGCCCGCGCGGCACCACAGGGCTGCTCGCCGCATCGAAGGCGTGGGCGTGGCTGACCGGCTACGAGTCGCTCACGCCCGACCACGTGCAGGCGATGCTGCTGCCCGTGTGGCGGCACCGGGTGCAGCTGCGCCCCGAGGCCGAGCTCGAGGGCGTGTCGGTCGACGCGGTGCTGCGTTCGATCGTGCAACAGGTGCAGGTCCCCCTCTGACATGGCGCTGATCTGAGATGGCACCGACCGGTCGGTTCGCGCTCGTCCTCGCACTCGGGGTCGTCCCCGTCGTCGTCGCGGGGCTCGCCGGTGCGCCCGAGGCCTGGACCGCGCTGGTGGGCTGGTTGCTCATCGTCATCGTGGCGGCGTCGGTCGACCTGTCGCTCGCCGCGTCGCCGCGGCGCGTGGCGCTGGCGCGCGAACTCCCCGATCGGGTACGGCTCGGCGAGCCGGTCAGCTCGGTGCTCACCGTGCAGAACCTCGGGACGCGCACTCTTCGGGCGACCGTGCGCGACGCCTGGGAACCCTCGGCCGGGGTCATCGGGCCGAATCGCACCGCTCGGTCGATCCCGCCCGGCGAGCGGCGGCGCATCGTGCTCCAGCTGGTGCCGCAGCGTCGCGGCGACCGCCGTACCGCCCAGGTCACGATCCGTTCCGCGGGGCCGTTGCGACTCTGGTCACGGCAGGCCACCCTCGCCTCGCCCGGGCGGGTGCGCGTGCTCCCGCCGTTCCACTCGCGGGCGCACCTGCCGTCGCGGCTCACGAGGCTCCGCGAGCTCGAGGGCCGTACCCCGCTGCTCATCCGCGGCCAGGGGACCGAGTTCGACTCCATCCGCGAGTACGTGCGCGGCGACGACGTGCGCTCCGTCGACTGGCGTGCGACCGCGAGACACGCCGATCCCGAGGTGCCCGGCGGCATGCGGCTCATGGTGCGCACGTGGCGCCCCGAGCGTGATCGCCGCATCGTCATCGTCGCCGACACGTCGCGTACCGCGGCCGCCCGCATCGCCGACGAACCGCGGCTCGACACCGCCTACGAGGCGTCGCTGCTGCTCGCGGCGCTCGCCACGCACGCGGGCGACCGGGTCGACTTCCTCGCCACCGACCGGCGGCTGCGCGGCCGCGTGCACGGCGCCACGGGTCCCGAGCTGCTCGCCCGCATGGTCGACACGATGGCCGGCATCGATGCCGAACTCGTCGAGGCCGACTGGGCGATCGTTCCCGCCCAGGTGCGCCGGGTGACGAGTCACCACGCGCTCGTGGTGCTGCTCACCGCCGCCGACTCCCCCGGCAGCGCACGTGGGCTGCTCTCGGTGCTGCCGCAGCTCACGTCACGGCACACGGTGGTCGTGGCATCCGTCGCCGACCCGGCGCTCATCGACGCGAGCCGCACCCGCGGCGACCTCGACGACGTCTATCGCGCCGCCGCGGCCGAGCGCGGCCTGAACGACGCTGCGCGCGTCGGTGCGGCGATCCGCCGGCTCGGCGCCCTCACCGTGACCGCGGCACCGCACGAGCTGCCCCCCGCGCTCGCCGACCGCTACCTCGAGTTGAAGGCCTCCGGCAAGCTCTGAGCACGGGCAGGCCGGTGACAGACCCTAACCCGGTCAGCCGGCGACGCTCAGCCCGCGACGATCCTGGTCGCCCCGGCCTCGAACTCGACGAGATCGCCCGTCGCGCCCGCGCGCCGGGCACGGCCGCCGAGCACGAGCATGTACGCGAGGAATCCGGCGAGGGCGAGCACCCCGATGCCGATCTTCACCACCCACGGCCACGGTGCCGGCGTCACGAATCCCTCGATGAGGCCGGCGACGAAGAGGAAGAACACGAGACCGATCGCGACCGTGAACAGCGAACGCGCGTCTTCGGCGAGGGCGATGCCACGGGGGCGCGGCCCGGGCGCCACCCACGCCCAGAAGATGCGCAGGCCCGCAGCCGCGGCAACGAACACGCAGGTGAGCTCGAGCAGGCCGTGCGGGGCGATGTAGAGGAAGAACGTGTCGGCCTCGTCGTAGGCGAACATGACGGCCGCCGTGACGCCGAGGTTCTGCGCATTCTGCAGGATCACCCACGGCACCCACACGCCCAGCACGCCGAACGCGACGCACTGCGCGGCGATCCACGCGTTGTTCGTCCAGACCATGCCGGCGAACGACGCCGCGGGGTTCTCGGAGTAGTACGCGACGAACCCCTCTTCGGCGAGCTGTTCGAGCTCGCCCTCAGTGCCGAGCGCGGCGAGGGCACGTGGATCGCCGCTGATCCACCAGGCGTACAGGCCCGCGATCACGAACGTCGCGACGGCGACCGCGAGTGTGATCCACCGCAGTCGGTACAGGGCGGCCGGCAGGCTCACGCCGGCGAACCGCGACAGCTGGCGCAGCGGGTTCTCGGGGGCGCCCGTGAACTTCAGGCGGGCGCGCGCGAGCGAGATCGAGAGCCGGTCGCCGAGCGCGGTCGATCCGGCGGTCGATTTCACGAGCGACAGGTCGGACGCCCCGGCCTGGTACCGCTCGATGAGCTCATCGGTCTCGGGCCCCGCGAGCCGGCGCTGCCGAGCGAGCACGTCGAGCCGCTGCCAGTCGTCGTGGCGGGCGGCGGCGAGTGCGTCGAGATCCATCTGGTTGAATACTACCCATGGCCGAATCGACCTCCGCCTTCGTCAGGGTCGCCCGATTCGACGACGACGGAGTGCTCACCGGCGAGGCCGTCTCACTCGACGTTCGCCCCGCGAGCGCGCTCATCCGCGGCGGCGGTGCCGCGATCGACGTGCTCGTGAGCATCGCGCTCTTCCTCGGCCTGCTGTGGGCCGTCTCGGGGCTCGGCGTCGACGAGGCCGCGTTCCGCGCCATCCTCATCGTGGGGATCGTCACGGTCATCGTCGTGGTGCCCACCGCGGTCGAGACGGCGACCCGCGGCCGCTCGCTCGGCAAGCTCGCGCTCGGGCTGCGCGTCGTGCGCGACGACGGCGGCGCGGCCGGCTTCCGGCACGCGCTCATCCGCGCCCTCACCGGTGTCATCGAGATCTACCTGACCTTCGGCGGGCTCGCCGTGCTCGTCGGGTTCCTCAATCCTTCGTCGAAACGGCTCGGCGACCTGCTCGCCGGCACCCACGCGCAGGTAGAGCGCGTGCCGCACGTGCCGTCGGCGGCGTTCGGGGTTCCCGCCGAACTGACCGGCTGGGCGACGATCGCGGACGTCGGGCGCCTCCCCGATCCGCTTGCACGGCGGGTGGCCGCGTTCTTCGCGAACGCCGATCACCTGGTGTCCGAGAGCCGACTGCGGCTCGCGGCATCCCTCGCCGCCGAGGTCGCACCCTTCGTGTCGCCGGTTCCGGATGTCCCTGCCGAGCGGTTCCTCGCGGGCGTCGCCGCACTGCGGCGCGAACGCGACCTCGCCGCACTCGGCCTCGAGTCGGCGCGCATGGCCGGTCTGGCCCCGGTGCTCACCTCGACGCCGGCGGGATTCCCCGAGCGCTGACGCGCTGTAGCGCGCTGGTCGAGTAGGCGCGTCAGCGCCGTATCGAGACCCCTCGCGCTGGTCGAGTAGGCGCTTCAGCGCCGTATCGAGACCCCTCGCGCTGGTCTCGATACGCTCGCTGCGCTCGCTACTCGACCGGCACGGGCCTCGATCAGTAGCGGTAGTGGTCGACCTTGTAGGGGCCTCCGACCGGCACGCCGATGTAGGCGGCCTGCTCGGGCGAGAGCTCGGTGAGGACCACGCCGAGCGAGTCGAGGTGCAGGCGCGCGACCTTCTCGTCGAGGTGCTTGGGCAGCACGTAGACGCCGACGGGGTACGCGTCGGGGCGGGTCCACAGCTCGATCTGGGCGAGCACCTGGTTGGTGAACGAGTTCGACATGACGAACGACGGATGTCCCGTGGCATTGCCGAGGTTCATGAGACGGCCTTCGCTCAGCACGAGGATCGAGCGGCCCGTGGGCAGGCGCCACTCGTGCACCTGGGGCTTGATCTCGACCTTCTCGGCGCCCTCGAGCGACTCGAGCGCGGCCATGTCGATCTCGTTGTCGAAGTGGCCGACGTTCGCGACGATCGCGAGGTGCTTCATGGCGAGCATGTGCTCGCTCCGGATCACGTCCTTGTTGCCGGTGCAGGTGACGAAGATGTCGACGTCGCCGATGACGTCTTCGACGCGGGCGACCTGGTAGCCGTCCATCGCGGCCTGCAGCGCGCAGATCGGGTCGACCTCGCTCACGATGACGCGGGCCCCCTGCCCCCGCAGCGCTTCGGCGGCGCCCTTGCCGACGTCGCCGTAGCCGACGACGAACGCGACCTTGCCGCCCATGAGCACGTCGGTGGCCCGGTTGAGGCCGTCGGGCAGCGAGTGCCGGATGCCGTACTTGTTGTCGAACTTCGACTTCGTGACCGAGTCGTTGACGTTGATCGCCGGGAACAGCAGCTCGCCCTCGGCATGCAGTTCGTAGAGGCGGTGCACGCCTGTGGTGGTCTCTTCGGTGACGCCCTTCAGCTCTTCGGCGATGCGGGTCCATCGATCGGGCGAGACCTCGAGCGAGCGACGCAGCGTGTCGAGCACGACGCGGTACTCGGTGCTCGCGTCGGCCGAGGACTCGGGCACGACGCCCGCGGCCTCGAACTCGCGACCGCGGTGCACGAGCAGCGTGGCGTCGCCACCGTCGTCGAGGATCATGTTCGGGCCGATCCAGTCGGCGCCGGCCTCGACTGCTTCGGCGGTCCAGTCGAAGATGCGGTCGGTGCACCACCAGTACTCGTCGAGGGTCTCGCCCTTCCACGCGAACACGGGCACGCCGGCGGGGGCATCGACCGTGCCGCTCGGCCCGACCACCACCGCGGCCGCCGCTTCGTCCTGCGTGGAGAAGATGTTGCAGCTCGCCCACCGCACCTGGGCTCCGAGCGCCACGAGGGTCTCGATGAGCACGGCCGTCTGCACGGTCATGTGCAGGCTGCCGGCGATGCGAGCGCCCGCGAGCGGCTGCGACTCGCCGAACTCGGCGCGCAGCGCCATGAGGCCGGGCATCTCGTTCTCGGCGAGCCGGAGTTGGTGCCTGCCCGCCTCAGCGAGCGAGAGGTCGGCGACCTTGAAGGGCAGGGCGGTGGTGGCGACGGAATCCATGCGCCCATTCTCGCAGGCGCACCGGACGTGCTACGACCTGATGAGCGCGAGCACCTCGTCGCGGATCGCCGCCATGGTGGCCGCGTCGGCACCCTCGACGTTGAGGCGCAGCAGCGGCTCGGTGTTCGAGGGGCGCACGTTGAACCACCAGAACGGCTCGCTCTCGGCGGTGATGCCGTCGACCGTGAGCCCGTCGAACTCGTCGAACTCGCCACGGCCCGTGAACGCCTCGACGATGCGCGTGTAGGCGGCGGGTACGTCGTCGACGACCGAGTTGATCTCACCCGAGAGCGAATACGGCGCGAAGCGCGAGGCGAGTTCAGAGAGCGGCGCCCGCTGGGCACCGAACTCGGCGAGCACGTGCATCGCCGCGAGCATGCCGTTGTCGGCGCCCCAGAAGTCGCGGAAGTAGTAGTGCGCCGAGTGCTCGCCGCCGAAGACGGCCCCGGTGGCCTTCATCTGGTCCTTGATGAGCGAATGCCCGACTCGGGTGCGCACGGGCGTCGCCCCGGCACGCTCGATGATCTCGGGCACGAACCGCGACGTGATGAGGTTGTGGATCACATTGACGTCGGTCTCGCCGGCCGCGCCGACGCGGGCGATCTCGCGCAGCGCGACGATGGCCGCGACCGTCGACGGGTTGATCGCGCCGCCCTGTTCGTCGACCACGAAGCAGCGATCGGCGTCGCCGTCGAAGGCGAGGCCGAGGTCGGCGCCGTGCTCGACGACCGCGCGTTGCAGGTCGACGAGGTTGGCCGGCTCGAGCGGGTTGGCCTCGTGGTTGGGGAAGGTGCCGTCGAGTTCGAAGTAGAGGGGCACGATCTCGAGCGGCAGGGCCGGCAGGCCGGCTGCCTCGCCGAGCACGGCGGGCACGGTGAGCCCGCCCATGCCGTTGCCGGCGTCGACGACGATCTTGAGCGGGCGAATGGCACTCAGGTCGACGAGCGAGCGAAGGTAGGCGGCGTAGTCGGCGAGCACGTCGGCCGAGGTCACCGCACCCGGCTGCGGGTTCGCGGGGATTCCCTGCTCGAGGTAGTCGGCGGCGCGATCGCGGATCGCGGCGAGCCCGGTGTCGAGCGAGATGCCCTGGGCGCCCGCGCGAGAGAACTTGATGCCGTTATAGGCGGCGGGGTTGTGGCTCGCGGTGAACATCGCCGCAGGCGCCTGCATCGAACCCGATGCGAAGTAGCTCTCATCGGTCGAGCAGAGCCCGATCGAGACGACGTCGGCACCGCGCGCGGCTGCCCCGCGCGCGAACGCGGCCGCGAACCCGGGCGAGGAGTCGCGCATGTCGTGCCCCACGACGACCGTGCCGCCGGAAGCGCCGACCTCGTCGACGAACCCCGCGGCGAGCGCCTCGACGATCGGCTCGGTGAGGCCCTCGCCCACGATTCCGCGGACGTCGTAGGCCTTCACGACGGCGTCGAGGCGCGCGCGAACATCGGATGGTGAAGCCGGATTCATGCCTTGAAACCTACCTCACCGAGTGAAACGTGCCGCACCACCTGCCACCCCACCGGTGCCGACGTGCGTTCGGCGTGGCGCGAGCACAGATCGTAGCCATGCGGCTCGCGCACGAAGGCGAGCGGGCCGAGCACGGCCATGGAGTCGGCGTAGTCGAACGTGAGCGTCGCGACCGCCTCAGCGGAGCATGCGGTTCGCGAACAACGTCTCATGGCAGATCCAGAGTAGCGAGCATGGCGGACATTACGATGGAGGTATGCCTCGTTCCCGTCGTGTCGCCGTACCGCGCTCCCCGAGGCGACTCGCCCGTGACCGGCATGGGCGCGGAATGCGCTCGGCGGTGACAGGTCCGCACCTGCCGATGCTCCACAACCGGCTCGACGAGTTCGAGCTCACGGTGGGCACCACCGCCGCGTACCTGCGGAGCCTCTGGCCCGAGCTCGAAGGGGTCGTGTTCGAGGTCGCACAGGGTCCGGCCGAGGCCATCCACGACGACCACGTCGACCGGTGGAAGGTCTACCACGACGAGCGGCGCATCGTCTTCTTCCGGCTTCCGATCGTGCGCTTCCTGCGTCTGCAGGAGGGCGAGGAGCGCGACGAGAAGCTGCTCATCGAGAGCTGCGTGTTCCGCGCCATCGCCGAGTTCCTCGGCCGCGACCCGTGGGAGCTCGCTCCCGGACGCTACCGGCACCTCTGACACGGGAGGCGTCAGCGCGGATAGACCCGGATCGGCGAGTCCAGCGGCCCCGGTGGCTGCACCGCGAACGACGCCAGCGCCTGATCGCCCGAGAACGTCACGGTCGCATGCACGCCGGCGACCCCCGAGAGTTCGACGACCGACTGGGGGTCGAGGTCGACGGATGCCGCGCCACCGCCCGGGATCGTGGTCGAGCGCTCGTCGCCGTCGGTCGCATAG
Source organism: uncultured Actinomycetota bacterium (assembly GCA_963758615.1). Classification (GTDB taxonomy): domain Bacteria; phylum Actinomycetota; class Actinomycetes; order Actinomycetales; family Microbacteriaceae; genus Agromyces. Next base: position 339,943 of record CAVWVZ010000007.1, on the reverse strand, counting down.
CGCACCTCGACCTCCTCGGCGCCAGGATTCGCGAGGTGCAGCATCGGCGAGGGTCCGCTCGGAATGGCAACGACCGCCGTGTCGATGAGCGGCATGGTCGCGGTGGTCCACGCGAGGTCGACGGATGCCTCGGTGTCCGCACCGTCGGGATCGGTCTGCTCCTCGGGGACGCCCGTCGTGGCTCGCGCGGCCGCGATGAACGGCCCGTCGCCGTCGAGGCGGATCGTGTACTCCCCCGCGTCGAGCTCACCGAGCGGGACGTCGGTCACGAGCCCGGGTTCGAGCGTGACGTCCACGGTCGACCCGCCGCCGCCTGACTCGCTCACGATCCCGATCGACACCTGGGCCGGTTCCTCGCCGGTCGCGAGCAGCCGCACCGCCGGGAAGGCGTCGCCCTCCGCGTGGTCGTCGGCCGGGGCCACGCCGCCATCACTGGGCACGACGAATCCGGGGATGACCTGGGTCGGCGCCGGCAGTGCGGTCGGGCCGACGAGCTCGACGCCTGCTGGCGTGAGCCCCTCGACGACCGAGTGCTCGAGGCTCGCGGCGATCGTGCCGCCCGTGCTGGTGACATGCACCACCGGCGAGACGAGGTTCGGGGCGAGGCCGGCGAGCGAGAGCACTCGCTGGCTGCCCGGCGGCACGATGATCCCGAGCGCAGATGGCGCATCCACCCGACCGGTCTCGCCGATCACGCGCACGTCGACGGTCGCAGTGACGGCGGTGGGATTCGCCAGCAGCACGATGCCGGTACGCCCGACGTCGGTCGCCCCGCCGATGAGCCAGGACTCGGCGACGGCTTCGGTGCATGACGCCGCGGCGAAGCCGGAGAGGGTCTCGCGAGTCGCGGTCTGCGACTGCGCAGCAGCCAGCATCCCGGCGTCGACGGCCCCGGGCTCGGTCGTGAGGGCGAGCGGAGCGCCGTCGGCGTCGGCGCGGGCGTTATCGGGCGCGACGAGCGGCGTCTCGGTGATGACCGCGTCGGTCGGCACCGCCCCCGAGATCAGGTCGGCGGATCCGACCGAGTTCGCGGTCGTGGCCGCGGCAGGATCGTCGCCGATCGAGAGCAGCGGGCCCGGGCACACGCGCAACTGGCCGGTCTCGGCCGGTTGCACGACGACCGACGGCGCCTCTGCCCGGTGATCGGGCCATGGGACGAGAGCGGCTGCCGCGACGGCGCCCACGGCGATGCCCGCGGCGGCGAGCACCGCGAGCCCCCGGGCTCCGACGCGGACGGCGGTGCGGGCGAGGGTGAGCTTATCGGCCATCGTCGTCTCCCTCGCGCTCAGCGGACCGGTCCGGTTCTCCGTCGGAGACGCCGTCAGCGGATGTCTCGTCACTGTCGGATGGCGTCGCCGCCGCGGCCTCGGGCTCCGCGTCGGGCTCCGAATCGACCTCGGGGTCGGCCTCGACCTCGGACTCGGAGTCAGCGTCCGGCTCTGGCTCCGGCTCGACCTCGGGGTCGGATTCCGGCCCTGTCGCCGCTTCGGGTTCGGGTACCGGGTCCGGCCCTGCGGCCAGGGTCTCCCGACGGACCGTCGACCGGCGGTCGCGCTCTCGCCCGGCGCCCGTCGGGATCGAGAGCAGCAGGGTCGCACCCAGCACCACGATCTGGATGACCGTGATCAGCACCGCCTGCCACCCGCCCGCGCCCGCGGGGATCTGCGCCGCCGGAGCATCCGCCTGGGCATCGACGAAGCGCCAGAGCGCGCCGAAATCGGTCTCGCCGACCGCGATCAGCGCGGCATTTCCGTCGAGCGCACTGCGCGCCCGCTCGGCCGTGGCGACCACCGCACGCTCGGCGTCGTCGGACGGGGCGTCGAGCAGCACGAACGAGACGCCGAACTCACGGATCGCGGCATCGGGATCGAAGCCGCTGCGCGACGCGAGGTTGCCGGCGATCTCGGCGAGCTGCTCCTCCTCGGCCGACAGCGTCTCGGAGGTGTCGGCGAGGGTCGACTGCTCGTCGAGCGTGACGCCCCGACCGCGCTCGAGCGTGGCCCGCAGGCTGCCGTCGATATCGGGCGTGAGTCGCATCGTCGTGACGCGCGAATCGTTCTGGGCTTCGGCGGCGACGAACGCGGGCAGGGTGCGTTCTGCGGCGGGCGCGATCGCGACCCGGTCGGTGGCGAGGCCGACCGCGGTCGGCAGGATCGCGGCCAGCACGCCGGCGAGCGCCACGAATCCGAGCAGCGCGGGGCCGCGTCGCATGGCGTCGAGGGCCACGACAGCGGCGAGCACGAGCCCCAGCCACGCGAGGCTCAGGCCCGCGCCGGTCCAGAGGGCGATGTCGGCGGGGCCGACCGTCGCGACGGCGAGGTGCGAGGCGCCGACGGCGGTCGCGAACCCGAGCAGCGCCGCGCCGAGCGCGAGCGCGGCGGACTTGATGCGCGGCGCGAGCACTGCGGCGATCGCCACGAGCACGAGGGGAAGGATGAGCGCGCTGAGCGCGAGCCGGAAGTCGACGTCTGCCCCGCCCACGAAGAAGGCGTCCCATCCGCCCCACGAACCGTCGGGGAAGCCGAGTGCGAGCTGCCACGTGGTCGGCACCGTGCTGCCGACCGGCAGGCCGGGATCGGCGAGCAATGCGATCGCGTTGCCTCGGCCGACCTGCTCGATGACGAGCGGCAGCGCGAGGGTCAGAGCGGGGACCGGAAGCGCCGCGAGGCGCACCCAGGCCCGTCCGCTGACGGCCAGGGCGACCGCCCATGCCAGGATGAGCGCCGGTGCGAGGCTCGGCGCCGCGGCGATCACTGCGGCGAAGAGGAGCGAGGCCGTCGCCGCGGCCGCCCACGAGGTCGCCGCCCCGAACGCCGCGAAGGCGAGCCAGCCGAGCAGCACATGCGCGAGCACCGGCCCGGGGCGTCCGTCGCCGAGGGCGATGAGGAACGGCGGCGCGAACGCCCAGACCAGTGCCGCGACCGCGCGAACCGAACCGCGCTCGGTGAGGCGCGACGCCGCGAACCACGCGCCCATCGCCGCCGCAGGCAGTGCCAGCAGCCAGACGAGCACGAGCGCGAACGACGGCGCCCAGAACGTGATCGAGCCGAGCACGGCGAGCGCTCCGGCGAACGGGTCGGCGGCGCCGACGAATCCCGTCCCGATGTCGCGCCACCCGTAGGCCGCATTGCGCCAGAGCGCGGCGAGGCCGTCGGAGAGCGGAAGCAGTGCCCCTCCGCCGACGCCGGTGGCACCGATCAGCCAGGTGAAGAGCACCGCGGATGCCGCTGCCGAGACGAGGAGCACCCAGCCGCCGCCCGTGGCGAGGAACTGCAGCTCCTGGGCGCGACCACGAGCCCTCGCGCGGCGCGCCTCGGCGGCCTGCTGGCGTCGACGGCGCAGTTCGTCGGGCTGCATGCGCAGCGGCGCGACGGCGGACCAGCCGACCGTCCGCGAGCGCTTCAGCGCGCGGCGGGCACGAGGCACGCGGGCGCCCGAGAACATCGTGGAGAACGCGGCAGCCCATTCGCCCGGGATCGCACCTGGCGCCTTGACGAGGAGCAGGCGCACCGATCGCAGCAACGCGAGCGGGAGGAACGTGAGCCAATGCAGCGGCACGGTCACGAGGGGTGCATACACGAGACGGCGATGCAGCTGCGCAGCACGGGTCGCACGATCGCGGCGACGGATCGTCCGGGCGCGCGATCCGGTGTCCGGCCCGGCGACGCCGCTGCCGGCGAACTCGACGCGCGCCTCGGGCACGACCGCCACGCGATGCCCCGCGAGTCGGGCGCGAACCGACAGGTCGAGGGCGTCGTCGACGGTCGGCAGGGCCGGGTCGAAACCTCCGAGCCCCCGCCACACGGCGTGGCGCACGAGGATCGCAGCCGGGTCGAGCCCGAGCACATCGCTCAGGCCGTCGTGCTGGCCCTGATCCAGCTCGTCGTCGACGAGGGCGACGCTCCGGCCGAGCCGCGTCATCGTGCGACCGAAGCTCGCGATGCGGTCGGGCTCGTCCCATTCGCGCAGCTTGGGCCCCGCGATGGCGACCGACTTCGCGGTCTCGAGCGTCGCCACCAGCGCTGCGAGCGCGTCCGACGCGGGCGCGCTGTCGTCGGCGAGGAGCCACAGCGCATCGGCGTCGGACGTCGGATCGTCGAGGGCGCGCTCGGCAGCGCGGATCGCCTCTCCGAACGAGAGGTGCTGCGAGAGCTCGACGACATGGGTCGGCGACGCGGCGGCGATCTGCTCGCGGGCGTCGGCGTCGGCCTCGGTGAGCACCACGACGAAAGCGTCGGGACGGCGCGTCTGGGAGTCGAGCGCGGCGAGCGTGCGTCGAAGGTGGTCGCCGCCCCGGTGCACGACGAGAATGGCGGTGACTCTGGGGAACATCGGGGTCAGCCTAAGCGGCCGGCCTCGCGGCATCCGTCACTCGACCGGGCGCGCCTCGAAACGCGACACGAAACGTCGAGCGGAATCGGGACGCCGCGAAGCGAGCGTCTCGGATTCCGACGCACGCCGGTGCGAGACGCGGGGCCCGCCGATGGCGGGACCCCGCGTGTCAGACCGCGCGCTTGCGAAGCTTGCGACGTTCGCGCTCGGAAAGGCCGCCCCAGATGCCGAAGCGTTCGTCGTTCGAGAGTGCATACTCCAAGCACTCGGAACGCACCTCGCAGCCGGTGCAGATCTTCTTCGCGTCCCGCGTCGATCCGCCCTTTTCGGGGAAGAACGCCTCGGGATCGGTCTGCGCGCACAGTGCGTCGCTCTGCCACGCCAACGGATTGCCATCATCGACGGCCGGCCGCACGCCGGGAACTCCCAGCCTGACCGGATCGATGAACCAATCGTCAGGTACTCCAGAACGATATTCAGGATTACCCATATCGTCTCCCACCCAGTTGTACCAACACCCCAAGGGGTGTGTCTTGACCAATTACACCGTTGTAATTCGTGGGAGTCAAGTCGCAGATGGTAAACCCTCAAGCGGCCGTCGAGGCTTCACGGACGCAACGACACGCCGTGGTGTTCGTCAGACGTTATCTTCGGCGGCCGCTCGACGAGCTTCCCAGGCGCTCGCGACCATCTCTGCGAGCGAGTGCCGCATGCGCCAGTCGAGGTCGCGCGCCGCGAGCTCGCCCGAGGCGACGATGCGTGCCGGATCGCCCTCGCGGCGCGGTGCGATCTCAGGGGTGAACGCGATGCCGGTGACGTCGGCCACGGCGCGCATGATCTCCCCGACCGAGACGCCGTCGCCCGAACCGAGGTTGTAGACGGGCTCGATGGGCGCGCCCGAGTCGAGCCGCTGCGCCGCCACGACGTGCGCTTCGGCGAGGTCGGCCACGTGGATGTAGTCGCGCACGCACGTGCCGTCGGGCGTCGGGTAGTCGTCGCCGTTGACGCGCGGGGTTCGGCCGTCGAGGAGCGCCTCGAACACGAGCGGGAAGAGGTTGTGCGGGCTCGGGTCGAACACCTCGGGCGTGCCCGATCCGACGACGTTGAAGTAGCGCAGGCTCGTGTGCCTGAGGTCGGTGGCGCGCGCCTGGTCTGCGAGCAGCCACTCGCCGATGAGCTTCGACTCGCCGTACGGGGACTCGGGATGCTTCGGGGTCGACTCGGTGACGAGGTCGACGTCGGGCGTTCCGTACACGGCGGCACTCGACGAGAAGACGATGCGGTCGACGCCCTTCGACTCCATGGCGGCGAGCAGCATCGACGTGCCGGCCACGTTCTGCTGGTAGGTGTGCAGGGGCCGCTGCACCGAGACGCCCGCGTACTTGAAGCCGGCGAGGTGCACGACGCCCTGCACGTGGAACTTCTCGAACGCGTCCTCGAGCAGCTGGCCGTCGAGGATGGAGCCGTGCACGAACGGCGCCTGCTCGGTGAGGAAGGCGTGCCTGCCCGACGAGAGATCGTCGACCACGACGGTGTCGATGCCCTTCGCCTGGAATGCGCGCACGACGTGCGCGCCGATGTAGCCCGCTCCCCCGGTGACCAGCCAGCTCATGTCCCGCCCTTCCGGCGGCGGAACGTCCGGCGCCCTCCCGATCGTAACCGGGAGGGCGCACGAGTGTGAGCGGTGCAGGGCGCGCGGATGTCCCGATCCGCCGCCCGGCGCCGCGTCAGGCGTGTCGGGTGGGGAGGTTCTCGACGTGACGGTTGCGATCGCGGATCTCGGGGCGACCGTAGCCGTCATCGTCGAGGCGAAGGACGGTGGCGAGGATGCCCCAGATCGCGAGGCCCGCAAGGACGAGGAAGATGATCGTGGTCATGGCAGTAAATCTACGTCTTGCAGGATCCTGCCGACAGTGGCAGAGTGGACATCAAACGTTCCATTTCTGCCATTCGGAGGCATCCCGTGCTCCAGACCATCGCGTGCATCGCACTCCCCCAGATGGCGCCGTTCGAATTCGGCGTGATCTGCGAGGTCTTCGGCATCGACCGCAGCGACCAGGGCGGGCCGACGTTCGACTTCCACGTCGTCGCCGCAGACCCGGGTCCCGTCACCACGAAGCTCGGCTTCGACATCGTGGTCACCGAGGGTCTCGACGCCGCCTACACCGCCGATCTCGTCGCCGTGCCGGCATCGCTCATCGACTCGCCCGCCGACGAACGCGTGCTCGATGTCATCCGCTCGGCCGTCGACCGCGGCGCATGGGTGCTCTCTGTGTGCTCGGGCGCCTTCACCCTCGGTCACGCCGGGGTGCTCGACGGCCGGCAGTCGACCACGCACTGGATGTACACCGACCAGCTCGCCGAGATGTTCCCGAACACCGACGTCGACCCCGACGTGCTCTTCGTTCAGGATGACAAGGTCGTCACGGGCGCGGGAACCGCGGCCGGCATCGACGCAGCGCTGCACATCGTGCGCACCGAGCTCGGCGCGAGCGCCGCCAACATCATCGCGCGCCGCATGGTCGTGCCGCCCCAGCGCGACGGCGGGCAGTCGCAGTTCATCCAGAGCCCCGTGGCCGAGTGCCGCACCGACTCGTTCGCCAAGGTCACCGAGTGGATGCTCGAGCACCTCGACGAAGACCTCACGGTCGACCTGCTCGCCCGCAAGGCCCTCATGTCACCGCGCACCTTCGCCCGCAGGTTCCGCGCCGAGACGGGTACCACGCCGAACGCGTGGCTCAACCGCCAGCGGCTGCTGCGCGCCCAGCAGATGCTCGAAGAGACCGACTACACCCTCGAGGAGATCGCGCGCGAGACCGGGTTCGGCGCGGCCGCCGTCATGCGGCATCACTTCGTGAAGGTGCTGCAGACCACCCCCACCGCCTACCGGCGGCTGTTCGGCGTGCGCGCCACCGCCTGATCGGCGAACGCGCGCAACTCGCGCGGCGCGGCGCGGAACCTCGACCTCGGGACATCCGCCTCGCCGTCGGCCCAGAACGGCAGCTGCACGTATCGCACGCCGTCGATCTCGATGAGCGGATGTCGCAGCGGTTCGAGCCCGCCGCGACGCAGGTATTCGAGCGCGCGCGACCGGTCGCCGCGCAGCACGAACTCGTAGAGCACCTTCGACTCGGCCGGCACCTCCGCCCAGATCGCCTCGTCGGCGAGCGCGGCGAGCCCGGCGAGCCCGTCACGCAGCGCGGCGAAGGCCTCGTCGCCCATGCCCGGGAGTTCGGCGGCGGCGATCGCGGCGTCGTTCGACAGGAACTGCGCGATGCGTGCGCGGCGCACCGCATCGGTCGACTCGTCGGCGAGCACCGCGAGTGCGCCGAGCGCGGTCGCGAACCGGTCGCGCACCTGGCCTGCACGCACGCCCTGCTGCGTCATCGAGCTGCCGTCGTCACGAATGCGCCAGTCGATCGTCTTGCGCGCCAGGACGTCGAAGGACGCCGCCCGGGCGTAGGCCCTGGCGCTCACGAGCTGGTCCTGGAAGTGCCCGCCCTCGGGGAACGACAGGCGCGCGGCGTCCCAGAACGACCGCCGGTAGAGCTTGGTCCATTGCACCGCGTTCACCAGGATCGCCGGGAACCGGTCGAGTGACGTCGCGGGGCGGTCGAGGGCGTGCGCCTCGTCGATCCAGAACGCAGGCGGCGTGCGCTTCCCGCGCTCGAGCCGGTCGTACGAGGCGACCGCGAAGTCGGCGCCCGACGCCTCGAGGCTGCCGACCAGATCGCGGAGCGCTCCGGGCCGCATCAGGTCATCGCCGTCGAGGAACGTGAGGTACTCGCCCTCGGCGAGCGCGACGCCCGCATTTCGAGTGGCGTTCGGGTCGCGGTGACCGACACGCGCCAGGTGCACGCGTGAGTCACGCGCGGCCCATCGGGCGACGCGCTGGGCGGTGCCGTCGCCCGAGGCGTCGTCGAGCACGATCAGACGCAGTCGCCAGTGGTCCTGAGACAGCACGGAGCGGATGCTCGCGTCGACGAGCCGCTCGACATCGTGCACGGGCATGACGATGTCGACCCAGCCGGCGCCGCGCGCGGCATGGGGAACTCGTCGCGCCAGCCGGCGTCCTCGCTGCCTGCGCAAAGGGGACACGAGTACGGACGCGAGTCTGCGCCCCATCGGGAGGGCGACTCGGTCGATTGCCATATCACTGTCCCCGCATTGGCCGGCGTCGCGAGGCTATCGCGGAAGGCCATACTCAGCAAAACCGACCTGCATGACTTCGCCACGCTGACACAATGTAACGGTGAGTAAGCAGATCGGCGACGGGTGTCGAATCGAGCCGGGGGTTCGAATGCATGGCGAGATCAGCGTCGGAGATCGCACGACGATCTATCGGGGGGGCGAATTGCTCGGTCCCGTCACGATCGGGAACGATGTGTTCATCAACCGCGACGTGTACATCCGACCGATGACGACCATCGGAGATCGGGTCAACATCGGGCCTTTCGTTCGGCTCATCACGGACACCCATGAGATCGGCGAGCATCGCAAGCGCGCCGGAGCCGGCCGCAACGATCCGATCTCCGTCGGCGACGGGACCTGGATCGGGGCCGGAGCGATCGTCGTCGGCGGCGTCACGATCGGTGCCGGCGCCGTCATAGCCGCGGGCTCGGTGGTCGCGACCGATGTCCCGGACGACGTGCTCGTCGGCGGAGTCCCGGCCCGGGTGCTGCGACAGCTCGAGCCCGACGCCTCGGGCGCTCCGCGATCACGGGCCAAGGCCAGGGCCAAGGCCAAGGCTGCTCGACCCGCCGCCATCCGTGAGCGCGGCGAATGACAGACTCTCGATGGTCAGCCGTTAGGATCGCGTCCGAAGCCAGGTCGCCCTGCACTCCATCACCCATGCCCCTCCGAGAAACCCGATAGATGCCGCACACCGACACTTCAGCCCAGAACACACCTACAGGCGGGGAGCTGTCCGCCGAGCACCTTCCGGTACTCAGCGTCGTCGTGCCGACGCATAACGTCCGGGACTGGGTCGGAGAGACGCTTACAACGATCTCCGAGCAGCAGCTCGATGGGCTCGAGATCATCGTTGTCGATGACCACTCGAGCGATGGCACGCGCGAGGTCGTCGCAGCATGGGCGGATTCCGACCCGCGTATCAGGCTGATCGATGCCATCGACTTCGGCGGTGCCAACGCGCGCAACCTCGGTGTCCAGCACGCCCGGGGCCGTTTCCTCGCTTTCTGCGACGGCGACGATCTCGTGCCACCGGGCGCCTACAAGGCGATGGTCGACTCGCTCGAATCGAGCGGCTCCGACATCGTGTTCGGCGACTACCTCAAGTTCTCGACCATGAAGACTTGGCGACCCACGGACCGCTGGAGTGCGTATGCGGAGCAACGGGTCGGGGTGTCGCTGCGAGAACACCCATCGCTGATCCGGGGTCGGGCGTGTTGGAACAAGGTGTTCCGACGCGACTTCTGGGACTCCACCGGTGCGAGCTTCCCCGAAGTCGCTCGCTCGAACGACATCGTTCCGATGATGACGACCTACCTGGCCGCCGGCTCGATCGACGTCATCGAAGACGTCGTCTACCTCTACCGGGCTCGGCCTGGTGCCAGCTCGATGACCGCGAAGGCGCGAAGCGCAATAGCCCTGGTGAGCTACCTCGAACAGGAGCTCACCTGCGCCTCGCTCGTCTCGACCGACGGAGACCACGGGCTGCTTTCGATGTTCGGGGGTCTATTCTTCGAGGCCGACGGCTGGAAGCACCTCAACGAGTTCCTGGCCACCGGCGATGGCGACCCCGAGCTCGACGCTCGAATCACGGAGTTGCTGACGCAGATTCGCGAGCGGCTTCCCGAGTTCCGCTTCGGACGACTTAGTCCGATTCAGCGTGCAATCTTCAACCTCGTTTCCGCCGGGAAGGTCCGGGCGGCTTCGGCTTTCGTCCGCGCGACCTCGGTGGACCGTGTGCAGGACGCGGAGTCGTTGGAGATGTGGCGCGAAGTATTCAGATCACTTGACAATGTTCCCGAGACCAACGCCGTTGTTCGCGCATCGATTCCGGCACTCGCGTATGCCGTACGAAGTCCCGACATGGACATTTCGGAACTCATTGCCGTCGTTCGGATCGCGGCTCAGGTTGCCGTGACCGATCCATGGCAGCCCTTGGATCGGATCCCCGAGCTCTCGCAGGTCTTGGAGGTCTCCGACGAACGCCTCCGTGACCGGATCGAGTCGACCCGGAGTGCGGGGCATCGACTCGAGGCCGTCGCCCTTCATCGGGGCCACGTCACCGTGTTCGGGTCGAGTGCACTACCGGGTCTCCGCCTCCGCCTTCGCGCGGGAAGCCGATCGCTCCCGTCTCGTCCGATCTCGGTGAGACCGGCGTCAGACAGCACGGCCGAGCGGTTCGCCTGGTCCGCCGAAGTCACCGCAAGCGGTCTTCGGCCCGGATCTCGCGCATATCTCGTCGCCGAGTCCCCGTTGGAGAACGGGGGATCACTGCAGGTGGAGCTACCGCGGTCGACACAGGTCTCCGCCGAATATGACCGATTCGGAAGCTTCGACGTAGGGCGAACAGGCGATGGCGCACTCTGGATCGAACGCCGACACCATTGGACGGTCCGCGGCGCCCGGCGTGCGAGTAAGAACCTGCTGAGCAGGCTCCAGCGGCGCGCGGATTAGTGCTCCGGCACCGCCGTTGACGTCAGTCGGTCCAGCAGTCCGGCGTACGCTCGAGTGATCTTCCAAGGGGAGTTGCGCTCATTGAACGCATCGAACTTCGCCGCATCCATCGATCGGGGTGGATCTGACAGGAGATTCGCCATCGAATCCACCGAGTCCAATGGATCGAAGAACTGCACCCAATCCTCGTCCTCGTACTGCCGCACGAGGTGGGCTTCACCGGGGAGGATCACCGGCGTTCGGAAGGCGGCGGCAAGGTGCAGGCTCCCCGAGTTCAGGATTGCACGATACGGGAACACCGCGATGTCAGCGGCCGCGAACCAGATGCCGAGATCGGAGTCCGGGACGAACCCGAAGTGCGCGACGGTCTTCACGTCGGATCCGACCGCAGCGCTGATTTCATCCTTCGCCTCAGGGGTGGCAGATCCGGCGAGCAGAAGGAGCGGAGCGGTCCGACCTGAGTCCTGGATCCGCCGCACCGCATCGATGAGCGTCTCCAGCCCCTTGTAGGGTCGCATCTGCCCGAAGAACAACGCGGTCGGCACATCGTCGTCCACACCGAGCGCGCGCCGCGCCTCGGCGCGCGACGGCGGAACACCGTACACGCCCAAGTAGCTCGGGTGGGGGATCCGAATGGTCTTCTCCGCGGGCAACTCGCATGTGTCGGCGAGCATTGCCGGCGTATCGGTGGACATGATGTGGATCGCATCTGCTCTCTCGGCGAGGAGGCGATACAGGCCCACCTCCACGTCGCGATACAGCACTTCATGCGGAAACCGATTGTGCACGGTCCAGATGAGCTGTCCGCCTCGATCGCGGAGCCCATCGAGCAGTTCGACGAAGCGGGACAGACGATCGGTCGCTTCCGCGACCGACGCGGCCCGCTGAACGATCGGATCGGTCCAGTGAACGTGGAGGACATCGCTCGCGCCGAGGAGACTTGACGCATTCGACAATGAATCGAACGTCGTCACGCCCTTGAACTCATACCCCGAGGCGCGCGGCGCAAGGCTCATCATGTTCAAGTATGGATTGTCCTGCCACGCAGGGAAGACGAGAACTCGATGGATGTTGCGCACGACAGACCATCGTAGCTTCGAACTCAGGTCCCTCGTCGCAGTCCGCGTGGAACGATATCCGGGCGTGTCACCCCGGCGTGATACGTGATCCACGCCTGACCTGTTGGTTGCGAAGTCTCCTTCGTCCCCTCGTCTGGCCGCGCGAAGGCCCGCAGTCACGACTGCCGGCCTTCCTGATTCGCCCGTGCGGGCCGCACCGTCAGAGGTGCGGAGCGACGTCCTGCACGAGGTAGGGCGCGAGGGTCTTCACGTAGGTTGCTGAGAGATGGTGCGTGTCTCGGTAGGCCATCACATTGCCGATTACGGGCCGGCAGAGGCTGGGCGTGCACTGATGCGCGCTCTCGTCGAGCAGCACCGATCCCGGGACCGCGGCGACGGTGGCGGGCAGCGGGTCGCTCAGGGCGAATCCTGCGTCACGCGGCGTGCTGCATGCGGCTGCGAGGGCGTAGTTGCCGTTGGCCGCGTCGACGCAGTCCAAAGTCGACTGCGGGTGCGTCGGATCGTCTGCGAGTGCGACGACCGTCGTGCCGGCCGCTACCAGCGGCTTCCAGGCGGCTGCGTATGCTGCGATCTTGGGATCGGCGGCGGGAGCAGCCGTGTTCGCGGCTCGGACGGCCGTCACGAACAGCACGTCGTACGCACCGGCCGCGAGGCGCTTGTTGAGATCGGTGAGCCTGTGCTCGCACGGCGACCCGGCAACCACAGCACTCAGCACGCATCCCCGCCCCACGTAGGAGTCGAGGCGCCAGTTGAGTGCGGTGAGCAGCGGGCGGAGCCCGGGAAGGAGCATCGCCGCGTGCGAATCGCCGGTCACCGCGACACGCAGGGCGTCCGCCCTTTTCGAGCCCTCCGAGCAGACCGGCACGGTCGCGGACGGGTCGGCGGTGTAGCAACTGAAGGCACCTTGCGTATCAGCGGCGTAGGCTCGTCCGACGATCGACGGCGTGATCGAACTGCCCAGTGCGGGGTTGCTGCACGGTCCCGGCAACGCCGCTGCGCCAAAGCATGCGCGTGAATCACCCAGCCGTGCGACCGCTCCCCCGTACGTACCGACATCGAACGGTCCCACCGCCTTCACTACGAGGCCACCACCCGACGGCATCACGACGCGGAACGCCTGGTTTCCGAATCGCGTCGTCACGACCGGCACGGCAAATGTTCCGTTCGTCAGGATGTAGGACTGCGCCGCTTGCACCCATCCGCTCGGCTCGAAGCGCTCGACCTTGATGCGGCGGCCGGCCAATCCGGCGTGAACCGCACCGCTGAAGGTTCGCGTCTGCCCGACCGGGGCCGTTCCGTCACCGCTCACCGTCGTGCCATAGATCTGGGGCTGCACGGCGACGGCGATCGGACCACTGGCGGCGGCCGACAACGTCGGGGTCGATGCGATCTCCGCGCGGAGCGTCACGCCCGCCAACGGAGCTGAATGCGGCCGAGTACGTGCCTGATGCGGTGGAGATCGCCGAGGCAGTCAACTGCCATCCCGTCGTGCTCGAGGTCGTGATCTTGACGCGTACTCCAGCGACCGGTGCCGAGCCTGTGAGAACGCGTCCGGTGACCGTCACGCTCTTGCCGTACGCGATCATCGGCGAGGCGACCGTGGCGGTGACCGTGACGGGTTGGGCCGCGGCAGTCGCAGGGCTCAGCGGAAGCAGTGCGGCCATCACGGCCACGAGTAGGGCGAGTGCGGTGGGTCGGGCGAATGGGCGCATCATTGGGTGAGCTTTCCTGCGATGTCTGCGGCGAGATAGGGACCGAGCGTCAGAGCGAAGGTTCCTGACAGGTGATGACGATCGCGATAGACGATGACGTGGCCGAGGACGAGCGGGCAGACCCCGTCAGGTCCTAGGGTGCAGTAGTACTTCGTCGGATCGACGATGGCCGTTCCGGGGTTGTCGGCCACGGCCTTGATCAGAGGGTCGATCCCAGTGGTGAGCGTGGACAGCTTCTGCACGCACCCGGTGGCGTTGCGGCCGCCGTCGTTCGTGACGCACGCCATGGTATCCGTGGCGGGGAGATACCCGTTGTCGGCGATCGCCACGATTCTGGTCCCCGTACTGAGCACCGGCCCCCACACCGCTGAGTATTCGTCGGAGACGGCGGCAGCGCTCGCCACGGTAGAGCCGAGGGGTTGCCGGAGACCCGTGACGAGGACCACGTCGTAGTGCTGAGCCAGGAGGGCGGCGCTGATCGCTTGTGTGCGCGGAAGACACTCGGGGTTGGTGTCCTTCCATCGGCACGACACGCCGAGGTACGTGTCGAGTTGCCAGTTCCGGGCCGCGAGCTGACCCTTCAATCCCACGAGGAGGGCAGCGGCGTGCGAATCTCCGACGAGCGCCATCCGGAGAGCCGTGGAGCTGGTCGGACCGAAGCGGCAGACCGGCACAGGAGCGAATCTGTCGCTCTGCCAGCAGGCCGGCGCGTAGCTCCCTCCCGTGTCGAGCGGAAGGGCGGCAGCATTGGTCGTCGGCAACAACAGGCCCTCGAGCGCAGGATTGGCGCACCCCGGACTGAGCAGAGTGCTCGCGCCGAAACAGGCGGGATTTGTGCTGGCGAGCTCGGCAATGGATCCTTTCACCCCGGTCGACAGCACAGCTCCGAGCTTCATGACCAGCCCCCCGACCGATGGAACGACCACCCGGTACACGAACGTGCCCGTCGTCGCCGGGGTGAACGTCAGGTCGAAACGCCCCTTCGCGTCGAAGCGAGTCTCCACGATGTCGGTCCACGTCGATCCGTCGGCGCGCGCGAGCTTGACGCGACGACCGCCGAGCTCCGCCCGCACGAAACCGGACACGGTCTTCGCCCGTCCGGCAACCGCGAGCGACGCACCGACAGGCGTGACGCCGTAGAGCTGTGGCTGCACGGAGATGACGGCACTAGGACTCTGCGCGTAGGTATGAACTGCCGAAGCTGGCAGCTCGACCTTCAGTCGGTACCCGGAACGGGGAACGAAGGTGAACGTGTAGCTTCCGTCGGCCGCTGTCACGGAACGCCCGATCGACTCCCACATGTTCGTCGCAGCACTGAGTCCGACGACGGAAACCGTCACCGCCTTCATCGGCGCACCCGAGAGGACAGCGTTGCCCGTCACGGTGAGCGGGCTTCCGTATGCCACTCCCGTCGCACTTGCTTTCATCGTGATGACGGGGACCGCTGGCGCGGCCGCACTCGCCGCCGTCCCCGCCCCAAGAGGGGCGAGCGACATCAGCATGATGCCGGCGATCATCAGCGCGAATGATCGCGTGCGTGTTCGAGCCGCGCCCACGTTTCCCCCGGCCCGGGCGCCCGTCCGTTCGGGCGCGACGTGTTCGAGCCGTCGGGCACTATGCAGAATATACAGAGAACCGCACAGCGACGCACACCCCCCGACCACGGCGCCGGACGCCGAGTGGCCTGCCGTCCCATGGAATACTCGAACGCATGAGACTCCCCGCCCGCATCCTCACGGGAGGCATGAGCCTCGCAGCACTCACCCTTCTGCTCGGATGCAGCGCAACACCGTCGTCGGCTGCGCCGTGGGCTCTGTGGACGCCACCGGTCGCGACCTCCGGAACCTCGACCGCCGCGACGGCGGCCCCCACACCATCACCATCCGCCGCACCGGCCGACCGCCCACTCTCGTTGCCTGTCCGCGTCGCGATCGTCGGAGACTCGTTGACCGCAGGAGGCGGAGCGCGGCTGCTTTCAGAGGGCCTCGACAGCAACACCTGGATGACGTATGCCGAAGGCGATGGCATCGTCTATGCGGGTGGGTGGGCGAAGGGTGGATCGACCGTAGAGACGATGGCCGAGAATGTGCGCCCGATCGCTGACATCGACGTCTTGGTGCTGATGGGCGGTACCAACGACGTGCGATTCCACACGGACTTCGCGTCGGTTGCACCGAACTACGACGCGATCGTCGACATCATCCGACCCCGGCACGTCGTCATCGGCGCGATTCCGCCGCTCGACAGCAACCCCGACGATGCCGCGCGCTTCGACTGGAAGCTCAAGCAATACGCCGCGACGAAGGGCTGGGATTACGTCGACCCCTGGGCGTTCGCTCGCGATGGAAGGCTCTACGCACCGGGAACCTCGTATGACGGCATTCATCCGACCACTGACGGCTATGCGCTGGTCGGCCGGGCGCTTCGGGCCGCGATCCTCCACCTCGTCGGCGTATCCGCCGCTAACTGAATACGCGCCTAGGCAATCCCAGCCTCTGGGCATGACAACTTAGCTCCCGCTGCGAGCCAGCGTGTTCATCGTCGCCAGCCAAGCGACTCCGGTTCCTCCGAACACGAGTTTCGATTCGTCCGGAGTGACATACACCGCGTCACCTTGCTCGAGGCTCGCTGCTCCCGCTCCACCACGGATCCTTATCACGCCCTGCTCAACGAGAACGATGGCCGGCGCCGATATCGACACGTGAGCCTCGTGGTTCGACGCGGCAGCCGGCTCGACCCGATGCAGCGCGAAGTCGGGGACGTCGGGGCGAAAGACCTGAACCCCACCCACGGACAGGTCGGGGCGGAGGAAGGGGGGTTCGATCGGCGTGAAGTCGAGCACGTCGAGGAGTTCGGTCACATCGACGTGCTTCGGCGTGAGTCCGCCTCGGAGCACGTTGTCGCTGGCAGCCATGAGCTCGATGCCGAGGCCCTCGAGGTAGGCGTGGATGTTCCCGGCGGCGAGGTAGAGCGCCTCGCCCCGCTGCAGTCGCACCCGGTTGAGGAGCAGTGAGATCACGATCCCGGCGTCACCGGGGTAGAACTCCGCGAGTCGACCGACCGTCTCGAACGAGAGCGCGAACTCGGAGTCGCGTGCCGTATCGGTCGCCGCGAGCGCCACGACCCGCTCGGTGACCCATGCGGCCTCCCCCGAGTCTTCGCCGCGCCCATCGCGCAACAGCCACTCGACGGTCGTGCGCAGCGGCTCGTTGCTGGCGAGATGCGCGTCGAGCAGATCGAGTGCGCCCGGTTCGGGCGCCGCGCTCGCGGCGTCGGCGGCGCGGAGCACCGTGACGATGCCATTTACCTCGCCGAGCGGTCGGAACCCCGACAGGGCGTCGAAGGTCTCGCTCACCGCGACGATGAGCTCGGGCTTGTGGAACGAGTCCTTGAAGTTGCGATCGTATGCCCCGATCGGCACGCCTTCGGCTTCCTCGCGCTCGAATCCGGCGCGTGCCTGCTGCGGCGTCGGGTGGGCTTGCAGCGAGAGGGGTTCGGCCGCGGCCAGGACCTTCAGGAGGAACGGGAGGCGGCTGCCTCGCGCCGCGAGCTGCGGGCCGAGTGCGGTCGTCGGATCCGCCGCGATCCATTGCGCGAGGTCTGCATGGCCGACGGATGACGCGTCGGCGATCTTCGCTGGTGAACCTGCGTGCGCCCCGAGCCAGAGTTCGGCCTCGGGTTCACCCGAAGGTGCAACGCCTCGGTACTCGGCGATGGCATCGCGTGAGCCCCACGCATAGTCTCGCGGAGCGTTGTCGATCGCCACAAACATCGGGGGAGGTCCTCTCGTCGCCTTTGATCCAAGGTACCAACGGCTTCACGGTGGTCGGCGACCGAACCTAGGCTCGGGGCATCCCGACCATCGAATTGGAGCAGTCATGTCCTTCGAGCCGCTCGCCAGCGATTTCTACGCCTACGAATCCCTCCTCGCCGACCCCGAGAAGGAGGCGCTTGCGAAGCTCCGTGCGTGGCTCGAGGCCGACGTCAAGCCGATCGTCAACGACTACTGGGATCGAGCGGAGTTCCCGATGCAGATCGTGAAGCCGCTGGCAGATCTCGGGACGCTCTCATATGCGTGGGACGAGACGAAGCCATTCGAGAATTCCGCCGTGTTCCGCGGTTTCGTCCAGCTCGAGCTCGCTCGGGTCGATGCCTCCGTCGCCACCTTCGTCGGGGTGCAGAACGGTCTCGCGACCGGCTCGATCGGGGTCTGCGGTTCCAAGGAGCAGCGGGACGAGTGGATCCCGCGGCTCGCGAGCGGCGAGGTCATCGGCGCGTTCGGCCTGACCGAGCCCCTGTCGGGTTCGGACTCATCCCAGGGGCTGCGGACCACCGCGAAGCGCGATGGCGACAACTGGGTGCTCAACGGCTCGAAGCGCTGGATCGGCAATGCGACATTCTCGGACATCACGATCATCTGGGCGAAGGACGTCGAGGACAGCGAGGTCAAGGGCTTCATCGTTCCCACCTCGACGCCCGGTTACACCGCAACGAAGATCGAGCGCAAGACGAGCCTTCGAATCGTGCAGAACGCCGACATCACCCTCGAGGGCGTCGTGGTTCCCGAGACCCTGCGGCTGCAGAACGCGAACTCGTTCCGCGATACTGCGAGCGTGCTTCGTCTCACCCGTGCCGAGGTCGCCTGGGCCGCAGTCGGCACGGCGATGGGCGCGTACGAGGCGGCCGTCGCCTACGCCGGCGGTCGCGTGCAGTTCGGCAAGTCCATCGGCTCGCACCAGTTGATCCAGGACCTGCTGGTCAAGTGCCTCGGCAATGTCACGGCATCGCTCGGCATGGTCGTGCGGGTCAGCGAGATGCTCGACCGTGGCGAGCAGCGTGACGAGCACTCGGCGCTCGCCAAGGCATATGCGACCGCACGCATGCGTGAGACGGTTGCGTGGGCGCGCGAGGTGTGCGGCGGCAATGGCATCGTGCTCGACTACGACGTCGCCCGGTTCTTCTCCGACGCAGAGGCGCTGTATTCATACGAGGGCACCCGCGAGATGAACACCCTGATCGTCGGTCGCAAGATCACCGGCAGGGCCGCGTTCGTCTGAATCGATCGGGCGTCGTTCCCAGCGCTCACGGCTCGTGCACGTCGCGCCGCTCAGGACCCGTACGTCGCTAGTATCTGAAATCGAGCGGCTAGGCTGCGATGGGTTCGACGAGCTGGAGAGCCGGTAACGCGACGGCGGAGGGCATGATGCGACGAAGGCGACGGCGTCTCGAATGGTTGGCCATCGCAATAGTCATCGGCGTGGTCTATATTGCGATCGTCGTGATCCTCGCGATCACGAACTCGATTTCGCTCGGGGAAGCGCTCATTCTGCTCGCGGCCGGCGGCCTGGCCGCCATCGGTGCCGTGCTGTGCAAGCTGAGCCTCGACGAGCGAAGTTCACGGTTACGTGCGGAGCAGGCAGCCGAGCGTGTCTCCGCGCTCCGCGCCGACGTCTCGACGATCCTCGAACGGGTAGCCGACTGGGAATCCTCGATCCGTCGGACCGATGCGACGGTCACTGATATCGCCACGTCAGCCGCCAAGCTCGACGTCATGGTCGAGCGAACTCTGGCAGAGATGAACGACCTGCGCTCGGCAACGATACCGAAGATGGCGGGCGAGCTCCGCGGCTACATCTCCAGGAGCGGCGTCAAGGACTACGAACAGTATGTCGCGTGGTCCGAGTTGCAGAAGGCCCTGGAGCCGGCGGACTTCATGCCTCCCCTACGCGGGTGGGCCGCGTCGCCTGACGTGATTCGCATCCTCATCAGGGTCATCTTCGACCGAAAGCCCTCGCTGGTCGTCGAATGCGGCAGCGGTTCGTCCAGTGTCTGGCTCGGCTATGCGCTCCGTCGTGCCGGCGGCGGGCGGTTGGTCGCCCTCGAACACGACGCCTCGTACGCTGACCGCACGAGGGCACTCGTTGCAGCGCACGGGCTCGACGACATCGTCGAGGTGCGGTTCGCTCCGCTCGTCGCGGTACACGCCGAACCCGACGACGATTCGCGGAAAGAAGTCGCCACGTCTCAGCTCTGGTACGACACTGCCGCGATCGAAGATCTGGCCGATATCGGCGTCATCTTCGTCGACGGCCCCCCCGCCGCAACCGGCCGTGAGGCACGATATCCCGCGGTTCCCACCTTGTTGCCGAAGTGCGCCGACGACGTGGTCATCGTGCTCGACGACGCGGCACGACCAGATGAGGTGGCAGTCGGCGACCGATGGCTCGCCGAGCAGCCCCGGCTTCGGCGTGAGATCGAGCCGGCGGAGAAGGGCGCCCACGTCTTCACATTGGCGACCACGACCTGACCGCGTCGACGCCCCCTTTCTCGAGTTCCGGCCAGCCCGGAGCACCTGACCAGGCCCAGAATCGTGCACCTATCGCGCCACGCTGAAGAATACGGGCGCGAAGTACGCGATACTGACTGGGCGGCACGGGAATTCGACGCCGTCCCATGAAACACACGAGGAACGGAAGATGACCATCTCGCCGCCGCGCTCGCGCGCCGCCACGGGCGAAGTCCCACGATCGCCGCGGGGCGCGGTACCCGGCCGAGGCTTTCGTGCCGACATCCAGGGCCTGCGCGCCTTCGCCGTCATCGTGGTCATTCTCGACCACCTTTTCCGATGGCCGTCGGGCGGATTCGTCGGGGTCGACGTGTTCTTCGTCATCTCGGGCTACCTGATCACGTCGCACATCCTCCGCGAACTCGATCGCACGGGCCGACTCTCGTTGTCGGGGTTCTATCGGCGCCGCATCCGCCGAATCGCCCCCGCCGCGACGCTCGTGATCGTGGTGACCGTCGCGTTCAGTGCACTGCTCCTCCCCCGAGGTCGGGCACTCTCGGTGGCCGTCGATGGCGTGTGGGCGTTCTTCTTCGGCGCGAACTGGCGCTCGATGTCGGTTGGAACCGACTACTTCCAGCTCGGGCAACTGCCATCGCCGCTGCAGCATTACTGGTCGCTCTCGGTCGAGGAGCAGTTCTACTTCGTCTGGCCGTTGTTGACCATGCTCGTATTCACCGCCGCGATGCGCCGCTGGGGCACTCCGCGTGCCTCGCACATCGCGACGATCGCGGTGTTCTCGACGCTGATCGCACTCTCGTTCGCGTGGGCGCTCATGCAAACAGGCGCCGACCCGACCACCGCATACTTCTCGACGTTGACGCGCGCGTGGGAGCTGGGCGTGGGTGCTCTGCTCGCCGCCGTTTCGCTCGGCACGTGGCGCATTCCGTTCGCGGCGCGTGTCGCCCTCGCGTGGCTCGGCGTCGTCGGGCTCGTGGTCAGTGTGTTCTGGATCGGGCCCGACTCGATCTTCCCGGCACCGACCGTCGCACTCCCTGTGCTCGCCACGGCGGCCGTCATCGCCGCCGGCATCGGCGAGCAATCGCCGCGCTATGCCCGCCTGCTGTGGCCCCTGTCGAACCGTGTGAGCTCGTATATCGGCGCGATCTCGTACTCGCTCTACCTGTGGCACTTCCCGGTTATCGTGCTGCTCGCATCGTTCGTACCGCTCGAGTCCCGCCGGTACTACGTGCTCGCGCTCGCGCTCACCGCGGTCGCGTCCGTGCTGTCGTACCATCTGGTCGAGGAGCCCGTGCGACGATCGACGTGGCTCATGCCGAAGGCCGCACCCGGTGCGGTACCGAAGCGCCGACGGTTGCCCCTGCTCGTTGCGGTGGGGGCCGGGACGGCGTTGCTCGTCGTCGTCGGACTCGGTGCGGCTCGCCTGAGCCTGCCCGAACCGCACGCGACACCGACTGCGGTGGCGGCCGGCTGCGTCGGCGCCGAGGCCGCACCGGGTGCCGGTACCGACTGCGTTCAGCCCGATGAGGTCTCGATCAACGACGTGACGCCCACGCTCGATGCACTCCCGACCGACACCGCGGGCGGTTACTCGTGTTGGCGTCCGAAGGGCGGCGAGCTCGCGACGTGCACCTTCGGCTCGACCGAGGCAGATGCCCGACGCGTCGCACTCGTCGGCGACAGCCACGCGGCGGCACTGCTTCCTGCGTTCCTCGAGACCTCCGAAGAGCTCGGCTGGTCTCTCGACACCTTCGTCGGCTTCGGGTGCCAATGGCGAGACCAGCCTACCGACAGCGACTGCGATGACGTCGCAGACCAGGTGCAGCAACGCCTGGTCGACGGCGGATACGACCTCGTCATCACGACCGCGGCACGCTGGGCGATCGCCGACGCGGCGCCCGAGAGCTTCAGCGAGCGTTGGAGCGAAGTCGAGGCGACCGGCGCCGAAGTGGTGGTGGTGGGCGCGGTGCCGATCGTCCCAGAGCCGACGTTCGCGTGCCTGTCACGGGTCGGCGCGAACCTGAACGACTGCAGCAGTCCCCGTTCCGAGGTGACGCAGCCGGCTGATGTGCAGCTCGCCGCAGCTGCCGACTCCGACGCTGCCGTCGTCGACATGACAGACTTCTACTGCGACGAGGCGACGTGCCCGGCCGTGATCGGCGGCACGGTCGTCTACCGAGACGCCGCCGGCCACATCTCGGGTACCTACATGAAGACCATGGCGCCGTACCTCGTCGAGCGCATCATTGCCGCGAGCGGGTGAGACCCGCGCACACCCGGTGGGCGGATCCTTCCGGCCATGGCCCGCGAGAACGGTAGCCTTGAGCGCATGGCATCCGGGCGACGCAACGCACTGATCGGCGCGTACCCGACCTTCGCACTGTTCACGCTGCTGGCGGGCCAGTTCTGGCGCAACCTGCTCGGCTGGTGGGGCTTCGGCATCGTCGCCGGCATCGTCATCGTCGGCGCGGTCGTGCTCATCGTGCAGACGAGGCCGACCTGGAGCTGGCGCAGGGTACCGAAGTCCACCCTCGTCTTCCTCGTCATCGCGACGCTCTCGATCGCGTGGTCGTTCTACCCCGGGGCATCCGCCCTTGGCGTGCTGCTCACGCTCGTGACCACGCTCGTCGCCGTGTCGCTCGTGCTCTGCCTCACATGGGCGCGCTTCGTTCGCGCCCTCAGCGCGGCGATCAAGTGGGTGCTGGCGCTCTCGCTGCTCTTCGAACTGTGGGTCGCGATCTTCATCCGCGAGCCGCTGCTGCCGAACTTCCCCGACTTCGAGCCCGAGGGCAAGCTTCCGATGGCGTTCTACTGGTCGCGTGGGCTGTTGTTCGACGGCGGGCCGGTCGAGGGCATCGTCGCGAGCCGCAACCTGCTCGGCATGGTCGCCCTGCTCGGGCTCATCGTGTTCGGCGTGCTCCTCGCGGCGGGCAGCATGCGACGTGGCTGGGGTATCACCTGGTTGGTCGTGGCCGGGCTCGTCTTCGTGCTGACGCGTTCCGCGACGATGATCCTCGTCGCCGTGATCGTGCTCGTCGCCCTCGGGTTCGCCCTGTGGACGAGACGCGTCGGGCCCGACCGACGCCGCGGCGTCTACATCACGGCAGGCGGCGTGCTCGTGGCATCCGTCACCCTGCTCGCCGTGTTCTGGAACAACCTGCTCGAGCTCTTCGGCAAGGGCGAAGACCTCACCGGGCGCCTCGACATCTGGAACTCGGTGATCGGCTTGGCCACCGAACGACCGTGGGCGGGCTGGGGCTGGGTCGGCTATTGGAACCCCTTCGTCGAGCCCTTCAACGACCTCGCGGTGCGCAAGGGCGTCGTCTACCTGCAGGCGCACAACGCGTGGCTCGACGTCTGGATGCAGCTCGGCATCATCGGCCTGCTGGCATTCTCGGCGATCGTCATCGGCGCACTGTGGCGGTCGTGGTTCCTCTCCGTCGATCGACCGGTGGATGCCACGGGCCGGACACTCCCGTATTCGGCGGCGGCCCTGCTGCCGCTGCTGGTGCTCGTCGCCCTGGTCGGGCAGAGCCTCGCCGAGAGCCGCGTCCTCGTCGAGAGCGGCTGGGCCCTGCTCATCGCGATCGCCTGGGCGACGAAGCAGCGCCAGTGGAAGCACGAGCCGTTCCGGGCCGAGGCGCCGCCCCGTCGGTCGGCACTCGCGCAACCGACTCCCGAACCGACCGAGTCCGCCGCGACCGGCGACGAGGCGCGATGACCCCGAGTGGAGCGCCCGGTCGCGTCGAGGCCGTGCGGGACTTCGTGGGCTCCGCCCGGTTCGCGCAGGCGCTCGCCCTGGTCGCGATCGGACTCGCGTTCAGCGCGCACGCCATCCGCGCGGTCATCGGCTGGCCCGGCCTGCTCGCCGCGCTCGCGGCGCTGCTCGTCCTCTGCGGCGCCTCGCTCGTCACGCGGTGGCGGGCGATCGAGTGGTACGGCATCCTCCCCATCAGCATCCTCGTCTTCGTAGGCTGGTGTGCGGCTTCGGTGATCTGGAGCAGCAGCCCCGGCCTCTCGGTGCTGCGCGTCGCGTACCTGATCGCGTTCGGAGTGCTCGGCGTCTACATCGCGCTCATGCGCGACACCATCCAGATCGTGCGGGCGTTCGGCGACACCATGCGCGTGCTGCTCGGCGTCTCGCTCGCGCTCGAGGTGTTCTCGGGCATCCTCTTCGACCTTCCGATCAGGTTCCTCGGCATCGAGGGCAACCTCGCCGCCCTCGGCCCCATCCAGGGGATCTTCGGCTCGCGCAACATGCTCGGTTTCGTGGCGCTCATCGCCCTCATCACCTTCATCGTCGAGTGGCGCATCCGCATCGTCACGCGAACGAAGGCGGCGATCTCGCTCGCACTCGCGCTCATCATCCTCGCGCTCTCGGGTTCGCCGATCACGTGGATCGCGCTCGGTGCCGCGCTGCTCGCCCTCGCCGCGCTCTACGGGCTCCGACGCGTCGCCCCCGAGAGCCGCTGGCGCTGGCAGCTCGCACTGCTCATCACCGCAGCCGCCGTGCTCGTCACCGGCTGGATCCTCCGGGTGCGCATCATCGGGCTGCTCGACGCACGAGCCGAGTTCGACGTGCGCCTCGACGTGTGGCGTGAGCTCTCGCGCTACCTGAGCCTGAACCCCCTGCAGGGATGGGGGTGGGTGGGCAAGTGGCCCGATGCGCCGCCGTACACCTGGATCGAGGCCGGCACCGGGCGCGCGCACGAGTCCGCGCTGAACGCCTACCTCGACGTGTACTTCCAGGTCGGCGTCATCGGCGCCGCGCTCTTCGCCGCCCTCATCGGCGTCGCACTCGTGCGTGCGTGGTTGCTCGCGTCGAACCGGCGCAGCGTCGTCTACCTGTGGCCGGCACTGGTGCTCGTGGCGATCGCGGTGACGTCGGCCGCCGAGAGCTTCGCGCTCACCGAAGGCGGCTGGATGCTCGTCGTGATCTGCGCGGTCAAGGCGGCGCGCGACATGAGCTGGCGAGATGCGCTCAAACGAAGCTGAGTGATCGCCGAACGCCTGGCGCGATCGGCGCCCGGCACGACCATAGAATCGTTGGAATGAGCAGAGCGGAATCGGTGGACGTCAGCGCGTTCACCGTCCCCGGCGCGGGCCGCGGCATCCTCGACCTCTTCAGGTATCGGTACCTGCTGCGTCTCCTGATCCGCAAGGGCATCCTGACGCGGTATCACGGCTCGGTGCTCGGCTGGGTGTGGTCGTACGTGAAGCCGGCGGCGCAGTTCGCTGTCTTCTACGTGGTGATGGGCCTGTTCCTGAACCTCACGAAGGGCATCGAGTCGTACCCCATCTACCTCTTCTCGGGCATCGTGGTCATCAACCTGTTCAACGAGGCATTCGGCAACGCCACTCGTTCGATCGTCTCGAACAAGGCGCTCGTCAAGAAGATCTACCTGCCGCGCGAGCTCTTCCCGATCGCCGACGTGTTCATCGCGCTGGTGCACTTCCTGCCGCAGCTGAGCATCCTGCTCGTCGTGTGCCTCTTCGTCGGGTGGGTGCCGACGCCGCTCGGACTGCTCGGAGCGCTGTTCGCGATGTTCATCGTCGCCCTGCTCGCGACCGGACTCGGCTTGCTGTTCGGCTCGATCAACGTGGCGTACCGCGACGCGCAGAACCTTGTCGAGCTCATCCTGCTGTTCGCGACCTGGACCTCGCCCGTGCTCTACAGCTGGACCATGGTGCGCGATCAGGCGCCGACCTGGCTCTTCGACCTCTACATGGCCAATCCGCTGACGAGTGCCGTCGAGCTGTTCCACACCGCGTTCTGGTTCCCGACGACGAGCGGGACGGCCGAGCGACCCGAGTCGCTCTGGCTGTTCTCGTTGATCGGGCTCGTCATCGCCGTGCTGTCACTCATCGTGGGCCAGCTCGTCTTCAGAAGACTCGAGGGACGCTTTGCACAGGACCTCTGAATCCCCGCTCCCCCGCATCGTCATCGACGGGGTGAAGAAGACCTACACGCTGCGCCACAGCCATTCGTTCAAGGAGAGCTTCGTCGCCAAACTGCGGCGCAAGCGCACGTCGACGTCGTTCACCGCGCTGAACGACGTGACCGTCACGGTGCACGAGGGCGAGGCGATCGCACTGATCGGCTACAACGGCTCGGGCAAGTCGACCCTGCTGAAGCTCGTCTCCGGCGTGCTGCGGCCGGACGCCGGCCGTGTGCTCACGCGCGGGCGCGTCGCGGGCCTCATCGAGGTGGGCGCCGGGTTCCACCCCGACCTCTCGGGTCGCGAGAACGTCTACCTGAATGCCGCGATCCTGGGCATGGCCAAAGAGGAGATCGACGCGAGGTTCGACGAGATCGTCGCATTCAGCGAGATCGGCGAGTTCATCGACACCGAGGTCAAGCACTACTCGTCGGGCATGTTCGTGCGACTCGCGTTCGCGGTGGCCATCCACACCGAGCTCGACATCCTGCTCGTCGACGAGGTCCTCGCCGTCGGGGACGCGCCATTCCGTGAGAAGTGCAACGCGAAGATCCGCGAGCTCGTTGCCGCGGGCAAGACGCTGTTCATCGTCACGCACGATCTGGGCATGGTGTCCGAGATCTGCAACCGCGGCATCGTGCTGCGCCAGGGCGAACTGATCTTCGACGGCGCCATGCCCGAGGCGATCGCGGCACTCAAGGGATCCCGGTGAGCGCGCGCACCGTCGCCGTCGTCCTCGCCGGCGGCGTCGGCGTGCGGGTGGGACTCGGCATGCCGAAGCAGTTGATCCGCATCGCGGGCAAGGCGATCGTCGAGCACACGCTCGAGCGCCTCGAGGCGAGCCCGGTCATCGACGAGGTGCTCGTCATGATGAACGCCGCCAGCATTCGCGAGCTCGATCACCTCATGGACGATCCGCGGTTCACGAAGCTCTCGGCGGTGCTCCCGGGCGGCGAGACCCGAAACGATTCCACGAAGCTCGCGCTGGCGGCGCTGGCCGACGACGAGTCGACCAAGGTGCTGTTCCACGACGCGGTGCGTCCGTTCCTCGACGATCGCATCATCGAGGACTGCGTCCGCGCGCTCGACGAGTACGACGCCGTCGACACGGCGATCCCCTCGGCCGACACGATCATCGAGGTCGCACCCGATGCGACCATCGCCGGAATCCCGCCTCGTGCCACGCTGCGCCGCGGGCAGACCCCGCAGGGGTTCCGGCTCGGTGTCATCCGTCGTGCCTACGAGCTGGCCGACGGCGATCCCGAGTTCTCGGCGACCGACGACTGCGGCGTGGTGTTCACGTACCTGCCCGAGGTGAAGATCAAGGTCATCGCCGGCACGGCCGAGAACATGAAGGTCACCGAGCCCCTCGACATCCACATCGCCGACAAGATCTTCCAGCTCCAGTCGGCCGAATTGACGTCGGGGCTGGCCGACCCCGCCGCCGCAGACATGCTGCGCGGCCGGTCGGTGGTGGTCTTCGGCGGCAGCTACGGCATCGGCGCCAGCATCGCACGGCAGGCCGAGGCCGCCGGCGCCCGCGTGCACGCCTTCAGCCGCTCCGAGACGGGCACCGACGTGACCTCGCGCTCGCACATCCGGCGTGCGCTGAAGCGGGCCGCGGCCCACGGCGGCATCGACCACGTCGTCATCACGGCCGGGGTCCTCTCGATCTCCTCGCTGGTGCGCACCCCGAAGAAACTGCTGCGCGCGACCCTCGAGACGAACCTGCTCGCCCCGGCGATGATCGCCCAGGAGGCGCACGACCATCTCGCCGCGTCGGGCGGTCAGCTGCTGCTCTTCACGTCGAGCTCGTACACGCGGGGCCGCGCCGGGTACAGCCTGTACTCGGCCACGAAGGCCGGTGTGGTGAACCTCGCCCAGGCCCTCGCCGACGAATGGGCCGACAGCGGCATCCGGGTGAACTGCCTCAATCCGCAGCGCACGCGCACGCCGATGCGCACGAAGGCGTTCGGCGAGGAGCCCGCCGACTCGCTGCTCGATCCCGAGTACGTCGCCTCGGTCGCGCTTCGGGTGCTCGAGTCCGATCTCACCGGCCAGGTGGTCGACGTCCGGGTCGCGTCGGCGCCCCGCTGATCAGCGGTCGCCGCGCTCCTGCTGGGCGAGACGCTCGAACACGAGGTCGTACAGTTCGGCGATGCGTCGCGAGTCGACCCGCAACTCGTCGATCTCGGCGCGCAGCCGTGCGATCTCCGCCTCGAGTCGCGCGATGTCGGCAGATTCCGGTGCGACGGGCTTGCGTCGCACCATCTTGCGCATGGCGGCTTCGAATCGATTCACCGTATCCTCTCGCGGGGCGCGGGCAGCGCCTCCTTCGTACTGTAGAGCCTCACTGTCGTGACCGCCCGCGGTCCCGA
The DNA here is from genome assembly GCA_963758615.1 of uncultured Actinomycetota bacterium. Lineage (GTDB taxonomy): Bacteria > Actinomycetota > Actinomycetes > Actinomycetales > Microbacteriaceae > Agromyces. The sequence goes on along the minus strand of CAVWVZ010000007.1, from coordinate 311,554 downwards.
TGACGTGACCCGCAATCGCGGCGACTCTGCGACGCAGGAGAGCCCGTGAGCGGCTGCCTCGTGCCGCAGCCACCGCAGCGGCAGGTGCCAGGTGTCGGGGCGGTGGTGGTCGTACACGAACGACGGGTTGACTGGCACCGAGACCAGCGCGACGGAGTCAGGACCGAGCAGCGCCCGCAGCAGCAGGAAGACATTCGACCTGGTCTCGCGGGTGAGCGAGGCGAGCACGTTCGAGAGCAGGAAGTGACGCGTGCCGCCCACCCGCAACTCATCGGCGATGAAGTCGAGCACGGCTCGCCGGTCGGCGAGGTTCAGTCGCTGAGCGGTCACCCCGTGGCGGGCCCCCGCCGCCTCGACGGCACTGCGCGCGTAGTCGACGGCGATGACCTCGCGCCCGGCGTCGGCGAGTAGCGCGCTCAGCGTCCCATCGCCGCAACCGAGGTCGATGACGCGCTCGCCCTCGGCGGTCGCGTCGAGCAGCGCTGTCGCATCGCGACGCCAGTGCCGCGACCGGCCGAGCCGGATGTGACGTTCCCAGAAGTGACGATTGAGGTCGTAGACGCCGAACCAGTTCTCGAAGCGTCGACGCGTGACCGCGGGAGTGCGGAAACGGAACGTCGGGTCGGGGACCCGCCACCCCTCGCCGTAGCAGAGCGCCAGCCATTCCTCTGCGTCGGCGACCGACGGCACGCTGATGCCCTCGAGGTCGACCTCGGTGAGCGGGAGCAGCGATGTCGCCGCGAACGAGCCGCGCACCGCGATCGGCTGGTTGTAGACGCCCCTGTCGTGGAAGCCGAGGAAGAGGTCGACGTGCGCGGCCGCACCGGGCACATCATGGGCGAACAGCACCTGCAGGTGCGCGTCGCTGTGGCGGATCACCTCGTGTCCGCGAGCGCGGATGCTGCGCTCGAGCGCGTACGACGCGATGGACACGTCGGGCGGGGCCACTTCACCGATGTAGACCAGCAGGTCGATGTCGTCGTCGTGGGCCAGGATGCTGCCCTCGCGCACGGCGCCGAGCAGGGTTCCTCCGGTGATCGCCACCGTATATCCGAGTTCGTCGAGGTCGGCGAGCGTCAGCGTCATGGCGTCGAGCAGCCGGCGATGCAGGGTGCTCGAGGGTGCCTCGGTCAGCTTTCCCCACTTGTCGATCACCTGACCGGCCGCGGCCAACTCGGCCAGTCCGACCGCGCCGCTGCGGTTGGGCCACGAGTACCGCCCTTCGGCGAGCGCCATGCCCGATCGCTGGTCGCGCAGCGTGATGCGGCCGCTTCCGATCAGGTGGCCCACGAGCGCGGTCGGCCAGGCCAGGCGAGCCACGTGGCCGTTCGCGAGCGGAACGGTCGCGGTCCACATGCGATGGCCGTCGATCTCGATGTCGACCGTCCGGCCGATCGCCCGCGAGTCGAATCCGACGCGGAGTCCCCGATGCGACACCCTGACCGACGCCCGCCCCGGGCCACGCCTGAGGAGAGTCACGGGGGCGGTTCCTTCGTTCGGCGGACTGATGGCGACGGCTGGCATAGGTGCGCCCCGATTCTATGGGAAACGACGGATTCCTACTCTTCGTGTATATAGGGAAGAATGTCGGAGAATGCGCACGACACCCGGGCGCCAGGAAGCCCGAGTCCGACGGAGGTCGCGAGCGCGTGAGAACGAAGACTGCGCTGCGGTTCGCGGGCGGCTACGGGCTGTCGGTGGCGATCAGCGGTGTCGTGAGCCTCGCCGTCATCCCCGCGATCATCGTCGCCGCCGGCGCGGAAGCCTGGGCGACGATCGCGGTCGCGCAGGCGGTCGCCGGGTTCGCGTTCGTCTTCGCGGTGTACGGGTGGGGCGTCGTCGGGCCGACCGAGGTCGCGAGCCTGGGCAACGACCGCCGTGGCGCGTACTACTTCGAGTCGCTGCTCAGCCGAGCCTGGCTGTGCGTCGTGATCCTGCCCGTCTCCGTCGTGATCGCCGTCGTCATCATCGGTCACGACGCCCTGCTCGCGGGTCTGACGGTCGCGAGCGGCGTGCTCGTGGCCCTCGGGGCCGGGTGGTTCTTCGTCGGTGAGGCGAGCCCGCTCCGGTTCCTGCTCATCGACACGCTCCCGCGCATCGCCGGCACGGTCGCCGGCGCTCTCGTGCTCATCGCGACCGGCGACGTCATCGCCTTCGCCGCACTGCAGCTCGCCGGCGTCGTCGCATCCGCGCTGATCAGCACGTGGAACATCCTCGCCCGCTACCGCGGCTGGCACCTGACGCTTTCGCCGGTTCGCGCCGTGCGGAACCTTCGCGGGCAGGCGAGCCCCGTCGCGATGTCGGCGACGTCGTCGATCTACGTCAACGTGCCGATCGTGCTCATCGACATCTTCCTGCCGCAGGCGACCGCCGTCTACGCCCTCGCCGAGCGCATCGTGCGGCTCGCGCTGTACTCGACGCGACCGGTCGTGCAGATCGCCCAGGGCTGGGTCCCGTCCCCCGACCCCGACGAGCTCGCGGCGCGCGCTCGACGCGTCACGGCGATCGCCCTCGGCCTCGGCGCGCTCGGCGGCATCGTCTACGCCGTCGCGGGCCCCTGGATCGGCGATCTGCTCTCGGGCGGCACGCTGGCGATCCCGCTCGCCCTCGCCGTGCCGATGGCGGTCAACCTCGCCGCGATCCTCGCCTCGCAACTCACGGGGTTCGCGTGCCTCACGGCGTTCGGGCTGACCCGCGCGCTCGCGACCAGCACGATCGTCGGCGCCGTCGTCGGCACCGCCCTGATGCTCCCGTTGCTGTTCTGGATCGGGGCTCCCGGCGTGGCCTGGGGCCTCGCCGCCGCCGAGCTCTGCGTGCTCGCCGTGCAGCTCGTGACGCTCGCACCGAAACTTCGCAGGCGTGAGACAGTAGGCTCGTAGTCGCGTCACGGGGGCCTGACGCGATCCATCGATCCCCAACGGAGCAGCACAGCGTGAGCTTGACCTGGAACGAGATCCAACGCGTCGTCTTCCCGCAAGACGCCGATCCCGACGTCATCTCGCTGTACGTCGACGCCGACGTGTGGGCGAAGGTCGGCGAGCGCGAGGTGCGGGTGAGCGACCGCGCCCACCTCGACGACATCGTCGCGCGCGACCGCTTCCGCATCGGCGCGGGCGAGCGCGTCTCGTTCGCGAGCTACTTCAACGCGTTCCCCGCCTCGTACTGGCAGCAGTGGACGAACGTCGAGCGCGTGCGCCTCACGGTCGAGACGAGCGGCGAGGGCACGCTGCTCGTCTACCGTTCGACCGCTCAGGGAGTGCCGCAGCGCGTGGCATCCGAGCCGTTCACCGACACGGTTCTGCACGACATCGAGCTCCCGGTCACGTCCTTCGGCGACGGCGGATGGTACTGGTTCGAGGTCGTCGCAGGAGACAGTGAGGTCGTCGTCGGCGGCGGCAGCTGGCTGACGGATGCTCCGCAGCTGCGTTCCGGCGGAGCCTCGATCGGCATCACCACGTTCAACAAGCCCGATTACTGCGTGCGCACCCTCGAAGCCCTCGCTGCCGACCCGACGGTTCGCGACGTCATCGACCGGGTGTACCTGGTCGACCAGGGCAACCAGAAGGTTCGCGACGAGGCCGGCTACGACGCGGTCGCCGCCGAGCTCGGCGACGCCCTGACCACGATCGAGCAGCCGAACCTCGGCGGCTCGGGCGGGTTCGCGCGCTCGATGTCCGAGACCCTCGACGCGGGTGAGAGCGACTTCGTCATCCTGCTCGACGACGACGTGACGATCGAGCCCGAGAGCATCGCCCGCGCCGTGCGGTTCGCACGCCACACCACTCGGCCGGTGATCGTCGGCGGGCACATGTTCGACCTGCTCAACCGCCCGGTGCTGCACGCGTTCGCCGAGACCGTCGACCTGAAGCCGTTCGTCTGGCGCGCGCAGCCGCACGAAGAGGTGCCGCACGACTTCCGATTCTCGAACCTGCGCCAGACGGCCTGGATGCACGCTCGGATGGACGCCGACTACAACGGGTGGTGGTTCTGCCTCATCCCGACCGAGGTCGTGCGCAACGTCGGCCTCTCGCTGCCCGCGTTCATCAAGTGGGACGACGCCGAGTACTGCCTGCGGGCGCGCGGCGCGGGCTACCCCACCGTGACCCTTCCGGGCATGGCGCTCTGGCACGTCTCGTGGCTCGACAAGGACGACTCGATCGACTGGCAGGCGTACTTCCACGCACGCAACCGCATCGTCGCGGCCCTGCTGCACTCCCCCCATCCCGGTGGCGGCTCGCTCACGAGCGACAGCGAGCGATGGGACCTCAAGCACCTGCTCTCGATGCAGTACTACCCCGTGACGATGCGGCATCGCGCACTTCGCGACATCCTCTCGGGACCTGCGCACATGCAGGCGGGCATGCCGACGATCCTCGGCGAACTGCGCGCCGCAGCGGCCACCTTCCCCGAGAAGACCGTGCTGCGCGACGACGACGAGATCCCGATGACCGTCGAGGGCAAGCGCGTCTATCCGGTGCCGAGCGGCACGACGGGCCCCAAGGGGCCGCGCGGCATCCCGCTCGCCCTCTTCACCGTGAGGATGACGGCACGCCAGTGGTTCACGAATCCCGACCCGGCGAACGTCGCAGACCCCCAGGTGGAACTCGCCAAGCGCGACGGCACCTGGTTCCGGCTGCCGTACTTCGACAGTGCGCTCGTCTCGACGGCCGACGGTGCCGGCAAGGTGCGTTACACCCGCGACCGCAAGACGTTCCGGCGACTCCTCACCGACAGCCGGCGCCTGCACCGCGAGCTCAAGCGGCGATGGCCCGAGCTCTCTCGCGAATATCGCGCCGCGCTGCCCGAGATCACCTCGCCCGAGGCGTGGCGCGAGCACTTCCCGAAGTAGCGCCGCCGGCAGGAGGTCGCCCCGCCCGACCGGACGCGGCGACCCGCTCCCGATCGGGACTCAGCACGACTGCAGCGACGCGACCCGATTGCTGAGCGCTCCGGTACCGCCGAGCAACGTCAGGTTCGTCGTACCCTTCGCCAAGACGGCGACGCGCGTCGCCGGCGGCACGCAGGTCGACTGCGACAGGAACAACGGGTCGCCGGCCGAGCCCGCCGCCGCGGCCCCGGTGAGCGCGTCGGGGAACGCGGCGCCCGTCGCGACGTAGGCGTTCCCGGTCGTTCGGAACACCGAGTTGATGGCGACGCTGGTCGAATACCTGTCGGTTCCGGCGTAGCGGCGCACCGTGAACCCGGCCGAACCGAGGCTCGATTGCATGCCGCTCGAAACCGCGCCGGTGCCGCCGGCGATGCGCACTTCGCCGACGCCGAGGCTGTCGAGCACCCCGGCGGTGGGTCCGTCGACTCGAGCGGACCTGCCGTCGACGAGCACGACGGGTACTCCGAGTGCGCCCGCCGCCGCGCCGGCGCTGAGCCCGTCGGGGAAGTCCCGGCCGGTGGCGACGTAGGCCGTTGCGACCGACGCGCCGCGGAAGGCGTCGGCGGCGATGTTGCGCGAGGTCTCGTAGCGGTCGAGTCCTCCGATGCGCCGCACCGGCGCGATCGCCTCGAGCGACTTCGCAGTGGATGCGCCGATCGCCCCGGTGCCGCCGACCACGACGATGCGCTGCGGCGCCAGGCGGTGGAGCGCGCTGAGCGTCGCCACTGGGATCGACCACTTCTCGGTCAGCAGCATCGGCCCGCCGAGGTGCGCAGCGGCAGGGGCGGCGGCGAGGGCGTCGGCGAACTGTGTTCCCGACGCGACGTACACGACCGGCACGCCGGGTTCGGGGAACGCCTCGACCGAGATCGCGGCGGCAGTGGAGTAACGGTCGGCGCCCTGCAGCCGTTTCGACGTGAGTGCGGCACCCGCCCGCGGGTCGCCGAACCAGTCGGAGTACATGCGCCAGAAGTTCCGGTTGCCGTACGACGAACAGGCATCGCCCGATCCGTAGAGGTTGTTGATCGCGGCCGCGTTGGGCTGGTACGGCGTGTAGTAGTAGAGCGCAGCGGTCGCGGCGTTGGCGATCGTCACGTTCGAGGACTTGCATGCCGACTCGGGGTGGTACGCGATCGCGTTCGGCTGTCCGACCTTCAGCGTGGTGAAGGAGCCCGCGGGGTTGCCGTACCAGGTCAGCTGACGTGCCGCGAACGCGACCTGCCTGAAGAACCCGGCGTACTCGGGATCGCACGGCGCCGTGTCGGAGCACGCGTACCCCATCGCCCGGGTGAGGGTTGCGGCCGACGGTGCCCTGTTCGTCAGCAGCGACTGCTCCTTCTGCAGAGTCACGAGGATGACCCGGGCGCTCAGCGAGCAGGCCTGCTGCACCTTGAAGATGATGCGTGCCGCGGACTCGCTGGCTGCCCCCGCGTAGGGCCGGCAGGTGCCGTAGCTCCAGTTGATGTCTTCGGTGGGCACCTTGAGGTTCGCGAGGCATGAGGCACTCGTGCAGCCGGCGCCCATCTTCACGAGGAATGCCTGGATCGCCGACTCGCTCATCGCATTGGCACTGTAGAAATTGGCGTCGGCGATGAGATTGCCCGCCGTGAACCCCGAAGCCGCAGCAGTCTCGAACGTCAGTGAACCGGATGCCGCGGCAGTGGCGCGATCGATCTCCGCACGTACCTCGGCATCGGCGGCCGCCCCTTGGTCGCCCGGAACCGCCTGACCGGCCCGTGCCGACTGACCTGCAAGGTGCCCCGCGTAGAACGCAGGGTCGTCGAGAGCATCGGCGCCGGCGGCATGTGCCGGCGACGCGATCACCGCCGACAGGAGCAGGACGGAGACGAGACCGATCGCGAGCTTCTTCATGCATGCACCTCCGGGCGCGACCCCACGGCGGCGCCGGGTTCGGGCCGATGCAAAACTGCGGACGTAGGGGTCCGGTTGTCACCCTAACGGGGGAGACCGCGCCGTGTCATCCGCTTTCTCGTGCGGCGGTCAGCAGAGCCGCAGGTACGCGACGTTGTCGTTCAGCGCTCCCGGGCCGCCGAGCAGGGTGAGTGAGGTGGCACCGTGGGCCATCAACGCGCTGCGCACCGGGCTCGGCACGCAGTTCGGCCGCGCGAGGTACAGCGGATCGCCGGCGGCACCTGCCGCCGCTGCCCCACTGAGTGCGTCGGGGAACAGCGCACCGGTGGCCACGAAGGCATTCGCGCGCATCCCGAACGCCGCCTGGTTCAGCGCGACGCTGGTCGCGTAGCGGTCGGCGCCGCCGTACCGCTTGACCACGAGCGATGCGGCCGTCAGGCTCGACGCGACACCCGCCGAGACGACGCCCGTGCCGCCCGCGATGCGCACCTCGGCCACGTTCAGCGCGCCGAGCGTCGCCAGCGTCGCCGCGTCGAGTCGCCCGGCCTTCCCGTCGACGAGCACGACGGGAACGTCCTGGGCCCCGGCGGCAGCGCCCGCCGACAGCCCGTCGGGGAAATCGAGCCCAGTGGCGAGGTACGCGACGGCGGCGGAGTCGAACGCGTGGTCGGCGATCATGCGCGACGTCTCGAACCGGTCGGCCCCACCGATGCGCGAGGTGGGGGCGATCGCGGCGAGGGCGGTCGACACCGACGAACCGACCGCTCCCCCGGCGCCGACGACGACGATGCGCTGCGGCGCAAGCCGTTTCAGCTCGGCGAGGGTGGCGCTCGGAACCGTCCATCGTGTGGTGAGCAGCAGCGGGCCACCCTGATGTGCCGCGGCGGGCGCCGCAGCGAGGGCGTCGGCGAAGTCGAGCCCGGACGCGACGTACACGACCGGCACACCGGACGTCGGGTAGCTGCGCTTGGAGATGGCGGCAGCAGTCTCGTAGCGGTTCTCGCCCGAGATTCTCGTGATGGGAATGGCCGTGCTGACGCGCGGGTCGCCGAACCAGTCGCGGTACATGCGCCAGAAGTTCCGGTTGCCGTATGCCGAACACGTGTCTCCGGTGCCGTAGAGGTTCGCGAGGGCGGCCGTATTCGGCTGATAGGGCGTGTAGTAGTAGAGCGCCGCGGTGGCGGCATTCCGGATCGTCACGCTCGACCCCCCGCAGCGGGCCGAGTCGGGGTGGAACAGGATGTGGTTGGGCTGGCCGACCTTCAACCATGTGAAGGAGCCCCCGGGGTTGCCGTACCAGGTCAGCTGCCGGGCTGCGGCGAACACCTGGTTGAAGAAGCCGTAGTAGGTGGAGTCGCATGCGGCGGTGTCGGGACATCCGTACCCCATCGCCTTGCGCAGCACGCCGGCCGTCGGGGCGGGGTCCGTGAGGAGGGACTGCTCCTTCTGCAGCGTCACGAGGATCACCTTGGCGCTGAGGTTGCAGGCTCGCTGGACCTTGTAGATGACGCGCGCCGCCGACTCGGCCGTGCCGCCCCGGTAGGTGGCGCACGTGCCGAAGCTCCAGGTGCGGGTCGGCGTGTTCATCTTGAGGTTCGCCAGGCAGGACGAGGTGGCGCAGGTGCCGACCATGCGCTTCAGGAACGCCTGGATCTCGGCCTCGGTCATCGCCGACCCGTTGCGGAAGTTGCTGTCGGAGATGAGGTTGCCCGCCGAGAACGGTGCGACCGCCGCCGCGACGAACCCCTGGGCGGTGCCTGCATCGAGCGCGGCGCGGTTTGCCGCCGCATCCTGCGCCGCGGTGTCGCCCGGCAGCGGGTCGGCAGCCGTCTCGGCCTGCTGCGCGACGTGCGCCTCATGCAGGGCGAGCTCGTCGACGGTGTCGTCGCCGGCGCCGATCGTCGGCGCCGGCGACGTTGCCGTCACGGGCGACGCGGGATTCTGGGCGGCATGGGCGGGAAGCACGAGGCTCGACGCGACGAGCACCCCCGCCACGATTCCGACGAGCAGGCTTCGCATCTCGCACTCCCTCATGCGCGGTGCCCTGCGCCGGCGCCGGGTTCGGGCCGTGTGGATCGTTCGTGTGCAGGGTACCTCGACACACACTAACGACCCGCGTGCGCCGCTGTCATGCACTTCGCCGCATCGGCGCGATCGCGATCGCGATCGCGGTCAGCGCAGGGCGAAGGTCAGCGCCGGTCAGCCGTCGGCACGCACCGTCAGCATCAGCGCGACAGGTGCTCCTCGAGCCGGTTGCTCCACATGCTGAGCGCCGAGCCGATGGCCATGTGCATGTCGAGGTACTGGTAGGTGCCGAGGCGGCCGCCGAAGAACACGTCGGACTCGCCGTCCTGCAAGTTCGCGGTATGCGAGCAGTGCCGCGCGGTCGTGCGGCGTGTTCACCGGGTAGTACGGCTCGTCACCGCGGTCGGCGAACCGCGAGAACTCGCGCATGATGATGGTCTTGTCGGCCGGGTACGTCGCGCTCGGGGTGGAAGTGCCGGAACTCGTGGATGCGCGTGTAGGGCACCGAGGCGTCGGCGTAGTTCATGACCGAGGTGCCCTGGAAGTCGCCGACCTCGACGACCTCGCGCTCGAAGTCGAGCGTGCGCCAGCTGAGCTCGCCCGCGGAGTAGTCGAAGTACCGGTCGACCGGGCCGGTGTAGACGACCGGCACGTTGCCCACCGTCGCGGACTTGTTGACGGGCTGCGACTCGTCGAAGAAGTCGGTGCTCAGCTTGACGTCGATGTTCGGGTGGTCGGCCATGCGCTCGATCCACGCGGTGTAGCCGTCGACCGGCAGGCCCTCATGCGTGTCGTTGAAGTAGCGGTTGTCGTAGTTGTACCGCACCGGCAGCCGGCTGATGACCTCGGCGGGCAGCTCGGTCGGGTCGGTCTGCCACTGCTTCGCCGTGTAGTCGCGGATGAACGCCTCGTAGAGCGGGCGTCCGATGAGCGAGATCGCCTTCTCCTCGAGGTTCGCGGCCGACTTGGTGTCGAACTCCCCCGCCTGCGAGGCGATGAGGTCGCGCGCCTCGGCGGGCGAGTGGGCGGCGCCGAAGAACTGGTTGATCGTGCCCAGGTTGATCGGCAGCGGGTACACGACGCCGTCGTGGTTCGTGTAGACCTTGTGCTGGTACGACGTGAACGCCGTGAAGCGGTTGACGTACTCCCAGACGCGCTCGTTCGACGTGTGGAAGAGGTGCGCACCGTACTTGTGGACCTCGATGCCCGTGGTCGGGTCGTCTTCGCTGAACGCGTTGCCGCCGATGTGGTCACGACGGTCGATGACCTGCACGTGCATGCCGAGCTCGGTCGCGGCGCGCTCGGCGATCGTCAGGCCGAAGAACCCCGAGCCGACGATGACGAGGTCGGTCATCGCACGCCACCCGCGCCGATGACGAGCCTCGGTGTGCCGACCCAGCGATCTGCCGTGGTGGCATTGCGGCCGTCGACGAGCAGGCGGATGCCCGGGACATCCGTCGCCGACAGCTCGGCGTAGTCGGCGTGGTCGGCCTGCACGATCGCGAGGTCGGCGGACTCGCCGATCTGGAACGGCGTCCACCCGAATCGCTCGAGCTCGGCATCGGTGTAGAGCGGATCGTGCACCGCGACCTTCGCGCCCCGCGACTCGAGCGCCTCGACCGTGGCGAACACGCCCGAGAACGCCGTCTCCTTGACGCCGCCGCGATAGGCGGCGCCGAGCACGACGGCGGTGAGACCGGTGAGGTCGCCGAGCACGCCGGCGGCCTGCGCCACGAGACGATCGGGCATCGACGCGTTCAGCAGGCGCGCCGTGCGCACGATCTCGGCGTCGTTGTCGGTCGAGAGGTAGAGCCGCGGGTACACCGGGATGCAGTGGCCGCCGACCGCGATGCCCGGGCGGTGGATGTGGCTGTACGGCTGCGAGTTGCACGCCTCGATGACGGCATAGACGTCGATGCCGACCTCGTCGGCGTAGAGGGCGAACTGGTTGGCGAGGCCGATGTTGACGTCGCGGTAGGTCGTCTCGGCGAGCTTCGCCATCTCGGATGCCTCTGCGGAGCCCATGTCCCACACCCCGTTGGGGCGGGCGAGATCGGGACGCTCGTCGAAGGTGAGCACCGACTCGTAGAACGTGACCGCGCGCGCGGCGCCCTCGGGCGAGAGCCCGCCGACGAGCTTCGGGTACTTGCGGAGGTCGGCGAACACGCGGCCCGTGAGCACGCGTTCGGGCGAGAACACGAGGTGGAAGTCGGTGCCCTCGCGAAGGCCCGAGACCTCCTCGATGAGCGGCTTCCAGCGCCCGCGGGTCGTGCCCACCGGGAGCGTCGTCTCGTAGGAGACGAGCGTGCCGGGCGTGAGGTGCTCGGCGAGCGAGCGGGTCGCGGCATCCATCCAGCCGAAGTCGGGCTCCCACGTGGCGTCGTTCACGAAGAGCGGTACGACGATGACCACGGCATCGGCTCCGGGGATGGCGTCGGCGTAGTCGGTGGTCGCGCGCAGGCGGCCGGCGGGCACGAGCTCGGTGAGCTTCTCCTGCAGGTGCGCCTCGCCAGGGAACGGCTCGGTGCCGGCGTTCACGAGGTCGACGACCGCCTGGTTCACGTCGACGCCGACGACCTCATGGCCCTGATCGGCGAACTGCACAGCAAGGGGGAGGCCGATCTTTCCGAGGGCCACGACGGCGATACGCATGGGTTCGAGTCTAACCCGCGACGGGCGCACGCCCGTCCCGGGGGCACCCCACGCTCGGGCCGTACGGCCACCCGTCGGCGCCTATCCGCGGCTCGCCAGCCACGTCGCTGCGGCGAAGCGAACCGGCGCCTCACGAGCACCCGCCCGTGAGAGAGACGCCGACAGCAGTGCGGCCGGGCTCGCGAACCGTCGTCGATCTCGTGACCGCGCGTCGACGATCTCATCGGCGGTCGCGGGATCGGCGATCGCGGCGATGAGGGCGGCGTCGGCGCGGGAGAGCACCTCGACTGCGCGGGGAGCGAGCCGTGTGAGCGCGCCGCAGACCTCGGGGAGCACCTCGCGGTCCTGGGTCGTCCAGGCTCCCGCCCGATAGTGCACGGCGCCGAACACCGAGATTCGCCACAGCTTGACCGCGAGCGCCTCGCGTGCCTGCATGGGCAGTGAGGCCACCCACTCGTCGGATACGACCCCGAACACCGCGGCGAACTCGTCGGCGAGCGTCCGCCGCGCGAACGTCACCCGCACGGCGTCATCGTGGATGAGGTATTCGGCTCCCCGCGTCGCCCCCGCGACCCGAGCGCCGCTGAACCAGAGGCGGACCGAGTACCGCAGGTCTTCACCGGTGGCGAGCCCGGGGGTGAGTCGCAGGTCGCCGAACCGGGCCCGCGACACGAGCCCCAGGGGCGCTGTTCGATAGGCGAGCCGGTCGCGAACCCCTTCGAGGCGGCCCCGCCGAAAGGGCCGCGTCGGTGGGGTCGGCACCCGGCGGCCGCCCGCGTAGCGCAACCGCGGAACCACGACATCAGCGTCGTACCGGGCCGCGGCGTCGAGCCAGGCGTCGATCGCCCCGCCCGCCACCTCGTCATCGGAGCCCATGACTGCCGTGAACCGCCCGGTGGCGAGGTCGAGTCCGTGGTTGAAGGGACCGGCGGGGCTGCGCGTTCCGTCAGTGAGCGCGTGCAATTCGACTCGCGAATCGTCGACGAGCGGGCCGAGCCGCTCGGCGATGCCGTCGACCGGCGTGTTGTGGCAGATGACCAGCACCCGCGCGACGCCTCTGGACGTGAGCGCCGAGGCGACCGCCCGGGCGATGTCACGGCGGGGATCGTGGACGGCGATGACCACGTCGACGTCGGGCGTGCGCGCCGCCGATCCGAGTTGATACACGCGTCGACGCTATCAGCGTCGATCGCCGGACCCGACGGACCGGGCGCCGCTCGCCTAGACTCTCCCGACGTGAAGGTAATCAGCGTCGTGGGTGCTCGCCCCCAGTTCGTCAAGCTCGCGCCGATCGCCAAGGCGGCAGCCGCTGCCGGGGTCGAGCACGTGATCGTGCACACGGGTCAGCACTACGACCCGATGCTGTCGGATGTGTTCTTCGATGACCTCGGCATCCCGGCGCCCGACGTGCATCTCGGTGTCGGATCGGGAAGCCACGGCGTGCAGACCGGCGCGATGCTCGGCGCGCTCGACGCCGTGTTCGACGAACATGATCCCGACTGGGTGCTCGTCTATGGCGATACCAACTCGACGCTCGCGGCCGCTGTCAGCGCCGTGAAGCTGCACTATCCGCTCGCCCATCTCGAGGCCGGTCTCCGCTCGTTCAATCGACGCATGCCCGAGGAGCACAACCGCGTGCTGACCGATCACGCCGCCGACCTGTGTCTCGCACCGACCGCAGTCGCGATGGGCCACCTCGCGAATGAAGGGCTGGCCGGGCGCTCATTGCACGTCGGCGACGTGATGACCGACGTGCTCCTCCAGGTGCGCGACGCCGTCGCGGGCGCCCCGTCGGGGCTCGTCGCCGAGCTCGGCCTCGCCCCCGGCGACTTCCACGTCGCCACCATCCATCGAGCCGAGAACACCGACGACCCGACGCGTCTTGCCGAGATCGCCGCCGCGCTCTCGTCGCTCGAGCACCCGGTCGTCCTGCTCGCGCATCCGCGCGTCGTGGCGAAGGCCGCCGCCCACGGCATCGAGCTCACGCAAGGTGCGCTCGTCGTGCATGCGCCGCTCGCCTACCCCGACCTGATCGCGGCCGTGCTCTCGAGCCGTGGCGTCATCACCGACTCGGGCGGCCTGCAGAAGGAGGCGTTCCTCCTCCGTGTTCCGTGCACGACCGTGAGGCCTGAGACCGAGTGGGTCGAGACCGTCGAACTCGGCTGGAACGTGCTGGCGAACACCTCCTCCGAGATCGCTGCAGCCGTCGATCGACCGGCACCGCAGCCGACCGACGCTGCGCCCTACGGCGACGGGCGCGCCGCCGAACGTGTCATCGAGACGCTGCTGGCGCGCGCACGCGCCTGAACGATTGCCCTCGGGTGATCCGCCGATTCGCTACGTGCCCGGCCGCACGATCGCATCGATCGCACGCTTCCAGCCGACGACCTGCGCCTCGGCCGACAGGCTCCGCGCCGACGCCGCCGACGCCGATTTGTACGCAGCCACTCGCTGAGGCGTGAGCGCGTCGATCTCGCGTGCCAGTGACTGGGTGCTGAAGTCCGAGGTGACGACGCCGACGCCGTACTCGCGAATGACGCGTGCCATCTCGGGCGACGGCCCGATGATGAGCCCGAGCCTGGCCTGGATGTAGTCGAAGAACTTGTTCGGGAGGGCCCACTCGTTGTTGAAGTTCACGGGCGGAAGGATGTGGACCCCGACGTCGTAGGCGCTGAGCGTCTCGCTGAGCAGGTGATACGGCACCGGATCGTGCACCGTGATGCGATCCGACTGCCGCGCCTTCAGCGCATCGAGGTGCGCGGGATCGTTCGGCGTCAGGTAGAGGTCGAGCGTGACCGGTGAGGTGGCCACCGACACGGCGTCGACGATGGTCATGATGTTGCGGTCGTGCAACGCCGCCCCGCTGTGCACGAGCCGGATCGGATCATGCACCGGCGTGGGCTCGCGATCCGCGTATGGCGCCGCGTTCGTCACGACTGCCGCATCGATGCCGAACTCGCGCCGGTACTCGTCGGCGATGCCCTGTCCGACAGTGGTGACCGAAGCGGCCTTCGTGACGTACTCCCGGCACATCCAGCGCATGAAGGGCGCCACGAACAGCCGCCAGCGTGCCAGGTCCTCCTTCTGCCTCGGGGCGTACTCGTGCAGATCCGCGTGCACCCCACCCGACGACACTGAAAGCGCGAGGCCGACCGCGTCGACATCATCGGCGAGCACGACGTCGAACGACCGGCCCTCGAGGAGCTCGCGTGCCGCGACGATCGCGGCGTTGGACCAGTAGGCCTTCCGATATCGCCGCGATGCGACGAGCCGACGGTCGTAGCGCCAGATCGCAACGTCGTCGCGGATCATGAGATGCTCGGCGACGCCGTCGGGCGCAGGCCCGTAGCCGCAGGTGATGACGGCGAACTCATCGCGGAACAGGTTCACCTGCTTGAGCACGCGGGCATCCGATGCGATCGGCGAGAACGACAGGATCAGGAGGGTCTTTCTGCCCTCGGCGGCGGTCATCGATCGCCTCCATCATCGTCCGGAAAGCCGCGGACGGGCACGCCCCGCATGAGCCCGTCCACGCATTGCGCCCAGATCGCGACCTGAGCCTCGGCTGACAGCTCCCGGGCGCTCGCGTGGGCCGCCTGCTTCCACTCCGCCACCGCGTCGGGCTCCAGGTCGGAGACGACAGCCGAAAGCGCTCGCGCACTGAAGTCCTCGGCCACGGCACCGAGGCCGAAATCGCGTACGTAACCCGCCATCTCGGCCGAAGGGCCGACGATGACACCGAGCCGCGCCTGCACGTAGTCGAAGAGCTTGTTCGGCAGGGCCCACTCGTTGTTGAAGTTCACCGGTGGCAGGATGTGGACTCCGACATCGAACCCGTTCAGGGTCGAGACGAGGCGATCGTACGGCACGGCATCGCGCACCGTCACCGATCGGGTCGATGCGGCCCGGTCGGTGAGCTCCTGAAGGTAGCCCGGGTCGTTCGGCGTGAGGAAGAGGTCGAGCGTGGCCGCGCCGTCTGCCGCGTCGACGCCCTCGATGAGGGCCATGAGGTTGCGATTCCTGAGGCAGGCGCCGCTGTGGACGAGCCGCACGTGATCGCCCAGCGCCTTCGGCGCCAGTTCGGCATACGGTGCCGCATTCGTGACCACGACGGGCCGGAAGCCGAACTCGCGCTCGTATTCGCGCGCGAGCCCGCCGCCCACGGTGGACCACGAGGCCGCCTTCGCCACGTGGCGGCGGCACAGCCAGTCGTAATAGGGCTTGATCCGCTTCCTCCAGGCGGGGATCTCCTCGTGCAGTCTCGGCGAATACTCGTGCAGGTCGGCGTGCACGCCACCGCGAGGACGCAGGCCGAGCGCGATCGGCACTGCCTCCACGTCGTTCGCCAGCACCGCGTCGAACTCCTCGCCCGAGAGCGCCTGGCGCGCCCATCGCACCGCGGAAAGCGACTCGTACGCCCTGCCATAGAGGCGGAGGGTGATCAGTCGACCGTTGAGATCGTTGATGCGGCGATCGTCGGGCACGCGGAGGTGAAGGGACACCCCGGCCGGCGGCTCGCCGTAGCCGCAGGTGACGACGTCGTAGCGCCCGGAGAACTCCGCCACCTGCTTGAGTACACGGGCGTCCGACGCAATCGGCGAGAACGAGAGGATCAGGAGACGCTGGCGATGCGCCGCGGTGTCGGTCACGGGTGATCCGTTCGGTGAGATATGTGGTCGGTGGGGTCTGTCACGGCCAGGTTCGGTAGCGCAGGTAGCGTCGGATGCCGCCTTCGCGGTCGAATGCGGCGAAGGGGTTCGGCGTCATGAGCTGGGCGAACCGCCCGGCCCGCCGGCGATCGCGCACACGGGCCGAGAGAGAGTCGATCTCGGGGTGCGCGACCGTGAGCGCATCAAGGATAGCGCGGTCGGCGATCGAGAACGGCCGGAATGCGCGGGGGGCGAGCGCGAGCGCCGCTGAGACGATATCGGCGAGCGCGTCGGCGTCGTCGCGTGTCACAGGCTCCGCCGCGGGCCGCCGCAGCATGAACCCGAGCACGTGGATCCGCAACACCTTGATCGCCAGGCTCGTGCGCTCCCGTTCACCGAGCCCGCGCACCCACGGCTGCCGGAAGAGCGCGCGGAACGCCGCCAACTCCTCACGAGCAGGCAGGCCCGCACTGGTGACCCGCGCTTCCGCGTCGGCACCGATCACATACGACGGGTCGGCCGGGTGGAAGTCGATCCGTGCGCCCGAGAACCAGAGTCTCGTCGAGAACTGCACGTCCTCGCCACTGGCCAACCCAGGCGTCAGCGCGAGACCGAGATCGTCGATCAGGCGTCGCCGGAAGAGCGCGAGGGGTGCCGTACGGTACGCGAGCCGATCGCGCACAGGATCGAGCCCGTGCACGCGTCTCTTGCGGGCGAGTGGGTTGCACAGCACCTCCCCGGACTGATGGCGCAGCGGCAGTACGAGTACGTCCGCAGGGTCTTCGATCAGTCGCCGTGCTGCTGCGGCGACGGCTCCGACCTCGAGGAAATCGTCGGATCCCATGATGCCGACATAGTCGGCGGTCGCTGCGCGCAGGCCGTGCATGAACGGGCCGGCCGGCGACCGGATTCCGTCTGCGAACTCCAGCCATTCGACGCGAGGAGCGCCGAACTCGCGCTGGGCGGACTCGAACGACGATGCCGGAAGGCCGTGGCAGACGATGATGACGCGGGTGCCTGCCACCCCGTCGCGGAGGACCGAGTCGATGGCCCGCTCGATCGGGCGAGTACGATCGTGCACCGCGATGACGAGATCGATCGATGGCGGGGCACTCTGCATGGAATGCATTCTCTCAGTTCCCGTGGGCGGCTCACCGACCTTGCGGCGCCGAACGCCGATTGGGCGGCCGCTCAGGTGCACCTCCTTTAGACTCGCTGACTGTGAAGAACGTCAGGACACTCCGAACGCGGGACCAGCGTGACTAGCGCCGTCGTGACGCCGACCGCGGTGATCTCGGGTCGTCCGGTTCGCCTGAACTCCCTCACCGGCCTGCGCTGGTGGGCCGCGTTCGCTGTCTTCGGCCATCACATGCTCAACCTGGTGCCGCTGCCGGGCGCCGCGATCATCACGCTCGGCCACTACGGCGTGGCGTTCTTCTTCGTGCTGTCGGGCTTCGTGCTCACCTGGTCCGCGCGGGCGACCACGACGGCGCCGACATTCTGGTGGCGACGGTTCGCCCGCATCTACCCGTCGCATTTCATCGCGCTACTGCTCGCGATCCCGGTGTTCTACAGCTTCAATCCTGATCCGGCGCAGTGGTGGGTCAAGCCATTCGACCTCGGAATCCTGCTGCTGTCGGTACTGCTCCTGCAGGGCTGGTCACGCGATCCTGTCATCCTCTTCTCGGGCAATCCCGCGGCCTGGACACTCACGTGCGAAGCGTTCTTCTACGCGCTGCATCCGTTCATCAACCGGATCTTCATCCCGATGAAGCTCCGATCCGTTCTCATCGCCGCCGGAGTGGTGATCGCGATCTCGTTCGCGTACCGGGCCGCCGTCATCGCATGGCCGGGCAGTTGGCTCGCCGTACTTCCCCTGCCGGTCTCGCGACTCACCGAGTTCGTTCTCGGCATGTGCCTCGCGAGCGCCCTCCTCGCGGGCTGGCGCGTGCGCATCAAGCCGATCGCCTGCTACGTGGTCGGTGCCGCGTTCCTGGTGTGGGTCGCGTTCGCGTCCCAACAGGACGGGGTCGACCCGGTCAGCCGTTTCTTCCTGGCGACGTCCAACGAATGGATCATCGTCCTGTGCGCCATCACCATCGCGGCCGTCGCACGGCGCGACGTGGTCGGCGGCTTCTCGCTGCTTCGCTCCCGCATCCTCGTGGCGCTCGGCGACTGGTCGTTCGCGTTCTACCTCGTCCACGCCACCATCATCTATGCGGTGCTCGCGGTCGTGGGCCGTCAGCCGAGCGGATGGGGTGCCCTCGGGTGGACGGCAGCGCTGCTCGTTGCCTCGCTTGCCGGCGCCGCGGCGCTGCACTACGCCATCGAGCGGCCGTTCGAACGCCGCATGCGTCGCTGGTGGGACGCCCGACGGGAGCGTCGGACTGCAGCCCAGGCCGCCGCTGGCTCCGTCGACGACCGGTCGCCGCGGCCGTCGGCTCAGGCCGGGTCCGGGCCGGCGCACTCCGACTGATCAGTCCGAGCCGAGGAACCCACGCATCGCATCGGCCGACTTGCGCCCGTCGTGGACCTCACGCACGAATGCCGCGCCCTCTTCGGCGAGAGCACGTGCCCGGTCGGGATCGGCGAGGATATCGATGAGGGTGCGTTCGATGTCGCCGCCCCTCGATTCGACGACGGGCAGCTCACGGCCGGTGCGTGCGCGCACGGCATCACGAACGGCGGGCGACACGTGCCCGACCACGACGCGACCGGCCGCGAGTGCCTCGCACGCCGCGACCCCGTAGTCGCCGAGCCGGAACTGGTCGAGCACGATGTCGGCGCGTCGATACACGTCAGGCATCTGGGCCGCCGGGACACCCGTCACGCGAACGTACTCGATCACGCCTTCGGCATCGAGGCGTGAGAGCACAGGGTCGACGAGATCCGAACCCTTCATATGACCGCTGCTCGGTGCGTGAGCCACGACGGGCCGCGTCCGGGTGAGCGGCGCGTCACCCCCTGTCCACGCATTCGCGTCGACGACGACCGGCAACCACTCGGCGGCCGGAACGTCGTCCAGCAGCCCGAGCGTCGACACGAAGACCGGCAGCCCGAGCCGCTCGAGCAGCGCGAGATTGCTCGCGGCCTGACGCTCGAAGACGGCGACCTGATCCCAGGTCGGATCGGCGAAGGGCGAGTCGGGGTGGTCTGCCGCATGACGACTGGGAAGGCGGATGTCGCTGCCGTGCGCGAGCATCGCCACGCGGAGGCCGGCTTCGGTCAGGCGGCGCACCTGTTGCTCGACGGTCTGGTCGTAGACGCGCCCGAACAGGTGCCGTTCGGCTTCGACCATCACGTGGGTGAATCCCGATCTGACGGCCTCGGACTGCGAGGCCTGCCAGCTCTTCGAGAACACGAACGCCGACGCGGGCACCGTCTGGTCGACAGGGAATCCGAACTCGGTTCCGATGCGGTACGCCATGCTGAGCGCGCCGACATGCGGAATCCGCTCGGCGGCGCGCGCCCACTGCCAACCCTGTCCGGCGAAGTTCACCGGGCCGACGAACAGTCGCACTGCGGTGCTCGGTGCCGTCGCGACCGCGAGGTTCCGGGGGTCGTAGCGCAGCCGGGCAGGCAGGATGCGGCAGAGCAGCGCTTCGGGTACGAAGCGCGTGAGTCGCCCGGCGATCGCCGCGATGCCCCGAGGCAGCACGCCGGGGCCTACGTGGTGGCGAGGCCGGCGAGGGCGGCCTGCGTCGCGAAGTCCGGTACGGCGTCGACGACCTCGTCGAACGTTCCGCTCGCGAGGATGCTTCCGTCGCGCATGAACACGACCTGATCGCTGTCGCGGATCGTCGACAGGCGGTGTGCGACCGAGACGATCGTCACCTGACCGCGCAGGCTACGAATGGCGAACGCCACATCTGATTCGGTCTTGGTGTCGAGCGCGCTCGTCGCCTCGTCCATCACCAGCACGAGCGGGTCACCGTAGAGGGCCCTCGCGATGCCGAGCCGCTGACGCTGACCTCCCGAGAGCGCCATGCCGCGGTCGCCGATGCGCGCATCGATGCCGCCGGGTCGCTGCTCGATCGTGTCCCACAGCTGTGCGCGCTGCAACGCCTCGCGAACCTTGTCGCGATCGACGTCGCCACTCCAGGTGAGCGCAACATTCTGCGCCACGGTGCCATCGAACAACGAGACGTCCTGAGGCACGTACCCGACTCGTGAGCGCCAGTCGAGCAGGACGTCCTCGAGGTCGACGCCGTCGAGCTTGATGCTTCCCTGGGAGGGGACGAGAAGCCCCAGCACGAGGTCGACGAGGGTGGTCTTTCCGGCCCCCGAAGCCCCGGCGATGCCGAGCGTCGTACCCATCGGCAGGACGAGGTCGACGCCCTGCAGGGCCGCCTCGCTGCGCTGCGGGTAGGTGAATCGCACATCGCTCAGCACGAGGCGCTTCGGTTCGCCGACGATCGGCTGACGGCCGACGGTGTCGGCGTACCGCACGTAGTCGACCGACTTCTCGATGTCGCGGATGACGTCGTTGACGATCAGCACGTTCGCGTGCGTCTGGGTCATGACCGACTGGAACCCCGTCAACGACGGAACCAGTCGGTAGCCGGCGACACCGAACAGTGCGACCGACGAGAACGCGACGGCCATGTTCCCCCCGCTGCCGAGGAACGCCGCCCCGCCGACCAGCAGGAACCCGCCGACGAGCGCCGCATCGAACACGAACTTCGGCAGCTGACCGAGGAAGCTGAGGTTCGAGCGCGCCCTCGTCGTGTGGATGCGGTTGTCGTGCACGGCGCGCGCGACGGTCGGAGCGCTGTTGCGCAGCGTGATCTCCTTGAGCGCGTTGACCATGTCGGTCATCAGTCCGGCGACCTTGAACGAGTACGTGCGGTTGACGCGGCCCGCCTCGATCGACTTCCGTGCGACGAGGAAGTACAGCACCAGAGCGATGAGTCCGAGGTACACGAGCGTGATGGCAGCGGTGATCGGTTGTGCGATCACGAGCACGGTGATGACCGCGATCAAGGTGGTGATCATGGTCGGGAGCGAAAGCAGGGGCAGCATGAATCCACCGACGACGCTCGCGATGCCGACGTCGGCGAGGCGGATGAGCTGCGACGTGTTGCGGCGCAGTCGCTCGGTCCACGGCGCCTTGATGTACGCGTCGAACAGCCGGTCGCCGATCTCGAGCTCGTAGGACGCGAATCGCCGGGTTGCCATCCACTGCAGTCCGACCGCGAGTACCGACTTGAGGATGATCAGGCCGCAGACGATCAGCAGGATCCACGCGTAGCCGCCGGGCTCGACCGTGCCGATGACCGGGAGGCTGATCGGCTGGTTGTTGACCATGCCGGTGAGCGAGACGGCCAGCAGCATGAGCGCGGCGATGTCGAGGATGGCGAGGGCGCTCGAGAGCCCCACGTACGTCCACAGGAATACGCGCGCCCTCGCGGGCAGGAGCGGCAGAATACGCCGGAACGTCTGCAGGTTTTCCTTCACGGTCGATTCTTTCTCACTGATTGATGATCGCGAATGCCGCGCTCAGGGTAACTCGTCGTCCACTCGAGGCGGCGGGTACCGCAGTGGGGCGATCGATCGTCAATCCTCCCACAGCCGGCATGTCCGTATGCTGAGGGCGGGTTCAGCCGAGCAGGAAGCCGCCGAGCACGTCTGCCGAGACGCGCCCGTCGTGTACCGAGCGGACGAAGTCGGCTCCAGCGGCGGCGACGCCACGATAATGATCGCGGCGATCGAGCATATCGAGCAGCACGGCTTCGAGCGTGTGCGGGGTCGCCTGGACGACGGGCAATTCGAGGCCGTGGCGCGCGGCGACGTGGTCGCGCACCTGGTCGTGGACATGGCCGACGACGACCCGGCCCGCAGCCATCGCCTCGACCGCAGCGACGGAATACGTGCCGATGCGGAACTGCTCGAGCACGATGTCGGCGTCGCCGATGAGGCCGGGCATCTCGGTGGCCGGGATGCCACTGAACTCGCGATAGTCGATGAGCCCGCGTTCGGCCATGGACTGCACGACCGGCCGGATCAGGTCGGTTCCCTTCACGGCGGCGCGACTGGGCGCGTGCACGACCACCGGCACCCGCCGCTCGAGGGGGGCGATCGTGGACTGCCATCGGGCGGGGTCGACGACGACGGGCAGCACCGTCGCCTCTGGCCAGTCCAGCAGCAGGTCGGGAGTCGACACGAACACCGGCGCGTCCACACGCCGAAGGACGTCGTGCTTGGCCTGCGCCTGCGCCTGCAGTCTCGGCGTCGCCTCCCACACGCCGTCGCGGAACGGCGACCACTCGTCGATGCGGGCATGCCGATCAGGCAGGCGGATGTCGCTGCCGTGCGCGATCATCGCCACACGCACCCCGGCGCTGCGAAGCGCGTCGGCCTCGCGCGCCACGTCATTGCCGAATCGGGAGGCGAACAGCGGCCAGACCGACTCGATCATGACATGCGAGAACGATCGGGAGACGGCACGGAAGTGCGCCCGCTGCCACGCCTCGGAGCGCACGAACACCGTGGTCGGCACGGTGTAGTCGCTCGGGAACCCGAACCCGGTCGATCCGCGATGCTGCATGTCGACGGCTCCGACACCGGGCAGTCGCTCGGCGGCGCGCGCCCACGCGTACCCCTGCGCGGCCGAGTTGACCGGGCCGATGTAGAGGCGCACGGGCGTCTCGGGCGCGACCGGCGGCGGCGGCCGGTCGCCTGGGGCGAAACCGTACTTGCGCGGGTTCACCCGCAACTGCAGCGCCTCGGGCATCGCGCCGAGTGCTCGCCACGCCGCGCGGCGCAGGGCACTCGCACGTACCTCGCCCGTGTCGGCGGTCCGCTCATCGGTCATGATCGACTCTCCTTGCGGGGGCGCTTCGCTCGCGCTGCCGCGAGGACCCGATCGTGCAGGGCGATCAGCCGCTCGGTCTCGTTCTGCCAGGTCAGCTCGCGTGCTGCCGCACGTGCGGCTGCGCGGTACCGGGCGGCGTCAGGCAGGATCGCCTCGATCGCGGTCGCGAGCTCGTTCGCCGATGCGCTCGGATCCACGACCCCGCCGAGTCCGTACTCTCGCACGATCGCGGCGGCGTCCTTCGTGTTCGAGGTGATGACCGGCAGTCCGGCGTGGACGGACTCGAAGAGCTTGTTCGGCAGCGAGTACTCGTACGAGAGCACCGTGGGCTGGGTCAGCGCGACCGAGACGTCGGCATCGGCGAGCGCCGCAGACACCTCGGCGGAGTCGACAGCGCCGACGAAGTGCACGCGGTCGGCGACCCCCACCCGGTCGATGAGCCGTTCCAGCCCGCCGACGTACACCTCGGTGCCCTCGCCGAGCAGCACGAAATGCGTCCCCGGCGCGAGGTGCGGCACCGCTTCGATCACGCGTTCGATGCCGCGATTGAAGGTGATCCCGCCGCAGTAGGCGACGATTCGCGCCTCGTCGGGCAGGCCGGCGAGCTCGTGCAGCCGCCCCGCCGAGGCATCGAGACCGCGTTCGTCGAACGGCGGGATGTTCCGCACGAGCGTGGGTCGCTCACGCAACGAGTAGTGCAGCCACAGCCACTCCGCGATGCTGGGCGAGACCGTGATCACGGCGGCCGCGCGGCGGGCGCCGCGCCGCTCCATCGGCCCCTCGAGTCGCTTCGCCAGCGGGCGATCGGGACTCACGTTCCGGTGCGTCCACAGTTCGTGGGAGTCGTACACGAAGGGGACGCCCGTGCGCCGCGCCACGTGCGTCGCCACGGGCAGCGTGTTCGCGTCGTGTGCATGGACGAGCACCGGGTTCCACCGCCGCACCGCACGTCGCGCGTTGCGCCAGAAGGAGAACTGCCGAACCGTCTTGTCGGCTCGACGCCACTGCGTGATCACCCAGGCCTTCGCGCCGCCTGGCCGGGCGGGGCCGCCGGCGTTTCCGGCCGGATCGACCACCGCCGCGGGTGTCGGTGCAGGGGTGGTCCGCTCGGCGGGCTCCTGCTCGGCCGGGACGACCTGAACGCTCGAACTCGCCACCCGATGGGCCGTCGAACCCGGCCCGCGACGCAGCATCCGCCTGACCGCCTGCCCGGCGTCGACGAGCACGTGCCCGATCGACGCGATGGGCACTCGTTCGATCTCGTACCCCGAGGCGTCGCGCTCGACCCCGACCGCGTACTGGCTCACCCGCGACCCTCCGAACGCGAAGATCCGCACCTCGGCTCCGGCGTCGACCGCAGCCTTCGCGATGCGTCGCACGCGTGTGTCGCGGTGCACGTCGTTGTAGACCACGAACGCGATGCGCGGGGCCGGACCGTCGCTCGATGCATAGGTCGGTGGGGTCGTCATGCGGATCGTTCCCTCGCGTTCTGTCGCACGACGTCTGCCGCCACCCGCGCGGTTGCGGCGATCGACGCGTGCTCGGTCGTCCATGCGGCGAGCCGCTCGGCGTCGTGCCCCGGTTCACGCCCGAGGGCCTCGATGAGTGCGGCTGCGACCTCGTCGGCGTCGTAGCCGACGGCACGACCGAGCCGGTCGTCTTCGATGACCGCCACGGCGGCGCCCGGCCCGGCATAGACCACGGGTGTGCCGCAGGCGAGCGAGGCGTACACCTTCGTGGGGAAGGCGAAGTCGTATCCCTGCCCCGGCTTGAGGCTGACCAGCCCGGCACGTGCCGAGCGCAGCCACGTCGCCGCCTCGGCCGGGGGAACCAGGTCGTGGAACTCGATCGACTCGGGCGCGCGCACACGCGCAGCCTGCCGCAGCTCCTCCCACGCACTTCCCTGGCCGAGGAACACGAGACGGGCATCGGGGATCGCAGCGCGCACCGTCGGCCAGGCTCGAACGAACACATCGGCGCCCTGCCACTCCGACGTCGTTCCGGCGTACACGGCGGTCGGAGGCCCATCGACCACAGGACCGTCGGGTGCGAACACCCGGGTGTCGATGCCGTTGCGCACGACCGTCACGCGATCATGCCCGGCCAGGTGCCGCACGCGTTCGGCGACGCCGTCGGTCACGGCGATCACATGCCGCGCGCCACGCAGCGCCCAACGCTCGAGTCCGCGCACGACCCGGACGACGAACTTCGGCGCGCCCGTCGACTCCGCCGCATCGGACCAGATGTCGGCCGCGTAGTACACGTACGGCGTGCGGCGGAGCCCGCACACGATGCGCACCACGAAACCTGTCGTGGGCGGCGGCTCAGTGACGACCACCTCATTCCGTCGGTCGAACAGCAGCCGGAAGAAGAGCGGGACGTCGAAACTCAGGTACTGGAGGTACCCCCGCACCTGCCCGGTGCGGTCGCGCAGCACCGGTGCCCGCCTGACGCGCACGGCCGGCACCCCGGGCGGCGCACCGATGACGTCGGCGTCGCCGCCGCGTGCGGGAGCGGTCGTCGTGAACACCGTCACCCGGTCACCGCCGGCAGCCAACGCCTCGGCGAGCGCCGAGAGGCGGTATGCCGCAGCCGCCGGCTCGGGGGCGAAGATGCGGCTGGTGATCGCGACGCGCATCGGCGGGGTGCCTCGTTTCGGGTTGCGGATGCTAGAACTCGACGGCATCGCCGGTCGAGGCCGAACGGATGACCCCCTCGACGACCTCGAGGGTGCGCAGCCCCTCCTCCATCGTCACCACGTCGGACCGCTCGCCGAGCACTGCGTCGCGGAATGCCTCGTGCTCGACGCGCAGCGGCTCGCGCTTCGCGAAGGCGAAGCGGGTCATGTCGCCCTCGGTCACCCCGCGGAACGCCGACACGGCCTCCCACTCGGTGGCGACGGTGCCGTTGCGCGAAGAACGTGAGGTCGCCCGTCGACGTGTCGGCGACGAACGCGCCCGTCTCGCCGGTGACGATCGTGACGCGCTCCTTCATCGGGCTCAGCCAGTTGACGAGGTGGCTGACGAGGACGCCGTTCTGCAGGCGACCGGTGGCGAGCGACCATGTCCTCGAATTCGCGGCCGCTCTTGTGCGACGTCTGCGCCGAAGATCGCGGCGTAGCCGCTCTGGGCGACCCAGGCCGTGAGGTCGATGTCGTGCGTGCCGAGGTCCTTCACGACGCCGACGTCGGCGATGCGCGCCGGGAACGGACCCTGGCGGCGCGTGGCGATCTGGTAGACCTCGCCGAGGTCGCCGGCCTCGATGCGACGGCGCAGCTCCTGCAGCGCGGGGTTGAAGCGCTCGATGTGGCCGACCGCACCGACGAGGCCGCGCGCCGCGAACGCGTCGGTCATCTCGCGCCGGCCTGTTCGACGGTCTGCGCGATCGGCTTCTCGACGAGCGTGTGCACGCCGGCTTCGGCGAGCTTCATGGCCGCGTCGTCAGTGGAAGCGGGTGGGGACCGCGACGACCGCCATGTCGATGCCCGCGGCGATCATCGCGTCGACATCGGGAAGGATCGCGAGGTCGCCGGCGACGCCGTGCGGGTCGCCGCCGGGGTCGGCGATGGCCACGAGGTCGACGCCCGGGAGCTCGCGGAGCACGCGGGCGTGGTGGCGCCCCATCATGCCGACGCCGAGGAGGCCGACGCGCAGCTCGGCCATCAGGCGCCCGCTCCGGCCAGCGCGTTCACGCCTTCGACGATGCGCTCGAGGTCGCGCTCGCTGAGCGACGGGTGCACCGGCAGCGAGACGACCTCGGCGGCCGCACGCTCGGTCTGCGCGAGGTGCAGCCCGGGAGCGAAGTGCTCGAGCGACGCGAGCCGGTGGTTCGGGATCGGGTAGTACACGCCGCTGCCGACGCCGTACTCCTCGCTTGAGCGCGGCGACGAACCCGTCGCGGTCCTCGGGAACCCGGATCGTGTACTGGTGGTAGACGTGCACGGCGCCGTCGGCGACGGGCGGCACGATGACGCCGTCGAGGTTCGCGGTCGAGGAACGCGGCGTTCGCCTGGCGCGACGCCGTCCAGCCGCCGACCTTCGTCAGCTGCACGCGACCGATGGCGGCGTGGATGTCGGTCATGCGGGCGTTGAACCCGACGACCTCGTTCTCGTACTGCGCCTCCATGCCCTGGTTGCGGAGCAGCCGGACGGCGCGCACGAGCTCGGCGTCGAGTCGCAGCTGACCATGCCGCCCTCGCCGCTGGTCATGTTCTTCGTCGGGTAGAGGCTGAACATCGCGAAGTCGGCCGAACGTGCCGACGTTGCGACCGTGCAGCGATGCGCCGTGCGCCTGCGCGGCGTCCTCGAAGAGCGCGAGGCCGCGCCGCTCGGCGAGCTCGCCGAGCTCGGTCATGTCGTGCCGGGTGGCCGTAGAGGTGCACGGGCATGATCGCCGGCGGTGCGCTCGGTGATCGCCGCCTCGACGGAAGCGGGGTCGAGGCTGAACGTGGTCGGGCTCGATGTCGGCGAAGACCGGGGTCGCCCCGGTGAGCGCGACCGAGTTCGCCGTCGCCGCGAACGTGAACGACGGCACGATGACCTCGTCGCCCGGGCCGATTCCGGCGGCGAGCAGGCCGAGGTGCAGGCCCGAGGTGCCCGAGTTCACGGCGACGCGAGGCACGGCCCTGGACGAAGCACGTCGGCGAACTCCTGCTCGAACGCCGCGACTTCGGGACCCTGGGCGACCATGCCGGAGCGCAGCACGCGATCGACTGCCTCCCGCTCCTCATCGCCGATGATCGGCTTCGCGGGCGGGATGAACGCGTCAGTCATTCGTTGTTACCTCTCTCAGGGCTCCGTCAGCCTCTGCATATCTCGTCGACGTCACGGGACACCGCCACTCGTCGCCATCGCGCTCGAGCGGGTGACCGGCCTTGCCGACCCAGCCGATGCGCCGGGCGGGTACGCCCACCATCAGGGCGAAGTCGGGTACGTCCTTCGTGACGACGGCGCCTGCGGCGATCGTCGCCCACGCACCGATGGTAACCGGCGCGACGCACACCGCGCGCGCGCCGACGGATGCCCCGTCGCGGATGGTCACGCCGACGGCCTCCCAGTCGTGGGCGCTCTTCAGCGAACCGTCGGGGTTCACCGCACGCGGATAGGTGTCGTTCGTGAGCACGACGGCCGGGCCGATGAACACCCCGTGGCCGAGCACGGCGGGCTCGTAGACGAGGGCGTAGTTCTGCACCTTGCAGTTGTCGCCGAGCTGCACGCCGGTGCCGATGTAGGCGCCGCGGCCGATGACGCAGTTCTCGCCGAGGACCGCAGCCTCGCGAACCTGCGCCAGGTGCCAGATGGAGCTGCCGTCGCCGATCGACGCGTCAGCCGAGACGTCGGCCGACTCGGCGACACGAATGCTCGAAGTGGTTGACAAGGTGGGGACTCCTCATGCCTGAACGGCGGTCGCATGTGCGCGCCCAGCCTATCCTGTTCTGCAAGAATGGCCTGATGGACAGTTCCGCCCAGGTCGACCCGCGGCGCCACTCTCGCGACACCTGGATCGTGATCCCGCTGTACAACGAAGAATCCGTCATCGGCCGCGTCGTCGCAGAGCTCCGCGAGCACTTCGACCACATCGTGTGCATCGACGACGGCAGCACCGACGGCTCGATCGCCGCGGCCGAGGCCGCTGGAGCACGCGTGCTGCGGCATCCGGTCAATCTCGGTCAAGGTGCCGCCCTGCAGACCGGGTTCGAATATGTCCGCACGCAACGCGATGCCGGCTACATCGTCACGTTCGATGCCGACGGCCAGCACCGCATCGAAGACGCACTGCTCATGCTCGATCTCGCCAAGCGAGACGACGTCGCCATCGTCTTCGGCTCACGCTTCCTCGACGATCGCACCAACCCCGGCATGGTGAAGCGGGTCGTGCTGAAGACGGCCGTCTGGGTCACCAACAAGACCACGGGGCTCGAGCTGACCGATGCCCACAATGGGCTGCGCGTGATCAGGACCGATGCGGCGGCCCGCATCACGCTCGAGCAGGACCGCATGGCACACGCCACCGAGATCGTCCTCAAGCTCGGTCGCACCGGCCTGCCGTGGCGGGAGTTCCCGGTGGAACTCCTCTACACCGACTACTCGAAATCGAAGGGCCAGTCCGTGCTGAACTCGGTCAACATCCTCGTCGACCTGCTGGTGAAGTGACCCATGTGGATTCAGATCCTCCTCGTCGTCGGCGTCGTCGTCGTCGGCCTGTTCCTCGCCCGCCCCACGGGCGGCGACAGCCATCTCGCGATACGGCGCCTGTTCATGTTCGGGTTCGTCATCATCGCGATCGTGTCGATCCTGTTCCCGCAGTGGCTGAGTTACATCGCGAACCTCATCGGCGTCGGCCGCGGCGCCGACCTGCTGCTCTACGCGCTCGTGCTGGCGTTCCTCATCTCGGTCGCCACGACGTACCGGCGAAATGTGCAGCTCAATCGCCGCATCACCCACCTCGCCCGCGAGATCACCCTCGCTCGGGCCGAGGCCGACGACGCGCTGCGACGTGCTTCCGAGATCGACGCCGCCATGCGCTCCGACGCGCCCGCACGCGCTGAGGCTCCCGAGCGGATCGACGCGCCCGCCCGCGCCGAGCCGCCGAAGCTCGACGACGCCGCTGACCAGGTCGGCTGACCGGCTCGACCGCTCAGGTCGGCGCCGCCCGGGCGCGGTCAGGTCGGCGCCCGACCTGCGGGCTCAGTCCCGCGCCACGCCCTCCCGCACAGCGGTCAGTCGCACGCCGTGATGCGGTAGAGCACCGCGGCGCCCTCACGGTCGACCTCCTCGGCGACCCCGGACTCCTCGAGATCTCGCAGCCCCACGTACGGGGTCGATCCGTCGATCCTCACCCCGGTCTCCCCCGAGTCGCGGAAGTAGGTGCCGAAGTCGAGCACATGCGTCACTCCCGCCTCGCGCACCGCCTCGCACACCGCGGGGTCCTCGAGGGCCTCGTTCAACTTCGCGTTGATGAGCGGGGCCTGCGGGAACACGTACGAGTTGAAGTGCGGATTCAGCATGTGCCTGCCGGTGAGCGCGTAGGTGAACGCCGCGCCCGTCCACGGGTTGCCGGCGATCACGGCGCCTTCGGGGACGTGCTCGGGAATCCGCTCGATGAGGGCCCGTTCAGTCCCCGACAGGATCGGAGCGTCCTCGGCGTCGGTGTAGGCGCGAGCGGTCAGCGCGAGCTGACCCCAGACGGCGGCGCTCTGCGTGCCGACGATCAGGACCGCGAGCAGGCCGGCCGCGATCACGGTGGACTTGGACGTGGCCGGCTCGACGCCGATCCTCGGCAGCACGTGGCGCTGCACTGCCCGCCAGAGCGCGAGCGCGCCGAACACCGCCATCGGCACGGCGACGACGACGAGCAGCGCGGCGAGCCGTGGCGGGTCGCGATAGAAGATGCCGGTGACGAGCGCCCGCAGCCGCCACGACGGCCCGCCCGCCGCGACGACGAACAGCAGCACCGCCATGGCCCAGCCGGCGACGAACCACAGCTTGTCGCGACGGCGGATCAGGTCGACGACGCCGACGACCGTGAGCACGCCGGCGACGATCGCGATGACGCGGCCGTCGAATCCATAGGTCACCGCCTCGAACAGCGCGACGAGTCCATTCGTGTACGCGGGCCATGGCGTGTTCTCGCCGATGCGGCCGAACCAGACCCACGCGGCCGCGAAGGCGATGAGGGCGACCCCGAGCCCGATCCATCCGGCGACCTGACGAGCCCCCGACTGCGTGCGAACGGCGCCGACGATCCTGATCACCGCGAGCGGCAGCATGATCGCCGCCCAGCCGAACGCCGCCGCCGGCTGCGCGAACGCGACCGCGATGAGGGCGATCACGAGGAGCACGGAACGGAAGATGAGGCCGCGGCGGCGCCACGCACGCTCCTGGCCGAGCGAGAACCCGAGCGCGAGCGCGATCGGCAGCAGCGCGAGGGCGAGGAAGTACGGGTAGAGCACGCCGAAGGTGAGCATCCACAGCGGGAACGCCGGGAAGGCGGCGCAGAGCACGCCGACCGCCGCGATCGCCGAACGGCTCTTCGGCAGCAGCGAGCGCATGAGCAGCATGCAGCCGGCCGGCCAGACGAGCGTGGCGACCGCGAGGTTCACGGCGTTGACGGCAGCCGGGATCGCGACGTCGGCCGAGGCGGCGACGAGCGAGGTCACTCCGTGCCATCCGGCCGGGTAGAACGCGTGCTGGCCGGCCGGGAGCACGAGGCCCTGCAGGTCGAACGAGGAGGCGCTGCCGGTCTCGACGATGTACCTGATGCCGTTGAGGTGGAAGAACGCGTCGAACGTCTGCGAGATGCTGTCGGGCTGCTGGAAGCCGATGACGAGCTGCACGCCGATGATCAGCGCCGCGACGGCGAGCGAGCCGATCGTCCACGCCGTGAACAGCGGTTCGGGTGCGGGCCCCCGGGCTGCGCGCCGTCGAACAAGCTGTCGCGCGGTGCCCGCCACGATCGCGATGGCTCCGGCAGCCGCCGAGACGCTCACGAGCGACCAGTCGATGCCGAGCCGGCCGAAGACGATCGCCGCGATCGAGACGAAGGCGACGGTGATCGCCGGCGCAGTCGCCCACAGCGTGAACCTGCGCGCGCCGATCGCGAGACCGAGGGCGAGCCCGGGCACGTAGAGCACCGCGACCGCGAGCAGCAGGACCGGCGTGAATTCCAGCCAGGTCATGCGAGCGTCCGCGAGCGCCACTCGTGCGCGCGCCAGGCGGAGCCGACCATCTCGTCGAGCGTGCGCGACGACCGCCACCCGAGGTCGGCGGCGATGCGGCTCGCATCGGCGACGACCGACGGGGGATCGCCGGGCCGGGGCGGGTCGACGAGCGGATCGAGATCCTCGCCCGACGCGCTCGCGAGGCTCGCCAGCACCTCTCGCACGCTCGCCCCGTGTCCGGTGCCCACGTTGTACACCGCGGCGACGGCCGCACCGTCGGCCGCGGCGAGCGAGTCGAGCGCGGCGAGGTGCGCCTCGGCGAGGTCCATCACGTGGACGTAGTCGCGAACCCCCGTGCCGTCCGGAGTGTCATACGAGTCGCCGAAGACGACCGGCGCGAGCCCGCGCACGGTCCGGTCGATCGCGATCGTCACGAGATTCTGCACGTTCGGGTCGCCGAGGTCGTCCCAGCCGGCGCCGGCGACGTTGAAATAGCGCAGCGTGACCGAGCGCAGGCCATGGGCGACCGCCGCGTCGCGCACGAGCCACTCCCCCACCAGCTTCGTCTCGCCGTACGGGTTGATCGGCTCGGTCGCGGCGTCCTCCGTGACCGGCGCGCCGCTCGGGACGCCGTACACCGCGGCCGACGACGAATACACGAGTCGGGTCACGCCACCGCGCGCGCTCGCCTCGACGACGTTCGCGAGCGAGCCGATGTTGTCGCGGAAGTACATCGCGGGGTTCGCGACCGACTCGCCGACCTGCTTGCGGGCCGCCAGGTGGATGATGCTGTCGACCGAGTGCTGCTCGATGGCCGCGATCAACCCGTCGACCGCGTCGGGCCCCGCGAGGTCGAATGAGACGAGCGGGGTGTCGCCCAGCCGGACGGGATCACCACTCGACAGGTCGTCGACGACCACCACGTCGTCGCCGCGCTGGCGGAGCAGCCTGACGACGTGCGCGCCGATGTAGCCGGCTCCGCCGGTGATGAGGACAGACACGTCGCACAGCATACCCGGGCGGCTCCGGGGCTTCGCTGTGACGGCGCCCGGCTCAGTAGCGGACGACCCCTGCGGCACTCGTCCACCGCAGGCGCACGTTCGCGAACTCCTGCTCGAGCACGCCGCCGGCGAGCTGGCGGGTGCTGTCCTTCGGGTACCCGAAGGTCGTCGAGCCTCCGTTCGCGAAGTAGTATTCGCCGATCGGGCGAGCGATGCGATCGGTACTCGAGGCCGACGACCAGATGAGCCAGCCGTGCTGGAACTCCTGGCTGTAGCCGCCGCCCGCACCCGGCGTGCGGGCCCCGACCGGATGCCCGAGGACGCCCGTGGGTCCGCCGAGGGCCGTGTACGACGCCGCGATCACGCCGCTCGTCGTGACGAATCCGGCGCTCGCGGTCCACGACAGCCACCCCTTCTCGAAGCGCTGCGTCGCACCGCCCGAGTAGGTCTTCGTGCTGTCGAGCGGATGCCCCAGGGTTCCACCCACGCCACCGAGCCGCTGGTACTCACCGTTGAGCGCGCTCGACACGTAGTGGATGCCCTTGGTCGGCGACGAGTACAGACCGCCGCGCGTGAACTGCTGGCTGAGTCCCCCGCCGGGCTCGCTGCGCTGCGCGGCCGCCGGGTAGCCGAGCACGCCGCCGGCGCCGCCGAGCGCCCAGTGCGATGCTCCGAGCCGACCGGTGGTCTGGTCGTGACCCGTCGCCGCCGACCAGTACAGCCAGCCGTTGCGGAATCGCTGGCCCTGGCCGTCGGCGTAGGACCTCGTGCTGTCGACCGGTGCGCCGAGCGCGCTCCCGGTGCCGCCGAGGCTGGCGTACCCGCCGTGCATCGCGGCGAGCACGAAATGGGTGCCGCCCGTTGGCGAGTGGTACAGCGTGCCTCGCTCGAACGCCTGGTACACCCAGTCGCCGCCCCCCGCCTTCTGGGCGGCGATCGGGTAGCCGAGCACGCCCGCCGGCCCCTTGAGCGCTTGGTACGAGCTCGCGATCGCACCGGAGAGCCGATGGATGCCCGTCGTCGGCGAGGCCCACAGCCACCCTCCCGCGAATCGCTGTCCGGTTCCGCTGTTCGGCCCGCCGACCACGCCGTCGAGAGGGAATCCCAGCACGCCGGAAGGCCCGCCGAGGGCGACGTACGAGTTGAGGATCCTGCCCGAGACGAGGTGGATGCTCGTCGTCGGCGACCAGTAGAGCGATCCCCGCTGGAAGGACTGGCTCGACCCCGACGACGGCTCGCCCCTGGGGTCGGTCAGCGGGTATCCGAGCGTCCCGGGGGGTCCCTTGAGCGCGATGAACGACCGGCCGATGGCGCCGGCCGTGCGGTGCGCTCCGGTCGTCGAATGCCAGTACGCCCAGCCCCGCAGGAACTCCTGCCCGACGCCGCCGTCGGCGTAGTTGACCGGAGGGTCGGTCGCAGGCCCGAGAATCCCGCCCTGCCCGCCCGTGGACGTGAAGAGGGCCGCGAGGCGGGGGTCGACGACGGGTGCGTTCGTCGTGCCGAACCAGTCGGTGAACATGCGCCAGAAGTTGCGATTGCCGTAACTCGAGCACCCGTCACCGGTGCCGTAGAGGTTTGCGAGGGCGGCTGCGTTCGGCCGGTACGGCGTGTAGAGGTAGAGCCCGGCGGTCGCCTGGTTCTGGATGTACACCTGCGACGAGCCGCAGGCGGCGTTCGGATGCCACAGGATCGTGTTCGTCCGGCCGGCCTGGTACGCCCGTCCCGCGGGCCGTGCCCGGTACTTCTTGAACTGCCACGACGCCTGGTACACCTGGTTGAAGAAGCCGTAGTACGCCGTGTCGCAGGCGGCCGTGTCGGGGCATCCGTACCCGGTCGCAGAGCGGTACTGGCGGGCGGATGGCCACGTGTCGGTGACGAGCCCCTGCTCCTTCTCGAGCAGCACGATCAACGAGCGCGGATTGATGCCGCACGCGCGTCCCACCTTGTAGATGATCTGGGCGGCGCTCTCGTTGGCGACGCCGGCGTATGCCGCGCATCCCTCGCTGCGGGCGGGCTGCGACGTCGTCGTCTGCCGGTAGTTCTTCAGGCAGACGTACCCGGCGCGGCAGGTCGGGACGCGCGCGTTCAGGAACGACTGGATCTGCGCGACGGTCATCGTGCTGCTGTTGTAGAACACGGCGTCGCTGATGATCATGCCCGGGTTGAACTGCGAGCCGACGGCGGCGCTCGCGGTCGGGGCCGTGGTGACCGACGAGGTGAGGCCGACGCCGCCGACGACCAGCAGCGCAGCGAGCACCGCCCCGATGAACCTCCGTGCGCCGTTCATGCCGAGCCCCCCGAATCGATGCGCCGTCGGCTGGCGCAACGGCACCATGGTAAGAGCAATCGGGCGCTCCGGTGGTCGTTCGCACCGCGAGCCGCCGGATCATCGTCCGGTCGTCACGACGGACGCCCTCGGGTGGGACGCCGTGATCTCGAGTGCCTCAGCCGGGCGCGTGCCCCGCGATCAGCCGCCGGTACGCGACCCTTCGCACGCGCTCGGGAACGAACCGGTAGACCCCGCGCACGGTCACGTTCCGCACGTATTCCCACCTGGTGGTGAAGCGGATGCCCCGCAGTGCGCGCTGCAGCGCGAGCTCGCTGTGCCACTGCGCACGCCCGCCACGGCGGGCGTACGCGCCGGCGCCGACGCGGTACATGACGAGCGGGTCGGGGATGTTCTCGACGGATGCCCCGGCGTCGATCATCCTCGCGAACAGCCAGTAGTCCTCCATGAGCCCGAGGGGCTGGTACCCGCCGGCCCGCGTGACGGCGGACTTGCGGTACATCACGGTGGGGTGGCTGAACGGGTCGTGGAACCGCGCGTAACGCGCGATCTCGTCGTGACCGGTGCGAGGGGTGCGCCGACCCACGATCGCCCCGCCATCGTCGAGGAACTCGAACATGCCCGTGCCGACGAGGTCGGTGCCGGCCTCGATGACGGGCAGCTGCCGGGCGAACCGCTCGGGAAGGGAGATGTCGTCGGCGTCCATTCGGGCGACGATCTCGTGATCGGTCAGCTCGAGCCCGATCGACAGCGCCCGGGCGAGGCCGACGTTCTCTTCGAGGATGTGGAGGGTGACGGGAACCGAGCTGGTGTCGACGACGCGGCCGATCGCTGCGGCGAGGTCGTCGCCGACCGGTCCGTCCTGGACGAGCACGACCTGCGCCGGCTTCAGGGACTGTTCGTCGACGCTCGACGAGAACGCCTTGGTGAAGTGCGCGGCATCGTCGCCGCGGTAGACGGGCATGAGCAGGGCGAAGCCGCCGCTCACGAGGGCTCCACGCGTTGCACGGCGTCGGATGCGCGGCCGAGCCCCTCGAGTGCCATCGCATTCGGCCGGGGCCGCGTGCGCGTGCCGTCGCGGTATCCGCGCTTCCAGCCGTCGCGCAGCACGTCGCGCTCGTGCGAGCGGGCGACCGTGCGCATCCACCGTCGCACGCTCGAGGCGCCGTACAGCAGCTTCTCGCCGGCGGAGAGGCTCGTCGACCTGCGGAACATCCAGAGCTTGTTGCGCACCTCGTAGTAGAACCGCGGCCCCGGGTCGGCGTCGGTCGACCCGAGCACCCTGGTCTTGTGCACGACCACCGAGGCGGGCACGTGGATGCCCCGCCGCCCGCGCAGCGCCCGCGTGGAGTACTCGAAGTCGTCGTTCCAGATGAAGTAGTCGGCGATGGGCAGGCCGACCTCGCGGACGACGTCGGCGCGGACGAGCATCGAGACGAACGACGTGCTGCGGATCGCGATGCCTCCGTGGCGGGCTGCGGCGATGCGCTCGTCGCGCGAGACGAACGGCTTCTGGCGGGGCGTGTTCATGGGGTGTTCGGTGCCGTCGTGCCAGACCACCCGCGAACCCGCGACGACGGCGTCGGTGCCGTCGACCGCCGCCAGCAGCTCGGCGAGCGCACCCTCGGTGGGCACGGTGTCGTCGTCCATGAGCCATACCCAGTCGGGTTCATGGTCGGCGAGCGCGACGGCCATTCCCGCGGCGAAGCCGCCGGCGCCGCCGGTGTTGCGCGGCAGCGAGACGAGGTCCACGAGGTCGCCGGCAGCGCGCGCGACCTCGGCAGAGTCATCGGTCGACGCGTTGTCGACGACGACGACGCGCGCCAGCGGAGCGCGCTGGGTGCCGAGGGCCGTGAGCACCTCGGCGAGCAGCTCGGCGCGATTGTAGGCGACGACGACCGCGACGACGCGCGCTGGCTCAGGTGACGGACTCATCGACTCTCGCAGAAGGTGGGAAGGCTCCCCACTATCTTGCCCTGTCCTCGCGGGCCGACTCTCCACAGGTCACGCCTCCCAGCGGTTTCACCGTCGCTCGGACGGCTAGATTGGGAAGCCGACATCCGCGACACTCGAAGGAGGGGCATGCCCACGACGCTTCGCATGGTCGTCGACCAGGTCGTCGCCCCGGTGCCGGGCCCGCTCGGCCGCTACACCGAGGCACTGACCGAGGCCCTCATCGCGACCGCGCCCCCGGGCTGCGACGTCGAGGGCATCGTCTCATCCTCTCCGCCGAGCGACTACGACGCGCTGCTCGGCACGTTCCCCGGGCTCTCGGGTCTCTACAAGACGAGCCTCGCACGGCGCGAACTCGCCGCGGCGTGGCAGTTCGGCCTCACGACCTCGCCGGGCGGCGGCATGATCCACGCCCCGGGGCTCTTCGCACCGCTGCGCCGGCACGACCCCGCCGCCGGCCTCGACCAGACCGTGGTGACGGTGCACGACCTGCTCCCGTGGACGCACCCCGAGTCGCTCACCTCCGCGACCGTGGCCTGGCACAAGGGCATGATGAAGCGCGCCCGCAAGCACGCCGACGCCGTGGTGGTGCCCACCCACGCGCTCGCCGAGCGGCTCGCGATGGTCGCCGACTTCGGCGACCGCGTGCGCGTCATCGGCACCGCACCGCGCCCGCGCCTGAAGCTTCAGGCCGACGCGGCCGCTCGCGTGCAGCAGCTCGGCCTGCCCAGGGACTACCTCGTCACGGTCGGTTCGCTCGAGCCTCGCAACGGCGTCGTCGACCTGCTCGAGGCGCTCGGCCGCCCCGGCGTGCCTGACATTCCGCTCGTGGTCATCGGCCCCGACACGTGGGGTGAGCTCCACATCGCCGCGGTCGCCGAAGAGGCGGGCGTGGCGCCGAGCCGGGTCAAGGCGATCGAGGCGGGCGACCCCTCCGGCCTCGCGGCCGTGCTCGCGGGCGCCACCGCGTTCGTCGCGCCCAGCCACGAAGAGGGCGCCGGCACGTCCCTCATCGAGGCGTTCAGCCTCGGCGTCCCGGTGATCCACTCCGACACCCCCGCGTACGTCGAGGTGTCCGGCGACGCCGGCATGAGCGTTCCCATCGGCACAGGTGGCTACGCAGACCGGCTCGCCGCTGCCGTCACGACGGTGGTCGAGGGCAGCGAACTCGCCGAGCGCATGTCGGTGGCCGGCACCGATCGTGCCCGCGCGTTCAGCTGGCGCGACTCCGCCGAGCGGGTCTGGCAGTTGCACGCCGACCTCTGAAGCCGTCGATCGAGTAGGCGCGCCAGCGCCGTATCGAGATCCGCCCGATGGTCTCGATACGTTCCTTCGTCGCTACTCGACCGGCGATTCGGTCGACGGGGGCGCCAGCGCCGTGTCGATGAGCGACGCGATGTACTCCCAGTCGGGATCCGTGGGGTCGACGCCGTTGTCGGGCACGAGCTCGACGTGCGTCATCGGCAGATCCTTGGTCTTCATCGCGAGGTTCGCGAAGTAGCCGAGCATCGACTGCGGCACGTCGGTCTTCACGGTGTCGGCGCCGGCGGTCGCGACCTCCTGGAACTTGCCGAGCACGTTCGTCGGCGTGAACTGGGTGAGGATCGCCTCCTGCAGCACGCGCTGGCGGGCCATACGTTCGTAATCGCCGCCGGCGACGCCGTAGCGTGCCCGGCCGTACCAGAGCGCGTGGTACCCGTTGAGGTGCTGTTGGCCCGGTTCGATCCACCCGTCGACGTCGTTGTTGTCCTCGTCGCCGCCGATCGGGATGCGCGTCTCGACGTTGATGTCGACGCCGCCGAGGGCGTTGATGAGCTGCTCGAAGCCCTGCATGTCGATCAGCACGTAGTACTGGATCTCGAGCCCGGTGATGCCCTCGGCCGCGTCGCGCATGCCCTCGATGCCGGGCTCGGATCCCTCATCGACGGCGTTCGGATACATCTCGGGGCTCTTCAGCTCGACCTCGGTGTAGATCGAGTTCAGCAGGCACACGTCGACGTTGCAGCCGTCGATGGCCCCATAGCCCTCGGGGTAGACCGCGGCGAGCGGCGAGTCGGCTGGGAACGGCACGTACTCGAGGTCGCGCGGAAGGCCGATCGTGACCGCCTGGCCGGTGTCGGCGTCGATCGAGACGACCGACATGCTGTCGGGTCGCATGCCCTCGCGATCGGGCCCCGAGTCGCCGCCCAGCAGGAGGATGTTGTAGCGCCCGTCGGCTGGCGGCTCTGTGGGACCCGCGATGAACACCGAGTTGAGGAAGCCGCTCGCCGTGGTGGCGAGGTAGGCGCCGTATGCCGCCGAGCCCGAGAGCACGGCGAGCACGAGCGTGGTCAGCCCGGCGATCCACCAGCGCGCCGACGGCGCCGTCTTCACGATGCGCACGAGACGCAGCGTGTCGAACGTCAGGATGACCCAGAGCACGGCGTAGAACGCGAGGAGCGCGGCGACGATCCAGAGCGTCCACGACATCGAGAGCACGGTGAGCAGCACGGCGGGCCAGAGCAGCCACACCACGAGCGCCACGACGGCGAGCGCCCAGAGGGCGAGCGTGGCACCGAGCCCGAACCTGCCCAGCCGGCGATTGCCGGCCAGCACCTGCGGCGAACCGGGGATCAGGAAGTTGAGCACGACGAGCCACCACCCACGACGGGTCATCAGGGGCCGTGAGGCGACGTCGGGGTAGCGGATCGGGCTGGCGGCGAGGCTCATCGGGCGTGCTTCAGCCGTTCGTTCTTCTGCTCGACGAGGGCGGCGAGGTCTCTCGCGTAGGCGGCGAGCGCGTCGGTGAGCGACGCATCGGCGGTCGCGAGGATCTTCACGGCGATGAGGCCGGCGTTCTTCGCGCCGCCGATGGAGACGGTGGCGACGGGCACGCCGGCGGGCATCTGCACGATGGAGAGGAGCGAGTCGAGCCCGTCGAGACGCGAGAGCGGCACGGGCACGCCGACGACCGGCAGGGTCGTGACCGACGCGAGCATGCCGGGCAGGTGGGCGGCGCCGCCGGCGCCCGCGATGATCACCTTGAGGCCGCGCGCGGCAGCCTGCTTGCCGTAGGCGATCATCTTCTCGGGCGTGCGGTGCGCGGAGAGGACCTCGACCTCGTGGGCGACGCCGAACTCGTCGAGCAGGGCCGAGGCCTCGCTCATGACGTTCCAGTCGGAGTCGGAACCCATGACGACGCCGACGAGCGGGCTGGTGTTCGTCTCAGTCACTTGATCGAGTGTACGGCCGGGCGCTGTGAGATCGCCGCAGCCCCGCCGCCCGTGCGTCAGTCCTGGAAGAACGCCGCGGCCGCCCGCGCCTCGTAGACCACCGTGTCGAGGTCGTCGCCGGTGGCGGTGACATGGCCGATCTTGCGGCCGGGTCGCGGGGCCTTGCCGTAGTTGTGCACCTTGACGGTGGGGTGTCCGGCCATCGCCTCGGCGTAGCGGTCGGTCAGCGACCCCTCGGCAGGCCCGCCGAGCACGTTGACCATCACCGACCATTCGCCATAGCTGCCCGTGCCTCCGAGCGGCAGGTCGAGGACGGCGCGCAGGTGCTGCTCGAACTGACCGGTCGTCGATCCGTCCATCGACCAGTGCCCGCTGTTGTGGGGCCTCATGGCGAGTTCGTTGACGAGGATGCGGTCGTCGGTGGTCTCGAACAGCTCGACGGCGAGCACTCCCGTGACGTCGAGGCCGTCGGCGATCGTGAGGGCCACGTCGGCCGCGACGTCGGCGAGCTTGCCGGCGGATCGCGGTGCGGGCGCGATGACCTCGCTGCACACGCCTCCGACCTGCAGCGTCTCGACCACGGGCCAGGCCGCGACCTCGCCGCTCGGCCGGCGCGCGACGAGCTGTGCCAGCTCGCGACGGAAGTCCACGAGCTCCTCGACGAGCAGCGCTCCTGGCCGGCCGTCTTCGGCGATCGTCGCGAACCACTCCGCCACCTCGGCGGCGGCGCGCACGACGCGGACGCCCTTGCCGTCGTACCCGCCGCGGGGGGTCTTCACGACCGCTGCTCCGCCGTGGCCGGCGATGAAGTCGTCGAGTTCGCCGAGCGTCTCGACCCGCGCCCAATCGGGCACCGGCAGGCCGAGTTGGGAGAGTCGCTCACGCATGAGCAGCTTGTCTTGAGCGAAGCGCAGGGCGTCGGGCCCGGGATGCACCCGCACACCTGCGTCGACGAGCGCGCGGAGGACGTCCTGCGGCACGTGCTCGTGGTCGAACGTGATCACGTCGACCCCGCGCGCGAAGTCGAGCACCGTCGCCGTGTCGGTGTAGTCGCCGACCCGGTCGGCCGCCAGCCCTGCCGACATGCCGCCCTGCTCGGCGAGCACGCGGAGGTCGACTCCGAGCTCGATCGCAGCGGGAATCATCATTCGCGCCAGCTGTCCGCCGCCGATCACACCGACCCGCACCCCGTGCACCCCGTTCACCTCGTTCAGCGCCTGTGCGGCGCCTGATTCAGTCTAGGCCGGGCTGCACGGCATAAGATGTCCCGGTGTCCACGAGCCTCGCGAGCATCGCCTCCCGGCTGTGGAACGGCCTGCTCGCATACGCGGTGAAGTTCGGGATCGTCGGACTCATCGGCCTCGTCATCGACGTGACGCTCTTCAACCTGCTGCGGCTCGGCGTCTTCGGCGACGACGGCTGGGCCCAGTCGGCGATCGGCGCGAAGACCATCTCGACGAGCGTCGCGATCATCTTCAACTGGCTCGGGAACCGGTACTGGACCTTCCGCAAGCACCGCCGACGCAACTACCTCCGCGAATTCGCCGAGTACGTCATCGTGTCGGTCGGCGGCATGGCCATCGCGCTGATCTGCCTCTGGGTCAGCCACCACATGCTCGGGTACACCAGCCTCGTCGCCGACAACATCTCGACGAACGTCGTGGGGCTCGCGCTCGGCACCGCGTTCCGCTTCGTGCTGTACCGCTACTGGGTGTTCGGACACCACCGTGCCGACGGGCTCTCGAACCTCGCGCGCGTCGAGGAGGCGCAGCGCACGCTGTTCGAGGAGCCCGAACCGGCCCCCGCCGCCTGCGACCGCTCCGAGACCCCGTGACGACGGATGCCGCGACCGGCCGGGTCGCCGGCGAAGCGGCTGCCTCCCCGGCGGGTGAGGCTCCGACCATGCCCACCCCGTGAGCCGTCAGGCTCACCGGCGGGGCGCTACTCCGCGTCGTCCGCGTTCGGCAGGAACCAGGGTGGGTACACGGCGACGCGCGTACGCAGGCCGACGGCGCTGAGCGACTGACGGACGCGGTCGCGGACCTTCTCGTTCGAGACGGCGATGAGCGAGACGCGTTCGATCGGCAGTGCTTCGCGCACGAGGAACTCGGCCGAGGCGATCGAGGTCGCGTCGTCGTCACGGGCGAGGCGACGGAGCATCCGCTCGATCTCGGGCCATTCGGACGCCGTGCGAGCGCCGGCGACGGCCGCGTCGACGTCGCTGAGCGCGACTTCGCCGGGCACGTCGGTGCGCGCGCC
Organism: uncultured Actinomycetota bacterium; assembly: GCA_963758615.1. Taxonomy (GTDB): domain Bacteria; phylum Actinomycetota; class Actinomycetes; order Actinomycetales; family Microbacteriaceae; genus Agromyces. The sequence continues at coordinate 269,283 of CAVWVZ010000007.1, read as the reverse complement.
GAGCGCGATGCCCACCGAGCTCACGAAGATCACGTAATCGGCTGCCGGTCGCTCGATGGCCGCGGCGTCGAGTCGCGGGTCAGGGGTCGCAGTGCGGACCGCATCCCAGACATGGGCGTCGATCGTGAGCAGGAACGGCACGTAGTCGGCGACGACCGAATCGGTGCCGCTGACCTCGGCCGCCCGGCGGAACTCGCGTGCCGCCGGAGCGGCGATGTCGACCTCGGGCCGGGCGCCCGGCTCCGCGGCGTCGGCCAGCAGCGCGCCGGACCCCAGGATGTGCGCGAGGTTGTCGAGGTGGGTGACGTGGTAGATGCGCATCGCCTTCGCGTCGATCGCCGCATCGGCCGAGGGGTGGGGTGCACCCGGGACCCGGGGAGCGGGTCGAGAAGTGCGGACAGCTCCGCCCGCGCGAGAGGTGCGCGGCTTCACGGCGGCGACGGGCCTCGGCTCGGGCTCCTTCGGCGGGAAGCAGATGGCGCACATGCCGTCTTCGAAACCGTGGATGCATTCGTCGGCCAAGTGGAACCCTTCATCGTGCGACGCGCTGGGGGTGCGCGAGCCCAACCAACCACACTACGCGCTCAGGCAGGGGGGTCGCTGAGCGTACGCGTGACATCAGGGCTCGCGGCCGCATTTCGTGCCCGGAAGCGCCGAACGCGTCAGCGGTGACCCCACGCGACCGTGTCGCCGTCGATGATCTGCTGCGATGCCCGATGGCGATCGGTGAAGGCGGCGTGCGCATCTTCGATGAGTTCATGCAGCGCCGCCTGCACGAGATCGGGCTTCGGCACGTCCTTCAGCACCACCGGGCGCTCGCGACCGATGTCGATGCGCACGTCACCCGACCCGAACGCGCCCTGCCCCCAGGTACGCCGCACGGTCACGTCGTTGGCCCGGTTGTGCAGCACCTCCTCGCGGACGCGCACGAAGATGCCGCTGCGCAGGATGAGCCGACGCGTCGTGATCGTCGCGCGACGCGTGAGCCAGGCGAGGAACGGCAGCAGGCAGCCGAGCAGGACCACGAACAACGCCACGCCGACGGCGGCGAGCTGCTGCCACGCCTCACCCAGGACGCCGATGGCGTAGGTGGTCGCCCCGGCGACGAGGATGAGCAGTACTGAGGGCAGGATCAGGACGCGGGCATGACGGCGCACTCGTGCGACGACCCGCTCCGCCGGATGCGCGGGCGGCGCGGCCGGGCCGGGCGTCGGGGCACTCGTCATATGCCCATTAATACCTCAGATGCGTGACGTCTCCGGCGGCGACAGCCTGCGGCTCACCGTTCTCGCGGTCGATGACGACGAGCCGGCCGTCGCGATCGAGGCGCTCGGCGCGACCGAGCAGCTCCCGCTCTCCGGGAAGTTCCACGCGCACCTCGCTGCCGAGGGTTCCGCAGAGCGCGCTCACCCGGCGGTCGACACCGCTCGCGGCCGCGTCGCCGCCGGCCTCGGTGAAGTCCCGGAACAGCTCGAGGAATCCGCTGAGGTAGTCCGCGAGCACCGCATCGGCGTCGGGTGCGCGGCCGGTCGCGAGCAGCAGCGAGGTCGACGTGAGGGTCGGCAGGTCGTGCTCGTCGAGGGTGAGGTTGAGTCCGGCACCCACGACGACGGCTCCCACGACCCTCGCGCCCGTCGGTGGGGGCAGCAGCTCCGACAGGATGCCGCAGATCTTGTAGCCCGACACGAGGACGTCGTTCGGCCACTTGAGCTCGACCTCGAGCCCGCCGCTCTCGTCGTCATCATCGTCGGCGTCGAGCGCGGATGCCGCGTCCACCGCGCGGCGCACCGCTTCGGTCATGGCGGCACCGGCGATGAGCGGAATCCATCCGTAGGCGTCGGTCGGGAAGGGCCGGCCGCCGAGCAGCTCCGGCCGCAGCAGCAGCGAGATCGCGAGGGTCTTGCCGGTCGGCGCGAGCCAGGTGCGTCCGAGCCGGCCGCGGCCGTGCGTCTGGTTGTCGGTGACGATGACCGAGCCGTGGGGCCAGGATGCGGCATCCGCACCGCTCGCCGCCTCGCGCAGTTCGTCGTTCGTCGACCCCGCCTCGGCCAGGAACTCGAAGCGCGGCACCGCCGCGCGCGATCGCTGCCATTCCATGGCATCACCCTACTCAGCCCCTCGCGGGATCTCGATCCACCGGGGACGGCGGTTCGCGGTCCCGGCGGCGTCTCGTCCGACGGATCGACAGGACATCACGAATGGAAGGGGCGCATTTGTGGAATCCCTCAACGAAGCGGGCCGGATCCTCGCCGGTAGAGTGAACGGCGTGACCGAAGCGACTGACGGCCCCGACCTCTCCACCACCGCCGGCAAACTCGCCGACCTCAAGCTGCGCTACCACGAAGCGGTGACGGCGAGCGGCGAGGCGGCGATCGAGAAGCAGCACGCCAAGGGCAAGATGACGGCCCGCGAGCGCATCGCCGAGCTGCTCGACCCGGGCTCGTTCGTCGAGCTCGACGAGTTCGTGCGCCACCGCACCCACGCGTTCGGCATGGAGTCCAAGCGCCCCTACGGCGACGCCGTCGTCACCGGAACCGGCACCATCCACGGCCGCCAGGTGGCCGTGTACTCGCAGGACTTCACGATCTTCGGCGGCTCGCTCGGCGAGGTCGCCGGCGAGAAGATCATCAAGGTCATGGAGCTCGCCCTGAAGATCGGCGTGCCGATCATCGGCATCCTCGACTCGGGCGGCGCGCGCATCCAGGAGGGCGTGGTCGCGCTCGGCAAGTACGGCGAGATCTTCCGTCGCAACACCGCGGCGTCCGGCGTCATCCCGCAGATCTCGATCGTGTGCGGTCCCGCCGCCGGCGGCGCCGTGTACTCCCCCGCGCTCACCGACTTCGTGATCATGGTCGACAAGACGAGCCAGATGTTCGTCACCGGCCCCGACGTCATCAAGACCGTCACCGGCGAGGACGTCGGCATGGAGGAGCTCGGCGGCGCGCTCACCCACAACACGATCTCCGGCGTCGCGCACTACCTCGCGAGCGACGAGTCCGATGCGCTCGACTACGCGCGCACCCTCGTCTCGTTCCTCCCCGACAACAACATGACCGATGCCCCGGTGTACGACTCCGAGGTCGAGCTCGAGATCACCGACGACGACCGTCGACTGAACGCGGTCATCCCCGATTCGCCGAACCAGCCCTACGACATGCACTCGGTCATCGAGGGCATCGTCGACCACGGCGACTTCCTCGAGGTGCAGCCGCTGTTCGCCCCCAACATCGTGGTCGGCTTCGCCCGTATCGAGGGCCGGTCGGTGGGCATCATCGCCAACCAGCCGAGCCAGATGGCCGGCACCCTGAACATCGCCGCCGGCGAGAAGGCGAGCCGGTTCGTGCGGTTCTGCGACGCGTTCTCGCTGCCGATCCTCACCCTCGTCGACGTGCCCGGCTACCTGCCCGGCACCGACCAGGAGTGGACCGGCGTCATCCGCCGCGGCGCGAAGCTGCTCTACGCCTACGCCGAGGCGACGGTGCCCCTCGTCACCGTCATCACCCGCAAGGCCTACGGCGGCGCCTACATCGTCATGGGCTCGAAGCAGCTCGGCGCCGACATCAACCTCGCCTGGCCGACCGCCGAGATCGCGGTCATGGGCGGTCAGGGAGCGGTGAACATCCTGTACCGCGGTGAGATCAAGCGCGCCGAGGACGCCGGCGAGGACGTCGCCGCCGTGCGCACGAAGCTCGCGAACGAGTACACCTACAACGTCGCATCGCCGTTCCTCGCGGCCGAGCGCGGCGAGCTCGACGGCGTCATCGAGCCGGCCGCCACCCGCGTGGCCGTCGTCAAGGCGCTGCGCGCCCTGCGCACGAAGCGTGCCAGCCTGCCGCAGAAGAAGCACGGGAACATCCCGCTGTAAGGAGCCCGACGTGTCAGACCCGAGCGAATCCGCAGTGCACGGCGCCGATCAGCGCGCCGCCGACCTGCGCATCATCAGCCGGAACATCGGCGATGAAGACGCCGCCGCCGTCACCGCGGTGATCCTGGCGTCCGCCGACGAGGCGGCTGCCGTGGCGGCATCCGTCGACGAGCCCCGTCGTGCGCCGTGGGTGCGCAGCAGCGGCGCGATGCGCCGACCGATCGAGGTCGGCCCCGGCCGATGGGTGCGGTCCGGTCGCTGAACCCCGTTCCCGCACCGGGCATACAAGGGGGGACACGGGTGTCCCCCGAAATGCTGACTAGGCGCGAGCGCGCCATCCGCGGATGATGGTCATGCAGGCTCCTAGTGAGTCGCCACCGCCACCGGTCGGGTACTGGTGGCTGTTGGGGGCGAGCCAAGGCGATATTCGGGTTATCGCCGTGGCTCGGGCTTGACGGGGGACCGATCGGGGATCGGTCCCCCTCTCTCATTCCCCCGGGCTCATCGGCGTCGCCTCGACGTCACCGGGCACATGCACGCGCGGGATCTCGAGCCAGAGCTCGACCTCGGCCTCGTCGGTCTCGGACGACTCGTCGGGCGGATCGACCAATCCGACCACGGTGACCGCCGCCGCTGACGTCTCGGCCGCGGTGCGGGCGATGATGCGGTCGGCCTTCGAGGCCGCGATGGCCTCGGCCAGGCGCGAGAGCACCCGATCGCGCGCCGCCTCGTCGAGATCGTCGATGCCGCCCTCGTCGAGCAGCGTGACGACGATGCCGCGCTCACGCGCCCGCCGTACCTCGGTGCGGACGACATCGGTGAGCAGCATCCGCCCCCTGATCTCATCGCGGATCGACGCTTCGAGCGTGCGGCACTCGTCGCGCTGCGTGTCGGTCAACCGCCCATCGCGATCGGCGATGCGGCGCAGCATCGGCGCCGCGAGCCGCTCGGTCTGGCCCAGCCGCATGCGACCTTCGAAGAGGTGCGCGTCCTGGGCCGCCTGCCATGCCGCCGCCTCGCGCTCCGCCTGCGCGTACCGTCGGGTCTCGCGACCGGCGCTCGTCAGGGCGCTCGTGAGCGTGTGCGCGATCGCCACCCAGACGATGCTGCCGATCACGCCGAGCACCGCGAGCGCGAGCGGGCCGGCCCACACGACCGTCTGCACGGCGAGCGCGATCACCCCGACCCACGCCACCAGGAGCTGCCGGCGCGCGGCGGCGATCGTCATGAGGGTGCCGACGGCCGCGACGTACCAGGTGGCATACCCGTTGTCGACGTCGGGATCGAGCTGGCTCGTCACGAGCAGTGGCAGCACGATGCCGACCGCGAGGTCGAACGCGGCCAGCCAGTCGGGCATGCGCAGGCGCTTGCCCGGCCAGAGGCTCAGCACCGTCGCGAGCGAGTAGACGGCGAGCGCCGCCACCGTCGGCCACGGCGATGCGGGGATGTCGAGCGAGTAGATGCCGAGCACCACGTGGTACGCCGAGAAGAGCGCGCCGAGCAGGAGCAGGAGCCAGCGCGGGATCGTGATCATGCGCCCTCCCCCACCCTGTTCGCGGCCCCGACCGGCCAGGCCACCGTCACGGTCGTGCCGTGACCGGGCTGCGATGCGATGTCGGCGCTGCCGCCCGCGTTCGCCATGCGTTCCTCGATCGACACCCGGAGGCCGAGGCGCTCGGCGGGCACCGCGTCCCGGTTGAAGCCGACGCCGTCGTCGGAGATCTCGATGACGCACCCGCCGGCCCGGACTCCTCGGACCCGGAGCTCGCGACGAGCCCGCCGGCCGGGTTCGTCGGCGTGCTGCAGGCTGTTGACCATCGCCTGCACCGAGGCCGTGTAGAGCGCATCGACGACATCGACGGGCAGCTCGACGCCGCCGGCGTTCACGACTCGCACGATGAACGGGGTGCTGAACGTCGTGAGGGCGGCGCGGAGCCGGCGCACCAGCACCGGCAGGCCCACCCGGTCGAGCGCGCTCGCCCCGGTGGCGCCGGCCTCGTCGAGCCGGAGCAGCGCATCGCGCGCCATGCGCGCGGCGAGCGACTGCTGATCGGGCGTCGCCGCAGCCGCCGCCGAGAGCAGCGTCGTCAGCACGCTGTCGTGCACGAGCGCGTCGACCTTGACGCGCTCGATCTCGGTGGCGTGCTGCCTGGCGGCAACGTCGTAGCGCTCGAGCGCGGCCTCCTGCGCCGTGTCGACCTCTTCGGCCGCCTGGCGCAGCATGATGACGATCGCGAGCACGACGACGCCGAGCACGACGGCGTAGAGCGCGTCGAGCACGGCGAGCAGTGGATCGGCCTCGCCGCCGGCGGGGGTGAGCCGGATCACGCCGTAGATCGCCGGGACGACGAGCGTGTAGGCCGCCGCCCAGAGCGGCGGGAGGGCGAGGGCGGCCGCGGTCGTCGCCACCGTGCAGAGGTAGTACAGCCACGGCGCGGAATCGTCGAGGGCCGCCGGGTCGACGACGAGGAATGGCCAGGCGACCAGTGATGCGGCGTAGAGGGCGGCGAATCCGAGACAGGCGACGCGCACGGCGACCTTCGTGACGGTCGCCACGGCGAGCGCGACGATCGCCCCGTAGAGCACCGCCATCAGGGCTGCACCCGAGCCCATGACGAGCGCGTCGGCCTGCTGGAGCGCGAGCGGCACGGTCTGCGCCCCGAAGACGAGCCCGAAGAGCCCGAGGGCCCGCGCGAAGATCGTCTCGACCTGGCCGCGGGTCACGGTGGCTCGGCGCCGCACGATGCGCGGCACGAGCCATTCAGCGGCGGCCATCTCCACCGTCGGTGTCGAGCCCGGGAAGGATCCCGTCTTCGACTGCCCGACGCAGCAGGTCGACCTTGGTCGGCGCGGGGCGCCCGACTTCGACGTACTTCGCGCGGATGCGGTCGAGGTACTCGCGGGCGGTCGAATGGGCGATGCCGAGCTGCGCCGCGACGAGCTTCAGCGGCAGGCCGGACGCGTAGAGGTGCAGCACGTCGCGTTCACGCCGCCCCAGCTGGGCTCTCGCGAAGTCGCTGTCGGCCTCGATCGCACTCGCCCACTCGACGTTGTTGAGCACCCCGCCGCCGGCGACCGTCGCGATCGCGCGGATCACGTCGGACATCGGCGACGCCTTGGGGATGACCCCGGCCGCACCCGCGGCGAGCGACTCGCGCACTGCGGCCACGCGGTCGGCGATGCTGTGCACCAGCACCGCGCTGCCCGTGGCGAGCACCGACCGCACGTTCTGGGTCACCGACGTTCCGTCGCCGAGCGACAGGTCGAGCACGACGACGTCGCACCGCCGATGGTCGAGCGCCGCGAGGAGGCGAGCCACATCGGGGGTGTCGGCGACGACGCGGTACCCCGCAGCCTCGCATGCCGCGCGAAGCCCGAGTCGCACGGCCTCGTGATCGTCGACGATCGCCACCGTCGCTGCGGTGACGCGCCCCGTGCGGTCGTTGGCGTCGGACACGAGGGCCCCCTTCACGTTCGATTCACACGATAGCGCGGAGGCGCGCGACCGCCTCGACATGATGCGTGTTCGGGAACATGTCGTACGCCCGCAGCGCTTCGAGTTCGTAGCCGTGCGCCCGCAGCAGGCCGACGTCACGCGCCAGGGCGACGGGGTCGCAGGCGACGTAGACGAGCTGACGCGGCCGCAACTCGGCGAGCCGGTCGACGACCGCCCGGCCGGCGCCCGACCGGGGCGGGTCGAGCACGACGGTGGCCTCGGCGAGCCGGGCGAGGTCTGCCCGCCCGGCGGATGCCGCGAGCTCGTCGAGGTACCGATCGACCCGTGCCGTGACGGCCCGGGCGCCGACCCAGTCGGCGAGGTTCGCCCCGGCATGCTCGGTCGCGCGGGCATCGGACTCGACCGACGTGATGCGCACGGTGTCGCCGAAGCGATCGCCGACGGCGGCCGCGAGCAGTCCGACACCTCCATAGAGATCGTGATTGGCCGCTCGCGGGTCGAAGCCCTCACCGTCGACGAGGTCCTGCACGGCCTGGGTGAGGGTGGCCGCGGCGCCGCGGTGCACCTGCCAGAAGCCGTCGCGGTCGAGCTCGAAGTCGCGGTCGCCGACCCGCTCGACGATCGTCGGACGCGGGCCACGGTTCATCCCTTCGTCGTCGACGACCACGAGGGCGGCATCGCCGACGCTGGGCGCGATCAGGTCGATCGCGCGCGCGCCCGGGAACCGCTGGCCGAGCGGTGCGATGGTGGCGAGTGCGGGCACCGCGAGCGGCACGGATGCCACTGGGATGACCGTGTGGCTGCGTGCAGCGTACGGCCCGATCGAGCCGTCGGCGGCGACGTGCAGCCGCACGCGGGTGCGCCAGCCGGTCCCGGCGTCGAGGTCGGCGTCGGGCGCGAACGACGCGGAGACGGGCTCGACGACGACGTCGCGCTCGACACCGCCGAACCGCGCGAGCGCGTCGACGAGCACCTCGGCCTTCAGCTCGCGCTGGCGAGTGGTCTCGATGTGACCGAACTCGGCGCCGCCCGCCCGCTGCTCGGGGGCGCGATCGACCGACGCCTCGGCCCAGATGTGCGGGCGGCGGTCGGGCGACGCCTCGAGCACCTCGACGGTCTCGGCCCGCCAGAAGCGATCCTTCGACTGGTCGACGATGCGCGCGACGACCTGCTCACCGGGGATCGCGTCGGCGACGAACACGACCCGCCCCTCGTGATGCGCGACGAAGACGCCGCCGTGGGCGACCCGCTCGACGTCGAGGGTCACGAGCGGTCCGTCGGTGGCGGGCGGTTTCGGCGCGGGCCGCGGAGGGCCGCCGCGGTTGCCGGTGCGGTTGCCGCGACGGGGACGACGGGTCTGTGCCATGGTTCGAGCATTCCACAGCACCGCCCGGCCGGGGCAGGATGGGTGCATGCGCCTGTACCTCGCCTCGACGTCGCCCGCCCGCCTGCAGACGTTGCGTGCCGCGGGCGTCGAGCCCATCACGGTGGCGCCCGGCGTCGATGAGGAGGCCGCTGTCGCGGCGCGCGAGGCGGTCACCGGCCCGCTCTCGCCGCCCGAAATGGTGCAGTTGCTCGCGCAGGCGAAGGCCGAGGCGCTCATCGGCACGTCGCCCGGCGGCGAACCGATCGACGGGTTCATCCTCGGCGGCGACTCGGCGTTCGTCGTCGACGGCGCCACCTACGGCAAGCCGCACACCGCCGACGTCGCGAAGGCGCGCTGGCTCGCGCAGAACGGCGCGCACGGCGACCTCTGGTCCGGACACTGGCTCATCGACCACCGCGGCGGCCGGGTGCGCGGCGCAGTCGGGCGAGCGGATGTCGCGACCGTGCGCTTCGCCGCACTCGACGAGGCCGAGATCGACGCGTACATCGCGTCCGGGGAGCCGCTGCTCGTCGCCGGGGCATTCACGATCGACAGCCTCGGCGGGCCGTTCATCCGGCGTGTCGAGGGCGATCCCTCGACCGTCGTGGGGCTCTCGCTGTCGACGTTGCGCGACCTGGTGCGCGAACTCGGCGGCGACTGGCCGTCGCTCTGGAACCGCCTCGGCTGAACATCGATTGTCGCTGCCCTCAAGAGTCTTGGGTTCATTTTGTGGAGGTCACCCAAAGGCGTGACCGGCGGGGCCAATAGGCTTGAGGATTATGCCGCGCATCACCAAGGTCCTCATCGCCAACCGTGGCGAGATCGCCGTCCGCGTCATCCGCGCCGCTCGCGACGCCGGTCTCGGCTCCGTCGCCGTGTACGCGGACCAGGATCGCGACGCGCGGCACGCCAAGCTCGCCGACGAGGCCTACGCCCTCGACGGCGTCACGAGCGCCGAGACGTACCTCGTCATCGACAAGCTGCTCTCGGTCGCGCGCCGCTCCGGCGCCGACGCGGTGCACCCCGGCTACGGCTTCCTCGCCGAGAACCCCGACTTCGCCCGCGCCGTCATCGACGCCGGCCTCATCTGGATCGGCCCCTCCCCCGAGGCCATCGAGCGCCTCGGCGACAAGGTGTCGGCGCGGCACGTGGCCGAGAAGGTCGGCGCGCCGCTCGCACCCGGCACGCTGAACCCGGTGGCGGATGCCGCCGAGGTGCTCGAATTCGTCGACGTGCACGGCCTGCCCGTGGCCATCAAGGCCGCCTTCGGCGGCGGCGGACGTGGCCTCAAGGTCGCCCGCACCCGCGAGGAGGTGCCCGAGCTCTTCGATTCGGCCACCCGCGAGGCGGTCGCCGCGTTCGGGCGTGGAGAGTGCTTCGTCGAGAAGTACCTCGACAAGCCCCGCCACGTCGAGACCCAGTGCCTCGCCGACCAGCACGGCAACGTCGTCGTCGTGTCGACCCGCGACTGCTCACTGCAGCGCCGGCACCAGAAGCTCGTCGAGGAGGCGCCTGCGCCGTTCCTCACCGAAGAGCAGAACCGCGCGCTCTACCAGGCGTCCAAGGCCATCCTCAAGGAGGTCGGCTACGTCGGCGCCGGCACCTGCGAGTTCCTCATCGGCCAGGACGGCACGGTCTCGTTCCTCGAGGTGAACACGCGCCTGCAGGTCGAGCACCCCGTGTCCGAAGAGGTCACGGGCATCGACCTCGTGCGCGAGCAGTTCCGACTCGCCGAGGGCGGCGTGCTCGAATACTCCGACCCCGTCACCACCGGCCACTCGATCGAGTTCCGCATCAACGGCGAGGACCCGGGCCGCAACTTCCTCCCCGCGCCGGGCCCCGTGCACCAGCTGCGCTTCCCGGGTGGTCCCGGCATCCGCATCGACTCCGGCGTCTCCTCGGGCGACGAGATCTCGGGCGCGTTCGACTCGCTGCTCGCGAAGCTCATCGTGACCGGCTCGACCCGCAAGGACGCCCTCGAGCGCGCTCGCCGCGCCCTCGACGAGTTCGAGGTCGCCGGCCTGCCGACGGTGCTGCCGTTCCACCGCGACATCGTGCGCAACCCGGCATTCGCGCCCGACGGCGACGAGCCCTTCTCGATCTACACGCGCTGGATCGAGACCGAGTACGACAACCAGCTCGAGCCCTGGTCGGGCGAGATCGAGGAGGCGTCGGGCGCCACCGCGCGCACGAGCGTGGTCGTCGAGGTCGCCGGACGCCGCGTCGAGGTCAGCCTTCCGAAGCGGCTCGCGGGCGGGACATCCGCCACGCACACCGCGGGGCAGGCGCCCCGCCGCCGCACGGCGACCCACTCGGTCGACACCGGCACCGGCGACGCCGTGAAGGCGCCCATGCAGGCGACGGTCGTGAAGGTCGCGGTCGCCGAGGGCGACAAGGTCGTCAAGGGCGACCTGGTGCTCGTGCTCGAGGCCATGAAGATGGAGCAGCCGATCGTCGCGCACAAGGACGGCGTCGTCGGGCTCGTCAACGCCGAGGCCGGCGCCACGGTCTCGAGCGGGCACCTCCTGCTCTCGATCGCCGACGCCTGAGTCGGGAGCCGGTCTACGGCGCTCCCTGCGCCGTGGGCACCTCGACCTCGCTGACCGCCTCGATGCCGAGTCGGGAGCGTCGTCGGCCGTAGATCAGGTAGATCACGATGCCGATCGCGAGCCAGACGAGGAATCGCACCCAGGTGAGCGTCGTCAGGTTCAGCATGAGCCAGAAGCAGAGCACCGCCGAGATGATCGGCAGCACGGGCGACCACGGCACGCGGAACCCGCGCGGCAGGTCGGGGCGGGTGCGCCGCAGCACGACGATGCCGAGGCTCACGAGCACGAACGCCGACAGCGTGCCGATGTTGATCATCTCCTCGAGGAGGCCGACGTCGGTGAACGCCGCGACGAAGGCCACGGTGGCACCGCCGATGATCTGGATGCGAGCCGGCGTCTTGGTGTGCTCGGTGGTCTTCGAGAGCCAGCGCGGCAGCAGCCCGTCACGGCTCAGCGCGAAGACGATGCGCGAGAGCCCGAGGAGCAGCACCATGATCACGGTCGTGAGACCGGCGAGCGCGCCGAGCGAGATGACGGCCGAGGCCCAGTCCTGACCGACGAGCCGGAACGCGGTCGCGAGCGATGGTGTCTCCTCTTCGGCGAGCTCCGTGTACGAGACCATGCCGGTCATGACGATCGACACGAGCACGTAGAGCAGGGTGACGATGCCGAGACCGAGGAAGATGCCGCGGGGCAGCCGCTTCTGGGGATCGCGCACCTCCTCGGCGCTCGTGGCGACGACGTCGAAGCCGATGAATGCGAAGAACACGAGCGACGCGGCCGAGAGCAGGCCGAAGATGCCGTACTGCGCGGGTGCGGCGCCGGTCGCCCAGGAGAACAGCGACTGGGACCAGGCGTCCGACGTGCCGCCCTCGGTCGGCACCGCCTCGGGGATGAACGGCACGTAGTTCGCCGCGTTGATGAAGAAGAAGCCGACGACGATCACGAACAGGACGATCAGGACCTTGATGATCGTGAAGACCGAACCCACGCGCGCGGTGAGCTTCGTGCCGGCGACGAGCAGCGCGGTGAAGACGGCGACGATGAGGAATGCGGGCCAGCTGATCACGACGCCGGCGATCTCGAGCGTCGCCGGGAACGGCAGGCCGAAGGCGAGCAGCGCTTCGCCGAGGTACACGCCCCAGTACTTCGCGATGACCGCGGCGCCGGTGAACATCTCGAGGATGAGGTCCCAGCCGATGATCCACGCGAGCAGCTCGCCCATCGTGGCGTAGGTGAACGTGTACGCGCTGCCCGCCACGGGGACCGTCGAGGCGAACTCGGCGTAGCACATGATGGCGAGCCCGCAGGTGACCGCGGCGAGGAGGAACGAGATCGTCACGCTGGGCCCGGCGAAGTTCGCCGCGGCCTGGGCGCCGACGGAGAAGATGCCCGCCCCCACCGCGACGGCGATGCCCATGAGCGCGAGATCCCAGGTGCCGAGCGACCGCTTGAGACTTCGCTCGACATCCCCCGAATCGGCGATCGAGGCCTCGACGGATTTCACACGCAGGTTCATCGGTCCCCCAGGAACGTTCGCGCCACGCGCGCTGCGCCGCGCCGTACCAGCGTACGCGAATCGGTGATTGCCGACCATGCGGAATCGGAGGGCGGCGCGTGCCCCCGTCGAGACGGAAGCGGATGCCGCCCGGTTGCAGCGCCGTTCCGGGTGCTCCCCTGCGCGCAGCCGGGCTGACCGGCGTGTCCGGTTGCTCGATCGTTACGGCAATCGGTTGCCAACGCGTGGGAGCGCACGTACGCTCGGATTCATGGCCGACGAGCAGGATGCACCGCACCCGACGAGTCCGACGAGTCCGACGAGTCCGACGAGTCCGACGAGTCCGACGATCTACGACGTCGCTCGAGCATGCGGCGTCGCACCGTCGACGGTCTCGCGCACCTTCTCCCGCCCCGGCCGAGTCAACGTCGAGACCGCCGACCGGATCCGCCGCGTGGCGGCGGAGCTGGGATACCGCACGAAGTCGGTCGCGCGGGCATTGCCCACCGCCCGGTCCGGCCTGCTCGCGGTGATCGTCCCCGACGTGCCCGACCGGTTCTTCCGCGAGGTCATCCGAGGGGCGAAGGAAGTGTCGAACCCGGCGGGATTCACGGTGATCGTCGTGGACGCGCAGCGCTCGGCAGACGCCGAGCGCTCGGCGCTGGAACGACTCCTCCCGGTCGTCGACGGCGTGATCCTGGCAGCCTCGCTGCTCCCCGACTCCTCGATCCGTGTCGCTGCGAAGCAGCGCCCCACCGTCGTGCTCAACCGTGCCATGACCGATGTCGCGAGCGTGCTCACGGACAGCGACGACGGCGTGCGGCAGTCGGTCGAGCACCTGGCCGCGCTCGGCCACCGGGAACTGACGTACATCGCCGGCCCCGCGGCATCCTGGGCCGACGGCATCAGGTGGCGGTCCTTCAAGGTGACGACGCGACGGCTCGGCCTGCGGGCCCGCCGGATCGGCCCGACGCGGCCGACGCACGCCGGCGGAGCGGCCGCTGCGCAGGTCTTCACCGAGCAGATGACCAGCGGCGTCGTCGCCTTCAACGACTTCATCGCGGTGGGGTTCATCCATGGCCTCGCCCAGCTCGGCGTGCGCGTTCCCGAGGACGTCAGCGTCGTCGGCTTCGACAACATGGGGGGCGGCTTCGGCACGCCGCCGCTCACCACCGTCGCGACACCCCTGCAGCACCTCGGCGGGCACGCCGTCCGCACCCTGCTCCAGCAGCTCGCGGCCGGGCAACGGGGCCGAGAGACCCGTGGCACGGTGCGTCCCATCCGGCTGCCGGCACAACTGGTGGTGCGATCGTCGACCGCATCACCCGCACGACGGGGCTCGGGCGAGCCTCGCCCGAGCCCCGTGAGCGCCGCCTGAGCACGACGACTGAACGGCCGGGCTGAATGCCCGGCCGTTCAGTTCACGGTGTGATCGGCCGGGTCACGGCGCCATGAGCCCCAGCGCCGTCGGCAGCCAGGTCGAGATCGCCGGCACGAAGGTCACCACGAGCAGGCCGACGCAGAGCGCCCAGAAGAACGGCATCACCCGCGCCGTCAACGGTTCGATGCGCACGCCGGCGACTCGCGCCGCCACGAACAGGTTGTTGCCGATCGGCGGTGAGATGTTGCCGAGGCACATGTTGAACACCATCATGGCGCCGAAGTGGATCGGGTTCACGCCGAGCTCGACCACGGCCGGCAGGAAGATCGGCGTGAAGATCAGGATGGCGGGCGTGGGGTCCATCACCGTTCCCGCGACCAGCAGCACCACCATGATGATGACGAGGATGATGAACACGTTGTCGGTGAGTCCGAGCAGCGATTCGGCGACCGTCTCGGGAATCCGAGCGAACGACAGCACCCACGCGAGGATGCCCGAGACACCGACCAGCAGCATGACGATGGCCGTCGTCTTCGTCGCGTCGAGCAGGATCTGCGGAAGTTCCCTGACCGGCAGCGTTCGCTGGACGAGCCCCAGGAGCAGCGAGTACACCACGGCGATCACGGCCGACTCCGTCGCGGTGAAGATGCCCAGGAGGATGCCGCCGATGACCACGACGATCATCAGCAGGGCGGGGATCGCCCTCATGAACACCGTGACGGACTGCCGGAACGTCGGTCGCCCGGTCGAACGGAGCTCGGGACGCTTCCGTGCGTACACCGCGACCACGACGACGCAGATCGCCGCCCAGATCAGGCCCGGGAAGACCCCCGCCATGAAGAGCGCAGCGACCGAGGTGCTCGACACGAGGGAGTAGACGATGAAGGTGTTGCTCGGCGGGATCAGCATGCCGGCCGGCGAGGCGGCCGCGTTGACCGCAGCGGCGAAGGCCGGGTCGTAGCCCTCCTTCTTCATGCGCGGCGAGAGCACCGTGCCCACCGCGGCGGCGGAGGCGACGGACGCACCCGAGACCGCCCCGAACATCGCATTCGAGACGACCGTCGTCTGCGCGAGCGAGGCGGGGAGACGCCCGGCGACGACCTGGGCGAGGTCGATCAACCGACTGGCGATGCCGCCGTTGTTCATGAGCCCGCCCGCGAGGATGAAGAACGGGATGGCGAGCAGCGCGAACGAGTTGCTCGCCGAGAAGAGCCGCTGTGCGGAGGTGAGGGCGGCGCCCTCCCAGCCGAGGAGGATGACGATGGCGATCGTCGACGGAACGGCCATGGCGACCGCGACGGGGACGCCGAGGGCGATGAGGAGGGCGATACCTCCGAGGAGGATGATGCTGGTGAGGGCGATGGTGTCCACGGTGGCCTCAGATTCCCTGGTTGGATTCGTCGATCTCCGGCACGGCTTCCTCTGCGCCTGCCAGGAGCCCGACGAGGTGGCAGATCGAGAAGAATGCGACCAGCGCACCGGCGATCGGCAGGACGAGGTAGACCTGACCGAGGGTGATCGGCAGGGTCGAGATGTTCTGCCCCCACGCGTTCGCCGAGGCCCGTGAGCCGCCGAAGACGAGCGTGAACACGGCGAAGAAGATCACCGTGAGCTGCACGAAGACGGCGACGGCCTG
Organism: uncultured Actinomycetota bacterium; assembly: GCA_963758615.1. Lineage (GTDB taxonomy): Bacteria > Actinomycetota > Actinomycetes > Actinomycetales > Microbacteriaceae > Agromyces. The sequence continues at coordinate 253,531 of CAVWVZ010000007.1, read as the reverse complement.
CTGCACCGCCGGGCGGAACCGTGCCACGAGGATCTCGACGGCGATGTGGCCGCGTTCTCCGAACACGAGCGCGGCGCCGAGCAGCGCGAGCACGACGAAGATGAACCGCGCCACCTCTTCGGTCCAGGTCGCCGGCGACAGCAGGACCTCGCGGGAGAAGACCTGCCACGCCACGATCACGACGAGCACGGCGAAGATCACCACGCACAGCGCGGCGAGGACGCGGTCGATCATGCGCCTCGCGCTGTCGAGCGCGGCGACCGCGGTCGTCCAGCGACGTGGCTCTCCGATTGATGCTGCGGCTCCGCCGCCTGACTCATCGGACACGCCCGTGCCGGGCGGTCCTGCTTCATTTCGTTCCATTGTGATCTCCACGCGCGCGCACGCCCTTCGGCCGTCGGCGCGATGCTGTCTTCGAGGGTCGCGGCGTCGCGACCGGAAATGACGAGTGCGCACCGGACCGATCGATGTCGGTCCGGTGCGCACCGACCCGTACGGACCTACTTCGCCGCGGAGCGAGCCGCGTCGTAGAGTTCCTGCTGCGAGTCGTTCTCGATGAACTGCTCCGCGAGGGGCTCGAGCACCTCACGGAAGGCGTCGTCGTCGACCTCGGAGAACGCCGCGCCGCCCGCCGTCGCCTCGTCGATCGCATCCTCGGTGGCGGCAGTCCAGAGCTCGGTGTGCTCGTCGTGGGCCGCCGTCCACTCCTCGTCGAAGATCGCACGGTCCTCTTCGGACATCGAGGCGAGGGTGTCGGAGTTGATGATCAGGTAGTCGAGGCCCACGAGGTGGTTCGTGTACGACCAGAACGGCGCGACCTCGAAGTGCTTCTGCGTGAAGTACGAGACCTCGTTGTTCTCGGCGGCGTCGACGACACCCGACTGGAGCGCGGTGTAGAGCTCGTCGAACGCCAGCGGCGTGGCGGCAGCGCCCATGGCCTCGGCCATGGCGATGTGGAGCTCGCTCTCCTGCACACGCAGCTTCTTGCCGGCGAGGTCCGCCGGGGTCTCGACCGGGCCGTCGGTCGTGTAGATGCTGCGGGTGCCCTGCGTGAAGCCGCCGAGCACCGTGAGCGAGTTGCTCTCCTCGAGCGAGGAGTAGAGGTCGCCCACGATCTCGTCGTCGTGGATGACGCTCATCTGGTGCTCGACCGAGTCGAAGACCTGGGGCAGGTTGAACACCAGGAAGTCCTTGTTGAGGTTCTCGAGCTGCGTGCCCGAGACGATCGCCATGTCGACCGAGCCGTCGCTGACGAGTTGGAGCGACTCCTGCTGGGCGCCGAGGGTCGAGTTCGGGAAGACCTCGATCTCCCAGCGGCCGTCGGTCGCCTCGGAGAGGCTCTTGCCGAAGTTGTCGAGCGCGATGAACGACGGGTGCTCTTCGGTCTGGTTCAGCGAGAGTCGGAGCGTCTTGCCGCCCGCGCCCTCGGTGCTCGTGCCGGACTCGCCGGACGTCGGACCCGGAGGCGCAGCCGGCCAGGGCGAGTGCCGCAACCCCGACGACCGCGGAAGCCTGCAGCAGACGTGTGATCTTCATTCCTGATGCTCCTTTGCATGGCAGACGAACCCCGGATCGGCCGTGTCTCGGGTGGCCGGTCGGAGGTCGCGTGCGACGTTGCGCGCCCGATCGGGCGCGATGTGCTGTGTCGCCGAGCCCTTCGGGGCGCTCGACTGCATCAATCTAGGCAGGAGCGGTTTGGAGTGGCAACCAGTTGCCAAATGTTGCCCGCGGACGTCGCAGGCCGTGCGGCAGTGTGCGTCAGCGCACGATGTGCATCGCGCGGGCGGCGTCGGTGAGCGAGCCCGACAGCGAGGGATAGATGGGGAACGCCTCGGCGAACTGGTCGACGGTGAGCCGGTGCTCGACGGCGAGCGCGAGCGGGAAGATCAGCTCGGATGCCTTCGGGGCGACGATCACGCCGCCGATGATGCCGCCGGAGCCACTCGACGCGAAGAGCTTCACGAACCCGTCGCGGATGCCCATCATCTTCGCGCGCGGGTTCGACGAGAGCGGCAGCTTGTAGACGACGCCGGGAACGACGCCCTCGTCGATCTCCTTCTCGGTCCAGCCGACCGTGGCGATCTCGGGCTGGGTGAAGATGTTGGAGGTGATGTTGCGGTTCTCCGGCGGGTTCACGATGTCGCCCATCGCGTGGAACACGGCCGTGCGCCCCTGCATCGAGGCGACCGAGGCGAGCGGGACGAACGTGGTGCAGTCGCCGGCGGCGTAGATGTTCGGCATCGAGGTGCGAGCGACGCGATTGACGCGGATGTGCCCGCTCTCGGCGAGCTGCACGCCCGCCTCCTCGAGGCCGAGGTCGGTGGTGTTCGGCACGGAGCCGACGGCCATCAGGCAGTGGCTGCCCCGCACCTCGCGCCCATCGGAGAGGGTCGCGACGACCGAGTCGCCGTCGCGCAGCACCGACTCGGCGCGGGACTTGTTGAGGACCTTCATGCCGTTGCGCTTGAAGACCTTCTCGATGACGGATGCCGCGTCCTGGTCTTCGCCCGGAAGCACCTGGTCGCGGCTCGAGATGAGCGTGACCTTGGCGCCGAGTGCGCGGTATGCCGACGCGAACTCGGCGCCCGTGACCCCCGAGCCGACGACGATGAGATGCTCGGGCACCTGCTCGAGCTGGTAGAGCTGTGTCCATGTGAGGATGCGCTCGCCGTCGGGGACGGCGGTCGGCAGCACTCGCGGGCTCGCGCCGACCGAGATGACGAGGGTGTCGGCCTCGATGCGATCGAAGTCGGTGCCGCCCTTGGCGGTCGAGACGATGACGGCGTTGGGGCCGTCGAGGCGCCCCTCGCCCTGCACGAGGCGCACGCCCGCCTCGACCAGGTTGCTGCGCAGGTCTTCGGACTGCTGGGCGGCGAGCCCGAGGAGCCGCTTGTTCACCGCCGCGAGATTGATGGCGACCTCGGGCTTGACGGCCTTTTCTCCCGAGCCCTTCGCGAAGAACTGCACGCCGAGATCGGCGGCCTCCTTGACCGCGTTCGACGCCTCGGCCGTCGCGATGAGCGACTTCGACGGGACCACGTCGGTGAGCACCGCCGAGCCGCCGACCCCGGCACGTTCGATGAGCGTCACCTCGGCTCCGAGCTGCGCGGCCGCACTCGCCGCCTCGTACCCGCCCGGTCCTCCTCCGAGGACGACAATGCGTTGCGTGCGCTCGAACTCGTAGGCCATGCTCACATTCTGTCAGTTTCGGCGCAGCCGCCCGCATCCGAGCACGACCGTGCCGCGACATCCGCCGCGCCCTAGAGTGGTGGGATGCACGATGCGAACCCGCTCGACGACCCCACTGCAGACCCCTTCGCCATCGCCGCCGACGCGGCAGCGAAGATCGCGGAACTCACCGGAGTCGATCGCCACGACGTCGCCCTCACCCTCGGCAGCGGCTGGGGCCGCGCCGCCGAACTCATCGGCGAGACCACGCACACGTTCGCGGCGACCGAGGTGCCCGGCTTCTCGAAGCCCGCGCTCGAAGGGCACGTCGGCACGCTGCGCTCGGTGCTGCTGCCGAGCGGCAAGCGCGCGCTCGTCATCGGCGCCCGCACCCACTACTACGAGGGCCACGGCGTGCGACGCGTCGTCCACTCCGTCCGCACCGCCGCGGCGACGGGCGCGACGACGATGATCCTCACGAACGGGGCCGGCGGCATCAAGGAGCACTGGACGCCGGGCACCCCCGTGCTCATCAGCGACCACATCAACCTCACGGTCGACTCCCCGCTCGAGGGCGCCACCTTCGTCGACCTCACCGACCTGTACTCGAAGCGGCTGCGCGACCTCGCGCACTCGATCGCCCCCGAGCTCGACGAGGGCGTCTACTGCCAGTTCCGCGGGCCGCACTACGAGACGCCCGCCGAGGTGCAGATGGCCAAGGCCATCGGCGGCCACATCGTCGGCATGTCGACCGCGCTCGAGGCCATCGCCGCGCGTCAGTCCGGCATGGAGATCCTCGGCATGTCGCTCATCACGAACCTCGCCGCGGGCATCCAGCAGACGCCGCTGAGCCACCAGGAGGTCATCGAGGCCGGCAAGACCGCCGAGCCCGTCATCAGCCGACTGCTCGCGAACATCGTCGCCGCCCTGTAGGCCACCGGAAGGGACCATCGGATGTCGCAGCACATCGATCCCAGCGACGCGCAGCGCGTCGCCCTCGCCGAGGCCTGGATCGCCCAGGACCCCGACCCCGAGACCCGTGACGAGCTCGCCGCGATCATCGCGGCGGTGCGCGGCGGCGACCCCGAGGCATCCGCCGACCTCGCCGACCGGTTCGACACGCGCCTCGCCTTCGGCACCGCCGGCCTTCGAGGCGCGATCGCGGCCGGGCCCAACCGCATGAACCGGGTGCTCGTCGCACAGGCTGCAGCGGGGCTCGCCGCCTACCTCGTCGAGCGCGCAAAGCCGGGCTCGACGCCGTCGATCGTCATCGGCTACGACGGGCGCAGGAACTCCGACGTGTTCGCGCGCGACTCGGCCGAGATCATGGCCGGCGCGGGTGTGCGCGCCGTACTGCTCCCCCGCCTGCTGCCGACCCCGGTGCTCGCGTTCGCCGTTCGGCACCTCGACACGTCGGCGGGCGTCATGGTCACCGCCTCGCACAACCCGCCGAACGACAACGGCTACAAGGTCTACCTCGGCGGCACCGACCACGGCTCGCAGATCGTCGCCCCCGCCGATGCCGAGATCGCTGCGCACATCACCCGCATCGCCGAGACGCGCGCCGTCCCCGACCTGCCGCGCGGCACGTTCTGGACGGCGGCCGAATCCGTCATCGACGAGTACGTGCGGCAGACGGCGCTCGTGGCCTCACCCACCGGCGCGGCACCCGCCGCGCAGCCCCGCGTCGTCTACACGGCGATGCACGGCGTGGGCTGGCAGACGATGTCGAGCGTGCTCGAGAGGGCCGGCTTCGAGACGCCGACCCTCGTCGACGAGCAGATCGCGCCCGATGCCGCCTTCCCCACCGTGGCGTTCCCGAACCCCGAAGAGCCGGGCGCCATGGATCTCAGCTTCGAACGAGCGCGCGCCGTCGACGCCGAACTCATCGTCGCGAACGACCCCGATGCCGATCGGCTCGCGGTCGCCATCCCCGACCCCGCCGCCGAAGAGGGATACCGGCGCCTCACCGGCAACGAGGTCGGGCTCACCCTCGGCTGGCAGGCCGCACGGCGGGCCGCCGATGCGCCCGGCGACTCCGGTCCGAACGGGGCGCTCGCCTGCTCGATCGTCTCGTCGCCCGGACTCGAGGCGATCGCGAGCGCCTATGGCCTCGACTTCGAGGCCACGCTCACGGGGTTCAAGTGGATCTCGCGCGCCCCGGGCCTCGTCTTCGGCTTCGAGGAGGCACTCGGCTACCTCGTGAACCCGGGCACCGTGCGCGACAAGGACGGCATCTCGGCGGGCCTCGCGTTCCTCGCCCTCGCCGCCGAGCTGAAGGCCGAGGGTCGCACGGTCGCCGACCACCTCGACGAGTTCGTCGAGCGATTCGGATGCCACGCCTCGGGCCAGGTCTCGATCAGGGTCACCGACCTGTCGCGCATCGGCGAGGTCATGGCGCGGCTGCGCGCCGAACCGCCTGCCTCGGTCGGCGGCATCCGAGTCGAACGCATCGAGGACCTCGCCGACGGGTTCGGCGCGCTTCCGCCGTCCGACGTGCTGCGCATCGTGCTCGAGGGCGGCGCACGCGTCATGGTTCGCCCAAGCGGCACCGAGCCGAAGCTCAAGGTCTACATCGACGCCGTGTCGGTCGACGGAACGGTCAGCGAGCGGCGAGCCGCGGCGACCGCTGCTGTCGCCGCGCTCGACGCCGGCATGCGCGAACTCGTCGAGTGAGTCGTCGAGCCGGTCCGCTTCGGAGCCGGCTCAGGGGCGACCCATCCCGCGGTACTCCCAGCCCGCGGCGCGCCATGCCGTCGCGTCGAGCACGTTGCGCCCGTCGATGACCGCCCGGCCGCGCGCGATGCCGGCAACCTGCACGGGATCGAGGTCGCGGTACTCACGCCACTCGGTGACCAGCACGACGAGGTCCGAGTGCCGGAGCGCCTCCTCGGTCTCGGTCGTGTACAGCAACTGCGGGTGGCGCGCACGCGCGTTCTCGATGCCCTCGGGGTCGGTCGCGACGACGTCGGCACCCAGGCCCTTCAGTTGCACGGCCACATCGAGCGCGGGCGAGTCGCGCACATCGTCGGACTCCGGCTTGAAGGTCACGCCGAGCACCGCGACCTTCTTGCCGAACACCGATCCGCCGAGCGCGTCGACGGCGAGGTCCACGACCCGCTGGCGACGACGCAGGTTGATGGCATCGACCTCCTTCAGGAACGCGACCGACTCGCCGCGGCCGAGTTCCTCGGCTCGCGCAGCGAACGCGCGGATGTCCTTCGGGAGGCAGCCGCCGCCGAAGCCGACGCCGGCGTTCAGGAACCGCCGTCCGATGCGCGCATCGTGGCCGATGGCATCGGCGAGCGCGGTGACGTCGGCACCCGTCGCCTCGGCGATCTCGGCCATCGCATTGATGAAGCTGATCTTCGTGGCGAGGAACGCGTTCGCCGAGACCTTGACGAGCTCGGCCGTCGCGTAGTCGACGACGAGCCGCGGGGTGCCGGCGCCGAGGGCGGTCGCGTAGACCTCGTCGAGCACGTCCGCCGCACGCGGGTCGGCGACCCCGTACACGAGGCGGTCGGGCTCGAGGGTGTCCTTCACCGCATAGCCCTCGCGCAGGAACTCGGGGTTCCACGCGAGCGTTGCGCCCGTCGCCTCGACGACCGGGGCGAGTCTGGCGGCGGTGCCGACCGGCACGGTGCTCTTCCCGACCACGAGGTCGCCCTCGCGCAGGTGCGGCCGCAGCCCGTCGACGGCGGCGTCGACGTACCGCAGGTCGGCGGCGGCACCGTCGTGCGACTGCGGCGTGCCGACCGCGATGAAGTGCACGGCCGAGCCCGCGGCCTCCGCGATGTCGGTGCTGAAGCGCAGTCGACCGGTCGCGCCGGCTGAGGCGAGGATCTCGGGCAGCCCCGGTTCGAAGAAGGGCGGGCGCCCGGCCGTCAGCTCGACGATCTTGCCCGGATCGACATCGATGCCGACGACCTCGTGGCCGAGTTCGGCCATCGCCGATGCGTGCACGGCGCCGAGGTAGCCGCATCCGATGACCGAGATTCTCATGTGGCTCCTTGAACGGTGGTCGGTGGTGGGTGGTCGGGGGTTTCGGAGATGGCGGCATGCCTCATTGCGGCGGGCGGGCCGCGTGGCGCGGTCGCCTCGCCGTCGAGGCAGCGGGCGGGGCAGGTGCGACCTGCCCGCCCGGCATTCAGATCCGGCCGTCCCTCAGTTTCGGATGACCACGGTGTGCGGTGCGCTCTGCCCGACGTTGCCCGCGGCGTCCCGCGCCCGAGCGACGACACTGTAGGCGCCGTTGGGATACCGCAGCGTGTCGAAGGTCAACTGCCAGGCGCCGTCAGCACGACGCACGGCCTCGCCGAGCTTCAGCGATCCCGACCAGTAACTGACGCCGACGACGCCGACGTCGTCGGTCGCGGTCGCCGTGGAGGTCGCCGCCATGCCGCTCACGCTCGCCCCCGACACCGGCGACGTGATGGCGACGGTCGGTGCGGTGCGGTCCGGCGTGGGCGTCGGTGTGGGGGTGGGCGTCGGTGTGGGGGTGGGCGTCGGGTCGGCGTCGGTGTCGGCGTCGGCGTGGGCGTCGGCGTGGGCGTGGGCTGTCCGGAGCCCGGCCTCGTCGATGCGAGGTAACCGTAGTACCGCCCCGGGATGGGACTGAGCGGGTCGCCCGAGAACCGGTGACCGCGTGCGGCCGCCGCCGCGGACTGGCCGATCACCGCATCGCGCACCTGGTCGGTCGTCGAGAGTCCGGCACACGCTCCCCCGGGGGCGAGGCAGTCGAGCACCACGCCGCTGAGCGCAGCCGCCGACATGCTGGTTCCCGACTGGATGTAGCCGTACCGGTTTCCCTTCAGCGTCGTGTACGGGCACACGCCGGGCGCAGCGACGGTATGCGCCGCGTCGGCGGCGCTGACGGCGAAGTTGCTGCTCGGCGCGGGCGTGTCATCGGGCGGCGACACGTTGCACGGCGGAGATCCGAGGCCTCCGGGCCGGCCGTCGTAGTCCGCGACGTTGGTCGCGGCGAGCACCTCGTCGTAGGACGCCGGCACTGCACCGGCGAGGTCCTTGGTGGAGTTCGCCGCCGAGGCGACGACCGTGATGCCCTGGTCGGCGAGCTCGCAGATCGCCTGGTGCAGCACGTCGCCGTTCGTGCGGCCGCAGTTGCCGTCGTCGACGCCGGCGGTGGCCAGGCTGAGGTTCAGCACCCTGATGTCGTACGTCGCCGCGTTCGCCGCCACCCAGTCGAGTCCGCACAGGATGGTGCTGAGCGTGCCGCGGTTCTTGTCGTCGAGCACGCGCACCGAGTAGACCGGGGCGCCGGGCGCGATGCCGACCGTGCCGATGGCGTTGTCGTACGCGGCCATGAATCCGGCGACGCCGGTGCCGTGCCCGTTCGCATCGGCCGCCGTGCCCGACCCGAAGCAGTTCACCGCGAGGGCCAGGTTGATGTCGGAGTGCGCGCTCACGCCCGAGTCGACGACCGCGACCGCAGGCCCGGCCCAGGCGCCGGTGCCGTCGCCGGCACGAACGGGCGGGTCGTCGGCCTCGACCGTCCCGACGCTCGGCGGAACCGTCTGCGCCTGCCCCTCGAAGACCTGCTCGATCGAGAGACCCGAGACCCGCGGGTCGGCGGCGAGCGCGTTGGCCTGGCGGGCCGACAGCTTGACGGTCACCCCGTCGAACGCCGCGGCGAAGCGCTTCTTCGGCGCGAGATCGAGCGCCGAGACGAGCTGCTCGCCCTGCCGTTCCGAGTCGAACGCGACCGTGTAGGTGCCCGCCGGCAGGTCGGGTTCCGCGTTCGCGATGAGGGGGATCGCGAACAGGGTCGCGGCGATCACCGCGGCAGCTGCCGCTGCGGCCCCCACCTGTCGCGTGATTCGGTTGCGGGTCATCGCGGTTCTCCGATCGCATCGTGTTCGAAGGTCGCCGGTACTCGGCCGGCACGGATGTGCTCGTACGCCTCGACCGTGTCTCTCGCGATGCTCGACCAGTCGAGGGCCGAGAGGTCGACCGCGGCGGCTCGTGGTGCCCGCGACCACTCGATCGCCCTGGCCAGGTCGACGGCATCGAGGGCGCCGTCGTAGGTGCGGACCCAGTCGGGGCCGACGAGGTCGGCGAGCTCGACCATGCCGCCGATGGCGGGGACGAGCACGGGGCGGTCGGCCGAGAGTGCGAGGATCGCCGATCCCGAGTTCTGGATCGCCGTGTAGGGCAGCACGACGAGGTCGGATGCCACGAGCCAGTGCGCGAGCCGGTCGTCGGCCTGGAAGTCGAGCTCGGTGACGACGCGCGGATCCGCCGAAGCGGCATCGCGGATCTCCGCGGCGAGCGTCGGCGTCGACGGCTTGCCCGCGACTGCGAGCACCGTGTCGGAGTCTTCCACTGCGGCGAAGGTGCGGATGAGGTGCGGCACGTTCTTGTACGGGCGCACCTGCCCGACCGTGAGCACGAGGGTGACCCCGTCGGGGAGCGCGAGCCGCTCACGAGCCGCACCGCGCCCGATGGAGAAGTCGTAGTCGTCGCGATAGTGTCCGTGCGGCGTGACGAAGGCGGGCACGCCCTCCAGCTCGGGATGGACCCGGCGTGCCGCATCGACGCCGTCATGCGTGAGCGCGAGGATGCCGTCGACGTTCGAGAGGAGGAGGCGCCGGTACCAGGATCGCAGGCGCGGCGTCGAGCGCTGCTCGTGCGCCTCGACGTTGTGCACCGTCCACACCACCCGGGTGCCGCGGAGGCGCGCCACGCGAAGCGCGCCGAAGAAGCACACGAGGCGCGCGAACACCCGCCACCGCCGATGGCCCGACAGGAAGGTGAGGCTCGGCCAGTGCAGGTGCACGATGTCGACGCGCGTCACCGCGAGTCGCACGTAGCTGAGATCGCGCACCCGAACGCCGAGCCCCTGCATCGCGCGGTAGAGGCTCGCGTTGTACGGGTTCGCGTGCCGCGTGCGGAACGCGGGCTCCGCCTCGACCGTCAGCGCGCGGGTCATGCGCGGGTCCCCTCGACGACGGATGTCCCGACCGGAGCCCGCCCGAAGATGGCGCGCTCGGCGTGCGGATAGCCGTCGCGCCAGTCGGCACGCCGCTCCCACACGATGCGCCACGCCGGAGTCGAGCCCCGGAGCCGTTCGAGCCCGGCACGCAGTCCCGACCCGGCCTGCAGCAGTGCGACGCCCACCCGCGCCCGCCGAGGAGTCCAGGCGCGTCGCAGCAGGGTGGCCTTGCCGGCCATCACCATGCACATCTTCAGTCCGCTCGACTCGGTCGACGCGCCGACCTCGTGCACGATCTCGGCGCTCGGCACCACGACCGGCCGCAGACCGGATCGACGGGCGCGCAACGAGAACTCCGCGTCCTCGCCGTAGAGGAAGAACGCCTCGTCCATCCCGCCGATGCGGTCCCACTCTTCGCGAGTGATCAGCAGGAGGCATCCGGTGATGATCGGAACCTCGCGCACGGTGTCGCGCTCCCAGCGCCCGAGCGACTCGGGATCGAACACGACGTTGCGCCGGAATGCGGTCGACAGGCCCAGCGAGAACGACGTCAATGACCAGACGGTCGGCGCCCCCCAGCACGAGCTGGGATCCACACGGCCGTCGGGACGGAGCGTGCGCCCGCCGTAGAGCCCGTACTCGGGATGCTCCTCCGCGAAGTCGACGATGGCGTCGAGCGCACCCGTCAGCACGAGGGTGTCGGGATTCAACAGCAGCACGGAATCCCCGGAGGACGCGGCGACCCCTCGATTCACGCCGCGCGCGAAGCCGAGGTTCTCGCCCGCGTCGACCACGACGGTCGCCGTGCCGGCGGCACGGATCGCCTCGAGGCTTCCGTCGCCCGAACCGTTGTCGACGACGACGACCTCGACGGGCACGGCCGGGGCGTGCTCGCGGATCGACTCGAGGCAGGCCAGCGTCTTCTGCTTCGTGTTGAAGCTCACGATGACGATGCTGAGCATGCGCGTCATGCGGGCACCTCCACCTTCTCGAGCGGAGCACCGTCTGCATCGTGCACGTCGGCCGGACCCGCGGACGCGCCCTCGGGTCGTCGGCCGATGACCCGCGCCGGCACGCCTGCCGCGATGCAGTTCGGGGGCAGGTCCTTCGTGACGATCGCGCCCGCGCCGACGACCGCGCCGTCGCCGATGGTGACGCCGGCAGTCACGACCACGTTCGCGCCGAGCCACACGTCGCGGCCGATCACGATGTCGCGCTCCACCTTCGGCTGGTCCATGACCGGGATGCCCTGGGTGATGCCGTAGTTCGAGGCGGTCACGGTGACGTTCGGCGCGAGCAGGCACTTCTCGCCGAAGGTGATCCGACCCGTGGAGTCGCCGGCCCAGATCACCGAGTGCTCGCCGATGTGCGTTCCGGCACCGAGCGTGATGCGCTCGGCATTTCGGAACGACACGTTCGGCGCGAACGACACGTCGGGGCCGCGGCCGAGGCGTCCGACCTGCCTGACGTGCGAGTAGGCCGAGAAGTGGGCGAGGCGGAATGCGTGCAGGTACACCCGCAGATCGGTGATCGAGCGGACGAACCCTCCCGTGCGGCTCATGCGGCCAGCTCCTTCGCGGGGAACCGGTGGGCGAAGCGGCGCACGACGTCGTCGACGTCGACCTCGGGCTTTGCCGTGACCGCGAGGGCGAGGGTGCCGCCGTATGACGATGTGAAGACCGCGAGGTCGTCCTTGGGATCGACGACCGGCCAGAGCGTCAGTCGGGTCACCCGCGCCGGACCGAAGAACCGCATCCGCGCGCGACCCGGGAGGAACGAGGCGTAGCCCGACCACGCACCGTCGGCGGTACCCGTCTGCCCGGTCTCGGCGGCGTGCGCGATGGCCGCGTGCACGAGCGGCACCGCGTCCTCGAGCGACATGCCCGCCGGGCGGCTCACCCGCACCATTCGCACGTGGTTGCGCTCGTCACCGCCGAAACCCGCCCTGAGGGAGATCGGCACGAGCAGGGCAGGGTCGTCGGTCGAGCCGGCCAGCGCCTCGACCGCCTCGAGCGCGACCGCGACGGTCATGCTGTTCACGGAGCCGCCGAGCTCGCGCGCATGGCGATGGACGACGGAGTGGTCGAACGCGGCGAACGCGCTGTGCCATTCGGGAAGGTACTGCTGCATCAGGCCGCGACGCGCGATCTCACGATTCCGGATCGGGCGCAGCATCCGTCCGCCCCATCGCGTGAGCCGCTTGCGGAACGGCTTCCGCCAGTACTCGCGCCAGGCCGCCGCGAGGTCGTCCTGCGCCGCCCACCACGAACGGCCTGCAGCGACGAGGAGCCCGGCTCCGTTGCGCGGCGCGCGGGTCGGGGGCGGGGAATCGTCGACCTCGCCCGGATCGTACGGGTCGGCGGCGACGATCTCGTCGAAGACCCTCATGCCGAAGATCCCGTCGCCGAAGGCGTGATGCACGCGGGCGACGATGACGACCTCGCCGTCGGCCGATTCGCCGATGAGGAAGTCCCAGAGCGGACGGTCGAGCCGCATCTCGCCGCTCCGCCGTCCGGAGAGCACCTCGGCGAGGTCGGCGTCATCGATCACCCCGTCGAGGAAGCGAACGTGGTATTCGAGGTCGAGTTGCTCGACCGGAACCCAGCCGGGGGTCGTCAGGCCGAGCGGCGATGCGGTCAGCCGTTGCCGCAGCGCCGGAATCCGCCGGGAGGCTGCGGCGATGATCCGTCGGATGAGTTCGCGGTCGAGCGATCCGTCGGCGAGCCGCAGCGCGGCCCCCTCGGCGATGAAGCCGGCCGTCGGGCGCGCCGCCTCGAACGCGATCGTGTTCGCGATGAACTTCTCGTCGAGCGTGCGCATCAACTCGACCGTGACCGGCCTGGTGTCCCCCATCGGCTCGGCTCCCCTCATTGCAGTGCGGTGCGCCCGGACGGGACCGGGTTCACCACGGGTGGACGATGGTCATCGACGAATCGCTCACCATCGAGCCTCATCCGTGCCGCCTTGAGGAATCCGGCCGCGATGCCGCGGAGCATCGCCCGTTCGGCAGGTCCGCGCCGTGGATCGCGACGCCGCCGCAACGCGCGCATCGTCGTGCGCTTGACCAGCACGGCCGAGAGCGACACGCCCACAGCCGGTTGCAGGCGCACCCACTTGTTGGCGAGCGCGCCGAGGCCGAGTCCGTAGCCGTGATGCAGTGTCGTGTACGCGTCGCCCTCACGCGTGTTCACGTGGTGCACGACGCTGTCCTCGTCATGCACGATCGCGCTGCCGGCTGCGAGCACGCGGCAGAACATGTCGAGATCCTCGGCGCCCGCGAGCTCGCGCCCCGCTCCGAGCACCTCGTCGAACCCGCCCAGCTCCATCACCGTCGCCCGACGGAACGCCATGAGCGCACCATGCCCGCCGTCGAGGCCCGACAGTGTCCGCGTCAGCCTCACGCGACGTTCGCCGCCCGTCTCATGGTCGACGAGGGTGTGGTCGAGCATCCGGCCGGTCACCGCGCCCACCGACTCGTCCCCGAAGTGCGCGAGGATCGACGCCACCCAGCCGTCGACCGCGCGGCAGTCGTCATCGGTGTACAGCACGACCTCGCGTTCGGTCGACTCGAGACCGAGGTTCCGCGCGATCGAGAGCCCCTTGACGTCGCTGCGCACGTACCGCACACCCGCGGACTCCGCGACCTCCCTGGTCGCGGTCGTCGTCGATGCGGAGTCGACGACGAGGATCTCGACGTCGCCCGGCGTGGCCGCGACGATCGAGGCGAGCGACTGCGCGAGCATGTCGGCTCGCTCGCGCGAGCAGACGACGACCGCGAGATCACTCGGAGCGGGCATGCGCAGCCCCCTTGACCAGTGCGCCCGCCCGCCGGTACGCGGCGACGAGATCGTCGGTCGCCGCCGCCCAGGTCAGGTCGTGGGAGTGCCGGATCGCATCGCCGCGCATGCGCTCGAGCAGTTCGGCATCGGAGCTCAGCAGATCGAGTTGCTGCGTCAATGCCGCGACGTCACGCGGTTCGTGCAGGAAGCCCTGCACTCCGTGTTCGAGCACGGCGCCGGCCGCGGTCGAGACGAGCGGCACGCACCCGGCCGCCTGCGCCTCGTAGGTCACGAGGGCACTGCCCTCCTCGAGGCTCGGCAGCACGAGCACATCGGCCGCAGCGAGCACGCCCATGGCGTCGTCGGTGAAGCCCGCGACCTCGACGCTCGGATGCGCCAGCATGGTGGCGAGCGAATCGCGGTACGCGGGCACGAACGACCCGTGGACCACGAACCGGCCGTGCTCGCTCGCGGACGAGGCCAGCCAGGCGCGCAGCGCGTAGTGCAGGCCCTTGCGCGGCTCGCCGCGGCCGAGGAACACGGCGGTGAATGGACGGGAATCGCGATCCGCCCTGGAGCGGGGCCCGGCTCCGGGCCGGTAGCCGTAGCGATGCCGCAGCACTCGGTCGGGATCGAACCCTCGATCGAGGAAGGTGCGTGCGACCGCATCCGAAGGGGTGAGCAGCGCGGTCGCCGACGCCCACTCCCGCTCCTCCTCGCGAAGCCGTGCGGCGTTGAACGAGTGCGATGCGCCGGGCGGCAGCTCGAGGCCGAGCAGTGCGAGCTCGTCGGCCACGATGTCGTACGCGTGGGCCGTGTGGGTGTTCGGAACCTCCCGGACGGCAGGGATGCCGCGGGATGCGGCCGCCTCGAACGTGCGGCGGGCGGCGAGCGGCCACGCGTGCACGATGTCGACCCGACGCCGCCCCACGGCGCCGGCGGCGACCCGATCGTGCCACGCGTACGCACGGTCGACGCCGCCCGTGAGCCGGTGCGGGATCCGCACCCCTGCGACGCCGAGCGTCGTCGTGCGCGACGCGAGACCCTCGACCGGACGGGCAATGCTCGTGGTGACGAGGTGCACGCGATGTCCGGCCCGGACGAGCTCCGAAACCTGATTCCACGCCGTCCACCCGATGCCGGGCGCGCCGAGCGGGTGCGGGAAGCTGTACAGGATCGACAGGCGTTCCTGCGCCCTCGCTGAATCGCGCGGATCGGCCATGCTCGAGCTCCCCGGATGTCGGACGTGAACGGATTCGACTGGATCTCACCTTCGACGGGGCGTCCGCACATCGCAAGTCGATTCGGGGTGAGGCGCCCGAACTTCGCGGAGGATTTACACGCCGGCAACATTCGAACGGGCTCCGGTTAACATCCGCGCTCCAACATGGCACCATGGCCGGGCTCTCCGGCCGCACCCATCTGCGGCGACGACGCCTCCTACGCACTCTTCGCATCTCATCCGAAGACCCCGGAAGGACGGTCCCCGTCATGGAAGTCCCCAAGTACCTGCAGATCCTCTGGTCGTACAAGTGGCTGCTCCTCGTCGGACTGGTGGTCGCGGTCGTCGCGGCGTTCCTCGCCGGCTTCACGTGGCGCGCCGGCGAGATCGTCTCGCGGGCGACGAGCACCTACTCGGCATCGACGACCGTGCTCGTCGGAAGTGACAACCAGCCGCTGTTCCAGGCGGAGATCCCCGGCCAGCCGATCGAGCAGGGGACGACGGCGCCGATACAGCAGGACCTCACGTCGACCGCGGTGGTCTACGCGTACCTCATCAGCGGCAGCGAGGTCCAGACGGCCGTCGAGGAGATCATCGGCGACTTCTCGGATGAGGAATCGCTGACAGCGGTGCGCCGCACCACCCAGCCCGGCGGCAACGAGCAGTTCCCGGGGCGGCTCTCGCTCCCGATCCTCGACGTCGTCGGAATCTCGACCGATCCGACACGCGCCGAGGAGATCTCCCGAACCGCGAACACCGTGTTCCAGAGCCACGTCGTGGCCGAGCAGGACGCATCGAGCCTGGCACCCGAGCAACGGGTGCAGTTGACCACGGTCAACGAGAGCGCCGCGGTCGAGGGTGAGGGGTCGAACCCGGCGATCCCGATCGTCGTCACCGGTCTCGGCGTGTTCCTCGTGTTCGTCGCCCTCGCGTTCGTGCTGTACAACGCGAAGCTCGCACGTCAGAAGCGCGGGCGGCGCTCGGACTCGGCCGGATCGACCACGCCGGTTCCGGCACCCGACGGCCACGACACGGACTCGTCGGCGACCGACCCGGAGGACGTCCCCGACGAGCTGTCGTCGAGCGACGACGTCGACCGAGTGCCGGCCCTGGCCGGCCGAGGCCGAACGGACTGACGCCGTGACGACGACGGCCGGGCGCGAGGCTCCGGCCGGCCTCGCCGCCGACCCGGCGGCGGCGCCTCACGTCGACGAGCCGCGGCCCCCGGCTCCCGCGCCCCGCCGATCGAACCGACGCCTCGCGAACGCGTGGCCCGAGCGGGTCCGCCTGACCATCGCCGCCGTGCTGGTGGCGGCGGTCGCGCTCACCGCGGTCCTGCTGCTGCCTCCGCTCATCGCCGGCGGCGTGCTCCTCGGCCTCGCGCTGCTCTACCTGGTGCGCCGGGTCTTCGGCTGGACCGGCATGCTCTTCACGCTCGCCGCGGTGATCATGTTCATTCCCATCCGCCGCTACGCGATCCCGATTCCGCTGCCGTTCGCACTCGAGCCGTATCGCCTGCTCATCGTGCTCCTGCTCGTCGTCATGGTCGTGGCACTCCTCATCGACCCCGATTTCCAGTGGCGACCGGTGAGGTTCGGCTGGGCGATCGGGTTCTTCTTCGCCACGATGGTGGTCTCGATCAGCGTCAACGCGATCGGACTGGCCGAGGAGGGCCTCGTCGGCGGCGCGATGGGCGCGCTCGCGAACCTGTTGCTCGTCATCTCCGTGTTCTTCATCGTGCGGCAGATCCTGCGCACCGAGTCCCTGGTGATCGCGCTGCTCACCTTCCTGGCCTGGTCCGGCGCGGTCATCGGCCTCCTCGCCATGTTCGAGAAGGTCACCCGCACGAACGTCTTCCTCATGCTCGGCAACTTCCTCCCGTTGACGCTCCTGCGCGAGGAGGGCGAGGCGCTGCGCGCGGGTGGGGCGCGCGCATACGCCTCGGCGCAGCATCCGATCGCCCTCGCGGTGATGCTCTGCATGCTCATCCCGATCGCGATCTACCTCGCGAAGCACGCGGGCTGGCCGCGGAACCCGATCAACCGGCAGATCGTGTACGGCGTCGTCGTGTTCCTGCTGCTCACCGGCGTGCTCGCGGCGATCTCGCGGACCGCGGTCGTCGTGATGGGCGTGATGTTCCTCGTCACCCTGGTGTTCCGGCCGCGACTCGGAGGACTGCTCTTCGCGTTCGGACTGCCCCTGCTCCTCCTCGGATCGCTCATCCTGCCGAAGGTCGTGAACGAGCTCATCGGCTCGTTCCTCGACGTCGATTCCCTGATCGCGTCGCAGTACACCTCGGCGGGCTGGACCGGTGCCGGTCGCCTCGCCGACCTCGAGCCGGCGATGCGGGAGGCCGCCGCCTACCCGTTCTTCGGCACCGGACTCGGGTCGCGGATCGTGATCGGCGACGAGGCGAACGCCTACATCCTCGACAACCAGGTGCTCGGCACCCTGCTCGAGGCCGGCGCCGTCGGCGTGCTGGGACTGGCGGTGCTCGTGCTCGTGCCGGCGATCACCCTGCTCGTCTTCGCATTCCGCACGAGCGCGGCGCCCCGGTACGCACAGCTCGCCTTCACCATCGCCGTGTCGAGTTCGGGCTACGCCGCCGCGCTCTTCTTCTACGACGCCTTCGGGTTCATGCAGACCTTCCTGCTCTTCTGCATGCTGCTCGCCGTCGGCGCGTGGGTGCTCACCGACGCGCCCACCTCGGCGACCTCGGCGGACCCGCCGGATGATCCCGCGGTGCGTGTCCCGGCAGGCGATGCGGCGGCCGCATCGTGACCGCGCGCCTCAGCGTCGTGATTCCCGCCCACGACGAGGCGAGCATCATCGCGCCGATGCTCGAGCGCATCATCGCCGGCGATCCCGACGGTGCCATCGAGCTCATCGTCGTCGCGAACGGGTGCACCGACGAGACGGCGCGGGTCGCGGCATCCGTCGACCCGCGCGTGATCGTCGTCGAGGTGCCGCAGCCGTCGAAGATCGCCGCGCTGAATGCCGGCGATCGCCGGGCGAGCGTGCTGCCGCGGGCGTACGTCGACGCGGACGTCGCGATCGACGCCGACGCACTCCTCGCCCTCGCGGACAGCCTGGACGGTGAGTCCGCGCTCGTCGCCGCGCCGACGTTCCGCGTCGACACGAGCGACTCGAACTGGCTCGTGCGCCAGCACTACCGCATCTGGGAGCTGTCGGAGTACCGCACGACCGGGCACATCGGTTCGGGCGTCTACGCGGTCTCCGCCGCCGGGCGCGACCGCTGGGCGGAGTTCCCCGACGTGATCGCCGACGACCGATTCGTGCAGCAGCGCTTCGCGCTCGACGAGCGCCGCACGCTGCCCGACCACTCCTTCTCGGTGCGGGCGCCCCGCACGTTCGCCGCACAGCTGCGCCGCACCATCCGCATCGACGCCGGCAATCGACAGCTGCCCGCCTCGGTGCAGGTCGTCGCCCCCGAGCCGGCATCGTCGAGGTATCGACGGCTCGTGCAGCGCGTCGCCGTGCGCCCGTCGCTCTGGCCGGCGCTCGCGGTCTACGCCTACGGATATGGCGCGCCGCGCCTGGCGTCGCGCTGGCAGCAGCTGGTGGGCCGGTCGATCGCGTGGAATCGCGACGAGACGGTGCGCGCATGACCGAGCACGAGACGACGCAGCGCGACCCGCGGCACGAGAACCTGGGGCACAAGGCCTCGCGCGGCGTCGCCGTGACGATGGGCGGGCTCTGGGGCAGGACGCTCGTGCAGATGCTCTCGACCGTCGTCCTCGCGCGGCTGCTGGACCCCGCCGATTTCGGCCTCGTCGCGATGGTCATGGCCATCGTCGGCGTCGCCGACCTGGTCCGCGACTTCGGCATGACCGGAGCGATCCTGCAGGCGAAGGCCCTGAGCGATCGGCTCTGGTCGAGCGTGCTGTGGTTCTCGCTCGCGCTCGGCGGCGCCCTCATGATCATCGTCGCGGCGTCCGCGCCGCTCATCGCCGCGCTCTATGACGAGCAGCGGCTCGTGGTGCTGACGCTCGCGATCGCGCCGACGCTCCTCGTGAACGGGCTCGCGATGCCGATGCAGGCCAAGGTGCAGCGCGACCTGCGGTTCGGCACCCTCGCCAACATCGACGTCGTCGCGATGGTCGTCGGCGTGGCGGGTTCGATCGGCGCGGCGCTGGCAGGCTGGGGCGTCTGGTCGCTGGTGGTGCTCGCCGCCCTCGGCCAGGTGTACCGCCTCATCGCCCTGTGGGTCGCCGCGCGACCTCGTTTCGGTCGCCCCCGGATCGATCGCGAGGTGCTCCCGCTCATCACGACCGGCGGCAGCATCTTCGGCGTGCAGGCGCTGAACTACGCCGCCCGCAACCTCGACAACGTGATCATCGGCGCGCAGCTCGGGCCGGCTGCCCTCGGCCAGTACTCGCGCGCCTACTCGCTGTTCCTCCTCCCACTGCAGCAGCTCACCGGTCCGCTCGGCAGGGTGGCGCTCCCGGTGCTGAGCTCGCTGCAGGACGACGGCGAGCGCTACCGCCGCTACATCCGGGCGGCGGTGCTCGTGATCGGCTACCTGTCGCTGCCCACCTACGCGATCCTCGCCGCCGTCTCGGGGCCGCTCGTCGAGCTGCTCCTCGGACCGCAATGGGACGAGGCCGCGACCATCTTCAGCATCCTCGCGATCGCGGGAGTCGCGCAGGCGATCGGCAACGTCCAGGGATGGCTCTACATCACGCTCGGGCGCGCGCACCGCCAGCTCGTCTACTACGCGGTGACGCGCCCCATCATCATCGGCGGGTTCTTCGTCGGCATCTGGTGGGCCGGCATGAACGGGCTCGCCCTCGTCTACGGGATCGTCACGGTGCTGCTGCTCGTGCCCGGTTTCGCGTTCGCGATCCGCGGCACGTTCGTCACCGCGGCCGACATCGTCCGCCCGATCCTCCGGCCGGCGCTGCTCGCGCCCCTGGCCTTCGCGGCGGCCTGGGCGGCCGTGTCGCTGCTGTCGCTCCCGACGATCCTCGCCCTGGTCGTCGGCGGTATCGCCGGTGCCGCGCCGATGCTCGCGGCGCTCGCGATCCCCGCCTATCGGCGTGATGCGCGTCAGATCCTGGCGTTCGTCGCGCAGATGAAGAAGCCCCGGCCGAAGGCGGCCGCCCCGACCGAGGAGGTCCAATGATGCGTCGGATGTCGCGACGAGACCCGAATGCGAAGGGCACGCGCACGCGACGGGCCATCGGCGCGACCGCCGCGGCGCTCGCGCTGGTCGCGATGCTCGGCGCCTGCGCGAGCACGCCGAGCCCGCCCGCCGTACCCGTCACCGAGGGCCCCGCGCCCGCGGCGATCGAGGACGTCGAGCGCATGCTCGTGCTCGGCGACTCCATCTCGCTCGGCGTGAACGCGTGCGGCCAGCAGGGGCGCTGCGGCGAAGCCGCCTGGGCCACCGGCGACGACGCGGCCGTCGCCTCGGTCGCCACCCGCATCGGGGTCGCGAGCGGGCGCACGCCCGATGTCGCCGCGATGGCCGGCGAGGGCGCCCGCATCATCGACCTCGTCGACAACGTCCCCGACATCGTTTCCGACGCGCCCGATCTCATCACCATGCTGATCGGAAGCAACGACGCCTGTGCCCCGGCGATCGCGGAGATGACGAGCGTCGACGCCTTCGCCGCGAGTGCCGAGCAGCTGCTCGTGCCGCTCAGCGAGCAACTGCCCGACAGCGTCATCCTCGTGATGTCGATCCCCGATCTCGAGCAGCTCTGGAGGATCGGCCACGACGACGCGGCCGCCGTGCGGGCATGGAGCTCCAGCCCGGCGTGCCGGTCGCTGCTGGCCGAGCCGCAGTCGACGGCCGCGGCCGATGAACAGCGGCGGGCCGAGGTCGGCGAGCGCGTGCGCGAGTTCAACCGCGTGCTCGCGGAGGCCTGCGACGCGCTGCCGAACTGCATCGACGACGGCGGGGCGGTCGCGGGCTACGAGTTCTCGACCGCCGAGATCTCGTCGGTCGACCACTTCCATCCGTCGGCCGCCGGACAGCAGGCCATCGCCGGTCTCGCGTGGACGGCGCTCGAGCAGGGTGCGACGGGACTCGACACCGCCTCGGGCCCGACGCCCTGACGGCACCGCACGTCGGCGCGCAGGCCGGATCGCCGGCGCGCAGGCCGGATCGCCGCGCCCGGATCGGGATCGGGTGATCTGGTGCCCGCGACGCCGAGAGCGTCGGCCCGATACCTCGGCCCCTGGGGCCGACGTCACGGGCACCGGTCGGTTATGCCGCGACGTCCTCGTCGAGCAGGAACGGGGGCGGTGTGACGCGCCGGGTCGTGCGCGACGCCGCATCGGCGAGGTCGGCGGCCGTGAGATCGTCGGCGTGACGCATCTTCGCGAGGTCGCGTCGTTCGAGCTCCGCGCCGATCTGCACCTGGTGGTCGTCGACGTGCTCGCCGTGCCGCGACAGTCGCGGAACGAGCACCGGGTACTTGCCGTGCTCGAGCGCGGTCAGCGCGGCGCCGGTCCCGGAGTGCGCGATCACGACGTCGGCTTCTGCGACGGCCTGCTTCAGCTCGCCGTGCGGAACGCTCGGGCGCCCGTCGATGCCGAAGCGCGAGACATCCTGCGCACCGGTCTGCCAGAGCACCTCGTCGTAGTCCGTCAGCAGCGGCACGAGCGACCGGTACAGCCGATCGAACCGGTAGCCGTCCTGCGTGCCGACCGACACGACGGCACGGCGCATCGGACGCGCTGAACGCTCCTCGACCGCCGCGTACTCGTCGAAGATCGACCCGCGGTAGCGCCACCGATCGTCCGACCAGGCGGGGTACTGGGTGTACGTCGGGATCCGCCGTACACGGGAGACGAGGCGGCCGCTCATCGACGGCCCCTCGGCGCGGGCGGCGCTCTCGATGTAGTGCGCCTGGGTCCCCATCGCGGCGGCGTGCGGCAGGAACGCGACGGCCGGGCTCGATCCGGTGCTGATCGCCCGATCGAAGCGCCGCGATCGGAGCATCCGGAACGCCAGGAATCCGATGCGGGCGATGTTCACCGCGTCGCGCGGCCCGGCGAACGGGGCGTACACGACCTCGCGGTCGGCGAGGATGCTGCGACTCAATCCATTGTCGAACGTGACCCAGACCTGGTCCTCGGGCGCGATGCCGATGCGTGAGGCGAGCGCGAACAGCTGCTTGAGGTGACCGCCGCCCGAGCAGACGAGAAGTGTGGACATGATCATTCCTTTCCTTCGTGTCGGCGCGGGCGCCGGCGATCAGTAGGCGCCGTTCTTCCGGAACACGGCCCGGACGGTTCGGAGGAGGATGAGGAAGTCACTGGTCACCGACCAGTTCTCCACGTAGTAGAGGTCGATCTTGACGCTGTCCTCCCAGCTGAGGTCCGAACGCCCGCTGACCTGCCAGAGCCCGGTGATGCCGGGCTTCGTGAGCAGGCGGCGGTTCACCCGTTCCTCGTACTGGGCGACCTCGCGTGGCAGCGGGGGCCGGGGGCCCACGAGGCTCATGTCGCCGACGAGCACGTTCCACAGCTGCGGGAGCTCATCGAGCGAGTACTTGCGCAGCAACGCGCCGACACGGGTGACGCGAGGGTCGGCCTTGAGCTTGAACAGCGGCCCGCTCCCCTCGTTCCCCGATCGCAGCTCGGCCAGCCGCTGCTCCGCGTCGACGACCATCGAGCGGAACTTCAGCATCGAGAACTTCGCGCCCTGCACACCGACCCGTTCCTGGCGGAACAGCGACGGCCCCTCGCTCTCGAGCCGTACCGCGACGCCGATCGCCGCGAGCAGCGGGGCGAGGATGAGCAGTGCGGTCCCCGCGATGACGATGTCGATGCCGCGCTTGACGGTGTGGTTGAAGCCGGAGTACTGCGGCAGGTCGACGTGCACCATCGGAAGGCCTTCGACAGGCCTCAGGTGGATGCGGGGCCCCGCGACATCGGTGAGTCGCGAGACGAGGATGAGCTCGACCCTGGAGTTCTCGAGTGCCCAACCGAGATCGCGGATCTGTGGCCGCCCGCCGGGCAACTCGCCGGCGATCATCACGGCCCTGGTCCTCGTGCGCTTCGAGATCGGCACGAGCTCGGACATCGGGATCCGCGGCAGCGGGTCGACCGCGGCGCCGCGGGGCTCCTCGCCGTCGGTCACGACCACGGCGATCGGCCGGTAGCCGGCGCGCAGATTCCGGCCGAGCTCGGAGACCGCTGACGCGACGTCCGAAGCGGGTCCCACGATGATCGCGCCGGTGAGGCATCGCCCGGCCCGACGGAGCGCCTGCAGGACGTTGCGCCAGATCACCCGCCCGAGCAGGAGCAGCACGAGACCGGTCGGCAGCGCGACCGCCAGGTATCCGCGGGCGATGTCGAGCCGCGCGATGAACGCGACGATCGCGAGTACGCCGAACGTGCCGAGCGTCGCGTTCGCGACGCGTTGGTACTCGCGCAGCCCGATGCCGATGATGCGGTGCTCCCGCGTACGCGCCGCCCACAGGGCGATGATCCACACGATGCCGATCACCAGGCCGAGTGCCCCGTACGAGAGGTCCTGACTGCTCGCGGCGACACCGGGCCCGTCGATGCCGAACCGCACGAGCTGCGCCACCACCAGCGCGAGCGCGATGACCGCGGCGTCGGTGATGGCGATCGAGGTCGCGAGTCGCCGCGGCCACGCGAGCTGTCGGGGCTGGTGCGCGACGTCTGCCGGACCGCCCCCCTTGGCTGCGACGGACGCGTTCACGGCGCCGGTCGGCACGGCGATGGCGATGGCCGGGTTGGACATACGCGGTTCCCCCAAACTGCGATCTGCGGTGCACGCCGTGCGCCTCGGGGGAACCTGCCGCGGGTGCGGCGCCGTTCACCTTCGGCGGCGTGCGCAGGAGGTCCCCCGATGGCCCGCGGCGAGGGTCGCCGAGGGTCGCCGGAAGACGGCCTGTGGATGGGACGTGCAACGCATCGAAGCGATGGATCCCCGCCCCGATCGGGGCGGCGCAAGGATCATCGGATCGTGCGTTCTCGGATCTGAAGCGGACGGATACGGGTGGTGCACTCCCATCCCCAGAATGGGAAAACCCCGTTCCGACTGTCGTCGGCGACGGGGTTGTTCCTCACTGTATGCGGGGGCCCTCTCGGTGAGAAGGGATCGCGCCCGGGTTTAACGGAGCCGTCGGCGGCGCGTCATCCGCCGGACACATTCGCGCCGCGAAGTGCGATCGCCATGACGGTCGCATGTCGCGCCGACCACGAATTCCGGGCGATGAATCGCTCGCGATCGAGCTCGTCTGCAGGCCCGAGGGCGAGCGCCCGGTCGACGACATCCGCGAAGTCGGCGACCGCGTCGACCAGGATGACCCGGTCGCCGAGCCCCCGGACCGGCGGCAGGTCGATCGAGATCACCGGGCTGCCCGCTGCGAGGTACTCGTAGACCTTGAGGGGGCTCATCGCCTCGGTGAGCGGTGTGCGACGGTGTGCGACGAGCGCGAGCTCGGCGTTGCGCAGCGTCGCGGCCAGTTCGGCCCGCCCCACGCCTGGGTGGATGTGCACGTTGGGCATCCCGGTGAGGCCGTCGACGTACGACGCGGAGGGAACCGGCCCGAGCAGCACGATCCGCAGGTCGGGGCGTGCAGCGGCGAGCGCCGCGATCCCGTCGACGTCGAGCCGCGTGTCGAGGGTTCCCACGTACACGGCGCGCGGGCCCGGGATGGCCGCGAACCACGCCGGCGGCGCCGGCCGCTCGCCGAGCCATTCCGAGGGCTCGACTCCGTTCGGCACGACGGCGTGCGGTCCGCTGGGCTCGATGCGGTCGATGATCTGCTGCGACACGGCGGTGACTCCGATGCCGCTCTCTGCGATGCGGCGGTATGCCTCGCGATAGGCCGGCCAGTACGCCTCGCGCGCCGGCGAGCTCGACCAGTCGTCGCGACCGAAGTACGTCACCGGACCGGCCCAGTCGAACTCCCCGAACCCCGCTGCCAGAGGGTTGGTCGTGAGCACCGCCGGGTGGGTGAGCCACCCCGTCGCCGCACGTCGCAGCGCCGACGAGTAGCCGCCGTAGCTCCGGGAGATCGCACGCGAGTCGATCGGATCGCTCCGGCGCACCCGGAGTGGGGACGTGAGTCGACGGGTGTCGTCCGATGGGAAGGGCGCGTCCCGCTGCAGCACCCGCCGGGCGAGCGCGGTCGGAGCGGATCGCCACGGGTTCGCCACGAGGAGCCGATGCACCTCGGGGCTCGCGAGGAGCGTGGCGAGGATCCGGTCGGGCGGGCGCATCATTCCGCGTTGTCGCGCGTCGGTCCAGGTCTCGTACGAGAACGTGAAGAGCACGTCGGATGCCCCGGGCCCCGCGTGCGACGCCGGCCCCCCGGGAGTGGTGGTGGGTGCAAGCTCGGTCATGTCGTCAACTGCCTCACGACGCGCGCAGGGCTTCCGACGGCGACCGAGCGCGGCGGGATGCTCTCGCGCACGACGCTGTTCGCGCCGACGACCGAACCCGCCCCGATCGTCACGCCCGGCAGGATCACCACGTTCTGCCCGATCCAGGCACCGCGGCCGATACGCACGGGCGCGACGCGGCCGATGGGCTGGTCGCGGATGAAGGTGTCGGGATCGTCGAAGCCGTGCGAGTGGTCGGAGATGTACACGCCGCGCGCGATCCCCACACCGTCCTCGATGACGACGCTGGACACCGCAGTGATCGACGTCTGGTTCATGCGGACACGGTTGCCGATCGTGATGGCGGGATCGCCCATGTCGCGACGGGGCACCATGAGCCAGGAACCCGCGCCGATGAGCACGTCGTCGCCGATCGCGATCCGGTCGGGATTCCCGACGCGGAACGGCAGGAGGATACGAGACCGTCGGCCGAAGCGCGAGAATCCGCGCGCGGCGATGACGCTGAACATCGCGTCGCGGCATCGCTGCAACGCAAGGAGCACATCGAGGCCGCTCACCGGATCTCCCTCAGGGTTCTGTCGTGGACGGCGCCGGGCGATGGCTCGCCCAGCCAGAGATCCCATGGGAATGCCGCTCGCAACGGCTCGGGATCCCAGTCGATCGGCGGCTCGCCTCCGGCCTCGACCGCCGAGCGCACGTCCGACGCCGGAGCGTGATGGGGCCGGCCCGTCGCGGCGTAGTAATCGTCGTACTTGATCGGACTCTCCCGCGCCGGACGCACCAGGCGCGCCGGAATCCCGAGCGATTCAGCGATCACGATGCCGTGGAGCGAGGACCCGACGACGAGCCGACTCTGCGCGATGCGACGCAGGACGGTGTCGAGCGCGGCCTTCGGCGACTGGACGCCGCGCCGGAACCGCATGCGTTCGAGGTCGTGGAGGTTCGGTACGACGGTCACCTCGTGGCGCGGCTCCCGCGGCCCACTCGCGGAGGCGCGGATCGAGATCGGCGAGCAGGAGCGCCGGATCGCCGTAGACCCCCGGCGCATCGATGCCTCGCTCGGCGAGCACGTCGCGGGTCTTCGGTCCGCGGACCGCACGCACGTCGAGGGACGTGAAGCGATGGGCGTCGGCCGGGACCTTGCCGTTGATGCCCGAGCCCCAGACGGTGTCGCCGGTTCGCGCGTACTGCAGGATCGACCCGACCGCGAGCAAGCGAGCCGGACCGGGCGCGGCGTCCCTGCCGATCCCGCGTGACGCGAGCATGCGATCGACCACGACCGGGCCGAGGAGATCGCCGAAGTTGCCGACGGGCCGCCTGACGCGGATCACACGGTCCAGCGGCGCCGACACGATCGGGCGCACCGGATTCCAGTGCACGACGTCCACTTCGGCCATGTCCACCCCTCCCGGATCTTGGCGACTCTATCCGCGCCGCGTTTCGCTTCGGTAACGCGCATATGGACGGCCCCCCATCGGGGCCGTCCCACCGCTCAGCGCCAGATCGAGCGCAGGTGGTCGTCTGTGGGAGTCGGGGTGAGTTCGTCGAACTCCGCCGCGCCCCAGCCATTCATCGTCGAGTCGAACTGCCAGCCGCCCGAGACGGCGGTGTTCCGCTCGACGGCGCGATCGAACGAGGCGAAGCTGCGCTCCACCGTGCCCCACTTCGTGTCGTACATCGAGCCGAACACGTAGGAATCCTTCGCGAAGAGCTGGCCGGGTTCGCCGCTCCCGTTGATGGCCTGCCCGATCGTCGGCTGATATGCGCCGGCCGGGAGCGTGTACCTCACGCGGAGCGCGGTGGTCTGCGACGTCAGTACCACGCGGTCGAGCGTGAGGTACGGGGTCCCCTTGTTCGGGTCGCTCGCCTTCGGCCCACCGAGCTGGAGCGCGCAGTTGAGGGCGCCGAAGAGGGTCGAGTCCCGGATCGTGAGCCCTCGGTAGACCCCACCGCCCGACATCTGGGCCGCGTCGATGTGGTTCGAGGAGCCGAGCTCGCGGAACACGGGGGCGATGTAGCACCCTTCCCAGACGCAGTCCCGCAGGGACGCTCCCTCACCTGCCGCGAAGCTGAACGGGTCATTGGGGTCGGTCTTCGCATCGGCCATCACGACCTCGTACAGGTCGCACGCCGTGACGCTCCGGGCGGACGCGGTGACCTTCACTCCCTGGCTGACCTTCGCCTGCGCCCACGCCGTGCGAACGCAATCGGTGAGGAGCACGTAGCGCGAGTTGATCCGGGCGAAGGTGACGCCGTCGACGCCGACGATGCGCACCGGGTCGGAGATCGTCACCGAGCCCCAGCCGTCCCGCGGACTCACGAGGATGTTCTTCTTCCACGAGGCCTTGCCGAGACCCTTGAGCGCGGGTCGCGCATTGGCCCCCGCACCATGACCGGGGAGCGTTCCCCGCGCGACGCGGACGTGCAGCCCGGCCGCGACATCGGCGTCGGACGCGCCACTGATCGCGCCCGCGATCGCTCCCCAACTGCAGTCCACGTCGATGACGCGAACCCCGGGGTCGCCGGGCCGCGGGGTCGTCGCGGGCCAGTGGGTCCCGTTCGGTCCGTATGATCGCACCCGCCCGGTCGCGGAGAGCGCCTGCGCAGACGGCTCCGAGAGCTGCTGCGTCGTGTCCTGGGAGCTCGGCTCGGCAGGCTCGTCGCGGAAGAACGGGAACCAGTCGAACCAGTCCTCGAGCCCGCGCCCTGCGGCCGCGACGATCGGCGCGGCCGCCACGGCCGCCGCGGTGATGGCGGTTCGACGCGAAATCTCACCCATGCGCGGACTTCCCCTCGCGATCGGGCGGCGTGGCGGCGGCCGGAACCCGGTCGCCGCGGGACTGATGCACTCGATGCGAGTGATCTCCCCCGGCCATCGTCGCCCGCCGCTGCGGAGTGTTACGCGATCAGCCTGTCACGAGCGACGCGAAGATCGGGGGCGCGGTCCGCAATGGGAATCAGTTGTTCACGCGCGCGAAATACGCCGATCACCTCGCGGCGCCGAGCAGGGCCCGCACCTCGTCGGGTGTCGTCGCACGCGCGAGCCGCGCGACCGTGCTGCCGTCGTTGAAGACGTTGGCGAGCGACGCCACGGAGGCGACGTGCTCTTCGGCGTTCGAGACGGCGAGCCCCACCACGACCCTCACGGGGTCGTTGTGCGGATGCCCGAACGCCACGGGCTCGGCCAAGGTGACGACGGCGAGCCCCTCACGGCGCACGTCGGGCCCGGGCCTGGCATGCGCGAGTGCAAGACCCGGCGCGATGACGACGTACGCACCGAACTCCTCGATGACCGAGATCATGCGGTCGGAGTACTCGGCCCGCGTCGAACCCGACAGCCTGAGTGCTCGCCCCGCGAGGCGCACGGCGTCACGCCAATCGGTCGCATGCGCGCCCAGCATGATCGCGGCGTCGGCCAGCGGAGGGAAGGTCATTTCGGGGATCCATTCAGGCGGCGGTCGGATACGGGCCGAGCGGGGGCATCCGTCGTCTGGCGGGGTTCAGGCCTCGTCGAAGCCGTCTTGGATGAGCTCGGCCAGCTCTTCGCGGTCGTCGAGCGGGAGGAAGGCCGACGCGGCGGCGTTCAGCTGGAACGTCTCGAAGTCGTCGAGGTCGTACCCGAACGCGTCGCCGAGCAACGCGAGTTCCCGCGTCAGCGACGTGCCGCTCTGCAGGCGGTTGTCGACGTTCACCGTGACCCGGAACCCGAGCTGGTAGAGCAGGTCGAAGGGGTGATCCACGAGCTCGTCGCCCCACGCCGCGATCGCCCCGGTCTGCACGTTCGACGACGGGCTGGTCTCGAGCGCGATCTCGCGGTCGCGCACCCACTGGGCGATCGGGCCGAGCGACACGTAGGTGTTCTCGTCGTCCTGGCGCTCGATGATGAGGTCTTCGGCGATGCGCACGCCGTGGCCGAGGCGGAGCGCCCGACCGTCGAGCAGGGCGCTGCGGATCGATTCGAGGCCGTCGGCCTCGCCCGCGTGGATGGTGACCGGCATGAACTGGCCGGCGAGGTAATCGAAGGCCGTGCGATGCCGGCCCGGCAGGAAGCCGGCCTCGGGGCCTGCGATGTCGAAGCCGACGACGCCCCGCTCACGGTGGCGGACGGCGAGCTCTGCGATCTCGAGTCCGAGGTCGTTGTGCCGCATCGCCGTGACGAGCTGGCCGACGCGGATGCGGCGGCCCTGCGACTGTACGTCGTCGAGGCCCTGCTCGATGCCCGCCTGGACCGCCTCGACGGCCTCGTCGAGGCTCAGGCCGCGAGTGAGGTGCTGCTCGGGCGCCCAGCGGATCTCGCCGTAGATGACGCCGTCGGCACCGAGATCCTGCACGAACTCGCGAGCGACGCGGCTGAGGCCCGCGCGGGTCTGCATGACCGCTGTCGTCAGGTCGAACGTCTTCAGGTACTCGACGAGCGACCCGGAGTTCGACTGTTCGGTGAACCACCCGCCGAGGGCTTCGGCGTCGGCCGCGGGAACCTCGAGCCCGAGCTCATCGGCGAGCTCGATGAGCGTCTGCGGGCGCAGCCCGCCGTCGAGGTGATCGTGCAACGAGATCTTCGGTAGCGTCTGGATGTCAGCGCCGTCGCCCTCGAGCCGGTACTCCGTCGGAATCGTGTTCACGACTCAACGATAGCGACAGGGACCCCGGGAAGTCTCGGCAATCTCGAAGCAATGACGCGGCGCGTCTCGGACCGCCGCCGACCCGGGCGGTTCAGTCCCGGGTGATGCGGTCGGCGATGAGCGGTCCTCCGTCGTGGATGGGGTCGCCTGCGGCGCCGATGCGCCACGCACCCTCGACGGCCTCGAGCGCGCGGTCGAATCGCGCGGCATCGTCGGCGAAGAGCGTGAAGAGCGGCTGCCCGGCCCGCACCTCGTCGCCCGGTTTCGCGTGCAGGTCGATGCCTGCGGCGTGGTGCACCGGGTCCTCTTTCCGGGCGCGGCCGGCGCCGAGTCGCCACGCGGCGATGCCGAACGGCAGTGCCTGCTGCTCGACGAGCACGCCGTCGCGATCGGCCGTGACGACGTGCTGCTCGCGGGCGACGGGCAGTGCCGCGTCGGGATCGCCGCCCTGGGCTGCGATCGCCCGCCGCCAGGTGTCCATGGCCCGCCCGTCGTCGAGGGCCGCCTCGACGTCGGCCTCGGGCCGCCCGGCGAGGTCGAGCATCTCGCGGGCGAGCGCGATCGTGAGCTCGCGCACATCGGCGGGCCCGCCGCCCGCGAGCACCTCGACCGACTCGCGCACCTCGTTGGCGTTGCCGATCGTGAGCCCGAGCGGCACGTTCATGTTGGTGAGCAGGGCGGATGTCGCGACCCCCGCGTCCTCGCCGAGCTCGACCATCGTTCGCGCGAGCTCGCGGGAGCGCTCGATGTCGGTGAGGAATGCACCCGATCCGAACTTCACGTCGAGCACGAGCGCGCCGGTTCCCTCGGCGATCTTCTTCGACATGATCGAGGAGGCGATCAGCGGGATCGCCTCGACCGTGCCCGTGATGTCACGCAGCGCGTAGAGCTTCTTGTCGGCCGGGGCGAGGCCCGCGCCGGCGGCGCAGATGACCCCGCCGACGTCGCGCAGCTGAGCGAACATCTCGTCGTTGGTGAGGTCGGCCCGCCAGCCGGGGATCGACTCGAGCTTGTCGAGCGTGCCGCCGGTGTGCCCGAGCCCGCGGCCCGAGAGCTGCGGCACGGCCACGCCGAACGACGCGACGAGTGGCATCAGCGGCAGGGTGATCTTGTCGCCGACCCCGCCGGTGGAGTGCTTGTCGGACGTCGGCTTGCCGAGCCCCGAGAAGTCCATCCGCTCGCCGCTCGCGATCATCGCCATGGTCATGTCGCGGATCTCTCGCCGCGACATGCCGTTGAGGAAGATCGCCATGGTCATCGCCGACATCTGCTCGTCGGCGACGTAGCCGCGGGTGTAGGCGTCGACCAGCCAGTCGATCTCGGCGGTCTCGAGCTCGCGACCGTCGCGCTTCGCGCGGATCAGGTCGACGGCGTCGAAGGCTTCGATGGCGCTCATGCGTGGTCTCCTCGGTAGTCGGCGAGCTGGCGCGGGCCGAAGGCATCGGGCAGCACCTCGTCGATGGTCTTGAAGCCCGAGACGGTGTCGAGCACCATGCCCTCGGCCGAGTGCTCGTAGAGCAGCTGCCGGCACCTGCCGCACGGCATGAGCGTCGCGCCGTGGCCGTCGACGCACGTGAACGCCACGAGCTTGCCGCCGCCCGACATGACGAGCGCCGACACGAGCGAGCACTCGGCGCACAGCGTGACGCCGTACGAGGCGTTCTCGATGTTGCAACCGCTGACGACCCGGCCGTCGTCGACCACCGCGGCCGCGCCCACCGGGAATTCCGAGTAGGGCGCGTACGCCTTCGCCATGGCTTCGCGCGCGCGTTCGCGCAGGTCTGCCCAGTCGATCGGATCCGTTGCGGTCATGGTGTGCTCCCGTTCAGGCGATCGGTACGACGGATGCCCCGTGCACGGGGCCGCCGTCAGGATTTGATGTAGGGCTTGCCGTCGGCGGCCGGTGCACGGGACCTTCCGACGAGGCCGGCCACGGCGAAGATGGTGACGACGTACGGCAGCATGAGCATGAACTCGCTCGGCACGGGCGACCCGATGACCGACAGGGTGTTCTGCAGATTCGACGCGAAGCCGAACAGCAGCGCCGCCAGCGTCGCCTTGATCGGGTCCCACTGGCCGAAGATCACGGCGGCGAGGGCGATGAAGCCCGCGCCAGCGGTCATCTCCTTGTTGAACGCGATGCCCGAACCGATCGTGAAGAACGTGCCGCCGACGCCGGCGATCGCACCGGCTAGCGCGACGTTCCAGAACCTGGTGCGGTTGACTTTGATGCCGACGGTGTCGGCGGCCTGCGGGTGCTCGCCGACGGCCCGGACACGCAGGCCCCACTTGGTGTGGTAGAGGCCGATGTACACGAGGCGACCGCGACATACATGAGGTAGACGATGACGGTCTGCTGGAAGAACACCGGGCCGATGATCGGAATGTCGCCGAGCAGCAGGAATCGGCAGCCGATCGAACCTGGGCGGCGTGTTCAGCGAGGCCGCGTTCGGCGCAAGCACCTGCGAGAAGAAGAAGCTCGTGAGGCCGATGACGAGCACGTTCAGCACGACACCGACGATGACCTGGTCGACGAAGTACTTGATCGAGAACACCGCGAGCACCATGCCGACGAGCATGCCGGCCACCATCGCGGCGATGAGCCCGAACCAGGGCTGGCCGGTGACCGAGGCGACGACCGCGGCCGTGAACGCACCCGCCAGCAGCTGGCCCTCGATCGCGATGTTCACGATGCCCGCACGCTCGCCGATGACGCCCGCCAGCGAGCCGAAGATCAGCGGCACTGCGAGGCTCAGCGATCCGAACAGCAGGCCGATCATCGGGAGGGATGACCCCGCGCCCGCCCAGGTCGAGGAAGCCGAACATGAAGAGGATCGCGAAGACGACGATGAGCCAGAGCGGCACGCGACGCTTCGAGCGCACGAGCACGACCGAGTACAGCGTCGCCACCGCGAGCAGCGCGACGACCGCCCACAGCGCCTGCATGGCGGGCACGACGAGGTCGGGCACCTGGAGGGCGTCGGTCTCTCGCGACCAGCGGTAGGTGGTCTCGCCGGGCCGCGGTGCGAACACGGCGAAGGCGAGGGCGACCAAGGTGAAGATGGCGAAGGCGATCGGCGCCTTCCAGCTCGTCACGACGGTCGTGGCGAGGGCGTCGGGCTGGGGCGCGACGCGGTGATGCTCGATCGTCTTGCTCACTTCGCCTTCACCTCCTTGGCGACGTCTTGCGCGATCGTTTCGGCTTTGCGTTCGGATCGGGCAGGCCGAAGATCGTGCGCACGAGCGGCGGCGCCGCGATGAACAGCACGATGAGCGACTGCACGACGAGCACGATCTCGATGGGCACACCCTCGGCGGCCTGCATCGAGAATCCGCCCGCCTTGAACGCGCCGAACAGGATGCCCGCCGCGAAGGTGCCCCACGGTGTCGATCGACCGAGCAGGGCGACGGTGATCGCATCGAAGCCGATGCCCGCGTCGATGCCCGCCGTGAACCCGGTGGTCACCGTGCCGAGCACCTGGCTGACCCCGGCGAGACCGAGCAGCGCCCCCGAGATGAGCATCGCGTAGACGTACATGCCCTTGACGTTGATGCCCGCGACGCGGGCCGCGTTGGGGTTGATGCCGACGGCACGGAACTTGAACCCGAGGCTCGAACGGCTGAGGATCCACCAGACGACGATCGTCGCGAGGACGGCGAGGATGAACCCGAAGTGCAGGTTGAACTGGGGGCCCAGCAGGTCAGGGAAGATCGCATTCGGCTTCATGGCAGGGGTCTTGGGGTTGCTCGAACCCGGCGCTTGCAGCAGACCGGGAGTTCGCAGCATCCATGAGACGAGGTAGAGCGCGACGTAGTTGAGCATGATCGTCACGATCACCTCGTGAGCGCCGGTGCGGGCCTTCAGGAGTCCGGCGATGCCGGCCCAGAGCGCGCCGCCGACGAGGCCGCCGATGAGGGCGACGATCATGTGCACGCCCCACGGCAGGTCGAAACCGAATCCGATCCAGCCGGCGACCGATGCGGCGATCAGCATCTGACCGCGACCACCGATGTTGAACATGCCGACGCGGAACGCCAGTGCGACGCCGAGGCCACCGGCGATGAGCGGCGTGGCGAACGTGAGGGTCTCGGTGAGCGGGCGGATGCCGGCGAGGAACGTGTCGCGCCTGAAGTTGTAGACCGCCCCCTGGAAGAGAGCGGAGTAGGCGCCTGACACCGACTGCCAGATGGCGGAGAGCAGGTCGCCGGGACGGGCGAAGAAGTATCCGCTCGCCGCTTGCACGCGCTCGTCGGTGAACGCGATCATGATCGCGCCCACGATGAGGGCGAGCACCACGGCCAGCACCGAGATGATCGCATTGCCAGTGGCGATCTGGCGAAGCATGGTCTGCCACTTCGAGGGCGGCGGGATGTCGCCCGGCTGCGGTCGGTCACCCGACGCGGCGGCAGCGGCCTCGGCGCTCTCGGGCGCCACTGCTCCGGGCTCTTCGAGCGCGACGTCGGGTTCGAGTTCAGGCGCGCCGGAGGCGTCGCCTCGGGGCTCGCGGGGGTCGCTCATGCGGCGGCTCCTTCGGCGGGGACCTCTCCGGCCATCATGAGGCCGAGAACGTCACGGGGGGTGTCGCCGGGCACGATGCCGACGATGCGACCGCGGTACATGACCATGATGCGATCGGCGAGTGCGGCGACTTCGTCGAGCTCGGTCGAGACCACGACGACGGGCACGCCGCTGTCGCGTGCCGCGACGATGCGCTTGTGGATGAACTCGATCGAGCCGACGTCGACGCCGCGGGTCGGCTGGGCGGCGACGAGCAGCCGCAGATCGCGGCTGAGCTCGCGGGCGAGCACGACCTTCTGCTGGTTGCCGCCCGACAATCGCTGCACGTACTCGTCGATTCCCTGGGTTCGGATGTCGAACTCCTCGACCTTCTCGCGCGCGAAGTCGGCGAGCGTGCCGCGCTGCAGGTTGCCGACGCGAACGAACGGCGGCGACTCGCTGCGATCGAGCATGAGGTTCTCGGCGATCGTGAACTCGCCGACCAGCCCGTCTTCGGTGCGGTCTTCGGGCACGAAGCCGACGCCCGACTCGAGGATCTTGCGCACGCTCTGCCCGACGAGCTCAGTGCCGTCGAGCACGGCCGACCCCTGCACGTGGTGGGCCAGCCCCAGCAGCGCCTCGGTGAGCTCGGTCTGGCCGTTGCCCTGCACGCCCGCGACGGCCAGGATCTCGCCGCGCCGCACGGTGAAGCTCACGTCGTTCACGACGAGCTGCCCGATCGGGTCGACGACCGTCAGGTGATCGACGACGAGGGCGTCGTCGCCGAGCGTGGGCTCCTCTTTGTGCACGGTGAGCTCGACCGCGCGACCGACCATGAGCGAGGCGAGCTCGGCGTTCGACGCGGTGGGCTCAGCCTCGCCGACGACCTTTCCGAGGCGGATCACGGTGATGCGATCGGCGACCTCGCGAACCTCGCGCAGCTTGTGCGTGATGAACACGATCGACGTGCCCGCGTCTCTCAGCTGGCGCATGATGACCATCAGCTCATCGGTCTCTTGCGGCGTGAGCACCGCGGTCGGCTCATCGAAGACGAGCGTCTTCGCGTCACGCGACAGCGCCTTGATGATCTCGACCCGCTGCTGCACCCCGACCGGAAGGTCTTCGACGAGTGCGTCGGGGTCGACGTGAAAGCCGAACCGGGCGGCGATCTCGTTCACCTTCGCCCGCGCGGCAGGCAGGTCGAGCAGGCCGCCGGCCCTCGTGGACTCGTTGCCGAGCATGACGTTCTCAGCGACGGTGAAGACGGGGATGAGCATGAAGTGCTGGTGCACCATGCCGATGCCAGCGGCGATGGCGTCACCCGGGCCGGCGAAATGCTGCACCTCGTCGTTGAGGAGCACCTCGCCCTCGTCGGCCTGGTACAGGCCGTAGAGCACGTTCATGAGCGTGGACTTGCCGGCACCGTTCTCGCCCAGCAGGCAGTGGATCTCTCCAGCCTCTACGGTGAGGTCGATGTGGTCGTTCGCGACCAAGCTTCCGAAACGCTTCGTGATGCCGCGAAGTTCGAGCTTCATGTTCCCGATCCTAGTGATCTGACTGCATCCATTGCAGTCGCTGCACGAATGTTGAACGTGTCGGATGTCGCGTGCTCAGATGTGGCGCACGAAACCGAAGGACACCCAGACGAAAAGCGGGGAGGCCGGCGTCCGCCGACCTCCCCGCTCCGGCCGTGCGTGCCTACTCGGCAGCCTCGAGGGGCGTTTCAACGTCGACATCACCTGCGATGATGGCGGCCTTGAGGTCGTCGAGTTCGCTCTGGAGCTCGGCCGGCACCTTCGACTCGAAGTCGTGGAACGGCGCGAGGCCGACGCCGTCGTTCTCGAGCGTGCCGACGAACGGCGAGTTGTCGAACTCGCCGTTGCCCGCCGCGAGGACCGCCTCATACGCACCGACGTCGATGCCCTTGAGGATCGAGGTGAGGAGGAGGTCGGCGACCGACGGGTCGGTCTCCGTCACGTCTGCGTCGACGCCGATCAGCGCAATCTCCCGGCCGGCATCGCGGATCGCCGCGGCAGCCGACTGGTAGATCGGGCCGCCGACCGGCAGGAGCACGTCGGCGTCCTGGTCGATGAGCGCCTGAGCCTTCTGGCGAGCGATGTCGTTCGCCTCGAAGCCGCCGGTGAACTCGCCGTCCTGTGCAGCGCGGTCCCACCCGAAGACCGTGACGTCGGTGCCCTTTTCGGAGTTGTGGTGCTCGACACCCTGTGCGAAGCCGTCCATGAAGATGGAAACCGTGGGGATGTTTGCACCGCCGAAGGTGCCGACGACCCCGGTCTTCGAGTAGGCTGCAGCCGCAGTAACCTGCAAGGAAGGCCGCTTCAGACGTGTCGAAGACGATCGGCTTGATGTTTGTCGAAATCCGTCGCCCCGTCTTGGTCGAGATCGACGATCTCGTCGATCGAAACGTAGTTGACGTCGGGGTTCGCCTCCGCGGACTCGCCCACGGCAGCTGCGAGCAGGAAGCCGGCGGAGACGATGACGTCGCAGCCCTGATCGACGAGGTTGGTGAGGTTCGGCGCGTAATCGGTCTCGGTGTCCGACTGGACGGAGATGAGTTCGACGCCCAGCTCTTCGGCTGCCCTGGTGGCGCCTTCGAAGCCGAGCTGGTTGAACGACTTGTCGTCGAAGCCGCCGGCGTCGGACACCATGCACGGCTGGAAGTCGGGTACCGCGGCGTTCGTCTCAGTCGATTCCTCGGGGGCCGACGCACAGCCGGCGAGCAGCGCGGCTGCGCCCAACAGCGAAAGGCCGCCGAGGGCCGCCTTCTTGGTGATGACCTTCACAGTGTCCTCCAAAGTCAAGCTGCCTCGACGGACCGAGGCGTTTTCAGTCACGTTACCCAAAGTTGCGTTCAGCGCCATCGTGGTTTGCGCCGGTGCAACCCAATGGTTATGAAGCCGCGATGTTCTGCTCACATGAGCACGCGGCAGGGCCCCCGAACTGGGGCTATCGCCGGTCGAGTAGGCGCGCCAGCGCCGTATCGAGACCTTTTCCGCGTCAGGGTCTCGATACGCGCTTCGCGCTACTCGACCGGCGATTCCCTCAGGGCGTGCTCGGCGACTCCACGACGATGTCGCCGGCGATGATCGACGCCCGCAGCCCCTCGATCTCGGCGTCGAGTTCGGCCGACACGAGCGACGAGAGGTCGTGGTACGGCGCGATCTCGACGCCGTCGTTCTCGAGCGTGCCGACGTACGGCTCGTTGAGGAACGCGTCGTCGATGACGTCGCCGACGATGTCGACCATCGCATCCTGCGTGTTCTTCAGCACGCTCGTGAGGATCACGGGCCGGAACGCCGCGGTGAGCGTCTCGTAACCGTCGCTGTCGACCCAGATCACCGAGACCCCGCCGCGCTCGACGGCGGCCGATGCCGCCCCCTCGCCGACCTGGCCGGCCACGGGGAGGATCACGTCGGCGCCCTGCTCGATGAACCCCTCGCTGAGCGCCTTGCCCTTGTTGATGTCCTCGAAGTCGCCGGTGAACGCGCCGTCCTGCTTCGCCTTGTCCCATCCGAGGCGCGCGCACGTTCGTGCCGTGCACCTCGTTGTACTTGGCGACTCCGTCGACGAAGCCGTCCATGAACAGCGTGACCGGCGGCTGGTTGCCGCCGCCGAACGTGGCGACGACGCCGGTCTTCGACACGCCCGCCGCGAGGTAACCGGCGAGGTACGACGCCTGCGCGGTGTCGAAGATGACCGGCTTCACGTTCGGCGCCTCGACGACCTCGTCGACGATCGCGAACGCGATGTCGGGGTTCTTTCCGGCCTGGTCGAGCGTGGACTCGGCGAGTTCGAAGCCGACCGTGACGACGAGGTCGCAGCCCGAACCCGCGGCCTGCTCGACGTTGGGGGCGAGGTCGGTCTCGCCGGTCGAGACGATCGCCTCGGCCTCGATGCCGTACTCCTCTTCGGCGGCCTGCAGGCCCTCCCACGTCGACTGGTTGAATGAGCGGTCCTCGAGACCGCCCGAGTTCGTCACCATGCGAACGCACGTCTCGGATGCCGCGCCCTCGTCGCCCGCGTCGGGTGCGGGTGCGCACGAGACGAGCAGGGCGGATGCCGCGACCAGCACGGCCCCGACGGTGGAACGCCGACCCAGGGACATCCGCAACCTCGCTTCTCCCGTGCTCAGAGCACGTCGCTCGAGCCGCCGAGCCGCAGGGCGTCGACGACCGCCTTCACCCGCTGCGCGTGCTCGCTCGTGGTGACGAGGAGCGCATCGGGTGTGTCAACCACGACGATATCGTGCACCCCGATGAGGCTGATGACGCGATTCGACCGGCTCACGACGATGCCGCTCGAGGCGTCTGCGAGCACCCGGGCGTTCTCGCCCAGGATCGCGAGCTCGCCCGACCGACCCGCGGTGTTGAGCTTCGCGAGCGACGCGAAGTCGCCCACGTCGTCCCAGGCGAAGTGACCGCGGATGACGGCGAGGCGGCCGGCCGCGGCGGCCGGCTCGGCGACCGAGTAGTCGATGGCGATCTTCTCGAGCTTCGGCCAGATGCGGTCGACCGCCGGGCCGCGGGTCGCCGGGTCGTCCCATACTGCCGCGAGCTCGACGAGCCCGGCGTGCAGCTCGGGCTTGTTGCGGGCGATCTCGGCGAGCAGCTGGTCGGCGCGGGCGATGAACATGCCGGCGTTCCACAGGTGCCGGCCGTCGGCGAGGTAGCGCCGCGCGGTCTCGAGGTCGGGCTTCTCGACGAAGCTCGACACCGCTTCGGCGTGCTCGGCGCCCTCGATGTCGAGCGCGTCGCCGCACTCGATGTAGCCGAATCCGACCGCGGGCTCCGTGGGCGTGATGCCGATCGTCGCGATGTAGCCGGCGTCGGCGGCGGCGGCGGCCTCGACGACGGCCGACCGGAACAGCGCCTCCCCGGAGATCACGTGGTCGGCCGCGAACGAGCCGATGATGACTCCCGGCTCGCGTCGTTCGAGGATCGCCGCGGCGAGGCCGATGGCGGCCGTCGAGTCGCGCGGCTCGCTCTCGAGCACGATGTTGGCGTCGGCGAGCCCGGGGAGCTGCGCCTCGACCGCGGCGCGGTGGGCCCTCCCGGTGACGACCATGATGCGCTGATCGCCCGACAGCGGGGCGAGCCGGTCCCACGTGTCCTTCAGCAGGGTCTGCCCGGATCCGGTGAGGTCGTGGAGGAACTTCGGCG
The DNA here is from genome assembly GCA_963758615.1 of uncultured Actinomycetota bacterium. Classification (GTDB taxonomy): domain Bacteria; phylum Actinomycetota; class Actinomycetes; order Actinomycetales; family Microbacteriaceae; genus Agromyces. The sequence goes on along the minus strand of CAVWVZ010000007.1, from coordinate 213,754 downwards.
CGTCGGCGCGTGAGAGCGGCCAGAGGCGAGAGCCGACGCCGCCTGCGGGGATCACCGTGTAGAACCGGTCGAGGGGCTGGTCCAGATGCATCCGCTCAGGATAGCGGGCGGGGGCGAACGCGAGCCCCGAACGGCGGGATGTCTCGACGTCAAGATATTAGGCAGCCCTAAGGGGCGCGCTCACGACCGTCGGACTACACTCGGGATCGGGCCGCTGCGCCCCCAGATGCCCGCTCGATCCGGGCAGGATTCATCTCAGGGAGGGTTGTTCATGCCAGAGAACTCGGCAGGAACCCTGGCCACACCCACGAAGCCGGCGAGAGAGAAGCCGGGCGGCACGCTCTACCGCGGTCGTGAGGGCATGTGGTCATGGGTGCTGCACCGCATCACCGGTGTCGCCATCTTCTTCTTCCTGCTCGTGCACATCCTCGACACGGCGCTCGTGCGAGTGAGCCCCGAGGCCTACAACGCCGTGATCGGCACCTACCAGACGCCCATCATGGGCCTCGGCGAGGTCGCGCTGGTCGGCGCCATCGTGTTCCACGCCTTCAACGGGCTGCGCATCATCCTCGTCGACTTCTGGTCGTGGGCCACGCGCAACCAGAAGGTGCTCTTCTACATCGTCGTCGCGCTCTGGGTCATCACGATGCTCGCCTTCACGCCGCGGCACCTCATCAACGTCTTCAGCCACTAGCACGGGGAACGACAGTGACGAACACCATCGAAGCACCCCGCAGCCCGGCACGGCCCGCGCGCAAGCGCGGCACCAACTGGGAGAAGTGGGGCTGGATCTACATGCGCGCGTCGGGCGTCGTGCTCATCGTGCTCATCTTCGGCCACCTGATCATGAACCTGGTCGTCGGCGACGGCGTCAGCGCCATCGACTTCGGCTTCGTCGCCGGCAAGTGGGCCGACCCGTTCTGGCAGTGGTGGGACGTGCTGATGCTCTGGCTCGCCCTCATCCACGGCGCCAACGGCATGCGCACGATCGTGAACGACTACACGAACCCGGGAACGGTGCAGAAGGTGCTGAAGGGCGCCCTGTTCGCAGCCGCGGCCGTGCTCATCGTCCTCGGCACGCTCGTCGTCTTCACGTTCGACCCGTGCCCGCCCGTCGCAGCCGACGCGGCCGACCTGCTCCCCTCGTTCTGTTCCGCATAGGAGATCCGTGAACACCCAGACCGCCGACGCCGAGACCCAGATCATCGACGGCGTCCACCACCACCAGTTCGACATCGTCATCGTGGGCGCCGGAGGCGCCGGCATGCGTGCGGCGATCGAGGCGGGTCCCGGCGCGAAGACCGCGGTCATCTCGAAGCTGTACCCCACCCGGTCGCACACCGGTGCGGCGCAGGGCGGCATGGCCGCCGCCCTCGCCAACGTCGAGGAGGACAGCTGGGAGTGGCACACGTTCGACACCGTCAAGGGCGGCGACTACCTCGTCGACCAGGACGCCGCCGAGATCCTCGCGAGAGAGGCGATCGACGCGGTCATCGACCTCGAGAACATGGGCCTGCCGTTCAACCGCACGCCTGAGGGCAAGATCGACCAGCGCCGGTTCGGCGGCCACACGCGCGACCACGGCAAGGCGCCCGTGCGCCGCGCCTGCTACGCGGCCGACCGCACCGGTCACATGATCCTGCAGACGCTGTTCCAGAACTGCGTGAAGCTCGGCATCAACTTCTTCAACGAGTACTACGTGCTCGACCTCGTCATGACCGAGGTCGACGGCGTGCAGAAGCCGTCGGGCGTCGTCGCCTACGACCTCGCCTCGGGCGAGCTGCACGTCTTCCAGGCGAAGGCCGTGATCTTCGCCACGGGCGGGTTCGGCAAGATCTACAAGACCACCTCGAACGCGCACACGCTCACCGGCGACGGCGTCGGCATCATCTGGCGCAAGGGCCTTCCCCTCGAGGACATGGAGTTCTTCCAGTTCCACCCGACCGGGCTCGCCGGCCTCGGCATCCTGCTCACCGAGGGCGCGCGCGGCGAGGGCGCCATCCTGCGCAACGCGTCGGGCGAGCGCTTCATGGAACGGTACGCCCCCACCATCAAGGACCTCGCGCCGCGCGACATCGTCGCCCGGTGCATGGTGAAAGAGGTGGCCGAGGGCCGCGGCGCCGGTCCCCACAAGGATTACGTCTACCTCGACTGCACGCACCTCGGTGCCGAGGTGCTCGAGACGAAGCTGCCCGACATCACCGAGTTCGCGCGCACGTACCTCGGCGTCGACCCGGTCTTCGAGCCGGTGCCGGTGATGCCCACGGCGCACTACGCCATGGGCGGCATCCCCACGAACAACAACGCCGAGGTGCTGAGCGACAACACCACCGTGGTCCCGGGCCTCTACGCGGCCGGCGAGTGCGCGTGCGTCTCGGTGCACGGCTCGAACCGCCTCGGCACCAACTCGCTGCTCGACATCAACGTGTTCGGCAAGCGCGCGGGCAACAACGCGGTCGAGTACGTCAAGACCGTCGACTTCACCCCCCTGCCCGAGAACCCCGCGGGCGCCGTGCGCGACCTCCTCACGCAGCTGCGCGACTCGAACGGCACCGAGCGCATCGCGGCGATCCGCAAGGAGCTGCAGGACGAGATGGACAAGAGCGCACAGGTGTTCCGCACCGACGAGTCGCTCGCCCACGTCACGCAGGTCATCGCCGGCCTGCGCGATCGCTACCGGAACATCGCGGTGCACGACAAGGGCAAGCGGTTCAACACCGACCTGCTCGAGGCGGTGGAGCTCGGATTCCTGCTCGACCTCGCCGAGGTCGTCGTGTACTCGGCGCGCAACCGGAAAGAGAGCCGCGGCGGTCACATGCGCGACGACTTCCCCGACCGCGACGACGCCAACTACATGCAGCACACGATGGCCTACCTCTCGGGCGACGCGCACTCGTCCGATGCGGCCGACCACATCCGGCTCGATTGGAAGCCGGTCGTCGTGACGCGCTACCAGCCCATGGAGAGGAAGTACTGACGTGAGCACTGCAACGCTCGAGGCCCAATCGACGGAAGCCGCGATCCAGTCGTTCACCGTCACCTTCCTGATCCGCCGCTTCGACCCGGACGTCGACACCGAGCCGCGCTGGCAGGACTTCGACGTCGAGATGTACGCCACCGACCGCGTGCTCGACGCACTGCACAAGATCAAGTGGGAGCAGGACGGCTCGCTCACGTTCCGTCGTTCGTGCGCGCACGGCATCTGCGGCTCCGATGCCATGCGCATCAACGGCCGCAACCGCCTGGCCTGCAAGACGCTCATCAAGGACCTCGACATCTCGAAGCCCATCTACGTGGAGGCCATCAAGGGCCTGCCGCTCGAGAAGGACCTCATCGTCGACATGGAGCCGTTCTTCGCGAGCTTCCGTGAGGTTCAGCCGTTCCTCGTGTCGACCAGCGCACCCGAGCCGGGCAAGGAGCGCGTGCAGTCGGTCGCCGAGCGCGCGCGCTTCGACGACACGACCAAGTGCATCCTCTGCGCCGCCTGCACCTCGTCGTGCCCCGTGTTCTGGACCGACGGCCAGTACTTCGGCCCCGCAGCGATCGTGAACGCGCACCGCTTCATCTTCGACTCGCGCGACGACAACGCCCAGGCCCGCCTCGACATCCTCAACGACACCGAGGGCGTCTGGCGCTGCCGCACGACGTTCAACTGCACCGACGCATGCCCGCGCGGCATCGAGGTCACGAAGGCGATCGCCGAGGTCAAGCAGGCCGTCATGCGCGGCAAGCCCTGACTACGCCACATCATCGAAGCGGGGCCGTGCGGATCGCACGGCCCCGGCGCTCGCTAGTCTGATCCCGTGAGCGAGCGCACGACCCCCGACGACCGGCGGGCCCCCCGCGGCGAAGCCGAGAACGGGGCATCCGACAGCGCGCCCGCCCCTGCATCGCCCACCGATCCCCTCGGGCTCGAGCCGAGCGCCCGCGATCGGTTCGACGCGCTCAGCCAGCCGATCCGCGAGCGGTTCGAGGAGCCGATCACCAAGGTCTCGACGCTCACGCAGAAGACCATGGCACTGTTCCCCGTGCGCGTTTGGCGGCACTTCCTCGCCCGCAACGGCTTCCTTCTCTCCGCGGGCATGAGCTACCAGGCGCTGTTCGCGATCTTCGCTGCCGTCTACGTGGTGTTCGCGGTGGCGGGCATCTGGCTGACCGGCAACGAGCAGGCGCTCAACGCCTTCATCGCCCTCCTGAACAGCTTCGCGCCCGGGCTGGTGGGCGACGAGGGCATCATCTCGACCGACGACCTCATCGCGATCGCGACGACGAGCACGAGCCTGTTCGGCTGGACGGGCGCCGTTGCCCTCGTCGGCCTCATCTGGACCGCCATCGGCTGGATCACGTACTCGCGGATCGCCGTGCGCAGCATCTTCGGGCTGCCGAAGGACACGCGCGCCTACGCCCTGCTGAAGACGCGTGATTTCCTGGTGGGACTCGCCTTCGGCACGATCCTCATCCTCGCGACCATCCTGGCCGTGGCGACGACGTCGTTCTTCGGCTGGCTCACGACACTGCTCGGACTGGCGGAGGAATCCGTCTGGTCGAGCCTGGTGGTGCAGGCCGGTTCGGTGCTCGTGGTCTTCGTGATCGACACGCTCGCGCTCGCGACCCTGTTCCGGTTCCTCTCGGGCGCCGCGATGCCGTGGCGGCGCATGTGGATCGGATCGCTGCTCGGATCGGCGGCGCTCTCAGTGCTGCAGCTCCTCGGCGGGCTCGTGATCACGGGCGCCGGCAATAACCCACTGCTGGCGACCTTCGCCGTCTTCATCGCATTGCTGCTCTGGTTCCGCCTCACCGGCATCGTCATCCTCGTCGCGGCGAGCTGGATCGCGGTGGAGGCGTTCGACTCGCATGAGAGCCTCCGCTTGGTCACGCCCGAGCAACTCGCCGCCGAGCAGCTCGAACGCGAGCAGGACGCACTCGTCACGGCAGCGCGGGTGCGCGTGCGCGAGGCGACCGCCGAGCTCGAGGCAGCGAACTGGATGAGGCGGTTCGCGGCGAAGCGTCGCCTCGACCGCGCCGAATCCGAGCTCGCCGAGCTCGAGGCGGCAGCGCCCGGCGAAGCGTCGCGAAACCACGTCGGAGGCCTCCCCTAGGATCGAAGGCATGCCCTCCGCGAAGCCCCTCCGACTCGCCAGCGTCAACGTCAACGGGGTGCGCGCCGCGTTCCGCAAGGGCATGGGCGAGTGGCTGGCCGCCCGCGACGTCGACATCCTCGCGATGCAGGAGGTGCGGGCGTCGACCGAAGACCTGCAGGGGCTGCTCGGCGACGACTGGGACATCCTGCACGACCCCGCGACCGCCAAGGGCCGCGCCGGCGTCGCGATCGCGAGCCGCAACCGCGCCCACATCCACCGCGTCGAGCTCGGCGCCCCCGACTTCGACAGCGCCGGCCGCTGGCTCGAGGCCGACTACGAGGTCGGCGGCCGTGTGCTCACCGTCGTCTCGGCCTACGTGCACTCCGGCGAAGACGGCACGCCGAAGCAGGTCGAGAAGTACCGCTTCCTCGATGCGATGGAGGAACGGATGCCTCGGCTCGTCGAGCACGCCGAGCTGGCCGTCATCGTCGGCGACCTGAACGTCGGCCACCGCACGCTCGACATCAGGAACTGGAAGGGCAACGTGAAGAAGGCGGGCTTCCTGCCGCGCGAGCGCGAGTACTTCGACCGTTTCCTCGGCGCCGAGGACGCACCCGACTACAACGCCGGCGCTGGGCTGGGCTGGGTCGACGTCGGCCGCAGGGCCGCGGGTGAGATCGACGGCCCGTACACGTGGTGGTCGATGCGCGGCAAGGCGTTCGACACCGACACCGGGTGGCGCATCGACTACCACCTGGCCTCGCCGGCACTCGCCGAGACCGTGCAGTCGTACACGGTCGACCGTGCCGCGGCCTACGACGAGCGATGGTCCGACCACTCCCCGGTCGTCGTCGACTACGCCATCTGACCATCCCTCCCACGCTTTAGGACACTGAACACATGGCCTCCATCCCCCCGGTCGTCTTCTCGGGCATGCAGCCCTCGAGCGACTCGCTCCATCTCGGCAACTACCTCGGTGCACTCGTCAACTGGGTCGCGCTGCAAGACGAGTACGACCCCATCTACTGCGTCGTCGACCTGCACGCGATCACCGTGGCGCAAGACCCCAAGGCGCTGCACGACAACGTGCGCCGCACCGCCGCGCAGTACATCGCGGCGGGCGTCGACGTCTCGCGCTCGACCCTGTTCGTGCAGTCGCATGTTCCGGCGCACACCGAACTGGCCTGGGTGCTCGGCACCATGACCGGTTTCGGCGAGGCGAGCCGCATGACGCAGTTCAAGGACAAGTCGGCCAGGCAGGGCGCCGACGCCACCACGGTCGGCCTGTTCACGTATCCGGTGCTCATGGCCGCCGACATCCTCCTGTACGGAACCGAACTCGTGCCGGTCGGCGACGACCAGCGCCAGCACCTCGAGCTCACGCGCGACCTGGCGGGGCGCTTCAACTCGCGCTACGGCGAGACGTTCGTCGTGCCAGAAGCGCTGATCCCCAAGGAGTCGGCGCGCATCTACGACCTGCAGGAGCCGACCGCGAAGATGTCGAAGTCCTCGGTCTCAGAGGCGGGTCTCGTGAAGCTCCTGGACGAACCCGCGGTCACGGCGAAGAAGTTCAAGAGCGCCGTCACCGACACCGAGCGCGAGGTCCGCTACGACCCGGCGACGAAGCCGGGCATCTCGAACCTGCTCGACATCTACGCCGCGACGACCGGCGAGTCCATCGCCGAGATCGAGCAGCGCTACGCCGGCCGCGGGTACGGAGACCTCAAGAAGGAGCTCGCCGAGATCGTCGTCGACCGCCTCACGCCGATCCGTGCCCGCACGCTCGAGCTGCTCGAGGACCCGGCCGAGCTCGACCGGCTGCTCGCGGTCGGTGCCGATCGGGCATCCGAGCGCGCCGAGCCCATCCTCCGCGAGGTCTACGAGCGCGTCGGCTTCGTTCGGCGAGGCTGACGGGTATCGTGCCGCCACGGAGTCCGGTGAACTCATGAGTGCCGTGAACGAGGCGACCGCCGGGTCGCCGGTCGTGCTGTTCGATCTCGATGACACGCTCATGGCGCACCGGGCGGCGGTCGACGCGGGCATCACGCTGCACATGGCCGAACGGGCATACGAGGCCGAACGCGCTCCGGCACAGCAGCTCTGGCACGACCTCGAAGAGGAGCATTACCACGCCTACCTCGCGGGGCATCTCACGTTCGAGGGGCAGCGCCGTGCGAGGGCGCGCGACTTCGCGCTCGCGCACGGCGAGGAACTCGACGAGCTCGCCGCCGGCGCGTGGTTCGCCCGCTACTTCGAGCGATACCGCGAGTCGTGGTCCCTGCACGACGACGCGCTGCCCGCGCTCGACGCGCTCGACGAGGGCCTGCCGGGGGTGCGTCTCGGCATCATCACGAACGGCGAACTCGACTTCCAGCGGGCGAAGCTCGAACGGCTCGGAATCCTCGACCGGTTCGGCCACGTCATCGCGTCCGGCGAGGTCGGCATCACCAAGCCCGACCCCGGCATCTTCGAGTTCGCGATCGCGCAGTTCGAGTCCGAAGCGCCCGTCACCACCGCGGCCTACGTCGGCGACCGGCTCGTCACCGACGCCATCGGCGCGGCCACGGCCGGGCTCCTGGGCGTGTGGCTGAACCGCACGGGCGCGACGATGACCGACGACGAGGCAGCGTCAGCGGCGATGCTCGGTGTGGTCGAGATCGCCTCGCTCACCGAGCTCGCGCCGATCCTCGCAGACCGCCTCACAGCCTGAGGGTGGGCTTGCGGCCCGAGAAGGCACCCCGGCCGTATCCGAGCAATGGGCTCGCCCGGCCAGCGCCGTGACAGCGCGGTGCAACGGAACGGGTCGGGCGCACCCCCATGCGCCCGACCCGTCGTCCTACCGTACCCGCCCCGCAGCGCCGTGACGCGCGTGTTTTCCGCTGCGCGACACAGGACGTCACCTGCGTCGACCTGTCAGCCGCTCGTGGCGAGCACCTCGAGCGCGACGCCGTGGCGTTCGGAGAGCAGGTCGCGGGTCGCCTGCACCTCTGCGCGACGGCGGTCGGCGTCCCACCCGAGCTCGGCTCCGACGACCTCGGCGAGCTCGTCGAGCAGCGGCGCGGTCAACGTGCCGGTGAACGCGATGCTCGTGCGGCGCAGCACCATGTCGGCGAGGTGCACGACCCGCTCGGTGCGCGCAAGCCACGCGATCTCGAGTCGACCGTAGCCGTCGTGATGCGCGAGCGGCGTCTCCTCGTCACCCGCGATGTCGGCGAGGTAGTCCTCGGCCCGCGTGCCATAGCGCTCGAGCAGCTCGAAGGCGCGGGCCCGCCCGACCTCGTCGCCGTGCGCGACGAGCCAGACCCTGCGGGAGTCGTCGGTCGCCGGGTAGCCCGCTCCCCCGCCGATCGCGAGGCCCTCCGTCGAGACGACCCGGGTGCGGCCGAGCAGCTCGAGCACCTCGTCCGAGAGATGCTCGGCGAGCGCGCGGAACGTGGTCCACTTGCCCCCGACGAGGCTCAGCACGACGCTGTTCGCCCGGCCCGGGGCATCCGCCCGCTCGATGCGGTAGTCGCGCGAGACGAAGCCGGGCTGCGTGTCGTCGTGTCGCGGCAGCGGCCGCACACCCGCGAACCGGAAGATGATCTGCGATCGGTCGACCGTGATGCCGGGGAAGACGTGCGCGATGAGCTCGAAGAAGTAGTCGACCTCCGCCTCGGTGCACACGGCGGGTTCCCGGATGTCGTGCTCGAGATCGGTGGTGCCGACCAGGACGCGTCCCTTGAGCGGGTAGATGAGCACGATGCGCCCGTCGTCGTGCTCGAAGAAGATCTCGCGGCCGCCGGTCGCGGCGAGCAGCTCGGGGTGATCGAGCACGATGTGCGAGCCCTTCGTGCCGCCCATGAACCGGGTCTCGTTGCCGAGGCCGGCGTTCGTCAGGTCGGTCCAGGGGCCCGACGTGTTCACGACCACGTCGGCGGCGATCGCGAACTCGTCACCGGTCAGGGTGTCGCGCACGCGCACGCCGTCGGCGTCGTGCCCGACCGCCTCGAGGTAGTTCGCCGCCCGGGCGTGCGGGCCCACCGCGAGCCCGTCGAACAGCACGTCGAGCGCGAGTCGCTCGGGGTCGTGCATGCTGGCGTCGTAGTAGGTCGCCGTGTACTTGACCGCGGGGTTCAGGGCCGGCAGGTCGGCGAGCGAGCGCTTCGCACCGTGGAAGCGGTGGCGCGGCACCTGGCCGCCGTCACGCGAGAACGAGTCGTAGAGGGTGAGACCCGCCTTGATGAGCGCGGCCCCGCGCTCGGTCGGCCTGCCCGCCCGGTGGGTGAGGAAGCGCATCGGTGCGGAGAGGATCCCCGAGAACGTCGAGAAGATCGGCACGGTCGTCTCGAGCGGCTTCACGTAGTGCGGCGCCACGCGCAACAGTCCGTTGCGTTCCTCGACCGACTCCTTGACGAGCCGGAACTCGCCATTCTCGAGGTAGCGGATGCCGCCGTGGATCATGTGCGACGACGCTGCGGATGCCCCGGAGACGAAGTCGCCCCGTTCGACGAGCACGACGTCGACGCCCTGCAGGGCGAGGTCGCGGAACGTGGCGATGCCGTTGATGCCACCGCCGATCACCAGTACCTCGGCACGGGGGCGGTCGCGCAACACGGCGACCTCGGCTCGCATCGAGGGGTCGCCGGTGCCCGTGCGGGTGCGCCGCGTGAAGTTCGTCAGCTCTGACATCTCTGTCCTCTCACTGGGTGCGGCGCGCTCCTCGGAGGCCGCCGCGTGTGGATGCAACCATCGTGAACCCGCGGGAACGAACTTTCAAGCGACCTGCACATATGTGCAACACTGAGCAGATGAGCGACGGCAACCTTCCCGCGATCGACGACGACGACCCCTCCGACATCGGTCTCGAAGCGGTCTCGGGGAAGACCCGCGCTGCACTGCGGGCGGCCCACCTGTACTACATGCAGGACCTCACGATGGATGCCATCGCGCGCGAGCTGCACATCTCGCGCTCGTCGGTCTCCCGCCTGCTCAGCCACGCCCGGGCGAGCGGCCTCGTCGAGATCTCCATCCACTCGCCACTCGACCTGCCGAGCCGCATCGAGCACGAGATCCTCGATCGCTTCGCGGTGGCCGCGCACGTCATCCCCGTGCCCGACCACGCGAGCGACGTCGACCGGCTCGACCGGGTGGCGCTCTCGGCTGCACGGATTCTCGGCCGGTTCGTCGATTCGAACCAGATCGTCGGAGTCGCGTGGGGCTCGACGATGACCGCGGTGAGCCGGCACCTCGTGCCGAAGGCCACCCACAACTCCGAGATCGTGCAGCTGAACGGCGCGGGCAACGTGCGCACGACGGGCATCCTCTACGCCAGCGAACTGCTGCGCCGCTTCGGCGACGCGTTCGGCGCGCACGTGCAGCAGTTCCCCGTGCCGGCGTTCTTCGACGACCCCGACACCAGGCGGGCGTTCTGGCGCGAGCGCTCCACCCGGCGGCTGCTCGCACTGCAGGCCCGAATGGACGTCGCGGTGTTCGGCCTGGGTTCGCCGTTCGCCGAGGTGCCGAGCCACGTCTACCAGGGCGGCTACCTCGAGCGCGCCGACTACGAGGCGCTCAGCCGCGACGGAGTCGTCGGCGACGTCGCCACCGTGTTCTACCGCGCCGACGGGTCCACCGAGGGCATCGCATTGAACGAACGCGCGACCGGACCCGACTTCTCGGTCCTGCGCCGGGCGCCGCGCCGCGTGTGCGTCGTCTCCGGCAGGGCGAAGATCACGGGCCTTCGCGGGGCGCTCGCCGCGGGGCTCATCACCGACCTCATCGCCGACGAGGGCACCGCCCGCGCACTGATCGAGACTCGTGCCGGTTGACGCGCGACGACGCGGGAATACGGCACCGGCCCACGCGTTGACTTAGAATCGACACGACAAACGTGCTCCGGGGTCGGTGTAATTCCGAACCGGCGGTTACAGTCCGCGAGCTGGGCGTGCTCGATCGAGAGATCGGGCGGGTTCGGTTGAACCGGTGGAATTCCGGTACCGACGGTGAAAGTCCGGATGGGAGGCGGCACGTGTCGGCGACGTGAAGCGTCGTCGACCTGTTCGGCTGCGCCGAGCATCCCCCGGAGCCCTGAAGACAGGACGAGGGATGACCACCGGAGCGCACACGATGGCGGATGCCGCAGCGATGCGCCGTGCGCTCGAGCTCGCCACGCGCGGCCCCTCACGCGGGGTGAACCCGCGGGTCGGCTGCGTGATCCTCTCGCGCTCCGGCGAGGTCGTCGCCGAGGGCTGGCACCGCGGTGCCGGCACCGCCCACGCCGAGGTCGACGCGCTCTCGAAGCTCGCCCCGGGCGCGGCCGAAGGTGCCACCGCGGTGGTCACGCTCGAGCCGTGCAATCACACCGGACGCACCGGCCCCTGCGCGGTCGCGCTGATCGAGGCCGGTGTCGCCCGCGTCGTCTACGCCGTCTCCGACCCGGGCGACCATTCGTCGGGCGGCGCGCAACGCCTGCGCGACGCCGGCGTCGACGTCGCCGACGGCGTGCTCGTCGACGAGGCCGAGGCCATGCTCGAGGACTGGCTCTTCGCCGCCCGGAACCGCCGCCCCCGCGTGATCGTGAAGTGGGCGTCGAGCCTCGACGGGCGCGCCGCGGCGGCCGACGGGACGAGCCAGTGGATCACCGGTCCCGCCGCTCGGGCCGACGTGCACCGACGCCGTTCCTCCGCCGACGCCATCGCGGTCGGCACGGGAACCGTACTCGCCGACGACCCGGCACTCACCGCGCGCGATCCCGGCGGTCAGTTCTACGAGGCGCAGCCCGTGCCCGTGGTGTTCGGCCGGCGCGCCGTGCCCGCCGACGCGTCGATCACCCGTCACCCGCACGCGCCCATGTACTTCACCGGCACCGACCTCGCCGCCGACCTCGAGGAACTCCAGCGACGGGGCATCCGCTCGCTCTTCATCGAGGGCGGGCCGACGCTCGCGAGCGCCTTCATCGCAGCGGGCCTCGTCGACGAGTTGCTCGTCTACCTCGCGCCCGCCCTGCTCGGCGGCCCGCGGCTCGCGCTCGGCGACCTCGGCATCGAATCCATCGACGGCGCGCGGCGCTTCCACTTCACCGACATCGAACGGCTCGGCGACGACGTCCTGCTCGTCGCACACCCCGACTCGAGCGGCGCCCAGCGCCCCTCGGCAAGCACAGATGAGAGGAACTGACATGTTCACCGGAATCATCGAGGAGCGTGGCACCATCACGCGCGTCGAGCGAACCGACGACGCCGCACGCCTGAGCGTGCGCGGGCCCCGTGTCGTCGAGGGCGTGAAGCACGGCGACTCGATCTCGGTCTCGGGCGTGTGCCTCACCGTCATCGAGTTCGACGGCGCGGGCTTCACCGCCGACGTGATGGCGCAGACGCTCGCGATGTCGACGCTCGACGGCGCCGCCGAGGGGCTCGCGGTGAACCTCGAGCGCGCGGCCCAGGTGGGCGACCGGCTCGGCGGGCACATCGTGCAGGGGCACATCGACGGCACGGCGCAGGTGCTCGAGATCCGTCCGGGCGACGCGTGGCGGGTCATCCGATTCTCGCTCGATGCGGCGCACGCGCCGCTCGTCGTCGACAAGGGTTCGATCGCGGTCGACGGCGTCTCGCTCACCGTGAGCGCGATCGGCGACGAGCCCGACGGATCGTGGTTCGAGGTGTCGCTCATCCCCGAGACCCTCACCGCCACCACGCTCGGCGACCGCGTCGTTGGCGACCGCGTGAACATCGAGACCGACATCCTCGCCCGCCAGGTCGAGCGCATGCTGCGCTTCGCCGGGCGACTCGGCACCGAGTCCGTCGAGATCCCCTCTTCCATCCACAGCACCGGAGGTGCGGCATGAGCCTCGCAAGCATTCCCGAAGTCCTCGACGCATTGCGCGCGGGCAAGCCCGTCATCGTCGCCGACGACGAGGGTCGTGAGAACGAGGGCGACGCGATCATGGCGGCGCAGTTCGCGACCCAGGAATGGATCGCGTGGATGGTCCGCCACACGAGCGGCTACCTCTGCGCGCCGATGCCGAACTCCGTGGCCGACCGGCTCGAACTGCCGCTCATGACCGAGCGCAACGAAGACCCGCGCTCGACCGCCTACACGATCTCGGTCGACGCGGCCGACCGCAACTCGACCGGCATCAGCGCCTCCGACCGCGCGCACACCCTGCGCGTCCTGGCCGACCCGGCCTCGACGCCCGCCTCGTTGCAGCGACCCGGGCACATCCTGCCGCTGCGCGCGGTCGACGGCGGTGTGCGCGAGCGCGCCGGCCACACCGAGGCCACGGTCGACCTCATGCGCCTCGCGGGCCTGTCTCCGGTCGGCGTCATCGGCGAGCTCGTCGAGGACAGCGGCGAGATGATGCGGCTGCCCGCGCTCATCGCGCTCGGCGAGCGCGCTGGGCTGCCGGTCACGACCGTGGCGGCGCTCGTCGACTGGCTGCGCGACACCGGTCGCGACCCGTGGGCGGATGCCGCGGCGGCGATCGTGCCCGAATCCTCGCCCGTGGCGTTCGAGGTCGAGACGAGGCTGCCCACCGACCGCGGCGTGTTCACCGTGCGCGCCTACCGCGACCGCAGCACCGGCGCCGACCACGTCGCCATCATCTCGGGCGACCCGGCCGCCGACCCCGCCGGCGCGATCGTCCGCGTGCACTCCGAATGCCTGACCGGTGAGGCGTTCGGATCGCTCAAGTGCGAGTGCGGTCCGCAGCTCGATGCCGCGCTCGAGACGATCCAGCGCGCGAGCGGCGTCGTCGTCTACCTGCGCGGCCACGAGGGGCGCGGCATCGGGCTCATCAACAAGCTGCGGGCGTACCGCCTGCAGGAGGACGGCCTCGACACGCTCGACGCGAACCTCGCGCTCGGGCTGCCGATCGATGCCCGCGACTACAGCGCCGCGACCGGGATCCTCGCCGACCTCGGCATCGACCGCGTGCGGCTGCTGACGAACAACCCCGAGAAGGTGCGCCAGCTCGAGGCGCACGGCATCGACGTCCTCGAGCGGCTGCCGCTCGTGGTCGGCGTCGACGACGTCAACACCGGGTACCTCGAGACCAAGCGCACGCGCATGGGCCACACGATCGACGACCAGCAGCTCGCGGACGCCGCGGCTGAGACCCTCTTGGAAGGACACGCCTCATGAGCGGAGCAGGATCCCCCGAACTCGATGTCGACGGCACCGGCCTCTCGGTCGTGATCGTCGCGGGCAGCTGGCACGACCAGATCACCGACGCGCTCATCGCCGGGGCGACCCGCACCCTCGAAGCGTCGGGCGCATCGTTCACGCTCGTGCGCGTGCCCGGCAGCTTCGAGCTGCCGGTCGTGTCGAAGGCCGCCCTCGAGGCCGGTGCCGACGCGGTGGTCGCGCTCGGCGTGATCATCCGCGGCGGCACGCCGCACTTCGAGTACGTGTCGGCGGCCGCGACCGACGGGCTCACCCGGGTCGCCCTCGACACCGGCAAGCCGGTCGGCTTCGGCGTGCTCACCCTCGACGACGAGCAGCAGGGCATCGACCGCGCCGGGCTGCCCGGTTCCAAGGAGGACAAGGGCCGCGAGGCCGCCGAAGCGGCGATCGCCACCGCCCGCGCCCTCCGCGCCCTTTCGGTCGTCGAGTAGCGAGCGCCGGCGAGCGTATCGAGACGCCTCACGCGAGAGGTCTCGATACGCTTCGCACTCGACCGCCGAGGCGGTCTCGATACGCTTCGCACTCGACCGCCGAGGCGGCTACGGCTTCCAGACCATGAGCACGACCACCGCGACGAGCAGCAGCGACACGATGCCGCTGCCGGCCGCGATGGCGGGGTATCCGGCCTGGGCCGCGCCCTCGCCCGATCCGGCATCGCCCGACAGCGCCTCGGCAGCCCGCCGCATCGACGGGACGACGAGGAACACGCTGAGCAGGAACGCGATCACGTAGAGGATGATCGACCACAGGATCCAGGGGGTCGTGAAGGTGAGTTCGAACTCCTCGGGTGCCATCGCCATCGCGCCGAAGCCGAGCAGGAACACGATCAGCGAGAGCCAGCTGAACACCATCGTCGACTTCGCGAGCACGGCGACCTGGCCCCCGTTGCCGGCGCGCACCGCGCGCATCGCGGTCATGGGCAGGATCGCCATCGGCCCGACGATGAAGACGGCCGTGGTGACATGCAGAATCGAGATCAGGGTGTCCATGCCGCCAAGCCTAGCCACGCGGCATCCGGCCTCGCATCGAACCTTCGATCCATAGGACACGTCACCGATACGCAGCCGACGGCCGACCCTGTCCCGCACCGTTCACCGCACCGAGCATGCCGTTCATCGCACCGGACACGAGCTGTGAACGCCCGCCCGACCGGGGCCGAATAGGGTGGGTTGGTTGCCACAAGCGACGATTCCTGCACTGCCTCCGGTTCGAACGCCCGACCGACGTGCCTCGGGGCGCAGCGTACTTTCGCACCCCATTGGAGTCTTCGCCAGCAATGTCCGCACCATCCGCGACCACGGTCGCACCCACCGCCAGCCCCGCCAATCCGCGAAGCCGCGTCGTGCTCGCGAGCCTCATCGGCACGACGATCGAGTTCTACGACTTCTACGTCTACGCGACCGCGGCGGTCCTGGTCTTCCCCCACCTGTTCTTCCCCACAGGCGACGCGACGACCGCGCTGCTCTCGTCGTTCGCCGTTTTCGGCGCCGCCATGGTGGCCCGGCCGCTCGGCGCGATCGTCTTCGGACACCTGGGCGACAAGCACGGTCGCAAGGCGACGCTCGTCGGGGCGCTGCTCACCATGGGCATCGCGACGTTCCTGATCGGCCTGCTGCCGACGTACGCGATGGTCGGATGGCTCGCGCCCCTGCTGCTCGTCATCCTGCGCATCGCGCAGGGCTTCGCGCTCGGCGGCGAGTGGTCGGGCGCCGCGCTCGTGGCGACCGAGAACGCGCCCGCGGGCAAGCGCGCCTGGTACGGCACCTTCCCGCAGCTCGGAGCGCCGATCGGCTTCATCATCGCGAACGGGCTGTTCCTCGTCATCGCGGCACTGCTCCCGTCCGACGACCCCTCGATGCCGTCGCAGGCGTTCCTCGACTGGGGCTGGCGCATCCCGTTCCTGTTCTCGGTCGTCATGGTCATCGTCGGCCTCTGGGTGCGTCTGCGCCTGGTCGAGTCCACGGCCTTCTCGAACGCGTCGAAGCAGGGCAAGCTCACGCGGCTGCCCCTCGCGAGCGTCTTCAAGAACCACTGGAAGCACCTCATCCTCGGCACGCTCTTCATGCTCGCCACGTACGTGCTCTTCTACCTGATGACCACGTTCTCGCTCTCGTACGGCCGTGCGCCGCAGGAGGCCGCAGAGGGTGCGCTGCCGGGACTCGGCTACTCGTACAACACGTTCGTGCTGATGCTCATCGGCGGTGTCGTGTTCTTCGGCATCTTCACCCTGCTGTCGGGCCCGTGGGCCGACCGCTGGGGCCGCCGCAAGACGCTCATCTGGGTCACGCTCGGCATCATCGTGTTCGGCCTGCTCTGGGTGCCGCTGCTCGCCGCCGGATTCTGGGGCGTCATGCTCTGGCTCGTCGTGGGCTTCTCACTCATGGGCCTGACCTTCGGACCCATGGGTGCGCTGCTGCCCGAACTGTTCCCGACGAACGTGCGCTACACGGGCTCGGGCATCTCGTACAACGTGTCGTCGATCCTCGGCGCCGCGGTCGCCCCGTTCATCGCGGTCGCGCTGTGGCAGGCCGGCGACGGAAGCCCGTTCTGGGTCGGCGTCTACCTGTCGGCCATGGCGGTGCTCACGCTCATCGCGCTGCTCGTCTCCAAGGAGACGAAGGACATCGACATCAACGCCTGAGTGCGGTTCGAAACGAGGGGGCGGATGTCGCGGCATCCGCCCCTTCGTTTCGTTCCGCCCGTCTCGTGCGACGCGGCGACCGAGTTCACGAGAACGTCACACGAGCCCCTTCTGGGCCCGGGGACCGCGGCGTAGCATGGCCGCATCAGGGCCGCCGAGTTCCCCTGCCGGCACCGTCGACGCTCGGCCGCCCGGGGCTGTGGAGCGTACAGATGAACATGACGATGGACATGATGAAGGGCGCCATGTCGTCGTCGGAGATGCCGATGAAGGGCATGGATCCGGCGATGATGCAGGAGTGTCTCGAGGCCCTCTCGGCCTGTGCGCAGGCGTGCATCATGTGCGCCGACGCCGACGCCGGCGAGGGCATGGGCCGGTGCGCCGCGATGTGCGCGAACTGCGCGGACGTCTGCGACACGATGATGCGCATGATGCTGCGCATGAGCGGCATGGACATGGCGGTGATGTCGTCGATGATGCAGACGACGATCATGATGTGCCGCGCCTGCTCGGCCGAGTGCATGATGCACGCCGAGATGAGCGAGCACTGCCGCATGTGCGCGATGGCGTGCGATCAGGCGGCCATGGCCCTCGAGAAGATGATGGGCTCGATGAGCGAGGCGATGCCCGTGGCGTGAGCCGCCGGCGTGACCCCGTGGCTCAGGCGTACGCGACGGCTCAGGCGTACGCGACGCTGAAGCGCTCGGCGCCCCGGGCGAGCACGCCGTAGATGGCGTGCACGGCGACAGGGTCGCCGACGTGGAGCGCGCCCGCGAACGCGTCGTGGTGCCAGACGCGCCGGATCGCGTCGCCGTCGAGATCGGCGATCGTCGCGAAGCCCGCATCGTCGGTCGACACGACGAACCCGTCGACCCACCGGCTCGCGGTCGTCGCGGCGAGCCGCTGCTGCATCGCGTGAAGCCCGTGGCCGGGCCGGTCGCTCGCGCATTCGGTCGCCGACTCGCAGCCGCGCATGCCCATGACCGTGCCCGTGCGGGGCTCGGTGGCGGCGTGCGGCTCGCGGTGCGACATGATGGCTCCTCGTGGTTCGATTCCGCCACGATACGCGCGCGACGAACGGATGTCGCGGGCGGGCGTCACACGTGGAAACACTCGTTCAGGCGGCGGCGCGGGCGTGCACCGCGGTGAAGGCGATCGTCTCCGTCCACCACGTGCGATCCGCGCAGCGACCGAGGAACCCGTCGATGAGTCGGTCGTCGAGCCGGCCGGATCCGACGAGGCCCGCGCGCAGCTCGGTCACCGTCTCCACCCAGTACGTCGCCCACGGCGATCCCCCCGAGTACACCGCGGTCTCCGCGGTCCCGCCGACCTGCTCGAGGCCCAGGGCCGCGAGGCGCGGTGCCAATGAGCGACCGACGTGATAGTCGATCCCCTCATCGCGCGACCACGCCAGCCACCCCTCCCAGAACGCGCGCACCTCGGGCGGCTCGGCGACGCTGACGGGCAGGAAGTCCGGCTCGATGAGCAGGATGCCGCCACCGGGCGCGAGGCTCGCGACCAGGTTTCGCATCGCCGCGTCCACGTCGGTCACGTGGTGCAGCACCGCCCGGGCCGTGACGAGATCGAAGGTGCCCGGGTCGATCGGCCCGGCGACGATGTCGGCCTGACGCAGCTCGAGGTTCGGTGCCCGCACGTCCACGAGCGACAGGTCGAGGTCGACGGCCACGGCTCGCCCGCTCGGGCCGACCCGCTCGGCGAGCCACGCCGAGATGGACCCGTTGCCGCACCCGACCTCGAGCGTCCGCGATCCGTTCGGCACCCCGAGCCCCTCGAGGTGGCGGCGATGCATCGGGTCGAGCAGCTGAGACATCAACGCCAGTCGCGCGCCCTCGCCGCCGAGGTGATGGTCCAGCACGTACCCGGCCACGTGGTCGATCGTACGAGCCCGGACGCCACGCGACAACCGGCTCAGTCGAGGAACAACGCCCGCAACCGCTTCGTGGTGAACACGAGCCCGATCGTGATCATCACCACGTAGTAGAGCACGTGCCAGAGCATGCCCCAGTCGACGGCGCCGGTCGTGAGGCCGCGCACGAGCTCGACGCCGTGCCACAGCGGCAGCGCCTGGATGAGGTACTGCAGCCACTGCGGGTAGACCGTGATCGGGTAGAACGTCGCCGAGAACAGGAACATCGGCAGCATCACGAAGTTGATCCAGTCCATCTGCTGGAACGTCTTCATGTAGCTCGTGATCGCCATGCCCAGGCTCGCGAAGCCGAAGGCGATGAGCAGCACCGCGGGCAGCGCGAGCAGCGCCCACCACGAGAGGTTGAGCCCGAGCGCCTGCATCACGAACTGGAAGCCCACCGCGTACAGCGCCCCGCGCAGCAGGGCCAGCATGATCTCGCCCAGTGCGACGTCGAGCGGACCGAGCGAGGTCGACAGCATGCCCTCGTAGAGTCGCGCGAACTGCATCTTGAAGAACACGTTCCACGTCGAGTCGTAGATGGCGCCGTTCATGGCCGCGACGGCGAGCAGGGCCGGCGCGATGAACGCCGCGTAGGGCACCACCTGCCCGCTCTCGGTGGTGACGTCGCCGACGAGCGTGCCGAGGCCGATGCCCATGGCGAGCAGGTAGAAGATCGGCTCGAAGAAGCCGCTCACCATGACGAGCCAGTTCGTGCTGCGTGTCGCACGCCACCCGCGGAACATCACCGCTCGGGCGTTCCCCGCGTACAGCGACCTGGCCGGGCGAAGGCGCAGGCTCGCGGGCGCGAAGTCGCGCTGGGTGACGTCGCTCACTTGCGGAGCCTCCTCACGGCGATGCGGCGCGCCCAGACCCAGCCGACCGCGAACATCGCGCCGAGGTAGGCGACGTGCACGACGGTGAGCCAGATGGGTTCGGCGTACCCGTAGGTGAACACCCGCGCGAGCTCGCTGCCGTGCCAGAGCGGAGAGATCCAGCCGATCGGCTGCAGCCAGAGCGGGAACACCGTGAGCGGGAAGAAGGTGCCCGAGAACAGCGTCATCGGCAGCACCACGAAGCGCATGACCATGGCGAGCTGCCCCGTGTCCTCTTCGAGGGTCGACGTGTAGGCCATCAGCACGGCACCGAATGCGAGCCCGGTGAGCACCGCCGCCGCGATGGCGAGGAAGCCCGTGGCCGAGGGCACGGCGCCGAACACGAGCATGAGCGCGAAGAACAGCACCGCGTTGACGAGCATGCGCACGGCGACCGACAGGATGACCCCGTCGGCGATCTGCTGTGGTCGGATCGGCGCGGCGTGCATGCCCGAGAAGGTCGGATTCCACTTGTAGCCGAGCATGATGGGGTACGTGAACTCCTCGCTCGCGACGGTGATCGCCGCGCTCGCGAGGAGCGCCGGTGCCACGAAGATGAGGTAGCTCACGCCGTCGACGGACTCGGCGCCGACGTTGCCGTCCACGATCGTCGCGAGCCCGACGCCGAGTGCGTAGAGGTAGAGCAGCGGACTGCCGATGCCCGCGACGACGACCGTGCCGGTGTAGCTGCGCATGACGCGGAACCGGTGCTCGGCCACGTACCACGCACCCCACCGGCGCGGGTTGCGGCCGGCGGCGAGCGCGCGAGCGGTGTCGCGCTGCAGGTCGGTGTCGAGGCTCATTCGATGAGGGTCCGCCCGGTGAGCCGGAGGAACACGTCTTCGAGGCTCGACCGCCGAACGAGGCTCGTGAGCGGGTGCAGGCCCGCGTCGGTGATGCGCTCGAGTTCGGCCTCGCCGTTGGCGCTGTAGACGAGGATGCGATCTGGCAGCACCTCGAGGCGGTCGCCGACGCCCGCGAGCTGCTCGGCGACGTCGGCGTTGCGGTCGCTGCCGAACCGCACCTCGAGCACCTCGCGCGACGAGTAGCGACGGATGAGCTCGGCCGGGGTGCCCTCGGCCATGATCTTCCCCTTGTCGACGACGACCAGGCGGTCGCAGAGCTGCTCGGCCTCGTCCATGTAATGGGTGGTCAGCAGCAGGGTCGTGCCCTGCTCCTTCAGACGGAACAGCCGATCCCAGAGGATGTGGCGCGCCTGCGGGTCGAGGCCGGTGGTCGGCTCGTCGAGCAGCAGGACGCGCGGGTCGTTGATGAGGGCGCGCGCGATGGTGAGTCGTCGCTTCATGCCGCCCGAGAGGGAGTCGACCTTGGCCTTGCCCTTGTCCTCGAGCTGCGCGAACGCGAGCAGTTCGTCGGCCCGCTCGGCGACGACCTTGCGGGGCAGCCCGAAGTACCGCCCGTACACGAGCAGGTTCTCGCGGACCCGCAGCTCGGTGTCGAGGTTGTCGGCCTGCGGCACGACGCCGAGCTGCGACCGGATCTCGGGGCCGAACCGGTCGGGGTCGAGCCCGAGGATCGCGAGGTCGCCGGCGGTGCGCGTCGAGACGGCGCCGACCATGCGCATGGTCGTCGACTTGCCCGCGCCGTTCGGCCCGAGCAGGCCGAACGACTCGCCCGGCGCGACCTCGAACGAGATGCCGTCGACGGCGGCGAACTCGCCATAGCGCTTCACGAGGTCTCTGGCGACGATGACTGGCTGCGACACAACCATTCACGATACTGCGGAGTACCGACATCCGTCGCGCGACCGACGCAGCCGCCGGTGCCCGACCCTACGATGGCGACATGCAGCCTGAAGGTTCCTCCGTGATCCGCGTGAGCGACGAGGTGCGCGCCGCCGTCGACGCCGGCGCGCCGGTGCTCGCGCTCGAGTCGACGATCCTGAGCCACGGGCTCCCCCGCCCGCGCAACCTCGCGGTCGCCGTGGAGTCGGAGGCGTCGGTGCGGGCGGCGGGCGTGGTCCCGGCGACCATCGGCGTGGTCGACGGCGTCGCGGTCGTCGGCCTGTCGGCCACCGAGATCGAGCGACTCTGCGCGGGCGACGGCGTCGTGAAGGTGAGCGTGCGCGACCTGCCGATCGCGCGGGCCAAGCGACTCGACGGCGGAACGACCGTGGCCGCCACGGCATGGCTCGCGCATCGGGCCGGCATCGCGGTGATGTCGACCGGAGGGCTCGGCGGCGTGCACCGCGGCGCGAGCGAGACCTTCGACGAATCGGCCGATCTCACGACGCTCGCCGAGACCCCGGTCACGCTCGTGAGCGCCGGCGTGAAGTCGATCCTCGACATCGGCGCGACGCTCGAACGCCTCGAGACCCTCAACGTCCCGGTGGTGGGCTATCGCACGAATCGGTATCCCGGCTTCTACGTCGCCGACTCGGGCTTCGCGCTCGACTATCGCATCGAGTCCGCGGCCGAGGCCGCCGAGCTCGCGCGCGCTCGCGACGGACTCGGCCTGTCGGCGGCGGTGCTCGTCGCGAACCCGATCGCCGAGGCGCGGCAACTCGATCCCGAGCTCCACGACCGGGTCCTCGCCGAGGGGCTCGCCGCGGCATCCGCTGCCGGCATCACCGGGCACGACACGACGCCGTTCCTGCTCGACCACATGCAGCGCGCCACCGGCGGGCGCAGCCTCGACGTGAACCTCGAGGTCTACCGCGGCAACGTCGCGCTCGGGGCGGAGATCGCGCGTGCGCTCGCAGGCTGAGCACCCGGCAGCCGTGGTCCTGGCCGTCGCGGGCGACCTCGTCGAGGACATCGTGGTGTGGGCCGACGAGCCCCTGCGCGCCGCCACCGACACGGCGGCCCGGGTGTTCCGCGCCCGCGGCGGCAGCGCGGCGAACGTGGCGGCGCTGGCCGCACCCCTGGTGCCGACGCGCTTCATCGGCCGCGTGGGCACGGATGCCGCGGGCGCGGCGCTCGCCGCCGACCTCGCGTCGGCCGGGGTCGACGTACGGGTGCAGCGCATCGGACGCACCGGCACGGTCGTGCTGCTCGTCGACGCCGAGGGCGAGCGCACGATGTTCCCGGATCGCGGGGCGTCTGCCGAGCTCGCCGGCGTGGAATCCGGCTGGCTCGACGGCATCTCGTGGCTCCACCTTCCGGCGTACGGCCTCGAGCGCGAGCCCATGCGCGCCGAGCTGCTGCGACTCGCGGCCGTCGCCCGGGCCATCGGCGCGCGCGTGTCGGTCGACGCCTCCTCGACGGGCCTGCTCGCGGGCATCGGCATCGACCATGCGCTCGACCTCGTTCGGGCGATCCGCCCTGACGTGCTGCTCGCCAACGAGGACGAGGCGGCGCTGCTGGGGCTGGCGGGCGGCGGCGCGGTCGCGGCATCCGTGGCGCCCCTGGTGGTGATCAAGCATGGGCCGCTGCCGACCGATGTGATCGAGGCGGGCGAGCTGGTCGCACGCGTCGACGTCGCACCCGTCGAGGGCATCCGCGACCTCACGGGCGCGGGCGATGCGTTCGCCGCGGGCTTCATCGCGGCGATGCTGCGCGGGTCGGATGCCGCGACGGCGTGCCGCGCGGGGCACGAGCGTGCGGCATCCGTGCTCGTCAATCCCGGCGCGCACACGTCGGCGGGCGATTCCGCGACGGGGCATTCGTCAACCTGAATTGACAATGACGACGAGCGTCAACTACGGTTGACGCCATGGACGACCGCACCCTCCGCACCGCGATCGCCGCCGCCGACGGCGACGACCCGTACCGGGCCCTCCGCGAACTGCGCAGCGCCCGGGTCGAGCTGAACCTCGCCCTCGATCGGGCCGAGGCGGTGGCGGTGCGCCGGGCGCGAGCGGCCGGCTCCAGCTGGCAGCTCATCGCACTCGCCCTCGAGGTGTCGAAGCAGGCGGTGCACAAGAAGTACGGACGCAGGTAGTCCACGTAGGCTGCTCTGCGGTGATGAGACGGCTCGCGGATGGAACATCCGCCCGCCGCGCACCGAGGAAGAGACGATGAGCACCACTGAAACCCCGACCCGGCGATCGAGCCGGGCAGACCGAACCACCACCCGACCCGCGCGCAGGTCGCCGTTCTCCCGTGGCGGCGGCGAGCCCAGCGGGCCGCGCGCGACCTTCCGGCAGCTGCTGCCGTTCCTCTTCGAGCACCGACCGGTGCTCATCTGGGTCGCCGTGCTCAGCGTCATCGGCGCGCTCACGAGCCTCGCCCAGCCGCTGCTCGTCGCGCAGGTCATCGACATCGTCGAGGCCGGCGAGACGCTCGGCTGGATCGTCTGGGGGCTCGTCGCCCTCGTCATCGTGAGCGGCATCATCACCGGCTACCAGCACTACCTGCTGCAGCGCACGGGCGAAGGCGTCGTGCTCTCGAGCCGCAAGCGACTCATCAGCAAGCTGCTGCACCTGCCGATCGCCGAGTTCGACACCCGCCGCACCGGCGACCTCGTCTCACGCGTCGGCAGCGACACGACGATGCTGCGCGCCGTGCTCACCCAGGGCCTCGTCGAGGCCGTCGGCGGCGTCGTCACGTTCGTCGGCGCGCTCATCGCCATGCTCATCATCGACCCCGTGCTGCTCGGCCTCACGGTGCTCGTCGTCGTCATCGCCATCACGACCGTGACCCTGCTCTCGCGCCGGGTGCGCGAGGCGTCGCACGCGGCGCAGGAGAAGGTGGGCGACGTCGCCGCGTCCGTCGAGCGCGCGATCAGCGCCGTGCGCACCATCCGGGCGTCCGGCGCGACCGACCGCGAGGTCCGCGACGTCGAGACCGAGGCCGAGGGCGCCTGGACCATGGGCGTCCAGGTCGCGAAGATCTCGGCCCTCATCGTGCCGGTCGCCGGCATCGCCATGCAGGTGTCGTTCCTCGTCGTGCTCGGCGTCGGCGGGTTCCGCGTCGCCTCGGGTGCGATCACGGTGTCGGACCTCGTCGCGTTCATCCTGTTCCTGTTCATGATGATCCTGCCCTTGGGACAGGCGTTCGGCGCGATCACCTCGGTGAACCTTGCGCTCGGCGCACTCGGCCGCATCCAGGAGATCCTCGACCTGCCCGATGAGGACACCCACGACCGCGAGCTCGCCCCGCTGGCGCTCATGGTCGGCGACGCGAACGAGGGCGTGCTGCCCCTCGCCCCCGCCATCGAGTTCGACGGCGTGCACTTCGCGTACGCCGCGACCCGCTCCGACCCCGCCGACCCCGCGAACGAGTCGCCCGACGAGCACCTCCCCGAGCCCTCGGTCACCGACCGGCAGCCGGTGCTGCGCGGGGTGTCGTTCCAGGTGCCGCGCGGCAAGCGCATCGCCCTCGTCGGCCCATCGGGCGCCGGCAAGTCGACGATGCTCGCGCTCATCGAGCGGTTCTACGACCCGTCGGTCGGCGTCGTGCGCATGGGCGGACTCGACCTGCGTTCGATCGACCGCACCGAGCTGCGTGCGCAGATCGGCTACGTCGAGCAGGATGCCCCGGTGCTCGCCGGTTCGCTGCGCGACAACCTCAAGCTCAGCACGCCCGACGCGACCGACGCCGAGTGCGACCACGTGCTGCGCGCGGTGAACCTCGGCTCGGTGCTCGACCGCGACCCGGCCGGGCTCGGCGCGGCGGTCGGCGAGGACGGCATCATGCTCTCGGGCGGCGAGCGCCAGCGCCTCGCGATCGCCCGGGCGCTGCTCGCCGCTCCTCCGATCCTGCTGCTCGACGAGTCGACGTCGTCGCTCGACGGCGTCAACGAGCGCATGATGCGCGAGGCGATCGACGCCGTGGCGGCGGGCCGGACCCTCATCGTCATCGCCCACCGGCTGTCGACGGTGATCGACTCCGACCGCATCGTCGTCGTCGATGAGGGACGCGTCATCGGCGAGGGCACCCACGCCGAGCTCGTCGCCGCCGTGCCGCTCTACCGCGAGCTCGCGGCGCACCAGCTGCTGGTCTGACCGGGTCGGGCCGCGCGGGTCGCCTCAGGGACATCCCGTACAAACCTCAGTGCCTGCTCGGATGGTTCGGCGGCGACGGGTTCGTAGCGTGGGGGAATCGCATCCGGTTCTCGGATGTCACGAGCTATTCCCCCACGGAGGACCATCATGACGATCGCCACTGTCACGAGCGCCCGCGAGATCGCGCGACTCGACGAACTTCCCGTCGACCTCATCGACGACCTGCCCAACGCCGAGGACGGCGCCGAGGGCACTGCGAGCTCGCCGCGGAACGGACTGGGCAACTCGTTCGACCGCATCCAGGCGGGCATCCAGGGCTGGTTGCGCCACTGGGAGCCCCAGCGGCTGCCCGCGTTCACCGCCGTGCGCGACGAGATGCCCGAGAGCGACCGCGGACGCAGCGCCCTTCGCGCGGCGCCGACGCAGCCCGATGGTGCCGTGCGCGTCACCGCAGCGCTCTACGACCCGCCGAACCGCGAGGGTGCGCCCCTCAGCTGGTCGCGCAACTGGGCGAGCGTCGCGGTGCTGCCGGCCGCGCGCGACGCCGGCCGGCTCTACTACCGCTTCCGCGTGTCGAGCCGCCTCGTGCTCGACGGGCAGGCGTCGCTCAGCCTCGCCTCGACGAGCGTGAACTTCGGCATCGTGCCCGACGCGGCGAAGGCCAGCCCGTTCGAGACTCCGGGCTTCGCGACCCCCATCGTTCGCCCGCTCGTGGGCGTGCAGTGCCGTGAGGACCAGGACGCATCGGCATCGCAGGTGTTCGAGGGATCGATCGCCGTGCGCCAGGGCGACACCCCGGCGATGGCGTTCGTGATCGGCACCGACCTGCTGTTCCAGCAGGGCTGGGTGCGCGTGCACGAGGGTTCGAGCACCTTCATCGGCACCACTGAGCCCGGCCCGAGCGGCACGATCGAGTTCCGCTATGCACCTGCCGCGATGCTGCGGATCCTCGGCCGACTCGACGAGCCGCACGGCGACGACGGGCGCTGACGCACGCGCTCCGACCCGCTTCGACGCGGCGCGCCACCCGGTTAGACTCGCCGGATGGCGCGCTTCGTCGTCGTGCTCCCGCTCGTGCCGCTCGCCGCCGGCGATGAGTTCACCGTGGCGGACTGGCCGTTGCACGTCACGCTCGTGGAACCCTTCGCCACGGAGCATCCGGCCGGCGCCGTCGCCGATGCGGTGCGCAGCGCGACCACCGGAGCCACGGTGGTGCGGGCCACGGCCGGCGAGGAGGCGATGTTCGGGCGTCGCCGCGACGTGCCGGTCACCCTCGTGCGCGACGGCGGCGAACTGGCGGTGCTCCGGCAGCGGACGCTCGACGCGTTGCACAGCGCGGGAATCGACACCGGCCACATGCGGGCCGACTTCCGTCCGCACGTGACCCGCAAGCACCACGGGCGGCTGCACGCCGGCGACCGGGTCGCGCTCGACACCGTCGCCCTGATCGACATGCGTCCGCCGGAGGGCTCGCACCACCGTCGAGTCGTCGCCGCGATGCGGCTCGGAGCGGCATCCGACCCCGTCTCAGTGCGCTCGCGCTGATCTCGCCGCGTCATCCGGCGGTCGTCGGGGTGGCCTCGGCGCCGGCATCGACATCGGCATCGGACGCCGTGGCGGAATCGCGCTTCTGCCACGGCCATCGACCCGAGATCTCGAGCTCGAGCGACCAGCTGAGGAACGTTCGGATGAGCACGATGACCGCGAGCACCACCACCGAGTCGAGCGTCGGAGTCACCGCGACCGTCTTGATGATGTCGGCGGCGACGAGCAGTTCGAGCCCG
Organism: uncultured Actinomycetota bacterium; assembly: GCA_963758615.1. Taxonomy (GTDB): domain Bacteria; phylum Actinomycetota; class Actinomycetes; order Actinomycetales; family Microbacteriaceae; genus Agromyces. Next base: position 186,376 of record CAVWVZ010000007.1, on the reverse strand, counting down.
AGCAGGATGGCCCGGCCGAGCACGCGCTTGAACCTCGTGTAGACCGGGCTGACCCGACGCAGTCCGCGCAGCGCGGCGTCGACGGCCGCGTAGAGCACCCCGACGACGATCGCGACCACGCCGAGAACGTCGATGACCTCGCCGGCGATCGCGATCCCTCGGCTGAACACGAGCACACCGTCGATCTCCACGCCGCACCCCCTCTGCGGCACACGCTAGCCCCGGCGGATTTGCGCGGTCGTGAGCGCGCCCGGTGATTCGGCGGACTCGCGGGGGTCGGCAGCGAGGCGCCGGGTCGCCAGCGCGCGTGCATGAACGCGCAAGGACCGGGGCGCGCCTTCCCGTGCGCGGCCCCGGTCCTGTCCTCTTCGTGCTGCGAGTCCTACGAGTGCTGCAGGTGGTAGCGCAGGCTCGCGAGCTCGGCCTTCAGCGCGGCGGGCACGCGGTCGCCGAACTGGGCGAAGTACTCCTCGGTGAGGTCGCACTCGGCGAGCCACGAGTCGCGGTCGACGTCGAACAGGTGCGACATCGCCTCATCCGTGATCTCGAGGCCCTCGAGGTCGAGCGACTCGGCCGCCGGCAGCAGGCCGATCGGCGTGTCGACGGTGTCGGCGTCGCCCTCGACGCGGCCGACGATCCACTCGAGCACGCGCGAGTTCTCGCCGAAGCCGGGCCACAGGAACGAGCCGTCGGCGCCCTTGCGGAACCAGTTGACCTGGAAGATCTTGGGCGCGTTCTCACCGAGCACGCGGCCCATCTTCACCCAGTGGCCCCAGTAGTCGGCCATGTTGTACCCGCAGAACGGCAGCATCGCGAACGGGTCGCGGCGAAGCTCGCCGACCGTGCCCTCGGCCGCGGCCGTCTTCTCGGACGAGATCGTCGCGCCCATGAACACGCCGTGCTTCCACGAGCGGGCCTCGGCGACGAGCGGCACGTTCGTCGCGCGGCGTCCGCCGAAGAGGATCGCGTCGATCGGCACGCCGTCGTGCGCGTCCCAGTCGTCGGAGATCTGCGGGCACTGCGCGGCCGCGACCGTGAACCGCGAGTTGGGGTGCGCCGCCGGGCGACCGGAGTCGGGCGTCCAGGCGTTGCCCTCCCAGTCGGTGAGGTGCGCGGGGATCGTGTCGGTGAGGCCCTCCCACCAGACGTCGCCGTCGGGGCGCAGCGCGACGTTCGTGAAGATCGTGTTGCCCCAGAGCGTCTGCACGGCGGTGGGGTTGGTCGTCTCGCCGGTGCCCGGTGCGACGCCGAAGAAGCCGGCCTCGGGGTTGATCGCGTAGAGGCGGCCGTCGGCGCCGGGACGCATCCAGGCGATGTCGTCTCCGATCGTCTCGACCTTCCAGCCGGGGATCGTCGGCCGCAGCATCGCGAGGTTCGTCTTGCCGCACGCCGACGGGAAGGCCGCCGCCACGTGGTACGACTTGCCCTCGGGCGAGGTGATCTTGATGAGCAGCATGTGCTCGGCGAGCCAGCCCTCGTCGCGGGCCATGACCGAGGCGATGCGCAGCGCGAAGCACTTCTTGGCGAGCAGGGCGTTGCCGCCGTAGCCCGAGCCGTACGACCAGATCTCGCGCGAGTCGGGGAACTGCACGATGTACTTGGTGTCGTTGCACGGCCAGTCGACCTCGGCGCGGCGGTGGCCGACGCCGTCGACGAGCGGGTAGCCGACGGAGTGGAGGGTGCGCACCCACGGCTCGCCGGCCTCGATGAGGCGGTAGACCGCGTCGCCCATGCGGGTCATGATGCCCATCGACAGCACGACGTAGGGCGAGTCGGTGATCTCGACGCCGAGCTGCGAGATCGGGCCGCCGAGCGGCCCCATCGAGAACGGCACGACGTACATCGTGCGGCCCTTCATCGAGCCGTCGAACACGTGCGTGAGCTCCTCGCGCATCTCGCGCGGGTCGCGCCAGTTGTTCGTGGGGCCCGCGTCCTCCTCGTAGGTCGAGCAGATGAACGTGCGGTCCTCGACCCGGGCGACATCGGCCGGGTCGGTGCGAGCGAGGTAGCTGTTGGGGCGCCACTCGGGGTTGAGCTTGATGAGCTTGCCCTCGGCGACGAGCTGCTTCGTCAGCATGTCGGCCTCGTGCTGCGAGCCGTCGCACCAGACGATCTCGTCGGGCTTGGTGAGTCCGGCGATCTCATCCACCCATGCGCGAAGGGCCTTGTCGGTGGTGCCACGCTCGCTGTGAGCGCGGTCGGATGCCTCGGTGCCGGGTGCGACGTCGGAGATGGTCATCTTTTCGTGCCCTTTCCTTGTGGGTTCCGGTCGTGCCGGAGAAGTACGTGTTTCCAGAATGCGCCGATTCGGGACATCCGGGGCGGAGATTCGGAGGTTAAGAACTTGCGATCTTTCGATATTCTTAAGCCATGAAGGCAGGCTCACCCGACCTCGCGACGCTCGGGCATCGCATCCGGCATTTCCGCGGCGAGCGCGGGCTCACGCTCGACCAGCTGGGCGATGCGATCGGCCTTGCCGGCAGCCAGCTGTCGCTCATCGAGAACGGCAAGCGCGAGCCGAAGCTGTCGACGCTCGACGCCCTGGCCGCCGCGCTCGACGTCGAACTCCCCGACCTGCTGGCCCGCGAGGCGCCGAGCCGGCGAGCCGCTCTCGAGCTCGAGCTCGGGCGGGCGCAGTCGAGCCCGCTCTACGCGACCCTCGGGCTACCGGCGATCCGACCCGGCCGCGGCATCACCGACGACACGCTCGCCGCCATCGTGGGCCTGCACCGCGAGCTGCAGCGGCGCGCGAGCGAGGCGATCGCGACGCCCGAAGAGGCGCGCCGCGCCAACACCGAGCTGCGCGAGCGCATGCGCGACCGTGCGAATCACCTGCCCGAGATCGAGCAGCTCGCCGAAGAGCAGGTCGCGTCGGCCGGCCACCGCACGGGCGCCCTCACCCACCGCGAGGTGAGCGTCATGGCCGAGCGGCTCGGCTTCCAGCTCATCTACGTGAACGACCTGCCCGACTCGACCCGGTCGATCACCGACCTCGCGAGCGGACGCATCTACCTGCCGCCCGCATCGATCCCCGGCGGCCACGGCCTGCGGTCGATGGCGCTGCAGGCGATGGCGCATCGGCTGCTCGGGCACACCCCGCCCGCGAGCTACGTCGAGTTCCTCTGGCAGCGCCTCGAGATCAACTACTTCGCCGCGGCATGCCTCATGCCGCAGGACGCATCGGTGGCGTTCCTCGCGCAGGCCAAGAAGGAGAAGCGGCTCGCCATCGAGGACTTCCGCGACGCGTTCGGCGTCACGCACGAGGCGGCGGCGCTGCGCTTCACGAACCTCGCGACGAAGCACCTCGACATGACCCTGCACTTCCTTCGGGTGGCCGGCGACGGCGCCCTGCAGAAGGGCTACGAGAACGACGGACTGCCGCTGCCGACCGACGTCACCGGATCGATCGAGGGCCAGTGGGTCTGCAAGAAGTGGAGCGCGCGCACCGCGTTCGAGCACACGAACCGCACGACCGAGAACTACCAGTACACCGACACCCCCGCCGGCACGTTCTGGTGCGCCACGCAGACCGGGCGAACGGATGCCGCGGAGTTCTCGATCACCGTCGGCGTGCCCTTCGCGCAGGCGAAGTGGTTCCGCGGTCGCGAGACGACCCAGCGCGCGGAGTCGACCTGCCCCGACGACAACTGCTGCCGCCGCGCACCCGACGGCCTCGCCGAGCGCTGGTCGGGCCAGGCGTGGCCGAGTGCGCGCCTGCACGCGCACGTGCTGTCGCCGCTGCCCTCGGGCACGTTCCCGGGGGTCGACGACGGCGAGGTCTACGAGTTCCTCGAGTCGCACGCCGACCTGTAAGCGCCACGCCCTCACCGCTGGTGCTGGTGTTGCCCGTTCAGGGGATTCTCGCCACACGCCGTGAGCAGGCGGCTGCCGCTGCCGGATGTCGCGAGAATCCCCTGAACGAGCAGTATCGGGGCATCCGCTGGCGCGATGAAGTGATGGTTGCATTAGTGTGTCTCACACAGTATCGTGTGAGACATGAACACCGACGAGACCACTGGCGGGCACATCCAGGAGCTGCGCCGCGGCACCGTGGTGCTCGCCTGCCTCATCCGCCTGCGCACCCCCGACTACGGGTACGCGCTGCTCGAATCGCTGAACTCGCTCGGCATCCTCGTCGACGCGAACACGCTCTACCCGCTGCTGCGCCGGCTCGAGAAGCAGGGCCTCGTCACGAGCGAGTGGAACACCGAAGAGGCCAGGCCGCGCAAGTTCTACCGCACCAGCACCGCGGGCGAGCAACTCGCCGCCGTACTCACCACCGACTGGCGTCGCATCGACGACGCCCTCGCACGACTCGATACGGGAGATGCACGATGACCACCCTCACCGACCGCTATGTGTGGGCCGCAGCCCGCACCCTGCCCGAGGCGCAACGCGCGGAGTTCGGCCGCGAGTTGCGCGAGCGCATCGGGGACGTGGTCGACGCGCGCGTCGACCGCGGCGCGGCTCCGGCCGACGCCGAGCACGCCGCACTCGTCGAGCTCGGAGATCCGCTGCAGCTCGCCTCGAGCTACATCGACCGGCCGCTGCAGCTCATCGGCCCGAAGTACTTCCTCACCTGGTGGCGCCTGCTGAAGCTGCTGCTCGTCATCGTGGTGCCGCTCGCGGCGGCGGGCGTGCTCCTCGGCCAGGTGATCGCACAGGCGCCTGTCGGCTCGATGATCGGCGTGACGATCGGCACCACGATCTCGGTGGCCGTGCACATCGCGTTCTGGACGACCCTCGCCTTCGCAATCGGCGAACGCGCCCCCTCGTCGGTGCCGATCGCCACGTGGACGCCCGAACAGCTGCCGCAACTGCGCGACGACGCTCGCGCCGGCCGCCTCGGTGACCTGATCGCGTCGGTCGTGTTCCTCGTGCTCTTCGCGGCGGCGATCGTGTGGCAGCAGTTCGGCGTCATCTGGATCGACGGTGAGCGCCAGCCGATCCCGGTCCTCGATCCCGCCCTGTGGTCGTTCTGGATCCCCTGGTTCCTCGGCCTGATCGTGCTCGAGATCGCCTTCGCGGTCGCCATCTACCTTCGCGGGTGGACCTGGACGCTCGCCGGTATCAACGTAGCGCTGAACGTCGCCTTCACGGTGCCGGCGGTGTGGCTGTTCCTCAGCGGACAGCTGCTCGACCCCGCGTTCGTCGAGGCGATCGGCTGGCCGTGGAGCGACGACGCCTCGACCCCCGTCGTCGCGGTCCTCATCTTCGTCGTCATCGGGCTCGCGGTGTGGGACATCATCGACGGGTTCCTGAAGGCGGCGCGCAACCGCGGCGGATCGGCGCTCGGCGGGTACTGAACGAGCGGCGGATGTCCCGGGGCCGGGCCCCGGGACATCCGCCGTGTTCGGTCGCCGACGCCGGCTACTTCGGCTGCATGCGAATGGCGCCGTCGAGGCGGATCACCTCGCCGTTCAGCATCGGGTTCGCGATGATCGAGCGAACGAGCGCCGCGTACTCGGTCGGATGCCCCATGCGGGAGGGATGCGGCACCTGCGCCTCGAGCGACGCACGCACCTCGTCGGTCATGCCCGCCATCATGGGCGTCTCGAAGATGCCGGGCGCGATCGTGACGACGCGGATGAGCAGCTTCGACAGGTCGCGTGCGATCGGCAGGGTCATCCCGGCGACCGCCGCCTTCGACGCCGAGTACGCGGCCTGGCCGACCTGGCCGTCGAACGCGGCGACCGATGCCGTGTTCACGATCACGCCGCGTTCTGACGTGGCGGGGCCGCCGCCCGGCAGGCTCGCGCTCACCGGCTCGGTCGCGGCCATCGCGGCGGCCGCGAGGCGCGTGACGTTGAACGTGCCGATGAGGTTCACGCGGATCGTGCGCTCGAACGCGTCGAGCGGCGCCGGGCCGTCGCGGCCGACCGTGCGGTTCGCGGTGACGATTCCGGCGCAGTTCACGGCCACGCGCAACGGCCCGAGCGCCGAGGCCGTCTCGATTGCAGCCTGCACCTCGGCCTCGTTCGCGACGTCGGCGGCGACGAACCGCGCCCGGTCGCCGAGTTCGGCTGCGGCCTCGTCGCCGCGCGGGCCGGGGAGGTCGACGAGCACGACGGATGCCCCGCCGTCGACGAGTGCACGCGCCGTGGCGCGCCCGAGGCCCGAGGCCCCGCCGGTGACGATCGCGGAGGCGCCGTCGAGTTCCATGTGCGTCCTTTCGTGGAGCTTCGGTGGGTCAGATGCGTTCGATGACGGTGGCGTTGGCCATGCCGCCGCCCTCGCACATCGTCTGCAGCCCGTAGCGGCCGCCGGTGGCCTCGAGCTGGTTGACGAGGGTCGTGAGCAGGCGGGTGCCGCTCGATCCGAGCGCGTGCCCGAGGGCGATCGCGCCGCCGCGCGGGTTCAGCTTCGCGACATCCGCCCCGGTCTCGCGCGCCCACGCGAGCGGAACCGACGCGAACGCCTCGTTGACCTCGTAGGCGTCGATGTCGTCGTGCGTGAGGCCGGCGCGATCGAGCACCTTCGCGGTCGCCGGGATGACGCCCGTGAGCATGTACAGCGGGTCGCTTCCGACGACCGAGAACGACCGGAAGCGCGCCCGCGGGGTCAGTCCCAGCTGCGAGGCGCGTTCGGCGCTCATGATCAGGGCGGCGGATGCCCCGTCGGTGAGCGGCGACGAATTGCCCGGCGTCACGCGCCACTCGAGCTCGGGGAATCGCTCGGCGAGCGCGTCGGTGCGGAACGCGGGCTTCAGCCCGGCGAGCGAGTCGACGGATGTCGCCGGCCGCACGGTCTCGTCGGTGAGCGAGTCGACGCCCGCGACGGGCACGAGCTCGGTCGCGAACGCGCCCGACTCCCCCGCCGCCGCGGCGAGCCGGTGCGACCGGGCGGCGAACTCGTCGAGCTCGTCGCGCGAGAAGCCCCACTTCTCGGCGATGAGCTCGGCAGAGACGCCCTGGTTCACGAGCCCGTCGGGGTACCGAGCGCGGATGCGCGAGCCGTAGGGGTCGGCGCCCACGGCGCTCGAGCCGAGGGGCACCCGGCTCATCGACTCGACGCCGCACGCGATCACGATGTCGGCCTGGCCGGCGAGCACCGCCTGCGCGGCGAACGTCGCGGCCTGCTGGCTCGACCCGCACTGCCGGTCGATCGTGGTGCCCGGCACGTGCTCGGGAAAACCCGCGGCGAGCACGGCGTTGCGGGTGATGTTGTAGCTCTGCTCGGCGATCTGGCTGACGCAGCCGCCGATGACGTCGTCGATGAGGCCGGGGTCGAGGTCGTTGCGGTCGACGAGCGCCGTCAGCACGCCCGCGAGCAGGTCGACGGGGTGCACGCCCGAGAGGATGCCTCCGGGCTTGCCGCGCCCGACGGGCGTGCGGATGACGTCGACGATGACGGCTTCGGTGCTCATGGGTTCCAGCCTATGTCGCTCAGCGGGTGGTCGATCGAGTAGCGCCGCGCGGAGCGCGACGCGTATCGAGATCACGCAAGGAGGCCTCGATACGCTCCTTCGTCGCTACTCGACCGACGCGAGCCTCGACCCACCGTGTCGTCGATCGAGTAGCGCCGCGCGGAGCGCGACGCGTATCGAGATCACGCGAGGAGGTCTCGATACGCTCCTTCGTCGCTACTCGACCGACGCGAGTCTCGACTCAGCGGGTGGTCGATCGAGTAGCGCCGCGCGGAGCGCGACGCGTATCGAGATCACGCAAGGAGGTCTCGATACGCTCCTTCGTCGCTACTCGACCGACGCGAGTTCGCGGGCGAGCAGCACCGGCTGGCGCTCGGGCAGGACCACCGGATGCGTGCCCGCCATCGCCTCGATGACCCGCACGACCTGGCACGAGTAGCCGTACTCGTTGTCGTACCAGACGTAGAGCACCACGTCGGTGCCGTCGGCGATGGTGGCGAGTCCGTCGACGATTCCGGCGCGGTTCGACCCGACGAAGTCGGTCGAGACCACCTCGGGCGACTCGATGTAGTCGATCTGCTGGCGCAGCGGCGATGTGAGCGACACCTGGCGCAGGTAGCGGTTGATCTCGGTCTTGTCGGCCGGGCGCTCGAGCTGCAGGTTCAGGATCGCGAGCGACACGTCGGGCGTGGGCACGCGGATGGCGCTGCCGGTGAGCTTTCCGGCGAGCTCGGGCAGCGCCTTCGCGACGGCCTTCGCGGCACCGGTCTCGGTGATGACCATGTTGAGCGCGGCCGCGCGCCCGCGCCGGTCGCCCTTGTGGAAGTTGTCGATGAGGTTCTGGTCGTTCGTGAACGAGTGCACGGTCTCGACGTGGCCGCGCACCACTCCGTAGGCGTCGTTGACGGCCTTCAGCACGGGCGTGATGGCGTTCGTCGTGCACGAGGCCGCCGACAGGATCGTGTCGGTCGGCTCGATGTCGTCGGCGTTGATGCCGTGGACGATGTTCTTGATGGCGCCCTTGCCCGGCGCCGTGAGCAGCACGCGGGAGACACCGGTCGAGCGCAGGTGCTGCGAGAGCCCCTCATCGTCGCGCCAGCGGCCGGTGTTGTCGACGACGATCGCGTCGTCGATGCCGTAGGCGGTGTAGTCGATCGTGGCCGGGTCGTTCGAGTAGATGACCTGGATCAGGGTGCCGTTCGCGAGGATCGTGTTGGCCTGCTCGTCGACCTCGATCGTTCCGGCGAAGGGGCCGTGCACCGAGTCGCGGCGCAGCAGGCTCGCGCGCTTGATGAGGTCGTTCTCGCTCCCCCTGCGCACGACGATCGCGCGCAGGCGCAGGCCGTGGCCGCCACCGGTGTGCGCGATCAGGATGCGGGCGAGCAGCCGCCCGATGCGGCCGAAGCCGTAGAGCACGACGTCGGTTCCGGATGCCTCGGGCGCGACACGCTCGCCGGCGGCGTCGCTCGCCGCGAGGACGGACTCGAGCTCGGCGCGCACGAAGTCGACGAGGTCGCGGGCGTCCCCCTCGCCGACGGCGTCGGCGTAGCGGGTGACGAGTCGCGCGACATCGATCGATGCGGGGCCGGGAGCGATCTCGCGCAGCGCCTCGAGCACGAGCATCGTGTCGGTGAGGTCGAGCTCGACATCGCCGGCCTGACGGGCGAAGCGGTGCGCCTTCAGCAGTTCGATGGCCGAACGATTGATGAGCCGGCGGCCGTGGATGGAGGTCACCACCCCGTGGTCTCGGTAGAGGCCGCCGATGAGCGGGATCATCCGCTCGGCGAGCTCCTCTCGGGCGATCCACTCGGCACGTCGGGCGTCGAACTCCTGAGTCACGGTCATCCTCTCGGCCGAGCGCGCGGGTGGGCAGCATCGACCACGTCAGTCAGTTGGGGTGTGACTGGATTCTATCGACACGCCCTTGCACGATTCCTGTACACGCTGGAGCGAGCGGATGCCCCGACCCGCCACCGTGGCGCGGGGCATCCGCTCGCTTCGCTCGCTACCGCGCCTCTCTCGTCACGCCGCCTCACCCAGTTGCGGTGCGTCGTCGACCTCGCTGCCATGGCCGATCCGGCGGTAGACGTCGGGCCTCGTGCGCCGCAGACGGTACGCCCAGAGCATCGCGAGCACACCGGGCACGACGACGATCGCGGGAAGGACGAACGTCAGCGCGTTCGACTCGGCCTGCCCGAGCAGCACGTCGAAGTTGACCAGGATGAGCACCGCCACGGCTCCGAGCGAGACGGCCGCGATGAGCGGGGCGACCAGTCGGCTTCCGACGCCGACCCCTCGCCGATCACGGCGGAAGTAGCCGATCACGGCGATCGAGACGAGCGCCATCAGCAGCACGAGGCCGAACGCCCCGGTGTTGGTCAGCCAGGTGAAGAGGGTGATCACGGCGTACGGGCCGTTCTCGGGGTTCCAGCCGATCTCGCCGATCGCGAAGGCCGCGATCACGACGACGGCCACGACCGTCTGCACGACCGAACCGGCCCACGGCGCGCCGCTGCGCGCACGCACCGCGGCCAGGCCGGATGGAAGGACGCCCTCGCGACCGAGCGAGAAGATGTAGCGCGCGACCGCGTTGTGGAAGCTCACGAGCGCCGCGAACAGGCTCGTGATGAAGAGGATCGACATGAGGTCGACCCAGAGCACCCCGAGGTGCTGGGCCACGAATCCGAAGAAGAGCGGCGGGCCGGCCTCGTCCGCGGTGATGCCGGTGGGGTCGAGGATCTTCTCGGGACCGATGGCGAGCGCGAGCGCCCACGACGAGATCGCGTAGAACACGCCGATGACGGCCACCGCGAGGAACGTCGCCCGAGGGATGGTGCGACGCGGGTCCTTCGATTCCTCGCTGTAGATCGCCGCCGACTCGAAGCCCATGAACGCGGCGATCCCGAAGGCGAGCACAGCGCCGACGCCGGGCACGAACAGCGCGGCGGGGCTCATCGGCGCGGCCGAGAAGCCTTCGGCGGGGTTGGCGAATGCGACGACGTCGAACACGATCACCACGACGAACTCGAGGGCGACGAGCACGCCGAGCACCTTGGCGGAGAGGTCGACGCGGTTCACGCCCATCCAGCCGATCACGGCGATGCCGGCGAAGACGAAGATCCACCACGGGATGTCCACGCCGGTCTTCTCGAGCACGAACATCGACAGCTGGAAGCCGAACAGGCCGTAGATCCCGACCTGCATGGCGTTGTACGCGATGAGCGCGACGATCGATGCGCCGACGCCGACCGGCCGGCCGATGCCCTGAGAGACGTACGCGTAGAAGGCCCCGGCGTTCGTGATGTAGCGGCTCATGGCGGCATAGCCGACGGCGAAGATCGCGAGGGCGACCGCGAGGATCACGTAGCCGAGCGGGATGCCGAGCACGTGCGTGACCGAGAAGGCCGACGTCGCGCCGCCCGCGATGACGGTCAACGGCGCCGACGCGGCGACGATGAGGAATGCGACCGACAACACGCCGAGCCGGCGCTGCGCGGGGCGTCGACCGTCGGGGCCCGCGCCCGGGTCGCTGGCGACCTGCTGGGGACTCACGCTCATGGGAACTCCTTCGTTCTGGGCGAGACGATACTCGTGGGGGTGGCCCCGATCCTCGTCGCTGCGCCGCGCCCCGTCTTGCCAGCACCGGCACGGCACTTGACTCCGCGGGCACGAACCCACCAGTTCCCGGTCGAGACGCGCCCATCGCATAGGGTGCATTCCGTGAGCGAGTCGGCGGGAAGACAGTCATTGCTGCGAGCGACGATCACGGTGGTCGCAAGGGGAGGGCTGCGCGATCTCACCTATCGGGCGGTCGCCGCCGAGGCCGGGCGTGTCGCACGGACTCGTGCGCCACCACTTCGGCACGAGGGATGCGCTCATCGCCGAGGCGCTCGAATACGCCGTCGAGGAGAGCCTGCGGGAGTCGAGCATGGTCGACGGGCCGTCGGATGTCGCGCACTTCGCCGCGGGCATCGAATCGCTCGCCGCCCGAAGCACCGACATGCAGGCCTTCCAGTACGAGCTCCTGCTCGAATCCCGCCGGCGGCCGGAACTCCAGGCCGCAGTGGCCCGCTATTACGAGACCTACCGGCGCGTCACCTCCGAGCGACTTCGCGCGCTCGGGCTGACCGATCCCGATCTCGTCGAGACGATCTGGTTCGCTCTCGACGGGATCGTCTTCAAGCAGCTCGTCATGAGCGATCAGGCGGACGCGGAACGCGTGATGGCGCGGATCCGCCGGCTCATCGAGGAGCACGCCGGGCGCGAGTGAACCGCATCGAGCGCGCGATGACGCTTGACTATCCATTTGGATAGTCCTATGGTGATGGCACTTCATCAGTCAGGCCGACACCAAAGGCGGTTCCCATGGCCATCGACCTCTCCTCGCGTCACGTCTGCATCGTGGGCGCCGGATTCTCCGGCCTCGTCGCCGCTCGTGAACTCGAAGCAGCCGGCGTCCGGGTGACGATCTTCGAGGCGCGAGACCGCATCGGCGGCCGCGCCTGGACCGAGGAACGCCTCGGACGCCCCCTCGAGCTCGGTGCGACCTGGGTGCACTGGATGCAGCCCTTCATCTGGACCGAGATCACGAGGTACCAGCAGGAGATCCATCCGAGCCCGGCCGCAGACCGCGCCTACTGGCTCAGCGGCGGCACCGTGCACGAGGGCACCGAGTCGGAGCTCGACGCGAAGCTCGAACGCCCGCAGACGGCCATCTTCGAGGGCTCGCGCGACTTCTTCCCGTACCCGCACGATCCGCTGCACGTGCTCGACGGTGACGACGAGGCCCTGCGTGGGCGGTTCCTCGACGCCGACCAGGGCAGCGTGCTCGACGCGCTGCGCGGCGGTGACTTCACCCAGGAGGAGATCGACCTCGCAGACGCGTACTGGTCGGCGGGCTACAACGGCCCGACCGCCACCGCCTCGCCCATGATGGCCAAGCACTGGGCGTCGCTCAGCGACCACCGGCTCTCGCTCCTCGACGAGCAGACCCTGCGGTTCAAGCTCGACGGCGGCATGCGCGGCATCTACGAGCGCATCGCCGCCGACCTCCGCGCCGACATCCACCTCGAGACCCCCGTCTCGAATGTCGAACACGATGACGCGCGGGCCAGGCTCACGCTCGCCGACGGGCGAGTCGTCGAATGCGACGCCGTCATCGTGACCGCGCCGCTGGGCGCGCTCGGCCGGATCGGCTTCTCACCGGCCCTCTCCGAGAAGTCCCAGGCTGTCATCGACGAGGGATTCAACTGCACCGGCTTCAAGATCTGGATCAAGGTCGCCGGGCACCACTCGCTGATCGCCTACGCGCCGACCGGCAACCCGATCGCCCTCGTCCGCAGCGAGTACTACGCGGACGACGACACGACGATCCTCGTCGGCTTCGGCCCCGACCACACGGCCATCGACCTCGACGACCGTGAGTCGGTGCAGGAGCTCGTGCGGCGGTGGCGGCCCGATCTCGAGGTGCTCGAGACCACCGGCCACGACTGGAACGCCGATCCGTGGTCGGGGCAGACCTGGGCGTCGCCGCGGAGCGGCCAGTTCGTCGAGGGCTGGAGCCTGTTCGACGGCCGCGAGACGCGACTTCGATTCGCCGGCGCCGACTGGGCGAAGGGCTGGAACGGCGTGGTGGTCGACGGGGCGATCGAGACGGGGATCACGACCGCGCGCGGCCTCATCGACGAGTTCCGTGAGGGGTGATCGAGATGAGCTACGCACGCCCCGCTGCATCCATGCCGCCGCGCGCGCCGAACGCCGCGGAGATCACGGAGTTCGCACGGTTCCGCACCGCCGTGAGCGAGTCGTTCGTCCCGCTGCACGTGACCAGTGACCGCCCCGATCCGTTCCGCGGCTCGATCAGCCACGCAGAGGCCGACGGCGTGCACTTCTCGATCGTGTCGGCGACCGAGCACACCGTCGAGCGCACACCGCGCCTGATCGCCGACACCGCACGCCGGTACTTCAAGCTGGGCATCCAGCTCGAGGGCACCGGCCTGCTGGTGCAGGACGGCCGCGAGACGCTGATGCAGCCCGGATCGCTCGCGCTGTACGACACCGACCGGCCGTACTCGCTGGCCTCAGACAACGCCATGCGGTGCCTCGTCGTCATGTTCCCCACGCACATGGTCGACCTCCCCCTCGACGCGGTGGGGCAGATCACCGCGACCCCGCTCGCGCGAAGCGGCGGCATCGGCCAGGTCGTGGCGCCGTATCTCGAGAACCTCGCCGGTCACCTCGACCAGCTCGGCGCGGCGGGCGGCGCCCGCCTCGCACGGAACACGGTCGACCTCGTCGTCACGATGCTCGGGAACGAGCTCGATCTCGCTCGCGTCGAGACTTCGCCGCGACAACGCCGCTTCGGGGAGATCACCCGATACATCGACGCGCACCTCGCCACAGCCGACCTGACGCCCGGCACGATCGCCGCGGCCCATTTCATCTCGCCGCGTCACCTGCACGCGATCTTCCACGAGAACGGGACCACCGTGTCGACCTGGATCCGGCGGCGCAGGCTCGAGCACTGCAAGCGACAGCTGGACGACGCGCGGTTCGACGACCGGTCGGTGACGCGCATCGCCGATGGATGGGGTTTCACCGACCCCGCGCACTTCAGCCGGGCCTTCAAGGCGGAGTTCGGCTGCTCACCCCGGGATGTTCGCAACCGGCGCTGATGCCGGGCGACCACTCACCACAGCATTTCCAGATGGCGGCGCGCGATGGCGCGCGCCGCGAGCCGAACGAGGAGAGAACGCACATGGACACCTACGACAACCTGCTCTCGAGCATCAGCGCCGACCCCGGGCGGGAGGTCTACGATCCCGCGACCGGAGCGCTGATCGCACGCGCACCCGAGCACGGCGTCGATGACCTCGACCGCGCGATCGAACGCGCCACCGCCGCGCAACGCGAATGGGCTTCGCGGAGTGATGCCGAGCGCGTCACCGTGCTGAACCGGGTCGCCGATGCGATCGAGCGCTCGTCCGAGGCGCTCGCCGAGCTGCTCTCACGCGAGCAGGGCAAGCCCCTGAACGGCCCCAATGCGCGCTTCGAGGTGCAGGCCTGCGCCGACTGGGTGCGGGCGACCGCCGCCACGCCCCTGCCCTCCGAGGTCGTCATCGACGACGGCCAGACCTACGCCGAGCTGCACTACCGACCGATCGGGCTGGTCGGCGTCATCAGCCCGTGGAACTGGCCGATGATGATCGCGATCTGGCAGATCGCGCCTGCGCTGCGCATGGGCAACGCCGTCGTCGCCAAGCCCTCCGAGTACACGACGTTGAGCGGCCTCGCCCTCGCCGCCGTGATGAACCAGGAGCTGCCCGCCGGCCTCCTCGAGACCGTCGCCGGAGCCGGCGACCTCGGTGCAGCGCTCGTGGCGGATGCGGCGTTCGGCAAGATCATGTTCACGGGATCGACCGCCACCGGCAAGCGCATCATCGAGAGCTCCGCCGGGAACGTCACGCGGCTCACGCTCGAGCTGGGCGGCAACGACGCCGGCATCGTGCTGCCCGACGTCGACGCCGCCGCGATCGCAGAGGGCCTGTTCTGGGGTGCGTTCATCAACACCGGCCAGACCTGCGCCGCGCTCAAGCGCCTGTACGTCCACGATGACGTCTACGACGAGGTCTGCGAGGCGCTCGTCACGGTCGCGTCGCAGATGCCGATGGGTGTCGGCCTCGAGGAGCACAACGTGCTCGGCCCCCTGCAGAACCGTGCCCAATGGGACATCGTGAGCCGACTGGTGAACGAGGCGACCTCGTCGGGCGCTCGCGTCCTGGTCGGGGCGAATCCCGACGCCGCGGCGCTCGGCAACTTCTACCCGACGACGCTGATCGCCGACATCGACCCCCGCAACCCCCTCGTGCTCGAAGAGCAGTTCGGGCCGGCACTGCCGATCGTGCGCTACACCGACCTCGACGAGGTGGTCGCGCTCGCGAACGGCGTCGACGTCGGCCTCGGTGCATCCGTGTGGTCCGCCGATCGGGATGCGGCCCGCGCGCTCGCAGCCCGGCTCGAGGCGGGCACCGTGTGGATCAACTCGCACGGCGGCGTCCACCCGATGATCCCGTTCGGCGGCGTCAAGCAGTCGGGATACGGACTCGAGTTCGGCGTCGACGGGCTGAAGTCGGTCGCCGTGCCCCAGGTCGTGAACGGCTGACGCCGCCCGGTCGGCTCGGTGCAGCGAGACCTGCATCGAGCCGACGCGGAGTGGGAGCGCTCAGCCGGCGAGTGGCTCGTCGTCGACGAAGCGGATGTCGTGCACGGCGATGCGCTGCGGCACGCCCTCGAACGCGGCGGCGCGTGCATCGGAGGCCATGTACGTCGCCTCGAGGGCGAGGAACGCCTCGACATCGCCTGGGGCGCTCACGGCCCACACGAACTCGTTGGTCTCGCGGATGCCGTAGCCGAACTCGATCTCGAATCCGGCGCCGGTCCGAACCTCGGTGATCACCTCGCGCCACCAGGGAACGAACTCGTCGTAGGTTCCGTCGACAAGGGTGTACCGGCGCAGCTGAATCGTCTTCTTCACCCAGCCATCATGCCGGGTTCTCTGCTCAACGGACCGACTCGACCCTCGCCGTCGACCGCCCCCATACACGCATCCAGAACGCCGCGCAACCGCTCGACATTTCGCTCGTCGATCTGGTCGACTTGACCCGAGATCCCGGCGGGCGACCCGACACCGCGCGCGGATCGCAAGGGAAGGGAAGATCCATGAACATCCTCCTGATCATCGTCGCGATCGTCGCCATCATCCTGCTGTTCACGGGCGGCTTCGTGCAGTCGCTGAACTTCCTGCTGTGGGTGGGCATCGTCCTGCTGGTCATCGCGGCCATCGTGTGGCTGGTGCGCATGCTGTCAGGCAACCGCAGCGTCTGACACCCGATCACTGCACGCACCGCCCGGGCTCGTCGCACCTCGACGCGTCAGGGCGTGCGGTGTGCGCGACATCCATTCGCTAGAATCGCGGAGTCGAGGCGCCACGGGCGCCGGTGCTCGAAAAATGGGCACGAAGCCGATCGGCACAGGCCGCGCGCGAGACACATACGGAACCCGCATCCGTCACACGTCTCGAATGGAATTCGCCATGCCCACCGTCTCTGCACTCGTCGCGCGCACGCTCTCCGCCCACATCGACCACGTCTTCGGCGTGATGGGCAACGGCAACGCCCTCTTCCTCGACGCCCTCGACCGCACCTCGACGAGCTATACCGCCATGCGCCACGAGGCCGGCGGCGTCGTCGCCGCCGATGCGCACTTCCGCGCGTCGGGCCGACTCGCGGCCGCGACCGCGACCTACGGCGCCGGCTTCACGAACACGCTCACGCCGCTCGCCGAGGCCGCCCAGGCGCGCATCCCGCTCGTGCTCGTCGTCGGCGACGAGCCGACGACCGGCTCGCGCCCGTGGGACGTCGACCAGATCGCGATGGCCTCGGGCGTCGGCGCGCGCACGTTCACGGTCGGCCGAACGGATGTCGCGGCCACGACGGTGCTCGCGATCGAGCACGCGCTGGCCAACCGCACGGCGGCCGTGCTCGCGATCCCCTACGACGTCGCCGGCCTCGAGGTCGGCGAGGCCGACGAGCGAGCGGATGCCTCGGCTCGGGCCCTCGACGTCGCGGCCGGAGTCGCGACATCCGTCGCAGACCCGACGCACGCCGTGCCCGCGCTGCGCCTCCCGACGCCCGTCACCCCGAAGGGCGAGTTCGCCACCCGGGTGCTCCTCGACACGGTCGCGGCACTCGCCGGAGCGCAACGCCCGCTGCTGCTCGCCGGGCGCGGTGCCTGGCTCGCCGACGCGGGTGCGGCGCTCGGTGCGCTCGCCGAGGCGACGGGCGCCCTCACGCTCACGACCGCGCTCGGGCGGGGCGTGTTCCCCGACGACCGCTTCGACCTCGGCGTCGCCGGCGGCTTCGGTGCCGAGGAGGCGATGCGGCTCGTGCGCGAGGCCGACGTCGCGGTCGTCTTCGGCGCGTCCCTCAACCAGTTCACGATGCGCTTCGGCGAGCTCTTCGCTCCCGGCACCCGCGTGGTGCAGGTCGACGTCGCCGCGACGGCGACGCACCCGAACGTGTCGTCGTTCATCCGCGCCGACGCCGGCGTCGTCGCGCGCGCCCTCGTCGCCGAGCTCGGCGTGACCGGCGCCGAGCCGTCGGGCTGGCGCGAGTCGGTCGACGTCGCTGCGGCCCGCGCGTACGAGCCCGGTGACGCCGCCGCGCCCGACGGTCGCCTCGACCCCCGCAGCGTCGCCGCCCGCATCGGCGAGCTGCTGCCCGAGGATCGCGTGGTCGTCTCCGACGGCGGCCACTTCATCGGCTGGGCGAACATGTACTGGCCCGTGGCATCGCCCGACCGCATGATCATGGTCGGCACGGCGTTCCAGTCGATCGGCCTCGGCTTCCCGAGCGTGCCCGGCGCCGCGCTCGCCCGGCCCGAGTCGACGATCGTGCTGACGACGGGCGACGGCGGCGGCCTCATGGCACTCGCCGACCTCGAGAGCGCGGTCCGTGTCGCCGGCGGGCGCGGCCTCGCCGTCGTCTGGAACGACGCCGCGTACGGTGCGGAGGTGAACCTCTACGGGCTCAAGGGCCTCGCCGAGGCGCCCATGCTCATCCCCGAGACCGACTTCGCGGGGCTCGCAGCAGCGGTCGGGGCCGAAGGTGTCGTCGTGCGCGAGCTCGCCGACCTCGACCGCCTCGCCGAATGGGCTGCGCGGCCCGCCGACGAGCGTCCGTTCCTGCTGCTCGACTGCCGCATCTCGGGCGGCGTCATCGCGCCCTACCAGCAGGAGATCATCCGGGTGAACAGCTGACCCGGTCGTCGCACGAACGAGCGGATGCCCCGGCCGAACACTCGGCTCTCACATGCGTTCCGGGGGTGCGTTCCCGCCATTCTCGGGTCGATCTCACCGAATTTCGGCGGGTATGCACCCCGGAAGGGGAGCGCGCGAGCGCAGAGCGCGGGCGGTGTTCGACTCCTCTGTCGGGTCCGCCGGCGGGAGTGGCCGTCGCGCTGTCCGGATGGTGATCCGGTCGAGGCCGTGTTTCCGAAATGAAATACGATTTCGGATACATCGCAAGCGATCGTCGCGACGGATGTCCCATCCGGTCTGCATCGTATACGATCGCAAGCAGCAATCTCGACGACGAAGTGGAGCTCACGTGCTCGATCCCTCCCGTATCTCGGCGATCGCCGATGAGCTCGCCGCCGCCGAGCGCGATCGCACCACGGTGCCGCTGCTCACTGCCCGGAACCCCGACATGACCGTCGACGATGCCTATGCCGTGCAGAAGCACTGGGCCGACTCGCGTCAGCAGTCCGGTGCCCGGCTCGTGGGGCGCAAGATCGGCCTCACGTCGAAGGTGATGCAGGTCGCCACCGGGATCACCGAGCCCGACTACGGCGTGATCTTCGACGACATGGTGTTCGAGTCCGGGGCATCCGTCGAGTTCGACCGCTTCTCGAACGTGCGCATCGAGGTCGAACTCGCGTTCGTGCTCGCGAAGCCGCTCGAGGGTCCGCATGTCACGGTCTTCGACGTGCTCGACGCGACGGCCTACGTGGTGCCGGCGCTCGAGATCCTGAACTCGCACATCGAGCTGCAGGGACGCACGATCGTCGACACGATCAGCGACAACGCCGCGATGGGTGCCATGGTCGTCGGCGGCCGGCCCGTGAAGGTCGACGAGGTCGACCTCCGGTGGGTGTCGGCGCTCCTCTACCGCAACCAGACCATCGAGGAGTCGGGCGTCGCCGCCGCCGTGCTCGGCCACCCCGCGATGGGCGTCGCCTGGCTCGCGAACAAGCTCGCGCAGCACGGGCAGTCGCTCGGCGAGGGCGAGATCATCCTGGCCGGGTCGTTCACGCGGCCGATGTGGGTCGAGCGCGGCGACACCGTGCACGCCGACTACGGGCAGCTGGGGGCGGTCACATGCCGGTTCGAGTGAACCTCCCCGAGACGTTCGCCGCGCGCCTCGCCGCCTCCGAACGGCCGCAGATCGGCATGTGGGTGTGCTCGGGCAGCCCGATCGTCGCCGAGATCGCCGCGGGCAGCGGCCTCGACTGGGTGCTCATCGACGCGGAGCACTCCCCCAACGGCCTCGAGTCGATCCTCGGGCAGCTCTACGCGATGTCGGCGTATCCGGTGGCGCCGGTCGTGCGCCCGCCCATCGGCGACACCGTGCTGCTCAAGCAGTACCTCGACCTCGGCGTGCAGAACCTGCTCGTGCCGATGGTCGACTCGGCCGAGCAGGCCGCCGAGCTCGTCCGGGCCGTGCGGTACCCCGGCGGCGGCGTTCGCGGCGTGGGCGCCTCGCTCGCCCGGTCGTCGCGGTGGAACCGGGTCGACGACTACCTGCAGAACGCGTCGACGTCGATCAGCCTCACCGTGCAGATCGAGTCGGCGACGGCGGTCGCCGCCGCCGCCGAGATCGCCGCGGTCGACGGGGTCGACGCGCTCTTCGTGGGCCCGGCCGACCTCGCGGCGTCGATGGGCGTGCTCGGGCAGCAGAGTCACCCCGACGTCGTGGCCGCCGTGCTGTCCTCGATCGAAGCCGGCCGGGCGGCGGGCAAACCGGTGGGCGTCAACGCGTTCGTGCCCGACGACGCCGACCGCTACCTCGCCGCAGGGGCATCCTTCGTCGCCGTCGGCGCCGACGTGGCGATCCTGGCGCGCGCATCCGAGGCGCTCGCCGACCGCTTCATCCGAGCGGATGTCCCGGACTCGGGCTCGCCCCGCGCCGGCTACTGACCGTTCGCGATCGGTGGTCTGGCGCTCGCCGACCAGATCGTATATCATTTCAGATATCGAGAGACGAGGACGTCCATGACGAACGACTTCACCGCGACGAGCGGCGGCATCCCGGCACCGGGAAAGATCATCGCCGTCCACCTCAGCTACCCGTCGCGGGCGGAGCAGCGCGGTCGCACTCCCGGCTCAGCCCAGCTACTTCATCAAGCCCTCCTGCTCGATCGCGGCGTCCGGCGGCACGCTCGAGCGCCCGGCCGGCACCGAGCTGCTCGCCTTCGAGGGCGAGATCGCCCTCGTCATCGGCGAGCCCGCGCGGCGCGTGACGCCCGAGCGCGGCTGGAGCCACGTCGGCATCCGTCACCGCCGCGAACGACTTCGGCGCTGTACGACCTGCGCGCCGACCGACAAGGGCTCGAACGTGCGCTCGAAGGGCGGCGACGGGTTCACCCCGATCGGCCCGGCCGCGATCCCCACCGACGGCATCGGCGAAGACGCGCTGGCGCGTGCGCACCTGGGTCAACGGCGAACTGCGTGCAGGATGACTCGACGGCGACGCTGCTCTTCCCCTTCGGCCAGCTCGTCGCCGATCTGTCGCAGCACATCACGCTCGAGACCGGCGACGTCATCCTCACCGGCACCCCGGCCGGCTCGTCGGTCGTCGTGCCGGGCGATGTCGTCGAGGTCGAGGTCGACGCGCCCGAGGCGCCCGGGGCGCCGTCCACGGGCCGGCTCGTCACGACGGTCACGCAGGGCACGGCGGAGTTCGGCGACTTCGGCACGCAGCCCGCGGTCGACGACCTGCAGCGCGCCGAGGCGTGGGGTAGCGAGGCCGAGCTCGCCGCGGCGGTCGCCGCCGGACGGGCCTCCGCCGGTCGAGTAGCGGCGCCTGGTCTCGATACGCGTCCGACTCCGTCGGGCGCTACTCGACCGACGGCACAGCCGACTCCGTCGGGCGCTCCTCGACCGACGGGGGTGCTCACCGAAGAGGTGCGGGCGCTCATCGGCTCGACCGCCGTCGCGCCCTGAGCGTCGCAGCTGCGCAAGCGCGGGCTACCACGACATCTTCGATCGACGGCGTGCACGCCAACGCACCCCGGCGACCGCATCGTCGGCACGGCCAAGACGCTGCGGTTCGTCCCGTTCCGCGAAGACCTGTTCGCAGCAGCACGGCGGCGGCTTCAACGCGCAGAAGCGTCGCGTTCGACACCGTCGAGCGCGGGCGAGGTCATCGTGATCGAGGCCCGCGGCGAGCGCGGCTCCGGGCACGCTCGGCGACATCCTCGCGCTGCGCGCGCAGGCGCGCGGCGCGGCCGGCATCGTCACCGACGGCGGGGTGCGCGACTTCGACGCGGTCGCCGGCTTCGGCATCCCCGTGTTCTCGCAGCGGCGCGCACCCGCGCGTGCTCGGGCGCAGGCACGTGCCGTGGGAGGTCGACGTGACCATCGCATGCGGCGGCACGACCGTGCAGCCGGGCGACGTCATCGTGGGCGACGGCGACGGCGTCATCGTGATCCCGCCCGCACCTCGTCGCAGAGGTGGTCGCCGAGGCGGCTCGCGCAGGAGGACGAGGACGCCTACGTCGCCGAGCAGGTCGCGGCCGGGGCATCCCGTCGACGGGCTGTTCCCCATGAACGCCGAGTGGCAGGCGCGGTACCGACGCACGGCGCAGCAGACGTACGGTGACGGAGTCGCGGCGAGCGCCGAGAGCAAGTCGCAGCGGGCCTACCGCTGGATCAAGCGAGCGCATCGACGACCAGGACGTTACACCCCCGGCTACCGGCTCGTGCTCGGGCTCGATCGCCAGCGAGCTCGACATGAGCGTCGTGCCGGTGCGCGAGGCGATCCGCCAGCTCGAGGCCGAGGGCCTCGTGACGTTCGAGCGCAACGTCGGCGCGCACGTGTCGATGGTCGACGACTCGCAGTACCGGTTCAGCATGCAGACGCTCGGCATCCTCGAGGGCACCGCCACCGCGCTCGCCGCGCGCCGCCTCACCGCCGACGACATCCGCCGCGCCCGCGCGGTCAACGAGCGCATGCGTCGAGACGCTCGACCACTTCGACCCGCACTCGTTCACCGCGCTGAACCAGGAGTTCCACTCGGTCCTGTTCGCGAAGTGCGCCGAACCCGCGCATGCTCGAGCTCGTGCAACGCCGAGTGGGCCCGGCTGGGGCACCTGCGCGACTCGACTTCAGCTTCGTGCCCGGCCGCGCGCTCGAGTCCGTGCGACGAGCACGAGAGCATCCTCGACCTCATCGAGCGCGGGCGCCGACCCGCTGCGAGATCGAGACTGGCCGCCCGCCGGCACCGCTCCGCCACGCTCGACGCGCTACCTGATCCACGAACACCCCGACGAGGCCCTCGGCCTCCCGCGCCTTCTGATCATCTCCGACCGGAGACCCATGACCGATCGACCGGAACGCATCAGCATCGACGCACCACATCCCCGCGGACCTGCCCGACCGCATCCAGCACTACATCGACGGCGAGTTCGTCGACTCGGTCGACGGCGACACGTTCGACGTGCTCGACCCGGTGACGAACGAGACCTACCTGCAGGCCGCGGCCGGCAAGAAGGCCGACATCGACCGCGCCGTCGCCGCCGCCCGTCGCGCGTTCACCGAGGGCCCGTGGCCGCGGATGCTGCCGCGCGAGCGCTCGCGGGTGCTGCACCGCATCGCCGACATCGTGGAGTCCCGCGACGCGCGGCTCGCCGAGCTGGAGTCGTTCGACTCGGGCCTGCCGATCACGCAGGCGCTCGGCCAGGCGCGTCGCGCGGCCGAGAACTTCCGGTTCTTCGCCGACCTGATCGTCGCGCAGGCCGACGACACCTACAAGGTGCCCGGCCGCCAGATCAACTACGTCAACCGCAAGCCGATCGGCGTCGCCGGGCTCATCACGCCCGTGGAACACGCCGTTCATGCTCGAGTCGTGGAAGCTCGGCCCCGCCCTCGCCACCGGCAACACGGTCGTGCTGAAGCCGGCCGAGTTCACGCCGCTGTCGGCGTCGCTGTGGGCGGGCATCTTCGAGGAGGCCGGGCTGCCGAAGGGCGTCTTCAACCTCGTCAACGGGCTCGGCGAGGATGCCGGCGACGCGCTGGTGAAGCATCCCGACGTGCCGCTCATCTCGTTCACCGGCGAGAGCCGCACCGGGCAGCTCATCTTCGGCAACGCGGCGCCGTTCCTCAAGGGCCTGTCGATGGAGCTCGGCGGCAAGTCGCCGGCGATCGTGTTCGCCGATGCCGACCTCGAGGCCGCGATCGACGCGACGATCTTCGGCGTGTTCTCGCTCAACGGCGAGCGCTGCACGGCGGGCTCGCGCATCCTCGTGCGAGCGCGCGATCTACGACGAGTTCGTCGAGCGCTACGCGGCGCAGGCGAAGCGCGTCATCGTCGGCGACCCGCACGACCCGACGACCGAGGTCGGCGCGCTCGTGCACCCCGAGCACTACGACAAGGTGATGAGCTACGTCGAGATCGGCAAGACCGAGGGGCGCCTGGTCGCCGGCGGCGGCCGCCCCGACGGCTTCGCCGACCGGCAACTACGTCGCCCCGACGGTGTTCGCCGACGTCGCGCCCGACGCCCGGATCTTCCAGGAGGAGATCTTCGGCCCGGTCGTCGCGATCACCCCGTTCGACACCGACGAGGAGGCGCTCGCGCTCGCGAACGGCGTCAAGTACGGGCTCGCCGCCTACGTCTGGACGAACGACCTGAAGCGCGCGCACAACTTCGCGCAGGCCGTCGAGGCCGGCATGGTCTGGCTCAACTCGAACAACGTGCGCGACCTGCGCACCCCGTTCGGCGGCGTCAAGGCCTCGGGCCTCGGCCACGAGGGCGGCTACCGCTCGATCGACTTCTACACCGACCAGCAGGCCGTGCACATCACCCTCGGCGCCGCGCACAACCCCACCTTCGGCAAAGGAGCCTGAGCGCTGACATGACCGTCAACCGCACCCTCGACCTCCTCCGGCTTCTACGTCTCGCAGGAGGCGCCGATCCACTCCGACAACCCGATCCCGACCCCGCAGGCGCCGCCGCCCGACATCCTGCGCTGCGCCTACATGGAGCTCGTCGTCACCGACCTCGCGCGCATCCCGCATCTTCTACGTCGACGTGCTCGGCCTGTCGTCACCGAGGAGGACGAGGACACCATCTACCTGCGCAGTCATCGAGGAGTTCATCCACCACAACCTCGTGCTGCGCAAGGGCCCGGTCGCCGCGGTCGCCGCGTTCTCGTACCGCGTGCGCACCCCCGAGGACCTCGACAAGGCCGTCGCCTTCTACACGGAGCTCGGATGCCGCGTCGAGCGCCGCAGCGGAGGGCTTCACGAAGGGCATCGGCGACTCGGTGCGCGTCGAGGACCCGCTCGGGTTCCCCTACGAGTTCTTCTACGACGTCGAGCACGTCGAGCGCCTCGCGTGGCGCTACGACCTGCACACGCCGGGCGCGCTCGTGCGGCTCGACCACTTCAACCAGGTCACCCCCGACGTGCCGCGCGCCGTGGCGTTCATGCAGGACCTCGGCTTCCGCGTCACCGAGGACATCCAGGACGACGAGGGCACCGTCTACGCCGCGTGGATGCGCCGCAAGCCGACCGTGCACGACACCGCCATGACCGGCGGCGACGGCCCCCGCATGCACCACGTCGCCTTCGCGACGCACGAGAAGCACAACATCCTCGCGATCTGCGACAAGCTCGGCGCGCTGCGCCGCTCGGACGCGATCGAGCGCGGCCCCGGCCGCCACGGCGTCTCGAACGCGTTCTACCTGTACCTGCGCGACCCCGACGGCCACCGCGTCGAGATCTACACGCAGGACTACTACACCGGCGACCCCGACAACCCCGTCGTCACGTGGGACGTGCACGACAACCAGCGCCGCGACTGGTGGGGCAACCCCGTCGTGCCGTCCTGGTACACCGAGGCATCCCTCGTGCTCGACCTCGACGGCAACCCGCAGCCGGTCGTCGCCCGCACCGACACCAGCGAGATGGCCGTCACCATCGGTGCCGACGGCTTCTCGTACACCCGCCCCGACGAGGGCGAGGAACCATGCCGAGTGGAAGCAGGGCGAGTACAAGCTCGGCCACCAGCTGTAGCCATCAGGACGCCCGCCGCTGCGACAGGAACCCCGAGTCGCGCCGACGGCTCCTCAGGCGAGGAACTCGATGGCCGCGGTCTTGAATGCGCGCGCGGTGAGCGTCGAGACGTGGTCGCGACCGGGGATCGTCACGAGGTCGGCCTCCCAGTCGAGCGCGAGCTGCTGCACGCCG
Organism: uncultured Actinomycetota bacterium; assembly: GCA_963758615.1. GTDB lineage: Bacteria > Actinomycetota > Actinomycetes > Actinomycetales > Microbacteriaceae > Agromyces. Next base: position 160,983 of record CAVWVZ010000007.1, on the reverse strand, counting down.
GCCGGCACCGGGTCGTTCTCGCCCGCGACGAACAGCGTCGGGATGTCGCCGGGGATCGCGAGCGGCGACCCCGCCACACCCTCGATGACCGCGAGCAGCACGTCACGATCGGCGCCGGCGTCGAGCGCGGGGCGCAGCACCTGTTCGATGAGCGGATGTCCCCCCCATTCGTCGCGCTGCAGCACGGCGCGCACCTCGTCGAGGTCCCACGAGGCGAACAGTTCGTTCGGCCCGGCGCCACCGATGACGACCCGCCGGATGCGTTCGGGGGCGAGGGCCGCGAGCGCCGAGGTGACGCGGTTGCCCATCGAGTAGCCGATGACGTCGACCTGCGCGACGTCGGCCGAGTCGAGCACGGCCAGCAGGTCGGCGCCGAGCAGCTCGGACGAGTAGGACTCCCCGTCGACGGGCTTGTCGCTGTCTCCGTGCCCGCGAAGGTCGACGGTGATCACCGCGCGACCTGCATCGGCGAGTGCCTGCACCCAGCCGGTGCCCTCCCACGTGATGGTCGCGTTCGAAGCGAATCCGTGCACGAGCAGCACCGGCGGCAGCGAGGCATCCGCCGATTGCTCGCCGCGCAGCCGATAGCCGATGAGCACGCCGTCGGTGCTTTCGGCGTAGAGCGTGGGAACCGGGGTCGCGCCCGCGGCCCTCACGCGCCGGCCTCGGCGTCGCGCGCCGCGCCTGCCTCGGCATCGCCCGCCGCGTCCGCCTCGGCGTCGTCGGTCGCGTCAGCCTCGGCAGCGTCGCCGTCGGCGGCGTCCGCACCGAGCACGCTCGACTCCGCGATCACCGCGCCCGCGTGCCCGAGTTCGGCCAGTGCCGCCTCGGACGTCTCGGCCGCGACGCCCGCGACGAGGTCGATGAACACGCGCACGTGCTGTCCGTGGTCGAGCGCGTCGAGCACGCTCGCGCGCACGCAGTAGTCGGTCGCGAGGCCCACGACGTCGATCTCGGTGATGCCGTGGCGCGTGAGCACCGCGCTGACCGTTTCGCCCGCGTCGTCGATGCCCTCGAAGATCGAGTACGCGGGAATCCCCTGGCCCTTGCGGACGTGCACGTCGACCTCTTCGGTCGACAGCGCCGGGTGGTACTCGGCACCGGGCGTTCCGGCGACGCAGTGGGGCGGCCAGGTGTCGACGAAGTCGGGCTCGGAGTCGAGCGCGAAATGGCCGCCGTTGTCGTGATCGCCGGCGTGCCAGTCGCGGGAGGCGAACACGAGCTCGTACTCGCCGCGTCGCTTCGCCAGCAGTTCGGAGATGCCGGCGGCGACCGCCGTTCCCCCCTCGACGCCGAGCGCCCCGCCCTCGGTGAAGTCGTTCTGCACGTCGATGATGAACAGTGCTCGGGTCACGAGCGCTCCTTCCGTCCTACAGTCCATTCTCGTCGCAGATGGCGCGGATGACCCCCTCCAGCACGCCGACGAGCGTTTCGAGCGACCCGACCGAGACCCACTCCTCGTCGGCGTGCGCCCCGCCGCCGACCGGTCCCACGAGCACTACGGGGATCCCCGCGTCTGCGATCAGTCCCGCATCGGTCCACCACGGGTCGCCGCGACGCACCGCCGGCGCCCCCGTCGCGCGTTCGACGGCCGCGAGTACCGCTCGCGCGATCGGCGCGTGGACGTCGGCCTCCATCGCCGGCCGCGCGACCAACCGGACGATGCGTGCCGGCCGCGACGGAGCGAGCACGCGCTCGAGTTCTGCACCCGGATCGCCTTCACCCGGCAGGGTGCGTCGCTCCACGACGACGACGCACCGGTCGGCGACGGTCGCGGCGTCGGTGCCGCCTTCGATCGTCGACACGCGCACGCTTCCGGCGCCGAGCAGCGGATGTCGCGGGCGTGCGTCGATCTCGGTCGCGAGCGCGCGCAGCGCCACGAGCCCGTCGACCGCCCGGTCGATCGCGTCGTCCCCGAGTTCGGGTTGCGATCCGTGCGCGGCGCGGCCCTCGTATTCGACCCGGTACCAGGCGAACCCGCGGTGGGCGAGCGTCACCTCGAGGTCGGTCGGCTCGAGCACGACGGCGGCGTCGGGGCGCGGCCGCGGGTCGACGGTCGCGTCGGCCTCGGCATCCATCGCCGCCAGCAGCTCCTCCATGCCGATCGAGCCGAACTCCTCGTCGGCGGCGAATGCGAGCACCAGGTCGCCGGCGAGACCGGCCGGTGCCGCAGCCGCGGCGACCATCGCGGCGGCGAGGCCGCCGGCCATGTCGTAGGCGCCACGACCGACGATGCGGTCGACATCGGGCGGGACCGGCGGAACGCCGGCGACGGCCGGTCGCCCGGGCCACCCGAGTCGCCCGCGTCACCCGGCCGAGTCGCGGACGCGGCATCAGCGCCCGATCCGGTACCGCCGACCGTGTCGAGATGGCCGGCCAGGAGCAGCGTGCGACCGCCGCCGGTCCCTCGTCGGCGCGCGAGGACGCTCGGTCGCGCGGGGTCGGCACCGACGAGTCGCACGTCGAAGCCGCGTTCGTCGAGCCATGCGCCGATGACCTCGGCGAGCTCGCGTTCGCCGGCGCCGCCCAGCACGAGCGACGGGTTCGTGGCGTCGATCGCGACGAGTCGGCGCGTGAGCGCGACCACGTCGGCGCGAGGCATCCGCTCGCCTGACCGCACCGCCGCCGCCCCGCCGGTCACTGGTTCGAGAGGTTGTCGCCGCAGCGGTAGAAGGCGGTCGCAAGGGTGTCGATGGCGGTCTTGGCCTCGTCGGTGACCTCGCCGAGGGCGTAGATGGCGAACGTGAGATCGGTGTCGTCGGCGGCACGGATGACGCCGCTCAGCGTGTATCCGGTGTCGATCCATCCCGTCTTCGCGATGACCCGGCCGTCGGCGACCGAGTTGTCGCCCCAGAACCGGTCGTCGTAGGCGAGCGAGCCTCGCTCGCCCGACACCGGCAGCGAGTCGATGATGTACCCGAGGCTCGCCTCGCGGGCGTTGACCTTCGTGAACAGCCGGGTGAGGTACGACGGCGGCACCGCGTTGTCGGGCGAGAGCCCCGAGCCGTCGACGATCGTGATGCCGGTCGTGTCGACGCCGTACCCCTCGAGCGCCTCGAGGACGCCGGCGTTGAGCGCGGCGAACGTGTTGCCGGCGCCGGTCTTGATCGCGACGAGGCGGGCGAGCATCTCGGCGACGTCGTTGTCGGAGACGACGAGTGCCTTGTCGATGAGCTCGGCGACGGTCGGCGACGACACCGCGCCGAGCTGCGCGGCTCCCGCGGGCGCCGTGCCCCGCTCGATCGTGCCGACGCCGCCGAGCACGTCGGCGAACGCCTGTCCGGCGCGGCCGATGGGGTCCTCGCTGCGCCGTGACGTGTTCGTGTAGGGGTCGTCGCGGTCGCCGTCGACCATGAGCGCGGTGATGTTCGACATGTAGCCGAGCTCGCGCTCGGACGGCGCCCAGCTCGCATGCCACTCCTCGCCGCCGAAGTAGCTCGCGTCGAGGATCAGCTTCGTGATGGGCGGGTTGGCGGGGTCTGCGGCCCACGCCTCGCGCACCTGGCGGGCGAGCTCGTCGAGGTGCGCCGCGCCCGGGTAGGCCGTCTCGTCGCCGCTCGGCGTGCGAGACAGGGTGACGTCGCCACCGCCGACGAGCACGATCGAGCCGGGCTCGGCTCCCTTCACGACCGTGGTCGTGGCGCGGTGGCTCGAGCCGAGCACCGAGAGTGCAGCGGCCGAGGTGAGCACCTTCATGACGCTCGCGGTGCGTGACGGTGTGGTGCCGCCGCGGTCGTAGAGCACCTCGCCCGTCGATGCCTTCACGACCTGCGCCTGCAGGTTCGCGAGCCGCGGATCTGCCGCGGCCTCGGCGACCGAGCAGGTGCGCACGCGGCTGGCCGCGACCACCTCTGCGGGCACCGCGCGCGGCGGCTCAGGCGTCGGTGTCGGGGTCGCGCTCGGCACGACGGCGGCGTTGGCCCCGGCGTTCGTCGCAGCCCCGGCGAAGACGGCACCGGTGCCGGCGAGCGCGAGCACGAGCACGCCGGCGGTGATGCTCACGGCGACTCGGTGCCGACGCACGAAGGCGACGACGGATGACCCGCCGCCGGGCTTGCCGCTCATCGCCCCGCCCGCACCGGGGTCGGTGCGCACCGGGGCGTCGCCCGGGGCATCCGTCTCGTCGTGCACCCGGGCATTGTACGCGGTCGTGCTGAACCCGATTCCGGAGTCGGGCGGCCTCACTCGCCGGGGTAGCGCAGGCCGATCTGTGCGCGGATCTCGTCGAGCGTGCCCATGATCGCGACGCTCTCGGCGGTCGAGAGGGCGTCTCCGCCGTCGAGCCGGCCGTCTGCGACGAGCCGTTCAAGGGCGGCCGCCTGGTAGTGCATGCCGCGTCCGTTCACCTCGGAGGTGTACTCCTCGAGCACGGTGCCGTCGTTGGAGACGAGTCGGAACGACGTCGCCGTGTACCAGACCGCGTCGATCTCGATGCGCGCCTCGCTGCCGAGCACGACAGCGGTGTTCGGGCCCTTCGTGTCGCTCGCCGAGATCGACGAGGCCATGCGGTTGCCCTCGTAGCCGAAGATCGTCGCGACCTGCGCGTCGGCACCGGTGGCCTTGAACGTGGCCGAGGCCTGCACCGTCTTCGGCGCACCGAACACGTCCCAAGCGAACGACACCGGGTAGATGCCGAGATCGAGCAGTGCACCGCCGCCGAGTTCGAGGGCGTTGATGCGGTGGGCGGGGTCATCGGGCAGCTTCTGCGTGTGGTCGGCGATGACCGTGCGCACCTCGCCGAGCGCGCCCGAGTCGATGAGCTCGTGGATGCGCACCATGTGCGGCAGGTACCTCGTCCACATCGCCTCGAGCGCCAGCAGCCCGCGATCGGCGGCGAGGTCGGCGACGTGCCGGGCCTGGGCCTGGTTCAGCGCGATCGGCTTCTCGATGAGCACGTGCTTGCCCGCCTCGAGCGCCAGCGTCGCATGCGCCGCGTGGTGCGGATGCGGCGACGCGACGTAGATGACATCGATGTCGGGGTCTGCGACGAGGGCTTCGTAGCCGCCGTATGCGCGCGGGATGTCGAACTCGGCGGCGAACGCGTCGGCGTTCGCCTGCGATCGCGAGCCGGCCGCCCGCACGTCGAAGCCGTTGCGCTTCAGATCACCGGTGAAGAGGCGGGCGATGCCGCCGGTCGCCAGGATGCCCCAGCGCAGAGATTCGCTCATATCACCTAGCCTATGGGCTGCCACCGTGGCCCCCATTCGGGGATGCTGTGGATAACTCATGTTCGGGTCTAGCGTTGGGTCATGTCGACTGCACTCGGGAAGGGTCGCGCCATAGTCGTCGCGGCCGTCATCGCGTTGTTCGCAATTCCCGTCGGGGTTGCGGGTCCGGCGGTCGCCGCGCCACCCCCACCCGTCGCGAAGTACGTCTCCCTCGGCGATTCGTACGCTGCAGGCCAGGGCGCCGGCAGCTACGTCGACGCGTGCCTGCGCAGCCCGCTCGGGTATCCGGGCCTGCTCGACTCCGAGCCCCGCATCAACCTGCTGCGGAACCCCTCGTGCACCGGTGCCGATTTCGACGACGTCGATGGGCAGCTCGCACAGATCAACCGCGGCACGACGCTCGTGACGTTGACCGTCGGCGCGAACGGACTCGACCTTCCCGGCCTGCTCGCGGCGTGCTTCCCAGACCCGAACACGGTCCCGTGCTTCACCGCACTCGGCGCAGCGAACACATATCTCGCAACCGAGCTCGGACCGGAACTCGGCGAAACACTCGCGGCGATCAGCAGCCGTTCGCCCAACGCCCGCATCGTGGTGACCGGATACCCGCTGCCGCTCGCCCCGGGAGTGGCCGATGGGGTGAACCTCGGCGTCCAGACCATGAACCAGGTCCTCGCCGCGACTGTGGCTGCAGCGCAGGCGCAGGGCGTGAACGTCGTGTTCGCCGACGTCACGGTGGCCTTCCTCGGCCACGGCGCCTTCAGCGCCGACCCGTGGCTCGGTCAGGATGCGACGAACCCCGTGACGTTCCTGCACCCCACCGCTGAGGGTTACCAGGCATACGCCGCCGTGATCGAGGCCGTGCGCTGACGCCTTCCCCCTGACTTACGCGCTTCTTCCTCGCGTGAGATGCGAACGGCCCGGTGATCCCGGGCCGTTCGTTACGAGCGGCGCCGACGATACGTCTCGATCTGGGATCTGTGCTTCCTGAAGTTTGCACACCGAACGACACCTGAGCGGGTACGGATCGCGGACCTGAGTGACCTGAGCCGAAAGGCCGCCGCCCCGGCGGCGCACGCCAGGACTCCGAGAGTTGGAGCCGCCTCCGGGAATCGAACCCGGGACCTTCTCTCGTGGAGTCGAATCTCGGCCGTCGCGGCGGCTGACGTCATGATCGAGACGGATGCCTCGAATGAATCTAGATCTGATCTGGGACTTCTCGCCGAGTATGCTCGCGCTTTCTGGTGCCGAGTGTACCGGATGTCTCGGACTGGATCGAGCCGATTGGGCGGTCTGGAGTGAATAAACGCCGAATAAACGGCGGATGGCCCAATCCGCGACTGAGTAGGCGGGACAAGGACAACGATTGGATTGCGCACGAAACGATCCCATGGCAGCTGTTCGGCAGCCGCACCGAGCACGCGCCCCCGACGGAGACGATCCGACGCAGGTCTGGTTGGCTGTCTCGGTCGGAACGTAACATTCGGAAGGTTGGATCCAGCAGCGTCTGGCACATCCCAGCGCCGCGAGGCGGCGCGGTCCAACGTGGTGAGGGACGCGGGCTCCTCCTTCGCTACTCTCCGGGATGAGGAGACGACGCGCGCGACGAGAAGAAGGTAGCTGGGCGGAGTGGATCCAGCCGGGATCGGAGAGGCCTGCCAACCTGATGACGCCATAGTCGGCGAAAGCGATGCGCACGCCATTGCCGGGTCTAACCCTAGGTTAAAGTTGACCTCGAACACGCCAGCAGCGCGCCTGAATCACCCAAGCGAGGCAGCCGACCTCGACCACGAACGTGATGATCCCGATGCCGATCGCACCGATGCCGAGCACAATCGCGGAAGTCGCAACCCATCGCCCCTCACGCCTGGGCTGCATGTGCGCTCGAGCTGCGCTCCCGAGCACGAGGGCGAGGATCCCGAGCGCCACCCCAAGCATGCCGAGTAGCGGGGCGAGCATCACCCCGAGGACGCCGCTGATGATGCCGCACAACCCGACCACCGCCAGTCGCCCACTTCTGCTCGACCGGCTTCCCACTCGCACCACCGGGGTCCGTCCGGCCCTGTGCGACTCAAGTAGCGGGGCCCCGCCGGTGCCAACAGATGTCGGCTCAGATGCTGGTTTGGAATCGGGGTTCGTGGGCTGCGGCGCCACCATGGATCTCCTCGTCATCCTCAACGATCGGTATGGCGTCGGCGGCCAGGCACCGGACTTGCCGGTCGCCCAGCTCACGGCGACTGGCCGATCAGGATGCGTCCGACCGTACAGCCTGCGATTCATCGGCGACAAGTCCCGCGGCTGACCAGGGCCTGAACGCCGCCCTCGTGCCCGACTGTAACAAGACGAGCGGGCGGCCGCGACACCAGGATCACTGCTCGGTCGCCAAGACCTGTCCAGCGGCTCTGGTTGCCAAGCGGAACAGGTTGGGCACTGCGGCTGTACCGCCGCTTACAAGGGAATCTACGACACTGGCTCGTTGGTTGGCACCAACCAGACCGGGGGCGCCGCGACAGGGATCCAGATCAATTTTCCGGAACGGTCAAATTCAGACCGCCTTCCCCTGGCAGGGCCCCATCGCGAAGGACTGAGAACGTGGCGACTGAGCCAAGGCATGTCCGCCCGAAGCCTGCGGTCTGCCGCTGTCGTCATCCTTCAGCAAGCGCATCTCGATGGGTTCCCAAGCCGCTCCACGGCGTCGTTCAGCGAGGGTTTGAATGACCTCGAAGTTGGCGGCGTCGATAGGGGATGCCCGACTCGAAACCCTCGGGTACGACAAGGCGAAAGACGCTATTGTTCATCACGGGGAGCCTCCAGCGGTCAGGCGCCCGCCTATGTACGCGCAGCGTGTCCGAAGACATCGGACCGAGATGCGGCCCCACCGAGCAAATTGTTCACTTCGTCGTAATGGGCGTTCGTATGGATCCGGGAGTGCACGGCGGCCCCGCCGGGATTGGGCGAGGTCATTCGTCCAGGTCCGATTCGATTTCGACGACCTCCGCCTCGATTTCACCGCTTTCCCAGACAGCGACCGAGCCGAGTGCAAACGCAGGATTGTAGCCCGATATCGGCAGATCGCTTGGGCGTCACGCCGGCCTCGGCGGAAGTTGAACACCACGTGAGGATCGTCGCTCGAGTGCGCGAAGCGACCGCCCAAGATTCCGATAACCTCATCCAGTTCGTGCTCCTGCGCCACCAGCCATCGAAGCCCAGCTCGCGTGACGCAGCTAGTCGATCCAGGCCCGCTCAGCGGCGGCGCCGGAGCCAGTGCCAGAACGCCTCCGCGTCAATCTCGCGCGAGCGGTGATCCGCAGCAACAGCATCGACGTTCATCCTCGCCCCACGGACTTCGACGGTGCCGTAGGCGGGGATCGATCCACGCGCCTCGATGATCTGGTGCGCGTAGGTCGCGACCATCCGGTCGATGTCGACGTTGGTGTGGAACTTCGGATCCTCGGTCTGAAGCCCATGATCACGTGACGCTGGAACGCGACGTTTGTCTTGCCCCAGGTGAAGAACTCCCAATGCAGGTGCGGGTGCCGCTCGATTATCACCTCGCCGAGAACAGCGCCACGTCGTGTGCCACCGAATACCAGTCGGACGCGAGCCTGCCGGGCTGTCGAGGGTTAGCCTCGACGCTGGCCAAAAACCAGTCGTTGAGATCCTGGATTGCAAGCGCTCGTCCGTCCCAATTCCATTCCCGTTTGCCTTCAGCAGCCGCCCGAGCATCTCGATGTGAGCGCTCTTCGCCCCCATGCGCCGCTTGAATACCTGCCGCGCCTCAGAACGCGAAAGACGGTTTGGTGGATCAGCCACTCCTGGATCGTAAGGTTCGTAGCCGTCCCACTCAATGGTCACGGTGCCAACCTCCACGGGATGCCCGCCTTGCCCAGAGCATCGGCCAGCGGCACCGTCGGACCGATCTGACCAGTCAACTCCGCTGCGCGAGAACACCCACTCGAGACCGGTGCGGATACGAGAACCGCGGCGAGGATCCCCCCGCGGCATGCGTATAACGCACGAAACCTCCAACGAAACCGCGCAAACGATCTCGCTGGAACCTCAACGCTCGAGCATGTGGCCCAAACCTAAGGTTCCCTAACCCGACCGCGCCAGACCACCCGATCGAATTCCCGAGTATCGCCAATTGCATTGTCGATACCCTCCAGAACATGGGCAGACTTGAGACCACTCCAAGCATCCGCAAGCGCTCCAATTCTCTTGGAGGCTCGCGTGTCCAGAGCCCATTAGGGCCCAGAGGCGCTTCAATCGGCTCAGTGACCGACGAACCCCCGCTTTGACACTTGGTTGCTGCTCTGCAGCGTACTGGTCCGACAGCTGTCGACCGGCCACGAGCGCAGCGTGGGCGCGCTTGACGTCCAGCTTCTGCGCGGTCGTCTCGGGGGCGGGTCCGAGCGCCGTCGCACCGACGATGCCGTACCGGTCGCGGTACGCCGCAACCGTGCACCCATGACCACGCCACGCAGCCGCGGCAGCTAGTGTCTGCGTGCGGCGGCTGCCCGAGGGTCCGCGTCCACCCCTCACCCGCCACCAACGACTGATCAAGCACTGCTCGGGCTCGTGACTCGATCCAGCTCGGCGCGTTCGTGCAGGGCCCGCCGCATCTCGGCATCCATCGGGCCGATTGCCTGTGGGAGGAGCCCGGCGATCAGACGAGGCCTCCGCCGCGCCCGGCCGACAGCGGCTTGCGCGCCAGCGCCCGGCGCGACTGCTGCTGCCAACCTCGCGTGGAGCACTGCCGCGACATCCTCCGCGTCCTCGAACCCACGCACGCGAACCACACTCGCGAGCAGTCGCTCAACCTCGATGTGATGCGCCTCCGCCCGCCGCAGTTCCGCGCCAGCGGCCCGAAGGCATCCGACTCGATTGCCGCATCCGCCTGCTCCGGCGTGAGCCCGGAAGCGCGCACCAGCCGCGACCCATCGGTCGTGCTGCGCGGCGGCCGCGATGGTCTCGTACTCGGCCGCGAGTTGCGCGATCGATCCCCACGCGTCCTGCTCCGCCGTGAGCGTCTCGTGCGCGGACAGCTCGGCGCCGACATGCTGCAGGACGCCGAACAGGATGCTCCGCGCGGACGCCTCGCCGTCGTCTCCGGGCCGCGGGCCGACGTGAGCGACATCGGGGCGGTCGACGGCCACGTAGGCGGTGTTCGCTTCTCGGCCGCGGGTCATCGCGACGTATAAGTTCTCCCGGGTCATTCCGGGTGCAACGACGACGTGGGCGGTGTCCGTCGTGATCCCCTGGGCGCGGTAGGAGGTGACGGCGTATCCGAGCTCGACGTGCTGCCGGACGTACGCGGCGGGAAGGAGCACCGTGCTTCCCCATCGGTGCCCAGGCCGCCGCACCTCGAGCGACCCGTTGCGACGCACTGCGCAAGACCGTCCACCGGTCGCCGTTGCGCACCCACGTCGGCCGGCGCGCAGTCGGCGGTCGTTGCGCCGCGTGATGATCGTGTCGCCGACGGCGGCGCGGGTGCCGTCGTGCAGGTCGATCTCGCGGAGCGCGTCGATGCGGCCGTCGAGGATGAGTTCGGTGCGGGCACGCTGGTTCGAGGGCAGCGACTGCCTCGTTCGAGTCGCTGATGAGCACGGTCGACCGGCCGGCGCGGGCGTCCGCGCGCCAAGCCAGGTACGCGGCATCCGCCATCGCCTCGGTGTCGCCCTCGCGCACCCGGTCGTGCGCGAGGTACCGGTCGACCGCTTCAGGATCGCCGCGGCGCAGGCCGAGGGATGCCGCCTTCTCCCACTCGTTCACGAAGCGGTGCACGTCGACGAGTTCTGGTGCATCCCGCCGGTCGTGGACGAGCAGGGCGAACGCACCGCCCGCGTCGACCGACTGCAGCTGAGCCGAGTCCCCGACGAGCAGCACCTTTGCTCCTGCCTGCGCGGCGAGCGTGGCGATGCGATCGAGCGGAAGGGTGCCGGCCAGGGATGCTTCGTCGATGATCACGAGTTGTCCGGGCCGCGAATGTCGTCGCCGTGTGCGCTGGTGGTCGTGCCACCATTTCGCGAGGTTCTCGGTCGCGATGCCGAGATCTTCCGCGAGGACGTGTGCGGCGGCGGCAGATGGCGCGAGGCCGATGACGGATGCTCCGCCGTGATCCTGTTCCCAGGCGTGGCGGAGGGCGTTCATCGCGGTCGTCTTGCCCGCACCGGCCGGGCCGACGAGCACGTCGACGACCCGGCCCGATGTCGCGATCCGCGTCGAGTGCCTCGAGTTGGTCGTCGGCGAGCACTCCCCCGCCTGGCAGTCGCTTGCGTGCGACCTCGCGCAACGGCAGTCGGCGTCAGCGCGTGGTGCCAGTCTCGTCGGCGGCGCGGGCGAGCAGCCGCGATTCGGCGTCGAGCAGCTCGGTCGAGGTGAACACGGCCGAGTGCCTCGGGCGGAACACCGATGTCCCGTCCTCCCGCCGGAACGGCTGCCGGGCTCGACGCCAGCTCGGGCGGGGTGAGCCGCAACGACGCCCGCTCAGCGGCGTCGATGACGAGCCCGACGACGGCTTCGCGATCGGATGCCGACGGCGAATCGGTATCCCATCGTCTGCCGGGCGGCCTCGGCGGCGAGGTTCCAGTGCCGCCATGTTGCGCGCTTCTCGCTCACTGCCGCCATGACGCTCGCGCCGATCGCGGCGATCTCGTCGAGGGGTACATCCTCCGCGCGCAGCGCTCGCGTGTGCAGCGTTCGCGGTTGCGGTGTGCGCCCAGCTCGTGGCATCCGTGCCGAGCACCCGCGCCGCGCGCTCGCGCCATTCCGCGGTGAGGTCCGCGAGCGAGCGAACTTCTTTCGCCGGCCGAGTTGCGAGCGTCGCCTGCGCGCGGAGCTTCATGATCGTCGCCGGGCTCGGCCGACGACCGTGCGCCTGCACGATGCGTCGATCAGGCGGTCCGTCTCGGTGTCGATGTGCCGCGAGCGCGTCGAGAACTCCCGGACCAGCGACTCCGGAACCGACCGCGATCGCCCACGCCGGATTGCGGTCGCGCCGCGCTCCCGCTGCTCCCACTGCACGCCGAGCTCGCGTGTGAGCGCGTCGGCGAAGAGCGCCTCGTGCAACTCGGAGAGCGCGACGACCGCCGCGTGCATCGGCCGGCCATCGAGCGAGCGCCACTTGCCGTCGAGCACGGTCTGCACCTTGTTGCTGATCACGACGTGCGTGTGCAGGTGCGGATCACCCGCCCGACTGTCGAAGTGATCGAACGCCGTTGCGATCACCCCCGTGACCTCGACCTGCGCAACGGCGCCGTCGCGGGCTGCTGCCCCGGTGCGTGTGGCAGCAACCTCGCGCTCGAGGAAGGCGAGCGCCTGCGCAACCGCTGCATGGTGCGCGCGCACGATGCGTTCCTGCGTCGTGGCATCCGCAATCCCCCAGAGCACGCTCGCCGACTTCGGAATCGAGAACGTGAAGTCGTAGCCGGCGACCGCGCGACGGCGACCGGCCCCGGGCTCGTACGTCGGGTATGCGCGGCCGAGCGGTTGCCCGGAGACCGGATCACGACCCAGCCCGATGAGCAGCTGCAGCTGCGACTCGGTGACCTCGTCACCCGCGCGATGCGGCCCGCGCCGAGGCCGGGGAGCCCGCTGCCCATCCAACGGCCCGGTGGCGTGCCCTTCGCACTGTAGTAACGCGTCAGCGGCGTCGACATCGACCGCTCCCCGTCGCCGGCTGCGACGGTGCGCATCAGGTACCGGAATCCGTCGCCGGCGCTCATCACCCGCATCGACACCGTCACCGCTCCACCTCCGTCGTCGCGGAGAAGGTGCGCGCCCTCGATCTGCAAGAGGCGTGGCGCTTCGGCTAGCGAAGGAGATGACGGTGGAGGTTCGTCGGTTCGTGAAGCTCCACGAGTGGGTGGCAGGCTGTCAGGAACCCGCATGCTCGGTTGAGCCGAGCGCAGCCATGAAGGCCCAGGCAGCGAGGAGGTCTTCGAACGGCTCGGGCGCGGTGTCTGTGAGACGTTGGTTGCGCCGCCAGGTCGCCCACTTGGCCTGAGCGAGATCCGGCCTCTTCGCGAGCAGCAGCGCTCGAGCGCTCGAGTTCGAGCCACGGTAGTTCGCCACGACCTCGAGCGCCTGGCGCAAGTCGTGGAGCGCGTCTGGCGACTCCGAGATCGCGACATGTCGACCAAGTCACGCCAACGATCCTTCTTGTCGACTCGGTCGATGGCGGCGTCGATCCTCGGCGAGCACCATGTGATCGGGTACCCGCGGAGTCGCAGCATGCCGCCGAGCAGCTTCGAGTTCGTCTCCAGGCTCGTGCCAGATGGATCGCCCAAGTTAACATCGACTTGGAGAGCGATGCCGCCGATGCCACGATGCGACGAGGCGCACTCGTATGCCGACATAGGCCACGTCCTCCCGGATATCCTCACCGTCATCGACCCGACGTCGAAGGCGAGGCCATCGTCGGACGCGCTTCCACGATCTCCCGCACGCGCTGCTCGACGTCTGCGACGTCGTTCGCGAAGCCCGACGCGGCGAGATCGATGTCACGCGTCGGGCGGCGTGCAGCGAACGCTGCCATGAGCACGCCACCCCTGAGCACCAAGTCCTCGGCGTAGGTCGAGGCCGCGAGCCGGGCGAGAAATCCCTCGAGTGCGTAGAGCGTGAAGTATTCGACAGCCTCGCGGCCGTGGCGTCTGGCCAGGTTGGGCAGATCGTCGTAGGCGCGCCCCTCAGCGCTGTCACGGGAAGGACTGGCGGGGGTCACAGCAGCGCTTCCAGCGCGAGCCGAAGTCTCGGCCGCGCTTTCGGGAATCGTCAGCCAGCTTCAACAACCGCGCCGGCGACGTGCCACGGCGTCGAAGCCAGCGTCGCAGAGCTTCGTGTCCCACATCGGTGCCTTCCTGGTGTACGAGCCGGAACGCGTCGATGATGGTGCGCTCCGGCGAGTAGATCGCCACCTGTAGTCCACTGCCTGCGTCGGCGTGCTCGCGGCCGAGCTCGAAGGTCGTGGCGTCGAAGCTGTGCCAAGCCACGTGCGCGAAGCCTGCGGGTGACGAGTGCCGCGCGGCAGCGCGATGTCTGTGGCGGACGGGATAGCGTCGCTCAACTCGTGGTGCACGAGCGCGCTAGTGAGACACAGCGTCGCTGTGGGCTGCACCACGGACGCAGCCGCCAGCGTCGCATGCAGCGGGTCGATCTCGTCTGGGCGCACGAATGCACCGCGACCCACCCGCTGGATCTCACCCCCGTCGAGCAGATCGTAGACCTGGTCTTTGCGCAGGCCCGCCTCGCGCGCATCGCCGAGGGTGAACGCTGGTGCAAGTTCGATGACCATCACATCTCCTCCTAACCGATCACACATGCAGGTCATCTGTATACATATGGCAAGGCAAGGGAGCCACGTGCGCACCTACTGCACGTGGGGAGCATTCGAAAGCAAGACCGACGGCGTCGCGACGACCCTGCACCGTGCAGCATTCTCGCGAAGTGCCCGGTGCCGCACCCGGTGCGGCACCGCCTACGGCGCACCTTGTCAGCCAAACGCGTACCGATTTCGGTACGGTTTTGGCAAGCATAGCCCAGTTGTCCGCGCCGCGATCGCCGATGCACAGTTCGAGACGATCCACCCCTTCATGGACGGCAGACGGCCGCACCGGGCGCGCACTCATTCACACGGTGCTGCACCGGGCCGACGCGTTGCGCAACATCCTCATCCCCATCAGCACGGTCTTCGCCGGCGACACCAACGCCTACATCGCCGGCCTCACCGCATTCCGCGCCGACCCGCCACAACTCGACGATTGGGTCATCGCCTTCGCGTACGCCACCGAGCGTGCTGCAGACAACGCGGTGCGGCTGTCCGCCGACGTCGCGGCACTCGATGAACGCATTCGCGCCGAACTCATCGCCTACCGCCGAGCCCAGGGCCAAGACCCCGCGGTCCCGCGACGCGGCGCCGTCATCGGCCGCAACCTCGACGGGCTCGCGACCGATCCCGTGCTCACCGTCGAGTCAGCCGCCCAGAAGCACCGCGTCTCGAAGACCGCGGCGCACAACGCACTGGTCGAACTGGCCGATGCCGGCATCCTCGGCCGCACGAAGGACCAGCGCGGGCGGCTCATCTGCTGGACCGCGGACCGGCACCTTGCGCTCGTCGCCCTCACCGAGCGCAGCAACCGCGTGGGCTCCGGAGATACGGACCGACGCAGGCCGAAGCAGGGTCCACCGCTGCCCGAGATCGGCCAGTTCGGCCGGTTGAAGCCGCCCCAGACGACGGACACAGCCTCGCGTGACGGATGCGACATCCGCCCGGTGCTCGCGGTGTCGCCTGATCCGGATGCAGGTGTGACACGGCGTGAGCAGCAACACAGCGCAGCCGCCTGCTCCTGGGAGCGCGTGCGCACCTGTTGAGCATGAAATCGACTTGCGTACGAGCGAAGGAGAGCACCGGGCAGCGCCGTGGTGGGCTCCAGTCGCCCGGGGCACGATCTGAAGATCACCCGAGACGGGAACCCAACGGGAGAATCCCTGGTCAAGCGGTGGGGGCGAATCGCCCCCACCGACGGCTCAACCCGCGGTCGACGGGAACCTCTCATCACACGGTGCCGCTGATTCCGCGTCCGTCCCGATGAACTCGGGTGGCCTCCGTCCGCTGATCGACGTGCCCGATCGACGGACCAAGATCGGGCTTCGACAGGAGGCTCAACCGGCCGCGGGCGAGGCCTCCATCTTGATGACCATGTATTGCGCTGGATGCGGGGACTAGGCCACGCCAAGCTTGGACCACCGATGCGTCCTGGAGGAGCCCCTGACGCCAACTTACAGCCGGGGCGCGCCCCCAAGACGATTGAGAACGTGGGCGTCCCACTCGACACCTTCACACCTCCCGGCACGGCGCCTATGCACACCGTGCGCGGCGTTCGCAACGTGTGCTGAGACCGGCTGAGCCGCTATGCCGTGTAAGTCATACGAAGCCTCAGGCTCGATGAGGTGCCACTGTCGGGTTGCAAACTGTTGGGGCCCGCGCCAAGCGCTGAGCCCAATCTCAGATCGCCGCTAGGTTATTAGCGAAGTTCTGCCAGTTCCAGATAGCGCCCAGTTCCATCGCAGGATTCCCCAAGAAGAAGTCATTTACGACGAATGCCGCCACTTCCAGTGAGTTTTGACCGAAGGCATTCTCGTAGAGTGCGAATGCGATGACTGAGCCTTCGCCGTCGATGTGCGACGGGGCCGCGAAGAACCTCCATCCTCGGTCGGCGGGAAAGACATACTGCTCACCCATGATGCATGTGAAATCGAGGTCGGCGACTCCAGGCCATCCGAGTCGAAGCGGGAGTTCCTCACCGTAAGACGACCAGTCCGATGGAGCACCAGCCACCGGGAAGTGACAATTGAAGCAATCATGGAGCGCGTTCCAAGCCGCTACCGGAGATGTCGATCCAATCGAGTAGATGTAGTTGTACGACCAGTTGGGGTCTGCCAAGACAGGGAACGC
Organism: uncultured Actinomycetota bacterium; assembly: GCA_963758615.1. GTDB lineage: Bacteria > Actinomycetota > Actinomycetes > Actinomycetales > Microbacteriaceae > Agromyces. Next base: position 144,363 of record CAVWVZ010000007.1, on the reverse strand, counting down.
AATACCCGGATCATCCAGATCGATCGATTGCGTGAGCGTGTCCCAGACCACGAATATTCCGTGTGAACCGGTTCCCCATCCGCATCGACCGCCCATGCTGGCCAGACGCTGCCAAGATAATCGCCTTGCGCCGATTCGATTCGGAGTCGTCCATCCCCAGCTCAGTGGCCTCCGCGTCAGCCGGGAGATCGAACGTGTCGGAGTAATCACTAGGCGCCTCGGCGCTCGCGATAGCTGTCAGAATGCGTACGCCATTCGGTGTTGCCTGGACATAGGCGCGCGACTCCGTCGAGGTCGTGTGGAAGAGCTCGAACTCGCCGACCGAATGAGGCTCACCGATTGCGTAGTCGACGCTGAATGTGACGGAACCTGAATCCGGAATTGGATTCGCCGGAGTCACGCTCGGCGCAGAACCCTGATCACTTGACCGTCGTGGTGTCGGCACATCGAGGTCGATGCGCGTTGCTGCATCCTCCAAACCGAGGAGTTCGGGTGAAATTGCCTGCACCAAGGTCTCTGGGTCGTCAATGGAGAAGCCCTCCGCAACGGCGGGTGTGGCAGCTGACGACACCAGCAACAGCCCTATCCCAACCCCACAAATCAAACTACGTGCGTTCAAGCTAGGCCATCCTTTCAGCAGGTGTCGGTCACCCAAAATCGGACACTAGCGCATAGCCTTGAAGCGTGTTGAGCACCTGGACTAAAGAGCGATCTACATCGAGCGCGCTGCTCCTCTCAGAAGGCTTAATCACCGGCGCGCTGATCGGGGGCCTAACCGCTGCGATCGGTACCGGTGTCGCACAGGCAAGTATCCCCGCGGCGTCGGCAGTACTCGTATTCGTGGCCTTCGCGCTCGTTGTCGGAGCCGTTGTGGGAGCCGTCGTCGGGTTTGTCGCGACAGTGTCGATTCTCCTCGTGGCTCGCTTGGCTGAACGCTTCGTCAACGCGCCGAATACGGGTGTACTGATCGTCACCTGTTCATTGGCCGCGGCTCTAGCTGCGGCGGCCACCCTTGGTCTTGCTCTTGGAGCGATCCCTGCCAATACAAATGGATGGTTCGTAGTTGCATCAGGCGTAGTCGCAGGCGGTTTGTCAGCTGTCCGCTTGACGCGTGAACCGGCGCCGAAACGCAGCCTGTAGAGGGAAGCCCGTCTAATCTGCCACTTGACAGGAATCCGCGGTCGCAGCATCTGAGCAGCAACCTGCTCCTGGCAGCGGGTGCGCACCTGTTTGGCATGAGATCGACTCGCGTCCGAGGGACGGAACGCACCGCGCGGCCCCGTGGCGACCTCAGGATACCTCGGGAGAGACCGGACGATCGCACAGGAGACGCGATTCGACCGGAAGAATCCCTGATCAGGCGGTGGGGCCGAATCGGCCCCACCGCCGAGCCGACGGCGCGCTTCAAGCCACTCCGTGGGCGGGACGCCCACGACGGGAAACCCCTGATCACACGGTGCCGCTGATTCGCCGGCACCGTGCTCGATCGCCCGGGTCGGTGCGTCGGTCAACGGTCAGAGCTCGTCCATGGATCGGTGCCGGTGCGCGGCGCCAGCCGCTCCAGCACCTCCGCGGTCACCGGGTTCGCCTCCTTGGTGCGCTCGATGTAGTGAGCGCGGGTCACGGCGCTGCTCGTGTGCCCGAGCGCCTCGGCGGCCGCCTGCTCGCCGAGCGCGGTGCTGATGAGCGTCGCGCCGGTCTTGCGGAAGGAGTGCGGGCGGATGGCCCGCCCCTCGAGGCCAGCGAGGGCGAGGATCTCGCGGAAGGTGCGGCGTACATTGTGTGGGTAGAACGGGGTCCCGCGCCGCGTGAAGAAAAGCAGGTGATCGTCATCCTCGCCCGCGATCAGCGCGAGCCGACGGCGGATGACCTCTGCGGCGAACGCCGGGATGGCGATCGGCCGGTTCGACTCGGCGGTCTTCGGCGCCTCTTGACGGTAGACACCCTGGCCTTTGTGCGTGACGATCGTGCCGCTCACCGTCACGGTCGGCGGGTTCGCCGTCATGTCGACATCGCAGCGGCGCAGCGCGAGCACCTCGCCGATGCGGGTCGCGCTGCCGAGCATCACCTCGATGAGGTCGCGCACCTGACCGTCCGGCCTCGGCCCGGGCCCGGGCTCCGAGCGCCACTGACGGGCCGCGCCCCTGATCCGCTCGATCTCCTCGAGAGTGAGCGCCTTCGGCGGCTGCGACGGCTTCTTCAGCTTCGACGCCGCGTCGACGGGGTTCCGCTCGGCGGCGCCGTGCCGCACGGCGAATGCCATCACGAGGCTCAGGAGCGTCTTGGAGTGCTTCGCCCGCGAGTACGACTTCGCTCGCTGGCCCGTCAGGAACCGGTCCACGCGAGTCGTGGTCACCTCGCGCACCGTGAACTCCTGCCACGCCGGCACGACCAGCGTCCGCAACTCGCGTTCGTAGGTGTCCTTTGTGCCAATCGACAGGTCGGGATCAGCCTTCACACTCTCCAGCCAGCGGCGCGCCAACTCACCGAACGGAGAATCGGCGGTCAACCCCGCGCCGGTCGAGCCGACGCTCTCCCGACCGCGCAGCCGGCGCTTGAGCTCCGCGGTCGCGTCGTTCACGCTCGTGCCGGTGGCCAGCACCTTGCGCACCCGCCCGTCGTCGTCGCGGAACCGCGTCTGCGCCCGGTACACGCCGGTCGCAACGTGCGTGGTCGTGATCGCCCCGTAGGTGCCGATATCGAGGCGCGGGCGGCCGGCCACTACCGCTCACCCCCTCGAGCAGCCGGAGACGTACTCAGAGCCGCGGCAGCGGGCTGGCTCTCGTGCAGCGCCTCGAGCCAGTGCCGAACGTCGGTGGCGCGGTACCGAAGCTCCCGTCCGACGCGGATGCCGGCAGGCCCGCGCCGGTCGCAACGCAGGTCGTAGATCGCCTGCACGTTGACGCCGAGGTAATCGGCGAGTTCACTCGTGGTCAGCAGTGGCTCGAGTCCGAGCGCTGCGGTTTGTTCGGTGTCCATACACGACAGGTGCACCGAGGCGCACCTGATGAACGACGAGGCCGATCGAAACCGCCCGAACACCTCTCGCAGGCACCCGCACGACGCGCCGTTTCGCATCGATAAACGCCGAATAAACGCCGAATCCATGGCAATTCTCCCTCGTGATGAGGCGAGAAATACCTGGTCAGATCCAAATATGGAGCCGCCTCCGGGAATCGAACCCGGGACCTTCTCATTACGAGTGAGACGCTCTGCCGACTGAGCTAAGGCGGCGTGTCTGCGGCGCGCGGGGCGCACCGGCTGGCACGAGAATCAATAGTAGCGAAGAATTCGAGCCGCGATGACCACGTCAGCACTTGACGTCGGCCGAGGGCACCGTGCCGTCGATGAGATACGACTCGACGGCCCCGCTCACGCACGTGTTGGACTTGTTGTACGCCGTGTGACCCTCGCCCTCGTAGGTGACGAGCACGCCGCTCTCGAGCTGGTCGGCGAGCGCGACCGACCACTCGTACGGCGTCGCCGGGTCGCCCGTGGTGCCGACGACCATGATCGGCGCGGCACCTTCGGCGTGGATCTCGGCGGGCTCGCGAGTGGCTTCGTGTGGCCAGGTGTTGCAGGCGATGTCGTCGTAGCTCATGTAGGGCCCGAACGTCGGTGCCGCCTCGGTGATGTCGGCCGCGTCCTCGCGCATCACGTCGACGTCGGTTTCGGACGGGTAGTCGAGGCAGTTGATCGCCGAGAACGCCTCTTTCGAGTTGTCGAGGTACGTGCCGTCGGCCTCCCGTCCGTTGTAGCCGTCGGCGAACGCAAGCGCAGCGTCTCCGTCGCCGAACATCGTGGCGGCGAGCATCTCGCTGAGGTACGGCCACGAGTCGGGGCTGTAGAGCGGGTAGATGATCGCGGTGAACAGCGTGTCGGCGTCGACCATGCGGCCGTCACTGCCGCGCAACGGGCTCTCGTCGACCGAGGCGAGGAGGCGCCCGACCTCATCGACCGCGTCGTCGACGGTGCCATCGAACGGGCAGTCGCTGCCCGAAAGGCAGCTCTCGAGGTACGCGACGAGCGCCCCCTCGAAGCCGACCGCCTGCGCCTTGCTGACGTCGACAGAGCTCGCGGCCGGGTCGACCGCCCCATCGAGGACGAGCCGACCGACCTTGTCGGGGTACAGCTCCGCGTAGGTGGCTCCGAGGGAGGTGCCGTACGAGAACCCGAGGTAGTTGAGCTCATTGTCGCCGAGCACTGCCCGCAGCAGGTCGAGGTCGCGTGCGGCGCTCTCGGTGTCGACGTTGCCGAGCAGGTCGCCGGACTCCTCGAGGCAGGCCTCGCCGAACGCGGCCCGCGCCGCGCTGCGGTCCTCGATCCACTCGTCGCTCCCGCGCTCGGCCGAGTCGACGCCGTAGAGGAACTCGTCCATGGCAGCGGCGTCGTAGCACGTGACGGCCGTCGACCGGTTGACGCCGCGCGGGTCGAATCCCGACGACGTCGAAGCGTTGCTTCAGCGGCTCGCCGACGGCGAAATCGAGCATGTCGTGCACGAAGTCGTAGCCGGAACCACCCGGCCCGCCGGGATTGACGAGCAACGACCCGACCTTGTCGCCCGTGGCCGAGTGCCGCACGAGTGCCAGTTCGATCGTCGCCGGCGCCGGGGTCGCTCCAGTCGAGCGGCGCCTTCGCGGTGGCGCACGTCATCTCCTCGCCGCACGGGCTCCACTCGAGCACCTGCGAGTAGAACGGCTCGAGCTCGGGCGCGACCTCTTCGCCGGTCGGCGTCGAGATGGCGTCCTCGGGCGCGAGCGTCGGCGTGCATCCGCTGAGCACCACGAGTGCGGCGACAGCGCCCGCGAGCGCCGCCACGAGGCCGCCGGCACGGTGCGCGCGCGACGCCCGGCCCGCCCGCCGCGCGCGCGGCGCTCGCGGCCCGCCCGTGGATCGGGTTGTCGTGTGCGGTGCGCTCATGCGGCCCCTCGTTGTTCGGTGGTGCGGATCGCGGAGACGAGCATCGCCTCGAGCGCGAGCGCGGGTTGCACGTTGCCCTCGATGCGGGTGCGTGCGGTCTGGATGGCGTCGAGCGTCGCGAGGGTGCGCGCGGGAGTGGCGGCGGCCGCGGCGCGGCGCAGGCCGGCGAGCATCTCGCGGTTGACGAGCGGCACGTCGGCGTCGAGCTGGATGAGCAGGATGTCGCGGTAGAGCGACGCGAGGTCGACGAGGATGCGGTCGATGCCGTCGCGCAGGCTCCGCGTGGCCCGGCGCTTCTGGTCGTCTTCGAGGGCCTTCAGCTGCGGGCGCAGCGCCGGCGGCACGGCCTGCCCGGGCGCGATGCCGAGCGAGTGCAGCGCGTGCTCGCGCTCTTCGGTGTCGCGCAGCTCGGTGATGGCCTTGGCGTCGTCGCCGGCGATCTCGAGGAACCGCGCCGCGGTCGACACCGCCGTCGCGGCCGAGCGCACGTGGAGCGCGAGGTCGAGGGTCTCGGCGCGACGAGCGCGTGCCTCGTCGTTGGTGGCGAGCCGGTGCGCCATGCCGATGTGGCTCTGCGCCTCGCGTGCCGCCCGCTCGGCGAGGTCGGCGTCGACCCCGTCACGACGCTCGAGCAGTGCCGCGACGTCGGCGATGCTCGGCACCTGCAGCCGCACCGAACGCACCCGCGAGCGGATGGTGGGGATCAGGTCGGCCTCGCTCGGCGCGCACAGCAGCCACACGGTGCGCTCGGGCGGCTCTTCGAGCTCTTTCAGCAGCACGTTCGAGGTCTGCTCGGTCATGCGGTCGGCGTCTTCGACGACGATGACACGATGCCGGCCGACCGACGGCGAGTAGTGCGAGCGCTTGACGATGTCGCGCACGTCGGCGACCTTGATGATGACGCCCTCGGTGGCGAGCACCTGCAGGTCGGGATGGCTGCGGGCCTCGACCTGGATGCGGGTCGCCTCATCGCCATCGGGCTCGCCCGAGATGAGCGCGGTCGCGAACGCGTATGCGAGGTTCGACCGCCCCGAGCCGGGCGGGCCGGTGATGAGCCACGAGTGCGTCATCTGCTGCGAGCCGGATGACCCGCCGCGCGCCGCGCCGGCAGCCTCGGCCGCCGCGCGGAACACCGAGATGGCGGCGTCCTGCCCGGTCAGCTCACTCCATACGCTCACGGGAGAACGCTACCCTCCGCTGCCGACAGGCAACCGAGAATCCTGCACCCGGCACGTGACGATCATGCGCACTCAGAGCAACCCGGCGACGCGCGCACGGATGACGGCCGCGATCTCGTCGACCGGCGCCGTCGCGTCGACGACGAGGAACCGCTCCGGCTCGGCGGCCGCGAGCGCGAGGTAGGCGCTGCGCACGCGATCGTGGAACTCGGATGCCTCGGCCTCGAGCCGGTCGTAGCGGGTGCGCGCGCCGTCGAGGCGTGTGCGGGCCGCATCGGCGTCGAGGTCGAGCAGGATCGTGAGGTCGGGCGCGAGCGCACCGGTCGCCCACTCCGAGATGCCCCGCACCTCGGCGGGGTCGAGCACCCGGCCCGCGCCCTGGTAGGCCACCGACGAGTCGATGTAGCGGTCCTGGATGACGACGTCGCCGCGCTCGAGCGCGGGCCGCACGACGGTCGCCACGTGGTGGGCGCGGTCGGCGGCGTAGAGCAGTGCCTCGGCGCGCGGTGCGATGTCGCCCCGGTGGTGCAGCACGATCTCGCGCACCTCGACGCCGACGTCGGTGCCGCCCGGCTCACGTGTGCGCACGACCTCGCGGCCCTGCTCGGCGAGCCAAGTGCCGAGCAGCGACGCCTGCGTCGTCTTGCCCGAGCCGTCACCGCCCTCGAGGGTGATGAAGAGGCCCGCCGTGCTCACTTCTTCGTCGCCGTCTTGCGGGTCGTGGTCTTCTTGGCCGGCGCCTTCTTGGCACGGGGAGCCGCGGGCCCCTTGTCTCGCTTGATCTGCAGCAGCTCGACGGCGCGCTCGAACGTGATCTCCTCGACCGACTCGGCGCGCGGGATCGTCGCATTCGTGGTGCCGTCGGTGACGTACGGTCCGAACCGGCCGTCCTTCACCTTGATCGGCTTGCCGCTCACGGGGTCGTTGTCGAACTCCTTGAGGGCGCTCGACGCACGGCGTGCACCGTACTTCGGCTGCGCGAAGAGCTCGAGCGCGCCCGTGAGGTCGACGTCGAAGATCGCGTCCTCGCTCGGCAGCGTGCGGGTGTCGGCGTCCTTCTTCAGGTACGGCCCGTAGCGGCCGTTCTGCGCGGTGATCTCGACGCCCGACTCGGGGTCGACGCCCACCGTGCGCGGGAGGTCGAGCAGCTTCAGCGCGGTGTCGAGGTCGACCTCCTCGATGTGCATGCTCTTGAAGAGCGACGCGGTGCGAGGCTTGACGGCCGCGGGCTTCTTCGCACCGCGCTTCGGCTTCGGGGCCTCGACGACCTCGCCGGTCGACGGGTCGACGGATGCCGCGGCATCCGCTTCGGGCTCGGGCTCGAGTTCGGTGACGTACGGACCGAAGCGGCCGTCCTTCACGACGATCTGCTTGCCGTTCGCGGGGTTCTCGCCGAGCACGCGGTCGCCCTGCACGGGGGCCTCGATGAGCTCGCGGGCCTTCGCCTCGGTGAGTTCGTCGGGCGCCAGGTCTTCGGGCAGGTTGACGCGGCGGGGTGTCGCCTCGGCGTCGGCGGCCGCATCGGGGTCGACGGTCTCGAGGTACGGGCCGTACTTGCCGATGCGCAGCGTGATGTCGGGCGCGATCACGACCGAGTTGATCTCGCGGGCGTCGATGTCGCCGAGGTTGTCGACGACCTGGCGCAGGCCGCGGTGCTGCTCGGAGCCGAAGTAGAAGCCGTTGAGCCAGTCGACCCGGTCGGCCTCGCCGGCGGCGATGCGGTCGAGGTCGTCCTCCATCTCGGCGGTGAAGTCGTATTCGACGAGGTCGCCGAAGTGCTCTTCGAGCAGTCGCACGACCGAGAACGCGATCCAGCTGGGCACGAGCGCCTGACCTCGGCGCGTGACGTACCCGCGGTCGATGATCGTCGAGATGATCGACGCGAACGTCGACGGGCGGCCGATGCCGAGCTCCTCGAGCCGCTTCACGAGGCTGGCCTCGGTGTAGCGCGGCAGCGGGCTCGTCTGGTGGCCCTTCACGTCGAGCTCGTCGAGCCCGATCTGCTGGCCCTCGGTGAGCGGCGGCAGCTTCGCCTCGCCCGATGCGTCGTCGGCGTTTCGCTCCTCGTCGCGGCCCTCTTCATAGGCCGAGCGATAGCCGGGGAAGGTGATCACGGTGCCGCTCGCGGTGAACTCGGCGATCGTGTCGGCGACGGGCGCGGTGGCGCCCTCGGGCGCCGGGGCATCCGACCTGGTCGGACCGACCTCGATCGTGACCGTCGCGGTCTGCCCCTTCGCGTCGGCCATCTGCGACGCGACGGTGCGCTTCCAGATCAGGTCGTAGAGGGCGTGCTCGCTGCCGCGCAGCGCACTCTGCAGCTCGGACGGCGTGCGGAACACCTCGCCCGACGGGCGGATCGCCTCGTGCGCCTCCTGCGCGTTCTTCGACTTGCCCACGTAGACGCGCGGCTTGTCGGGCACCGAGTCGGCTCCGTAGAGCGTGGTGGCCTGGGCGCGGGCGGCGTTGACCGCCTGCTGCGACAGCGACACCGAGTCGGTGCGCATATAGGTGATGTAGCCGTTCTCGTAGAGCGACTGCGCGACGCGCATGGTGTCGCGCGCCGAGAGGCGCAGCTTGCGGCCGGCCTCCTGCTGCAGCGTCGACGTCGTGAACGGCGCCGACGGCTTGCGCGACCAGGGCTTGGTCTCGAGCTTGGTGACCGTGCGGCGCACGTCGTCGGCCTGCAGCGCGTCGGCGAGCGCGCGGACGGTCGGCTCGTCGAGCACGACCGCCTTGCCCTTCAGCTTGCCGAGGTCGTCGAAGTTGCTGCCGTTGGCGACCTTCTCGCCACCGACGCGCACGAGCTTCGCCTGGAACGACGAGCCGGATGCCTCGGGCGTGAACCGGCCCAGGAGGTCCCAGTACTCGGCCGAGACGAAGGCGAGCCGCTCACGCTCACGGTCGACCACGAGGCGGGTCGCCGCCGACTGGACGCGACCGGCCGACAGGCCCGGGCCGACCTTGCGCCAGAGCACCGGTGACACCTCGTAGCCGTAGAGGCGGTCGAGGATGCGGCGGGTCTCCTGCGCGTCGACGAGTGCGGTGTCGAGCTCGCGGGTGTTGTCCTTCGCGGCCTGGATCGCGTCCTTCGTGATCTCGTGGAAGACCATGCGCCGCACGGGGACCTTGGGCTTCAGTTCCTGCAGCAGGTGCCAGGCGATGGCCTCGCCCTCGCGGTCCTCATCAGTGGCGAGCAGGAGCTCGTCGGCGTCCTTCAAGGCGCGCTTGAGTTCGGCGACGGTCTTCTTCTTGGAGTCCGAGACCACGTAGTACGGCTCGAAGCCGTTGTCGACGTCGACCGAGAACTTGCCGAGCGGGCCCTTCTTGAGCTCCGCGGGCAGGTTCTTCGGCTCGATGAGGTCACGGATATGACCGACCGAGGACAGCACCTCGTATCCGTCGCCCAGGTACTGGGCGATGGACTTCATCTTGGTCGGCGACTCGACGATGACCAGTTTCTTCACGCCTGTCACCAGACTTCCTCTTTAACGCTCAATTGAGACGGGACCGCACATTGTAACCGCGCCCCCCAGCGTTGTGCCATGGTCGGCGGTGCTCTCGGCCGACAGGCACACGATACACACCCTGACGGGGAGTGCGCCCACACCGACCCGCAGATGACGTTCGCCGGGCGGTGTTCGAATGACCCTTGCACTTCGTGCACGGCAGAGGAAGATTGGCCATATGGAAACGTCATCGACCGCCTCGTACACGGCCAAGCTGATCGACGGACCGCTCGAGGGAAAGACCGTCGCGACGGCGTTCCTCGACTCGGGCGACCCTCGTCCGCGGCTCGAGCTGAACGCCGAGGCCGGCAAGCGCTACATCTACGCACGTGCCGCGGGGCTCGAGTTCGACTCTCCGGGCGACGACCGCCCCTCGGCGGTCTCCTACCGATTCATCGAGACCGTCTTCGACTGAGGGACAGCCGTCGAGCCGGCACCGGCGACACGACGGGGCGCGACGATCAGCCCTCCCACCCGGGTGGTCCGGCCCGAGCGCGCGCGTCGACGGTGAAGCCGAACATCGTCGACTGCGCGGTGACGGATGCCACGGGCCCGTCGATCTCGCAGCCCGCGAGCGTCGCACCGTTGCGCGCGGCGACGCTCGCGGCGAGGTCGCACGGAACGCCCGGCACCGCGCCCGAGGTCGCATCCGCCGCGGCGAGCGCGGCGGCGTCGGCGGCGTTCGCCACCCGCTGCGTCGCCACGAGCACCCCGAGCACGGGGGCGAGCAGCGCCGCCAGCGCCACGATCGCGCCGACGAGCCCGAGGGCCACGATCGACGCCGCCCCTGTCTCGCCGTCGCCCGCACCGCCGCGCGGTGCCGAGCCTCGGCCGCCGCGCTCGAGCCGGCGCTTCCAGGCGTCGCGGCGCATCAGCGGCCCCCGGTGACGGCGCATGACTCGGCCCGCAGCCGCACGGCCGAGAGCACACCCACCCCCGAAGCCGTGAGCGTCGCGCACACGAAGGGCTCCTCGTCGGCGACCTGAAGCACCGCGCCACCCGCAACCCGATCGGCGATCGCGGCCGCCTCGGCCGCCGATTCGCCCCGGCCGAGGGCACGCGCGGCGTCGGCCGCGGCATCCGTCAGTCGAACCTGCTGGGCGGCGAGCTGCACCGAACCCAGGCAGGCCGCGAGCACGAGTGCGATCGCGGGCAGCGCGACCGCGAACTCCGCGGTCACGCTGCCCCGTTCGCCGTCAGCCGACCGTGAGCGCATTCCGCACGAGCTCGGTGAGGATCTCGCGCACCTCGTCGCCGCGCAGGATGATGACGAGGAGCCCGGCGAATCCGACCGCGGCCATGGTCGCGACGGCGTACTCGGCCGTCGCGGCGCCGCGTTCGCCGGCGACCCGGCGCGAGAGCGCGCGGACGGCCGAGGCGAGTCGCGCGCGGCGGGCGGCGCGGCGGGTGGTGGAGGTGTCGTGCATGGTGACCTGCTTTCGTGTGGTGCCGGCGAGCCGGCGGGGTGGTGGCACGAGCCCGAGTTCGTCACACGGCACCGCCGAGGGTGCCCGAGATGACGGAGATCATGAGCGGCGCGACGCCGAGCAGCACGAAGGCGGGAAGCACGCAGACGCCGAGCGGGAGCATGAGCCGCACGCCCAGCGCCGCGGCGCGGGCGGTGCCGTCGGCTCGGGCGGCTCGTCGCACCCGGAATGCCTCGGCCTTGAGCAGCTCGGCCACGGGAGCGCCCGCCCGTGCCGAGAGCTCGAGCACCGCATCGACCTGCCGGCCGTCGCCGACGTGCGGCAGGTACTCGCGCATCACGCGACGCGCGAGATGGCGCGCGCGCTCGATCGAGGCTCCGCTCGACATCGCGATCGCGAGCAGTTCGAGCTCGAGTCCGGCGTCGGCCCTCGACTGCGAGGCAACCCTGGCCAGTCGGCGGTTCCAGCGCTGTCCGCCCCAGAGGAACAGGGCACCCGCAACGAGGCACCCGAGGCCGAGCGGGTTGCCGAACAGCACGCCGAAGGTGTCGAACCCGAGTGTCGCGCCGAAGAGCACGGCGATCGCGGGCAGCGCCATGACGAGTCGCGCGCTCGCGGCCGGCCCGGCGAGCGCGGCACCGACCTCGCGGCGCAGCTGCGCCTCATCGCGCAACACCGTGGCGAGGTCTCGGAGGCTCACGGCGAGAGGGGCGCCCGACTCAGCCGCGACCGTCCACGCCGCGGCGAGCACCGGCCAGGCCGACGAGGCGTCGGGGTGGGTTCGACCGGTGGCGACGATGACCGGGCCGACCGGATCGCCGCGCCGCGGCCGCCTGCGCCGCGGCGGTGAGCACGGCCGCGTCGGCCGACGCCGACGGCGACGCGTGCGCGGAGTCCGGGCCGGGGGCCATCTCCTCCGTCGAGCGGCCACCATCGCCGCGGCCGCCGCCCGACTCGCCCTCGACCGGTTGCAGGTGCCGCCACACGTTCGATGCCGGCACCCCCGCAGCGAGCAGCACGGCCACACGCTCGGTGATGCCCGCGATCGCGTCGACCTCGGCGGCCGGGTCGGGCCGGCGCCGCAGCGCGCGGAGCCGTTCGACGAGAGCCGCCACTCCCCCGCCTGCTCGCCGCCCCTTCACAGCGCCTCGATTCCGAGCCGGTCGCCGCGCTGCTCGAACCGGCCGAGCTGCGCGAGCCGCCGGGCACCCCCGACGCGCTCGAGATGCAGCACGAGGTCGAAGGCGCTCACCGTCTGCCGGGCGACCGCGTCGGGCGAGAGTCCGGCCGTGGCACCGAGCGCCTCGAGCCGGGCCGGGACATCCGCCAGCGAATTCGCGTGCAGGGTGCCGGCGCCGCCGTCGTGCCCGGTGTTCAGCGCGGCGAGCAGTTCACGCAGTTCGGCCCCACGGCACTCGCCGACGACGAGTCGGTCGGGCCGCATGCGCAGCGCCTCGCGAAGCAGCGCATCGAGCCCGACGCGCCCGGTGCCCTCGAGGTTCGCCTGCCGGGCCTCGAGCGCGACGACGTGCGGATGCGCGATCTGCAATTCGGCGACGTCTTCGATGACGACGATGCGCTCGCGTTCGGGCGCCTCGCCGAGCAGTGCTGCGAGCAGGGTGGTCTTGCCGGTGCCGCCCGCGCCGGTGACGAGCACGTTCTCGCGTGCGGCGACCGCCTCGCCGAGGCGCTTTCGCTGTGCGGGGTCGAGCATGCCGGCGCTCGCGAGGGCGGCGAGCGAGAACCCCGCCGTGCGCGGCACGCGCACCGAGATGAGGGTTCCGGTCGCCGACACCGGCGGCAGCACCACGTGAACGCGGATGCCCTGGCCCAGGCGCACGTCGACCGCCGGGGTCGCCTCGTCGACATGCCGTCCGCCGCGGGCGATGAGGCGCACCGCGAGCGCGCGCACCTCTGCCTCGTCGGCGAACCAGCCGGGCTCGTGGCGGGCGCCGGCGCCACGGTCGACCCAGAGTCCGTGCTCGCCGTTGACGAACAGGTCGGTGACCGGCCCCGCCGCGGCGAACGGCTCGAGCGGGCCGAGCACCGAGAGATCGATGGGCGTCGCGGCGGGCACGTCGTCTGCCACAGCTTCGAGTGCCTCGCCCGACGGATCACCGTCGCACGGGGCGCCGGCCGGTTCGGGCCGACTCGCGCGCCACGACGGGCTGGCCACGAAGGGGATGCTCATGCCGCGAGCGTAGGAAATCGGCCCGGGCCCGGGCCATCCGATCACTCGCACATATGGAAAGAGTCCCCCACCACGCCGTTGTGGAGGAGGACTCGACCCGCTTGCGGTAGTGCGCCATTAACGAAAGGGGGCGGCACCCATTGGGGGGAACAGGTGCCGCCTCGGCAGCACAAGGATTGGGGGGAATCACGAGTGCTGCAGGCCTCGAAACGAGTGTTCGGGCGTCACCTAGCATACGGCTTGGGAAATGATGCGCAAGTATTATTTGTCCCCATTTGTGCGGACATACAGATTTCTCTGCGCAAAAGCACAGTAACCCCATCGGCCGCTGCGCGGAAGAGCAGGATCACGCCGTGTTTCGGCGCGAATGCGGCTGGTTCGCGGGCTGGAGGTAGGGTGCTGGTGGGGCAGGCGACCCAACCGTGGAACCCAATCGCGAAGGAGCGACCGCAGAACCATGACCGTTCAGATCGATCACGCGCTCGAGGAGATCCGGCGCTTCCGCCCGAGCCCCGAGTTCGCCGCCCAGTCCGTTGCCGACCCGGCCCTCTACGAGGCAGCCAAGTCCGACCGCCTCGCCTTCTGGGCCGACCAGGCCCGTGAGCTGCTCACCTGGCACAAGCCCTTCACCCGCACCCTCGACTGGTCGAACCCGCCGTTCGCGAAGTGGTTCGACGACGGCGAGCTCAACGTCGCCGTCAACTGCCTCGACCGCCACGTCGAGGCCGGCCTCGGCGACCGGGTCGCCATCCACTTCGAGGGCGAGCCCGGCGACAGCCGCGACATCACCTACGCCGAGCTCACCGACGAGGTCAAGCGCGCCGCGAACGTGCTCGAGGGCCTCGGCGTGGGCGCCGGAGACCGCGTCGCCATCTACCTGCCGATGATCCCCGAGGCCGTCGTCTCGATGCTCGCGGTCGCGCGCATCGGCGCCATCCACTCGGTCGTCTTCGGCGGCTTCAGCTCCGACAGCCTCGCGTCGCGCATCGACGACGCCGAGGCGAAGCTCGTCATCACCGCCGACGGCGGCTACCGCAAGGGGCGGGTCTTCCCGCTGAAGCCCACCGTCGACGAGGCGATCGGCAAGTCCGCCGGCAGCGTCGAGAACGTGCTCGTCGTGAGGCGCGCCGAGAACGACGTCACCCTCGAGGCGGGCCGCGACCAGTGGTGGCACGAGACCGTGGGCACGGCATCGCGCCGAGCACGAGGCGGTCGCCTTCGACGCCGAGCATCCGCTGTTCATCCTGTACACGTCGGGCACCACCGGCAAGCCCAAGGGCGTCGTGCACTCCAGCGGCGGCTACCTCACCCAGGTGGCGTTCACGCACAAGTACGTGTTCGACCTGCACCCCGAGACCGACGTGTACTGGTGCACCGCCGACGTCGGCTGGGTCACCGGCCACTCCTACGTGGTCTACGGACCGCTCGCGAACGGCGCCACCCAGGTGCTCTACGAGGGCACGCCCGACACCCCGCACCCGGGCCGCTGGTGGGAGATCGTCGAGAAGTACAAGGTCTCGATCCTCTACACCGCGCCCACCGCGATCCGCTCGTTCATGAAGCTCGGCCGGCAGATCCCGCACGAGTTCAACCTGCGCTCGCTGCGCCTGCTCGGCTCGGTCGGCGAGCCGATCAACCCCGAGGCGTGGATCTGGTACCGCCACGTCATCGGCGGCGGCTCGATCCCCGTGGTCGACACGTGGTGGCAGACCGAGACCGGCGCGATCATGATCTCGGCGCTGCCCGGCATCACCGACCTGAAGCCCGGGTCGGCGCAGGTTCCGATCCCCGGCATCTCGATCGACATCCTGAGCGACGACGGCACGCCCGTCGAGGGCGAGAGCGGCGGGCTGCTCGTCGTCAGCGAGCCGTGGCCTTCGATGCTGCGCGGCATCTGGGGCGACCCCGAGCGGTTCAAGGAGACCTACTGGGAGAAGTTCGGCGACAAGTACTTCGCCGGCGACGGCGCCCGCCGTGACGAGGACGGCGACATCTGGCTGCTCGGCCGGGTCGACGACGTCATGAACGTTTCGGGCCACCGGCTGTCGACCGCCGAGATCGAATCGTCGCTCGTCGCGCACCCGTGGACGGCCGAGGCCGCGGTCGTCGGAGCATCCGACGAGACGACCGGGCAGGCGGTCGTCGCGTTCGTCATCCTGAAGGCGAGCCAGGCCTCGCAGGTCACCGACCCGGCGGACGCCTCCGAAGAGCTGCGCAAGCACGTCGCGACGCAGATCGGCGCGATCGCCCGGCCGCGCCAGGTGTTCATCGTCAACGAGCTGCCCAAGACGCGCTCGGGCAAGATCATGCGCCGCCTGCTGCGCGACCTCGCCGAGGGCCGCGCAGATCGGCGACACCACGACCCTCGCCGACACGTCGATCATGCAGATCATCAGCGAGCAGGTGAAGTAGCGGTCATCCGGCACGAATGACGGATGCCGCGGCGGGATCATTCCCGCCGGGGCATCCGTCTGCGTGTTCGAACCGTCAGTCGAACTCGACGACGAGCTCGATCTCGACGGGCGAGTCGAGGGGCAGCACGGCCACGCCCACAGCCGAGCGGGCGTGGCGGCCGGCGTCGCCGAAGATCTCGCCGAGCAGCTCGGAAGCGCCGTTGATGACGCCGGGCTGGCCGGTGAACGACGGGTCGGAGGCGACGAAGCCCACGAGCTTCACGACGCGGGTGACCCGGTCGAGCGAGCCGATCTCGGCGCGCACCGCCGCGAGCGCGTTGAGCGACGCAGGTGCGGGCGTAGCCCTTGGCGTCGTCGGCGGGGACGAGCCCGTGGCCGTCGCCGACCTTGCCCGTCGCGGGCAGGGCGCCCGCGGTGAACGGCAGCTGCCCCGAGGTGTAGACGTGGGCGCCGGTCACGACCGCCGGCACGTATGCGGCGACGGGCGGCGCGACATCGGGCAGCACGATGCCGAGCTCGGCCAGGCGCGCTTCGAACGCGGCCATCAGGCGTGTCCCTCGCCCTCGAACTGCTTGGCGGCCTGTGCGGCGGCTGCAGCGCCGGCGGATGCCGCTGCCGAGGTCTCACCGCCGATCGGACGCTTGAGGTATGCGACGAGACCGCCCTCGGGCCCCTGCACGATCTGCACGAGCTCCCAGCCCTCGGAACCCCAGTTGTTGAGGATCGCGGCGGTGTTGTGGATGAGCAGCGGAGTGGTGATGTACTCCCAGGTCGGCATGGTGCGACTCCTTGACGGTGCGGTTCGGCGCGTACGATGGTATGCAGCGATGGTGCTTCACGGCGTGGCTGGCGCGCATCGCGGCGCTCCGTGCGCATAGCGGGTTTTGCCAGTTTTCTCCGTTAAGCTCCACTATATGTCTGCCCAAAAACGTAGGATGAGCGACGTCACCGCCGGAATCCTCGGCTTCGTCGGCATGAGCGCTATCGCCGGTGTTCTCGTCACCGCCGCTGTGACCCCGGCACTCGCCGTCACCGGCATGGCCGCGAACAACAGCATCACGATGTTCGAGAACCTTCCCGGCGTCCTCGAGATCGGGGAGCTCGCGCAGAAGTCGACCATCTACGCCGTGAAGCCCGACGGCACGCCGTCGGCCATGGCCTCGTTCTACGACGAGAACCGCGAAGAGGTCGCGCTCGAGTACGTCTCGCAGTACCTGAAGGACGCCGCGGTCGCCGGTGAGGACCCCCGGTTCTACGAGCACGGCGGCGTCGACATCGCCGGCACCGTGCGCGGTGCACTGAACACCGTGCTCACGAGCAACACGCAGGGTGGTTCATCGATCACCCAGCAGTACGTGAAGAACATGCTCGTGAACAACGACATGGCGAAGGCGACGACCGAAGAAGAGCGCCTGGCCGCCTGGGAGCAGCACACCGAGACCTCGGTCGACCGCAAGCTCAAGGAGATGCGCTACGCGATCACCCTCGAGAAGAAGTACTCGAAGGACGAGATCCTCCGCGGCTACCTGAACATCGCCGCGTTCGGCGGCACCGTCTACGGCGTGCAGACCGCCGCGCAGTACTACTTCAAGACGAACGCCAACGCCATCACGCTGCCGCAGGCGGCGAGCCTCATCGCGATCGTGAACAACCCCGAGAAGTTCCGCCTCGATTACCCCGAGAGCGAGACCAACGGCGCGGCCACGGTCGACGATGCCGGCCAGCCCAAGCCCTACGGCGCCAACAAGGACCGCCGCGACTACATCCTCGGCGAGATGCTCAAAGAGAAGAAGATCACGCAGGAGGAGTACGACGCCGCGGTCGCGACGCCCGTGCAGCCCGTGATCACCGAGCCCGTCACCGGTTGCCAGGCGGCACCCGTGTACGCGTTCTTCTGCGACTACGTCACGTGGGAGATCAAGAACAAGTTCGACGACGCCGCGACCGAGAACGTCGACGAGGGCGCCAAGATGCTCAAGCAGGGCGGGCTCGACATCTACACGACGATCGACATGGACCTGCAGAACGAGGCCACGGTCGCGCTCAACGACAACGTGCCGAAGACGGCTGAGGGCATCGACATCGGCGGCTCCGTCGTGTCGGTCGAGGTCGGCACCGGTCGCGTGCTCGCGATGGCGCAGAACAAGGACTACAGCAGCGACCCGACCGTGCTCGACACGGGCCGCAACTACAGCGCCGTCAACTACAACGCGCGCCACAACTACGGCGGCTCGAGCGGCTTCCAGCCCGGTTCGACCTTCAAGACCTTCACCCTCGCCGAATGGCTCAACGAGGGCCACTCGGTCAACGAGGCCGTCGACGCGCGCAAGCGCTCGAACTGGGGCACCTTCAACGACAGCTGCAACGGGCCCGTGAACGTCGACGGGTGGGACCCGAAGAACGACAGCGGCGAGCAGGGCGGCTACTGGACCGCGCTGCAGAACACGGTGAACTCGTACAACACCGGCTTCGTCGCCATGGCCAAGCAGCTCGACCTCTGCGGCATCAAGAAGACCGCCACCGCGCTCTTGAGCGACGGGCGCGCCGACGGCGGCGAGCTCGGCACTCCGGCGAGCGAGCCCTCGTGGACCTTCCAGCCCTCTGCCGTGCTCGGCACCGAAGAGGTCGCTCCCCTCGCCATGGCCACCGCCTTCGCGGCGATCGCCGGCAAGGGCGTCTCGTGCACCCCCGTGGCGATCGACAAGATCACCAATGCCAAGGGTGAGCCGATCGCGCCGCCGAAGTCGGAGTGCACGCAGGCCGTCACCGCCGACGTCGCGGCCGGCATGGACTACGCCATGCAGCGCGTCATGACCTCGGGCACCGGCTCGTCCTCGCTCTACTCGATGGACACGCAGGGCACCCCGATGATCGGCAAGACCGGTACGACCGACAACTCCGAGGCCACCTGGATGAGCGGCGCCTCAACGCGCGTCGCCACCGTGGTGGGCGTCTACAACGTCACCGGCCACGTCAACCTTCGCGACACGTACTTCGATGCCGGCCAGGCCGCCACGCTGCGTCACAACATCTGGCCGCGCGTCATGGACGTCGCGAACAGCAAGTACCCCGGCGGCTCGTTCCCCGAGCCGAAGCGCGAGTACCTCTTCGCACCCCAGGTGTCGGTGCCCGACGTGCTCGGCCTCGCCCCCGAGGCTGCGCAGAAGGCGCTCGAGTCGGCCGGGTTCGGCTGGACCATGGACGGCGACGTCGATTCGGCGCAGCCCAAGGGCACCATCGGTGCGCAGAACCCCACGGGCACTGCCAGCAAGGGCTCGGTGATCTCGCTGAAGATCAGCCGCGGCAACGTGAGCGGCATCCCCGACGTGAACGGCCAGCCGGCCGATCAGGCCGAGGCCGCACTCACCGCGGCGGGCTTCCGCGTCGAACGCCGCGAAGAGGACACCGACGACCCGACGAAGGTCGGCGTGGTGCTCTCGCAGTCGCCCGGCGCCGGCGAGAACGCCAAGCCCGGTGACAAGGTGACCATCGTCATCGGCCGCCTGGGCAATGGCGGCGGCAACGGCGAGGGCGACGGCGGCGGCAACGCCCCCGAAGCCGGTTGAGCACGCGATTGGCAACCCGTCTGACGCCCGTCGCGCGGATCGCACTTGCGATCGGCGCGGCGGGCGCCGCCGCGTTCGCGTACGGATCGCTCGTCGAGCGCACCCGATTCACGCTTCGGCGCGCGGATGTCGCAGTGCTGCCTCCTGGCGCGAAGCCCATCAAGGTGCTGCATCTGACAGACCTGCACATGGCACCGTGGCAGCGCGACAAGCAGGACTGGGTGCGTGCGCTCGCCGACCTGGAGCCCGACCTCATCGTCGACACCGGTGACAACCTCGGCCATGAGCGCGGCATCGAGGGCATCCGGCGGGCGTTCGAGGCGTTCCGCGGCGTGCCGGGCGTGTTCGTCAACGGTTCGAACGACTACTTCGGTCCGGCGCTGAAGAACCCGATGGCGTACTTCCTCGGCCCGTCGAAGCACATCGCCAGGTCGAAGCCCCTCGACATCGATGCGCTGCACGCGGTCTTCGCCGACCTCGGCTGGCAGGACCTCGACAACACGGCCGCGAGCCTCGACATCCGCGGCACGCACTTCGAGTTCTTCGGCGTCGACGACCCGCACAAGGGCTACGACCGCCTCGACCTCATCACCGCGGCCATCGACGACCTGCGCGCCGAAGACCCCCTCGGCGACGAGACGTGGCCCGATGCGGCATCCGCCTCTGCGCGTCGCCCGACCGTCACCGTCGGCGTGGCGCACGCGCCCTACCAGCGCGTGCTGAACTCGTTCCTGAACCACGGCGCGCAGCTCATGTTCGCGGGGCACACGCACGGCGGTCAGGTGTGCGTGCCGGGCTTCGGGGCGCTCGTCACCAACTGCGACATCCCGCGCTCCCAGGTGAAGGGCCTCAGCGTGTGGCGGCACGGGCTGAGGTCGGCATTCCTCAACGTGTCGGCGGGCCTCGGCACGTCGATCTTCGCGCCGGTGCGCTTCGCGTGCCCGCCCGAGGCGACGCTGCTCACACTGGTCCCGACCGAGTAGCGAGCTGGTCTGGCGGCCGCGATTTATCGGCTATCCTTGTTGAGGCCCGCAAGGGCACCGGGGTGTGGCGCAGCTTGGTAGCGCGCGTCGTTCGGGACGACGAGGTCGCAGGTTCAAATCCTGTCACCCCGACACTGGTGAAGGCCCTCTTCTCGCGAAGGGGGCCTTCGTCGTTCACACGACCGTCACACCCGGCAGGTAGCCTGTGCGGATGACCTCGACCGCGCGCACCCACGGCATGCTCGCCGCCGCCGCGGTGCTGTACGCGGCCGCGCTGTCGATCGTGCTGTTCTGGCCGGTGCACGTCGATGGCAGGGGCGGGCTCGTGCGCTTCGACGGGGTGCTCGGCTGGCTCAGCAGCATCGGCATGAGTCCCGAGGTGCGCTATCCACTCGTCGAGTCGGTCGCCAACGGACTGCTGTTCCTCCCGTTCGGCGTGCTCGTCGCCCTCGCCGCCGAGCAGTGGCATCCGGCGCTGCGCGTGGCCACGGCCGGGCTGCTCGCCCTGGGGTTCAGCATCGCCGCCGAGACGGCGCAGGGGTTGTTCCTGCCCGATCGCACGGTCGATCCGCGCGACGTGGTCGCCAACACCGCGGGCGCGGTGATCGGTGCACTCGTGCCCGTGCTCATCGCTCGCGCCCGGCGCCTCGCGATCGAGCGCGTGGATGCCTCGCCGGCGCCCTGAGCACTCCGCCGTTGCATCCCACTCCGCCGTTGCATCCCACTGCGAGCGCTCGAGCGCTCCCTGCGAGCCTCCCCGGCGACCGTTCGGAGCTCGACGCTACGGGCGTCCGAGTCCGCGGTACGTCCACCCGGCGGCGCGCCAGGCGGCCGCGTCGAGCACGTTGCGGCCGTCGATGACGCGCTGCTCGGCCACGAGCTGCCCTGTCTCGACGGGGTCGAGGTTGCGGTACTCGCTCCACTCGGTGACGAGCACGACGAGGTCGGCATCGCGCAGCGCCTCGCGGGTCGAGGTCGTGAAGTCGAGCTGGGGGTGTCGTCCCCGGGCGTTCTCGATGCCCTCGGGGTCGGTGGCGATGATCTCGGCGCCGAGCCCCTTGAGCTGCACCGCCACGTCGAGCGCGGGCGAATCGCGCACGTCGTCGGACTCGGGCTTGAACGTGACGCCGAGCACCGCGATGCGCTTCTGGTGCACGCTGCCGTCGAGCGCCTCGACCGCGAGGTCGACGACCCGCTGACGCTGCCGGAGGTTGATCTCGTCGACCTCGCGCAGGAACGCCAGCGAGTCGCCACGGCCGAGCTCTTCAGCGCGCGCCGTGAACGCGCGGATGTCCTTCGGCAGGCAGCCGCCGCCGAAGCCGACGCCCGCGTTGAGGAACCGCCGGCCGATGCGCGCGTCGTGCCCGATGGCGTCGGCGAGCGCGGTGACGTCGGCGCCGGTGGCGTCGGCGATCTCGCTCATCGCGTTGATGAAGCTGATCTTGGTGGCGAGGAACGCGTTGGCCGCGACCTTCACGAGCTCGGCGGTGGCGTAGTCGGTGATGACGCGCGGCGTGCCGGCCTCGATCGCGGCGCGATAGATCTGGTCGAGCACGGATGTCGCGTGGTCGTCGGCGACCCCGTAGACGAGCCGGTCGGGCTCGAGCGTGTCCTTCACGGCGAAGCCCTCGCGCAGGAACTCGGGGTTCCACGCCAGCGTCGCGTGCGGCGCCGCCTCGGCGATGCGTGCGGCGAGACGCTCGGCCGTGCCGACGGGCACGGTGCTCTTGCCGACGACGAGCGCGCCCTCTGCGAGGTGCGGCAGCAGCGACTCGATCGCGGCGTCGACGTACGTCAGGTCGGCGGCGTGGGTTCCTGCGGCCTGGGGCGTGCCCACGGCGATGAAGTGCACGTCGGCACCGGCCGCGTCGGCGATGTCGGTGCTGAAGCGCAGCCGGCCCGTCGCGGTCGCCGAGGCGAGGATCTCGGGCAGCCCCGGCTCGAAGAACGGGGGCCGCCCCGCGGCGAGCTCGGCGATCTTCGACGCGTCGACGTCGATGCCGACGACCTCGTGTCCGAGTTCGGTCATGGCCGAAGCGTGCACGGCACCGAGATACCCGCAACCGATCACCGAAATTCGCACAGCTTTCCCTTCGTCGACAGACCCTGACCATTCTGCACTACGCGCGAGACGAGACATCCGCTCGGCTTCGCCCGCTCGCCCACCGCAGCAGCTGCTCGAGCGGGCCTCGGCCGATGTACCGGCGCCACAGCCAGGCGAAGAGCATCGAGCCGACGATGAGGCCGATGAGCAGCTCCCATGAGTCGTCGGTGACGACGCGGTCCTCGACGCGCTTCGACATGGAGAGGACGATGAGGTGCAGCGTGTAGACGCTGAGGGGCATCGAGCCCATCGCGGTGATGGGCGACAGCAGCAGGCCTGCCACGCGCCGCACGGCCGGCACGGCGAAGTGCAGCAGCAACAGCATGGCCGCGACGATCACCACGCCGACGCCGACGTTGCCGACGGCCTCGATCGACAGCCGCACGGCCTCGGTGGTCACCGCGGACACGGGCGCGTCGGCGCCGAGCGCATCGACCGGCGGCGCGGCGTTGCCGCCCGGCATGAGCGCGGCGACCGGCAGCAGGGCCGCCGCCGCGTACGCGCCGATGAGCGCGGCGACGGCGACGACGCGCGGCGAGTTCAGGTCGTACCGCACGAGGGCGAGGCCGATGAGCATGACCGCGACCCACACGAACACCGGGTACGCGCCGCTCACGAACCAGTCGGCGACGAGTCCGAGCGACGACTCCTGCATCTGGGTGATGAACTCGGTTCGGCTCGCGAGTTCGGCGAACGCCGGCGCGACGGCGAGCAGGACGATGCCGATCCCGAGCGTCACGCCCCGCGGGAGGAACAGCAGTGGCAGCAGCAGCAGGAAGGCGACGCCGTAGACGTCGAGGATGATGAGCACGAGCGGACGCAGCCAGATCGCGATGACCAACCCGAGGATGATGAGGATGACCGCGCGGATCGCGATCTGCCTCCGCAGCTCGCCGCGGCCCTCGGTGATGGGCCTGATGGCGCCGGTCAGGAACCCGAGCCCCATGCCGGCGGTGAGCGCGAACAGCAGGCGCGGGCGTTCGTCGGCGAGCTCGATGAGCGACGTGACCTCGGCGGATGCCACCACCGGCGACACGTGCGCGATGAACATGCCGATCAGCGCGAGGCCACGAGCCGCATCGACGCCGTCGACGCGCGCGGCAGGCGTCGCTGAGGGTGCGCGATCGGCCATGGGTCACAGCCTCCCATACCGTCGTCGGTCGAGTAGCGAGCGCAGCGAGCGTATCGAGACCCGGTGACCGAGACTCGAGATCGGCCCACCTGGTCTCGATACGGCGCTGGCGCGCCTACTCGACCGGCGGGCTGGTGGGATCGAGATCGGCGCACCTGGTCTCGATATGGCGCTGGCGCGCCTACTCGACCGGCGCTAGCGAACGACGACGGTGGGCCCTTCGAGGTGCGCGAGCATGCCGTGGCTCACCGAACCGAGCAGGAACCTCGCGAGCGCTCCGCGCCCGTGGCTGCCGACGACGAGCATCGAGGCCTCATCGGCCGCGTCGGACAGCGCCACCACGGGATCGCCGACGACCACGCGCCGGTCGATCTCGAGATTCGGATGCGCCGCCGCGACGGACTGCAGCGCGGTGTCGAGCAGCTCGCGAGCGGCCGTGCTGAGGTCGCCGTCGTCGACCATCGAGACGCCGTAGCCGTACTCGGCGCCGACGATCACGCCGATGTCCCACGCGTGCACGGCGATCAGCGGCTCACCGAGGCGTTCGGCCTCGGCTGCCGCGAACTCCAGCGTGCCGGCGGATGACTCGGACCCGTCGACCCCGACGACGACCCCTCGTCGCCCGGTGACGTCGATGTCGGGAATCACGGCGACGGGCACGTGGCTTCCGGCGGCGATGCGCAGGCTGTGCACGCCGCGCCGACTCGGTCGCCTGCCGCCGTGCCAGTCGCTGCCGACCACCAGCAGTTCGGCGTTGCGCGACAGTTCGTCGAACACCTCGGTCGCAGGACCGTGTTCGAACGTCGTCACGATCTCGAGGTTCGGGTCGATATCGAAGGCCGTTGCGACGGCCGCATCGATGGCCCCCTGCGCCTCGGCCTTGGCGGCCGCCATCAGCTCGGTGTCGCGCGTCGCGTCGACGGCCGCGTCGATCACGTGCACGATGTGCAGCCTCGCGCCCCGCCTCGAAGCTCGTCGGGCCGCCCACCGCACCGCGTGCAGGCCGGCCTCTTCGGCCGTGCTCACACCAACGATGGTCTCGCTCATGATGACCCCCTCGTACTCATGATCCCGCGGATGTCGCGGTGAAACCAGAGCCCGTGTGGCGGGTCATCCGTTCGGGGTGGGCGTCCGTGCGGCAGGTGCGAACTCGCCCCGGGGTTACCGAGTAATGCCCACTCCCCTAGACTCGGCCCATCATCGTCGGTTGGGGGACGCGATGGGTGATCCGCGGGTGCTGGAACTGCGCGTGCACGGCATCGCCAACGCGCCGCCCCACGACATGCTCAGCACCACGCCCGACGATGTCGTGAAGGTGAAGGGCGACGAACTGGGGTCCTTCTGGATGCGGGAGAGCCCCGACCCCGAACACCACCCGAATGTACGCGTCGAGGCATACTCGTGGGGCAACCAGACGCGCAGCGGCGGAAACGCGCTCGCGGTCATCGGTCGGGTGTTCGTGCACCTGAGCTGGCTGTTCGTGCTGCCGTTCGGCCTGTGCAATCTCGCGTATTGGGCTCGCCGCGACATCCCCGGCGACAAGCCGCCGCAGGGCAGCGAGACTCGTCGAGGCGATGCGGGTCGCGATCGACCCCGCTGGCACGCGGGCACAGGCGCGATGGCGATCAGGTGGTTCGCGCTGCTGCAGACCCTGTTCTACACGACGGGATTCATGTCGGTGATGGTCGACCTCATCGCCGTGCAGTGCTATCGCCCCAGGGTGAGTCCCGTCGAGGGCGGTGCTGCCCAGATCGAATTGGTCTGCGCGGCGTTGCCCGAGTGGTTCGACATCTTCGAAGACTGGAGCCGAGTCTCGCGGTCGGCGCTGTTCGCCGTCGTGCCGGTGCTCGCCATGCTCGTCATCTTCCTGGTCGGGCTGCGGGTGCGCGGCACGTTCGAGCCGAACCGCGATCACGACGAGAACCTCGAGGACGACGAACTCGCCGCTCAGCGCCGTCGAGCAGCGAGGAACGCCCCGAAGAGCACGGCCACGGGGACGCCGAGCAGTTCTCGCGCTTCGAACGCTTCGAACGCTTCGACAAGCCCTGCGCAGGGCGTCGATCCTCCCGCACGTGCCGTCGCGTCGGGCTTGGTCGACCCTGCCGCGCGTCCGTCGGAGGCGACATCCCCGCCCCTGCTCGCGAACCGCGGATTCTGGCGGCGATCGCGCGTCGCGCAGACCTCGGAGCGAGCACATTTCGCCGGCGTCCTCAGCTTCGTGCTGCTGCTGCTGACCATGGACACGTTGTTCGAGATCGCCCCGCTCGACGTCGACGACCTGCAGGGCTGGTGGGACCGCGCCACGGCCGAGGCGCCGTTCGCGCTCCCCGGGGCCGTCATCGGCGCGCTGCTGCTGGTGGCGACGATCTGGGTCACCAGCCTCGCCGTCAACGACGCCGGCGGGTTCTCGGTCCGGGCGACGCGGCGTCTGGCGACGCTCGTGCTCGCGATCTCAGCGGTGTGCTACGTGCTGTGGACCCTGGGATCGATCTTCTTCATCCCCCGCGACGGGACGGGCTCGGGCGACGACCAGTTCGTGGGGCTCAGCGTCGCGCCCGTGGTCATCTCGACCGTCTGCGCGCTGATCGCACTCTCGAGCCTCACGTGGGCGTATCGCCGCAGGATGACGGCCAGCATCATCCTGCTCGCGCTCTCGTTGCTGTTCGGCGGCTTCACCGCCCTGTATCGACTCTCGGATGACCCCGACGAAGTCGTCCTCTGGGCCTCCTTCGTCGGCACGTTCACGTTCGCGGTGGTCGCGCTGCTGCTCGGCTACTTCCACAGGCGCGCCGAGAAGGAACACCGCAGACTGGTCGGCTGGCACGGCAACGGCGCCGCGGTGTGCATGCTCATCGCCCTGTTCGCGTCGATGGCGATCACGAGCCTGCTCGTGATCGGCGCGCATGCCTGGCTCTCCACGTCCACGGAGGACCCGACCACCGAGGATCGCATCTGGCGACTCCTGCCGGTCGACCCCGAGAACGCCCTCGATCCGCCTGACTTCTATGTGCAGTTCGCCGTGCTGTTGCTGGCGATCCTCGCGATCCTCCTCCTCATGGGCGCGGTCGTCGCGTTCACGGCATTCACCCGGATGCCACGGCTCGACCGTCCCGCGGCTGAAGTACCCCGAGGGCACAGACCGCAGCCGAATCCGGGCCGACCGGAACCGCGGCGGAACGAGTGGCCCGGAGGGCTTCTACCCGGTCTCCGAGAGGAATCTTCGCGACAAGGAACGTGCAGTGGCCTCTGCTCGGCGGCTTGCCGGTATCGCCCATCGTGGGGAGCGGATGTTGGCCGCGCTCGCGATCCTCACCGCGGTCGCGCTCGCGATCCTCACTGCTGCCGCGCTGCTGCCCCCGATGACGGCATTGGCACCGCCGCCGCCATCGGAGATCGACAAGGGCACCCTGGCCGACTGGCTGGTTGAGCAGCAGGTCTGGCGAGGGATCGCCAGTGCTGCCGGCTGGGCGCTCGGACTGTTCGCGATCGCCGCCGTGGCGTGGGTCGTCTCGAATGCGGTGACGTCGGCTGAGCGCCCACTCGGACTGTTCTGGGACGTCATCTGCTTCTTCCCCCGTGCCGCCCACCCCTTCACTCCGCCCTGCTACGCCGAGCGCACCGTGCCCGAGCTCGAGGAGCGCCTCGAGGAGTGGTTCCGTGGCGACGGCTCGAAGCGTCAGAAGGGCGCGATCCTCGCGGCGCACTCGATGGGCGCGCCGATCGTCGTGGCCGTGCGTGTTCTCGATCGCGGCCGAGCGTCGCGCACGGCCCGGCGACCGCGACCTCGTGCCGATCGAACGCATCGCACTGCTCACGTACGGCGTGCAGCTGCGCGCATATTTCGGTCGGTTCTTCCCCGCGGTCTTCGGGCCGGAGGCGATCGGCACCCCGGGCACCTACGCCCCCTCCCTCGTGCGCCGCGATCCGTGGGCCAATGAGGTCAAGCGGGAGTGGGACATCGCGCCGTGGTGGCGGCGGGCAGGGTCGCGAGGTGCGACTCCCTCGAAACGAAGCACGACCGTGGGGGACGTTGATCTGCCCGTTTCGACCGGCATGACGCTGGTCGAGCTCCTCGGCGGCAACCTCGCCGAGGGTCAGGCACCACGATGGCGCAGCCTCTGGCGAAGGACCGACTACCTCGGCTTCCCCGCGAATTCGTTCCGCAGCGATGACAACCTCATCGACCGCGGGGCGAGCGAGCGGGCACCGCGCCCCTACCTCTGGACGATCGCGCGCCACAACGACTACCTGGGAACACTGCAATACGTCGAGGCGCGCGACGAACTGCTGGAGGCGCTGAAACGCCCGCGGGTCGGTCGCAGGATCTACGAGGCCTTCGCGCCCAGGTTCGCGGGCGCCCGGAATCAGCCGCCGGCCGGCGCAGGCGGCTCGCAGAGCCGGTAGTCGCCGCTCTGCAGCATCAGCTCGCACGCCTCGGCCGGCGTCCCCGGCCACACGCGAGGATCCCCGGCGACGGCGCGGCCGGCGTCGATGAGTCCGGCGTGGGCCCCCGACATCACGATGACGCTGACCCCGCCGCCCCACGGGCTCGCGAGGCTGTCGTAGCCGAACTCGGCGATGTCGGACGCGGCCGCGCGCTGGTCGTCGAGCGTCTCCCAGATGCCGTACGAGTGGCCGACGATGCGCCCCACGAGTGACATGGAGATCACTGCCACGCCCGCGATCGCGAGCACCCCGGCGACGGCCCGCAGTGCGACCACGCGCGGCGTCGTGCGGGCCCACGTATTCGACTTCGTGCGCAGCGCCACGCGCGCGAGCACCACGACGACCGCGATCGCGACCGGCAGGAACACCAGCACCCCGGGCGCCGGATGCCGCAGCCACGGTGGCGTGTGCGACGACTGCAGCCACCACGCGAGGTAGGTCACGAGTCCGAGGACGGCCACTCCCGCGATCACGGCGAACTCGCGGAGCCCGGCGCGCGACGCTCCGGCCTCGGCGAGCAGCTTCGGCGTGCGCACGACCGCGATGGCCCCGATCACCGCGAGCACCACACCGAGGGCGATGAGCCCGAGCACGACCCAGGCGGGAAGGTGCCACGCCCCGATGAACACGTTGAGCTTGTCGATCGGCGGCACCTTGTAGCCGAACTGCCCACCGCCGAGCAGGAACCAGCCGAAGTTGCGCAGGTTCTCGATGCCGGCCTCGGGCCCGAGCGAGAGGAACTTGACGACCTCGTACACGAACGTGGGCGCGGCGGCGAGTCCGGCGGCGGCCAGCACCCGCGGCAGCCCCGCACGCATGCGCTGCCAGATGCTCGAACCGGGCGCGTCGAGCAGCGCGGCGACGGCGAACGCGGGGATGGCGAGCAGTGCGATGAACTTGGTCTGGATGGCGAGGCCGACGAGCAGGCCCGCGAGCCACGGCCGCCGGTGCAGCACCACGAGTGCCGCGGCGAGCAGCCCGGCCGCGGTCACCTCGCCGAGCACGTCGACGGGCGTCTGGATCGGCGACGGCAGCGGATCGGCTGCGTACGCGAGCGGCACCGCGGCGGCCACGAGCCCGACCCAGCGCCCGCCGAGGCGCCGGCCGATGAACCAGAGGCTGCCGAGCAGCAGCATCCAGCCGAGCAGCCCGACGAGCCTGCCGGCGAGCACCGGCTCGATGCCGAGTGCGATGAGCGCCGCGATCGGCAGCATCACCACCGGCCCGGTCGAGATGCGCACGTCGAACGGCGTGATCGTGCTGCCCGAGAGCGTGCCGTCGCTCGAGTAGCCGAGCCCTCGCAGCAGGTTGAGCGGCACGGTGAGGTTGAACGCCTCGTCCTCCCAGAGCCGTACCGACGTGAACGCGGGCCCGAGCACCGCGAGGTTCGCGATGACGACACCGACGACCGCGATCCAGAAGACCAGGTCGATCGGACGGAACGAGAGATCGAGCGAGCGGATGCCCCTGGCGCGGCGCCTCGACCGTCACGATCGCTTCCCCGGCTTCAGGGAGACGTGCCACAGCTCGACCGCTGCAGCGCGCACGAACTCGCGCAGCCGCTTCGGCGGCAGCACCGGTTGGGGCTGGACCGGCGCGTCGCCCTCGCTCCACATGGTGCCCTGCGCGTCTCCACCGCGGCGGGGCAGGCTCGCCACCCGCAGGTAGCGCACGGTGGCGCCGCGCCGCGCCTCGGCGATCGAGAAGTGCACGTGCGGCACGTGGGCGCTGTCGGGCACCGCGGCGACGAGCATGCGCAGGGTGGCCGGACGGTAGGCGCGAAGTGGCGTGTTCACGTCGGGGATGTGCCGGCCGGCGGCGATCGTGACGAGCACGCTGACCGAGGCCGTCGAGCACACGACGGAACCATGGGTCGGTGCGGCCGGTGCGCACGCCGTGCACGACGTCGGCGCCGGTGTCGACGCTCGCGGTCACGAGGCGTGCGACGTCGGCGCCGTGGAACTGGCCGTCGCCGTCGACGTGCACGAGCAGGTCGGGCCCGAGTTCGAGGCCGGCGCGATAGGCGGCGAGCGCGGTCGGTCCGTGGCCGCGGTTCTGCTCGGCGGTGATGACGTGCACGCCGGGCAGTTCGGCCGTGAGCTCGGTGAGCACCTCGGCAGTGGCATCCGTCGATCGATCGTCGACGACGACGATGTCGAGCCGTTCGGCGAGCGGAGCGAGGTTGGCGTGCAGTTCGCGCACGAAGCCGGGGATGCCGGCGGCTTCGTTGTACGCCGGCATGACCACGGCGAGGTGATTCAGGCGCACGCCGTCTCCCAAGCAGCTGACGTGCAGGGGTTGCACGAGTCTGGGTAGTAGCGTAGTCGAGATGTCGCAACGAGCCCGATGGCGCCGAATTGCCGGGCTCGGGGCCCGGTTCCTCACCGTGGGCGCCGTCAGCACGCTCATCGAGATCGGCGTCTTCAACCTGCTGTACCTCGCGTTCGGCTGGGATCCGGTGCCTGCCAAGGTCGTCGCATCGCTCGTCGCCCTCGTGAACGCCTATTTCGGCAACCGCGAGTGGACGTTCCGTCACCGCGACCGCCGCGGGCGCACGCAGGAGATCGTGCTCTTCGTGCTCGTGAACGCCGTGTGCACCGCGCTCGGCGCGCTGTTGGTGTGGGCCGGTGTCGAGGCGGCGAGCGCCCTGCTCGGTCGCGAGGTCGGGCCGTTCATCGTGAACGGCATCAACCTCGTGAGCATCGTCATCGTGGTGCTCGTGCGCTTCTGGCTGTACCACAGCCTGGTGTTCCGCACCGCGCCCCCGAAGGCCTCCTGACCAAGCGCTCCCCGACCACCCGGCACGGCATGCCGGCGCATCGCGCCGCCGGCATGCCGCGCACCACGCCGCCGGCATCGCCGCGCATCACGCCGCCGGCATCGCCGCCAACTCGCGCCGCCTCGCCTGCCGCCCCGGGCGGGGGCGTTGCTCAGGATCGAGCGAGGCGGGCGGAACGAACCACACCCGATGATCGCGCACGACGATGCCCCAGCCGGTGTCGTGCACCAGGTGATGGTGGAACGAGCACAACAGCACCCCGTTGTCGAGATCGGTTGGACCGCGATGGCGATTCCACCACTTGATGTGATGGGCCTGCGTGTACGCGGGTGGCCGATCGCAGTCGGGGTGCGCGCAGCCTCCGTCGCGTTCGGCGAGGGCGATGCGCTGCGCGCGGGTGAACCGACGCTGACGACGCCCGAGGTCGAGCAGTTCACCTCGACCGCCGAGCACTGCGGGGATCACGTCGGCCGCCGCGGCGAGCTCGCGGGCGGTCGCGGCCGAGATCGGCATCTCGATGCCGTCGAGTTCTGCGAACCCGATGCCCGAGATCAGCTGGTCGAGGTCGATGCGGGCGACCACCGTCGCGGCGGCAAGGCTGGGCGGCGCTTCGTCGCTCGAGAGCGCGAGGCGCGCGATGTCGGCCAGCGCATCGGCACTCATCTGCGCGAGCGTGCGCGTGTCGGCAAGCGCTCGGTCTCCCGCGTCGCCGCCTGCGTGCTCATCATCGGCAGACGCCACCCGCACCTTCGAGTTCTTGTCACGCGAGTCGTGCAGCGCGGCGCCGACGAGCGTGTCGATCGCCGTCTTGACCATCGCCCCGTTGACCGGGTCGAACCGGCCGCGCAGGTTGACCATGCCCGACGCGTCTTGCCAGACACGCAGCTCGCGATCGGCACGCAACTGGGCCTCGGTGCGCACGACCCGCTCAGGGTCGAGCTGCGCCTCGACGAGCTTCTGATAATGCCCGAGGCCATCGATGCCGACCGCCGTGCCTCGCTCGACGAGC
Source organism: uncultured Actinomycetota bacterium (assembly GCA_963758615.1). Classification (GTDB taxonomy): domain Bacteria; phylum Actinomycetota; class Actinomycetes; order Actinomycetales; family Microbacteriaceae; genus Agromyces. Next base: position 112,708 of record CAVWVZ010000007.1, on the reverse strand, counting down.
GCACCCTCGGCCCAGCCCATGCGCTCGGGATCGACCCCGGGCGCCACGCGCGCGAGGAACCGCGTGATCGAGTGCGCCGCATCGACCGACAGCGTGCCCGCCTCAACGGCCTCGGCGACCAACGGGAACCTCGGCGGCAGCGCCTCGCCGAACCGCTCGCGCGGCCCGGTGGCACGCGCGACCTCGATGAGCTTGGTCGCATGGTGGGTCGCCGCGCCGGTCGTCGACGCGATGAGCCGCTGCGGGCTCGAGAACCCGAGCCGACCGGCGAGCCCCTCGCTGCGAACCTCGGTCGACGACCGCTCGTGAATGACCGAGGCGCACTTGACCTCGAGCAGCTCGACCTCGCGCCTGACCTTGGCCAGCGCCTTGGTGACGCGCATGAGCCCGTCGTCGCTCATGGCCCCGACCTCGTCGCGGTCAGGCTCGACGAGCGCGCCCGACCACATCTCGGCGAGCTGTTCGCAGTTCGCGATCAGCTCGCCGAGCGAGTCGGGTGGAGGTTCCATACGAGAATTCTGACAGCACCCACTGACACTTTCGAAACTTTGTTCGAGTTGTGGATAACTCCCAGGGTGCTCGGTTTCCCGGGGTCGAATAGGCGCCGACCGACGAAGGAACGGGATGCCCCGACAGCACCCAACGGCGAAGGAACGGATGCCCCAACAGCACCGAACGGCGTCGAAACGGACGCCCCAACAGCGGCGAAAGCCCCCGAAGCCCCCCTGACCGCCGCCTACCCCGCCAGGTACTCCTGCAGCGCAACCCGGGCATCCCGCGGCACGAACCCGGTCGCCTCGAGTCGCGCCAGCTCGAACGCACTGTGCCGCGGCCGCGGCGCAATCGTGACCGCACCCCGGCCGGCCGCGTACGCCTCGGCCGTCGTCGCCACGACCCGCTCGGGATCGTGCCCGGTGAGCTCGAACACCGCCCGCGCCACGTCGAACCACGACATCACGGGACCCGAGTTCGAGAGGTTGTAGACGCCATACGGCGCCTCAGACGAGAGCAGGTGCAGGATGCCTCGCGCCAGGTCATCCGCGAACGTCAGCCGTCCGTGCTGGTCGCAGATCACCTGCGGGTCGACGCCCTTCTCGGCGAGCGAGGCCATGGTGCGCACGAAGTTCGATCCGTCGCCGACGACCCAGCTCGTGCGCACGATGTAGTGCCGCGGAGCGGCCTGCGCGGCGAGCTCGCCCGCCGCCTTGCTCTGCCCGTACACGCCGAGCGGGCTGTACGCCTCGTCTTCGGCGTGCGACTCGACCGTGCCGTCGAAGACGTAGTCGCTCGACACCGTCACGAAGGGAACGCCCAGCCGCGCGGCCAGGCCCGCGAGCGCGCCCACCGCGGTCGCGTTCACGCGCCAGGCCGTCGCGCGTCCGGCGGTCGTCTCGGCGCCGTCGACGTTCGTGTAGGCGGCCGCGTTGATGATCGCCGAGGCGCCCGAGAGGTCGACACCAGCGACACCGGCGACACCCGCGACACCGGCAGCACCAACGCCGACACCCCCACCGCCGACACCCCCCGCTCCGAGCACCCGCAGCGCCGCGACATCCGTCACGTCGATATCGGCACGCGTCAGGAACGTGGCATCCGGAATCAACCGGCGCAGCGCGCGCCCGAGCTGTCCGTCGCCGCCGATGACGATCGGCCGGCGCGCCGGCGCGGGCGCCACGTCGGCCAGCCGCGGGTGCGCGACGATCCTTGTCCGAGAGCGAAACCCCGTCGAGCGGGATCGGCCACTCGATCGCGAGGGTCTCGTCGGCGAGGTTCACGAACTGGTACTCGGCGTCGGGCCGCCAGTGCGCGTTCACGAGGTACGCGTACGCCGTGTCGGGTTCGAGCGTCTGGTAGGCGTTGCCGACTCCGCGGGGAACGAACACGGCCTGGTCGGGCCCCATCTCGAGCGTGACGGATGCCCCGAACGACGCACCCTCGCGCAGGTCGACCCAGGCGCCGAAGATGCGCCCGGTGGCGACCGACACGAACTTGTCCCACGGCTCGGCGTGGATGCCGCGCGTCGTGCCGACATCGCCGTTGAACGAGATGTTCTGCTGCACGGGCCCGAAGTCGGGCAGGCCGAGCGCGGTCATCTTGGCGCGCTGCCAGTTCTCCTTGAACCATCCGCGGTTGTCGCGGTGCACCGGCAGGTCGACGATCAGCAGGCCGGGAATCGCGGTCGGATGCACCGCCAGCGCCCTCGGCGCAGTGGCCGCAGCGGGGTCTCGATACGCGTCGGCTCCGCCGGCGGTACTCGACCGACCGCTGCCACCGCTCATCGCCCCAACTCCGAGTACTTCGCCTCGGTCGCCTGCTTCTGGGGGCCCCACCACGCCTCGTTGTCGCGGTACCAGTCGATCGTCGAGCGCAGTCCCGACGCGAAGTCCTGGTAGCGCGGCCGCCAGCCGAGCTCGTCGCGCAGCTTGCTCGAGTCGATGGCGTAGCGCAGGTCGTGTCCGGGGCGGTCGCTCACGAGTTCGAAGTCGTCGCGCGACCGGCCCAGCGTCTCGAGGATGTCGCCGACGACGTCGAGGTTCGATCGCTCGCCGTCGGCGCCGATGAGGTAGGTCTCGCCGATCGTGCCGCCCGCGAGGATCGCGAGCACCGCGGCGGAGTGGTCGTCGGCGTGGATCCAGTCGCGCACGTTCGCGCCGGTGCCGTAGACCTTGGGCCGTTCGCCGCCGAGCACGTTGGTGATCTGGCGGGGAATGAACTTCTCGACGTGCTGGTACGGCCCGTAGTTGTTCGAGCAGTTGCTGAGGGTGGCGCGCAGCCCGAAGCTGCGGGTCCATGCCCGCACGAGCATGTCTGAGGCCGCCTTCGTCGACGAGTACGGACTCGACGGGTTGTAGGCGGTCGCCTCGGTGAAGCGCGCCGGGTCGTCGAGTTCGAGGTCGCCGTAGACCTCGTCGGTCGAGATGTGGTGGAAGCGGATGCCGCGGCGGCGTGCCGCCTCGATGAGCGTGTAGGTGCCGATGACGTTGGTGTCGAGGAACGGCCGGGGGTCGCTCAGCGAGTTGTCGTTGTGCGACTCGGCGGCGTAGTGCACGATCGCGTCGGTGTCGGGGTCGAGTTCGGCCGTCAACTCCTCGACGAGTGCCGCATCGGCGATGTCGCCGCGCACGAACCGCATGCGGTCATCGGGGAGTCCGTCGAGCGACGCGAGGTTGCCCGCATACGTCAGCTTGTCGAGCACGACCACGTCGTAGTCGGTGTTCGCGACGACGTAGCGCACGAAGTTCGATCCGATGAATCCGGCACCGCCGGTGACCAGCAGCCGGGTCATGCGTCCTTCCCCCTCGCGAGCACGTCGAGCAGGTAGCTGCCGTACCCCGATTTCGTGAGTGCTTCGGCGCAGGCGCGGAACGCGTCATCCGTCAGCCAGCCCTGCCGCCAGGCGACCTCTTCGGGTGCGCCGATCTTCAGGCCCTGCCGCTGCTCGATGGTGCGCACGTAGTCGCCGGCGGCGGCCATCGCGTCGAACGTTCCGGTGTCGAGCCACGCGGTGCCGCGCGGCAGCACGCTCACGCGCAGCCGACCCTCGCGCAGGTACGCGGCGTTGACGTCGGTGATCTCGAGCTCGCCGCGCGGCGACGGCTCGAGGTTCGCGGCGATGTCGACGACCGAGTTGTCGTAGAAGTACAGCCCGGGAACCGCGTAGTTGCTCTTCGGCTGCGGCCGGCTTCTCTTCGAGCGAGCGCGCGATGCCGTCATCGTCGAACTCGACGACGCCGTAGGCGGTGGGGTCGGCGACCCAGTACGCGAAGATCGCGCCGCCGTCGACCTCGGCGTACTGGCGCAGCTGCGCGCCCATGCCCGGACCGTAGAAGATGTTGTCGCCGAGCACGAGCGCCACGCGGTCGTCGCCGATGAAGTCGGCGCCGATGGTGAACGCCTGCGCGAGCCCCTTGGGCTCGGGCTGCACGGCGTACTGCAGCGAGACCCCGAGCTGCGAGCCGTCGCCGAGCAGGCGCTCGAACTGCGCGGCGTCATGCGGGGTCGTGATGATCAGGATGTCGCGGATGCCGGCGAGCATCAGCGTCGACAGCGGGTAGTAGATCATCGGCTTGTCGTAGACCGGAACGAGCTGCTTCGAGATCCCGAGCGTGATGGGGTGCAGTCGCGTGCCCGAGCCGCCGGCGAGGATGATGCCTTTCACCCCTACATCCTGCCGTATGGATGTGAACAGTCAGTACGCGCCGCCGGGCCGGGCCACCGCGTGGACGGTGCGGTACAGCAGGATGACGTCGCCGGTCAGCGACCAGTTCTCGACGTAGTAGAGGTCGAGGCGCACGCTGTCGTCCCACGACAGGTCGCTGCGGCCCGCGGTCTGCCAGAGGCCGGTGACGCCGGGCTTCACGAGCAGCCGCCGTTGGGCGGACTCGTCGTACCGCTCGACCTCGGCGGCGAGCGGCGGGCGCGGGCCCACGAGCGACATGTCACCGCGCAGCACGTTCACGAGCTGCGGCAGCTCGTCGAGGCTGTACTTGCGCATGACCGCGCCGACCTTCGTGACGCGCGGGTCGGCCTTGAGCTTGAAGAGCACGCCGTTGCCCTCGCTCTGGTCGAGCAGGCTCGGCAGCTGCTGTTCGGCGTCGATCACCATCGAGCGGAACTTCAGCATCTTGAAGCGATCGCCGTTGAGCCCGACCCGCTCCTGGCGGAAGATGGCCGGCCCCGGACTGTCGCGCCGCACGAGGATCGTGAGCACCAGGAACAGCGGGCTGAGCAGCACGAGCAGTGCGAATGACGCGATCAGGTCGAACGCCCGCTTCGCCGCGTACTTGCTGCCTTCGAACGAGGGATAGTCGACGTGGATGAGCGGCAGCCCGGCGACCGGCCGTGCGTGGATACGCGGGCCCGCGACATCCGTCAACGCCGGCGCGACGATGAGGTTGACCGAACGGGATTCGAGGTCCCAGCCGAACTGGCGCAGCTGTCGCGGGGTGATCGTGTCGGCGCCCGTGAAGACCACGGTGTCGGCTTCGGATGCGTCGATCGCCTGGATCGCGTGATCGTACGATCCGAGCACGGGCACCCCCGGCGCGAGCTCGTGGGCGCTGCCGCCCTGCGTGACGGCGCCGACGATGACGAAGCCGTTGCTGGGGTCGCGCATGATCTGCTTTGCGACGTGCGCCGACGACGCCCGCTCGCCCATGAGGATCGCCCGGTAGCTGTACTCGCCGTGGGCGCGCCGACGGTTGAGCCACTGGCGCCAGAGCCACCGGCTGGTGAGCAGCAGGGCGAGTCCGGTGGGCAGGGCGATGAGCAGGTAGCCGCGACCGAGCTGCGTCTGCAGCAGGAACGCGATGATCGCGAGCAGGCCGAACACGCGAAGGGTGGCGTCGGCGATGCGCTTGTACTCGGTGGAGCCGCTGCCGATGATCTTCTGGTCGCGCGTGCCGAAGAACGCGAGTGCCGCCAGCCACGCGGCGATGAGCAGGGCCGAGAAGAGCGAGTACGTGATCTCGAGGCGCTGTTCCTCGCTGCGTGGGATGAGCTGCTCGGCGGCGCTCGCACCGAACCTCAGGAACTGCGACCCGTAGACCACGACGACGAGGACGAGCAGGTCGGTGACGAAGAGTCGCGTGGCGTAGCCGCGCTGCCATCGCTCGACGAGCGCACTCGACGACGTCTCGGTGTACTCGCTCAGCGCCATGTTTGCCGCCTCATTCACCACGCTGTCACCCGTGAAACGGGTGACAGTGGTAGGGATCGCTACGCGATCAGTCGGGTTGATCGGTGTGGTGAGCCCCTTCGAGGAAGGGGTTGATGTCGGGCGCACGGCCCAGATTCCTACCCTAAGCGGGGTTGACGGTGTGGCACACCCCCCGATGAGGGGTCATGCGTGGTATGCGCGAACCCGGCGACGGCGTTACGCCATGCCTGCCGCAAGCTCCTTCACCCACGGGCCGCAGTTCGGGCCCGAGGTCGTCGCGGTCGAGCGCGAGCTGCACGATCGACTTGATGTAGTCGAGCCGGTCGCCGGTGTCGTAGCGACGCCCGCCGAACACCACGCCGTAGACCCCGCCGGCGATCGAGTCGTCGGCCGCGAGCACCTGCAGCGCGTCGGTGAGCTGGATCTCGCCGCCCTTGCCGGGTTCGGTCGTCTCGAGCACGTCGAAGATCTCGGGGCGCAGCACGTAGCGGCCGATGATCGCGAGGTTCGAGGGCGCGTCTGCGGCCGAGGGCTTCTCGACGAGCCCGGTGACCTTGACGACCGCCGGGTCGTCGGTCGGCTCGACCGCGGCGCAGCCGTAGAGGTGGATCTGCTCGGGATCGACCTCCATCAGCGCGATCACCGACGCGCCGCGCGTCTCGCACTGCTCGATCATGGGCCTGAGCAGCTCGTCGCGCTCGTCGATGAGGTCGTCGCCGAGCAGCACCGCGAACGGTTCGTTGCCGATGTGCTTGCGGCCGCGCAGCACCGCGTGCCCGAGACCCTTGGGGTCGCCCTGGCGCACGAAGTGGATGTCGGCGAGCTCGTTCGAGTGGTTCACCCGCTGCAGCTTCGCGTGGTCGCCCTTGTTCGCGAGGGTGATCTCGAGCTCGGTGACCCGGTCGAAGTGGTTCGCCAGGGCGTTCTTGTTGCGGCCGATGATCATCACGATGTCGTCGATGCCCGAGGCGACGGCCTCTTCGACCACGTACTGGATGGCCGGCTTGTCGACCACCGGCAGCATCTCTTTGGGCATCGCCTTCGTGGCCGGCAGGAACCGCGTGCCGAGCCCCGCCGCCGGAATCACAGCTTTCGTAATGATGATGATCTCCCCCTGGTCAAGGACTACATGCTGCCGCAAGGACATTACGGGCGCGTGAACACCGCCCGCTCGCGCCGGTGATGCGCAGGCGCGGCGGATGTCCCGGCGCTAACAGCCCGGCGTCGCGATCGTGACTTCGGTCGGCTGCACCATCGGCGTGTGCCAGACCTCGAGCGGTCCGTACTCCCCCGCCGCACCGGTGAAGTTTGCGACGACGGTGTGCGAGACGCCCGGCTCGTTCACGATGCGGACCTTCACGGCCGGCCGGTCGAGGTGCGGCACTGCGGTGGCCACGGATGGCGCGCCGTCGACGGTCGCGCCGGTGAACGTCGACCCGACCGGACCGTAGAGCACCAGGTCGGTCGCGATGACGCCCTTCGGGAAGAAGCGGGCGGGCGAGATGTACTCGGCCAGGCCGTCGACGGCGTTCGGGTCGAGCGTCGACGCGAACGTCGCGGTGGTCGTGAACGTGGGTTCGGTTGCGGTGCACTGATCGGATGTCGCAGCGACGGAGAGCTTGGCGTAGTAGTCGAGCTTGCCCTCGGTGACGTCGTTGACGTATACGCCGACCATCGTCTTCTCGGAGTTGTCGGCGGGCAGCATTCCGTCGATGCGGTTGCCGGCGATGAGCTCGGCCTCGGCCTCGGCAGACGGAACGTAGAGCAGGCGCCCCTCGTCGATCGCACGGCCGAGGGCCTCGACGAGGTCGCTCGTGTCACCGGCGCCCGAGCTGACGACACTGAAGATCGACGCAGCGGCCGAGGCGAAGAACGCGTCCTGTTGTTCGGGCTCGTACCGGAAGTAGACCTGGTTCAGCAGTTCCGACACGGCGTTGTCGGCCGTGAGCGTCTCGCCGGTTGCCAGCTTCACCGGACCGGTGGCTCCGAGGAGGTAGCTGAGGGCGACCGGGTCGAACGAGAGCACCCCGTCGATGGGCGTGCCGAACGACTCCTGCCAGTACGCCCGCATGATCTCGGCGCTCTCGGTGAAGTCGGGGGTGAGCGTGATGTCTGGCAGGAAGCGACCGATCTTGTCGCCGTAGAGCGCGGCGGTCTCGGGGTCGAGCTCCGTGACCGGCGACGGCCGGTTGTTGCTGAAGTCGCCGCTGTCAGCCTGCTGTGTGATGGTGAGCTTGCCGTCGGTGACGTTGATCATGCACGATCGACGCCGGGTTGCCGCCGGTGCCGCGCGACTCGGCGTTGTTCTGGAAGAGCATCAGGTAGTTGCGCGGCCCCTCGGCGCCGAGCGCCGCGGGCAGCACCTGCAGGGTGGTGTCGGCTGCGTCGAGCGAGGGCTTGAGCTGCCCGACCGCCTCGTCGAGCCGGTCGATACCCGACGCGACCGGGCCGATCAGAGCGTCGCGGTCGACGCCGTCGAGCTCGGCAGCGACCTGGTCGATCGTGCTCGACGCCTGCTCGACCTTGTCGGCCAACTCCTCAACGGCGGCCACGTCGATCGCGCCGCCCTGGGGCTTCAGCGCGTCCATGCTGATCTCGGTCGCGGGAATGACCGCGCCGTTCACGAGTTCATCGGCGCCCGTCGAGGCGACTCGCACCGCGGCCATGTTGGGTCCGATGATCGGAATCCATTCCGCCGAGCGCCAGAGCACGTCATCGGTGTTCGCGCGCGCCTCGGCCGTGTACTCGGTGAGCTCAGCCGCCGCTGCCTTCGCGCCCTCGAGCTCGCCGGCCGCGATGAGGTCTTGTGTCTCGGTGGCCAGCGGAATCGCCGACTCGAGCGCGTCTTGCGTGGCGAACGCCTTGTTGGCCAGCATGGCGCCCCACACGACCAGCCCGATGAGCACGACGAGGATGCCGACCGGCACCCACAGGCGGGCGCTGCGGATCAACGGTCGCTTGGGCTTCTCGGCTCGCGTGGTCACCCGAGCAATAGTAGGGGGTGACCGTTGGAGAATCGGTGCGCGGTCGAGTTGCCACGACGGCCTCAACGGCCGGACCTAGGCTGATCTCATGACGGCCCCCGACCGCGCTCGCCGCTGGGTCGGCCTGATCCTCGTGATCTACAGCGGGATCGCCGTGTTCGTCGGGGTCGTTCCCCGGCCCATCGATCGGGGTGTCACACCGTGGATTCGTGGGCAACTCGCCTACCTGCATCGCCACGGCCTGCGCGAGTGGATCGACTACGACTTCGTCGAGTACGCCGCGCATGTCGTGCTGCTCGTGCCGTTCGGAATCCTCGCGGTCGTGGCCGTCGGCCGGCGGCTGGCCTGGCTCGCGGTGCTCGCCGGGATCGGTGTGAGCGTGCTGGTCGAGGTTGGGCCGTCGGTGGTCGGGGCCGGGTCGGCGCCGGTGATGCTCGAGTTGGTGCTGAATGTCGTGGGTGTGGTTGTGGGCGCGGTGATCGGGTGGGCGGTGCTTGGGGGGTATGGGCGGCGGGTGCGAGGAGTAGAGCGGGTCACCTGGTCTCGATACGGCGCTGGCGCGCCTACTCGACCGACGAAGGGGGCGCGCCCACTCGACCGACGGCGGTGCGCCTAGCCGACCGACGTGCGGCCGTTGAGCACGCCGCCGCTCTCCTGCAGGTAGCAGACGCCGCAGAGCGACTCGTAGGTGACGAGTTCGCCGTCGATCGCGACCTGGTCGCCGTCGAAGACGAAGACGCCGTCGACCTTTCGCGCGTTGAAGATCGCCTTGCGGCCGCAACGGCAGATGGTCTTCAGTTCCTCGAGGCTGTGCGACACCTCGAGCAGGCGCCGACTGCCCGGGAAACGCCACGGTCTGGAAGTCGGTGCGGATGCCATATGCCAGAACCGGCACATTGTCGATGAGGGCGATGCGCAACAGGTCGTCGACCTGCTCCCCGTTGAGGAACTGCGCCTCGTCGACGAGCAGGCAGCTCACGTCGCGCCCATGGTCTTCGATGATGCGGTTGCGGTGCTGCTGGAAGGTGTCGAGCACGCTCGAGTCGGGCCCGATCGTGAAGTCGACCTCGCGCACCACGCCGAGCCGGCTCACGATGTCGCGGTCGCCCTTCGTGTCGATCGCAGGCTTCGCGAGCAGCACCTCGTGCCCTCGCTCCTCGTAGTTGAAGGCCGCCTGCAGCAGCGCGGTCGACTTGCCCGAGTTCATCGCCCCGTAGCGAAAGTACAGTTTGGCCATCTCACTCGCCCTGCTCGTAGGTCAGTTGCACTCGCACATTCTCTCGCGTCGAGTGCCCCTCGGCGCCGAGCCCGGCAGCGCGTGCCACGGCCACGAAGCGGTCGATCTCACGTTTCGTGGGCGGATGGTCGCCCAGGTCGGCGTCGAGCACGATGCGTCCGTGATCGGCGCCCGTGCTGAATTCGACACGGATGCTGCGCGCCCGCCCCGCGCCGCGAAGCCAGAGGATGAGCGCGGTCAGCACCGAACGCTGGTCCTCACGGAGCTCGACGGCGGCACCCATCGGGTCGACGACAGTGGTCTCCACCTCGCTGCTCGGCCCGATGCTCGCGACGAGATCGTCGAGCCAGGTCGACTCGAGGCCCGCGCGCAACGCGCGCCGCAGCGCTTCGGCGAGCTCGCGCGCACGATCGGCGTCGGCTCGCGAGATGCGCTCGGCCGTCATCACGCCCGCGAGGAACGGCAGTACGTCCTGCCCGAGCACCGATACCCGGCTCGGCGCTCCCGACCGTGCCATGCCCGTGCGCAGTTCGGCGTCGTGCTTGAGCGCCGCCCGGTTCGCCTCGCGGTGCCACGCGAGCGTCTGGTCGACGACCGAGTAGGAGTACGCCGCGGCCGCGGCCGACATCGTGAGCACGGGTGCGGCGCCGACGACGATCATCGCGCCGGCGGGCACGCCTGCGACGGCGACGAACGACGAGCCGCCCACGACCAGGATCGACAGCACCGCCGACGACATCAACCCCGCGAACACGAGCGAGGTCCACGTGCAGTACGGCGCCACCGAGAGGATCATCATGCCGACGACGAGCGGGCCGAAGTCGTCGTAGAGGTAGCGGTTCGCGGCGATCGTGCTCACGTACTCGGCGATGGCCGCGCCCGTCGCGAGGGTGACGACGAGCCACAGTCGGTCGGCCGTGAACGGCGCCCGTGCGGGCGCCGCCGACCACGCCGCCACGAAGCCTGCTCCCGCGACGAACGCGATCGCGAACAACGCCGCGAGTGGTGAGCTCACCTCGCCCCAGTGCGCGATCGTCAGCGCGATCGAGCCGACGAGCGCCAGGATCGCGCCGATCGTCACGATCGGAGACGCCGTGATCGCGCCGATCGGGTCGGCCGCCTGCGGCGTCATGCGGATGCTGCCGCTCATGCGTCACCCTCGGGAACCGTGATCACGATGGTCGTGCCGATGCCCTTCGTCGACCACAGGCGGACGCTGCCGTGCACCTGCTCGATGCGCGCGCGAATCGACGTGCGCAGGCCGATGCGGTCGGCTGGAACGTCGTGCACGTCGAAGCCGTCGCCCGTGTCCATGACCGCGATGGTCACCTCGCCGCCGCCGATGCCAAGCGCGATCTCAGCCTCGGCGACCCCCGCGTGTCTGGCGACGTTGACGAGGCACTGCGCGACCGCCTCGTCGACCGCCCGGGCCCGGGTCAGGTCGAGCGCGCGCAGCACCTCGAGGTCGCCCGTGATACGCACGTCGAGACCCGCGTTCTTGGCGGCCACGAGCGCGTGGCGCAGCGGCGGGTACGTGTCTCGAGAGGTCGCCGGGTCGGATGTCGCGGGGCCGGCTTCGGGCGCGAGTTCGCTGGCCCAGTCGCGGCCGATGATGAGTCCCAGGTCTTGGCGGATGCCGGCGCGCAGCCGCTCGTCGACCCGCCCCGAACCCGCCGCCGAGATCGCGACCAAGTGTTCGAGGGCGGTGTCGTGCAGGACCGCGGTCGCCCGCACCTCGTACTCGTGGCGAAGGGCGAGCTCGCGTGACTGCTGGCTCGCGTCGTGCAGGCCGGCGGCGCGGCGGGGGTCCTGGCGGCGCGAGAGCCCGTCGAACGTGCGCACGACGAGAACGATGATGAACGCCGCGGTCGTCGCGTAGCTGGGCACGAACTCGCCGCCCACGAACAGGGCACCGAACAGCAGCGCGCCCTCGCCGAGCGCGTACGCGGTGCTCGCCCAGATGATCGCGATGACCGATCCGGTGCCGGCGCCGCCGACGAGCAGCAGCGCGAGGCACGGCAGCGCGAGCGCGGCGTTGTTCGTGCTCTGGAACAGTTGCGAGTTCATGACGAGCGTGGTCAGCGCGAACACGATGCCGGTGCCCACGACGAGGTAGACGACCGTGACGGGCACCGTCGGGTACCGCGCGACGAGGAACAGCAGCGCCGCCATGCCCGCCACGAGCCCGGCCGCCGACCAGCCCGCCGCCGAGTAGCCCGTGACGGCGGTGAGCACCCCGACGGCGCCCGCGATGCCGAGGGCGACGAATGCCGCAGCGTGCCCCGCGCGGGCGAGCGACCGGCTCAGCGTGGCGCGTGCGAGGTCGCCTGGCAACCCAAGGGTCATCCTGCTTCCTCCACTCGCGCGCGCACCCGAGGCACGCATCAGCGAATCGGGTCAGCGAATTATTGCAGTGGTGACCGCCCACTACACAACTGACAAGGCGGTCGCGTCCGCGAAGAACCCCCCGATCGGGGGGTATTCCGTGCACTCGCGGGGCGCCGGGACGACTCAGAAGAGGGCCGACGGGTCGGGTGGAGCTCCGAACAGGGTCGGCAGCTCGGTGCCCGCGGCGGTGCGCTTCGGGCTGACTGCGCCCGACGTCGTCGCCTGCGCGAGCGCCGACGAGCGGACTCCCCCGGTCACCGGGTCTTCGCGGGCACGCTCGAGGCCGTTCGCCCTGATCAGCGGGCGGATGCGCTCGCCGAGCCAACGCCGGTAGGCCTTGGGCGCGTAGGCATTGTTGCCGTAGTACATCGACCGATACTTGGGCACGAGTTCAGGATGCGCCTGCTCGAGCCACTGCATGAACCATGGCTTCACGCTGCCGCGCAGGTGCAGCGCCGCGTAGAGCACGCTCGTCGCCCCCGCCGCCTTCGCCTGGCGCAGGGCCTCGTCGAGGTGAGCCTTCGTGTCGGTGAGGTACGGGAGGATCGGCATGAGGAACACCGAGCAGTCGAGGCCCGCCTCGCGCACCGCCGTCACCGTGGCGAGCCGCGCCTTCGCGCTCGGCGTGCCCGGCTCGACCGACTGCTGCAGCTCGTGGTCGTAGATGGCGATCGACATCGCCAGGTCGACCGGAACGTGCTCTGACGCCGCGGCGAGCAGTGGCAGGTCGCGCCGCAGCAGCGTGCCCTTGGTGAGGATGCTGAACGGCGTGCCGCTCTCGGTGAGCGCCCCGATGATGTCGGGCATGAGCGCATACCTGCCCTCGGCCCGCTGGTACGGGTCGGTGTTCGTGCCGAGTGCCACCGGCTCTCGTCGCCACGACGGCTTCGCCAGCTCGTGACGCAGCACCTCGCCCACGTTCACCTTGACGATGATCTGACGGTTGAAGTCCTCGCCCGCATCGAGGTCGAGGTACTCATGCGTCGGCCGGGCGAAACAGTTATGGCTCACCACCCCGTTCGCGATAAAGTCGCCCGTCGTTGTCGTGATGTCGAGCATCTCGATGGTCTCCCCGAGCGCTTCGATGCTCACGACCCGCAGATCTGCGTTCGTCTTCACCGTCGAACCCGCGAGCGCGAGCTTGCGCGTGATCGCCGGTTGCGAGACCGCGAAGAACGCATTCCGCGCCGACAGTCCACCGCGCACGCGCACACTGGCGACCCCGATCGCGTTGGCCGGCTCGCGGACGAACGGGATGTCGAACAGATCAAGAGCGGTCTCGATGTGCTCGAGAATCTCCAGATTCGAGTTGCTGATCCTGAGCGCGCCTTGCGAACACGAACCCTCGGCGTCGAAGATCCCTCCGAGATAGCCCGCGTGCCACTCTCTGGACGGCGCTCCCGGCCACTCGATCAGGTCGGTGATCGCGTCGAGGTGCATGCTGCGACTGGTTCGGATGGCAGTCATCTGACGGCGCGTCTGGGTCGCTGGCGAGAACTCGAATCGTGTTGTCTCGACGCCGAATCGCCCCAGATACGACTGGGCACGATCGAGCGCCTCAAGATCCACGAGCGCGAGTCGGAAGCGGTGGGCAACGTAACTTCCACCATTTGACCGCGGGTAACGCTTCCGCAGGATCATCCCGTCGCCGCGAATCATGCCGGCGAGGTAGCCGCGCCGATAATCCTCTCCTTGTGCCACGCCAGCCGCATCGAGGCCGCGACTTCCGAAGCCGACGAGAGAATTTGTGGTCGTGAGATATGGCCGTTGGTCGGCGCCCGACATTGCGCCAGTGACGTGCTTCCAGCCTCGATTCGTCAGGAATCGGTGATCCCCGCTCGCGACGAGGTTCGTGCCGTCAGCGAGCGTGACGCGGCAGGCAGGCTTTCGTGTTCCCCACTTTGCAAGCACCGTCGACGGCGCGTACTTGCGGTACTGGCCGTTGAGTTCGGTGCCCATCACGACGTCGCCGATCTCGACATCGGAGAGTGACTTCTGCCGACCGTCTGCCATGGTGATCGATGTCGCGGGATCCAGGCAGTAGACGCACGCATGGCTGCATCCCCGGTACGGGTTGATCGTCCAGCCGAAGGGCATCATCGATTGGCCGGGCACGCGGTTGAGGGCGGACTTCGCAAGGACCTCGTGGAAGGTAACGCCTGCGAAGTCGGGAGTCTGCACTGAGCGCACCAGGTTGTTGAGTTTCGCGAGGCCGGGCAACGTGTCGGATTGCTCGACACCCAGTTCCTGACCACTCCACCGCATCCCACTCATTCGAACACATCTTCGAATCCAGCGCAATCAATGACACGCGATTCACGTATTCCAGTTCGTCGCCGGTCGAGTAGCGCGAAGCGCGTATGTCGCCGGTCGAGTAGCGCGAAGCGCGTATCGAGACCCCGACGCGTCGGAGTGGTCTCGATACGGCGCTGCGCGCCTACTCGACCGACGATCAGCCGACCGGCTCGAGGGTGACGGCGCGGCCGGAGGCGAGTTCGAGCCACTCCCCCGCCCAACGGCGGCGCAGCCAGCGGTCGTGACTCGCGATCACCACGGCTCCGGGGTAGGTGCCGAGCGCCTCCTCGAGGTCGGTCGCGAGACCGAGTGAGAGGTGGTTCGTCGGCTCGTCGAGCAGGAACACGTGCGGTGGCCGCGCGATCACCAGTGCGAGCGCGAGCCGACGCTGCTGTCCCACCGAGAGCGCGCCGACCGGGCGCGTCTCGTCGCGCGGGGCGATGAGCCCGAGCGATCCCAACGGCACCTGCTCGGCCCGGCGCGCGCCGAGCACCTGCTCGTAGAGCTCACGCGGCGAGCGCGACGGGTCGGCGAACCGCACGTCCTGCTCGAGCAGCTGCACCCGCAGCCCCTTGCGCCGATGCACGACGCCGCGATCGACGACGAGTGCGCCCGCGAGCACGTGCAGCAGTGTCGACTTGCCCGCTCCGTTCGCGCCCGTGACGAGCAGCCGCGTGAGCGGCCCCAGTCTGAGCGCGGGGAGTTCGAGACGGCCGTCGACCGCGACATCCGACAGCTGCAACAGCCGGCCCGACTCCTCATCGAACGCGTGCGAACCCGTCGGAATGCCCGCGAACGCCAGCGGCGCGGGTGGCTTGCGCACCTGCTCGCGTTCGAGCGTCACGAGGCGTTGCTCGGCGTTGCGCACCCGGCGCGAGACCGCGTGCTCGACATTCTCGCGCTTGAAGTGCTTCAGGAACTTGTCATTGTCGGTCGGCGCGCGCCCGTGCGCGACATGACGTGCCCCCTCGTTCACCTCGAGGCGAAGGCGCTTCAGCTCCTCCTGCTCGTGATCGAACTGGCGCTGCCAGCGCGCCCGCTCGTCGGCCTTCACCGCGAGGAACGCGCTGAACCCGCCGCCGAACACCGTGCCGTCGGCACCGTCGAGCGCACCGCGGCGCGCCGGATCGAGGTCGAGCAGGCCCGTCGCCACCCGGTCGAGGAACGCCCGATCATGGCTCGCGAAGAGCACCGGACCGCGCCACGCCCGCAGGCGAGATTCGAGGAACTCGGATGCCCCGTCGTCGAGGTGATTCGTCGGCTCGTCGAGCAGCAGCGCCTCGGGAGCGCTGAGCAACAGGGCCGCGAGGGCGAACCTGCTGCGCTGACCGCCCGAGAGCTCGTCGATGCGGCGATCGAGGCCGAGGTCCCCGACACCGAGGCCGTCGAGCAGCTCGTCGCGGCGGGACTCGGCCGTCCAGATGTCCGCACGCTCGGCGGCGTCGAGCGCGGCCGCGTACCGGTCTGCGCTCGTCGGTCGAGTAGCGCCGCCGGAGGCGACGCGTATCGAGACCTCGTGCGGGGTCTCGATACGGCGCTGCGCGCCTACTCGACCGGCGGAGTGCTGCGCGCCTACTCGACCGGCGGAGTCTTCGGCCAACGCCGTCGCTGCCGCGTCGAGCTCGCGCTCGATCGCCCGCACCTCGGCGAGCGCCGACTCGAGCACATCGCCGACGCGGTCTGCCGGATCGAACGGGAGCTCCTGGGCGAGCAGCCCCGTGCGGACCGGACGCGTGATGTGACCGTCGGCCTGGGCGGGATTGGCGGCGGATGGGACATCCGCCCGCCCTTCGACGTCGGCAGGCGTGCCGACGCCCGCGCTCGCGATCAGGCGCAGCAGCGTGGACTTGCCCGCGCCGTTCTCGCCGATCAGGCCGAGGCGCTGGCCCGGCCCCACCGAGAAGGTGAGGTCGGCGAAGATGCGTCGGTCGGAGTAGGAGGCCGAGAGTCCGTCGGCGCGGAGATAGTGGGAGGTTGAGACGTGTACAGCCATGGGCGACGCCCTTTCGCGGGTGCTCCCGAGCGGCCGATCGCAGGTCGAGTAGGCGCGCAAGCGCCGTATCGAGACCCCGTACCAAGGTCTCGATACGCGCTTCGCGCTACTCGACCGACGAGGGCGACCGCCCGGGAGCGGGAGGGTGGATCCCGCCGGGCATGTGCCGAGAGATGGGTGCGCGCGCGTGCTCTTGTGCTGTCGCGATCAGCGAGGAGGGCACACCCAGGGTCTACGGCGCCTCAGGCGCGGGACGATGGGGTGTGCTCACTTCATAGCGCGTACGACCGTAGCAGAGGTCGCCGCGAAAGGGAAGCGCGCGGGATTACGCCTCGAGGCGCAGGATCTCGGCGGTGGCGGCGAGCGATGCCTCGGCGACTGCCGGGTCATCCGACAGGTTCGTGCCGTAGCTCGGGATCATCTCGCGCAGTTTCGGCTCCCAGCCGGCCATGCGGTCGGGGAAGCAGCGCGACAGCACGTCGAGCATGATCGGCGCGGCCGTCGATGCGCCCGGTGAGGCGCCGAGCAGGCCCGCGATCGTGCCGTCGGCGCCCGTGATGACCTCGGTGCCGAACTGCAGGATGCCGCCCTTCTCAGGGTCCTTCTTCATGACCTGCACGCGCTGGCCGGCCGTGATGAGCTCCCAGTCGCGGTCCTTCGCGGTGGGCATGAACTCGCGCAGCGCCTTCATCTTCTTGGCGCGCGACGCCATCACCTCGGAGAAGAGGTACTTGACGAGGTCGAAGTTCTTGAGGCCCACCTGCAGCATCGGGCCGAGGTTGTGGAACCTGACCGAGAACGGCAGGTCGAACCACGTGCTCGACTTCAGGAACTTCGGGGTGAAGCCCGCGTAGGGACCGAAGAGCAGCGCGGCCTGGCCGTCGACGACACGCGTGTCGAGGTGCGGCACCGACATCGGCGGGGCGCCCACGGCGGCCTTGCCGTAGACCTTCGCCTGGTGCAGCGCGACGATCTTGGGGTTCGTGGTCTTGAAGAACTGGCCCGAGATCGGGAACCCGCCGAAGCCCTTGATCTCGGGGATGCCCGAGTGCTGCAGCAGCGCGAGCGCGCCGCCGCCGGCGCCGACGAACACGAACCGGGCGCGCACGACCTTCGGCGTCTGGCCGACGGTGTGCATCACCTTGAGGCGCCAGGTGCCGTCCTTCTTGCGCGTGAGCGACGTGACGTGGTGGTTGGTGTGCACCTGGCCGCCGCGACGCTCGAGGTCGCGCAGCAGGAACTTCGTGAGGGCGCCGAAGTCGACGTCGGTGCCGGCCTCGATGCGGGTCGCGGCGACCTTGACGTCGGGGTTGCGCTTCTTCGCGAGCAGCGGAGTCCACTGGGCGATGCGCTCGAGGTCTTCGGTGTACTCGAGGTCGGCGAACAGCGGCTGCCCCTTCAGCGCCTCGACGCGCTTGCGGAGGTACTCGATGTTCGCCGCGCCCTTGACGAACGTCATGTGCGGCGTGGTGTTGATGAAGTTGTGCGGCTCGGGCAGCGCGCCCTGCTCGACGAGGTACGCCCAGTACTGGCGGCTCACCTGGAACTGCTCATTGATCGAGATCGCCTTGGCGGCACTCACCGAACCGTCGGGGTTCTCGGGCATGTAGTTGAGTTCGCAGAGGGCGGCGTGGCCGGTGCCCGCGTTGTTCCATGCGTTCGAGGACTCCTGCGCGACCTCGCCCAGGCGCTCGTAGACCCGGATGCTCCAGTCGGGCTGGAGCTGCGAGAGGAGGGAGCCGAGCGTGGCGCTCATGATGCCCCCGCCGATGAGCACGACGTCGACGGTTTCCTCGGAATTCACGGATTCCACTCTAACCGGGCGCTGAGGGGTGTTTTACCGCATGGTGCGGCGTCGAGACAAGTCCCCAGTCGGCGACGGGAGGCGCAGGCTCACACGACCTGCGGCAGCCCGCGCTCGTCGAGCGGCCAGCCGGGGTTGTGCGCGAGCTCCCAGAGGTTGCCGTCGGGGTCGGCGACGTAGGCGCTGTAGCCGCCCCACACGGTCTCGGCCGCGGCCTTCGAGATCTGGCCGCCGGCGACCACCCAGTCGCCGATCGCATCGTCGACCTCCTCGCGCGACGCCAGGTTGATGGCCAGCGCCACCGCGCGGAACGCCGGGGCGTTGGCGTGCATCGTCTGCACCGCGGCGTCCTTGGCCAGCTCGGCGGTCTCCCACAGGGCGATGACGCCGCCCGGGGTCGCGAAGAACGTGACATCGCCGACCTGCGACGAGCGCGCCGGGGTCCAGCCGAGCCGGTGGTAGAACGCGGTCGCCGCCTCGACATCGGTGACGCCGAGCGTGACGAGTGAGAAACGCTGCGGGATGCTCATGTGGCGAGGCTAGCCCAGCCCGGCGACCACGTCACGGGACGCGGCCGGGACATCCGCTCATCTCGCCGGTCGAGTAGCGCCGACGAAGTCGACGCGTATCGCGGCCGGGACATCCGCTCATCTCGCCGGTCGAGTAGCGCCGACGAAGTCGACGCGTATCGAGACCCGACCCGACCGAGGTCTCGATACGGCGCTTCGCGCCTCCTCGCCCGACGGGTCACATCGCGGCGACGCCGCCCGCGATCAGGCCGACGCCTGCCGTGATGAGCGCCGCAGTGAGCACGACGACGCCGATCCAGAGCAGCCAGATGAAGCGATTGGGGCGCTGCGGGTCGCGGCCGGTCGCCGAGAGGAAGAACCCCGCGGGCATGAGGATCGCGGCGACGGGCACGCCGGCGCTCGCGAGCCAGAGCCAGAACCCGTCGAGCGCGGCGTGCGAGATCACCGCGAGGATCGCGATCGACAGCACGAGCAGCACGGCCGCGTGGGCGTGGCCGGCGCGGAAGAAGCTCATCTGCAGCCGGTTCGCGGGCACGCTGCCGCGCACGACCTTCGTGAGGAAGTAGCCTCCCGACTCGACGGTCACGAGTGCGAGCAGCAGGATGCCGATGAGGATGATGTCTGAGGCGGGCATGCTCGGTTCCTTTCGTTGGGGTCTCGATGCGGGCGATGCGCGTGTTGCACTGATGCGCGTGTGGTGCGATGCGAATGCGACGCGACATGATTGGATAGTGCTACTCTCCAATATTAGAGAGTGACACTATCTAATGCAAGGGGTCGCCGATGCGCATCTCCGCACTCGCCGCCGAGGCCGGCCTGCCCGTCGCCACCGTGAAGTTCTACCTGCGCGAGGGGCTGCTGCACGCGGGGGCGGCGACCTCGGCGACCCAGGCCACTTACGACGCGAGCCACGTGCGGCGGCTGCGACTCGTCCGCGCCCTGCTCGGACCGGTCGGACTCAGCGTGCAGCAGGCGCGCGCCGTGCTGCAGCTCGTCGACGATCCCGGCGACGACCTCTACGCGACCCTCGGGCGCGCGGTGAGCGCGCTGCCCCCGGCCGCCGCCGAGCGCGCCGACGAGTCGGACCCGTACCCGCGCGCCCGCGCCGCACTCGCCGCGCTCGGCCAGGTCTACGACCCCGACTTCGCCGCGGTCGCCCAGCTCGAGGGCGCGCTCGCCGCCGCCGAGTCCGCGGGCATGCCCATCAGCGAGGAACGCCTCGCGCACTACGGCCGAGCGCTGTCGGATGTCGCAGAGTTCGACCTCGCCCGCATGCCCGACGAACCCCACGCCGCGGTCGAGTACACGGTGCTCGGCACGGCCCTCTACGAACCGGTCATGCTCGCGCTGCGCCGCCTCGCCCACCAGGACGCCGCGGTGCGCCGCCTGCGCGCCGACACGCCGCCGGTCGAGTAGCGCCGCCGGAAGCGACGCGTATCGAGACCCCGCCGGTCGAGTAGCGCCGCCGGAGGCGACGCGTATCGAGACCCCGCCGGTCGAGTAGCGCCGCCGGAGGCGACGCGTATCGAGACCCCACACCGAAAGTGCAGTTGAGGCGTCGGATGCGGCAACGCCCGCACTCTCGACGGGAGAACCCCAGACACCGCGCGCGGCGACACGCCGCGCGTATCGAGACCATCAGCGGCACCGGTCTCGATACGGCGCTGGCGCGCCTACTCGACCGACGAGTGACGTTACGCGATGCCGCCGCCGTCGACGACGAGCGCCGAACCCGTGACGTAGCTCGACTCGTCGCTCGCGAGCCACACGACCGCGGCGGCGATCTCGCGCGGCTCGCCCATGCGCTGCAGCGGCCGGTCGGCGGCCTCGGCCAGGAACGCATCCGCGTCCTGCGAGAGCTGACGTGCCTCGTCGCGCAGCATGCCGGTGTTCACGTCGCCGGGATTCACCGAGTTCACGCGGATGCCCTGCGGGCCGTGGTCGATCGCGAGCGCGCGCGTCATGTTGACGACGGCGCCCTTCGAGGCGCAGTACGAGATGGCCCGGCCGCCGCCCTTGAGACCCCAGCCCGAGCCGGTGTTGACGATCGAGCCGCCGCCGCCCGCTGCCATGACCGGCACGACGTGCTTGCACATCAGGAAGATCGAGCGCACGTTGACGCCGAAGACCCGGTCCCACTCCTCGACCGTCGTCTCGACCGCGGTCGTGCGGCGGATGATCCCGGCGTTGTTGAAGACGACGTCGACCCCGCCGAACTCGGAGACGGTCGTCGCGACCACCCGTTCGATATCGGTCTCGCTCGAGACATCCGCGCCGATCGCGATCGCCGTGCCGCCCGCCTCGCGGATCTCGGCGGCGACCGCCTCGGCGGCCTCGGTGTTCAGGTCGACGACCGCGACGGCCGCGCCTTCTGCCGCGAGGGCGATCGACGTCGCGCGGCCGATGCCGCCGGCGCCGCCGGTGACGATGGCCTGCTTGTTCTCAAGGCGCATGGCCTTCTCCTTCATGTTCCGGTGCGTGGACAGGGTAGATGCTGGTGGTGCTGGGGCCGGTGACGACGCGGACGAAACCGGCGAGCGCGGCGTCGACGGCGGGGTCGCCGGTGTCGACGAGCAGTGGGCGCCCGCCGAGGTCGATGAGCTTCTGCTCAGGGGCGACGACGAGCAGCGGGTCGTCGCCGAGTGCCTGGAGCACGCGCGACGACAGCTGCTGGTTGCCGCGACCGAGCAGGAATCCCTGGCCGCCGATGACGGTGACCACCGCCTGCGCCGGCCCGCGGCCGATCTCGTCGAGCAGCTCGCGCTCCGACGCGTCGGCGAGCACGCGGCGCCCGTCGAGCACGACGTCGACGCCGAGCGGCGTCTTCGGCACGCCCAGCTCGCGGGCGAGCTCGCTCATCGTGCCGCCGGGGCCGAGCAGGTAGCGCACGCCGGTTCGAAGCGCGGATGCCGCTCCCCGCGCCGCGGCGCGCACGGCTGCCTGCTCATCCGCGGGAGTCGCGGCCTTGCGCGCCTGGGTGCGACCCGATCGGTAGGGCACGGCGAGCGTGCCGTACAGCTGCGGCTCGACGCGGGCGCGCCGGAGCTGCGTCCTCGTCGACGTCGAGCACCTCGCGCTCGAGCACGGGGAGCGAGCCGTCGGCGAGCCACGCGGCCGCGATGCCGCCGGCCGCGCGCGGGCTGACCGCGAACACCGGCGAGTACATCTTCACGCCGGCGGGGATGCCGAGCGCGGCGACGACGTCGGTCGAGTAGGCGCGCAGCGCCGTATCGAGACCTCGTCGGGCGGTCTCGATACGCGTCGCCTCCGGCGGCGCTACTCGACCGGCGATACGCGTCGCCTCCGGCGGCGCTACTCGACCGGCGAGACCGTCGGTCGAGTAGGCGCGCAGCGCCGTATCGAGACCCTCGGCGACATCGCGTGCGGTGCCGTCGCCGCCCGCGAACAGCACGAGCGACGCGCCCGCGGCGGCGAGTGCCGCTGCAGCCGCCGACGTGTCGCGTTCCGGTCGTGGTCGCCGCCGGGTGGGTCACGACGACCGGGCTCGAGACCGGCCGCGCGCACGACGTCCTCACCCATCGACCCCGCCGCCGTCAGCACGCGCGTCCGTGGGATGCGCCGAGGCGATCACGGCGAGCGCCGCGAGCGCGCGCTCGGCCGCGCGCGAGGCGCCACCGCGCTCGCTCGCGCGCGCCTGCACGGCTGCGCCGTCGCTGCCGGCGAGGCCCGCGGCGCCGCCGATGCCGGCGACGGGGTTGACGATGAGTCCGAGCATGTCAGACGGCGGTCTCGATACGCTCGCCGGCGCTCGCCACGCGACCGACGGACGGGTACTTGCGCAGGTAGGCGCGCCACGTGATCGCCCAGCGCTCGGGGTCGTCGAGGTCGTCGTGGTGCGTGTGGTGCACGCTCTGGCGGTGCGGTGCCGTGCGCACGGTCTCGGCGTCCTCCCGCGCCTCGCGGGCGATCTCGGCGAGCACCGCCGCGTACTCGTCGAGCTCGGCCATCGAGTACGACTCCGTCGGCTCGAGCGTGAACGGCTGCGGCACCACGTACGGGTGGTGGCTCGTCCAGTAGTGCATGCCGAAGTCGGTGGCGCGGACGCCGATCTCCTCCGAGGTGATGCCGGTGTCCTCGAAGAGCTCCTGCCACGAGTAGCGCACCTGCTCGATGCGGCGGCGGCCCGTCGGCGTACGGAGCCGAGGCGCCCGGGATCTCGAGCACCTTCTTCATGAGGTAGTTGTTGTTCAGCACGGCGATCTCGGCGACGGCGCGAAGCCCGTCGGCGCCGAGCGCCATCATCCACGCGTAGGCGCGCACGATGTTCGGGATCACGCCGAAGAACGGCGCGACCGCGCCGATCGACTGCTCGCCGCTCGGCGCGCACCACGAAGCGGCTCGCCCTCACGCGCCACCCGCGGGCCGGGCAGGAACGGCGCGAGCGCCGCGCTCACCGCGTTGGCGCCGGCACCCGGGCCGCCGCAGCCGTGCGGCGTGCCGAACGTCTTGTGCAGGTTGAAGTGGCAGACGTCGAAGCCGGCGTCGCGGGCACGGGTGATGCCGAGGATGCCGTTGGCGTTCGCCTGGTCGTACGAGGCGAGCGCGCCGACGCCGTGCGCGGCGTCCACCCACTCCTTGATCGCCGGGTTGTAGATGCCGGTGTCCTCGGGGTTGGTGACCATGATCGCCGCCGTGCGCGGCGAGAGCGCCCGCTTCAGTGCCTCGAGGTCGGGGTAGCCGTCGGCGTCGGGGTAGAGGGTGATGACGTCGTATCCGGCCGCCTTCGCCGCCGCGGCGTTCGAGGGGTGGCTGAAGATCGTCGTGATGACCTCGCGACGCTGCTCGCCCTCGCCGTTCGCCTCGTGGAAGGCGCGGATCATGGCGATGTTCGACCAGATCGCCGCCGAACCGCCCTGCGTGTGCAGCGAGACCTCGTCCATGCCGGAGATCTCGGCGATCATGCGCTCGGTGGCCCACACGATCTCGAGCACGCCCTGCGCGTCGGCCGGGTTCTGCAGCGGGTGCATGGCCGTGAGCGCGGGTGTGCCGACGAGCTGGTCGTTGACCTTCGGCGCGTACTTCATGGTGCAGGTGCCCTGGCCGATGTCGACGTTGAAGTCGGCGCCGAGGTTCTCCTGCGAGAGCCGCAGGTAGTGCTTGAGGACGCGCATCTGGCCCATCTCGGGCAGGGCCGGCGGCGCATCGCGACGGAGTCCCGACGGCAGGTCGGCCACGACGTCGCCGACCGCATCGCGCACGCCGGGCTCGACGCCGGTGACGAGCACCCCGCGTTCGCCGGGGGTCGAAAGTTCGAAGATGATCGGCTCGTCCCAGCTCGCCTGCTGGAAGCGGCGAAGGGCGGGCTTGGGTGCGACGGGGAGGCTCATGCGCTCTGCTCCTCGAGAATGGCGGTGTCGGATGCTTCGGGGTCGGACTCTCGTCGGTCGAGTAGGGCGGAGCCCGTATCGAGACCCGCGATCGCGGCGGCGAGCCGGTCGATGTCGAGCTGGCTCGTCATCTCGGTGACGCAGACGAGCAGTCGCTGCTCGCCGACGGGCACTCCGGGTTCGATGCCCTCAGCGCGGAGCGCGTCGACGACGCCGATCGCGGTGAGGCCGGCGCCGGAGAGGTCGATCGTGAACTCGCGCAGGTGCACCGCGCGCGTCGCCGAGCGCGACCCCGGGGATCGCGGCCAGCCGCTGCTGCGCGTAGCGCGTGCGCGCGAGCAGGACCTCGCCGAGGTCGCGCATGCCCTGCGGGCCCATGAGGGCGAGGTACACCCCAGCGGCGATGCCCCAGAGTGCTGCGGCCGTGCCGACCCACTCCTTGCCCTCCTCGCGATGCGCGAACGAGGTGCGGTCGTAGGCCACGTCGCCGAACCCGTACTCGCCCGGCACGTCGGTGGTCGCGAGGCCGAAGAGCCGCGACGGCATCTCCATGATGAACCTCGGGTCGTCGTGAACGGCGATGAAGCCGCCGTGGGCCCCGCCGAACCACTGGTGCAGCCCGAGCGACTGGATGTCGCCGCACACGATGTCGGCGCCCTGCTCGGCGGGCGGCGTCAGCACGCCGTAGCCGATCGGGTCGGTGCCGACCACGAGCACCGCGCCGACGGCGTGGGCCGCATCGGCGATCTGCCGCAGCTGCGTCTCGAGCGGCGCCAGTGCAGCTCGGGGTCTCGACCCAGACGGCGGCGACGTCGTCACCCAGCCGCGAGGCCAGCCCCGCGACATCCGCGACGCCGTCGATCGTGTCGATGAACTCGAGATCGAGGTGCACGCGCACGAAGTCGCGCACCTTCGACAGCTTCGCCGGCAGCACGTCGCTCGCGACGAGGATGCGGCGGCGTCCGCTCATGCGACCGGCCATCGACAGGGCCGTCGCCGTGGCCTGGTAGCCGTCGTAGGTCGGCACGTTCACGACGTCCATGGCGAGCAGCTCGGCCATGAGCGACTGGTACTGGAACAGGGCCTGGAAGCGACCGTGGTCCTCGTAGGGTTCGCCCGCGTACGCCGTGAGGAACTCGCTGCGCCCGATGACCTCGTCGACGACGGCGGGCACGTAGTGGTGGTAGGTGCCGGCGCCGAGGAAGCTCAGGCGCTGCCGTGTCGAGACGTTCTTCGCGAGGAGGCCCTCGACGTGGCGCACGAGGTCCTGCTCGGCCGTGAACGGCGCCGGCAGGTCGAGCGGCCGGTCCAGCCGCAGCTCGGCGGGCACGTCGGCGTAGAACTCGTCGACGGATGCCGCGCCGACGGCGGCGAGCATCGCCGCCTTGGAATCCGGCGCGGTGTTCGGGATGTACGGGTGGACGAATGGATCGGTCATTGGTGCCTCAGTCGGTGGGTTCGGACAGGGTGATGAAGGGGGCGGTCGCCGCCCGCGAGGTCGCGAGCACGGCGGCGCCGAAGGGCGGAAGCGTGAGTTTCCCGACGGTCGAGTGGCGGAGCGTATCGAGACCGAGCAGGTCTTCGGCGTCCGCGGGCACGTCGACGCTGAGCGGGCGACGGCCGTGATTGAGCACGAAGGTGTAGTCGGTGGTGGCGTCGCTGCGCGTCACCGCCTCGAGGTCGGTGTCGGTGCGGCCACGTGCCGGCACGTTCGCCGCGGCGAGCACTTCGCGGAACACGGCGAGCATGCCGGCCGGTTCGAGCACGGCGCTCAGGTACCACGCGATGCCGTCGCCGTGCGGGCGACGTGTCACCGCCGCGCGGCCGGACAGCTCGCCGCTCGACGTACCGCCCGACGACCTCGGTGCCCTCTCGCACCTCGAGCCACTCGCCCCACACGGGGTTCGCGAAGTCGTCGGTCGAGTAGGCGCGCAGCGCCGTATCGAGACCCTCCCCCGCTGGTCTCGATACGCGTCGCCTCCGGCGGCGCTACTCGACCGGCGAGCTCGACCCGCTCGGCCCGCCCGTCGGGCACCGGCCAGTGCTCGTCGACCTCGACGCCGAGCAGCTCGCGCAGCGGGCCCGGCGCTCCCCCGTCGTGCACCTTCTCGGTGGCGTCGACGACGCCCGAGAACGGTCCGACGACGAGCTGCCCGCCGGTGGCGACGTAGTCGGCGAGCGCTGCGGCCTGAGCGGCATCCGCAACGTAGAGATTCGGCACGACGACGACGTCGTAGCCGTCGAACGGACCCGTCGCGCGCACCGTGTCGACCGGGTGGCCGAGCTCGTAGAGGGCGGCGTTCCAGGCCCGCGCCTGCGCGAGCCAGTCCAGTCGCTGCGACGGAAGCGACTCGGTCGCCGACGATCCCCACCACGAGTCCCAGTCGACGACGAGCGCGACGCGGGCGCGCACTCGCGTGCCGCGCACCGGCGCGAGCCGCTGCAGCTCGGCACCGAACGCCTTCGTCTCCTGGAAGCTGCGGGATGCCTCGCCGCGATGACCGAGCATCGCGGAGTGGAACTTCTCCTGGCCGTACTTCGCCTGCCGCCACTGGAAGAACATCGCGCCGTCGGACCCGTGCGCGATCGCCTGCAGGCTGTCGATGCGCATCTGCCCGGGCGCCTTCGGCACGTTGACCTCGCGCCAGCTGACGGCGCTCGCGGCCTGTTCGAGCAGCAGCCAGGGCTGACCGCCCTTGAGCGAGCGCATCAGCCCGTAGTTCAGCGCGGCGGGCACGTGCGCCTCGGGATCGGCCGGGTCGGGGTAGGCGTCGTCGGTGACGAGGTCTTCGACCGCGGCGAAGTCCCAGTAGTCGAGGTCGCGCAGCAGGCTCATGAAGTTCGTCGTCACGGCGATGTCGGGGGTCACTTCACGCAGCACATCGATCTCGAGCTGGAAGAGCTCGAGCAGCGCGTCCGACGAGAACCGCTCGAAGTCGAGCAGTTGCGTCGGATTGACCGGCCCGGTCGCCTGCCGGGGCACCTCGATGTGCTCCCAAGCGGTGTAGCGCTGGCCCCAGACGTTCACGCCCCACGCCTCGTTGAGACCGTCGAGGTCTCCGTAGCGCGCTTCGAGCCAACGCCGGAAGTGCGCGGATGACTCGGGGCACCAGCATCGCGCCACGTGATCGCCGTACTCGTTCGAGACGTGCCAGAGCGCGAGCGCGGGGTGCTCGCCGTAGCGTTCGGCCATGGCGCGGGACATCCGCACGACATGCTCGCGCCAGATCGGCGAGCTCGGGCAGTAGGCCTGGCGCGAACCGAACTCGAGACGCCGGCCCTGCTCGTTCCACGGGAGCATCTCGGGGTGATTGCGAACGAGCCACGACGGCGGGGTGGCCGTTGCGGTCGCCAGGTCGATCTTGACGCCGGCGTCCCAGAGGATCTCGATGACCCGATCGAGCCAGCCCCAGTCGTAGACGCCTGGCTCGGGCTCGAGTTGCGGCCACGAGAACACGGGCAGGCTCACGAGGTTGACGCCCGCCTCGCGCATGAGCCGCGCGTCGTCGAGCCAGGTCTCCTCGGGCCACTGGTCGGGGTTGTAGTCGCCACCGTACGCGAGGGCGTCGAGTCGAATGCTCCGTGGAGTCTCGTCGGCCACATCGGCTCCTCTCTGAGTTTCGCGGTGTACAGACTGTGCTGCAGAATGTATTCTGTATACAGAACAGTATGACGGAAGTCGTAACCGGTCAAGCTCTAGGCTTGCCGCGACGGCCACCGGCCCCGAAAGACGAGGACATATGGCGATCGAACGCAGGAACCTTCGCTCGCAGGTGCGCGACGAACTGCTGGCACGCATGCGCACCGGCCTCGTGCAACCCGGCGAGGGCATCAACGAGGTGCAGCTCGCCACCGAACTCGGCGTCAGCCGCACCCCGCTGCGCGAAGCGCTGATCGCCCTCGAGAGCGAGGGGCAGATCGAGAGCGAGAACGGCAAGGGATTCCGTTTCGTGCCGCTGAGCGCCCAGGAGTTCGAAGACCTCGCTCCGGTCATGGCCGCGCTCGAGAGCCTCGCGCTCGAGCTCAGCCCCCTCGACGAACTGCGTCCCATCGGCGTGCGGCTCACGGCACTCGCCGCCGAGTTCGACCAGGAGGTCGCCCAGCACTCGCTCGTCGTCACGAAGGACGACGAGTGGCACGGCATCATGCTCTCGGCATGTCCGAACCGGCGACTGCTCGACGTGATCGAGAGCGTGCGCGGGGCGTTCCACCGCTACGAATCGCTGCTCGTTCCGAATGACGTCATGATCGAACGCGTCGCGGCCGAGCACGCCGACATCGCCGAGCGCCTCGCTGCCGGCGACGTGCCCGGCGCCATCGTCGCCCTCAAGGCGAACTGGATGAACGGCATGCGCCGCATCGTCGACAACGCCTCGAGCGCCTACTTCACGGCCTAGCGCCCACCCGCCGGTCGAGTAGGCGCGCAGCGCCATATCGAGACCCACGCCGGTCGAGTAGGCGCGCAGCGCCGTATCGAGACCCACTCGCCGGTCGAGTAGGCGCGCAGCGCCGTATCGAGACCCACCGCCGGTCGAGTAGGCGCGCAGCGCCGTATCGAGACCCACCCGCCGGTCGAGTAGGCGCGCAGCGCCGTATCGAGACCCACCCGCCGGTCGAGTAGGCGCGCAGCGCCGTATCGAGACCCACCGGCCCACCGGGTACGAGCCTTCAGCGCAGTACTCGACAGACGACTCGTCCTCACCACTGCAGCCGGGTCATGCGGCGCCCGCTGAGATCAGGATGCGACATCCTGCCTCAGTGCCGACGGGACATGCTTGCTCGATGGCGCACGTCTACATCCTCCGCTGCGGCGACGGCTCGTTCTACGTCGGAAGCACGATCGACCTCGAACGCCGGGTCGCACAGCACATTGTCGGCGAGGGTGCCGCGTACACGCGTCGACGGCTTCCGGTCGCCCTTGTCTTCTGCCAGGAGTTCGAGCGCGTCGAGCAAGCGTATGCAGCCGAGAAGCAGGTCCAGGGATGGGGGCGTGCCAAGCGAATCGCGCTCATCGAAGGACGGCTTGAACTCCTCCCCGCGTTGGCGAAGAAGCGCTTCGGGCCGGGAGTACGCAGGCGAGTCGAGCCGGCGGGGCGGGTCTCGATACGGCGCTGCGCGCCTACTCGACCGACGACAGGACGCGGCGGCGGGTCTCGATACGGCGCTGCGCGCCTACTCGACCGACGACAGGGCGGGTCTCGATACGGCGCTGCGCGCCTACTCGACCGACGGCGGCGCGCGCCTACTCGACCGACGTGCTCGAGAGACCCACGGCGAGGTCGATGAACAGCGCCGCCGACCAGCCGAACGCGGTCGTCGCGGTCGTTGCCTTCTCCCCCGTGATCGGATTGAAGTACTCGTGCGGTCCGCCGCCGTGCACCACAAGCGCCACCGTGCGCTCGGCGAGCTCCCGGGCGAGTTCCGGACGCCCTGAGGCGCGCAGCCCCTCCACGACAAGCGCGTTCGTGTTCACCCAGACCGGGCCCCGCCACATCCGATCGGGCGAGAAGTCGGGGTCGCCGAGCGCCACCGTCGGCACCGACCATGCAGCACCGAACCGGCGCGGGTCCGCGAGCGCGGCCACGATCCGGTCGACGATCCGCTCGGGCAGCCGCCCGGTGAGCAGCGGCATGAGCCCGACGACCGTGTCGCTCGTGACCTCGGCATCGGCAGCCCGCGCGCTGAACAGCCCGCGTTCGTCGTCCCACAGATCGAGGAGCAGCGCGAGCGTGCGCTCGGCGCGCGAACGATGCGCTGCGGCATCCGCATCGCCGAAGCGCTCGGCGAATCGCGCGAGCTCCAGGTCCTGCAGCACGAGGTACGCGCCGAGATCCGGCGCCGTCGTCGGCAGCGGGCCGTCGAAGATCGGGTTGTCATCGAGCCCCGACGAATACGGATGCCCGTACTCGGGCATGCCGTCGCCGTCGAGGTCGGATGCCGCGAACCACCAATCCTGCGAGCGGCGGATCGTCGCGAGCTGCGCGCGCGCCCAATCGTCGGCAGGCTCGACTTCGAGCACCTTCGCGAGTGCCCAGGCGGCGAGCGGCGGTTTGGTGAGCGGCACGGGCACCGACGGGTCGGCGATCGTCGAACCGGCGCGACGCAGGTTCTCGCGATCGCCCGGCGGGAGGTCGTCGCTGGTCGCGAGCACCCCGTGCTCGTGCACGACGTCGGGCAGTTGTCCGTCGGCGCTCGGGAACCGGAAGGCGAGTTCGAGCTGTTCGCGCGCGAGCTCGGGGTCGCCGTGGCGCAGCCCGACGGCGATGAAGTAGGCGTCCCACTGCCAGAGCCCGACGTACCCGATCTTCGACGGCACGACCGCCCGCGCGCGACCGAGCGCGGGCAGTTCGACGATGTTGGCGCCGAGCACCCACCAGCAGAACGCCGTCATCGACTGCAGGTCGGGGCGCACGCGTGGGCAGCGCGCGAACCAGTCGATCCAGGTCGACTCGCTCGCCGCGAGGTCGGCGAGATGGTCGTCGGATGCTCCGTGCCGCACACTGCGGTCGGCGCCGACGTCGAGCCGTATCGCGGTAGTCCGGCCGTCGAGCTCGACCCGCGATGCCGTGCCGTCGGGCGTCGTCCACTCGACCGAGATCACGTCGGTCGAGTAGGCGCGCAGCGCCGTATCGAGACCCTCCTGACCCGCGAGCAGGGTCTCGATACGGCGCTGCGCGCCTCCTCGACCGACGGAGAGCGCTCGTGGTCCGGCGAAGCCGATCGTCGCGGCACCGCCGCCGAGTTCGACCACGTGCGGCAGTACGCCGCGTGATCGGCAGGTGACGACCCGACGCATCGCGCACGACGAGCGTGTCGAGCACCCGGCACTCGGCGAGCGAGCGCTCGTACTCCGAGGTGTGCACGCGCACGCCGTCTCCCTCGCGGAAGACGAGCAGGCGCGACCGCGGGAGGGTGAACGGCGCCCGCACCAGGTCGAGGTGCTCGCCCGCGAGCGCGGCGAGGGCAGCGGCATCCGGGGTCTCGATACGGCGCTTCGCGCCTACTCGACCGACGGACGGCGCGCGGCTTCTCGACCGGCGGCTCGGCCGCGACCGACCCGGCGCTCATCGTCCGCCGAGGCCCGACGCGGCCATGCTGTTCAGGATTCGGCGCTGGCCGATCACGAAGGCGATCAGCATCGGGATCGTCGCGACGGCAGACGCCGCCATCACGAGCCCGTAGTTGATCGAACCGAACTGACCGCGGAAGCTCGAGAGCAGCAGCGGCACCGTGAACAGGTCGGGTGAGTTCAGCAGCACGAGCGGGAACAGGAAGCTGTTCCACACGTCGAGCGCGACGATGATGCTGAGTGCACCGAGCCCAGGCTTCAGGTTCGGCAGGATGATGCTCCAGAAGGTGCGCCAGCGGCCTGCGCCGTCGACGAGGGCCGCCTCCTCGAGTTCCTTCGGCAAGGACAGCACGAACTGGCGCATCAGGAACACCGCGAAGGGGTTCACGAGCATCGCCGGCACGATGAGCGACAGGTGGGAGTCGACCCATCCGAACTGGGCCATGAGCAGGTAGAACGGGATCAGCGTCACCTGCTTCGGGATCATCTGCGTCGCGAGGAACACGATGAAGATCACCCGGCTGCCGCGGAACTTGATGCGCGCGAACGCGTACCCCGCCATCGACGCGGTCAGCAGCGTGCCGACCACCGCGAGCACGCAGATGTAGATGCTGTTGAAGTACGCCTGCGCGAACGGCACGGCGTTCCATGCCTCGACGTAGTTGTCGAGCGTCCACGGCGCCGGCCAGAAGCTCGTGGGATCCTGCAGCAGCTGCGGCAGGGTCTTGAACGACGTGACGAGCATCCAGACGAACGGGAACACCATCGCGATGCCCGCCACGATCAGGGCGACGTGCAAGATGGTGGAACCCAGCCGTCGGCGACCGCGGCCGGGACGCGTATCGCCCGGTGTGCGCTCGAGATCGGGCGCCACGATGGCGATGGTCGAGTCCGTCGGCGCTGAGGTCGCGTCGCGGGTCAGGGTGGGAATCGGTCTGCCGGTCATGCTGCGTCGTCCTCGTAGTGCACGAACTTCTTCTGGGCGCCGAACTGGATGGCGGTGATCACGAGCGTGAGCAGCAGCAGGATCACGGATGCCGCACTCGCAGGCCCGAACTCGAACCGCCCGAAGCCGAGATCGTAGATGTGGTACACGATCGTGCGGGTCGCGTTGTCGGGCCCGGCGTCGGCCGTGAGGATGAACACCACGTCGAACGTCTGCAGCGACGAGATGAACGCCACGATCGACGAGAAGAAGATGATCGGAGAGAGCAGGGGCATGCGGATGCTCCAGAACAGGCGCACGGCGCCGGCCCCGTCGATGCGGGCCGCCTCGATGACCGACGGCGAGATGTTCTGCAGGCCCGCCAGGAAGATGATGACGTTGAGGCCGAGTGCAGCCCAGATCGAGACGATGCAGACGGCGAGCAACGCGAGCTTCGGGTCGCCCAGCCAGTCGGGCGGCGCGATACCGAAGACGTTCCCGATCGTCTGGCTGAGCACACCGTCGACGCGGAACATCTGCTGCCAGATCATCGCGACGGCGACGGTCGACGTGACGACCGGGGCGAAGAACAGGAGCAGGTAGAGCGTGCGGGTCTTCAGCTTCTCGAGCGCGACGGCGATGACGACCGCGAGGCCGAGGCCGATCGGCACGGTGATGAGGGCGATGAGCAGGGTGTTGACGATCGAACGCAGCAGCAGTTCGTCCTGCAGCTGGGCCGTGAAGTTCTCGAACCCGACCCACGTGAGCTCCGTGAGGCCGTTCCACGAGGTGAACGCCAGCACCATGCTGGCGATGAACGGCACGAGCACGAAGACGGCCATGCCGACGACCTGCGGGCCGATGAAGACATAGCCCCATCGGCGGTCGCGCCGCCGCCAGGCGGACTCCTTGCGGAGCCCGCCCGGCGCGGAAGGTGCGGGGTACGCGGGTGACGCGGCGGTCGGGACCGCGCCGCCCGAGGTGAGCGTCATGTCGCTGCTCACTTGCCCGTCTTGTCGGCCACGAGGTCGGCGACTGCGTCGAGCGTCGCCTGCGCGTCGGCCTTGCCCTCGTAGAGCGCCAGGAACAGATCGCTCACATCGGTCGAGAGCCCGGGGACGACGGCCTCGGCCGCGTAGTCCTCGAAGCCGATGTCGCGCATGTCGAGGAAGGTCTGCGCGTGCGCCGGGTAGTTCCCTTCGAGGACGACCTCGTCAGCGCCCTTGATCGACGGCACGGCGTTGCCGCCGCCCTCCAGGCGGAAGGTCTGGCCCTCGGCGCTCAGGAACTCGGTCCAGAACGTGAAAGCGGCGTCGGTGGCGTCGGTCTTGCCGTTGATCGCGAGGTACGAGGTGGCGACGCCGGTCGGAGCCTCCTGGCCGTCAGGCGTCGGCCAACGCACGATGTCATAGCTGTCCTGCTCACCAGCGCTCTCGACCGTTCCGATCGTGTAGCGGCCCTGCGAGAAGAAGCCCGCCTTGTGCGTGACGAACACGCTGTCGGCTCCGGCCCCTTCGGGCATCGTGTCAGCGACGAGGAATGTGCCGTCCTGGAAGTACTCGCCGAGCGTGTCGACCGCCTCGACGGTGGTCTCGTCGGAGTTTCCGACGAATGCGCCCGATTCGTCGTAGGCGGTGCCGCCCTGCGCCGAGATCCAGCTGTAGTGCGTGGCCCAGTAGTTCCAGAACATCGAACCCGTGAGCCCCGCGGCCGCGAGCTTGTCGTTCATCTCGAGGTACTTGTCGGTGGTCCACTCGCCGGACTCGGCAAGCGCCGCGGGGTCCTCGGTGATGCCGGCCGCCTCGAGTGCGACCTTGTCGTACCAGAGCACGTCGGGGTTCGAGTCGTTCGGGGCGGCGTAGATCTCGCCGTCGGTCTCGGCAGCGCCGAACAGGCCCGGGAAGAAGTCGTCGGGCTTGGTCTGGCTCGCGTCGGACTCCATGAGCTCGGTGAGCGGCATGAGCACCTTCGCGTCGACGAACTGGCCGATCTTGTCGTCGCCGATGTAGAAGACGTCGGGCGCGGTGTTGCTGGTGAGCTGGGCGAGCAGCTTGGAGTGGTAGTCGGAGTAGCTCGCGACCGGCTGGAGCTCGACCTTGATGTCGGGGTGGCGCTTCATGAACTCATCGTTGAACTCCTCGAATCGCGTGAGTTCCTCGGGAGTTCCCCAGGTCGACCAGACGACCGTGTCGCTGTCGGATCCACCTCCTCCCGCGCTGCATGCTGCCAGGCCGATCATCACGGCGCTCGCGGCTCCAACCGCGAGTAGGCGCCTCATCTTCGAGTTCGCGCGGGGCATTCCGCCACCTCTTTCGTCATTGCAGGGGTACCGACCCGAGGACGGGACCGGGGAATCACTCGCTTCGTATTCTGTATACAAAACTCAGAAACGTCAAGTAGATGGGTTCACAACGTCGGTCGAGTAGGCGCGCAGCGCCGTATCGAGACCACAGCGAACCGGATGTCCCGACACCTGCCCGGAGCATCGACAAGGGGTCTCGATACGGCGCTGCGCGCCTACTCGACCGACGGACGGCGCTGCGCGCCTACTCGACCGACGGACGGCGCCGGCGCGCCTACTCGACCGACGACGGCGCTGGCGCGCCTACTCGACCGGCAACGCTCAGAGCCCCAACCGCTCGAGCTCCTCGTCCATGCGACTGGCGATCTCGGCGTACCCCTCGTCGTTCGGGTGGATGGTGTCGGCGGCCATCCACTCGGGATGCCCCTCGATCCAGCGGGAGGCGCCCGAGATGTAGTCGGCCTCGACGCGTTCGGCGGCGGCCTCGACCCACCCGATGATCTGCGCGACCGACTCGGGTCGCTCATCCTGGTGCCAGAACGGCTCGACGACGACCAGTCGCGCGTCGGGCAGCTCGGCATCGAAGCGCTGCAGGTCGGCGTCGATCGCCGCCTCGATGTCGTCCGCTTCCGCCGGCATGATGAAGTTGTCGTTGAGCCCCATCGTGACGATCACGACATCAGGTTCCGGCTCGTGATCGACGATCTGGTCGACGAGGTCGCCACCCGCAGCGAAGCCGCGGTTGATCACGTAGCCGAGCCCATCGACGCTCGGATTGAACTCGAACCATCCGCGCTCGGAGCTCACGATC
Source organism: uncultured Actinomycetota bacterium (assembly GCA_963758615.1). Lineage (GTDB taxonomy): Bacteria > Actinomycetota > Actinomycetes > Actinomycetales > Microbacteriaceae > Agromyces. The sequence goes on along the minus strand of CAVWVZ010000007.1, from coordinate 77,363 downwards.
GTCGACCAGCGCCGCTCGGGCGAGGTCGCCCCGGTGCCACGTGTGTAGGAGTCGCCGTAGAACGCGGCGACGACCTGGCTCGCCGAAGGAGACGCCGCCTGCCCCGGCGCCGAGGTCACCGGCATCGTGCACGCGGTCAGCGCGAGGCATCCGATCGCGACGGCGATGGTCGCCGTTCGCCGAATGCGTCGAGCGGACATCGCTCGGGTCGGATCGCCTAGACCGCCGCGGGCGAGGTCTCGATACGCTCCTTCGTCGCTACTCGACCCGCCACGAGCTCGGCGATCTGCACGGCGTTCAGGGCCGCGCCCTTGCGCAGGTTGTCGTTCGAGATGAAGAGCACCAGGCCCGTGCCGTCGGGTGCGCTCTGGTCCTGGCGGATGCGGCCGACGTAGGTCGGGTCGTTGCCCGCGGCCTGCAGCGGCGTGGGCACGTCGGAGAGCGCGACGCCCGGGGCATCCGACAGCAGTTCGGTGGCACGCTCGGGCGTGATCGGGTTCGCGAACTCGGCGTGGATCGACAGCGAGTGACCCGTGAACACCGGCACGCGCACGCACGTGCCCGCGACCCGCAGGCCCGGCAGCTCGAGGATCTTGCGGCTCTCGTTGCGCAGCTTCTTCTCTTCGTCGGTCTCGAAGTCGCCGTCGTCGACGATCGAGCCGGCGAGCGGGATCACGTCGAACGCGATCGGCCGCGGGAACTTCACCGGGTCGGGGAACGTGACGGATGACCCGTCGTGCAGCAGCCCGATGGTGTCCTGCTCGATGGCGGCACGCGCCTGCTCGAGCAGCTCCTCGCCGCCCGCGAGACCCGCACCCGACACCGCCTGGTAGGTCGAGACCATGAGGCGCTCGAGGCCGGCCTCGTCGTGCAGCACCTTCAGCACGGGCATGGCCGCCATGGTGGTGCAGTTCGGGTTGGCGATGATGCCCTTGCGCGCCTCGTCGATCGCGTGCGGGTTGACCTCGCTGACGACGAGCGGCACGTCGGGGTCCATGCGCCAGCCGCTCGAGTTGTCGATGACCGTGACGCCCGCGGCGGCGAAGCGCGGCGCCTGCGCCTTCGAGGTCGTGGCGCCGGCCGAGAAGATCGCGATGTCGAGGCCCGTGGGGTCGGCGGTCGCGGCGTCTTCGACGACGACGTCTTCGCCCTTCCACGGCAGCGTCGACCCCGCCGAGCGGGCCGAGGCGAAGTAGCGGATGCTCGCCACCGGGAAGTCGCGCTCCTCGAGCAGCTTGCGCATGACCGCGCCGACCTGTCCGGTCGCTCCGACGACGCCGATGTTCACTCCGTTAGCCATGGTCTTCCTCACTTCGCGTACTTCAAGTCTGAAGGACATTTCACGTTCCGCAGGACGCTCAGCCGTGCCGGCGCCCCACGAAGGCGGGAAATTCCTCCGATTCGTCAGTTTGTGGTGGTCGGATGTCGCGGGCGGCGCATTGTTGCGAACGCTCACGCTTTCGCGCCGGCCGCCGCCGGGTCATCCGCTCAGCGACCGGTGCCGCCGTGGACGATCGCGTCGCCTTCGCCGTCGAGATCGAACGCGGCGTGCACCGCGCGAGCGGCGGCGTGCACGCTGTCGGCGCGCGTCACGACCGAGATGCGGATCTCACTCGTCGAGATCATCTCGATGTTGATGCCCGCGTCGTAGAGCGCCTCGAACAGGCCCGCCGACACGCCGGTGGCCGACCGCATCGCGTTGCCGACGAGCGAGAGCTTGCCGATCTGGTCGTCGTACTGCAGCGACAGGAACCCGACCGCGTCCTGCGCGCCAGCCAAGGCCGTGAGGGCCTTCTCGCCCTCGGTCTTCGGCAGCGTGAACGAGATGTCGGTACGACCGGTCGACGCGGCCGACACGTTCTGCACGATCATGTCGACGTTCGCGTTCGTGCCCGCGACGATCTTGAAGATCTTCGCGGCCACACCCGGCTTGTCGGGCACGCCGACGACCGTGATCTTGGCCTCGGAGAGGTCGACGGCGACACCGGCGATGACGGACTCTTCCACAGTTGCTCCTTCGGGAAGACGCGAGGGGTCGTAGACGATCGTCCCCTCGTTGTTGTTGAACGACGAACGCACGTGCAGGGTCACGCCGTGCCGGCGCGCGTACTCGACGGCGCGGATGTGCAGGACCTTGGCACCGGATGACGCGAGCTCGAGCATCTCCTCCGACGTGATGCGATCGAGCTTGCGGGCCTTCTTGACCACGCGCGGATCGGACGTGAACACGCCGTCGACGTCGGTGTAGATCTCGCACACGTCGGCCTCGAGCGCTGCGGCGAGCGCGACCGCGGTCGTGTCGCTGCCGCCGCGGCCGAGGGTCGTGATGTCCCGCGTGTCGCGGTTGAATCCCTGGAAGCCCGCGACGATGACGATCGCGCCGTCGTCGAGCGCCTCGCGCAGCCGCACCGGGGTGACATCGACGATGCGTGCGGCACCGTGCGTGGCATCCGTGATCATGCCGGCCTGGCTGCCCGTGAAGCTGCGCGCCTCGTGGCCCATGCTCTTGATGGCCATCGCGAGCAGCGCCATCGAGATGCGCTCACCCGCCGAGAGCAGCATGTCGAGTTCGCGCGGCGCCGGAAGCGGCGTGACCTCGTTGGCGAGGTCGAGCAGTTCGTCGGTCGTGTCGCCCATGGCCGACACCGCGACGACCACGTCGTTGCCCGCCTTGCGGGTCTCGACGATGCGCTTGGCGACCCGCTTGATGCTCTCCGCATCGGCGACGGACGACCCGCCGAACTTCTGCACGATCAAGCTCACGTGGTCTCCTGGGGGTGGATTGCACGCGCCGGTTCGGAGACCGGCGCCGAAAACCCAATCATACGGCGGGGTGCATTCGGTGCCCGCCATGTGACGGCGGGGGTCGGTGCGGCTGGTCGGTGCGTCGGGGGCCGGCGCGGCGCTAGAGTGCGGTCATGTCCGAGGCGCTCGATGGCTGGTCGGAGTTCAACGTGGCGATGGTCGGCGCGACCGCCGCGCTCGCGGGCCTGCTCATCGTGGCGATGTCGGTGAACATCGGCGAGATCATGAAGACGGCCACGCTTCCCTCGCGGGCCGCGGCTGCGATCGCCACGCTCGTGGTCGCCATCGTCGCGACCGCGCTCGGGTTGGTCCCCAGCCAGCCGCATTGGCTCTATGGTGTCGAGGTGCTCGCGGCCACCCTCATCGCATGCTGGCTCGAGGTGCACGCGATCCGCACGATCATCGGCGAGCCCGGCACGAATGCCGGGGAGCGCGTGGCGAAATCGACGGTCGGGCTGCTGCCGCTCGCCGCGTTCCTCACGGGCAGCGTGTTGCTGATCGTCGGCGGAGCCGGCGGAGGGGCCGCCGTGGTCGTTGCCGGCCTCGCGTTCATCGCGACGGGATCGTTGCTCGCCGTGGCGACGGCGATCCTGTATGCGTGGATCGTGCTCGTCGAGGTACTGCGCTGAGCGGATGACCGATCTGCGCGGATGCGGCGAACCCGACTGCGGAACGTGCGTGGTCGCGGCATCCGCCCGCCCTCATCGAGGTGAGCGGATGCCGCGACCCGACGCCGGTCAGCGCAGGTCGACCTGGATCACCGAGCCGCCACCCGCCGAGACCGCGTCGACGGTGAGGAACGCGGAGTTGCCGCGGATCGCCACGCCGTACGGTGCCGACAGGTTCGCGATGACCGCCTCGTGCACCGAGGCGCCCGGGGTGACCTTGCGCAGGGAGCCGACGTGTCCATCGAAGAAGTTCGCGTCGTCGAGCTGCACGGCATAGAGCGTGTTGCCCTTCCAGGCGAGGCTCGTGACCATCGTGAGGCCGGTCGCGTAGGCCGACACCTGCCCGTCACCGGTCACCCGCCAGATCGTGGATCCGCCGGTCGGGAACGGGAAGCCCGTCAGCTGCGACACGTAGAACGCGCCATCGGGGCCCACTGCGACGTCGGTCGGGACTGCCTGCGGTGCGATGAAGGGCGGGGGGAACGGGAACGGGTTGGGTGCGGGGGGTCCATTGGGGAACACCGCGACGGTGCTCTCGCCGCGCTTGCCGACCGTCAGCAGGGCGTTCCCGCCCGCGTCGGTGACCGCCCAGTTCTTGGCATTCAATGCCGTGAACCCGACCGCGTTGCTGTCGGGTGGGTCGTTTCCGTCGGGGTTGTTCGCGACCTCGTACGCGTTGATGTCGGCCGCGAGTGCGAGGTCTGCCCCGGTGATGGGCGCTGAATGCAGTGGTCCGGTTCGCAGCGTGCCGAAGGCGGCGTACTGGGCGGGCAGGCTGTCGCGCGCCGTCGCGGCGCCGGCCATGCCGCCGATCAGCACGGTGATCTCGCCGCCGCGCACATCGACGTCGGACGCGCCGACGACCTCGCCGTTGAAGAAGAGCGTGGGGAGCCCGGTCACGACCCGCCGCTGGTCGGTGCCGCTGACCTCGGTCACCGATCCGGTCAGGCCGCACACCTGGAATTCCGGCCCGACCCCGGGAATGGGCTCGCAGGACTCGATCGTGCCGGCCTCGGCGACATAGAGGCGCTGGCCGGGACCGACCGAGAGCTGCCGGGGATTGTTGAGCCCGGTGGCCACAGTCACGGGGTCGGAGCCGGGCGGAGCGGCGTTCGCCGGCTGCACAGCGACGGCGAAGAGGCTCAGGCCGACGATCGCGGTGACCGCGAGAGGAATCGAACGGAGTTTGCGAGACATTTGCACTCCTCGATGGGGAGGGATCGACGCGACGGATGCCGCAGGCCTCAGCATTCCGGACGTGGGGTGCCGCGACAAGCCTTTTGCGAGTATTCCTCACGCATTTGTTGGAGCGTGCTCCGGTCCCGGTGGTCGAGAACGCGCCATCGGCGGCGCATCGAGTCCAGCCCTCGCTCAGTGCGGGCGGGGCATGTACCACTCGGTGTACTCGGTGGCACGGCCGCTGGGGTCGAGGCGGATGACCCAGAGGTTCAGGTAGTCCTTCTCGGCCGGGTACTCGGTGCGACCCTGCACGATGACGAAGTTGCCGTCGGGCGTCTCGTCCTCGTGCAGGAGCTTCCAGTCGAATGCCCACGTGCCCGGGTCGTCGAAGTCCTCGAGCCAACCCGCGACGATCGCCTCGCGCCCCCGCCGCGGCTGGGCGTCGGGAGCCGTCAGGTAGACGGCGTCATCGGTGAAGAGCGCCCCGATCTGCTTGGGATCGTTCGACTCCCACGCGGCCACGTATCCGGCCACCCACTTCGCGCCCGCGCTCACCATGTCCCCGTTCTAGTGCTGTGACCGGAGTGCGTCAAGCGCTTCGCGTCGCGATGCGGCGGCAGCCTCGCACCTCAGCCGACGATGCGGCGACCTTCGAAGGCGCGGCCGAGGGTGACCTCGTCGGCGTACTCGAGGTCGCCGCCGACAGGCAGGCCCGAAGCGAGGCGGGTGACGCGGATCTCGAGGGTCGTCAGCAGCCGGCTGAGGTACGTGGCCGTGGCCTCGCCCTCGAGGTTCGGGTCGGTCGCGATGATGACCTCGGTGACGGTGCCGTCGGCGAGCCGCTGCATGAGCTGGCGGATGCGCAGCTCGTCGGGGCCGATGCCGTCGATGGGGCTGATCGCGCCGCCGAGCACGTGGTAGAGCCCGCGGAACTCGCGCGTGCGCTCGACCGCGACGACGTCTTTGGCCTCTTCGACCACGCAGATGAGCGCGGGGTCGCGCCGCGGGTCGCGGCAGATCGTGCACGTCGCCTGCTCGGACACGTTGCCGCAGATCTCGCAGAATCGCACCTTGTCGCGGATCTCCAGCAGGATCTCGGCGAGCCGGCTGACGTCGAAATGCTCGGTCTGCACGATGTGGAATGCGATGCGCTGCGCCGACTTCGGTCCGATTCCGGGCAGGCGCCCGAGTTCGTCGATCAGCTCTTGAACGATGCCTTCGTACACGGGCTAGCCACGCTCCCCGAAGCCGGTGCGGGCCGGCGGGGCCTCGGTCTCTTCGATGAACGTCGCGCCGAGCACCTCGCGCACGACCGCCTCGCCGTAGCGCTGGATGCCGCCCTCGGTCGCCGCGGGCGTCGCAGGGCTGCGCCGCTGCTTCGAGGGCGCGGCCTTCTTCGGGGCTGGAGGGGCACTCGCTGGTGCGGATGCCTCGACCACCACCTCGGGCTCGGGCTCGGGGCCCGGGTCGAACGGCGGCTCCTCATCTTCTGGTGGTGCGGAACTCTCGTCGATCGGCGGTGCGTCGTCGACGAGCTCGGGCACTGCGACGCGCTCGACGACCATCGTCGCCGCGCGCGGCTGCACCGATGCCTCTGCCTCGGGAGCGGGATCTCTCGGGATCGCGACCGTCGCCCAGGAGTCGACCGGACCGGCGGGTGCACTCGGGGCGGCAGACTTCGGGAGCGGCGGCCTTCGGGGCGGCGGCCTTCGACGCCGGCCGGTCGGACGGTTGCGCCGACTCGCGTGCCACCGGTGCCGCCGAGTCGGAACCGGGCCCGCGTTGTGCGCCGGCTGTCGCAGAGCGGTCGGACCCGCCGCCGGGGACTGGCGCACCCGCCTGCGGCGTCACCGCAGGCTCGCCGGCGCTCGGATTCGCCGCGGCATTCGCGCCGATGACGCGCGGGAGGAACTTGACGGTCACCCCGAGCACGTCGTGGATCGCCGCCCGAAGCAGTTCGGCAGAGGTCTGGTTTCCGGTGCCGGAGCGCAGGCCCTGCACCTCGCTCGGGCTCGTGAAGCCCAGCACGAGCACGTCGTCATCGGAGCGGTACTCGAGGACCTGTGCCGAGAGCGCCGCCATCCACGCGGTGCGCTTCGTGCGCTGCAGCGCCGCGAGCACCTCGGGCCATGCATCGCGGATCTGCTTGAGGGTGACCGGGCCGACCGGCTTCGCCTTCGGCTTCGCGTCGGCGGGAGCGGGGGGCGTGGCGGGAGCGGGAACCGCAGGTGGTGCCGTCGCTGCCACAGCAGGATCCGCAGCGATGTCGGTTCCGGTGGGCCGGGGGGCCGACGCTGCCGCTGCATCGGTGCCGGCCGAGGCTGCACGGGCGACCGGAGCCTCGGTGCGCGGCTCGGCGACTCGACCGCCATCGGGGGTGGCCGCTCGACCGGCCGCGAACTCGCCACCCGCGACGCGTCGCTCGAGCTGCTCGACCCGGGCGAGCGCGCCGCGCTCGGAGTCGTCGGCGCTCGGCACGAGCACCCTTGCGAGCATGAGCTCGAGGTGCAGGCGCGGCGAGGTCGCGCCGGTCATCTCGGTGAGGGTCTGGTTCACGAGGTCGGCCACGCGCGACAGCTCAGCAGACCCGAAGGCCCCGGCCTGCACGGCCATGCGAGCCAGCTCGTCTTCGGGCACGCCGCGCAGCACGGCCGCAGCCGCCGCGGGCGACGAGGCCGCCACAACGATGAGGTCGCGCAACCGCTCGAGCAGGTCTTCGACGAAGCGCCGGGGATCTTGCCCGGTCTGCACCACGCGGTCGGCTGCGGCGAACGCCCCCGCCGCGTCGCGCGCGCCGATGGCGTCGACGACCTCGTCGAGCAGTGCGCCGTGCGTGTAGCCGAGCAGCGCCACCGCGCGCTCGTAGTCGATGGTCGTGCCCTCGGAACCGGCCATGAGCTGGTCGAGCAGCGACAGCGTGTCGCGCGGCGAGCCGCCGCCGGCCCGCACCACGAGCGCCAGGACCCCCGGCTCGACCGTGATGCCCTCTTCGGCGCAGAGCTGCTGCACGTACTCGAGCATCGGCGCGGGCGGCACCAACCGGAACGGGTAGTGGTGCGTGCGCGAGCGGATGGTGCCGAGCACCTTGTCGGGCTCGGTGGTCGCGAAGATGAACTTCACGTGCTCGGGCGGCTCTTCGACGATCTTGAGCAGCGCGTTGAACCCGCCCGACGTGACCATGTGCGCCTCGTCGATGATGAAGATCTTGTAGCGGTCGCGCGCCGGAGCGAAGATGGCACGCTCGCGGAGGTCTCGCGCATCGTCGACGCCACCGTGGCTGGCGGCGTCGATCTCGACCACGTCGAGCGACCCGCCCCCGCCACGCGAAAGCTCGACGCAGCTGGGGCACACGCCGCACGGAGCATCGGTCGGCCCCTCGGCGCAGTTCAGGCAGCGCGCGAGAATGCGCGCCGAAGTGGTCTTGCCGCACCCCCGCGGACCACTGAACAGGTACGCGTGATTGACGCGATCGGTGCGGAGCGCCGTCATCAGCGGCTCCGTCACCTGGGACTGGCCGATCATCTCGGCGAACGTCTCTGGCCGGTAGCGGCGATACAGGGCGGTGACCACGCATCAATCGTAGTTGCCGCGTCTGACACGCCGGCCGCTGCCGCGGGGCGTACGATGCTCGCACGGAAGGACGTGATGACGGTGACGATGATGACTCCGGCACAGCTCGAGCGGTTCCGGGCGCGTTTGCTCGCCGAACGCGCCGACGCAGAGGAACGGCTCGTCGAGTTCGACGACGCGATGACCGAGGTGCGCGCCGCCCGCATGGGTGCGACCGCCGACGATGAGCACGACCCCGAGGGCCCGACGATGACGCAGGAGTGGTCGCAGCGCACCGCCGTGCTCGCGGACGTGAACGGCGAGCTCGCCGACGTCGACCGCGCCCTCGCGCGCATCGACGACGGCACCTACGGCGTCTGCGCCCGCTGCGGCAAGCGCATCACGGTCGGCCGCCTCGACGCCAGGCCGACCGCAACGCTCTGCATCGACTGCGCGCGCCTCGAGCGCTGACGCACGCCTCGACCCGTACCCGCTGCTCCGCTCGTGATGTTCCCCGTTCAGGGGATTCAGGCGACACGCCGCCGTGGCAGGGCCATGACGCGGCGTGTCGGCCAAATCCCCTGATCCGGTAACACGGACCGAGCGTCAAGAGGGCGTGGCAGCCCCGCGGGCGGCGGCGAGCCCCGAGAACGACCGCAGGTAGAGCGGGCTCGACCCGAGCACGAGATACAGCAGCCCGCAGACGACCACCGTCGGCACGAGCCCGAACTGCTCGGCCGCGAACCCGCCGAGGAACGCGCCGAGCGGCATCGTCGCCGCCACCCCTGCCGTCGTGGCGCCGAACACCCGAGCCCGCATGCCGTTCGGGATGAGTCCGTACATCGCCGTCGAGATCATCGGGTTCAGGGCGCCCGCCGCGAGACCCGACGCGGCGAGCACGGGGAGCAGCACGTGGATCGGGGCTTGCGCCGCCATCGTGAGGTAGGGCGGCGCGCCCGCGAGCACGAAGCACGTCGCGAACATCACCCGCCCCGAGAAGCGGTGGCCGACGACTCCGAACAGCGCCGACCCGGCGAGGGCGCCCGCGGCGAAGCATCCGACCATGAACCCCAGCAGCGCCGGATCGCCGAGCACCTCGGTCGCGTACAGCGGCTTCAGCACCGTCACGCCCGCGGCATCGATGGCGTTCGTGAGCGTCACGAGCAGCACGATCGCGCGCAGCAGCGGGGAGGTCACGACGAACCTGATGCCGGCGACGAAACCGCGGCCCGAGGCATCCGCCCGCTCGTCCTCCCCGTCGATCTCGAGCGCATCGGATGCCGCGACCCGGCGTGGCACGAAGCACAGCACCAGCAGCGCCGAGATGAGGAACCCGGCCGCGTCGACCATGAGTGCCGGCATCGGTCCGAGCAGCGCGACCAGGGCGCCTGCGGCGCCCGCCCCCACCATCATCGAGGTGCGCTGCACGGCGGACTGGGCTCCCGCGGCGCGGGCGATCGGCGTGCGGGCGAGCGCTGCGAGGTCGGGCGTGATCGAGGTCTTCGCGGTGTCGCCCGGAGGATCGAGCAGTCCGCCGAGGAACACGAGCGCGAGCAGCGCGCCGAACGGCAGCCCCACGGTCGCGTGCAGCAGCGGAATCGCCAGAACGGTGAGCGCACTCGCGACGTCGGCGACGATGCTCGAGGCGCGGTAGCCGAAGCGGTCGACGAGCACGCCTCCGAAGGCTCCGCCGATGACGAGCGGCACCGTGGCGAAGACCCCGACCACGCCCGCCGCGAGCGGCGAGCCGGTCTGCGTGAGGGCGATGATCGGGATCGCGACGAGCGCGATCGCGTTGCCGCCGAGCGAGAAGAAGGCCGCGGTCAGGTTCGCGATGAGCGGGAGGCGGCGGCGGGGTTGCTGGCGCTTCTGCGCGGGTCGACGAGGATGCGTCGCGGCCGTCATGGAACCCGGTCGTCGCATCCGAGTCGTGCGCACCGGTGCGATCGGTCGCGGTCTCGGTGGTCTCGGTGGTTTCGGCGGTCTCGGCGGTCTCGGTCATGATCCGCTCCTGGGGAACGTGTGCGTGATCCAGCGCACCAGCCGCGTGCCCTCGTGGGGCTCGCGGCCGCGTCCCCACCACTTCTCGCGCACGGCGGCGAGGTCGGCGTCGAGTTCGCGGAACTCGTCGAGCGTGAGGTGGGCGGCGCCGTCGCTCGAGTCGGACGCCGCGACCCACTCGGGCTCGAGGTCGATCTCGGCGTCGAGCGCGTCGAGCAGTTCGCGGTGGTACGCATCGAGCACGGTGCGGCGCATGGCCTCGGCCGCCTCGCGTCGGTCGGGGTCGTCGACGAACTCATCACTGCGCCAGGTCGTCATCTCATGCGCGGCACGCCACCAGCGCTCGCGCCCGTCGCGTTCGAACTCGGGGGCCGGCACCACGAAGCCGTGCTTCGCGAGCGTCGAGACGTGATAGCTCACCGAACCGGATGCCACGCCGGTCGCCTCGGCCAGCATGCCGACCGACTGCGGGCCGCCGCTGCGCAGGAGGCCCAGGATGCGCAGTCGCAGCGGGTGTGCCAGTGCACGCATGGGGCCGGCATCGTGCAGGTCGATGGCGCGGAGTTCTCGGGACTCGCCCGACCCACCCCGATCGCTCGGCTCGTTCGGTTCAGTCGCGTCGTTCACAGTCCAAGGCTAACTCCACAAGACTTCTTGCACAATACTTCTTGCACAAGATCTCTTGCCGATCTCCGAGGAGCATGAACCTGGCAAGCAGGTTCCGTCAATCCCTCCCTCGCCGAGAGTGCAGTCGCTGCCCCTTTATCGGGCTCCAACTGCACTCTCGGCGCAAGGCGCGCATCAGACGAGTCCGTCGCGGTCATCGAGAGTGCAGTCGGTGCCCCGCACCGGGGCCCCGACTGCACTTTCGAGGCCTCATGGCTGCGAGGATGACCCGACCACGGCGTGGCCGTGCCGATCGAGTGCAGGAAGTCCTGGCACCCAACGGCGTGTCGCGGGCGCGACACGCGGGCAAACCCCGAGAAGTTCCTGCAGTACGGCACGGCACGGCCTGGCAGAGGTGTGCGGCACGGCGCCCGACCGCGCGGCGCAGCTACCGGTCGACGACGGCCAGGGTCTGCCGCGCGATCTCGAGCTCCTCGTTCGTGGGCACCACGAGTACCACGACCTCAGAGGCATCGGTCGAGATCACCCGCGCGTCGCGTGAGCGTGCATCATTGCGCTCGGGGTCGATCTCGATGCCGAGGCGTTCGAGTCCGGCGAGGGCGGCCGCGCGCACTTCCGGCGAGTTCTCGCCCACGCCGGCGGTGAACGAGATCACGTCGACGCCGCCGAGCTGGGCGAAGTACGACCCCACGTACCCCTTGAGCCGGTGCACGTACACGTCGAACGCGAGGATCGCCGCGGCATCGCCGGCCTCGCGGCCGGCGAGCAGGTCGCGTACGTCGTTCGTGCCGGCGAGCCCGAGCAACCCGCTGCGCTTGTTGAGGAGCGTGTCGAGCACGTCGAAGTCGTACCCGGCCCGACGGTGCAGGTGCACCAGCACCGCCGGGTCGATGTCGCCCGAACGCGTGCCCATGACGAGGCCCTCGAGCGGAGTCATCCCCATCGAGGTCTCGACCGACCGGCCGCCGTCGATCGCCGTGATCGACGCGCCGTTGCCGAGGTGGAGCACCAGCTGGCGCAGCTCGCCCAGCGGTCGCCCGACCAGCTGCGCCGCCTGCTCGGAGACGTACTTGTGCGACGTGCCGTGGAACCCGTAGCGCCGCACCCGGTACTGCTCGGCGACCTCGGCATCGATCGCGTAGGTGTACGCGGCCGGCGGCAGCGTCTGGTGGAACGCGGTATCGAACACGACCACGTGCGGCTCGTCGGCGAACACCTTCTGGGCCGCCTCGATGCCCTGCAGGTTCGCCGGGTTGTGCAGCGGTGCGAGCTCGGAGAGGTCGGCGATGTTGATCTTCACGAGTTCGGTCACGACCGTCGGCTCGAAGAACCGCTTGCCGCCGTGCACGACCCGGTGGCCGACGGCGACCGGCCGATGCTCGTCGAGCGACGGCCCATGCGCGTCGAACGCCTCGAGCATGACCTCGAACGCCGCGACGTGGTCGGCGATCGGCAACTCGCGCTCGGTCGTCGACGGCGCGTCGGTGCGGTCGACCGAGGGCACCTCGTCCCACGGGATCGTGTGCACCGCCCGCCCGCTGCGCTCGCCGATGCGCTCGACGAGCCCCGACGCGAGCGTGCGCTCGGTGTCCATGTCGATGAGCTGGTACTTCAGCGACGAGGAACCCGAATTGACGACGAGGATGTCGCTCACGGGGCATCCGCCGCCTGGATCGCGGTGATCGCCACGGTGTTGACGATGTCCTGCACCGTGGCGCCGCGCGACAGGTCGTTGATGGGCTTGCGCAACCCCTGCAACACCGGGCCGATCGCGACCGCGCCCGCCGACCGCTGCACCGCCTTGTAGGTGTTGTTGCCGGTGTTCAGGTCGGGGAAGATGAACACCGTCGCCCGCCCGGCCACGTCGGACTCGGGCAGTTTCGTGCGTGCGACCGCGGCGTCGGCGGCCGCGTCGTACTGGATCGGCCCCTCGACGGCGAGCTCGGGCGCACGCTCGCGCACGAGCGACGTCGCCCGGCGCACCTTGTCGACGTCGGCGCCGGAACCCGACTCGCCCGTCGAGTACGACAGCATCGCCACGCGGGGCTCGATGCCGAACTGGGCAGCCGTCGCCGCCGACGAGATGGCGATGTCGGCGAGCTGCTCGGCAGTCGGAACGGGCACCACCGCGCAGTCGCCGTAGACGAGCACGCGGTCGGCGAGGGCCATGAGGAACACGCTCGACACCACGTCGACGTCGGGCGCGGTCTTGATGACCTCGAACGCGGGACGGATCGTGTGCGCGGTGGTGTGCGCGGCACCCGACACCATGCCGTCGGCGAGGCCCGTGGCGACCATCATCGTGCCGAAGTACGACACGTCCTGCACGGTGTCGCGAGCCTGCTCGAGCGTGACGCCCTTGTGCGCGCGGCGGCGCTGGTACTCGTCGGCGAGGCGGTACACGAGCACGTGGTCGTGGTTCGAGAGCACGGTCGCCCGCGAGATGTCGAGCCCGAGCCCGATCGCCCTGGCACGGATCTCGATCTCCTCCCCGAGGATGGTGAGGTCGGCGACGTCGCGCGCGATCAGCGTGGCCGCGGCGCGCAGGATGCGGTCGTCGTACCCCTCGGGAAGCACGATGTGCTTGCGCTCGCGGCGCGCGCGCTCGAGCAGGTCGTACTCGAACATGAGCGGCGTGACCACGTCGGGGCGCGCGATCTCGAGCCGGTCGAGCAGCGCCGCGCCGTCGACATGCTGCTCGAACAACGCGAGCGCGGTGTCGCGCTTGCGCTGCGACTCGGCCGCCAGACGGCCCCGCGAGTTCCTGATCGCGACCGCGGTGTCGTAGGTGCCCAGCGACGACTGGATGATCGGCAGCCCGGCCTTGAGCCCCTCGATGAGTCGCTCGATGTGCTCGGAGAGCGGGAATCCGCCGTTCAGCACGATGCCCGAGATCGACGGGAACGTCGCCGACGCGTGCGCCGTGAGCACCCCCAGCAGCACCTCGCTGCGGTCGCCGGGCACGATCACGACCGATCCCTCGATGAGCCGCGGCAGCACGTTCTCCATCGACATCGCTGCGACCACCACGCCGAGCGCCTCGCGATCGAGCAGGTCGGGATCGCCCGCGTACAGCTCGCCGTCGACCGCCTGCATGATGGTGCGCATCGAGGGGGCGACGAGGAACCGGTCTTCGGGGATCGCCCACACGGCGACGGATGACCCTGCCGCGCCGCTGTCGTCGGCCGAGCCGGCGGCAGCGGGACTGCCGGCTGCGCCGGCGCCGACATCCCACCGGACGGCCTCGCGCACCGCCTCGACGATGTCACCGAGTCGCTCGGGGTCGGCACGGTTGACGACGATGCCGAGCACGCTCGCGTGCTCGCGCTCGAGTTCTTCGGCGGCCAGCTCGGTGAGCTGCGCCAGGTCGTCGGGGGTGCGCGCATCGCTGTGACCGAGGCGCTCGCTGCGGCCCCTCGGGATGCCCTCGCCGACGCGCCCGCCGAGCACCAGCAGCACGGGTGCTCCGAGGTTCGCCGCGATGCGCGCGTTGAAGGCGAGCTCGGTGGGGCTTCCGACGTCGGTGAAGTCGGAGCCGAGGATGACGACCGCGTCGCAGCGGTCCTCGACGGCCTTGAATCGGTGCACGATGGTGGCGAGCGCCGCATCGGGGTCGGCGTGCACGGCGTCGTAGCCGACGCCGATCGCCTCGTCGTACGTCAGCTCGACCACCGCGTCATGGGCGAGCAGCAGCTCGAGCACGTAGTCGCGCTCGTCGGTGGAGCGGGCCACCGGGCGGAACACGCCCACGCGCGCGGCCCGCCGGGTCAGTGTGTCGAGGGTTCCGAGGGCGACCGTGGACTTGCCGGTGTTGCCTTCGGCCGAGCAGATGTAGATGCGGTGCGCCACGCCCCCAGCCTATTGGGCGGCACTCACGCCGCGACGGAGCGTTCGATCGCCGGCAGGACGAAGGTGCCGTCGAACACGCCGGCGTCGGGGACGTACATCCGCAGGATCGGACGGAACGGCGCGTCGGGCGCGGGCAGCCAGTTCGCCGCGGCGGTCGCGTCGCTCGGCTTCGCGTGGCTGATCGTGATCGTGAGCCCGCCGTCGTCGTCGAACACGATGCCCGGGGTGCGGTCGCCGATCGAGTACCGGTCGATGTCGTTCGCGACGAGGAAGAAGTCGGGGATCGAGTACATCGTGAGCGACCAGAACGCCCCGACCGGCGGCGTCGGGCTGAGCCGCAGCGTGTACTCGTTCGTGCCGTCGAGGTCCTGGCCGTCGGCGTCGACGTACGTCATCACGTACGCCGCCTCGTAGCCGTGGTTGCCCCACAGCCCGGCGAGGGCCGCCGCGGCGCGTTCTGCGATGCGCACCTTCGGGTCGGCGATCTTCCAAGTCGGAGTCGTCGAGAGCGCCCACCTCGAAGTAGTCGAGGTTGTAGTCGAACACGTGATAGGTCAGCTGCCAGCCGTTCACGACCGGACTCGCCCCCGAGTGGAGGATCTTCTCGAGCGCCGCCCTGCCCTCGGCGTACCCCGCCTCGAGCACGGCCTTCGTCTCGTCGTCGAGGGCACCGACCGTCACCTCCCCCGTGAGACCGAGCGGCGCGAAGGAGGCCTGGAGCGCCGCATCGCGGTCGGCGGGCGGGAACGTCTGCGAGAACACCCGGTACTTCTCGGAGAAGGCGAGCGCCTCCGAGAGGCCGTCGTCGATGTCGGGAAGTCCGGTGGGCGGAACCAGCGACCGCCGCAGCGGCGTGAGCGTCGTCGCATCCTGCAGCGCGTGCACGGCGGGCAGGTCGGCCTTACCCGCGCATGCCCAGCGCCCGACGATGGAGGCGATGCGCGTCGGGAACCTGATCGCGGTCGCGTCGCCGATGTCGCCGCCCTCCCAGTCCGGCGGCACGAGCAGGAAGTCGCGCGCCCCCGTGCCCGTCGCCCGCTTGCCGACGTACGCGAAGTTGTTCGTCCACGCATCGACGAACTGCAGGACGTAGTAGCGCCCGGCGGTGTCGGGAACGCTGAGCAGCACCGGCCCGACGCTGAGATCGACCTGGGCGATGGAGTAGACCGTGTCGTTGTTGATCGAGACGAATGTCTCGTCGGGGCCGGCCAGCGTGCGCCCGTGGCTGAAGGAGTTGAACGGTGCGGCATCGTTCGCGCCGACGCCGGTCGTCACGAATCTCTCGACCTGGTCGAGATCGAACACGATCGGGAAGCCGTACAGGTACGCCTCCGCCGCCAGCCTCACAAGCCCTGCATCAACCACGTGATCCCCCGATTCGTCGTCATCGCAGCCTATGGCCTCCACTCACGTGGATGCAGGACCAGAACCCGGGCGGCGGCGGCATCCGATCGCTGGACTCGTCGGCGTCCTTCACGCCGGTCCGGCTCGGGTAGACTGTCCGAGGCTCCTCACGTGGCGCCATCCAGGCCAACTCCCCCAGGGCGGAAACGCAGCAAGGGTAACCGGGCTCTGGCGGGTGCGTGGGGAGTCTCAGGAGGATTCGCCTAGTGGCCTATGGCGCACGCTTGGAAAGCGTGTTGGGTGAAAGCCCTCGGGGGTTCGAATCCCCCATCCTCCGCCAAGTAACGGGTGCGCGCTGCACCACAACGAATCTGCCGCTGATCTGGATGACCAGGTCGGCGGCATTCGTCTGCCCGCCGCCGCACCAGCGTTCCTGGCACCGTTCGTCGATTCACAGCCGGCACGAATGGCTCTTCGCTCGAGTTGGTCCTATGCTGTGCTCAGCCGGGTCGTGAGGGCCCGGGGTGTCGACGAAGACGAAGGCGTTTCGTAGACCCCACGACGCCGGCATCATCTTCCTCCACCGTCCGTTCCCGAGCCCCTCTGCGCGCCCGCCACGACCCGTGTCCTCATTAATGCCGAATGGCGGCTCGCGCTCCCCCGAAGCATGATGTGAGGGATGTCGGTTGCAGAGGTGGAAACACGGAGTGGGGACGCAGGGGGCTCCTCCGCTCGAGCAACGGCAGTAAGGGGCGAGGGCCTCAGGGTGATCACCCTGAGGCCTCGCCGTTCCCTCGGTTGGAGCTTCGGACTCCCGGTCGCGGCACTCGCGTTGCCGCTGCTCGCGGCCGAGCTGTGGGTGCTCGATCCGAGCGGGGCTTGGCCGGTCGTGGCGTGGACTGCTGCGGTCATCGCCGCTGTCAGCATCGCCGCCTGGATCGCCTACCGACGCACGCAGGTGTCGATCAGCCGTTACGGCATCGTCGAGCGGGGCTTCTTCGGGGCGACCACCACGGTCGCGGCCCGTGACATCGACGGGGTGCTGCGGTTGCCGCTCTACCGCGCCCACAGCCTCGAGACCTCGCGAGAGCTCTTCGTCGTCTGTCGCGGTGGGCGCGGGCGATTCCGCATGCGCGGCAACTTCTGGGACCAGCGTGCGATGGACCTCGTCGCGGAGACGCTCGGTGTCGAGGAGACGATCCGCACCGAGCCGGTGACGCTCGCCGAACTGCGCGCGAGCGACCCGAAGCTGCTCTACTGGTTCGAGCGGCGCACGCTCAGCGCCTGACCCTCGCGCCGTGGGGTCCGACGGGTGCCGTTGACCCCCATTCGCCGCGAATCACCCCCCGAACAGGGGTCGCCGCCGTCACACCGGCGCGGGATGATTCGAGCGCGGCAGTGCGCCGTCTGGTCATTGTCGCCTGACGGAATGAGGAAATCATGTCTGCATCTCCCCGGCGTTCCGGTGTGCGGCGACTTCTCGCCACCGGAATCGCTGTAGGCATCGCCGCGACGGCGCTGATCGCGTCCCCGGCAACCGCCCGACCACTCGACAAGGGCACGTTCTCCGAAGTGTCCACCGGTGAGTTGGAGGACTTCTGCGATGTGGAGGGCCTCACAGTCTTCACAGAGGACACGGTCGTCGGCAAGTTCCTGTTCAACACCCGAAAGCCCGGCACCGCTCCGTACATCGTGCAGAACATCCTCGTCACCACGGTGTACAGCAACGGCGATGGCGATGTCGTCACCGAGAAGGTCCTGATCCACGAGCAGGACCTCAGGATCACCGTCAACGACGACGGCACCCTGACGATCCTCGTCCTCGCCACGGGAAACGCCACGGTCTACGGCCCCGACGGCAAGGCCATCGCCCGCAACCCGGGCCAGGTGCGGTATGAGGTGCTGATCGACTACAACGGCACGCTCGCCGACCCGTTCGACGATGTGTTCCTCGAGTTCCTCGGCCAGGTGAAGGGATCCACCGGTCGGAGCGACGACTTCTGCGAAGCGGTGCTCCCCATCCTCGGCTGACCCCGCTCGACCGGCCGCACCCGTCGCGGTCGGGACATCCGCTCAGCTCGTCGCGATGCCGAGCAGCGGCGCGTTCGGCGCGCTCGATGGCAGCTCGTGGAAGCCGAGTCGGTCGTAGAACGCCCGCGCGCCGGTGTTCGCCGCGTCCATGCCGAGGTGTACTGCGGCGACCCCGCGCGCGGCGAGCGCGGCCCGCAGCGTGTCGATGAGTCGGCGCCCGAACCCCAGGCCCTGCAGCTCGGGCAGCAGGTCGATATGCAGGTGCGCCGGGTAGTCGGCGACCTCGGCGATGCGCATGCGCTCGGGATCGAGGCCGGCGTCGATCAGGTCGGCCTCGGTGAACGACGGGTCGTGCGCGGTCGGCGATCCGACCGACGGATGCCTCGCCGCGAACCCGGGCGCCCATTCACGCTTCCACCATTCGATGAAGTCGGCGGTGTCGGCCACGGCGAGCACGTAGCCGAGCACTCGATCGCCGTCGGCGACGACGAAGGCGAGCTCGGGTGCGTACTCGACGTAGGGCAGCGCGAACACCTCGGGCATGAGGGTGTCGTCGGAGTAGACCCCCGTCGCGTCGCCGCCGCCCGCGGCCGTGAGCAGGCAGATGCGGGCGACTGCGTCGCGGTCGGCGGGCCGGTAGGGGCGGATCTCATGCATGTGGTCTCGATACGCTTCGCTACTCGACCGACGGGGTTCGTTTCTCGACCGACGGGTCTACTTGCGCTTGGCCATGCCGAAGATGCCCGTGATGACCTGCTTGAGGATGGTCTGGGTGGTGCGCGAGCCGAGCACCTCTTCGAGCGCGGACTTCTCGCTCGAACGTGAGCGACTGCGCGATGTCGTCGACGTCTGCTTCATGAGCCGGTCGTACTCGGCCTGCGCCTTCCTGTCGGCCTTGGCGGCATCGGCCTGGATCTTCGCCTGCATCTTCGCGTACTCGGCGTCGGCCTCGGCCCTGGCGGCCGCGGCCGCTTCGGCATCGACCTTGGCCGCGGCATCCGCCAGCTTCTTCGTCAGGATCTCGTGCGCCGACTCGCGGTCGAGCCCCGTGCCGTACTTCGCCAGCAGCGGCGACGCGGCGATCGTGGCGTCGATCGACGCGTCGGGCGACGGCGACATCGACGCCTGCGGGGCGCGCAGGCGAGTCCAGGCCACGGGCGACGGCGCGCCCTTCTCGTTCATCACTGTGACGATCGCCTCGCCCGTGCCGAGCACGGTGAGCGTCTCCTCGAGGTCGTAGCCCGACTTCGGGTAGGTCGACACGGTGGCGCGCAGTGCCTTCGCGTCGTCGGGCGTGAACGCCCGCAGCTGGTGCTGCACGCGCGAGCCGAGCTGGGCGAGCACGTCGCCGGGCACGTCCTTCGGGGTCTGCGTCACGAAGAACACGCCGACGCCCTTCGAGCGGATGAGCCGAACGGTCTGGGTGATCTGCGCGAGGAAGTCCTTCGACGCATCCTTGAACAGCAGGTGCGCCTCGTCGAAGAAGAACACGAGCTTGGGCTTGTCGAGGTCGCCCACCTCGGGCAGGTCGGTGAAGAGGTCGGCGAGCAACCACATGAGGAACGTCGAGTAGAGCGCCGGCTTGTCGGCGACGCCGGGCACCTCGAGCAGGCTGATGATGCCGCGGCCGTCGGCTGCGGTGCGCAGGAACTCGGCCGTGTCGATCTCGGGCTCGCCGAAGAACACGTCGGCGCCCTGGTCGGCGAAGGTGATGAGCTCGCGCAGGATGACGCCCACGGTCGCCTTCGACAGGCCGCCGAGGCCCTCGAGCTCGCCCTTGCCCTCGTCGCTCACGAGGTAGGCGAGCACGGCGCGAAGGTCTTCGAGGTCGAGCAGGGCGAGGTTGTTCTTGTTGGCGTAGTGGAAGACGAGGCCGAGGCTCGACTCCTGCGTGTCGTTGAGGCCGAGCACCTTGCTCAGCAGCAGTGGGCCGAAGCCCGAGATCGTCGCGCGGATCGGCACGCCCCGGCCGACGCCGCCGAGCGAGAAGTACTCGGTGGGGAAGCTCGCGGCCGTCCACTGCTGACCGATGCCCCCGGTGCGCTTCAGCAGCTTCTCGTTGCCCTCGCCGGGCGTCGCGACGCCCGACAGGTCGCCCTTGATGTCGGCGGCGAACACCGCGACCCCGGCAGCCGAGAGCTGCTCGGCGAGCACCTGCAGCGTGCGGGTCTTGCCGGTGCCGGTCGCGCCGGCGACGAGCCCGTGGCGGTTGGTCATCGCGATCGGGATGCGCACCGGCACGTCGGGCATCGCCTCGCCGTTGACGAGTGCGCCCATCTCGAGGGCGGGCCCCTCGAACGCGTAGCCCGCGCGGATCGCGTCGAGGTGCTCGGTGTCGAGCGGGCCGTCGGATGCCGCGGCCGTGGCACCCTCCGGTGGTCGAGTAGCCGCCTGCGGCGTATCGAGACCCTCGGGCGCTGCGACGCCCGAGGCTTCGGCCGGGACATCCGCCGCCTGCTCGCCGGCCGCCTGCTCGGCCGCGGCCTTCGCGACCGCCGCCGCCGCTTCGGCCGCCTTGATTGCGGCCTCGGCCTGCGCCTGCGCCACCTTCGCTGCTTCGGCCGCTGCTGCGGCCGCCTCCTGTGCTTGCTTCACCGCGTCGTCGGCCATGGGCACGATCCTAGCGACGGGACATGGCGCGCCGGGGTGCCGCCACGAGGGCTGCGCAGCCGTCAGAGGCGCAGTCGCGGCGGCGGCCGGAACCGCTCGGGCTTCGAGATGCCGCCTCGAGTGAGCCGTATCGCCGAGTTCAGGTACAGGAAGGCGAGCACCGAGAACTGCAGTGCGCCGATGGTCGAGTCGAGGACCGAGTAGATGGGGACGGCGGCCTGGGCGGCCCGCACCGCGAGGAACACGAACGAGACCGCCATGAACGCGAACAGGACACCGAGATTGCGGCTCAGCGTCGGCCATGCGGTCATGCGCCACCACGGCCGTCGCGGTGCGACCGCCTCGCCGGCGCCGCGGAAGACTCGTGCGCCGAGCACGAACGCGCTGATCGTCACGGTCGCGTCGACGAGGCTGGGCACGAATGGCGCCACACCCGCCGCGAACAACAGTGCGCGAATCGGGTACCCGATGCCATAGGCCACGGCGACGTAGAGCACCTTCAGCTCCCAGCGCGAGATGCGCAGGTCGAGGATGCGCCGCATCGTGGTCCTCTCGCTCGGGGCAGATGGGACCACGCTACCGCGCACCGACCGCGCGTACGCTGGGCGGATGACGGATGCCGCCCTCATCGGACGGGTCACCCCGCCCGACCTGCACGTGATGACGTACAACATCCGTCGGCGCGTCTCGGGCAGTCGACCCGGCAGCCCCGACCGATGGGCGACGCGCAAGGACCTCGTGGCGCGGATCCTCACCACCGAGGAACCGACGCTCGTCGGTGCGCAGGAGGCGCTCGCCGAACAGGCCGACTTCATCGCCGACGCCCTCGGACCGCGGTACCGCTGGGTCGGTTACGGCCGCGACCCCTCGGGGCGCGGAGAGAAGTGCCCGATCTACTACGACGCCGAGCGCCTCGAACTCTCCGAGTGGCGTCAGCGCGCGCTCTCCTCGACGCCGGAACACCACGGTTCGCGATCGTGGGGCAACGTGACACGTCGGATCCTGGTGACCGCGGAGTTCACCGATGTCGAGACCAGCGCCCGACTGCACGTCTTCAACACCCACCTCGATCACCTGTCGCCGCGCTCCCGGCTGCACTCCGCGCGCATGATCGTGGGGCTCGCACGGGCCGCCCTGGCCGACGAGCCCGGCGCGGCGATCGTCGTCATGGGCGACCTCAACGCCGACGAGCGCTCGCCCGCCCACCGGGCACTCACCGACGACGGCACGCTGCACGACGCATGGGAGGTCGCTGCGGCACAGGTCACGCCGCTTTTCAGAACCTTCTCGAACTATCGAGCCCCTCGACCCGGCGGTCGGCGCATCGACCACATCCTGGTCGGCGGTGCCGTCGAAGCGGCCCGCGTCGGCATCAATGCCGCGCGATTCGACGGCAGGGCGGCCTCCGATCACGAACCCGTGCAGGCGGTGTTGCGTGCGGGCATCGGTGCCAGTGACGGGTCTAGAGTGCTGCCATGATGCGCACTGCGCTGCGTGCCCCGGAGGGGCCCGCCGAGGTGATCGCCGACGTGCTGCGCCTGCTCGCCGTGCTGAGCATCGTGGTCGCGGCCATCGGCTGGGGGCCGCTCTCGGGTCTGAGCTTCCTCGCCGTCGTCGCCGTGATGCTCATCCCGCGGGTGCTGCACGTGCGGGCGAGCTTCGACATCGCGTTCGGCCTCGCGATCCTCTTCTCCACCTGGAGCAGCGTGCTGGGCATCTACCTCACGACCCGATGGTGGGACCTTCCGATGCACTTCCTCACCAATGGGCTCTGCGCCGCGCTGCTCTTCGTCGTGCTCGTGCGGCTCGGCGTGCTCGCCGACCCTTCGACGCTGCCGCATCCGACGCTGTCCGCGACCGTGGTGACCACGGCGCTCGGGCTCTCGCTCGGGGTGATCTGGGAGTTGTTCGAGTGGTTCGGGCACACGTTCATCGACGGCGAGATCTTCGTGGGGTACGAGGACTCGCTCGGCGACCTCTTCGTGGGCGGTCTCGGCTCGCTGGCGGCGGGCCTCTCGATGCGGTTCCTGATGGCTCGACCTCGTGCGGTTTCGCGACCTAGGGTGAAGGCGTGAGTCCCGCCAAGGACAATGCAACGGTGCTCGAGATCGACGGCCGCGAGGTTCGCATCTCGAACCCCGGCAAGGTCGTGTTCCCCGAGCCCGGCCTCACCAAGCTCGACCTCGTGAACTACTACCTCGCCGTCGCCGACGGAGCCCTGCGCGGCGTCGATCGCCGGCCGATGGTGCTCAAGCGGTTCGTGAAGGGCATCACTCAGGAGGCGTTCTTCCAGAAGCGGGCGCCCGAGAAGCGTCCCGAGTGGATCGAGACCGCGACCCTGCATTACGCGTCGGGCAATTCGGCCGAAGAGGTCGTCGTGACGGATGCCGCGGCCCTCGCCTGGGTCGTCAACCTCGGCTGCCTCGACCTCAACCCGCACCCGGTGCGCGCCGACGACCTCGAACACCCCGACGAACTGCGGGTCGACCTCGACCCCATGCCCGGGGTCGACTGGAGCCAGATCGTCGACGTCGCCATGGTCGCCCGCGAGGTGCTCACCGACCACGGGCTCGTGGGGTGGCCGAAGACGTCGGGCTCACGGGGCATCCATATCTACGCACGCATCGAACCGCGCTGGGACTTCCGCCAGGTGCGGCACGCTGCCGAGACGCTCGCCCGTGAGGTCGAGCAACGGGCGCCCGGCCTCGCGACCGCGCGCTGGTGGAAGGAGGAGCGCGGCGAGAGCGTGTTCGTCGACTTCAACCAGAACGCGAAGGACCGCACGGTGGCGTCGGCCTACTCGATCCGCCCTCTGCCCGACGCGCGGGTGTCGACGCCGCTCGAGTGGAGCGAGGTGCGCGACAGCCGACCCGATCGGTTCACCGTGGCGACCGTGCTCGAGCGGTTCGCCGAGCGCGGCGACCCCGCCGCGGGCATCGACGAGGCGATCGGCGGGCTCGACGGGCTGCTGGCACTCGCTGACCAACTGGGGCCCTCCGAGAAGCCGCCGCGCGCGTCGGGCGCCGACGGTACGGCCGGTGGGTCGGGCAGGCGACAGTCGACCATGCCGCTCATCGAGATCGCCAGGGCGAAGACGAAGCCCGAGGCGCTCGAGGGACTCGAGCGCTGGAAGGCGCGCCACGCCGACGTCGTCGCCCTGCTGCAGCCGGCCGACGTCCTCGTCGACGGCATGCGCGGCAGCTCGTCGCTCTGGTACCGCATCCGCGTGAACCTGCAGCACGTCCCCGAGGCGCAGCGCCCGGCGCAGGCGCCGCTCGAGATCGACTACGACCCGTGGGCGGGCAAGGAGTGGAACGGCCCGTGAGCGATCTGGGTCCGGTGAATCCCGGTCATGCCGAGGAGGCCGCCTGGCTTCGGCGCTGGCGCCTCCGGCCCGACGCCGACCCCGTCACCACCGCGTCGAGCACGCTCATCCCGGTGCGCACCGAGCACGGCGAGCCGGCGATGCTGAAGCTCGCGCAGACCGAGGAGGAAGCGCGCGGTGCCGACCTGCTCGCCGCGCTCGACGGGCACGGTGCTGCGCGAGTACTCGAGCGCAACGGAGCGGCGGTGCTGCTCGAACGGGCAACCGGCCCCCGCGAGCTCGTGCGCATGGTCGAGTCGGGCCACGACGATGAGGCGACGCGCATCCTCTGCGCCGCCGCCGACGTCATCCACGGGGCATCCGCCGTCGTGCAGGCGGCCGACGACCCGCCCGAGCTCTTCGACCTGCCGACCTGGTTCCAGCACCTGTTCTCGCACGCGGACAGGCTCGGCCCGTTCCATCGGCGCGGTGCCGACACGGCCGCGCGGCTCCTCGACGACCAGCGCGACGCCGTCGTCCTCCACGGCGACCTGCACCACGGCAACGTGCTCGACTTCGGCGAGCGCGGCTGGCTCGCCATCGACCCCAAGGGCCTGCTGGGAGAGGCCCCGTTCGACTACTGCAACCTCCTCTGCAATCCCTCTCACGAGCGGGCGCTCGCCCCCGGCCGACTCGAACGGCAGTTCGGGGTGGTCGTCGAAGCGACCGGCGTCGAGGCGGCGCGACTCGCCGACTGGCTCGTCGCATGGTGCGCGCTCTCGTCGACGTGGTTCGAGATCGACGAGGATGCCCGGCTCGCGGCATCGGCTACGGCGATCGGCGAGCGGGCGATCGAGTTGCGGCGCGGGGTCGGCGAGGGCTGACGAGGCCGCCGGCGTCGCCGGGCGTCGCGGATTTCAGCGGGCGAGCGTGACGGGCCGGGTCGACGCCCACTCGCTGAGCAGCTCATCACGCACGGTGACCCCGGTGCCCGGGCCATCCGGAACCCGCAGCTGGCCGTGGTGCTCGCCGGTGCCGAGCACGAAGGGTTCGGTGAGGTCCTCGGCGTAGTAGCGCGACGACGCCGACGTGTCGCCGGGCAGCACGAAGCCCGGCAGCGCGGCCAGGGCGACGTTCGCGGCACGGCCGACGCCGGTCTCGAGCATGCCGCCGCACCAGGCGGGCACGTCGAGGTCGCAGCAGACGTCATGGACACGCAGCGCCTCGAGGTAGCCGCCCATGCGACCCGGCTTGATGTTGATGATCGACGTGGCACCGCGTTCGATGGCGTCGATCGCCGTCGAGACGCCGAGGATCGACTCGTCGAGGCACACCGGCGTGTCGCACTCGGCGGCGAGACGCGCGTGCGTCGCGAGGTCCTCTTCGGCGAAGGGCTGCTCGATGAGCAGCAGGTCGAGGTCGTCGAGCCGCGCGAGCAGCGGGATGTCGTCGGCCGTGTAGGCCGTGTTCGCGTCGACCTGCAGCATGCCGGCCGGCCCCATGAGCTCACGCACCGCGCCGACGGGCACGAGATCCCAGCCGGGGCGGATCTTCAGCTTGATGCGCCGGTACCCCTCCTCGAGGTAGCCGGTGACCTCGTCCAGCAACTCCTCGAGGGTCGGTGCGATGCCGACCGACACGCCGCAGTCGACCCATTGGCGCTCGGCTCCGAACGCTTCGCCCATCGAGCGCCCCTGCGCGCGCAGCTCGGCATCGAGCACCGCCGCCTCGAGCGCGCCCTTCGCCATGCGGTGCCCGGCGACGAACGCCAGCGCTGGCGCCACGGCGGCCGCGAGCGGCACCGACGCACCACGCGGCATCAGGTCGCGAGCCGGCGGCGGCCCGTCGATCCGCAGCCGGTCGAGCAGCGCCGGGCCGAGATGGCGTTCGATGACGGATGCCGCGCCGTCGACGTACTCCGACGAGTAGAACGGGTCGCGGCCGGCCACGCACTCGCCCCAGCCATCGCCGGCGTCGGTGCGGACGCGCACCATGAGCACCTCGCGCACCGTCTCGCGGCCGAAGCTCGTCTCGAACGGGCGGACGAGCGGCACCTCGATGCGGTGCAGCTCGATCGCGTCGATGCGGGTGGCGGCGGAGCCAGTGCTGCTGGTGTCGGCGGTGTCGCTCATCGCGCCTCCCGGTCGGGGTCGTCGGTCGTGAAGACGTAGTCGCCCGCTGCGTCGAGCTCGACGCGGAGCCCACGCCCGCGTTCGCCCAACTCGGCGAACGCGGTGCGGGACTGCTCGCGAAGGCGCGCGGCCGCGGCAGGGTCATCCGATCGCAGTCCCTCGAAATCGGGGACGAGCTCGAGGCCGCCGCGCGCCGACCACGCCGGCTGCGGGTCGCCGGCCAGGGCGCGCGTCGTGCGCGGAGAGTCGAGGCGCCAGCGCACCTCGAAGCGGTCGCTGTGATCGGTGCCCGTGATGGCGTCGTCGAGGCGGCCGTAGAAATCGGGGTGGAACGCGATGACCTCGACGCCGAGGCGCACGAGGTTCATGCGGGCGTTGCGGCGGATGAGCGGGTCGTACGTCCAGCGCACCTCGTCGATGCCGTGCTCGAGGCAGACCGCGCGTTGACGCAACTTCAGGGCCAGGCCGATGCCGCGGCCGCGCGCGGACGGGTCGACGGCGTTCATGTGGGAGTGCAGGTGCAGGCCGTCGTTCCAGCCGAGGAATCCGAGGAGTGCGCCGAGGGCCGGCGTGGTCGGGGAGTCCTTCGGCGGCACGTCGGGCGATTCCGTCGTGGCGTTCGGTACTCGCGCCGCCGCAGGATCAGCCGGCGCCGAAGGCACCGCCGGCACCGCTGGCACCGCGACGAGCAGTGTGTTGCCCGCGTGGTCGAGCGCCTGCACCATCGAGCGGTCGGGGCCGCGACGCTCGCCCCACGTCACCTCGAGGCGGGCGAGCAGGGCATCGAGCTCATCACCCACGGCCCGGCGCGTGGTGACGCCGGCACGCTGGTCTGCGACATCCGCCGCCTCATGCGCCTCGCGAACGATCGCGGCGGCGACGCGCGGCGGAGCGGCGGTCACGCGGCACGATCCTCGATGCGCCAGGCCTGGCCGTAGCCGCCGTCGGTGACGGGACGCGCCATGAGCTCGAGGAACGGCGCCGCATCGAACGCCTCGGGGCCGAGCACGCCGCGACCCGCCCACACCTCGGTCGCGAGCAGCTCGAGCGCGATGACCGGGTTCAGCGCGGTCTGCCACACGACGCACTGGCTCTCGTACTCGCGCATCGTCCACTCGTTGTCGGCGACGTGGTACAGGTACACCTCGCGGGGAGCGCCGTCGGTGCCCGTGCCGGTGACCCACAGCCCGGCGCAGGTCTTGCCGGTCATGCGCGGGCCGATCGTGGCCGGGTCGGGCAGGGAGGCGGCGACGACGTCGCGCGGGGCGACGTGCACGGGGCCGCTCTCGCTGCGCACCCGCACGGGGCTGGTCGAATCGAGCGAGAGCAGGTGCAGCACCTGCAGCACGTTGATGAACTCCGCGCCCAGGCCGTACTTGAACGTCACGCGCTTCGCATCGACCCAGCGCGGCATGAGCAGCACCTCCTCGTGCTCGACGTTCACGCACTCGACGGGCCCGATGCCCTCAGGGAACTCGAACACCTCGGGCTCGCTGAACGGCGGCGTCGTGTACCAGCCGGCGTCCTCCTCCCAGATCACGGGCGGATTCAGGCACTCCTCGATCGTCGTCCAGATCGAGAACGACGGCGCGAAGATCTCGTTGCCCTCATCGTCGGTCACCACGAGGTTGGCACCGTCGCGCACGCCGAGCTCATCGATGTCGGTGAAGAGGTGGTCGGCGGCGAACCGGGCGAACACGTCGCTCAACCCCGGCTCGACACCCATGCCGACGAGGGCGAGCCGCCCCGCGGCATCCCAATCGGTGGTCTGCGCGAACTGGTCGTCGCCCAGCTTCACGCCCGTCTTCTCGTACGGGTCGGTCGGATGCGGCTCGCTCAGGCTCATCGCCATGTCGAGGTAGTCGGCGCCCGCCGCGAGCGCGCCCGAGAAGATCGCCGGGACGAACTTCGGCTCGACCGCATTCATCACGTGCGTCGCCTCGTGTTCGCGAGCGACGGATGCCACGACCTCGGGATCGGACGCATCGATCTGCGCCGTGGCGAACCGGGCGGCGACCTCATCCCCGTGCTTGGTCCTGATCCAGTCGACGGTGCGTTGCGCACGGGACTCGTCGTAGTCGCTCACCACCATCAGGTCGAAGAAGTCGCGGCGGGCCGCGATCTTGGCAATGGCGTCTCCGACGCCTCCGGCGCCGACGAGGAGGATGCGCATGCCTCGAAACTAGCGCGGCAGCGCCCCGCGGTCGAGGGTCGCACTCGTCACCGCGCCCGTTGCACCGCCGACCCGCTGCCGCTGCCGCTGCCGCTGCCGCTGACCACATTCGCCGAGAGTGCACTCCGCGCCCCAAGGAACGGCACCAACTGCACTCTCGACTGTCACACCACCAGCTACCCAGTCGAAAGTGCACTCCGCGCCCCAAGGAGCGGCACCAACTGCACTCTCGAGCTGTCACACCACCCGCTACCCAGTCGAAAGTGCACTCCGCGCCCCAAGGAGCGGCACCAACTGCACTCTCGACCGTCACACCACCACACCTACCCAGTCGAAAGTGCACTCCGCGCCCCAAGGAGCGGCACCAACTGCACTCTCGATTCAACGGAGCCGAACAGTGCGAAGGCCCGGCGGTGGGTTCGCGCTACTGGCGAACCCACCCGCGCAGCTCGAGTGCCTCCGCCAACTGGCGTGCAATCGACTGGAACTGGGAGCGCCGATTGACCCGGATCACGAGCCAGCCGTTCGCTGCCAGTTCATTCAGGCGATCGACGTCCTTCGCCCACTGCGAATCGCTCTCGCGGTGGTGATCGCCGTCGTACTCGAGCAGCACCTTCCACCGCCGGAAGACGAGATCGCCGTGAGTCGCTCGCCCCGAGCTCAGTGCGATGACCCCGTTCGGCTCGTGATCGGGGAAGCCCGCTGCGACGATGTCGAGGCGCAGCTGCGTCTCCTTGGGCGACTCGGAGCCGGCCCGAAGGTGCTCGCGCGCGGCTCGGAGCACGCGACATCCGCGGCGCCGGCCGTACCGTGCGATCGCATCATCGACTTCGTCGATCGTGGCGAGCGGCTGGGGCCGCCCGAGCAGCCTGTCTCCCGCCTGGATCAACTCGAGTTCGGTCAGCATGGTCGAGAGCTGACACCACGAATCCGCGGGGCTCACGAGGAGCAGTCCGCCGCGGAGGTGCGTGCGCGGCGCAGACCCGGTTCTGTGGCCGACGACGTTTCGCACGCGCGGCGGATACACCCCGCCCCAAACGGTGACGTGCAGATCCCGCCCGGTCTGGTGGCGCCTCGGAAGCGGGAGCCCCCACAGCACCGCAGCAGTGGTGTGGCTGAATGCGGTAGTGGGGTGCGGCAGGTGCAAGCGGACGGCTCCGCACCGTGCCGCGATCGAGTCTGACTCCGAGCGAGGAAGCCGCACACCTCGCACCGGGATCGTGAGATCGGGCCCGCGCAGACGCTTCTTGCTCAGCCCTCGCGCCAGGCCGGCGTCGCGTGTGAACGGGCCGAGCGAGAAGTCGAGAGGAAGTGGACGACGTCGCGGGGCCATGCGTCGAGGGTGCGCGTTGATGCGTGGTCGATCGAAGCGGTCGGGGTGATCGGTGCATCATCTGATCGGAAGGGGGCTTGTTGAGGAGGGGTGGCACGACCGATGCGCGACCCACTCGGCGACTCTTCACCCGCGAGCCGTTCGTCGAGAGTGCAGTTCGCGTCCCTTCCAGGGGCCACAAGTGCACTCTCGAGGTCGGTGAAGCTGGGGTCCAGCGAGGCGGCGGTGCGGGCGGCCAGGCGGCGTTGCGGCGGCAGGCGGCGTTGCGGAGGCCACGGGCGCGGCGGAGGGGGCAGCCCCGGTCAGCAGAAGCCGGCGATGGCGTCCCAGGCGGCTGCGGGAGGCTCGACGCCCTCGCGGACGACGGCGGCCTCGATGAGGCCGTATGGGCGGTCGGCCGCGTAGAACACCTCGTTGGGGTTGTCGAGCCCGAACGGGGACAGGTCGACCACGAAGTGGTGCTTGTTCGGCATCGAGAGGCGGATCTCGCCGATCTCGTCGTGCCGTTCGAGCACCGGCGGCCCATGTCGAACAGGGTCGTCTGCAGCGCCGCCGAGTACTCCTCGGTGAAGGCCTCGAGCAGCAGTGCGCGCACGCTGTCGTAGGCGGCGTTGTAGTCCACCCCGCGTCTCGCGGTACCGCCAGCGAGCCGACACGTCGGTCGCGAGGATGCGGTCGCGGGTCTCGGGCAGCGTCGTGTACCGGTCCTTCGGGTATCCCTCGAACCCCGACTGGGTCGTCTTCAGCACGGTGAGCTCCTTGAGCCCGGCGATGACGTGCCGGTCGGCACCGTCGGCGACGACGAGGGCGGTGCGCACCTCCTCACCGGACCGCACGAAGGAGTGGTCGTGCGGCTCGCCGTGCGCGAGGATCCGGTGCCACGCGAACCGTTCGGCCTCCCACCGCCCGCCGCTCACCCAGTCGAACGAGCTCGTGAAGTGGTCGGCGAGGCGCAGCAGGAACTCCTCGGGCGACCCGATGCCGTCGCGGGCGAACGCGAAGATCGTGTTCTTCTGCGTGTCGGTGGGCACGACGTGCGCGTTGTCGCCGGCGAGGTGCGCCGCGGCGAAGTCGCCGCGAAGCTGCGAGGTGACGTTGAGGTCGTCGATCTCGTGCCGGGCGGTGTCGCGGGTGACCTTGACGACGCGCACCTCGGCCTTGCCGTACTGGTTGGCGCCGAGGACGATGGCGGGCTCGGTCATGGCTCAGCTCCCTCGATAGGTCGAATAGGCGAACGGGCTCAGCAGCAGGGGTGCGTGCACGTGTCGGCCGTCGTCGTCGACGCGCACGGTGAGCACGACCTCGGGGTAGAAGGTGTCGATGCCCCTCCCGGCGAACCACGCGCCGGTGTCGAACCGCAGGCGGTAGTCCCCCGGCGCCAGCTCGTCGGGTCCGAGTCGCGTGACCCTGCCGTCGTCGTCGGTGGCGGATGTCGCGACCCGATGCCAGCTGCCGCCCTGGCGGGACTGCAGCTCGACCGAGACGCCCACCGCCGGCCGGCCGCTCGTGGCATCGAGCACGTGGGTGGTGATGCGCGACGTACTCATGCGAGAGATCCCCTCATTCGAACAGTCCCTTCAACCTCAGCACGGCGATCTGGCGCAGCTGCTCGGCGACCACCGGCAGCTCCTCGTCGTCGGAGTGCCCGAGCCGCTCGTTGAGCGCGCCGAGGATCTCGGTCGCCGATCGACCGGCCGCCCGGATCAGGAAGACCCGGCCGAACCGCCTCTCGTACGCGATGTTGCCCTCGACGAGTGCCGCGGCGACGGCCGTCTCGGGCGTGCCGATGCCCGCCTGCTCGGCGCGGGAGAACCGCGCTTCAGCGTGCGATCCGCTCGGGCGCTCGCCGATGCGCGGGTGCTGCGCGAGGGCTCCGTCGACCTCGTCGACGGTGAACGGCGACGCGACGGACTCGGCCATCGTGACGAGCTCGCCCACCGAGGCGTACGGCCTCCCGTCGACCAGCGCTGAACACCACCGCGGGATGTCGAGGCACGGCCGCAGCAGCGCGAGCGCCTCTTCGCGCGGCTCCGAGTTGAATCCGTCGAGCGATACGCTCGACCGCCCCACCTCCCGTCGCAGCAGCCGCCCGCGCGGCACCTCACGGTCGAACGGCTCGCCCGCGAGGAAGGTCGACCGCACGACCCCGGTGAGTTCCCGGCCGTCGTAGGGCGTGATCGGATGCCGGTGCTCGAGCGCCTCGGCGTCGACGGTGAACAGCTCGTCGGGCGCGAACACGACGAGGTCGGCAGCGCGGCCCTCGGCGATCGCCCCCTTCGCGTGCAGGCCGACGCGACGGGCCGGCGCCTGCGACATCCACTCGACGACCCGGGCGAGCGCGATGCCGCGCCCGCGCGCCTCGGTCCACACGAGCGGCAGCCCGAGCTGCACCGAGGCGATGCCGCCCCACGCCTCGGCGAAGTCGCCGTCGCCGGCGAACTTCATCGACGCCGGCGCGGGCGAGTGGTCGGAGACGATGAAGTCGATGACGCCCTCGTCGAGGCCGCGCCAGAGGGCGTCGCGATTGCCGGCCTCGCGGATCGGCGGGCAGCACTTGTACGCGGTCGCTCCCGCGGGCACCTCCTCGGCGCAGAGCGTCAGGTAGTGCGGGCAGGTCTCGACGGTGAGCCGCACCCCGTGCCGTTTCGCGGCGGCGATGCGGTCGAGCGCGTCGGCATCGCTGAGGTGCAGGATGTGCGCGCGCACGCCCGTGCGCCCCGCGCGCTCGATGACCGCGGCGATCGCGGCGCCCTCGGCCGCGCGGGGACGCGACGCGAGGAAGTCGGCATACGACGAGCTGTGCGGATGCGGTGCGCCGTCGATGACGGCCGCGTCCTCGGCGTGCACGATCAGCAGCGAGTCGCCGGCCTCGGCGAGCACCCCCATCGCCGCCTCGAGCTCGTCGACCGTGACGGGCGGGAACTCGTCGACGCCCGAGTGCACGAGGAAGCACTTGAACCCGAAGACCCCGGCATCGACGAGCGGCTCGAGGTCGCCGAGGTTGCCGGGGACGACACCGCCCCAGAACCCGACGTCGACGAACACGGCGCCCTCGGCCGCCTGCCGCTTCACGGCGAGCGCGTCGATCGTGGTCGTCGGCGGGATGCTGTTGAGCGGCATGTCGACGATCGTCGTGACCCCGCCGGCCGCGGCCGCCCGGGTCGCCGACGCGAAGCCCTCCCACTCGGTGCGCCCCGGTTCGTTGACGTGCACGTGCGTGTCGACGAGTCCGGGGATGAGCACCTCGTCATCGGCGAGTTCGACCGCGCGAGCACCCGCGAGCCCCGACCCGAGCGGCGCCACCCGCTCGATCCTGCCGTCGCGCACGCCGACCTCGTGCGGCGAGAACTCGCCGCCGACGAGCACCTGCTCGCCCCTGACCACGAGATCGAACGGTTCGGATGTCGCGGCACCAGCCGCACGCGACATCCGCTCGCTCACCCCCACCGACCGACTCACCCCCATCGGCTGGCCGCTCGCCCGGGATCGAGGCCGGTGAGCCGCACCTGGCGGTTCACGTCCTTGTAGAGCAGGTAGCGGAACGGCCCGGGGCCGCCCGCGTAGCAGGCCTGCGGGCAGAAGGCGCGCAGCCACATGAAGTCGCCCGCCTCGACCTCGACCCAGTCGCCGTTGAGCCGGTACACGCCCTTGCCCTCGAGCACGAAGAGCCCGTGCTCCATGACGTGCGTCTCGGCGAACGGGATGACCCCGCCCGGCTGGAACGTGACGATGTTCACGTGCATGTCGTGCCCGAGGTCGTCGGGGTCGACGAAGCGGGTGGTCGCCCACGCGCCGTCGGTGCCGGGCATCTCTCGCGGCACGACATCCTGGTCGCGGGTCACGAACGAGGCGACCTCGTACCCTTCGAGCGGCTCGTACGCCTTGCGGATCCAGTGGAAGCTCGTGAGCTCATCGCCCTCGTTCGAGATCGACCAGTCGGCGCCTGCCGCGACGTAGGCGTAGCCGCCGGCTTCGAGTACGTGCCGCTCCCCCTCGAGCTCGAGCGCGAGCTGCCCGGTCGTCACGAACACGACGCCCTCGACTCCCTCCTCCCGCTCAGGCCAGTCGGAGCCGCCGCCGGGGGCGATCTCGACGATGAGCTGCGAGAACGTCGTGGCGAACCCGGCGATCGGCCGCGCGAGGATCCACGACCGGGTGCCGGTGAAGCCCGGCAGGTTGCTCGTCACGATGTCGCGCAGCACGCCCTTGGGGATGACCGTGTACGCCTCGGTCACGATCGCCCTGTCGGTGAGCAGGTCGCTCTGCGCGGGCAGTCCGCCCGGCGGGGTGTAGTAGCTCATGTCGCCTCCTCGTGACGCGTGGGGTGTGCGAGCACGACGAGGGTCGCCTCGTCGATGCCGGTGGTGGTGGCGACCTCATCGGTGGAGATCGCGCCGCAGCGCACGCCGCGCAACACGAATCCGGCGAGCGCGCGCACCGTGGCCGGTTCGTCGAGCACGGCGCCGGTGGCCCCGGTGCGGGCGTCGCGAAGGCGGTCGGATGCCTCGGGCCAGCCCTCGCGGTAGAAGGCATAGGTGGCGAGGTACCGGGTCACGAGCTGGTTCGGATGCAGGTCCCAGCCCTGGAAGAACCCGCGCTCGAGCGACCGCCTCACGAGCCGTGCGTGCAGCCGCCACGCGTCGGGCGTGCGCCTGCCGACGGGCAGGATGTTGGTCGACCCGTCGGAGAGCCGGATGCCGGTGCCCGCCACCGCGAGTTGCATGATGCCCTTCGCGAGGTCGGCCGCCGGATGCTCCATGGACTGGTACTGCGCCGCGATGCCGAGTGCCGCGCTGTAGTCGTAGGTGCCGTAGTGCAGGCCGCTGATGCGGCCGGGCACGGCGCGCGCGAGCTGCGCCACCGGCGACGAGCCGTAGACGCCGAGCACGAGCTGCGGCGTCTCGACCTGCACCTCGAACCGCAACCGCCCGTGCGGCAGCCCGTGTGCGCGCTCGAGCACGGTCATGACCTCGGCCGCGGCCTCGACCTGGGCGACCGTCGACACCTTCGGCAGGGTGAGCGCGAGTCCGTCGGGCAGGCCGCCGTGCTCCATGAGGGTGCCCACGAAGAGATCGAGGGTTCGGATGCCCCGGGCCCGGGTCGAGGCTTCGAACGACTTGAACCTGATGCCGATGTAGGGCGGTGCGAACCCCGCGCCCGCGGCGGCGGCGACGCGCTTGGCGGCGCGCATCGCCTCGGCGTCCTCGGCCTCGTCGCCGTGGTCGCCGTACCCGTCTTCGAAGTCGATGCGCAGGTCTTCGATGGGTTCGCGGATGAGCTTCTCGCGCACCCGCGGCACGACCTCGGCCGCGAGCGCCGCACCCAGTCCGACGAGCGATGCGACCGCGTCGAGCCCGCCGGCGTCGTCGACGGCGTCTCGCACCGTGCGCCGCCACACGGTCGGCAGTTCGGGCGTGAACCGGTCTGCGGGCACGTACACGGTGTGCACGGGCTGGCGCGAGCCGTCGTCGCCGGGATACGCCGTGCGCAGCAGGTCGTCGGTGGCGGCGAGCCGGCCATCGATCGCGGCGAGCTCGGCCGACGTGAGTGAGGTGGTCACGCTCACTCCAGCAGTTCGTAGGCGGGAAGGGTGAGGAAGTCGACGTACCCGTCGGCGAGGCACAGCTCGGCGACGAGTCGCGCGGCGGGCTCGGTGTAGGCGGTGAACCGCTCGGGCGTGGTGTCGGCGCGCAGGTGCTCGAGTTCTTCGTCGAAGACCTCACGCACGAGCTCGCGAGTCATCGTGCGACCGGTGTCGGCGAGCACGACGCCATGCTGCACGTGCTGCCAGACCTGCGAGCGCGAGATCTCGGCCGTGGCGGCGTCCTCCATGAGGCTGTGAAGCGCGACCGCGCCGCTGCCTGCGAGCCATGCCGCCGTGTAGGCCACGCCCACCGACAGGTTGGTGCGCAGGCCCGCCTCGGTGACCTCGCCGCCGCCCGCGGCGATGTCGAGCAGCTGCGCGGCGGTCACCTCGACCTCGGGGCGCTGCCGGTCGAGCTGGTTCGGGCGGTCGCCGAGCACCGCGTCGAACACCTCGCGGCAGACGGGCACGAGGTCGGGGTGCGCCACCCACGACCCGTCGAACCCGTCGTTCGCCTCGCGGGTCTTGTCGGCGCGCACCTTCTCGAACGCGACGGCCGTGGCCTCGGGGTCGGCGCGGTTCGGCACGAAGGCCGCCATGCCGCCCATCGCGACGGCGCCGCGACGATGGCAGGTCTTCACGAGCAGGTCGGTGTACGCGCGCATGAACGGCGCCGTCATCGACACCGACGCCCGATCGGGCACGATGAACTCGGGGCCCGCGTCGCGGAAGACCTTGATGATGCTGAACAGGTAGTCCCAGCGGCCCGCGTTCAGGCCCGACACGTGCTCGCGCAGCTCGAAGAGGATCTCGTCCATCTCGAACGCCGCCGTGATCGTCTCGATGAGCACCGTCGCCCGAACGGTGCCCTGCGGGATGCCGAGCGCCTCCTGCGCGGAGACGAACACGTCGTTCCAGAGGCGGGCCTCGAGGTGGCTCTCGAGCTTCGGCAGGTAGTAGAAGGGGCCGTCGCCGTTGTCGATGAGCTGCTGCGCCGTGTGGAAGAAGTGCAGCCCGAAGTCGACGAGCGACCCCGAAGCACGTTCGCCGTCGACGAGCACGTGCTTCTCGGGCAGGTGCCAGCCGCGGGGCCGGGTGACGACGGTCGGCCGGCGCAGGTCGGTGCGAAGCGCGTAGGCCTTGCCCTCGGGCGACGTGAAGGCGAGCGTGCCTCGTGCCGCATCGCGCAGGTTGCGCACGCTGCCGACGACGTTCGCCCAGGTGGGGCTCGAGGCGTCCTCGAGGTCGGCGAGCCAGACGCGCGCGCCCGAGTTCAGCGCGTTGATGGCCATCTTGGCGGGCATCGCCGGCCCCGTGATCTCGACCCTCCGGTCGGTGAGCGCATCGGGCGGGGGCGGCACCCGCCAGTCGGCCGCGCGCACGTCGGCGGTCTCGGGCAGGAAGCCGAGCGGCTCGCCCCCGGCGATGCGATCGCGGCGTTCGTGCCGCGCGGCGAGCAGCTCGCGCCGCCGCGCATCGAATCGATGGTGCAGGTGCTCGACGAAGGCGAGGGCCTCGTCGGTGAGGATCTCGCTGCTGCCCGCGACCTCTTCGTCGCGGACGATCTCGATGCTCATGCGGCTGCCGCTCCCTTCCGGGGATGTCGCTCACACGCTCTGCTTCATCTTCGCGCAGAAGCTCCCGCGTCGGTACCGGAACACCGGGAACGGCGCGGCGTAGACTCCGGAAGACGAGGAGTTCGACCATGGATCACATCGTTGTGACGGTCAACGGGCTGGCCCGCCCGCTGCCGGATGTCGCCGCGCACACGACCCTGCTCGACGCGCTGCGCGGCCTGGGGCTCACGGGTTGCAAGGAGGGCTGCGCCGAGGGCGAGTGCGGGGCCTGCGCGGTGATGCTGGCCACGGCAGACGAGCGCGGCGGCACCGAGTGGACGGCGGTGAACGCGTGCCTCGTCCCGGCCGCCGCGGTCGACGGCCAGGAGGTCGTGACCGCCGAGGGCCTCGGAACCCCCGCGGCACCGCACCCCGTGCAGTCGGGCCTCGCCGCGAGCGGCGGGTCGCAGTGCGGCTACTGCACCCCCGGCTTCGCGTGCAGCATGGCCGCCGAGTTCTACCGCGCCGGCCGGGAGCCTGCCGATGGCGCTGCCGGCGCCGACGGCGCTGCGCACGACGACCACGGCGAGCTCGGCCCGAACGGCTTCGACCTGCACGCAGTGAGCGGCAACCTGTGCCGGTGCACGGGGTACCGGCCGATCCGCGACGCCGCCTTCGAGCTCGGCGCACCCGAACCGGCCGATCCGCTGGCCGAACGCCGCACCCGTCCCGCACCCGACGCCGTCGCCACCCGGCTCGACTCCGACGGCGCCCGGTTCGTGCGCCCCGCCTCGCTCGATGAGGCGCTTCGGCTCGTACGCGACGAGCCTGACGCGGTGGTCGTCGCCGGATGCACCGACTGGGGCGTCGACGTGAACCTGCGCGGCCTGCGGGCCGAGCTCGCGATCGCGATCGAGCGGCTGCCCGAGCTGCGCGAGCTCACGGTCGGCGACGCCTCCATCGAGATCGGTGCCGCACTCCCCCTCACCGAGATCGGGCGTCGCCTCGCGGGTCGCGTACCGCTGCTCGACCAGGTCTTCCCGCAGTTCGCGTCGCCGCTCATCCGAAACCGCGCGACGATCGGCGGCAACCTCGGCACGGGCTCGCCCATCGGCGACACGCTGCCCGCACTGCTCGCCCTCGAGGCGCGCGTGGTGCTCGTCTCGATCGACGGCGAGCACGAGGTCGACCTCGCCGACTACTTCACCGGGTACCGCACCACGGTGCGCCGCCCCGACGAGCTCATCCGGGCGGTCCGCATTCCGCTGCCCCTCGCGCACGTCACGGCATTCCACAAGATCTCGAAGCGACGCTTCGACGACATCTCGAGCGTCGCCGTCGCGTTCGCACTCGACTTCCACGGCGGTGTCGTCGCCTCGGCGCGCATCGGGCTCGGCGGCGTCGCCGCCACCCCCATCCGAGCCCGTGCCACCGAGGCGGCCCTGTTCGGGCAGCCGTGGAACGACGAGATCGTCCGCAACGCGGCATCCGTGCTGGGATCAGAGGGCACCCCGATGTCCGACCACCGCGCGAGCGCCGAGTACCGCGCGCTCATGCTCGAGAGCGCGCTGCTGAAGCTGCATCGCACCCAGCCGATGGCGAGCGAGGAGGTGCCGGCATGAGCGAGCTCGCGGCACGCCCGGCGGACCCCATGGTCGGCGTTCCACTGCCGCACGAGAGCGCGGTGCTGCACTCCACGGGCACCGCGATGTACACCGACGACCTCGCCGCCCCCGGCAGCGGCGTGCTCACGGCGTGGCCGGTGCAGTCGACGCAGGCCCATGCGCTCGTGACGCTCGATGTCGCACCCGCGCTCGAGGTGCCCGGCGTCGTGCGGGTGCTCACCGCCGCCGACGTTCCCGGCGTCAACGACGCCGGGGTCAAGCACGACGAGCCGCTGTTCCCCGCCGAGGCGATGTTCCACGGGCACGCACTCGCGTGGGTGCTCGGCGAGACCGCCGAGGCAGCGCGACTCGGGGCGGTCGCCGTTCGCGTCGAGTACGAGGCGCTCCCGTCGATCATCACCGTGCCGGAGGCCATCGAGGCGGGCTCGTTCCAGGGCATCCCCCGCACGATCCGCCGAGGCGACCCCGAGTCCGTGCTCGCGACCGCGCCGCACGTGTTCGACGGCGTCGTCGAGATCGGCGGCCAGGAGCACTTCTACCTCGAGACGCATGCGTCGCTCGCCCGGATCGACTCCGAGGGGCAGGTGTTCGTCGACTGCAGCACCCAGCATCCGTCGGAGACGCAGGAGATCGTGGCGCACGTGCTCGGCCTGCCGAGCAACCGCGTCACCGTGCAGGCGCTGCGCATGGGCGGCGGCTTCGGCGGCAAGGAGATGCAGCCGCACGGCTTCGCGGCGATCGCCGCGCTCGGCGCCATGCTCACGGGGCGCTCGGTGCGGCTGCGGCTGAACCGCACGCAGGACCTCACCATGACCGGCAAGCGGCATCCGTTCCACGTCGTGTGGAAGGCCGGGTTCGACGACGACGGGCGGATCCTCGCGCTCGCGACCACGCTCACCTCCGACGGCGGCTGGAGTCTCGACCTGTCGGAGCCGGTGATGGGGCGTGCGCTCTGCCACGTCGACAACGCCTACTGGATCCCGCACTTCGTGGCGCAGGGGCGGGTCGCGAAGACGAACAAGACGTCGCAGACGGCGTTCCGCGGGTTCGGCGGGCCGCAGGGCATGTTCGTCATCGAGGACGTGCTCGGCCGGGTCGCGCCCGCGCTCGGCATCGACGCCGCCACCCTGCGCGAGCGCAACCTGTACCAGCCCGGGCAGACCACGCCCTACGGGCAGCCGGTGCGGCACGCCGAGCGGCTGCGCACGATCTGGCACGACCTCGCCGGTTCGAGCGACTTCGACGCCCGCCGCGCGCGAATCGCGGCGTTCAACGCCGAGCACGACGACGTGAAGCGCGCGCTCGCCATCACGCCGGTGAAGTTCGGCATCTCGTTCACGCTCACCGCCTACAACCAGGCCGGCGCGCTCGTGCACGTCTACAAGGACGGCTCGGTGCTCGTGAACCACGGCGGCACCGAGATGGGCCAGGGCCTCCACACCAAGATGCTGCAGGTCGCCGCCACGGCGCTCGGCGTGCCGCTCGAGTCGGTGCGGCTCGCACCGACGCGCACCGACAAGGTGCCGAACACCTCGGCCACGGCCGCCTCCTCGGGCGCCGACCTGAACGGCGGCGCGGTCAAGGACGCGTGCGAGCAGATCCGGCAGCGGCTCTCCGCCGTCGCCGGTCGACTTCTCGGCGTCGACCAGCGCGACGTCCGGTTCTCGGGCGGCCGGGTCGCAGGCATCGGGGCATCCGGACCCTGGTTCTCGTTCGCCGATGTGGTGCAGGCCGCCTATCACCAGCGCGTGCAGCTCTGGGCGGCCGGCTTCTACCGCACCGAGGGCCTGCACTGGGACACCGAGAAGATGCAGGGCGAGCCGTTCAAGTACTTCGCCTACGGCGCGGCAGCCACCGAGGTCGAGGTCGACGGCTTCACCGGCGCGCACCGGACCCTCCGGGTCGACATCCTCCACGACGTCGGCGACTCCCTCTCGCCGATCATCGACCTCGGGCAGGTCGAGGGAGCGTTCGTGCAGGGCGCCGGGTGGCTCACCCTCGAGGAGCTGCGGTGGGACGCCACCGACGGACCCGGGCGCGGACGCCTCCTCACCCAATCGGCGAGCACCTACAAGCTGCCGAGCTTCTCGGAGATGCCCGAGCAGTTCAACGTGCGGCTGCTCGAGCACGCCACCGAAGACGGCGCCGTCTACGGCTCCAAGGCGGTCGGCGAGCCGCCCCTCATGCTCGCGTTCAGCGTCCGCGAGGCGATCCGCGAGGCGGTCGCCGCGTTCGGGCCGGTCGGCCACTGCGTCGAGCTGAGGTCGCCGGCGACGCCGGAGGCGGTGTTCATGGCGATCCGCGAGGCGCGGCGCGCACCTTCCGCGGCCGGCGAGCTCGCCGAGTCGGATGCCGCGACCGCGCGCACGACGTCGCAACCGCTCGTCGCGACAGACACCTGAGCCGGGGAATCGCCGTGGACTGGGTCGACGCCGTGCAGCGGCTGCGCGCCGCGCGCACGCCGTTCGTGATCGTCACCCTCGCGATGGTGCGCGGCCACGCGCCGCGCAACGGCGGCGCGAAGATGGTCGTCGCCGCCGGCTCGCTGTTCGGCACCGTCGGCGGCGGCAACCTCGAGGCGACCGCCGTCGAGCGCGCCCGCGCGATGCTGGCCACGGGCGCCGCCGAACCCGATCTGCTCACGCTGACCCTCAGTGACCGGGCCGTCACCGACTACGGCGTGCAGTGCTGCGGAGGAGAGGTCACCATGCTCTTGGAACCCGTGCGGGTCGTGCCCTCGGTGGCGATCTTCGGCATCGGGCACGTCGGCCTCGAGCTCGCGCGCGTGCTCAGCCGGCAGCAGCTCGAACTGCACCTCGTCGACTCGCGCGCCGAGATGCTCGCGAATGAGCGGCTCGGGGAACCGGGCGGCGATGTCGGCCCGCTCGGCGATGCGGTTGCGACGGTGCACGTGCGGAACCTGCCCGTGCCCGAGGCGGCACTCGCCGACCTGCCCGACGGCGCGCACGTGCTCGTGATGACCCACGACCACGGTGAGGACCTCGCGATCGTCGAGTCGGCCCTGAACACGCCGGGGCTCGGCTCGATCGGGCTCATCGGCTCGAGGTCGAAATGGGCGAGGTTCCGTGCGCAACTCATCGAGGCCGGTCACGACGAGGCCGAGCTGGCCCGGGTGACGACGCCGATCGGCATCGAGGGCATCGCGTCGAAGGACCCGGCGGCGATCGCGGTGAGCGTCGCCGCACGCATCCTGCAGCTCGTCGAGGAAGCGGCTGCACGTCCGGGTCCGCCGCTCCTCGGCGGCTGATCAGACCGAGACCGGCTCAGGGGCGGGCGGCGCCGTCTCGGGCTCCGGTTCTGCCGGCGGCGGCGTCTCGCGCTGCGACTTCGGCTTCGCGAACCGCAGGTACAGCGGCGGCACCACGAAGAGGTTGAGCAGAGTCGACGTGATGAGCCCGCCGAGGATCACCACGGCCATCGGGTGCTCGATCTCGTGCCCGGGGATCTCGCCCATGACGATGAGCGGCACGAGCGCCAAGCCGGTGGCGAGGGTCGTCATGAGGATCGGCGAGAGTCGCTCGGACGCGGCACGCATCACGAGTTGCTTGCCGAACTTCTCGCCCTCGTAGCGTTCCAGGTGCTGGCTGTGATTGATGAGCAGGATGCTGTTGCGCGCGGCGATGCCCATGATCGTGAGGAACCCCACGATCGAGCCGAGTGAGAGTACCGCACCGGTGATGAAGGCCGCGAACACGCCGCCGACGAGCGCCACGGGCAGGGTCAGGAGCACCAGCGTCGCCAGACGCCAGCTCGCGAACGCCGCCTGCAGCAGTAGGTAGATCACGAGGATCGCTGCCACGGCGAGCACGAGCAACCGGTTGGTCGCCGCCTCGCGCTCCTCGAACTCGCCGATGACCTCGGCGCGGAAGCCCGCGGGCAGGTCGATGTCGCGCAGGCCCTCCTCCATCGCGGCCACCACCGAAGCGAGCTTGCCCTCTTCGACGTTGGCCTCGATGTCGATGCGCCGCGAGTTGTTGTCGCGCTCGATGACGTTCGGAGTCGCCCGCAGCGAGACGTCGGCGACCGCAGAGAGCGGCACGACCTCGCCCGAGGGCGTGTCGATCGGCAGGTTGCGAATGCTCGTCACGTCGGAGCGGATCTCGATCGGGCTCCAGACCTGCACGTCGTAGGCCTTGCCGTCGCGGTAGACGTCGCCGACCTCTTCACCGGAAACGAGCGTCGCCGCGGCGCGACGCACGTCCCCGGGCTTCAGTCCGTACTGCTGGGCGGCCTCGAGGTCGACCGTGACCTCGAGTTGCGGCACGTCGACCTGCAGGGAGATGTGCTCGTCGATCGCGCCATCGGTCTCGAGGAAGATCTCGTTGATCTCCTCGGCCGTGTCGCGCAGTGCCTGAAGATCATCGCCGGACAACCGCACGACGACCGCGGTGTCGCCGCCCGTGAGCACTTCGCGGATGCGCTCCTTGAGATAGGTCTGCACGTCACGGCGGATGCCCGGGTAGCCCTGCACGAGCTCCTGCACCTTGGCGAGCGTCGCGTCGTAGTCGACCGCTGGATCGATGCTGATCCAGTTCTCGCCGAAGTTGACGCCGTAGACCTCGTCCCCGTTGTACGCCTGCCCGATGTGCGAGCCGCAATTGCGCACGCCCTCGATCTCGAGCAGTTCTTTGCAGGCCCGCTGGCTGATGCGCACCTCCTCGGCGGCGGAGGTGCCGGGTTGCGTGACCCAGTGCATCAGGAAGTCACGTTCCTTGAAGTCGGGCAGCAGCGACTGACCGAGGAACGGCACCGTGACCGCGCCGACGACGATGAGCGCGCCGAAGAACACGTACCCGGGCCACGGACGGTCGACGATCGGCTCCAGCGACTTCTTGTACCCGCGCTTGAGCACCCGCACGACCGGCGGATCGCGCGGGTCGAGCGGTGCCTTGCGCAGCAGGATCAACGCGAGTGCCGGCGTCACCGTCAGGGCGACGACCATCGACGCGAGCACGGCGAGGGTGTAGGCCAACGCGAGAGGGCGGAAGAATGCCCCGGTGAGGCCCTCGAGGAAGAAGATCGGCACGGCGGCGACGATGATGATGAGGGTCGCGTAGATGATCGGGCCACGCACTTCGAGCGAGGCTTCGAGCACGACCCTCGCGGTCGATCGCAGCCCGCCCTCGGCGCGTTCCTGGCGCAGTCGTCTCACGATGTTCTCGACGTCGATGATCGCGTCGTCGACCACGACGCCGACGGCGATCACGAGCCCCGCGAGGATCATGGTGTTGATCGGCGTGCCCGTCAGGTAGATCACGAGCGCCGCCGAGACCAGTGACAGCGGGATCGCGATGATGCTGACGAGCGCGGTGCGCCACTGGAACAGGAACAGGGCGAGCACCATCATCACGAGGAGGATGCCGAGGAGCAGCGCGAGCGAGAGATTGCCGATCGATTCCTCGATGAAGGTGGCGGGGCGGAAGATCTCGGTGTCGACCTCGATGCCGCTGAGGCCCGGCGCCAACTCGGCGAGCACTGCCTCGACGCCCTCCGTCACCTCGAGCGTGTTCCCCCAGGGCAGCTTCTCGACGATGAGCATGAGCCCTTCGCCCTCGTTGATCACCGCGTCGCCGA
The DNA here is from genome assembly GCA_963758615.1 of uncultured Actinomycetota bacterium. GTDB lineage: Bacteria > Actinomycetota > Actinomycetes > Actinomycetales > Microbacteriaceae > Agromyces. Next base: position 33,398 of record CAVWVZ010000007.1, on the reverse strand, counting down.
TCATGGGCTGGTGATCCTCGACGACGCGGGCGACGTCGCCCAGCCGCAGCGGATCGCCGCCGCGCTCGTCGATCGTCACCTCGGCGAGGTCATCAGGGGTTGTGATGGGCAGCACGTGCTGAATGCCGAGTCGTTGCTGCGGCGTCGAGATATGCCCGCCGGTGCCGATGACGGCACCCGGCGAGTACTGCAGCAGCCCGGCATCGAGCGCGTCGGCCGTCACCGTCATGACCTGCTCGAGGCTGACCCCCTCGGCGGCCATCTTCTCGGGCTCGGCCTGCACCTGCAGCATCTGCAGCCGCTCGCCCCAGATTGGGACGTTCGCGACCCCCGGAACGCGCAGCAGGTGCGCACGGATCTTCCAGTAGGTGATCATCGACATCTCGATGAGCGAGCGCTCGTCGGAGGTCAGGCCGATCTTCATCACCCGGCTCGTCGACGACAGCGGCTGCAGCATGAGCGGCGGAGCCGCCCAGGTCGGCAGCGTCGGCGTGGCGATCGCGATGCGCTCGGCCACGAGCTGTCTGGCGGTGAGCAGGTCGGCTCCCGGCTCGAAGATCAGCACGATCGACGAGATCTGGCCGACCGACTTGGATCGGATCTCGTCGAGCCCCTCGACGCCGTTCAGCGCCTCCTCGAGCGGCACCGTCACGAGTTCCTCGACCTCTGCGGCGGTCAGCCCGATGCAGAGCGTCTGGACCTCGACCTTCGGTGGTGCGAACTCGGGGAACACGTCGACCTGCGCCGAGCTGAGCTGCACGCCGCCGAACACCATGATGCCGATGGCCAGCGTCATCACGATGGTCCGGAACCGGAGGCTGAACCCGATGATGCGTCGCATGTCAGTGCGCTGTGTCGAATTCCGCGCCGTAGAGCTCGGCCGCCCCCAGCGTCACGACGCTGGTGCCCGGCTCGGGGCCCTCTGAGAGGTGGGCGGTGTCGCCGTCGATGCGGTCGACCACGATCGCAGCCCTGACGAACACCTCGGGTTCGGGGTTGGTGTACACCCACGTGTCTCCGCCGTGATCGTAGATGATCGCCGCGTACGGAACGGTCACTCCGACATCACCCGCCTCGACCTCGACGGTCTCGAGTCCGAGCCGCTCGACGGCTTCGGGCGTCAGGGTGAGGGTATTGAGATCGGTGTCGCCGATCTCCTCCTTGACGGCCGGCTCGGGGCCGGCGACGGTCTCGGCCGCCGTGACTTCCGCGCATCCGGTCAGGCTCAGCGCCCCTCCGGCGAGCGCCAGCGCTGCGAGGACCCCGGCGACCCCCCGCCGGATCCGCGATCGATTCTCGTTCATGACGGTTCCTGCCTCCATTCCGCCACTGGAGCGTTCAAGTTCACCAGGGAGCTGTCGGCGGCCTTGGTGCCGCCCCAGGCGAGCACGAGCAGCGGCAGCACGATCAGGGTCACGAGCACGGTCGTGACCGCGCCGCCCCACACCACCGCCGCGATCGGCAGCACCGTCTCGAGGCCCACCGCGCCGCCGAAGAAGGCGGGCGGCGCGAGCAGGGCGAAGGATGCCACGAGCGCGACCAGCGCCGGACGGATGCGGGTTCCCGCCGCGGCCCACATGGCCTTCGCCGGCGATTCCGCACCTCCCGCAGCCATGGCGGTCTGCTGGGCGCCGATGAGCATGCCCGCCTCGCGGACGGCGAAGGCGAGCACCGGAACCAGCGCGATGACGAGCACGAGCGAGTCGAGGCCGCCGGCGAGCCAGGCGCCGATGAGACCTCCGGCGAGCGCCAGCGGCAGCGACAGCAGCACGATGGCGCCGAGCCGCCACGAGCCGAGCATCGTCTGCAGGAGCACGAGGATGACGACGGCCGCGGCGGCGAGCAGCCACCACGTCAGCTGACCCGCCGCCTGCTGTTCGCCGTACTGCGGCGGGACCTCGGCGTGGTACTCGACGGGGAACTCGACCTCGGCGATCGCAGCGCGAACGTCGGCCTCGACGTCGGCGAGACTGCGACCCTGCACGTCGGCGGTCACGTTCATGCGCCGGTGCGTGTCGTCGTGCCGGATCACCGCGAGGTTGGGGCTGATGCGCACGTCTGCGACGTCGGAGAGCACGACGGTGCCGCCGCTCGGCGTGTTGATGACGAGATTCTCGACATCGGTGAGGCTGTGGCGGGACTGCTCGGTGCCCTTGACGATGACCTGGAAGACCTTCTGCTCCTCGAACATGTAGCCGACCTCGATGCCCTGCAGGATCGTGGCGGCGGCCCGGCGCACATCGCCGGGCTTCACGCCGGACTGCTTGGCCGCTTCGAGGTCGACCTCGATCTCGGCGATCGGCTGCACGAGGTCCTGCTCGACGGTCGGCTCGACGAGCCCGTCGATCTGGGCCATTGCGGCCTGCAACTCGTCGGCCTTCTCACGCAGGATCTCGAGGTCGACGCCGTACACGCGCACCTGGAAGTCGCGCTCCTGCGCAGCACGCACGCCCTCGATCTGACGCTCGGGGTACGACATGACCCGGTTCTCGAGCCCCGGATATCCATCGATGACCTGCTGCACGTCTTCCTTGACCGCGGCGTAGTCGGCGCCGTCCTCGAGCGTCACCCAGATCTCGCTGCCGCTCACGTCGGAGGCCGTGTCGGAGGTGATGGCGCGGCCGACGTGGCCACCGACCGCAGCGACTCCGGCCACGGTGCGCAGCTCATCGGCCGCCCGCGCGGTGATGCGGTTCATCTCCTCGTTCGAGGTCCCCGCGGTCGAGTCCCACTCGACGAGGATCGAACGGTCGGGCACCGAGGCGAGCACGGGCGCATCGGCGGTCGCCCAGGGGATCGTGCCGAGCGCGACGACGCCGAGCACGACCGCGACCAGCGCGGCAACCCAGCCGCCGCGGCCCGCGGATGTGCGTTCCATCGTCTCGGAGTACTTCGTGGTCATTCCCGCGACTGCGGCGGGTTCCTTCGGCTCCTCAGCGTCGTCCGTGCGTCGCAGCAGCAGGCTGGCGAGCGCGGGGGTCACGGTCAGCGCCACGATCATCGCGACGAGGAGTGTGACGAGGTAGGCGATCGCGACGGCCCGCAGGATCTCGCCGTCGAGACCGGGCACGAAGAAGCTGGGGGCGATCGCCACCGCCGAGATGAGCGCACCGAACAGCGCGGGCAGCCGCGATCGGCGCAGCGCGGTGGTCAGGATGCCGGTGCGCGCGGCGATCGTGTCGGTCGAAGCGTCGGCCGACGCTTCCGGAGCGGGCGCAGCGGCGCCCCCCAGTGGGCGCGGAGCCGTGCCCCGCGTGCGCAGCGAACCGAGGTCGGCGACGGCGTCGCCGACGACGACGGTGAGCGCGAGCGCGAGTCCGGCGAGGGTCATCGTGTTCATGACCGCGCCGGTCGCCTGCAAGGTGAGGGCGGCGGCGGTGCCCGAGACCAGCACGGCCAGCGCGGCGATCACCGCATACCGCCATGAACCGAGGCCGAGCCCGATGACGAGCGCGGCGAGCAGCAGGCCGGCGAGCGCGGCCCAGCCGAGCTGCCCGACGGCGTTCTCGAGGAACGTGGCCGGGCGGAAGACGGTGGTGTCGACCTCGATGTCGACGAGGCCCGGTGCAAGATCGGCCATCGCTGCCTCGATGCCGCGGGTGACCTGCACCACGTCGGCCTCGGGGAACTTCTCGATCACGATCAGCAGTCCCGGCGAGTCACCGGTGATGGCGTCGCCGATGAGCGGTTGGTGGTCCTCTTTCAGCTGTGCGACGTCCGCCAGCGTCAACGATTGCGCGTTGCCCTCGATGACGACCTTGCCGAGATCTTCGGGGGTCTGGATCGGCAGCACGTGCTGGATGCCGATGCGCTGGTTCGCGGACTCGATGAAGCCGCCTGTTCCCGGCGTCGAGGCTTCGAGGAAGCTCAGCGGCGACACCCAAACGGCGTTGCCGGCGGTCGTGATGACCTCGTCGAGGGTCACTCCCGCGGCCGCGAGCTGTTCGGGCTCGACCTGCACCTGCAGCTGCTGCTCTCGCTGCCCCCACGTCGACACGTTGGCGACGCCGGGGACGCCCATGAGCACGGGCTTGACCGTCCACCGGGCGAGCACCGACATGTCGATGAGCGACACGTCCTCGGAGGTGAGCTGGATCATCATGACCCGGCTCGTCGACGACAGTGGCTGCATGAGCACCGGCGGCGTCGAGACGTTGGGCAGGGCGAAGGCCTGCGTGAGCCGCTCGGCGACCAGCTGGCGCGCGCGCAGGATGTCGGTGCCGGGCTCGAAGATGAGCTCGATCGATGAGAGGCCGGGGACCGACACCGAGCGGATCTCATCGAGCCAGGCCACGCCGTTCAGAAGGTCGGCCTCCATGGGGCTCGTGATCAGCTGCTCGACCTCTTCGGCCGACAGTCCGAGCGCCTCGGTCTGGATCTCGACGTGCGGTGGAGCGAACTCCGGGAGGTTGTCGACCGCCATCGAGGGCAGACTGACCAGTCCGAACCCGAGCACCCCCGCTGCGACGGCCGCGACGAGCAACCGGAATCGCAGGCTCCAACGCACCAGCCACGAGATCATGACGTCCCCCAACGTCTGAGCCCGATGCGCTCCGTCGCCGAGAGCACCCGCGCTCCGTGAACCCCCATGTAGACCGCGTCAACCGCGTGTCTCGTCGCGTGAGTCGCCATGATTGCCGGCGGCCGCGCGCCGTACGTGCTCGGTTCCCGAATGGTGCCGCGCTGGGAACTGAGCAATCGTCAGTGTGGCACAGCCCACCGGACACTACAACATATTCTGGTTGACTGAATCGATAACCATAAGTTAGGGTAGCCAACCCTTCGTTCGGACGACGCTTTCCTCCGCCGATCCACCGTTCCGCCGAATCGGGCGGCCGCGCTTGTGCTCCCCGCGAATGCGCCTCTATCGTCGGTTTCATGACGCACTATCGGATCAGCGATGCGGCGGCCCTCGTCGGAGTGAGCGACGACACCATCCGGCGATGGGTACGCGACGGCCTGCTCACCGCCGGCCGAGACGACTCCGGTCGACAGGTCGTCCCCGGTGATGAGCTCGCCGCCCGCGCCGTGGCCATCGCCGCGGCGACCGACGACCGCAGCCTGGTTCGGCGCAGCGCGCGCAACCGATTCGTCGGCCTCGTCACGCGCGTCGAGATCGAGGGGCTGATGGCCCAGGTCGAGCTGCAGTGCGGCCCGCACCGCGTGGTGTCGCTCATGTCGGCCGAGGCCGCGCGCGAGCTGCGCCTCGAGGTCGGCTCGCGCGGCGTCGCGGTGGTCAAGGCGACCATGGTCGTCATCGAGACCGAAGAGGAGCCCCGCGCATGAGACATCCATTCGTCCGCTCACTCGTGCCCGCCGCGCTCGTCGCCCTCGCGCTCACCGCGTGCTCCGGGTCGGCCGGCGGCGACACGTCGCCCGAAGCCGGCACACCGAGCGCGGTGAGCGACGAACTCACCGGCGAGCTCACGATCTACGCGGCCGCGTCGCTCACCGCGGCGTTCGACGAACTCGCCACCGCCTTCGAGGCGCGTCACCCGAGCCTCGAGGTGGCGCCCATCACCTACGACGGTTCGTCGGTGCTCGCGACGCAGCTCATCGAGGGCGCGCCGGCCGACGTGTTCGCCTCGGCCGACGAGAACAACATGATGAAGACGGTCGACGCCGGTCTCACTGTGGAGCCCGTGGACTTCGCCACCAACGTGCTCGAGATCGCGGTCGCACCCGGCAACCCGCTCGGCATCGCGTCGCTCGCCGACCTCGCCGACGGCGCCACCACGACCACCGACGGGCTGCCGATCACGGTGGTGCTGTGCGCCCCCGAGGTGCCGTGCGGAAGTGCCGCCCAGACGCTCTTCACCGAGGACGGCATCACCGTGACGCCCGCCAGCGAAGAGCAGAACGTGACCGCCGTGCTCACCAAGGTGCGGAGCGGCGAAGCCGATGCCGGGCTCGTCTACGTCACCGACGTCGAGGCGGCCGCCGGCGAGGTCGACGGCGTCGAGATCGAGAACGCGGATGTCGCGACCAACGTCTACCCCATCACTGCCCTCACCGACGCGGCGAATCCCGAGGCGGCGAGCGCGTTCGTCGAGTTCGTCACCTCGGAGGAGGGCCGAGCGGTGCTCGCGTCGTTCGGCTTCGGGACGCCGTGACGACTGCGGCCACCGCGAGCGAGGTCGTCGAGGCGCGTCGAGACGACCGCGGGGCGGCGGCCCGCTTTCCGCTGTGGCTGTACGTCCCGGCGGCGCTCGGGGTCGCGGTGCTCGCGCTGCCGCTCATCGCGCTGCTCGTGCGGCTCGACTGGTCGCAGGTTCCCGCCGCGGTCGCCTCGCCCGCCGCACTGCAGGCGCTCACCCTGTCGCTCGTCACCGCCGCGATCGCCACGGGTGTGTGCATCGTGCTCGGCGTTCCGCTCGCCATGGTCATCGCCCGCAGCTCGAGGGGCGTCGCCGCCGTGCTGCGCACGCTCACGACACTGCCGCTCGTGCTACCGCCGCTGGTGGGCGGCATCGCGCTGCTCGCCCTGCTCGGCCGCAACGGCCTGTTCGGCGAGACGCTCGGCGTGCTGGGCCTGCGCATCCCGTTCACGACCGGCGCGGTCGTGATCGCGCAGACGTTCGTCGCGCTGCCGTTCCTCGTGATCACCGTCGAGGGGTCGCTGCGCACTGCAGGCACGCGCTACGAGACGGTCGCGGCCGGGCTGGGCGCCCGCCGGTTCACGGTGTTCCGGCGCATCACGCTACCGCTCGTCGCGCCCGGCCTGATCGCGGGTACCGTGCTGTGCTTCGCGCGCGCGCTCGGCGAGTTCGGGGCGACGGCGCTGTTCGCGGGCAACTCGGCCGGCACCACCCGCACGATGCCCCTCGCGATCTACACGGCGTTCAACGGCGCGGGCGTCAGCGAGGACATCGCGATCGCGCTGTCGCTGATGCTCATCCTCGTGGCGGTCGCGGTGCTGGTGCTCATGCGCAGCTGGCGTGAGGACGCCCCCCGATGACGCGCGCGCCCGGTGGGAGCCTCGACGCCCGCGTCGTCGCCGAGCTGGGCGACTTCAGGCTCGACGTCGAGGTCGCGGTCGCGGCATCCGAGGTGCTCGCCGTGCTCGGCCCGAACGGATCGGGCAAGTCGACGCTGCTCGCCGCCATCGCCGGTCATCGCGCGCCCAACGCAGGGGTCGTGCGCATCGGCGAGCGCGTGCTCGCGCGCGCCCCTGCGATCGGCGGGGAAGACGGCGCCGGCGGAGATGAGGGCCGCGCCGTCGACGTCGACCTGGCCGAGCGTTCCGTCGGCCTGCTCGGCCAGCACCCGCTGCTGTTCCCGCACCTCAGCGCGCTCGAGAACGTCGCATTCGGTCCGCGCTCGCAGGGCGTGCCGCGGAGGGAGGCTCGCGACGCGGCATCCGACTGGCTCGACCGGGTCGGGCTCACCGGGCTCGACCGGCGGCTTCCCGCCGCACTGTCGGGCGGCCAGCAGCAGCGCGTCGCCCTCGCCCGCACCCTCGCGGCCCGACCCGACGTGCTGCTGCTCGACGAACCCTTCGCGGCGCTCGACGTGCAGACGGCCGTGGCGATGCGCCGCCTCGTCGCGGAGCAGCGGGCGACCCTCGCGATCCCCACGCTGCTCGTCACCCACGACCCCCTCGACGCGATCGTGCTCGCCGACCGCGCCGCCATCCTGCAGGCCGGCCGTATCGTGCAGCAGGGGCCGACCGCCGAGGTGCTCGGGCACCCGAGCACGCCGTTCGCGGCCGCGCTCGCAGGCGTGAACCTGCTCACCGGGGTCGCGGTCGCGCGTGACGCCGTTCGCGTCGTGGGCGCGAGCGGGCCGATCGTCCTGCGCGGCACGGGTGAGGCGCTGCGGGTCGGCAGCTCAGCATCGGTCGTGTTCAGCCCGGCGTCGGTGCACGCGCGAGCCGCGGCATCCGTCGACGCGTCGCAGCCTGCCGACAACGCGTGGTTCGGTGCCGTCGCGACGATCGAGCCGGCCCGCGGCGGCGTGCGCATCGTCACCGACCAGCATCCCGACCTCGCGATCGACGTGCCGTCGACGACCGCGGTCGCGCTCGACCTGAGCACGGGAGCCCGACTCGCGTTCCGCGTCGCGCCATCGGACGTCTCGGTGCGAACGCACTCATGATGCGGTGTTAGCGTAGACGCCACCGAAAGGGGGGTGACTCGTGACCACCCTGCTGCCCGTGCGCGCAGTCGATGCGCCTCGAGCCCGCCGCCTGCCGTCGACCGGAGCGATCACCGATGCGTTCGCCCGGCCGATGCGCGACCTGCGCATCTCGGTGACCGACCGGTGCAACTTCCGGTGCGTGTACTGCATGCCGAAGGCGGTCTTCGGCCGCGACTACGCCTTCCTCGAGCACGACGAGCTGCTGAGCTTCGACGAGATCACCCGGCTCGCCGCGGTCGCGGTCGCGCATGGCGTGCACAAGCTGCGGCTGACGGGCGGCGAACCACTGCTGCGCCGCGGCATCGAGGAGCTCGTCGAGCGTCTGGCCGCCCTGCGCACGCCCGACGGGCAGCCCGTCGAGATCGCCCTGACCACCAACGGCTCGGCGCTCGCCGTCAAGGCCGCGGCGCTCAAGGAGGCCGGGCTCACGCGCGTCACGGTGTCGCTCGACTCGCTCGACGACGCGGTGTTCCAGTCCATGAACGACGTGCGGTTCCCGGTCGAACGCGTGCTCGCCGGCATGCAGGCCGCCCACGAAGCCGGGCTGGGCCCGGTCAAGGTCAACATGGTCGTCAAGCGCGGGCTCAACGACCACGAGGTCCTGCCGATGGCGCGGCACTTCAAGGACTCCCCGTTCACGCTGCGGTTCATCGAGTACATGGACGTCGGCACGTCGAACGGCTGGCGGCTCGACGAGGTCGTGCCCTCATCCGAGATCATCGACGTCATCGGTGCCGAGTTCCCGCTCGAACCCATCGGCGCCAGCGCGCCCGGCGAGACCGCCGCCCGGTGGCGCTACGTCGACGGCGGCGGCGAGATCGGCGTGATCTCGAGCGTCACGAACGCGTTCTGCGGCACCTGCAACCGGGCGCGCATCTCGACCGAGGGCAAGCTGTTCACGTGCCTCTTCGCCTCCGAGGGGCACGACCTGCGGGCACTGTTGCGCGGTGGCGTCGACGACGACGGGCTCGCCGCGGCGATGGCCTCGATCTGGGCCGCCCGCGACGACCGCTACTCCGAGGTGCGCGCGACCCTCACGCCCGAGCTGCGCGCCGCGCGCCCGAAGCCCGAGATGTCGTACCTGGGCGGCTGACGCGGCGGCTCGCCATCCGTCACTCCCGCCGAAAGTGCACTCCACGCCCCCACCAGGGCCGCGACTGCACTCTCGAGCAGGGTGCGCCAATCCCTCGCTCGCCGAAAGTGCACTCCACGCCCCCGCCACGGGCCGCGACCGCACTCTCGAGCAGGGTGCGCCAATCCCCCGCTCACCGAAAGTGCACTCCACGCCCCTACCAAGGGCCGCGACTGCACTCTCGACGAACGGTTTTCGCTGCCCTGGGCGGCTGACGCGACCCGGCCGGTCGAGACCGGCCCATCGACTCAGAGCCCGACCCACTCCGACACGCCGTCGGTGAAGTGCTGCCGCTTCCAGATCGGCACCTGCTGCTTGATCAGGTCGACGAGGCGTTCGCACGCGTCGAACGCCTCGGCACGGTGCGGGGCGGATGCCGCTGCCACGAGCGCGACGTCGCCGACGTGCAGCTCGCCGACCCGATGAGCGGCGGCGACGGCGAGCCCCGTGTCGTCGGCGATGCGCCGCACGCACTCGGCGAGGAACCGCTCGGCCTCGGGGTGGGCCTGATAGTCGAGCGCGAGCACGCCGCGACCGCCGTCGTGGTTGCGCACGACCCCGAGGAACATGACGACCGCCCCGCTCGTGTCGGCCTCGACGGCGGCGCGCACGGCCGCCTCGTCGATGGGCTCGGCGGTGACGATCGCCGGGTTCGGGTTCATGCGTGCCTCTCGGGTGGTGATCGATCGGTGATCGTTGGTGATCGGTCGTCAGCGGTGCACGAGTTCGCCGGCGACCGACGAGAACGCGTCGATCCCCCCGGCGAGGTACACCACGTCGGCGTGCCCCCGCTCGCGCAGCAGCCGCGCCGCGCGACGTGACCGCGTGTCCTGCTCGCAGTAGACGACGAGCGCCCCGTCGCCCGCCACGGGCTCGGCGCCGGCGGCGAGTTCGCCGAGCGGCACGAGCTCACTGCCGCTGATGCGCCGCAGCGCGGCCTCGACGGGCTCGCGCACGTCGAGGAGCCGCAGCGGCTCGCCGCTTCTCATGCGCCGAAGCAACTCGGCCGCCGAGATCGGGGCCGCGGATGCCTCGGCCTGCCCCGCGCTCGCCGCGGGGTCGACCCCGCAGAAGAGCTCGTAGTCGATGAGCGAGGTGATCTGCGGGGCATCGGCGATGGTCTCGTATGCGATCTCGCGGCTGCGGCCCGAGAGCGCATCGATCGTCGTCACCCGGCCGAGCAGCAGCTCGCCGATGCCGGTGACGAGCTTGACCACCTCGTTGGCCATGAGCGCCCCGACCGTGGCGCAGAGCGTCGGAAGCACGCCGCCGAGCTCGCACGAGAGCACCTCGTCGGGCGACGGCGGCACCGGGAAGAGGTCGCGGTAGGTGGGCCCGTGTTCGTGCCACGAGAGTCCGACCTGGCCGTGGTACCGCAGGATCGCGCCCCACACGAGCGGCGTGCGCCCGAGGAGGGCGGCGTCGTTCGTGAGGTACCGGGTCGGGAAGTTGTCGCTGCCGTCGACGACGACGTCGTAGTGCGCGAGGATGTCGCGGACGTTCGCCGCCGTCAACCGCTCGGCATGGCGCACCACCCGGCATTCGGGGTCGATGGCGGCGACGGTGTCGGCGAGCGAATCGACCTTGGCGCGGCCCACGTCGGCGAGGCCGTGGCTCACCTGGCGGTGCAGGTTCGAGAGCTCGACGACGTCGTCGTCGACGATGCCGATCGTGCCGACGCCCGCGCCCGCGAGGTACGGCACGAGCGCGCTTCCGAGCCCGCCCGCACCGACGACGAGCACCCGAGCCGCGGCGAGCCGGCGCTGCGCGAGCTCACCGAACCCGGGCAGCATGATCTGGCGGCTGAACCGGGCGATGCGCTCGGGAGCGAGCGGCGCCGACGGCTCGACGAGCGGGGCCGGACGTGCGCGCATGCGGCAATTCTACGTTCGGCCGCTGCGCGCGGGTCGGCGTGTGTCGGTGGCCCGCTGTCCCGAGAGCCGTGCGCGGTAGCATCGTGGCCATGACGCTCGTGACCGTTCGGTACTTCGCGGCCGCCGCCGAGGCGGCCGGCGTCGACGAGGAGCGGCTCGAGCTCACCGACGGGGCGACCCTGGGTGCGCTCCGCGACGAACTGGTCGCACGCTACGGCGCCTCGATGGAACGGGTGCTGCGCTCGGGTTCGTTCCTGGTCGACGGCACGGTGCAGCGCGAGGCGGGTCATCCGCTCGCCGACCGGGTCGACATCCTGCCGCCGTTCGCCGGCGGCTGAGCCTCGGAGGCGAGAATGCGCACGTTCGTCGAACACCAGCGCGCGGTGCGCGAGTTGCTCGCCCCGCTGCACGCGTCGCTCGAGGCGGCCGAGGGCGCAGAGGTGCTCGCGCTCGACGCCGTCTCGGGCCCTCACAGTCGGGTGCGCGCGCATGGGCGGGTGCTCGCCGACGACGTGCTCGCCCCCGGCGACCTGCCCGCGTTCGCGAACTCGCAGATGGACGGGTATGCAGTCGCCTCGGCCGACCTCGCCGCCGCCCGGCCCGAGAAGCCCGTCGACCTGCCCGTCGGACGCACGACCGCTGCCGGCGACCCGATCCGCACGCACGCCCGCGGCACGGCGTCTCCCGTGATGACGGGAGCGGCCGTTCCCCACGGCGCCGACGCCGTCGTGCCGGTCGAGGCGGCCGATCCCCCGCGTTTCCCGGGGCTCGGCGGCAGCGCACACGACGTGCCTCCGGGCACGACGGTGCGCTTCGCGCACCCGGTCGAGTCGGGCACGTTCGTGCGCGCGATCGGCACCGACGTCGCGCGCGGCGCGGTGCTGCTGCCCGCGGGCGCACGCCTCGGGCCCGCCCAGCTCGGCACACTCGCCGCGGCCGGAATCACCGAGGTCGCGGTGCGCCGCCGCATCACGGTGCTGCTGTTGTCGACCGGCCACGAGTTGCGGCAGGCCGGGGCGCCGCTCGAGCCCGGCCAGATCCACGACGCCAACACTCCGATGCTGCGCGGCGCGCTCGAGGAGGCCGGTGCGATCGTGCGCGACGCCCTCACCCCCGACGACCCCGACGCCGTCCTCGACGCGCTCCAAGGCTCGGCCGGGCTCGTCGACCTCGTGATCACGACGGGCGGGGTGAGCGCGGGCGCGTTCGAAGTCGTCCGCGACGCCCTCGCGGCGCGCGGCGTCGAGTTCGTCAGCGTCGCCATCCAGCCCGGCGGTCCGCAGGGGTTCGGACGCGTCATCCTGTCGCCCGGCACCCCGAGCGTGCCCGTCGTGACGTTCCCCGGCAATCCCGTGAGCGCGCTCGTCTCGTTCGAGCTGTTCCTGCGGCCAGTGTTGCGCGCCTTCGCCGGACTGGCGCCCGACCGTCCCCGCGCGCACCTCAGGCTCGCGCACCCCGTGACCTCGCCGATCGGCAAGCACCAGGTGCGCCGCGGCGTCATCGACGGCGACGGCGCGGTCGAGGTCGGCGCGCCGAGCTCTCACCTGCTGCACGCCTACGCGAACGCGACCGTGCTCGTGCACCTGCCCGTCGGCGTCGACGCGCTGCCCGCCGGTGCGCTCGTCGACGTCTGGCGGATCGATGACTGAGCCGCGCTCGACCCGCCGATGAGCGCCGGCGAGCTGGAGACGGTCGACGCGCATCTGGCGCGCGTGCTCGATGCGGTGCATCCGCTCGCTGCCGTCGAGGTGCCGCTCGCCGAGGCAGCCGGGCGCGTGCTCGCGGTCGACGTGCGCAGCCGGCTCGACATCCCGGTGTTCGACAACTCGGCCATGGACGGATACGCCGTGCGGCACGCCGACGTCGCCGCGGCGAGCGCCGAGCACCCCGTGACGCTTCGCGTCGTCGGCGACGTTCCCGCCGGGAGCGCCGACGACCCTGCAATGGGCCCGGGCGAGGCTGTGCACATCATGACGGGGGCGCCGCTGCCGAGCGCGGCCGACGCCGTCGTGCCGGTCGAGCACACCGATCGCGGGCACGCGGTCGTCACCGTGACCGTGGCGCCCCGACGCGGGGCCCACGTGCGGCGCGCGGGCGAGGACCTGCACGCAGGCGACCCCGTGCTCGCGTCGGGCGTGCGGCTTACCGCGGGGCGCGTCTCGGCCCTCGCCGCCGCGGGGCACTCGCGGGTCGCGGTGCGTCCGGCGCCGCGCGTGGGGGTCATCTCGACCGGCAGCGAACTCGTGACCCCGGGGCATCCGCTCGAGCGCGGGCAGATCCCCGAGTCGAACTCGCTGCTGCTCGCCGGGCTCGTGCGCGAGGCGGGCGGCGACGTGGTGCACGTGACGAGCGTGCCCGACGACGAGTCGGAGCTCGATGACGAGCTCGCCCACTGCCTCGACGCCCGCCTCGACCTCATCGTGCTGTCGGGCGGCGTGAGCGTGGGCGCCCACGACGTCGTGAAGGCGACGCTCGAGCCGCTGCGCACCGTCGGATTCCACACGATCGCGATGCAGCCCGGCAAGCCGCAGGCGTTCGGGATGCTCCACCGCCGCGCCGAGCCGCCGACCCCGGTGTTCGGGCTGCCGGGCAACCCGGTGGCGACCGCCGTGTCGTTCGAGGCCTTCGTGCGGCCGGCCCTGCTGCGCATGCAGGGTGCGGTCGACGTGCACCGGCCCCGAGTCGTGGCCGTCGCGGCCGAGGGCTGGCGCGTGCCGCGCGCGAAGGTGCAGTTCATGCCCGTCGCGGTGGTCGCCGACGACGCCGACGACACCGAGGCCGCGACCCGTGAGGCCGAGCCGCGGCATCCGCACGACGCGCGCCCGCGCGTACGTCCCGCAACCCGCGGGGGCTCGGGCTCGCACCTCGTCGGCGGGCTCGCGGCGGCCGACGGCTACGCGATCGTGCCCGCCGAGGTCGACGAGGTTCGCGCGGGCGACCCGGTGACTGTCATGCTGGTGACCTGATGAGCGAGCAGCCATTCACCCACCTCGATGCCCGCGGCGAAGCCCGCATGGTCGACGTGACGCAGAAGAACCCCACGGTGCGCAGCGCCACCGCGACCGGCCGAGTCGCGTGCGGCCCCGAGGTCGTCGCGCACCTGCGCGACGGCAGCGTGCCCAAGGGCGACGTGCTCGCGGTCGCACGCATCGCCGGCATCCAGGCTGCCAAGCGCGCGGCCGAGCTGCTGCCGCTCGCGCACGTCATCGGCGTGCACGGCGTCGTCGTCGACCTCGCCGTCGACGACGACGGCGTCGCCATCACCGCCACCGTTCGCACCGCCGACCGCACGGGCGTCGAGATGGAGGCCTTCACGGCCGTCTCGGTCGCCGCCCTCGCCATCGTCGACATGGTGAAGGGCATCGACAAGTCGGTGTCGATCGAGGGCATCCGCCTCGAGGCGAAGACGGGCGGCAAGTCGGGCGACTGGCACCGCGCGTGAGCGGCTCGCCCGGCGACGGCATCGCGCTCGACGCGGTCGTCCTCGCTGGGGGCCGGTCGTCGCGGCTCGGCGGTTCGCCGAAGGCCGAGCTCGTCATCGGGTCGCGCCGGCTCGTCGATATCGCGGTCGAGGCGGCTGCCGCCGCCGGTGCACGTCGCACCGTCGTGGTCGGCCCCGACGGGCTCGTCGCCGCCCCCGTGCTCACCACGCGCGAGCAACCGCCGTTCGGCGGGCCCGTCGCCGGCCTCGCCGCGGGACTGGCGGCCCTCGACCGTCTCGACGCCGGCGGCGGCGAAGGCGCCGACGCATCCGACCGCACCGACCCGACCGACCCCGCCGACCGCTGGGTGCTCGTGCTCACGTGCGACCTGCCGCTCGCCGGCGCCGCTGCCGCCGAGCTCGTCGCCGCCGCTGCGAGCGCCACACGCGAAACGCATGGCGTCTGCCTCGATGACGGGCGGCCGCAATGGCTGCCCGCCGTCTACCGCCGCGATGCACTCTCGCGGGCGCTCCTCGCACTCGGCGATCCGCGCGGCGCGTCGATGCGGGGCCTTGCCGACCACCTGACCCTGACGACGATCCCCGACACCGGCGGCCTCACCGCCGACGTCGACACATGGCAGGATGTCGAGCGCGCGAGGAGCATGCAGGCGGGGCACTCACCAGAGCGGTCATCGCGCCTGGAAGGAGCGGTCATGTCGAACACCCCTCAATCCCCCGAGCCGCTCGACCGGTGGCTCACCGCCCTCGCGACCGAGCTGGGGATCGACCCCGCCGCAGTTCCCATCGGCGACATCCTCGACCTCGCACGCGACATCGCGCACGGCGTGGCGCGGCCCGCCGCCCCGCTCAGCACGTTCATCGTCGGGCTCGCGGTCGGGGCCGGCAACGGCTCGCTCGCCGAACTGTCGGCGCGCGCGACGGCGCTCGCCGAGGGCTGGTCGCCCGACGAGACGAGCTGACCGCACGCACGAACCGCACTCCCCGCGCCGCTGCGACGCAGCGGGTGTCAGTGATCGCCGCCGTCGAGCTGCGCGATCAGGTGCGGCATCAGCGGGATGACCACGTCGAGCCCGTCGGCGACACCGCCGGTCGAGCCGGGCAGGTTCACGACGACCGCGCGCGGGAGCCCGGCGGGAGCCGCGATGCCGACGAGCCCGCGTGAGAGCACCGCCGCCGGCACGACGGATGCCCCGCGCCGGCGGATCTCCTCGGCGACCCCGGGCAGTTCGGCGGCAAGCAGGGGGCCTGGTGCCCTCAGGGGTGAGATCGCGCGGGCCGACCCCGGTGCCGCCGGTCGTGACCACGAGGCGGAACCCGGCCGTGAGCGCCGCGGCGATCGCCGCCTCGACGGAGGCGGCGCCATCTGGCACGACGGCGACGTGCACGGCCTCGAATCCCGCCTCGGCCAGGCGGCTCGGTCGCGGCCGGCCCCGAGACATCCGCTCGCTCGCCGCTCGCCGACCGGTCGGAGACCGTGATCACCGCCGCCCTGATGCCGTGCTCGTCTGCCACAGGGGCAACGCTAGACCAGTCGCCGCCCGACTTCCTGGCGTTCGGCCCGGTCAGGTCTTGGTCGGCGGCGTGATCCGCGCCTGCGCCTGCGCCGCGTTGCGCTCCGAGATGCGCTCGAGCCTCGCCAGCCGTTCGCGCTCGAGCGGCACGGCCATCACCGCCCACACCAGGAGCGCCACCCCGGCGCCGACCAGCAGCCCTCCGATCGTGTCCGAGAGCCAATGCGCGCCGAGGTAGGTGCGGCTCACCGCCATGAGCAGCGTGTAGACCGCGCCGAGCACCCACACCCAGACATGCGGGAAGATCACGCCGAACGCCACCGCGATCACCGCGGCGTTGGCCACGTGACCCGATGGGAACGAACCGTAGTCGGAGACGACGATCATGTCCTCGGGGCGGTCGCGCCCGAAGAGGTACTTGAGCAGCCGCACGACGCCGGCGCTCGCGGCCGAGGCGACGATGAAGTACGCGGCCGCCCACGGCCGGCGCATGACGAGCAGCACGACCGCCGTCGCGATCGGCACCACGAAGACCGCGAACCACCCGCCGCCGAGCGCGTTCATGAGGTAGGCGAACACATCGCCCACCGGCCCGCGCAGGCTCAGCACCTCTTCGGCCCACTCCTCGTCGAACTCCAAGGGCAGCCCGTCGAGGCGTGTCATGATGACGAAGCCGAGCAGCGCTGCCGCGACGAGCGCGGCTATGCCGGCGATGAGCGCGGCTCGATGCCCCCGGTATTGCGCCTTCTCCTCGCGGTCGGCCATGCCTTCACGTTAGTGGCGCGAGCGTGAGAATCGCGGGAACGGATGCCCCGGCACGCGGCACGGGACATCCGATCGCCGTTCAGTCGCCGAGCGGGGGGACCGTTCGTGGCCGGACGAGCGCCCACAGGGCGGCGATCGCGACCGCGGCGGCGAGCGCCATGACGAACGCCATCGGCGCCGCGCTGCCCACGCCCATGAGGCCGATGAGCGGCGAGATGACTCCGGCGAGGCCGAAGTTCAGCGCGCCGAGCAGCGACGCGGCGGTGCCGGCCTCCGCCCCGTGATGCGCGAGGGCGAGCACCTGCACCGCGGGGAACGCGAAGCCGCAGGCGAGGATGAAGAACCAGAGCGGGATCAGGGTGCCCCAGAGCCCCGCGCCCGACAGGTCGAGCAGCATGATGGCGCCCGCAAGCAGGAACTGCACGGTGGTCGTGCCGGCGAGGATCCACTGCGGCGGGACTGGGCCGCGCATCAGGCGCGAGCTCGTCTGCACCCCGATGATGACGCCGACCGAGTTCACGCCGAAGAGGATGCCGAACTCCTGCGGGCTGAAGCCGTAGACCTCCTGGAAGAGGAACGACGATGTCGAGAGGTAGCCGAACAGGCCCGTGAACGTCATGCCGCCGATGAGCGCGGCGCCGAGGTAGATGCGGTCGCGGAAGAGCACCGCGTACCGCTGCCGCAGCGTCGAGTGCCCGGCGACGTGGCGACGCGACTCGGGAAGGGTCTCGACGATGAAGAACATGACGCAGAGCACGACGGCGGCACCGTAGATCGCGAGCACCACGAAGACGCCGCGCCAGTCCATGACGCCGAGCAGCTGCGAGCCGATCACCGGGGCGAGCACGGGCGCGAGGCCGTTGACGAGCGCGAGGCGCGAGAGCATGCGCACGAGGGGCTTGCCGCCGAACAGGTCGCGCACCATCGCCATGGCCACGACGCCGCCCGCGGCGGCGCCGAATCCCTGCAGCAGGCGGAACACGCTGAGCCACACGATGTCGGGGGCGAACGCCGCCGCGACCGACGCGGCGATGTGCAGCGCGGTGGCGAGGATCAGCGGGAGCCGGCGACCGACCTTGTCGCTCCACGGGCCGACGATGAGCTGGCCGAGTCCGAACCCGATCATGGTGCCGGTGAGCGTGAGCTGCACGGCCGTGGCCGTGACCCCCAGCTCGTCCTGCATGACGGGGAACGCCGGCAGGTAGAGGTCGATCGTGAACGGGCCGAGCGCGGTGAGCGCGCCGAGCACGAGCACGTAGACCAGGCGCTGCCTGCTCGTGAGCAGGTCGCCCGGGTGCGCCGCACGGGTGCGGTCGTGGTCGTCGGGCCGGACGATGGGGATGGAGCTGGTGACGGACATGCGCGTTCCTGGTGGAGGTCTCGGGTTGGGGACGCGCATCGTCGGGCGCCTGCGGGTCGAACAGGCGGCGCACGCGGCGCCGCCCGGGATCGATCATCGCGGCAGCGCCTCGAATCGATTCGACTGCGTCGTAGTCTACAGCCTCGGCGGGTCCAGAGTCGATGTGGGGCGGCGCCGGTCGGAGGTCGTGGTCGAGCGCGCTCGGACCGCTCCCGCGGCGCGGCGGCGCGGTTAGGCTGGTGTGATGTCGTTCGATCTTCGGGGTATTCCGCTCGACGCCACGGCCGTCCGCACCCTCGCTGCCAAGGGGCTCGACTACCGACTGGTCGACACGAGCGACGTGGCCGCCGCCACCGCGTGGATCGCAGCCGACTTCCGCGGGTTCCACTACGCTCGCCCCCGGCAGGTCAGCGTCGACTACGACCTCGCGGTGATCGCCGATCGCCGCGTGCAGGGCGTCTACGACTCGTCGATCGCCGACCCCGCCATCCCGGTCGCGACCGTCTCGAGTTGGCCCACCGGGCTCAGCGTGCCCGGGCGGACGAAGCGTCGACGCCTGGGCGGTCAGCTCGGTCACCGTCTCGCCGACCCATCGCCGACGCGGCATCGCCCGGGCGCTCATGCTCGCCGAGCTCGAGAACGCCCGCGCCGTGGGTGCCGCGCTCGCGGTGCTCACCGCCACCGAGGCGACGATCTACGGCCGCTTCGGGTACGCTCCGGCGGCACGCGCGGCGACGGTGCACGTCGACCGGCGCCGCACCCACTGGATCGGGCCGGATGCCCCGGGGCGCGTGCAGTTCGTCGAGGCCGAGGACCTGCGCAAGATCGCCCCGGCGCTGGCCCGTCGCGCCGTCGCCCGCACTCCCGGCGAGATCGACCGGTGGCCGGGCATCCTCGACCGGGCGCTCGGCCTGGTCGACCCCGACGGCGAGCGCTCGCGGCGCAAGCGCGTCGTGCGCTACGACGACGAGCACGGCAACCCTCAGGGATTCGCGGTGTTCCAAGTGGTCCGCGAGCCCAACGAGCACGGCGTCGTCGAGTTCGACTTCCTCGCCGCCGCGACCGACGACGCCGAGCGGGCGCTCTGGCGCTTCCTCGTCGAGCAGGACTTCGTCACGAGCGTCCGGGGGCTGCTGCGTTCGGTCGACGAGCCCTTGCCGTGGCTGCTCGAGGACCCCCGCGCCATCACGGTGTCCGACGTGGTCGACCACCTCTGGGTTCGCGTACTCGACCCGGTCGCCGCGCTCGCGTCGCGCCGCTACGGCGCAGCCGGCACGCTCGCCATCGAGGTCACCGATCCGCAGGGGCATGCCGCGGGCCGCTTCGAACTCGTCGTCGACGAGCGCGGGCGCGCCGAGGTGCAACGCATGGAGGGGTCCGGTGGGTCGGCCGCGGGTTCGACCCTGGGCATCCGCCTCGGCGTCCACGAGCTGGGCGCGATCTTCCTGGGCGGCGTGCGGCCCTCGGTGCTCGCCCGAGCGGGCCGGATGAGCCCCTCGGCGCCCCGCGCGGCCGAGCTCGCCGACCGCATGTTCCTCGGCCAGCGCACGCCGCACCTCAGCATCTGGTTCTGAGCGCGTCACTGCATTCTCGACGCGGTCCGCCCGCCGCAGTCGCGGCCGTGTCGCCCCGTACCCACCCCCAGAACGCGGGCTTGCGTGAGAGCGCTCCCCCACCGTTGCCCCCAACTTCGGGATTTCGGCGCTGACCAGTCGGGTTGGTTACACAAGCGTTACCTTCGAAAATGTTCCGCGCGGCCACAAATGGTGGATTATGGGCCTTGCCTCCGCCAATGTCGACGGAGACACCCGGAGGGGTCACCTCACCTTGAAGAAGGGGAGAGCCATGAAGACGTCTTCAATGGTCTCGACTGCCGCAGTCATCGGTGTCTCGGCGCTACTGCTGGCAGGTTGTTCGAGCGGTGGCGGGGGCGGTGGTGAAAGCACGGAGGACGCCGTCGCGGCGCGCGCGTGCGTGATCCTGCCCGATGCCGCGTCGTCGCCACGCTGGGAGAACAACGACCGTCCGTACCTGCAGGAAGGGCTCGAGGCAGCCGGCTTCGAAGTCGATATCCAGAACGCACAGGGCGACACGAACAAGTACGCCACGATCGCCGACCAGCAGCTCAGCCAGGGCTGCGGCGTGATGCTGCTCGTGGACTACAACGGTGCCGGCGCCGCAGTGGCCGAGAAGGCCAAAGCCGAGGGTATCCCGGTCATCGCCTACGACCGTTCGATCGAGGGCGCCGACTACTACGTATCGTTCGACAACGTGGAGGTCGGCCGGCTCGAGGGCCAGTCGATCCTGGACGGCCTCGAAGCCGCGGGCAAGGACCCGGCCAGCGCGGTGGTCGTGTACATGGGCGGCGACCCGTCCGACAACAACGCGAAGATGTTCCACGACGGCGCGGTCGAGGTGATGGAGGCCGAGGGCATCGCGCCGGCCGCCGAGCCCCCGGGCGTGTGGGACGGCGACAAGTCCGCGACCAACTTCGAGCAGGCGCTGACCTCGCTCGGCGGCAAGGTCGACGCGGTGTGGGTCGCCAACGACACCAACGCCGCAGGCGTGATCACGATCCTCGACAAGAACAGCCTCGTGGTTCCGGTCTCGGGTCAGGATGCCTCGATCGCCGGCCTGCAGAACGTGCTGCTCGGCAAGCAGACCGCCACGGTCTACAAGCCGATCAAGCTCGAGGCCGACGCCGCGATCGACCTCGCGGTTCAGCTGCTGAACGGCGAGACGCCGGATGATCCCGGCCTGGAGGACCCGTACGGCACGCCGTACTTCGCCGTCACCCCGCAGTTGGTCGGACCGGAAGAGGTCATCACGGTGGTCGACGCCGGTGACGCCGACCCGGCCGAGCTCTGCCAGGGCGAGGTCGAGGCCAAGTGCGGCGAGTTCGGCATCCAGTAGTACTCCACTCTGATTAGCACTCCACTCTGATGCGGGCCTCGGGCCCGGCGGGCGACCGCCGGGGTCCGAGGCCCGATCCCCCCTCCCGGCCTCGGCGCCCGAGTGCCACACTGAGAGCCAGACAGCGTCGTCGAAAGGAAGCGGCACATGAATGCGAGCATGGACGGCGCGGGCGCGCCGATCATCGAACTCCAAGGGGTCGTCAAGAGCTTCGGCCCCGTCAGTGTGCTCAAGGGGGTCGACCTCGCGGCCTATCCCGGAAAGGTCACCGCACTGGTCGGCGACAACGGCGCCGGCAAGTCGACGCTCATCAAGGGCCTCGCGGGCGTGCAGCCGTACGACGACGGCGTGGTGCGGTTCGACGGGGAGCCGGTGAACCTGCACACGCCTCGCGAGGCGGCGCGGCTCGGCATCGAGGTGGTGTACCAGGATCTCGCGCTGTGCGACAACCTCGACATCGTGCAGAACATGTTCCTCGGCCGCGAGGAGACCGAGTGGGGCACGTTCGACGAGGGGCGCATGGAGAAGGACGCCTCCGACACGCTCCGCTCGCTCTCGGTGCGCACCGTGAAGTCCGTGCGGCAGCGAGTGTCCAGCCTCTCGGGCGGTCAGCGGCAGACCGTCGCGATCGCCAGGGCCGTGCTGAAGAAGGCGCGGCTCGTGATCCTCGACGAGCCGACCGCGGCCCTGGGCGTCGCGCAGACCGAGCAGGTCCTCAACCTCGTGAAGCGTCTCGCCGAACAGGGCGTCGCGGTCATCATCATCAGCCACAACCTCGCCGACGTGTTCGAGGTCGCCGACCACATCAACGTCCTGTACCTCGGCCAGATGGTCGCCTCCCTCGACGCGGACCAGACCACCCGCGACGACGTCGTCGGCTACATCACCGGTACCAAGACCCAGCAGGGAGCGAGCGCATGAACGCGAACCCGACGCCGCCAGGCACGGTCGCGCCCGACACGTCGGTGAGCGATGTCGCGCCCGACCTGATCGGCTCCGGCCAGGAGGGCTCGCTCAGCGACCAGGTCCGCGCCTACTTCCAGAAGCTGCGCTCCGGCGACATGGGCGCCCTGCCCGCGGTCGGCGGGTTCATCGTGCTGACCATCCTGTTCAGCTTCCTCAGCCCGTTCTTCCTCACCGAGCGGAACTTCGCGAATCTCCTCACCCAGGCCGCGACGCTCGTCATGCTCGGCATGGCGCTCGTGTTCGTGCTCCTGCTCGGCGAGATCGACCTGTCCGCCGGCGTCACCTCCGGCATGACCATGGCGCTGTTCATCGTGCTCGTCAACGTGAACGGCGTGCCGTGGATCCTCGCCCTCTGCGTCGCGTTCGCGGTGGGCATCCTCACTGGCACGTTCATCGGGTTCTTCGTCGCGAGGGTCGGCATCCCATCGTTCGTGGTGACGCTCGGCCTGTTCCTCGGGTACCAGGGCATCACGCTCTGGATCATCGGAGCGGGCGGCCTCTACCGCGTGCAGATCCCCGAGATCACCGCCATCCAGAACTCGAATATGCCGGTCTGGGCGGGATGGGTGATGCTCGCGGTCATCCTCGCGGTATCAGCGGCGACATCGTTCTGGGACCGTGCCCGCCGCCGCCGCGCCGGAGTGCCCAATCGCACGATCTCGCTCGTGTGGATCAAGCTCGGCGTCATCGCCGTGATCGGTGGGGCCGTGGTCGCGATCCTCAGCCGCAATCGCGGCGCGTCGGTCGGGGTCGTCGAGGGCGTGCCGATCGTCGTGCCGATCGTGCTCGTCATCCTCTGGATCGGCACGTTCGTGCTCGACCGCACCATGTACGGCCGCTACCTCTACGCCATCGGCGGCAACGCCGAGGCCGCCCGCCGCTCGGGCGTGAAGGTCATGCTGATCCGCTGGACCGCGTTCATCTGCTGCTCCACCCTGGCGGTCGTGTCCGGCCTGTTCTCGATCAGCAAGGTCGGCTCCGTCGATGCCGCCGCCGGCCGCGAGATCGTCCTGTCCGGCGTGGCCGCCGCCGTGGTCGGCGGCGTCAGCCTCTTCGGCGGACGCGGCCGCCTGCTGCACGCGGCGGTCGGTGCGCTCGTGATCGCCGTGATCACGAACGGCCTCGGCCTGCTGAACCTCCCGGCGGGCGTCAACCTCGTCGTCACCGGCAGCGTCCTGATCCTCGCGGCCACGGTCGACGCCGTCTCCCGCGTCCGCGCGGGCGGCTCGATCATGCGCACCTGAGCGCTGTACACGATGACGGATGCCGCGGCACGGTGCCGCGGCATCCGTTCTCATGCCATGTCGCCTACGCCGAATCCTGTCTCGGGAACAGCACCTTCTCGATGACGATGATGAGCGAGGCCGCCACCGGGATCGCGACCAGCGCGCCGAGCACTCCGCCGAGCGTGCCGCCCGCGACCGCCGCGATCACGACCAGCGCGCCGGGTACGGCGACCGCGCGGCTCATGATGCGGGGACTCAGCACGTAGGCCTCGACCTGCATGTAGATCAGGTAGTAGATCGCCGCCGCGAGCGCGGTCGCCGGAGATGCCGCGAGCGAGACGAGCGTGATGATCACCGCACCCGTGAGCGTTCCGACGAGCGGCACGAGCGAGAACAGGAACGCGATGAAGGCGAGCAGGATCGGTGCCGGCGCCCCGATGATCGTCAGGTAGATGAAGCTCAGGACGCCGTTGATCGAGGCCAGGCTCACCTGTCCGATGACGTAGCGGCCGACCGAGCCGGTGATCTCCTCCGAGATGTCGCGGTAGCCGCCGCGCGAACTCGCCGGCACGAACCGGGCCGCGTAGCGCTTCATCGAGTCGAGCGAGGCGAGGAAGTACAGGGTGAGGATGAGCACGATCGTCGCGCCGGTGAAGCCGCCGGCGATGCCCGCGCCGACCGCGAGGATGCCGCCGCCGAGCGCGCCGAGGTTCGCGGGATCGGCGAGCCAGTCGCCGATCGAGGCGATGCCGTTCTGGATGGCGTCGTCGCCCACGATCGAGTTGAGCCAGACGACGAAGTCGCTCTGCTCGACGTTCGCGATGATGTCGTCCCAGTTCTCGATGAGGTTCGTCGTCTCGCGGATGACGATCGGCACGATCGTCGCGATCAGCCCGACGAAGATGCCGATGACCGCCGCGAAGACGATGAGGATCGCGACCCACCGCGCCATGCCCCGCCGCTGCAGCCAGCTGACCACCGGGTCGAGGCCGAGCGCGAGGAAGAGGGCGAGCGCGACGTAGAGGATGACCGTGCCGAGCTGGCCCACGATGCTGCCCAGCAGCATCGCGAGCAGCACGCCCAGCGCCCCGACGAAGCCGATCTGGAACGCCCGGATCTTGCACCTCGGGTGCACGCGAGTTCGCGTCGCTCGTGACCTCGGCGCGCGGGGGTTCCGGTGCCACCGGCCGCTTCGTACGAATCCGCATGGTGCCGACGCTACACAGGGGCAGGGACATCCGCCGGGAATGAAACGGATGCCCCGGCGATTGTGGTCAAGGGGGCGTCAGTGCTGCGCACCGCGAGGGAGGAACGTGAGCGAGACCACCGCCGTCGGATTCCGGTCGGAGCGCGGGCCCGTGCTCATCGCCGTGATGCTCTCGACCGGGCTGATCGCGATCGATGCGACGATCCTCGCGACGGCCGTGCCGTCGATCGTCGCCGACATCGGCGGGTTCGCCCAGTTCCCGTGGCTGTTCTCGATCTACCTGCTCGCCCAGGCCGTCTCGGTGCCCGTGTACTCCAAGCTCGCCGACACCATCGGCCGCAAGCCGATCATGCTCGTCGGCATCGGGCTGTTCCTCGTCGGCTCGATCCTCTGCGGGTTCGCGTGGGACATGACCTCGCTCATCGTCTTCCGTGCGGTGCAGGGCCTCGGCGCCGGCGCCGTGCTGCCGGTGTCGATCACGATCACCGGCGACATCTACTCGGTGCGCGAGCGCGCGCGCGTGCAGGGCTACATCGCGAGCGTGTGGGCGGCGTCATCGGTGGTCGGCCCGACCCTCGGCGGCGTGTTCGCCGAGTTCGCGTCGTGGCGGTGGATCTTCTTCGTGAACATCCCGCTCTGCCTCATCGCCGCGTTCATGCTGTGGCGCAACTACCACGAGTCGGTCGGTCGCCAGAAGCACCGCATCGACTACGCCGGCGCCTCGGTGCTCACCGTCGGCCTCACGCTCGTGATCCTCGCCGTGCTCGAGGGCGGGCAGGCGTGGGAGTGGCTGTCGTGGCAGAGCCTCGCCGCGTTCGGCCTCGGCGGCGGGCTGCTCGTCGCGTTCGTGTTCATCGAGCGGCGCGCCGCTGAGCCGATCCTCCCGCTGTGGGTGCTCTCGCGGCGGCTGATCCTGACGACGTCGTTGATCTCGCTCGGGGTCGGCGGCGTGCTCATCGGCCTCACCTCGTACGTGCCGACGTTCCTCGAGGCGACGACGGATGCCTCTCCAATCGTCTCGGGTCTCGCGGTGGCCGCGCTCACCCTGGGCTGGCCGATCGCCGCCGCGAACGCAGGGCGGCTGTTCCTGAGGATCGGCTTCCGCCGCACCGCGCTCATCGGCTTGACGATCACCGTCATGGGTGCCGCCGCCCTGCTCGCGGCGTCGTTCGCGCCGAACGTCTGGACCACCGCGATCGCGTGCTTCATCGTCGGCCTCGGTCTCGGCCTCGTCGCATCGCCCACGCTCATCGCCGCGCAGTCGTCGGTGCCGTGGTCCGAGCGCGGCGTCGTCACCGGGGCGAACATGTTCCTGCGATCGCTCGGCAGCGCGGTCGGCGTCGCCATCTTCGGTGCGGTCGCGAACGGCGTGATCGCCCGGTCGGGGCTCGGCGAGCACTCCCCCGTCGCGATCCAGTGGGCTTCGGCCGCGGTGTTCCTCGCCGTCGTGGTCACCGCCGTCATCACGATCGCCGCCGCCATCGCGATGCCCGCGGCCCACGTCGACGACGTCGAGCACCGCGAGGCCGACGTCGCCGCGCCGGTCGAGTAGCGCCGGTCGAGTAGCACGCCGGTCGAGTAGCGCCGGTCGAGTAGCGCCGGTCGAGTAGCGCCCGACGTAGGAGGACGCGTATCGAGACCAGACGACCGCGGGGACACCAGATCTCGATACGCTCGCCGCGCTCGCTCCTCGATCGAC
Organism: uncultured Actinomycetota bacterium; assembly: GCA_963758615.1. Classification (GTDB taxonomy): domain Bacteria; phylum Actinomycetota; class Actinomycetes; order Actinomycetales; family Microbacteriaceae; genus Agromyces. The sequence goes on along the minus strand of CAVWVZ010000007.1, from coordinate 7,161 downwards.
GAACGGGTCAGCGCAGCGCGGCAGGCCCGATGACGTCACCCTCGAGGGTTCGCACCCAGCGATCGCCCGTCGCGCGGTGCTCGGCGCGCGTCGCGAAGCGGTAGTGGTAGGCGCGCGCGCGAATCCAACGGGGCGCCTCGCCGTCGAACGGATCGTGTGCGAGCAGCTTCAGCGTCGGGACATCCGCTTGGAGCAGTCGCCCGAGGAACGTCTCGAACCAAGGCTCCCACATGCGCCCGAGCGGCAGGAACCACATCAGCCAGTCGAGCCGCAGGTGGTACGGCGCCCATTGCCGCGGCAGGGCGCGCACGTCGCCGGGCTTGCCCTTGAACCCGTATTCGCGCCAGTCGGCGTCGTCGTCGGGCGACGCGTCGAGCGTGCCCGCGACGACGATCTCGATGCGTCGTTTGGTGACCGTGCCGAAGGCGCCGTACGCGTTCACGAGCATGAACCGGTTGAAGCTCGCGTTCATGAGCTGACGGCGGGAGAGCAGGTTCTGGATCGGCCAGTAGCTGAGCACGAGGAGCAGGGCGGATGCCGCGAGCACGACGACCACCCACCACAGCGGTGTCGTCGCGGTGTCGGTGCCGAGGTCGGCGGGGATTGCGGGGATGACGGCGTGCCAGACCGGGTCGGAGATCGCCGCGGCCGCGAGCACCACGGTGATCCAGTTGAGCCACGCGAAGTTGCCTGTCACGATGAGCCACAGCTGCGTGAGGATCACGACGGCCGCAGCCGCCGACCCGACCGGGCCCGGCACGAACAGCAGGAACGGCACGAAGAGCTGCGCGAAGTGGTTGCCGACCACCTCGCCGCGGTGGAACCACGGCGGCAGCAGGTGCGCCTGCCGGCTGAGCGGGTTCGGCATCGGCTGGGTCTCGTGGTGGTACATGAGCGCGGTCAGGTCGCGCCACTCGCGGCCGCCGCGGATCTTGATCATGCCGGCGCCGAACTCGAGCCGGAACACGAGCCACCAGATCGCGACGACGATCGTGATCGGCGGGGGCTGGTCGTTCGACCCGAGGAACGCCACCGTGAACAGCGCCTCGCAGAGCAGCATCTCCCAGCCGAACCCGTAGAACGTCTGGCCGACGTTCACGATCGAGAGGTAGCCGATCCAGAGCGCGAGGAACACGAGCATCGGCACCCACGGCGGGCCGAGCTGCGGCAGGCCGACGACGACCGATGCTGCGAGCACCATGCCGGTGATCGCGAGCGCGACGAGCCGCCCATCCGTGTAGCCCCACCGGAACACGCTCGGCCCGCGAAGCCGCGATGCGCGCCGCAGCAGCTCTGGAACCGGCAGCAGCCCGTGCTCGCCGAGCAGCGGACGGAACTGGTTCAGCGTCGACAGGAACGCGACGAACGCGAGCGCCCCCACTCCGCGCTGCACGATCTGCCGGGCGATCTCGTAGTCGTGCGCGTCGAACCAGCCGACCCAGTCCACGCCCTCACGCTACGCCCGCCCCCGCTCGGCCGAGTAGCGCGCAGCGCGTATCGAGACCCGCCGCACTCTGCGAACAGTGTCTCGATACGCGCCGCTGCCGGCGTTACTCGACGATTCGAGCGCCGGCGCGCTCAGTTGCGCGGGATGAGCTCGCTCACCGGTGTGCGCACGACCCCGCCTTCACGCGCGGCCGCGTAGATCCACTCGCCGTCCGGCGAGGCCTCGAGCGAGCGGATCGACAGTGCCGTGAGCCCGCCTGATGCCGCTGACCAGTGCCGCCCGCCGTCGACGCTCACGAACGCTCCGACGCCGTTCGACGGCAGTCCGTTGCGATTGCGAAGCCACGACCCGGCCACGAGCAGCTCCTTCGAGCCTGCCCGCTTCGCGTCACTGCCACGCAGCTCGACCTCGACGATCGAGGTGATCGCGGCCGCGAAGTTCGGTGTCTCGGCGTCACGGAACTTCCGGCCGCCGTCGGTCGACACGACGATCCCGCCATTGAGCCCGATCACGATCCGGCGGGCGTCGTCGGGGTCGATGAACACACCGCGAACCGCACCCTCGAATACGCGCTCGATCGTCTGCCCGCGATCGTCGGAGCGATAGAGGCCGTCGGCGGCGGCGAGCCAGAGTCGGTCGGGGCGAGCCGGATCGAACACGATCTGCTCGACCGCCACGTCGTACGGATGCGAGGTCCACGTCTCGAAGCCGTCGGTCGACACGAGGATCCCGCGCTCGGGTTCCGCCGCGTATTGCACCGCGACCGTCTGCTCCTCGTGCGGTGAGACCGCGAGGCCCCACACGTCGGCCCACGATGGCCCGACCGGAGTGGTCGTGCCGTCGATGGAACGGCGTTCCAGGACCGTGCCGAGGAACGGCGTCGTGCGAATCGACCAGACGTCACGTGCACCGAGCAGGGATTGCTCGACATCCGTGGCATCCTCGCCGAACGAGCCCTCACGGCCCGTGACGCCCCATTCCTGGCCCGCGCCGGTTCCGAGCTCGCTCAGGAGGCGATCCTGCACGCCGTGCCGGGTCGCGGCGCGAATCACGGGCTCGCCGTCGGCATCCACCCCGAGGTCGATGTCGCTCGCCTCCCCTCCGGAGACGCCGATGCGCCGCCATTCGCCCGACCGGCGCTGGTAGAGCCCTGCACCCTCGAGCGTCAGAAGCAGCTCGTCGTCGGGCGAGCCCGCCCTCCGGTCGATGTCGCTCACGTTCGCGTGGTCGGTCGGGAGTTCGACGGCGGTTCGGGTGACGCCGTAGTCGGGGCTCGCCTCGAGCGCGCCGGGACTGGCGAGGTAGGTCGTGCCGTCGAGGATGCGCACCGTCGTTGCGAGGCTGCCGTCCCGGGTGCTCGCGAGCTCCCAGCTCGAACCGCCGTCGAGCGAACGCCACGCGGCACCACCGGCGGCCGTGGTCGCCGTCACGACGACGGCCCGTTCATCGGCGGCGAGGCCGAGGAGTTGCCCGCTCTCCTCCGGTGCGAATGCGAGCGAGAACGTCCGCTTCCCGCCGGTGATCGATCCGAGACGCCAGACGCCGACCGCGTCCTGCACGAGGAGTCCATCGCCCACGAAGGCCGCGTCGACGCTCTCGCCGGCCCACGCCGACGGAATCGTCTCCCACGACGCGCCGCGGTCGAGGCTGAGGTTGACCCCGGTCGCCGTCACCACGGCGATGACGTCGCCCGCGACCTCGAGCGCCCGGATCGCCGAATCAGGATGCGGCAGCACCTCCCACGTCTCGCCGGCATCGGGTGTGTAGAGCAGGCGGCCCTGGTACGTCGGGTCGTAGGTGAACTGCCCCGACCTGGCGTTCACCGCGACCCAGAATGCGCCGGCATGCGACGGATCGGCGACCGGAATGCCCCATCCCGCCGCGACGGGCATCGACCGGATCCGGGTCCAGGTCGTTCCGCCGTCGCGGGTGACGAAGGGGTGGACGCTCTCGGTCGTCATGTGGAGGGCGATGTCGGGGTCGGTCGGCGAAGTCGCGGTCAGGTAGGCGGCGCTGTTCGGGCCGACCTGTTCCCAGGCTCCCAAGCGGTCCTCTCCGAGCGCGAGCACTGAGCCGGTGCCGCTCAGGCGGCGATCGCCCACGGTGCCACGGGCCTCGAGCTCATGGCGACCCGTCTCATCGAGCTCGATCACCGCGCGGTACCAACCCGCATGCCCCGGATCGGGCTCGAGGTCGACCGTGGTGCGATCGCTCGACGGCGACGTCACCGTCAGGGTCGGCTTCTCGAGCCGCGCGGCCGAGCGCACGATCACCTGCGTCGACGATTCGGTGACATCGGGAGACGCCTGCACGACGAGCGGTCTGATGAGCAGGGCGTACGGGATGCGCAACGACTGGCCCCCGCCCCCGGTCGCCACGATGACTCCCGAGACGTCGGTCGCGATCGAGCTGTCGTCGGGGGTCACCGTGATGCGGAGTTCGGCGTTCGTGTTCGGCTCGATCGTGAGTTCGCGCTTCGAGAGCTTCGCCCGACCCGCGCTCCCCTCGCGCTCGACAGTCTCGAACGAGAGGCGCTGCGCCGTCGTGCCGTGGTTCGTGAGCGTGACGGTGGCGCTGCGATCACGGTCCTTACCTGTTGTGTCGGCGAGGCCGAGCGAGAGCACGTCGGGGGCCGCGGTGACCTGCTGTCCCACTGCGGCGTCGACCGCGAGCGCGCCCGAGCCCTGCATGAGCGGACTCGTGGTGGCGTCGTCGCTCTGCAGTGCGCGTGCGCTGCCGATGAGCCTCGATCGCACGTCGAGCGCAGACTCGCCAGGGTGCGCCTGTCGCACGAGTGCCGCGGCGCCCGCGACGTGCGGCGAGGCCATCGAGGTGCCCGACAATCGGTAGGAGTTTCCGTCGATCCCTTGCGCCGCCGGCACGGTGGAACGGATTTCGACACCCGGCGCCACGATCTCGGGCTTGAGCGCGAGGCGATCGCTCGGGCCCCGCGAACTGAACGACGCGATGAGGTCGGTCGCATCCTCCGAGCCGATCGTCGCCGTCACCGATCCGGCGACGACCTCCTCCTTGATGTCGAGATAGTCGCCCGCGTACATGCCCACCATCACGAGCTCGGAACGACGGACGTCCCAGCCCTGCGCGATGAGCTCCGCGGAGCGCCCCGCGGTCGCGTCGGCCTCGAATCCCGTCTGGGGCTCGATGTGGGCGTCCTGCGTCGGGTCCGCCGCCGTCGGCTGGTAGGAGATCACGCCGACCGCGCCGTGCTGTTCGGCCAGTTCGGCGAGGGCGATGTCGAACCCCGTGATGCCGCCCAGTGACCTCGGGGCGCTGCCCTGATAGGCGACGACCGCACCCGTCACATCCCCTGCGGCGTCGTAGTCCTCAGGGAAGCCGGCACCGATGTCGACGACACGTGCCGTGAGCGGAGCCGACGGCGGATTCGCCGACAACGGATGGCGCCACGCGGCCGGCTGATGGGACGCACCCGCGAAGGTGATCGTCGGGTTCATGACGCCGGTCACGGACGCACCGACTGCCAGCACGCCGTCGGCGGCCGCGGGCGTGCCGATCGTCTGCGCCGATGGTCCGTCGTTGCCGGCGGCCGCCACGACGACCGTTCCGGCCTCCACGGCCGCCGCCGCTGCGCGACCGATCGGATCGGTGCCGTCGCCGGCCGCACCGAGGCTCAGGTTCACGACGTCGGCCGGGTGGCTCCCGGTAGGGTCGGTCGCCGCCTGCAGTCCGAGCAGTACGCCGGAGAGGGTTCCTTCTCCCTTTCCGTCGAGCACCTTGTAGGCCGTGAGGGTGGCCTCGGGGGCGACGCCGGTGACGGATTCGGCACCGGAACCGGCGACGATGCCGGCGACATGGGTGCCATGGTAGTGATCGTCCATGGGATCGGGGTCGTCGTTCACGAAGTCGTAACCGTCGACCACGCGGTAGCCCTCACCGAATCCGCCCCCGAGGTCGGCGATCGAGTAGTCGACGCCGGTGTCGATCACCGCGACCGTCACGCCCGCGCCGCGAAGCGGCACCCCGTCGGCGTCGTGCTGCTTCCACACCTCGGGCGCTCCGGTCGACGGCACGCTGTCGGTCGTGAGCGCGCGCACCGCCCGATCGCGGGTGACGGCGGCGATGCCGTCCGCGGCAGCGAGTTCGTCGAGCCGGTCCTCGGACACGAGACCGACGACCGCGTTGAGCAGGCCGTCGACGCGTGCGGTCTCCTCGATCGGGATCCCCGCCGCTGCGAGTGCCTCGACGTCGTGATCCTGCGCCTCGGCAACCTCCTCGACCGCCGTGAGGTAGTCCGCGAGCAGGGCCTCCTGCACGCCGACCTCACCGCCCTGGACGCGCGCCTCAGCAATGCGCTCCGGTCCGACGCGCTCGGTCGCACCGGGAGCGTCGAACTCGATGATGACGGGGACCGGGTCGGGATCGGCCGCTGCGGCGGGGCCGATCGGCGTGAGCACCGCGCCGACGAGGGCGAGCGGAATCGCGAGTGCGGCGACACTGCCGCTGCGAGATGGGATGGGGGACATCGGTACCTTCCGGGGAACGTTGTACGGCCCCGCGGGGGCGGGGTTCGTCCAGTAACCCCCGCGGCACCCGTGGGAGACAAGCACCCTCGGGGCCGCCGACGGACAGGTGACCGCAAGAGGACAACGGATTTCAGACCACGGACGCATTCGGCGGCCGATGACGTCCCCTGGCGCCATCCCGGCCGTGCGTGCCTCGCGCGCGCATAGAATCGATCGGGTGCGCTCGAACGACCCGGATCCATCGGCCGACCTCTCGGCGCTCGGCATCGAGTCGAGCACCGAGACCGTCTATCGCTCCGTCCTGCGCGAGGGCACGGTGAGCGTCGAGGGCGCTGCGAGGGCTTTCGGCGTCGACCTCCCCGAGGCCGAGGCGATGCTCGAAGAGCTCCGCACGTCGGGTCTCGTGAATCGAAGTGCCGGCGACGGCCGGTATGCCGCCGTGGATCCCCGCGTCTCCGTGCGCGCGATCGCGGATCGTGCGGAAGACGAGATCAGCCGCCTCCGGGCCTCCATCCCGGCGCTCGCCGCGGTGTTCGAGTTCCGCGAGGAACTCCTCGGTCGCCGCGCTCCGACTGTGCGCATCCTCGCCGGCGCCGACGCGGTCGGCGCTGCCTACAACCGCCTCGAGCACGAGGCGGTCGAGGAGTTCATGGCCTTCGACCGGCCGCCGTACGTGCTCGCGCCGGTGAATCCGCTCGAGTCGACGGTGATCTCTCGAGGCGTGCGTTGGCGGGCGGTCTATGCGGCCGCATCCCTCGACCGGCCCGGCTCATGGGATGAGATCGCGCGCGCGATCGAATCGGGCGAGCAGGCGCGCATCACGGCCGACCTGCCGATCAAGCTCGCGATCGCCGATCGCAGATCCGCGATCGTGTCGACCGTGTTCGACTCCGAGCGGCCCGAAGCGATCGTCACGGAGTCGGCGCCGCTCGTCGCATTGCTGTGCGGGGTATTCGAAACCTACTGGGACCGGGCCGGGGAAATCCCGACCCGCGCATCGACCGAGCTTCCCGTCGACCCTCGCGGACCGTCGGCCGATGACGTCGTGCTGCTCGCGTTCTTCGCCGCGGGCGCGAAGGACGAGGTGATCGCACGCGAGCTGAAGGTGTCGCCGCGCACGGTGCGGCGTCGCAGCCAGGTGCTGTTGCGGCGGCTCAGCGCCGCGAACCGCTTCCAGGCCGGCGCCCAGGCGGTTCGTCTCGGCTGGATCTG
>CAVWVZ010000006.1:0-86644 GCA_963758615.1 uncultured Actinomycetota bacterium | reverse complement strand
ACGATGGCGACGACCACGGCTGCGAGCCAGGTCCAGAGTGCCGCGAGCAGTACGGGACCCGCCATGCGCTGCGGCCGTCGGAGCGCCCGGCCGAGGTGCAGGAGCAGCGCGATGACGGCTGCCGCGACGATCGCCGGGCCGACGAGCAGCCCGGCGTCGGGGCTGGCGATGACCTCGGCGTCGGTGAGCAGGCTCACGAAGCCGTAGGCGCACACGACGAGCGCGAGGTACGCCGCGGACGTCAACGCGGCGATGACCCAGGCCGGTCGACGCGGCTCCTCGTCCATGCTTCGAGCGTACGCCCGGGCATCGGGGCGGGTCAGAGACCGACCGCGTATCGGAGCTGCCCCGGCTGCGCCGTGCGCAACTCCCGGAGCACGGCGGGCTCGAGCAGCTGGCGACGGCCGAGTGCCGCCACGGCCTGCGTCGTCGCGGCACCGAGCTCCTCGCGTTGCGCGGCCGTGAGCCCGCCGAGGAGGGCCCACGACTCGGCGCGCGCCGCCTCGATGGCCGAGGCGAGCTCGGTCTCGAGGTCGGCCCTGCGCGATCGCTCGGCGGCACGCTCGACTCGACGCGCCGCGGAGTCATCGCGCGCCTCGCGCGACGCCGGAGCGAAGAGGATGATGCACACGACAGCGGAGAGGATCGCGAGGCCGCAGGCAACTACGATGCCCACCGTGACCTGGCCTTCGGCCCGCCACACGATGAGCCCCGCGACCGCCAGCGACACGATGGCCGAGAGCAGCACGAGGTGACGGGAGGACGCGACGCTCGCACCGGCCCGCCGGGCGCGGACCGCGCCGACCACGTGGGCGAGGGCCGCCGCGACGACGAGCGCGGTGCCGGCGGCCACGGCCAGCGAGGTGGGCAGTGCCGTTGCCGCCCCGCTCCCGACGAGGAGCAGCGGCGCCGCGACGAGTGCGAGCAGGAATCCGGTCATGTCCCAGCCCGACGCCGGCTGCCGCACCGCGTCGTCGACGACACGTTCCTGACGACGCGCCAGCTCCTGTCGCAGGGCGCTCACCCTGCGATCGAAGCGGCGGTCGAGGTCGACGAACCGGCGGGCGGTCTCGGCGTCGATGCGCGGCAGCGCCGCGTCCTCGAGTACCCGGATCACGGCGGCGGGGCGGTCGACCGGCGTGAGCGGCATCGAACCTGCCCGATCGGATGCCGCCGTCGCGGCATCGGTCATCGACCGGGTCATGCGGCCTCGACGAGGATGCTCCGCACGAGCTCGTCGAGGAACGGCGCCATGAACCCCGCATCGCGTGCGCTGTCGGTCGTGCCGTTGACGGCGACCGCGACTCTGCCGGCATCGAAGACGTAGTTCAGCCGGCCCGCGGCGATGCCCGGCTCGCTCGACGGCAGCACGATTGCCGCACGACGACCGAGGCCGAGGTGCTCGGAAGGGAAGTCGATCACGGTCGGGGGCAGCAGCGACCGCTCGTCGGCGGCGGATTCGTGCTCGAGGTCGAGGGGGTCGCCGTCGTGCTCGCCGATGAAGATGTTCACCACGCCGAGCGCCGGGACGCTGCGGGGGCAGAACAGCAGGCACTCGGTCGCGAGCGGCGTGCGCTGGACTCGGGCGAGCACCGCGAACTCGCGAACGGCGGCGCGGGCGTCGTCGTCGAGCGTGCCGAGATCGGCCTCGAACTCGGCGACCAGCGCGTCGGCCCAGGAGGCCTCATCGGCCCACTCACCGGAGGGGAACTGTTCGGGGGCGGGGAACCAGATGCCCGCGTCGTACTGGATCTCGTATTTCACGCCTCGTCCGACTCCCACGCGAAGGTGCTGACGATCGTGTCGCTGAGCAGGCACAGCTCGTCGATGAACTGGTCGCGGAACCCGTCGTCCTCATCCGTGGGGTACGGGATCGTCGTCGTGAACATCAGCGCGGTGCGCCGACCAGTGCCGGGAACCGCGATGAGGTAGTTGAGCACGCGCGCCGCGGTGCCCTCGAGCTCGCCGCCCGTCGTGGTGTCGGCTTCCCACCGCACGATCGCGCGGTCGTCGCGGAGGAACTCGGCGCCGCGCTCTCGGAACAGGTCGGTCACCTGGCGGTCGAGGGTGCCGCCGAGCTGCCCGTCGGCCACGGCAGCCGTGATCGACAACGGGAGGATGCGCTCCTCGGGCACGTCGGTCTGCAGGTACAGCGCGAAGACGCGCCCCTGCTTCATCTTGCGCGCCGCCGTCTGGAGGAGCCGGCGGAACTGCACGTCGAGGTCGGGACGGTGGGCCGACCGGAACACCTCGCTCGACCGCTCCGCCAGCGCCCGCACGGCCGCCTCGTCAGCCGGGACCTCCTCCCAGCCGGCAGGGAGCATGAGCCTGAAGGGGGGCACGGGATACGTGTCGGTCGTCGCCATCGTCGTCAACCCTATCCGCTCCTCGGATCCGTTCCCGGTCGCCGTCAGGCGGCCAGCTGCACGCGCCAGGCGTCGACCGGGCTCGCCGAGGTCATGGCCTGCACGTCGTTGACGCGAGCGTCGACCATGCGTCCGCGCTTGACCACGAACTCGCTCACGTTCGCGATGGCCTCGCTCACGGCCACCGGCTTGGCACCACCGCTGATCACGTCGGCGAGTGCCCCGAGATGCGGCGTCACGACGCGCTGGTGATGCGCCGAGAGGTTCGCGAAGTTGTCGGCGAGGGCGAGCGCGTAGCCGCGACTGGAGCCGCCGATGATGCGGTTCAGGATGTTGCGGGGCCCCGCGCCCTGGAATGCCGAGAAGTCGCGGCCGAGACGCGACGCGAGTCCGCTGGCCGCACGTTGGCCGAGTCCCCCGCCGGCCCGCAGGTTCGCCGGGTTGGCGAGTCCGCGGAGCGAGGTCATCCGGCGCAGCGGCGTCGCGATCTCGAGGTACGGGCCGCCGAGGAACTCCTTGAGTCCGGTGAGGCGCTTGCCCGACTGGAAGAGCTTGCCGAGCTTGCCGAACGGCAGCACGCCGACGACCGCCCAGATGACGTCGCCGAGGCCCCTGCGCCCCTTGGCGTAGAGGAAGATCGTGCCGACGAGGGCGATCACGCCGACGACCGCCGCGATCAACGCGATGAACGGGCCGCCGACGATGAGCGCCGCGATCGCGAGCACCACCCCCGCCCAGGTGAGCACCTCGAGCACGACCTCCACGATGCCGGCGATGTTGTCGCTCCACTTGTCGCTGACGTTGCCGTCGGTCGCGTCGTTGATGCCGCTCAGCGCCGCTTCGTAGGCGTCGTCCCACACGTCCCACTGCGTGTCGAACAGGGCGTACTGGGCGTCGAGATCGTCTTCGGCATCGCCTGCGGCGGTCTGTGCCGAACTGGCCGCCTCGCGGAGCTGCCGGTTGCGCTCCACTGCGGTCGTATCGGTCGGATCGGCATCGGGCGCGTTGTCGACCGTGGATGCCGCGGTTGCGGCTGCTGCACGCTTCTGGTCGAGGATGGCCTTGGCGTCGCCGGCGTCTCGAACGATCGTGCGCATCGCCGCCTGCACGTCGGCGAGCTTCTCGCCGTAGGTCTTCATCACCCCGCCGGTGGGCTTGTAGCGGTCGCCCGCCTTGCGGAGCTCCTCGTGGGCGTCGCCCACCTCGGAGCGGATCTTCTCGATCGAGCGACCCCGCTCTTCAGTGGCGCCGTCGCCGACCTCGCGGAGGATGTCGGCAGCGCCGATCATCTGCTGCCCGAGGTCTTCGATCTCGATGCCGCGATCGATGATGCCCTGGGCGTCGCCCTCGAGCACCTCGACCGTGCGGCCCCTGTGCGTGCGCAGCTCTGTCATCTCATCGTCCCGTTCAGCGAACCGGCAGGTTCGCGCCGTCGTTCTCCTGCAGCTTCAGGCTGTCTGCGGCCTCGAGGTCGAAGTCCTGCCAGCCCTGGCAGGTGGCCTCCACCGCCGCCTGGATGCCGGTCAGCTTCTGGATGAGGGCGTTGCGACGGTCGTCCCACCCGCCCTCGAACTCGTGGGTGCGGTCACGCAGGCCGCTCCGGCCATCGGGGCGGGCGATCATGTCCTGGAGCGCGTCGGTGCGCGCGGCCGCGTCGTGGAACTCCACGAGGATCTGCTTGAGGGAGCCGTTCAACCTGTTCAGGTGATCGACCTTCACGTACACGTCGGGCATGGCGAGTCCTGTTCACCGGGGTTCTGCATCGGATCGGCCCGCCTCGGGCCGGGTCGGGGGAGGGCGCATGGCGCCCTCCCCCGCGGTGACTGCCGTGACCTACTGGCCGGCGAGCGCGGCGTCGGTGTCCTTGATGGCCTGCATCATCTTGCGGAGCGACTCGCCCATGTCGCGGATGCCGTCGATGGCGGTCTCGAGGCCCGTGGTGAGCTCGGTGTAGCCCTCGCCGAACTTGCCCGAGGCGTGCTCGGTCTTGAAGTCGTCGCCGAGGAGCGTGTCGACGCCCTGCTTGAGCTGGCGGAGGATGTCCGCGATGTCCTCGCGGCCCTGCTCGAGCTTGCCGGCCATCGATTCCATCTCACCGTATGAAGCCTTGAAGTCAGCCATGTCGGCCATTCCTTTCCGTTTCGGCCCCCTGCGGACCTCTTTCATTGACTACGGTAGGCAATCGCCCGACCGGTGCAAATGGGGAGGAGTCCCCACCCTCGCTCACCCGGCGACGAGCGGCATCTGCACGGCCACGGCACGGCCGTTCTCGACGAACAGTCCTCGCCCCTCGGGGAACTCGTGGCGCGCCACCTTCGGGAACGGCACCTTGAACAGGGAGTCTCCGTCGTACGTGTCGGGTTTCAGCACGATGCCGCGACGACCGCCCTTGAAGTCGCCGATGAAGCCGTATCCCGATCCGAGCTGGCTGACGTCGCCGTCGCCGATGAGGAAGTGGTCGCTGCGGTTGATCGCCTGGAAGAGCTCCTTGAGCGGTCGCTCCGCGTCGGAGTCGGCGAACTCCGTGACGTTCTCGACGACGACCACGAGCCTCCCCGGGATGGACTCGTCGCCCACGATCCCGGTGAGCTCCTTGGCGAGCGCTCGGGCGTCGTCGACACCGGTCGCCGATCCCGTCCACGACCGGAAGTCCCGGAGCACCGCTCGTCGGCCCCCGAAGTGGAAGAACCTCGCCTCGGGATCGAAGCGCGACATCGACGTCATGAGCGCTCGCAGCGCATTGGACTTGCCGCTTCGCGGCGGTCCTGCCACGACGAACGTGCCGACCGGCTCGAACCCCTTGGGCCCCAGGAGGTCCTCGGAGATGCCGATCACCGGCTGGCCGGCCACCGATGTCGGGAGCTGGTCGATCGCGAGTTCGGTGGGAAGCGCGCCGATCTCGCCGACCTCCGCCGCGCCGCGGGCGCGGAGCTCATCGGCGAAGGCGCTGAGCTCGGCCGTCTGCCTGGCGACGTTGGCGGTCCCGCCCATGACGGCGAGCTGGGTCTCGAAGCCGTCGACGATCGCACGCCCGGGAGCGCTGCGCTCGTTCAGCACGTCCTTCGGTGCTCCGAGGATCGAGTAGGCGCCCTCGTCGGACATCCTCAGCACGATGCGACGGCTCACGTTCGCGCTGACCGCGGTCGGCACCGCGCCGTATCGGTCGGCGCTCGCGATGGCGTGGATGCCCAGCGGCCGGCCCTCGCCGAGGACGCGCATGAAGATGTTGTAGAACGGCGAGCGTGCCGAGGTGGCCTCCCATTCCTGCTTGAACGTGCCGAAACCGTCGATGAGCAGCAGCACGCGCGGCTCGTGCGGGCGACCGGTGAGTTCGCGGTACTCCGTGAGGTTGCCGGCGTTCGCCGCCGAGAACCGCTTGGCACGGTCGTCGAGCATGCCGCGCACGGTGCGGAGCAGACGCTGGATGCGCTCGGCGTCATCGCCCGGCACGATGGACCCGACGTGCGGCAGCGCCTCGATGGAGCGGAGCGACCCCGTGCCGAAGTCGAGCCCGTACACCTCGACGCCGCCGAGGTCGGGCCGCGCGCCGGCCGCCGTTGCGATCGTGCGCAATGCCGCGGACTTGCCGGCGCCGCTCGTTCCGTAGACGAGCAGGTGGCCGTCGGTGTCGGGTTCGAAGAACACCGGCACCTGCGCCTGCCGCTCGGGGATGTCGGCCACGCCGAGCGGGATCCTGGCGTCGCCGTCGAGCGGGAGGCGACGAAGGTCGACCGTGGACGTGAGGTCGTCGAGCCAGGGGCGTCGCGGAGCGGGGATGCCCGCGGCGCGAGACGCCTCGACGAGATTCGCGACCATCCGCTTCTGATCGTTCGGGCCGAGATCCTCCTCATGGGTGTCGCCGTCGTCCTTCGCGTCTGACTCCCACACCACGGTCGACCCGAACCGGAGCTCGGCGACACGCATCTGGGCGACATCCGGAGCATCGCTCGTCCAACCGCCCGCATAACCCGACTGGAAGGGCACGAGACGTCCGGGCCCGGTCTTCGCGATGCCACGACCCGGGATCGACGGGTCGAAGGTGCCGGCGACGGGCTCGCCGACGACGTCGTTCGAGTCCGAGACATCCGCCATGCGCAGCGCGACGCGCAGGTTCGTGTTCGCGCGGAGGTTGTCCTTGATGACGCCGGCGGGCCGCTGCGTCGCCATGATCAGGTGGATGCCGAGGGAGCGGCCGCGCTGTGCGATGTCGACGACGCCGTCGACGAATTCGGGAACCTCGCCCGCGAGCGCGGCGAACTCGTCGATGACGAGCACGAGGGCGGGCGGCGTCTCGGGATCCTGACGCTTCTCGAGCTCGAGCAGGTCCTTCGCCTTCTTGCGGTTGAACAGGTGCTCGCGGTGGTGCAGCTCGGCCCGCAGGCTCGTCAGGGCGCGCCGCACGAGGTGCGGGCTGAGGTCGGTCACGAGGCCGACGCAGTGCGGAAGCTCGACGCAGTCGGCGAACGCCGAACCGCCCTTGTAGTCGACGAAGAGGAAGGTGACGCGGTCGGGGCTGTACTCCGCCGCCATCCCGAGCACCCACGCCTGCAGGAACTCCGACTTGCCGGAGCCGGTCGTGCCGCCGACCAGCGCGTGCGGCCCCTGCGTGCGCAGGTCGAGCGACATCGCGTCGGGACTGCCCTGCCCGATGTACGCCTTCAGCGTTCCGGCACGCTTCAGGCGCGGCCGCGGGCCCCGCGAACGGTCGAGGATCGAGTTGTTCTGCCGCCATCGTTCGATCGCAGTGCCCGGCTGCGCGGCGATGTCGGTGCCGAGGAGCTTCAGCAGCGAGACGCTTCGCGGCAGGTCGCTCGAGTCGGCGGCGACCGAGCTCGAGTCCGCGACCGGGGCGAGGCGTTTGGCGAAGACCTCGGCGTACTGGTTCGAGACGCCCTCGATGCCGACCGCCTCGAACTGCTCCCCTGCGCGCACCAGCCCGACCCTGGCACGGTCGAGGCCCTCGGTGGCGTCGATGTAGGTGCGGCACGCTGCGGGGAGCGATTCGACGGTGGGAGCGAGGAAGATCGTGAAGATGCCCGCGTCGGCGCCCCGCTCGATCACCTGCGTGAGCCTCGGGCGGTCGACCGGCGCATCGTTCGACGCGATGAGCACGAGGGCGAGGTCGCCGTCGATCGCTCCGCCGCGGTCGACGGCATCGCCCACGCGAGCCCCGAGCGCCATCGTGGTGTCGGTCTCGGGCAGGGGTCCGCGACGGCTCGGCGTGCCCGACAGCCGCCCGAGGATCGTCTCCTCGAGGCCGTTCAGCAGCGCAGTGCCGGCGGACTGGCTGTCGGCGAGTGCGAGCTCGGCGAACGGCGATCGCGGACTCGTCGTGTGCGGGAGCCACTTCATCCACTCGAGCTCGCGCGCCCACGCCGGGTCGACGATCGCTGCGGTGATGACCTCGTTCGGCGCATGCAGGCCGAACAGCTGCACCCCGAGTCCGCGCAGCACGTCGGCGGCGAGGTGGCGCGGACCCGCGATGCCGATGGCGCCCGAATGCGGCAGCATCTCGACGAGCGGCACGTCGTCGATGAACTCGTGCCGGGTGCGCAGCCTGTCGACCTGGCGGGCGTAGCGCGCGATGCCCTTCTGCTCGTTCGACTGCTGCACCGTGTTGCGGCTCCGCGCGCGGCCGACGCCGAGGCGCAGGGCGAGGAAGTTCCAGTGCTCGGGCCGGCGGGTCCAGAGCATCGGGCCGAGCCGCATCGCCTCCTCGTAGACCGTCGCCACGGCGGGGGCCTCGGCGTGCCGGCGCGCCCGCTCGACGGTGGTCTCGCGGGCGAGCGTCTCCTCGAGCTCCTCGATCTGCGACTCGAACGTGTCGATCTCGAGCCGGAGCTTCTTGCCCTGCTGCGTGCGCTGGCCGACGAAGTTGCCGAGCATCATGAGCGGCGACATCGCGACGATCGAGAGCGAGTACGGGTTCCCGGTGATGAAGAACATCGCGAGGCCGAGCATCATCGGTGCGACGATCATCGGCCACGGGAAGAGCCGCGGGTCCGCCTCGGTCGGGATGACCGGATGCCGGTGCTCGGTGCCCGGATAGCGCACCTCGACGCGCGGCGACCGGTTGAACATGAGCGCGCCGCCGCGCTCGAGGACGGGATCGACCGCATCGTCGGTGCCGGCGACGAGCGAGAACGCGACCTCGGTCTCGCCGATCGTGATGACCTGCCCCGGGATGACGCGCACGCGCTGCACGAGACCGCCATCGACGATGAGCCCGTTCGCCGAGTTGAGGTCGACGAGTTCGATGCCCTGGTCGACCTCGACGCGGGCGTGCCGCTTGGAGACGAGGGCGTCGGCGAGCACGACGTCGACTCCGCCGGTCCGCCCGATGGTGCTGTGGCCGCGACGCAGGGGCACCTCGCGGCCCGCCTCGGGGCCGTTGAGGATGCGCATCACCGCGGCCGCCGAGGACGACGTCCCGGCCCGCGTTGGCGCGTGGGCGACGACGGCGACGTTGAACCCGGAACCGATCGGGGCATCGCCGAGGAGCAGGTCGGGCTCGAGCACGACCGGTTCGGTCGAGGTCGGAGGCGCCACGGCGAGCGTGAGCGTCGAATGCGCTGCGAGCCCGCGGAGCGATGACGCGGGATCCGTGTCGGCGACGGCGCGCGCGAGGTCCTGGACGGTGGCGGTCGAGTCGGCCGTCACGACGATGTCGACGGGCGACCCCGCCTGACGGCGGAGTCCGAGCTTGAGTTTCATGCGATCCCTCCGGCGACGACCACGAAGCTCCGGCCGCCGAGCGTCACCCGCGAGCCGGCCGGCACGGGCGTGCGGACACCCGGTGGCAGCCGATGTGCGTCACCGTCGGGCCGGTGCACCATGGTGCCGTTCCTCGAGGACCGATCGGCCACCCAGAACCCGGTGGCGTCGATGCCGAACGCCGCGTGCGTCTTCGAGATGCGCATGCTGTCGTCGGCGAGCGGGAGGAGCTGCGCCTGCGGTTCGCCCGGCGCGGCGGCGGGGTTGCGTCCGAGCAGCCCGCTTGCGGATGCCGCGACGCGGGTGCCGTCGTCGAACTCGAGCACGTACGCTTCCGCGGTCGGCGCCGAGGTCGGCCGGGGTTCCGCGGCCGCCGGCACGAGGGCGGGCGGCACCCAGGCACCGGCGTCTTCGGGTGCCGCGGAGACCACGCCCGAACTCGAGCGCGCCGACGGGATGAACAGGCCGTCGGCCGGCGCACGGTCGCTCGCGAGCGACGGTAGCTTCGCGAGCTCTTCCACGGCGGTGCGTCGAGCGCCCGGCGCGCGTGGCGCAACGCCTTCGCGTCGAAGGGATCGAGGCCACGCCGGGCGTCGACGGCGTAGCATCCGCCGATACGATCGAGCCAGCTGCGCCCGCGGGAATCGGGATCCCAGCTCGACGAGGCGAACATCACCGCCGGCCCGACGAGCGGGAGCACTGCTTGGGAACCCCACAGCACGAGCGCACGAAGGGTGACGCGCCAGAAGCCCGGTCGCCCGAACGTCGCGACGTTCACCGAGCGGATGCCGAAGGACGCCTTGCCGAGGGTGACACCGCGCCGCCCGTGGAGGACCAGCTGCGTGAGTCCGAAGGCGGTGAGCAGCACCTGGCTCACGGCGATGAGCACGAGGGGAAGCATCGACGACCCCGCGAAGAGCCCGGCTGGGGAGAGACCTGAGGTCACGAGCGCCGACGCGAGGATCGCTGCGCCGATCAGGCCAGGCACCGCCAGCACGATCCACACCGTGGCGTCGAGGGCGAACGCCGCCGACCGCCGCCCGCCCGGCGCAGGCACCAACCCCAGTCGCCTGGCGTAGCCGGGATCGGGCCGGCCGTCGGCGTCGAGGCCGGGAATGGGGTCGTCGTCGACGTCGAGGGTGACGCTCACTCCGGCTCCTTGCATGGGGGAAGACTGTCTCGCCACCCGATCACGATCGGGTGGCGCGTGTCGATGGGGAGGAGTCACCATCTCCGACACAGCAGCCTAACCGGAGCAGGGAACGACCCCGCGCCACCGGTGGGTGGGCGGGGTCGTCGGACGCGTCGGCGTGCCTCAGGCGGCGCGCTGGGGCTGCGGCCCCGCGGCGAGCTCGCGGTCGTACTCCTCGCGCGCGAGCCGGTTGCGCTCGGTGACGCCGCGACCGCGGGCGGCGATCCAGCCGCCGAGCCAGATCGGGATCTCGCGGGCGATCGCGGCCGCCACGATCGCGAACGGATCGAGCCAGCGCTGCGAGACGAACTCCGACGCCTCGTCGAGCGTGAGGGTCCATGCCTGCACCGTGATCAGCGCCGCGCCGATGTACGAGAAGTAGACCAGCGCCGCGACGAGGAGGCCGAACACCGCATAGGTCCACCACGGGCCGCGGTTGACGATGACGGCGAGCAGCATGAACCCCACGAAGAACGCCACGATCGGCACCCAGAACACCGCGCGGGCGAGGAACTGCGCGAACACGGCCGACGGGTCGGGCTGGCCGAGCAGCACCAGGTACCCGATCGCGGCATAGAGCAGTGCGAACAGCACCGTGCCGACGAGCGCGACGAGGATGCCGAATCCCCGGTTGCCCTTCGGCTTGGGCGGAGTCGGCGCCTGGACGTAGATGGTCTGCGGGCCCGGCGTAGGCGCGACGTAGAGCGGCTCGGGCTCGGGCGCCAGGGTCGCCGCACCCGCAGCTGCTCCCGCTGCGGCCGTCGATGCCGGTACATAGGTCTCACGCCGCACGGATCCGGCGGGCACCGGCGGCGGCGTGGCCTCGGCGTCGTCGATGCCGTCGCCCTCGGATGCCGCGGCCCCGGCATTCGCGCGGGCGACGGCTTCGTCGAGGCGCGAGGTCGTCGCCTCGGGTTCGGCGGCGGCCGGCTCGGGGGCTGCTGGCTCGGGGGCTGCTACAGGCTCGGGCTCGGGCTCGGGCTCGGGCTCGGCCGCAGCCAGCTCGGGCTCGTCGGCGGGCTCGTCGGCGGGCTCGTCGGCGAGCGCCACCTCTTCCACTGCCGGCTGCTCGCGTGCAGCCTCGTCGACGGCTGCCTCATCGGGCACCGTCTCGTCGGGCGCGGCTTCAGCAGGCGTCGCCTCGTCGGGCGTCGTCTCCTCGACCGCCGCCTCATCGGGCACGCCCGACGCCTCGGCGGCGCGGTCGGGCTCGGAACCGGGAGTCGTGCTGCTCATGATCGCGCTCCTTTCGGGCACCCTCGTGCCCGCTTTCGGCCCCACTGTAACGCCGCGGCACGCCGCGGCGCCGGATCCCGCGCCGCGGATGATCAGCCGAAGACCGCCGCGACGATGTCGTGGGTGTAGCCGTCGGGCGCCGCGTTCACCCAGCCCGTCGCGATCCAGACACCGGACCTCAGGAAGTGCGACTCCCCGAACGCCCCGACCTCACCCTCCTGCTCGACGACGCATCTGGTGCCCTCGAGCTCCTCGTAGCAGCTGTAGCCGAGGTCTTCCAGGTGAGCGAGTGTCTCGTCCTGCTGCACTTCGGTGAGCGTGGCGACGTTCGTCGTGATGCCGACGTCGCTGCCGCCCTCGGGCGTGGCCCAGATGCACGTGAGCCGGGTCGTGCCCTCGAGCATCGTCTGCAGGCCGACGTCGCCGCTGGCGTAGCGGACCCCGCTCTCGGGCGAATCGGTCCAGGCCGGATTCAGCGCGAGTTCGAGCTCGCTCTGCCAGTCACGCGTGTAGATGGCGGTGCAGTCGTCGGGGATCGCCGCCGCGTCGGGAGCAGGCGGCGTCACGACGGCGGCCGGTGATTGCGCGGCCGGCGTCGGCCGATCGACCGAGGTCGGCGACGGCGACGGCGCGGTACCGGTGGCCCCGCCGATCAGCATGCCGACGACCAGCGCGACGACGATCGCGAGCAGTGCCGCCACGAGCCCCAACCAGAAGATCGGGCGCTTCGCGAGCGGGGGCCTGCCGGGAGGGTTGGGCTGCTCGGCCATCGCGGCTCCTCGCGATCGTATCGGTGTCGGTGTGCAGAGCGTATCGCCGGGTCGCGGCCATTGTCAGCAGCACGCACCGACGCCGAAGGGCCCCGGATCGCTCCGGGGCCCTTCGTTCGTGCGCGTCGCGCCTAGCTGTAGTTGCCGGGCGTGAAGTCGTCGCTCGAGAACGCGTCGAAGTCGACGAAGCTGAGGTCGCCCTCGCTGAAGGCCGCGTCGTCGGTGAAGATGCGGTTCGGGTAGCGCTCCGCCTTCGCCTCCTCGGTGGCCTCGACCGCGACGTTCCGGTACTTCTGCAGACCGGTGCCGGCGGGGATCAGCTTGCCGATGATGACGTTCTCCTTGAGGCCGACGAGCGGGTCGGACTTGCCCTCCATGGCGGCCTGCGTGAGCACGCGGGTCGTCTCCTGGAAGGACGCGGCCGACAGCCACGACTCGGTCGCAAGCGAGGCCTTGGTGATACCCATGACCTCCTGGCGGGCCGAGGCGGTCTTCTTGCCCTCGGTGAGCGTCGCGCGGTTGATGCCGTTGTACTTCAACCGGTCGACGAGCTCACCGGGAAGCAGGTCGGTGTCGCCGTGGTCGACGACGGTGACCTTGCGCAGCATCTGGCGCACGATGACCTCGATGTGCTTGTCGTGGATCGGCACGCCCTGCGAGCGGTACACGTCCTGGACGCCGTTCACGAGGTGCTTCTGCACTTCGCGGACGCCCTTGACCCGGAGGACCTCCTTGGGGTCGACCGTACCGACGATGAGCTGCTGGCCGAGCTCGACGTGCTGTCCGTCCTCCACGAGCAGCGTCGAACGCTTGAGCACGTTGTACGCGATCGGCTCGTCGCCGTTGTCGGGCGTGAGGATGACCTTGCGCTGCCTGTCGGTCTCGTCGATCGTGATGCGACCCGGAGCCTCGACGATGGGCGACGCACCCTTGGGGGTACGGGCCTCGAAGAGCTCCTGCACGCGGGGAAGACCCTGCGTGATGTCGTCGGCCGAAGCCGAACCACCGGTGTGGAAGGTACGCATCGTGAGCTGCGTGCCCGGCTCACCGATCGACTGGGCCGCGATGATGCCGACGGCCTCGCCGATGTCGACGAGCTTGCCGGTCGCGAGCGAACGGCCGTAGCACTTCGCGCAGACGCCCACGGCGGACTCGCAGGTGAGGACCGAGCGCACCTTGATGCTCTCGACTCCCGCACCGATGAGCTTGGCGATGAGCACGTCACCGACGTCTTCACCGGCCTCGGCCACGATCTCGCCCTTCGCGTTCACGGCATCGGCCGCGAGGCTGCGGGCGTAGACCGCGTTCTCGACGTTCGGGTCGCGCACGAGCTCGCCTGACGCGTCGACCGTGGCGATCGGCAGTTCGAGGCCCTTGGTCGTGCCGCAGTCGTCTTCACGGATGATGACGTCCTGCGAGACGTCGACGAGACGACGCGTGAGGTAACCCGAGTCGGCCGTACGGAGGGCCGTGTCGGCCAGACCCTTGCGGGCACCGTGCGTCGCGATGAAGTACTCGGCGACCGAGAGGCCCTCGCGGTAGCTCGAGATGATCGGGCGAGGGATGATCTCACCCTTCGGGTTGTTCACGAGGCCTCGCATGCCCGCGATGTTGCGGATCTGCAGCCAGTTACCACGGGCGCCGGACGACACCATGCGGTTGATGGTGTTGTCCTCGGGGAAGGCCTCGCGCATCGCGACGGCGACCTCGTCGGTGGCCTTCGTCCAGATCTGGATGAGCTCCTGACGACGCTCGAGGTCGGTCGTGAGACCCTTCTCGAACTGCGACTGCACCTTGGCGGCCTGCTTCTCGTACCTCGAGACGATCTCGCCCTTGGTGGGGGGCGTGATGATGTCCGAGAGCGCGACGGTCACGCCCGATCGGGTCGCCCAGCGGAAGCCGGCGTCCTTGATGCGGTCGAGGGTCGCGGCGACCTCGGTCTTCGGGTAGCGCTCGGCGAGGTCGTTGACGATCTCGGAGATCTGGCCCTTGCCCGCCTGCTTGTTGAAGAACGGGTAGTCGACCGGGAGCGCCTCGTTGAACAGGGCGCGACCCAGGGTCGTCTCGAGCAGGAACGGCTTGCCCGACTCGAAGCCCTCGGGCTGGTCGCCCTCGGCGAAGTGCAGACCGTCGAGACGGATCTTCACCTTCGCACCGAGATCGAGCGCGAGCTCGCCCGGACGGTTCTGGTCGAACGCGAGGATCGCCTCGGCGATCGACGAGAACGCGCGGCCCTCGCCGGCGCCGCCGGGCTTCTCGGTCGTCAGGTGGTGCAGGCCGATGATCATGTCCTGCGAGGGCAGGGTCACCGGGCGACCGTCGGACGGCTTCAGGATGTTGTTCGAGGCGAGCATGAGGATGCGGGCCTCGGCCTGCGCCTCCACCGAGAGGGGGAGGTGCACGGCCATCTGGTCGCCGTCGAAGTCCGCGTTGAACGCAGCACACACGAGCGGGTGGAGCTGGATCGCCTTGCCCTCGACGAGCTGCGGCTCGAACGCCTGGATGCCGAGGCGGTGCAGGGTGGGCGCGCGGTTCAGCAGCACGGGGCGCTCGCGGATGATCTCCTCGAGCACGTCCCACACCTGCGGACGCGAACGCTCGACCATGCGCTTGGCGGCCTTGATGTTCTGCGCGTGGCTCAGGTCGATGAGGCGCTTGATCACGAACGGCTTGAAGAGCTCGAGCGCCATCTGCTTGGGCAGACCGCACTGGTGCAGCTTCAGCTGCGGGCCGACGACGATGACCGAACGGCCCGAGTAGTCGACGCGCTTGCCGAGCAGGTTCTGGCGGAATCGACCCTGCTTGCCCTTGAGCATGTCGCTCAGGGACTTGAGGGCACGGTTGCCGGTACCGGTGACGGGACGACCGCGGCGGCCGTTGTCGAACAGTGCGTCGACGGCCTCCTGCAGCATGCGCTTCTCGTTGTTCACGATGATCTCGGGGGCACCGAGGTCGAGCAGGCGACGCAGGCGGTTGTTGCGGTTGATCACGCGACGGTAGAGGTCGTTGAGATCGGATGTCGCGAACCGGCCACCGTCGAGCTGCACCATCGGGCGCAGCTCGGGCGGGATCACCGGCACGACGTCGAGCACCATCGCCGCGGGCGAGTTGCCCGTCGCGAGGAAGGAACTCACGACGCGCAGGCGCTTGATGGCGCGGATCTTCTTCTGACCCTTGCCCTCGGCGATCTGCAGGCGCAGGTCTTCGGCCTCGGCGGCCAGGTCGAACGACAGGAGGCGCTTCTTGATGGCCTCGGCGCCCATGTAGGCGTCGAAGTACATGCCGAAGCGGTCCTGGAGCTCGTGGAAGACCGAGTCCTCGGGCTTGAGGTCGCCGACCTTGAGGGTGCGGAAGTCCTCCCACACGCGCTCGAGGTGCGCGATCTGCTCGTCGCCCGACTTGCGGACCTGCGTCATCTCCTTGTCGGCGGCCGCCTCGGCGCGCTTCTTCTGGTCGCTCTTGGCGCCTTCGGCCTCGAGCTGCTCGAGCTCGGCCTCCTTGCGCTTCATGAGCTCGGCGATGCGCGCGTCGCGCTGGTCGCCGATGGTCTTGATCTCGAGGCGGAGCTCGTTCTCGAGACCGGGCATGTCGGCGTGACGACCCTCGTCGTCGACGTCGATCACCATGTAGGCGGCGAAGTAGATGACCTTCTCGAGGTCCTTCGGCGCCATGTCGAGCAGGTAGCCGAGTCGGCTCGGCACACCCTTGAAGTACCAGATGTGCGTCACCGGGGCGGCGAGCTCGATGTGGCCCATGCGCTCACGGCGCACCGAGGACTTGGTGACCTCGACACCGCATCGCTCACAGACGATGCCCTTGAAGCGCACGCGCTTGTACTTGCCGCACGCGCACTCCCAGTCGCGGCTCGGGCCGAAGATCTGCTCACCGAACAGACCGTCCTTCTCGGGCTTCAGGGTGCGGTAGTTGATGGTCTCGGGCTTCTTGACCTCACCGTAGGACCACTTGCGGATGTCCTCTGCGGTGGCCAGGCCGATGCGAAGCTCGTCAAAAGTCGTTGCGTCGAGCAATTTCTCTCCTTGGAAAGTTCTGTAGTCGTCTACTGGCCTGGCTTAGATCTCGTCGATGTTCGACGACTCGAAGCGCGCGGAGATGTTGATGCCGAGCTCTTCCGCTGCGCGGAAGGCCTCGTCGTCGGTGTCACGGAGCGAGACCGCGGTGCCGTCGGCCGAGAGGACCTCGACGTTCAGGCAGAGCGACTGCATCTCCTTCATGAGCACCTTGAACGACTCGGGGATGCCGGGCTCCTGGATGTTCTCGCCCTTGACGATCGCCTCGTACACCTTGACGCGGCCGAGGATGTCGTCGGACTTGATCGTGAGGAGCTCCTGCAGCGCGTATGCCGCACCGTAGGCCTGGAGCGCCCAGACCTCCATCTCACCGAATCGCTGACCACCGAACTGCGCCTTACCACCCAGCGGCTGCTGGGTGATCATCGAGTACGGGCCCGTCGAACGCGCGTGGATCTTGTCGTCGACGAGGTGGTGCAGCTTGAGGATGTACATGTAGCCGACCGAGACCGGGTACGGGAAGGGCTCGCCGGATCGGCCGTCGAAGAGCTGCGTCTTGCCGCTCGAGTCGATCAGTCGCTCACCGTCGCGGTTGGGGAGCGTCGAGTCGAGCAGACCCGCGATCTCCTCCTCGAACGCACCGTCGAACACGGGGGTCGCGACCTTGGTGCCGGGCGCGGCCTCGTGAGCGTCCTTCGGGAGCTTCTTGGCCCACGTCGGGTTGCCATCGACCTTCCAGCCCTGCTTGGCGACCCACCCGAGGTGGGTCTCGAGCACCTGGCCGAAGTTCATGCGGCCGGGGATGCCGAGCGGGTTCAGGATGACGTCGACCGGAGTTCCGTCGGCGAGGAACGGCATGTCCTCGACCGGGAGGATCTTCGAGATGACGCCCTTGTTGCCGTGACGGCCGGCGAGCTTGTCGCCCTCGGTGATCTTGCGCTTCTGCGCGATGTAGACGACCACGCGCTGGTTGACGCCGGAGCCGAGCTCGTCGTCGCCGTCCTGTGCGTCGAACACCTTGACGGCGATGATCGTGCCCTGCTCACCGTGGGGCACCTTCAGCGACGTGTCGCGAACCTCGCGGCTCTTCTCGTTGAAGATCGCCCGGAGGAGTCGCTCCTCGGCCGAGAGCTCGGTCTCGCCCTTCGGCGTGACCTTTCCGACGAGGATGTCGCCGGGCCGGACCTCGGCGCCGATGCGGATGATGCCGCGCTCGTCGAGGTCGGCGAGCAGGTCGGGGCTCACGTTGGGGAGATCACGGGTGATCTCCTCCTTGCCGAGCTTCGTGTCGCGCGCGTCGACCTCGTACTCCTCGATGTGGATCGACGAGAGCACGTCGTCCTTCACGAGGTTCTGGCTGAGGATGATCGCGTCCTCGAAGTTGTGACCCTCCCACGGCATGAACGCCACGAGCAGGTTCTTGCCGAGCGCGAGCTCGCCGTTGTCGGTCGCGGGACCGTCGGCGATGACCTCGCCGGCCTCGACGCGCTCACCCGCGTTCACGATGACGCGGTTGTTGTACGACGTGCCCTGGTTCGAGCGGTCGAACTTGCGCAGGAAGTAGGTCTGCGTGCCACCCTCGTCGAGCTGCACGGTCACGGCGTCGGCCGAGACCTCGGTGACGACACCACCCTTGTCGGCGGTGATCACGTCACCGGCGTCGACCGCGGCGTAGCCCTCCATGCCCGTGCCGACGAACGGCGAGTCGCTGCGCAGCAGCGGCACCGCCTGACGCTGCATGTTCGCACCCATGAGGGCGCGGTTCGCGTCGTCGTGCTCGAGGAACGGGATGAGCGAGGTCGCCACCGACACCATCTGGCGCGGCGAGACGTCCATGTAGCCGATCTCGTCGGCGGGGAACAGGTCGACCTCGCCGCCCTTCCGGCGGGCGAGCACTCGCTGCTCGGCGAAGTGCGAGTCCTTCGTCAGCGGCGCGTTGGCCTGGGCGACGATGTAGTCGTCCTCCTCCATCGCGGTGAGGTAGTCGATCTGCTCGGTGACCCGGCCCTCGACGACCTTGCGGTACGGGGTCTCGATGAAGCCGAACGAGTTGATGCGGGCGAACGACGCCAGCGAGCCGATGAGGCCGATGTTCGGGCCTTCCGGCGTCTCGATCGGGCACATGCGGCCGTAGTGCGAGGGGTGCACGTCACGGACCTCGACGCCCGCGCGGTCACGCGAGAGGCCGCCGGGGCCGAGCGCCGACAGGCGGCGCTTGTGCGTGAGGCCCGCGAGCGGGTTGTTCTGGTCCATGAACTGCGAGAGCTGCGAGGTGCCGAAGAACTCCTTGATCGCCGCGACGACGGGTCGCACGTTGATCAGGGTCTGCGGCGTGATCGCCTCGATGTCCTGGGTCGTCATGCGCTCGCGCACGACGCGCTCCATGCGGCTGAGGCCGGTGCGCACCTGGTTCTGGATGAGCTCGCCCACCGCGCGGATGCGACGGTTGCCGAAGTTGTCGATGTCGTCGACGTCGAGTCGGATGTCGACGGCCTTGCCACCGCGGCGGCCGGCGATCGTCGTGCGCTCGTCGTGGAGGGCGACGAGGTACTTGATCGTGGCCACGATGTCCTGGACCGTGAGCACCGAGTCGGTGAGGGGCGCCTCGAGACCGAGCTTGTTGTTGATCTTGTAGCGGCCGACCTTGGCGAGGTCGTAGCGCTTCGGGTTGAAGTAGAAGTTGTCGAGGAGCGCACGCGCGGCCTCGGCGGCGACCTGCTCACCCGGGCGCAGCTTGCGGTAGATGTCCTTGAGCGCCTCTTCCTTCGTGAGGATGTTGTCCTTCTCGAGGGTGAGGGCGATCGACTCGTAGCCGGCGAACTCCTCGAGGATCTCCTCGGAGGTCAGGCCGAGGGCCTTCAGGAACACCGTGACCGACTGCTTGCGCTTGCGGTCGATGCGAACGCCGACCTGGTCGCGCTTGTCGATCTCGAACTCGAGCCACGCACCGCGGCTCGGGATGACGCGCGCCGAGTAGATGTCCTTGTCGGAGGTCTTCTCGGGGGTGCGCTCGAAGTAGACGCCGGGCGAGCGGACGAGCTGCGACACGACGACGCGCTCGGTGCCGTTGATGACGAAGGTGCCCTTGGGGGTCATCAGGGGGAAGTCGCCCATGAAGACCGTCTGGGTCTTGATCTCACCCGTGAGGTGGTTCATGAACTCCGCGTTCACGTAGAGCGGTGCGGAGTAGGTCTTCGACTTCTCCTTGCACTCGTCGATCGTGTACTTCGGCGGCTCGAGCTCGGGGTTCGTGAACGAGAGCTGCATGGTCTCGCCGAGGTCCTCGATCGGGGAGATCTCCTCGAAGATCTCCTCGAGGCCGGTGGTCTCGGGCAGGTCCTGACGACCCGACGCCTTGCCATCGGCAAGGCGCGCCTTCCAGGTGTCGTTTCCGACGAGCCAGTCGAAGCTCTCGGTCTGGAGTGCAAGCAGGTCGGGTACCGTGAGGGTATCGGTGACCTTTGCGAACGAGAGGCGGCTGGCACCGCGTCCGTTCTTGGGGGTGGGCGTGGTTGCGTTGCGCGCAGCAGCCAAGTGAGTAACCTCCATGGCCCATGGGCCGGTTCACTGTCGGTAGCGGAGAGTTGAGTACCCCTCAGACGAGGTGCGGATGCCGGAGACCGGGAGGTCTCGACACGCACGAAGCCGACCGCAATATGAAGGCATGGTGGGTCTGGGAGCGCAAAGGTTAACTGATATGTCCCGAAACGCGCCGTGTCCAGTCGATCCTTGACCTCGCCGCGGATCTCAGGTATAACCCAGCTTCGGGCGGGCGCGCCGCCTCCGGAAATCACGCCGTCGAGCGTCGCCGCCGGCCCTATGCTGAGCGCGGACAAGGGAGTTGCATGACCGAACCGCACCGCGCACCGACCGCTGCACCGACGCCTGCGCCCGCCCGCTCCAGCCGCCTCCGCGGTGCACGACGCACCGCAATCATCCTGATCGTCGCGTCACTGTCGTTCACCGCGGTCGTCGGCATCATCACCCTGCTGGGCGGCGACTTCGGCGTGACCCAGGGCAAGACGATGCTCACCACCCTGGTCATCGCCGTGGCGAGCCTCACCGCCCTCTGCCACCTCGCCGTCGTCGGGCGGCCGGTGCGCGTCGTCGGCTTCATCGGGCTCACGGCGAGCGCCGTCGCGCTCGTGCTCGGGCTCGCCGCGATCTGGATCGACTGGGAGACGTCGTCGGGCGAGATCGTGAGGGAGCTGGTCCGCTGGTTCGGGATCGTCGGGATCGTCGCCCTGAGCGTCGCCCACGCCAACCTGCTGCTCCTGCTCGCGACCCGCCGCCACCGCGCCGTCCGAGCCGCACTCGCGGTGACGCTCGTCGCGATCGCCATCGTCGCGTCGATGCTGATCGTGCCGATCCTCACCGACTTCGCGGTCCCCGGCGCGAACGACGGCGAGTACTGGCGCGTGTTCGGCGTCATCGCGATCGTCGACGCCCTCGGCACGGTCGTCGTGCCGATCCTCGCGCTGTTCCTCCGCGGCGAGGAGCCGGTTGCCCTGGCGACCGCCGCCCCGGTTCCGGCCCCGGCGGCGACCCCGCGGGCATCCGGGATCGAGGGCCGGATCGCCGCGCTGAGCGCGACCACCGGCCTCGACCGCGAGCGCCTGCTCACCGCCGCCCTCGACGCGTTCGAGGCGGGCAACGTCGGCGCGCCGCGCGACTGATCCCGGAGCGGCCGTCACTGCGGCCCCGGTCGCGTGCGACGATGCCTGCATGGAGCGCATCGAGTTCGAGGCCGACATCTTCTCGGCGACCGGACTCACGCTGCTCGTCGACGGCACGGCCCAGTCGCACGTCGACCCCGACGACCCGACTCGACTGTTCTTCGAGTACGTGCGCCGCATCGGCCATGTCATCGACGCGATCGGGTTGCCGGGGTCACCGCTGAACGCCCTGCACCTCGGCGGCGGCGCCCTCACGCTCGCCCGCTACGTCGCCGCGACCCGGCCCGGCTCCCGGCAGGTCGTCGTCGAGCTCGATCCCGAGCTGCTCGAGTTGGTGCTCGCTCGACTCCCCCTGCCGGTGGGCGCCGACATCGCGGTCGTGGTCGGCGATGCGGCATCCGTCGTCGGCGACCTCGCGCCGCAGCCGCCGTTCGACGTCGTCGTCGTCGACCTCTACGCGCGGCTCGATCCGCCGGCGTTCGTCGCGACGCCGGCGTTCATGAGCGGATGCCTCGCGCTCGTCGCTCCCGGCGGGCTGCTGGCCATGAACGTGGCCGACGCCGCCGGACTCGAGCGTCTGCGCGCGCAGACGCGGGCCGTCGCCCGCGCCGACCCCACCGCCGAGCTCCTCGTCACGGGCGATCCGTCGGTGCTGGCGGGCTCCGACGAGGGCAACGCCGTGCTCGTCGCCGCGCCCGGCGGGCTGCCCGGCCGGCTCGAGGAGCGGCTCGCAGCGAAGGGCCCGCATCCGGCCGAGGTGCTCACGGGTGCGCGTCTCGACTTCTCGCTCTGGGGCGCCTGCTGACCGGCCCGACAGGGGGCGCGGCGAGCAGGGGGTAGCGTGGCCAGCGTGCCAGACCTCGAACGCCGCCTCACCGTGAGCGGGCACATCGCCCGCCTCGAGGAGTCCCGCCAGACTCCCGGCTCATGGACCCTCTTCGTCGACGGCACACCGCAGTCGCACGTCGAGCTCGAGCGGCCCGAGTGGCTCGGATTCGAGTACGTGCGGCGCATCGGGCACGCCATCGACCTCGTGCGCCCCGAGGGCGAGGCGATCACGGCCGTGCACCTCGGCGGCGGTGCGCTCACCCTGCCCCGCTACGTCATCGCCACGCGACCCGGGTCGCGCCAGCAGGTCGTCGAGCTCGAGTCCGATCTCGTCGACCTCGTGCGCGAGCACCTGCCGCTCCCCCGCGGCGCGCAGCTGCGCATCCGTCACGGCGATGCCCGCGAGGTGCTGGCGAAGCTGCCGGGCGGGCTCGACGGCGTCGTCGACCTCATGGTCGTCGACATCTTCTCGGGTGCGCGCACGCCCGCGCACGTGACCAGTGCCGAGTTCTACGGCCTGGTCGTGCCGCGTCTCGCCCCGGGCGGCATCGTCGCTGTCAACGTCGCCGACGGCGCAGGCCTCGCCTTCGCCCGCTCGCAGGCGTCGACGCTCTCGTACGTGTTCGACCACGTCGCGATCGCGGCCGACCCCGCGATGCTCAAGGGCCGGCGCTTCGGCAACGTCGTCATGTACGCCTCGAACGCGCCCCTGCAGTTCGATGCGATGCCGCGTCGCCTTGCGAGCGATCCCGCCCCGGCGAAGCTCGTCGAGGGCGACGAGCTCCGCCGGTTCATCGCGGGAGCCCCTGTGGTGACCGATGCGACGGCGGTGCCGTCACCGCCGCCGGCGCGCAGCGTCTTCCTCGCGAAGCCTGGAGGCTGACCGCACGCGGGCCGGCGCCCTCAGCGGGCGGTGCGCACTCGGCTCGGCCCCGATTCGTTCCACACGCGGTCGAGGGCGGTCACGGCGTAGCTGTAGACCGCGCCGGGCTCGGCGGACGCATCGACGAAGGACTGCCGCACACCCGGTTCGGCGCGGCGGGTGGCGATGAGGTTCGACGCATCCTCGATGTCGACGCTGTCGGCCGCCCCGGCGGCGCGGTACACCGCGAACGAGGTCGCCCGCTCCTCGGGCGCCGACGCATCGAGCCATTGCAGCGCCACGCCGCCGCCGTCGCGTGACGCGCTCGCGAGCACCGGCGCGCGCACCGTCGTCACCGGCAGCCAGTCCATGGCGGGCACGATCGCCGGGCGCGCGTAGTGGTCGGCGCGCACGCGCGACATCGAGCCCTGCGGGTCGGCGGGCACGTGCTTGGCCGAGAAGTACACGTTGCCGTGCACGGGGGTGCCGGCGGCATCGATCTCACGGTCGAAGGTGAGGTGGTTCGAGAGTTCCGCCGGATCGGTGAACACCCCCGAGGTCACCTTGTAGAGCGCCTCGCCGATGTAGAGGTGGGTGCCGGATGTCGCGGCCACGTCGGCCCACCACGGCGCGAGCTTCGCGTAGTCGGCGACGGCGAGCCCGAACTGCCAGTAGATCTGCGGGTTGATGTAGTCGAGCCAGCCCTCGAGCACCCACTTGCGCGTGTCGGCGAACTGCAGGTCGTACGACTGCGAGCCTCCGGTCTCGGAGCCGAGCGGGTCGGTGGTGCGGTTGCGCCAGATGCCGAATGGGCTGATGCCGAACTTCACCCACGGCTTCAGCGCCTTGATGCGCTCGGAGATGGAGTGCACGAACGTGTCGACGTTGTGGCGCCGCCAGTCGGCGACGTCGTCGAAGCCGGCGCCGTGCGCGGCGTAGGTCGCGGCATCCGGAATCGTCTGCCCGGCCACGGGGTACGGGTAGAAGTAGTCGTCGAAGTGCACGCCGTCGAGGTCGTAGTGCTCGACGGAGTGGAGGATCGCCTGCTGGATGTGCTCCTGCACCTCGGGCAGGCCCGGGTCGAAGTAGAGCTTGCCGCCGTACGCCCAGATCCAGTCGGGGTGAACGCGCGCCGGGTGCTCGGGTACGAGCTGGGCGGGGTCGGCCTGCATCGAGACGCGGTAGGGGTTGTACCAGGCGTGCAGTTCGAGGTTGCGGCGGTGCGCCTCGTCGACGATGAAGGCGAGCGGGTCGTAGCCGGGATCCTGGCCCTGCACGCCCGTGAGGTACTGCGACCACGGCTCGAGCGGGCTCGGCCAGAACGCGTCGGCCGTGGGGCGCACCTGCACGAACACGGCGTTGAGGTTGAACTGCTCGGCCACGTCGAGCCAGTGCAGGAACTCGGCCTGCTGCTGGTCGGCGGTCAGGCCAGTGCGCGAGGGCCAGTCGATGTTGACGACCGACGAGATCCACATCGCGCGAAGCTCTCGCTTGCGCGGTGCGATCGTCGCGTCGGGCTCGACGGCGGCCGCTCCGAACGCGGGCGCCGCCGCGAGCGTGCCGACGGTCACGGTGAACGCGGATGCTGCGGCGCCGGCCACCGCGAGCGTCAGGAAGCCGCGTCGATCGAAGCCCGGGGCCGGTAGGGACGGCGGGGTGGGGTCGGTGGTCATCGTCGATCCTCCGTAGGTGTTCGGTTTCGGAAGATACTTCCACATTCGACGATGCGTGTGAAGTGTTTTTTCCGGGGCTTCACGCGTGCCGGAACCGCACCTCCTGACCGGGTCGCGCCTGCGCCACGACGTCGAGCGAGGCGGGCGTCACGATGGCGATCACCGGATAGCCGCCCGTGACCGGCCCGTCGGCGAGCAGGATCGTCGGCTGTCCTCCCCCGGCGACCTGGATTGATCCGGGCACGGTCGCCTCGCTCGCGAGCTCGCCTTCGACGCGACGAGCGAGGGGCGCACCGTCGAGTCGCACCCCGACGCGGTCGGCCCGCTCGGTCACCCGCCATGGCGTGTCGAACAGGGCGTGGCGTGAGGCATCCGTGAACCAATCGGCACGTGGCCCGGGCATGAGCGCGAGGGTCACGGGGCCGCCGGGCGGCGGAAACGCGGCCTCCTGGTCGATGAGCGGCACGGATGCCACGGGCTCCGCCCCGATCGCGAGCGCCCTCCCGGGCGCGACGGGTTCGGGGCCGAGCCCGGCGAGCGTGTCGCGCGAGCGGGAACCGAGCGAGGGCGTCTCATCGATGCCGCCACGCACCGCGAGAACGTAGCGGATCCCCCGCTCGGCCGCACCCAGCTCGAGCACCGAGCCGGCGCCTGCGCGGGCAGCGGTGTACGGCGCCAGAGGTCGACCGTCGAGGGTCGCCCGACCCCATGCGCCGGTGACCGCGAACCACGTCTCGCCGTCCTCGAATCGAGCCCGGAACCCTCCGACGAGCACCTCGAGCACGGCGTGCCCGTCGGGATTGCCGACCAGTCGATTCGCGAGCTTCGCCGCGCCCCGGTCGACCGCCCCCGACCGCGGGACGCCGAGGTGCGCGAATCCCGGGCGGCCGAGATCCTCAACGAGCGTCAGCGCACCGGGCTGCTCGACGACGACGCGAGACATCAGACGGCCGCCTCGAACCGGACGCGTCGCCCCGGCGCGAGCAGCGCGGGCGGATCGGCCTGCGCATTCCACAGGACCGCATCGGTGCGACCGATGAGGCGCCAGCCACCGGGACTCGGGCGCGGGTACACGCCCGCGAAGGCTCCGGCGAGCGCGACGGCGCCGGCGGGCACGCGCGTGCGCGGCGCGTCGAGCCGGGGCACCTCGTAGGGCCAGTCGTCGCAGACGAGATAGCCGAATCCGGGAGCGAAGCCCGCGAACGCGACCCGCCACTCGGCACGCTGATGCGCGCTGACGAGCTCCTCGGTCGAGATGTCGAGCAGCTGCGCCGTCGCAGCGAGGTCGTCGCCGTCGTAGACGACCGGGATGGTCGCGACCTCATCGGCCCCGCGCACGCCGGCGGTCGGCGCCGCGAGCGGGGCGCGCCGGATCCAGGTCATCGCCGACTCGAGCGGCAGCACCTCGGTGTCGACCGCCACGAGCACGGTGCGGGCGGCCGGCACCAGTTCGACGACCCCGGCCGGTCGGCCGGCGACGAGCGCGTCGTGCAGGGCCAGCACCTCGTCGAGGCTGTCGCACTCGACGAGCACGGCAGACTCGCCGCTCGGCAGCAGCCGGCGACTCACGCGAACGCCTCGATGCGGTACCCGGCGCCCTCGAGTGCGGCGCGCACCACCCGGCCGATGGCGACGGCGCCGGGGGTGTCGCCGTGGAGGCACAGGGAGTCGGGCGCGAGCTCGACGCGGCTGCCGTCGTCGGCGGTGATGCCGCCGGTCTCGACGAGTTCGAGTGCGCGATCGGATGCCGCGGCCGGGTCGTCGATCACGGCTCCGGGATCGCCGCGTGGAGCCAGGGAACCGTCGGCGACATAGCCCCGGTCGACGAAGGCCTCACGAGCGAAGGCGAGGCCCGCGGCGGCCGCCGCCTGCTCGATCTCGCTCAGTGGCTGTCCGAGGATCGGAAGTGTCGCATCGTAGGCGGCGACCGCCTCGGCGAACGCTCGCGCGGCAGCGGCGTCGACCGAGAGCCGGTGGTAGAGGGCACCGTGCGCCTTGACGTACCTCACCCGGGTGCCGGCGGCCCGGGCGACGCCGTCGAGCGCGCCGAGCTGGGCGAGGAGCTCTGCGGCGATGTCGGCCGGGGTCGTCTCGAGGGCGCGACGCCCGAATCCGACCAGGTCGCGATAGCCGGGGTGCGCGCCGAGCGCGACGCCGTGCCGTGCGGCGAGCCGGGCGCTCGCGGCCATGGTCATGGGATCGCCCGCGTGGAATCCGCACGCGACGTTGGCGCTCGACACGAGCGTGAACATGGCCTCGTCGTCGCCCACACGCCACGCGCCGAAGGACTCGCCGAGGTCGCTGTTGAGGTCGATCGCCGGTCGCATGCTCCCATTCTGCCGTCGCCGCGGGCACACTGGACGGGAGAAGGGACTCCGATGCGACGCACGACGCCCCACGACGGACGGACACGACGGGTCGCCGCCGTCCGGGTGGTCGCCGTGCGAGCCGTCTCCGTCGCTCTCGGCGTCGGCCTCCTCGCGGGCTGTACGCCCGAAGCCCCGCCTCCGCCGGCGTCGGCGGCCGCATCACCGTTTCCGAGCCCGGGTCCGTCGGCGACGGTGCCCGTCGAGCCGCCCCCGGTGCTGCTGCCGGCCGGTGAGCCCGAGGTGCTCGCCTCGGGCCTGACGGCACCGTGGTCGATCCTGCGTGTGCCGGTGGGCGGCGTGCTCGTGAGCGAGCGCGACTCCGGCCGCATCGTCGAGGTGCTCGAGGACGGGTCGCTCCGCGTGGCGGGCGAGCTGCCCGACGTGCTCGCGGGCGGCGAGGGCGGCCTGATGGGGCTCGCGTACCTGCCGAGCACGGGCCAGCGCGCGGCGTTCGTCTACGCCTACCACACCGCGGAATCCGACAATCGAATCGTCCGGATGCCGCTCACCGGCGTTCCCGGATCGCTCGAGCTCGGCGCCCCCGAGGCGATCCTCACCGGCATCCCGCGTGCCGGCAACCACAACGGCGGCCGGATCGCCTTCGGACCCGACGGGTTCCTCTACGCGACGTCGGGCGACGCGGGCGACCGCGACGCGGCGCAGGACCCGGCGTCGCTGTCGGGCAAGATCCTGCGCATGACGCCGGAGGGAGGCCCAGCGCCCGGCAACCCCTTCGACAACCTCACGTGGTCGCTCGGGCACCGCAATCCGCAGGGCATCGCGTGGGATGCCGCGGGCGGCATGTGGGCCGCCGAGTTCGGCCAGAACACGTGGGACGAGCTCAACCGCATCGAGGCGGGCGCCAACTACGGCTGGCCGGTCATCGAGGGGGCGGCGGATGACCCGCGGTTCGTCGATCCCGTCATGCAGTGGTCGACCTCCGAGGCGAGCCCGTCGGGGCTCGCGATCGTGGGGGACACGCTGTTCCTCGCGGCGCTGCGCGGCGAGCGGATCTGGTCGGTCGCACCGGCAACGGCGGGTGGCGAGCTCACGGCGGCGGAGTGGTTCCCGCGCGAACTCGGGCGGATCCGCGACGTGGTGCCGGGGCCCGACGGGTCGCTCTGGTTCATCGGGAACAACACCGATGGGCGGGGCTCACCCCGTGACGGGGATGATCGGCTCTTCCAGGTGCGCCTCGATCCGGCCGGGTGAGCGGCCGGATTGCTCCCCATTCTGGGGATGGAATTCGATTCCGAGCGTCGCTGCGCGGGTCTATTCTCATCCCATGGCGGATCTGGAACGGGTGCGGCGTTGGGCAGAGGCGCTCATCGTGCTGCACCTCGATGCCGCGGTGTGGTCGTTCGGGTTCGACAACGCGAAGAAGCGTGCGGGCCTGTGCAACTACACCGCCAAGCGAATCTCGGTGTCGCGCTACCTCGCGGCCCGCTACGACGACGACGAGATCCACCAGATCCTGTTGCACGAGGTCGCGCACGCGATCGTCGGCCCGCGCGCCGCGCACGGTCCCAAGTGGGCTTCGACCGCCGCGCAGCTCGGCTATGTCGGTCGACGCACGCACGACGGCGAGGTCGCGCATGAGCTCGCCCCGTGGGTCGGGCAGTGCCCTGCGGGGCACGAGCACTTCCGCTACCGCGAGCCGAGTCGCCCGCTGAGCTGCGGGCTCTGCCGTCGCGGGTTCGACACGGCGAACCTCATCATCTGGCACCACCGCGACATCACGCCGGCGGTGCGTCGCAGGGCCGCGAGCGCTGCGTCAGGGTAGTTCGTCCACCCGATAGGTTGGTTCCGTGCCCGTCTCAACCGTGTCGATCCCCGTCGGGCAATGGCTCGTCTCCGCAGAGGGCCTCCGCTGGTGGTTCGACTCGGGGTCGCTCGCGCTCGACTTCGCGACGACCGCCACCGTCGGCGCGTCCGACACCGATTCCCGAGCCGATCGGCTGCACACCCCCGACGACCTCAGCGCGTGGTTGCGCGAGCGGTTCCCCGTCGCCACCGGCGTCGCGCGCACGCGCGACCTCTTCGACGCGATCTCGCTGCGCGACGCCATCGGCCGCATGGCGCTTCGCGCCAGTGCGGGCGAGCGACCCTCGCCCGCCGACATCGACATCGTCAACCTGTACGCCGCGACACCCGACGTTCCTCCGTCGATCGTGGGCGGCACGCGGCAGGTCGGCCGCTCCGTGCACACGGTGCCGCAGGCCCTGTCGACGATCGCCCGCGACGCCGTCGATCTCTTCGACCCTGCGAACTCGGGTCGCATCCGCGCCTGCTCGGGCGACGACTGCGAGATGGTCTACCTCGACACGTCGCGGGCGGCGACCCGACGCTGGTGCTCGATGCAGCGATGCGGCAACAGGGCGAAGGTGCGCGCGCACCGCGCGCGCAAGCGTCCCGCAGCAGGCGACGTCGCCGCGTAGCGGCGCGAGCAGAGGGCGGTGAACGCGCGGGGCGCGCTACGCCGTCGCGCCGACCACGCCGACCTCGGCTCCGACCCGGGCCACGCGCACCGTTGCCGACGAGTCGAGCACGCTCGCCGCGTGCACCGTGGCCGGGTCGACGCCCGATGCGACCGCCGCGCGGCCCGACCCCGACGCGCCGGTCAGGTGGCGCACCGCCCGGCGCAGGGACGTGAAGGCGCCGCAGGCCACCGCGGCCTCGGGCGAGGTGTCGTCGACGCCGAGGTCGACGAGCGCATCGACGACCGCCCCGGCCGCGAGCACGTCATCGGCGGCGAAGGCACCGTCGTCGCCTCCGGCGGCGACGATCGCGATGTAGAGGCGGCGGCCGAGGCGCTCCTGCTCGGCGAGCAGCCACGCGGCGACGGCCGCGGCGTCGATGAAGCCCGCCTCGAGCACGGCCGGGCCGGCGGGCAGGTCGGGGACGGCCGGCGATGGGACATCCGACAGCACATCGACCCACACGATGACGTCGGCGCCGCCGCTGACGCGGTGCGCGCCCGCGACACCCTGGTCGAAGCGGACCTGGTAGCTCGCCTGCGCTCGGGGCTCGAATGCGGGGGTGTTCGAGGACATGCATCGAGCGTAATCGCGCCCACTCGCGTGTGACGCTGCGTGAATGATGCCGCCCGGCACCTGCTTCCGGGCAGTCAGCCGCCGCGGATGTCGAAGATGGCCAGCGCCTCGGCATCGCTCGCGCGCGACGTCGCGCGCCGCGCTGCATCGAGGGCCGCCACGGGATCGGGCTCCTGTCGGGCGATGACGAGTTGCCGTTCGGCCTCGGCGAGCCGGGTGCGAGCGTCGGCGCCGACGCCACCCCGTCCGCGATCGATCGCGGCCCGTGCGACCCGCAGCTGGCTCTCGGCGATCGCGATCGCGCCGCCCAGCGCTCCGCGCGCCCCGTCGAGCCGGTTCTGTGCGGTGCGTGCCGAGGCGCGAGCGACCTCGAGCCGGTCGCGGGCGGCGCGCAGCCGATCCCGGTCGACGAACGGGTCACCGGCCACCTCGACGCGTGCGGCGACGACCGCCGACACCTCGCCGATCGCCTCGCCGAGCCGCGTGCCCGCGTCTGCGTCGTCAGCGCCGTCGCGCTCGTGACGGGCAGCGGCGAGTTCGCCCTCGAGCGCCCGCGCCTCCTCGGACGCCGCCTCCTGCGCGGCGGCCAGCTCGAGTTCGAAGCCCTCGAGCTCGCCGAGGTCGCGTTCCGCCTGGGCCACGCGGTCGCCCGCAACACCGAGCCGATCGGCGGCGGGTCGGCTGCCGTCGACCCGGCGCTCGGCCTCGTCGAGCGCCTCGGCCGCCCCGGCGAGCGCGGCCTCGGCGCGGGCCGCCGCCGACCTGGCCGTGACGAGCGCGCTCGCGTCGAAGCGCGTGGCGAGCCGATCGAGCGTCTGCGTCGCCTCGGCTCGACGTCGTGCGAGCCGAGCCGCCTCCTCGCGGAGCGCAGGGAGCTCGGTGCCGGCGCTCCGCTCCGCTCGACGCCGCGCAGTGAGCGACGTATCGGCTTCATCGATCGCGGCGAGCGCCGAGCGGCACAGGTCGTCGATGCGCGCCGTCCAGTTGCGGCGTTCCGCCGCCGAATCGGGCTCGGCGTCGTCGAGTCGCTGCTGCAGCAGGAACGCCTCGCGCAGCCGGCCGCGAGCCCCTTCGACGGTGGCTCGCAGCTCGCGGGCCGATGCGGCCCCGAACTGCGCCTCGACGAACGCCACCTCGCGCTCCGCGTCGCGCACGGCGTCGTCGGCCCGCACGATGCGAGCCTTCGCCTGCACCTCGGCGGTGCGCCCCTGCTCGAGATCGCGGCGTTCACGCCGCATGCCGAGTCGACGGAATCCCGCGATCGCCCCGCCGAGCACGACCGCGGCGGCACCGAAGACGAGGAGGGAGGGCAACCACCAGAGTCCGTCGGCCATGTGCGGGATTCTAGGACGTGCGAACCGGGTGCGGCTGGGTGTGCCGGCGCCGCGAATCCGGCGGGGATGCTTGGCAGGGACATCCGCGCGTCATACTCTCGGCACATGCGGGTGCTCCTGAAACTCGAACTCGACTGCACGGCCGATGCCGCGTGGCGGGCGATCCGGAGCCCAGCGGTGCTACGCGAGGTCGTCGCGCCCTGGCTCGACCTCACGTCGCTCGAGCCGGGCGGACTCCCGACCGTGTGGCCCGAGGGATCGCACCGCCTGCGGGCCCTCGCATTCCGTCGATTCCCTGCGGGCGACGAGCACGTCGACGTCAGCTATCCGGGCGGGCTGCCCACCGATGTGCGCATGCTCCGCGACGCCGGCGGTGCCCTCACCGGCCCGCTCGCGATGTTCGACCGGTGGGACCATCGCATGGCGGTCTCGCCGCTGCCCGGCGGCCGCACGCTCTACCGCGACCAGCTCCTCGCGCACGCGGGGGCGCTCGACCTCGTCGCGTGGTACCCCACATGGGCGTTCTGGCAGTGGCGGGGAGCCCGCCTGAAGCAGCTCGCGCCGGGGTGGTCGTTCGATCCGCCCGGGACGGCCGACGAACAGGCCGCGGCATGAACGGCTCCATCGGGGCGCTTCGCCTCGCCGACTGGCGCCGTCGCGTGTTCGGGCTCTACGCGGGCGTGCGCCAGCTGAGCGTGCACGACCCGGCGGCCGGCCACGAGCTCTGGAAGTCCGCCCGCGACGAGCTCTTCGCGGGACATCCGCTCTCACCGCTGCTTCCCGACGATCGGTCTCGATTCACGGGGTTGACGGTGCCGCGCTACGACCCCGACTGGCGCTACGAACTCGAGGTGCGGCGGCCCGACGAGCCCGTGCGCATCAACATCGACAGCGGCACCGACGGGCTGATCCCGTTCTCGCTGGTCGGCACGGTGCACATCCCGTACTTCGGCACGCTCGACGTCTGGTGGCTCAGCAGCTACGGGGGCGGGCTGTTCCTGCCGGTGAAGGACGCCCTCGCGGGCACGCCGGGCGGCACCTACGGCGGCGGCCGCTACCTGCTCGACACGGTGAAGGGCGCCGACCTCGGCCCCGGCTCCGAAAGCGACAGCCTCGTCATCGACTTCAACTTCGCCTACAACCCGTCCTGCGCGTACGACCCTTCGTGGTCGTGCCCACTCGCGCCGGTGGGCAACACGGTGCGCGCGGAGATCCCGGTGGGCGAGCGGATGCCCCGCTGACAGCGTGCTCGCAAGCCCATGGGCTATGCTGACACACGGTGTGCGCGATGAACGCGCCGCCTGCGTCGTAGAAACGCTTCCGGGCA
This sequence comes from uncultured Actinomycetota bacterium, assembly GCA_963758615.1. Lineage (GTDB taxonomy): Bacteria > Actinomycetota > Actinomycetes > Actinomycetales > Microbacteriaceae > Agromyces. The sequence continues at coordinate 54,216 of CAVWVZ010000006.1, read as the reverse complement.
GGGCCTCATCACGAGGGCGCCCGTTGACTCTCATACGGCGAACGGATGCGCCGACCGGCGCCTTCGCCAATTCCCACCGTCGGGCTCCAGATCTGCCGCTGCGCGGCCAGACTCCCGGCGGTGTCGCATGCCCCCGAAAGGCCACCCTGTGACCGACATCACCTTCAGCACGCTCGGCGTGCCCGCCCCCCTCGTCTCCGTTCTCGCAGCCGACGGCAAGACCGAGCCGTTCCCCATCCAGGTCGACACCCTGCCCGACACGCTCGCCGGACGCGACGTGCTCGGCCGTGGCAAGACCGGCTCGGGCAAGACCATCGCCTTCGCGCTGCCCCTCGTGGCGCGCCTCGGCACGACCCTCGCCGGCGGCCGTCGCCGCCCGGGCCGCCCGCTCGCCCTCGTGCTCGCACCGACCCGCGAGCTCGCCACGCAGATCGACGCGGTGCTCGCACCGCTCGCCGCCGCATACGACCTGAAGACCACCACGATCTTCGGCGGCATCAACCAGAAGCGCCAGGTCGACGCGCTGCGCGCCGGCGTCGACATCGTCGTCGCCTGCCCGGGCCGCCTCGAAGACCTCATGAAGCAGGGCTTCGTGACGCTTGACGCGATCGAGATCACCGTGCTCGACGAGGCCGACCACATGGCCGACCTCGGCTTCCTGCCCGTCGTCACCCGCATCATGGACAAGACCCCCACCGACGGCCAGCGTCTGCTCTTCTCGGCGACGCTCGACAACGGCGTGGACAAGCTCGTCAAGCGCTTCCTCCACAACGAGGTGCTGCACTCGGTCGACGAGGCCACCTCGCACGTCGCCGCGATGACCCACCACGTGTTCGAGGTCGCCGACGTCGACGCGAAGAACGACCTCGTGAAGACGCTCGCGAGCGGCACCGGCCGTCGCATCCTCTTCATGCGCACCAAGCACCACGCGAAGAAGCTCGCGAAGAAGCTCACCGAGCAGGGCATCCCCGCGGTCGACCTGCACGGCAACCTGTCGCAGCCGCAGCGCGACCGCAACCTCGCCGCATTCGCCGACGGCTCGGCGAAGGTCATGGTCGCCACGGATGTCGCGGCGCGCGGCGTGCACGTCGACAACATCGAGCTCGTGATCCACGTCGACCCGCCGATGGAGCACAAGGCGTACCTGCACCGCTCGGGCCGCACCGCCCGTGCGGGCAGCGAGGGCGACGTCGTCACCATCTGCCTCCCCGCGCAGAAGCAGGACCTCAAGACCCTGCTCCGCAAGGCCGCCATCACCGTCACGCCGCAGCAGGTCACCGCGACCTCGCCCTCGGTCACGTCGCTCGTCGGCGACGTCGCGCCGTTCGTGAAGCCGGCGCCGCGTGCCGCTACCCAGCCGCAGGGCGGCGGCCGCTCGCAGGGCGCCAACGCGCAGCGCAAGCGCGCGGCCCGCGACGGCCAGGGCGGCGACGCCCGCGGCCAGGGCCGCGGACGCGGCCGCGGTCAGTCGGATGTCGCGCCGGCGACGCCTCGTCGCGACCGCTCGGGTCGACCCGCCGAGACCAAGGCCCACGCCCCGAAGCAGGGCGGCGGCCAGAGCCGCGGTGCGCAGACCACGGGCGCGCAGCGCGGGTCATCCGCTCGCTCGGGCGCCGCGAAGCAGCCCATGCGCGTCGGCAGCCTCGTCTCGCCGCGGAGCAACCGCCGCGCGCAGGGCTGATCAGGCCCACCACCTCCAGACACGCCAGGGCGTGCCCGCTCGATTTCGTTGCGGGCGCGCCCTGGCTTAGTCTCTCGACATGAGCACCGAAGTCGCTGCCGAAGTCGTCGTCCGTCCCATCCGCGATTCTGATGTCGAGGCACTGGGCCGCGTGCACGCCACCTGCTGGCACGAGACCTACGACCACCTCATCAGTGCCGCCGCGTTCGAGCACCTGTCGCCGCGCCGCATGGCCGAGCTCTGGACCCACATGGCCGCGCGCGGTGAGGAGTACCACCAGTTCGCCGCCCTCGTCGACGGCGAGATCGTCGGCTTCGTCGGCTCGGGACCCGCCCGCGACGAGAACCCGCCTCGCGAGCGCGAGCTCTACTTCATCTACCTGCTCGACGCCTACCACGGCACCGGCATCGGCCAGAAGCTCTTCGACGCCGCGTGCGGCGACGGACCCGGCTACCTCTGGGTGGCGAAGGACAACCCGCGCGCCCACCGCTTCTACGCTCGCAACGGCTTCGTCGCCGACGGCGCCGAGCAGCACGTGCCGTTCCTCGGCGAGGAGATCCTCGAGGTGCGGCTGGTGCGCTGACCCGATGCCGCCGGTCGAGTAGCGCGAAGCGCGTATCGAGACCGCGCCTCAGGGCACGCGCCCTGCCGCCGGTCGAGTAGCGCGAAGCGCGTATCGAGACCGCGCCTCAGGGCAACGCGCCCACTGACGCCAGCGCCTGCTTCACGAGCGTGCCGCGGCCGCCCTCGAGCTCGGCCCGGACCGCGTCGGTCACGGCCTCGGCCGGAGTCAACCAGGTGACCTCGAGCGCGTCCTGCCGCGGTTCGCACGTGCCGGTGACCGGGACGACGAACGCGAGCGACACGGCGTGCTGACGTTCGTCGGTGAACGCCGAGAGCCCCGGCAGCGGAAAGTACTCGGCCACCATGAACGGCACGGGGCTCGCGGGGAGCAGCGGGAACGCCATGGGTCCGAGGTCCTTCTCGAGGTGGCGGAACAGGGCATCGCGCACGGTCTCGCCGTACATCACGCGGCCCGACACGATCGTGCGAGTCATCTCGCCGACGGCGTTCGCGCGCAGCAGCATGCCGACCTCGGTGACCTGGCCGAGCCCGTCGACGCGCACGGGCACTGCTTCGACGTACAGCAACGGCAACCGCCCGCGCACCTCGGCGAGTTCGAGGTCGCTGAGCCATCCCGGATTCGCCGGCGGACGCACGACGGGCTCGTCGTCGGGATTCCAGTCGGGATCGGGGGTGCGCACGCTCATGACTCGATTCTGCCCCACCGCGATAGCGTTGAACCCATGACCGCCGTACAGATCGACGACGAGGCCGTGCTCTGGTCCGCCTCCGAGGCCGACCGTGCCGGCCGCCCCCTGTTGGTGCTGCTGCACGGCTTCAACTCGAATGAGGGCGACCTGTTCGGGCTCACCCCGTACCTCCCGCTCGAGCCCGCGATCGCATCCCTGCGCGCCCCGACCTTCACGGGCTACGGCTATGCATGGTTCCCGCTGCTCGCCCAGGGCCGTGAGCAGGCGCTCGAGGCGGCGGCCGCGTCGACGGATGCGATCATCGCGTGGCTCGACCGCGCCGCTCCCGACCACGCGAAGATCGGCCTGCTCGGCTTCTCGCAGGGCGGTGCGATGGCGCTCGAGCTGATGCGACGCGATCCCGAGCGGTTCGCGTTCGCGGTCAACCTCTCGGGCTTCGCGATGCCCGATGAGCGCCCGGGCGACGACCGCATGGCGCAGCTCGCACCGCCCGTGTTCTGGGGCCGCGGCACCGCCGACGGGGTCATCGCCGAGACATCCATCTCGCACACGATCGAGTGGCTGCCGACGCACGCCGACCTCGACCAGCGCACCTACGAGGGTCTCGCGCACTCGATCGCCGAGATCGAGTTGAGCGACGCCGCCGCGTTCATCGCGGCGCACCTCACCGCGTCAGCGAGCTAGCGCGTCTCGAGACCTAGACGCCCCCGCCGCTCCCGCCGCCGCCCGATTCGCGGTCGCGCGAGGCGCGCTCCTTGTCGCGCTCGGTGACGCGCACCTTCTCGGCACGCACCGCGGCCTGCGTCGCCCGCTCCTGCACGAGCCATGCCGGGGGTGCGACGAGCAGCGCCTTGATCTCGGCGGTCGTGAGCGACTCGTCGATGCCGGCGCGTGCGAGCCCCGAGTTCGAGATCCCGAGCTTGGCGGCGACCACCGTGCGGGGGTGCGGGCCCTCGCGGCGCAGCACCTGCAGCCACTCGGGCGGGTCGGCCTGAAGGGCGCTGAGCTCGTCGCGCGTGACGACGCCCGACCGGAACTCCTCTGGCGCGGCCTCGAGCAGGATGCCGAGCTTCTTGGCGGCGGTTTCGGGCTTCATCGACTGGGACTGACTCACCCTCACACCGTAGCCGATACCCTCGGAAGTGCCGCCGATCGGCGGCGAAGACGAGTTGGGGGAACCGTGCCGCTGAGGCTCCGCTACGTCGCTGGGGTGAATCCCGCGAAGTGGTTGCGCGCGTGGGGTGAGCGGCGCGCCGACCTGCCGCTCGAGGCCGAGCGCGTCGAGCAGCACGAGCAGGCCGACGGCCTCGCGACCGGCGACGTCGACCTCGCGTTCGTGCGACTCCCGATCGACACCGACGGCCTGAACGTGGTGCCGCTGTGGGAGGAGACCGCCGTCGCGGTCCTGCCGCGCGAGCATCCGCTCGCCGACGAGGCGACGCTGGCCGTCGGCGATCTTCACGGCGAGCAGCTCGCGCCCGCGCAACCCGATCCCGCGATGACCGTCGAGCTCGTCGCTGCGGGCTCCGGCTACGCCGTCCTGCCGCACGGCGTCGCGCGGCTGCACCACCGCAAGGACGTGGTCGCCATCCCGCTGTCGGATGCCCCGTCCACGCGTATCGCGTTGGTGTGGCGCGTCGAGCGCGACGACGACGACATCCAGGAGTTCGTCGCCGTCGTACGCGGGCGCACGGCGCGGAGCTCGCGCGGCGCGGCCGACGAGGCGCCCGCTGCCGACCCGAAGGCCACGAGGGCGGCGAAGCGCGCCACGGCACAACGCGCAACCGCGAAGCAGGCCGCCGCCAAGCGCGCGAGCCGGGGCCGCCCCCACCGGAGGGGCAGATGAGCGCGAGGCCCTTCCTCTTCATCTCGGCGCGGCCCGAGGTCGAGGCCGTCGGGCCCGAGTACGAATCGGTGCGTCGCGCCAGCGGGCTCGACGCCGCGCGGCTCGAGCACCTGCGCCTCGACATCGACCCGCTCGAGACCGTCGACCCCGCCGCGTTCGCCGGCATCATCGTGGGAGGCAGCCCCTTCAACGTGACCACGGCCGAGGAACGCAAGCATCCGGTGCAGCGTCGCGTGGAGTCCGAGCTCGCGCAGCTCGCCGAGGCGGCGCTCGACAGAGGCCTCCCGCTGCTCCTCACGTGCTACGGCATCGGCGTGCTCACGCAGGTGCTCGGCGGAACGGTGGGCACGCTGCACGGTGAGGAGACCGCCGCAGTGGAGATCGTGCTGACCGAGGCCGGCCTGTCCGACCCGCTCGTCGGGGTGCTGCCCGAGCGATTCGAGGCCCTCGTCGGGCACAAGGAGGCCACCGAGCGCCTGCCCGACGGGGCGGTGCTCCTGGCCTCGTCAGCGGGCTGCCCCGTGCAGATCTATCGCGCGGGCCTCCTGGTGTACGCCACCCAGTTCCACCCCGAGGTGTCGACCACGGACTTCATCGCGCGCGCCGAGGTGTATCGACACCACGGTTACTTCCAGGCGAGCGAGCTTCGCGAGGTCAGCGAACGGCTCGCCGCGGCATCCGTCACCGAACCGCAGCGCATGCTGCGACGGTTCGTCGAACTCGCCGACGCATGACGCGACGCCACGCGTGACGCGACGCGCTATTGCGTCGCGTCACGCGGTGACGGTCAGGCGCTCTTGCTGGCGCTGTTGCGGGTGATGAGGCCGTAGATCAGCAGCACGACGATCGAGCCGGCGATCGCCATGAGCCAGGTGCCGAGGTCCCAGAACTCGGTGAGTCCGCGACCGAAGATGAGGCCACCGATCCAGCCTCCGAGCAGGGCGCCGACGACGCCGAGCAGCAACGTGATGAACCAGCCGCCGCCCTGCTTGCCAGGCAGGATGAGCTTGGCGATGGCACCGGCGATGAGGCCGAGAATCAGAAACGCGAGGAAACCCATCATTGCTCCTTCGTTGAGGTAGGTGAACTCAACCACCCGATGGGTTCGCTGGCAAGCACCTGAGAGAGCGTGTCGCGGACGAGGATTTCCGCGGGCTCATGCTGTGCTCGGTGCCGGCAACGGGTAGGCGCGGCGCAGCAGCATCCGCTGGCCGAGTGTCCACGCAACCGTGACGAGCAGGTAGAGACCGGCGGCGAGCGGGACGAACACCGCGATCACGGCGGTGATGAACTGCAGCACGCCCAGCAGGCGCAGCGCGGCCGGGTTCTCGAGCGGCGAAGCGGATGCCCCGGCGCCGGAGCCGGCCGCTGCGGTCGGCGAGCTCGTGGCCCGCGGACGGAACACGCGCCGTGTCACCTCGCCCACCGCGGCGATCATCACGATGACGGTGCCGAAGACGAGCAGAACGTCGGGCGTGACCGTGCCCGACGCGATCGAGCCGCGAGGCTCGACCCCAGCGGCACGCCGAAGAATGTGTGCGTGAGCAGCTCGTTCGGATGCCCGGCGATGGCCGGCAGGATGAACAGGGCGTAGATGATGCCCACGATCGGCGCTTGGATGAGCATCGGCAGGCAGCCCGCCAGCGGGGTGGTGCCCTCGGCCTGGTAGAGCGACATCATCTCGCGCTGCAGGCGCTCGGGGTTCTTCTGGTGCTTCCGCTGCAGCGCCGCGAGCTGCGGCGCGAGCCGGGCGCGGGTGCGCTCGGCCTTCGCCTGCGAGATGCCCACGGGGATGAGCGCGGCGCGCACGAGAAGGGTCACGAGCACGACGGCGGCCGCCGCGCTCGAGACGCCGACGAGCGGTTCGAGCAGGTCTGCGAGACCCATGAGCACGGCGTGCGCGCCGTCGAGCAGCGCGGCGATGGGCGGAAATGCATAGAGGTCCATTGGGTGTCCTTGCGGTCGAGGGATGCGGGATCCGTCTGGCCGCGAGGGTCGCCGAAACGCTCGCTGGGCGAGCGTCGGCTGGGCGGGGTGTTCGCTGGCGCGAACCGTCTCGCTACGCGGCCGGGAGGCCGCGGCCCGGCGCTCGCGGGCGGGCGCGCCCCGGTGCGTCGGGGTCGCTCTGCGCGAGGAGGCGCCACGGGTCGGCCGTCTGGCGGAACCGCGTCGAGGCGCCGCTGGAGTCAGCGGCGACGAGGGCCGGAAGCGCTCGGCACGTGGTGACGATGACCGCGACGGCCGCCGCGCCGACGACGCCCAGCAGCAGGATCGCGAGGTGTGCGTTCGACGCCACCGCGAGTTCGAGCCAGGACTGGGTGAAGCGGAGGAACGCGGTGGTGAGTTCCATCACGCGATCACCTCCCGGTCGGCCGATGGCACCGTGCGGGCGCCCAGGGTCAACGGTAACACCCGAGTCTCGCGGCGATGGGTGTCGAGGAGGGCCGCGAGTCAGTCCTCGAGCAGCCGTTCGAACAGCACGTGATCCTGCCACTCCCCCGCGATGCGGAGGTATCGCCTGGCGAGGCCGAAGCGCTCGAACCCGTTGCGCTCGAGCACGACCTGCGAGGCTCGATTGCGCACCAGCGTGCCGGCCTGCACGCGGTGCAGTCCGAGTTCGCGGGCCACGTGCAGGGCCACACCGACGGCGGTCGTTGCGAGCCCACGACCCGTGTACCGCACGTCGATCCAGTAGCCGAGGTTCGCGTTCAGGAACACGCCGCGCACGATGTCCGAGAGGTTCACGCGCCCGATGATCCCGTCGCCGTCGGTGATGACGAGCGGCATCGAGCTTCCCGACTCGAGCCGCTGCAGCGCGACCTCGACCTCGCTCTCCTGCCACTCGGAGGTGAAGAACGTCGCCGTGCGGGCCGGCTCCCACGGCGCGAGATGCTCGCGATTCCGCAGGTACGCCTCGGCGAGCGCTGAGCCGTCGCCCGCGGCGAGTTCGCGCACGACGGGGCCGTCGTCGAGTTCCACGGGTAGGTGCATTCCGCGATCCTTCCACGAAAGGAAGAACCCCGCGATCGGCGTGGTCGCGGGGCTCTCATGGCGGCACCGGTGGGATTCGAAACCTCGTCGTTCCACGCGGAATGACGAATGCGGCACGGATGCGTGGTGATCCGCGGGCCCACGCCGGCCATGGGTGCGAAGTGTCAGTGATCGATCGTGTCGACGAGCCGCGACTGACTGGTGCCCCTGGGTTCGTCGGTGCTCGGGCGGTCCGTCGGGAGCGGCATGGTCGCGAGCGCGAGCACGAGGATCACCACGGCCAGGAAGGCCAGCAGTAGTCCGCCAGCCTTTCGATCGCTCAGAGGGTCAGGGACGTGGCGGCCCTCCGTGGGCTTATTCAATTGCCTGGCTCCATTCGCGTTCGGGTCGCGTACACGGCGATTGCGGGCGGCGGGCCCCGCCGCGGAGGCTGACCGGAATCTTCGGGTGCTCCTTGACTCCGGTCAGCCGTCATCGGGCTTGTTCCCTCAGACCCGACGTCTATGTCTATCCCGCGAGCGAGCTTGTATCGAACCCCTTGACTCGGGTCACGGATGCATGCGATATTCCGTCCTCGACTATTCCGCCCCCGTAACGAGAAAACCCCCCGACTTCCGCATGATTACTGCGAAGTCGAGGGGTGATCCTCTGGCGGTACCGGTGGGATTTGAACCCACGGTGCGCTTTCACGCACACAACTTTTCGAGAGTTGCACCTTCGGCCGCTCGGACACGGTACCGAGGACGATCTTAGACGACGACGACCAGACCACCAAAACGAGCGGACGTCCGACGCCCGTTCAGCGGCCTTTCAGCGTGCTCTCATACCGTCGGCGTCGTGGTGCAGTGGGGTCGAATCGCTCGGGTGGTCGTGGTCCTGGTGACGACAGCCGCACTCGGTGCCGTCGCCGTCACCTCGTGGCGACGCTTCCGGGCGCGGCTCACGGCCAACTCGCTCGTCCTGAACGAGACGCTGCCCGTGCACTCGAAGTGGTGGCGCGACCACGCGAAGGAGAAGGGCGACCTCCTCTACGTCGCCATCGGCGACAGTGCCGCGCAAGGTATCGGTGCGAGCAGCCCGAACCGCAGCTACGTCGGCGTGCTGGCCGACGAGATCCGCGCGGTGACCGGGCGCACGCTGCGGGTCGTCAACCTCAGCGTCTCGGGAGCGACGGTCGAGCTGGCGGTGCGCGACCAGCTTCCGCGATTCGTGAAGCTCCGGCCTGACATCGTCACGGTCGCCATCGGCGCGAACGACATCGCCCTGTGGGATCCGGCGGCGTTCGAGCGCGGCATCCGCGACATCTTCGCCGCGCTTCCCTCGCACGCGCTCGTCGCCGACCTGCCGTACTTCTACTTCCCGCAGAACGAGCGCAAGGTCGCCGTGGCCAACAGCATCGTGCGCCGTGTCGCGGCCGAGCACGGGCTCACCGTCGTGCCGCTCCACGCCGAGACGAAGCACCAGGGCATCGCCGGCATCCTGACCCAGTTCGCGATCGACCTGTTCCACCCCAACGACCACGGCTACCGGGTGTGGGCCGACGCGTTCGCCCCGTCGCTCGCCGCCCAGCTCGTCGAGCGGTTCGAGACTCCCGAGGTCGCGAGTCACGCCTCGGCGCTCTAGCTTCGGCACGGCGGCCATCGGATGTCGCAGGCGGAGCCTAGGCTCGGGGCATGGCCCGTCCCACCTCCACGTTCCGCTGCACCGAATGCGGGTGGAGCACCGTCAAATGGGTCGGCCGCTGCAGCGAATGCCAGCAGTGGGGCACTGTGGTCGACGTCGCCGAAGCCACCGGCATCGTGCGAGCGGTGCAGGCCGTGGTGCTCGGCGAAGCGCGCACCGCGCGGCCCATCATCGAGGTCGAGACCACCGACGCCGCGCATCGCCCCAGCGGCATCGGCGAGTTCGACCGCGTTCTCGGCGGCGGCATCGTCGCGGGGGCGGCGATCCTGCTCTCCGGCGAGCCAGGAGTCGGCAAATCGACGCTGCTGCTCGAGGTCGCGGCGAAGGTCGCAGCGACCGGTCGGCGCGTGCTCTATGTCACCGCCGAAGAGTCGACCGCCCAGGTGCGCCTGCGCGCCGGCCGCACCGGTGCACTGCATTCCGAGCTCTACCTCGCCGCCGAGACCGACCTCGCAACGATCCTGGGGCAGGTCGACGCGGTCTCGCCAGACCTGCTCATCGTCGACTCGGTGCAGACCGTCGCATCCTCGCTCAGCGACGGGCTGCCCGGGCAGCCGAGCCAGGTGCGCGAGGTCGCGTCGACGCTCATCCGCGTCGCGAAAGAGCGCCAGCTGCCGCTGCTGCTCGTCGGCCACGTCACGAAAGACGGCACGATCGCCGGCCCGCGCCTCCTCGAGCACCTCGTCGACGTGGTGTGCCAGTTCGAGGGCGACCGGCAGAACGCGCTGCGCTTCGTGCGTGCGCTGAAGAACCGATTCGGCCCCACCGACGAGGTCGGCTGCTTCGAGATGACGGGCGACGGCATCGCCGAGGTGGCCGACCCGTCGGGGTTGTTCCGATCGAGCGGCCGCACCGCGGTCAGCGGCACGTGCGTCACGGTCGCCCTCGAGGGGCGGCGGGCACTCGCGGTCGAGGTGCAGGCGCTCGTCGTCTCGACGAGCGCCCCGCAGCCCCGCCGCATCGTCAACGGCGTCGACCCCTCACGCGTCGCCATGATCATCGCCGTGCTCGAGCGACGCGCGGGGTTCAAGGCCCTCGGTTCCAACGACGTGTACGTCTCGACCGTCGGGGGCGTTCGACTCGCAGAGCCCGGCGCCGACCTCGCCATCGCGGTCGCCATCGCGTCGGCGGTGCGCGACACCCCCGTCCCGCACGAACTCGCCGCCTTCGGTGAGATCAGCCTCGCCGGTGAGGTGCGTCCCGTGAGCGCGGCCAAGCAGCGCGCCGCCGAGGCCCGGCGTCTCGGCTACACGACGATCCTCGACGTCGAGGTCGGCACCGTGCGCGCGGCGGTCTCACGGGCGATGCTCGGTGCCGCCGAAGCGGTGCGCGGGGTGCGCGAGCGCGAACTCGACGCGGCCTTCTGAGGTCGGCTACGCCTCGAGCGCGCGCAGCAGCTCGGCGGGTGGCGCCTGCATGGGGTGCGGTCCGGCGATGTCGAGGAACACCGTCGTGATCGTCGACTCGTGGTGCTGGAGGAAGGTGAGCAGCCATGCCGGGCTGTGCAGCCCGACCGACTGGGGCAGGTTCGGCGGCATGTTCGCCGCGTCGCTGAAGAGGAGCAGCGCGACCTCACCGGTCTTCGGGTCGCGATACGTCCAGACCTCGCCGTCGAGCGGCCGGTCGCGCGGCGCGGGGTTCATGAGCGGAACGACCGTGTTGCCGTGTCGCAGCGCGAGTGCGACTGCCGCGATGTCCTGTCGTTCCAGCGCCTCAGCGAGTGCCTGCGATCGGAACTCCACCGGCGCGGGTGCCGCCTTCTTGCGTGACTTGCCTGCCATGTTCCAAGGCTAGCGAGCATCTGCCCGCGGTCGCCTCGGCAGGTCAGGGCCCCGGAGACTCGGCGGCGCTCGCAGACTCGACGAATGGCGCGTGGTGAGCGCCCTCGGCGCGAAGCCGCTCGCGTGCCTCATGCTCGACGAGCACTGGGATGAAATCGCGGATCCGATTGCCGGCGAGCTTGAGGTGCTCCTCGTTGACGACGGCGACGACCCGCTCACGAGAGACGTCAGGGTACATTGCGGCGAGTCGATCGACGACTCCCTCGACGGCCCGCACTTCCTCATCAGCGTTCATGATCTGAGTTTCGGGGTTTCGGGGGCGCAGGGCAAGACCCAGCATGCACGTCCGGGATGGGACATCCGACGTGGCGTGCTCAGTAGAGCTGGAACTGCTTCGTCTCCGCGGACGCGAATCCGTCGACCGAGACCGACAGGTGGTAGGAGGCTCCATCGGCCGGAACCGCCTCGCGCGGTCCCGTGCAGGTCTCGGGGGTCGAGCGGGTACGGTCCCAGACGATCGGTGCGCTCGAGCTGATCGGCGTGCCCGGGACGAGCGACACCTCGGCGTCGATCGGGTCGACCTGGCAGTCGGTCGACGACCAGTAGACCTCGGTGCCGCTCGTGACCGTGAAGATCTGCGCCTTGGTGCCGGCGTTGAGCACGCAGATGTTCTTGCCGGTGTTCGTGATCGTGACCGACAACTGCGGCTGCTCGCCTGCCTCGTAGGTCGACTTGTCGGTGACCGCCTCCACATCGATCTTCTCGGGCGCGCACGGGTCGCCGTCGACTGCGGAGGGCTCGGTCGGAATCGTCGTCGGGTCGGGCGAGGTCGGTGCCGCGCTCGGCGTGTTCTCGGGCGGGGTGCCCGAGTCGTCGCCCTGGCTGGCGCCCGGGCGCACGAAGATGAGCACGACCGCCACGATCACGGCGACGAGACCCAGCAGCACGACGAGCCGGCGCCGACGATACACCTGCGGCGATTGACGCCCGGCCGGTGGTGGGTTCGTCGACATGCACACAGGGTACGACCGCGCATGCGCCGCGAGCGGGAGCCCTGCGGCGCGCCGAGTGAGCGCTCAGATGACCTTCAGCATGCGCGTGTTCCCGAGCGTGTTCTGCTTGACGCGTGCGAGGTCGAGGAACTCGGCGACACCCTCGTCGTGCGAGCGCACGAGTTCGGCATACAGGTCGGGATCGACGGTCTCATGGCCCATGTCCTCGAAGCCGTGCCGACTGAAGAACGCGACCTCGAAGGTGAGGCAGAACAGGCGGCTCAGCCCGAGCTCGCGCGCATCGGACTCGAGCGTCGCGAGCAGCGCGTGCCCCACACCGTGCCCGAGCCACGCGTCTGCGACCGCGAGGGTGCGCACCTCGCCGAGGTCCTCCCAGAGCACGTGCAGTGCTCCCGCACCGATGACTTCGCCGTCGACGGTCTCCGCGACACGGAATTCCTGCACCGCCCCGTAGAGGTCGACGCGCTCCTTGCCGAGCAGGATTCGCCTGGCGACGAGCGGCTCCACGAGTGCGAGGATCTTCGGCACATCGCTCGTGCGGGCCCGGCGCACCGTGAAGTCGGTCATCCGTTCATCGTATGCCGCGACGTTCACGCGATCGCTTCGATGACGGGACATTCCGGATGCACGGGCCCGGTCGCGACGAGCGTTGCGAGCGCCGAACGCACCCGCTGCAGATCGCCGATGCGTTCGTCGAGTTCGTCGAGCTTCGCGGCGACCTGATCGGCGACGTCGCCGAAGGCGATGAGTTCGGGCTGGTCCGAGAGTCGCAGCACGTCGCGCACCTCCCGGAGCGTGAAGCCGAGGTCCTGCGCTCGACGGATGAACCGCACGCGGCGTGCCGCCTCGGGGGCGAACAGCCGGTACCCCGCGGCCGACCGGCGAGCGGGAGCCACGAGCCCCTGCCGCTCGTAGAAGCGCACCGTGCTCAGCGCGACGCCGGCCGCCCGTGCGAGCTGCCCGGATGTCAGCGACGGCGAAGGCGCAACAGGCCGCTCGATTGCAGTACCAGCCATGTGATCTCCCCGATCAGGAACACGACGATCGTCGCGCTCTGCCCATTCAACAGCGCCCAGATCATCCACAGCGAGAACAGCGCGCGTCCCACCGTGTCGATCGCGATGAACCGAACCTCGGGACGCAGGATTCGCGCGATCGCCCACATCGTCACCGCCGTGCCGAACATGCTCGTCAAGCATGAGCGCGAACGGGTCGAGTTCGGGCGCCTCGGCCCCGGGAAGGTCGAGCCACTGGTGCGCCCGACGCGTGAGTTCGAGCATGAGGGCCGCGGTGAACGGCGTGGCGAAGCCGACCGTCACGATGAGGTCGTAGATCGCGCCGGCTCTCCCCCAGCGCGGCTGGGCGAATCCGGCCCCGCGCGACGGCGCCCGGTCGGATGTCGGACGGTCGGATGTCAGTGCATCGGTCATGCGTTCATCGTCGACCCTGCACCATGGTGCAGGGTCAAGTCGCTCGGCGCACGCGGTCGCGTGAGACACGCGAAAGGGGCGGATGCCGCAGCATCCGCCCCCTTCGTATCGCTCGTGTTACTGGCCGGAGGCCGCGAGATCGGGCGTTGCCGGCCCGGTGCCGATCGCGGCGTTCGTGTTGACGCCGACCGCGACGGGCAGCGCCCGCTGCGTCGTGGTGAACACGAACTGGCCGTCCTTGAAGTCGACGTGCACGTGGTCGCCCGAGTTGAGCTCGCCGTGCAGGATCTTCTCCGAGAGCCCGTCCTCGACCTCGTGCTGCACCGCACGGCGGAGCGGCCTGGCGCCGAGGGCCGGGTCGAACCCGACCTCGATGAGGCGCTCCTTCGCGGCGAGCGTGAGCTCCACCGTCATGTCGCGGTCGAGCATGCGCTCGCTGAGCCGCTTGATGAAGAGGTCGACGATCTGCAGCAGTTCCTCCTTCGAGAGCTGCGGGAAGACGATGATCTCGTCGACGCGGTTCAGGAACTCGGGCTTGAAGTGCTTCTTCAGCTCCTCGTTCACCTTGCCGCTCATGAGGTCGTAACCCGTGCGCGGGTCGCCCTCGAGCTGGAAGCCGACGGGCCCGCTCGAGATGTCCTTCGTGCCGAGGTTGGTCGTCATGATGATGACCGTGTTCTTGAAGTCGACCACGCGGCCCTGGCCATCGGTCAGCCGGCCCTCTTCCAGGATCTGGAGGAGCGAGTTGAAGATGTCGGGGTGCGCCTTCTCGATCTCGTCGAAGAGCACGACGCTGAACGGCTTGCGACGCACCTTCTCGGTGAGCTGGCCGCCCTCCTCGAAGCCGACGAAGCCGGGAGGGGCACCGAACAGGCGCGAGACCGTGTGCTTCTCGCCGTACTCCGACATGTCGAGCGAGATCATCGCCGCCTCGTCGTCGAAGAGGAACTCCGCGAGCGCCTTGGCGAGCTCGGTCTTGCCGACGCCGGTGGGGCCGGCGAAGATGAACGAGCCCGAGGGCCGCTTCGGGTCCTTGAGGCCGGCGCGCGTGCGGCGGATCGTCTTGGCGAGGGCCGAGATGGCCTCCTCCTGGCCGATGACGCGCTCGTGCAGCGCCTTCTCCATGAAGACGAGACGCGACGACTCCTCTTCGGTGAGCTTGAAGACGGGGATGCCGGTGGCCTGCGCGAGCACCTCGGCGATCAGGCCCTCGTCGACGACCGCGGTCGTCTTCACGTCGCCCGACTTCCACTGCTTCTCGAGACGCAGACGCTCGCCGAGCAACTGCTTCTCCTCGTCGCGGAGCGACGCGGCCTTCTCGAAGTCCTGCTCCTCGATCGCGGTCTCCTTCGCGGCCCGCACGACGGCGATCTTCTCGTCGAACTCGCGCAGCTCGGGCGGGCTCGAGAGGATCGACAGGCGCAGGCGAGCGCCGGCCTCGTCGATCAGGTCGATCGCCTTGTCGGGCAGGAATCGGTCGGAGACATAGCGGTCGGCGAGGTTCGCCGCGGCCACGAGGGCACCATCGGTGATGGACACCTTGTGGTGCGCCTCGTAGCGGTCGCGGAGGCCCTTCAGGATGTTGATCGTGTGCGGCAACGACGGCTCGGCGACCTGGATCGGCTGGAAGCGGCGCTCGAGCGCAGCATCCTTCTCGAAGTGCTTGCGGTACTCGTCGAGGGTGGTCGCGCCGATGGTCTGCAGCTCGCCGCGCGCGAGGAGCGGCTTCAGGATCGAGGCCGCATCGATGGCGCCCTCGGCGGCACCCGCACCCACGAGGGTGTGGATCTCGTCGATGAAGACGATGATGTCGCCGCGGGTGCGGATCTCCTTGGTGACCTTCTTCAGGCGCTCCTCGAAGTCGCCGCGGTAGCGCGAGCCGGCGATGAGCGAGCCGAGGTCGAGCGAGTAGAGCTGCTTGTCCTTCAGCGTCTCGGGCACCTCGTTCTTGACGATCGCCTGCGCGAGGCCCTCGACGACGGCGGTCTTGCCGACGCCGGGCTCGCCGATGAGCACGGGGTTGTTCTTCGAGCGACGCGAGAGGATCTGCATGACCCGCTCGATCTCCTTCTCGCGGCCGATCACGGGGTCGAGCTTCGACTCGCGGGCGGCCTGCGTGAGGTTGCGGCCGAACTGGTCGAGGATCTGCGAGCCGCCCTGCGGCTGCTGCTGGTCGTTCGCGCCGACCTGCACCTGCTCCTTGCCCTGGTAGCCCGAGAGCAGCTGGATGACCTGCTGGCGCACGCGGTTGAGGTCGGCGCCGAGCTTGACGAGCACCTGGGCGGCGACGCCCTCGCCCTCGCGGATGAGGCCGAGGAGGATGTGCTCGGTGCCGATGTAGTTGTGACCCAGCTGCAGTGCCTCGCGAAGCGAGAGCTCGAGCACCTTCTTGGCGCGCGGCGTGAACGGGATGTGGCCCGTGGGCTGCTGCTGCCCCTGGCCGATGATGTCCTGCACCTGCTCGCGCACGGCGTCGAGCGAGATGCCGAGCGATTCGAGCGCCTTGGCGGCGACGCCTTCACCCTCGTGGATGAGACCGAGCAGGATGTGCTCGGTGCCGATGTAGTTGTGGTTCAGCATCTTGGCCTCTTCTTGGGCCAGGACGACGACACGACGGGCTCGG
Source organism: uncultured Actinomycetota bacterium (assembly GCA_963758615.1). Classification (GTDB taxonomy): domain Bacteria; phylum Actinomycetota; class Actinomycetes; order Actinomycetales; family Microbacteriaceae; genus Agromyces. The sequence goes on along the minus strand of CAVWVZ010000006.1, from coordinate 37,894 downwards.
TCGGTGAATCTCTCGAACATGCTCTACTCCTCACGACCCCGCTGGGTAGGGGGCGCCGATACATCGAGCGTAAAACCTCCGGATGTCCCGTGGGTCGGTGTTCGCCGTGGGCGCAGCGCCGCGGCGGTGTGTGACGTGTCGACGCGGCGTGCGGATGCCGCGTCCACGTCGATGCGATTGACGCCGGGCCGCGTCATCCATAACATATCGATATTCGATGTTATCGATCATCGTTATACCGAGCGACCCAGATGAATGGAGCAACAGGATGTCCTCCGACCGGAGCACGACCCACCTCAGCCGCAGCGATCGCCTGGGCATGTACCTGACGATCCCGCTCGCGGCGATCGGCATCGCGATCACCGCGTGGACCAGCGTGGTCCGACTCGTCGAGGTACTGCCCGGCCGCAACGTGCCCGTCCTCGTTCCGTTCGTCGGCGAGACCGCCGACCTTCCGATCGGCCCGGGCGGCGCACCCACCGAGGTGGTCGTCGATCAGGCGACCGTGACCGTGCCGCAGCCCGCCGCCGCGACGCAGTTCGCACTCGTCGCCGAGCCGATCGTCATCGGCCTGACGATCATCGCCGGCATCGCGCTGCTCGCCATCGTGTGCTGGAACCTGGCGCGCGGTCGCGCGTTCGGTCGCGCCAACGTGCGGTTGGTCGTCATCGGCGTGTTCGTGCTGCTCGCGGGGTGGTTCATCGGTTCCATGCTCACGACGATGACCGTCAACGGCGCGCTCTCGGCGATCAGCGACCACACCTATGAGGGCGTGATCTTCTCGACCGATTGGGTCGTGCTGTTCGGAATCCTCGCCCTCGCCGCCGTCGGAGCGGCGTTCCAGGTCGGCGAGCGCCTGCAGCGCGACACCGAGGGCCTCGTCTGATGTCGCCCGCCGAGCCCGACGAGGCCACCGACGTGCACTGCCGGCTCGACGAACTGCTCGAGTCACGCGGTATGACGCTGACGCGACTCGCCGAGCTCGTCGGCGTGAGCGTGGTGAACCTCAGCGTGCTGAAGAACGACCGGGCACGGGCCATCCGCTTCTCGACCCTGCAGGCGGTCTGCGAGACGCTCGACTGCGAGATCGGCGAACTGCTCGTGCTTCGTCGCGCGGCGCCGAACGCGGCTACTTGATGGGGACCTCGACCTCGGTGCCCATGACCTCGACGAAGAGGGGCTCGGTGGTCGTGACGTCGTAGGGCGTCCAGAAGAGGGTGGTGTGCGGCACGAAGTCCGCGGTGCAGATCTGGTCGGCGGGGTACTCGATGAGGCTGATCGCGACCCGGTTGCCCTCGCCGGCCGGCTCGAGCACGCGGATGTCCTGGCCCACCACCGGGCACGACGAACTGCCCGAGATCGTGAGGGCCAACTGGCCGCCGTCGGCCCACCAGACGACCAGCGGTTCATCGTTCGGCTCCATCGGGTCGACGGCCTCTTCGGCCTCTTCCTGCTCGTCGCCTCCGACGCCGGCCTCGTCTGGCCCTGCACCCTCGTCGACCGCCGCCGCCTCTTCGGGGACCGGCCGACCGGGGAAGTCCTCGGCCGCGCCGCCCGGCGAAGTGCAGGCGGACAGGAGGAACAGCGATGAGAGCGCCACAGCGATGAGCCCGGCACGGCGAAGACGCACTGAGGGAGCCATGTCGCCATGCTAGCGGGGGACGGCGCGGAAATGGGGGACCGGAACGGGTCGGATGCCGGACCTGGCACCGTGCCCGCGGGTAGCATGCCGAGCATGAGCAATCTCGAGAAGGAGCCGCTCGAACTCGTGTGTGTCCCCGATGCAACGCACAGCCCCGCCGTGCAGGTTCTGACTCCCCGGGAGGTGCCGCTCGGCGGCCCCCGTGCGATGAACGTGCGGCGCACGCTCCCCCAGCGTGGCCGCACGACGATCGGCGCCTGGTGCTTCGCCGACCACTACGGCCCCGACGACGTCACCGCATCGGGCGGCATGGTCGTGCCGCCCCACCCCCACACCGGGCTCCAGACCGTCAGCTGGCTGTTCGATGGCGAGATCGAGCACCGCGACTCCACCGGCAGCCACGAACTCGTGCGCCCCGGCGAGGTCAACCTGATGACCGCGGGGCGCGGCATCTCTCACTCCGAGGTGTCGACGCCCGATACCGCGCTCTTGCACGGGGTGCAGCTGTGGGTGGTGCTGCCCGACGACTCGCGCAACGTGCTCCCCTTCTTCGAGCACGCCGAGACCATCCCCGTCACGATCGACGACGCAACGGTGCGCGTGTTCGCCGGGTCGCTGCCCGGCGGCGGCAACGACTCCGACCACGGGGCATCCGTCGCCGTCTTCTCACCCCTCGTCGGCGCACAGATCGAGTTGCCCGCCGGCGGCGAGGCGTGGATCGAGCTCGACCCCGCGTTCGAGCACGGCGTGCTCGTCGATCGGGGCCCCGTGCGCGTGACGATCGCGGCGCTCGACGATGAGGCCGACGACGGCAGCGGCGGCGCCGATCCGCTCATCGTCGCCGGTCACGTCGCCACGCTCGAGTGGAGTGAGCTCGGGTACCTTCCGGTCGGGCACGAGGGCGTGCGCCTCACGGCGACGGATGCCCCGGTGCGGGTGCTCCTCCTCGGCGGCGAGCCGTTCGGCGAGGAGATCGTGATGTGGTGGAACTTCATCGGCCGCAACCACGACGAGGTCGCCGAGTTCCGGCGCCAGTGGCAGGCCGACGTCATCGGGCGAGACAACTCCGACGGCCGGTTCGGCACCGTCTCGGGCTATGACGGCGCCGCACTCCCGGCTCCCGAGCTGCCCACGGTTCGCCTGAAGCCACGGCACTGACACCGCGCCGCACCACGGCGAACGGCGCCGCACCGGATCGACCGGTACGACGCCGTTCGCGGCGTCCGCTCCCTACGGCGCAGGAACCTCCGCGCCCTCGGTGCCGGCCCAGAACAGGCCGCGCGCGAGTTGGCTGAACCCGCCCACCGGGTGGGTGCGGAAGTTCAGCGAGGTACCGAACATCAGCACCTTCGAGCCCGCCGCCGACTCGGCCGAGACGACCGACGCCTGACCTGCGGCGTCGGCGATGGTGCGACCCGGCTGCGTCGACGCCCAGTGCCCCGAGATGAAGGGGTCGCCTGCCGCGTAGGTCTGCTCGACCACGGCGTTCGCGCCGAGGCCCGAGAACCAGACGGCCGGGTAGCCGAACGCGGTGTCCTGCGCGTACGTCGACAACAGCCCACCGTCGACGTCGGTCACCGAGACGATGCCGTTGGAGCCGCTCGTGCCCTGCGTGGCGGTCGAGGCGACGAGCCCGAACGCGTTCGCGAACGTCGCGACCGCCGTGCCCTTGCCCGCGACACCACGTCCGGTGGCGAGGTACCCCGCGACTTCGGCGCGGCCGGCTGCCTGGGCGCCGCTGAACGACAGGTTGGCGCCGACCCACAGCACGTCGACGTCGTCCAGCTGCACCTGCCCGCTCGTGAGGTTCGCGGACGTCACCTGAACGATGTCGTCGAAGCCGAGCTTGCCGAGCGTCACCCGTTCGTCCTGGCTGCCGGAGTAGGCGACCCGCAGCTCGTCGAGCCCGGTGCTCTCTTCAGTAGCGAGACGCGAGCCGTCGGAGGCCGTGAACGCGACCCCGAACTCCTCGGCAACCTCGGCCGCCCCGGCGTACGACGCCGGATCGTCGCCGACGATGACCGAACCGTCGTCGAAGGCCGACACGGCGACACCGGCGTCGAGCAGGGCATTGATCGCCTGGTACTCGGCGACGCCGCTCGTCGCGAGCTCGAGGTACGAGCCCGCTGCCGGCACCGAACCTGTGGAGGCGGCCTCGGCAACCTGCACGAGCTCGACGTCGAGCGCCGGGTCGGTCGTCGACCCGACCGCCTCGACATCGGCGCCCCAGAGCAGCGCGAGGCTCCACGCCGAGATGTCGTACATGTCGGGCACCCGCTCGGAGATGTCCGAGCCGTCACCGAGCAGCACGTTCGCCATGCCGCGCAGCGGCTGGTGCATGTCGACCACATAGGAGCCTTCGGCGTACTCGACGCCGTCGGCGGTGAATGCGGTCTTCGCGCGCGATACCTCGACGCCGTTCGCGATGAGCTGGTCGACGAGGGTCGCGGCGTCGGTCGCCGAACGCTGCGACTCGTCGACCGGGATCACGTAGGCACGCGGGAGATCCGCCGTGTACACATCGGTCTCGTCCCAGATGTCGGCCCACTGGTTCGGCTCGGGCACGCTCGCGGGGTCGATGTCGGCCGGCACGGTCACGAGGGGTTCGCCCGCGGTTCCGCGACGGAAGATCTCGATCTGGTTGTCGAGCAGCACGTCGGAGTTCTCGGCCACGTAGTCGACCGCCGTCTCGATCACGACACCCGCGACCTCGATGTTGACCTTCGCGTTGGCCTGGTTGGTCGCCTGGTTGTTCGTGCGTCCGAGGGGCAGCTCGACCGTGTTCGTGATGGCGCCCTGGTAGGCGACGTACTGCGGCGTGAAGACCGGGGGCCAGTCATCCCAGCCCGCCCGGATGTCGCGGTAGGGGATCTTGATCTTGCCCGTGTTGTCGAGGGTCGCACTGCCGTCGTCGGCGAGGTACGTGTTGCCCGGGATGTTCGCGCCCACGACGGCCTGCTCGATCTCGAGCGCCGCGGCATAGGCGTGCGGCAGGAACAGGTCGTACTCGTAGTTCTCACCGTGCGGCGGCCCGCAGGGCTCGACCTGCAGCACGCTCGTGTAGCCGTGCAGGTCGACGAAGAACGTCGGCTGGATGACGCTCGAGAGGTCGCGGATGATGCGGGACTCGGGCGTCGCGCCCGTGATCATGTCGCGGTTGATGTCGAACCCGTCGGCGTTCGCGCGCTGCCCCAGCGCGCGTCCGTCGGGATTGTTCGTCACGGTGAAGTAGAGGCGGTAGTCCTGCAGGACGTCGCGAACCTCGGGCCACGGCGCCGTGGCGAGGTGCTCGATGTAGTTCAGCACCGCATCGGTGCCCTCCCACTCGTTCCCGTGGATGTTCGAGTTGAACCAGACCGGAACCTTGTACTGGTTCATGAGCGGCTGGTTCTTCGCCGCCGCGACGGGGTCGGCCTTGATGAGCTCGCGCCACCCGGTCTGCTTGGCGGTCTGCGCCTTCGTCTCCTTCGCCGTCAGCGTGACGAGGTGGATGTCGCGACCGAGCGTCGACTGCCCCACGACCTGCGCCGAGATGCGGTCGCTCTGCGCCATGAGCGTGTTGAGGAACGGCGCGATCTCGTCATACGGCGTGACGCCGCGCGCGATCGACGCGTCGGTCGGATCGTCGGGCACCGTCGGCAGGAGGGGCTGCGACGGATAACTCGCGGGTGGGACCACGAGTGATGAGATCGGCGTGGCGATCGGGGAGGCCGCGAGGCGCTCGAGTCCGGTCGCCGGCGCCGCGCCGACGACGAGCGTCGCCGCGGTGACCGCGACGACGCTTGCTCCGGCGAGGAGTCGTGGGAACGACATGGTGCTCCGTTTCGTTCGGTTGAGAAGGTGGAACGGGCACGACCGCCGATGCGGGTCTGCACGGCGGACGCAGCCGGGGGCCCAGGACGATCAGGGAATCCTGCGCCAGCTGGCGGTATCCCTCACTCTTCCAGTCGAATGAAGCGTTTTCCAGTGCGATCTGTTGCGTTCACGTTAAGAAGCGTGCGCAATCTTGATCGCGAGCGAACCCGTCGCCCGCGACATCCGCTTGTTACTGCAACGCCGAGGTGAGCCGCGCGAGGTTGTCGAGCACCGTCGAGCGCAGGGGCTGCTGCATCCACTCGTCGAGCGTCAGCTCGCGGCTGTCGTCGCGGTAGCCGTCTTCGACGGCCCGCATCTCGCGCACGAACGACCGCCCGCGCACCAGCAGCGAGACCTCCATGTTGAGCTCGAACGAGCGGATGTCCATGTTGCTCGAGCCGATGACCGCGACGTCGTCGTCGATCGTGAAGTGCTTCGAATGCAGGATGTACGGGGCCTTGTACAGGTAGATCCTCACGCCGGCACGGAGCAGCGCCTCGTAGTACGAGCGCTGGGCGTGGTAGACGAGCGCCTGGTCGCCGAGCTCGGAGACGAAGAGCTCGACGTGGACGCCACGCTGCGTGGCACCGCTGATCGCGCGGAGCATGGCCTCGTCGGGCACGAAGTACGGGCTCGTGAGGATGATGCGCTCGCGGGCCGCGTACAGCAGGGCGAGGAAGAGCTTCAGGTTGTTCTCGTTCGTGTAGCCCGGTCCGCTCGGCACCACCTGGCAGTCGAGGTCCTGCGCCTCGCCCTCCTGGCCGAGCGGCACGATCTCCCGCATCGGCGCCTCGCCGGTCTCGAGGTACCAGTCGGTGGAGAAGATCGCCTCGAGGCCCGACACGATCGGGCCCTCGACGCGCACGACGAGTTCCTTCCACATGAGTCCACGGCGGATGTTGCTGCGCTTGTTGTAGGAGCGGTCGATGATGTTCTGCGAGCCCATGAACCCGACCTCGCCGTCGACGACGAGGATCTTGCGGTGGTTGCGCAGGTCGGGCCGCTGGTAGCGGCCCTTGAACGGCTGCACCGGGAGCATCAGCTGCCAGCGCACGCCGATGCGGTCGAGCTGCTTCAGCGTCTTCCGATAGCCTTTCGCGCGCACGGACGCGATGTGGTCGAGGAGCACGCGCACCTCGACGCCGCGGGCGACGGCCTCGCCGAGCGCGTCGAAGAGCGGCGCGGTGGTGCGGTCGTACGCGAAGATGTAGAACTCAGCGTGCACGTAGCGCTGCGCGCCCCTGATGGCCGCGGTCATCGAGTCGAGCGACCCCTGGTACTCGCTGATGAGGCTCGCGCTGTTCGAGCCGATGAGCGGCATCGCCCCGAGGGTCCGGTTCAGGCGGACGATGCCGTCGAACCACGTCGGCCAGATGGAGCTGTCGCTCACGCGCTCGATGCCGTGCGTCGATTCGCGGATGTACTCGTCGACCTCGGCCTGCTTCTCGCGCCGGCGTTTCGGCAACTTGGGATTGCCGATGAGCAGGAAGATCAGGCCACCGAGCACCGGGAAGAAGAAGATGGCGAGCAGCCACGCCATGCCGGCGGTCGGCCGGCGATTGCGCGGCACGACGATGACCGCGATGATGCGGATGACGATGTCGATGATGATGATCGCGGCAGCGACGATCGCAGTGACCTGCGTCGCCGTGATGTCGATCGTCATCCGGCCGGGTGTTCGCGTGCGAGCCTGGCTCGCTCCTCAGCCTCGATCCGGGCGTACGCCTTGCGCTCGTTGCGGTCGGCTCGGATGATCGCGTGCATCACGAACCAGAAGATGAGGCCGATGAGCACGGTCGGCGCGAGCGACCAGATCGCATTGGCCCAGAAATCGTTCATAGTGCCTCAAGGATACGGGGGTTTCGCCGGGTTCGCCTGAACGACGGCTGGTGCGGATCACCGCGGCGCACTGCGGTGGGGGAGCGCGGATGTCCCGCACACGCGTCGAGGGCGCGACGGGCGTTCATCGCCCGCCGCGCCCTCGTGCGCGGACCCCTCGGATCAGGCCGTTGCGACCGCTGCGCCGGCCCCGAGCTCAGCGCCCTGCTCGACCGCGACCGGTCGGCGTGCCCAGCGCTTCAGCGCGACCACCATGAACCCCATCACCAGGGTGCCGACGACGATCGCGAGGAGGAACATCCCGAAGTTGCCGATCGCGAAGAACACGAAGATGCCGCCATGCGGGGCCTGCGAGGTGACGCCCGCGGCCATGCAGATGGCGCCTGCCGTCGCGCCGCCGACCATCGAGGATGCGATCACGCGCAACGGGTCGGCGGCCGCGAACGGGATCGCGCCCTCCGAGATGAACGAGAGGCCGAGCAGCCACGCCGCCACACCGTTCTCCCGTTCCGGCTCGGTGAAGAGCCGACGCGCGAGCACCGTCGAGGCGAGCGCCATGCCCAGCGGCGGCACCATGCCCGCCGCCATGACGGCGGCCATGATCTGCCACGGCGCCTGGTTCTCGACCGAGCCGGCGGCCAGACCGGTCACCGCGAAGGCGTAGGCGACCTTGTTCACCGGGCCGCCGAGGTCGAAGCCCATCATGAGCCCGAGGATCGCGCCGAGGGCGATCGCGCTGACACCGGTGAGCGAGTTCAGCCAATCGGTGAGCCACATCATGAGCGTCGCGATCGGGGCGCCCAGGATCAGCAGCAGCAGCCCCGAGGAGAACAGCGAGGCGAGCAGCGGGATGATGACGACCGGCATGAGTCCCTGGAGCCAGCGCGGCGGCCGGAGCCGACCGAGCCACATGGCCGCGGCGCCCGCGAGCAGGCCGCCGACGAGGCCGCCGAGGAATCCGGCGTTCAGGACGAGCGCCACCGAGCCGGCCACGAAGCCCGGTGCGATGCCCGGCCGGTCGGCCATGGCATATGCGATGTAGCCGGACAGCGCCGGGACGAGGAACGCCATGGACGCCGAGCCGATCACGATCAGCACTGACCCGATGTACTCGGAGAGCCCACCCGGCGGCAGGTTCCACAGTGCGTTGTTCAGTACGATCTCGCCGGCATTCTCCCCGATCTCGTAGCCGCCGATCAGGAAGGCCAGCGCGATGATCAGGCCGCCCGCGGCGACGAACGGGATCATGTAGCTGACGCCCGTGAGGAGCCACCGCTTGAGGTTGGAGCCGAACGACTGGCCACCGGCTACCGCGGCGGTCGCGCCCGTCCCGTCGCCACCGGCGGGCACTCGTGGGGCGTTCGGGTCGGATGCGGCGGCGAGCGCCTTCGCGACGAGCGCGTCGGGCTCGTCGATGCCGCGCTTGACGGGCGCCTGCACGACGGGCTTGCCGGCGAAGCGGCCCTTGTCGCGCACATCCACGTCCACCGCGAAGATCACGGCGTCGGCCGCGGCGATCACCGCAGGGTCGAGCGGCTTCGCGCCCGAGGAACCCTGCGTCTCCACGTGGTAGTCGATCCCCGCGCGCTCGGCGGCGGCGGCCAGCGCGTCCGCGGCCATGTAGGTGTGCGCGATGCCGGTCGGGCAGGCGGTGACCGCCACGATCGAGCGTCGAGCGGATGCCGCACCGGCGTCGGCCGGCGTCGCGCCGGCGGTCGCGACAGCTGCCGAGGCGGGCGCCGGGGCGGCTTCCGCCTCGTCGGCCTCGCCATCGTCGGCGAGCGCAGCCTGCACGATGCCGACGACCTCGTCGGGCGTGGCCGCGCTGCGAAGCGACGCGACGAAGTCGTCGCGCATGAGGGACCGAGCCAGCGTCGACAGGAGCGCGAGGTGGTCCTGTGCGGCGGTGTCGGGTGCCGCGATGAGGAACACCAGGTCGGCGTCCTCGCCCTCGTCGAACTCGACGGGGCGCGCGAGGCGGGCGATGGCGAGGCTCGCCCGCTGCACTGCGGGCGACTTCGCGTGCGGGATGGCGAGCCCGCCGGGCAGTCCGGTGGGTGCCTGCTCCTCGCGCTTCCACGCGTCGGCGAAGAGGGCGTCGGCGTCGGTGGCGCGGCCGCTCTCGGCGACGCGGGCGGCGAGCGCGCGGATCACGCCGGACTTCTCGGGGCCGAGATCGGCATCGAGCACGACCAGGCCCGGTTCGATGATGTCGGACATGGGGGTTCTCCTTACTGGCGGTCGCCGACCGGAAGACCGGCGACCTCGGTGACGGTGACCCGGGCCGGGTCGACCTGGTCTCGGGTGGGCACCGCGCTGCCCGGGAGGGCGACGGCGGCGGCGCCGGATGCCACGGCACGGGCGAGCGCGTCGGCTGGCGACGCGCCCTCCACCGCGGCGACGAGGAAGCCCGCGAGCGAGCAGTCGCCCGCTCCGACGGTGCTTCGCGGCACGACACGGGGGGCCCGCGCGAGCCAGGCGTGGTCCTCGGTCACGAGAGCGGCGCCGACGGCGCCGAGCGTGACGAGGCTTGCGCGCACCCGCTCGACGGGGAGCGAGCGCGCGAGGGCGATGGCCTCGTCGGGGCCGGCCTCGAGGGCGGCCTCGTCGGAGGAGCCGGTGAGCTCCGCGAGCTCCTCGGCGTTCGGCTTGATGAGGTCGACGCCGATGCCCAGCTCGACGAGTGCAGCGAGGGCGGCGCCCGAGGTGTCGGCGGCGATGCGCGGAGCGGCGCTGCCCGCATGCCCGGCCGCGGTGCGCACGGCTGCGACGACCCTCACGTAGAAGTCGTCGGCGACGCCGGGCGGCAGCGATCCGGCGAGCACGAGCCAGTCGGCGCCGAGCGCCGCGTCTGCCGTCACGTCGATGAGCCTCGACTGCGCGGCCGCGTCGAGCGTCGGGCCGGGCTCGTTGACCTTCGTCGTCACGCCCGAGGCGTCGACGATCGTGAGGTTGGTGCGCACTGCGCCGTCGATGGGCACCGCGCGATACGGCACGCCCTCGGCGTCGAGCGCGACCAGGATCGGGTCGCCGGCTGCTGCGGGGAGCACGGCGACCGAGTCGACGCCCGATGCCCGCAATGCGCGGGTGACGTTGACGCCCTTGCCGCCCGGGTCCTGCCGGGTGCTGACGGCCCGCTGGACCGCGCCGGGTTCGAGGGCGCCGTCGAGTTCCACCGTGCGGTCGAGCGACGGGTTGGCCGTGAGCGTGACGATCATGCGAACACCACCTGCACGTCGGCGTCGGAGAGGGCCGTGGCGAGGTCGGCGCTGGGCGGGGCATCCGTGATGAGCGTGTCGATCTCGTCGAGGCGGGCGAACCGGACGAGCGACTCGGCGTCGAGCTTCGAGGAGTCGGCGAGCACCACGACGCGGCGGGCGGCGTGCACCATGGCCGACTTGGCCGACGCCTCGGTCTCGTCGGGGGTCGAGAAGCCGAATTCGGCGCTCACGCCGTTGGCACCGACGAAGGCGAGATCGGGTCGGATGTCGCCGAGGTGGGCGATCGTGGTCGGGCCGACCGCCGCTCCCGTGATGCCGCGCACGGCACCACCGAGGATTCGCAGTTGCAGGTGCGGGTTGGCGGCGCCGTGGAGCCGGGCCGCGAGGGGGATCGAGTTCGTGGAGACGTCGAGGACCGCGCCGTTCTCGTCGGGCGACCAGACAGCGAGGAGCTCGCCGAGCCGGCCCGTGGTGCTGCCCGAGTCGAGCAGCACCGAGCCGCGGAACGTCGGCGGGACGAGTGCGAGCGCCGCGCGGGCGATCGCCTCCTTCTGGGCCGCGTCGCGGCCGAGGCGCTCGTCGAGCGAGGCCTCGGCGAGGGTCGTCTGCGCGGCCGGGACCGCGCCGCCGTGGACGCGGCGAAGTCGACCGGCCTCTTCGAGGGCATCGAGGTCGCGGCGGATGGTCTCGGTCGTGACGCCGAAGTCGCGAGCGAGTCCCGCGACCGAGACGCGGCCGTCACGCTCGATCGTGTCAGCGATGTGCTGGTGTCGCTCCGTCGCGTACATGCGGCCTTCCCCCGGTCTGCGATTTACTTCGCCTCCGGTGGGTCACCATCGACGTGTGAGCAATATTCACACATGTTCCAACAGAAAGCAACACATTCGAAGATTTCTGGACGAACGGATGCCGCGCGCACGACGAAGGCCCGATCACAGGATCGGGCCTTCAGGGTCGGGAACTGGTGCGGACTCAGCCGGCGGTGATGATGCCCCAGATGCCCGAGCCGAGCAGGTAGAGGCCGATCGCGCCGACGACGATCCAGATCGCGATGCGCGTGTTCGACGGGCGCTTCGGGTCGGGGTCGGGCTCGAGGTCCTTCTTCGGGAGGTAATCGTTCATGCGAGGCATCCGTTCATTCGGGGCATCCGCTCACTTGACCAGCGGGAAGAGGATGGTCTCGCGGATGCCGAGGCCGGTGAGCGCCATGAGCAGGCGGTCGATGCCCATGCCCATGCCGCCCGACGGCGGCATGCCGAACTCGAGCGCGCGCAGGAACTCCTCGTCGAGGCGCATCGCCTCGAGGTCGCCGCCGGCGGCGAGCTTCGCCTGCTCGACGAAGCGCTCGCGCTGCACGACCGGGTCGACGAGCTCGGAGTAGCCGGTGGCCAGCTCGAAGCCGCGGACGTAGAGGTCCCACTTCTCGACCACGCCGGGGATCGAGCGGTGGCCGCGCACGAGGGGCGACGTGTCGAGCGGGAAGTCCATGACGAAGGTCGGCTGCTCGAGGCCGCCCTTCACGTGGTGCTCCCAGAGCTCCTCGACGTACTTGCCGGGAAGCGGGTGGTCGATCTCGATGCCCTCGGCGTCGGCGAGCTCCTTGAGGCGTTCCATCGGCGTCGTCGCGGTGATCTGCTCCCCCACCGCCTCGGAGAGCGAGTCGTACATCGAGATGCGAGCCCAGTCGCCGCCGAGGTCGAACTCGGTGCCGTCGGCCCACGTCACCACGTGCGCGCCCGAGACCGCGATCGCCGCGTCCTGGATGAGCTTCTGGGTGAGGTCGGCGATCGTGTTGTAGTCGCCGTAGGCCTGATAGGCCTCGAGCATCGCGAACTCGGGGCTGTGCGTCGAGTCGGCGCCCTCATTGCGGAAGTTGCGGTTGATCTCGTACACCCGCTCGATGCCGCCGACGACGGCGCGCTTGAGGTAGAGCTCGGGCGCGATGCGCAGGTAGAGGTCGGTGTCGAACGCGTTCGAGTTCGTCACGAAGGGACGGGCCGACGCGCCGCCGTGCATGACCTGCAGCATGGGCGTCTCGACCTCGATGAAGCCCAGCGAATCGAAGGTGCGGCGCAGGCTCGCGTTGACCTTGGCCCGGTCGACGACGTTCTTGCGCGCCTGCTCGCGGGCGATGAGGTCGAGGTACCGCGACCGCACCCGGGTCTCTTCACCGAGCTCGTTGTGCAGGTTCGGCAGCGGCAGGATCGCCTTCGACGCGATGCGCCACTCCTTCACCATGATCGACAGCTCGCCGCGACGGCTCGTGATGACCTCGCCGGCCACGAACACGTGGTCGCCGAGGTCGACGAGCTCCTTCCAGTCGGCGAGCGACTGCTCGCCGACCTCGGCGAGCGACACCATCGCCTGGATGCGGCTGCCATCGCCCGACTGCAGGGTGGCGAAGCAGAGCTTGCCCGTGTTGCGCGAGAACACGACACGGCCGGCGAGGCCGACCTGCTCGCCGCTGGCCTCGTCGACGCCGAGGCCGACGAACCGGTCGCGCACCTCGGGGATCGTCGCCGTGATCGGCAGGCGGACCGGGTACGGACCGAGTGCGAGATCGTCGGATGCCGCGATCAGGCGCTCACGCTTGGCGAGCCGGACCGCCTTCTGCTCGGAGACCTCGGCGGCCGCGGCCTGCGCGGCGGCGATCTCGTCGGCAGTGGGCTCGGGAGCGGCATCCGTCTGGGTCTGCGCCTCGTTCTGGGCCATCGTTCTCTCTCGTCGCGCGGAATCGTGCGTGCACCAGCCTACTTGCCGGCTCCCGGCGGATTGAGCGCGCGACCGCGGCGGCGGATACCTCAGCCGAGCGAGATCGTCGTGTTGTCGATGAGGCGCGTCGAGCCCACACGTGCGGCGACGAGCACGATCGCATCGCCCGTGGCGTCGTCGCCGACCGGAAGGAACGTCTCGGGGTCGACGACGACGAGGTAGTCGAGGGTGACCTCGTCGTGATCGCCGAAGGCGGCGGCGCCCTCGGCGAGCACCTCGGCGAGTCCGTCGCCGGCCGCGGCATCGGCAGCACGCAACGCCTCGGAGAGGGTGAGCGCGGCCCCGCGCTGCGACTCGTCGAGGTAGCGGTTGCGACTCGAGAGCGCGAGCCCGTCGGCCTCACGCACCGTCGGCACGACGTCGACGACGGTGGGCACGTCGAACTCGCGCACCATGCGGCGCACCAGGAAGACCTGCTGCGCGTCCTTCTGGCCGAACTCGACGACGTCGGGCTGGACGATGTTGAGCAGCTTCGCGACGACGGTGAGCATGCCGTCGAAGTGGCCGGGGCGCGACGCCCCCTCGTAGAGCGTGCCGATGTGCCCGGCGGCGATCGTCGTCTCGACCTGTCCGGCCGGGTACATGACTTCGGCGGCGGGGGCGAACACGAACTCGACGCCGTGCTCGGCGAGCGCCGCGACATCGGCATCGAGGGTGCGCGGGTAGCGATCGAGGTCTTCTCCGGGCCCGAACTGCAGCGGGTTCACGAAGATCGACACGACGACGACGTCGGCGAGTTCGCGAGCACGGCGCACGAGGGTGAGGTGACCGTCGTGCAGGGCGCCCATGGTCGGCACCAGCGCGACGGATGACCCGCCGGCGCGTCGCTCGGCGAGCAGCCCGCGCAGCTCGGCGATCGTCGGCACCACTCGCGTACCCGCGGCGACCTCGGTCACGCGCCACCTCCCAGCGGCCGGTCGGTGCCGGCCCCGTCGATCGTACCGGTCCCCTCGGGCAGGGGTCCGCTGTCGTGGCGCGCGAGCGCGTTCTCGACGCTCGAGCGCACGAGCGACGCGAGCACCGCGCCGGGGCGCGGAATGCCGATGCCGTCGAGCAGGCCGCTCGCCTGGTCGACGATCGCGCTGGAGAACGACGTGGCCGTGTCGATGGCCTCGCCGTAGGCGGCACGGTCGGCCTCGGCGACGACGAACGGCTCGCCGCCCATCTCGACGACGAGCGCCTGCCCGATCGGCAGCACGGGGGTCGGCGCGGTCACCGCGAACCAGGTGCCCGGCAGGCGTGCGAGGTCGATGCTCGTCCCGGTGAAGCTCATCGCCGGGTGCACGGCGAGCGGGATGACACCGGCCGCGCGGGCCGGGTCGAGCACCGCGGTGCCGAATCGCGCGGTCGTGTGCAGCACGAGTTGGCCGGGCTGCCACGCGCCGGCCTCGGCGAGACCGGCGACGAGCGGCGCGAGCTCGTGTTCGGGCACGGCGAGCAGCACGAGTTCGCTGCGCTCGATGATCTCGGGGACGGACAGCACCGGCACCGAGGGCAGCATGGCGGCCGCGCGTTCGCGGCTGGCTTCGGAGACCGCCGCGATGCCCGTGAGTGCGTGACCTGCACCCGCGAGCGCCGAGGCGAGCACTGCGCCCACCCGTCCGGCGCCGATCGTGCCCACGCCGAGCCTGCCGGCGCGCTCAGCGCTCATCGGGCTCGCCCTTCGGAAGCTCGTCCTTCGGAAGCTCGTGCTTGGGTTGCTCGTCGGTCGGACGCTCCTCCGACGGGCGCTCGTCCTTCGGGCCGTCGGTGGCAGCGCCCCAGTGGTGCGTGGTGTCGCTCGCAGCGCGCTCGACGGCCTCTTCGGAGAGTCGCTCGAAGAGGCGCATCGCCTCGGCACGGTCGACGACGGGGAGCACCGCGCTCACCGGGCCGGTGACGGTGTGCAGCCGGATGCCCGCGAGGTCGAGCGCACGATCGATCGGGCCGACCGACACCGCGACCGACTGCATGCGGGCGAGCGGCACGAGGGTGAGGCTGCGCACGAGCGCGCCCCGACGGATGAGTGCGACGCCGGCCGCCGCCGCCCAGCCGATGCGGCGCCACGAGAACGGGTGAAGCCAGGCTGCTCGCCTCGGCGTGCTCGAGTAGCCCTCGCCGTCGCCTCGGCCCGTGAGGCCGGGTCCGACGAACGCCTCGACCTCGGCGGCGGCATCGGGCAGCAGCAGCCCGAGCACCCGATGCACGTCGGCGGCGGTGCCGACCGGCAGCACGATGGTGCGCTGCGCCGCCTCGTTCGACGCGCTCACGGAGTGACCGGCGACGTTGATGCGAAGCGACCACCAGCCGAATGGCCTCCAGAAGACCCACTGGGTGGCCTCGATCGCGTGGACGCGTCCGGGCGGAATGGTCTGGTTCCCGGTGGAGAGCAGCCCGTGCCCGATGCGCACGCCGTCGGACGTGCCGGCGATCGAGTAGCGCAGCGACTTCGTGATACGCGACCACATGTAGCTCACGAGGCCGATCGCGGCCGGCACGAAGCTGAACAGCACCCAGGGCTGGCCCGACGTGACGCCCGCGACGATGATCCCCACGAGCACGATCGTCCAGATGGTCGAACCGCCGAGCACGGTCGAACCGATCACCCGGCCGAGCGGCAGGTGCACGACCGACTCGGGCGGCGCGAGCGTCGGGTCCAGTTCTGGGGCGAGGAACTCGTCGACGCGGTGCGTGACGAGGCCTCCCGCGCGAGCGGTGAGCGGCACGCCGGCGGCTGCCGGTCGGCCCGGCTGCGCCGGATCCGCATGCTCGGCCGGATGGGACTGCTGGGACTGCTGCGCCGGGTCTGCCGGCTGAGTCGGCGATGGGTGCACGGACGTCGCGCCGGACACGGCACCCGCCGCCGCGGCCTGCGTCGCCGCCTTCTCGGCTCGCGCGCCCGACGCGAGCCGCAGCACGTCGGCGCGCAGCCCGTCGGCGAGCGCCGACCCGAGGTAGGAGAGCTGCACGTTCGCCGCCTGGCCGGCCACGGAGACCTCGAGCTTCGCTGTGCCGAACAGCCGTGCGAACAGCGGCCGGTTCACGTTGATGCCCTGGATGCGATCGAGCCGCGCGCTGCGGTGCGAGCGGAACAGGATGCCGCTTCTCACCTCGACCGCCTCGGGCGTGACACGGAACGTGTGCATGCGCCATGCCAACCAGAACCCGACGATCACCGCGATGACGACGACCAGCAACCCGATGAGGGCCCAGCCGACGAGGCCGTTGGCCACGATGGCACCGACGGGGTCGTTCGCCCAGTCGTCCGTGAATCGGCCGTTTCGGCCGCCGAAGCGCTCGACGTCGGGTGCGAAGATCACGAGGAAGAGGTCGATGGCGCGCTCGCGCAGGTTCGCGATGATGAAGCCGAGCACGGCGATGAAGACGAGTCCCCCGCGCAAGAGCGGGCTCGCCGGGTGCAGCCGATGCCACTCGCCGTCGGCGAGGTTCGTGACCGGTGCCGGGCGGGCCGGTGCGCTCACAACCCCGCCCTGCGCGTCTCGGCGAGCGCGACGAGCTCGTCGCGCAGGCGGTCTGCCTCCTCCATGGGCAGGCCGGGCACGGTGACCGCCGTCGAGGCGGCGGCGGTCACGAACTTGAGATCGGCGAGTCCGAGCGATCGCGCGACGGGACCGCGGGTGATGTCGACGAGCTGCATGCGCCCGTAGGGCACCGCGACCTGTCGCTGGAACATGATGCCGCGCCGGAACAGCAGGTCGTCTTCACGCAGTCGGTACTGGATCGATCGCACGCGCCGCGGCTCGAGCGCGATGCCGATGATCGACGCGATTCCGATCGCGATCGCCGCCCACAGCGCCCACTGCTGGTCGAACAGGAAGAACACGACGAGGCCCGCGCCGACGAAGACGGCCATGCCGATGAGCGATCCCACGACCTCGACCACGACGTACTTCGGCGAGACGCGACGCCATTCGGTGTCGACCTCATGCATGGGCGTGCTCTTCCTTCTCGGTGTCGGTGTCGTCGGGGGGAAGCGTGCAGCACCACTCGGCGACGAGACCACCGGCGAGGAGCAGGCCGGCGCCGATCGCCGTGGCGAGCGCCTGCCAGATCGTGCTCGCCGGCGGCACGACGCTGCGGGTGATGAGGAACAGCGTGATGCCGAGGCCGACGCCGAGCACGAGGGCCCCGGCGAGGCTGCATGCCTTGGCGAGCACCGCGATGCGCATCGCGCGGAACGGGTCGAGGTGCTTCGTGACCTTGCCCTTGACGGCCCGCCGGATCGGCCAGGCGAGCGACACGACGATGACGGCGACGCCGACGAGCGTGATGGCGAGCGAGATCGGCGGCACGAGGGCCTTCGTTCCGGCGGTGACGATGGCGAGGTCGAGGAGGTAGCCGAGGACGAGCCCGCCCAGGGTGAACGCGATGATCGTCGAGGCGCGAGTGCGCTTCATCGGCGCACCACCTCGTCGGATGCCGCAGCACGAAGGTCGGCGACCGGCCCGCGCCCGGCCAGCACCGCGTCGGGGTCGACGTCGAGCCACGGCTGCAGCACGAACGCCCGCTGCCAGGCTCTCGGATGGGGCAGCTCGAGCCGCTCGTCGGCGAGCTGCTGCCCGCCGAAATCGATGAGGTCGAGGTCGAGCGTGCGGTCGCCCCACCGCTCGTCGCGCACTCGACCGTGTTCGAGTTCGAGCCCCTGCAGCACGTCGAGCAACGCGTGCGGGTCGAGTGTCGTCTCGATGACGATGATGCCGTTGAGGTACCCGGGCGCCGTCGGGTCGACGCCGGTGGTCTTGATGGCCGCCGTCTCGTACACGGGCGACACTGCGACGAGTTCGACTCCCTCGGAGCCCGCGAGCTCGCGGGTGGCAGCTGCGATCGTCGCCTCGCGATCGCCGAGGTTCGCCCCGAACGCGATCACCGCGCGGGTCATGCCCGACCTCGAACGATCGTCACCGAGACATCCGAGAAGGGAACCGAGATGGGCGCCTGCGGCTTGTGCACCGTGACCTCGACCTCGTCGACCGCCGCCCAGCCGAGCGCGACGCGCCGCGACGCGCTCGGCGACGGTCTCGATGAGGTCGACCGGGTCGCGCTCGACCGCGGCGACGACCGCCTCGGCGAGCTCGCCGTAGTGCACGGTTCGCCCGAGGTCGTCGCCCGATGCGGCCGCCGCGAGGTCGACCGCGACCGACACGTCGATCACGAACTCCTGCCCGGCGGCGCGCTCGAAGTCGAAGACGCCGTGATTGGCGTGCACACGCAGGCCGGTGAGGGTGATCCGGTCGCCCCGATCGCTGTTGCGCAGTTCAGCCACGTCGTCCACTCTGCCACGCCTCGAGGACGTCGAGCGCCCGGCGCGTGCCGCGCACATCGTGCACGCGCACCGCCCACGCCCCGGCCTGCGCAGAGAGCACGCTGACGACCGCCGTGGGCAGGTCGCGTTCGGTGACGGATGCCCCGTCGGGCAGCAGTGCGCCGAGGAACCGCTTGCGCGACGCGCCGACGAGCACGGGCAGGCCCAGTTCGCCGAGCACGTCGAGCCGGCCGAGCAACTGCCAGTTCTGCTCGCCGCGCTTCGAGAACCCGAGCCCGGGGTCGACGATCAGTCGCTCGGGTGCCACGCCCGCGGCGACGAGCGAGTCGACACGCGCTGCGAGCTCGTCGCGCACCTCGACCGCGACGTCGTCGTACACCGAGAGGGAGTCCATGCGGTCGGAGTGGCCGCGCCAGTGCATCGCCACGTAGAGCACCCCCGTGTCGGCGGCGACCCGGCCCATCGCGTCGTCGGCGAGCCCGGCCGAGACGTCGTTGATGATCTCGGCACCGGCCTCGACGGCCGCCTCCGCCGTCGCCGCGCGCATGGTGTCGACGCTGACGCGGATGCCCCGGCTCGCGAACTCGCGCACGACGGGGATCACCCGGCGAAGCTCCTCGTCGGGTTCGACCCGCGCCGCACCCGGACGCGTCGACTCCCCGCCGACGTCGAGGATGTCGGCACCCTCGGCGACGAGCTCGAGTCCGTGCGCGATGGCGGCATCGGCGTCGAACCAGCGGCCGCCGTCGCTGAAGGAGTCGGGAGTGACGTTCACGACGCCCATCACCAGGGTCGCGGCATCCGGCTCACGCATCGCGTGCGCCGATCAGCGCGATGATCTCGGCGCGGGCCGCGGGCTCGGCGAGTGCGCCGCGGCTCACGATCGTGACCGACGAGCTGCGCTCCTGGCGCGGGCCGCGAGTCGTCACGCACCGGTGCTGCGCGTCGAGCACGACGAGCACGCCCTTGGGTTCGAGGCCCGCGACGAGCGCGTCGGCGATCTCCTCGGCGAGCCGCTCCTGCAGCTGCGGACGCGCGGCGAGCGTGTCGATGACGGCGGGGATGCGACCGAAGCCGACCACCCGCTCGTCGGGCACGTAGGCGACGTGCGCGGTGCCGACGAACGGCAGCAGGTGGTGCTCGCACACCGACCGGAATGCGAGATCGCGCAGCACCACTGCGTCGGACGTCGTGAGCCCGCCGGCGTCGGTGACGCCCACGGGCACGGTCTCGGCGAGGTGCGTCAGCGGGTCGACGTCGAGCCCGCCGAAGAACTCGGCATAGGCCTCGGCGACACGCTGCGGCGTGCGCTCGAGGCCGGGTCGGTCAGGGTCCTCACCGATGGCGAGCAGGATCTCGCGCACGGCACGCTCGATGCGCTGCGCATCCACTCCTGCCATGGAACCCCTCTCGGGTCGACGGTTACGCGGTCGCGGGGCGCGGGTTCGAGCGGGGTGCGCGCGCGGCGGCGGGCTCGTCGACCGCCGAGTGGCCGGAGTCGACGCCGCCGTCGACGGCACCCTGGTCGATCGGCGCCTTGTCGGTCGGGAACTCGATCGGCGGGATGTCGCGACCGGACGCTTGTCGCTCGAGAGCCACTGCGGGCGCTCGGGGAGCTTGCGGACGTCCTTGAAGATCTCGGCGATCTGCTTGTGGTCGAGCGTCTCCTTCTCGAGCAGCTCTGCCGCGAGCCTGTCGAGGATGTCGCGGTTGTCGTTGAGCACCTGCCACGCCTCGTCGTGCGCCTGCTCGATGAGGGCGCGCACCTCGGTGTCGACCCGCTCGGCGAGCCGCTCGGAGTAGTCGCGCTGGTGGCCCATGTCGCGGCCGAGGAAGACCTCGCCACCCGACTGGCCGAGCTTGATCGCACCGACACTCGCGCTCATGCCGTACTCGGTGACCATCTTGCGGGCCATCGAGGTGGCCTTCTCGATGTCGTTCGAGGCGCCCGTCGTGGGGTCGTGGAACACGATCTCCTCGGCGACGCGGCCGCCCATCGCGTAGGTGAGCTGGTCGAGCAGCTCGTTGCGGGAGATCGAGTACTTGTCTTCGAGCGGCATGCACCATCGTGTACCCGAGGGCGCGGCCGCGCGGCAGGATCGTGATCTTCGTCACGGGGTCGGTGTAGTTCATCGCCGCCGCCGCGAGCGCGTGTCCGCCCTCGTGGTAGGCCGTGATGAGCTTCTCCTTGTCCTTCATGACGCGGGTGCGACGCTGCGGGCCGGCGATCACGCGGTCGATGGCCTCGTCGAGGGCGCGGTTGTCGATGAGCTGCGCGTTCGAGCGGGCCGTGAGCAGCGCGGCCTCGTTGAGCACGTTCGCGAGGTCGGCACCGGTGAAGCCCGGGCGTCTTGCGCGCGAGCACCTCGAGGTCGACGCCCTTGGCGAGCGGCTTGCCCTTGGAGTGCACCTCGAGGATCTTCTGGCGGCCCTTGAGGTCGGGCGCGTCGACGCCGATCTGGCGGTCGAAGCGGCCCGGGCGCAGCAGCGCGGGGTCGAGGATGTCGGGGCGGTTCGTCGCCGCGATGACGATGACGTTGGTCTTCGGGTCGAAGCCGTCCATCTCGACGAGCAGCTGGTTGAGGGTCTGCTCGCGCTCGTCGTGCCCGCCGCCGAGTCCGGCGCCGCGGTGACGGCCGACGGCGTCGATCTCGTCGATGAAGATGATGGCCGGCGCGTTCTGCTTGGCCTGGTCGAACAGGTCGCGCACGCGGCATGGCGCCGACGCCGACGAACATCTCGACGAAGTCCGAGCCGGAGATCGAGTAGAACGGCACGCCGGCCTCACCCGCGACCGCGCGGGCGAGCAGGGTCTTGCCGGTTCCGGGAGGGCCGTAGAGCAGCACGCCCTTGGGGATGCGCGCGCCGACGGCCTGGAACTTCGCGGGCTCCTTCAGGAACTCCTTGATCTCCTGCAGCTCCTCGATCGCCTCGTCGGCGCCGGCGACGTCGTCGAAGGTGACCTTCGGGCTCTCCTTCGTGACGAGCTTCGCCTTCGACTTGCCGAACTGCATGACCTTGCTGCCGCCGCCCTGCATGCCCGAGAGCATGAACCAGAAGAACAGGCCGATGAGCACGAGCGGCAGCAGGATGCCGAGCATCGAGAGGAACCAGTTGGGCTGCGGGACCTCGTCGTTGAAGCCGTCCGTCGGGTTGGCCTGCGTCGATCGCGTTCGACGACCTCGTCGCCGCGCGGCGTGACGTAGTAGAACTGCACCTGCGTGCCGAGGTCGCCCTCGGCCTCGGACAGCGTGAGGTCGACGCGCTGCTCGCCGTCGACGATCTTCGCGGACGCGACCTTGCCGTCGCTGAGGAGCTCGAGGCCCTCCTGCGTGGAGATCTCTCGGAAGCCCGACGCGGTGATCAGGCTCGAACCGATCCACACGGCGACGATGGCGAGCAGGATGTAGATGATCGGCCCGCGCAGGATCTTCTTCATGTTCATGGTGCTGTAAGGCTACCCCGGCGTAACTGTGCGTCGGCTTCCTGTTCGCTGAGGGCCGAGCGGGGGCACTCCGCTCGCGATCACGCGTAGACGTGCGGCGCGAGGATCGCGACGTCGCGCAGGTTGCGGTACTTCTCGGCGTAGTCGAGGCCGTAGCCGACGACGAACTTGTTGGGGATGTCGAAACCGACGTACTTGCACGTCGACCTCGACCTTGGCGGCGTCGGGCTTGCGCAGCAGTGCGCAGACCTCGACGGACGCCGCACCGCGCGACTCGAAGTTCCCGAGCAGCCAGTGCAGCGTGAGCCCGGAGTCGATGATGTCCTCGACGATGAGCACGTGGCGACCGGTGAGGTCGGTGTCGAGGTCCTTCAGGATCTGCACGACACCGCTCGACTGCGTGCCGGCGCCGTACGACGAGACCGCCATCCAGTCCATGTTCACGTGCGGGCGCAGCGCGCGGGCGAAGTCGGCCATCACCATGACGGCGCCCTTCAGCACGCCCACGAGCAGCAGGTCGTCGCCCTCGTAGTCGACCTCGATGCGCCGGGCGAGCTCGGCGAGCTTCGCGTGGATCTCGGCTTCGGTGACGAGGACCTCGGTGAGGTCGGCTTCGATCTCGCGCGCGTCCATGCTGCTCCCTGGGTTGTCGGCGAACGGATGCCACGAGCCTATCGCCGCGACCGCCGGCTCAGTGGTCGTGGGGCAGCACCTCGGTCGATCCGGTCGTGGAGAAGAAGACGCGGCGACCCGAGCGCGAGGCGCGGACGCCGTCGGGCAGGTCGATCGGGCCCTGGCCGTGCCAGTCGGTGACGAGCCGCGCGACCTCGAGGGTCTGCGAGCGGGTGAGCGAGACGCCGAACTCGCTCGCGAGCACGTGACGGATGATGCGCTGCCGCAGCGCCGCCGGGTTCGCCGCGAGCACCGCGGCCGACACCGCGATGCCGGCCTCGGCGGGCTCGCAGATCTCCTCGATGAACTCGTCGATCTGCTCGGCGAAGGCCGCCTCGTCTTCGCGCAACTGGTCGGCCGTGCGCACGAGTGCTTCGGCGATGCCCGGGCCGAGTTCGGCCTCGAGCACGGGCAGCACGCGCTCGCGCACGCGCACGCGCGTATAAGAAGGATCGGTGTTGTGCGGGTCGTCCCATGGTTCGAGTCCCGCGTCGAGGCAGGCCTGCCTCGTGGTCGAACCGCCGGACCGCGAGCAACGGGCGGGCATAGCGGCCCGAGCGGACGGGCATGCCGGCGAGGCTGACCGTGCCGGAACCGCGGGCGAGGCCCAGCAGCACGGTCTCGGCCTGGTCGTCGAGCGTGTGGCCGAGCAGCACGAGCGCGGCGCCCGTCTCGTCGGCGACGGCGTCGAGCGCGGCGTAGCGCGCAGCGCGAGCGGATGCCTCGGGCCCGCCGTCGCCGGACGACTTCGACCCGCCGCACCACGACGGGGTCGAGCCCGAGCTCGCCGGCCTGCTGCGCGGCGCGCGCCGCGACATCCGCCGACCCGGCCTGCAACCCGTGGTCGACGATCACCGCACCGGCGCGCCACCCGGACCGCGGCGCCTCGAACGCGGTCGCCGCGGCGAGCGCGAGCGAATCGGCGCCGCCCGACAGCGCCACGAGCGCGAGTGGGCCCGTCGGTCGAGTAGCTGGCGCAGCCGGCGCATCGAGACCCGCTCCAGAGGTCTCGATACGCGCCTGCGGCGCTACTCGACCGCGGACGGCAGCGGCGCTACTCGACCGGCGGACGGCAGCGGCGCTACTCGACCGGCGGACGGCAGCATCTCTCGCACCGCTCGGCGCACGTCGGCGATCGGCGGTGTGAGGCGCGGGCGCCGCTCGGCTGATCGGTCGTCGGAAGGCATCAAGTAACCTTATTCCGCGCGCCACGGGCGCCGAAGCTTCCAGACCTGAGGAGAACCACATGGGCGAGTACGCCGCCATCATCGAGATCCCGAAGGGGAGCCGCAACAAGTACGAGGTCGACCACGAGACCGGTCGCGTCTTCCTCGACCGCGTGCTCTACACGACGTTCGTGTACCCGACCGACTACGGCTTCTTCGAGAACACGCTCGGCGACGACGGCGACCCGCTCGACGTGCTCGTGCTGCTCGACTACCCGCTGTTCCCCGGCGTCGGCGTGAAGGTGCGCCCGGTCGGCGTGTTCCACATGACCGACGACGGCGGCGGCGACGCCAAGGTCATCGCGGTGCCCGCCGGCGACCCGCGCTGGAACCACATCCAGGACGTGAACGACATCCCCGAGTTCACGCGCAAGGAGATCGAGCACTTCTTCGAGCACTACAAGGACCTCGAGCCCGGCAAGTGGGTCAAGACCGAGGGCTGGGCCGACGCGGCCGAGGCCGAGCGGCTCATCCAGAAGGCGATCGAGAAGTTCCCCGGTCACTGACCCGGTTTCACGAGCGAGCGGATGCCCCGGGGCATCCGCTCGTTCATTCGTGCCGGTCAGCCGGCGGGGCGGGCGGCCGCTGAGGGCGAGCCCCAGATGAAGTACTCGCGCACCGGTACGCCCTCACGCGGCGCCTCGAGGATGCGGCCGCCGCCGAGGTAGATCGCGACGTGGTAGTAATCGCCGCCCGAACCCCAGAAGAGCAGGTCGCCCCGCTGGATGCTGCCGAGCGACACGGCCTTTCCCCGGCCGGCCAAGGTGTAGTACTGGTTCGTCGCCGAGTGGGTGCCGATGCCGATGCCGGCTGAGGCATATGCCGCCTTGGTGAGGCCCGAGCAGTCCCAGACGTTCGGGCCGGCGCCGCCGAGGCGATAGCGCTCACCGAGCTGCTGCCGTGCGAACCAGATGGCCGTCTCGACCGCACTCGCATTCGGTGGGCCGGGGCTCGCCCGGGGCGGCGTCGCCGGGGCGGGCGCCGGTGCCGCTGCCGGTGTTCCGCCGCCGCCCGAACTCGGCGGCCTCGCCGCCTCGACGGCACGGGCCTCGGCCTCGGCGCGAGCACGGTCCTCGGCGAGCTCCTGCTCCTGCGCTCGGCGCAGCGCCTCTTCGGCCGCCTCGCGGGCGATGCCCTCGGCACGAGTTCGCTCGAGGTCGGCGGTCGTGTCCCTGAGCGCCGCGAGCTGTGCATACAGCTCGGTCGAGCGCACCTCGGCGTCGGCGACCGCCGTGAGGGCGGCATCCGCTGCCGATCGCGCCTCGTCGGCCCGTTGCTCGGCGACTCCGGCCAGGCGTTCGCGCTGCTCGGCGGCCGTCGGCCGCCTGTTCCCGCAGCGCGTCGGCCGCGTTGCGATCGGCCGACGCCTGCTCGTAGACGCCCTGCGACTGCTCGCCGAGCTTCGTCGCCATGCCGAGCTGCCGGAGCAGCCCGTCGGCGGCCGCGGCGTCGCCGCTGCCGAGCATGAGCTCTGAACTGAGGTCGTTCCCGGCGGTTCGTGCCAGGTGCGCGGCGAGCAGGCCGGCCCGCATCTTCGAGATCTCTGCGACCGCGTCGGCCTCGTCGGCCTG
This sequence comes from uncultured Actinomycetota bacterium, assembly GCA_963758615.1. GTDB lineage: Bacteria > Actinomycetota > Actinomycetes > Actinomycetales > Microbacteriaceae > Agromyces. The sequence goes on along the minus strand of CAVWVZ010000006.1, from coordinate 12,388 downwards.
CACGCCGAGCGTCCGCTCGCGCTCCGCCGCCTGGTCGCGGGCATCGATCGCCTGCCGCCACGCCTCGTCGGCCATCTGCGAGGTCTGCACCGCCGCATCGGCCGATCTGCTGCAGGCCGGCGAGCAGCTCGCCGAGGCGGACGATCTCGGCCTGCTTCGTGGACTCGTTCTGCTTGGCCTGCTCGATCTCGCTCCACGACGGATAGTCGGGTTCGGCCGCGGCCGGCGCGCCGACGAGCCCGATCGACGCGGTGACAGCCCCGACGGCCACGGTCGAGAACACCGTGACGGGCGTCACCCGCGAGATCGGCCGGGTGCGGTCCTCAGCCAAGGTAGACCCCGCGTGCGGCCATGAACGGCACCGGGTTGATGCGGCTCCAGCCGTCGTAGACCTCGAAGTGCAGGTGGCAGCCGGTCGACGCGCCGGTCGTTCCGCTCGCGGCGATCTGCTGGCCGGCGCTCACCCACTGCCCGTACCCGACGAACAGGCCGCCGGGGCGGATGTGCGCGTACCCGGTCGAGATGCCGCCGCCATGGTCGATCTTGATGAAGTTGCCGTAGCTGCCCGACCAGCCCGCGTAGGTCACCGTTCCACTGTTCGCGGCGTAGATCGGGGCGTCGCAGCCGGTGGCGAGGTCAGTGGCGTAGTGGAAGCTGTTCGAGCAGTACCCGCCGCCGCAGATCACCTGTCGCGGGCCGTAGTTGCCCGAGATCCAGCCCCACGCCGGCTTCGACCAGCCCGAGCCCGCGACCGCGCCGGGCGAGCCGTTCTTGATCGCCTCCTGGCGGCGGCGCTCCTCCTCCTTGCGGCGGCGCTCCTCCTCGGCCTTGCGGACGCGCTCGCCCTCCTGGTACGCCGCGGCCGTCTTCGCCTCGGCGTCCTTCAGGAACTTCAGCTGCTGGTCGAGTTCGATCTTCTTCGCCTCGGACTCGGCGAGCGCCGCCTCGGCCGCGGCCTGCGCCGCCTGCGCCGCGGCGAGTGCCTCTTCTGCGGCGACGCGCAACTTCTCGCGTTCGCCGCGCGCCACCGCGGCCTGGTCGCTCAGCGACTGGGCCGAGTTGCCCTTCTCCTGCGCGGCCTCGTAGATGCCGCTCGTGCGCTCGACCATCTTGCTCATGTTGCCGAGCTTCGAGAGCAGCACGTCGGTCGTGCCCGAGTTGCCGGCTTCGAGGAACAGGTTGACGCCGAGATCGCCTCCGCCGGAACGGTAGAGCTGCGCGGCCACCTGTCCGGCATTGCGTTCGGCCTCGGCGGCCTCGGCGGCGGATGCGTCGGCCTCGGCCTGGATCGTCGCTGCCCGCTGCACGGCATCGTCGTACTTCTGCTGCGCGACGAAGAGCTCCTCGGTGCGCCGCTCGGCCTCGAGGCGGGTCGCTTCGACGTTGGCCGCCAGCTGCCCGATGAGAGCGGTGATCTGCTTGACCGCGGCGGCACCGGCCGCGGTGTCGCGCTTGGCCGCCTGCACCTCCTGCCACGTGGGGTAGTCGACCGCGAGCGCGGACGGCGCAGCGACGACGACCTGCCCCGTGAGCGCGATGGCCACAGCAGCGAATCCGGCGATCAGCCGACGCCCGAATCGGCCGCGTTCACCCAGCCGGCGGCGGCTCGTTCGGGCGCGGACGATCGGCGCGCTGACTGTGGTGCGGTCCATGGTTCCCCGTCCACGCGGGCGGCTCGACCCCCCGCTCCTCACTCTCGCTCGGGCATTCGCAGCCTTCACGATATGGGCGGGCGTCGACGTTTCAGGGCATTGCCGAGGGCGTGTGGCGGATGCCCCGGAGCCGGTGCCGGGGCATCCGCTCAGCTCGTTTTGCCAACTCGGGGAATGTTACGTATGCTTGGCTGTCGGCGGTCATGCCCCAGGCAAGACCTCCGGCCCCATCGTTTAGTGGCCTAGGACACCGCCCTTTCACGGCGGCAGCACGGGTTCGAATCCCGTTGGGGTCACTGCACGACATACAATTGAACAGCCCGGTGTTGAGAAACACCACGAGGCCCTGTAGCGCAGTTGGTTAGCGTGCCGCCCTGTCACGGCGGAGGTCGCGGGTTCAAGTCCCGTCAGGGTCGCTCAGGCGACAAGCCCTTTCCCTTACGAGAGAAGGGGCTTTCTCCTTATTCGAGGCGGTTTCCGTCTCGAGGCTCTGTAGCTCAGTTGGTAGAGCGTTCGACTGAAAATCGAAAGGTCACCGGATCGATGCCGGTCGGAGCCACCATCAAAACCCCCGGGTAACCGGGGGTTTTCTTGTTTCAGCGGGCGATTCCGCCGGGGCGCTCGCGAGGCTGTGCCATTAATGTGCCATTAACGTCGGCCGGGGCTCGCCTGCCTGGTTCGTTTCGATGGTTCGCCGCCTCGCGCTCTTGAGCGCGTCGTTCAGTGCTGCGCCGGCACGAAGGGCGACGCCCTCGCGGGCCCGCGAGTAGCGCTCGGTGACCTGCAGGCTCGAGTGCCCGAGCGTCGCCTGCACGTCGGGCGCGCTGGCGCCGGCATCGAACAGGATCGTCGCGAAGGTGTGCCGGAGGTCGTGGATGCGCAGGTCGGGTCGGCCGATCGCCTCGCGAAGCGTCTCCCAGTCGGCGCCTCGGCGCGCGTTGTGATTCGTGAGCCGGCCGCCGTCGGGACCGGCGAAGAGCAGGTCGCTCGCCTGCTTGCCGCGGGCTGCCGCCTCGGCGTACGGACGCAGCGCGTCGATCAGTGGCACGTCGCGGGACTTGTGACTCTTCGGCGACTGCTCGATCAGCTCGCCACGCTGGCCCGGACTCAGCGATCGGCTGACGCGGATGATGCCGCGCTCGAAGTCGACGTCGCCGACGCGCAGCGCGGTCGCCTCCCCCGCCCGCATGCCGGTGTAGACGAGCGCCGCGAGGTAGCCGCGGTAGGCGCCCTCGGGAACGAGATCGAGCAGCATCTGGATCTGGTCGAGCGTGAGCGCCCGCGAGACCGGCGAGATGGACTCGCGCATGCTCGGTCGCTTGACCTCGCGCGCCGGGTTGTAGTCGATGAACCGGGAGCGGCGCGCGCCGTCCAAGCAGGCGTGAAAGCACCGCGAGCGCGTCGTTCTTGGCGGATGCCCCGCCCGACCATGCCACCATCGCCGACTCGATCATCGGCGAGGTGATGTCCTCGAGCCGATGCCGGCCCAGGCTCGGCTTCACGCGGAGCCGCCAGGCCACGCCGTAGCTGCGCGCGGTCGCCGGCCGCACGGAGGATGCGATCGCCGGCCAGTACTTCTCGTGCCACTGCTCGAGCGTCATCGAACCGTTCGGGTTGCGGCCGGCGACCATCTTCGCGAGCTCGCGCTTGGCCTCGGCGAGCGTCAGGAACGTGCGCGACCGCTCGGCCGCGCCACCTTCGACGCTCGGACCGACGACGCGAATCTGGTACCGCTGCCGGTCGGCGCGCCAGCGGATGCCCTCCGGGAGCGGGCGGCCCGTTCTCGGATCGACGCGGCTCGGTGTATCCCGGTTCGGCCGGCCGGCCATCAGTGTTCCGTTCCACCCCGGGCGAGCAGGTCGTCGATCGTGTCGGCGCTCCAGAGCAGGTGCTTGCCCATGTGCGCGTCTGGCTCGGGGATCAGCCCGTCGTGACGAAGCTTGTCGAACGTCGAGACCGGAACGCGGCACCGCGCGGCCGCCTCGACGCGGCTCAGGTACTCGACCCTCAGCGCGGCGTCGACCATGATGCACCCCTTCGGCTATGTCGCCGCGGTGCTGGCATCTGGTGCACGCCGGCACAAGCGCGGCTATTTGCAAGTACCTGAGAATATCACGGCTTCGCGTATTTCGGCAAGTATCTGAGTTGAGTGGCTAGACTCGACCCATGCCCGCTTCGACGCCCCGCTGGGCTGACCAGTCATATGACGGTCTGCTCGTCGCCGCCGACCTGCCCGATGGGTGGTACCTGCCACACCGCTTCCCCGGAGAACGAGACGACGACGCGAGCGCACAGATCGACGCGATCCTCGGATACGACGACTGGATCACGACGGATTCAAAGTCGGAGTCGCAGCGCGCCTCCGAGGAGAACGAAACGATCGACGGGCGCTGGCGCTACATCGAGCACTCGGAAACGCACACACGGGTGATGATCCGGCTGCAGCGCCAGCTGTTCGCTGTGCCCGAGGAGGTGCGCATCACCGGCGTGATCTACCTACCGTGGCGCCCGGGCGATCCGATCACGAGCCAGCTCCTTCGCGAGCTGCCGACCGCCCGCATCGAGGCGGCGATCAACAAGCGCCTGTTCGCGATGAAGCGGACCGAGACGATCACCGGCGGCAAGATCGTGCTGCCGTCGGGGCGGAAGGTCAGCCGAGCGGGATCTGCTCAAGCCGCTGGGCGATCCGAAGAAGGTGCCCGGACTTCTACGAGATGGTCGCGCTGCAGCACGGCCGGCTGACGCAGCAGGGCGATGCGAATCCGAGCGCGACGATGGCGGAGTTGAACGGCGTGGCGCTGTCGACGGCGCAAGGGTGGGTTACGAAGGCGCGGGACCGGGGTTTGCTACCGCCTGGAAGGCGCGGCCGAGCGGGATAACGTCACGACGATATGTGAGCTGGGCGCGCCGACCGCTTCGGCAACGGATCCGAAGCTGGGCTGCAGCACCGAGCGCAATTAGCGCGTGCGCTCCGCCGGTATGCCAATCCCAACACGGAGATCCTCTGTTGCAGATTGCGTGCCCGTGCGGGCATCTTCACCGGGCGAGGTATACGGTCACCACATCTCGCGCACCGGCACGCATGCGGCCGGCTCGACCTACGGGCGGTCGAGGACCGGGTTACGGACGGCCCACGCTCAGGCCGTATGCTCAGCGCAGCGAGAGGGTTGGCTGCCCGTTAGAGCAGGACCGAAGTCAGGGAGCAGGAATGGGAGCACGCCCGAAGAAGAAGCTCCGCACGGCATATTGGATCGCACTCGTTCTGGGATGCGTGTCGATGCTGCTGTACATCCCCCGGATCGTCGCGTCCGTCGCCTCAATGGGGGCCCGCATGGCCTGATCATGGGGCCTAGCGATCGCGCTGGCATTGACCGGCCTGGTGTTCGGTGCGTTCAGTTCTTGGTGGATCGGGACGATGATCGCATTCGCCAAGCGGAGTTACGCGCAGGGCTACGTGATGCACTTCGGAATGGTTCCCGAACTCGCATCCGCTATCAGGGTCGTCGACGACTCAGTCGGCAAGAGGCGGACTTAGCCTCCTCATTATCCTCGTGGCCGACCGGGATCGGCTACTTCTCCTGGGGCTTGCGGCTGGGGACCGCGGCCTCAATCCCGCTCGCACTTATCCGGTCTGTACACACGGGCGAAACGACGTCCAATCACAGGTCAATCGCGTGTGTCAGCATCGAAGTGGCGACCGACACAGGATTGGTCACCATGCCATTCGTACCATCCGGCGGTGCCCGATGGTGGAAGACCCTCAAGAGCCACGAACTATCCGCGGTCGTGGCCGTGCTGCAACGCAATTTGACGTCCCCTGGCGTGGCTCGCGAAGACTAGCGCCGTGTGCTATTGATTCTGCTTCACCCCAACGCCCCGAAGAGTGAGTCCTGTCGGTCGCAGATCGTAGGCGGTGAGGGATCGCCGAGTGAAACGAGCTGGGTTTGGCGAACGAGGCTGTCGGTCTACCAACTAGATTGTCCGCACGAAGGCGCTCTTGGGGCCTTCCGCCAGCAGCTTGTCCCGTTCTCGCGTGGTCAGGCGCCTCGAGTGCGATGACGCCACTCACGTCACTCGCCCAAGGCGCCTGCGAGTCACCGCGTCGCACTCAACACGGGTCAGCGAGGGCGCGCTAGACCTTGGAGTGCTCGTGGGATGCGTGACAGCTTGCTTTTCCATCCAGGTCAAGATCGCTTGGTTTGTCTCCTCCGGCTTTTCCTGCTGGATCCAATGACCGCAATCCAGACTGACTACTTCCACATTGGGCACGAACTCTGTCAGTGTTTCAGACTTCGGGACCGCATCCCGGTCGCCGTAGATCATGAGTGTGGGCTGTTGGATGATCGGGTTCACGTCCGCCAGCAGGTGCCAGTTGCGGTCAAGGTTCCTGTACCAGTTGATGCCGCCCGTGAACCCTGATCGATTCGAAGGCGGAGACGAAAACGGCCAGTTCGCTGTCGCTCATCACGGGCTCACCGAGTGGTGTTTCCGCTCTGGCGAGATTGATCATCGCCATTCCCGGCTCGAGGCTCTCTGAGGGGCTCGTTCTTCCGGTACATGTTGCGAAGGAACTGGAACGTGTTCTCTTCGAATACGGCGTCCGCGACGCCTGGCTGCCGATTGAAATGGACGAAGTAGTAGTCGCCGCCGAGCATCTGCTTCCATGAACTCGATCCAGGGCATTTCTCCGCGCTCCTGGTAGGGCAGGCTCAGGTTGATCACTTTGTTTACGCGGTCTGGATGCAGCAGGGTCAGCCCCCAAACGACCATTGCGCCCCAATCATGACCGACAAAGGTGGCATCTTCGTATCCGTAGTGATCGAGAAGTGCGACGAGATCACCCGACAGGTGTTCGATGTCATAGTCCGTCACTTCGGTCGGGCGGGATGAGTTGCCGTAGCCCCGCTGGTTCGGGACGATGACGTGGTAGCCCGCTGCGACAAGGGCGGGCACCTGATGGCGCCAAGAGAAGGCATGCTCTGGCCAGCCGTGACAGAGCACGATGGGTTTCCCTGCATTCTGCCGGCCTGCTTCAAAGACTTCGAGTTCCACGCCGTTGACTGAAATGAGCGGACAGGATTGGGAAGTCGGATGGATTACACGGTTGCTCCTCAGGTCGATTGCCGATCTCGTGTACGTCATCGATCGGCTATCCGACCACGGTAGGGAGCATTTCGGACACGATCGGTCCTAGATCGCTGGCATGCTGAGGACATGCGGGAAGATCCCACCGGTCGGGCGCTGCAGCTGCTCTCGCTCCTTCAGACCCATCGGTTCTGGCAGGCCGGCGAACTCGCCGACGTCTCGAGGTCACGCAGCGAACGGTGCGCCGTGACGTCGATCGGCTGCGCGAACTCGGCTATCCGGTCGATGCCACGACGGGAAAGTACGGGGGCTACCGACTGGCAACGGGGACACACGTGCCGCCCCTGATCCTCGACGATGACGAGGCCGTCGCGGTAGCGGTCGGGCTGCGCTACGCCGCGGAGGCCGCCATCGGCGGCATGGAAGAGACGTCGCTGCGCGCCCTGATGAAGATCGAACAGCTCCTGCCCCATCGGCTGCGCCGACGGGTGTCGGCGATGCACTCGAGCGTCGCTTCGATGCGCCGGCGGCCGACGACGACATCGTCGACCCCGAAGCACTCAGTGTGCTCGCGGCAGCGTGTCGAGACCATGAGCACGTGCGTTTCGACTACCGACGAGGTGATGGCGAGAACAGCCGACGGCTCGTCCAGCCGCATCAACTCGTCACTGCTGGACGTCGCTGGTATCTCGTCGCATGGGACGACGACCGCGCGACTGGCGGACATTCCGGCTGGACCGGCTCCGGGAGCCCCGCGCGGTCGGGCAGTCATTTCACGCCACGCCAGATCCCGGGCGGCGATGCGGCGAGCTTCGTCGCGAACTCACTCGGTTCGATCCCGTCACCATGAAGCGACGCTCGCCATCCAGGCCACGTTCGCCGAACTCGAAGGTGTGCTCCGATGGATCGACCACACACCAATCCAGGTGGAGGCCGACTCTTGTCTCGTCCAGATCCGCAGCGAAGATCTCGGCCGTCTCGCCATGTCAGTTGTGCGATCGCGCTCACCGCCCCGGTGAGGGTCATCGAACCAACCGAGCTCGCCGACACCGTCAGGCAGCTCGCTGCGCACCTCACGTCCCGCCACCATGAGGATCCGGCTGGATCGGGCGATCCGACCTTGTCGACCCGTCATGCTCGAGGCGCTGCATAGCTAGGGGAGCGACGTTCGGACCTGCGTGGCAGGGTCTGTGTTCGTTGGAGGACGGTCCGCTCAGGTCGTACTTGATCGATGGCCGCGGCGGCATGCGCTCGTCGATGCTGGGGGTTAGCCGGCTGTGATGGTGATGTCCTTGAGGGTGCCGGTGAATCGGAATGGCGGCTCGTAAGCGGAGGAGAGGGCGGTGCCCCAGTCCTCGCCGACGTCGAAGGTGTCGTCGGTCGAGAAGTAGATCGGAACGGTCTTCTCGATCCGGCCTTCCGCGACGGGTTTGCCGTTGATGGACAGGGTGCCGGTGCCGCCGCCATCCCATTCATCGCCGTGCGGACGCGCCTCCAGCTCGCCAAGATCTACTGGGCGCTCGCCGATCACGCAACGACGCACCACCTGCTGCGCGAGATCGACGACATCCTCCGACGGCGCCCGGCGCTCGGTCGCCTGGTCGACGAAGTCGCCGAATTCCGCCGCGTCGCCTCGGAGACGGAGCCGTCAGCGTTGGCCGGTGCGTCGCCACTCACGCCGGCCGAGCTCCGGCTGCTTCCATACCTCCAAACGCACCTCTCCATCCGCGAGATCGGGGAACGCCTCTACGTCACGCGCAACACGGTCAGCTCCGAGGTGGGCTCGATCTATCGCAAACTCGGGGTTTCGGCACGAAGCGATGCGGTCGAACGAGCCACTGCGATCGGACTCTGGCGCATAGCGCGACCTGTCGGATCCGACAGGTCGTGTGTTCTCAGGGTCCCGTTCAAGTATCCCTTCACGGGCGTGCGCTCGAGGACCGGTTTCAGGCCGTCCGGCCTGCTGTGATGCTTATCCGAGCTCCATCAGCCGATGATGCCGGAGCTGTCGAGTCATTCGGGGAACTGCAGGACGAGCAGCACGACGGAAAGCATCACTGCGGCCGATGGAGATCAGATAGGCATCGGCGGACGGGTGCACCACCCACGCCGCCAGACACTCGCCGGCGGTGACTTGCGCGTCTGCCCCTCGATTACGGGGACGAAATCCAGTGCTCCCCACCCATACGATCAGCGCATGTCCGGTCTCCAGCAAGCCGAGGCGAGCGACGCTTCGCCCACCTCCAAAGTAAACACGTACGCGCTCATCGGCCTCGTGAGTGCGGCTATCACTCTGTACTGGAACCCCTTCGGCTTGCCAGCTAACGCAGGTGCGGTCGGGTTCGTGCAGGGTAAGGGAATGCGGGTGGGCCGTGGAGCATCCGTCGTTGCGATAGTCGCGGGCGTGCTAGGGATCGCCTGGGCGGCGTATTACTACTCGATCTAACTGCGAACCCAAATTTCCTCAACAGTCGCTCGGCCGGCCGACGTCCGCGAGCGGATGGGTAGACGCTCATGGCAGCGGCGGAGCGTACTACTTGGGAAATTCGCCTTGCTCAATGGGGATCTCCTTTCCATCGACAGACACATACGCAACAAATGGGGTTAGGAACAAGAACGTCCTGGTAGGCACGGCCGCGACTACGACACACTGCCGGACAACCCCGAGGTCGGATACGTCGAACACCGCGGTCTTGAGGTTGTTGTTGAGATCGATTGACAATCGGGCTTTCACGAGAACATCGTCGACTCGGATTCTGCTTCTCACGGCGCCCTCAGCCCAGATGATCTCGTGCTTCTCCTCCAGCATCAGTTGTATCGTTGCCATTCCTCGCATGCTGGAGATGGTCAAATAGGTGGTTCGGACCCCCCATGCACTGGCCGTCTTCGAGCTAGCCAATGAAGGTGACTCGGCAGCGTTGCGCGCAGATCTTGCTCGCCGAGCACATCCGAGCCCTCGAGCTTCTTGTGCCAGACCGGCTGTGCCGAACTGGAGTCCCCAGACTCCTGTGCGGTGTTAGCTTGCGGCCGGTTGAAGATGCGGATAGCGCGGCCGTCCACATGACATCCGAGCACCTCGCGACGCCATTCGGCGTCCTTCACGCGAACTTCTGTAGACATTTTGCAGGTGCGGTTGATGTCGCCGTCAGCGAGCTGAAACGGCTCTCGCACGGACATCTTGTCGAGCCGTACTCCATCGACCTCAATCAGAGTTCTTTCCTTGGTGTCAGTGATGGCGATCGTGTGGTCGTGAGCGAGCAAGAGACTCACGGTGACAGTCTTCTCGAGCTCGCCGTTCGTCCGCGTCAGCGTGCCTCTCCCAGGTCAAGAGGATACCGACCCCCGCTTCCGCGGACACTCTTATCCGCCGGAACTGTCGGGGCATCGACATTGATGGTCGGTGCCGATCGAAGCTCTGCTTCGACGTCGTCGTGCGGCGTCAGGGCGGGGCTTTGGGCCGGGACAGGCGTCGGTTCGGGAAGGTGAACCAGAGGATCGGATTCCTGCGCCGGCGCGTTCCTCGGAACGTCGGCGAGCACTGTGTCGAGGACGGGGATCGCCGTTGCGGGGTCGTGCTGGTTGAGCGCCGCATCCTGCGCCTTCGCCAGGCGCTCCTGGGTGCTCGGCACCGCCGGGGCCGTGCCGACCGCCGCCCCTTCGACCGCGAAGAGCTGCGAATCCAAGCCCCGCAGGTAGAGGACCGGCGTGACCCATTCGAGCGTCTCCCCGCTCGATCCAAGGATCGCAACACGTCCGCTTCCGACTGCCTCGTCGACACCTCGCCCGTGGGCGATGGCATTGTAGAAGCCCCTACAGAACTCGACCGCCGCGCCGTCGGTGATCTCGAACTGCATTGCGGCGACCGCGCTGACGCCGCCGCGCACGAGCGCCGCCGCCGTCCCCGAGAACAGGTCCTGAGAGCTAGAGGTGGCCGACGAGCACGAGTTTGAGCACCACGAGCCGCGGCATGGGGTGGGCCTGCCGCAGCAGGACCACGAACTTGCTGCCGTCGACGCGGTGGGTCCGGCCGTCCTTGCCCACGAGCGCGAGGATGCCCTCCTCGCGTTCGAAGTCGAAGTCGCCGTGCCCGATGAAGTGGATGACGTGCCATTCCTCGCTGAGGAGCAGCTCCTGCAAGGTGCTCCAGGTCGCGTCGGGCGCCCACTGCAGGTCGACGAGTCCCCGCTTCGCCGGACCGGCTAGCGCGGACGTCAGGTTCTCCTTCTCCTTGTCAACGTCGAGCATGGCCAGCCCGCGCGGCGACGAGACGACGCCCAGGATGCGCACGGCGCCGCGGACGCGCAGAGGTGGCGGCGCCGTGGCCACGGGCACGTGGCGGACGAGCGGTTCGCGCTGGCACACGTAGGCGTCCACGTCAGAGTCGTACATGACCTCCCACGGCAGCGCCGCGAGCTCGGGGCTCTCCGTCCGGAGCACGATCCGGAGCTCCTCCTGGGTGGCATCCGCCAGCGCGCGGTTCGCGGCGTAGAGACCGGCGATCGCCTTGGGGCCGAACCCTGCGTTAAACGGCACCCCCGACCAATTGACTGCACCAGACCCTCATTACCCGAGACGGCTGCGCGCCGACTGCTCACCGACGACAAGAGGAGCGCGTTCTGCAGGTTCGGACGCTCATCAAGCAGCCGGTCGCTGTCGAGGGTGAACGTCGCAGATGCCTCACCCGCGGGCGAGCGCACGACCTGGACGACGTACTCCCCCCGCCCGCCTCCGCGGCTGACCTCGAGTTCAAGGACATGCACCATCGCTTCCCCCTTGGCGTCATGCTAGCGCCGAGGGCATCCCGACGTCTCCGGGCCAGCCCTAACGTTCCGAGTTGGGCCGAAGCGCCGGCACCGTTCACCGCGAAGCATGGAATCTGGGTATTGGCGCAAACACCAAGGTCTGTCGGGAGACTTGGCGATATCGCGCGAGCCTGGGCTGGGTCACCATGCGGGCAACAGCAGGTCCGTCTACGGGGGGTCAGCGTCGCGGTTAGCGATCCCTCAGCGGGCGGGGGTTGTGTACCCGGACCGTGATCCTTCGAGGGGTGGGTTTAGTCGGTCTTTGCTCAGCGATCGGGGGGTCCGCTCTTCGGGGACTCGTTCGAGGTGCGTCCAGCCACGCCACCCGCGTTGCTCGAGGATCGCCAGTAGCCGTCGGGCGACCGGCGTGGACTCGGTCATGGCCGCGTCCAACAGGAGCCGCGAACGGGTCCGACGCATCGGCGTCGCCGATCTCCACCTCACCGCTCTGAATAGCGCGGATGCGGAGGTGCTTCGACGACGTCGGCGAGCTCGACCAGTCCCTGATCGTCCGGCAGACCATTCCGACGCGGAGCTGAGAAGTCGGTAGAGCCGGATCATGTCCGGGTTCTCTCGTCGAGCTGAGCGGGTGCTTCTCGGCGATCACGAGAGTCGATATGTCGAAGCGGAATCTGCGGGGCGAGCATGATCCACGCATCCCGCTCGAGCTCGATGTAATCCTCCGTCGCCGATGCCGAGCCCGCGCAGCCGGTCCAGGTAGTCTAGCCCGACGTTTTGGGGGCAGACCCAGGTTGTCGCCGGCAGCGAGCTTGGCGATGCGCTTGCGGTTGCTCTGGAGGCGACGGATGTCGGCGCTCAACGCCTTGTCGATCTCCTCAACGGCTTGGG
>CAVWVZ010000005.1:0-58345 GCA_963758615.1 uncultured Actinomycetota bacterium | reverse complement strand
GGGCCGGTGGCAGACTGGGCCCGTGCTGCTCGACGAACTCGTCACCACCACCGACACCGTCACCGCCACCCGCTCGCGGCTGGCGAAGGTCGACGCGCTCGCCGAGCTGCTCAGGCGGCTCGAGCCCGACGAGATCGCACCTGCGGTGGGATTCCTGGTCGGCAAGGCGCGCCAAGGGCGGGTCGGCGTCGGCTGGCGCGGGTTGGCGGCGGCGATGGGCGATCCGGCGGATGTCCCGGGCCTCACGGTCGCCGACCTCGACGGGTTCCTCGACCGGCTCGCCGTGATGTCGGGCTCGGGGTCGAGCGGCGATCGCGCTCGCGAACTGCGCGAGCTGACGGCCCGCGCCACCGAACGCGAGCAGGACTTCATCGGCCGAGTGCTGATCGGCGACATGCGAACCGGCGCGCTCGAGGGTGTGCTCATGGACGCGATCGCGCGGGCTGCCGACCGGCCGGGCGATGCCGTGCGTCGGGCCGCGATGCTCTCGGGCGACCTCGGCGAGACCGCGCGGCTCGCGCTCACCGCAACGGCCGACGACCTCGACGCCGTCGGCCTCGTCGTGGGGCGGCCGGTGCTGCCGATGCTCGCGGCCACGGCGGCGAGCCCCAGCGAGGCGGTCGAGGCCGTCGGCGAGGCATCCGTCGAATACAAGCTCGACGGCGCCCGCATCCAGGCGCATCGCGTCGGCGGCGAGGTGCGCGTGTTCACCCGCAACCTCGCCGACATCACCCACAGGCTGCCCGAGGTCGTCGACGTCGTGCGGGCGATGCCGGTGCACGACGTCATCCTCGACGGCGAGACGCTCTCGCTCGACGAAGACGGCGGGCCCCGGCCGTTCCAGGACACCATGTCGCGCTTCGGCGCCGAGGGCGCACGCGAAACGGTGCTGCATCCGTGGTTCTTCGACGTGCTGCACGTCGACGGCCGCGACCTGCTCGACGAACCGCTCGCCGTGCGGCTCGCCGAGCTCGAGCGCATCGCGCCCGGCCACCGCATGCCGGGCGAGGTCACCGCCGACCCCGCGGTCGCCGAACGGGTCTCGGCAGACGCGCTGGCCGCCGGGCACGAGGGCGTGGTGGTCAAGGCGATCGGGTCGCCGTATGCCGCCGGGCGGCGCGGATCGAGCTGGATCAAGGTGAAGCCCGTGCACACCTACGACCTGGTGGTGCTCGCGGCCGAGTGGGGTTATGGCCGGCGCACCGGCTGGCTGTCGAACCTGCACCTCGGCGCGCTCGACCCCGTCGGCGAGTTCGGCGAGCCCGGCGGGTACGTCATGGTCGGCAAGACGTTCAAGGGCCTGACCGATGCCGTGCTGCGCTGGCAGACCGAGCGGTTCCCGCAGCTCGAGGTCCGGCGCACCGAGTCGACGGTGTTCATCGAGCCCGTCATCGTCGTCGAGATCGCCATCGACGGGGTGCAGCGATCGAGTCGCTATCCTGGCGGCATCGCGCTGCGGTTCGCCCGTGTCAAGCACTACCGCGACGACAAGCGGCCCGAAGACGCCGACACCATCCAGACGCTGCGCACGCTGCTGCGCGGGTAGGCAGGTCCTTCCGACCTCCCACTCACCGACGTGTCGCTCGCCACGCGCACGCGCCGAGTCGATGATGTCAGGTGTGAACACGACATTCCGACGCGTCATCCTCTGGATCCTCAACGTCCTCGGCGCCTTCGTCGGCGTCTGGGCGCTCGCCGCCCCGCAGGCCTTCTACGACGTCTTCCCGGGCATCGGCTTCGGCGCCTGGGTCGGCGTCGACGGCCCGTTCAACGAGCACCTCATCCGCGACGTCGGTGCGCTGTACCTCGCACTCGTCGCTGCCGGCGTCGTCGCCGCGCTCATGCGCCGAGCGGATGCCTCGATCGCGGTCGGCGTCGCCTGGCTGGTGTTCTCCGTGCCGCACTTCGGATACCACCTACTGCACCTGGGCGGCCTTCCACCGCTCGATGCGATCGTCGAGCCGATCTCGCTCGCCGTCCCGCTCGCGCTCAGCATCCCGCTCGTCATCCGTCCCCGCGACCGGGCGGTACGCGGCACGATGGAACCGACCGAGGAGGGCACCCGATGAAGATCGCCGTCGCAGGAGGAACCGGAAGTGTCGGCCGGCACGTCGTCGACGTCGTGCGCGAACGCGGGCACGAGGCCGTCGTGCTGACCAGGTCGACCGGCGTCGACCTGGTCGTCGGCGCCGCACCCGCGCTCGCCGAGGCGCTCACCGGCGTCGACGTCGTCATCGACGTCGCGGCGAAGAACACGGCTTCGGCCAAGGCATCGCGAGAGTTCTTCGGCACCGTCACACGCAACCTGCTCGCCGCCGAGGCCTCGGCGGGTGTCGGTCACCACGTCGCGCTCTCCGTCGTCGGCGCCACCGATGCACCGTATGCCTATTACGCGGGCAAGGTGGTCCAGGAGCGGCTCGTCGAGACCGCGGAGATTCCGTGGACGATGCTGCGGGCCACGCAGTTCCACGAGTTGTCGTCGCGGATCCACCAGAGCGCGAAGGTGGGGCCGCTCGTGGTGGTGCCGACGATGCAGTCCCAGCCGATCGCCGCGCGCGAGGTCGCCGAGCGGCTCGTCGAGCTCGCCGAGGGCGAACCCGCCGGCCACGTGCCCGACCTGGCGGGGCCGCGCGTGGAGCGCGTGGCGGCCATGGCACGCCGATGGGCCGACGCGGCGGGAAAGCCGGGGCGGGTCGTCGAGGTGCCGCTTCCCGGTGCCTACGGTCGCGCGATGCGTGACGGCGCGCTCCTGCCGCGTCCGGGGGCGCAGCTCGGTGTCCAGACGTTCGACGAATGGGTCGCCCAGGTCACGCCGGCGTAGCCCCCACCACGGCCTCGGCGAGTTCGGGCGGGCACGCCTCCGCTGCGGCATCCGCACCGCCGAGGGCGGCGAGTCGATCGAGCGCGACGAGCGTGCCGTGGCGGTCGTCCAGCGACCAGCGCGTCTCGACGAGGCGAGCGAGGATCGCGATCTGCCGCGCGCGGTCGCCGGCATCCTGGGCCACCGCGAGCGCCTCGTCGAGCAGCGCGAGCCGCTCGAGCGGCGCCGCGCCCTCCGCGCGGAGCAACAGGCTGCGGGTGACGCACCGGAGGTCGCCGAGCCGGCGGAACCTGGCCGTGAGCTCGTCGAGCTCGCCCGCCGGGAGCGCACCCAGGGTGGCCTGCACGAGCTGGGCGTGCGCGAGCTCGTGCTCGTTGCCGATCGACTGTGCGTAGTCGACGCATTCGGCGGCCCACCGCGCGGCGCGGTCGAGCTCGATGCCCGTCTCGGCGGCGGTGTGGGCCATCATGTATCGCGAGTTGTTCACGTGGATCTCATCGCCCGCGAGCGCGTAGCCGCGCATCGCCGCCTCCAACTCGGTGATCGCGAGCCTGGCGCCCTCGACCGTCGAGTCGCGCAGCGCGAGGCCGCGCATCTGGCGGACGGCGGCGAGGTCCCACTCCGCGTGCTGCGCGGCAGCGAGCCGTGCGGCCTCGTCGAGATGCTCGATCGCCGAGTCGTGGCGTTCGGCGTAGGCGTCGGCGAGTCCGGCGAGGTGGTGTGCGTCGAGCAGGTCGTGATCGTCGGCGGCGAGCTCGAGGGCGCGCTGCGCGAGTTCGCTCACGAGCGGCACGTCCATGAACGCCAGCGCGGTGCCGATCGACAGCAGTTGCGATGGCGTTGCGGCCGCGAGGAATCCGTCGTCATGCGCCGCCATCGAGAGCGTGCGGATGCTGTCGACGTCGGATCCGTACTGCTCGATGCCGATCGAGAGCGAGTTCGCGAGCGAGACGGCGGCCGGATGCCGCGCCGCGAGCGCCCAGCGCAGGGCGGCGTTGACCTCGGGGCACAGCGTCTCCGACGTGTGCATCGCGTCGACACTGCTGTCGGTGCGGGCGTGCGAGACGAACCCGATGGTGATCTCGTCGACGTACTCGGCGTGCTGCTGCAGCACCTCGTGGATGACCTCGGGCTCGGTGCGCGAGCGAACGAACTCACGCGTGACGGCGAGCAGGCGGAACCGTCGGGGATGACCGCCTGCGGGGACGAGCAGGGAATGGTCGAGCAGGCGCAGGACGATCCCGTCGGCACCCGGGTGGGTCACCGCTGCCGCGAGGTCGACGTCGAAGGTGCGCGGCAGCGCTGCCAGTCGGCAGAGGGCCTCGCGCTCGTCGTCGGTGAGCAGGTCCCACGTCCACTCGAACGCGGTCTCGAGGGTGCGGTGCCGCCCCTCGGGCACCGCCCGATCCAGGGTCGCGAAGTCGCGCTCCAGACGTGAGGAGAGTTCGGCGAGCGAGAGGTGCCGTGCGACGGCCGCGGCGAGTTCGATCGCGAGCGGCAGCCCGTCGAGGCGAGTGCAGACCTCGGCGGCGAGCTCCACCTCGCTCGGCGACGCGCGCGAGGCCGAGAGGCGCATCGGCGCCGCTTCGGATCGTCCGGCGGTCGCCAGCCGGTCGAGGAACATCGTCACCGCCGGACCGCCGCCGCCGTCCCCGTCGAGGGCGAGCGGCGCGAGCGGGAACACCGCCTCGCCGGGATCGCCGATCGGTGTGCGCGAGGTGGTCAGTACTCTCAGCGCCGGTGCAGTGGCGTGCGCCCGGGCGATCGCCTCGCCCACCGCGACGCCGACTCGGTCGACGTTGTCGAGCACGAGCAGGTAGGGGTGCGTGGCGAGCGCGAGCGACACCGACGACGCGACGTCGCTGCCGGGACCCGCTTCGAGGTCGAGCACCCGGGCGATGCGGGCGACGACGTCGCCGGGCTCGGCGTGCTCGAGTTCGACGACGACCGGCACCCGCTCGCCTGCGCTCGCGAACTCGAGCGCCAGCCGTGTCTTGCCCACTCCGCCCGGGCCGACCACGGTCACCCAGGGGTGCTCGTCGAGCAGGGCGCCGAGGCCGGCGAGGTCGGCGTCGCGCCCGACGAACGCGTTGTGCGGGAGGCGCACGGATGCCGCCCGCTCGCGTCGTTCGCCGGCCGCCGCCATCAGCTCGGCCCGGCTCGCGGCGCCGAGCTTGCGCTTCAGGCTCGCGATGTGGCTCTCGACGGTGCGCACCGAGATGAACAACTCCGAGGCGATCTCGGGATTGCTCAGTCTCCGCTCGACGGCGGCGAGGATGGCGCTCTCGCGAGGGGTCAGTGTGTCTTCGCGGGTCGACACGGCGCTCAGTCTAGGACGGTGCGTCCTGCCCCGCACCAGTTCGCGACCGTTTGCCCGTCGTGGATCCGGTGTCGCCCGGTGTGCGGGACCCGTCGCGCGCGACGGTGGTCACGGCGTGATCGGGCGCGGGGGCGTCAGGCCTCGGAGGCGGCGGGGCAGCAGGGCGCGGATCCCGCGGTGCGGACGCGCCGCATCCGTCACCCCCTCGGCGGCCTCGGGGGTCTCGGCGGCACGCTGCGCGATCACACGCCGCCGCTCGAGGTCGCGCAGCATCCGCTGCTCGGTCGAGCGGTGCAGTTCGCCCGCGACGAAGTCTTCGCTGAGGTACATGATGATCTCTCTTTCGGGGAACCCCGACTGCTCACCGCTTTCGCGCGGTGAGCAGCAGGTACTCCCACTGCATGGGTTCGCCCGTCACTCCGAGGCCGTGCTCGGCGGCGAGCGTGACGAGCGCCTCGTCGAGCGCGCGCACCTGGTCGGGGCTGTCGGCGATGCGGTTGTAGACGGCGATGGTGGGGCCGTAGTTGGACTTGAAGTAGTCGCGGAACGCCTCGGGCGTCGCGAGGGCATCGATCGTGACGGTCTGCCGCTTGGCGACGACATCGTCGACGCGGTCTCCGAGCAGTTCTCGAACGTGCTGCTCGTCGCCCCAGAGCGGCGCCGGCTGCGCGCCCTCGGGAAGCGGAGCGGCGAAGGGCTTCATGGTCTTGAACATGCGGCCGATGAATCCGTCGGGGGTCCAGCTGATGAGGCCGATGCGCCCGCCGCCCGCGGTGACGCGGACGAGTTCGTCGGCAGCCTGCTGATGGTGGGGAGCGAACATCACGCCCACGCATGAGAGCACGACGTCGAACGAGTCGTCCGGGAACGGCAGCGCCTCGGCATCGGCCTCGCGCCACTCGAGCTCGGCCCCCGCCTCGGTGGCGAGGCGCCGGCCGACGTCGAACAGCTCGGGCGTGAGGTCGCTGGCGACCACGGTCGCACCGTGCAGCGCGGCCGGAATGGCCACGTTCCCGCTGCCCGCCGCGACGTCGAGCACGCGCTCGCCGGGCTGCACCGCGGTCGCGGCGACGAGTCGCGGACCGAGCCGCCAGATGAGCTCGCTCGCGAGTCGCGGGTAGTCGCCCGAGGCCCACATCGCGCGGTGCTTCTGCTTGAGCGCGCGGTCGGCGTCGGACTGGGTGGCGGGAATCGTGTGGGTGTCGGTCATCGGTCGTCTCCTTGATGAAATGAGAAGCACGCATGATTCGGATGCTTCGTCGCCCAGCGTGCTCGCACGGCGAGGTCGCGGCATCCGTGCAGCACACTGAGATTTCGTCAGGGATCACCCCGAACGCGACGATGCGGATGCCGCAGGTTCGCAGCATCCGCACCGTTCTCAGGCTCAGGCCGAAGCCGGCCCGAGGTCGCGCATCGAGTTGCCGTTCGTGACGTTCGCGGGCTTCACCTTGCGGCGTTCACCGTTCACGACCACCGTGACGTTGCGCATGTTCGGTGCGCGGTCGGCGCGCACGTCGTATGACGTCACCCGTCCGTCGCGCCACTCGCAACTGACCTCGTAGCCTCCTCGGGCACGCAGGCCCGTGAACGAGCCGGTCGGCGCCCAGTCGGCCGGAAGGGCGGGCAACAGGTGGATGACGCCGCCGTGGCTCTGCAACAGCATCTCGGGTATTGCGCCGGCGATGCCGAAATTGCCGTCGAGCTGGAACGGCGGGTGGTTGCAGAACAGGTTCTGCAGGGTGTTGTAGGTGAGCAGGCCGCGAACCATGACCTTCGCCCGCTCGGCGTCGCCGAGCCGCGCGAACAGGGCCGTGCGCCATGGCCAGGTCCACGACCGGCGGCTGTCGCCCGAGACGGTGCCCGGGGTGAACGGCACGCCCTCCTTCTCGCCGCAGCGCGCCTTCAGCGAGACGAGCGCCGCGGCCTGCAGCTCGGGCGTCGAAGCCGTGATCTGCCGGCCCGGGTAGACCGCGAACAGGTGCGACGTGTGACGATGCAGGTCGTTCGGGTCGTCGCGGTCGGTCTGCCACTCCTGCAGCTGGCCCCAGCTTCCGATCTTGTTCGGCGCGAGTCGCGACTGCAGGTCGGCGATGGTCGCGCGGTACTCGGCGTCGACCTCGAGCGCCTCGGCGCACTCGAGGAAGTTCTGGAACAGGTCCCAGATGATCTGCTGGTCGTGCATGACGCCGTCTTCGCGCGGGCCGTGCTCGGGAGACCAGCCGTTCGGCGCGACGAGGGTGCCGTCGGGAAGCTCCTTCAGCTCGTGCACCCAGAACTGGCAGATCTCCTTGATCAGCGGGTACCCGAGGTTCTCGAGGTACTTCCGGTCCTGCGTGAACGCCCAGTGCTCGTAGAGGTGCTGCGCGTACCAGGCGCTCGCGATCGTGTTCCACTCCCAGGAGTTGCCGCCGAAGATGCTCTGCGACGTGCGGGCCGTCCACCCGGGAGTGTCCTGGCCGAAGGCGTTCCGCGTCGCCACGCGACTCGGGACGGCGACCTGCTCGATGAACGCGGCGAGCGCCTCATGGCTCTCGGGCAGGTCGGTCGTCTCGGCGCTCCAGTAGTTCATCTGCACGTTGATGTTGGTGTGGTAATCCGACGCCCACGCCGGCTGGTTGCTGTTGTTCCACAGTCCCTGCAGGTTCGCGGGGAGACCGCCGGGCTTCGACGAGCTGATCAGCAGGTACCTGCCGTAGTCGTACATGGCCTGCTCGAGCAGGGGATCGGCCGCACCGGTCGCGTATCGGGCGAGCCGCTCGCTCGTCGACAACTTCAGCACCCCGGCGTCGGTGTCACCCCACTCGATCGCGGCGCGGGAGGTCAGCTCCGAGACCTCGTCGACGTGCTCGGCGAACAGGTCGTCGTACGAGCGATCGGCCGCGGCGGCGATCGCCGCGTCGATGCGGGGTTGCGGAGCGGCCCCGCGCCATCCATCGGCCGCGCTCATCTTGTAGTCGGTGCGCGCATCGAGCACCAGGGTGAGCCGGGTGGCGCCGGCGATGCGGAGAATCCCGCCCGAGGCGGAGATGTCGCCATCTGCATCCACGACCCGCACCGACGCGGCGTGCTTCAGTCCGTTGCCCATGGCGCTCGCGAACCCGAGGCCGCGGCCGTCGCCGTGCGCCGAGGTCGGCGCGTTCTCCTGTGCCGAGGTCAGTGTCAGCTCGGCCGACATGCCCGCGGCGGAATCCGTCGTGTAACGCAGCACGATGACATCGGCGCCGCGGCTCGCGAACGCCTCGCGCAGCACGCGTCCCGCGACCGTCGCGTACGAGGTCGCGTGGAGGCCGATCGCCGGGTCGAGCGCCCGGCGGTACTCCGCGACGGCGGCACGTGTCGCGGTGTCCGTGGATGCGCTCGCGAACGCGATCCTCGCCAACTGGAGCGGTGTGGTCGGCGAGGCGGTCGTGAACGTCAGTCGGTAACTCGAGTAGGGCGTCGAGTTCGCGAAGGTGAAACGCTGCTCTTCACCGCGGGCGGTGAACGGCGATCCGCCCGCCCTCGTGTCGAGGGTCGTCCAGTCGCGGCCGTTCGCCGTCGCCTCGAGCACCCAGCCCCGGGGGTCGTGCTCGGGGGCGTCGGGGCCCGCCTGCAGACGGTACGACGTCATCGCATGCGCCGCGGGAAGGTCGAGCTGCCACTGCACGCCGTCGCCCGGGTCGGCGACGCGCCACGCGGTCGCCGCGTCATTGTCGACGGTGCGAGTGATGTCCGAGCCGGCGGATGCCCCGGTCGCGTGTCCGCTCGGGGATGACACGTACACGGTCGAGCCCGATGCCAGACTGACGCCGCCGAGCGCGACCTCGCCGACCTGGAAGTGCGAGACGCCGGGCTTCGGCGAGAACACGAACCGGTGGAACCGATAGGCATCGGCGTTCGCGAAGGTGAACTGCTTGGCCTGGAGGCGCTGCTCGAACGGGGCGATGTGCCGGGTGTCGAGGGTCACCCAGGTGGATCCGTCGACCGAGCCGGCGAACACCCAGTCCTGTGGGTCGCGTGCCGGCACGTCGTTGGCGCTCGTGAGCGTGTAGCTCGTGACGACGGTGGCTTCGGGAAGTTGCGCCTGCCACTGCACGTTGGCGGGCGGTGCGATGATGCACCACTTCGTGCTCGCGTTGCCGTCGTAGGTCTTCTCGAGCGTCTCGGACCCCGAGATCTGGTACGGACCACCGGGTGAGGTGACCTTCGGGCGGGCGGCGAACGTGATGCGCAGCGCCCCGAAATCGCGGTACGAGCCGAAACCGAGCATGCCGGTGTCGAAGGCGCCGTCGGGCTGGCCCATGAGCGCGTTGTCGTAGTTGTTGACGCCGCCCCAGAGGCTCTGCTCGTTGAACTGCACCACCTCTTCCTCAGGGGCGCCGTAGAGCATCGCGCCGAGGCGCGCATTGCCGATCGGCAACGCCTGCGACTGCCAGTCGGTCGCGGGCAGCCGGTACCAGAGCGACTTGGGTGAGAGGTCGGGCACCGTGACCGGTTCGGTCATCGCGCGGAATGCCGAACCGGCGAGTCCGGCGGCGGCGGCGGGCCGCGAGACGACGAGATCGGTCAGCAGGGGCGACAGGGCGACGATGCCGCCGAGCTGGAGGACGCGTCGACGGGGCATGTGAGATTCGAGAATCATGAAGTCTCCTGAGCATCATTGGTCTGGTGTTTCCTCGTGTTGTTCGCGAAATCATGTCCCTCGCGACCAACATTCTCCATGATGGCGAATTAAAGATCGGATGTATATGGGGAATCCGTGCTCGTTTGATGACGCCTTGCTCATAGTGCGCTCATAGTCGATGCACAGCGCGGAGCATGACTCGCGTGACACGGTGAACTCCGACGCGAAGGAGAGCACGATGACCGAGAACCCCACCGACCCGCGCTGGATCGACGAGCACGGCAACGTCATCGACGAGGACCACCGCGGACTCGTCTACGACATCCGCACCCTCGTCGACCGCCGACGCGCGCTCGGCATCTTCGGCGGAATCGGCCTCACCTCGCTGCTCGCGGCGTGCTCCGCACCCGAGACCCAGACGCCCGCGAGCGCGACGACACCCGCCGCGGCGAGCCCGTCACCGTCGGCGACCGCCGGGGCATCGGACCCGCTCGCCGAGGTTCCCGACGAGACCGGCGGACCGTATCCGGGCGACGGTTCGAACGGGGTGAACGTGCTCGACGACTCGGGCATCGTGCGCAGCGACATCCGTTCGAGCTTCGGATCCTCGACGGTCGTCGCCGAGGGCGTGCCGCTCACGATCGAGCTCACCGTGCGCGACGCCGCGACGGGCAGCGCGCTCGTCGGCGCAGGCGTCTACCTGTGGCACTGCGACCGTGACGGCAACTACTCGCTGTACACCGGCGGGCTCGACAACGTGAACTACCTGCGCGGCGTGCAGGCGACCGACGAGATGGGCACCGTGCGATTCACCTCGATCTACCCGGCCTGCTACTCGGGGCGGTGGCCGCACATCCACTTCGAGGTGTACTCCGACGTCGAGAACGCCGTCGCCTCGGGACCGATCGTGAAGACCTCGCAGATCGCGCTGCCCGAAGAGGCGAACGCGCTCGTCTACGCCACCCCGGGCTACGAGCAGAGCGTGCAGAACGTCTCGCGCGTGAGTCTCGCGGGCGACAACGTGTTCGGAGACGACGGCGGCATCCACCAGATCGCGAGCATGTCGGGTTCGGTCGCGAACGGCTACACGGCGGCGCTCACGATCGGCGTGTGAGCTAGGCGTCGATGTCGATGCCCGTGACGGGCACGCCCGCGCGATCGTACCTCAGCAGTACTGCGCCCTTCGGGAACGCCTGCGGCGGTGCGGCCGGCGTGAACGCCGCCGGCACGCCGCGCTCGAAGAGGCTCTTGCCCGCGCCGAAGATGATCGGGTAGACGTACAGGTTCAGCCGGTCGACGAGATCGTGTGCCAGCAGGGACTGCACGAGGTCGCCGCTGCCGATCACCCGGGTCATGTCGAAGCGCTGCTTCAACGGCGCGACCTCGGTCGCGACATCCGTCAGCACCGTCGTGCCCTGCCACGTCGGTTCGAACGACGAGTGCGAGACGACGAACTTCGGCACCTCGTTGAACTTCCGCGCGATCGGGTTGTCGGCCGGCATCTTGGGCCAGTACGACGCGAAGATGTCGTAGGTCTTGCGGCCGAGCAGCAGCGCGTCGAGTGAGTCGATGCCCGCGCCGATCGCCTCCCCGCTCTCGTCGTCGAAGTACGGCGCCTGCCAGCCGCCGAACTCGAAGCCGTTCTCGGTGTCCTCCTCAGGGCCGCCCGGGCCCTGGTAGACGCCGTCGATGGTGACGAAGAGATCGGCAGTGATGCTTCCCATGGTGGACTCCTCCAACTGGACGGCGACGGGTGTCGCCTCTGCTCATGCGTCGAACGTGGTGGGATCTGATCGCATATCGCCTCGAAGCTTTCTCGTCAGGCTCCGATCGCCGCCTCGATCTCGGGCTCGTCGGCGGCAGTCGAGTAGCGAGCGTCGACGAGGATCGGCAGGTGATCGGATGACCCCCGCGGAAGCGTCTCGACGCGATCGATCGCGAACCCGACCGACGTGGCGAGGTCGAAGTGCCCGCGGAAGTACTTGTAGCGCGTGTACGTGCGGCTGTCGCTGAGGGTGAGTTCGTAACCGGCCTCGCGCACCTTCTCGGCCAGGTTGTCCTTGAAGACGGGGTAGTTGTAGTCGCCGACCATGAGGATCGGCAGACCCGGTCCGATGCCCTGCAGCATGCCGAGGGCCGCATGGATCTGGTGGCGGCGCAGCGAGTTGAGCGCGGTCAGCGGCGCCGCGTGGAACGAGGCGACCACGAACTCGCGGTCGGCCTCGAGGTCGCGCAGGCGCACACCGACGAGGCGCTCGTGCGCGGGACGCAGCAGGTGATCGTGCAGGGACTTCTTGAGCGCGAAGCTCTGCACGACCTCGAACTCGTAGCGGTCGGGCCGGAAGTACACGGCGAGCCCCAGCCGATTGCCGATCGTGGAGTGCGCCAGCTGCAGCCGGCCGACGTGCTCGGCGAGCCCGGCGGTCTCGACCTCCTGCAGGCAGAGCACATCGGGGGAGTATCGCTCATCGAGCGCCGCGAGCTCATCGATGGCACGGTGCTTGCGGAGGTTGTAGCTGACGACCTTCATCGGCTCCAGCCTACGCAGCCCGAGGCACGATGTGGCTGCGTTGACAGCGTGCTCACGGATTACTCCGGGCGCCCGCCCTGCGAGCCGGTCGCACCTCGGCCGAGCGCCCAGATCGCGACCTCGACCCGGTTTCGGGCGCCGATCTTGGTCATGATGCTCGCGATGTGGGTCTTCACCGTGCTGAGCGAGATGTGGAGTTCGGCCGCGATCTCGGTGTTGCCCAGCCCGCGGGCCACCTCGGCGAGCACGTGCTGCTCGCGTTCGGTGAGCGGTTCGGCGGGACTCGCGGCCGGCGGGGCCTGCGCCGAGCCGGCGAACGTCTCGAGCAGGCGCACCGTGACGCTCGGGGCGATGAGCGCGTCACCGCGTGCGGCCGCGTGCACCGCTTCGGCGAGCATGGTCGCGCCCGCGTCCTTCAGCAGGAACCCGCGTGCGCCCGCCCGCAGCGCCGCATAGACGTACTCGTCGAGATCGAACGTCGTGATCACGACCACGGGGATGGGATCGGCGACATCGGGCCCCGCGAGCTCGCGGGTCGCGTCGATGCCGTCGAGCACGGGCATCCGGATGTCGAACAGGCAGACGTCGGGGCGCAGCCGACGCGCGAGCGTCACCGCCTCTGCGCCGTCGGCCGCCTCGCCGATCACCTCGATGTCGGGCTGGGCGTTCAGGATCATCCGGAGGCCCGCGCGCACGAGCTCCTGGTCGTCGGCGACCAGCACGCGCACGGTCACGTCGACCACCCGGCGCGCGGGATGACGGCGGAGACAGACCAGCCGCCCCCGGCCGCAGGACCGGCCGTGCAGGTTCCGCCGAGGAGCGTCGCGCGTTCCCTCATGCCGGTGATGCCGAATCCCGGCGTCGCGGATGACCCGGGAGCGCCGTCATCGTGCACGTCGAGCCTGATGCCGACGTCGTCGACCTGGACGTGCACGTCGATGCGGGTGGCGTTGCGCGCGTGCCGGCGCGCGTTGGTCACGCCCTCCTGCGCGATGCGGTACAGCGCGGCGGCGATGGTCGGCGGCACCGCGTCGACGTCCCCGGTGAGCCGCACGTCGACGATCGGGGAGCCCGGCTCGGCTCCGGCGAGGGCGCGCAGGTCGGCGATGCCGGGGCCGGGCGTGCGTTCGGCGGCATCGTCGTTCCGCAGCACCCGCACGATCGAGCGCATCTCGGCGAGCGTGCGCGACGCCTCGCGCTCGATCGTGCGAAGCGCAGCGGCGGCCGCATCGGGGTTCGTCGCCGCGACCGCGGTGCCTGCCTGCGCCTGGACGGCGATCGCCGACACGTGGTGCGCGACGGTGTCGTGCAGGTCGCGAGCGAGTTGCTCGCGTTCGACGAGCTTGACTCGGTCGAGTTCGCGGGCACGTGCGCCCGCGCGCCAGCGGTACGCGAAGCCGAGGGCGATGGTCGCGACGAGCACGCCCAGTCCGCCGATGACGTCGCCGGCAGTCGTCGATCCGAGGACGAACGACACCGTCGACGACACCACGAGGATCGCCGCCGCCGCCGACCCACGCGCGCCCGGTGCCCCACCGGAACACCGCGTACACGAGGATGAGGAAGTACGCGGTCGTGACGAGTTGCGGATCGTCCCCGGTTGCGGCCGCGAACACCCAGCCGATCGCCGAACGCGATCGCGAGCATCAGCAGCGGTCGCGTGCGACGCCACAGCAGTGTCGGCACGAGCACGATCAGCATGCCCGCCCACAACCAACGCCACGGGACATCCGCCCGCGTCGCCGCCTCGAGCAGCGCCAGCAGCGGGATCGCCGCCACGAGAACCCAGTCGCGCCAGACCCGCCGTGGTGGCGGCGGCGACGCCGCCGGCGCGTCCCACAGCGAGCTCAGCAGGCGCGTCATGCCCTCATGATAGGGGCGCACGTGCCGCCGCGGATCGGCCGGAAGTACGGGTCACCGAGCCCGATCGCACCGCCCGGCGCCGGATGACGACCTCGGCCACGGCGAGGTTGATCACCCAGCCCGCACCCATCAGCACGGCATGCATCGCCTCGTCGGGCGCTCCGAACACCAGCGTCCACGGCAGGAAGGTGAACACCTGGGTCCCCGCGCCGAGCCCGATCGCGTAGGCGCGCGTCATCCACGCGCCATGGGTCGCGACGTCGCCGCGACGGATCGCGACGAACGCGACGACGATCGCCGCCGCCATCGCGGTGCCGAACCCGAGTCGCATCACGGAGAGGGCGACGCCGTTGACCGCGGGCATGTCGTAGAACAGCGTCATCCACAGCGCCGAGAGCGCCGAGAGCAGCCCGGCGGGCGCCACGATGCGTCCGGCGCGTCGGTGCCAACGGCGGCGTCGCAGCGCCGGCGCGAACTGCAGCGCCCCGAGCAGGAGGAACACGCTCGAGGCGACGATGTGGACCACGACCGGCACCGGCGAGTCGAAGAACCGGGCGTTCTCGGCGTTCACCTCGCCCGCCGCTCGTCAGCGACGTGAGTCGGAACGCGCCGGCCGCGATCGGCACGAGGCTGAGCAGGATGAGTCCGGTCGGAGCGAGCCACCGGGCGCGCGGCTTCGAGGCGGGCGGGTCGGTCGCTGCCCCGCCGGCGACGGTCGACAGGCGGGCGGCGGATGATTCGGTCATGTCCCGATGCTCGCGACTCGTGGCGTGCGCGGCATCGGGAGACCGGCTCGAATCGCCTCGTACTTTCGGCCGAGACACGAGCCGATCACGTTTCGGCGCGGTTGCGCCTATCGCCGTCGTGGCAGACGTAAACTGCGGAAATGGAGGCCCCGGCCAGCACCACCCTGGTCGTCGTCGGAGTTGAGACGGCGAGTGCCATCCATGCGCTCGAGGGGTTCGCCAACGTGCAGGCCGCATCGCTGCACGACGCGACCGATGCCGAGGTGGCGCGCTGGTCGGCGACTTCCGCGGCGCCGTACGTCGTGCACGACCACGATCCGCTCGGGCACGTCGCGGCCGCGTGGGTCGAGTTCTTCGACGACCAGTCGACCTACGGCGTGCTCGAGCTCGAGATCGAGCGGGCCCTCGACGCTGCCGTGCGCCACGACTTCAGCGTCCCCGACTACTACGTCGTGATCCACCCGGAGGTGCTGCCCGTCACCTGGAAGCACTGGTGGCTCGGCGTGCTCTCGAGCGCGTCGCCGAGCCGGGTCATCCCGTGGCCGTCGGCCGACGAATCGCTCGCCGGCCTGTTGCGGCGCCTGCCGACGGCGCGCGCGTGGCCCGAGGTCGACGCGTGGCTGCCGAAGGTCAGGGGCGCGATTCCCGACCGCGTCGGCCTGCCGGGCGCGAGCTGACCCGCAGGGCGCGGCACGGCCGGTTCAACGTGGATCGCCGAGCGACTCCGCATACCCCTTCAGCCGGCGGAGCATCCGCTCGCTCTCGCGCGCGTAGCGCCCGACGATGGTCGAGCGCACGAGCCTGAGCCGCCGGGGGATGCCGAGCTCGATCGTGCGCGTGACCCGCGCGCCGACCGCGTTCGCCGAGACCGACATCGTCACGGTGCTCGCGATCGTGCCGAGACTGCGGGGTCGCAGGGTCATCGGCTGACGGAAGGCGACGACGTCGGGCCGGGCGAGGGCGATCACGACGCCGTGCCGCACGCCGGTGCGGCTGTGCTCGACGTAGGTGGTGCCGACCGCGACCGGTGGCGGCGAGATCTCGCTCGTACCCTCGTAATCGCCGACAGACGGCAGCCAGCGGCCGTAGTGGTGCAGGTCGCAGACGAGGTCGAACACGACCTCTGGGGATGCCGCGATGTCGATCTGCCGTTCGATCGTCGTCATGGCTCCAGCCTCCCACCCGCCGCCGCGCGTGCGTAGCGCTCGGAGTAGATGAGCAGCAGTTCGCGCAGCTCGGCCGGCGACTCGACCGTGAAGTCCATGTTCAGCATGCCGATGTAGGCGGCGACCGTGTCGAGGCTGTCGGCGCCCGTCACGAGGATCGAGGTGTGGTCGTCGACGGACTCGACGACGCCCACCGTCGGGTTGATGCGATCGAGGACGGCCTCGGCGGGGGCGTCGATGCGCAGCCTCGCGTGCACGTTCCAGCCGCTCGCCGCGATCGAGCGCATCGCGAACACCGTGTAGTCACCGCCCGGAACGGGCAGCGCCGAGAACCGACGACGGGTCGGCATCTTCGGCTCGATCCAGTCGGCACGCACCGTGACCCAGTCGCCGGTCTCGGGCTCCCGTGCGACCAGGTACCAGCGGCGCTGCCACGAGAGCAGGCGGTAGGGCTCCACGAGTCGGGCGGTTCCGCGGTCGAGGAAGCGGAACCACTCGACGTCACGGATCGCGGTCGCGATCGCCGTGAGCACCTGGGGGTCGACCTCGGGGTCGGGCGCGTCGGTGTCGATGTTCTCGGGCGCGCGATCGACGGTGTTCGCGAGTGCGTCGACCGTCGGGCGCAGGTGCGACGGCAGCACCTGCTCGAGCTTCGCGAGGGCGCGTGCGCTCGAGAGCTCGATGCCGGCGAGTCCGGTTGCGGCCCTGAGGCCGACGGCGACGGCGACGGCCTCCTCGTCGTCGAGCAGGAGGGGCGGCAGCCGGCCACCGGCGCCGAGCCGATAGCCGCCTGCGGCGCCGCGCGTGCCGTCGACCGGGTATCCGAGTTCGCGCAGGCGGTCGATGTCGGTGCGGATGGTCCGGCGCGAGACGCCGAGTCGATCGGCGAGCTCTGCACCGGTCCAGTCGGGTCGAGTCTGGAGCAGCGAGAGCATCGCGAGCAGTCGCGCGGCCGTGTCGGGCATGCCGTCAATTCTGCCCGTCGGTCGCGGGCTCGGCCCGCCGAATCTCATGGACGCCGCGCGAAAGCCGTTGTATAATCAATCGCGATGAATTATAGAAACCGGCGCTGCCACGCGACGGTGTGAGTCATCAGGGCAAACGATCGAAGGAGATCAGCCATGTCCGAGGCAAGCCTCTACGAACGACTCGGCGGCGCGTTCGCCATCGCCGCCGTCGTCGACCACTTCAGCGAAGCCGTCGTCCGGAACCCGATCGTCGGTCAGCAGTCGAAGAACCCGGCCCTCCGCGAGTGGCACACCCAGAACCTGGGCAGGCTTCCCGGCTTGAAGTTCATGCGCACCCTCTGGGTGTGCAACGTCGCCGGCGGGCCGTTCGAGTACACGCCCACCGTGCCGGGGAGCACGGTGCTCGGCCTCGAAGAGGCGCATCGCAGACTGCGCATCTCGCCCGAGGAGTTCGACGAGGTGGCCGCCGAACTGGGTCGCACGCTCGACGCCGTCGGGGTGCCCGAGCAGGAGAAGGGCGAGGTGCTGGCCGCATTCGCAGCTCACAAGGACGAGGTCACCGAGGGGTACACGAGCTGAGCGTGGGCTTCCAGTCCGATCGACGGGATGGGCGCGAAAATCCTTTCGGATATTAGGAGCTGAACCTTCCTAATCGGCCCGTACTGTCGAAGACATGACGAACACCACCGCTACCGACACCGACATCCGCCCCTTCCGCGTCGAGGTGTCCGAGGCCGACCTCGAC
Organism: uncultured Actinomycetota bacterium; assembly: GCA_963758615.1. Classification (GTDB taxonomy): domain Bacteria; phylum Actinomycetota; class Actinomycetes; order Actinomycetales; family Microbacteriaceae; genus Agromyces. The sequence continues at coordinate 40,583 of CAVWVZ010000005.1, read as the reverse complement.
GACCTGATGGACCGCTTGGCCCGTACCCGGCTCCCGCAGCCCGCCCCTGTCGACGACTGGTCGTACGGCACCCCGAACGACTACCTGCGTGACGCCGTCGAGACGTGGCGCACGAGCTACGACTGGCGCGCCGAGGAGGCCCGCATCAACGCCGTGCCGCACTTCATCACCGAGATCGACGGCCAGCCGATCCACTTCATCCACGTGCGCTCGCCGCACGCCGGCGCCACGCCGCTCATCCTCGCGCACACCTACCCGGGGTCGTCGGTCGACTACCTCGACATGATCGGGCCGCTCGTCGACCCCGTCGCATACGGCGGGCGCGCCGAGGACGCCTTCGACGTCGTGGTTCCGGATGCCCCGGGCTACGGCTTCTCGAACCCGGTCACCGAAGCCGGGTGGGCGATGCCCCGCGTCGCCCGCGCCTACGACGAGCTGATGCACCGTCTCGGCTACTCGGAGTACGGCATCCACGGCTCCGACAACGGCGCGCTCGTCGCCCGCGAACTCGGACTGCAGAACCCCGATGGCTTCCTCGGCCTGCACGTGCTGCAGCTGTTCTCGTTCCCGTCCGGCGACCCGAGCGAGTTCGAGCGCCTCGAACCCCAGGACTACGCGGGACTCGAGCACATGCAGTGGTTCCAGTCCGTGGGGGGCTACAACACCATGAACGCCTCGCGTCCGCAGACCGTCGCCGTGGGCCTCAGCGACTCCCCGGTCGGCCTCCTCGCCTACAGCGAGCTGTTCAACTCCTTCGGCAACGGCACCGCGCTCGTACCGCTCGAGAAGATCCTCACCGAGGTGAGCGTGAACTGGTTCGCGAACGCCGCGGCGGGCATGAGCCGCAGCTACCTCGAGAACGCCCGGGCCGAGGCCGAGCCGCAGGTGAACGCGGCCCCCACCGGCGTGGCAGTCTTCAAGGACGACTTCCAGACCATCAAGGTCTTCGCCGAGCGCGACAACTCCAACATCGTGCACTGGAGCCGTTTCGACGAGGGCGGTCACTACGCCGCGCTCGAGGTTCCCGACGCCGTCGTGGGCGACATCCGCACCTTCTTCGCCGGCCTGCGTGGCTGATCGTCTCCGGGCGAAAGCGAACGGATGCCGCGAGCGAAGGCTCGCGACATCCGTTCGAGCGTGCGCAACAGTGCGCAGGCGCCCGCTACTTGCGGTGCGTGGCGTCGGTCACGTCGTTGCCGACGCGGCCTGCGACCTTCGCCTTCTTGTCGGCTCGCTTCTCCTTGAGCGTCTTCGAGGCTGCGGTCTTGCTGGACGACTTCTTCGGTGACTTGTCTGACACGGGTGACGTCCTCTGATCGGGAGCCTGGGCGGCCCCGTGCCGCAACCCTAGTGGCGGACGCTGTGAATCGTCAGTCGTCGAACGCGACCGCCCGCACCGGCGCGCCGTCGTCGCCGAGCCGCAGCGGGAAGATCCCCACGCGCACGCGGCCGGGCAACCCGTCGAGACCCGTGAGGTTCTCGACGATGAGGCCGTCGCCGCCGATGTATCCGGGGTCTCGATACGGTCGCTTGCCGATGACCTACTCGACCGGTGAGGCGGCGGCTCCGCGAGGCGGTGCAGTGCTCGCACGCACGACGAGGTGCGTGGGCACGATGCTGCGGCCGGACAAGCGGGTCTTCGTCTCGATCTCGTCGAGGAGCTTCGCGATGCACCGGCGGCCGACCTCGGCGAAGTCCTGGTGCACCGTCGTCAGCGGCGGCCAGAACGCCTTCGACTCCTGCATGTCGTCGAAGCCCACGATGCTGACGTCACCCGGCACGTCGAGTCCGGCCTCGTGGAATGCCTGCATCGCGCCGAGCGCCATCTGGTCGTTCGCGGCGAAGACCGCCGTCACGTCGCCGCGGTCGGCGATCTCACGACCGATGCGGTGTCCGGAGTCGGTGGTCCAATCGCCGTGGAACGGCGGGGGCGGGGTGATGCCGTGCTCGCGGAGCGTCGCGGCCCAGGACTCGGCGCGGCTCACCGCGGAGAAGGCGGTCGCGGGGCCGGCGATGTGCCACACCGTGGAGTGGCCGAGCTCGAGCAGATGCTCGGTCGCTTGCCGCGCGCCGGCCAACTGGTCGGTGTCGACGACCGCGTACGGGTCGCCCGCGTTGGAGTCGACGACGACAACGGGGAGGTCGTTCGGCAGCGTGATCTCGGTGCGGTCGAGCAGATGCGCCTCGAAGATGATGACCACCCCGTCGACCGCCTGCTCGCTGAGGCGCCGGTAGGCACCCGACACGTTGCCCGTGGTCGGGTCGGGAATGCGGATCACCGTCACGGTGTGGTCGGCATCGGCCGCTGCGGCGGTGATCGCGTCGAGGGTGCGCATGTTGCCGAACGTCGACAGGGTGAAGGTGATCACGCCGATCGACCGGAACCGTCCGGTGCGCAGTGCCCGCGCCGCGCGGTTGGGCTGATAGCCGATCGTGCGCATGGCTTCGAGCACGCGTTCGCGGGTCGCCTCGTCGACGTTGGTGCGGTCGTTCGACACCCTCGACACCGTCTGCGACGAGACGCCGGCGAGGCGCGCGACGTCGGCCATCGATGGGCCGCGCCGGGTCTCGGGGCGTTCGCGGGAGGCTCCGGTCATTCCATGCCCTTCGTTCGGTGGCGTCTCACGGTCGTCGGTGCACCGCGACCATGTTCACGTAGACATGGTAGGTCAGATGTGGTAAATGTTTACGTGAACATTTGCTCCGACCCCCAAAGGATCGTTCCACAGATGACAGCGACGTCCCTGCTCCCCGTTCGCGCGGCCACTCGGCCGAGGCGCGATCGACAGCGCTGGATCGGCTGGGCCTTCGTCGGCCCGTTCATGGCCGTCTTCGCCCTCGTGCTCGTCGCGCCGGTGCTCTACTCGATCTACCTCAGCCTCTTCCGCGAGCAGCTCATCGGCGGTAACAGCTTCGTCGGCCTCGAGAACTACACGCAGGCGCTCACCGATCCGAAGTTCTGGGAGGCGTTCGGCCGGGTGGCGCTCTTCCTCGTGGTGCAGGTGCCGATCATGCTCGGAATCGCGCTCGCCGCGGCGCTCGCGATCGACAGTGCACGGCTGCACCTCTCGTCGTTGTTCCGCATCTCGATCTTCCTGCCCTACGCGGTGCCGGCCGTCGTCGCGACGCTCATGTGGGGGTTCATGTACGGCACCAGATTCGGGCTCATCGGCAACGTCAACGACGTCTTCGGCCTCGACATACCGGCACCACTCTCGAACAGTTGGGTGCTCGCTTCGATCGGCAACATCGTCACCTGGGAGTTCGTCGGCTACAACATGCTGATCTTCTACGCGGCATTGCGCGTCATTCCGACCGAGCTCTACGAGGCGGCCTCGCTCGACGGCGCCGGTGCCTTCCGCACGGTGTGGAGCATCAAGATTCCCGCGATCCGCTCCGCGATCGTGGTCGCCGCGATCTTCTCGGTCATCGGGAGCTTCCAGCTCTTCAACGAGCCGAACATCCTGAAGTCGCTGGCCCCCAACGCCATCAGCACCTACTTCACCCCGAACATGTACGCGTACAACCTCTCCTTCTCCGGGCAGCAGTTCAACTACTCCGCCGCGATCGCGATCATCATGGGCCTGATCACCGTGGTCATCGCGTACGTCGTACAACTCTCCGGCTCGCGGAAGGAGGTCGCGCGATGACCGAGACCCGAGCGGTCGTGCAGCCGACCGCGGCACGCCTGACCCGAGCGCTGCGAGCACCCCGTCTCACCCGTGCCTCGCAGGGGCCGACCGCCCGCAAGTCGATCCTCCTGACGATCGTGATGGGCCTGCTCGCGGTCTATGCGCTGCTGCCGTTGTTCTGGCTGCTCGTGAACTCCACGAAGACCCAGCAGGAGCTGTTCTCGAGCTTCGGCCTCTGGTTCTCGGGCGACTTCGCGCTGTGGGACAACATCATGCAGACGCTCACGTACGACGACGGTGTCTTCCTGCGCTGGTTCGGCAACACCCTGCTCTACGTGATCGCAGGCGCGGGCGGGGCGACGTTCCTCGCGACGTTCGCCGGATACGGCCTGGCGAAGTTCGACTTCCCGGGCAAGCGCGCGGTGTTCGCAATCGTGCTCGGTGCGGTCGCCGTGCCGGGCACCGCGCTCGCCGTGCCGACCTTCCTCATGTTCAGCCAGATGGGGCTCACGAACACACCGTGGGCGATCATCCTGCCGTCGCTGATCAGCCCGTTCGGTCTCTACCTCGTGTGGGTGTTCGCGATCGACGCGGTGCCGACCGAGATCCTCGAGGCCGCGCGCATCGACGGGGCGGGGGAGTTCCGCACCTTCTTCACGATCTCCGCTCGCCTGCTCGCGCCGGGCTTCGTGACCGTGCTCCTGTTCACCATCGTCGCGACTTGGAACAACTACTTCCTCCCGCTCATCATGCTGAGCGAGTCGACGTGGTACCCCCTCACCGTCGGCCTGAACGCCTGGAACGCGCAGGCGACCACAGCGGGCGGCGACGCCATCTACAACCTGGTGATCACCGGCTCGCTCCTCACGATCGTGCCGATCATCGTCGCGTTCCTCTTCCTGCAGCGGTACTGGCAGTCGGGGCTCGCGGCCGGAAGCGTCAAGCAGTGACCTCGCGCACGGCTGGCACCTGCACCACCATCCAGAGCAGTCCTGCTCATCCACATCGAAGTGAAAGGAACACCATGACGACGAAGCACCGCAGCGCGCGTACCTGGGCCGGAGTCGCGATCGCCGCAGCACTCGCCGGCTGCCTGGCCGCCTGCTCGGCCGGCACCGGGTCGGGCGACGTGACGACCGCCACCCCTGAGGAGATCGCTGCCGCCCTCCAGCAGGAGAGCAGCATCACCGTCTGGGGCTGGGCCCCGCAGCTCGAGCCGATCGTCGAGGCCTTCGAGGAGCAGTATCCGAAGATCGACGTGAAGCTCGAGAACGTCGGCACCGGCAACGACCACTACACGAAGCTGCAGAACGCGATCAAGGCGGGCACGGGAGCTCCGGATGTCGCACAGGTCGAGTACTACGCGCTGCCGCAGTTCGCGCTCTCGGAGTCCTTCGTCGACCTCGCCGGCTTCGGCGCGGGAGAGCTCGAGGACAACTACACCGCCTCGACCTGGGGCTCGGTGTCGTTGAACGGCGGCATCTACGCTCTGCCGCAGGACTCCGGCCCGATGGCGATGTTCTACCGCGCCGACGTGTTCGAGGGCCTCGGGCTCGATGTGCCGACCACCTGGGACGAGTACATCGAGGCGGGCAAGGTGATCCACGCCGCCAACCCCGACGCCTACATCACCAATGACGTCGGCGACGCCGGCTTCACCACGAGCATGATCTGGCAGGCGGGAGGCCAGCCCTACACCGTCGAGAGTGAAGACTCGGTCACCATCGACTTCGCCGACGAAGGCAGCACGAAGTGGGCCGACACCTGGAACCAGCTCGTCCAGGGTGAGCTCGTCGCACCGATCTCCTCGTGGAGCGACGAGTGGTATCAGGGCCTCACCGACGGCAGCATCGCGACCCTCGTCATCGGGGCGTGGATGCCCGGCAACCTCGAGTCCGGCGTGCCCGACGCGTCGGGCAAGTGGCGGGTCGCGCCGATGCCCACGTACGACGGTCAGCCGGCCGCGGCTGAAAACGGCGGCGGCGGCGACGCGGTCCTCCAGCAGTCGAAGAACAAGCTCGTCGCCTACGGGTTCCTCGAGTATCTGAACGGTCCTGAAGGTGCGGCGATCCACGCGGCGAACGGCGGCTTCCCGTCTACCGTCGCCGACCTCGAGTCCGACGAGTTCCTCAACGAGGAGAACGCGTACTTCGGCGGACAGAAGATCAACGAGGTGCTGGTCCAGGCCTCGAAGGACGTCGTGCCGGGCTGGAGCTACCTGCCTTTCCAGACGTACGCGAACAGCATCTACGGCGACACCGTGGGCCAGGCGTATGCGACGAAGGGCGACCTGAACAAGGGCCTCGCCGCCTGGCAGGACGCCAGCGCGGAGTACGGCACCGACCAGGGCTTCACCGTCACCACCGACTAGCACCGCAACCACCGGGTGTGCGGCCGGCCGAGCGTCGGCCGCACACCGTTCGTTCGAGATCGAGGACCAGCATTACGTGGCGAACTTCACCATCGGCGAGCAGGACTTCCTGCTCGACGGCGCACCCCACCGCATCATCTCCGGTGCGCTGCACTATTTCCGGGTTCACCCCGACCAGTGGGCTGACCGCATCCGCAAGGCGAGGCTCATGGGGTTGAACACCATCGAGACCTACGTCGCGTGGAACGCGCATGCGCCCAGCCGTGGCCAGTTCGACACGAGCGAGGGACTCGACCTCGGCCGGTTCCTCGACCTCGTCGACGAAGAGGGGATGCACGCGATCGTGCGCCCGGGACCGTACATCTGCGCCGAGTGGCACAACGGTGGCCTGCCGGCATGGCTGTTCCAGAATTCCTCGGTGGGCGTGCGTTCCTTCGAACCCCAGTATCTCGACGCGATCGCCGAGTACCTGGAGGCGCTGGCGCCGATCCTCGTGCCCCGCCAGGTCGATCGCGGTGGGCCGATCGTGCTCGTGCAGATCGAGAACGAGTACGGTGCCTACGGCGACGACCCCCGCTACCTCGAACACCTCGTCGAACTCAACCGCGGCATCGGCCTCACCGTCCCGTTCACCACCGTCGACCAGCCCACCCCCGCGATGCTCGACGCCGGCAGCATCCCGGGCCTGCACCGGACCGCATCGTTCGGATCGCGGTCGCTCGAACGCCTCGCAACCCTGCGAGCGCACCAGCCGACGGGCCCGCTCATGTGCTCCGAGTTCTGGGACGGCTGGTTCGACCACTGGGGCGCCCACCACCACACCACCGACACCGCACAGACCGCGCAGGACCTCGACGACCTGCTCGCGGCCGGGGCATCCGTGAACATCTACATGTTCCACGGCGGCACGAATTTCGGCTTCACGAACGGGGCCAACGACAAGGGCGTGTACCAACCGCTCGTCACGAGCTACGACTACGACGCACCCCTCGACGAGGCCGGCAACCCGACGAAGAAGTACTGGGCACTGCGCGAGATCATCGCGAAGCACGTCACGGTGCCCGACGAACGACCCGAACCTGCATCGCTCGCACCTGCCTTCGACGTGCAGCTCGACCGGGCCGCGTCGCTGTTCGACGTCGTGGATGGGCTCGGCGACTTCACCGCGCACGACGACGTGCCGACCATGGACGCACTCGGCCGGTACGACGGATTCGCGCTCTACCGGGCCGAGATCGAATCCTTCGGGCCGACCGTGCTCGATGTCGACGAGGTCCGCGACCGAGCCCAGGTGTACCTCAACGGCGATCCCGTCGGCGTGCTCGCTCGCACCCACCACGGTCGTGCGCTCACCCTGCCCCGTGACGCACACGGAACCCTCGACCTCCTCGTCGAGGACCAGGGTCGTGTCAATTACGGGCCGCGCATCGGGGAGCCGAAGGGGCTCATCGGTTCGGTGCGGCTCAACGGCGTGTCGTTGGGTCGCTGGCGGGTCGCCGGCCTCGACGTCGGCCGCCTCGACGTCGTGCGTGCCGCCCTCCGCTCCGCCGGAACCGTGACCGGGCCCTCGTATCGCTCCGGCACGTTCCTGATCGAGCACCCTACCGACCTGCTCCTCGACACCGCGGGGTGGGGCAAGGGCGCCGCCTGGGTGAACGGGTTCCCGCTCGGCCGGTTCTGGTCCGCCGGCCCACAGCGCACCCTCTACGTGCCCGCCCCGGCGCTCGTCGCGGGCCGGAACGAGATCGTCATCCTCGAGCTGCATGGTGCCGCTGATCCGGTCGCACGCTTCGTGAGCGAGCTCGACCTCGGCCACACCGAGTCATGACGGGACGGCGGCGTGCCGTGATCCTTCGCGCGGCAGCCGTCAGTCGTCGAACGCGACCGCCCGCGCCGGCGCGCCGTCGTCGCCGAGCCGCAGCGGGAAGATCCCGACGCGCACGCGATCGGGCAACCCGTCGAGACCCGTGAGGTTCTCGACGATGAGGCCGTCGCCGCCGAGCACGACGGCATGCACCGGGAACTCCGTCGTGCCCTCGGCCGCCGTCGGGTCGGGGCTCAGGGTGTCGACGCCGAGCACGTGCATGCCGCGTCGCATGAGCTCGCGCGCGGCATCGGCCTCGAGTGCCGGATGCCGCAGCGCCCGCGGCGTGCCGAAGTGCCTCGCCCACCCGGTGTCGATCACGACGATCGGCGGCACCCGCTCGGGCAGCGGCGCGGTGGCCTCGAGCGCATCCAGCCCGTAGGTCGCGCCGTCGCCGAGCTCTGCAACGTGCAGCACGAGCGCCTCGCCGACGAGCTCTTCGAGCGACACCCGATCCATCGTGCGGCCGCCGGCGACGGTGTGCGCGGGTGCGTCGACGTGGGTGCCCGTGTGCGATCCGAGCTCGAGTCGGGTGACGGCCGCGCCGTCGCGCTCGAACTCCAGCGCGGGCTCCAGGTGCACCCGGGGGTCGCCCGGGTACACCTGCATGCCGCTCGCGATCGGATGGCTGAGGTCACGCATTCGGCGCGGGCTCCGCCGGGGCATCCGCGAGGTGTGCGCTCTCGAGCTTCGGGTGCTTCGCCCGCTCACGGAGCGAGAGCAGCAGGTAGAGCACGAACGTGAGCACGAAGCCGGGGATCGTGGCGCCGATGGGTGTCGGCCACTCGTAGGTCCAGAGGTAGACCGCGACCGCGCCGACCGCCCACGAGCCGATCGCCGCCCAGTTCACTCCGGCCAGGTACCAATAGCGGCCGCCGCGGGCGCCCAGGATGTCGGGCGTGTACGCCCCGCGCTTGACGATGTAGTAGTCGGCGATCATGATCGCGAACACCGGCGCGAACAGCGCGCCGATGAGCACCAGGAACGTCGTGAACTGGTTCAGCAGCCCGAAGAAGGTCGCGCCGATGATCGAGATCAGGCCGAGGATCAGCGCCGTCGGCAGGAACTTCACGCGGGTGCCCGGGATCGCGTTCACGACTGACGTGACCATGCCGTAGACCACCATCGTGTTCGTCGCCATGACCGAGATGAAGATCACGACCGCCAGCGGCCAGCCGAACGGCTCGACGATCGTCACCGGGTCGAACGGGATCGCCTCGCCGCCCGAGAGGACGACGTACGAGATCGCGGTCGCGCCGAGCGACATCGAGATGATGGTGGAGAGGCTGTAGCCCACGCCCGAGCCGACGATGCCGGCCCTGCTCGACTTCGCGAAGCGGTTGAAGTCGGCCGAGAGCACCGTCCACGAGATCGCGGTGGCGATGACCACGTCGAGCACGAGGATCGGCGTGTAGCCGATGGACTCGTCGACGGGGATCGCCTGGAACTGGGCAGGCGTGAACGTCGTGAACGCGGTGATGAAGATGAACGCCATGATCGCGAGCATGACCGCGGCGAGCCACGGCTCGATGCGCGCGATGCCCTCGTGGCCGAAGATCGCGAGGATCACGACGATCGTCTGGCAGACCACGGCCCACAGCACGGGCATCGAGACTCCGGTGACGGATGCCACGAGGAAGTCGAGCGCGATGCCGGCGAGCATCGCCTGCACCCAGCTCCAGCCCATGAGGATGATGACGTTCGCCGAGACCGGCAGCAGGCTGCCGCGTGTGCCGAAGGCTCCGCGGGTGAGCGCCATCGTCGGCAGGCCGGTGCGCGTACCGATATTGCCGATGGACACGAGCACGAGCGCGCCGATGAGCGTGCCGACGATGATGAGCAGGATGGCGAGTCCGTAGTCGACGCCCGGCACGAACAAGGTGCCGGTCAGGAGCGTGGTGACCACGAGGTTCGCGGCGAGCCAGATCATGCCGATCCGCAGCAGCGAGAGTCCACCGGTGACGGGTCCGGCGTCATCGGAGTTGCGTTCGAGACGTTGTTCGAGGCGGGTGTAGAGCGACATTGCTGTTCTCCTCGGTGAGGGTGGGGCGGTCAGGCCGCGCCGTCGGCGGGCATTGGGGAGAGGTGCTCGTGCACGGCCACGAGGCCCGTGTCGTCTGCGCGGAACACGATGGTCTCGCGCTCGCGGTAGGACTCGCCGCCGTCGGGGGTCTCGACGCTCGTGTCGACCGAGTGGCTGAACACCGCGCCGCCGGGGAACGACTGCACGTGCCGCTCCGACGAGGTGCACGACACGACGCGCCATCCGCCCTCGACCCAGTCGGCCCAGAGCCGCTCGTAAGCGGCACGGTCATCGAGTCGCGCGGGCTCGGAGTGGAACACGAACGTCGCGTCGGGGGCGAAGGCGGCGAAGTACCGCTCGCCGTCGGTCGCGGCGAAGGCGTCGACGATGGCGGATGCGGCCGCCTCGACCTGGTCGTGAGAGGGGACTTCGGGTGCTGGCATCTCGTGGCTCCTTCGCCTGGGGATGGGGGATGGGGGATCGGGGTGGCGGGTGGGCGCTCAGTCGCGCGGGGCCATCGCGCTGATGAGTTCGTAGGCGACGTGGCTCGCGGCGACGGCGGTGACCTGCGCGTGGTCGTAGGCGGGCGCGACCTCGACGATGTCGGCGCCGACGATGCGCCGGTCGGCGAGCGCCCGGAGGATGCGGAGCAGTTCGCGGCTCGTCAGCCCGCCGGCCTCGGGGGTGCCGGTGCCCGGCGCGTGCGACGGATCGAGCACGTCGATGTCGATCGAGATGTAGAGCGGCGCATCGCCGATGCGCGCTCGAATCCGCTCGATCGCCGCCGGCAGGCCGTGCTCCTCGAGGAACTCGCTCGTGACGATCGAGAACCCGAGCCGCTCGTCGTCCTCGAGGTCGCTCTTGGCGTAGAGCGGGCCGCGGATGCCGACGTGCATGCTCGCGGTGAGGTCGATGAGTCCCTCCTCCGACGCACGGCGGAACGGCGTGCCGTGCGTCATCGGTGCGCCGAAGTAGGTGTCCCACGTGTCGAGGTGGGCGTCGAAGTGCAACACTGCGACGGGTCCGTGCTTGCGGTTCACGGCGCGAAGCAACGGGAGTGCGATCGTGTGGTCACCGCCGATGACGACGAGGCGGTCGGCCTGCTCGCCGAGCGCGACCGCGCCCTCCTCGATCTGGCGCACCGCCTCGGCGATGTCGAACGGGTTCGCGACCAGGTCGCCCGCGTCGGCGACCTGTTGGGCGCCGAACGGGAACACGTCCTGTGCCGGGTTGTAGGGGCGCAGCAGTCGCGATGCCTCACGCACGTGGGCCGGACCGAAGCGGGCGCCGGGCCGGTAGCTCACCCCGCTGTCGAACGGCACGCCGGCGATCGCGATCTCGGCGCGGCCGACCTCGTCGAGCCTCGGAAGCCGGGCGAAGGTGGCGATGCCGGCGAAGCGAGGGACGACGCTGGCGTCGACCGGGCCGCGGATGTCGCGACGCTGGACGCTCGCGTCGTCGCGAGCATCGCCTGGGTTCGAAGTGGGTTGCATATTAGAAAACTTCCAGTACTATTGAGACAACTTGCTGTCACTGTATGCCTGCGTGCCCCATACGTCAAGGGAGGACCGTCGTGCGTCCCATCCATCCGTCGGCGGATGCCGCGGGCACGCCCATCGGCGCGAAACTGCGCAGCACCCGCATCGCGCAGGGGCTCACGCTCGCGCAGGTCGCCGACTCGAGCGGACTGAGCAAGGGCTTCCTCAGCCGGGTCGAACGCGACGAGACATCGCCGAGCGTCGCCACCCTCGTGCAGCTCTGCCAGGTGCTCTCGCTGCCCGTCGGGGCGCTCTTCGCCGAGCCCGAGATCCAGCGCATCACCCCTGCAGAGGCCCCGCACATCAATCTCGGCGGCGTGGGCGCGACCGAGCTGCTCATGTCCCCGCGCGGCGAGGAACGCGTGCAGCTGCTGCGCTCGTCACTCGAGCCTGGTGCGCACGGTGGCCACGACCTCTACACCGTCAACTGCGACATCGAGGTGCTCCACGTGATCGCCGGCGCCGTCACCGTGCGATTCGCCGACCGGTCCGTTCGGCTCGACGCCGGCGACGCGCTCACCTTCCCCGGCCGTGAGCCGCACACCTGGCGCGCCGAGGACGGGAGGGGCGCGGAGGTCTGCTGGGTGCTCTCCCCGGCGCCTTGGAGCGGGTCGGCGTAGCCGGATCCGGCTCGGGCATCATGGCGAGGGCAGCGCCGTCACCCTGATCGTGAGCACGACGAACTCGGCCGGCTTCATCGGCGCGAAGCCGACGAGCACGACGAGGTCGCCCGTGTCGAGGTCGTGTTGACGCATGGTGTCGCGATCGCACCGGACGAAGTACGCCTCGCGGTCGGTGCGCCCCTGGAACGCGCCCTTCCGGAACAACTCGTGCAGGAAGGTGCCGACGTCCTCGCGCACCGATTGCCACAGCGGCTCGTCATTCGGCTCGAACTGCGTCCACTCCAGGCCGCGCTCGATGCTCTCCTCGATGAAGAGCGCGGTGCGACGCACCGGCACGTACTTCCACTCGCTCGCCGCGTCGTCGGCGCCGGCGAGCGTGCGGGCACCCCAGACGACCGGCCCTCGCCGCCCGGGGAACATGCGCAGGGTGCTGATGCCGGCGCGGTTGAGGGACTCCGCGTCGTCCTGGTCGAGGGCGAACTCGAGCCCGTCGGCACCGCGGATCTCGGCGTCCAGACCGGCGGGCGCGCTCCACACGCCCTCGGCGGCGTCGGTGCGTGCGATCACTCCGGCGACCGCGCCGGATGGCGAGAACGCCCCGGCGGCGACACCCTGCGCCGGGTCGGCCCGGCGCAGACGCGGCAGGTAGAGCGCCGCATTCGCGCTCGCGGTGCCGACCGCCGACTCGAGCCCTTCGGCCAGTGCCGCCTCGACCGTCGCGACATCGGTCCAGCCCGGCGGCGGATGCACGAGCAGCATCGCCCGTCGGCGCTCGCAGAAGGCGGCCGCCTCGGCGACGGTGTCACGGGCGTCCTCGCGGTCGGCGGACTCATCGGGGAGCACCAGGAGGTTGACGAGATCGACTTCATCGAGCTGCGCGAGTCCAGCGCGAACGGCGTCGGTCCCCGCGTCCTCGACTGCGACGACGACCGCGGTTCCGCCTCCGTTGTCGAAGAAGCTCTGCAGCGCGCTGCCCAGAGGGCGCGCATGAATGCTTTCCCAGATCGCGTCCTCGTCGGTTCCCCAACCGTCGAATCCGTCGATCGTGGTCGGTTCTTCGAGCGGGCCGCCCTCAGCGAGCCCCACGAAGGCGGCGATGTTCGTGCTCACTCCCTCGATCGGTCGGTTCATCGGACCCACCTCCTCGTGAGCGGGTGCGCACCCGGATCCTTGCGTGCGAGCCTCCTCTCACCGGTCACCAGCGTCAAGGTCGAGCACCGCTGACCGTCTCAGCGCGCTACCATATGTGAAAGTCACGTTCATATATGAAAGTAGTCACATGTCCGAGTCATTCGATCGGGGTGCCGCTCGCACCACGTGGATCAGATCGCGGATGCCGCTGCTCGCCGCCGCCCGTCGCGAATTCGCCGACCGCCAGCCGTTCGCGGGCCGCCGCGTCGGCATGTCACTGCACGTGGAGCCGAAGACCGCCGTGCTGCTCGAGGTGCTCGCCGCGGGCGGCGCAGAGGTGGTGGCCACCGGCAACCACGGTTCCACGCAGGACGACATCGTCGCGTACCTCCGCGGATCGGGCATGACGGTGTTCGGCCGACGCGACGATACGCTCGCCGAGCACGAGGCGAACGTCGCCGCCGTCGTGGCAGCTCGACCCGACATCCTGCTCGACAACGGCGCCGATCTCGCGGCCGGCGTGATCGCCGCGGGCGCCGCGGGCTCCGTGGTCGGCGGCACCGAAGAGACGACGAGTGGCGGCATCCGTCTGCGCTCCGAACTCGCGGGGCGGGTGACGTTCCCGACGATCGTCATCAACGACAGCCCCCTCAAGGCGATCGGCGAGAACCGGCACGGTGTCGGCCAGTCGGTCGTCGAGAGCATCATGCGCATCACGAACCTGATGATCCCTGGCCGACGGTTCGTGGTGGCGGGCTACGGGTGGTGCGGCCGCGGGATCGCGCAGTACCTGCGGGCATTCGGTGGCCGGGTGGCGGTGGCCGAGATCGATGAGATCAAGGCGTTCGAGGCCGCGCTCGACGGCTACAGGGTCGACGAGCTGGGCAACCTCGCGGAGTGGGGCGAGTTCTTCATCACCGCCACGGGGCATCCGGGCATCATCACCGAGGCCGTCTTCGACCGGCTGCCGAGTGGCGCCGTGCTGGCGAACGCCGGGCACTTCCCGTGGGAGATCGACACGGCCGCGCTGTATGAGCGGGCCACTGCCGTCACCGAGCTCGATGTCGCGATCGAACGGATCGACCTGCCCGACGGCCGCGAAGTGATCCTGCTGGCGGGCGGCCGCATGGTGAACCTCGCCGGACGCGAGCCGAAAGGCAACTCGCTCGAGGCGATGGATCTCGGGTTCCTCCTGCAGGCACTCTCGCTCGAGCGCGTCGCGACGGCGTCCGACTCGCTCGCACCGGGGCCGCAACCCGTGCCCGACGACCTCGAACGCGAGATCGCCCGCCGGTTCGTGCGCGCGCTCGGCGCCGACCGCTGATGGGTGACACCGGCTACGCGGCGCCGGCGCTCGACAAGGCGCTCGACATCCTCGAACTGCTCGCCGATGAGGCGAACGGCCTCACCCAGACCGGCATCGCCGAGGCGGTCGGCCGCAACGTCAGCCAGATCTACCGCGTGCTGGCCACGCTCGAGCGGCGGGGCTACGTCAGCCGCGACGAGCGGTCGGGCCGGTACGTCCTGTCGATGGCCCTGTTCGACCTGGCGCACCGGCATCCCCCGCTGCGCGGACTCGTGCAGCTGGCCGCCGGTCCGATGCGGGCGCTCGCCGACGAGATCCGACAGTCGTGCAACCTCAGCGTCGACGACGCGGGAGCCGTGCGGGTCATCGCGCAGGCGGAGTCGCCATCCGACTTCGGCTATCACGTGCGGGTCGGGGCGCGATTCCCGCTCGAGGCGACCGCGACGGGCGCAGTACTGATCGCCGGTCGAGCGGATGCCGCGGCAGACGCTCCAGACGTCGAGGTCGTGACCGCCGAGGCCGCGCAACTCCAGGCGGGGTACGTCACCCGGCCAGACCGGCTCCAGGCCGGCATCACCGACGTGGCGGTGGCGATCCGCGGACGCACCGGCGACACCATCGCGGCGCTCACGGTGCCCTACATCGGCACCTCGTACAGCAGCGTCGGCCTCGACGACGTGGTGGCTGCCGCACGGGCCGCCGCTGGCGAGATCTCAGCACGGCTCGGCGGCGCGGCCGCCGACGAGCTCAGGGCTGCGTCGGTGCCTGAGCAGCGTCGAGCACCCCGCGAGCGAGCATCGTCGAGCCGGCGACCGCGGCCGGCATCGTGACGATCGCGCCGAGCGGCACGAGGAAGCAGAGCTGGGTGGCGACGCCGAACCCGAGCAGCTGAGCGCGGCTGCCGCGCAACAGTGCGGCACGGTCGGCACCCGAGATGCCGCGGGCGTCGAACGCCCGCGAGGTGAGCTCGCGGGCGAGCAGCCGGCCCGACGCGATGACGCCGAGCACCGGCGCGGCGACCCCGCCGACGACCGGGATGAAGCCGACGAGCGCGACCACGAGCGCGGCGACGATGCCGAGGCCCACGAGCCCCGCGGCATCCGCTGCGCCCTTCCAGAACCCGGCACCCTGCTCGGGCACCTCGCCGCCGAGGTCGAGTTCGACCGCACGCCAGATTCGCTCGTAGAAGGGGTCGCCGACCGCGAGCGTGAGCGCCGTGAAGGTGATCGCCGCGAGCATGACCGCGCCGGTGATCGTGACGAACGCGATCAGGTAGCGCAGCGCGTTCGCCCAGAACTCGTCCCAGCCGTCGGCGAACGGCGTCGCCCACGCGACGAGACCGGGCAGGTTGACGCCGAGCGCGATGAGCGCGGCGACCATGACCGCGAACACGATCGCGGCGGGCACGAGTCCGAGCGCCATCGCCCCGGGGCGTCGGCGCCAGAAGCCGAACCCACGGGCGAGCAGACCCACGCCCGACGCGAACCGCCTGATCATCGCACCAGCCTAGGTTGCGCCCCGGGTCGGCGCACGAGGCATCCGTTCAGTTCGCCTGCGTAGGGTGGGCGGCATGGTGCTCGCCCTCATCCGTCATGGACAGACCGACTGGAACCTCGCCGCCCGCATGCAGGGCCGCACCGACATCCCGCTGAACGACACCGGTCGTGCGCAGGCGCGCGCCGCGGCATCCGCGTTCGCGTCGGCCGACGAGCCGTGGCACACGGTGGTCAGCTCGCCGCTGGGCCGTGCGCGCGAGACCGCCGCGATCCTCGCCGAGCACCTCGACGTGCCGCTCGGCGCCGCCTACGACGAGCTCGTGGAGCAGGAGTTCGGCGAGGCCGAGGGCACCCTCGTCGCCGATCTCGACACCCGCTGGCCGAACCGCGACTTCGCCGGCAAGGAGCCCGATCACGAGGTCGGCGAGCGCGGCGTACGCGGCCTCGAACGCGTCGCCCGCGACCACGACGGCAGGCGCGTGCTCGTCGTCGCGCACGGCACGCTCATCCGCCACACGCTCGCGGCGATCTCCGGGCACGACCCGCGCCACTACCCGCGGCTCGACAACCTCTCGTCGTCGCACGTGCGGTCGAACCGGTCGGCTGCGTCGACGGATGCCGCGTGGCAGGTGCTCACCGTCGCCGACGTCGACTTCCCGGTCGTGCTCGAGGGCCTCGAGCGCGCGGGGGAGCTGCAGCCCGCGAGCTGACCGCCGCCGCCCGACCCGCCGATGCGGCTCGCACGTCGCGGGTGAGTGCTCAGGCGCTCGCTTCGCGCCGCCGCGCCCGCTCGAGCCCGTCGAGCACGATGTCGAGGCCGAATTCGAACTCGAACTGGTCGTCGCACCAGCCGAGGGTCGACTCGGGGTCGGTGTGCGCGACCACCGCGAGCATGCTCGCGAGGTGCGGCACGTGCTCGGCGAGCTGCGCCATGTCGTCGGCGCCGCTGGAGTCGTTGTCGTCGCCGAGCTCCTGCGTGAACCCGAACATGCGGCTGCCGAGGGCGTGCATCGAGTGGTGGATGAGGTCGTACGAGAACCCGCCTGAGTGCAGGGTGCCGACGACCGAGTCGACGTAGCGCGCCTGGGTGAGACCGATGCCGGCACGGGTGTCCATGACGGCAGGGGCCCACGGATGCCGCAGCATCACCGTGCGCGCCCCGAGGATGCGTGCGCGGAGGGAGGCCTTCCACGAGTCATCCGGCTCGGCGACCTCGAAGCCGCCGACGACCTGCTCGATCTCGCGGAAGACGAGGTCGACGACGCCGTCGAGGATCGCCTCCTTGTTGGCCACGTGGTAGTAGAGCGACATCGCCTCGACGCCCAGCTGCTCGGCGAGCCGGCGGATCGTGAGCGCCGAGATGCCGCCGGTGTCGGCGAGGTCGACGGCGGTCTGCAGCACGCGGTCGCGCGTGAGGGGCGTGCGGCGCGCTGCGGCCGGCTGCGCTGCGGCCGGCCGTGCTCCCGGCTCGGCGCCCTGCTCGGCGATCGACGACATCGGCTGCCTCCCTCGGCTCAACGGTACAGGCGGCACCCCGCCGCCGACCCGATTGCGGAGATTCTTCGAGAACCTCTCGACATCTCCGCGATCGAGCGCTATCTTACAGTGTAAGACTTACAGCGTAAGGCAAGGGGATGCAGTCATGGAGACCGAACAGCAGCAGGGCACGCGGATGCGCGCCGCCGTCGCCTACCGCTTCGGCGGTCCCGAGGCGGTTCGCGTCGAGCAGCGGCCGACGCCGACGCCGAAGGCCGACGAACTGCTCGTGCGCGTGCACGCCAGCACCGTGAGCATCGCCGACCACCGCATGCGCAGCCGCGATCTGCCCGAAGGGCTGGGGTTCCTCGTGCCCGTCTCGCTCGGGGTGTTCCGTCCGCGCAAGCCGATCCTCGGCATGGACGTCGCGGGCGTGGTCGTCGCCGTCGGCGACGAGGTCACGGGGTTCGCGCCCGGCGACGAGGTCATCGCGATGCTCGCTTCGATGTTCGGCGGCCACGCCGAGTACGCCCGGGTGCCGCAGTCGATGGCCATCGCCCGAAAGCCGGCGAGCCTCGACATGCAGGAATCCGTCGCGCTCGTGTTCGGCGGGCACACCGCGCTCGCGTACCTCGAGAAGGCCGGGGTCGGTCCCGGCGACGAGGTGCTCGTCAACGGGGCGTCCGGGGCCGTCGGCACGGCGGCAGTGCAGCTCGCGAAGCACCGCGGCGCACGGGTCACCGCCGTGTGCGGCCCGCGCAACATCGAGCTCGTCCGCTCGCTCGGCGCCGACCGCGTCGTCGACTACACGGCTGACGACTTCACCGCGAGCGGCGAGACCTACGACGCCATCCTCGATTGCGTCGGCAATGCGCCGTTCGATCGGGTCGCCGACTCGATCAAGCCCGGCGGCGCACTGCTGCTCGTCGTCTCGAGCCTGCGCAGCATGCTGCGGGCCTCACGAGACAGCCGTCGGAGCGGCAAGCTCGTCACGATCTCAGGCGCGCCGGTCTCGCACGACATGTTCGCCGAGTTGTCTCGGCTCGCCGACGTCGGCCAGCTGCGGCCGGTCATCGACCGCACCTACGACCTCGACGCCATCGTCGAGGCGCACCGCTACGTCGACACCGGGCACAAGACGGGCAGCGTCGTGCTGCGCATCGCCTAGCGAACACCACGAACGACGACGAACGGATGCCGCGAGCCGAAGCCCGCGGCATCCGTCTTGCGTCGCGTTGGGAGCGCAGCGTCAGCCGCGCACCTTCAGGTCGACCCACACGAGCCGGTGGTCGCTCGACGGGAACGGGAACGTGCCAGTGAGCGCCGACAGCGGGTCGTCCGACACGGGCCAGAACACGCCGGCATCGCGGACGCTCAGGCCCTTCGACGGCAGCACGTAGTCGGCACGCAGGTTGCCCGGTGCGGTGTCGCTGAAGTCGGCCGTGTCGAGCGCCGGGTCGCCCCGGTGCGTGAGGTTCGCGCCGCCCTGCAGCACCGCGGCCTCGGCTGCGCCGGCAGAGGTCGGCTGCGGGTCGGTGATGCGCGGGTGGTCGAGCAGCTGGTCGATCGCCTGGGCGACGGAGTCGCCGTCGAGCGGGTCGGCGTTCTGGTCTCCGAGGATCACGAACGACTCACCCGGCTTGAGACCGCCGGCGACGTCCTTGTCGTCGTAGATGTACCGCGAGGTCGTTCCGGGCGTGACGTAATCGGCCCAGAACCGGATCTCGTCGTGGTTGCGCTTGCCGTTGCGGTCTTCGGGGCCATCGAATGTGGGCGGCGTCGGGTGCGACACGAGTGCGTGCACGGTGCGGCCGTTCACGTCGATCGGCAGGTCCCAGTGCGACTTGCTCGACAGGCGGAACACGGCGAGCTCCTCGGCCGAGTACCAGTCGGCCGGCGCCGCGGTGTTCGGGTCGTCGGGCAGCAGCGCGCCCGGCATGTCCTTCCAGAGGAAGTGCTGGAACGTGCGCACCGCGTCGGTGTCGATCGGGTACTTCGAGAGCACGGCCATGCCGAACTGGCCCTCGAACGCGCCGAAGCCGAAGGCGTCGTCGCCGTAGCCGGCTGCGCCCGGGGTCGTGACGATCGCACCGTTGTTGTTGAGGTCGAAGCCGCTGGCGATGCCGGTGTTCGACGGCGCGACGTAGGCGTAGGGGTAGACGACCGGGTCGGCGCCGCCCTGAGACACCTCGAGGTAGTTCTCGCGGAACAGCTCGGCCGCCTCGCCGTCGGCGTCGAAGTCGAATTCGTTGAGCAGCACGATGTCGGGGTTCACGCGCTGGATGACCTCGGCGACGGTCTTCGCCTGGGCGTTGTCGGGCGTGCTGAGGTCGTCGACGAGCTGGCCCTCGACGTTGCGGTTGAGCGACAGGTTGTAGGTCGCGACCCGCAGGTCGGTGGTGCCGGCGCCTGCCGGCGGGGCTGCGAACGCGGCGCCCGCGCCGATGGTCGCGGCGGCGAGCGCGCCGACCGCGGTGGCGGTCAGTGCGGTCGTGATGCGGTGCTTCGTGGACATGCGCTCTCCTTCGTCGGGCCGATTCACCTGACACGGTAGGCCTCCGCGGTGACGAACGGAAGAACCCCAGGTGAGCGGATGCCGCGACCACGGCGGATGTCGCCCCATTGCATCCGCCGTTCTCCGGCGAGGCATCGCTGAAGTAGGCTCCCGAGCGTGTTGCGCACCATGCTGAAGTCGAAGATCCACCGCGCCACGGTCACGCACGCCGACCTGCACTACGTCGGGTCGCTCACGGTCGACCGCAACCTCATGGACGCCGCCGATCTGCTCCCCGGTGAGCAGGTCGCCGTCGTCGACGTGACCAATGGCGCACGACTCGAGACCTATGTCATCGAGGGCGAACGCGGCAGCGGGGTGATCGGCATCAATGGTGCCGCCGCGCACCTGGTGCACGAGGGCGACCTCGTGATCGTCATCTCGTACGCGCAGTTCGACGATGCGGCCGCCCGGGCATGGGAGCCCCGAGTCGTCCACGTCGACGAGCGGAACCGCATCGAGGCGCTTGGTGACGATGCGGCCGCTGTCCCCGACGGGTCCGAGCTGCTCCACCGTCCGCCCCTCGCCGTCTGACCGACGCCGACCTGCCTCGCGACCGACCCGCGCGGGTCACTCGCCCCGCGAGACGTCGTCGAGCGCGCCCGCGAGGTCGGCGTACAGGTCGTCGACGTGTTCGAGCCCGACCGAGAGCCGCACGAGGCCCTCGGGGATCGTCTCTGCCTCGGCCGCCCATCGGCGGCGGCGCTCGAAGGTCGACTCGACGCCTCCGAGGCTCGTCGCGTGGATCCACAGCCGGGTGCGGCCGACGAGCGCGTCGGCCGGAGCCGCGCCGCGCAGCACGATCGAGATGATCGCGCCGAAGCCGGGGTAGCGCACCTCGTCGAGCGCGGGGTGGTCGGCGAGACGCGCGACGAGCTCGGCCGCCGTGGCCTGCGCGCGCTCCATGCGCACGGGCAGGGTGCGCAGGCCGCGCAGCGCGAGGAACGCCTCGAGCGCCGAGGGGATGGCGCCGCCGAGCGAGCGGCGCGTCGTGATCGCGTCGGCGTGGGCGGGGTCGGCGGCGATCACCGCACCCATGAGCACGTCGCTGTGACCCGAGATGTACTTCGTCGCCGAGTGCACGACGAGGTCGACTCCGTCGGCGAGGGGTCGCTGCAGCAGCGGCGTCGCGAACGTGTTGTCGACGGCCACGATCGCGCCGTGCGCGTGCGCCGCCGCGGTCAGCGCCGGGATGTCGGCGATCTCGAGGGCCGGGTTCGTGGGCGACTCGAACCAGAGCATCGCTGCGCCCTCGCAGGCTGCGGCCACCTCCGCCGTGTCGGTGATGTCGACGTACTCGACGGCGATGCGGCCCGCAGCCGCCCGATCGTCGAGCTGCAGCACGGTGCCCGTGTACGAGTGCCGGGGCGCCACCACGCGACCGCCGGTCGGCACCAGGTCGAGCACCGCCGAGACCGCGGCGATGCCCGACGCGAATGCGATGCACCGCCCGCCCTCGAGTGCGCCGAGGGTGTCCTCGAACGCGGTCCACGACGGGTTGCCGTAACGCCCGTACTCGAGTTCGCCGCCGGCGACGTACGTCGATGCGAGGTGCACCGGCACGTTGAGCGGTTGGTCGGACGTGTGTGCCGGTCGCCCGGCGACGATCGCGACGGTCTCGGGTCGCAGCTCGGCCGGGGGTGTCATGGGGTCGGTCATGGCGGGTCCTTCGGGGGAGTGTCGCGGCACGGGACATCCGTTCGCCTCGTCAGGATACGCGGCACGACGAAGGGCGCGGAGCGTGTGCTCCGCGCCCTTTCGCGTCAGGCAGGTGGATCAGCGCACGGTCGTCGAGGTGACGGCGTGCTCGACCGCCCAGGTGAGCGCGTAGTCGGCGATCTCCTCCCAGCCGTCCTGGCTGACGAGGCGGTGCGTGCGGCCGGCGAACTCGCGGTAGTCGATCGTCGCGGGGCTGCCGGTCGAGCGGTACTTCTTGACGATCGCGCGGCCGATGGCCGGCGGCACGACGTGGTCGATCTCGCCGGTGATGACGAGCAGCGGTGCGCGGTCGGCACGGGCGAAGTCGACGTGGCTGGCGCCGCCCTTCTCGTTGAACGCCGCGGCGACGCCCTCGAAGAAGACCCGGTTGTAGGAGTTCACGGCGTACTCGTCCCACAGGCGATCGGATGCCTCGCGGCTGAGGTCGTTGCCGAAGGTGAAGTGGAAGTGCGCCTTCGAGAGGGGCTTGGCGCCGTTCTTGTCGAACGGGTTCGAGAGGATCGGCGTGCCGGTCCAGAGCGTCGACAGCGGGAGGGTCGAGATGCCGGCGGGCTGGCCCGGGGCGACGCCCACGTAGGCGACGCCGAGGCCGCGGTCGGCGAGCATCTGGGTGAGCAGGCCGCCGAACGAGTGGCCCATGATGATCGGCTTCTCGGGGAGTGCGCGGATGATGCGCTCGTAGTGGTCGGCGATCTGCTTCAGGCCGATGCCCTTCAGCGCCTCGGGGTTCGAGCGGATGTCGGCGACGTCGCGGTCGTCGATGCCGGGCCAGCCGGGGACGATGACCTGGTGGCCGCGGGCACGGAAGTACTCGGCCCAGGTGTTCCAGCTCTTGGGGGTCATCCAGAGGCCGTGGACGAGGACGATGGGGGTCTTGGTCGTGGTGGTCATGATTCCTGCTCCTTGGGTTGGTGTCGTTCGCTTCCCTGGTGAAGTAGAACGATCGTTCTGTCTTGTTATTCCCAGACTGTACGCGCACAGCGGAACGAATGTCAAGCAAAAAGAGAAAGATCGTTCTATCATTTTCTTTATGGCAACACGAACGACATCAGCCGGCGCCTCTGCCGCGCGCGAACGACTGCTGCAGACCGCCTCCGAGCTGTTCTACCGCGAGGGCATCCACTCCGTCGGCGTCGACCGCATCATCGCCGAGGCGGGCGTCACCCGCGCCACCTTCTACCGGCACTTCCCGAGCAAGGAGGACCTCGTCGAGGCGTACCTCGGCGTCGAGGATGCGACCATCCGCGGCGCGCTCGAGGCAGCGCACGCGGCGACCGATGACCCCGATGCACTCGTCGGCCTGGTCATCGAGGGGCTCGCCGACGACGTCGCCCGGCTGCACACGCGCGGATGCCCCTTCATCAACGCGGCGGCCGAGTACCCCGACCCCGCGAGCGCGGTGCGTCTGGCGGTGGGGGAGCACCGTGAGTGGTTCCGGTCGGAGCTCGAGGGGCTCCTCACAGCGGCCGAGGCCGACGACCCGAAGACCGCGGCCGGCCAGCTCGTGCTGTTGCGCGACGCCGCGATGGTCGGGGGCTACCTCGACGGCTGGGAGCGCGTGCGCCCGGCGTTCATCCAGGCGGCGACGCGTGCCGCCGGCATCACCGCCTGAGGTCGGCGCCGATGCCGGCGAGGTCGGCGAGGTCGGTTACGAGGCTGCACGCCCGACGCGAGCCGAGGCCGCGCTGACGAAGGCGGCGAGCTCGATCGCCATCGGCGCGGGGTCCCACGAATGGTCTGCGCCCGGCACCTGGCGCCACGTGGCACCGGGTACCGCCGCGGTGATCGACTCGGCCGCGGTGAACAACTCGGGGAACGTCTCGTCGCCGAGCAGCACCTCGACGGGCATGCGAACGTCGCGCAGGAGTTCGGCCAACGGTGCCGATTCGACCCAGGCGAGCGACTCGCCGTCGGGGCGATAGCTCACCACCTGAGCCACGAATACCGGGTAGTCGGGTGACTGGCGCGCCCCCTCGAGCCACTCGGCCGGCATGTCCTTCATGTAGTACTCGAGCGCACCTTCGAGGTCGTCGCCCTCGATGCGGCGCTCGACCTCGTCGGCCCACTCCCGGGCCCCGCCGTCCTCTGGACCGAACGGTGCCTCCCAGAGCACGAGCCCATCGATCGGCAGCCCGCGCGCCGCGGCGGCGAGCGCGATCGAGCAGCCCGAGGAGTGCCCGCAGAGCACGGCGCTTCCTCCTGCGACGTCGATGAGCGCGGCGACAGCCTCGAGTTCGCGGTCCAGGTCGATGCGCCCCTCGACCATGCTCTCGCCGCGGCCGAGTCGGTCGTACACGATGGTCTGGATACCCAGCGGGGCCGCGCGTTCGGCGGTCTCGGTGGTCCACGGATCGATGGCCCGGTAGGGGCCCGCGCCCGCGATGAACACGACCGCAGGGCCTGTGCCGCGTCGATCGAAGGCGACGCGGTCGCCTCGTGCAGTGGTCACGTACTCGCTCATCAGGATGCCTCTTCTCGTCGGCTGGCGAAGGAAATCAAACTAGACCGTTCAGTACTGCATTCGCAAGACTAGACTGACCAGTACCGAAAGTCAACGAAGGTGTCCTCACCGGATCGGCGGGTTCCAT
The DNA here is from genome assembly GCA_963758615.1 of uncultured Actinomycetota bacterium. Classification (GTDB taxonomy): domain Bacteria; phylum Actinomycetota; class Actinomycetes; order Actinomycetales; family Microbacteriaceae; genus Agromyces. The sequence goes on along the minus strand of CAVWVZ010000005.1, from coordinate 16,262 downwards.
GGCAGCTCAGCGCACCGCGTCGTCACCGTCGGCCGAACGAGCGCGACCCCAGATCGCCGGCGGCGACCGCCCCGAGCCGACCGGGCGTTCGGAGCGCAAGCGGCGCGCGATCCTCGCCGCCGCCGAGGAGATGTTCCTTCGCGGCGGCTACCTCGGCACGAACATGGACGAGCTCGCCGCGCGGTCGCAGGTCTCCAAGCAGACGATCTACAAGCACTTCGGCAGCAAGGAGGCGCTCTTCGTCGAACTGGTGACGGCGATGACCGATGCCACGAGCGACCGCGTGCACCAGGAGGTTCCCGACCCCGAGCACCCCGACGAGCTCCCGGCGTTCCTCGAGCGCTACGCCGAACGCCAGCTCGCGGCCGTGATGACGCCCAGGCTGCTGCAACTCCGCCGCCTCGTGATCGGCGAGGTCGAGCGCTTCCCCGAGCTCGCCGAGGCCCTCTACGAGCGCGGACCACATCGCGCGATCACGGCGATCGCCTCGGTGTTCGACCGCCTCGCCGAGCCCGGCCTGCTCGACATCGACGACCCGATCGCAGCGGCGACGCAGTTCAACTGGCTCGTCATGGGCGAGCCGCTGAACCGGGCGATGCTGCTCGGCGACGCGGCGATCCCCGCCGATGCCGACCTGCGAGCGCACGCGGCGGCGGGCGTGCGGGTGTTCCTCGCCGCATACGCCCCACGCTGAGCCGCGATGCCGCCGAGCTCCGACTCGTGAGTTAGCCTCGATTCATGAGCCGCACCGTCTGGACCGTCATCGGCGTCATCGTCGCCGTGATCATCGCGTGGATCCTCGTCGACGTGCTGTTCAGCCTGCTCTGGTTCATCGGCAAGCTCGCGATCGTGGCCGTCGTCGCGGTGATCGTGTTCCTGGTGCTGCGGTCGGCGGTAGGGCGCTCGCGATCGCAGGATTCCATCGATCGCTGAGGCGCCCATGGTCACCGAGTTCGAGGTCGAGCGGGCAGGCGGGGTGCTGCACGCCTACGATTCCGGGGCGGATGTCGCGGGGCCGTTCACCCTCGTCTGGCACCACGGTTCCCCGCAGACGGGCGCGCCGCTCGAACCGCTGCTGGCCGCGGCCGCGGCGCGGGGCATCCGCGTCGTCTCGTACGGCCGGCCGAGCTACGGCGGATCGACGGCCCGGCCCGGCCGTGACGTCGCCTCGGCGGCCGCCGACGTCCTCGCGATCGCCGACGCACTCGGCCTCGGCAGGCTCGCGATGATGGGCACCTCGGGCGGAGGCCCGCACGCGCTCGCGGCGGCCGCGCTCGCGCCCGACCGCGTCACCGGAGCGGTCAGCCTCGGCGGCCCCGCCCCGTTCACCGAGGAGTTCGACTGGTTCGACGGCATGGCCTCGCCCGCAGCGCTGCGCGCCGCGCGCGAGGGTCGCGCCGCACGCGCCGCGTTCGCCGAGCACGAGGAGTTCGACCCCGAGCAGTTCGTCGCCGCCGACTGGCAGGCGCTCGAGGGGCCATGGGCGTCGCTGGGCGCCGACGTCGCGCGCTCCGAGGCGTTCGGCCCCGGCGGTCTCGTCGACGACGACGTGGCACTGGCGGCGCCGTGGGGCTTCGAGCTCGACGCGGTGCGAGTCCCGGTGCTCGTCGTCCAGGGCGGCGCCGATCGGGTGATCCCGCCGGCGCATGGCGAATGGCTCGCCCGGCGGATTCCAGGCGCCCAGCTGTCGCTGCGGCCCGATGACGGGCACATCTCGGTGCTCGACGCCGTGCCCGACGCGCTCGACTGGCTGCTCGGCCACGCGCGGGGTTGACGCGCACGCACCGACGTGCTCGCATGGCCGGGTGGGAACAGACTCGAAGGCCGCCGCCCCGGCGCTCATCGACGACGAGCAGCTCGAGGAGTTCGAGCGCGAGCTCGTCGGGCGCGTGCGCGGGCGGGTGCTCGAGATCGGCGCGGGCGAGGGCGAGAACTTCGGCGCGTTCGATCCGGGCGTCCTCTGGACCGGCCTCGAGCCCGACCGCGAGCGCCGCACCGAGCTCGCGACGCGGGCCCGCGAGTGGGGCCACACCTCGACGCCGCTCGACGCGGTCGCCGAGTCGATCCCGCTGCCCGACCACTCGGTCGACGCGGTCGTCGGCACCTACGTGCTCTGCTCGGTCACCGACCAGGCCGTCGCGCTCGCCGAGGTGCGCCGCGTGCTCGTGCCCGGCGGCCGCGTGGTGTTCATCGACCACGTCGTCGCGCCGCCGCGCACGCTGAAGCGCGCCGTGCAGCGCGTCGCGACCCCGATCTCCTCGCGCTGCTGCCACGGCTGCCACTGGGACCGCGACACCTTCGCGGCGCTGACCGCGGCAGGCTTCGAGCCGGCCGACGTGCGCAGGGTGCGGGTGCGCTCGATGCCGTTCGGGCCGGTGCCCACGCTGCTCTTCGACGGGCGGTCGCCCGAGGCGTGAGCCGGGCATGTGAGCCATCATGCTCGCCTGGCAACGGACGCAACTCAGGAGATCGGGTGGCATCCCCTGCGTGAGCGACCCATCGCGCCCATTCTCCTGAGTTGCGTCGGCCACCGGCGCGCGCGGGCCAGCGGAGCCGCGGTCGTCGCGCGCCTCAGCCCTCGAGCGCGTCGAGCGCCTCTCGCGCGTCGTCGGCCGCCCGCCGCGCGGCAGTCGCCGCCCGCGCCGCTCGGTCGCGGTCGCGCGTCGCCGTGCGCAGCTCGTGCTCGACCTCGGCGAGCTCGTCCTCGGCCCGGCGAAGCTGCGCTTCGAGCTCGTCGCGTGCGGCGGTGCGCTCGTCGGTCGTGCGTTGCAGGTCGGCGACGCGGGTGTCGAGCTCGGTGAACTGCCCGGATGCCTCGTCCGCGACCTGCTCCGCCTCATCGGCCGCGCGCGACGCCCGCTCGCGAGCTTCTGCCGCTTCCCGCGCGGCGCGCTCCTGGCGGGACTCGCGCTGCGCTCGCTCGTCGGCGCCGCCCGCGCCGCGCCCACCGCGCCCACCGCGGGCCCGGCCCGTGCCCGATGCGGAGCCCGGGACATCCGCCCCTGCATCTTCGACCTCGCCGGCGACCGCGCCCTCGAGGTCGACCTCCAGCCCGACCGCCTCGAGCCCGCGCACGAGCCGTCCGGTGCGGACCGCGGCCGTGGCAGCGACATCCGACATCGCCGCCTGCAGGGTCTGCGCGACCGCGTCGAGCACCGGCCCGCGCACCGGATTGCCGAGCTCCTCGGCGAGCTCGCCGGCCTCGCCGGCGATCGCAGATACGAGCTGCCGCCGTTGCTTGGTCAGCTGCGCGAGCTGTGCTGCGTCGAGGTCGTCCTGCGCGGCGCGCAACTCGGCGCCGAGCTCGAGCACCGCGTCGAGCTCGGTGGCACGATGGCGCACGAGCTGGTTGACGAGCCAGGCCGCCGGTGACGGCCGCTTCAGGTCTTGGATGCGCGCGGCGAGATCGCGATCGTCGCCGCGCGCAGCTCGGCCGCGCTCGTTGCGCGCCGCGGTGAACTCATCGGGGAGGAGGCCGTAGAGCTCCGCCGCGACCTCAGTGAGCGCGTCGCCGGGCATGCAGACCATCCTGTCGGATCGGGCGACGGTGCAGAAGGGCCGGCGCAGGTGGGTCGTCGCCTCGGAGCTGTGCACCGGCCTGCCGCGACAGGCCTGTCGGACGACAGCGGTACGCGATCTAATGGGGGAATGCGACTCGTGGTGCTCACCGGTGCAGGCATCTCGGCCGAGAGCGGGGTGCCCACGTTCCGCGACGCGGGCGGGCTGTGGGAGGGCCATCGCGTCGAAGACGTCGCCACCCCCGAGGCGTTCGAGCGCGACCCCGACACGGTGCAGCGGTTCTACGACACGCGGCGCCACGCCGTCGCGCTCGCCGAGCCGAATCCCGCGCACGTCGCCCTCGCGCGGCTCGAGTCGGTGCTCGGCGACGACCTGCTCATCGTCACGCAGAACATCGACGACCTGCACGAGCGCGCCGGGTCGCACCGGGTCGTGCACATGCACGGCGAGCTCGGGTCGGCGCTGTGCGCCGCGTGCGGCGCGCGATCGCCGGTGCGCGCCAACCTCGTCGAGTGGCCCCCCTGTCCGGAATGCGGCGAACGGATGCTCCGCCCCGACGTCGTGTGGTTCGGCGAGGTGCCCTACGAGCTCGACCACATCGACGAGGCCCTGCTCGCGTGCGACGCGTTCGCGGCCATCGGCACGTCGGGCGCCGTGTACCCCGCCGCTGGGTTCGTCATGGTCGCGGCCGAGCGCGGCGCCCGCACGATCGAGCTCAACCTCGCCGCGAGCGAGATCACGCCGCTCTTCGACGAGGTTCGGCACGGCCCGGCGAGCAGGGTCGTGCCCGACTGGGTCGACGAGCTGCTCGACGGCGACTGATCGCGGCGGCGCCCGTCAGGTGAGCCCGAGGCGGCCGATGAGGGCGTCGAGCACCGGTCGCTGGCCCTTGGTGAGCAGTACGCGCGCCTCGTCGAGCGCGACCCAACGCGCGTCGTCGACCTCCGGGAACGACTGACGCCGACCCGAGCGCGGCGGCCACTCGAGTTCGAAGAGGTTGCTCTGCACCGCCTCGATCTCGAACGTCGGCGCGGCGCCCGCGAACACGTGCACGAGCTTGCCGCTCGAGTACCGGAACGCGCCCAGGTCGAGCAGCTCGACGTCGGGTGCGGGTTGGCCGATCTCCTCGGCGAACTCGCGGCGCGCGGCCGTCAGCGGCTCCTCGGAATCGGCGAGGTACTCGCCCTTCGGGATCGTCCAGGCGCCCTCGTGCTTCGCCGCCCAGAACGGGCCGCCCATGTGCGCGATGAACACCTCCAGGTCGGGCGCGCCACGGTGGAGCAGGACTCCGGCGCTCGTCACCGCCATCGCACACCTCCTTGCCTCGTCACGAGCGCCCGATAGCGTGGTGAAGTACACCCGACGAACCCGTCACCCGAATTGCACGCGAAGGAGCCACCCATGGCACGCATCGTACTCATCGGCGGTCACGGCAAGGTCGCGCTGCGGCTCGAACGCGTGCTCGCCGACCGCGGCGACGAGGTCGAGGCGGTCATCCGCAACCCCGACCATGCGCCCGACGTCGCCGCTAACGGCGCGATCCCGGTTGTGGCCGACATCGAGGCGCTCGACGTCGACGGGCTCGCCGAACTGTTCCGCGGACGCGACGCGATCGTCTGGTCGGCGGGCGCCGGCGGCGGCAACCCGGCCCGCACCTCCTCGGTCGACCGCGATGCCGCGATCCGCAGCATGACCGCGGCCGAACAGGCCGGCGTGCGCCGCTACGTGATGGTCTCGTACTTCGGCTCGCCCGACCACTCCGTGCCCGAGTCGCACTCGTTCCACGCATACGCCGAGGCGAAGGCCGCGGCCGACGAGCACCTCGCGACGACGGGGCTCGACTGGACGATCCTCGGTCCGAGCACGCTGACCGACGGCGCAGCGACGGGACTGATCGACGCCGCGGCGTCCTCGGGCAGCAACGTCAGCCGTGCCGACGTGGCAGCCGTCGCCGCGGCTGCGCTGCAGAATCCGGCGACCATCGGGCGCACGATCCGATTCAATGCGGGCGAGACGCCCATCGCCGACGCGATCGGCTGAACGCCGCGTCTACGATCTCAGCGCTCGGGAGGTCGGCGAACGAGCGCCCAGCCCGCGGCGACGAGCAGCACGCCGCCGACCAAGCCGATCAGCCCGATGATCGACCACAGCACGAATTCCATCGTCACGGCACACCTCCACGTCAGTGGTCTCATTCTGCACCGGTCGGCACGCGGCAGGCCAGCAACGACACTGGATCGCATGCGTGCCCACCTGCGAGGATCGGACGCATGTCCGCCCCGGCCACTCCGCTCTCCGCGCGGCTCGGGCGCGCTCGGTCTCTGCACCGGGCACGGATTCGGGGTGGCGCACACCCACCTGAGCTACGTGCGGGAGTATTGAACGCGGGCGCGCCGGTCAAGGAGGTTGACTGGCCCCTGACTGCCGCGCACGCTGTACGCATGACGAACAACGAAGACGTGGAACGTGATCTTCGACCGAAGCCGCACCCGGGCAACCACACCGTTCCCGCGACCGATCATCACGATATCGACGGGGAGCTCCAGCGCGGCGACGATCCGAACGATCTCGACGCCGACAACGCCGTCGAAGAGGACATGATCGAGTCGGTGGACCCCGACAACGCGCCGGCCTAGCGACGTCGAAGGGCGCCGGTCGGTGCCCGCGCAGGTTGGCTGCACCGGGTGAAAAGGTGAGCCTCTCCTAAGTAAAAAGTCGGCGTGATCTGCGCAAACCGTCCCGCGGGGCGCTGCGCGATCGACGTGCGCGGGGCTAGCATCCCAGATACACGTACGGTCGAAACCGCCTCTGGAGGTCACCATGAGCATGACGCTCGACGATCTGCCCGCTGTTGCCGAGTGTTCCGTTGCCGGATGCTCCTACAACGACCATTCGCACTGCCACGCGGCAGCCGTCACGATCGCCGGCTCGGTGGGCGACGCCGAGTGCGCGACCTTCATCCCGCTGAGCAGCAAGGGCGGGCTCGACAAGGTGATCACGCACGTCGGCGCATGCCAGCGCGGCGAATGCATCCACAACTCGAACCTCGAGTGCACGGCCGCCTCGGTGCGCATCGGCGCCGGCGCCGACGCCGCCGACTGCCTCACGTACGAGGTCAGCTGACCCCACCCAGTTCGAACGCATTCGACTCTGCCGACGCACGCGTCGGTAGAGTCGAGTCATGTCCGAGGTGTCCGCGATCGACGAGTCCGAGTGGGCGATGTGGGCCGACTTCGTGCTCGTGCACCGCGAACTCGCCCGCGAACTCGATCGTCGGCTCATGAGCGACGCGGGCCTCTCGCAGGCCGACTACACCGTCATGCTCACCCTCTTCAAGGCCGACGACCGACGTCTGCGCCCGGGCGCCCTGGCCGACGAGATCGGGTGGGAGAAGAGCCGCCTCTCGCACCAGCTCACGCGCATGTCCGCGCGCGGGCTCGTCGAGCGCGTCGAGTGCGACACCGATGCACGGGGCTCGCTGGTCGGCCTCACCCGCGAGGGCAGGCGCGCGCTGCTCGGCGCCATGCGCGACCACGCGTCCGCCATCCGCACCCACTTCCTCGACGTCCTCACCGCCGACGAGAAGGCGGCGATCGCGAGCGGGTCGGCGCGCCTCCTCGAGCGGCTGCGCGAGCACCGCGACGTCGATCAGGCCGCCGCGAGCTGATCTCCGGCGCACCGCACCCGGGTCTGCGGATGCCGCGGGCGCCGCTCTAGGGTCATCCCATGGTCTTCCGACGCGCACGTCGAGACGCCGGGCCCACGTCGGCTCCGGGCGCTCGGCCCGCGGTGCCCGTCGCAGACGCCGAGCGCGGCAGCGCCGGAGGCCCGATCTGGAACGACCGGCTGGGCCGCTGGGCGATCCGAAGCCTGCAGATCGTGCTCGTGCTCACGCTCGGCGCGCTCGCCGTGTTCGCGCTCGTGCAGGTGAAGTTGCTCGTCATCCCCGTGCTCATCGCGCTCATCCTCGCGGCCGCCGCGAGCCCGCTCATCGGATGGCTGCGCCGGTACATGCCGCCGATCCTCGCGGCGTGGGTGACCCTGCTCGGCGGCATCATCGTGCTCGGCGGCATCATCACGGCGATCGTCTTCGCCGTTCGCAACCAGTGGGCGTCGCTGGCCCAGTCGGCGACCGAGGGCTTCGACGACCTGCTGGCCTGGGTCGAGACGCTGCCGATCCCGATCGACGCAGAGCAGGTCGAGGACACGCGCAACTCGATCATCGACTTCCTCACCAGCGCCGAGTTCGGGCAGAGCGCCGTCGCGGGCGTCTCCGCCGCGGCCGAGGTGATCACCGGCACTCTGCTGCTGCTCGTGGTGCTGTTCTTCTTCCTCAAGGACGGCGACCACATCTGGGCGTTCTTCATGCGCCCGTTCACCGGCTCGCACCTCGAGCGCGGGCGACGCGTCGGCGTCACGAGCGTCAAGGTGCTCGGCGGATACGTGCGCGGAACGGCGATCATCGCGTTCGTCGACGCCCTGTTCATCGGCATCGGCCTGGCGATCCTGCAGGTGCCGCTCGCGCTGCCGCTCGCCGTCATCGTGTTCCTCGGTGCCTTCATCCCGCTGGTCGGCGCCACCGTCGCGGGCATCCTGGCGGCGCTCGTCGCCCTCGTCGCGAACGGCCCGATCGTCGCGCTCATCGTCGTGGCGATCGTCATCGCGGTGAACCAGCTCGAGGGCGACCTCCTGCAACCGGTCGTGATGGCGCAGTCGCTGAAGCTGCATCCGCTCGTCATCCTCATCGCGCTGACCGCAGGCACGATCCTCGCCGGCATCATCGGTGCCGTGCTGGCCGTGCCGCTCGCGGCGGTGGGCTGGGCGATCATCAAGGTGTGGGACGCGCCCGATCCATCGATCGATGAACGCAAGCCGTTGCGGCTCAGACGTCATCGCGTGGCCGATGCGACGAGCACCGACGCATCGCTTCCCGCCGACTCGGCGGGCGGCACCCCCGTCGCCTGACGCTCGGCCCCGGGTCCAGGGGCGACGCCCGGTCATTCTGCTCTGAGCGGATCGACCTGTCGGGCACGGCGGCCGACGGTTAGCCTCTCGACATGGGTGACGTCGTCGAATTCTCGCGGGCGGCAGGCCCGCGCATGTCCAGACCGCTCTGGCGGGACGTGCTCGGCGAGGTGCTGCGCGGAGAGCGCCTCGAACAGGAGCGCATCCTCACCGAGGTCGCCGCCACGGCGGGTGTCTCGCCCCAGTACCTCTCCGAGATCGAGCGCGGCCGCAAGGAGCCTTCGAGCGAGATCCTCGGGTCGGTCGCCGACGCCCTCGGCCTCGACCTGTTCGACGTGGTGCGCCGTGTGGGCGAGCGGCTCGGTGCCCGGCTCGACGACGAGCGCCGCGAGGCCGAGCGACGCGAACGACTCGCCGTCGAGACGTCGCTGGCGTTCCGGCTCGACGCTGCGCCGGGGCATCCGCTCGCTGCATTCGAATCGGATGTCGCGGGCGCGAGCCGTTCGACCGACGTGTTCCTGCTCGCGGCCTGAGCGCACGCGCCGGCCGCTCGAGCCGCGAGCTGCGCGGTCAGGCGGCGGGCGCCTGCGCGATGCGGACGGTGTTGCCCGACGGGTCGCGGAACGCGCAGTCGCGCGGGCCCCAGCCCTGGTCCATGGGCTCCTGGAGCACCTCGGCGCCCCATTCACGCACGCGCTCGAAGGACGCATCGACGTCGTCGGAGCGGAACACGTACAGGGGCAGCACGCCCTTGGTGAGCAGTTCTTGAAGTGCGTCGCCGTCGGCCTGCGAGCGGCCGGCATGCGGCACGGAGAGCACGAGGCCGAGCCCGGGCTGCGCGTCGCTGCCGAGCGTGACCCAGCGGAAGCCGCCTGAGGCGACGTCGTTCTGCACATCGAGCCCGAGCGCGTCGCGATAGAAGGGGATCGACTCGTCGACATCGTTGACGGTGATGTTGAGGTACTGGAGTGCGATGGTCATGGCGATGACGCTACGCCGCGGCCCCTCCGGTCGCTTCTCCGATCCTGCTCGATGCGTCACGGGCAGGGCGAGTCTGCATCTTCGCGACGAAGGGAGGCATGGCCTCGACCGCGTCATGCTCCCGACTGCGGTAAGCCGTGGGTGACTCGCCCACGATCTCGGTGAACCGCGAGCTGAACGAGCCGAGCGATGTACAGCCGACCGCCATGCACGCGTCGGTGACGCTCGCGCCGACCCGCAGCAACGCCATCGCACGTTCGATCCGGCGAGTCATCAGGTAGCTGTAGGGCGTCTCGCCGTAGGCCGCACGAAACTGCCGCGAGAAGTGCGCGGGCGACATGAGCGCCTTCGCAGCCATCGTCGGCACGTCGAGCGGCTTCGCGTACTCGCGGTCGATCAGGTCGCGGGCGCGGCGCAGGTGAGCGAGCGTCTCGAGCTCCTGCGGGGTCATGATTCGACGGTAGCACCGGGCGCCGACGTCATGCCTGCGCCGTGAGCACGTGGTCGGCGAGCCCGTACGCGACGGCCGCCGCGGCCGGCAGGATGAGGTCGCGATCGGTGTCATGGCGCAGCGCCTCGATCGCGCGCCCCGTGTCTGCCGCCAGCGCCGCCTCGAGGTCGGCGCGCACTCGCACGACCTCGTCGGCGTGGATGATGAGGTCGGGCACGGTGCCGCGGCCCTGGGTCGACGGCTGATGCAGCGTGACGGTGCTGTGCGGCAGCATCGCGCGCTGGCCCTTCGCGCCGCCCGCAAGCAGCACCGCCGCCGGCCCTCCTGCCTGCCCGACGCACGTGGTCGCGACATCCGGCCGGATGTGCTGCATCGTGTCGTACACCGCGAGCGCCGCGCCGGGCGACCCGCCGGGGGAGTTCAGGTACAGGCTGATCGGGGTCTCGCTCGACTCCGACGCGAGGTGCAGGAACTGGGCGATGAGCACGTTCGCGACGCCGTCGTCGATCTCGGTGCCGAGGTAGACGATGCGCTCCGAGAGCAGGCGGCTGTACACGTCGAGGGAACGCTCGCTGTTGCCGCGCTTCTCGACGACGTAGGGGATCGTGTAACTGCTCATGCCGGCACCCGCAATCCGGCGGCCGCGTGCGGGCTCGGGTAGAGCTCGTCGAAGTCCGCGACGACGCGGTCGATGAAGCCGTAGTCGACGGCCTGCTCGGCCGTGTACCAGCGGTCGCGCAGCGAGTCCTGCGCGATGCGCTCGATCGGCTGGCCGGTGAGCTCGGCGGTGATGCCGAGCACCACGTCGCGCGTGTAGCGCAGGTCGTCGGCCTGCAGTTCGACGTCGACCGCCGTGCCGCCGATGCCGGCCGAGCCCTGGTGCATGAGCACGCGGGCGTGCGGCAGCGCGACGCGCTTGCCCGGCGTGCCCGCGGTGAGCAGGAACTGGCCGGCGCTCGCCGCCCAGCCGATCGCGATCGTCGCGACGTCGTTCGGGATGGCCCGCATCACGTCCATGATCGCGAGCATGGCCGGCACCGACCCGCCGGGCGAGTTGATGAAGAAGCGGATGTCCCGGCGGGGGTCGTCGGCCGCGAGCGTGAGCAGCTGCGCGATGAGGCGGTTGCCGCCCGCCTGGTCGAGCTCGTCGCCGAGCACGATCACGCGCTCATGGAAGAGGCGACGGGTGAGCTCGGCGTCGATCGGGTGGATCGGTGGGGTCTCGTGATCGGTCATGAACCCAGCCTGCGCGGGCGGCCTGCGCCATGGGGCCGATGCCGCTCACGGCAGCACTGCCGTCGGCAGCACCGGCCCGCGCATGACTGCGGGTGCATCATCTGTGCCGAGGTCCCAGAGTGCATACGACGCCCCGGGTAGGGGCGCGAGGTGCACTCTCGCGAGATGGGACGGGTGTTGTGGGATGACGATGCGTCGAAGGTGCAGTTGGCGCCCCGGGTAGGGGCGCGAGGTGCACTCTCGCGAGATGGGACGGGTGTTGTCGGGATGACAATGCGTCGAAAGTGCAGTTGGTGCCCCGATTCTGGGCACGGAGTGCACTCTCGCGTAAGAGTGGGGCGCGATGTCGGCAGCGGCGCGGGGCGCGGCTCAGCCGGCGTGGGCGAGGATCGGGCCCTCGCTGAACTGGCACGAGGTCGCCGTGAGGCGGCTGTCGGGGTCGAGCCTCGTGAGCACGGCGCCCGCGATGGCGTAGAGCTGCTCGAGCTGCTCTGGGGTGAGCGCGTCGAGCACGGTCGCGCGCACGGTGGCGACGTGGCCGGGCGCCGCGTCGGCGATCAGCGCCATGCCCTCCTCGGTGATCGTGGCGTTCGTCGCGCGACGGTCTTCGGGACAGGGGAACCGGCGGATGAGGCCGCGCTCCTCGAGCCGGCGCGCGACGTGCGAGAGCCTCGGCAGGGTGGCGTTCGTACGCGAGGCGAGCTCGGTCATGCGCATCGTGCGCTCGGGGGCGTCGGCGATGGCCATGAGGGCGCCGTACTCGAAATGAGTGAGCCCGGCGTCGCGCAGCAGCTGCGCATCGAGGGCACCGGGCAGCAGTTCCGCGAGCGCGACGAGGCGCACCCAGGCAGCGGACTCCTCGGTGTTCAGCCACTTCGTCTCACTCGTCATGCGGCAAGTCTACCGCAATAGTTGACGCGACAACTGAAGTCGTGTTAGGGTAATGGTTGTCGGAACAAGTAATCGCATCGAGACCCGGTGCGGAGAGGAAGACATGACGACTGTCAGCATCATCGGAAACGGCAACATGGGCTCTGCGATCGGCGGCATCGTCGCTGCGGCCGGTCACACGGTCGAGTACATCGACCGCGACACCGCAGACATCAACGGCGAGATCGTCGTGCTCGCCGTGGCCCACCCGTCGGTCGCCGAGATCCTCGAGTCGCGGGGTGACCAGCTCGCCGGCAAGATCGTCGTCGACATCACGAACCCCCTGAACTTCGAGACCTTCGACTCGCTCGTGACCCCGGCCGACAGCTCCAAGGCCGGCGAGATCGCCGCCGCGCTGCCCGACTCTCGCGTGCTCAAGGCCTTCAACACCAACTTCGCCGCGACGCTCGCCTCGAAGCAGGTCGGCGGCCAGCCCACCACCGTGCTCGTCGCCGGCGACGACGTCGAGGCCAAGAACACCCTCATCGAGATCGTGCGCGCCGGTGGCGTGTCCGCCGTCGACGCCGGTGCGCTCAAGCGCGCCCGCGAGCTCGAGGCCGTCGGCTTCCTGCAGCTCACCCTCGCAGTGCAGGAGAAGATCCAGTGGACGGGTGGCTTCGCGGTCGCCGCGTAATCACTCAGGCGGTGCCGCGCAGGTACCGCAACTGCGCACGAACGGATGCCTCGGCTGCGACTCGCACCGAGGCGTCCGTGTCGGCGTAGACGACGTCGGTGACCTGTGCGGTCGTGGCGTCGTCGCCGAGCTCGCGGAGCGCGGCACGCACCTGGTCGAGACGCTCGGCCCGATGCGCGAGGTACGCGCCGCATATCGCCGCGAGGTCGGGAAGCACCGGGCCGTGGCCGGTGAGGGCCACGACCGGGCCGGGCGTGCCGAGCGCGCGCAGTCGCTCGAGCGATTCGAGGTAGGGGCCGAGCGCGCCGTCGGGGTCGGAGATGATCGTCGTGCCCCGGCCGAGGATCGTGTCCCCGGTGAGCACCGAGCCGTACGCTGCATCGCCGACCTCGTGGGTGTCGCCGAGCGGCGCATCCCCGGGCAGCACGAAGCACACCGAGTCGGCCGTGTGGCCGGGCGTCGCGACGACGTCGATGACGAGACCGGCCGCCTCGATGCGCTCGCCGTCGACGAGGGGATCGCCGCCGATGCAGAGCGCCGCGTCGATCGCGCGGACCGGGGCATCCGTCATGCGCGCGAACTCCGCGAGCGACTCGGTGTGATCGACGTGGTTGTGGGTGACGAGCACGAGCTCGACCGGTCCGAAACCTGCGAGACGCGCGAGGTGCTCGGGATGGGTGGGCCCCGGGTCGACGACGACGACGCTCTCGGACCCCGGCGCGCGCAGCACGAACGAGTTCGTGCCGTCGAGGGTCATCGGTCCGGGGTTCGGCGCGAGCACGACCCGCGCGAGGTTCGTGGCCGCCACGCCGGCCGGTTCGCGCTCGTCCATGCCCGCAGTGTATCCGCCGCCGATGCGCAGATGTCGCGCCGGGCATAGGCTGAAGTGCATGGCCGACACTGCACCGTCCCAGTCGATCGACGGCGCGGGCTGGGCTGCGACAGTCGTGCTGCTGCGCGACGGTGAGCGCGGCGTCGAGGTGCTGCTGGCCGAGCGGCCGGGCGGCCGGGGCTCGTTCGCGGGCGCCTGGGTGTTCCCGGGCGGTGTCGTCGAGCGACGGGATGCTGCGGGCGACGCGATCGGCAGCATCGAGACCGCTCGTCGTGCGGCGGTGCGCGAGACCCGCGAAGAGGTCGGTCTCGAGGTCGACGTCGACGAACTCGTGCCGATCGCGGTGTGGACCCCGCCGCAGGGAGCGCCGAAGCCCCTGACCACGACGTTCTTCGCCGTGCGCGTGCCCGACGGCGAGCTCGTGCTCGCGCCCGACGAGGTCGTCGCGGCCGAGTGGGTGCGCCCCGGCGATGCGCTCGATCGCCACGCGGCGGGCGACATGCTGCTGTGGCCGCCGACCTGGGTCACGCTGCACGGGTTCACGCACGCGACATCCGTCGACCAGGCGCTCGCCGATCTGGCCCGCGGCGACGTGCACGATTTCAGGGCGCGTCGCGACGAGGCCCGCCGCACGGTGTTCTGGCAGGAGGACGCCGAGTACGACCCCGCCGCCGAACCGGCAGGCGACGCCGCCCCCCGCCACCGACTCGTGATGGACTCCCTGCCGTGGGTCTATCTCAACGCGTACTGATCCGTGGTTGACGTCACCGTCGTCGGCAGCGGGCCCAACGGGCTCGTCGCGGCCGTCGTCGCGGCCCGCGCCGGCCTCAGCGTACGCGTGCTCGAGGCCGCGCCGACGATCGGCGGCGGCGTGCGCACGGCAGAGCTCACCCTGCCCGGATTCCGCCACGACGTGTGCTCGGCGGTGCACCCGGCGGGCCTCGCGTCCCCGGTGTTCCGCAAGCTGGGCCTGTTCGACGGCCCGCACGCGCCCGAGTGGATCATCCCCGAGGCGTCGTACGCGCACCCGCTGCCCGGTGGGCGTGCGGGCATCGCGTGGCGCGACCTCGACCGCACGGCCGAGGGCCTCGGCGCCGATGGGCGCGCATGGCGACGCCTCATCGCACCGCTGCTCGCGCGGCAGCGCGGGGTCGTCGACTTCACGGGCGGGCAGCTGCTGCGTGTGCCGCGCGACCCGATCGCGGCGTTCCGCTTCGGGTTGCGCGCACTCGAACAGGGCTCTGGTGCCTGGAACACGCGCTTCTCGGGCGATGTCGCGCCCGCCCTCTTCACCGGGGTTGCGGCACATGCCGCGGGCGGCATGCCCTCACTCGCCACGGCCGGCGCGGCACTGCTGCTCGCGATGCACGCGCATGGCGTGGGCTGGGGATTCCCGAAGGGCGGATCGCAGGCGATCGCCGACGCGCTCGCTGCCGAGCTCGTCGAGCGGGGCGGCGAGATCGTGACGGATGCCCCGGTCGACACCCTCGACGCCGTGACCGCCGATTCCCGGGCGGTGCTGCTCGACACGTCGCCCGACCTCCTGCTCACGGCAGACCTGCCGCCGCGCTACGAGCGCGCGTTGCGGCGCTACCGCTACGGCTCGGGCGTTGCGAAGGTCGACTTCGCGCTCTCGGGGCCGGTGCCGTGGGCGAACCCCGCCGTCGGTCTCGCTCCGACCGTGCACGTCGGCGGCAGCCGCCGTGAGATCGCCGCCGCCGAGAACGCCGTCGCCCGGGGCATGCACTCCGGCGTCAACCCCACGATCGCGGGCGGCGGAGCCCCGCGGCATCCGTACGTGCTCGTCACGCAGCCGAGCGTCGTCGACCCGACCCGCGCGCCCGCCGGCATGCACGTGCTCTGGGCCTACACGCACGTGCCGGCCGGGTCCAAGCTCGACGCGACCGAGGTGGTCACCGCGGCGATCGAGCGGTTCGCGCCGGGGTTCCGCGACGTGGTGCTCGCCTCGGCGGCGAGCTCGGCCGCCGAGATCGGGGCGTACAACCGCAACTACGTCGGAGGTGACATCTACGCCGGCGAGCTCTCGTTCCTGCAGTTCGTCAAGCGTCCCGTGGTGTCGACGGCGCCGTGGCGCACCCCCGTCGACGGCGTGTACCTCTGCTCGAGCGCGACGCCGCCCGGTCCGGCCGTACACGGCATGAACGGGTGGTGGGCGGCCAAGCTCGCGTTGCGCGAGCGCTTCGGCATCGGATGAAGCCGCCGGTCGAGTAGGCCCGCCAGGGCCGTATCGAGACCCCGCGCGTGGTCTCGATACGCGTCCTCCTCCGTCGGGCGCTACTCGACCGACGAAGGCGCTTCTTCGGCATCGGATGAAGCCGCCGGTCGAGTAGGCCCGCCAGGGCCGTATCGAGACCTCGCGCGTGGTCTCGATACGCGTCCTCCTCCGTCGGGCGCTACTCGACCGACGACGGCGCTTCTTCGGCATCGGATGAAGCCGCCGGTCGAGTAGGCCCGCCAGGGCCGTATCGAGACCCCGCGCGTGGTCTCGATACGCGTCCTCCGTCGGGCGCTACTCGACCGACGACGGCGCTTCTTCGGCATCGGATGAAGCCGCCGGTCGAGTAGGCCCGCCAGGGCCGTATCGAGACCCCGCGCGTGGTCTCGATACGCGTCCTCCTCCGTCGGGCGCTACTCGACCGACGACGGCGCTTCTTCGGCATCGGATGAGCACCGAGCACCCTGTGTCGCCCGGT
>CAVWVZ010000004.1:0-118777 GCA_963758615.1 uncultured Actinomycetota bacterium | reverse complement strand
GGTCGCACGGTCGAGCTGCTCAGTGATCCGCAACAGCCCTACACGCGGCTGCTCATCGACTCGGTGCCGCGGCCCGACTGGGGCTTCGAGGCGGTGCCGACCGAGGCATCCGCCCTCGACGAGCCCGTACCGCTGAACTGACCGACCCATCGCGAACCAACCACCGAGCCACCCGAACCACCCGAACCACGAACCACCGAACTGGAGAACCACCACCATGGACGTCATCATCGCGGGCGCCGGCATCGGCGGCCTGACGACGGCGCTCGCGCTGCACGCGGCGGGCATCGACGACGTGACCCTGTACGAGTCCGCGCCCGAACTCCGCCCGCTCGGCGTCGGCATCAACCTGCTGCCGCATGCCGTCCGTGAGCTCACCGAGCTCGGGCTGGGCGAGCGGCTCGCCGCGATCGGGGTGGCCACGAGCACCCTGGCGTACTTCAACCGGTACGGCCAGGAGATCTGGAGCGAGCCGCGCGGCCTGGCGGCCGGATACGACTGGGCGCAGTACTCGGTGCACCGCGGACGGTTGCAGCTCATGCTGCGCGACGCGGTCGTCGAACGCCTCGGGGTCGACGCCATTCAGCTCGGGTGCACCGTCGATGACGCGCACGATGACGGCGACCGCGCGAGCGTGCGGGTCATCGGGCACGGCGGCGCCGTACGGCGCGTGTCCGCCGATGTCGTGGTCGGTGCCGACGGCATCCACAGTGCCCTTCGCCGCCGGCATCACCCCGACGAGGGGGCGCCGGTCTGGAACGGGCTGATCCTCTGGCGCGGCACCGCGCGCGTCGCGCCGTACCTCGACGGGCGCACCATGATCATGGCGGGCGACGCCCACCAGAAGTTCGTCGCATACCCGCTGTCGGCACCCGGCGACGATGGAACGCAGGTCGTGAACTTCATCGCCGAGTACCGGTCCGAGGATGACGAACCGGGGGCGAGCAACTGGAACCGCAGCGCCGATCCGTCGACCGTGCTCGGCCGCTTCGCCGACTGGGACTTCGGCTGGCTCGACGTGCCGGCCGTCATCGGTGCGGCAGATGAGATCCTCGAGTACCCGATGGTCGACCGCGACCCGATCCCGCGTTGGACGTTCGGCAGGCAGACACTGCTCGGCGACGCTGCGCACGCGATGTACCCGATCGGGTCGAACGGTGCCTCGCAGGCGATCATCGACGCCCGCACCCTGGCGTACGAGCTCGGAACGAAGGGGCCGACCGAGCTCGCGCTCGACGCCTACGAGTCCGAGCGGCGGCCGCGCACGACGCAGCTCACCCTCAGCAACCGTTCGATGGGACCCGAGCGCGTGATGCAGCTCGCCTACGAGCGGGCTCCGGGCGGGTTCGACGACATCGACCTCGTCGTGCCGTACGCCGAGCGAGCGGCGATCGCCGATCGGTACAAGTCGGCCGCCGGCTTCGTGCCCGAGCAGCTCAACCGGCGTGCGAGCCTGTCGGTTGCGGCATCCGCGAGAGGGGCTCGGGCATGAGCGCGAACACGACCGTCTTCGAACGCCACCCCGCGACATCCGCCGCGGTGGAACGGTGCGCTCGCCGACACGGTCGCGCGCCCGTTCTGGATCGACGACCTCGGCGCGGACGTCGCACGATACCCCGCGCTCGCGGAAGACGCCGAGGCGGACCTCGTGGTGGTCGGCGGCGGGTACACCGGACTCTGGACGGCGCTGCGCGCCATCGAGCGTGAGCCCGGCATCCGCGTCGTGCTCCTCGAGGCGGAGCACGTCGGGTGGGCGGCGTCGGGCCGGAATGGCGGCTTCTGCGAGGCGAGTCTCACGCATGGCGAGGAGAACGGCCAGTCGCGCTGGCCCGACGAGATGGACGCGCTGACGCGGCTCGGCCTCGAGAACCTCGACGCCATCGAACTGACGGTCGCGCGATACGGGATGGACTGCGACTTCGAACGCACCGGGATGCTCGCGGTCGCGGTCGAGCCGCACCAGGTGAAGCTGGCTGGCGGAGCCGGATGCCGCAGACGGGAGTGACGTCTACCTCGACGGCGACGCCGTGAAGGACGAGATCGCCTCGCCCACGTACCTCGCCGGGCGCTGGGACCGCCGCAGCACCGCCATGGTGCATCCGGCGAAGCTCGCCGCCGAGCTCGCCCGGGTGATCACCGGCCTTGGGGTCGTCGTGCACGAGCGCACCGCAGTGCGGCGCATCGACGACGCCGAGGTCGGGGTCGAGGTCGTCACCGATCGCGGTACCGTACGGGCGCCGCGGGTTGCGCTCGCGACGAACGCGTTCCCGTCGCTGCTGAAGCGCAACCGGCTCATGACCGTCCCGGTCTACGACTACGTACTCATGTCCGAGCCGCTGTCGGCGGCGCAGCTCAGCGAGATCGGGTGGCAGCACCGCCAGGGTGTCAGTGACCTCGCGAACCAGTTCCACTACTACCGGCTCAGTGCCGACAACCGCATCCTCTTCGGCGGCTACGACGCCATCTACCACGCGGGACGCAAGGTCAGGCCCGAGTACGAGGATCGCCGCTCGTCGTTCGAGAAGCTCGCGAGCCACTTCGCCACGACGTTCCCGCAACTCGAGGGGGTCGGGTTCACGCATCGATGGTCAGGACCGATCGATGCCAGCACCCGGTTCTGCGCCTTCTACGGACTCGCCCGGCGTGGCCGGGTCGCGTACGCGGCGGGGTTCACGGGTCTCGGCGTCGGGGCCGCCCGATTCGCCGCTGACGTGATGCTCGACCGGCTCGGCGGCCACGAGACCGAGCGCACGTCGCTCGCGATGGTCGACGATCGCCCGTGGCCGTTTCCTCCCGAGCCTCTCGCGTCGATCGGCATCCAGGTCACGCGATGGTCGCTCGATCGGGCCGATCACCGCGAGGGGCGCCGCAATCTGCTGCTGAAGGGGCTCGACGCGCTCGGCCTCGGGTTCGACTCATGACCTCGCGCTGAGACGGCCGGCAGCTGGCACCCGAACTGGGTCTGTGAGGATTTCTCGCGTGGGCGTACGGTGCGGATGTTGCACCGCGCTTCGAACCCGACGAAGGGATCTCGCATGTCGATGAGGGCTGTCTCCGCACTCGTGGCCGTGGGATTGGCGGTGGCTCTGGCGAACGTGGTCGCCGTTCCCGCGTACGCGGCAACGCTGACCGTCAACGCGACCGCCGATACCGGCGCGGCGCCCGGGTCGTGCATCCTGCGTGACGCGATCGAAAGCGCGAACACCGACACCGCCACCGGCGGATGCGCCGCCGGCAACGGTGCCGACACGATCGAATTCTCTGTGAGCGGCACCATCGTGCTCGGCTCCACCCTGCCGGTCATCGGTAGTGACATCACGATCAACGGCCCGCTCGCAGGCGACATCGCGATCTCGGGGAACGACGCCGTGCGGGTGTTCGACATCGCCGCTGGCGGCAGTCTCAGCATCACCGGCCTCACCATCCGGGACGGATTCCTCAGTTCGGCCTCTGACGGCGCCGGGTTCCGCAACCTCGGCACGCTCGACATCGTCGACTCGGTCATCACCGAGAACGTGTCGGGGTTCTCCGGCGGCGGCATCGAGAATCGCGGCGTGCTCACCGTCACCGGTTCGACGATCACTGCGAACTCCGCGGTGTTCTCCGGCGGCGGCATCCGCACCACCTCCAGTGGTGCCGTCGGCCCGGTGACGGCGACCGTGACCGGCTCGACGATCAGCGGCAACACCCTCAGCTCCGGATTCGGTTCGGGCGCGGGCATCCAGAGGGAGGGCGGCGCGTTGATCGTCCGCGATTCGACGTTCGCCGCCAATGCCGCCCCCGGTGACGGCGGCGCGATTCGGAGTATCGCGAGCGGGTTCATCGAGGTGTCGGGCTCGACGTTCACCGCCAACACCGCCGGAATCGACGGAGGCGCACTGCAGCTCGGAAACGACACCGGCGAGGTGTCGACGTCGTCGTTCGCCGGCAACACGGCCGGACGCGACGGGGGCGCCATCGACACGGCGCTCTTCGTGCAGCTCTCGGTGGCCGACTCGACCTTCTCGCAGAATCGGGCCACGACCGGCGCCGGTGGTGCGGTGAGCGCCGGCGGCAACGCCTCGGTGATCTCCTCGACCTTCACCGCGAATCGTGCGGTCTTTGGCGGCGCGATCGCGCACTCGAGTCCCTCAGGGGCGATCACGGTGCAGAGCTCGACCATCGTCGGGAACACCTCTGACGATGTCGCCGCCGCCGCCGGAATCTGGCACACGGGAGCTGGCGCGACGATCTCGGGGTCGATCCTCTCGGGCGGCATCGGCTGTGCCGGCACCATCGTCGACGGTGGATACAACATCGACTCGGGTGCGACGTGCGGCTTCAGCGCGCCTGTTGGTGCGGCCTGGGGAAGCAACGTCGGACCCGGTCTCGGAGCCCTGGCCGACAACGGTGGCCCGACGCAGACCATGGTGCCGCTGGCCGGTTCGCCCGCGATCGACGCGATCCCGGTCGGCGTGCTCGGATGCCCCGCCACGACGCCCGCGCTGCCGACCGACCTCGCCACCGACCAGCGGGGAGTCGTTCGACCGCAGGGTGTCGGCTGCGATATCGGCGCGGTCGACATCGTCGCCCCGGTCGTCGACGTCGTCTACACGGTGTCGCCGTTCGGCAAGCCGCTGCTGAACCTGCCGAAGGTGAACACGCTGAAGCCGGGGGAGAGCGTCCCGATCAAGTTCGCCGTGACCGATGCCGATGACAACCGGGTACGCGGGTTGGACGGTGCCGACGTCGTCGTGTCGGTCGTGCTCATGAAGTGCGGCACGACCGCCCCGATCGTCGTCGACCTCGACGTGATCACGGGTACGGGCCTGAAGGAGAAGCGCGACGGCACCTACCAGTTCAACCTCAAGACGCAGAAGAAGTGGGCGGGCCTCTGCGGGACGCTCACCGTGACGACCCCCCACGACGGCGAGCGTGCGGCGAATGTGAAGTTCCGCAGCTCCGGCCATGACCGTGACGACGATCGCGGCAAGGACCGCGACGACAGGCACGATCGCGACGACGATGATCGCGGTCATCACGACCACCGCTGGACCCGCTAGCGAACAGCGACCACCGTAACGACGGATGCCCCCACCGCGAGCGGCAGGGGCATCCGTGCGAACGCCGGTTACGCGGCGATCTGCTGGACGTCCTCGCGGACGGAGCGAAGCGCGTCGGCCCATGCGACGACCTGGTCCACCAGGACCTGCAGCTCGCCTGCCTTCTGCTCGGCGGGAGTGAAGACGGGGCTACCCGACATCGCGCCCTCGAAGTCGGTGAACAGCGAGAACATGACGTGCTGGCGCACGTCGGCGATCTGCAGCTCGCCGAACACCTGGCGCAGGTGCTCGCCGGCGCGCACGCCGCCCATCGAGCCGTAGCTCACGATGCCGGCGGCCTTGTTGTTCCACTCGCCCTTCAGGTAGTCGAGTGCGTTCTTGAGCGCGGCGGGGATCGAGTGGTTGTACTCGGCGGTGACGAAGATGAAGCCGTCGAACTCGGCGACCTTGTGCGCCCAGGCGTTGGCGCCGGCGCCCTGGTAGTTGCCTGCGCCTGCGGGGAAGGGCTCCTCGAGCATCGGCAGCTTGAAGTCGTGCAGGTCGACGAGCTCGAACGAGACGCCGCGAGCCCTGGCGTTCTGCTGCACCCACTCTCCGACGAGCGGGCCGAGGCGGCCAGGACGAGTGCTTCCGACGATGATGCCGATCTTGAGGTCAGTCACGGAGTGTGCCTTTCAGGGAACCGGTCACCGAATTGGTGACGTGTCAACTACTATCACGATAGTTGTCGAAACAACAACATCGCCGATCCGACTCACAGCGTCGGATCGGCGACGCGAGGCGGGATCGGGCGTCTGAGTGACGTCGAACTCCCGTGCCGGCGTCATGCGAGACTCGACGGGTGTCCCTTGCCACGATCGACGCCGGCGGTGTGCCATTCACGCTTCGCCGCGCTCGGCGCGAAGACCTCTCGGCACTGATCGACCTGCTCGCCGCTGACGCGCTGCGCGCGAACGATGACAGCAGCGATCCCCAGCACCGCGGCCGCTACGAGGCGGCCTTCGAGGCGATCGATCGCGACGGCGCCCACACACTCGTCGTCGTCGAGGACGCCGCGGGTGCCGTCGTCGGCACGATGCAGCTCACCCTCATCCCGGGACTCGCGCGCGGCGGTGCCGCACGCATGCAGGTGGAAGCCGTGCGGGTGGCGGATTCGGCCCGAGGGCACGGCCTCGGTTCCGCGATGATGCACTGGGCGATCGAGGAGGCGCGGTCACGGGGCGCAGCGCTCGTGCAGCTCACGTCCGACACTCGGCGCGAGGACGCGCATCGATTCTACGAGCGGCTGGGATTCACGGCGTCGCACGTCGGGTTCAAACTGTTCCTCTGACGATCCGGGCCGCGCAGATGCCTCACGCGGCGCGTCACTCGGGCTGGTTGCCCGCTTCCCCGTTGATGGTGAACGGCGTCGTGACGCCCTCGTACATGACGTGCGCGACGAGGCCGTCGACGGCGTGGGGGAGCGTGTGGCAGTGGTCGCTCCAGATGCCGGGGTTGTCGGCGACGAATGCGATCTCGTAGGTCTCACCGGGGTGCACATCGAGCGAGTCGACGATCCAGGGGCTGCCCGACGCGGCGACGCCGTCACGTGACAGCACGACGATGTGGTGGCCGTGCAGGTGCATCGGGTGCACTTCGCCCGAGTCGTTCACGAGGCGCATCGCGACCACGTCGCCTTCGCGCACGTGGAACATCGGCACGTCCGGGAACAGCCGGCCGTTGATCGTCCAGAAGTTGCCGGGACGGCCGTCGATGATGCCGAAGCGGCGGGCGACGACGTAGTCGTACGAGCGGTCCGGTGACGACGTGTCGAAGTCGAGCGGCGCCGGGTCGCCATAGGCGAGCAGGTCGAGTGTCTGCGACGGCTGCCTCACGGGCGGTGCGGATGCCCCGGGCTCGCCGATCGCGATGCTCCGGGCTCCACCCACGTGCAGGCGCACGGCTCCTTCGGGCGGAGCCTGCACCGCGACATCCGCTCGTCCGCCCGCGGGGATGAGGAGCCGCTGCCCCTCGACGGCGGCCGGCGCGTTCACCTCGTGCCCGTCGGTCGCGAGCACCCGGAACGGCGCGGCCGACCAGACCGCGGCGGTGCCCTGGTCGGTATTGATGACGCGGACGCGCGCGGTCGAGCCGGGCTCGGCCTCGACGTGCTCATCCGAAGCACGTCCGTTGAGCGTGTGCTGCCCGCCGTACACGTGCAGCAGCGCGGTGACCTCGACGTCGGCTGCGACGGCCGGTGGTGACGCCGGGTCTATCACGATCGCGCCCAGCAGTCCGCCCTTGACCTGCTCGTGCGACACCTGGTGCGAGTGGTACCAGTACGTGCCGGCATCCGTCGCCTCGAAGCGGTACACATGGCGCCCGCCGACGGGAACGGCGTCCTGCGTGATGCCCGCGACGCCATCGGCCGCATTCGGCACGTCGATGCCATGCCAGTGCAGCGTTGCGCCGGAGTGGACCGACTCATTGACGAATCCGACCTCGACGAGGTCGCCCTGCCGTGCGCGGATCTCGGGCCCGGGCGACGCGCCGTTCAGGGTGTACCCATCGACCGGATGCCCCCCGGGAACCTCGACCTGCTGCTGCCGGGCGACGAGTTCGACGCGCACATCCGCTGGTCGGTCTGGGTCGGCGACGAGCGACGTCACGTTCACGCTCGCCGGTCGTCGCGACGGTTCCGGATGCGTCGGCCCCGGTCGCGCCTGCCGCTCCGAGCCCATCGTGGCCGGCGTGCCCGTGCTCGCCGCCACCCATGTCCATCACCGAGTACTCGCCGAGCAGCGTGGAACTCCATGCGAGCGCGCCGGCGCCGAGCGCGGTCGTGACCGCGACACCGACGACGGCGCACCGCACGAGATCACGCCGCGACGGCATCTGAGTTCGCCTCCTCGGCGTCTGCGCGCGAAGCGGCCCGTGCCCGGCGTGAGCGCCGCGCGAGCAGCGCCGCCACGACCGCGGAGACCACGACGGCGAGCGCGTTCGCACCGTGGATGAGGCCGAGGTAGGGCATGTCGGTGATCGAGAAGCCGAGGGTCACCTGCAGCACGACCAGCCCGAGCGTGATCGCGGCCCAGAGGCGCGCGCCCTTCGCGCGGGCGAAGAACGAGACGATGAGCAGTGAGACGGCGAGGAGTGGGATGACGCCCGCGCCCACGATCCCGTGGATCCAGAAGCCGAGTTCGCCGGCGCCGCCGGCGCCGCCGCTCTCGAGGAGGGCCTTGTCGACGACGCCGCCCTCCGACACGTGGTTGAGCATGCCGCCGAACGCGAAGGCGATCGCGGCGGCCTGCACGACGACGGCCGCGGCGATGATCCAGGCCAGGCCCGCGTAGATCCTGCACATGAGCTTCACTCCCTGTTCGTTCGACGCCGTGGCGCGGCATCCGCTTGATTGGAAACGCTCGCCGACGGCGGCGCGCGCCGGAACACGGCAGGCCGGATGTCACGTGGGGGAGCACCGCACGGCGCATGGGGGCCAGCCGCTAAGGGCTGTCGGGGGTGACCCCCTCCCGCGAACGGCCGAGGAGGAGGACGATGGAACTGTGGACCGCAGGTGGGTGTGCCTCGCGACGCTCGGCCCGATCGGGGTCGCGTCACTGGTCTACGTCGTCGTCATGCGCGGCTTCATCGACCCCGATGCCAACTCGGACCACGGCCTCGCGTGGCCGCTCCTCGGTGCGCTGCCGCTGTTCGTGTTCGGCATGTGGCTGCTCACGGTGTCGGCGTCGCGGATCGCCCTGCTGATCGCGCTCGGGTCGACCGCGATGCTCGTCGGCTCGGCGTACGAGACCTTCGTGCATCTCAACCTCGAGGTCCTCGGTGAACCGTGGTTCCCCCTCGTCAACATGCTCCACCTCACCGCCGATGCGGTGGCGACGTCGACGCTGCTGGTCGTGTTCGCGACCTTCCCCACGTGGCGTTCCGGAGCACCGGTGGCAGCGGATCGCGGTCGTCTTCCTGTGGACCCCGGTGCTCGCGGGCCCGCTCACCCTGCTCACGTGCCCGCAGGTCGTGATGTCGCCGTTCATCGGCATCAGCGGCGATTCGATCCCCAACCCGTACGTCGTGCCGTGGCTCGAGTGGGCGTACCCCGCGGTGCAGTACCTCGTCGTCCAGTCGTGG
Organism: uncultured Actinomycetota bacterium; assembly: GCA_963758615.1. Lineage (GTDB taxonomy): Bacteria > Actinomycetota > Actinomycetes > Actinomycetales > Microbacteriaceae > Agromyces. The sequence goes on along the minus strand of CAVWVZ010000004.1, from coordinate 109,613 downwards.
GCGGCCGTCGCGCTCGGCGTCACGGTGCTCGGCTCCCGTGCGCTGTTCGGGCCGCCCGAGGTGCGCGCCAGCACCCGCGTCATGAGCCTGGCGGTCGGCTCGGCGATGGTGGCGTTCGTGCTGTGGACGTTCGTGCCGGGCGTCTGGGGTATCGAGTTCCTGGTCTACGCGTCGATGATCGCCATCCCGGTCGCGGCGATCCACGGCATCCTCCGGTACGGCGCGTTCGACATCGGGCCGGGCGATCGCAGCGCGCGCGTCGAGCGCTCGTCGAACCTGCTCATCACGGTCGTCTACGCTGCCGGCGTCGCGACGCCCGCGCTGCTGCTCACGCCCCCGCTCGGGACCGTGCCGGCGATCCTGCTCACGACGCTCCTCGCGGTCGTGCTGCTTCCCGCCCGCAGCTGGATGCAGCGCCGGCTCCATCGCGCCCTGTTCGGCGACCGCGAGCGGCAGTTCACGATGCTGAGCGAGCTCGGAGCGCAACTCGAACAGGCCGGTGACCCGCGCGAGCTGCTCACGAGGCTCGCCGAGGCGGTTCGCGACGGACTCGACGCGTCGTGGGTGCAGATCCGGCTGGTGTCGACGGATGCCGCGCTCGCCGCGGTGCCCATCGGGGTCGGTGGTGACGTCGCCGGCGAGCCGGTCGAGACGTGCGATCTCGTGCGCGGCGACGAGACGCTCGGCCGCATCGAGGTCGGACCGCGGCGCCGGGGCGAATACAGCGAGGCCGAGCGGACCCTGCTGCGCACGGTCGCCGGCCAGGCTGCGGCATCCGTGGCCAACGTGCGACTGACCGAGCAGCTCGCCGAGCAGCTCGAAGAGCTGCGCGCTTCACGAGAGCGGCTCGTCGCTGCGCAGGACGACGAGCGCAAGCGTCTCGAGCGCGACCTGCACGACGGCATCCAGCAGGACGTGGTCGCGCAGATCGCCGGGCTCCGCCTCGCGCGGAATCGGCTGCAGCGGGGCGAGCTCACGCCCGACGAGCTCGTCGAGCTGCAGGACCAGGCCCGTGAGACGCTCACCGACCTGCGCGAGCTCGCTCGCGGCATCCATCCGCCGGTACTGAGCGACAACGGGCTCGTCGCCGCTGTCGAATCGGGTGTCGCGAGATTCCCGATCCCGCTCACTGTCGACGCCGACGCCACGGTGCGCGCCGAACGGTTCCCCGATGACGTCGAGACGACCGCCTACTACGTGGTGCGCGAGGCGCTCGCGAACACGGCGAAGCACGCGCACGCGACGCACGCGTCGGTCGCGCTCGCCCGCAGCAACGGTCACCTGCGCATCGTGATCACCGACGACGGCCGCGGCATCGGCACGCTCGAACCGGCGATCGCGACGACCGGGGGCCTCGCGAACATCCGCGACCGGGTCGCGGCGCTGCGCGGCACCGTGCGGGTGTCGGCGGCGGAACCGTCGGGCACGACGGTCCTCGTCGACCTCCCCGTGGATCGTCCCGGCCCCGTCGCCGTCGAGCGCGAGGCGGACCGCGTTGGATGAGTCGGGCGCACTGAGGGTCGTGATCGCCGAGGACAACTACCTCGTGCGAGAGGGCCTGCGCAGGCTGCTCGAGGACTCGGGCGAGGTCGACGTGGTCGCCTCCACGGGCAACGCGACCGAGCTCCTCGACGCGGTGCGACGGCTCGGGCCGCAGGCGGTGCTCACCGACATCCGCATGCCGCCTGGCCACCACATGGAGGGGATCGAAGCGGCCCGCGACATCCGTGCCGCCCACCCCGAGACCGGCGTCGTCGTGCTCTCGCAGCACGCCGACGAGAGTTACGCGCTCGCCCTGTTCGCCGACGGCTCGGCCGGGCTCGGCTACCTGCTGAAGGACCGCATCGGCGACCTCGAGGACCTCGTGCACGCGCTCCGCGAGGTGTGCACGGGCGGTTCGGTCATCGACCCGCAGATCGTCGACACGCTCGTCCGCCGCCGCAGCGCCGGGGCGACGAGCCCGCTCGCGGCACTGTCGCCGCGCGAACTCGAGGTTCTGCGCGAGATGGCGCAGGGCAAGACCAACGCCGGCATCGAGCAGGCGCTGTTCCTGTCGTCGTCGACCGTCGAGAAGCACGTCAACGCGATCTTCACCAAGCTGCGCCTGCCCGAGTCGGGCGTGCATCGGCGGGTTGCGGCCGTGCTCGCGTTCCTGCGGAACGACGCTGCGTAGGCCGTGGCGCTCGGGCGACGTCCTCGAGTGGGCCAAGAGGCTTGACGGCTGCGTGCGTCCGGAGGACGCTGATCGCATACGTCACCGCAAGCGCGCGGGATGCCGCGCGAGAGGGCAGGACTATGGACGTCACGACCGACCTCACGACCGAGAAGATCGCCCGAGCGTTCTCGAGCCACCGCTTCGAGGTCGCGCTGCCGCACCTCGCCGACGACGTCGTCTGGACGCTCGTCGGCTCAGACCCGCTGATCGGGCGCAAGGCCGTGAAGAAGGCCTGCGAGCGCACTGCGGCCGATCTCGCCGGGGTGACGACGGAGTTCCAGCGCTTCCGCACGGTGGTCGGCGAGGACAGCGTCGTCGTCGACAGCCTCGGGAGGTACACGGACGCCGAGGGAAACGTCGTGATCGTCGCGTCGTGCGACGTCTACGACTTCGACGACGGGCGCATCACCGAGATCGTCTCCTACACCGTCGATCTTCCGAGCTGAGCGCCTACGGCGACCAGTCGGTGCGCAACAGCTGCGCCCATTCCGCGAAGGCGGTGTCGCCCGTGATGCGGGCGAGCGTATCGAGCTGCCAGATGTGGATGAGGTGGTAGGGCTGGTTCTGCCACCTCGGGCGCTGGCAGAAGACGGCCTGGACGCAATAGTAGGAGGCGCTGCCCGGGACTCTCACGGCGGGCAGCATCCGTTCCGCGACGGTCGTCCACGCACCGTTGAAGAATCTCGCAGCGGTTGGATCCCCCGTGTGACGCCAGTAGTCGTACGCCCCGAACGAGGCGAAGATATGGCCGTTCATCACGAGCAGCGGCGGCTGGTCGCCGGCGAACGTCTCGAAGTAGAGGTGGTCGTCGATGACCAGCGTCCCCCACGGGCCGCTCGCCGTGTACGGCTGGGTGAGGCTCGCCCAGGTCCGATCCGCGGCGGTGTTCCATCGCGCCTCGCCGGTCTCCTGGGCGAGATAGACGAAGAGCGAGAGCGACTCGCCCTGCGCCATGGCCGAGAACCACGGCGGCGTCAGCGTGCGACCGTCGTACGTCCATGGGTGCCTGTACGGGAACCACCATGCCCCGTCACGGAGAACGCGGATCTCGGTCAGGCGCTCGGCTTGTCGCACCGCACGGTCGAGCCAGAGCCGGTCTCCGGTGCGCCGGTACTCGAGGAAGGCCGAGATGCCGTACTGCGCATAGTCGACCGGCTGGTCGGATCGAACCCCGTCGCCGGGACGGGAGTAGATCCACAGCCCGGTCGAATCGAGTCGGATGCTGCTGCTGTGGACGTCGTACGGCGGGCGATCGATGTACGGCGATGGTGCATCGCGCGCCATCGTCCATTCGGTGACGGCCCAATCGTCGAGAGGTTCGCCGGTGATCGGGTACACGCATCGCGTGTTGGCCGCGGCGGCGTTCGAGACGACTGAGGTGTCGCCCAGGACGACGCGGCTCGTAGCCCCGACTTCATCGATGGCGTCGGCCACCGCGGGGTCCACGCACGTGCGGGCGGTGATGTTGAGGGGCGCGGCGAGGCGGCCGGCCAGGGCCGCCCCGGCGAGCGCGTCGGGGAAGTCGGCCCCGGTCGCGAGGATCGTGGAAGTCGATGAACCCGTGGGGAAGTACGCGCGGTTGATGAGGGCAGCGGTCTGGTAGCGCGATGCGCCGCCGAACCGCGTCACGGCGTACCCGGCCGCCGAGAGCTGCGACTGGATCGCGGTGCTCACCGCCCCCGGTCCGCCGGCGATCGCGACGGAGGTCACGCCGAGCGACCGGAGCTGGGCGAGCGTCGCCGAGTCGACGGTCGACTTCGCGCCGTCGACGAGGACGACCGGAGCTTCGCGAGCACCGGCTGCGCCGCTCGCGGCGAGCGCGTCGGGGAAGTTGCGTCCGGTGGCGATCATCGCGTGGTCGGCTGCCGTGAACGTCGAGCGGACGACGGCGCGCCCCGTCGCATAGCGATCGATTCCGGAGAGCCGGGTCGTCGGCGCGACTCGCGCCACCGCTGCCCTCACCGACTCGGAGACGACACTCGCTCCGCCGACCACGTAGATGCGCTGAGGCTGCAGTCGTCGCAGCTCGGCGAGCACCACCGGCGGAACCACAGCGGCCGGGGTGAGCAGGAGCGGGCCGCCCGCGAGTGCCGCCGCCGAAGCCGCCGAGACCGCGTCGGGGAAGTTGCTGCCCGACGCCAGGAAGACTGCGGGCACTCCGGGCTCATGGCGCTTCGATACGGCGACGGCCGTGTCATAGCGTGTGGGGCCGCCCAGCCAGGTGATGCCGTCCGGGAACGGCACGACGGCCGTCTGCGCCGTGGCGTGCGCGACCGGAACGGTCGTCGGGCCGATGAGGGTGGCGGGCACGATCAGTGCCGACACCACTGCCACGACCGCACGAATTCGCATGACGCACCCTCGCCTCGTGTGCCAGAGTCTAGGACCTTCGTCCGGAGGACCGCGACCCGTACCGGCGTCGCCGCGTCAAGCGAGGTGCTTGACATGTGCATGGCTTCGTGCCTTAATGGAACCAAATAGTTCCAGAACCGATTGGTACGAGACATGACCACCGATGCGCTGAGCCGAACCTTCCAGGCGCTCGCCGACCCCACGAGGCGTTCGATCCTCGATCGTCTCAAAGAGGTGGGTGAGGCATCCGTCGCCGAGCTCGCCGCTCCCTTCGACCTGACGCAACGCGCCATCTCGAAGCACGTGGGCGTGCTCGAGGAAGCGGGCCTCGTCTCGCGGAGTCGAGACGCGCAGCGCCGGCCGAGCCGGCTGCGGGTCGAGCCGCTCACCGAGGTCGACCGTTGGCTCGAGGCATACCGCGGGATCTGGGACGAGCGATTCGCCGCACTCCGCACGGAACTCGAGCGCGACGACGTCGTGGATCACACCGACAATGCAACCGATGAAGGGCACGAATCATGAGCACGACACAGGCCGACCGCGGACTCGCGGTCGCGATCGAGCAGGAGTTCGCCGCGACATCCGACCGGGTGTTCGCGTCCTGGACCGAATCCGATGCGCTCGCGCGCTGGTTCGCACCGGGCGACTACACGACCGTCGCCGCCGACGTCGACGCCCGTCCGGGCGGCGCATGGCAGCTCGACTTCCGTTCGGGCGACGGTCGCCACGAGTACACCGAGCGGGGCGCGTTCCTCGAACTCGACCCGCCCCGCCGCCTCGAGCTCACGCTCACGCAGGTCGACGGCGGGCAGGCCAAGCCCGAGACGCTCGTCACGGTCGAGTTCGACGACGTCGGAACGCCGGATGCCCCGCGCACGCGCATGCGGTTCCGCCAGACCGGCTTCGACTCCGCCACGCTTCGAGACCAGAACGCCCAGGGCTGGCGCGGCTGCTTCGACAAGCTGGAGCGCTCGCTCGCCTAGGGCGATGGCCAGGGCCTCGGCACGCGCATGCTCCATGGCCGAGCAGGTGCTCATGCGGCGGCCCGATCCACGGGGCGCCGAGATCGACCACGGCTCCCTCGGGGGTGCGTGTCGACCATGCCCGCCCGCCGACGCGGTCGCGCGCCTCGAGCACGGTCACCTCGACGCCCTCGCCCGCGAGGATGTCAGCGGCGACGAGCCCCGCGTATCCCGCACCGATCACGAGCACGCGGCGGTCCATGCGGCCATTGTGGCACCGCGCTCGGCACGGTTGGCAGGGCGAACGCCGGGATCTGTGCCGTCGTCAGCCGGCGAGCACCGCGTCGAGGCTCTCGCGCACGATCGCGAGACCCCGGGCGAGTTCGTCGTCGGTGATCGTGAGGGCCGGCAGGAACTTCAGCACCTCGTCGAACGCGCCGGAGGTCTCGATGATGAGCCCGCGACGGAACGCCTCGGCCGAGATACGACCTGCCAGGGTGCGGTCGCCGTCGCAGGCGAGCCCGTACATGAGGCCGCGGCCGCGCGGCGCGAGGCCGAGGTCGGGGTGGTCGGCGGCGATGCGGTCGAGCTCGGCGCGCAGCAGCGAGGACTTGGCGGCGACGCCGTCGGTGAAGGCGGAGTCGGCCCAGTAGGTCTCGAGGGCGACGCGCGCCGACACGAATGCGAGGTTGTTGCCGCGGAAGGTGCCGGTGTGGGCGCCGGGCTTCCACACGTCGACTTCGGGACGCAGCAGTACGAGCGACATCGGCAGGCCCGAACCCGAGATCGACTTCGAGACGGTCACGATGTCGGGCACGATGCCGGCGTCCTCGAAGGCGAAGAAGGTGCCGGTGCGGCCGACACCCGCCTGGATCTCGTCGAGGATCAGCAGGATGCCCCGCGCCGCGGTGAGCTCGCGCAGCCGCTGCAGCCACGACACGCTCGCGACGTTGATGCCGCCCTCGCCCTGCACCGCCTCGACGATGACGGCCGCGGGCAGGTCGAGCCCCGATCCGGGGTCGTCGAGCATCTTCTCGAGCAGGTCGAGCGTGTCGACGTCGGGCCCGAGGTAGCCGTCGTAGGGGAGGCGCGTGATGTCGCCGAGGGCGATGCCCGCGGCATCCCGATACGTGCTGTTTCCCGTTGCTGCGAGCGCACCGATGCTGAGACCGTGGAACGCGTTCGTGAACGCGACCACGTTCGAGCGGCCCGTTGCCTGACGGGCGACCTTCAGCGCCGCCTCGACGGCGTTCGCGCCGGTCGGCCCAGTGAACTGCAGCTTGTGGTCGAGCCCGCGCGGCGCGAGCACGTACTGCTCGAACGCCTCGATGAACGCCTTCTTGGCGGACGTGGCCATGTCGAGCCCGTGGATGATGCCGTCGCGCTCGAGGTACTCGACGAGCGCCCGCGTGAACGCCGGGTTGTTGTGCCCGTAGTTGAGCACGCCCGCGCCGGCGAAGAAGTCGAGGTACTCGCGCCCGTCGGTGTCGACGAGGGTCGAGCCGCTCGCGCGATCGAAGACGGTCGGGAACGCGCGGATGTACCCGCGCACCTCTGACTCGCGGCGGTCGAAGACGTCCAGGGCTGCGGCGTCGCTCATGGCGTGCGGGCTCCTTCTCGGATGATGGTGGGGTCCTACGAGCCTAGATCGTCTGTCTGGGCGCTCACTGCGGCCAGGCGACCTCGAAGCGTTCGAAGACGATCTCGTGCTCTTCGGTCCACTCGAACCCGAGTTGAGCGCCGACGCGCCGCCAGTACCGGCTGTGGTTCTCGCGCCACGACTCGAGCGAGCGGTCGTCTTCGCCCTCGTCCCACGCGAACTCCTCGTCGACGCTCGCGAAGGTGCCGATGCGCAGTTCCGTGTCGCGGAGGATGACCCGAGGACGACCGGTCGAGTCGCAGGCGATCCAATGACCGCCGATCCGCGGAAGTGGCTGGTCATCGAGCGCGAACTCGACCACCAGCGAGGCGGTGGCCCGTTTCGTGCCATCGAGCACGAGGCCGAGGAGTTCGTCGGTGAGTTCGGGGTGGTCGCCGAAGACCTCGGCTGACGGTAGCTCGGGGTCGGTGGCGCGATCAGGTCGCGCGGCGCGGTACTCCTCCCAGAACTCGATCGCTGCGGCCTGGTCGATGGGAGCGTTCTCCATGACGCCAGTCTCGCAGCGATCCCGGGCGCGTGCGGCGGATGGCTCGTAGAATCAGGGGTGGAGCATCACCGCGCTGCGTTGCGCGAATGGCGGCATCGGCGGCCTGAGTCGCGGTGTCGCGCGAGTCTTGGAGGTCGTGATCGTGGCGTCGGCTTCGAGTGACGACTCGACGATCGAACTCGCGGCCCCCGGAATCCACTTCGTCTCGACGCCGCTCGTGAACTGGACGCTGCTCGCCGGTGAGGGAACGGTCACGCTCATCGACGCCGGATACCCGCACGACCTCGAGCGGGTGAGTCACGTGATCGACGTCGTCGGCGGCGACCTCACGGCGATCCTCGTCACGCACGCTCACGCCGACCATGTCGGTGCGATCCGCGGCCTGCGGGCGCGGTGGCCCGACGTCGAGGTCCTGGCCTCGCCCGACGAACTGCCGAACATCCGCCGGGAGGTGACCCACCAGGTCGGTCCGAAGGAACTGCTGCCGAACATCTGGCGACCACGGGTCGCCGCCTGGACCGCTCGGGCCATCGGCGCCGGAGGGCTCACCGACGTCGCCGTGCACGATGCACGGCCCATCGACCCCACGGTGTCGCATCGGTTCAGCGGTCACACGGTCGTCCCGGTGGCGAGTCCCGGACATACCCCCGGTCATCTGGCGTTCTGGCTCCCGGAGCATCGCGTGCTCGTCAGCGGCGACGCCATGGTCACCGGGCATCCGACGTCGACCGTGTCAGGGCCCCAGGTGCTGCACCGCATGTTCGAGGTCGATCACGACCTCGCGCAGGCTTCGATGCTCGGGCTGATGGACCTGCCGTTCGAGGTGATCCTTCCCGGGCATGGACCGCTGATGAGGTTCGCGCCGCCCACACCATGAGGCTGGGGACTCCGCAGCAAGCCTCGGTGCGGCGGGCGGACGATCGGTGCGGCTCGGGCCGAACGGGCGGACGAGCGGCCCTTGACGCGTGCGAAGCCGCATCCATAGGCTCCGAACAGGCCCTCGGGGAAGCCTCTTCCAAGGTGGATCCCGAGGGACTCGTGTCGTCTCCGGCGGCATGTCCAACTGAATGAGGAGTCCTCTGATGAGCTTTGGCCGTAACCCATCGCATCACCGTCGTCGCACCACCGTCCTCGCCACCGCAGCCGCATTCGCCGTGGCCGTCCCGCTCACCGCGAGTGCACCCGCCCTTGCCGACGCGAACTTCCCGTCGCCCAACGGCAACACCAACATCTCGAGCATCGTCACGTACGACGACCTCGTCGCGGAGCTCGACCGACTCGAGCGCACCTCGAACCACGGGCTCGACGTCACGACGCTCGCCGAGGTCGGCACCGCAGTGAACACCTCCGAGCAGGGCCGCGACCTCTACGTCGCCACCGTCGGCGACGGGCCCGAGGCAGTCTGGCTGCAGGGCCGCATCCACGGGAACGAGCCGTACGGCACCGAGTCGCTGCTGGCGGTGCTGAAGGAGCTCGGCACGAACGGCTCGCCCGACTGGGAGCTGCTGCGCGACACGTACACGTTCCACGTAGTGCCGATGTACAACCCCGACGGGTCGGAGGCGAACATCCGACAGACGATCCTCCAGGACGGCTCGGGCACTCGGATCGACCTGAACCGCGACTGGGGCGCCGGCAAGTTCGTCGCCTCGGAGTCCGAGGCGTTCTACGAGTACTGGACCATGGTCGACCCGGTGTTCGCCATCGACATCCACCACCAGGGCCTCAAGCAGCAGGCCGGCACCGGTGACGAGGTGACGCTGTCGCTCGGCATCTCGCTGGCACCCGGCGGCCCCACCCTGCCGACGATCGAGGGCGGCGCCTACGACGTCCTGACCCGTCAGATGCACGTCCACGTGTACGACGAGCTCGCCAAGTACGGCAGCATCAACATGGACCGCTACCAGGTCGGCGGGAGCCTCGAGATCGACATCAAGGGTGGTGTCGTCTCGGCGATGATGCTCGGATTCGACTACAAGGGCCTCAACCCCGAGGGCCACAGCAACCCCGCGATCTTCTTCGAGACGAGCGGCAACAGCAGCGACGGCAGCCTCGGGCAGAAGGCCCGCGGCAAGTCGATCCGCCAGAACGTGCTCGCCATGCAGGAGCTGCTGCTGGGCATGGCCACCGGAGAGGTTCAGCAGGAGGATGCGGCGCGCTGGGAGGAGATCCCGCACGCCCCCGTCACCGGCTACCAGACCGACGACGGCGTGATCCCCGTCTTCTGACGCCCACTCACTGCTGACCAGCGCGGCGGCAGGGTCCCCGGTGATGCCGGGATCCTGCCGCCGCCTTCACGTCGGATCGATGCGGATGTCGCGCGGTCGGGACATCCGATCGACTGCCTCGGTCACATCCGGACGTCGGCCGGTGTCTCCATGTCGAAGGCACGCAACCCGTGCATCGACCCTTGGAGGAGACCATGACCAGCACGGCCCGAGTTCCCGCGACCGAGATCACCGGCCTGTTCGGCGCGTTGGTGAAGCGGATGACCCCCAAGACGTTCGGCCTCGGCATCCACTCGGATGGGCTCGCGGCGACCTGCGGCCTGCCGCCACTCGCGACCAGGTCAGTCGACGACGTAGTCTCGCCGGTATGAGCGTGGACCCGTTCGTCACCCACCGCGGCCTGCTCTTCACGGTCGCGTACGAGATGCTGGGCTCGGCGGCCGACGCCGAAGACGTCCTGCAGGAGTCATGGCTGCGATGGGCCGGCGTCGATCAGTCGCAGGTGCACGAGCCGCGGGCGTACCTCGTGCGCATCGTGACGCGGCAGGCGCTCAACCAGCTGCGCACGGTGTCGCGCCGGCGCGAGGACTACGTGGGGGAGTGGCTGCCGGAGCCGCTGCTCACGAGTCCGGATGTCGCGGACGACGTCGAGCTCGCTGAGAACGTCTCGATCGCCATGCTCACGGTGCTCGAGACGCTCACGCCGACCGAACGCGCGGTGTTCGTGCTGCGTGAGGTCTTCGACCTGCCTTACGACGAGATCGCCGCGGCGGTCGACAAGACGCCTGCCGCCGTGCGGCAGATCGCCCATCGCTCGAGAGCCCACGTGGCGGCGCGTCATCCGCGCATCCACGTCGAGCGCTCGGAACATGCCCAAGTCGTCGATCGGTTCCTCGCGGCGCTCAACACGGGCGACGTGCAGGGCCTCATGGACGTGCTCGCACCCGACGTGGTCGCGGTCGCCGACGGCGGCGGGCAGGTGCGGGGGGCCGCGCGTCGGCCGATCGTCGGAGCCGAGCGGTTGGTGGCGTACCTCATGGGCGGCATGGCGAAGTTCAAGGTGCAGCTCGTGGGCATTCCGACCTGGGTGAACGGCGCGCCTGCCGCACGGATCGAGGTCGAGGGTGTGCTCGCGGCGGTCGTGAGCCTCACGGTCGAAGACGGGCGCATCACCCGCATCTACTCGATCGCCAACCCGCAGAAACTGGAGCGACTCGACGCCGAGGCGGTGCTCGCCCGGTAGCGTGCCCGTCAGTCGTCGGGCATCGCGCGGCGGTCGCCGACCGCGCCCTCGGTCAGCGGGAAGGCGAGCGAGTCCGCGCGGACCCACCACTCCATCACGTCGTAGGCGAGCCGCCCCGCAATGACCGACGGATCGCCGTCGGACAGCCGTGCGGCTTCGTCGGGGTCGCAGGCGAAGAGCGACATGCCGCGATACGACGGGTCGCTCTGCTCGTCGAACGGCCCGTTCACGACGATCAGGCCCTTGCGCCCGAGCTCGGCGCGATAGGCGAGGTGGCGTGCCTGGAGCTCGTCGAGCTCATCCTCGCTCATGTCGGGGGCGTCGCCCGGGCGTCGCAGCACCACGACCGTGTAGACGTCGAACGCGTCGGGGATGTCGGGATTTCGCGGCACGGCCGTCAGGCGTTCTCGAGCTCGGAGATGACGATCTTCTTCTGCTTCATCATCACCTGGATCTGCTCGGGCCGGCGGAGGAGCTCGCCCATGTTCGCCGGGATGACCTGCCAGCTCACGCCGAACCGGTCCTTGCACCAGCCGCACTGCTCGGATTCGGGTACGTGCGACAGTTTCGACCAGTACTCGTCGATCTCGGCCTGGTCCTTGCACGACACCAGGAGCGAGATCGACTCGTTGAACGTGAAGAGCGGCCCGCCGTCGAGGCAGACGAAGTCGACCCCGTTCAGAGTGAACTGCCCGTTCAGCACCTTGCCCGACATGCCCGTGAAGTGCTCGTCGAGCGACTCGTCGGGATACTCGTCGATGCGCGTGATGCGGGAGTTCGGGAACACGTCGACGTAGTACTGCATCGCCTCACGCGCCTGGTCGTCGAACCACAGGCACGGCTGGATGAATGAGAGCTCGGCCATGTGGGAACCTCCTCGTTCGGCCAATCGCTTCGCCGCTCACGCTACGCGGATGCTCCGACACCCGCGAGGGGGTTGAAGCAGGTGGGTGCAGCGCTCGGCAGACCGCTCAATAGATGTGCAGCTTCTGCAGGAGCGCAAGCGTGTCGTCGAGGGTCTCGAACAGGTCCTTGTTGTGCTTGATCATCTTGCTGCGCATGTAGACGCGCAGCCACTGCTTGTACATGAAGTTCTCGTACCGGTCGAACTTCTCTCGCAGTTCCAGGTCCTGCTGTCCGATGAGGCCGGCGAGGAACATCGCGCACTCGAACCCCAGCGAGATCGACTGGAAGTACGGCGAGCCGATCGCCGAGTCACCGGCGAGGAATGCCGGGGAGTTCGAGAACGGGTGGTCGGCCGCAGGTCCGAGGGCCTGCCACTTGCGGCTGGAGACGTTGCGGGCGTGGTACAGGTCGAGGGGTATGCGGACGATCTCGAGCTCGCCGAGGATCTCCCCACCCGTCTCGCCCTTGATGCAGTCGATGAATCGGTCCATCGACGCGGTGACGCCCGGGAAGTTCTCACGCAACCACTCGCTGTCGACCCGCGTCGGCATCGAGTTGAACTCGTCTTCGGTGATGTTCACGATGCCGGTCACGTGGCTGACGCCCTGGTCGTAGAAGGTCCGGTGCACTGCGGGGATGAACTTGTAACTGTCGTTCTCGGCATTCTTGTAGTACTTGCAGAACTCGTCACACGCATACGTCTGGCTGTAGAGGAACGTGATCACGAGCGCGTACTCGAGCCGCACCTTGAAGACATTGGCCTGACCGCCCTCGCCGCCGAAGGCGGGCGAGACGTGGTCTCGCAGCAGCGACCTGCTTCCGGTGCAGTCGATCAGGATGTCGTCCGGTCCCACCATCGTGAGGGCGTCCTCTGCGCTGACCGCCCCGGTGATCCGCTCCACCGAGCGCGTTCCACGCTGGTCGATCAGTTCGCTCAGCGCCCGCTCGATGGCGTTGAGCGGGCAGAACCCGAGCGTCCATTCCAGCAGCAGCGACCTCAGGTCGGGCGCGATCGACTGCCTGGAGGCGACGCCCTCCTCGAGGTCGGTGCGATCGAAGACGGCTTCGACGTTCTCCTCGTCGATGTAGTCGATGCAGTAGCTCTCGACCGAGTCCGCCACGAGATAGGTGTCGAGCTTCACCATCCGCGTACGGGTGTAATCGGTGCGTTTCTCATAGAGGTGGATGGAGTAGTCGCCCATCGTCTGGAGCAACGCCGTCAGCATGAGGCCGACGGGACCTCCTCCGATGATGTGCACCTGTCGTCGTGTCGACGTTTCGAGAGACATCGCAGCACTCCTCACGCGGGAGAGGCGCGAAAAGCCTCGGTGGCTCGAGTGGCCCGGATTCCGCGCAGCACCGCATCCCCCTTGGTGCGTGCCGCCGTCAGACTACGCCGCGAACCGCCGCGGGTCGAGGAATGCGGCATCCGTGAACGGTTGCTCGCCTGCGACCGACTGCGCGACGAGTTCCCCGAGTGCCGATGCGTGCTTGAAGGAGTGGCCGGAGCATCCGCCTCCGACGACCACGCGCGGGTACGCGGTCGGCCCGACGACGAACTGGCCGTCGGGCGTGTGGGTCATGATGCAGGTGGTCACGCCCGACGGCTCGGGGTCGAGGTCGGGGAACGTCGCCGCGACGAGGTCGCGGATCTCGTCGGTCTCGCCGGGGTGGATCTCCCGGTCGATCGCGTCGGGGTCGTCGGGCGTGAACGGTCCGTCGAACTCGGGCCCGACCTTCGCGTCGAATCCGTCGGCGCCGGGCATCGCGCCGTGGCCCCAGATCCACGTGTCGTGACCCGGCACGCTGCGGATGAACACGGGCAGGACGTCGAGGTTCGCGTCGTGGCCGTCGCGGGCCCGGAACCAGGTCATCACGACGCGATGCGGCGTGAGCGGGAGGCCGGGGACGAATCGACTGATCCACGGGCCGGATGTCACGGCAACGTGCCGCACGCGGTACTCGGCGTCGGCCGTGCGAACGGTGACGCCGGAGTCGTCGGGTTCGATCGCGGTGACACGCGTGCCGGTGCGGATGCGCGCTCCCGCAGCACGGGCGGCATCGACCGCCGCGATGATCGCCGCCTCGGGTCGCACGATGCCCGCTTCGGGATCCCAGACACCGACGTCGTCCGGGTTGTGGCGAGCGTGTGCGGGGAACCGCCGGGCGACCTCGTCGGCGTCGAGCCGCTCGACTGGCAGGCCGTGCGCCTCGGCGGCGCGCAAGGTGCCCTCGATGATGCGGGAGTCGGCCGGGCCGAGCATGATGCCGCCGGTCTCGTGGAACAGCTCTTGGCCGCTCGACGTCTCGAGCTCGCGCCAGAGGTCGCGCGCACGGCGGGCGATCGGGGTGAGGCCGGGGTGCTCGAGGCACGCGACCCGGAACAGTCGAGTGGCCCCGGTCGAGCCGCCGAGCGCGTGCCCGGGCTCGAACTGCTCGAAGCCCAGCACATCGAGCCCACGGGCCGCGAGCCGCCACGCGGCGCTGGAGCCGACCGCGCCGAGGCCGATCACCGCGACGTCTGCGTCGAACGGGGGCGTTCCGTGTTCGTGTTCCATTCCTCGATCATCTCCCGGCCCGCGCCTCGCCAGCGGCGACACGGACTCGGCGCGTCATCTAGGTGCAACCAACGGGTTGCGCATCTTCAGAGAATCTGCAACCATGAAGTTGCAGACAAGCACGAAAGGACTGATCATTGTGAGCATGACCGACAACGAGGCATCCGTCATCGACGAAGGCACCTTCAGCGTTCGACGCACCATCCGCATCGCTGCCCCCATCGAGAAGGTGTGGACCGCCGTCACCGAGCCCGAGCACATCTCCCGCTGGTTCGGGCGCACCGAGCTCGACGGCACGGGCGTCGGGGCGACCGGCACGATGACGTTCCCCGAGTACGGTTCGGTACCGATTCGCGTCGAAGCGCTGGATGCGCCGCGCACGGTGTCGTACCGCTGGGGGAACGATGACGCGCTCGGGCACCTGCGTGACGAGCTCGACGACCGCTCGACGGTGTTCACCTTCACCCTCGAACCGATTCCCGACGGCACGCGACTCACCGTCGTCGAGACCGGCTTCGACCGCACCTCCGACCCGGCCGCGAACATGGCGAGCCACGGCGAGGGCTGGGTCTCGGAGCTCGACAAGCTCGTCGCCCTGCTCGAGGACGGCGCGTGACGACGACGCTGGTGCCGGTGTTCGCCGCGCTCGGAGACGAGACCAGGTGGAGCATCCTGGCGGCACTCGGCGAGGGCGACGCGTCGGCGTCCGCCCTCGCCGGGCGCCTCCCGGTGACCCGCCAGGCGATCGCGAAGCACCTCGCCGTGCTGCAGGAGGTGGGCCTCGTCGAGCCGATCCGGGTCGGGCGCGAGGTGCGCTACCGGGTCATCGGCTCGCAGCTGAGCGACACCGCGCACCGGCTCGACGCCATCGGCGCCGAATGGGATCGCCGACTCGCTGCGATCAAGCAGATCGCCGAGGAGCTCTGACCCCGCGTCGTCCTTCGCGAGGGAGCGCGGTCGATGGGTGTACCCTGACCGCGTGCCGCTCGACGGATACGGAGTGCTCGCAGGCGAACTCTCCGGACACTTCCGCGACCCGCCCGATGAGGTCGGGCGCTGGTTCCATGTGAACCTGCGCCTCACCGCCCCCGCAGGAACCTACCGGGCCGCGATCGACGTCGACAGTCATGCGTCGAACGTCGGGGTGCAGTGGAAGACGCTTCATATCCGTCGCCACCTGGTCGCCCCGGCCGGCGATGCGACGCCCGGGTACCACGACCTCGCACGCGACCGGCAATCCGGTGCGCTCGATCTCATCCGACATCCCTCCATCGCCGAGCATCCCGGCTGCTTTGCGCTCCTGCTCGGCGCCCCGCGTCACCCATGGACGGTCGGCGACTACGCGGGAGCGTCCGTGGCGCTCGAGTCCATCCTCGTGATCGGGCGTCGCACGCTCGTGTGGGGCGAGCCGTTCAGCGACGGCGGTCTGGGTATCCACAACGTCCACCAGAATCAGGGCGATCCGTACGGCTCGCCCTGGTGGGACGAGAATGCGATCTGGCAGGACGGCGGAGTCATGGTCGAGCGGCCGGATGGCGACTTCGACGCGTTCGTCTCGAAGTTCAGTTCCCAGGCATCTCGAACCGATGATGACGGCCACCCGGTGTAGAGGATGACCGCTCCAGGGTCATCCGTTCATTGAGCGGGGGAGCAGCGCCGCGATCAGTGTCTCGGCGAGCCAGGACTCGTAGGCGCCCTCGGTCCAGCCGCAGTCGCCGACGAGTGCGAGGTAGTTGGCCTGGCCGCACACGGTGTAGACGATGTCGCCGGCGCGTTCGGCGGTGACGCCGTCGCGGAGTACGCCGCGCTGCTCGAGCATCCGCCCGAGGCCGTCGCGCAAGCCGCTCCGCCGATCGGCGGCGATGCGCTCGCGCACCTCGACCAGTGAGGCGTCGCTGTTGGCCGCGGCATCGAGTACTCGGAGGAGCGGGCCGACCCGCGACCAGATCCCCGGCTGCGTCGCCGCGTACAGCTGCAACTGCCGAACCGGGTCGGGTTCCTCCTTGATGCGCCGGATCGCGGGCCGCTCCGGGACCGGAACCTCCGCGCGCTCGGCTCCGCCCGCGACGGCAGCTCGTACGGCATCGGCAAGCAGTCCGGCTTTTCCGCTCGCCGAGCGGTACACGGTCTCGACGGCCACACCGGCCTCGCCGGCGATCGCGGGGATCGTGGTCCCTGCGTAGCCGCGTTCGACGAACAGCCGCCCGGCGACCTCGACGATCCGCGCGCGCGTGCGGGCCGCCTGCTCGCGGCGACGCGTGGCGTCGTACCTGCGTCTTGACACGTCTGACATTAAGGAGAATGATACTGTCATCAATATGGATCGGGCAACGACGCGCCGATCGATCAGGGAGGTGGCCATCATGAAGGTCATCGAGTACAGCACCGAGATCGCCCGCACGCCGCAGGAGGTGTTCGACTACGTCTCCGACGCGGCACGGCTTCCCGAGTGGCAGCCGTCCGTGGAAGAGGCATCCGCCGAGCCGCCGGCGATCCGCCAGGTCGGCATGCGGGGCTACGAGGTGCGCAGGGTGCCGGGCGGCGCGCAGAAGATCCGGTGGCAGGTCACCGAGTGCGAACCCGGTGGGCATTGGGCCGTCGAGGGTATCGATGGTCCCGTCCGGGCGCACGCCTCGATCGCACTCGCATCGACCGGTGACGGCGACGGCAGTGGCACGCACGTCGACTACCGCATCTGGTTCGAGGGACGCGGCATCGGCAAGCTCATCAGGGTGATGGCGACCCGCGGCGCGCGTACCGAGATTCCCGAGAGCCTCGCGCTGCTCAAGCAGCGGCTCGAGGTGGTCGGCGCGTAATACCCGGCGAGGGCAACGTGACCACTGCCATCGCCTGTCAACCCATCGCCTTCCGGCGGCCCGCTCGTTACGCTGGCCGAAGACGTGTCGTGGCGTCGGGCCGCGGCGGTCGAGAAGGGGGACGGCATGTCCATCGGAGACGACGACATCACGGTCGAGCCGGGCGAGGGCGGCGAGGGCGTCGCTGACGGCGGCGCGAACCCGAAGGGCCACGACGGCGGCGCCGACGGATCGGCCGCCGCAGGCGAAGGCGTCGCCGACGGCGGCGCGAACCCGGGCGGGCACGACGGCGGCGCCGACGGGGCGGCGGGTGCCGGTGAAGGCACGGCCGACGGTGGCGCGAACCCCGAGGGCCACGACGGCGGCGCCGACGGTTCGGCGTAGTGGTCGCGGCTGACCGCGGGTCGGAACCTCGACCCGCGCTGTCGCGGTGCATCGGGGTCCAGACCGAGCGGTTCGCCGACGAATACTGGGGTCGCACGGCGCTGTTGTCGCGTTCGAGCGAGTTGTCCGGCGGGTTCGACGACCTGTTCACGGCCGATGCCGTCGATGAGTTGATCACCCGTCGGGGCGTGCGCACTCCGTTCATCCGGATGGCCCGCGACGGCGCCGTACTGCCGGCATCCGCGTACACGGCGTCGGGCGGACTCGGCGCCGAGGTCGGCGATCAGGTCGCGAGCGACCAGGTGTTCGATCGGTTCGCCGACGGGGCGACGATCGTGCTGCAGGGCCTGCACCGCCTGTGGCCGCCGATCATCGACTTCACCCGCGAACTCGTCGACGACCTGCGGCATCCGGTGCAGGTCAACGCCTATGTGACGCCGCCCTCGTCGCAGGGGTTCGATCCCCACTACGACACGCATGACGTGTTCGTGCTGCAGATCGCCGGGCAGAAGCACTGGCGCATCCACGCCCCCGTGCTCATCGACCCGCTCAGCTCGCAGCCGTGGAGCGACCACCGCGCAGCGGTCGCGCGCGCCGCGCTCGAGGATCCGGCGATCGACGCGGTGCTGAGCCCGGGCGACGCGCTCTACCTGCCGCGCGGCTGGATCCACTCCGCGACAGCCGGCGGCGACGCGACCTCGGTGCACCTCACCATCGGCATGTCGGCCTACACGCATGCCGACGTCGTGACCGCGCTCCTCACGCGCGTGGGCGACAGTGCGAGGATGCGCGCGGCGTTGCCCCTCGGCGTCGACTTCGACGACCCCGAGCAGTTCGCCGGGATCCTCCGCGAGACCATCGACGCGCTCGTCGAGTTGGTCGAGCAGGCGGATGCCGCGGACACGGCGGCGACGCTCGCGCGGCGGTTCGAGGGCGACATCCGCGCCGCGCCGATTGCGCCGCTCGCGACCCTCGACGCGCTCGGGAGACTCGATGCGTCGACGACGGTACGCTGGCGCGGGTCGCTCCGAGCTCGCATCGAGACCGCCGACGATCGCGTCCGGATCGTGTCGCGCGTGAAGACGCTCTCCCTGCCGATCGAGACGGAACCCGCGGTCCGGCGTCTCGCCGAGGGCGAGCCGATCGCGGTCGGCGACCTGCCCGGCCTCGACGCCGAGAGTGCCGTCGTCGTCGTGCGCCGGCTGGTGCGCGAGGGATTTGCGGTGGCACCGGCGTGACGCTCGCGGTCGAGCAGTGGGCGCCGTGCAGCGATCGTGCCCGGGAGCGCGCCGACCCGCTCGCCGGCACGGCGCCACGCGGCATCCGCTGGTTCCTGCTCGAGGTGGCGACGAGCTGGGGGCACAACGCCCTGCTCGACGCGCCATTCGACCGCGAGATCGGCCGCCAGCTCGTTCGCCGCGTCGAGGCCGCCGACATGCGGATCCTCGCGATCCGCCGCACCGGTCGGCGAACGCCGCCCCCGACGCAACGCTGGGCGATCGTCGATTCGCGCCCCGGGCGCGAGGGCATCGTGTGGGGCGAGGTGACGGATGCGGCGGGCCTGGTCGAGATCCCACTCGACGGGTCGACCGGCGCTCCGTCGACCGAGCCCGTCTACGCGGTCTGCGCCCACGGTCGGCACGACCGCTGCTGCGCGGTGCGCGGACGCCGGGTCGCGACCGCGCTCGCCGCCGCCCGCCCCGACCAGACCTGGGAGTGCTCCCACGTGGGCGGCGACCGCTTCGCCGGCACGATGGTCGTGTTCCCGCACGGGCTCTACTACGGCTACGCCGACGACGACGGCGACCCGGCACGCATCGCCGACGCGTTCGACGACGGGCGGGTCGTGGCCGATCACCTCCGTGGCCGGAGTTCGCTCACCCATCCCGTGCAGGCGGCGCAGCACTACGCCAGGCAGGCGCTCGGCGACGACCGCATCGGCGCCTACCCGCCGCTCGAGGAGCTTGCGACCGACGAGGGATGGCGCGTGCGCCTCGCCCTCGACGCCGGCGGGTCGATCGTCGTCGACCTCGCCGCGGAGTCCTCGCCGCCGCTGCTGTCGACCTGCGCCGCGACCCGGCTCGTGCAGGTGCGGCAGTACGCGCTGCGCGGGATCGCCTGACCCCCGTCCTTCCTGGCGTCAGATCGGCAGCGGTCGGTCGTCGACGATCGTCTTCATGACCAGGGTCGACTCGACGCGGCGTACGCCCGGAAGGGCCGAGAGCTGCTCGTCCCAGAGGCGCTGGTATGACGGAAGGTCGGGCACGGCGATCCGCAGCAGGTAGTCGGGATCACCGAAGAGCCGCAACGCCTGGATCACCTCGGGGATCTCTGCCACGGCGGCATCGAAGGCGGGGATCGTCGCCTGGTTCGCCTGCTCCATCGTGACGAACACGAGGGCTCCGAAGCCGAGGCCGACCACCTCGGGGTCGATGACGGCCCGGTACCCGGTGATCGCGCCGGATGCCTCGAGCGCGTGCAGTCGACGGTGTGTCGGCGACATGCTCAGCTGCACGCGCGCGGCGAGGTCGGTGAGGCTCAACCGGCCGTCCTGCTGCAGCTCGGCAAGGATTCTCCGATCGATGGCATCCATGGGGTGAATTCTTCCATGGTGGGCCCCGTCAGTGGCGAAACATGGCAGCCTATTCCGGCTGTTCCTGCCTATGTTCGTCGTATCGGACGAGGGGAGGAGCAGCATGAACACGGAGTTGCTGCTCGCATGCTGGGGCATGATGACGCTCATGGTGCTGGTGCCGGGTCCGGATTGGGCCTACATCATCGACGCGGGGATGCGGGATCGCACCATCGTGCCGTCGCTCGGAGGGATCCTCGTCGGATACCTCGCCGCGGTGGCCGCGGTTGCGGTTGGGGTCGGCGCCGCCGTGGCGGCGTTGCCGTGGGTGCTCGTCGGGCTCACCTTCGCGGCAGCGGGTTACCTGTCGTTCCTCGGCGTCCGCGTCCTCAGGCAACCACCGCAGCTCGCCACGGGCGACGCGGCAGGGCACGGCAGCGATCCTCGGCGGACCGCCGCTCCCACCGCTCGGCCGTGGCTGCGCCTCGCGCAGGGCGCCGGAGTGAGCGGCCTGAACCCGAAGGGCCTCCTGGTGCTGGTCGTACTGCTGCCCCAGTTCACCGACGCGGCCGGCGCGTGGCCGATTCCGGTGCAGCTCGCCGTGCTCGGCCTCATCTTCGTCGCGAGCTGTGCGCTCGTCTACTCCGTCGTGGGCATGGGCGCGAGGACGGTGTTGCGGGTCAGGCCGTCGGCGATCCGCATCATCTCCCGCGTCTCGGGCGCCGCGATGATCGTGCTCGCGGTCGTGCTCGTCGTCGAACAGGTCTCGCATCTCGTCAGCGCGTGAGCCGGGGCGACCTCAGCCGGCCCCCGCTCGCCGGTTGGACCGCCCTGTCACAATCTCGGGGCCTACTCGGTCTTCGCTCATGACAGGCTCGGCCGAGTCGTGAGAGAAGAGCGGGAGCACTGGGTTTCAGGCGGCCTTCCCGGAGAGGTTGCGCCAAGCAGACCGCGGCTGGTCCCACCCGCCGCCGAGTCGCCTGTCCTGCACAGAACGAGGGGTGAGATGACCACCGGACAAGGGTTCGAGTATCCCGATGCGGCCGGGTATCCAGATGGCGCCGGATACCTCGACGAGGGCACCGCAGCGCTCGTCGACGAAGTGACCGCAGACGCGGTCCGCCAAGTCGACCGGCCGTCAGCGGATGCCGACGCGGAGATCGAGGTGCACCGCCGCGACGACGTCTATGCCGCGACGATCGGTGGCACGGAGATCGCGCGCCTGCGGTATGACGAGGAGGATGGTCGGATCGTGCTGATCACAACGACCGTCGAGCCCGAGTTCCGCGGTCGAGGCATCGCCACCGATCTCATCGCCGACGCGTTGGACGACATCCGCGATCACGGCAAGCGGGTCACCGTGTACTGCCGGGTCGTTGCCGCGTTCATGACCGGGAATCCGGAATACGCCGACCTGATCGATCCGGAGCATCCCGGCATCTGAGGCGATCGGTCACGAGTCCGCGCCGGAGTCATCCGTTGCGATATCGATGAGCACCTTGCCGACGGTGCCCGCCTCGACGGCGTCGTGCGCCTCAGCGGTGCGCTCGAGCGGGAACCGGGACAACGGCAGGCCGGCCGCCTCGCCGACCGGGAGGGCGCCGTCGGCGAGCGCCAGCCCGATGTCCTCGGCGGCTGCCGTGAGCGCAGCCTGGCCGACCGTGTAGAGCAGGAGGAACTGGTACCGCACGTTGAGCGCGAAGTGCCGGCGCACGTCGAGCCTCATCTCGCTGCCGCCATCGGTCGCGTACACGGCGATCGTGCCGTGGTTGGCGATGACGCTCGCGTTGAGCTCGGCGTTGCGGGCAGGGGAGACCTCGACCACCTGGTCGACGCCGTCTGGTGCGATCGCACGGATCGCCGTCGCTGCGTCGTCCGTTCGATAGTTCACGACGTGGTGGGCGCCGGCCGCGGTGGCGAGCGCGGCCTTCTCAGGGGAGCTCACGGTCGCGATCACGCGTGCGCCCGACCAGCGCGCGAGCTGGATGGCGGCGTGCCCGACCGCGCCGGCGCCGCCGGCGACGAGCACGGTGCGACCGTCGAGCGTGCCTGGGCCGAGGCGCGCCGGCCCGCCGTCGGTGACGGTGAGGGCTCGGTGCGCGGTCATCGCCGGCACTCCGAGGGATGCCCCGAGTTCGAAGCTCGCTGCATCGGGCAGGTGCACGACCCGCTCGGCCGGGAGCACGGCGTACTCCTGCGCGGTGCCCGTCGGGCGCTCGTGGGCGGCGAGGTACACCCAGACGCGGTCGCCGACCTCGAGGCCGGCGACACCCGGACCGACCGCGTCGACGACGCCCGCGCCGTCTTGATCGGGAACCATCTCGGGGAACGGCGTGGGCCGGCCGGGCCGCGCACCTGCCCTCGCCTTCCAGTCGGTGGGATTCACACCCGACACGACGACGTTCACGCGGACCTCGCCCGCACCGGGTTCGGGCACGTCGCGCTCGACGAGGTGCAGGACGGACGAGTCACCGGTCTGCGAGTACGCCATTGCTCTCATGCTGGAGGCAACGCAGGGGGAGCCGTGGTTCTTCCGGACCTCACTCGGTCGTGGAGTCCGTCGCCTGGTCCATGACGTAGATGGTCGCGCCGCCCGGATCTTGGTACGTCGCCATGAAGCCGCCGGGGATCTCACCCGGAGCCTCGACCACGGCGAGGGTCTCGGGGCGGGCGGCGTGGAACGCCTCGACGCTGTCGACGACGAACAGTGGCCCGATCGGGGCCTCGGGGTCGTGCGAGTCGAGCATGAGCTGCACATCGGAGCCCGGCAGGGCGAGGGCGACGGTCGCTTCGCCCTCGCGCCAGACCTCGCTGAAGCCGAGGCCGTCGCGGTAGAGGGCGAGCGAGGCGCTGAGGTCGGAGGTCGGGACGAACAGGAACTCGAGCTTCATGGCGCATCCTTCCGTGTCGTAACTGGATTTCCGTAAAGCATAACGCCATTATGGTCATGTGCGCGAGTGGATTCCGGTATCGACCTCCCCGAAGGGCAGGCTCACGCTCGCAGCCGTGACGGAGTTCGGGGCGCGGCCCTTCGATGAGGTCACGGTCGGCGAGCTGGCCGCGGCGGCGAAGGTCACCACGGGCGCGCTCTACCACCACTTCGGCAGCAAGCTCGGGCTGTACGCCTTCGTGCGCGACGATGTCGAGCAGCGCCTGCTCGACCGCATGGAGGGCGCCATCGCGGCGTCCCCGTCCCCGTCGGACCGGCCCGCTGCCGTGATGGCCGCACTGCTGATCGGGTTCGACTTCGCCGTCCGCGAGGGCTTCCTCCGCATCCTGGGCGACCCGCCGGCGGGGTCGGAGCACGACCGCCTGGCAGAGCTGCTGACGGCGAGCACGGCCCCGGCGTCACCGGTGCTCGGCCGGATCCTCGCGGCCGCGTGGCGAGCGGCGCTCGTCGCGGTCGCCGAAGGTTCCGACTCGCAGCAGGCTCGTGCGGGATTCCTCGCGATGGAGTTCCGGATCCCGTCGTGACGGTCGAGCGGTCGCAATGGGCGACGACTGTCCTGCGCGGCCTTGCGGACGGAGCGCCGGAGTACCACGATCTGGATCGATCCCACCGCGACTGCACCGATCCCACCAGGAGGATCCCATGCCCGATGATCATCTCGCCGACGAGACCGCGGGCGACGCGGCGACGCAGAAGGACGCCCGAGTGGGCCTGTTCCGATCCATCGCCCATCGGCTGGCCGGCGACCGGGAGGTCCTCCCCGATGAGGGGCGGCTCCCGTCGTTCGATCGGGCGACGGGCTGGCTCAACTCCGAACCCCTGACGCCTGCGGGGCTGCGGGGGCGTGTCGTCCTCGTCGACTTCTGGACGTACACCTGTGTCAACTGGCTGCGCACGCTCCCGTACCTGAAGGCGTGGGCCACGAAGTACGAGGATGCCGGGTTGACCATCGTCGGCGTGCACACGCCCGAGTTCGGTTTCGAGCGCGAGCTCCGCAACGTGGTGCCCCAGTCGAGCAACCTCGGCGTCCACTATCCGATCGCGGTCGACAGCGATTACGGGGTGTGGGACGAGTTCGCGAACCACTACTGGCCAGCGGTCTACATCGCCGATGCCGAGGGGCGGCTCCGCTATCACCACTTCGGCGAGGGCGAGTACGCCCGAACCGAGATGGTGATCCAGCAGCTCCTCGTCGACGCCGGGGCACGGGACCTCGACATGGATCTGGTCATGGTCGAACCCCAGGGGCTGGAGGTCGCCGCCGACTGGCGTTCGCTGCGGTCGCCCGAGACGTACCTCGGGTACGGCCAGAGCAGCGGGTTCGTCTCCGAGCAATCCGCGTACTACGACCGCGCTCACGTCTACGACGGAACCACGAGGCTCCGCCCCAACACCTGGGATCTCTCAGGCGATTGGACGCTCGCGCGGCACGCCGCGGTGTCGAACGAGCCCGGCGGACGGATCTCGTTCGGCTTCCACGCGCGCGACGTCAACCTCGTCATGGGGCCGGCGATCGCCGGCGCCGCGATCCCGTTCCGCGTCTCGATCGACGGCGGCGCCGTCGAGGATGTGCATGGGACCGACGTCGGCGCCGACGGTCGCGGAGTGGTCGAGGACCAGAACGCGTACCAGCTGATCCGTCAGTCCGACCGGATCACCGACCATGTCTTCGAGATCGAATTCCTCGAGGCCGGCGTGGAGGCGTACTGCTTCACGTTCGGGTGACGAGCGATGGTCAGCGCGTTCCGCCGGCGGCGAGCTTCATCAGGTCGGTGCTGAAGTCGACCTCGGCCGCGGATCGCTCGGCCCTGGTCGCGTTGCCCGAGAACTGGTGCTGGTAGCCCGACCAGGCGCCGTCGGCCATCGATGCTCCAACACCGCTTCTCGCGAGCACCGTCAGTTCCGTGGCCGCACGGGCGATCCGGTCGCCGAGCGTGGATGACCCCCAATCGTCGGGTGCCGCGAACAGCGACGTCGGCACGGGCAGGGCGCGGAGGAATGCGAACAGCGGCCGGAGCTGCTCGTCGACCACCATCGCGTGACGCGGCGTGCCGGCCGTGGCCGCGAGGATCACGGGCTTCCCGATGAGCAGGTCGTTGTCGAGCACGTCGACGAACGACTTGAACAGGCCGCTGATGCCGGCCTTGTACACCGGGGTGCTCGCGATGACGGCGTCGGCGTCGGCGAGGAGCTCGATCGCCGCCTGAAGGCGCTCGCCGGGGAACCCCGAGACGATCGCCTGGGCGATCTCGACCGCGAGCCCGCTCAGCTCGATCACGTTGACGGTCGCGGCGCTTCCGGCATCGCGGAGGAGGTCGATCGCCTTCTGTGCCGTGCGGTCGGCCAGCAGCCGGGTCGTCGACGGATCGCTCACCCCCGCGCTGATGACGACGAGGCGCGTGGTGGCGCCCGCGGCATCCGACTTGACAGGGTCGAGGGTCCCGAATGGTTGGGTGGTCATGAGATGGTCCTTTGCATGGCTCGTTGCTGCACTTCCGCCGCGATGCCCGAAGCGCCCGCGAGGAGGGCGAGGCTGAGGTCGCGCAGCATCACCATCTGGTCGTGATCCAGCGCGCGGCCCAGGGCCTCGGCGACGTGCCGGGCGACCGCCGATCCGACCCGGCGCTGGGTTGCGAGTCCGTCGGGCGTCAGGCGGATGCGGCGCGCTCGGCCGTCGGCGGCATCGTCGACCCGTTCCACCAGGCCACGGGCTTCGAGCCGCACGATCAGGCGGGACATCCCGGGCTGGGTGATGAGCACGTCGTCACCCAGCTCGGTGATGCGCAGGCCGTCGGGCTCCGTCGTGAGCGCGAACAGCACGGCGTACTCCCGGGTCAGCAGGCCGTCCCAGATGTCCGCGTCGATGAGCTCCCGGGCGATCGTGGCCTGGGCGCGGTAGTACGCCTCCCAGGCCTCGTTCGCCAGTCGCAGGTCGCGCACGGAAGTCATGCCGCCAGCGGGAAGCGAGCCGGGGTGGCCGGGTCGCTGTCCTGGTAGGGGGATGCGCCCGAGAGGTTGTCGCCTCGGTTCGGGTTCGGGCGGGGCTGACGAGGCTCTGCGTCGCCGTACTTCCGCGTGACGAGGCTCGCGTGCGTCGGGGCATCCGGAACCTCGGGC
This sequence comes from uncultured Actinomycetota bacterium, assembly GCA_963758615.1. Lineage (GTDB taxonomy): Bacteria > Actinomycetota > Actinomycetes > Actinomycetales > Microbacteriaceae > Agromyces. Next base: position 83,163 of record CAVWVZ010000004.1, on the reverse strand, counting down.
GCGCGCCGCGCCGCCATCTCCTTGCGAAGCACCGGCACGACCTCGGTGCCGAGCAGTTCGATCTGCTCGAGGGCCAGCTCGACGGGCAGTGCCAGGCCGTCGAGGGCGAACAGCTGGCGCTGGTAGTCGCCGAACCCCTCCTGGAATGTGAGCGTCTTGTCGATGACCTCCTGCGGGCTGCCGACGCTCAGGGGGGTGCGCGCCATGTAGTCGTCGAGCGAACTCCCCTTGAAGACCGGGTACTCCTCGAAGTACGGCCGGAACGCGGCGACGGCGTCCTGCGAGCGCTTGGCGATGAACGCCTGCCCGCCGAGGCCGACGATCGCCTGGTCCCTGCTGCCGTGACCGTAGTGCTCGAACCGATCGCGGTAGAAGTCGACGAGCGGCTTGAAGTGGAAGCTGGGGGCGAGGATGTGGTTCGCGAAGTACCCGTTGCCGTAGTAGGCGGCCTGCTCGGCGATCTCGGGCGTGCGGATCGAGCCGTGCCACACGAACGGCGGCACGTCGTCGAGCGGGCGCGGCGTGGAGGTGAAGCCCTGCAACGCCGTGCGGAAGCTGCCCTCCCAGTCGACGACGTCCTCACGCCAGAGGCGGTGCAGGAGGTTGTAGTTCTCCAGTGCGAGGGCGACGCCTTGGCGGATGTCCTTGCCGAACCAGGGATACACCGGCACCGTGTTGCCGCGACCGACCATGAGGTCGAGACGTCCCTTCGCCACGTGCTGGAGCATGGCGTAGTCCTCGGCGATCTTCACGGGGTCGTTCGTGGTCATCAGGGTGACCGAGGTGCTCAGCATGATCTGCTTCGTCACCGCCGCGATGTGCGCGAGCAGGACGGGCGGCGACGACGGGACGAACGGGGGATTGTGGTGCTCGCCGAGTGCGAACACGTCGAGCCCCACCTCGTCGGCTCGCTGGGCGACCCGCACCAGGTTGCTGATGCGCTCCGCCTCGCTCTGGGTGTAGCCGGTGGTGGGGTCGGGGGCGATGTCGCCGACGCTGAAGATGCCGAACTGCATGGTGTCCGCCTTTCTGCGGTCTCTCATCGAGGGGTAACAACATGACTGAGCATGTATTCCCGAGAGATCCGTTCGGCGGCGTCAGACCTCGAGTTCGTCGAGCAACGCACTGCCCGCCGCGTCGCGCGCCACGGCGTGGCCGAGCTTCGCTGCCGCTCGTCGGTAGGCCGGAGAGTCGAGGACTTCTGACACCGCCCGGGCGATCGTTCGAGCCGGTGCTCGCCGAGACACGGCGACCCCGGCCCCCCGGCTCGTGACCCGAACGGCGTTGTCGGCCTGATCGCGTCCGTGGTGGAGCACGACGAGTGGCACTCCCGCCGCGAGGGTCTTGATGACGGTGCCGTGGCCGCCGTGGGTGACGACCACGCTCGCGTGGCGCATCACTCGGCTGTGCGGCGCCGACACGGTCACGGTCACGTTCGCCGGTGCATGAATCGCGTCAGCGGAGACGGCCGGCCCCGTGGTGACGAGGCCGCGCACGGGAAGGCTGCCGAGCGCGTCGGTGATGCGCTGCAGGCATTCCACGTGATTCTGGAACGTCGACGACATGGCCACCAGCACGAGCGGGCCCTCACCCGTCGGGGCCGTCCAGGGCTCGTCGGTCGCCCATGCGGGGTCGTCGAGGATCGGGCCCACATAGCGCGCGTTCTCGGGGAGTGCGGCGGGGAAGTCGAACGCGGCGGAGGTGAGCACGAGCTGGCGTCTCGCGCGATGCAGTTGGCCCCAGGTGGTCTCCACCGGGACGAGGCGGTACTGGGTTCGGAGCGCGTTGACCGGCTTCAGCGCGTACCGATCCATGAGCCGGGCGCTCGCCGCATTGACGAATCGATCCCGCTGCCGGCCGAGTGGTCCGCGCGCGGGCGCCATTCCCATTCCGAGCGGCGGCATGCCCTTCGCGGGCAGCGGGTAGACATTCGGGATGAGCACGTCGAAGGGAAGCCCTCGTTCCTCGGCCGCGATCATGGCGCCGACGGCGAAGAACGACGTCACGACGAGGTCGGGCAGGATCGCATCGATCATCGCCACGGTGTCGGCTGCCTGGCCCGGCGCAGGGCCGACGACCATGTGATCGACCATGGCGCTCGCCTGACTCATCGGCGATCGGAGTTCCCAGTCGCGGAACTCTCCCGCCGGGCCCGACGTCCATGCTCGGAAGGCCGCGTCGGTTCGGCGCACCTGGTCGGCCATCGACTCGTCCGCGAGCACCGTGACCCGGTGGCCGCGGTCGGCGAGCCGACGAGCGACACCGAGTTCCGGCGGGACGGTGCCGCCGGCATCGGTGAGTGCGAACAGGTAGGTGCGGGGCGTGCGTTTCGCCGCTTCGGCGGCACCGCCTGACGACTCACCGACGTCCATGCCGGTCATGCTACGCCGCAGCCGCCTCACGACGCCGGATGCCTCGCTGCGAGCCTGCTCGCGCGCGAATCCGAGCGCCTCGATCGTCTCGAGTCAATCGGCCACGGATGCCTCGCATCGTCGGTGCAGCTGCTCATGCGGCCGGAATCAGGAACCTCCGAATTCTCGGTCCCCGAAACGCAGCAGAAACGGCTCGAAACCCAGTAGAAACTCGGAATTCTTACGCTCTGAGAATTCAAGTCCTATTTCTTGATAGAGCCCGACGGGCCGATCATTCTCTACTCCTAAGAACGCGTCCGCACATCTTGAGAAATTGAAGGGAGTGAGCATGGCCTCGGCCGGAATCACCGCAACAGAAGTCGGCATGACCTTCGTCAGCCGCACCGGTACCCGCACGACCGTGATCGACAACCTATCCATCGAGATCGCACCAGGGTCCTTTGTGACGCTGCTCGGACCGTCGCGATGCGGCAAGAGCACGCTGCTGAAGATCCTCGGCGGCATCCTTGAGCCCTCGTCGGGCCGCGTCACCATCGGAGGCATCACCGCTAGCGAGGCGGTGCGACGCAAGGAGATCGGTCTCGTGCTGCAACGCCCGGCGCTGCTTCCGTGGAAGAGCGCCCGCGAGAACGTCATGCTGCTCCACGAGATCGCCCGAAAGGACCGCAGGTCAGCCGCCAGGGCAGCGGATGCCGCTCTCGAGCTCGTGGGACTCACCCACGCCGCGCACCGGCTGCCGCACGAGCTCTCGGTGGCATGGCGCAGCGCGTCTCGATCGCCCGGGCGCTCGCGATGGAACCGTCGATCCTGCTCATGGACGAGCCGTTCGGCGCGCTCGATGCGATCACGCGCGACTCGATGAATGTGGCGCTCGCCGAGATCTGGGCGGCGACCGGGAAGACCATCGTCTTCGTCACCCACTCCATCTCGGAGGCGGTCTACCTCTCGGACACGATCCACGTCATGGGCACGGACCCCGGTCGGATCGTGGACACCGTCGACATCGACATGACGCGTCCGCGATCCGAAGACCTCGCGGAGTTCGGCTCGCACGCGACGCGGCTCCGTGACGAACTCCACCCCGACACGGCGAAGGCGGCCTGACATGGCAACTACGGCAACGACAACCTCTGCGCTCACGCCGCCCTCGCAGGAGAGCCCCGCGGCTGCGGCCGTCCGTCGCGGATGGCGCAAGGTCTGGCCGCCGCTCGCCCTCGTGGTCGCGGCAACCGTCGCATGGGAGCTCATCGTCGAGTTCTTCGACGTCTCGAGCTTCGTCATCGCCAAGCCGAGTGACATCGCCGCCGAACTGGTCAACGAGGCGGCGATGCTCGCCGACGCCACCTGGATCACCACCCAGGAGGTGCTGTGGGGCTTCCTCATCAGCATCATCGTCGGCATTGCGATCGCCCTGTTCGTCGTCCGCTTCCGATGGGCCGAGCGCGCGGTCTACCCGCTCATCGTGCTGTTCCAGGTTGTGCCGAAGGTCGCCCTCGCGCCGATCTTCATCCTCTGGTTCGGCTATAGCATGACGCCCAAGCTCGTGCTCATCGTCGTGATGGCCTTCTTCCCCATCACCATCAACATGGTGCTCGGCCTCAAGCGAAGTGACGACGACCTCGTGCTGCTTCTGCGCTCGGTCGGCTCCACACGGGGGCAGATCATGCGTCGCATTCAGATCCCGAACTCGCTGCCGTACCTGTTCGCGGGCATGCGCATTGGCATCACGCTCGCCGTGATCGGCGCCGTCGTCGCCGAGTTCGCCGGTTCGCAGAACGGGCTCGAGTTCCTCATCCAATACGCGTCGACGCAGCTCGACACCGCACTCATGTTCGCCGCGCTCATCGTCGTCTCGGTGCTGGGGCTCGTCTTCTACTACCTCGTCGGGCTCGCGGAGTACCTGCTCGCCCGACAGTTCCCGCACATCACGCTCACCGAGGGGTGAGCGCGCTCACACCGCTCCATCCCGCATCACCAACCCCCATCCAAGGAGAACTGTCATGCACATGAAACGAAAGGCTGCCACGGCAGTGGCGCTCGGCGCCTCCGCCATGCTCCTCGCCGGCTGCGCTGCATCATCGGGCGCGTCTGAGACCTCCACCTCGACCGACGCGGATCACGTCTCGATCCAGCTCGACTTCCAGCCCCGGGGCATCCACTCGATCTTCTATATGGCCGACGAGCTCGGCTACTTCGCGGACGAGGACATCGTCGTCGACGAGATTCTCGTCGGCAAGAGCTCGGGTGAGACCCTGCGCCTGCTGGGCTCAGGTAGCAGCGATTTCGGGATGGCCGACCTGCCCACGCTCGCGGTCGCCCGGTCACAGGAGGTACCGGTCAAGGCGCTCGCCGCGGTCAACCAGAACTCGCCCCTGGCGATGTGCACCCTCGCTGACAAGCACACGCTCGAGACACCCGAGGACCTCATCGGCCTGACGGTCGGCGTGCAGTCATCGGGGTCGACCTACGTGTTCTACAAGGCGCTCCTCGCGGCGAACGGCATCGATCCGAGCCAGCTGACCGAGGTCACCGTGCAACCGCCCTATGAGAACTACCTGCTCACCGGACAGGTCGACGTCGTACCGTGCTACCTGGACGCCGAGGTCTCGGTGCTCGAGGAGCACGCGGGAGGCGAAGGCTCGCTCAGCATCCTCGAGGGTGGCGACTGGGGCTACGACACCTATGGCACCGGGGTCTTCGCGGCCGACGAGATGATCGAGGGCGACCCCGAGCTGGTCGAGCGCTTCATGTCCGCGTACGTCCGCGCGTTCGAGTACGTGATCGAGAACCCCGAGGAGGCCGCGCAGACCCTCGCGGACTCCTCGCCTCAGCTGTCGGGCAACGTCGACTTGTACACGGCGCAGCTCGAAGCCGATATCGCTGTCGGGTTCATGAGTGAGGACACCGAGGCGAACGGCCTCGGCACGATGACCGAGGAGAAGTGGCAGAAGCTCGTCGACATGCTCTCCGAGCAGGGCGTGATCGAGACCGCACCGAAGGTCGCCGACCTGCACGACAGCTCGTTCGTCGACGCCGCCAACGAAAACTGATCCGACACGGGCGGCGCCGCACAGGCGCCGCCCGGTCACAGAGGAGTATCACCATGACCAACACTCGGAGAGCCGAGATCTCGGGAGCGGGATTCGCCGGGCTCACGGCCGCGGTCGCCCTGGCCAAGCGCGGCTGGAGCGTTCGCGTGCACGAGAAGAGCGACGAGCTGCGCACCGAGGGTGCCGGCATCGTGCTGTGGGAGAACAGCCTCCGCGTGCTCGAGTCACTCGGCGCGCTGCCCGACCTCATGACCGGTTCGATGACGCCGCCGTTCTACGAGACGAGGACCGACAACGCGATCGTCTCGCAGGAGGCGATCCAGGGCATCCGCTGGCGTACCATGACCCGCCCGCATCTCTACCGACGCTCCTCCTTGCAGCCCGCGAGGCCGGCGTCGAGGTCGTCGCCGATTCGACGGTGCAGTCGGCCACCGAGGACGGCACCGTCACGTTCGGCAACGGGCAGACAGCCACGGCCGACCTCGTCATCGGCGCCGACGGCGTCGGCTCAGCGTGCGCGACTCGCTCGGGATCCCGCTGGTCCGCGAGCGTTCACGCGACGGCATCACGCGATTCCTCGTTCCCCGGCGCAAGGACGAATTGCTGGCCCTCGAGCCCGACACCGAGTGGGACAACGTCATCGACTTCTGGAACTCCGACCCCGTGCTGCGCGTGCTCTACGTGCCGGCGAACGAGGAGGAGCTCTACATCGCACTCATGGCGCCCGCCGCCGACGCCCGCGGCTCGAAGGTGCCGATCGACCTCGCGCTGTGGACCTCGGTCTTCCCGCAGCTCGCGCCCGTGCTGTGTGACGCCGCAGGCGTGCCCGGCCGCTACTACGGGTACCAGACCACGCGTCTTGACCACTGGACGCAGGGTCGGTCGCTCTTATCGGCGACGCAGCGCACGCCATGTGCCCCGCGCTGGCGCAGGGCGCTGGCTGCGCGATGGTGAACGCGTACACGCTCGCGCAGGCCGCAGACGCCGCATCCGTCGCCGACCTGCCCGACGCGCTCGTGCAGTGGGAGCGTCTCGAACGGCCCTTCACCGACCGGTGCCAGGACCGGTCGCAGTACTTCGCCGACACGCGTCAGATGGCAGTCGGCAACCAGTTCCAGGGCGAGATCAACGAGACCGCCCGATACAACCCCACCGACCCTGCGCGACACCTCGTCGCTGAGAGGAACGCATGAGCATCCACGAGTCCTACACTGTGCGCGAGTGGTTCTCGGTGGTGCAGGAGGTCGCCCACGACGGCGGCCCCTCGCCCGAGGCCCCGCTCGTGAAGGCCGCAGTCGGCGTCGTCATCACGAATCCGTTCGCCGGCAATGGCTACCAGGCCGACCTCTCGTCGCTCACCGACCCGAGCGCTGCGATCGGCACCGAGCTCGGCCGTCGGGCACTCGCACTGCTCGGAGGCCGCCCCGCGGAGAGCTACGGCAAGGGCGGGATCGCCGGCATCGCTGGTGAGCAGGAGCACGTCGTCGCGTGCGTCACGACGGTGTTCGGCAACGCATTCCGTGACGCGATCGGCGGCGGCGCCGCGTGGATCAGCTCGACGACGAAGGTCGGCGCGGCCGGCACCTCGATCGACATCCCGCTCGCTTACAAGGACGAGGTGTACGTGCGCAGCCACTACGACACCATCACCCTCACCGTGCCCGACGAGCCCCGACCCGACGAACTCCTCATCGTGGTCGCCGTCGCGACCGGCGGCCGGGTGCACGCACGGTCGGCGGCATGACGGTCGAAGAAGCAGCGAACCGAGAGTAAGGAACGAACAGATGAGCTACACCCCGGGTCTCTACCACCAGGAGGAGTCCATCGACTCCGTGCTGTACGACGTCGCCCGCGCACACCGCATCCTCGAAATCGAGGGCCACGGCGACATGTCGATGGGCCACCTCTCGTACCGCGACCCCTTCGGCCGCGGCCTCTGGCTCAAGCGCGGCAACCTCGCGCTCGCCGAGTGCAGGGCGATGACTTCATCCTCATCGACTTCGACGGCAACGTGCTCGAGGGCACCGGCCTGCGCCACCTCGAATGGCCGCTCCACGCCGAGATCATGCGGGCGCGCCCCGACGTGAACGTCGTCGGTCACTCGCACGCGCACTTCGCCACCGTGCTCGGCGCGACCGAGGCGAAGCTCGGTCCGTACAACAATCACGGCGTGTGGTTCGCCTAGCAGGGCGTGCCGCGGTTCTCCGACACCAGTCACATCATCACGACGGTTCCACTCGGCGTCGAGGTCGCGAAGCAGCTGGGCGACGCGGAGGCGATCCTGCTCGCCAACCACGGCGTCGCGTTCGTCGGTGACGACGTGATCGAGGCCACCCTCGCCGGCATCTTCCTCGAGAAGGCCGCGAAGTTCCAACTCGACCTGGCGAAGTCCGGTCTCGGCGCCGTCGAACCCGACCACGACGAGACCGTCGAGAAGTTCCGCCGAATCTACCCGCGCAAGGCGCAGCTGAACTTCTGGATGTACTTCAACCGCAAGCTCGACGCCTTCGAAGCGTCGACCGCCGAATAAGCAGAACGCAATGAGCAAGGAGCAGAACGCTTTTAGCATCACCATGAGCATTCCTTCGATCGTCACCGTCGTCGGCTCGGCACGATGGTCCCCGGCATCGCCGCAGTACTCGCACGCGCTGGCGCCGAGGTTCGCGTCTACGACATCAGCGCCGAGGCGCTGCAGCGCGCCGAGTCGCCACAGGCCTTGCTGCCGGCGTGCTCGACCAGGTGGAGGCGCAGAGCGACGGGGCGGCAGCGTCGCGTTCCTCTCTGACCTCGAGGCAGCCCTCACGTTCCGAGTTCGTCGTCGAGGCCGTCCCCGAGAAGGTCGAGCTCAAGAAGGCCGTGCTCGCCGACGTCGAGCGATTCGTGTCGGCCGACGCGATCATCGCAACGAACACCTCGGGCATTCCGATCTCGACCATGGCAGAGGACATGTCGAACCCCGAGCGATTCATCGGCATGCATTGGTCCAACCCGCCGCACCTCATCCCGATGATCGAGGTCATCAAGGGTGAGCGCACCGACGACACGGTGCAGAGCCGTCTCATCGAGATCATCCGTGCGTTCGCGTACGAGGCTGTCGTCGAGAAGGAGACGCCTGGCTTCGTCGAGAACCGCGTGCTGTACGCGATCCTGCGCGAGTGCCTCGCCCTGCTCGACGAGAGCATCGTCACGCAGGAGGATCTCGACACGTGCGTCAAGTGGGGCATTAGCTACAAGCTGTCCGTTGTCGAGCCCATGCGTCTGCTCGACATAGCGGAGCTCGACGTCTATCAGAACGTTTCGAGCTACCTCAATGCCCAGCTCGACAACTCCGCGAGCGTGCCTGACGTCATCACCCAGCTGACCGCGGAGAGCAAGCTCCGCATGAAGTCGAGCAGCGAGATGTACGAGTACCGCAACGCGACGTCGACGAGAAGCGCGCAGCGATCGTGCGCGGACTCGTCGCCGCGCGTCGCACGCTCGCGTCAACGAACCGTATGACCCCCCTCGCCGACACCGATGTGCGCCGCACGTCTGAGCTCGCCATCACCTAGCCTACCAGTCAGCGCACCCGCAGAGCACGCCGTGATCTTCCTGCACGCACATCCGCCAATCTCGCGTCTGGAGCCCGTCGTCGAGCCCTCACCGGCCCGCGCTCACAATCTCTATCTACCAGCGCGTCACACGCAGCACCAGCCAGCGCCTGTACGAACCGCCGATTTCAGCGACATCCGCGCACTTCAGGAGACGCTGGTCTGGCCCTGCCATCGTCGTCGCCACTCGCTCGTGCCCGCAACGCGTGTGTTCGCTGCCGAGCATCCCACGCCGTCCTCAGCGTCGTCGCCGTCACTACACGCCGTTCGTCGAGAGCGAAGTGCTCTAAACCCTCAAGCACGCGTCACCGCCGTGATCGAGACTTCGCGATGTCGCGAGATCGAGTCGTACCTCACGAACGTACCCGCATGCCGAAAACGCCGTCGCACAGCGAGCACGTTCATACCGCGCATGCCACAGCGCTTCGCCCGCTCGCATCGAGCGCCGCGCTCACCTCGTCGTCGAGAGCCTGCGCACCACTATCCCGAGCGTTCGCCAGCGTTCGCGTACCGATACCGCACTGCGCGCGAACAGTGCGATCATCTCCGCTCCGCAGCGTAGCACCGCTCTTGAACTGCGCCCGATATCTATTAGTCAACGTCACCACACCTATCACTACGTCCCAGAGAACAGCCAGCTGTCATCGCCAGCGCCATCTATCAGATGCTGCGCGCATCGCGCAGTAGCCAAGCACAGTAAAAAAACCACCAATACCGCTCAACATTGCAGACCTCACCGTCTCTAGCTCCTGACATCGAGGCACACTGCCCTATCCACCCTCGCCACAGCGCCGACCGTGACAACCTCTCGCCTCTATTTCACGTCACTCGCGTGCCCGACGTGCCGCCGAGCTCGCGATCTTGCTGCACTACCCCTACTCCCCACTTCCGCACTCGTTCACCCACTGTACCATCTACTCTTGCCCGCCGTCGTAGTAGAGGTCTATCTCTCCGCTGCTCTCATCTCTCCCAACTTCATCTTCCAGCAGTCCTACTCCTCGCCGCAGCCTCCTGCCTTACACTTCTTGCACCACTACTACACATCTTTCTACTCTCTCTACACTCTTGTCTATCTCTAGCCTTCCCTTGAGCACTTCCTCTCTCTATACTTTTACCACTTGCTCTTACAGTACCGACTCGTTGCGACATTCGCGCGCTGACTACACAGGCTGCACACTCGCCAGTGCGACGCTGAGCGGTAGCGAATCGTCTAGTCGAAGAAACCTTGACCCCTCTCGTGCACAGTGCTCTAAGCGTGCTTCAGTTGCTGCTCATGTTCTCTTAGTATCTGCCTTCATTCTCTTTGTTTTTCTACTAATCTCTTTCTCCACCTCTTTATCTCTACTCCTAGCTCTTATCTTTCACATCTCTCTGCTGTAGTAGATCTTCTCTCTTCTAGTAGTTTCACTCTTACAGCCACTACTCCTCTTACCCCTCTTCTTGTTCTCTCTCTTTCCTCTCAGCCTAGTCTTCATTCACTCTGCCTCTCTCTTTTTTTCTTTCTCCCTACACTCTAGCTTCTTGCCTCCAGCAGCATCTAAACTGCGCTGTTGATTCGCCTTCTCAACTACTCTGCCTTGTGTGCCTACATCTCTTTATCTATCTATCACACTGTCTCTGTTTTCTTTCTTTCTCTATCTCTCACACCCTGCCTCTGCACCTCTTTTTGCTTCTGCAAAGTTGCTGCTCTCTTTCTTTTTGTAGTCGCATCGTCTATCTACGTCTCCCGCTATCTAGCCAGTCCTCTCCGGACCGAGCGCCGCCGCCTCCTTCGCGAACTCTTACTCTATCCGTCGAACTCTTTTTCTCCCTTACCTCTTCTTATTTCTATCTATTTTATCTTTTTCCATCTCTTCTCCCTTTCTCTTCTCTCTCATTTTCTATCTCTTCTCTCACCTTCTCCTTCTCTCTCTTACCTTTATCTTTTCTTCTCCCTTTCTTTTTCTTTTCCTCTCATTCTCTCTCTCCTTATTCTCTCATCTCTCTCTCTTTTCTTCATCCATCTATCTCCTTTATTTTATCTTTTTACCTATTCTCTCACCTTTCCTCTCTCTCTCTCCTTCTTTCTTCTTCTTTTCCTTCTCTCTCTTTTCTTCTTTCTCTTCTTATCTCTATTTTTTATCTTTTCTCTACCTTCCTTTTCTTTATTCCTCTCTTTATCTCCTCTTCATCTCTTCTTACCTCTATCCATCTCTCTTCTCTATCTCTCTCTCTTTATATCTCTTCTTCTATCTCTTTTCTCTCTTTTCTTCTCTCTCCTTTATTTTTCTCATATCTCTTATTCTCTTTCTCTTCTCTCTCTACCTTTTTCTTCACCTATCTCTCTTTTCTCTTTCTATTTTATATCTCCCTTCCTTTTCCATCTTCTTCTCCTTCCATTGGGGTTCGATGTGTGTAAGGACGTCGTCGGTGCCCAGAGCATCGAACCGACCGTGCGCGTGCATGACGCCCGCCTGCCTGCCTCAGGCGTCGCGCAACGCGAAGCGCCTCGGTGGTCTACCGGCGCATAGTCGCTCGACCACCGAGGCTCTCGCGCACGTCGAGTAACACTCACGGCGCCCGCCGCGCCCGGTCGTCCCTGACGTGCACGATATGCCGCGACCGGTATGTTCTGCTCCATGCGCTCAAATGCAATCGTCGTCGTGGCCGCCGCCGCCCTCTCGCTGTTGCTCACCGGATGCGTCTGCACCACTCAGGCCGATACTCCCACGCCCACCGTTCGCCGTCGCCTACCCCCGTGGCCTCCTCGCCGCTCACGTGCGACTATCTCGTGCCCGTCTACCTCGTGGCTACCGCGCTCTAGCGTGCCTATGTCTCGCCCGTCTAACCGTGACCGCGTGAACCGCAGTGCCGTGTTCGACGCGTGCTGCTCGAGGGCGCCGGCAGCCTACCGTGCTCGTGGCGCGTCTTCAGCGGCATCCCCGAGTACAACGCGCCTAGCGACTGTGCCTACCTGCGCGTCTACGTTCTCCCTGGGGCCGCGGAGCGTGTGTACCGCTCCAGCTCTGCGATACGCCGTCACCCGACACCCGCGAGATCGCGGGCGTCGAGGCATCCGTCGCCGGCGCGACCCGGGCTGGGCGATCTCGGCACCCGTCGGCGACAGTTGGGTGGTGGCGAGCATCAGCGCCGCCGCGCTGACTTCTACCGCGGCCCGTTCCTGGGCCTCGAGGTTCCGGTGATCATCTATCGCTTGGCCGACGTGGCAGAGGCGGCCTTCACTACCCTGCAGCAGTCTACGCCCTAACAGCTCGATCTGCCTTCCGCCTAGCTCCGACAGGCGGATGCGGTCTGCAACGTCGCCCTGCATCAACAGGGCATCGTCGCCGCGATGCAACTCCCGGCCGACTCGACCGTGGACTACGCGGCCGTGGATCCCACCACTGTGGCGCCGGATCGCTTCGAGGCAGCGGTCCGCGCAGCCGCTCGAGCGTTCTCCTGCGTGCTGCACGTCGATGGGATCACGTTCACGACCATCACCGCGGCGCACGGCTTCTCGCCGTACTTCGACCGGTTCCGCGCCCCCGATGGGGACGTCGGATTCGAACCGTTCGAGCTCGCCGATGCCCCGCAGGACGCCGAGGCCGTGGTCGCCCGGTACCACGACGGGCCCTCGTCGCCGGCCTACCTGGGCATCGGCGGCATCCTGTACGAGATCTCCGGGGACGGGGCAGAGGCGGTCGCCCAGGCGATCGTGGCGCAGATCCGCTGACCGAGCCCGCCCGCCTCAGGCCTCGGGGATGGTGCGACCGCCGAACAGCTCGGGCGTGATCGATGCCGGGTCGGGCCCGCCGCGCTCGCCGGTGTCGAGCGCGTCGATCGCGGCGAGGTCTTCGGCCGTGAGCGCGAAGTCGAAGACGTCGAAGTTCTCGGCGATGCGCTCGGGCCTCACCGACTTCGGGATGACCGACCGGCCCTCCTGCAGATGCCACCGCAGCATGACCTGTGCAGGCGTCTTGCCGTGCGCGTCGGCGATGCCGCCGATCACCGGGTCGGCCAGCGTGCCCGCGCCTTCGCCGCGATAGAAGGTGATGCCGCCGATCGGCGACCACGCCTGGGTGAGGATGCCGTGCGCGGCATCCGCTGCGCGCACCTCGGGCTGCGAGAAGTACGGATGCACTTCCACCTGGTTCACCGCCGGCACGACGCTCGTCTGCCCGAGCAGGGTCTCGAGGTGATCGGGCATGAAGTTGCTGACGCCGATCGCGCGGACCCTGCCGTCGGCCAGCAGCGCCTCGAGGGCGCGGTACGCCGCGATCGTGCGGTCGAAGTAGACGGGCATCGGCTGGTGGAGGATCAGGAGGTCGAGCGTGTCGACCCCCAGCTTGCCGGTGCTCTTCTCGAAGGCGTGCAGGGTCTCGTCGTAGCCGTAGTCGCTGATCCAGACCTTCGTCTCGATGAAGACCTCATCGCGGGGGATGCCCGACCGGCGGATGGCCTCGCCGACCTCCCGCTCGTTGAGGTAGGCGGCGGCGGTGTCGATGTGGCGATATCCGACTTCCAAGGCGGATGCCACGGAGCTGACGGTCTCGTCTGGGGGAGTCTGGAAGACGCCGAAGCCGAGTGCGGGCATGACGACGCCGTTGTTGAGTTCGAGTGTTTCATTCATCGCTTCGACGGTACGTCGTGCTCCGTCAGCGAGGGAGGCCCTGTCAGTACGTGGCTCGTCGGTACCTCCCGCTCGTCAGAGGATGACGACCCGACACATGAGCACCCAGCGCTGAACCGGGGGATGATTGATCCTGGGACGACACCCGAGGAGGCGACGTCATGGCCTTCGACACTCCGAACGGAACCAGAGGGGCCCGCCAGCCGGGCCGCGGCAGGCTCGAGCGGTGGGGCAACCAGAAGATGGTGGAGCGCATCCGACGCAAGGGCGACAGGAGCGGGAAGAAGCTGGTGCTCGTCACGATCGGCAAGAAGACCGGCGTCGAGCGGATGAATCCGGTGCGATGGTTTCCCGGCGACGGCGAGGCCAGGCTCATCGTGGCGTCGGCGAGCGGCGCCCCACGGAACCCCTCGTGGTACTACAACATCGCGGCTCACCCCGACCGTGTGCGGGTCGAGTTCGCCGGGAAGCGCATCGAGATGAGCGCCGAGCAACTCCACGGCGCCGACCGAGACACTGCATGGCGACAGGTCATCGCCCAGGCGAGCGGATTCGCCCGATACGAGCGGATCACCGACAGGGAGATCCCGGTCATCCGCCTCACCCCGCGTGGAGCGTCTGCGGAGCAACCTGACATCTAGCGGGACCGCAGGCCGGCGCGAGGTGCCGGTGGGATGGGCGGTTCCGCGTCTGCTCGGTCAACCCTCGGGCTCGAAGAAGAGCGCTGCGTGTTCGTCGGGCCAGGTGCTTGCGCGCCGTGTCTCTGCGTCGACGTGCGTCGCGACCATGAGGCAGGCGGCGACGGTCGTGCCCGCGGCATCCGTCATCGTGCACTCGATGATCGCGTCGGACCCCGCGAACTCGCGAACGAATGACGTGATCGAGACTTCCTGATCTGCGCCCACCGGCCTGATGAAATCGATCTCCATGCGCTTGACCCAGATCATGAAGCCCAGCGAGCCGTACGTCTTGAGGTCCCAGCCGGCATGCTTCGCCAGCGCTTCCATGCGGTGGTCGGTGAAGTACCGGGCGTAGTTGCCGGTGCTCACGTGCTGGAACGGATCGAGCTCGGAGAAGGCGATGTGGTGCGTGGTCTGGTAGACGACCGGCTTCCGTGCCATCGTGGCTCCTCGTTCCGTCGGTGGCGTCGCGCGCCACCCTACGCCGATGCCGCAGATCTCGCGAGAGCGATGGTGGAGAGGATTCCGGGAGTGATCACGATGCCCTCCGCGGGATGCGCGGATCGAGGCGCCACGATGAGGAGCGGCGCCACTGAGCGGACGTTTCGGGGCCTCCGTGGCCGCCGTCGTCCAGACGCGCGAGAATGGAAGGCGACGTGAAGGGGCGAATGATGAGCAAGTTGACGACGGGTGCGACCACGGATGCCACGGCGCCGACGGGGGCGCCGGTTCCGGATGCACCGGGCACGCCGCACGGCCCGGGCCACCACGCGATCGGATGCCCCGAGTGCTTCGAGGAGCTGCAGCGCAACCAGGACTGGTGGAAGGCGCGACCCGAGGACTCACGGCTGATCGGGCTCGTCGTCGCGCGTGACGACATGCCGTCGGTCGTCGAGCAGCGCAACGACCTCGCTCGCTTCGGCGTCGCGATCCTCGATTTCAAGCACCCCATGCCCGAGGGCTCGCTGACATGGGAACAGCGGTTCGGCCGGCTGTTCGAGACGTTGGCGGCCGGTGATGTGCTCGTCGTCGCGAACGAACGTGCCCTCGGCCGCACGCCCGATGAGGTCGCGCGCACCATCCGGGCCCTGCGGCGGCACAACCTCGTGGTCAAGGTGCTGGGCCACGGTGCTCCGCATCTGGAGAATGCGCGCAGCTGAGCGGCGACAGACACCGGCGGGCGAACGAGGTACGGATGTCCCGGGCTGAGGTTCGATCGCTGCGGGTCGCTCGCCCCGACGGTGCCGAGATCGTGGCCGAGGTGATCGGCGAGGCGGGGCATCCGTTCGTGCTGCTCGTCGCCGGAGGCGAGTCATCCATGGACTGGTGGCGACCCGCGTTCTGCGACCTGATCGTCGATCGCGGTCTGTGCGTGGTGCGCTTCGACCAGCGCGGCATGGGCGAGACGACGCTCGGGCCGCCCGGCACTCGACGCGACGGGCTGCTGGTCGCCGTCGGCGACGCGCTCGCCGTACTTGATGCCGCCGGCGCGGCTGACGCGCACTGGGTCGGCTTCTCGGCAGGCGGATGGGTCGCGCAGCTCGCTGCGCTCGACCACCCCGACCGGGTTCGCGCGCTCACCCTCGTATCGACCAGTCCGACGATGTTCGAGGCCGATCCCGACCTGCCCGCCGCGACCGACCGGATGCAGGAGGTGTGGGCGAGCCCGCTGCCCGAGCCCGACTGGAGCGACGCGAACGCGGTGATCGAGTACCACGTCGACACCGACCGCGACTACGCGGGAGCCGAGTTCGACGAGGTGCACGACCGCGCGATCTGGACCGACACGGTGCGGAGGTCGCCGGGCATGCACCGCGACGAGGGCGGCGCCGATGTCGTCGAGCCTGCCCCGCGGTGGCGGGAGCGGCTGGGGAAGATCCGGATGCCGACGACGGTGGTGCACGGCACCACCGACCCGGTGTTCCCGATCGGCAACGGGGAGGCGCTGGCACGCGACATCCCCGGGGCGCGGTTCGCGACGATCCCGGGCGGTGGGCACGAGTTGCCGCCGGCGGCCTGGGCAGACGTCGTGGAGGCGGTGTCGACCGCCGGCTGAGCGAGCGCCGACCCGCTC
The DNA here is from genome assembly GCA_963758615.1 of uncultured Actinomycetota bacterium. GTDB lineage: Bacteria > Actinomycetota > Actinomycetes > Actinomycetales > Microbacteriaceae > Agromyces. The sequence goes on along the minus strand of CAVWVZ010000004.1, from coordinate 66,788 downwards.
ACGGCCCTTCGATCGCCGTCAGCTCGAAGACGGGATGGCGACTGGCCTCGCTGACGAACGCGTCGACCGGGTCATGGGCGCGCGCGGAGAAGTAGGGCAGCACGAGGGGCGCGACCTTGACGTACCGCTTCAGCACCGGGCCGGCCTCGTCGGGCATCGCCTCGCGCGCGCTGAATCGACGGGTCGTTCGTCCTCGCGAGAGCGTGAGCTCGCCGGCCTCACGCAGATTGCGCACCCAGGCGACGGTGCCGTACGGGGCGACGAGCCAGACCTTCCCGCCGTGCCCGATCGGCGTGACCGGCGTCGAGCGCAGTTCGCCGCTCATGCGGCCGCGCACCGTGAGCACGACCGTGCGCGGAGCGAGGCCGGCCCGGGCGAGCACGCGCATCACGGCGTTCACGGCCTTCACGGCGCGGTTCGGTCGGTATTCCCTCGGTGCGTGCTGCCCGCTCATCGCATCCCTCATCCAGCATGCGGCTCGGCGACAGCCTCAGCCTCTCGCGTGAGCGGGTCAGCTGCAAGGGGGCGCAGCGGATGCTGCTGCGTTGCCACTCGCGGGTCCGGACCCTTCCCGCACGCGCGCGACGCCCATACGCTGCAGGGGTGATCACCGACCGCGACATCGCCCGTTGGCGGCTGCACTCCCAGATGCTCGCCGCGCCGGTCGGCGACGCCGAACAGGTCGTGCGCTCGTTGCTCGCCGTGCAGGCCGAGAACCCGTCGCAGTCGGCCTGGGCGGTCGCAACCCGAACCACATCACCACGCCAGGACGACCTTGCCGACGCGCTCGCCGCCGGCCGCGTGCTGCGGATTCACGTGCTGCGCTCGACCTGGCACTACGTCCACGCGGATGACGCCCAGTGGCTGCAGGAACTCACTGCGCCGAGGGTGATGCCGGTCTTCGAGCAGCAGCTGCAGCCGATGGCCGACCGCGTGGACGCGCTCGGCGACGCCGTCGAGGCGCTCCTCGCCGAGGCATCCGATCGCACCCGCGCCGACGTCGCCGCGGCCCTGGCCGAACGGGGCGAAGAACTCACCGGCCAACAGCTCATGCTGCTGCTCGGGCGCCTCGAGGTGCTCGGCCGCGTGTGCAGCGGCGTGCCGCGCGACGGCGAGCACACCTACGCCCGCTTCGCCGATCGCGTACCCGAGCCGCGGCGCCTCGACCGCGACGACGCGCTCGCCGAGATCGCGCTGCGGTACTTCACCTCGCACGGGCCGGCCACCGAGCGCGACCTCGCGTACTGGGCCACGCTCACCGTGACCGACGTCCGTCGCGGCCTTGCCGCCGCCGGTGACCGGCTCGACTCGTTCGAGCACGACGGGCGAACGTTCTGGCACGCCCCCGGCGATGCCCCGGCATCCGCGGCGCCTGTCGGTCACCTGCTGCAGGTGCTCGACGAGATGTACCGCGGCTATCAAGACTCCCGCTGGGTGCTCGACGCCGACGGCGTGGTGACTCGAGCCCGTGAGACGGCGATCGGAATGGCGCTCGTCGATGCCCAGCTCGTCGCCGCGATGAAGCGCACCGTCACGGCGAAGGCGGTCACCTTCTCGATCCGGCCGCACCACGCGCTCAGTGGGCGCGAGCTCGAGGCCATTCGGGATGCCGCGGCGCGGTACGGCGACTACCTCGGGCTGGAGGCGAAGGTCGACCTCGTCGAAGGTTGACCGGCGCGTCCGCCGAGTGCCGCGCCGTCGTTGAAGGGCCCCCGACCCCGTGACATCCGACCGAGAACGGGGAATGCTGGGGCGCATGGGAAAAGTGACGATCTCATTCGAAATGACGCTCGACGGGGTTTTCGACCAGATGGAGCACTGGTTCAACGTCGAGGATCCGCAACTGGTGCGCCACTCCGACGAGCTGGTCTTCGGTGCCGACGCGGTGCTGCTCGGCCGGGAGAGCTACGAGTTCTTCCGCGAGTACTGGCCCGCGCAGACCGATGAACGCGGCTTCGCCGCGCACTACAACGCGCTCCCGAAGTACGTCGCGTCGACGACGTTGTCGGGCCCGCTCGACTGGAACTCGACCCTCATCGAGGGCGACGTGGCCGAGACGGTTCGGGGCCTTCGCGACCGGTACGGGTCGATCATCTCGCACGGCTACGGCGGGTTGGCGGCCACGCTCGTCGACGCCGGGCTGGTCGACGAGATCCACGCCGGCATCCATCCGTTCCTGGTCGGCAACGCCGAGGACCGGCTGCGCACGCCGCACCCGGTCGGCCTGCGGCTGCTCGACGTGCAGTCCTACGACTCGGGCATCATCGCCGCCAGGTACGCGCCGGCGTAGGCGACCCGTCTTCATCGGGGCTCCGGGGTTCGACCCCGCCTGCCCGGGGTCCGGCGACCCCCATGCGCGCCGATGCTCGGATGCGCGCGGGGTATCGTGTGGGAGGCTCGCCGACCCGGTCGGCGCGACGCCGGCTCGCGACATCCGCTCGCCTTCGCCAACTTCCCCCGCCCCGACGCAAGGACACCCGTGAGCCTGATCCGCCTGAACGACGTGAGCATGGACTTCGACGGGCGGCCGGTGCTGCGCGAGGCGTTCCTCAAGCTGCGGCGGGGCGACCGCATCGGGCTGATCGGCAAGAACGGCACGGGCAAGACGACGTTCCTCGAGCTGGTGCTCGGGCGGCGCGAGCCGTCGGGCGGCACCGTCGACGTGAGCCTCGGCACCACGATCGGGTACTTCTCGCAGTTCTCCGAACTCGACGGCGAGCAGAGCACCTACGCGACGTTGAGCGCGCACTTCGCTGATGTGCACGAGACGCAGGCCCGCCTCGACGAGATCGGCATGCAGCTCGCCGAGCCGATGACGGATGCCGCGATGACGGCCCTGCTCGCCGAGCAGGGTGAGTTGTTCGAGCGCATGGACCACGTCGGCGGCTGGACCTACGAGAACACGATCGACACGGTGCTCACGAGCCTCGGCTTCGACGAGGAGCGGCGCCACCTGCCGGTCGACCGGTTGTCGGGCGGATGGCGCAACCGCGCCGCGCTCGCGTTGATCCTGGTGCAGGCGCCCGATGTCCTGCTGCTCGACGAGCCGACGAACTTCCTCGATCTCGACGGGGTGCGCTGGATCGAGGGCTGGCTCGGCGGCTTCGCGGGTGCGGTGCTCGTCGTCTCGCACGACCGTCAGTTCCTCGACGGGGTGGTCGATCGCATCGTCGAGATCGAGAACTACCGGCTGCAGGAATACGAGGGCAACTACTCCGCGTACGTGCACGCGAAGCAGTCGCGGCTGAAGATGCTCGAGCGCCAGTTCGCACATGAGGAGGAACTGCTCGCCTACGAACAGGCCGCCTCGGCAGCACGCCGTGAGGCCGCACGCAACCCGTCGAACGCGGTCGCGCGCCGGCTCGCCGACATCAAGAAGCGGCAGGCGCCGCGTCCGATCGACCAGATCATCACCGGCATCTACGACGGGTTGCGGGTCAGCAACGACCTGCTCACCGTGACCGGGCTGACGAAGGGGTTCAACGGCTCGCCCTTGTTCGAAGGCCTGTCGTTCGACCTGCAACGGGGCGACCGCGTCGCGGTGCTGGGGTCGAACGGGTCGGGCAAGTCGACGCTGCTCGACGTGCTGACCGGCGAGACCGAGGCGGATGCCGGGACGGTGCGGTGGGCGAAGGGCGCCAGGTTCGTGTCGTACAACCGGGTCTACGCCGAACTGAACCTCGACGACACGGTCGGACACGCGGTGAACGCCTACCCCGACTCGCTGGCGTTCACGGCGACGAAGAAGAGCGTGAACCGGTTCCTGGCGATGCTGCAGTTCTCCGAGGCCGACCTGCAGCAGAAGATCGGCACGCTCTCGGGCGGACAGCGGGCACGGGTCGCGATCGCGCAGTGCCTGCTCTCGGGGGCGGCGGTGATCGTGCTCGACGAGCCGACGAACCACCTCGACATCACGTCGACCCAGGTGATGGAGCGGGCGCTCACGCACTTCCCGGGCGCGGTCGTGGTCGTCAGCCACGACCGGTTCTTCGTCGACAAGCTCGCCGACCGGCTACTGGTGTTCGACGGCGGCCCGCGGGTGCGCGAGACGGCGGCGACCGGGGCGCTCTGATTCGCGCCGAGCGGATGTCGCCTGCGCTCAGGTCACGCGGATGCGCGAGTGTGCATCCGCGCACCTTCAGCGTTGAACAGGCAGAGCACCTCGAGCGCGTCGGGGCCGGGATTGCCGAATCCGTGTGGCACGCGAGTATCGAACTCGGCAGCCTCGCCCGCCTCGATGATGAGATCGTCGTCGGCGAGAAGCAGTCGCATGCGCCCCGAGATCACGTAGATCCAATCCCACCCGGGGTGCACCCACTGGCGAATGGGCTTCTCCGGTGATGGCGGATGCACCTGCTTGAACGCCTCCCATGAGCCCGTCCCGCCGGACAACGGCACCGTCACGACGCCGTCCCGCAGCCGCGGTCGTGGATGGATGCGCGGATCGCCCAGGGCAGGGGCACCGACGAGGTCATCCAAGGGCAGGCGATACAGCCGCGCGAGGGGCAGGAGCAGGTCGAGCTGCGCTCGTCTGGATCCCGATTCGAGCCGGGACAACGTGCTGATCGAGATACCGCTGGCCTCGCTGACTGCCCGGAGCGTCATTCCCCGGGACTCGCGGATCGCACGCAGGCGATCGCCGATTCCGGCCAACTCATCGTGGTGGGCCATGTTCCTCCTCGTTGCCATTCCAGCAAACGATATTGCCATTGCGTGGACCATGCCGCCAGCATGAATCACATGAGCAATGGACAGGAACGAACCGATGTCGTGATCGTCGGCGGCGGGCCGGCGGGCCTCAGCGCCGCTCTCTCGCTCGGTCGAGCGCGCCGTCGGGTCATCGTCGTCGACGCGGGCAAGCCGAGGAACATGACCGCTGCCCACATGCATGGTGTGCTCGGCCACGATGGACTCTCGCCCCTTCGGCTGCTCGAGCTCGGACGGAAGGAGATCGCGGGGTACGGCGTGCGGGTCATCCACGGCGAAGTGACGGCGGCGCGCACCGACGGCGACGCGATCGAGGTCGACACCGCGAACGAGACCATCCGCACTCGACGCCTCCTGGTGGCGACCGGCCTCGACGATCGACCTGCCGAACATCCCCGGGTTGCGCCAGCAGTGGGGACGAGGAGTCGTCGTCTGCCCCTACTGCGACGGCTGGGAACACCGAGACGACGTCATCGGCGTCGTCGCGACCTCACCCCAGAGCATCGAACAGGCTCAGCTGTTGCGGCAGTGGTCCGACCGCGTCGTCTACTTCGCGAACGCGCTCGGCGAGCCCTCGCCCGATGAGATGGACGCGCTCGTGCGGCGCGGCATCCGGTTCGAACCCGGCTTGGTCACCGGGCTTCGCATCGACGATGACCGGGTGACCGGCGTCGAGGTCGATGGGCGCGTGGTGCCCGTGGGCGTGGTCTTCACCGGGCCCACTCCGCGGCCCCGCGACGCCCTCCTGCGTTCGCTCGGAGCGGCGACGACGGACGGCCCGCTCGGACCCTGGGTCGATATCGACGAAGACGGGCGCACCTCCGTTCCCGGAGTGTGGGCAGTCGGGAACGTCGTGAATGTGCGCGCCAATGTCTCCGTCTCCTTGGGTCTCGGCTCTCTCGTGGCCGGCGCCTTGAACGCAGAGCTCGTCGGCGACGACATCGCCCTCACTCAGCCGGCATCGCCGGTTCTTCATTGACGGCTCGACTCGATCGAGTCCACGCCGGGGTCATCTGACCTCTGGTGCATCCGAACCACCAGCCCACCGGACGCATGCATACGAATGCGCGGGTTGACGAACGATGCCGGCCTCCATACGTTAAAGGTGTTACGTCATTCGACTAATGTATGGAGAGCCAATCAATGAAGATACTCACTCGTCACCGCGCAACGGGGGCGGTCGCCGCCCTGGCGCTCGCAGCCGCCGGAGTCGTCGCGATCGGGCAGCCGGCGGTCGCCGACCCGAATCCGACCCTGACCGTCGTCGTCGCACCAGAGGGCAAGGCGGGCGCCCCAGCGGGCGACATCGTCGTGCCCTCGATCCATGCCGCGCAGAGCGTGGTCAAGAACAAGGGCGGCTCGCGCGACGTGCGCGTGCTCCTCGACGGAGGCACGTACGAGCTCGACGCTCCGCTCCGCTTCGATGCGAAGGACGGCGGGTCGAACGGCCACACCGTCACCTGGGCGAGCGCGCCGGGCGAGCACGCCGTGCTCTCGGGCGGCCATGCCCTCACCGGCTGGACGCTGCACGACCCCGACAAGAACATCTGGGTGGCCGACGTCGCCCCGGGCACCGAGTCGCGACAGCTCTACGTCGACGGCCAGCCCGCCGAGAAGACCAAGCTGCTGCTCGGCGCTGACAAGAGAGACCCGCACTCACCTCACCTGGACCGAGACGGGCATCACGCTGAACGACGACCGCCTCGGCGACCTCGGTGCGCTCGCGAACCAGTCCGACCTCGAACTCGTGAGCATGGGGTCGTTCACGGACCGCATCTCGCCGGTCGACGAGATCGTCGGCAACGAGATCCGCATGGTGCAGCCGGCCTGGGAGAACAACAACTTCGGTTACGACACTCTGAAGTCGCCGTACAACCGCGGCGCGCTCTACCTCGTGAACGCCTACGAGTTCTTCGCGAACGCCGACGAGTGGTACCTCGACTCCCCGAACGGCAAGGTCTACTACCAGGCCGAGTCCGGCGCCACGATGGACGGCGTCGACGTGCGCCTGCCCGAGCTCGAGACGCTCGTCGAGATCGGCGGCACCTACGACAAGCCCGTCACGGGGCTCGCGTTCGAGGGCATCGAGTTCGCGCACACCACCTGGCTGCGCCCGAGCTCGAAGTGGGGCTACGCCGACCAGCAGAGCGGCGCGCACATCGTCGGCGAGTACACCCCGCCGGCCGACTACCTGACGACGTGCCAGGACGGATGCCCCGAGTTCGAGCAGACTCGAAATGAATGGTGGCAGGTCCCGGCAGCGGTGCAGGTGTCGGCGGCGTCTCGCATCACCTTCGACGGCAACACCTTCGACCAGCTCGGCTCGGTCGGTCTCGGCATCGGCATGGACCCGAACGCGCACGCCACGGGCGTCGGCTACGGGGCATCCGAGATCGACGTCCTCGGCAACACGTTCAGCGACCTCGGCGGCTCGGGCATCGTCGTCGGCGGCGTGCAGCCCGACGCGCACCACCCGAGCGACGAGCGCATGACCGTGAAGGACGTCACCATCGTCGACAACACGATCACCCGCGTCGGCCAGAGCTACCGCGACAGCGCCGGCATCCTCTCGACCTACGTCACGCGCGCCGAGATCTCGCACAACACGCTGACCGACCTGCCGTACGACGGCATCGACATCGGCTGGGGCTGGGGAATCAACGACCCGGGTGGCAACCAGTACTACAAGGACGCAGGACTCTTCGAGTACCAGCCCGTGTACGAGACGCCCACGACGTTCCGCGACAACCACGTGGCGTACAACCTCATCTACGACACGAAGAACGAGATGCACGACGGCGGCAGCATCTACTCGCTGTCGGCGGCGCCCGGAACCGTGATCGAGCGCAACTACATCTACGACAGTCGTGAGACGTTCGGCATGCTCATCGACCAGGGTTCCCGGTACATCGAGGTGCGTGAGAACGTGATCCTCGACTCGAGCCGGTACATCTACGTGAACGCCGACACGAATGGGCCGTACATCTTCAACACGCTCGACCTCACGTTCACGAGCAACTGGTGGACGGGCGGCCGGGAACGGTACGTCCGGTTCCCCGAGTACCTGACGACGTGGACGGACAACGTCGAGCTCAACGGCGTGCCACGTGAGGAGTGGCCGGATGAGGCGAAGCAGGTGATGGCGGAAGCCGGCGCGCGGCGCTGACCTCTCAACCGAACACTGCGGCCCGCCGGTTCTCCGGCGGGCCGCAGTCGTTGCGTGGGCTAGTGGCGCGGGCTCGGCGGACGCCGGCGCTCCCAGGCGTCGAGGATGTGGGCGCGCATGGTCTGCTCGGCGGCATCGGGATCGCCCGCCTCGATGGCGGCGAAGACCTGCTCGTGCTCGTCGAGCGTCACGTCGAGCTGGCTGTGCAGGTGGAACCGGGCGCTCTCGCGAGCCTGTCCGAAGAGCGTCTTGACGAGGTTGACGGCGAGTCGATTCGCGGTCATCTCGCCCACGATCCCGTGGAAGACGACATCGGCCGCGTTGAATCGAGGCTCGTCCTCGATCGTGTCGCGCATGAGGATGAGCGCCTCGCGAAGTCGTTCGAGTTCGTCGGCGGTCCGGCGGCCGGCGGCGTCACGCGCGATGATGCCCTCGAGTGACGCGCGCACGACGCTGAGATCGTCGAGGATTCCGAGCGTGGCATCGTTCGCGACGAGCGCCGACAGCACGGTCGCGTCGACCATGTTCCACGAGTCCGCGTTCAGGACCTGCGTGCCGCGCCCCTGCGCAACGGTGACGAGCCCCTTCTCCTCGATGCGCTTGACCGACTCGCGGATGACCGTGCGACTCACCCCGAACTGCTCGCAGAGCACGGCTTCGGGGGGAAGGGAGCTGCCCGGTGCAAGATCTCCGCGAACGATGGCGTCGACGAGGCCGGCGACGACGCTCACCCCGAGGCGGGGCGTCTTGGCGCGCGCGGCGATCGTCGGGTACGCGGAATCGCCTTCCGCGGTGACGCTCGCATCGATGGACATGGCGCCATCATATCGGCCGATGTTGGTCACACCTATGATCTTTCCTCTTGCAGTTTGATAAGACGTATGATGTAATCACTGTATCCCGTCCCCAGGGTGTTTGTCGTCAGAGACGCCGACCAGAACAGGAAGCGACATGTCACAGCAATCGTCCTCCCGACGCCGAGTCACTCGGCTCATGACCGTGGTGGCCGCAGCGGCCGCCGGTCTGCTCGCCCTCAGCGGATGCGCCCCCGGCGGGTCCGGCAGCGGCGAAGGGCAGTTCGGCTTCACCCAAGCCGAGCAGGTGCCCGACAGCGAGATCACCGTGTGGGTCGACGCGTCGCGCGAGCCCGCCGTCACGGCGTTCGAGGAGGCTTACCCCGACATCCCGATCAAGCTCGAGACCTACGACGGCAACGCCGGCGGCAGCGGATCGTTCCAGAGCAAGATCACGCTCATGGACCAGGCGGGCGAGGGCTGGCCCGACGTCGTCTTCTCCACGCAGCAGAACGACGCCATCTGGGCCTCGAAGCAGACGGTCAACGGCGAGCAGGGCTTCGCTGCCCCGCTCAACAAGGGCTTCCTCGACGAGGACTTCCTCGACGGCTTCGCCCCCGGTTCACTCGACTACGCGACGATCGACGGCACGGTCTACGGCCTGCGCAACGACCTCGCACAGACCGTCTTCTACTACAACCAGACGCTGCTCGACCAGTTCGGCTACGAGGTTCCCACGACGTGGGAGGAGTACGGCGAACTGGGCGACAAGCTCGCGGCCGAGCACCCGGGGTACATCCTCGGCAGCATGGGCGACAGCTTCATGACCTACGTCTACTACGGCGGCTCCGAGTCGCCGGTCTTCCAGTCGCCCGAGCCCGCGGTCTTCCACTCCGACACGGGCGACGAGAACGCGGAGGGCATCTCGAAGATCATCGACGGCATGCTCGCCAACGGCACGCTCGTGCAGGACAGCTTCTTCAGCGCCGAGTTCGCGGCCAACTACGCCGACAAGCTCGTGGGCGTTCCCGGTCCGGTCTGGTACACCGGTGCCATCTTCCAGGGCGGCCTCGCCACGCCGGCCGGTCAGATCGGTGTCGCACCGCCCCTCTCAGTGGGACGGCGGCGACGTTGCTGCCGGCAACGTCGGTGGCGGCCAGTGGTACGCCTCGAGCCACTCGAAGAACCTCGACGCCGTCAAGACCTTCCTCGAGTTCGTCACGAGCGCCGATGAGTTCCAGGTCGAAGCTTCGTCGGGATACCCGGCATACACGTCAGCGGCCGAGAAGTGGCTCGACAAGCAGGCCGAAGCGGCCTACTTCGTGAACGACGACTTCAAGACCGTGATGTCCGATGCCGCCGGTCAGGTCTGGGACGGCTGGAACGTCACCTCCTGGAGCCCCGAGACCGCTTGGGCGAAGGTCGTCATCCCCGGCATCGCCGCGGGCGAGACCGTCGAGTCGCTGCTGCCGGCCTGGCAGGAAGAGCTCGAGAACGAGGCCACCGTCAATGGATACACGGTGAAGTGACATGACCGTCACTGCTCCTCCCGCTCCGGTCGACGTCGTCCCCACCGGGCGACGCCGGCCGGAGCGCCGGCGCGCCAGCCGGGTGAACGCAGGACAGTCGCGGTACGGCTACATCTTCGTCAGCGGCTACACGCTGCTGCTGCTGGCCTTCGGCCTGCTTCCGACGCTGTACGCCGTCTACCTCGCGTTCACTCGCAACGGGGCCTTCGTCGGCGTGGACAACTTCGTCCGCGTGTTCAACGACTACCGGTTCCTGCCGGCGGTCGCCCACGTCGCCCTCTACATCGTGTACTGGCTCGTCAGCCTCATCGTGTTCGTCGTGATCCTCGCGATCATCGTGCACGCCATCCGCGTGCGCTGGCTCGGCAACACGGCACGGTTCCTGTTCTACATTCCCGGCGCCATCGCCGGCGCCTCGAGCGTGCTGCTCTGGCTGTTCGTGCTCGATCCGACCGTGAGCCCTGTCTCGGGCCTGCTCAGGAGCATGGGGTACGAATCGCTCGTCAACGTCGTCGCGGTCGACAACCTTCCCATCGTCTTCACGGTGATCGCCTTCTGGGCGGGCGCCGGCGGATGGATCGTCATCATGTACGGCGCACTCAACAACATCAGCGCCGACATCATGGAAGCCGCGCGCATCGACGGCGCCGGCGCCATCCAGACGGCCTGGTACATCCAACTCCCGATGCTGAAGAAGTGGATCAGCTACATGGGAATCATGTCGCTGGCCGCGGGCACGCAGCTCTTCGTCGAGCCGAAGATCCTCGCGCAGGCGACCAAGAACGTGGTGCCCGAGGACTACTCGCTCAACCAGCTGGCCTACCTCTACGCCTTCCGGCAGGGCGACTTCTCGGGATCCGCTGCGATCTCGCTCATCCTGCTCGTGGTCGCGCTCGGATTGTCGGCCGTCTTCATCTTCCGCGGAAGGCTGTTCGATCATGACTGATCTCGCCGTGCGCCGTCGACGCGCACTCACCCCGGGCCAGTGGATCGGCCGCGCCCTCGTGACGATCGTCCTGCTCGTCTTCGCGGCCTTCTTCATCCTCCCGATCATCTGGCTGCTGCTGGCTCCGACGAAGACCAACAACCAGCTCCTGCTCGACGGCCCGTTCAGCTTCGGTTCGCTCGACCAGCTCGCGGCGAACTGGAACGAGCTGTTCGCGTTCGGCAGCGGCGTCTTCTCCACCTGGATCGGGAACTCGGCCTACTACTCGTTCGCCGCGCTCGCCATCACGCTCCTCGTGAGCATCCCGGCCGGGTACGCGCTCGCGCTCATCGAGTTCAAGGGCCGCCGGCTCCTCCTCGTGACGACGCTCATCGTGATGCTCATCCCGAACACCGCGCTCGTCCTGCCGATCTTCCTCGAGCTGAGTGCGGCACGCCTCATCGGCAACCCGCTCGCCGTGATCCTGCCGTTCTCGTTCTTCCCGTTCGGGGTGTACCTCACGTACATCTACTTCTCGACGGCGGTGTCGCGCGACCTGTTGAACGCCGCACGCATCGACGGCGCGGGTGAGCTGCGAGTGTTCGCGCAGGTGGCCCTGCCGCTCGCGACGCCCGTCATCGCGCTCGTCGGCTTCTTCAGCTTCGTCGCCAACTGGAACAACTACTTCCTCCCGTTCCTCGTCGTCGGTGGAGACAAGATCCCGGTGCAGGTCGGGTTGGCGAACCTGCTCTCCAACGTCCCGGCCTTCAACCCCACGACGGCGAGCAGCATCGTCATCCAGCTGCCGACTCTGGCGCTCGCGACGCTGCTCTCGGTCGCCCCCATCCTGTTGATCTTCCTGTTCGCGCAGCGCTTCCTCGTCGAGGGAATGACCGCGGGCGGAACCAAGGAATGACTGCGAGAACGACATGAAGATCACCGGTTACCGCACGGTCACGGCGCAGCAGCACTGGCGCCGCTCGATCGGCGACGTCAACGGCCACATCACGGAGGCCGTCACCGAGGTCCCGATCGTCATCCTCGAGACCGACGCCGGCATCGAGGGCGTCGGACTCGGCTCGCACGCCGACCTCGCCCGACTGTTCCCGGCCATCGACGGGGAGGACCCGCGGGCGGCGGCCGCGCTGTTCGACCGGATGCTCGCCCAGGTGTTCAAGTCGGGTCACGCCGGCGCGACCTACGGCGGAGTGGCGACGCTCGATGCCGCGATCTGGGACATCAAGGCCAAGGCCGCCGGCGAGCCGTTGTGGCGACTGCTCGGGGGACGAGACCGCTTCGTGCCGGGCTATGCGTCGGGTCTCGACATCGCGCTCGACGACGATGAGCTCGCGTCCTTCTACGCGGAGTACGCCGAGCGGGGATTCGTCGCCGGCAAGCTCAAGGGCGGCCTCGATCTCGACACCGACCTGCGGCGGCTGGGCATCCTCTCCGATGCCCTGAGCCGCAACACGTCGCGACCGGGGCTCATGCTCGACGCGAACGAGTCGTGGCAGGTCAAGCAGGCGGTCCGCTACGTCGGCGCGCTCGAGGAGCAGGTCGACCTGCTCTGGGTCGAGGAGCCGCTGCGACGCTGGGACGCCGTCGGGCACGCCCGACTGAGCACGGCGATCCGCGCGGCCGTGGCGACGGGCGAGAACCTCACCGGCGTCGAGCAGTTCCGACCGCTCTTCGAGGCCGGCGCGCCCGACGTCGTCCAGGCCGGGGCGGTCTGGGGCGTCAGCCACATGCACCGGCTCGCGCTCGCCGCAGCGGCGCGCGACCTGCCGATCAGCCCCGTCGGTTACAACGCCAACCCGGCCGTCGCGCACGTGATGACGGCGGTTCCGAACCACCTGACGACCGAGGTCCAGTCGATCGACTTCGCCCACGGGGTGTTCGTGGACCACGAGTTCATCGACGGCGGCATCGTCCTGAGCGACGAGCCCGGCGCCGGCATCCGCGTCGACGAGGCCGTCATCGACGGCGCGCGCGACGGCGAGGGCTGGGCGAACCCGGCCGGACCCCATATGCGACCCACCCGGGCGGGACTTCGTGTCGTGCTCGACGGAGTCGAGCGCTGAGAACGAGGGATCGAATCGACATGGAGATCAGGCCCGGACTTCATCGCGTCCAGGCGCCGCTCGGGGAGCGCTTCGTCGCGCTCTACCTGCTCGTCGGCGACGATGCGGCGCTGCTCGTCGACACGGGGGTGCGCGAGAGCATCACCGACACGCTGCTGCCTTACCTCGACGCCGCGGGGATCCCGCGCGAGAAGGTGCGCTGGGCGATCAACACGCACTGCGACTTCGACCACACGGGTGGCAACGGCGCGCTGAAGGCGGCCATCCCCTCGGTGCAGATCCTCGCGCACGACCTCGATGCCGAGCTCGTCGAGAGCGTGGACCGGCTCATCGACGTGCGGTACGGCGAGTTCCGCGACACCGACGGATTCGACGATCCGCCCGAGACGACGGCGTACCTGCGCAGCGTCTCCGATCTCGTCGAGGTCGATCGGCGACTCGCGGGCGGCGAGGAGTTCGACCTCGGCGGACGCTCGGTGCGCGTGCTGCACGTTCCCGGCCACAGCCCCGGACACGTCGCCGTGCACGACGCCGCCAACCGCGCCCTGATCATCGGCGACGCCACGCTGGGCACGACGGTCATGACCGCCGACGGGCGGCCCGCCTTCCCGCCGACGTACCGCGACGTCGAGCCCTACGTGCAGAGCCTGCGTGCCTTCCGCGCGCTCGACGCCGACCTGCTGCTGACCGCCCACTATCCGGTCTACGAGGGCGACGGTGTCGCCCGATTCCTCGACGAGAGCGAGGCGTACACCGAGCACATCGATGCCGTGCTCGCACGCCTGCTCACGGCGACGAGCACCCCGGCCACGACCCTCGAGCTCGTGCGCTCGGCGGGCGTCGAACTCGGCCCGTGGGCGCCCGGCGCGCTCGACTATGCGGTCTTCCCGGTCACCGGCAACCTCGAACGGCTCGAGCAGCGGGGGCTGGTCGATTCGCAGACGGATGCCGCGGGCCGACGCCGCTGGCGGTGGTCCGCGTGAGCGCCCGGGTGCGGCTCGGCGCCGTCGGCGCGGGCTGGTGGGCGACCAGCAACCACTTCCCGATCTTCGCGGCGCGCGACGACGTCGACCTCGTCGGCGTGTGCGGCATCGGCCCCGAGCTCGAGGCCGTGCGCGAGCAGTTCGGGTTCGGCATGGCCACGACCGACTACGACGAGCTGCTCGACCAGGACCTCGACGCCGTCGTCATCTCGACGCCGCACGACCTCCATCACCCGCAGGCGGTCGCCGCCATCGACCGCGGGCTGCACGTGCTCGTCGAGAAGCCGGTGACCCTCACGGCCGACCAGGGCTGGGACCTCGCCGATCGGGTGCGCGAGCGCGGCGTGCACTTCCTCGCGCCCTACGGATGGAACTACAAGCCGTTCACCGTCGAGGCGAAGCGGCTCGTCGCGGCGGGTCACCTCGGCGAGATCCAGCACGTGCTCTGCCACATGGCCTCGCCGACGCGCGGGCTCTTCGCCGGCGACACGAATCACATCCGTTCGCTCTGGGACTCGAAGACCAGCGGCCCCGAGCCGAGCACGTGGCAGTCGCCCGCCCGCGGGGGCGGCTACGCCCACGGACAGGTCACGCACTCGAGCGCGCTGCTGTTCTGGCTGAGCGAGCTGCGCGCGGCCTCGGTGATGGCCAAGGTCTCGACCGGCGGCGCGGCCGTCGACCTGTTCGACGCCGCCGTGATCACGTTCGACGGCGGTGCGCTCGGCTCGCTCTCGGGCGCGGCGACGCTGCCCGACGGGAATCCGTACCAGGTCGACATCCGCATCTTCGGGACCGAGGGCGTGCTGCTGCTCGACACCGAGCGCGAACGCGTCAGCCTGCACCGCTACGACGGGACGCAGTGGGACCTCGACATCGAGCCCGGTGCCGGCGCCTACGAGTGCATCGTGCCGCCCAACCGGTTCATCGACCTCATCACGGGGGCGAGCACCGAGAACAACTCCGATGCCGTCGTCGCGGCACGCTCCGTGGAATTGATCGACGCGATGCTGCGCAGTGCCGCCGCGGGCGGAGTGGAGACAGCCGTGCACGGTGGGACATCCGTGAACCAGAAGAAGGAGACAGCGTGACCGAGTCCAGGGGAGTGCTCGCGGGGTACCGCGTCATCGACTGCTCCATCGCGATGGCCGGACCGTTCGCCGCACAGCGACTCGGCGATCTCGGTGCCGACGTGATCAAGGTCGAGCCGACGACCGGGGAGTGGCAGCGCCACGCCGCGGCGGGCGGTGCGGCGGGCAACGAGATCAACGTGTCGTTCCTCTCGCTCAACCGCAACAAGCGGTCCGTCGCCCTCGACCTGAAGAACGCCGACGGCAAGGCGGCGCTGCGCGAGCTGATCGCCGGAGCCGACGTCTTCCTGCAGAACTACCGTCCGGGCGTCGCCGCGCGGCTGGGCGTCGACTACGAGTCGCTGCGCGCGATCAACCCGTCGATCGTCTACGTCTCGATCTCGGGCTACGGCGAGGACGGCCCCTACCGCGATCGACCCGGTCAGGACCTGCTGCTGCAGGCCATGTCGGGCGCGATGCTGTCGGCGGGGCGCCACGGCGACGAGCCGACGCCCGCCGGCCAGTACCTCGCCGATGCCGTCACGGCGTCGACCGCCTTCGAGGGGGTGCTCGCGGCGCTGCTGCACCGTGAGCGCACGGGCGAGGGCCAGCTCGTGACGGTCAACATGCTCGACGCCCTCACGACCCTGCAGATGCAGGAGCTGTCGGTCTTCACCGTCGGACGCAAGACCCAGGAGCGATCGGCCGAGCCGCACGCCCACGTCTACATCCGCGCGCCGTACGGGGTGTTCGCGACGAGCGACGGCTTCGTCGCCCTCGCCTTCGCCGACCTGCACGAACTCGGTCGCCTCATCGGCGAGCCGGCCTTCGAGGGCTGGAACAGCGAGGTCGAGGGATGGACCCGCCGCGACGAGATCCACGCCAAGACGGCGGCGAAGCTGCGCGAGAAGCCCGCGGGCTACTGGATCGAGACGCTCGGCGCCGCCGGCATGTGGATCGGCCCGGTACACGGCTACCAGGAGCTCGTCGACGACCCGCAGATCGTGCACAACGGCACCTTCATCGAGTACGACCACCCCACCGAAGGGCATGTGAAGACCCCGGGCTTCCCGTATCGCTTCTCGCAGACGCCCCCGCAGCTCTACCGTGGGGCTCCGCTGGTCGGCGAGCACACGCGCGAGATCCTCGCCGAGGCCGGGCTCGACGACGAGCGCGTCGAGGCGTTGCTCGCCTCGGGCGCGGCGCGGTCGACCGACCCCGCTCGGTCGACCGATCCCGTTCCCGCGGGGGCGTGATGGCCCGCTACCGCGGCCTCACGTGGGACCATCCGCGCGGACGGCTCGCGCTCGAGCGCGCGGCGGCGACGGCGACGGATGCCACGGGGGAGCGTCTCATCAGCTGGGATGCGCAGCCGCTCGAGGGCTTCGAGGCGAGTCCGATCGAGGAGCTCGCGGCGCGATACGACGTGATCGTGCTCGATCATCCGCACCTCGGCGACGCGATCGCCACCGGCGCGGTACGGCCGCTCGACACCCTGTTCCCGGCCGGGTTCCTCGCGGAGGTCGAGCGCGGAGCCGTGGGGCCGAGCGCCGCCTCCTACACGCTCGACGGACGCCTCTGGGCGCTCCCGCTCGATGCGGCCACGCAGGTCGCCGTGAGCGTCCCCGAACTCGTTCCGACCGCGCCCGCGCACCTGGGCGGAGGTCGCCGACCTCGCGACGGTCGCACCCGTCGCGCTGAGCCTCGCCGGGCCGCACGCGTTCCTCACCTACGCCTCGCTGTGCGTCGCGCTCGGGAGCGAGCCGTCGGTCGTCCCCGGTGCCGGATTCGTCGACCCGGCCGTCGGCGAGCGGGCGCTCGGCATGCTCGCCGGCATCGCCCGCACGCTGCCGCCGCGATCGGCCGGACTCAACCCGATCGGGCTGCTCGAACGGATGCGCCGGGACCGCGACATCGCCTACATCCCGCTCGTCTACGGCTACGTCAACTACGCGAGCGGCCCGGATCCGCTGCGGTTCGACGATGCGCCCGGTGAGGGGATCGCGACGCGACGCGGGTCGACGATCGGCGGCACGGGGATCGCGATCTCCGCCCGCTGCGTTCCGGATGCCGCGTTGCTCGACCACCTCGCCGGACTGCTCGACCCCGAATACCAGCGCACGAGGATCCCCGCCGACGCCGGCCAGCCGAGCCTGCGCTCGGCGTGGACGGACGATGCCGTCAACGCCGCCTCGGGCGACTTCTACCGTCGCACGCTCGCAACGATCGAGGAGTCGTGGGTGCGCCCGCGGGTCGCGGGCTACATCCCCTTCCAGGCTGCAGCATCGGCGGTGCTGCGGGAGGCCATCCTCGAGGGACGGCCCGGCGCCGTCGACCACGTCAACGACCTCTTCGACCGCTTGGCGGCGGTCCCCGAAAGGAGCCTCCGATGATCCAGTCGCCGCACGAGAACGTGCTGCTCGACGTCGACGGTGCGATCGCCACGATCACCCTCGCACGCCCCGAGAAGCTCAACTCCGTGACGCAGGAGATGTCCGACGCGCTCGTCGCGCTCATCGAGCACGCGAACGACGACGACGACATCCGCGTCATCATCCTGCACCGGATCGGGCGAGCGCGCCTTCTGCGCCGGTTCCGACATCCGCACGCTCGACAAGTACGCGACGCCGTGGGACTTCCGCAATCGCACCGACTACTGCGATGCGATCCGGGCGGGCCGCAAGCCGGTCATCGCCGCCGTCAACGGGTACGCCTTCGGCGGCGGCCTCGAGACGGCGCTCACGTGCGACATCCGTCTCGCATCGACGACGGCGACGTTCGCGGCACCCGAGATCAAGCTCGGCTGGATCGGCGGAGGCGGGATGTCGACGTTCCTCGCCCACTCGATCGGGCCGTCCAACGCGGCCGTCATGCTCATGACCGGTGACGCCGTCGACGCGGCGACCGCCCTACGCTGGGGTCTCGTGAGCGAGGTCGTCGAGCCTGACCGCCTGCTCGAGCGCGCCCGCGAGCTCGCGGCCGTCATCGCGAGCCGGCCGCCGATCGCGGCCGAGACCGCGAAGGCCAACCTGCGGGCCGCGTTCAACATGACGCAGGACGAGTCGATCCGCTACGAGCGCGACCTGCAGACCATCACCTTCGCGACCGCCGACGCCGACGAGGGCCGCGCCGCGTTCGCCGAGAAGCGCGCCGGCGTGTTCCACCGCCGATGACCACGAGGAGCAGCATGACCTGGCCGAACGCATCCGAGATCCTTCCCGATGACGCCGAGTCGGCGACGCTGGTCGGGCGTGCCTGGGTGCCGGCCGTCGCCGGTCCGAGCGTCGTCGTGCTGCGGGGGTCCGACGTCGTCGACGTCTCGGCGGTGTTCCCGACGATGCGCGCGCTCACGGAGTCCGCTGATCCCGCAGTGGCGGCGGCGACGGCCGCGGCCGCGCGCGGCACCGCCATCGGCACGATCGACGAGCTCGTCGCGAACACGCCGCCCGAGACCCGCGACGCCCAGCACCCCTGGTTGCTCTCGCCGATCGACCTCCACGTCGTGAAGGCGGCCGGGGTCACCTTCCCCGTCTCGATGCTCGAGCGGGTCATCGAGGAACGGGCCCGCGGCGACCAGGATGCCGCCGCCGCGATCCGCGCCGAGATCCTCGAGACGATCGGCGGATCGCTCGACACCCTGCGACCCGGCTCAGATGAGGCGATGGCGCTCAAGGCGATGCTCATCGAGCGCGGCTGGTGGAGCCAGTACCTCGAGGTCGGCATCGGACCCGACGCCGAGGTGTTCACGAAGGCCCCCGTGCTCGCCACCGTCGGCGCCGTGCGTCGACGTCGGCGTGCACCCCGCGTCGCAGTGGAACAACCCAGAGCCCGAGGTCGTGCTCGTCGTCGCCTCCGACGGCCGCATCGTCGGTGCGAGCCTCGGCAACGACGTCAACCTCCGCGACGTCGAGGGGCGCAGCGCGCTGCTGCTCGGCAAGGCCAAGGACAACAACGCTTCGGCCTCGGTCGGACCCTTCATCCGCCTGTTCGACGTCGGCTACGACCTCGATGCCCTGCGGGCCTCGGTCGTGCGGCTGTCGATCAACGGCGAGGACGGCTACCGGCTCGACGGCGTGAGCGAGCTGGCGCGCATCAGCCGCGACCCGGCCGACCTCGTCGACCAGGTCGTCGGCGCGCATCACCAGTACCCCGACGGCTTCGTGCTCTACCTCGGCACGATGTTCGCGCCGGTCGACGACCGCGACGTGCCCGGTCGCGGGTTCACGCATCACGACGGCGACATCGTGTCGATCGCCGAACCGCGGCTCGGCGCGCTCGTGAACCGGGTGCGATCGACGGCCGATGCCGAACCGTGGACCTTCGGGATCGACGCCCTCTACCGATCACTGACCGCGCGCGGACTGCTGCGCTGACTCTGGGAGAACCCATGCTGACCAGTACCGACCCGCGCACCGGCGCGGCCATCACCACCGACCTCGAGGCGACCTCGGCCGAGCAGGCCGATGCCGTGGTGCGGGCCGCGCAGGCGGCCTTCGAGGCGTCGTCGACCCACGACCGGCTCTGGCGTGCCGGGCTGCTCGACGCCCTCGCCGACGCGCTCGACGCCCACCGCGCCGACCTCGTCGCCGTCGCCGACCGCGAGACCGGGCTCGGCACCGGCCGTCTCGAGGGCGAGGTGGGCCGCAGCTCCTTCCAGTTCCGGCTGTTCGCCGAGGCGCTCCGCGACGGCGGCTACCTCGAGGCGACGATCGACCATGCCGGGCAGACGCCGCTCGGAGCCGCCCCCGACATCCGCCGCCTGCTCGTGCCCATCGGACCGGTCGCGGTCTTCGGATCGAGCAACTTCCCCTTCGCGTTCTCGGTCGCGGGCGGCGACACGGCGTCGGCGCTCGCCGGCGGCAACAGCGTCGTGCTCAAGGCGCACTCGTCTCACCTCGAGACGTCGGCGCTGTCGCATGCCGTGCTCACCGCCGCGGCGGCCGAGTACGGCGCGCCCGACGGCCTCATCGGCATCGTCTACGGCACCGAGGCCGGCCGCGTGCTCGTCGCGCATCCGCTCGTGCGCGCCGTCGGCTTCACCGGGTCGCTCGGCGGCGGACAGGCGCTGCTCGACATCATCAACGCGCGCCCCGAGCCGATCCCGTTCTACGGGGAGCTCTCGAGCCTCAACCCGCTGATCGTCACGCCCGGGGCCGCCGAGGCTCGCGGCGCCGAGATCGCCGACGGCCTGTTCGGATCGTTCACCCTCGGCAGCGGGCAGTTCTGCACCAAGCCCGGCATCGCCTTCGTGCCCGACGGCGCCGACGGTGACGCGATCGTCGCGCGCATCGCGGAGCGGGCGACGGATGCCGCGGCATCCGTTCTCCTCAACGAGCGCATCTCGAGTTCCTTCGACGAGATCCGCGACCGCCTCATCGCGACCGGAACGGTCGCGGTCCTCGCACGCGGCACCGACGGTGCCGACGGATTCACGGCCGCCCCGACCGTGCTCGCCACCAGCGCGGCATCGGTCACGGCCGAGGTCACCGAGGAGGCCTTCGGCCCGCTCATCGTCGTCGCACGCTACGGCGACGACGCGCAGATCGTGCGCGCGCTCGATGCCGTGCCCGACTCGCTCACCGCGACGGTGCACTCTGAGCCGAGCGAGGCCGACGCCGTCGCCGGGCTCGTCCGCGAGCTCGCGCCGCGTGTCGGGCGCATCGTCTTCGACGGGTACCCCACGGGTGTGCGGGTGTCGTGGGCGCAGCACCACGGCGGACCGTGGCCGGCGACGAACTCGCAGCACACCTCGGTCGGCGTCAGCGCGATCCGGCGGTTCCTGCGACCGCTCGCCTACCAGGACGCGCCGGAGGTTCAGCTTCCGGCCGAGCTGCGCGACGCGTACACGGGCATCCCGCGGCGCATCGACGGGCGGCTCGTGCTCGGCTGATCTGCCGAGCAGCCGATCAGCGGCTGACGGGGTCCGACCCGGCGCTCCGATCGAGGTCGCGCCGGGTCGGGAATCCCTCCCAGTCGCCGGGGTGCGCGCATGCCGCCGCCCCGGTGCGGACGCCCAGCTCCAGCCGGGCCTCGATCGAAGCGCCGCTCAGCCGCTCCGCGAGGTACCCGGCGACGAACGCGTCGCCCGCGCCGACGGTGTCGACGACGGCGACCGGGATCGCCGCGCGCGACGTCATCCGGCCGTCGAGCAGCGCGAGGGCACCGCGATCGCCGAGCTTGATCACGACCTCTGCTGGTCCGAGCGCGGTGAGCGCGGCTGCGAGGGCGGGTGCATCGTCGTCGGGCAGGCCGGTGAGCAGGGCGGCCTCGTCGGCGCCCGCGAACAGGATGTCGCTGCGCCGGGCGATCGAGCGGTACGTGTCGAGGGCAGCATCGGCCGACCAGAGGCGCGAGCGGTGGTTGACGTCGAACGAAACGGCCGCACCGACCTCGCGGGCCCGGTCGATCGCGACGTCGATGCTCGCGCGCGCGGACGCGGACAGCGCCGGGGTGATGCCGGTCACGTGCAAGAGGGAGAACGTGCGGAAGTCGACGGCATCGAGATCGTCGGGGGAGAGCCGGCTGCCCGCACTCCCCGAGCGGTGGTAGGTCACGACCGAGCGGCCGGCCGACGGCGTCTCCTTCAGCATCAGGCCGGTGGGCGCATCGGGATCGACCGGAGCGATGACGCTCACGCCCTCGGCGCGCAACTCCCGCACGACGCGTGCGCCGAGGCCGTCGTCGCCGACACGGCCGAGCCACGTGACGGGGACGCCGAGCCGCGCGAGGCCGATCGCGACGTTGCCCTCGGCGCCGCCCGTGCCGACCGTGAGCTCGCGCTCGAGCGCGAGGGTGCCGATGCCCTGCGTGCGCAACGTGCCGATGCCCTCGCCGATCGTCAGCACCCGCGCCGTCATGACGGCTCCAGCTCGACGCACGCGCGGCTCAACCGCTCGATCGCATCGAAGTCGCCGGCCGCGATCAGGTCGCGGGTCGCCATCCAGCTGCCGCTCACCGCGAACACCGACGGCGAGGCCAGGTACTCGCCGGCGTTCGCTGCGGTGACTCCGCCGCTCGGGAGGAAGCGCACGTCGGGGAAGGGGCCTGCGAGGGCGCGCACCGCGGCCATGCCGCCCAGCGGACCCGCCGGGAAGAGCTTGAGCCGAGACAGGCCGAGTCGCAGCGCACGCTGCACCTCGGTGGCGGTCGCGACGCCGGGGATGACCTCGACGCCGAGCGCGAGGGATCGCTCGACGACGTCCTCGGCGAGTCCCGGGCTCACCACGAAGCGCGCCCCGGCCTCGACGACCCGGTCGACGTCGTCGGGCGTGAGCACGGTTCCCGCCCCGACGATGAAGTCGGGGACCGCACTCGCAGCGGCGATCGCCGCGAGCCCGGCATCCGTGCGGAGCGTCATCTCGGCGCAGCCGATGCCGCCGCGGAGCAGCGCTTCCGCGAGGGGTACCGCCTGTCGCGCGTCGTCGAGCACGATGACGGGGACGAAGCGCTGGCCGGTGAGGATCATCGGCCGAGCCATCCGCCGTCGACGGGCAGGATCACGCCCGAGACGTAGTCCGCCGCCGGAGAGGCGAGGAAGACCGTCGCGCCGGCGATGTCCTCGGCGGCGCCCCAGCGGCCGGCCGGGATGCGGTCGAGGATCGCCTTCGAACGATCGGGGTCGGCACGCAGCGCCTGGGTGTTGTCGGTCGCGATGTACCCGGGAGCGATGCCGTTGACCGTCACGCCCTTCGAGGTCCACTCGTTCGAGAGGGCCTTCACGAGGCCGGCGATGCCGGACTTCGCCGCGGCGTAGCCCGGAACGTTGATGCCGCCCTGGAAGCTCAGCAGGCTCGCGGTGAAGATGATCTTGCCGCGGCCGCGTTCGAGCATCCCGCCGGCGACCGCCTGGGTCAGCACGAACTGGCTCGAGAGATTGACCTCGACGACGCGGTCCCACAGTTCGAGCGGATGCTCCGCCGCCGGTGCCCGCTCGATCGTGCCCGCGTTGTTGACCAGGATGTCGACGTGCCGCTGCCGCAGTTCGTCGCCGAGGGCGATGACGGCGGCCCGGTCGGCGAAGTCGACGGCTCGGGCCTCGAATGAACGGCCGTGCGCCTCGACGGCGGCGGCGATCGCGCTGCCGGTCGGCTCGATCGTGGCGCTCACGCCGATGATGTCGGCGCCGGCTGCGGCGAGCCCCTCGGCCATGGCGAAGCCGATGCCGCGCTTGGCGCCCGTCACGACCGCCGTGGTGCCGGTGAGGTCGAAGCTGATGCTCATGCGCCCGCCTCCTGCCCGGCCTGGACGTCGACGAGCACCTTCATCGCCCGGCCGGCCTCGAGCTCGTCGAAGGCGGCCCGGGTCTCGGCGAGCGGGACGATCGCGGTGATCAGCAGTTCGGAGGGGATCGTGCCGTCCGCGATGAGCTCGACCGCGCGCTCGAAGTCGGTGCGCTGGTAGACCCGCGCGCCGAGGATGCGCAGTTCCCGCCAGAACACCCGCTGCAGGTCGATCTCGCGCGGAGTGGGGTGGATGGCCACGACGACGATGGTGCCGCGCACCTTCGCGAGGGCGGTGGCGCCGAGCACCGCGGCCGCCGCTCCCGAGACCTCGAAGACCACGTCGGCGCCCGCGCCTGCCGTCCACTCCTCGACCCAGGCGACCTGGTCGACCTCACGCGGGTCGAGCGTGTCGAACCCGAGGCTCGCGATCTGGGCGCGCCGCCGGGGGTCGAGCTCGATCGACGGCGACCTCGGCGCCGAACGCCCGGGCGACGGTGGCGATGAGGACGCCGATGGGTCCGCCGCCGATGACGACCGCCTTCTCGCCCGCGACGAGCTCTGATCGGCGCACGTCGTGCACGGCCACGGCGACCGGTTCGACGAGGGCAGCGGCATCCAGCGCGATCCCGGCGGGGAGTGCGACGAGCGTGCTCGCCGGCACGTTCCAGAGCGCCTGCAGCGCGCCGGGCGAATCGATGCCGATGAAGTCGAGGTTCTGGCAGATGTGGGAGTTGCCGGCGAGGCAGGCGGGACAGGTTCCATCCCAGGCCAGTGGCATGACGGTGACGGCGTCGCCGACGCTCCACCCGTCGACACCGTCGCCGATCGCGGCGATCGTGCCGCTCATCTCGTGGCCGAACACGAGGGGGTTCTCGACGCGGGCGTCCATGTTGCCGTGCAGGATGTGCAGGTCGGTGCCGCACAGTCCCACGTACGCGACCCGCAGCTGCACCTCACCCGGCCGGGGCGGCGCGGGCTCGGCCCTCGCGATCGTGATGGTCGAGTCGCCCGTGTATGCGGCGGTCAGCATTGATCCTCCAGGTCGAGTTGTCGAGAACGGCGGTCAATTCGAGAAATTCAGATGATCAATCGAGCCGCTGTCTCTCGATTATCGCAGCAAAATGGAAATCTGGCACGTAGTCGTCTAACCTTTAGACAATCACGCTGTCTCTCCTGGAGGTACTCGATGCTGAGTCGCACGCTGCGGTCCGGCCTGTCCATGACCGAACTCGGATTCGGGGCCGCGCAGCTGGGCAACCTGTTCCGCGAGACGACCGACGACGAGGCGCAGGCCGCGGTCGAGGCGGCCTGGGACGCCGGCATCCGCTACTTCGACACCGCGCCGCACTATGGACTCGGCCTCTCCGAGCGACGCCTCGGCGCGGCCCTGGCCGGACGCCCCCGTGACGAGTACGTGCTCTCGACGAAGGTCGGGCGCCTCATCGTCCCGAGCGGCTACCCCGAGGGCACGATGGACGACGAGGGCTTCGCGGTTCCCGCGACCTCGCGCCGGCAGTACGACCTCAGCCGCGACGGCATCCGCCGTTCAGTCGACGAGAGCCTCGAGCGACTCGGGCTCGATCGCATCGACATCGCCTACCTGCACGATCCCGACGACCACGGGCCGGCGGCGCACGCCGAGGCCATCCCGGCGCTGATCGAACTCCGCGACGAGGGTGTCGTCAGCGCGGTGGGAGCCGGCATGAACCAGTCGGCGATGCCGGCCGAGTTCGTGCGCCGGCACGACGTCGACGTGATCATGCTCGCCGGCCGCTACACCCTGCTCGAGCAGGGGTCGCTCGATGATCTGATGCCGCTCGCGGTCGACCGCGGCGTGAGCATCGTCGCCGCCGCGGTGTACAACTCGGGCCTGCTCTCGCGCCCGCGCCCGGCGGCCGACGCGCACTACGACTACGGTCCCGCCCCCGCTGAGATGATCGCCAGGGCGAACGCGATCGCCGACACCTGCGAGGAGTTCGGCATCACCCTGCCCGAGGCGGCGATCGCGTATCCGCTGCGGCATCCGGCCGTCGTCTCGGTCGTCGTCGGCATGCGCACGCCCGACCAGGTCGTGGGCACCGCCGAGCGCTACGAGGCGCGGATCCCGCAGGACTTCTGGCGCGTGCTCTCCGAGCGAGGGCTCACGCGCGATGCCTGAGGTCTCAGTCCTCGTCGGGGTCGGCCGGAGCGAGATGGCTCGCCGTGTACTCCTCGACGCCGAGCACGTGGGCCGCCATGCGGATGCGGGCGCGCTCGGCATCGTGCGCCGTGAGCGCGTCGAGGATCGCCCGGTGCTCGCGCTGGGTGTCCTGCACGGCTCCGCGCTGGTGGATCGCCCGCCACAGGCGAGCGCGCGCGGTGCGGCTGACGAGCGCCTCGATGATCGCGGCGAAGGCCGGGTTGCCGCTCGCGTTCGCGATGAGCCGGTGGAACGCCGTGTCGACGTCGATCGTCGCCTCGAGGTCGACGTCGTCGTCGGCGAGCAGGCCCTCGCCATGGTCGAGGATGCGCCGGGCCTCGGCGAGATCCTCGTCGGAGATGAGCAGCGCCGCCCGGGCGGCGGCCTCGGGTTCGAGCGCGCGTCGCACGCCGAGCAGGTGCACGCTGTTCTCGGGACTCTGCAGTTCGGCGAGGATGCCCAGCGGTTCGAACAGCTGGCTCGGTTCGAGCGAGGTCACGTAGGTGCCGTCGCCCTGCCGGGTCTCGAGCACGCCGAGGATGACGAGCGCGCGCACGCCCTCGCGCAATGGTCCGCGCGAGACGCCGAGTCGTTCGCCGAGCTCGCGCTCGACCGGCAGTCGCGAACCGGCGACCAGCTCGCCGCTCATGATCATCTGCCGGATGCCGTCGATCACGACGTTCGATCGCGATCGCGCGGGCTCGCCGGTGGCGGATGGGGTGCTCATGGCGACAGCCTAGGCGAGCGCCTCGGCCACGAACGACTATTCATCAGATCTTTCGCCGAGCCCGTGGAGGAGCACGTATGAGCGGCATCATCGACGCCCACCAGCATGTCTGGGACCTCGAGCAGGCCGAGTACGCCTGGCTCGGTCCCGACGCCGGCGTGCTCTACCGGAACTTCGGCATGGACGACATCGCCCCCGAGTTCGCGGCCGCCGGCGTGACGGGAACCGTGCTCGTGCAATCGGCCGACAACGACGACGACACCGACCACATGTTCGCCGTCGCCGAAGCTGCGCCGCTGGTGCTCGGCATCGTCGGCTACGTTCCGCTGCACGAGCCCGAGCGGGCCGCCGAGCGGCTGGCCGAGCTGGCGCAGCGCCCGCGTTTCTGCGGGGTGCGCAACCTCATCCACGACCGGCCCGACCCGCATTGGCTGCTGCGTCGCGACGTCGACGAGGGCCTCGGCCTGCTCGAGCGTGCGGGCGTTCCGTTCGACGTCGTCGGCGTCCTGCCCGAGCACCTCGAGGCCGTGCTCACGATCTCGGAGCGGCATCCCGATCTCGACATCGTGATCGACCACCTCAACAAGCCGCCGATCGGGCTCGCCGACCACGAACCGTGGGCGACGCTCATGACGCAGGTCGCCGCCAACCCGCGCGTGCGCGGCAAGGTCTCGGGCCTCTACTCCGCCACCGGCGATCCCGCCGACTGGACCGTCGACGCGATCCGGCCGATCCTCGACCACGTGCTCGACGCCTTCGGCCCCGACCGGCTGATGTACGGCGGCGACTGGCCCGTCTCACTCATCGCGGGCGGGTACACCCGCGTGTGGTCGGGCATCGACGAACTGCTCGGCGGACTCGACGCCGCCGACCGAGACCTCATCCTCGCGGGCACGGCCCGCTCGTTCTACTCACTTCCAGAATCGGAGACCATCGGATGACTGAACTGTTCACTCTCGCGCGGCTGGGCGCACCGGGCGAGGAGGTGCCGGTCGTTCGCTCGGGCGGTCGCCTGCTCGACGCGCGCAGCGTCGCGAGCGACTTCGACGCCGCGTTCTTCGCGGGCGGCGGCATCGACCGGGTGCGCGACGCGCTCGGCGAGCTCCCCGAGTTCGACGGCGACGGGCAGCGCGTCGGCGCCCCGATCGCGCGCCCCGGCAAGATCGTGTGCATCGGCCTCAACTACCGCGACCACGCCGAGGAGACGGGAGCGGCGCTGCCCGCCGAGCCCGTCGTCTTCATGAAGGACCCGTCGACCATGGTCGGCCCGTTCGACGACGTGCTCATCCCGCGCGGGTCGACGAAGACCGACTGGGAGGTCGAGCTCGGCGTCGTGATCGGCACGACCGCCCGCTACCTCGCGTCGCCCGACGAGGCCCTCGGCCACGTCGCCGGGTACGCCGTCTCGCATGACGTGTCGGAGCGCGAGTTCCAGCTCGAGCGCGGCGGCCAGTGGGACAAGGGCAAGAGCTGCGAGACCTTCAACCCGTTCGGGCCCGACCTCGTGCCCGCCGAGCACGTCGACGACCCGCAGCAGCTCGGGCTGCGGCTCTGGGTGAACGGCGAGTCGCGGCAGGACGGCTCGACCGGCAACATGCTCTTCTCGGTCGCGCACGTGATCTGGTACCTCAGCCAGTTCATGGTGCTGCACCCGGGCGACGTCATCAACACGGGCACGCCGGCCGGCGTCGCGCTCGGCCTTCCCGGTACGCCCTACCTGCGTGAGGGCGACACGGTCGAGCTCGAGATCGACGGCCTCGGCCGCGCGAGCCAGCGGATGGTGCAGGCATGAGCGCCGCCGAGTTCGACGGCCTCGTCGCCGTGGTCACCGGAGGGGCATCCGGAATCGGCCTCGCGACCGCCGAGACGCTCGCGGCTCGCGGCGCGACGGTCGCCGTGCTCGACCGCAGCATCGACGGCCTCCCCGATGCGCTCACCGGCTTCGTCGCCGACGTCTCCGACCGTGCGTCGGTCGAGCAGGCCATCGCGGCGATCGCCGACCGGTTCGGCGGCATCGACATCGTCGTGAACAACGCCGGCATCAGCGCGGTGGGCACCGTTGAAGAGAACGACGACGCCGAATGGGCGCGCGTGCTCGACATCAACGTCGTCGGCATGGCCAGGGTCACCGCCGCGGCGCTGCCGTGGCTGCGCCGATCGGATGCCGCTGCCGTCGTCAATCTCGCGTCGGTCGCCGCCCTCAACGGGCTGCCGCAGCGTGCGCTGTACTCGGCGTCGAAGGGCGCGGTGCTCGCATTGACCTACGCGATGGCGACCGACCACGTCGCCGAGGGCATCCGCGTGAACTGCGTGAGTCCGGCGACCGTGGCGACGCCGTTCGTCGAGCGGATGCTGCAGGGCTTCGCCGATCCGGTCGCCGAACGCGCCGCGCTCGACGCACGGCAGGCCACAGGCCGCATGGTGCAGCCCGCCGAGGTCGCCGCCGCGGTCGCCTTCCTCGCGAGCCCGCTGTCGGGCTCGGTGACGGGAACCGCCCTCGAGGTCGACGGCGGCATGACGCACCTGCGGGCGCGACCGGCGGGAGCGCGCGCATGAAGCGGCTCGCCTCGGTGATCGGGATGCCGGCCGAGAACCGCGAGGAGTACGAGCGCCTCCACGCGGCGGTGTGGCCGGCGGTGCTCGAGCGACTGACGCTCAGCAACATCCGCAACTACTCGATCTACCGCCACGGCGAGGTGCTGTTCGCCTACATGGAGTACGTCGGCGACGACTTCGAAGCCGACATGGCGGCGATCGCGGCCGACCCGGCGACGCAGGAGTGGTGGTCGGTGTGCGAGCCGCTGCAGCGCCCGTTCCCCGAGCGCGCGGCCGGCGAGTGGTGGATGGAGATCCCCGAGGTGTTCCACCTGGATTGACGGGCGGGGGTCGGCGGAGGGTCGGCGATCTTCGCGAAGTGACGGATAATATCTACTTGTGTGTATATACACACAGGTGTATTCTGGTCGC
Source organism: uncultured Actinomycetota bacterium (assembly GCA_963758615.1). Classification (GTDB taxonomy): domain Bacteria; phylum Actinomycetota; class Actinomycetes; order Actinomycetales; family Microbacteriaceae; genus Agromyces. Next base: position 37,441 of record CAVWVZ010000004.1, on the reverse strand, counting down.
ATGACCCGACACACCGCTCCAGCACCGGCATCCGCCACCGCGGAGCCGACCAGGTCGGGGCGTGCCTCATGAGCACCGCCGCGCCCGACCTCGACGTGCTGGCCGCGTTGGCCGAACCGAACCGCCTGCGCATCGTCGAGCTGCTGCGCGACGGGCCGTGCCCGGTCGGCGAGATCGCCGAGCGCCTGTCGCTGCTGCAGCCGCAGACCTCACGCCACCTGCGCATCCTCGCCGAGGCGGGTCTCGTGAGCGCCGAGCGGCAGGCGCAATCACGGGTCTACCACCTGCTGCCGGCGCAGTTCCGGTCGCTCGAGACGTGGCTCGACAGCTTCACCCAGGTGTGGACGTCGCGGTTCGACCGTCTCGAATCGTTGGTGTCAGAGCTCGAAGGCCCGACCAACCCCTGACGAACACGACGAACCAGCCCCGAACGGAACGGAGAAGACCATGTCGAAGACGGATGTCGCAACGCGACGTACTGACGGAACGGTGACCTCGTCCGACGGGACCACGATCGCATTCGAGCGCTCGGGCAGCGGCCCCGTGCTCGTCCTGGTCGCGCAGGCCCTCTCGGACCGGCGCGACAACCGCAAGTTCGCCGCGCTGCTCTCTGAGAGCTTCACGGTCGTCAACTACGACCGCCGCGGACGCGGCGCGAGCACCGACGCGGGGCAGTGGGCGGTGGCGCGCGAGGTCGACGACATCGAGGCGCTGATCGACGCGCACGGCGGCACCGCACTCGTGTTCGGGGCATCCTCGGGCGGGGTGCTCGCGCTCGACGCGGCAGCGGCGCTGCCGTCGAAGGTCGCGGGAGTCGTGGTCTTCGAGGCACCGGTGATCGTCGACGACCAACGCCCGCCCGTGCCTCGCGAGCTGGCCGACCGCATCGCGGGCCTGATCGGCGAGGGGCGTCGATCGCAGGCGGTCACCGAGTTCATGAAGACGGCGCTCGGCGCGTCGGGCTTCATGGTGGGCGCGACCAAGCTCATGGTGCCGATCTGGCGCTCGATGGTCGCCATGGCGCCCACCACGGTCTACGACCTGCGGCTGTGCGCCGGACTGCAAGACGGTCAGCCGCTCACCACGAGTCGATGGGAAGGGCTGGGCGCCCCGGTCCTGGTGCTCGTCGGCAGCAAGGGCGATGCGTTCATGCGCACCGGCGCCGCCGCGCTCGCCGCCCACTTGGGTGCCGAGCACGAGGTCGTCGCCGGCGCGCATCACGCCACGCCCATGATGAAGCCCTCGTTGCTGCAGCCGACGGTCGAGGGGTTCTTCACGCAGGTGCTCGGGCGGTCGCGGCGCTGAGGCGCGCTGCACCCTGAGAATCCCACTCCAGCCCTCAGGTGTCTCGGAAATTGCCTCGGTGCGAGAATGGGCTCGTGGCCGCCCGCGTAGGCGTGAGCGGGCCTGTCCTCGTAGGGCGAGGTCCGGAGCTGTCCGTGGTTCGAGATGCCCTCGATCGCGCAGAGGCTGGTGCGGCCGTGACCCTCCTCGTAACCGGTGATGCTGGAGTCGGAAAGACTGCCCTTGTGCAGGAGGCATGCGCCGAGTGCGCGGCTGGAACCATCGTGCTCATGGGCGGATGCCTGCCCTTGACGAATATGGCGGTACCGTTCCTCGCCCTGCGGTCCGCGCTTCGCGACGTGCGCGGCGGAGAGGTTGGAAGCGCACCGAGTTTCCTGGTGGCGGGGCAACCCACGGAGAACGTCCCACTACTCCTCGACGGTTGGCTCGACGAGGTCTGCGCAATCCATCCCGTCGTGCTGGTCATCGACGATCTCCAGTGGGCCGACCAGAGCACGCTCGACGCCCTCATGTATCTCGTCGCGGGCCCGCGAGCGCGTCGCCTCGCCCTGGTGGCAACAGTGCGGGCCAGTGACGTCGGTGAGGACCATCCGCTTCGGCGCTGGCTTGCGGATACCCACCGGATGCCCGGGACAGAGGAACTTCGTCTCGGGAACCTGGACCGCGTTGCAACCGGGCAGCAGATCTCCAGCATTCTTGGGCGACCCGCCCACGAATCGCTGGTCGATGACGTACACACTCGCACGCTCGGGAACGCATACCTGACACGCCTCCTCGTCAGTGGGTTGACCGCGGATGCGCACCACGTCGAGTCCGACCTTGATCCCGACCTTGCAGGAGCGGTGCTGCGATCTTGGACGCGCCTCTCGGCGCCCGCCCGACAGCTCACCCGGATCATGGCGATCGGCGGCGTTCCTGTGACAGCGGCCCGGTTGAGGGGAGTCACCGGCGATTCAGAGGACCAGGTCCGAGACCTCCTCCGCGAAGCGGCCGAGGCTGGTGCGGTCGATCCGACTGTCGACGGGCGTTACTGGTTCCATCACCCGCTGATCGCCGAGGCGCTTCATCAGTCCATGCCTGTGGACGAGCGCCGCGAACTGCACGCATCATTCGCGGATGATCTGGAAGCCGAATTCAGCGTCGACTCCGATGCTCCGGTCGAGACGGTCGTCGCGATCGCGGATCATCGCTTCGAAGCATCCCAACTCGACGAGGCACTGACGTGGGCGGTGCGCGCCGCCGACTCGGCCCGAGCAGCCGGCGGGCAGACGGAGATGCTTCGATTGCTCTCACGAGCGCTTCGTCTCGAGGAACTGGTGAAGCGATCGCGCGTCACCCGGCGTGACCTCCTCGAGCGGCTGGTTTCCGCAGCCGACATCGCAGGTAAGAATGCGGAGGAGCTCAGCACAATCAACCTGTTGCTCGACGAGGTCGAGCCGGCTCGCGAGCCGCTTCGGGTCGCGGAACTTCTCGTTCGACGCGCCCACCTTCGCTATTCGACCGGCGCTACGTTCTCTGCCGTGGCCGAATACCACGAGGCGGTTGCTCTCGCTGCCCAGGCGCCTGACAGTTGGCAGTACGCGTACGCGCTGGCGTGCCTGGCGTGGGTGGAGTATTGGCACGACGATCCGCATGTCGCCGAGCACGCGGAACTGGCCGTCGCGGCTGCCACGCGCGCCGCCGACCCGCGAGCCATGTCCTACGCGCTGTATTCGGAGGCCCTCGGAGAGTTCGTCCGAGAGAATGGGGAAGCCTGCGTTGAACTCGCTGAGCGAAGTGCAGAAGCAGCGCGTGAGGCGAAGGATGGGTTCGCGTTCTGCCGCGCCAGCCTCCTCGAGGCGAATGCGCTCGAGGTGTGGACATCGCGCCGGCACGCCGAACTGATACAGCGGCGCCGGGATCAGGCTTCAGAGTTCGGGGCACCACACGCGTATGTCGCGCTCTTCGCCGCCAACGAGGCATCCTCTTGGGTGACGATCGGCGAGTGGGAGGACGGCTTGCGCTGCCTTCGCGTCGCTCTGGGTGCGAGCCCAGGTGAGCTTGCCGACATGCAGGCACGCCTCGCGGGGGCGCGTTTAGCCGCCGCCCAAGGTCGCGTGGGAGAGGCGCGGGGGCATCTTGACCGTGCCGACGAAATCGTTCAGGATGCGTCGGCGTTCCGCGCCAGCGAGTTCGACGCGGTTCGGGCATTCGTCTGCCTGGCCGAGAACAGGCCGGCTGACGCCTTCGAATCCGCGATGACCGGCCTCCTGGCAGAGGGGGTTCCTCCGACGATGTGCGAGTGGCTTCTGCCACTCGCTGCGCGGTCGTTGGCCGATCAAGCCGAGGCGGCGCGGGACAGCGCACTCGATCCAGACGAGTACCTCGAGGCTGCGGAATCGCTCGTTCGGCAGTTCCCCGAGATCGTGAAAGATGTCGGCGAGCCGACTGAGCTCTGGAATCGTCAGATCGGTGCGCTCGCCGAGTGGTATGCCGCTGAGATCGCGCGTGCCAAACGAGCTCCGAACGCAAGCGAACAGTGGCACCGCACGATCGCTGCGTGCCAAGGTTGCGAGCTCGCCTGGGAGGAGGCATACGCATACTGGCGGTACGCCGAGGCTTTGTTGGTCGACGGCTCGGGCGAGCGTGCCGCAGCGGCAGAAGCCCTCCGCAGCGGAATCCAGCGAGCGACACAGCTTGGGGCCATTCCGGAGTTGAACGCCATGAAAGCGTTGGCTGTGACGGCGCGAATCCCGCTGACGGAGATCACGCAGCCGAACTCGCAACCCGACAGCCTGACGGGCTCCCTTACACCGCGGGAGCGGACGATCCTCCAGTACATCGTGGCTGGACGAACCTATGGGGAGATCGCTCGCGAACTGTTCATCAGCGACAAGACCGTCAGCTCTCACGTGTCGAACTTGCTGCGAAAGACGGGGGCGAGGAACCGAATAGACCTCGCGCGCCTCGCTTCACGCACCGTTGAGTAGGCGGACGATGCGCGGCATCCGCGTGATGCCTGATTATCACCAGGCCTGCCCGAATGTGGCTGGAACGCGCTACGTCGTTTCCCCGCGCACCAGGCTCACGAGCGAAGCGGCGCTCGGTTGAGTCGTCGGTGTCCCGCGCCCGCCCGTCGGCGCGCCGCGGATGGTCGTCAGCTCGGCGACGAACGACTCCATCAAGGTCGGCATGTCGATCGAGATGGTGCTCAGGCGCGGTGAGATGAGCTGCCCGACATCGGTTCGGTCGACACCGATGACGGCGACCCTGTCGGGGATGGACCTGTCGAGCCGGCGGAGCGCGGCCAGCACGGCGATCGCGACGTCGTCGTTGTAGCAGCAGAACCCGATCGGCCCGGGGCCGGCTGTCGCCAGCACCGCGGCCACCGCCGAGTAGGCGCCGTCGAGGTCCAACGGCACGCGAGTCTCTGAGGCTTCGGAGAGACCCAGTGCCTCGGTCTCGCGCCGGATGCCCTCTCGGCGCGGCGGACCGAACGGGTCGAGGCGATGGTCGGCCAGTGCTGCGTAGACGATGGTCCGCGGTCCGCGCCGCGCGAGTTCGCGCACCTGGAGCCGACCGATCAGGATGTCGACCGGATCGGGGTCCCCATCAATGCCGGCCGGCGGCGGGGCTGACGGGATCGTGCGGATGCCAGCGGCGATCAGTCGCTCGCGCTGTGCTGACGTGAGCACCCCGAGGTCGACGACGGCCGTCGGTCGGAGGTCCTGCACCGAGTTCAGCGTGCTCTCGTCGTCGGGGCGGCCGAAGCGGACGACGACACTCAGGCCGGCGGTCGCCGACGCGTTCGTGATGCGGTCCACCGAATCCTGGAGGTGCGGACCGAAGGTGGCATTCGGCACGAGCACGACGACGATGTCGCTGAGGCCTGTGACGAGCGCGCGACCGGCCCGAGAGGGCCGATAGTTCAGTTGCTCGGCGGCAGAGATGACCTTCGCCCGCGTCTCAGCCGGGAAGCGGATGTCGCCGTTGAGGACTTGGCTCACGGTGGACCGCGAGACGCCCGCCTCGCGCGCGACGTCGAAACTCGTCGCACGTCGCGAAGGGGTGGCCTCAGCACTCATGGACTCAGTCTGACACAACTTTGTTGACACGTGACACTCGCCGCGCTACCGTCGGTGTCACGTGTTAGTGACACGTGACACCAGATGGGTAGTCCGCCCAGGAGTTTCGACAAGGGAGTCAGGCGATGGCCAAGGATTCGACACGCACATCAGCAGAGCAGGCGAGGGCCGCCGTCGCCCTCGCCACCGAGGAGTCGCTGACCGCGGCGTTGGCAGCCGATGCCGTCGGCGAGGCTGTCGTGAACAGCAGCAGCGGGCGGCTCACCATCAGGGAGCGGCTGGCGTACGGCATCGGTGATATCGGCGGGAACCTGATCTTCGCGCCGATCTCCGCGTTCCTGCTCTTCTACTTCACCGACACCGTCGGCATCGGTGCGGCCATCGCCGGCACGCTGCTGCTGTTCGGGCGGCTCATGGACGGCACGATGGACCTGATCCTCGGCACGTTCATCGACCGCACCACCACGAAGTGGGGCAAGGCCCGGCCGTGGATCCTGTTCAGCACGCCGGTCGTCGTGATCTCGTTCATCCTGCTCTTCAACGTGCCGGCCGGGCTCGACGAAACGGGTCGCCAGGTCTACGCGTTCATCATGTACTTCCTGTGCCTCGGCGTCGGGTTCGTGGGATCGAATCTCGCCTACCACACGCTGCTTTCGGTCATCACCTCGAACTCGAAGATGCGGGTCTCGCTGACCGTCATCCGCACGTTCTTCGCGCTCTTCACCACGCTCGTCGTCAACTTCATCACTATCCCGATCGTGACGTCGGCGGGCGGCGGACAGGCCGGCTGGACGGTGATGTCGTTCATCTACGGGGCCATCGCCACGGTGACGTTCCTGATCGTGTTCTTCGGTACGAAGGAACGGGTGAAGACCACGCTCACGGAGGCCGACGGCCAGAAGCTCCCGTTCACGCAGACCGCGCGACTGCTGCTGCGCAACCCGTACTTCTACCTGGCGTTCGGCTTCTTCTTCCTCAACTACCTGCTCGTCGGCACCTCGAGCGTCGGCATCTTCTTCGCCAAGGACGTGCTGGGCGACCCGAACATCTACAGCTTCCTCGGTCTGGTGCAGATCGCCCCGCTGCTCATCGGCATGTGGTTCATGCCGGCGATCATCGGTCGCGTCGGCAAGCGCAAGGCGATCCTCGTCGGCGTCGTGATCACCGTGATCGGGGCGCTCATCACGCTCATCGATCCGACGAACTTCACGCTGGTGCTCGTCGGCGGACTCGTCCGCTCCATCGGTGGCATCCCTGCGGCAGCCGGCCTGTTCGCGCTCGTGGCCGACGTCGTCGACTACGGCGAGTGGAAGACGGGTGTGCGCCTCGACGGCATGAATTACGCGGCCGCGACCGCCGGGCAGAACTTCGGAGCCGGACTCGGCGCGGCGCTCGTCGGATGGCTCCTCGCGGCAGCCAGCTACGACGGCCTGGCCGAGGTGCAGCCGCAGTCCGCAGTCAGCATGGAGATCTTCCTGTACCTCTGGATTCCATTGATCGTGTCGGTGCTCATGGGCGTCATCATCTACTTCCTGAACATCGACAAGGACCTGCCGCAGATCCAGCGAGATCTCGCAGCACGACGTACCGCGACCGAGACCGCCGACTCGATCGCGAGCTGATCGACATCATGCTGGTGGAAGAACGCGCAGTGAGTTGGGCGATCGTCGGCACCGGCGATGTCTCGCGGCTCATCGCGTCGGACCTCGCACAGGTGGCGGGGGTGCGCCGCTCGGCGGTGTGCTCCCGCGACCTCGCACGGGCGAATGCGTTCCGTGCGGAGTTCGGATTCGAACGTGGGTTCGCCGAACTGGACGACCTCCTCGGCGACCCGGGCGTCGATGTCGTCTATATCGCCACACCGCACACGACCCACGCGGCCATCGCGATCCGGGCGCTGGACGCCGGCAAGCACGTCCTCGTCGAGAAGCCCCTCGCCGTCGACGTGGGGGAGGCCGACGCCATCGCGGCGGCGGCCCGCGCGGCCGGGCGGTTCGCGATGGAGGCGATGTGGATGAAGTTCAATCCCGTCTACGCGGCGGTGCTGGGTGAGGTTCGTGATGGCGCGATCGGCGAGGCCCGCAGCGTGCGGGCCTCGTTCGGCCTGCCCTTCGGGCCCGCCGACTCCACCCGCTGGAGTGCCGACCGCTCGAGCAGCACGCTGCTGGATCAGGGCATCTACCCGGTGACGCTCGCACTCGACGTGCTCGGCAGGCCCGACCGCATCTCCGCCGGCGGGAACGTACGGCCCGACGGCGTCGACCTGGGCGTGCACGTCACGTTCGACTACGACGACGGCCGCTTCGCGCAGCTCGGAGCGTCGATGACCGAGTACCTGGAGCCGACCGCCTCGGTCAGCGGCTCCGACGGATGGATCACCATCGCGGCACCGTTCTGGTCCGCGGCGAGCTCTGAGACGCACCGCGGCCCGATCGCGAAGGCATTGTTCGAGCCGGTTCGCACAGAACACGCCCGGCGCGGCTTCGGCTACGTCCCGATGCTCGAATCGGTCAACCACGCCATCCTCGCCGGGCTCACGCAGCACCCGCTGCATCCACTGGATTCGAGCATTGCGGTGCTCGAGCTGCTGCGTTCCGTTTCGCAGACCGTCAACGCCAACCTCACGAACGAAACACTGGAGATCCGATGAAGCGCACACGATTCAACGATGGGTGGCAGGTGCGGGAGAAGGTCAATCCCTTCGCCGAACTCGCCGGCGCCACGACCCCATACGAGGACGTCGTCCTGCCGCATGACGCGGTCATCACCCGCGAACGCGACCCGCAGGGCGATCCCGCCGTCGCCTACTTCCCGGGCGGCGTGTACCAGTACCGCAAGTCGTTCACGGCTCCCGCCGACTTCGCGACGAAGCGCGTCGTGCTGGAGTTCGAAGGCGTCTACCGCGATGCGATGGTCTACATCAACGGCGCCCTCGCCGGACAGCGCCCGAACGGCTACGCGGCCTTCACCGTCGACGCCGACCAGTTCCTGATCCCGGGGGAGCAGAACGAGATCCTCGTCGAAGCCCGCGCCCACGAGGACTCGCGCTGGTACACCGGTGCAGGCATCTACCGCGATGTGTGGCTGCTCGTCGGCGAGGGCGTGCACGTTGCGACCGACGGGGTCCGAGTGACGACTCCCGACATCGAGGCGGATGGGGCGATCGTCGAGGTCGCCACGACCGTCGAGAACTCGGGCATTCGCCCGCAGACGGTGGAGGTGCGCGTCGCGCTCTCCGACCCGCACGGCGCGGACGTGGCATCCGGTGTCGCCGTCGTCACCGTCCCCGCACGAGCGACGGTGGTCAGTCGCCAGCGCCTGTACGTCGCCGCACCCGAGGTGTGGAGCGCCGAGCGCCCGAGCCTCTACGCTGCGACCGCCGAGGTCTTCGCCGACGATCAGCCGGTCGACTCAGTGTCGACCCCGTTCGGCATCCGCCGCCTGCAACTCGATCCCGTGCACGGCCTGCGCGTGAACGGGCGCACGGTCAAGCTGCGCGGTGCGTGCATCCACCACGACAACGGGCTGCTGGGGTCGGCGACGTTCGCGGCGGCCGAGGAACGACGCATCCGCCTGCTGAAGGAGGCCGGGTTCAACGCCGTTCGTTCGTCGCACAACCCGATCAGCTCCGCGATGCTCGAGGCCTGCGACCGACTCGGCATGTACGTGATGGACGAGACGTTCGACGTGTGGACGTCGAACAAGACCGGTTCCGACTACGCGCTGGCCTTCACCGAATGGTGGGAGCGCGACGTCGCCGCGATGGTGGCGAAGGACTTCAACCACCCCAGCGTGATCATGTACTCGATCGGCAACGAGATCCCCGAGACCGGTTCGCCGGCCGGTGGCGTCATCGGCAGGAACCTCGCCGAGAAGGTCCGCGCGCTCGACCCGACGCGGTTCGTCACCAACGCGGTCAACGGCATGCTCGCCGTCATGGACGACCTCAAGCGCATGGGCGCCGAGCGAGGCGTCGAAGCAGACGACGGCGCCGGCATCAACACGATGATGGCCGGCCCCGGGGACTTCATGAACATGATCGGGGCATCGCCGCTCGTCACCGAGCGCACGGCCGAATCGTTCGGCGTGCTCGACGTGGCCGGCATGAACTACCTCGACAGCCGCTACGTGATGGACCGCGACCTGTTCCCCAACCGGATCATCGTCGGCACCGAGACGTTCCCCACCCACATCGACCACAACTGGCGTCTCGTCCAAGAGAACGCGCACGTGATCGGCGACTTCACCTGGACCGGCTGGGACTACCTCGGCGAGGTCGGCATCGGTCGCCCCCAGTATCTCGCTGAGGGCGAGGCGCCCTCGTTCTCCGGGCCATTCCCGTGGATCGCCGCCTGGTGCGGCGACCTCGACCTGACTGGAGTTCGCAGGCCGGCCTCGTTCTATCGCGAGATCGTCTTCGGTCTGCGCGCAGCACCGTACCTCGCGGTGCAGCGGCCCGGGCACGACGGCGAGACGTTCCATGCCGGGCCGTGGACCTGGAGCGACAGCATCGCCAGTTGGTCCTGGGCGGGGGAGGAGGGGCATCCGCTCACCGTCGAGGTCTACAGCGATGCGGATGAGGTGGAGCTGCGGCTCAACGGCCGCGCGATCGGCCGTTTGGCCGCCGGCGCCGCGAACCGGTACACCGCGACGTTCGTCGTCGAGTACGAGCCGGGTGAGCTGGTCGCGGTCGCGTACCGCGCCGGCGCGCCGGCCGAGCGGCACGCACTTCGCACCGCTGTCGGTTCGCCGCGACTCGTTGCCTCGGAAGACGCGGATGCCTCTCAGGGAGCGGCCTCGGACCTCGTGTATGTTCCCGTGGTCCTCGCCGACGACGCCGGCAACGTCTTCACCGACTCGGATCGCGTCATCACCGTGGACGTCACCGGCGACGGCGTGCTGCAGGCGCTCGGGAGTGGGAACCCCGCGCCTGAGCAGACCTACGGTGCACCAAGCCACTCGACGTTCGACGGTCGCGCACTCGCGATCATCCGCCCGACCGGCACCGGCCCGATCACGGTGGAGGTGAGCGCCGACGGATGCCTCCCGGTCACCGTCACGCTCCGTGGCGAGCCGATTCGTGGTGGCCTGCCCACGCAGGAAGCGGTGGTCGTCAGCTGACATCGGGGGAACGGTTCGCCGGCCGCCTCGAATGGGCGGCCGGCGAGCGTTCGGTGTGGCGTGAAGTCCCGGTCGGAGCCGCCGCCCGGGAGTACGCTCCAACCGTGATGACTCCGTCGCCCGTGTCCGGTGCAGCCGTGACGCAGTTCGCGGTGCTCGACGCCCTGCTGGCCGGCGCTTACGAATCCGGCATTCGCGTCGCCGAGGCCCGCTCCCTCGGTGACTTCGGGCTCGGCTGCGTGGACCATCTCGGGGGCGAGGTCGTCATCATCGATGGCACGGCGATCGAGTGCACGCTCGACGGGCCGCCGGTCGTGATGCACGACGACGAGGTCCTGCCATTTGCGATCGTGTGCAAGTTTCCGGAACTGCCCGCAGCCGATGTGCGTGATCTGGATCTCGCCGGCTTGGCGGCATCGGTCGAATTGGAGCTCGCGAGTCGGAACCTGTTCCACGCCGTTCGGTTCGACGGCGTGCTGTCGCAGGTTCGCGTGCGGGTGACGCCGCGGCAGCATCACCCGCTGCCGCCCCTCGCCGAGGTGACGAGCCACCAGGTCGAGACGGTGGTGCGCGACATCGGCGGAACGCTGGTGGGGTTCTGGACGCCCGCGATCTATCAGGGGATCGCTGTTGCGGGGCTGCATCTCCATTTCCTGAGCGTGGATCACAGGGTCGGCGGCCACGTGCTCGACCTCGCCATAGACAGCGGCGACCTGCGAGTGGCGGCCTACGCCCGCTTCGAACTGCGGCTGCCGACCGATGACCTGTTCATGCGCACCGAGCTCACGCACACCGAGGATCACCGCATCGTCGCGGTCGAGGGGACGTCTCGTCGTCTCAGTCGGAGAAGCGCGCGCTGACGACGCGCATTGCGTCGCCGTCGACACGGACGACGCAGCGGAGCTCGGCGTGGTCGTAGGTGCCGGATTCGTTGACGGAGGTCACGGTGCCCGACACGCGCTGGGCGTCGTCCGCCTCGGTCACGTGGAACGACCGACCCACGTCGATGTCGGAGTGCCCACGCCGCTCGAGGCCGGCCTCCACCTCCGCCTGGCACATGGACTCCACGGTCGCCGGAGGCTGCGCTCCCGCCGCCACGACGCTCGCGATCACGGCCGCGCCGCCGGCGAGGACGAGGACGGGCACTGCGATGCGCGCCCACAGCGGCGTTCGCGCGAACCGACTCGATTGCGTGGCGGGCGCCTCGGGGAGGAGTACGCCGGTTTCAGGTGTCATGGCAGCAAGCTAGGCCGCGCGGGTCGGCGCGGCATCCGTGCGCTGCACGGATCTTCGCAGGCGCGCCCGCTGCGTCCGCGCCGCCCGACGCGGGATCGCTACGAGCGCGGCCCAGGGCTTGGGCTTGGGCTCGCGCGAACTCGGCCGCGCAGGAAAGGCAGCGCCGGTGCCCGATATACGAGCGCGGGCGGATGCTGCGGCTCGAGCACGAACTCGGCCCTGCCGAAGCGCCACACCCGGTTGAAGAGGAACATCCCGACGACCGCACTCTCGTCGGCCGGCACCTGCCACGTGCCGATACCCCATTGGGCAGGCTGACCTCGCCCGCCGATGACGAGCGTCGGCCTGATGCCCCAGTAGAGCGCGAACCACGGCTTGTGCAGATTCAGTTCGATGCGCCGAGTGCGCGCGGTCACGGCTCGCTCGGGCGAGACAACAGGATGGCGAGCACGATGAGCATGCCAGGTCCTCTCGAGTAGGGTCGGCGACATCCTATGGGGCGGACTGATCGTCAGGATGCACGATCCGGTCGACGCCGAGCTCGTCGAGCCGCTTCGGGTCGGCGAGCACCTCGAGGCCTGCGATGCGGTCGCCCTCGATCTCGAACGCCATGATCGACACGACCCGCCCGTGCATGACGGCGGCGACGCCCGGTCGGCCGTCGATGAGGATCGGCGTCGAATGGGCGGCGAGACGACCCGAGAGCACCGCCTGCTCGGCGATGGATCGTGCCCCCTCGACGATCTGCGTCGAGGTGCCGTAATCGGCGCGGAGGACGGCGCCGTCGTCGAGCAGTTCGAGGAGCGCCCCGATGTTGCCGTCCTGGGCGGCGGCGAGCCACGCGGTCACGATGCGCCGACCGCGCTCGCGATCGGGCCGTGCGGGCTCCTCGGCCCCGCGAACCCGCCGCCGCGCACGCGAAGCCAGCTGCCGTGCGGCCTCCGGTGAGCGGTCGAGCACGTCCGCGATCTCGTCGAAGGACTGGCCGAACACGTCGTGCAGCACGAGCGCGATCCGCTCCGCCGGGCTGAGTGTCTCGAGCAGCACGAGCAACGCGACGCTCACCTGATCGCTGCGGGCGACGAGGTCAGCGGGATCCGCGTCGGCCGCGATGGGCTCGTCGCGCCAGGGTTCGACCTGCCACGAGTGCTCGCGCTTCCGGCGAGGCGCGCGCAGTTGGTCGAGGCTGATACGCGAGACCACGGTCGTCAGCCAGGCCTCGAGGTTCTCGATGCCCGCGGCATCCGCTCGCTCGAGGCGAAGCCAGGTCTCCTGCACGGCGTCATCGGCGTCGGCGGCGGAGCCGAGCAATTGCGTGGCGATCGCACGCAGCCTCGGCCGTTCGGTTTCGAACCGCTGTGCGAGCATCCTTCGATCGGTCATGTCACATCTCCTCGAGTTCGATCGTCGGTATGTCGACGAGGCAACGACCTCGCATGTGACATGAGAGGAACTCCACCATGAACGCATCCTCTGCTCGTGACCGGCGGCACCGGCAACATCGGCCGCCGCGTGGTGCCGCTGCTTCGGGAGGCGGGCCGCGACATCCGGATCCTATCGAGGCACCCTCGCCCGGCCGCTCCCGGTATCGAGCACGTCGAGGGCGACACGGTCGCCGGCCGCGGACTCGCCGCCGCCCTCGAAGGGGTCGATGTCGTGCTGCATCTCGCCGGCGGGGCGAAGGGCGACGACGTGGCGGCCCGCAACCTCTCGACGGCTGCACGCGAAGCAGGTGTCCGGCACCTCGTGCTCATCTCGGTGATCGGCGCCGACCGGATGCCCATCGGCTACTTCCGGGCGAAGGCCGAGGCCGAGCGTGTCATCGCCGAGTCGGGCGTGCCGTGGACGGTGCTGCGCGCCGCGCAACTGCACGACTTCGTGCTGCCGGTCGCGCGAAGCCTGTCACGGATGCCGCTGCTCCCGGTACCCGGCGGACTCCGGTTCGAGCCGGTCGACGGCGATGAGGTCGCGGGGCGGCTCGCGGAGCTCGCACTCGGCGCGCCGACCGGCCGTGTCGCAGATCTCGCCGGACCGGAGGTGCTCGACGTACCGCAGCTCGTCGCGACGCTCAGGGAGGCGACGGGCGCTCGGCAGCGGCGTGGTCGACTGCCGATCCGCCTGCCGGGCGCCGTGGGTCGCGCGTACCGTGCGGGCGAGAACCTTGCGGTCGAGGGGGCCCAGCGCGGCACGCGGACGTGGCGCGACTACCTGCACGACCGTGACAACGCCACGAGTGCCGGTTCGAGTGAGCGGCCGAGCACCGTCAGCTCGTAGGGGATCGGCTGCGCTACATCATCGACTGCAGCAGCTGCGTGGCCCGCTGGTTGTCGCTCGTCGCGAGGACGACGCGGTTCCTGGTGGCCACGTAGGCGAGAGTGATGTTGATGCCGGCGTCGGCGAGCGCGCGCGTCATGCCACCGAGGATTCCCGGCGTGTCGACGTCGGGGTCGGGCAGTGCCGGACTGACGATGACGTCGGTGACGGCCACGAGCGTGATGCCGGCGCCCTCGAGCGCCGCTTTTGCGCCCGCGGGGTCATCGACGAGGACGTGGACGCCGCCCGTTCCGCCCTCCATGATCGCGCAGAAGCCCTCGATGTTGACGCCCGCGTTGCCGAGCGCCTCGCCGAGTCGAGCCCCCTCGCCGGGCTGGTCCTTGAGGGTGACCAAGAGATCCTTCGCCATGACGGCACCTCCTTCTCGGATGCCTCAGGTCTACGCCCGCGCCCGCGGCGCGTCAACGCTTCGGCGGGCCGGCTTTCGACCGCTCGGCGTGCAGGCGTACGACCGACCGCCGAAGCGGGTGTCCTCCCGGCTCTGTGCGAGCGGGAGGACACCCGGTGACCGAGGACGACGGTCAGCTTGCTGCGTAGATGCCGAGCTCCCAGATGGAGTAACCCCAGGTGGTCTTGCGGTCGATGCCCTGCATCCGCACGTACTGCACCGGCTCATCCTCGGGGAAGGTGTAGAGGTCGAGGGCGCAGGTCGAGTCGTTGACCGTGCGAATCGTCTTCCACGTCGTGCCGTCCGTCGACGTCTGCAGTTCGTACGCGGTCGCGCAGGCGGACTCCCAGTTGACCGTGATGCCTCGCACGACCGTCGGCTCGCTGAGCTTCACCTGCACCCATGAGTTGTCGCTGTACCCAGAGGCCCAGCGAGTCGACGGGTCGTCGTCGTTGACGTTCTCGGGTCCGAACCGAGGCACCTCGGTGCTCGATGCCGAGGCCGTGCCGGCGGGAGCGACGTTGACGACGTCGCCCGCTCCCCACATGGCGAGCGTGAACCCGATGCGACCGTGGAAGACGTCGAGCACTCCATCGGCGATCCGGACCTTGGCCTTGCCCCACGTGTTGTCGGGCGGGTCGACGACCACGGCTGTCGCCTGCGCGGCCGTGGCCTTCGCCGTGGTCGCGAGCTCGTCGGACGTGGCGTCGTCGCCGTCGATCCGTGCCTGCACGGCGTCGAGGAGCTGCACCGTCGCCTGACCCCACAGGGCCGTCGCGTCGAGCCAGGGGCTCGCGTCGGACAGGAACGCCGTGTCGGTGGGACCGGAGCGGATCGTCGCGGGCGCGTCGGCGATGGACTGGGCGTAGGCGCGGAGATCTGCGACGGCTTCGGCCTTGTCACCGGCGTTCCATCGCTCCCAGAACTCCGAGATCCGGGCCGCGAGCTCAGGCGACTGCGGCTGCCACGGCGCCCCGAAGCTCGGGGCGAGGTGGTTGAGATCGGCGAACACCCGCAGGGCGGCGCTCGTCGAGGCATCCCCGTCGGCAATGTACCGAAGCGCCTGCGACCAGTTGTGTTGCGCGTCGTATGCCTCGTCGTTCCAGGTGAAGTCGGCGACTCCGAAGATCGCGATCTTGCTGGCCGCGGCCTGGTTCATGGGGTTCGAGACGATGCCCGAGAGGTACTCGCCGAGTCCGGCCTCGCGCTTGTCGTAGGGCGCCAGGAGCAGGCGACCAGCCGTCTGGCCGTAATCGTTGACCGGATAGTTGTCCCAGAGGAAGGTCGGTCCGCCGAAGACGGTGGCGGCCTTCTTCGCCTGGTCGACGGTCACCGACTGCGGCACGACTCCCTCGCCGGTCCACATGACGACGATGTCCTCGTCCATTCCGCGCAGGGCGGTCTTGTAGCCCGAGTCGGCGGTGTCGGAGTACTCCGTGGGCACCATCTGCAGCGGGTACGCGCCCTCGTGCGTCTCGACGAACTCCTTCTGGACCCGGTCGAGGAACGCCGCCTGCGCGATGCCGGCCGTGCGCGCGCTCGGTGCGCCGAATGCCGTGCGGTCGGCGTCGCAGTGCCAGCGGCGGTAGTCGATGTCGTCGAGGGGGATGTTGAATGCGCGAACCCCGAGGTCGTACATCTGCTGCAACTTGGTCACGAGCGCCTGGTAGTCCGCATCGCTCGAGTAGCAGACGGTGTTTCCGGGGGAGAGCGCGAACGTGAACCGCACGTGGTTCTCGGTCGCTGCCGTCACGAGCTCGCCGAGCTCTGCGAGCTTGTCGGCCGGGTACGGATCGCGCCAGCGATCCCGGTGGTAGGGGTCGTCCTTCGGCGCGTAGATGTATGTGTTCGCCTTGACGTCGCCGTAGAACTCGAGCTGGTCGAGTCGTTCCTCGTGCGACCAGGGCTCACCGTAGAATCCCTCGATCGTGCCTCGAAGGGGCATCGACGGGTAGTCGCTGATCGATGCGCCGGCGATGCGATAGCCGCCGTCGTCCTTCGGGACGAACAGCTGGTCCAGGGTCTTGACGGCGTAGAACTGTCCGGCCGGGTCGACGCCGCCGAGTGCGATGGTGCCGAGCGGTCCTGCGGATGCGTCTGCCCGGATCGCATAGCCCTCGGCATGGGACGGCACGTCCGTCTCACCGAGCGCGGAATCGATGTCGGCCCCAGAGGCTGCGCCCAGCTCGATCGTGAGGGGTGCGGTGCCGGTTGCGCTGGCTCGCTCGTCGATACGGTCGACACCGTGTGCGCTCAGGGTCGCGCGCAACGCTGCCAGCGCAGCGGCATCGGTGCTGTCGTCGACGACGACCTCGACGCGCCCCGGCACATTGATGTCCGCGCCGGCGCGGGTCATCGACTGCGGTGTCGGGCTCACCGTCGGCAGCGCGCCCGCCGGTGGGGCTGCAGCCGCTGGGAGCGGAGCGAGTACCCCCGCCAGCGCGACGGCGCAGATTCCCACCGTCGCGAACGTTCTCCGAATTGATTGCATCAATGCCTCCAACTGTCTCGACGACTCTGTCCTTCAGGCGATGCCCAAGATCCGGTCGCCGGACTTGCCCGTGCGCCATCGCGCACGGGCAGGCAGGCATGATGCACGCGCGCAGCTCTCAGGCGGTCATACCTCGACCGACGGCTCCGGCGTACTGGCGTAGGGACCTTCAGCAGTCACTTTGTTGACTGAGTAAACTAAGTACTCACGAACCTAAGCGATCACAAGCCCGAGCGTCAAGCGTCAAGATGCCTTCGTGCCTGCAGAGCCATCCGTGACCGTCGAGCACGACTGAGGAGACGATGGCCAGTGAGCACCGCCAGCGCGCAGCGCAGGTCCAACCTCCTGCACCGTTTCGCGCGCACCGGCCTGCTCGATGCGCAGGGGGCGATCCGGCGTGAGAATCTGCTCGGGGCACTCGGCCTGATCGCGCGGGAGCCTGCCCCGGTCACACGGGCGGTCATCGCGCGGCGGACGGGCCTGACCTCGGCGACGGCATCATCCCTCGTCGCGGAACTCATCGATCTGGGCCTCGTCGCTGAGACCGGTCCTGCCGAGAGCACCGGTGGGAAGCGTGCGACGCGCCTCGAGATCGAGAGCAGTGCGCATCTCATCCTGGTCGCCATCGTCCGCACCCGCGCCGTCGATACCGCACTCGTCGACCTCGCCGGGCGCACCGTCACGAGCCGCCGTCTGGATGTCACGGATGGCATGGAGGTCTCGGTGGTCGTCGATGCAGTTCGCGAGCTCGCTCAGGGATTCGAACCACGAGTACTCGCGGCCTGCGTTCAGGTGCCGGGCGTCACGGCTGGCGGTGTCGTCGTCGACAGCGTGCAGCTGGGCTGGCATGGCGTGCCGCTCGCCAGCATCCTGGAAGAGGCGATCGGCGCACCGACCTCCATCGTGAACGACGTCGATGCCGAGGCGCTCACCGAGGCGGTCGACGCTGAGGACGGAGAGATTCGCCTGGTGGTCCATCTCGGCGAGGGAGTCGGCGCCGCCGTCACGAATGGCGGAACACTCATGTCGGGCGCCACCGGCCGAGCCGGCGAGATCGGGCACGTTCCGGTGATTTTCGAAGGCGACCGCGCAACGTGCCGATGCGGCCTGTCGGGATGCCTCGAGTCAGCGACCTCGATGAGCGCGATGCTCGGCGACGCGTACACGGACGAACTCGACAATCACGACACGAGCCTGCTCGCGTCGACGGCTGAATCCCGCGAACGTATGGCGTTCGGAGCCCGAGCCCTCGCGCGCGCCCTGCGGATCATCTCGGCGCTCCTCGATCCGCACGAGATCGTCGTCGCCGGCGCCGCCCCGGCGCTCGGCCCCCACTTCCTCGGAACGCTGCGGGACGAGTTCGAGATGTATCCCGCGAAGGGCACGGCTCCCGTGCCGATTCGCTACGGACGCCGCGAACTCAGCCGGTACCTCGGGCCCGCACGGTCCGCGCTCGCGCCGATCCTGGGCGACGCACTGCCGCTCACCGAGGCGGCGTAGCGCACGCCGACGCAGGCGCAGAGAGTGAGCCGTGAGCGCGCGCACACGGGCGCGCTCGGGTGCGGACCGCCGAACGGGCCGGTCTGCACGAGCGGCGCGCTCTCCTGCCTGCACGCGCCAACAGCGCGTCAGCCGATTCGGGCGAGGAACTCGAGCACGCGCTGGGTGAGAAGCTTCGTCGCGTCTGCGTCGTAGCTCGGCAGGCTGGAGTCCGCGAAGTAGTGCTGGTCGCCGGGGTACAGGAAGAGCTCAGCGTCGTCGGCTGACTCGACGAGCTCGCGGGCGGCGTCGACGTCGCCTTCGTCCATGAAGATCGGGTCGGCGTCCATCCCGTGGATCTGCGCGGGGAGGTCGGCCGGCCACGCGCCGAACTCCGACGGCGGAACGCACGAGTAGAAGAACAGCGCGCCCTGTGCGCCCAGGCGGTTCTGGGCGAGCATCTGCGCGGGCAGGACGCCGAGCGAGAAGCCTCCGTAGACGAGCTCGTTCGGCAGTGCCTCCGCCGCGCGCTCGCCCCGCGCCATGATCTCGTCCCAGCCGACCTCTCTGGCGTATCCGACGCCCGCCTCGATCGAGTCGAACGTCCGCCCCTCGAAGAGGTCCGGCGTGTGCACGGTGTGGCCCGCCGCGCGCAACTCGTTGGCGAAGGCGTGCAAGCCCTCGGTCGGGCCCAGTGCGTGGTGGAAGAGCAATACCTCGGCCATTGTGTTTCCCCCGTCCGCCGAGCATTCTCCGATTCCGAACGATCGAACGGTACTCGATCGACCCAGACATGTCGACCGTTCAACGCAGCCCGGTTCGCGGGATGCTCCGACCGATGTACGCCGCGCTCCATTTGGCACGGCAGCATCGTCAGCAACACTGACGCATCGAAGAATTGCAACTTATGGGTTGCAATTCGCCTGCCAACATGCAACCCTAAGGTTGCAATAATCGACATGGATGGAGGCGTCGTGATGCTGCTGGAGAACAAGGTGGCCGTGATCCACGGCGGTGGAGGTTCGATCGGAGGCGCGGCGGCGCGCGTGTTCGCCCGCGAGGGCGCGCGACTGTTCCTGGCAGGCAAGAGCCTGCCGCGACTCGAGGCTGCGGCATCCGTTGCCAGAGCCGAGGGCGCCGATGTCTCGGTGGCCGTCGTCGACGCGATGGACCAGGCTGCGGTCGACCGGCACGTCGATGAGGTGGCGGATGCCGCCGGCCGCATCGACATCGCGCTGAACGCGGTGGGATTCGACCACGTGCAGGGCCTGCCGATCGCCGAGACGTCGCTCGAGGAGTACCTGCATCCCGTGGTCGGGTACCTGCAGACGAACTTCGTGACCGCGAAGGCCGTGTCGCGGCACATGATCGCCGAGGGGAGTGGCGTGATCCTCACGATCTCGACGCCCGGTGCGCGGCTCACCGGCCGCGGGCTCATCGGCAATGCAGCCCAATCCGCCGCGCTCGAGGGGTTCTCGCGCGCGCTCGCCGGCGAGCTCGGGCCCGATGGAGTGCGGGTGGTCTGCGTGCGTCCGCACGCGATGTCGGATGCCCTCGCCACCTCGTACACGGGCGAGATGTTCGGCCGCACCGCCGAAGCCAGCGGGATCCCCATGGACCAGTGGCTCACCGGCTTGGTCGGCATGACGCTCCTCGGCCGGCTGCCGGTGCTCGACGAGGTCGCGGAGTACCTCGCGTTCGCGGCATCCGATCGTGCTCGCTCGATGACCGGGGCGATCGCGAACCTGTCGGCGGGGGCGCTCGTCGACTGAGCCGGGCAGTTCGAGCAGCCGGGTGTGCCGGCTCGGCGAGCGCGCACAATTGGGACATGGTGGAGATCTCCGATGACGACTTCGAGCGAATGGTCGCCGAGGTGTTCGACGCGCTCCCCGACGACATGGTCCAAGGGGTCGAGAATGTCGCGATCACGGTCGAGAATCAGCCGCTGGGGGAGCGCCCGCGTCTGTTCGGGTTGTATCGCGGGCATCCGCTGACCACGCGCGGGGTCTACGGTTTCGGGGAGCTGCCCGACCGCATCACGCTGTACAAGAACAACATGCAGGCGCACAGCGCCGACCTCGACGCACTGCGTTCGCGGGTGCGCATCACACTCGTGCACGAGATCGGCCACTATTTCGGGCTCGACGACGCTCGGCTCCGCGAGCTCGGCTGGGCGTAGGCACGCGGTGCCGTTCGTTCACCCACTGCGCATCGCTTCGATAACCCTGCTCCGCCGATGGCGAGACGTTCGCAAGGCTCTGGCACCATGTGAGGCATGGTCGACACGAGCAGGGATGACCGCGAAGCCCCGACGACACGCGACCTGCCGCCCCAGCATGGGGTGGTCGCCCGCGTCCTGCACTGGCTGACGGTGCTCGCCCTGCTCGGGCAGTACCTGGTCGGCTACGCGATGACCGGCTCGGAGGGCCTGCTCGAGCCGTGGGTCGACGAGGTCTACGACGGCGACGAGGACCTGCTGCTCCCCGTGCACGTCGCGATCGGGTGCAGCATCCTCGCACTCACGGCCGTGCGCTACATCTGGCGACGCACCGTGACGCTGCCGGCGTGGCCACCGACGGTCACGCCTGTCGAGCAGCGATTCGCCTCGGCCACCGAACGTGCGCTCTACGCGCTGCTGATCATCACCCCGTCGAGCGGCCTGGGACTCATCTTGATCTCGGGTGAGGATTGGGAGGTCGGCGATCGAGCCGAATGGATGTCGCCGCTCGACCTCGTCGACGACGGTGTCCTCGCCTCCATCCACATCGGCTCGCAGGTCCTCCTGCTCGTCGCGATCGCGCTCCATGTGGGATTCGTGCTCAAGCACCAGTTCGTCGACCGGGACCGGTTCCTCCGCCGCATGCTCTGACGCGAGGTCGAAGATGCAGGCCCTTGCGATCGAGCTCTACC
Source organism: uncultured Actinomycetota bacterium (assembly GCA_963758615.1). GTDB lineage: Bacteria > Actinomycetota > Actinomycetes > Actinomycetales > Microbacteriaceae > Agromyces. The sequence continues at coordinate 16,113 of CAVWVZ010000004.1, read as the reverse complement.
GCCCCAGGGTCATCAGGCCGGGTCGATGCGGAGTATCGACGCGGACTCGCCGACCGTGAGGTCGTCGATGACACGGATTCCGCGTGCAAGGTCATCGACGTCGCCGATGACGGTCCCGAACCGCTCACGATCGCTGCACACCGCCGTCACACTCACGAAGTGCGTGCCGAGATCCCACGTGTACGTGGCGAACGGTGGGCGAGCGCCCTGCGGAAGCGGCATGGCGAGCTTCTCGCCGACACCGAGGTAGGTACCGCGGAACTCTTCGGTGTCGTCGTACTCGATCGGCATCGATGCCCGGGCAACCCGCAATTGTGGTGTCGCAGCTTGGACCTGCGCCATCGCGACGAGCAGCTCGGGCTCGGCCTTCCAGACCCACACGAGAACCCGACCGTCGGCCTTGCGCATGAGGAATGGAACGGCCTGACTCATCGCCCACGCGGTGAAGCCGCTCCCGGCGGTCGACGGCGCTGCGTCGCGTCCCTTCGCCTGAGACAGCAGCATCGCGATCGCAGCCTTGCGGTGGCGACGACCGCGCAAACCGAGGGAGGCCGTGACGGGAACCCACTTGGACCGATCAGGCTCTGCTTGCAGTCTGGGCACGCTCTCAGCCTACGAGTGCGGGTGACCCGTACGCCGGGGCTTGGCTGCAGGAATGACCGTCACCCCCACGGCGCGGCACACGGCTCGGTCGGCGGCGACCCCTTGAGCGCGCGATTGAGCACCGGCGCGAGCGCTTTGCCGACCTCCAGCACTGCGGTGCCCGTGCCGCCGTCGCCGTTCCCGAGCATTGCGAAGACCGCTCCGGTCACCGGGTAGTACGCGACATTGGTGCCGTATCCGGGTTCGGCGCCGGCGTGCGAGACGCTGAGGACGCATCCGGTTGCGCCATCGTGCTCGACACCCGCACCGAGACCGTAACCTCCTCCGGTTTGCCCCGGGATGGCCACGACATCCGAATAACGCGCAGCCTGCAGCTCGGATGTCACGCCCGCGCCTTCGCCGATGGCCTTGCCCCACGCATGGAGGTCGTCGAGGGTCGACACCATGGCCCCACCCGCCCAGCTCTCGCCGTTCGACCAGTCGACGGTGTCGGCCGGCTCGCCGAGTGCGGGGCAGAACAGGGAGTAGCCGTGGGTCATCGGCGCGACGACCTTGCCGTCGGGCGCGAACCTGCTGCGGTCCATGCCGAACGGCTCGGTGATGCGGTCGTGGATGAGCGTCGCGAGGTCGGTGCCGGTGACCTGCTCGAGGATGCCGCCGAGGAGGAAGTAGTTCGTGTTGGCATACTCGAACCCCTCACCCGGATCGAAGTCGGCGCGGGGAGTCGCCGCGCCGACCGCGATGAGTTCGTCGGGCGTCGGGATGGCGTACGGGTCGGCGCAGATGCGGTCGACCTGCGGACGGCCGGCCTCGCCGGTGCCGCTCGAGTGATTCAGCAGCATCCGAACCGTGATGTTCGATGCCTCGGGGAATTCGGGGTACCACCGGTCGAGGGTGTCGTCGAGACTGACGTCGAAGTCGGACTCGCCGATCACCTGCAGCACGACGCTGCCGACGATGGTCTTGGTGATGCTGCCGATCTTCTGCTGGTTGTCGCGGCCGATCGGCTCGCCGGTGCCGACCTCGGACTCGCCCCGCGCCGAGACCCACTCGCCCTCGCCGGGGATCCACACGCCGACGATGACTCCCGGCATCCCGGATGTCGCGAACCCCGCGTCGAGCGCCGTTTCGAGCTGCTCGACGAGCTCAGGATCGAGCGAGCCGGAATCTGTGGGGCTGGACGTCTCGGCGGCGGACTCCGCGCCGTCCGACGACGCCGTGGCGACGCATCCGCTCAGCGCGAAGACGGTGACCGCTGCGACCGCGACGACGGCCCATTTCGAGTTCCGCATGACCAGGCCCCTCGACGTCGCGCGGGACGCAGCTCAGTTCGCGCCCGGCACGGACACGAGGAATCGTGACCATGCCGTCGCCCCTCGCTGAGGCTAGGGATCCGGATCGCGGGGCGGGAGCAGGTGCTCCCACCCGTGACACTACGCCGCCCATGCGCGCGCCTATGCCGAACTGGATCGCCCCACTTCAGGGGTCGAACGAGCTCCGGAGCGCCCGCCTCGCCTCGATCTCGGGCTCGAGCAGGTGCCGTTTCGCGGCGCGAAGCGTGTGCGAGTAACCGACCAGCTCGTGGCCGACGACCTCGATGACGCATGAGAGCGACACCAGCCCGATCACGGTGACGAGGGCGGTGAGGTCGCCGCCTGGCTCCAGGTCGATGGGAGCCTCCGCATCCACGACGGCAGCGATGATGACCGCGGCGACGAGCGGCGCGAGATTGCAGAGGAAGAGCGGCACGTGGGTGAAGTCCATCGAGCGCATGAGCACGCTCCAGATCAGGAACACGAGGATGACCACGCAGGCCACCGGCACCGCGAGAGCGAGGGTGATCTGCAGCAGGCTGAGCTCCTGGTGCTCGACGCCCTCGGCGGCGACGTGGAGGCCGGCACCGACGGCGGCGATGGCGCCGAACAAGGGGAGGTGCACATAGCGCCAACCCCAGGTGCGTTCCGGCCATCGCAGGAGGATGGTCCTCGACGGGACGAGGAAGTACGCCCACCACAGTCCGGCGGCGATCACGAGTCCCGCCGCGACGATTGCGACGGCCGCGACCGACCATCCCTGTTCACCGACCAGCGCGCCGACCGCCGCGACCGTCCCTGCGATGACCTCGCCGAGGGTGATCAGCGTGAGCAGGCCGAACCGCTCGGCGATGTGGCCGGCGTTCCAGGGCACGCGCCCGTATCGGCGCTCGATGAGCACCGGTGCGATGAGTTCGGCGGTGGCCAGCACGACGAGGGCAGTGATGATCGCACCCGTCGGAATCCCCGGGATGGTCGTGAGCAGCCAGCCGACCTGCGCGATCGCGATCACGACCGCATACGCAATGGATGTCCGGCGACGCGCCGGATCCTCGCGCGCCGCGCGCAACCACAGCGCGATCAGCGGCACCCGCATGACGATGTAGCCCGCCACGAGCAGCATGTTGTTCGGACTCGCTCCGTGTGCGGCATCCTCGAAGCTGATCGGCAGGCCGAAGATGAAGATCACGACCCCGACCATCTGCACGACGACCGCCACGCGCACCAGGGCATCGTCGTTGTCGTAGGCCGACGAGAACCACGTGAAATTCAGCCACGCCCACGACACCCCGAAGATGGCGAAGAGGTACGCGCCGACGCCGGCCCCGACCTCGCCGACGAAGAGTGCATGCGCGAGCTCGTCGGCCGCGGCGGCGAACGCGATGACGTACGTGAGGTCGTAGAGCAGCTCGAGCGGGGTGACGGTGCGATGCGGGTCGTCCGGGTTGCGGCCCGACATCGGCCGCAGCCGATGCCTGAGGTCGAGCTTGAGCCGGTCGGAGAGGCTGAGCGTCGTCATGGTGGCAATGATGCGCCTGAGTGCGGTGCGCGGTCGAGGGGCGGACCCCCGCGCCGGCCGAACACCGCACGATTGCTTTCTCGGTGTCGCGTATTCGATCGGCATCGCCGCGATGTCACAAGCGCGCCGCGCCCGGTGTCTGCATGTCGACGGGTCATCCGGAAACCGAAGCCGGGCCGTCGACGATCGCAGGAGGACATGATGACCACCCAGACGCGCATTCCGCCCACCGAGCTCACCGGAGTCTTCGGGACGGTCGTGAAGGTCGCCGCCCGCCGGATGGTCGGCCGTGTGCCGGACTCGATGGGCGTGCTCGCGCACCACCCCGCCCTGATGCGGGCGTCGATGGGCATCGGCCGCAAGATCGAGGCGCTGCACGAACTCGACCGCAATCTCGCGTCGTACGCCGTGATGGCGACGGCGGCGTTCGTCGGCTGCAGCTGGTGCCTCGACTTCAACTACTACAAGGCGCACAACGAGGGGCTCGACGAAGAGAAGGCGCGGCAGGTGCCGAACTGGCGCGAGGCGCGCGTGTTCACGCCCCTCGAACGCCACGTCATGGAGTACGCGGAGGCGATGAGCCAGACCCCGCCGGCCGTCACCGACGAGCTGTCGGCTGCGCTGCTCGATGAACTCGGCCCGGCCGCCCTCATCGAGCTCACCGCCAAGGTCGCGTTCATGAACATGAGCTCGCGCATGAACCTGGCGCTCGGCATCCATTCCGAGGGCTATGCCGATGCGTGCGACCTGCCGCCGCTCGTCGCCCGGGCGTCTGCGACGGCGGATGTCCCAACCGAGGCCGTAGGCTCGGCGCCATGACCGACGACCCGTTCGTCACCCACCGCGGCCTGCTCTTCACGGTCGCGTACGAGATGCTCGGCTCCGCGGCCGACGCCGAGGACGTGCTGCAGGAGTCCTGGCTGCGCTGGGACCAGGTCGACCGCAGCGAGGTGCGCGATCCGCGCGCGTACCTCGTGCGGATCGTGACCCGGCAGGCGCTCAACCACGTGCGCGCGTCAGCGCGGCGGCGCGAGTCGTACGTGGGGGAGTGGCTGCCCGAACCACTGCTCACGAGTCCGGATGTCGCTGACGACGTCGAGCTCGCCGACAGCGTCTCCATCGCGATGCTGACCGTGCTCGAGACGCTCGGCCCCACCGAGCGAGCGGTGTTCGTGCTGCGCGAGGTGTTCGACGTGCCGTACAACGAGATCGCCGAGGCGGTCGACAAATCGCCCGCGGCCGTGCGGCAGATCGCCCACCGGGCGAAGGAGCACATCGCCGCCCGGCGACCGCGTGTCACGGTCGACCGCGCCGAGCAGGAGGCGGTCGTCGCGAGGTTCCTCACGGCGGTCAACTCGGGCGACCTGCAGGGGCTGATGGATGTGCTCGCACCCGACGTGGTCTCCGTCGCCGACGGCGGCGGACTCGTGCGCGGTGCCGCGCGGCGCCCGATCCACGGCGCCGACAAGATCGCCCGTTACCTGCTCGGCGGACTCGCGAAGGCCGGCGTGCCATTCGAGGCGAGGCCGACGTGGGTGAACGGCCATCCGGCGATCCGCGGCGAGGTCGACGGCGAGCTGGCCGGTGCGATCTGCTTCGAGATCGAAGGCGGACGGATCACGCGGATCTTCTCGATCGCCAACCCGAACAAGCTCGGTCGGCTCGACGAGGCGACGGAGTTGGCGCGGTAGCGGATGCCTCGGGCCCGAGCCGTTCGGCCAGATCGCGTCTGACGCCGGTGCCGCGGCTAAGCCGGCCGCTGGGCGGCCAGTCGAAGGGCGTCGAGTGTCTCACCGATCAGAGCTGCGAGTTCGTGGATGTTCGCCTCGTCGGATTCGTCGAAGTCGCGCCCACCGCTCTTATCGCTCAGTTGCATCAGACCGTAGATTCGACCGTCGTCGCCGCAGACATTCGTCGCCATCCATCCCCGCAGCGGCGGGTGGGCATCAGCGAACTGGCCGAAGCCCTCGTAGAGCGGATGCGACAACACTTCGGCTTGGGTCAAGCGGATGACCTCGCCGGGTGGGATCTTCATCCCGTGCAGGCCGAAGCCCTGCGGGTCGACTTTGAAGTCACGGAACGCTGCGTACTTCTCGCTCATGCTGAAGTACTTGCGTACCTGCGACGAGTCCTCGCCGACCCACAGCTGAAGGGCCGCCTGCTCGGCACCGGTCAGCGCGCGGGCGATCTGGCAGGTGCGGCGCAGAAGCGCGTCGAGCTGGGCGGCGAACTCCGGTTCGTGCGAGTGGGCCGTCAAGATCGGCGTGATCTCGATTCCGACCTCACCGGAATGCATGACACCAACCTAGCGCGCAGGCGCAACACAGTCGGGCGCGCCGCGGCACCTTCCCGGCTGGTCGAGAGTTCGAGCATCTGGGTGTGCCCGCTCGGCGAGCGCGCACAATTGGGACATGGTCGAGATCTCCGATGACGACTTCGAGCGGATGGTCGCCGCGCTGCCCGACGACATGGTCCATGGGGTCGAGAACCTCGCGATCACGGTCGAGAATCAGCCGCTGGGGGAGAGACCGCGGCTCTTCGGGCTGTACCGCGGGCATCCGCTGACCACGCGCGGGGTCTTCGGTTTCGGAGAGCTTCCCGATCGGATCACGCTCTACAAGAACAACATGCAGGAGCACAGCGCCGGCCTCGACGCGCTGCGTGCGCGGGTGCGCATCACGCTCGTGCATGAGATCGGTCACTACTTCGGACTCGACGACGCTCGGCTCAGAGAGCTGGGGTGGGCGTAGGGCGCGTCAATCTGTCGGCGGCGCGATGTCGATGTCGGGTGGCGAAGCCGGCGCATCGGGCACGCCGACCCGAAGGATCATTTCGACCATTCTGATGGCACGATCGGGAAGGGCCTCACCTGGGTAGTGCTCCTCGTAGAGTTCCTCGGCCTCGTCGAGCGTCGCGATGCCGCAGATCGCCATCAGATTCGCCGTATCGGCCTCGTCGCGACCGGGCCGGTTCGCCTTGAGTTTCATCGCCAGCAGCGCTTCGGGTGAGGCTACTTGTATGGCGACGTTGCCGTCCTCATACAGGGTCGCCCACCGCACCGGATGTATCCCGTACTCGGGGATGAATCCCGCTGCCTTGCGGTTGAGCCAATCCTCGGGCCAGCCGTTGGCGCGTGCGATCGCGCTGGCAGCCCGCTCAACGACGTCAGCGGAACCAATGAAGTGCGCGTCGATGTCGACGGTCGATTCCCGTTCGAAGTAGCGGAGGGCGAGCGCTGCGCCGCCGACGATCCGGACGCCGCTTCGAGTGCCCGATTCGCGGAGTCGAACGACGAGTTGTCGAAGGCCCTCTTGGAGCAGGTCATGGTCGAAGCGAGTCATACGCTGCGCAGGGTGTCTTCGTCGATGAGGACGCGCCGCTCACGGAACGCCTCGGGAACCCGATCGGGCTCCGGCGCCAATGTGTATGGGCCGACTCCGAACACCCATGCACGCTTCAGAGAACGTGTCGGATGCGTCGCCCAATCGGGAACCGGCAGCTGTTCGGCTGAGAGGTGATGCGCGACGAGCGCTGCGATCGCGGCATCCCACTGCTTGGAGCCCGTCGATTCGGGTTCGGTAATCGTGAGTGCGAACCTTACGGCGCCGTGCTCGGCGGCCAGATTGTCGTTGAGCTGAATGAAGCGTCGAAGCGCTCGTTCGGGTCGCCCGAATGCCAGGTCGGTGCGGATCTCGGAGGCAATCGCCGCCGCGTCATCTCGGACTGTGGGAATGGCGACCAGGCGATGACCGGCGCCTCGAAGCGCGCGCTCGACAGTGTCGAACGACGGGTTCTGCCGATCGCCCTCGATGAGTGAGAGGTGCGACTGGGTCAGGCGTGCGCGATGCCCGAGGCTCGCTTGCGTGAGCTGTCGACTCTTTCGAGCCGATCGCACGAGAGTGCCGGCGGTCACGATGCCTCCAATAAATTCGATCTAATGAATATAGTACTCCACTATCGCGCTGGCATGTCTGAGCACGGCCCCAGCCCCTCGGTCTCGACGACTCGGCATGCTAAGTTGGTAATTCCAACTCAGGATGCCGCGAGCTCGCGACAGACCTCTGAAAGGCACATCATGACCTCATTGCACGGAGCCGTCGTCCTCGTCACCGGAGCGAACGGAGGCCTCGGCACCGAGTTCGTGCACCAGGCGCTGGCACGTGGCGCCGCGAAGGTCTATGCGACCGCGCGAACCCCACGGCAGTGGCACGACGACCGTGTCGTACCCCTCGAGCTCGACGTCACGGATGTCGCATCCATCGCCGCGGTCGCAGCTCTCGCCCGCGACACCACGGTCGTCGTGAACAACGCCGGCGCGCTGGCACCGTCGACGATGCTCGACGCAGACCTCGACGACGTGCGGGCGCTTTTCGAGACCAACGTCTTCGGCCCGCTCGCCGTTGCGCAGGCGTTCGCCCCAGTTCTCACCGCGAACGGCGGCGGCGTACTCGTCGACATCCACTCCGCGCTCAGCTGGTACGCCACGGGCAATGCGTACAGCGCGACGAAGGCGGCTCTCTGGTCGATCACGAACTCGCTTCGCCTCGAGCTCGCACCTCTCGGCACCCAGGTCGTCGGCGTCCACCTCGGCTACACCGACACGCCGATGATCGCCGACCTCGACGTCCCGAAGGGTCGCGCCGACGACATCGTGCGACGGGTCTACGAGGGTATCGAGGCAGGGGAGCACGAGGTGCTTGCCGATGACACTGCCGTATGGGCCAAGAGCACGCTTTCGCGGCCGGTGCTCGAGCAGTACCCGCAGCTCGCCGCGAGCTGAGCGTCACTCTCGAACGCCGCGCGAGCAGGGCACCGGGCACGTGCGCGGGCGGCGCGGCCAACGACGGCATCAGCTGGACGATCGAGGTGCGTCGGCCGGCTGCGCTGCTCGCGTCGAAGCCTCCGATCACCCCCGCCCGCGCCGGCCGAACACCCCGGCGAACAGGGCGTGCAGCAGCGGGATCACCGACACCGCGATCAGCACGCCGCCCCACACCGGCTCGTCGACGCGAAGCAGGATTCCGCCGATGAACAGGCCGACGAACAGCACCGCCGAGACGATCCGCCGGGCCGTGCGCTCGAGCCGCGCCACCCGCTGCTCGAGCCGCGGCGAGTTCGCGACGAGGCGCCCCTCCTCGATGCGGTCCGCGAGCGCGTCGAGGCGCTGCGGCAGCCGCGCGACCGTTCCCGCGACCGACAGCGCCTGCTGCCCGAACGCCTGCACGATGTTGCCGCGCTCATCGCGCAGCAGCTGCCCGGCGTAGGGCTCGACGGCATCCCACATGTTGAACTCGGGGTCGAGCGAGCTGCAGATGCCCGAGGTCAGCGACATCGCACGGATGACGAGCAGGAAGTTCTCGGGCAGCTGGAACGGCAGCGCCCGCACCGTTTCGCCGAACTCGATCGCGAAGCTGCGCAGCTCGCGCGGGTCGACCTGCTGCAGCTCGGCGAGGCCCATGCCGCCGAAGCGCGCGAACAGCTCGGTCATCGCTCGCTCGAGCTCTGCCGTGTCGGCCGACGGCAGCAGCACGCCGACATCACGGATGCTGTCGACCAGGCCCTTGCCGTCGCGCGCGGCGACCGCGAGCAGGAGCTGCTGCAGGCCGCGGCGCAGTCCGTCGGGCACCTCGCCCATCATGCCGAAGTCGATGAAGGTGAGCTGCCCAGGCTGGGGACGCGGCATCCGTCACGCTCGAGCCGGCGACGCGGCATCCGTCACCCGCTCGACCGGCGTGACGAAGATGTTGCCGGGGTGCGGGTCGGCGTGGAAGAAGCCGTCGCGGAAGAGCTGGTCGAACATGACGGCCGCGAACTGCTTCGCGACCGCCGTCGGGTCGATGCCCGCCGCCACCAGGGACTCGAGGTCGTTGATCTTGATCGCCGTCACGTCGGCGAGCGTCAGCACGCGGCGCGTCGTGCGCTCCCAGACGACTTCGGGCGCGGCGACCCGCGGGTCGCCTGCGAAGCTCGCGGCGAACCGCTCGGCGTTGCCCGCCTCCTGCAGGTAGTCGATCTCCTCGAGGCTCGTGCCGGCGAACTCCTCGACGAGCGAGGGCAGGTCGACGCGGTCCGCGACGAATCTCACGCGGCTGAGCCATCCGGCGACGCGGCGCAGCGCCGCCAGGTCGACGTCGACGATCGTCTCGATGCCCGGTCGCTGCACCTTGACGACGGCGTCGTCGAGCCCCGTGTCGGCGGCGTCGATCGGCGAGAGCCGGGCGCGGTGCGCCTGACCGAGGGATGCCGCGGCCAGCGGCGTCCGGGTCGAACCACGCGTACGCGCGCTCGAGCGGAAGGCCCAGCTCGGCCTCGGCGAGGCGTCGGATCGCGTCGAACGGCACGGGCGGCACTTCGTCCTGGAGCCCTGCGAGCTCCTTCGTGATCTCGGGCGGCAGCACGTCGAGTCGCGACGACATGAACTGGCCGACCTTGATCATGAGGCCGCCGAGGTCGACCGCGAGCACGTGGAAGCGCTGGGCGATGCGAGTCAGCCGTGCTTCGCGCCCGCGCGCCGCGACCTTCGCCAGGCCGATGCGAGGCAGGACGAGCTCGAACCACCAGGTCTGCACGATGTATCGCGCGGCGAACCGCAGGATCCGGCGGTAGCGGGCGCGCGTGTTGCCGACATCGGGCATCGAGTCTCCTTGACGCCGACGTGCCGAGGGCACCGAGGTCAGTCCTGAGCGAGGATCGAGTAGAGACGACGACGCGCGTCGTCGAGCACGTCGACCGCCTGCTTGACCTGCTCGGGAGTGCCCGTGCGCCGCACCTGCGCCGCCGCCTGTGCGAGCTCGATGCCGGCCTTCGGGAGCGCCCCGACCGTGCCGGACTCGCGTCCGCTCGAGGTCTCCCACGGCGCGGGACGATCAGCGGATGCCTCGGCCTCGGCCCGCCCCGCTTCGGTCAGCGAGTAGGTCTTGCGGCCGTCCGCCTCCTCGGCGCTGATGAGCCCCTCGTCGGCGAGCAGCTGCAGCGTCGGATAGACCGAGCCCGCGCTCGGCTTCCATGCGCCGCCGCTGCGCTCGTCGATCTCGCTGATGATCTGGTAGCCGTGCATCGGCTGCTCGGCGAGCAGCGCGAGCACCGCCGCGCGGACGTCGCCGCGGCCCATCCGCGGTGCGACCTTCTGCTCGAACATGCCGCGAAGTTGATCCATGGCCTCCCACAGGCCCCCTCCGGAGCCGCCTTGCCCCCACCCGCCCGTGGAACCGGTGAAGCCGTCGCCCATGTACGAACCGTTCATGATGTCCTCCCTGAACCGGGCGCTCGCCCGGGTCTCGACGATATATCAACGATATATCGTTCGCGCGCTCGGGGTAGACCGTGAATCCGCGTCGACCTGAGCGTGTCAGGCGTGTCTGCTGACCCGCAGGTCGCGCCACCCAACCCGCCGGGCTCGGGCAGCGCGCTGCGGATCTGCTCGGCCGTGAACATGCGCCGGGGTAGCAGGTCGTCGGCAGCGGATGCCGCGGGCGGCGCGGCATCCGTCACGCCCTCGGCGAGCATGCGGACCTGGGCTTTCGCGACGAGCGGGCACCCTCATGGTCAACTCTGCCACCTGCGCGAGCGCGTCTCGCGCCCACATCGGCCACGGCACCACGACCACGCGGCGTCCGACGACGGATGCTACGCGCCGCACTGCCTTCGACAGCAACAGCTGCTCGGCGCCGACGACCGCCACCGCCTCACGCGGCATCCGACCGTCGATCGCGGCCACGAGGATCTCGGTGAGGTCGTCGATCGGGATGGGCCGGATGGGTCGGAGCTTAAGCACCAGGATCCACTGTTGATAGTCACCAGCGAGCCCGCCGGGATCCCGGGTGAAGCCTGCTGGCTTGAAGCACTTCATGCTTGCGCGCGATTGTCGACATGGATATTTGCAGTAGTTATGGCGGTCGAGAGGCCCTTCAATCGGGCACGATGCGCGACCCAAGAGAAGCCCTGCTCTAGCGCTTCATCGCCCATGCGGAGACCGGTTCGACGGTACGCATCTGAGACGGCAACGATGGCGACATCAAAGAACTCGGCACCGTCTCGAAGGTCGTCGACAATCACCACGGCCGCTAGATCATTGTTGGCGAAGCCTAGGAGATATCCACGATCCGGGCTCCCGGGTAGCTATTTGGCCGTGTATGAGCCCTCTCGACGAGTACTTCGAAACGTGGTGGAGGGGGATCCGATTTCCGCGGAGGACAACAGTGGAAACTCTCAGCCAGGCCGCGGTCGCGTTTGGCGGCTGGCCGCCAATGGAGATTGGCCGTCACCCCGCCGGCCGCAAGGAGTTGGCGGCCCACGAGCCGCTCTCGGCCAACTGCCGTAGACGGGCGAGTTCAGTACCGTCCCGTCTCGGCTGGGCCGCGGCTAGAGCACCCTCGTAGGTCCTCGTGGCCTCAATCAGTGTCGTCCGCCTTGCTTCCAACGTTGTCGGCCGCAGGAAACAGCTCGACTCGTGCTCCGAGGTTGGAAAGAGCTGTGAGAAACACGAATACTCTGGCCCCGACATCAAGTCGCCCGCGGCCGAGGACTGCACGAGGCAGATCCAACTCAATTTCCTCTCCTTCGCGGGTTGTCGCCAGTACCTGTGCGCTCTCTGCATGAACCGTGCAAAGGACTCCCTGGGCGAAGTAGAGATTCCTCCAGCTCGGCGCATTCGTCAGCGCTGCGGCTGTCGCCGCCACAGGCTTTCGTAGAAATCCGAGTCCGGGATCTCGGTTACCTCGTGTTGGGCAAGGAACTCTGTGATCCGCTCGCTGAACTTTTCCTCCACTCTCGCAGCGCCATTCAGCAAGCGGGGAAATTCGTGATCATCATTCCGCAAAGCGTGTGCAGCAAACACGACCAGCGCACTGTGCACCGTCTGGCTTCCGGCCACCTGGCGGTTGACCCGCCGCTCACCTTCGAATGCCGGTAACTGCCCGTTCTTGCGGATCGTGCGGTAGCGGCCACGGGAGGGAACTTGGGTGGGTGCAAAAGCACCACTGCTGTAACCCAATCCACTAGCGGACTGGGCGTGTTTCCGAGGGTTCCGCCTGCCATACCGAGAGTCTACGCCGGGCGGCTGAGAAAGCCGCTCGGCCAGTTGCATTCGAGCGATGCACGGAACCCTCCCACAAAGTCGGGCAAGGATGCAGGCGACGGCGCGATTGCGAAGGGGTGTCGCTGACGCCACCCACAACTGTCACCGATGCCCGCTCAGCGGCTGACGCGCAGATCCCGCCACCCTAACCCGCCGGGCTCGGGCAGGCTCTGCGGATCTGCTCGGCGGTGAACATGCGCCGCGGGCGCAGGTCGTCGGGGACGGTGCCGCGGGCGGGCGGCATCCGTCACGCCCTCGGCGAGCATGCGCACCTGGGCCTTCGCGACGAGCGGCACCTTCATGGTCCACTCGGTCACCTGCGCGAGCGCGTACTGCGCCCACACCGGCCACGGCACCACGACCACGCGGCGTCCGACGACGGATGCCACGCGCCGCACGGCCTTCGACAGCAGCAGCTGCTCGGCGCCGACGACGGCGACGGTCTCACGCGGCATCCGCCCGTCGATCGCGGCGACGAGGATGTCGGTGAGGTCCTCGATCGGGATGGGCCGGATGGGCTTCTCGCGGAAGCCGACGGTCGCGAACACCGGCAGGGTCTGCACGGTGTGGCTGAGGTGGTCGATGAGGTGGTCGCCGCGGCCGTAGATCATGCCGGCCTTGAGGATCGTGTAGTCGAGGCCCGAGTCGCGGACCAGCTCCTCGGCGGCCCACTTCGACTCGTGGTACGGCGATCCGCAGTCGGGCCGCGCCCGCAGGAAGCTCAGCATGATGACCTTGCGCACCCCGGCGCGCTTCGCCGCCTCGATCACGTTCGCGGTGCCCTCGATGTGCACCCGCTGGTAGGTCTGGTCGCCGATCTCGCGGTTGATTCCCGCGCAGTGCGCGACGACCTCGCACCCCTCGAACGCTCGCGCGAGCGCGTCGACGTCACTGGTGTCGACGCCGGTGCGGCGCGAGATGACGACGGATGCCTCGGGCCCGAGCCGTTCGGCCAGGTGGCGGCCGACGAATCCGGTGCCGCCGGTGATCGCGGTGCGGGGGTGGGTCACCTCGTGTTTCTAGAGTCGACGGGGTACATCCCGCCCGGCGACGACCTTGTAGGCCCGCTTAAAGTGGCGGAGGATGCCCGGGGGATACCACGATAATTGGCAGCGGTTTCGGCCTCGGAAACTCCACGCGAAGTGACGGATTCCTACACATGCGACTCGGTGGAGACGCTGGCATTGCTCGTGTCTAGCTCAGGCCCGACTCACGAAGTGCGTCGGCAATGTAAGTCGCAGTGCACCGAGACGGACTTGGTCGCGATCACTCTCCTTTTCCGTCTCGGTCAATTCCGAGAACGGAGTGTTGCATCTGCGTCGTCCACCGCTTCGCCAGCTCGGCCGGGATGACGAGGGACCCGTCGGAGCCGACCCGGCACTGCTCGTGGACGTACTGCTGCCAGTGCGCCCACCGTTCGTGTTCGCCGCGGCCGAGCTGGTCCAGCAGGCGGCTGTCGTCGAGCGCCTGCTGCACATTGCGGCTGCACCTCGGTCACAGCAGACCTTCGTTCACTAGGTTCCAGTAATGCTGACCCAGCACCAGTCAGCTCGCACGCCTTGCTCTGCATCGCGGCATGCCACATGTGCGGCGCGTCGACCGGCCGGACGAGGTTCACGCTGCACGAAGGTTCCTGCAGGATGGCGAAGTACCGCAGTGTTCGCCGGGTCCGGTGGCCGACAGTGGTGGGTCTCTCGTGCCGGATCGGTACGGGCTCGTGCGTCGGATCGAGTGCGAACTGTGTCGCGGCCGTCGGGAACAGGCGGGTCAGCTGCTGCAGGACTCGACCAACTCGATCGGCGCGGCCGCTTCACGCAGCGAGATGAACGTCTTCACGTTCGTCTTGAACACCGGTCGTCTGCGCCCACGGCCCGAGCGACTGGTCGATGTGCGCGTAGACGCTGCCCGGGAGTGACGTCCCCGACCAGGTTGGCGGCAGCTGCCGCTCAAGGGCGTCGACGAGGAGGCTGGTGAATACGCCCGACCGCCGCCCGTCTCGCATCGCGTACTGCTCGGCGGTCGAGGCGGTGAGGATGGTGACGCCTTCGGAGATCTCCGCGAGCTCCGGCCGTGAGCGAGTTGTCGCCGGCGATGCCGCTGTGGCAGCTGTCGAGGATGATCACCTTGTTCTTCGCCGGGCGATGTGTTCGCCATCGTCATCACCTCGGCCAGCGACAGCCCATCGTCGCCGGTCTGCGCAGTCGCTCGCACAGAGGAAGCCGCCGGTGTCCTCGATGTATCCGTGGCCGGCGAAGTAGAACAGCGCGATCTCGGCGTCATCGGCGAACAGCTCGCGTACGGCGGCCTTCAACTGCTGCCGTGTCACCTGCGTGGCGGGCGCCGGTGCCGACCAGTCAGCTGCGGGGTGGGGAAGTTGAGCGTGCCGTCCGCGTTGCGCTCGAGCACGGCTTTGACGCTGTAGGCGTCGTTGACCGCAGCCGCTGAGCTGCCGATGTGCTCGTAGTAGTCAATCCCGACGACCAGGGCTTTGCGCATGACGTCAGAGGGAGTCGATGAAGCCGGCGATGTTCGTGTCGCTCCACACCGCGGTGGTCACGCCAGCGAGCAGTGCGATCGTCTTGTAAGCCCAGATGCCGCGGATCGGCTTGCCCTCTTCCTTCGCGCACTGGATCTCCCATTTCTGGCCGCTGGAAGTCAGCGAGTTCTTGCTGACGAGCACGATGACACCGTGGGAGCGCCGGATCCGAGTGCGGACCCTTCCTTCCACTCGGATCGTACGCCTGCTTCACCGACATGTCGATGAACTCAAACGGTGCGCTGGGTGCAGCGACTGTCCCTTCAGGAAGTCGCGCTGCCGCTCGTCCTCGATCGCGAACGCGACGAAAACGACCTTGGTATCTGCCATTGATTTCTCCCTTGCTGCGGGGCCTCGGGTGGATGGCTCATTACTGAGCATGAGCGTAGCAACGGCCTACGACATTCGTCGGTGTTCAGCGATGATGAAGCTTGCCGAACGTCCTCCCGAGTCACCGGCTCATCCTGCAGGACCCCGTGGATCGAGAACTCGGCGCTTTCGAGAGCCGTGGGCGGAACCCACGAAGTTGTTTGAAGTGACGCCGAACACGGCAGCGATCCGGTCTTATCGAGCTGTTCAAGGGAGGCGCGCAGATCGAGTTGCACTCGTCCACCTGGTAGACGTCGGCAAGGAGGAACCTGCCCGCTGGCAGACGGAAGCTGGCGCCATCTTCATGTGTCAGGACCATCGCTCCCCGGGCACTACGCCTTGCGGCGAGTAATGCACTCTGTTAGCCCGTACGAGGCGAGGGCAACACAGAACGAGACACGCTGGGGCGTCGAGAGGATCTTCGATGAGGATGATGGATGTGAACTTCGGTTCGCCCGGTGTTTCTGGATCATCCGCAGGGGGTGGCAGACCCCATCGGATCTCGTCGCTGGATTAGGGCACTTCGCCTGGGCCCTTGGAGCTCAAAGAGCGGATCAGGTTGTCACCCTATGCTCCGTTCGCGGATGGTGTGCGGGATCGGCTGCCCGTGCAGTATCGCTTTGACACCCTGGGCAAGCTCATCGAGGGTTGCACCCGGTGCCTCCGGGGAGCTGCGTTCGGCCGGAATCCCATCGTC
>CAVWVZ010000003.1:0-300758 GCA_963758615.1 uncultured Actinomycetota bacterium | reverse complement strand
CCCAACAGTGCTTCCGACAGCCGTCGTCGTGCAGCAGCCGTGTGTGCGGGTGTGACCATCGAGGTCGACGGGGTTCGCGTGGCTGTATTCGGTGGCGCGGGGGTACCGATCCCGCAGGGCGCCGTGGGCTCTGCTTCGTGGAGCGGCGCAGCAACGCTGCGCATCGACACGAGCCCGGGCGGGGCCGGATGAGTCGACTCCCCTGATCGCGAACCCGATAAGGGGATCCCTCAGCGAGAATGGTTCGACCGCGAGGTGCGCCTCTGGCCCGCGCTATCCCTCCTGTTCTCCGGCGTGCTGGAATCGTCGCCACTTCGAGTCCGGATGGGGCCCGGGCGTGACTGAGGTCCTCGGCGCTCGGTGGCATCGCGCCGACCGATTAGCTCACCCCGGACACCGTCTCGTGGAGGCGGCCGTCGGCGTCGAGCGTAACTGTCGTGGAGAGGCCGAGCCGCGCGAGAAAGCGGTCGTCGTGGCTGATGAGGAGAGCGCACCCCGGTAGGTGTTCAGCGCGTCGACGAGCTGGTCGACGCTCACCATGTCGGCTCGTCCGTCGGTTCGTCCAGTATGAGCAGCTGGGCTGGTGGGTCGGCGAACAGCAGCCGCGCGAGAACGAGGCGGAAGCGTTCGCCGCCTGAGAGCGTCGAGGCGGGCCGGTTGACGTTGTCACCCTTGATGAGCAGACGCCCGAGCTGGTTGCGGATCTGCGCGTCGCTAATTCCGGTTGCGACCAGTCGGATGTTCTCAAGCGCGCTCGCACCCTCGTCGAGGCCGTCCAACCGTTGACTGAGGTATCCGACACGGTCGGTGTGAAGGGTCCCAGTTGCTCGTCCCGGATCGGCCGCACGCAGGCCGATGAGGTTCTCGACGAGCGCGGTCTTCCCGACCCCGTTGGGGCCGGCGAGAGCGATGCGTTCCGGGCCTTGGATGGGCGGACCAGCGATTTGTGCCATGAAGTTCGGCGATCCGCCTGCTCGCGGCTACGTCTGGGTCGGGGAGGTTGAGGCTGATCTTCTGATCGGGTCGCACGCGAGCAGCTGCTGATTCCCGGGACGCGCGCGCATTGTCGAGCCTGTCGTCGAGCCCGGAGCGGAGTTTGCCCGCCGACTTCTCCGCGCGCGAGGCGAGCCCGTTCATCAGGATCTTGGACCCACGCTTGTTCTCGTTCGCCGTCTTCGCCGTCCGTGTGCGCTTCGCGAGCTTGCTCTCGGCTTCGTCGCGCTGGCGTCGTTCGGCCTTCACGGCGTGCTCTGCCACCTGCATCGCCTGCACGGCTGCGGTCTGCTGCCGATCCAAATTCTCCTGCACCGCGCAGACGGACCGCCGAAGACCGTGAGGCGACCGTCGTACAGCTCGGTGGTCCGATCCATCAGATCGAGGAGATCGAGGTCGTGGCTGACGACGACGAGCGTGCCGTCTGCGGCTCCGCCCTGAGCAGCTCGGCGAGCATCGCCTTGCCGGCTCGATCGAGATTGTTGCTGGGTTCGTCGAGCAGCGTGATCGGCAGACGCCGCACTCGAAGTCCCGTGATCGCGATGAGCATCACTTCGCCGCCGGAAAGCTGGCTGACACTCCGGTCGAGATCGTCCGCGGAGAAGCCCACCCGGCGGAGGTGTTCGTCGGCCCGGGCTTCGATGTCCCAGTCCTCGCCAATGGTGTCGAAGTGACGTTCGTCGACGTTCCCGCCCTCGACCGCGCGGATCGCCGCGACGATCGGGGCGATGCCCAGAAGGTCCGCCATCGTGGTCGAATCGCGCCACGTCAGCGACTGCGACAGATCGCCGACCTCACCAGTCACACTGATCGTCCCGGATGTCGGCACGATCTCCCCGCCGATCAGGCGCAGGAGCGTGGATTTGCCTGCGGCGTTCGCACCGACGAGACCGGTACGGCCCGTGGTGAAGCTCCCCGTGATACCTGCGAGGACGGGCACGCCGTCCGGCCAGATGAATGAAAGATTCGACAGCACGATGGCTGCGTTGTTGGATGACATTTTTACCCCACAGTGATGTGCGCTCGACCGCGATGGCGGGAGCGAAGACGATCAGAGAACCGGCCACCCGTAGGCGGCTGCGCGGCAGCACGGACAACAACGGCGCTGCTCAGCGCGAGCAGGGCGCAGGATGTTCCGGGGCCGCCACCGAGCGTTCGGTGGCTAGGTTCTGTCGATCTCGGGGGTGAGCACGAAGGAGAGGTTACCAGTGCCGGCACAACGTATCCCGAGATTCTGGAGTGCTTGGTGGCGGCGTCCATTGGAGTACCCCCTTCTTCTTTCTCGGACGGGGCGTTGAGTCATCCCATCGACGGACGGGCCAGCCGGTAGTCGGATGGCCCGCTCGGTGCGGGTGATGCGGATCTGCGCGATGAGGCTGATGAGCGCGAACAGGAGAGTGAGCACGGTGTACCAGACCACGGCGGGCACGTCGCCGATCGCGCCGGCGAGGATACCCTCTGCGACGATCGGCACTCCGAAGGCGACGTAGGAGACCACGTAGATCGCGGAGACGACGCCCGCGCGTTCATCGATCGCCACAAGTGGGACGATGAGGCGCAGTGCGGCGGTGAATGATGCGCCGAAGCCGACGCCGGCGATGGCCTGCCCGAGGATCATCGTGAGCAGGCTGCCGGCGAGTACTCCACCGATGATGCCGATGGAACCAGCGATCGAGGCGTAGATGCCGATCGTCATCGCGCGACGCGAGTCGACGCGGGCGAAGGTGAGGCCGACGACCGCGGAGACCGCAGGCGCGACGAACCCGGTCGCACCGTTGAGCAGTCCACTGTCCAGATGGAAGACGCTGCGGACCAGGCTCGGTGCGATCCCGCCCGACAGCCCGGCGAGCATCCAGACCGCCGCGATGACGGGTGCGGCGGCGGCGAACTCGCGACGCGCAGCAGGCGGCACGGAAACGTGAGGAATCAGCGAGCGCAGCGCGCCTGGCGAGCGCCGCACCGTCTCGGGAGACAGGGCGATACCGACGGTTCCGATGATGGTGATGACCGTGAGGATGATGAAGACGATGGAGTTCGCCATCGGCGTCAGCTCGATCGCGACCCCGGCCAGTAGAGCGCCGAGCGCCAGACCGCCGGTGAGTCCGACGCTGCCAAGAATGGCACCGAGCCGCTTCAGGCTCGCTGGCGCGAGTTCGACGAGCACCGCGGTGAATGCTGCCGTCGCCGCACCTCCGGCGACACCCTGCACGATGCGGCCGGCGATCACCCACCCGACGTCGGGTGCGAGCAGGAAGAGGACGTTCGACACGAGCTGCACGACCATCGCTGCGATCAGCACTGGGCGTCGTCCGACACGGTCGGAGAGCGATCCCAGCGTGAGCGCAGCGACGAGGAATCCGACCGCATAGACCGCGAACGCCACGGTGAGGAGGACGGGCGGGAACGCCCACTGCTCCTTGTAGACCACGAGGAGCGGCGTCAGCGCGCCCGCCGCGACATAGAGGTTGGTGAAGGTGATGGCCGCGCCGGCAAGAGCCAGCCCAGCGGACAGCGTGCGCCGGCGCCGGTCGGTACCGGGCTCGGGATTGGTGCGAGTTGAAGACATTTCGAAGCTCCTTGAAGTGAGCAGGCGCGAGGAGCTGATCGAGATCGGATGCCGCTCGCGCGGTTTCTGGGTCGGACGGGGTGACCCTCAACAGCGTCGTCGAGCCGGCGTCTCGCGTCTGTCGAGCGCGCACCACAAGAGGTGTGGGGTCAGCCCTACGCGTCGACGACCGTCGAGACGGGCGGCCCCGACCACCAGTGCGTGAGCCGTCCGGACGTCGGCTCAGTCGTTCTGCCGGCCGACCCAGTCGCCGTTCGCGACGATCGCAAGGTCGTCGAAATCGAGGTCGCGTCCCGACTCGGTGTGCGGTCCGATCACCACCGGCTCGCCGGTGCCGCGCTCGACGAGCTGCAGCGGGCCGCCCTCCTCGCCCTGCAGGTACCGGTTGCCCCACTGCATGAGCGCGAACACCGCGGGGAGGAGGTCGCGTCCCTTGTCGGTCAAGAGGTATTCGTCGCGGGTTCGCTTGCCCGGCTCACGGTATGGCTGTTTGGTGAACAAGCCGATCTCGGTGAGCTGCTTGAGTCGTGCCGCCACGATCGCCTCGGTGGTCCTCGTGCGCCGGGCGAAGTCGTCGAACCGAGTGGTGCCGTAGAAGGCCTCGCGGAGGATCAGCATCGAAGAACGAGTGCCGATGACATCCATCGTCATCGCGATCGAGCAATTCTCCACGCGCCACATGCTGCGGTCTGCGAGCGCGCCCTCGAACTTGATGGCCATGGCTCCTCCTTATCACGACTCGTCGGCAACGCGCCGATCTGGGACGTCGTCAGTCGGTGATGACGACGACACCTGACGGCGCGTCGAGGAGCACCACCGTACGTTCAGCCGCTCGGTCGATGTCGACTCGCGGGTCGCCGGGAAGCTGGAGCTCGTTATACGTGCCACGCCCGTAAAACTGGCCGTAGCTCAGCACGACGCCGCCCTCCGCGAGCACCGAACGCTCGAGCTCCGCGACCGCGAGCGCGTCTGGCCCATCCGGGAGCTGCCAGGCCACCGTTTGCGCCAGGATCTTCGGTGAACCACTCAGTCGTGCCGCGTCGATCAGGTTCTGGTTGCCCTCGGTGCGAATGCGCGCGTTCAGGTGCGCGTGATCCCCGATCTTCGCTGCGTCATCCGGCAGGTCAGTCAGCTCGTTCAGGATGACGTCCGGCTCGAAGCCCCGCACCGCCCGAATCAGTGCGTCCCGATCGAAGACATCGCAGACGATCGGCTCGGCGCCGAGTCGCTCGATCTGCGCCGCTTTGTTCGGTGAGCGCGTCATGCCGCCCACCACATGCCCGGCTTCGACCAGGCGGGGAATGAGCCGCCGACCGATCACACCTGATGCTCCGGCAAGAAATACTCTCATGGTCTGTTCTCCTAGCTTTACTGATTGGAAGCCAGAGCGTAACAGCGGCGTTCATTCGGTCAAGCCCGAAGTGGGATTTCGTGGGGATGACCCACATCGACCGTGGTGCGGGCATGACAGACGCAGGACGCGGGTCGGAGAACGCTGGGGACCAAGACGATGCACCAACGGAAAGCGCACGTCGAACCCAACCTCGCAGATCAACCGGCGCATCAGCGCCAAGTTAGGACATCTCATGTTCCACGCACGCAACATCAGCTCAGGCCACCGGGCCGGCGGTATCGCCGCCGCCACCATGGCCGCACTCGCCCTGGGATTGGGACGACCGCATCGGCGGCCGACCCCGCAACCTCCGACACGAGTGCACCCTCCATGAAGCCGACCGTTGTGCTCGTGCACGGTGCCTGGGCGGACGCATCGAGCTTCGCCCCGGTCACCAGGGAGCTTCAGGAAGACGGTTACACCGTATTGAATGCGCCGAACCCGCTCCGCGGACTGGCGAGCGACGCGGCCAACGTGGCGGCCTTCATCACCCAGCACACCGTCGGCCCGGTCGTACTCGTGGGGCACTCCTACGGCGGCGCCGTCATCACCGAAGCGGCAGTGGACACGCCGACCGTCCAGGCGCTCGTTTATGTGAACGCGTACGCGCCCGATGAAGGCGAAAGCGTCATCCAATTGACGGGCACGCGGCCGGGTTCGCTGCTCGCGGTGCCCGACCCGTCCACCGTCTTCGACTTCGTGCAGTACCCCGGCGCCGCGCCTGGCGACGTGGACACCTACGTCAAGACGAGCCTGTTCCGGAAGGTCATGGCTGCGCATCTCCCGGCAGCGCAGGCCGACGTCCTGGCCGCCAGCCAGAGGCCAGTGGCCCTCAGCGCCCTGACCGCACCCGCAACCGCGGCAGCGTGGAAGACCATCAAGAGCTACTTCTTCGTGGGAACCACGGACAACGCCATTCCCGCAGCCCTGCAGCGTGACATGGCGGAACGCGCTGACGGTGTGGTCAAGGAACTCAAGGCCGACCACCTCTCGATGCTCGAGGCACCGCACGAAGTGACGAAGCTCATCGAGAAGGCCGCCACCGACCGTTGACCGGATACGAACGGCAGAACCCGGCGGCCAGCTCGGCCGCCGGGTCCTTCCCGGCCGATCCGACACCCCTATACGCGTCGCGAGCCGCGACGTACTGTGTGCACAGGGCTCGAAACTTCGTTGAGGAGGACATCATGGAGCCGTCTGCAGCCGACGCGCTGCTGTTTCTCGAACGCGTGCCGCAGCCGATCTGGGTTGGCGACGAGACCGGAGACGTCATCTACTCCAACGAGGCAGCGCTCACCCTCACGGGGTACACGAAAGAGGAGTACTGGGGAAGGTCTGGACATGAGCTCATCCACTACCTGCACCGAGACGGCACCCCGTACCCGGTCTCGGAGTGCCCCATGCTCACCCCCCGGCTGACCGGCGAAACGATCCACTGCGACGAGGACTGGTTCATCCGTCCAGATGGCACGTTCTATCCCATCTCCTGGTGGTC
This sequence comes from uncultured Actinomycetota bacterium, assembly GCA_963758615.1. Taxonomy (GTDB): domain Bacteria; phylum Actinomycetota; class Actinomycetes; order Actinomycetales; family Microbacteriaceae; genus Agromyces. The sequence goes on along the minus strand of CAVWVZ010000003.1, from coordinate 294,311 downwards.
CGCTCCGATCGATCTGCCGACCGGTCGAGGCGTCATCGTCTCGTTCGCCGACATCACCGAGCAGCGCGAGATGCAGCGAGCAGCGCGCGAGCGCGACGCGGCTGAACTCCGGGCCGAGCTCTCCCGAGCCGCCGGACGCCGAATCGTCGAGAGTGTCGCCACCGCGAACCGGACGATGGCACGCGACCTCCACGACGGTGCGCAACAGCGGCTGGTGAGCCTGCTGATCAACCTGCGGCTCACACGAAACGACATGTCGGGCAACGACTCCAACGCGATTCAACGGCTCGACGCCGCGATCGCCGATGCGCAGACCGCGATCGACGAGCTTCGCACGCTCTCCACCGGCATCCACCCCGCGATCCTCACCTCCCGAGGGCTGACGGTCGCGCTCACGGCGCTCGCGAGGCGCTGCCCGATACCGGTCGACGTGACCAGCAACCTCACCCGACGGCTGGAGGACAGCATCGAGTCGGCCGCGTACTTCGTCGCCGCCGAGGCGATCACCAATGCACTCAAGTACGCCGCTGCCACGCGGCTCGAGGTACTCGTCGAGCTGACCGAAACACTGACCCTGACCATCACCGATGATGGCATCGGCGGCGTTGCCGAGATTCGTGCGGGAAACGAGGAGAACCTCGGACTGGTGGGAGTGTGCGACCGCGTCAACGCATTCGATGGCACCGTCTCCATCGTCTCCCCGCGGGGAGCCGGAACCACCCTACGAGCGGAGTTCCCCATTCCCGCGAACGTCGACACCGATCACCAGCACGACGCGGATCAGTTGTTGAGGTAGCTGAGCACCGCGAGCACCCGCCGGTGCTGCCTCGAGTCGGACTGCTGCAGGCCGAGCTTCAGGAAGATGCCCGTGACATGTCGTTCGACCGCAGGCACTGTAACGAAGAGCTGCGAGGCGATCGCGGTATTCGAGTAGCCCTCGGCCATCAGGGCCAGCACATCGTGCTCCCTCGGGGTCAGGTCGTCGAGCGCGGTGTGTGCCCGCACCCGACCGATCATCCTGGCGATGACATCAGGGTCGAGCGCAGACCCGCCACTCGCGACGCGCTTGACCGCGTCGACCAACAGGTCGGCATTCGCCACCTTCTCCTTCAGGAGGTAGCCGGTTCGCTCGGCTCCGGCCGCGACGAGGTCGAGTGCATATTGCTCTTCCAGGAATTGCGAGAGCACGAGAACGCCAATCTCCGGATGCCGCGCCCGGATCGCCAAGGCTGCCTGTAGGCCATCGTCGGTATGAGTCGGCGGCATCTGGATGTCAGTGAGGACAACGTCGGGCAGAACCTCATCGGACACCCGAACCAGCTCGCGCGCATCGGCGACCGCTGCCACCACGTCCACCTGGGCGATCTCGAGCATCCGCACGATGCCCTCTCGCGTGAAGGGATCGTCCTCGCCGACCACGACGCGGATATGAGTATCCATCAGGGCGAGTTTAGCGACGGCCGAGCGGGCGCCCTTCGAGCTGGTGACCCCAAGACAGTTGCAAAGAGGCTGCCGTCTCAACCGATTGACATTGACGGGACTCTCCAACCGTCCATATTGGTCACTCGACGACACTGGCGCTCAGACCTCCCATCAAAGCGACCGATGTGAATCGTGGCATTCACGAGAGCTCCGGTTGCGCATCCGGCAGCGGATGTCCGCACACCGATCCTCATCTGGGACAGTTCATCCGAAGTGGAGAGCGAGTCCGAGTTCGTCGCACTCGGCGGGTGTGTCCGAGCCGGATTGTGCGCTGACACTGCAGTTGAGCGACGAGGCTGATTATCCTCAGCCCATGAGCGATTCAAGCGAACACGTGGTCTGGCTGGCTGCCGGTCCGGTGAAAACGCGTTGCGCGGGTCAGAGGAGAGCAAAGAGATGAGACCACTTCGATACTCGATCAACGTGACACTCGACGGCTGCTGCCATCACGAGGCAGGGCTCCCTCCGGACGAGGAGTCGATGCGCTACTGGACCGCGGAGATGGAGCGAGCCGATGCGTTGCTGTTCGGCCGGGTGACCTACGAAATGATGGAGTCGGCGTGGCGGAAGCCGGCCACGGGCACGTGGCCTGACTGGGTGAATGAGTGGCAGATGCCGTTCGCCGACGCGATTGATAGGGCGAAGAAGTACGTCGTGTCGGCCACGCTGGACGGGGTCGATTGGAATGCCGAGCTGGTGCACGGCGGATTGGGGCAAGCGGTTCAGCGGCTCAAGCAGGAGCCAGGCGAGGGCCTGTGGGTCGGTGGCGTGACGCTCCCCCTGGCGTTGGCAGATCTGGGACTCATCGACGAGTACGAGTTCCTTGTGCAGCCGGTCCTTGCCGGACACGGGCCGACGTTGCTCGCCGGTCTGCGCGAGCGCATCCAGCTCGAGCTCGTGGACCGCCATGAGTTCCGGTCGGGGGCGGTCGCCATGCGATACCGGCCCACGCGAGAAACGTCCTAGCCACGATCGAACGCATCACTCGCGGCAACTTCCGTCTCCTCGAATGATTTTTTCCTCAGACAGCCGAGCTGGAAGTCAACGGACTCGAACCATCACCGACGACGTCATCAAAGCCGTAGCCAGCGTCTTCGTCCGGCAACTAGCGCGATGCAGCGATCACCGACCTCCGCCGCCGAGCGGTCAACTCCACACACGTGTCGGCTCGGGAGCCGTTCCGCATAACGATCCCTCAGCAGACTTCCGCACTCCTTAGCTGGTACACGTCACGTCCGCCTACTCAGCCGGTTGTTGCCGCCACGGCGTCGCGGATGAGTGAGGTCACCTCCTCGGGATGGCTGATCATCGCGACGTGCGAGCTGTCGATCTCGATCGTGGTGGCGCCTGCACGTTGCGCCATGAAGCGCTCCGCCCCGGGTGGGATGACGAGGTCGGACGAGGCGACGAGGTACCAGCTCGGGATGCCGCGCCACGCGGGCGGACCGGAGGGTTCCACCAGTGAGGCGAAGGCCGAGGGGCGCTGCGTCGCGGCCATCGCCGCGCCGACCTCCGTCGGAAGGTCCTGGCAGAACACCTGCGGGAACACGGCGGGGTTCAGGTACGCGTCGCCGTCGCCTTCGGCGGCGCCGGGGAACGGGCGGACGACCGCATTTCCGATGATGTCGGGCTCGTCGCCGGCCAGCCGGGTGGCCTGGTCGGCGTTCTCGCCTTCCTCCAGCGCGAAGCCGGCGATATATACCAGCGCCTTCACATGGTCGAGGCCGGTGGCGGCGTTGGTGATCACGGCGCCGCCGTACGAGTGCGCGACCAGCACGACGGGTCCGTCGAGGGTCTCGAGGAAGGCCCGGATGTACGCGGCATCCGACGTGAGGCCGCGAAGCGGATTGGCGGGGGCGTAAACGGTGTGCCCGTCGCGTTGCAGGTTCGTGACGACGTCCGTCCAGCCGGATGCGTCGGCGAACGAGCCGTGCACGAGGACCACGGTGGTGTTCGACATGTGGAGATCCCTTCTGCGTGTTGAGCGTGTCCGGGTCGGTTCAGTTCGTCGCCTTCAGGCCGCGGGTCGACGCCACGGAGCGTCGCTTGAGGCCGGCGAGCGCGTTGCTGCAGCGCGCCCGAGTCAATTGGGACGAGGATGCGGCGTACGCGGAGCGGCTCGACGCGGGTCGCCGGCCGCGAGCGACCTGGCGCGCGGTGCAGGCCAGATCGCCTGGTCCATACCGATGATGAGGTTCCCACGTCGCGTAGGGGTGACATGGCCGCGAGGGCGCACGCATCTGCCAAGTCTGCTCCCGCAAGCCGTTCGGAGGCAACAGCCGAGCCCGCTTGCCGCAACCCGGTCGGTGATCGGACGTCCAAATGCGGATGGGTATGGGGGGCGTGCCAGTCGCCGGATGACCGGCGGAACGGCTCAGGACCCCGGGCTCGCGCGGCGCTCCAGGGCTTCGATGACGGTCTCGGCGATGTCGATGTCGTAGAGCCTCTCGACGCTCTGGAACCCGCCGGGACTCTCCGCGTTGATCTCCACCACCTGGCTGCCGATCACGTCGATGCCCACGAGGAACATGCCATCGGCGACGAGCTTGTCGCCCATCGCCTCGACGATGCCGAGTTCGGCCTCACCGACCTCGAGGGGCACCGACCGACCGCCGGTGCTGATGTTGGCGCGCGGGTCATTGCCGGTGGGCACGCGTCGGAAGGCGGCCGGCCTGCCGTCGCGCTCGAGGATGCGGCCCTCCAGCAGGAAGATTCGGGCATCGCCGTCCTTGGCTCCGTCGATGAACTCCTGGATGATGGCGTAGCCGTCCTGCAGGACGGCCTCCGTCATCTGCGCGAGGTTGGTCTCTCCCGGGCCCTCGATCATGAAGACGTTGCGGCCCTTGGCCCCGTACAGCGGTTTGACGACGCAGTGGCCGACTTCGTCGACGAACCGCTCGATCGCCTCCGGATTTCGTGTCACCAGCGACCGTGGTCGGACCTTCTCGGGGAACTCCTCCAGGTAGAGCTTGCTGGTCGCTCGATGGAGGGTGTTCGGGTCGTTGACCACCGTCACACCTCGGGCCGCGAGCATCTGTCCGAACACCACGCCCATCGGGCTGGCCCACGGACGCTCCTGCAGGTCGTCGATCGACTCGTTGCGCAGGACGAGCGCATCCAGGTCGTCCATGACGATCCGCTCGGCGTCGCGCGCCTTGATCCCCTCCATGAAGCTCGCGAGGGTGTCGTCGCTCTTCCACCTCGCGGCGCGAGCCATGGCCGCGAACAGCCCGTCGCTGCTGCCGAGCTCGAGGTCCCCGACGCCGACGTACCAGGTCTCGTGCCCGCCCCTGGCTGCGGCCCTGGCGAGTCGGGTGGTCGTGTACTCGTCCACCTCGGTGTCGACGTCGTTGACGAGAAATGCGAGCCTCATGCCGCCACGTCTCCCTCGTAGAGGTCGGTGACCGTCGCGCCCGCGCGCAGCCTCTCCAGACGCTCTTGTGCACCGGGCACGTCCAGCCAGCGTGGCCGAACCCACGGCGCGTGGAGCACCTCGCGGTCGAGCAGGTCCTGCACCAGGGGGATGTGGTCCAACGCGAGTTTGCCGACGAGCAGGACGTCGAGGCGGCTGCCCTCGGCGAGGGCGTCGAGGATGCGCGTGATCCCGCGCAGGTAGATCGCGTCCTTCACCGAACCGCCCCCGACGACGACCCGGATGGCGATGGACCACGCGGTCCGTGCCGGTATGCGGTGGTCGGCCCGCAGCGACTCGAAGATGTCCAGGAAGTCGGCGCCGTCGAGCATCTTGCCGACCGCGACCACTCGCGCCGCGAGCACGCGCAGCCGCCGCGGGTCCAACCCGCCGGTCAGGTACTCGGCGAGCACGGCGAGGCCCTCCTGGGTCTCGTCGTAGCCGGGCAGGCCGATGGTCAGCAGCGTCAGTGGCTGCCGGGCACCGTTCTGGTAGGTGACCACGTGGGTGCCGACCTCGTGGTGCAGCAACGGCTCGACCCGGTCGGCCCGGAAGGCGGCGGACTCCGGGATGAGCAGGCGGCCGAACGACACCATCAGCTCGGAGATGTCGTCCCGTACCTCGACGTGGACCGGGAAGTCCGGGTACACGGCGCGGTAGCGCTCGAACTCCGCACGGGCCGCGTCGGCGAACGCCCCGGCCGTGACGGTCTGGGTGCTGGGCGCCTGCGGGGGGATGGTCTCGAGCAGCTCCTCCGCCGCCGCGGCCAGCGGAGGGGCCACCGTTCCGTAGAGCTGGAGTGACCCGTATAGGAACCGTGACGTGTCGCGGTCCTCCAACGCGGTGATCTGCCGGGCGATCTCGTCCCTCTTCGCCCGGAAGAGCGTGTGCAGCGCCGGGTCGTCCACGTTCTCGACCTCGAGGTCGTACAGGTCACGCTGCGCCAGGTCCGGGTCGAATTCCAACGGCCGCAGCCGCAGCGTGGGGGCGGTGCCGAAGTCACTGCGTTCGAAGTCCGCCCACGCCTCCGCCGCGTTGAGTGGCGTGACGTTGACGAGCAGGTTCACGCGGCGCTCGATCTCGGTGAGCCGGGCGTCGATTTCGAGTGCGGGCGCCAGCTGCTCGGTCGGTGATGACTTCTCACGAGCATGCTCGTCCTCAGGCGAGCCCGGATCGCCAGGGCGAGTGGTCGCATCCTCTGCGATGTCGATGCGGGTGGCACCAGCCTGCTCAGTCAACTCGATCTGCGCTGGCAGATCCTCCGGGTTCACGATCTCATCGCTCTGGTCGGGCCGATCTGCGCGGTCACTCATCGTCGTCCCCCGGGCTCTGGGTCCCACCTGACGCAGTATCGATCGCGACGGTCTCGTCTTCGATCTGGGTCTCCGCGGGAAGGGTGACGTCGTCGCTCAACGTGCGACTGTCATCGCTCTTCCCCCCTGCGTCGTCAGCCGTCCGCGACGGGGTCATCTCAGGATCTGACATGGTGGCTCCGTTCACTCGATGATCCGACCGTAGGCGTGCCGGCCGTCGCGGCGTCGAGGCCTTGCCTGCTGGCACGAGGTGCACTATGCGGAGGAGTGGCGGGGTCATTTCGGGCGACATGCTTTTGAAGGTTCCGAACGACCGCTTCCGCGTCAGACAGCGTGTGTCGACCGCTGTGACGCCACCGAGGGGAGAGGACCAGGTAGCGATCGCCGATCGACTTGACGCGATCAAGCCATCTTTGAAGCGGCAGCAGGTCGCGCTTCCGACCGCGCACTCAGACGCGGAGCTACGCGACCTAGCCGACGCCGCGACCAATGATCCCGTCATTGCGACAATGATCGCCGAGGCTGTCCCCGCCTGCCTCGAAAGCGAGCGAGCTGAAGTCCTTGTTGTCGCGCTCCTGCAGTCAGCGATCGGCTCAGGGGCCGGCACCTGGTCGACTAACATTCGGGGATGACGAACTCGGCGCCGATCGACGACGTCCCGATCGGCGGTGAGGTCATTCGCCTCGGGCAGTTCCTGAAGTTCGCTGGGCTCCTCGAATCCGGTGGAAACGTGAAAGAGGCCATCATCAACGGCTATGTGGCCGTGAACGGCGAGGTTGATCGCCGACGTGGACGGCAGCTGCAGGTCGGAGACATCGTCAGCTTCAATGGTCGCAAGGTTCGCGTCTGCCCGTGAGGGTACCGATGCGGTCGGAGACAGGGACCGCCAAGCCAGAACCGGTGATTCGCGGTCGAGGATCGGCTTGCGACCACCCGCGAGGCGAATCCTCGTCGATCACCCTCTCAGAAGCGAGCGCGACCGCCGCGTAGATGCCGAGGGGCAGACACCGTCGGATAAGAACTGAGCAGATGCGGATCCCCGATCGCCATTGGGAGAGCCGCCCGTGAAAGGCCGATGATCGGGCGGCTCACGTGGCTAGGGTTGTTCTCATGGGAGACGAAGACGACTCCATTCAACCGACCGACGGGGTGGCGGACCGACCGGAGCCGCCGTACCAGGCGCTCCTGCCGAATCTCGACAAGCTGAGTCGCTCGTCATTCGATAACGGCACCGTCAGCCGTCGGCGAATCAACCGCGCGCTCTTCATACTGGCGCTCATCCCCGTCGCAGTGCTTGCCGCGATCTTCCTGCCGCAGCTCATCAGGGGCTGAACCGGAAGCTGAGTCAGCAACGATCCGCTTCCGCACGTCGGTTGATGGACCTATCGGGCAGGTCCTCGGCGCCGGATGCGATCCGATCGGACCGCGATAGTAGGGTGCCCCTCGAAGCGACCCGGGAGGGTGGATGACGAAGGGAGAGCCGTGATCGCTGAGTTGAACAGACTCGTCGAGCTGGTCGAGGATCGCCTGACCGATGACCTCGACGTGTCCGCGTTGGCGGCCCGGCTCGGCACGACGGAATACCACCTCCGGCGGATGTTCTCGTCGCTGGCCGGAATGCCGCTCTCGGAGTACATCCGTCGGCGCCGCATGACGCTCGCCGCAGCAGACGTTCTGGGAGACAGCGACCTGCTGAGCATCGCGGTGCGTTACGGCTATGGGTCGACCGAGGCCTTCGGCCGAGCGTTCCGATCCGTGCACGGCGTCAGCCCCGGCGACGTGCGCCGAGACGGCGGCCCCCTTCGCGCACAACCGCAGCTCAGGTTCCGCCTGACCGTAGAAGGGAACATCACCATGCACGCCCGCATCGCAGATCGACCGGCCTTCCAGCTCGTCGGCCACGCCACCCGCGTGCCCCTCATCCACCAGGGCATCAACCCCCACATTCAGGCGCACATCACTTCACTGCCGGCAACAGAACACGCACGGCTCAAGGAGCTGGGCAATACCGAGCCGGCGGGCCTGCTCCAAGTGAGCGCTGACGTCGACCCGGACTACACGGAGGGCAGCGAGCTGACCTACCTGCACGGTGTCGCTGTCACCGACACGACCCCGACACCCGACGACCTCGATGCGATCGAGATTCCTGCCGGCACGTGGGCAGTGTTCCGAACCGACGGTGAATATCCGGCTACTTTGCAGGCGGCCTGGGCGGCCACCGCCACGGACTGGTTCCCGTCAAACCCCTGGCGACTCCGCCCTGGGCCCTCAATCGTCGCGGTCCTCGACCGCGCCGAAGACTTCAGCACGGCCACCTGCGAATTGTGGCTCCCTGTAGAACGCGCCTGATCGAGCGGCCCGCCGGCGGCAAGACACCGGCGGGCCCAGGTTGAGTGCAGTGCCGAAGGGGAGCCCTGCGCGATCCCGCTCGTGACGCACGCACGGCGAAGCGGAGAGCGATGTGATAGACATATGACACGACACTAAATGACACGACACGCAAAGGATCACGCATGACCCCCATCCGCCGCGTCTCGGTGCTGAGCACCGGAAGCGTCCAGATCAGGCCGCAGCACGTCGAGTCGAACGGCGCACCCCTCATGTGGTGGTTGAACACGTCGACGAAGTGGACCGCACCGCGCCCCATCAACGTCTATGTGATCGAGCACGAGCAGGGCCTCGTACTGTTCGACACAGGTCAGGACCGCCGCTCCGTGACCGATCCCGACTACTTCCCGAACGGCTTCGCCGGCCACATCTACGCACGCCTCGCGAAGTTCGACGTGCCGGCCGAAGAGACGCTCAGCGAGGGCCTGCGCGGCCTCGGCTACGCGATCGGCGATGTGCGCACCGCGGTCCTCTCGCACCTGCACCAAGACCACATCGGCGGGCTGCCGGAGCTGTCCGCGACCGCAGCCGAGATCATGGTGAGCGCTACCGATTGGGCGGAGATCGCCAAGCCCCGCGCCGTGCTCGCTGGGCTGCTCGAGCGGCACATCGACCTGCCCGGCCTGCGCTGGACTCACGTGACGCCGCGACCCGTCCTGGACCCGTCGATCGCCCCCTTCGCCGCGGCATACGACCTCTTCGACGACGGCAGCCTGGTGCTCGTGCCCACCCCCGGCCACACGCCCGGCTCCATGTCCTTGCTGCTGCGCCAGCCCGGGATGCCGCCCATGCTCTTCGTCGGCGACCTCACCTACGACATCGAGCTCCTCGAGGAGGAGCGCATCCCGGGCGTCGGCGAACGAGCGGGCCTGCTCCAATCGACCCGCGCGGTGAATACCCTCAAGCGTCGCCACCCCGATCTACTGATCCTGGCTGCGCACGACCCCGCCGCGGCTGCCATGCTCGACCGCGCGCTGGCGGGCAGGGTGACGCCGTGACCCCGGCCGAACTCATCCGCTATCTCGTGCTCGCCGCCCAACGCGAGGGCAACCGGCAACTCGGCCAGGCCCTCCGGGCGCTCGGGCTGACTCCGGCACAGTCCGAGGTCCTCCGCATCCTCGGCGAGCACGAGCCGCTCACCCTGAGCGGCATCGGCGAACTGCTCGTCTGCGAAAGCGGTTCCAACCCGAGCCGCCTCGTCGACCGCCTGGTCTCCGCCGGCCTCGTCGAGCGCGTCGCTTCCGCGGACGACCGGCGCCAGGTCACGCTGACGCTCAGCCCGGAGGGCAGGCAAGCCGAGTCGCAGGTACGCGAGGTCGAGGCGGCGCTCTACGCCCGCATCGATACGGCACTCGAGGGTGTCGACGTCGGACCGGCGCTCGAGCTGCTGCGCCGCCTGAGTGCGGGCGAACCCGCCGGCGAGGCGCTGGCCAAGCGACTCGCGGCGACGGAGGTCGCGACGCCATGAGCATCGGATCCCGAACCATCGCCGCCCCCGCAGAGCTCGTCCGCGGCATCCTGTTGCGTCCGCTCGCCCTGCCGGAGTGGAATCCGGCGTTCCTCGCGATCGGCGGCAGCGCCGGCGCGGCGATCGGCCACGCTCACTCGCTCACGGTCACCGGCGGCCTCCGCGGCGAGTTCCGCTACACCGCAATCGAGCCCGACCGCGTAGACATGGAATGGAACGTGCCGGGCATGCTCGAGCGGTGCTCGTGGGTGCTCGAGCCGGAGCGCGGCGGCACTCGAGTCAGCCACGAAGTGCAGCGCACCGGGCCGCTCGCGATCGTGTTCCGCAGCCAGACGCAGACACTGCCACGCCTTCGGCTCGACCGTCTCTCGGACGTGGCCACGTCGCGCACGTAGCTCACTGCCTGACGAACTCGGGACTCGCGACACCCAATGGGGCCGCGGGCGGTACATGTCGAAACGCGCGCCTTCCGGCCGCGATCCACGGACAGCAAGCAGGAGGAGAACGAAAGGACCGGGAGGGACGAGGGCTGAGCGAGTACGCAGCGAACGGTGAGCTCGGCGCTGTACGTTCCCGTCGGCGGCGACGCCTCAGATGCCCGGGCCCTTGTGCAGCTGGCGTTCGGCCATCCGCTTGAGGCGGGTGCGGTCCACTTTTCCGGTGGCGGTGTAGGGCATCTCGTCGAGAACGACTATCTCGTCGGGTGCCTTGTAGCCGACCTTCGCCCGCGCGAAGCGGATCAGCTCGACGTCGGGCGGCCGCTCGCCGCCTTTGCGTAGCGTGATGTAGGCGCGGACGTTCTCCCCGTGGATCTCGTCGTGGATTCCGATGACACCCGCGCTGTCGACGCTCGGATGCTCCAGCAGGACGTCCTCGATTTCTTGCGGGCTGATGTTCGAGCCGTCGTGCACGATGATCTGCTTCCGGCGACCCTGAAAGTAGAGATAGCCGTCCGGGTCCGCGCGCAGAACGTCGCCGGTGTCGAGCCAGCCGTCGGCGAACGCGGCATCCGTCGCCTCGGAGTCTCCCCAGTAGCCGACGCAGGCTGCGTCGGTCCTGATCCATGCGCGACCCTCGCCGCCGACCTCGACGACATCGCCGGCATCGTTCCGAATCGAGAGCGACAGGCCGGGCGCAGCCTGGCCGACCGATCCGATCCTGATATCCGCGGGAGGGCTCACACTCACGAGCCCGGTCTCCGACAGCCCGTACGCCTCGTCGATCGCGAATCCGCTGAGCGCGGTGAACTCGCGTTCGAGCTCGGCAGACACCTTGTCACCCGCCGCCCGGCAGAGGCGGAGCGACGAGAAGTCGTCCTGGGTGGCGCCGTGATCACGGGTCAGCGCGAAGAGTGCAGAGGGCAGCATCGAGAGCACGGTCGGGCGATCGTCGCGCAGCAGCGACAGCAGCTCGTCGCCGTCGAAAGTCCGAGCGACCGCGATGCCCGCGCCCACACTCAGTGCCCCGAACGACACATAGAAGGCCCCGACGTGGGAGAGAGACGACCCGGCCAGCACGAGGTCACCGGGGCCGAACTCGAGCCCCGCCGCCGCTGTCGCGAACATCCAGCCCAGCGACTTGTGCGTGTGCGTCACGCCCTTCGGCGGGCCCGTGCTGCCCGAGGTGAAGAAGATCACCGCTGGGGCGGTGGGCGCGGGAGCTTCTGGCGCCGCGTCCGGTCGATCGCGTTTCAACAATTCCTGGAACGCAGCGCCGCCGTGCTCCGCCTCCCGATAGCCGATCGTGCCCAGAGGAAGCCGCGCCACTCGTTCGCTCGCCGCCAGGTCTCCCTCGCGTTCAACGTGAGCCAGGAGCGTCCGTGCTTCGCTGATGCCGAGGGCGTGGTCGATCTCGGCCGCCGTGTACCGGTAGTTGAGCGGCGTCACCACCAGGCCTGCCTTGAAGCAGGCGAGGTAATGAAGGATGAGCTCGTACCGGTTGGGCATGAGGGAGGCGACCCGGTCACCGGGTTCCAGTCCCGAATCGAGGTAACCAGCCGCGAGCCGGCCGCTCAGCTCGTCGAGCTCTTCCCAATTCAGCCGCGTCCTTGCCGAGACGAGTGCCAGTCCCTTGGGATCCGTCTCCAGACCGGCACGCAGCAGATCGCTCGGCGTTGCCGGCTGCTGCAGCGCTGCTCCGGAGTAGGTCCCCACCAGCATCTCCCGACCGCTTGTCGGCAGGAGCCTACTCCCCTTCACATCTCGCCAACAGGACGGAAGACCCGTGCTCTCCTCCTCGGCTTGGCGGCCATCGGCTTGTCCGTTACCGCCCCTTCTCGCCCGTCGCCAAGGAACCTGCCACCGGTCCGACGACCTTTAGCGCGACGATCCCCGAGCCACCGACAGCGACGCCAAGCCGCCCGAACGACGGTCGCCCCGAACCCACGTGCATGTCGCGTTCGCCCACCCCCATCGGATGCCTATTCCGACGCGAGCCATGCCTGCACCGCCGTTGTTCGCGACGAAGAGACGGCGAAGATGCTCCACAGACCGATGTCGTCCGCGAATCCCAAGGAACCGAGTACGAGTTCGGGGATCAGAACGATCGGGCGAACGTGTATACGACACCAGCGATCGCGGCAGCCCAAGTCGTCGGCGCGAGGCGGTGCTCCTTGGCCTTGATCGCTTCGAGGAATCTCCACATGCATCCAGTGTGCGGCAGATCCGCTGCGAGGTCGAACGACTGCGGGTTCTCGCTCGACGCTGCAGAATGGCCGAGAATGCCGAGTATCTCGCAGCGGATCAGACTGTGAATCTTGCAGAATCGGACTGGAACTCATCGCGAAGCCCCAGTGAAGGATCCCTGACCTTCGGCCGACGTTCTTCGGAGCGATCGACAAGACTGGCGGCGTGGCTCCAAGCGGCACATCAACGTATGCGCATCTTGCTGGCCGGAACGAATGACCGACCAACCCAAGGACCTGATCGCTGGTTTGCCTATCCCGCGACCGAAGGGATTGATCATGAGGGTGACCGTGAACCCGACCACCTGTATCGCCTCAGCCAACTGCAGCAGGATTGCGCCGAAGGTCTTCGCAAACCGTGACGAGGATGACGGATTCGTCAGCGTGATCGACGATGGCCCTCCGGAGTCCGAGTGGTCGGCCGCTCGCGAAGCCGAAGCTCTGTGCCCCTCGGCGACGATCCACCTCTACGACGACGACACCGATCGCCGCTAACCGACTTCTGAGCCTCAGCAGGAGCACGCCGAGGATGATGAGGAACGTGCCAGCCGGTGAAACCTTGCCAAATGCGGGAAGACTATCGGTGGCCGTAGTTCGACCACCGAGATGATGATCACGTCACGTTCGTCACTCCCACGGTCGTGCTCGTCACGAAGCTGAAGCTGACGGCGTCGGCGAGGTAGCGGTCGTCGCTGTGCTCGAACGCACGGCCGTCGCTGAACCGCGTGGTGCGCACGACGCGCAGCAGCGGCGCTCCGCGGCGCACGCCGAGCAGTCGACAGTCGAGCGCGGCCGCTGCGTCCGCGGAGATCCGGTTCTCGGCGTGGCCGAGAGAGAGGCCATGACGGGCGAAGACCGCGTCGGCGATCGAGGGCGCGTCCTGGTCGAGCTCCAGGATCGGATCGATCAGCCAGCCGGGGAACGTCGTGCGCTCGATCATCACGGGCCGCCCATCGAGAGCGCGCACGCGCACGACTCGCAAGACGAAACTCTGCCGCACCACGCCGAGTGCGCGGATGTCCGCGGCCGACGCGCGAGCGCGCGAGCGGCTTACAAACAGGCCTGACGGATTCGCCCCGATGGCGCGAGCCCACTGCGCGAAGGAGCGGACTACGCTCACGTCCTGCGGCCGAGCGGCCGGCTGCACGCACCATCCACGCGAGGTGCGAGCGAGTAGCGCGCGTTCTGCGGCGAGGTGGTCGAGCGCGCGCTCGACCGTGCCACGCGCGACGCCGAACTCGGCCGAGAGCGAAAGAACACTTGGCAGCATGCCGGAGTAGACGCCCAAGCGGACGCGACTCTCGATCTCCTCGGCGATGCCGCGGAACAGCGGCATCCCGGTGGCGGCCCTCGCGTCGGCGCGTCCCATCACGTCCCTCTCCGTCGGTGTATGGCCATGCTGAGCCGTGCAGGTGAACAACGCGTGCGAGAAGCACCGTCGTGGCAATCACCCGACATTGCACCCTCCCGGTCATGGGTTGTTCATAGGAAGTCCCGATCTGCGGTCTCCGCCCGAGAAGTCCCCGCCACTTCGATCCGATCCGATGGGCATTGGAGGAATCACCCGGCCAGAACCTGGTCGGGCGCTGCCACAACACAAGGAGATTGAACATGCACATCGTCCGTACATGGCGCGCTCGGCTGATCGCCGGCGCCATCGTCGCTGTCGTGGCTACCGGTTGCGGCGCTGCCGCCGCCACCGCTACGACCAGTCAGTCCGCCTTCGCGCTGAACGGCCAGCAGGTCCGGCTGGATTCTGCGCTCGCTCCCACCGCACCGACCGGCTCGACCTACGCGCTTCCCGGGCTCGAGGCCGTCAACGGCACTTCGGTTAGCGCCGAGGCCTACGCCGTCACCGTGTCGTCGCCGGATGGTGCGGCCACGCAGATCTCGCCGGCCGGTGCCGTGGACGACCCGGAGTTCTCGTTCACCCCTGCTGTCGCCGGCGACTACCGAGTAACGTACTCGGCGGTCGACGCGGTCGGCAAGGTCGACGCCGAGACGTTCGCGGTGATCTTGGGCGACGACGCCCAGGTGAAGCAGGCGCGCGCCGTCGCTGCGACGAAGGCCGTCGCCCCGGGCGAGCAGGCGGTCCCTTTCGGCGCCGATCGGCGACATCCACAACCAGTGGAACGACCTCGACAAGGCGTTCGACCTGTGGGAGGCCGAAGACATGGACGCTGCGATCTTCGTCGGCGACCTCACCAACAATGCCACTGCCCCCGAGTACGCCGGCCTCGCCGAGGTACTGGACCGTCGCCGTCGACCGCGATGGCGACGGCGCCGATGACATCAAGGTGATGGCGGCCCTCGGCAACCACGACGTCGGCGGCTCGATGACCGGCTACGACCTGTTCACGCAGGCCACGGGCGGCCAGCGCCCCAACGCCGACTACGTCGTCAAGGGCTACCACTTCATCACGGTCTCGCCTGGCGCCGGAGAGATCGACGAGGCCACGGGCCGCCCGACCCTGCCCAACTCGGGCAACTATGCGTACGCGCGCACCTGGCTCCAGTCGCGCCTGGCGCTGGCCACGGCCGAGAACCCCGACCTGCCGGTGTTCGTGAGCGTGCACCATCCTCTGAGGTGCACCCACTACGTCTCGAACGAGTGGTTCGGCTCTGGCCTCGCGACGGGCTGCGGCGACACGTTCGAGTCTGTATTCGACGCTACCCGCAGGCAGTCGTGTGGGGCGGGCACATCCACACCCCGAACAACATCTCCACCTCGATCTGGCAGGACGGCGGCTTCACCACGGTGAACGCCCCGCCCCTGGCCTATTTCGAGATGGAGCGCGGCGTCATCGGTCAGGGCACCACCAACGACACGACGCCGGACGACGCCGGCGACAACGCCCAGTCGTCGGTCGTCGAGGTCAAGGGGTCGGTTGTCACGATCAAGAACTTCGACCTCCAGTCGGGTCTGTGGATCGATCAGACCTGGTCGTGGGACGCCGCCAAGGCGAACCGCGACCCCGCGCAGAATTTCCCGTTCACCAACGCCCGCGCGGACGCGACCACCGCCCCGATCTGGCCTGAGGGCGCGGCGATCACGATCAGCGACATCACCTCGTCGTCCGCCCGCGTGGACTTCCCGCAGGCGGTTCCCGCCCCGAACAAGGTGCAGGACATCACCTTCAAGTACCACTACCAGGTCGTCGACAAGGCGACGGGCGCCACTGTTCGGGACTTCCGGCAGTGGTCGGGCTACTACATCCTGCCGCTTCCTTCGACTCGCGGCCACGCGGTGTGGGGCCTCACGCCCAACACCGAGTACGAGCTCGTCGTGACCGCGATCAACACGTGGGAGAAGGAGGGCGAGCCCATCCGCACGACCTTCACGACGGCGCGCTGACGCCAGCACCATGAGCGCCCCGGGGTGCCTGACGGCACCCCGGTGCGTTCGCTGTCCTCCGTCCGTTCACCGCCAGGTCATCCGTCCCTACCCACCTGAACATCTCGCTTCCCAAGGAGATCCATGAACCCCCCTGTTCCCGCGCGGTCCTTCCCCGCTTCCTTCATCCGCGGTCTGCTCGTCCTCCTCGCCGCCGTCGCCACCGTCCTGCCAGCACTCCCGGCGTCGGCGCACGGATTCACGTCGACCGTGTACGCCGCCGTCACGCAGCCCGACGCCCAGACCGTGCGCGCCGAAATCGACCTCGAGTACGTGCTCCTCGTATCTCGGCGGCCCAGGTGAAGGCTGATCCGGACTTCGCGAGCGAGGCGAAGGCGAGCGCGGCGACGACGCTTGGCCACCACGAGGTGCTCGACGCGCACGCCGACACGGTCGCGGCGTACATCGACCGCCACTTCGCGGTCGCGCGCACGGGTGGACTTCGTGCGCGACGAGCTGCCCGCGTCGGAGATCACGCTTCGCGAGGACGTGCCCTATGCGCACTACCGCTCGACTACGTCTGCCCGAGCACGGAGGTGCGATCCCGATCACGAGCACGCTCTTCCCGGCCGGTGAGCAGGTCGTCGGTCAGACGAAGACGGTCGTCGAGTACGACGTCGACGGCGAAACCGGCAGCGTGGCACTCTACTCCGACTCCGACCCGTCGTTCGAGACCGGCGGCGAGGTCGCGGAGAACGGGTGGGAGTGGTTCGCACTCGGCGCTGAGCACCTGCTCACCGGGCTGGACCACATTCTGTTCCTGCTCGCCCTGATCGTCGGATCACGCCGCCTGCGGGACGTCCTCCTCGTCGCGACCACCTTCACGATCGCTCATTCGGTGACCTTCATCCTTGCGGCGCTGGGCGCCGTAAGCCTGCCTGCAGTGATCGTCGAGCCTCTCATCGCGTTCTCGATCGCCGTTGTGGGGATTTGGTATCTGTGGTCGGTGCGGCGCTCGCATCGCATCGCGAGGGCGGCCGGCATCGATCTCGGCACGGAGATCGGACTCGAGAGTCTGGCAAGCACCCCCTGGTGGCGATGGACCGCCAGGACAACTTGCGCCTCTCGGTGGTGTTCCTCTTCGGTCTCATCCACGGTGTCGGCTTCGCGGGCGCCCTCGGCATCGACGAGCCCTTCTCGTGGATCCTGCTCGATCGCTGCTGATCTTCAACCTCGGGATCGAGGCCGATGCAGATTGGGATCATCCTGATCGTCTTCCCGCTGCTGCTCCTGCTGCGCCGAAGGCTGGCACCTGTAGGCCTGTGGGTCGGCATCGTCGTCGCCGCGTGCGTCGCGATCGTGGGCCTCTACTGGTTCGTCGAGCGGATCTTCGCCCTCGTCTGGTGCTCGCCTCCACGGGTGCCCCGACCTTACGGGGCTTGGAATATCCCCCTCACGAAGGAGGCGGCGCGCGGTCTGACGCTCGTACCCTCCGACGTATGACCGATACCGCTTTCAAGCCCGGAGACGACGTCTTCACCCCGCATGCACGCGGCACAGTCATCGATATCCGGCCCACACCTTCTGGCAAGTGGGTCTTCGGGGTCGAAGACGTCAACGGGGAGGTGAGCTACTTCACCAACAGGGCTCTCCGGCTCGCGCAGAGCTAGAGTCGACGTTCGCCCGAGTGCACTGGAGGATCCCCTCGCGGCCCAGCTTCTACCATACGGCCTTCAGGTCCCGCACTCGTCGCGGGACGGGCTGGTCACCCCGCCGTAGCGGATCCTGTTCGGCATCCGCGACCGAGTCCCTCCTGGAACTCGAGCGTTCCCGGCATCCTGCTGACGACTGATCCTGAGTAACCCCTCGTCCGCCAGGTCGAGTCCGCCCGTAAGGCTTCCGGGGCACGGGTGCGCTGTCGGAGCCATCGTTGAGGTGCGCGATCGTTGAACAATTGCGGGGCCCGCGGCATTGTGACGCCGCGGCCACGGAGGAGCGCTACTGCCGCGCCATGGCGACTCGTAGTCGCTCGTCGGGATCGATGAAGTGGTCGTTGTCGTCGGTGCCGGCGTCGATCTGGACCCAGTTGATCTTGCCGGTGAACCGGCTGGACTGTGGGGTGTAGTCGGGGCTGACGGGGGTGCCCGACTCGTAGCCGATATCGGTGGTCTCGTCGGCGGAGAAGATCAGGGGCTGGGTGGCCCCGACGCGTCCGGTACCGACCGCCTCACCGTCGTAGTACAAGGTGACGTCACCGCCCTTCGCGAGACCGCCACCGTCGTACGCGAATTCCATGCGCACCTGGTGGGTGCCCGCCGGGATCGGCCGGTCGGCTGCGATCGTGAATTGCTGGATGCCGAGCACGTTGTAGACGAATTTCGCCGCGCCGGCGTCGACGTAGACGCTCCATCCGCCGAACCGGCCGCCCTGGGCGATGATCACCCCGTTGGCGCCGCCATCGGGCACCTCGAGCTCGGTCGTGACGGAGAACGACTTGTTCTTGATGCTCACGACACTCGACTCGGACAGCCGGCCCATCCCGGCGAACAACAGCTGGCTGTTCCCACGGATCAGGGTCGGCCGGCCCGCGATGTCGGGGTTGAGCCGTTCAGCGGTGCGGTCGTCGATGGGCAGCACGTTGTACTTCACCGCCTCGATGAGCCAGAGCCGCTGCAGTTCATGCAACCGATCAGGTTGCTCAGCCGCGAGGTTCCGGGCCTGGCTGTAGTCGACATTGCCGTCATAGAGCTCCCAGACGTCGTCGTCGAACGCCGGCACGACGCCACCGACCATCACCCACGGCGTGCGGTGCTTGGTCACCGCGCTCCACCCCTTGTAGTAGATGCCACGGTTGCCGAACATCTCGAAGTACTGCAGCTCATGACGCTCCGCGGCATCCGGATCCCGTGAACGTGTACAGCATGCTGGTGCCCTCCATCGGCGACTGCTGCACGCCGTTCACCATGGTCGGCTCGGGCAGGCCGGCAGCCTCGAGGATCGTGGGTGCGACGTCGATGCAGTGTGCGAACTGCGTGCGCAACCCGCCGGCCCCCTCGATGCCCGCGGGCCAGTGCACGATGGTGCCGTTGCGGGTGCCGCCCCAGTGCGAGGCGACCTGCTTGGTCCACTGGAACGGCGCGTCCATCGCCCAGGCCCAGCCGACCGCATAGTGGTTGTACGAGCTCGGCGACCCGAGCTCGTCCATCTTGGACGCCATGAACTCGGGCGTCTCGAGCGCGGCCATCCCGTTGAAGTTCGCCATCTCGTTGAACGCGCCGTTGATGGTGCCCTCGGCGGATGCCCCGTTGTCGCCGATGATGTAGTAGATCAACGTGTCCTCGAGCACCCCGAGGTCCTCGATCGCGTCGACGACCCGGCCCACGTGGTGGTCGACGTGCTCGAGGAAGCCCGCGTACACCTCCATCTCCCGCTCGAGCACCGGCTTGAGCTCGTCGGGCATGTCGTCCCATGCCGGGATCTCCGCATGGCGCGGGGTGAGCTCGGCGTCGGCCGGAATGACGCCGAGTTCCTTCTGCCTGGCGAAGGTGCGCTCGCGCTGCACGTCCCAGCCGTCGGCGAACTTCCCGGCGTACTTGTCAGCCCACTCCTTCGGCACGTGGTGCGGCGCGTGCGTCGCGCCCGGCGCGAAGTACACGAAGAACGGCCTGTCGGGCATCAGCGCCTTCTGCGAACGGATCCAGCCGATCGCGTGATCGGCGAGGTCCTCGGTGAGGTGATAGCCCTCCTCAGGGGTCGCCGGCGGCTCCACCGGGGTGGTCCCGTTGTACAGGGCCGGATCCCACTGGTTGTTCTCACCGCCGATGAACCCGTAGAACGTCTCGAACCCGCCACCACCCGACGGCCACGCGTCGAACGGTCCCATCGGCGAGGACTGCCACACCGGCACCTCGTGGCACTTGCCGAACTGCGCCGTGGAATACCCGTTGAGCTTCAGCGTCATGGCCAGAGGCGCCTTCGTATTCGGCCGCAGCGAACTGTTACCGGGCGCCGAGGTCGCGGTCTCCGTGATGCTGCCCATCCCGACGGAATGATGATTGCGCCCGGTCAGCATGCGCCTGCCGGGTCGGCGCGCAAAGCGCAGTCGTGTGGAATCGGTTGTAGCGTCAACCCGCCGCCCGCGAGACGCTCAGCGTTCGGAGTCTCGCACGGTCCGCCGAACGCGCTCGACGCGCCGAAGCCGACATCGTCGAGCAGGATGACCAGCACGTTCGGCGCGCCCTCGGGTGGCAGCAACGGCTCGATCGGCGGATACGAGGTGTCTGGATCCTTCGCGTCGTAGGTCGTCAAGCCCGGCGCCGGCAGATCCGGAATCGGGAGCATCGAACGCGCATGTCGATCTGAACTCATGACAATCCCTCGCCATCATGTGTGGATGCGGTCACGCTACCGAGACAGGTCCGCTACGGACAGCCGCGACCAGCCTCGGGGTCTGCTCCTTCGATGCCGCATCGACGAGGTCACGGGACCGGGCAGGGGTGGGGTCGATTCCGGGTCGTTCGAGGCGGGTGCCCGCGGGCCCGACCTTGGGTCTAACGGCGCCCCGTGGTTCGGCGTAGGGTGAGGGCGATTCTCGGTCGCTGGGGCGGAGATTGACGGACGGATGTGTCATGGCGGATGCTGCACTTGATGAACTGGGGCCGGTCGACTTCGTGATCGTGGAATTCCCCGCGGGTCAATCGAATTTCACGGGGGAGATGGCCGCGGAACTGGTCAACTCGTCGACGCCGGTACGATCCGGCTCATCGACGTTCTCGTGCTCGCGAAAGACGAGAACGGCGACATCGAGGCAATCGAGCTCGAAGACCTCGAGGAGTTGGGCGAACTCGCGCGGTTCGAGGCCGATCTCGCCGAGCTGCTGGCCGAGGAGGATGTCGTCAACCTCGCCGCGGCGATGGATCCCGGGAGCGTCGCGGGAGTGCTCGTCTACGAGAACATCTGGGCCGCGCCGTTCGCGGCTGCGGCTCGTCGGGCGGGCGGGCAGCTCATCGCCAATGGGAGGATCCCCATCCAGGCGATCATCGCCTCGATCGAGGCCGATGAGGAACTCGAAACGGTAGGAGACTGACATGAGGCCAGGTACGAGTCGGACGAGTCGGCGTGGTCGGCGCCCCCGTCGCGAAGGCCGCGGTCGTAGGCGCGGCGGTCACACCGGGCCCTCGCCGGTCGCGAAAGCCGCGGTCATCGGTGGGGCAGTCACACCGGGCCCGTCGCCGGTCGCGAAAGCCGCGGTCATCGGTGCTGCGGTGACGCCGGGTCGTCGTCGCCGCATCTGATCCGCGGATCCCACGGGTAGCGGGAATCGTGAGGCCGCGCCGCCATCGGGCGCCCGGCCTCACGTCATCACGCGACCGCACGGTGGTCGACAGGCTGTTCCCCCAGTCATCGACATATGACACGGCCGCCCGCAGTTCTCGGAGTCGACAGGGACCAAGGATCACCAAGGGTTGATCGAGGCTTGGTCAGGTCTTCGACACGCCCGACGAGGAGCATGGTTCCCGGCTGGCGCAGCTCGGACTCCGTCGCCCTGAGTCACGGATTGATCGTGCGCGCCCCGTGACCCTCGGCAGCCGCGCGGGCGGTGGCCGCGGATCCCTCGCCGGCGCGGTACCGCTGGGGCGACACGCCGCGGATGCGCTTGAACGCGACGCTGAGCGCGAACGCGTTGGCGTAGCCGACCCGATGGGCGATGTTCTCGATGGTGAGGTCGGTCGCGCGGAGCAGGTCGGCCGCGCGCGCGATGCGCCAACCGGTCAGGTAGGTCATGGGTGGTTCGCCGACCAGTGCGGTGAATCGGCGGGCGAAGGCGGCCCGGGAGCCGCCGACCTCGGCCGCGAGGTCGGCAACGGTCCAGGGATGCGCGGGGTCGTCATGGATCAGCCGCAGGGCTGGGCCGGCCAGCGGGTCGCCGTGCGCCCGGTACCAACCCGGCGCTGCGGCATCGGGTTGGGCGAACCACGCGCGCAACGTGGCGACGAGCGCAATGTCGAGGAGCCGGTCGAGGAGTACCTGCGCGCGACATCGGCCGAGCCGTCGCCGACACCCTCCTCACGCCGCCTTCGGCCAGTGAGATCATCGACCTGGATGGGCCCGTTTACACGGAGCGGGAGGTCGCATCGCGTCTCGAGGTGACGCTCGGCAGACACCTGGAGGTGGTCACGATCCCACGACCGGGATGGGTGGGCGCCATGGTGGACGCGGGGCTCCCAGAGCCGTTCGCGAACGAGCTCGCGGCACTCTACGGCGCCGAGCAGGACGATCTTTACCACGCGCGCGGCGACCGCAGGTACACCTGCACCACCGGCATCGACCAGACGCTGCGCCACGTCGTCCAGGCAGCCACGAGCGACGCCTTGAGGTGACGCACGAAATCCGATGCACGGACAGGGATCGAAAGGACGAACGCCGGCATGAGCGCAGCAACGGCCAGGAAGCTGATCCGGCTGATCCCGGTCGACCACCGGCTTTGGCGGAATGCGAGACGCGTGTCGGTGCGCGATGGAGCCGCCGCGATGACGACGCTGCATCGTTCATCGTGTTCACTCGTGCTCGGGCAGCAGCGGCGGCGACCAGCCCGGATCGCGACCCAGTTGCGCAGCTCGCGTGACGGACGCCGCGCCGAAGCGATCGCGTACCGCGTCAAGCACCGTGTCGAGGCGCACCCCGTCGTCCCAGTCGATTGGCAGCTCCGGCTGGAGGCTGTCGGCGCGCGCCAGCTGCGAGAGCGAGACGCCGATCAGGGTGATGCCGCGCTCAGCGATCTCGGGCTGCGCGCCGGCGAGCAGCCCTCGCGCAACGGCGAGCAGCACTGCGGTGCGGTCGGACGCGGAACGGAGGGTGCGCGATCGGGTGGCCTTCGCGAAGTCGCCGTAGCGAAGACGCAGCACGACCGTGCGGCACATCCGGTCGCCATCGCGGAGGCGACGGGCGAGCCGATCGACGATCTGGGTGAGGATGAGGTCCAGTTCGTCGGCCGGGCGCGGGCGGCTGCCGAGCGCGCGCTGAGAGCCGATGGCGCCGCGGCGGCGCGTGGTGTCAACCGGGCGCGGGTCCCGTA
Source organism: uncultured Actinomycetota bacterium (assembly GCA_963758615.1). Classification (GTDB taxonomy): domain Bacteria; phylum Actinomycetota; class Actinomycetes; order Actinomycetales; family Microbacteriaceae; genus Agromyces. The sequence goes on along the minus strand of CAVWVZ010000003.1, from coordinate 271,156 downwards.
GCCGGGCCAGTGCGTGCAGATGCGCCCCGGTCGCCTTGCCGAGCAGCTTCTCCGCGGTCACGGCTTCGAGCTCGGCCAGTTGCCCGACAGTGCGAATGCCGAGCCGATGCAGCTTCTCGGCGGTGACGGCACCGACTCCCCACAACCGTTCTACCGGCAGCGGGAGCAGGAACTCCTGCTCCCGCTCGGGCTCGACCACCAGCAGCCCGTCGGGCTTGCTGACCGCGCTCGCGACCTTCGCGAGGAACTTGGTCCGCGCGATCCCGACCGAGATGGCCAACCCGACCTCCGCACGGACCCGCTCACGCAGTCGCACCGCGATCTGCTCGGGCGTGCCCGCGATGCGTCGGAGACCCCCGACTTCCAGAAACGCCTCGTCGATGGAAAGCCCCTCCACGAGCGGCGTCGTATCGCGGAAGATCGCGAACACGGCACGACTGGCCGCCGAATATGCGTCCATCCGTGGCGGGACGACGACGGCATCCGGGCACAGGTCGCACGCCTGCCGGCCGCCCATCGCGGTGCGCACCCCGCGCGCCTTCGCCTCGTAACTCGCCGCCAGCACGACACCGCCCCCGACAATGACAGGCCGGCCGCGCAGCTCGGGCGCGTCACGCTGCTCGACTGAGGCGTAGAACGCGTCGAGATCCGCGTGCAACACGGTCGCCTCGCCCCGCATCCCGTCCTCCCCCGATCGTCCGTCCTGCGGATCGTCGCACGCACCGGGGACACCGGGATGCTCCGTCCCCTGGCATCCCGGGACAATGAGGACGTGACGTCCCGGGCGGACCCCACGTTGTACGGTGGGTCAGACTTCATTCGCGAACGGTCGACGTGAGGTAAGGGGCAGCATGGGCACGATCATCCACCAGCCCGCTGCTCAGATGATGGCCGGGCACGCCATTGGGATCCTGCTGCTGAACACCGGATACCCCATCATCCCGGGCAACGTCGCGAACGCGTCGACGTACAACTACCCGGTCCGGTTCAAGGTCGTCGAGGGCGCCGACAGTCCCCGACTCATCGGTGGTGACCCGACTCTGCTCGAACCCATACTTGCCGCCGCACGAGAGCTCGTCCGCGATGGCTGCCGCGCGATCGTGGGCGCGTGCGGATACTTCGCCCGCTTCCAGCGCGAGCTCGCCGAGGCATTGCCGGTCCCTGTATTCCTGTCCAGCCTGTGTCAGGTTCCGATGGTGCTCGGTGCGCTGCAGCCCCAGCAGCGGCTGGGCATCCTTTGCGCGAAGGAGAGCAGTCTCGACCAGCGGATGCTGACGGCGGTGGGTGTACGCGAGGACGCGCCGATCGTTGTGGCCGGCATGGAGAACAGCCCCGGGTTCCGCGGCGCGATCCTCGAAGACCAGGGCTGGATGGACCTCGACCAGGTGCAAGACGAGGTCGTCAGCGCTGCCGTCCGGCTGGTGACAGACCACCCCGAGATCGGCGCCCTGCTGCTCGAATGCAGTGACATGCCCCCGTACGCCAAGCAGATCCAAGATGCGACCGGCCTTCCGGTGTGGGACTTCGTCACGCTCATCGACTGGATTCATTCAGGCGTCGTCAGTCGCTCCTACGACGGCTTCATCTGACGACTTGGGCCAGTGCGATCTTTGCCACGCGGGTGAGGAGCCACGCGTCGAGGTTGCCTTTCGTCGCCCGATAGGCAGCGGCCCGATCAGGGTGTGTCGACAGTCCTCAGGTCGACTGAGCGAACGCGTTGGTGATGGGCGAGACAAAGAGAGCGACCGGAGAAGAAGTCTTCGGTCGCTCTTCCGGTGGACACCCACCCGAGCCTGCCCGGCCCGGCGCAGAATCGCGCTCCAATCGAGGCCCCGGCGGGAGCAGTCGCCGTGACCGAACGTTCGCTGCCCCACCGTCGAGGCGCAGATCAGTCAGCCGGTCGCCAACTTCGGGCAGGCCTTGAACGCTGGGAAGTTCGGGTCGGGCTCAATCAGTTCGAGGTAGAGCGGGACAGTGGGGTCGATGACGATGAACACGCCGGTTCCGACCACCTTCGTGTTCGGAAGGTCGTAATTGAACTCGACGAGCAACCCAGGCCCTGCACTCCCGGTGTGCGGGACGAGGTTCCCTGTGACGAAGCCGGAGGCGGTGAGCGGCTTCGCGAAATTGTCCGCCTTACTTCCGCCAGAGATCCCGGGTGGGCCGAGTTCTCCTTGGCCGGCGCACCACTGGCCGACGATCTCGTGCACGGTGGCCGATGCTGGTGCAGCCTGAGCGAACACGATGCCGACAGTCGCGGCCACAACGATGAGGGCACGTGCAACGAAGTGTTTCGTGTGATGGGGCATCTTCGCCTCCGGGGTTTGCAGTTTCGTCCGGCCGGGCGGCCGGACGTCCTCTGCGGGGCGACGAGGCGGGATCGGGTTTCCGTCGTTGGCGCGTTCACCGACCGCTAAGGTCGTCGCAGGACGCCTATCGCACCCGCGGGATCTCTCACGCCAGTCCGCACGTTACACCGAGATTGAGGTGCCGGCAATGGATGTCGAGGAAGTCTCATATTCCTCGGGCGGCGCTTCCGTTCTGGGCTGCAGGGCGCGAGCATTTGAGGGATCGGGCCGACGACGTGGGAAGCTGCTGGCATGCCTTCGCCGCAGTCGCTGAGTGAGCCCGATCGCCGCCAGGTCGCAGCGTGGGCAGCGGACTGTGCTGAGCGAGTCCTCGTCTTGTTCGAGTCGGAGGCTCCGTCAGATGTTCGACCGCGTGACGCCATCGCTCGAACTCGCGCGTTTGCTCGTGGTGAACTCGATACGGCCGGTGAGATACGTCGACGGTTCGTCGCCGGTCGAGCCGCGCAAGCAGTGAGCTCTCCTGCAGCCGTTGCTGCTGCACGGGCCGCTGCACAAGCCGCGGGCGTCGCTCACATGGGCGCGCACGCTCTCGGCGCAGCCGCCTACGCCGCGAAGGCGGCCGGGCTGGCCGCTCCGGATCGGCCCGAGGCCGTCCACGACGAAATCGCCTGGCAACTGGAACACATGACTGACCAGACGAAGTCCGCGCTTCGGCAGTTGCCTCTCGTTGGTGAGGACTCCGCGGGTCCGCTCGGCTCAGGACTTCTCGCGTCGGGCATCCTCGGGTCGATCATTCGGGAGATTCAAGCCGCCATCGGTGGTAACTCACCACCAGAGGATGTCCCGTAGGCGACCCGCATCGGCAGCGCGGTTACCCGATGCATCAGGTCAGGTCCTCCCGCGCCACGGCGTGAGCCGTGGCCACCAGCCCGGCACGTTGCGCCGGTAGTCGAGGTACTGCTCGCCGTAAGTGCGGGTGAGGGTCGGCTCCTCGTAGCCCTTCACGAACGTGACGACCGCGGCGAGGGCGATCCCGGCGTAGAGCACGAGCCACCAGCTGCCGAACAGCAGCGCCTGACCGAGGATGATCGCGAGCACCGAGAGGTACATCGGATTGCGCACGAAGCGGTAGACACCCGTCACGACGAGCGTTTCAGTCGGGGCGACTGGGGCGGGCGTTCCGCGGTGGACGGCGAACAGCGCGAAGGCGTGCAGGAGAAAGGCCACCCCGACGGCGATCATGATCCACGCGATCGGCACGACGACCCAGGCCGCACCGCCCCAGTCGTACCACCGCCAGCCGGAGATGAGCCAGGGGATGAGGCCGGCGACGACGCCGGGCGCGAGGAGGAGGAAGACGATCGTCCCGATCCACGCGCGGGCGGGCGAGCCTACCTGGGCCATGCGCGTCAGGCTAGCCCTATTCATTCGACCCCGCGAGGACGCGGAGCGCTTCTAGCCCGCTCAGGTCGACGGCGTCTTCCCGTCCAGGAGTGCCACCCCGGTGGTCAGTCGGGAGGTGGGCGACGCAGTCGCTTGACGTCGGTGCGCCGCTTCTTCGCTTCCAAGCGCCTCTCCTTGGCACCGCGACTCGGACTCGTCGGTCGTCGCGACGGTGACGGCGGCCGCAGCGCGTCGGCCACGACGGCGGCCAGCCGAGCGCGCGCAGCATTCCTGTTGCGCAATTGCGCGCGGTGCTCGGATGCGGTGATCGTCAGCACACCGTCGACAACGCGACTGCTCAGACGCTCGAGGAGTCGCTCCCGCTGGAGCGGAGAGAGGACACCCGAGCCTGCCACATCCCACACGAGTTCCACTCGGGAGTCGGCAGTGTTCACACCTTGCCCCCCAGGACCGGATGACCGCGAGAACCGCCAAGACAGCTCAGACTCGGGGATCGTGAGTCCGGAGTCGACCCGAAGACCGGGACGGTGGGCAGCGGGCATGGATCCATCATCCTCCGTCGGTCGAGCGCCACTCGCTGTTCGGTGAGGTCTTGTTCGTAGGTGGACACGCGCGCCTATCCGATCAGTAATGCATTCACTGTCCGCATGCTCTCACCGCGTCCCTGAACCAAGCGGCCGAATGCCACGGCCCAGCACCAGGAAGCGTTCGATGAGCGACCGGCCATCGGTAGAGTGCGTCACATGTCAACGGAAGTCACCCTCTATATAGGCACCGCACCCAACTACGCGAAGTTCCGCTTCACGGATGCCCGCAAATGGGAGGGTGTTCGGTCGCAGATCATCAATGCGATGAACGCGGGCAAGGGAACGATCGAGCTCGACCGCAAGCGAGACAAGGTCGTCTACGTGTACAGCCCGTTCCTTCCGGTGAGTTGGGTCGAAACAGGGGTCTAGCGACAAGCCGTCGCCGTGCAGAACGACCGCCGAGCGGCTCATCGAACTTCGAAGCGGTCATTCATCTCATACTCCCCTCGGAGTCCTTGCTCGCGCTCCGCGCTTCGAGGATCTCCTTCACCTTCTGGAACTGGACCGCGTCGACCTTCTTCGCTTCCGCCGCCATCACCGGCTCCAGCATCCGCCACAGACCGCGTGGCCTCAGGTCGGTGTCACAAGTGACCAGGGTGCCACCCTCATGGGCGCGGAATGAGAACGCGGCGGTCGCAGGGAATGGGCGCCCATACTCGAAGACGATGCGCTCGGGTCGTTCGTACGCTGTCACGATCCACGGCATGACGACCTCCTTGCGACCCATCCTGCGGGTGTCCGCCCCAGTTGAGCCCTCGGTCAAGTCGCCGTCGTAGGTAACGTCGACGAGCTCGCTCGACCAGTCCTTCGCGTTGCGGGGGTCTGTCAGATAAGCGAATGTCTCATCGAGGGGCCTCCGGATCACTATTGATGTCCTGATGCGTGCCATGACCTCCTCCTTCTTTCCCTTGCAGCCTGCCCCTGGCGGCGGCGGGAAGCATGGGGAGGTCTCCCTATCTTGCGACTGATTCTGCCCAGCGAATTCGGGGGCGTCAGCTGGCGGGGTCGTACTGGAACGCGCGCACCTCTTGCGCGCATCGGCAGGCAACCGCGATCTTCGCGGCCCATTCCAGTGCCGCCTCGCGGGAGGGCAGCTCCAGCACCGTGTAGCCGCCCTCGAGGATCCGCCTGCGGACGCCCTCCGACTGACCGCTATTCGGGCGTCTCGCCCTGCTCTTTCTGGGCGAGCCGGTGTAGTTGCCATGTGTGCACGTCGGGCAACCACTCCAGCGGGGCCGATGGACCGACCCGCGGGTCGTCGGGGACACCGCCGTCTCGCAGGGCCTCCACGTACGCGCGATCCTGCTTGATTCGTGCTCGTAGCTGCTCAGCTCCGCCGACGGAGCCGTGACCGGGGATCACGGCATCAACGTCGTCGGCCACGCGCTCGAACAGCTCGAGCGCGGCGAGGTAGTCCTCGATCGGATGCGCGGCCTCCAAATCGAGGAACGGCATCAGGATGTCGGAAAGCATGTCGCCCGCGACCAGGACGCCGCGCTCCTCGATGAACAGCGCTGCATGGCCCGGGGCATGTGCCTGATGCTCGATGATCCGGACGTTGGGGCCATCCCAAGGAATCTGCGCAGCTTCGGCGGGCAGCCCGGTGATGAGACCGAGCAGATCCATCGGGATGTCCTCGGCGTACTCCGGCGGTAGCCCCTCGGCTATGCGGGCCTTCCAGTCCGCGTGCGACAGCAGGTCTCCGATAGACGCCGCGCAGCGGGCTGTCCCGTAACGGGGCGCGTCGCCGAAGCTTGCGTGCCAGAGCACGTGGTCCCAATCAGGATGCGTCGAGAAGCCTGCCACGACCGGCTGGCCCAACTCGCGAAGGTCATTCGCGAGGGCGGCCATCTCGTCGCTCGTAATACCGGGGTCGATGAGCAACACACCGGCCGGGCCCTGCACGACAACGGAGTTGCTCTGGATGAACTCGCTCTCGTGAACGAGCACGCCCTCAGCGACTTGCTTCAGCATGAAACGCCTTCCGCTCGCGGTTCGCGACCGCCTGTCGAGACGGTATTACCTGGCGGTAGGAGCTGCAAGCACGAGGGCGAAGCGGATGAGCCGCGGTCGGGGCGCCCGTTCAGCGCAGCGGTCGGCGCCGAGCCGCTGGAACAAGGCGGCCCCCGCTCGGGCAAAGATCAGGGCCGAGCGTCGAGCTCACGCCGCAGATACTTCGGAGCCTGTACGCGCCACGCCTCCGTCACGAGCTCGGCGAGGTGGTCCTCTTCAATGCCGGCCATGCGAAATGCGACCTTCGGCTCACCCCAGGTGGTCGTGGTGCGCAGGAACACGTCGGGTGCCATTTGGACAAGCGCGAGCGCGTCCACACGGTCGGCGACCTTCACCCCGACGACGAGCTCGGTCGCGATCGTCTCGCGTACGTCTGCGGGGATGCTCGGCCACGGATGGCACTCCCACGCGTACAGCTTGCCGCGAACGAACCATGCGGCGCCGCCTGTCGTCGCGCGCTCCTCGCTACCGGGCAACCCGACGGTGGTCCGGCGCAGGTCGTCGAGAGTGGCCACGGTGTGAGCCTATGCCGCGCCGGCGACAGGGAGGCGAGGCGAAGGTTGACGATCCAAGGAGGGCTCACCAGTGGAATCCACCGAAGTGACGGCCATGATTGCTGTGCACATGGTCTGGGTGGATCTCCGAGATGCGGACGCGGGGTCCTCTTCGCGCATGGATGAGCGCATAGCCGGACAGGATGAGCATGCCCCATGCCGGCGCCACCGCGTCGAGGCGAGCGAGCATGCCGAAGACGAGTCCGACGCCGGTAGCGGTGACCCCCAGCACGACCTGACAGAAGATGATCACCTCGGTGTCGTCTTCCTGTCCGAGGTTCAGATACATCCACGTCGACCGCGTGCTCGAAGTCGCCGCCCCACCAGCTGCTGCGAACACGATGACGACGCCGCTCAGAATCGGCAGCGCTTGAGCACCGCTGTAGTCGGCAATGAGCGCGGCAACTGCTGCGCAAACACCGAGGGCCGCGGCCGTCAGCAACAATCCGCGAATCGTCGCCTTGCGTCGACTCAACGTCCACAGCGCCGTGAACAGGAGGCTTCCAACCGCCGTGACCGCGACGATGTAATGAAGTGCCTCGGATTTCTGCCCATGCAGGGTAGCGCCGTGGACACTGTAGAAGCTCGTTCCCAAGGCGATGGAGAGGAAGAGCACCTGGGTGGTCAGAAACTCCCGAACCCAGGGGTACTTCCGATCGGGTCGAGCCCGCAACGCCGTGAGAATGCCGATCGGGTCGTTTCTGGGTGCCGGACCGGATTCGGTCGGGCGAATGCGAAGCAGGGAAAGTGCTGCGACAACCATCGCGGTGATTCCGATCCAGAGGAGCGCGATGTGGGCGTCCCTTCCGGTGGGGTCGAGGAAGAACGTCCCCAGGACAACCGTGATCACCAGAGTCAGTATCGCGCCACCTGTACTCTGCACGACGCTGAGAGCCGCCTTCTCCGACGATGCAAGCGAGGAAGACATCACCTCCACCACAGCGATCGATGCGATGCCCGTCAACAGGCCCAGAACAGCGGCAACCATCCAGAGTGCGTTCAGCCACTCGGGACTCACCAATAAGATCCCAACCGCAGTGATCGCGAACACGGTCGCGATCAAGGCCAGTATCAGCGCGAGTGACCTCGTCACGGAACGCAGGCCCAACACGCGAGGCGCCACGACCACCCCAAGAAGGTTGGCCGCCGTGTAGGTGGGGAAGATCAGTGCAGCCGCGAGGGCACTCCCGCCGAATGCGAGACAGATGAACGGGAGCACCACAGCTGCGGCGGTCAGGTGATTCGCGACCGCAAAGCTCACACTTTCGGTGGCCGCGGCGACGAAGTTCCGCCGACCAGCTGGCGCGCTCATCACAGCACCAAACTACAAGCGACGGAAACACCGTGGGCAACGGAATGCAATGCGAAATGCAACACGAGTCCAGCGCGTAACATCCGGGGAGTGACTCACTCGTATGTGGTGACTGGCGGCGGTCGTGGCGTCGGACGCGCCATCGCGGAGCGCTTGGCTCGTCGCGGACACGTGATCGTACTGGACCGTGACGCCGACGTCTTGGGCTGGACCGCAGACCGGCCAGGCGTCGAAGGCGTGGCCGGTGATGCGACCGACGAGCAGACGCTGGGCGTGGCGGTGGAACGAGCCTCGCAGGCCGGAACGCTCATCGGTTGGGTCAACAACGCGGCGGTGTTCAAAGACGCAGCACTGCACGACACCGCCGTCGCGGAGGTGCTCGACCTGATCACGACGAACCTCGGACTGGCCCTGGCGGGCAGCGCCGTTGCGATCCGCCGGTTCCTCGCCGACGGCACTGCGGGCGCCATCGTCAACGTGTCATCCCATCAGGCCCAGCGCCCCGTGCCGGGCGCCCTGCCCTACGCCACCGCCAAGGCAGCGATCGAAGGTCTCACCCGTGCGCTGGCCATCGATTACGCATCACGTGGAATCCGCGTCAACGCCGTTGCCCTCGGCACGATCGCCACCGAGCGCTACGACCAGCGCCTGGACGAACAACTCCGGCGGCTGCATCCACTCGGACGGGTCGGTCGAGCAGATGAGGTCGCCGCCGTCGTCGATCACCTCCTCTCGGAAGACGCCAGCTTCGTCACAGGCGCCATCATCCCCATTGACGGAGGGCGGGCCGCATTCGGTCAAGACCCGGAGGCGCGCGACGTGACCGCCGAAAGCGAGAGCTGACTGCCCGCTCCCCGAGAATCAGACGGGGGCCATCATCCCGCCACGAGCGCCGCCATCTTGTCGAGGCATTGCTCCAGGCCCGCCTGCGACATGTCCCGCGCCTCGGCGGTCGTGTACCCGTGCTCGGTCATCTCGAGGCGCGTGCGTCCGTCGGCGATCACGGTCAGCACGACCTCGTGCTCCCCGCTCTCGGGCACGCCGTCGGCCGGTATCCCGGCCTCGGCCGGGGTGATGGTGTTGCCCTCCGCGTCTGCGAAGCGGAAGACGTAGCGCAGGCGCCGCGGCGCATCCACCTCGGTGATGTTCCACGTGCTGTGCTGCTCGACACCGCCCCACTCGTCGGGGGCGCGCATCGTGACGAAGATCCGCCCGCCCACTCGGATGTCGGCTTCAGCGCGGGGGCAGGTGAATCCCGCAGGACCCCACCACGCTCGCAGGTCGTCGGGCTGCGTCCACGCGGCCCACACCCGCTCGATCGGGGCGTCGAATTCTCGGACGACGTGAACGGCATAGGTCGGCTCGGCCATGCCCGGACCATACCGCGTCTGCCTCCGCAAGGGAACCGATCCTGGCACTCAGGAACGCCGCTCGATGAGGCGCACGTGCACGGAGTCGCCGGCCTCCTTCCGGATGACCCGACGCACGGCTGCCGTGACGGCGAGCTTGTGCCGGCCGTCGCCGAGGGCCATGAAGGAGCCGTTGAACGGCTCACCGTCGATCTCGCCCGACACCTTCACGAGACCGTGGGTGCCGAAGAACTCGGGCGAGTCCGGCCAGATCACATACGTCCAGCCGCCGGCAGCTGGGCTCTTCTCGAGCACCGCGTCGAACGATGCGTCGATCGGTCCAACCTCGCCTTCGGTCCGCGACTTCGTCATGGTGGTCATGATGCCTCCTTCTAGCGGGCTTCCACCAGTGAGTCGGATCCGGAACCGCGATCTCGACAGGGGGCTGGCCCCGATGGCCGCACGGCGCCTGCGCCATAAACTGGCCGCACCAGCAGTCAACCTGGTGAATGGTCTCGAGATCGGGGGTGCGTCGACATGGGTGTCACGCAGGTCGAATCCGACGGAGCGGCGCGATGATGCCCGCAGGTGCCGCGGCCGCCGTCGGCGGCGTCGCCGGTCTGACGTGGGCCGCCGGATTCCGGGAGTACATGGCGTCGCTGGTCGGCAAGGAGTCGAAGGTCACCTGGTATGGCACGTTCGGCACGATCCTGCTCCCAGCGGCCGCCATCGGGGCACTCTTCGGCTGGGCCGAGCATCGCCGTGCGAACGGCGAAGACCTCCCGCTACGCCGCACGATCGCTGCGGCCCCGATCGCCATCGGCGTCCTCCCGCTCACCCGGCCCGGAGCTGTCGCCACCCTGCGTAAGACCGGCGAGGGGAGCGCCGCCAGTGGCGTGGCGCTCGCGGCGATCGGCGGCGGCTATGCCGTCGCCGGCAGCGGGCCGGCATGGACGCGGGTGGCGACGGGGGTGATCGCCGCTGCGATCGCAGTCGGTGCGGCCGCGAGCGTGCCGTCGATCGGCGGATCCCGCCTCGCCCTCTCGAAGCCGCGCGGCGCACTCACGGCGGCGCTCGGAGCGGGGTCGGTGCTCACGCTCGCGCTCGCGGCATCCGTGCCTTTCCGCGGACGTCCGCGTACCGACCGGCCATCGGATACCTCCCGCCCGGTTGCTGATCCCTACGCGCGCCTGTAGCGCTCGAAGATCACGCGGGAGACAGCTCCGCCTCGTACGCAGCGCGCAGCTCATCGAATGCGGACGGCACGCCGACCGGTCGCCGGCTGCCGAGGTGCTGCTCGCGCAGCTCGTCCATGAATCGGTCCCAGAACTCCGGCCCGCCGCGTTCGAGCAGTTCGGCACGGACTGACAGCTCCCGGCTCACCGGCAGGTGGCGCCGCCCCCACGCTCCGAGGTGCGCGAGCACCGGAACCAGCTGGATGGCGGGCTCGGTCAGGCTGTAGACCACTTTCTGGTTTGCGCTAGCCTGCCAACCAGTTGCAACTCACAACTGGTTGAAGGGTCAGATCATGGGCAAGGTGTACTGCGACATCGCGGTCTCGGCCGACGGCTTCGCGGCCGGCGTGAACCAGCGCGAGGATGCGCCGCTCGGCGAGATCGAAGAGAACTGGCTGCACGGGTGGATGTTCGAGACGCCCGATGAGAACCGCGCAGAGGTGGAGGCGATCGTCGACTCGGGCGCGACCATCATGGGCCGCAACATGTTCGGTCCGATCCGCGGCGAGTGGGACCGCGACTGGCGCGGCTGGTGGGGCCCGAACCCGCCGTATCACGGGCCCGTCTTCGTGCTCACCCATTTCGCGCACGAACCGATCGAGATGGAAGGCGGCACGACGTTCCACTTCGTCACCGACGGCATCCACTCCGCCCTGGAGCAGGCGCGCGCCGCAGCCGGCGACCGGAACATCTCCATCGCCGGAGGCGCCTCGACCGTCAACCAGTACCTTGCCGCGGGTCTCCTCGACGAGCTGCGGCTGCACGTGACGCCGTGCATCCTCGGCGCGGGCGAGCGCGTGTTCGACGGTGTGCCGGCCCAGGCGCTGGAGCGCGTGTCGGTGCGAGCGGCATCGCTCGTGACGCACATCACGTACCGACCGGTGGGGTCGTAACGCATGGCGGAGACGAAGGGACTTCAGGCGAGTCGAGCGGCGGCCGTGAGCACCCGCGGGTCGGGGAAGTCCTCGCAGTACTGATACGAGAAGCCGAGCCTGATCGTCCCGCTCTGCCCGACGACGAACTCGGCCGAGGCCCGCCACGGGTCGTCCACCATCGGCCGACCCTCCGCACGTCGAGCCTCGAGCAAGCTCTGCCCGAGCGCGCGCGGGTGCGCGAGGTACTCGTCCGGCGCATCGAACAGCAGTTGCTCGGGCTGCCAATGGCCGACGCCGTACGCCCGATAGACATCGGCGGTCGGATCGAGGAGCAGCGGCACGGTGATGCCGTGTTCGTGGGCGTAGGCTGCGGCCCGCGCTGGCTCGCCCTGCCCCACGATGAACACCGAAAGGCCCGCTGCGCGGTACTCGTCGAGTTCCGTGGTGAGTCGTCGGGCGCGTTCCATCCCGCACCTGCATCCGAAGTGGCGCCAGAAGATCACGAGCGCGGGGCCAGCGGCCCAACTCTCCGAGAGATGCCGCAGGGCACCGGCCGCGTCGGCGAGCTCGGCATCAGGGGCCGTGTCACCGCGACCGAGCACGCGGCTCTGCGGCTCGGTCGGGCCGGCGTCGAACGCTGACAGCCAACACTCCTCTGCGTGACGAACGAGATCATCGGTGGATGACATCCGGATCCTCCCGGCGAATCGTGTTGCGCCAAACGCTACCCCCTGCTCGGAGGTGAACGACGAACGAACGGCCTTTCACGTCCCAGCCGGGATCGTGCCCGATCGCCGACCGACTGTAGGGCATGAGCCAGCGCGGAACCGTGCACGTAGTGGCAAGCTGATGCCCGTGAGTGAGCAGCGGAGGTTCCGCACCACGGTTGCTGTGGATCTGCAGGGTCGAACGCGCGTGCCGATCCCGTTCGACCCCGACGAATCATGGGGCGCCAAGCCTCGCCATCCGGTGACGGGTACCGTGGCGGGCCGGTCCATGCGCGGCAACATCGAGAAGCAGGCGGACGGGCCAGTCATCGCGCTTGGCCCGGCCTGGTGCAGCGTCGCACTGCGTGACGGCGCCGAGGTGGAGGTGGTGCTCGAGCCCGAGGGTCCGCAGCGCGCCGACCTCGCCCCGGACATCGCGACCGCGCTCGATGCTGCTCCGGATGCGGCCGCATTCTTCGACTCGCTCGCGCAGTTCTACCGAACAGCATGGCTACGGTGGATCGACTCGACGAAACGCCGACCGGAGCAACGCCCGATCCGGATCGCCGAGATGGTGTCGATGCTGCAGCAAGGACACAAGGAACGCCCCTGACGGAGCCGGGTGCCGCCGATGCCCTATGGCCTCCACCCTCGATGGCACAGAGCCGGCGGGTCCTTGATGTCCTCGAGCACAAAACACCGGGTCAGTGTCGACGTGGCCTGACCGTCCTGAACGCGCGGATGCCGCGGCCCGACCGGCTCCGAAGAACCGGCCGCCCGCGGCATCCGTCAGTGAATCGTGAGTCCGCCTACGCTTCGACCCGCTCCTCCTCGGCGACCTTCGCGCGGTCGGCGTCGTCGATCGCGCGCAGCGACACGCCGACGGTCTCGCGCAGCGCGATCACCGCGACGAGCGTGACACCCGCGGCGAGCGCGAGGTAGATCGCCACCGGCACCCAGCTGCCGTATGTCGACAGCAGCATCGTCGCGATGATCGGCGCGAGCGAGCCCGCGACGATCGACGTGACCTGGTAGCCGAGCGAGACGCCCGAGTAGCGCATGCGCGTCGGGAACATCTCGGCCATGATCGCCGGCTGGCTGGCGTACATCAGGGCGTGGATGACGAGGCCCAGGATCAGCACGCCGACGATGAGCCAGTCGTTCTTCGTGTCGAACAGCGGGAAGGCCACGAAGCCCCACATGGCAGCGAGCACGGCGCCGACCGCGTAGACCGGCTTGCGGCCGACCTTGTCGCTGAACCGCCCGACGACCGGGATGACGCAGAAGTGCACGACGTGTGCGAAGAGCACGAGCCCAAGGATCGTCGAGGTGTCCATGCCGAGGTGCGCCGACATGTACGTGATCGAGAACGTGACGACCAGGTAGTACATGATGTTCTCGCCGAACCGCAGGCCCATCGCGGTGAAGACACCGCGGGGGTAGCGCTTGAGCACCTCGATGACGCCGTAGTTGGTCTTCTTCGCGGCCTCGACCTCGGCCTGCGCCTCGATGAAGATCGGCGCGTCGGTGACCTTCGTGCGGATGTAGTAGCCGACGGCGACGATCACGACCGAGAGCCAGAAGCCCACTCGCCAGCCCCACGCGAGGAACTGCTCCTCGGTGAGCGTACGCGAGAGTGTGAGGAGCACGACCGTGGCGAGCAGGTTGCCGGCAGGCACCGCGGCCTGCGGCCAGCTGGCCCAGAACCCGCGCTGCTTGTCGGGCGAGTGCTCGGCGACGAGCAGCACCGCGCCGCCCCATTCGCCACCGACCGCGAAGCCCTGGAAGAACCGCAGGATGATGAGCATGATGGGCGCGGCGTAGCCGACCTGGTCGAACGTGGGCAGGCAGCCCATGAGGAACGTCGAGACGCCGACCAGGATGATCGCGAGCTGCAGCAGCTTCTTGCGGCCGTACTTGTCACCGAAGTGGCCGAAGACGATGCCGCCGAGCGGGCGCGCGATGAAGCCGACGGCGTACGTCAGGAACGCCTTGATGATGTTGTCGAGCGGGTTGTCGCTCGGCGGGAAGAAGATGACGTTGAAGACCAGGGTCGCCGCGGTGGCGTAGAGGAAGAACTCGTACCACTCGACGATGGTGCCGGCCATCGACGCGGCGACGACCTTCCGCAGGCCGGTGGGTGCGGAACCTTTGGATCCGCTCGATGGGACCGAAGTGTCGGCTGTCATGGGGAACTACCTCCTTGTAGTCGTCGCGTGGTTAGGGGATCACGCTCAGGTGATTCTGCCACTCACCGATGCGCGTGCAAGGGCGCATCTCGCACACGCAATGTGCAGGAATGCACATCGCACCGCCCGTGGCGAGCGGATGTCCCGGCGCGCGTGACCCGTCAGGCCATGCCCTCGGCGGTCTGCTCGAGGTCGGACTTCGGGCGCTCGCGCTGGGTCGCGATGGCGGTGCCCGCGGCGCCGCACACCACGCCGATCGCGATGGCCTCGGTGAGCGTGAACGTCTCGCCGAGCACGAGCCACCCGAAGATCGCCGCGATCACCGGGCCGAAGCTCGTGATGATCGCATAGAGGCGCGGGCTGATGCGCCGCAGGATGTACGTGTCGAGGCTGTAGGGCAACGCCGACGACAGCACGCCCACGCCGAGGAGCAGGCCCACGATGCGCCAGTCGATCACCGCGGCGTCGAAGGTCGCGATCGCGAACGGCAGCAGCAGCACGAGGCTCACGATGCTCGCGACGGTGAGCCCCTCGAGCCCCGGCAGCCCGACCGCGACCCGGCGGGTGAGCACGATGTACCCGGCCCAGGCCGCCGCCGCGGTGAGCGCGAGCGCCACACCCCACGGGTCGATCGCCGAGGCATCCGACGCACCCGGGCCGATGAGCAGCACGACGCCCGCGCCCGCGGCGAGCGCGCACACGAAATCGAGCAGTCGTCGCGAGCTCAGGAGCGCGATCGCGAGCGGCCCGAGGAACTCGATCGTCGCGGCGATGCCGAGGCCGAGCAGGTGCACCGACTCGTAGAACGCGAGGTTCATGACGGCGAGGACGACGCCGAGCGCGATCGCCGGCCACAGCCGCCGCCAGGTGAGCTCGGCGCGCCTGGGGCGGTAGAACGGCAGCACGGCCGCGACCATCACGATCTGGCGCACGGCGACCACGACGAATGAGCCGACGACGGGGATGACGAGGCCCGCGAGCGACGAGCCGAAGTTGATCGACACCTCGGTGCCGAGCTGCGTCGCGGCGCCGGCGAGGCGGCGGGACCGGAGCGAGGCATCCGTCATCGGCGGCTGGGCGGGATCGGGGGTCACCGTACGACGATACGACGCCGAGCACGCGGGAACGTCACGCTGCCACCGGCCGAGCGCGCACTATTCGCGAACGAAGTCGAGGATGTCCCGCGACAGTCGCTCCTTGTGCGTGTGGAGCAGGCCGTGCGGCGCCCCCTCATACACCAGCAGCCGGGCGCCGCCGATGAGCGCGGCCGACCGCTCGCCGCCGATCTCGAAGGGGACGATCTGGTCGTCGTCGCCGTGGATGACGAGTGTCGGCACGTCGATCACGGCGAGGTCGGGCCGGAAGTCCGTCGCCGAGAACGCGGCGATGCACTCGTAGGCACCCCGATGCCCTGCCATCATTCCGGCCTGCCAGAATGCGTCGCGCACGCCCTGCGGCACGTCGCCGGAGCGGTTGTGGCCGAAGAACGGTCCGTCGGCGAGCTCGCGGTAGAGCTGGGCGCGAGCCGCCCGCTCCCCTGCGCGGATTCCGTCGAAGGTCCCGATCGGCAGTCCCTCGGGATTGTCGGAAGTGCGGAGCATGAGCGGCGGCACCGCCGAGACGAGTACGAGCTTCGCGACCCGTGCGGCGCCGTGCCGGCCCACGTAGTGCACGATCTCGCCGCCGCCGACGGCGTGCCCGACGAGCGTGACGCCGGTGAGATCGAGGGCGTCCAGCAGGCAGGCGAGGTCGTCGGCGTACGTGTCCATCTCATTGCCGTCCCAGGGCTGGCTCGATCGGCCGAAGCCACGGCGGTCGTGAGCGACCACGCGGCAGCCGTGCTCGGCGAGGAACAGCGCCTCGGCCTCCCACTCGTCGGCGTTCAGCGGCCAGCCGTGGCTCAGGAGGACCGGCGTGCCCACGCCCCAGTCTTTGTAGTGGATCGTCGTGCCGTCCTCGGTGGTGATGTAGGGCATGTCGTCCTCCGCGCCGTCACGTGTTCCGATGCGGCGAGTGTCGCACCACGCGGCAACGGGCCGCATCCCGTAGGGCGCGTAGTCGCTCGGCACTGTGCCGGCGCGTTGCGCGGTGGCGACTGTCGTGGCTCAGCGGCGGCGCGCCGGGAAGTGCTGGGCGAGCTGTCGCCGGGAGGTCACCCCGAGGATGCGGAACACCTTGCGCAGGTGGTAGTCGACGGTGTTCGGGCTGATGAACAGTGCGGCGGCGATCTCGGCGTTCGTCGCACCGTCGGCGGCCATGCGGGCCACCGCACTCTCCTGCACGGTGAGTTCGTGCGGGCCGGTCGGCGTGGACAGCGGTGCGGATGCCGCCGCCTCGCCCGCCGCGGCGAGCTCGCGCCGCGCCCGATCGGCATACGGGACGGCGCCGGCCTCGGCGAAGCTCGTGAGCGCAAGGCGCAGGTGCTCGCGCGCATCACGGCGACGGCGCATCCGTCGCAGCCATTCGCCGTAGAGCAGGTGGGCACGGGCGAGGTCCATCGGTGTCGACGTCCGCTCGAGCTGCGCGATCGCGTCGACGTACCAGCGCTCCGCCTCGACGTCGTCGACGACGAGCGCGGTCGACCTCGCGGCCACGCCCCCGCACCACGCGGAGCCGTTCGCCTCGGCATACCCGCGCAAGTCCGCCGCGGACTCGCGTGCCGCCTCGAGACGTCCCGACCGCGCGGCGGCCTCGACGAAGTCGGCCACCTGGTGCATCGTCACCTGGATGAAGCGGCGGGCGACCATCGGCTCGAGACGCACGGCGGCCTCGTCGTAGCGGCCGTCCGCGAGGTCGAGCGCGGTGAGCCCCATGAGCGCGATCGCCTCGGCGCCGCCGAAGCCGGCCGCCCCGATCGCTTCGGCGAGCGCGCTGATCGTCTCGCGGGAGCCGGCGCCGCCGACCCAGCCGAGGTAGCCGGCGTTCTCGACGTGCTCAGCGGCGTAGCCGATCGCCTCGCGCAGCTGGCGCACCTGCTCCATCGCTGCGGCGGAGGCACGGAGGCGACCGCGCTCGCAGAGGCAGAGGGCGATGATCCACAGGAGCGCGTCGAGCAGCGTGAGCGACCCTGCGGATCGTGCGGCCTCGGCCGCGCGGCGCAGGAGGCGTTCGCGGGCGACCTCGTCCCACAGGCCGGTGGTGATCGCCACGCTGCCCATGCCGTAGCGCAGGGCGATGTCGGGGTCGTCGACGTCGAGCATGGCCTGCGCGGCTCGGAGGGCCGGAACGGCCTCGGAGTATGGCCTCGTGATGAAGAGGCCGATCGCGCGAAGCAGTGCGTGGTCGGCGCCGTCGTCATCGTCATCTACGGCCGCGAGCGCCCGCTCGCCGAACGCGGCGAGCGTCGTGCCCTGCATGAGGAAGTCGGCGTTGAGCGCGAGATCGAAGGCCCGCAGCAGCGCTGCACGCTCGAGTTCGGGTGCCGTGCCGCGAAATGCATCGGCCGCGCGCATCAGGTCGGCGGTCGCGTGCCTGATCGCCGCCGGGTCGCCGAGCAGGGTCGCGAGCGTGGCCCGAGCGGCGATGACCCGGCCTCGTGAGACGTCGTC
Source organism: uncultured Actinomycetota bacterium (assembly GCA_963758615.1). Classification (GTDB taxonomy): domain Bacteria; phylum Actinomycetota; class Actinomycetes; order Actinomycetales; family Microbacteriaceae; genus Agromyces. Next base: position 253,074 of record CAVWVZ010000003.1, on the reverse strand, counting down.
GAGCGCCTCGGTTTCGAGCCGGTCGAGCAGGTCGACGGCGGCGTGCGCCGCACCGGCCGCACCTGCGGCCTCGGCCGCTTCGATCGTGCGCTGGTCGCGGGCCGGGCCCTCCGGGGTGAGTTCGACGGCGCGCGCGAGCAATCGGGCCCGCGACGCGACACCGCCGCGCTCCCCCGCCCGAGCCGCAGCGCGGGTGAGCTCCGCCGCGATCGCCTCGTCGGGCCGTAGCTGCGCGGCAGCGAGGTGCCAGGCACGCAGGTCGGCATCGTCCGGCGCGTCAGCCGCGTCGGCGAGCGCCCGGTGCACGATGCGGCGCGCAGGGCCATCGGCGGCGCCGTAGACCGCCGAGCGCACGAGCGGATGCCGGAACTCGATCGACTCGCCCACGGTGACGAGCCCGGCGGCCTCGGCGGCCTCAGCCGCGTCGTCGGCCAGGCCCAGCGCCGCGGCGGCATCGGCGACCAGCGCCGTCTCGCCCGTCGTCGCCGCCGACGCCAGCAGCAGCCAGCGCTGCGTCTCCTCGGGCACGGCACGAGCCTCGCGTACGTAGTGCTCCTCGAGGTGCCGCCCGAGCGGCACCGGTTCGGGCAGCAAGGGCTGCCCGACGAGCTGCCTCGCCGTGAGCTCCTGCGAGAGGTCGATCAACGCGAGCGGGTTGCCACCGGTCGCGGCCGCGATCTGCGCCGCGGCAAGCGGCTCGATCGAGACCGCAGACGAGCGTGTCAGCAGCTCGATGGCGTCCTGAGGCTCGAGCCCGGCGAGGGGAAGTTCGGGAATGCCCGAGAGTCGCCCGGCCCCGGCCTCGTCGGGGCGGGAGGCGAAGACCATGGCGATGCGCTCAGCCTTCAGCCTCCGCGCGACGAACGCGAACACGTCGAGCGACTCGGGGTCGAGCCAGTGCACATCGTCGATGCAGCAGACGACGGGCTTCGCGCGGCTCGCCTCTGCGAGCAGCGAGAGGGTGGCGAGACCGACCAGGAACCGGTCGGGTGGCGGCCCGGACTCGCGCCCGAACGCGATGCGCAGGGCATCGCGCTGTCGCGCCGGAATCCGCTCGTCGCCGTCGAGGAACGGGAGCAGCCCGAGGTGCACCGCCGAGAACGACAGTTGCGCCTCGGACTCGATCCCGGCCAGTCGCACGACTCGCACCCGTTCCGCGGCGGCCGCGTGGTCGAGCAGCGCCGTCTTGCCGATGCCCGCCTCGCCGACGAGCACGAGCGCTCCGCTCACGCCGTTGCGCGCCGACGTCACGAGTGCGTCGAGCGCGTGACGTTCGGCCGTGCGGCCGAGCATGGGGACCGGGTGCGTGGCGATTCTCCATACGGTAGCGGAGCGCGTGATGGAGGCGAGCAATTCTCGCGAGAATTGCAGACTACGCGTCGCACGTGGTGCGCACCGTGAGCGTGGAGCGGGATGCTGCGGGGTGACGGTGCTGCCCGGTGCGACCCCCGGCCGAGGCATCCGTCACCATCGACCATCGATCCCAGGGAGACATGATTCCGATGCACACGACACCTCGACGCGGCCGTACCCGGCCGCTCCGCCTCGCCCTCGCGCTCGCCGGCGCGGCGGCCGTCGCCGCCGTGACGGTCGGGCTTCCCGCCGCCGCGGTGGCCGCCAAGCCCACCGCACCGAAGCCGACCGTCGTGCTCGTGCACGGCGCTTTCGCCGACGCCTCCGGCTGGAACGACGTGACCGGGAAGCTGCAGAAACGCGGCTACACCGTGCTCGCCGCCGCGAACCCATTGCGTGGCCTCGCTTCCGATGCCGAGTACGTGAAGACGATCCTGTCGACGATCGAGGGACCGATCGTGCTCGTCGGTCACTCCTACGGCGGTGCCGTCATCACCAACGCGGCCACCGGCAACCCGAACGTGCAGGCACTCGTCTACATCGCCGCCTACGCCCTCGACGAGGGCGAGCGTCTCGTCGACGCGAACGAGCTCGGCGGCGGGCACAGCGAACTCGCCGAACACCTCGTGATCCGGCCGTACCCCGGCGCTCCCGAGAACGACGCCGACGGGTACATCGACCCCGCGTTCTTCCACGACCTGTTCGCGCAGGACCTCCCGCCGAAGCAGACCGCGGTGATGGGTGCGTCGCAGCGGCCCGCTGCACTCTCGGCGCTGTTCACGCCGTCCGGGGTGCCGGCGTGGAAGACGATCCCGAGCTGGTACCTCGTCGCGTCGCAGGATCACACGATCCCGCCCGAAGCCGAGCGGGTCATGGCCGAACGGGCCGGGGCGACGACGGTCGAGATCGACAGCTCGCACGTCGCGATGATGAGCCACCCCGACGAGGTGACCGACCTCATCATCGACGCGGCCGAGTAGTTCCGGCCGGGGGCGCGTGCGCTGCGAGCGCATGCGCCCTCGTGCGCGTCGAGTCCTGCGCTCGCGTCAGCCCGCGAGCTGCTCCCGGAACGCCTGCGGCCCGCCGGGCACGGCGCGAGCGGATGCCGCGGCCGCGACGAACCCGTCGGGCCGCACGAGGTACACGAGGGCGGGATCGAGCCGCCCGTGCGGATCGGACCCGAACGCGTGACCCTCGAGGCCGATCGACGCGGCGATCGCGTGCACCTCCGGCGCGTAGACCCCGTAGCCGTGCACCTGCCACGTCATCGAGCGCAGCACGTCGAAGTTGTCGCCCGTCCACGGCAGGCGGCGCCCCACGACGCGGTCGCGGCGCGACTCGTGCGGCGACATCCGATAGTGGATGCGCGTCTGCGAGAGGTAGCCGAAGATGCGGCCGCCGACCAGTCGCGGCAGGAGTCGCACGCCGAGCGGCGCGAAGACCGGCAGCGCGCGACCGCGCACGAACCGGGCGAATCGCGACTCCGCGGTGATCTCGCCGAACATCCGGTCGGTCGTCGCCACGAGCGTCCTGCCGACCGGCCTGCGTTCCGCCTCGAACCGGTCGAGGCGGCGGTCGGGCATGCCGCCGACGAGCACGTCGGCGAGCGCGCAGGCGAGGTTGTGCGCCTCCTGCAGTCCGGTGTTCATGCCCTGCGCGCCGACCGGCGAGTGGATGTGCGCGGCGTCGCCGACGATGAAGCAGGGGCCCTCGCGGAATCGCTGCGCCAGTCGGTGGTGCACCCGGTACGTCGTGAACCACGACGTCTGCGAGTACTCGACCCCGAACTCGCGCGCGATGAGCGCGCGCACGTTCGCCTCGAGGAGGTGCCCGTCGGCATCGAGGTCGCCATCGCGCACGATGCCGAGCAGGCGCATCCGCCGCTCGCCCATCGGGAACGCGAGCAGGAAGTGCTCGGCCGTGAATCGCAGGTTGACCGCGTCGCCCGCGAGGCCGGTCACGTCCCCGGCATCGGCGATGTAATAGGTGTAGGCGTTCGTCACGCCCTCGAACGGAATGCCGAGCGACTCGCGCACCTGCGAGTGCGACCCGTCGGCGCCCACGCAGTAGCGGGCGTGCACCATCACCTCGCCGGCGGGCCCGGCGAGCGTCGCGATGACGGATGCCCCGCCACGGGGTTCATCGTCACGTTCGGCGACCACGATTTCGAGCCGCTCGAGCGCATGCCCCCACCTCACCTCGCGCCCCAGGTCGCCGAGCGCGTCGACGAGGAGGCGCTCGTTGCGGCTCTGCTCGAACACGGTGATCTCGGTATAGGGAGAGACGCCTTCGCCGAGTCCCGTGAACTCGACTCGGCCGAACGCGCGGCGACCGGCCCCGGGCACGACCGCCGGAGCGGGCGCGCGCTCGGCGAGCACCCGGTCGACGAGCCCGAGCTGGTCGTAGAGCTCCATCGAGCGGGCCTGCACGCCGAGCGCACGCGACTCGCGTGTCGGCCCCGCCTTCGCATCGACGATGAGCACGTCGACGCCGAGCTTCGCAAGGCACACGGCGGCCATGAGCCCACTGGGCCCGGCGCCGACGACCAGCACGTCGGCGTGAAGCTCCTCGCGGGCGCTCGCCATGCCTCCACTGTGCCACCGGCGCCCTCCGGCGTCACGCGAAGTGGATGATGACTGCGACATCCCCGGCTCGCTAGTCTGGGCACGAGCGCGGGTCGGGGCGGCAGCGCGGAATCGGAGTCCTCATGTGGTGGACCAAGAAGCAATCGAAGGCCGAAGCCGAAGCCGAGAAGACTGAGGCCGCCGAGGAAGCTGCTGCGGCAGAAGCCACTGCCGCGGCCGCCACTCACGTGAGCGTGCACCGCAACGCGTACATCCTGATCGCCCTCGGCGGCGCTGCCGTGGCCACCTTCGGGATAGCGGCCATCGCCGGCATCTTCGGGCCCGTGTTCTTCGCGCTCGTGCTCACGATCTGCGTGCATCCGCTGCGCGTCGCGCTCGAGAAGCGCGGCGTGCCACGCGGCATCGCGACCGGATCGGTGATCACGGCCGTCACCCTGCTGCTGGTCGCGTTCGGGTGGGCAGTTGCCGTCGCCTTCACGCAGTTCGCCGCCCTGATTCCGGAGTTCAAGGACCAGATCATCGCCTGGGGTCAGGCGGCGGCGGACTGGCTGTCGACGATCGGCATCAACGCCGAAGAACTGCACGAGGTCGCCTCGGGCTTCGACCCCGCGACGTTGGTCGGCTTCCTCGGCGGCCTCATCGGCGGCCTCACCGGCTCGATCACGCTGCTCGTCATCGTGTTCACCATGCTGCTGCTGATGGCCATGGACGCGGGCCTCCTGCCGACGGTGCTGAAGCAGTTGTACCCGGTGCGGCCCCTCACCGTGGTCTCACTGGTCGCCTACGGCACGAACGTGCGCCGCTACATGGTGGTCACGACCATCCTCGGGCTGGCGCAGGGCGTCGTGAACTGGATCGCCCTGCTCATCCTCGGCGTCCCCGGCGCGTTCATCTGGGGTCTGCTCGCGTTCGTCTGCTCGTTCATCCCGAACATCGGCTACTTCATCGCGATCATCCCGCCGATCATCTTCGGGGCCCTGGTCGGCGGGTGGCCGACCGTGATCGCCGTGATCGTCGTCTACGGCGTCATCAACGGCATCATCCAATCGGTGATCCAGCCGCGGGTCGTCGGCAAGGCCGTGAACCTCAGCCAGACCATCACGTTCTTCTCGGTGCTGTTCTGGGCGGTCGTGATCGGCCCGATCGGCGCGATCCTCGCGATCCCGCTGACGCTGGTCGTGCGCATGATGCTCGTCGACACCAATCCGGCGATGAGCTGGATCCGGCCGGTACTCGGCGAATTCGACGAGACGAAGGCGATCATGGCCGACTTCGATGCCCAGGCGAAGGCCGAACGCAAAGCGCGAAGGGCAGCGGCACGCGCAGCGGGCCAGGAGGCTCCCGCCGCCTGAGGCTCCCGAGCGACTGCGGGTACGACCTCAGAACTTGTCGCCGAGCGCCTTCGCCTTGAGCGCGTCGAACTCGCCCTGCGTGATCGTGCCCCGATCGAGCAGTGCCTTGGCCTTGGTGATCTCGTCGGCCGGGTTCGCGAACGACACCGAGCGGATGTACTCGGCCGAGTCCTCCTGCACCTGCTCACGCTGCTCGACGTTGCGCTCGGCCATGCCGCGACCGCGCGCGATGACGTAGATGAGCGCCGTGAGGAAGGGCGCGAAGAGCAGGAAGATGATCCACACCGCCTTCCACCAGCCGTTGAGCTTGTGGTCGCGGAACAGGTCGGCGACGATCGCGAACAGCACGAAGAGGTACGCCGTGAACGCGAAGATCCACAAGAACCACCAGATGATGTCGCCGAAACTGTTCCAGAAGCCCATGGCCTGCCCCATTCTCACGGGGTGTCCCCCGGTCTGCTCGCCACAGTAGCGCCCGGGCCTCGCCGGGCACCAGAGCCGGCCGCGGTGGGAGCCGCATCTGGCTCTTGGCGCGACCTAGGCGAGAGCCAACCCTGAGACCTCGAGGGTCAGCAGAGCGGCGACGACGAACAGCAACCCGGTGTAGACGAGATCCTCGAACCAGTCGATCACGCCGGGTTCTCGCTCGACCATCATCTTCGGGTTGTAGTAGAAGATCGACACGAGGATGAAGACGACGGAGAAGACCAAGCCGACCCAGGCGGCGAAGGGCACGCCGGCGAACAGCAGGAAGATCACCACTGCCGCGAGGACGTACAGCCAGAGCTCCCGCACGAAGGCCCTCAGCGAGTCGTGGCGCGACACTCCAGCCTTCGCGGTCGCCCTCCAGAGCTCGTAGGCCAGCGAGAGGGCGAACGTGACCACGAGGACCCACGCTGAGATCGATTCGAGCAAGGTCGGATGCGCGGCACCCTCCATCGGCGAGGCTCCTCACTGATCGCGTGGAGCGATCCCACGGTGGGCCTCACGCTAGCGGATCGAATGTGGGTGCGGAACCGCCCGTTGAGGGGGTGGGATGAGGGCACGATCACGCCGGCGACAGCGGCCGCCGGAGCCGGTTCAGAGCAGGATCTGAGCGGATGTCTCGAGCTCGCGCCACCCGGTGGCCGCGATGGTCGCCGGCAGGCGATCGGCCGCGACGAGCTCGGGCATGATGAGGCCCGTGATGACGGCGATATCGCCGATGGGCACCTGGAATGTGCGGAACGGGCCGACCGCAGGCGCCTCGCCGGGCGCGGGTGCGCGCAGCTCACTCGTGTCGACGAGGGGCGCCTGGTCGAGGATGAATCCGACGGCGGCGAGCACCCCGTCGTCGCCGGTGCCGGCGTTCCACGCCGCGATCTTCCAGAACCGCAGCGGCACCTGGATGCCGCGGTAGGGCGGGTCGGCCTCGCCGAGCACCGGGGCGGTGAACACGCTGAGGCGCTGCCGGTGCGCGGCGGCGTGCTCGAGCACGTGGTCTTCGAGGCCGAGCCAGAGCTCCTTCGACTGGTTGAAGCCCGATGCCTGCGGCGCGGCGTTGGTGTAGTGGAAGGTGTCGGAGTTCGCCCTCGCCGCCACCGCCGGGTCGCCCCACACCGGGTCGCGGCGGCGCACGAGGTGCCCGCGGTCGAGATCGTTGCGGGCGTACACCTCGGGACCGGCCTGCCAGTCGGCGGGGATGCGTTCGTCGAACCGCCACTCGTCGCCGCCACGGTCGAGATCGAGCAGTGTCGCCCCGTCGATGTTGACACCGGTGGCGCGGGCGAAGCGGCGAGCGGTATCGAGCACCACCGCGAAGTGCATGTAGTCGAGTTCGACCGTGGCCTCGCGAACGACGCCGGTCGAGACATCGGTCGCCTCGAATCGCGGCATCGCCGCCCGCACACCCAGGAACCGCGCATCGAAGCCCATGCGACCACTTGACCACGACCTGCCCACATCGCGCGAACGCGACCGTTGCGGACCGGCCGCCGCCGTGACATTCTGCCGACCACGGGGCACGCACCCGACTGCGCGGAGTACGCGATCGGTGGAGGTGTAGGCCGAGATGGAACTGCTCGTCATCGCGGTGCTGGCGCTGCTCGCCATCGCCGGCGCCGCAGCGATCGGCCCGAGGCTCGGCGTCGCATCGCCGCTGCTGCTCGTGCTCGTGGGCATCGGCGTGAGCCTGCTGCCCGAGGTGCCGCCGTTCGAGGTCGACCCCGAGTGGATCATCGCCGGCGTGCTGCCGCCACTGCTGTACTCGGCGGCGGTGTCGATGCCGACGATGGAGTTCCGCCGCGACTTCACGGCGATCAGCGGGCTCTCGGTCGTGCTCGTCGTGATCACGTCGGTGCTGCTCGGGCTGCTCTTCACGTGGCTCATCCCCGACCTCGGGCTCGCGATGGGCATCGCGCTCGGTGCCATCCTCAGCCCGACCGACGCGGTCGCGACGTCGATCGTCAAGCGGCTCGGGGTGTCTCCGCGGGTCTCGGCGATGCTCGACGGCGAGAGCCTGCTGAACGACGCGAGCGCGCTCGTGCTGCTTCGCGCGGCGATCGCCGCCACCGCGGCATCCGTCACGCTCTGGGGCGTCGTCGGCACCTTCCTGTATTCGGTGGCGCTCGCGAGCGTGATCGGCGTGGTCATCGGATGGCTCAACCTGCGCGTTCGCGCGCGGGTGTCGAACCCGACCGTGAACACGGTGATCTCGTTCACCATCCCGTTCCTGGCGTCGGTCCCGGCCGAGCTGCTGGGCGCGTCGGGGCTGGTCGCCGCCGTCGTCGCCGGCCTCATCACCGGGCGCGGGGCGGCGCGCTTCCTCTCGCCGCAGCACCGGCTCTCGGACGTGCAGACCTGGCGCACGATCGAGCTCGTCCTCGAGGGCGCGGTGTTCCTCGTGATGGGACTCGAACTGAGCGGGATCGTCGACGAGGTCGAGAGCGCGCACGAGGGCGTGTGGGCGGCCATCCGCATCGCGGCGATCGCGTTCGTCGCCGTCATCCTCATCCGTGCGGCGTACGTCGCGCCGCTGCTCGCGGCGCTCGGTCGACGCGCGCGCCGGGGCGGCGAGTTCAAGCAGATGATGGCCGACCGCGCCGACCGGTCGCCCCCTGATGCGCGCAGGCCCACGCCCACCCCTGCGCAGTCCGAGCGTTTCCGCACGATGATGCGACGCCGGGTGGCCGACATCGACTACTACCTCGATGAGGCGCTCGGCTGGCGCGAGGGCGCGATCGTGGTCTGGGCCGGCATGCGCGGCGTCGTCACGCTCGCCGCCGCCCAGACCCTGCCGGCCGATACCCCGAGCCGCTCGATGCTCGTCCTCATCGCGTTCGTCGTCGCCGTCGGTTCGCTGCTGGTGCAGGGCGGCACGCTGCCGTGGCTCGTGCGCTGGCTGCTGCCCGTACGCGACCCCGGCGACACCTTCGCCGAGCGGCAGGAGCTGAAGCAGGTCATGCGCGCGGCCGCGTTCGACGAGCTCGACGACGACGACACGCTCGACCCGCGTCTGCGCGCCACGGCCGAGCGCATGCGGGCGGCCTGGCTGACGTCGGCCGATGAGGGCGTCGAGCGGGACGCTGCCGGGCCCGGCGAGCGCGCGGCCGAGAACATCGGCGTGAAGGGCGGCCCGGATGTCCCGGACCACGGCGATGGGTCATCCGATCGCCTGATCGACGCCGAGCAGGTGCGGCTGCTGCGACTGCGCATGATCCACGCCGAGCGCGAGGCCCTGCTCGACGCGCGCGACGAGGGGCTGTTCAGCGCGGCCGCGCTCGGCGCAGCCCTCGAGGAGCTCGATGCCGAGCAGATCAGCATCGAGCTGAAGGGGCCGGCAGTGGAATAGGTCCTCGGGGACCCGCGCGTGCAGCATCGCGAGGGTACCGGCGGCGACCTCTGCTTCCGGTCGGACCGGATTGTGTGGTGAAATCGTCGCACCCTCGTTCGCCGTCGCATGGCTCAACCGCGGGATCCGCTCCGACCCTCACCCTGTGGAGACCCGATTGACCGGCACTGACGCCTCCCCGCGCCGCACCTTTCTCGTCAAGTTCGCTCGGGCAGCACTCGCCCTGTTCGTCGTAGCCGCGGTCGGGTTCTCGGGCCTGAATCCGGCGGTGGCTGAGGATCTTGCGCCGGCGAGCGTCTCAGGGACCATCACCGGTCCCGATGGACTTCCGCGCGGGAACGTCGGTGTGCGCCTCACCTCGTTCGATGATCAGGGCGTCAGTCATTCCCGGGCGAGGATCGCAGACAGCAACGGCGTATACACGTTCACCGACGTCGATCCCGACACGTACACACTCTGGTTCGATCCGTACCCGCCGCTCGCGCAGGAATGGTGGGGAGGAAAGGCAACTGAATCCTCCGGGGTGAGGTTCGAGGTCGCCGCGGGACAGGCGCTCACTGGAATGGATGTGCAGCTGAGCCCCGGTGCAACCGTGCGCGGAACGGTCAGCGGCGACGGCTCCGAGACGATCAATGGCATCGACGTCCATCTGTACGTACTCGGCGATGACGGCAATCTCCACTATCGAGCGCGCGACACCGCATTCGCGGACGGCAAGTACAGTTTCGGTCAACTCGCCAGCGGCTCGTACACGATCAGGACGACACCTCCGCGTGGCTCGATCTATGCGTCCGAATGGTGGAACGACCAGGCACGGCAGGAGGCGGCCGACGTCTTCGGGGTGCCGGCGGGCGAGATCATGCAGGGCATGGATGTGCAACTCTCGGCGGGGGCGAGAATCTCCGGAACCGTCACGAACGAATCCGGGCGGCCAATCACGGGCTACGAGAGCGTCAAACTCTATGAGGTGACGGCTGACGGAGATCTCGTCCACGGAGGGCTCACGACGGCAAGCACCGGGCTGTCCTCAACTGGACAGTACGAGTTCCACGGCTTGGTCGAGGGCATGTATGGGCTCGAGTTCTCTCCGGTATCGGGAACGTACATCGGTGAGTGGTGGGACGATGCACCGGATCAGGCCACGTCCGAGGTGATCCATGTCGCGAGAGGTGAGGTCGTCGACGGAATCGACGCGCAGCTGGCGCTGAAAGCGTCGATATCGGGCGTCGTCCGGGACACGACCGGCCAGCCGGTCGCCGACGCGCACGTGGAACTCCACTTCCTCGACGACGAAACGGAACAACCCTGGGTGGCGGAATCGGGCTCGGGCGGGGCGTTTGCGTTCCGCACGCTCGAGCCCGGTCGGTATACGCTGCGTGTCTCTCCCCCGAGCCGGTACGCCGACCAATGGTGGAACGGCAAACCCGACGCGGCTTCAGCCGACGTCATCGAGCTCGGCCAGCGCGACCATGCCACGGCCGATTTCGTGCTCGTGCAGGGCGGCGTGATCACTGGGCTCGTCGCGGATGAGGACGGCACACCCGTCAGCGATGTGCGCGTTCAACTGCTCGACCCCGACAGCGGATCGCTGTCGCCACTGCAGGAAGTGCGGACAATGACCGACGGCCGATACGAGCTGTTCGGCCTGGAGGCGGGAGACTACACGCTCTATTTCGCTCCCCCCGCCACCACGAACGTGCTCGGGGAATGGTGGAACGATGCCCCGAACGCAGCCTCGGCGGATCGCATCGCAGTCAAGCTCGACGAGGTGGTCGAAGGCACAGATGCAACCTTGGCTCGCGGAGCCACAATCACCGGGCGAGTGATCGGGGTCGACGGCAAACCCATCTTGAACACGCTCGTGCAGTCGTACAAGCGCGCAGCGAACGGTTGGTTCAACTCGTGGAGATACACCTACACCGACGCGAACGGCGACTATTCGATCGTCGGCCTCCCCACCGGATCCTATGTGGTGGAGTTCCGACCGCCGCCCGCGTCGGCGTACGTGCGGGAGTTCTGGAACGACCAGTCCCTCTCGAGCGATTCCGATGTGATCGGGCTGGTCGCTGGGCAGGCGGTATCCGAGGTTGATGCCACCCTCACGGCACGGCTCAGCTTGTCATGGCCCACCGTTTCGGGGCGTGCGAACGTCGGATCGACGCTGGCTGTCGTCGCGTCATCGACCGACAGCAATGTCGACCTGACCTACGAATGGCTTGCCGACGGAGTCGAACTCATCGACTCGACCGAACCCACGCTGCAGCTCACCGATGAGCACCTGGGCAAGCGGATCGCAGTGCGCGTCACCGCCTCCAAAGCGGGATACGTCTCTGCGACCGAGGAGTCGGAGCAAACCGCGACCGTCGGACCAGTGGAGGAGGCGCAGTTGTCGGCACCCGCCGTCACCGGGTCGGCGGTCGTCGGCTCCACGCTGACGACGACCGCATCGTCGAGCACGCCCGGCGCGGCTGTGTCGTACGCATGGCTCGCCGATGGGACGCCGATCTCGGGCGCGACGAACGCGTTGCTCGCCGTCGATGCCGCACAGCTCGGTACCCGCATCTCGGTCCGCGTGACGGCAGCGGCGCCCGGGTATGCCTCGGCGACGATCGAGTCGATTCCTACGGCCGTGGTGGCCACGGGCACGCTCGCGGCATCCACCCCGACGATCAGCGGGTCTGCGTTGACGGGCTCGACGCTCACTGTGAAGCCTGGTGCGTGGACGAGCGGCACCACGCTTGCGTACCAGTGGTTCGCCGGCGGCACGGCGATCAGCGGAGCGACGAAGGCCACACTCGTGCTCGCGAGCGGTCAGGCGGGCAAGACGCTCACCGTCCGGGTCACCGGAACCAAATCCGGGTACGCGACTGTTGCGAAGACCTCGGCGGCGACATCCAGGGTGTTCCTCGTCGCGACGCCGACGATCAGCGGTATCCCGGTGATCGGGTCGACGCTCAGCACGAAGTCCGGCACGTGGGCGACGGGCACAACCCTCAAATACCAGTGGTTCGCGTCGGGTACGGCGATCAGCGGTGCGACCGGGTCCGCGTTCGCATTGACGAGTTCGCAGGCCGGCAAGCAGATCGGAGTCCGGGTGACCGGTTCGCTGTCGGGGTACCCGACGACGTCGATGACGTCCGCCTCGACATTGAAAGTCGCCACAGTCGGCTCGCCCACGATCTCGGGCACGATTGCGACGGGATCGAGGCTGACGGCGAAGCCCGGAACCTGGACGCCGGGTACCTCATTCGCCTACCAGTGGTACGCGAATGGGACTGCGGTCGGCGGGGCAACCGACGCCTCGTTCAAGCTCACATCGATCCACTTCGGCAAGCAGATGACCGTGCGGGTCACAGGCTCGCAAGCCGGCTACCCGGCGGTCGCGAAGGTGTCGCCGGCGACCGGCAAGGTTGCCCTCGCACCACACCGTCCCCCTTCGGGGACCCCGCCGACGCGGGTGACGATCACGCCGCCGGGAGGATAGGCACACCTCCCCCTTCCGCCCGGGATGGGGCTCCGACAGTATGGTCGCGGCGAACACCGCCGCCTTGCGACATCCGAAAGCCACGCACTTCATCTGCGTCCTGATCGCAGTTCACGCAATTGATTTGCGTGATGCGCCGAGTTGATGGCGCCTTTTTGTGGGTTTGCAACCTGATGTGCAACCCTTCTACGGGCCCGCGGCCAGCCCCGGGCCGGGCAGTTGAGAGGATCCACCCATGAACGCACGGCACGAGCCCGCGACCCGCATGCACACCACCTCGAGCGAGACCGAGCACCTCGTCGACCTCGTGCTCGACTACTCGCGCCGGCGGATCCTGAGCGATGACACCCCGCTCGACAAGCCGAGCACCGAGGCCGAGCTCACCCGCCTGGCCGGGCGCACGATCACCGAGGGCGGCATCGGCGCCGCGAAGGCCCTGTCGGTCTTCGAGCACGTGCTCGCGCCGGCGTGCATCACGACCGACCACCCGCAGTACCTGTCCTTCATCCCGACCGCGCCCACGAAGGCGGCGACGGCGTTCGACCTCGTCGTCTCGGCGAGCGCGCTCTACGGCGGCTCGTGGCTCGAGGGCGCCGGCGCCGTCTACGCCGAGAACCAGGTGCTGTCGTGGCTTGCGGCGCGAGTTCGGCCTGCCGACGACCGCGGGCGGCGTGTTCGTGCAGGGCGGCACGCTCGGCAACCTCTCGGCGCTCGTCGCCGCGCGCGACCACGCGCGGCACGTGCTCGCCGAGGCTGCGGCCGGCGACAGTGGTGCGGATGCCACGACCCCGGCCCCGCCCGGCGGCCGCTGGAAGATCGTCTGCAGTGCCGAGGCGCACTCGTCGATCGCCTCGGCGGCGCGCGTCATGGACGTCGACGTCGTGCCCGTGAAGCCTGCCGACGACGGCATGCTGCGGGGCGACGACGTACGGACGGCACTGAGCGAGCACGGGGCATCCGTCTTCGCCGTCGTGGCGACCGCGGGCTCGACCAACTTCGGCATCGTCGACGACGTCGCCTCGATCGCCGCGCTCAAGCATGAATTCGACTTCTGGCTGCACGTCGACGGCGCCTACGGACTCGCCGCGATGCTCTCGCCGCTCACCCGCGACCGCTTCGCGGGCGTCGAGCACGCCGACTCGGTGATCGTCGATCCGCACAAGTGGCTGTTCGCGCCGTTCGATGCGTGCGCGCTCATCTACCGCGATCCCGAGGCCGGCCGCCGCGCGCACACCCAGCACGCCGAGTACCTCGACACCCTCACCGAGACGAGCGAGTGGAGCCCGTCGGACTACGCCGCGCACCTCACCCGGCGCGCCCGCGGCCTGCCGTTCTGGTTCTCGCTCGCCACGTATGGCGGGGCCGCCTACCGCGAGGCCATCAGCCACTCGATCACCGTGGCGGCCGACATCGCCCGTGAGATCTCGTCGCGCGAGGGCCTCTCGCTCGTGCGCGACCCGCAGCTCTCGGTCGTCGTGTTCGAGCGCGAGGGCTGGACGAAGGCCGACTACGACGCCTGGTCGGCCCGCCTGCTCGACGAGCAGAAGGCGTTCGTGACGCCGAGCTCGCACGCGGGCCGACCCAACACGCGCTTCGCGATCGTCAACCCCAACACGACGTTCGAGCAGCTGGTCGCGATCCTCGACACCATGTGACGGTGGGCGGGCCGAGCCCGGCCGACGAAGTGACGCGAATCGACCCTCCGCTCGGTGCGGAGGGTCGATTCGCGTCATCTCACGGCCCTGGCTGGGCGGGCCGGTCTGGTGGAGGACGAGTGCTTGCAGATGCGCCCATCGGCGAGGAGGCTGGACATGCGGGCACCTGCGCCCTGCCCGACGGGCGTCCGCTGAGCCGGCGCCCCGGACGGAGGCTCGCATGAGCGAGAAGCGGCCCCTCACCGGACACACGATCGTGGTCACCGGAGGCACCGGCGGAATCGGCAAGGCCACGGCGATGGGACTCGCCGCCCTCGGCGCCCACGTCGGCATCGTCGGGCACGATCGAGCGCGGCTCACGTCCGCGGCCGACGACCTCAGGCTCGGCTCGACCAACGACGAGGTCGACGTGTTCGAGGCCGACCTCTCGTCACAGGCGGAGGTGCGCCGCCTCGCCGCCGAGTTGCTGGAGCACTACCCGCGAGTCGACGTCCTCGTCAACAACGCCGGCGGGCTGTGGGCGCACCGCCATGTCACCGAGGACGGCCTCGAGTTGACGTTCGCGCTCAACCATCTCGCGCCGTTCCTGCTCACCCACCTCCTGCTCGATCGGATGCTCGCTCTCGACGGGGCGCGGATCGTCGCCGTCACCTCGACCGCGGAGGCATTCGGCCGGATCGACTTCGACGACCTCCAGTCGACGAGGTCGTACTCGGGTCAGCGCGCGTACAACCAGTCCAAGCTCGCGAACGTGCTCTTCACCTACGAGCTGGCGCGCCGCCTGGTCGACACGGGGGTCACGGCGAACGCGGTGCACCCCGGCGTCACGCGCACCGGCTTCGCCGTCGCGGACCAGCCGAAGTCGTTCGCGATGAGCTGGATGGCGCGTCCGTTCATGCGCTCCCCCGAGCGCGGCGCCGACACGGTCGTCTGGGCTGCCTCATCGCCGGAGCTCGACGGCGTGACGGGCGGATACTTCCACGACCGTCGTGCCAAGCGTTCGTCCGAGCGCTCGCACGACGAGGCGACGGCGAAGCGTCTCTGGCAGGTCAGCGAGGAGCTCGTCGGCATCTCCGGATGACCCGGCAACGCGCTCACGTTCGGCCATGCTCCCCGCGGGTCCGTTCCGCAACTGAGGAATAGAGTCGGCAAGCCCTGCTGAGGCGGAGTATTGGTGCAATTCTCCTGAGTTGGTCCCCTGATAGCCCAAACATTGAACTTTTCGGTTCAGTGTTCTACACTGAACCACATGGTTCAGCAACAGGTCTTGGATCGGGCGTTCGCGGCACTCGCCGACGAGACGCGCCGCGGCATCCTCACCCGCCTCGGCGACGGCCCGGCCACGATCACCGAGCTCGCCGATGCCGACCGGCATGACGCTCACCGGCATCCGCAAGCACGTCGACGTGCTCGAAGCCGCCGGTCTCGTCACGACCGAGAAGGTCGGCCGCGTGCGCCAGTGCCGGCTCGGAACCGAGCGATTGGACGACGCCATGGCGTGGATCAGCTTCTACCAGCGGCTCTGGGAGCGCCGACTCGACGGCCTCGAGGCGTACTTCACCCTGCACCCCGAAACAACGCACGACACGAAAGGAACGGAATCATGAGCGACATCGACACGAGCGAGACGATCGGACTGCGCCTGACGCGCACCCTGCCCGCGTCGCCCGAGGCGGTCTTCGACGCCTACACCGACGCCGAGAAGCAGAAGATCTGGTTCGGGATCCTCGACGACCTGGCCGTCGTCGAGATCGAGGTCGACCTGCGGGTCGGCGGCAAGCAGGTCGCGGTCTGGGGTCCCGACAAGGACACCCTGTTCCGCGAGGAGCAGACCTTCATCGAGATCGACCGCCCCCACCGGCTCGTCACGGAGTCCACGGGCAGCGACCCGAGCGGTCAGGAGATGGCCACACACGTCGAGATCACGTTCGAGGCCGTCGAGGGCGGCACGCTCGTGACCGTCGTGCAGACCGGATTCCCGACGCCCGAGGTGCGCGAGTTCTTCCAGACGATGGTGTGGGTCGGCGCGTTCGACCGCATCGAGGCCTACCTCACGCGAGCCTGATCGACCGCGGATTGCGGATGTCCCGCCCCGACGTCCTCGTCGGTGGCGGGACATCCGTGCTGGCGGCCGTCCGCGGCTCGCGCTATCGTGGCGGCGCCTACGAGGAGGAAGCACATGGTGCTCATCTTTCAACGCCCTGAGACCGCCACCGACGACGACGACTGGACCGACGAGATCGAGGGCGAGACGATCGGCTCGCCGGTGTCGCTGATCTTCGAGTACACGTCACGCCCGGGTGCCGGACCCAGGTTGCATCAACACCCGTACGCCGAGACGTTCGTGGTGCGCCACGGTCGGGCGGTGTTCACCGTCGGCGACGAACGACTCGAGTCGGCGGGCGGTCAGGTGCTCGTCGTGCCCGCGTTCACGCCGCACAAGTTCGAGGTCGTCGGACCCGAGCCGTATGTGGCGACGCACATCCACGCGAACCCGACGTTCATCACGGAGTGGCTCGAATAGCCTGCCGACCACGTGGCTCTCCGCCTCCTGGCCGGCGCCGCGCGGGCGCCGGCTGGCGCTACACGACCGGAATGGGAGTCGACAGGTCGGCGATGATGCGGTCGATCTCGGTGAGCGCGTAGGCGGCGAGTTCGCGCTGAGCTGCCTCGGCGGTCGCGTCGTCCTCCTCGAGATCCCCGATCACGATGATGTTCTCGTCGTTGAGCGTGTTCGCCGGCGCGGTGTAGTTGAAGCTGCCGACGATCAGCATCCGCTCGTCGATGACCATGAGCTTGTGGTGCAGCTTGCGCACCCCGGTGTTGCGCTTGTTGGCGAAGAGCTGCACGTCGCCGTGCCCCAGATCGCTCGTCGCCGCCCATTTCGCTGCGCCCTGGTCGCGGTCGAGCACGCCGCGGATGCGGCCGACGAGCGGGCGGATCCGGATCATCGTGTCGTCGATGCCCGAGGACTGCGAGAACGTGAACATCGCGAAGTCGATCGAGTCCTTCGCCTTCAGCATCTGCTTCATGATCTCCATCTCGGGACCGTGCCGCGGCGCGAACAGCGGCTTGATCCGCACGGCGGGCAGGTCGAACTCCTTGGGCTTCGGCTCGACGCGCTCGTGCAGGTCGCCGAAGGTGCCCGACCGCATGCGCTCGAACTCGCGCAGGTACTCGGTCGCCGCGCGCTGGCCGTGCAGCACCACGATGTGGTTGAGGTTCTGCCCCGAGCCGATTCCCGAGCTCGCGTTCGTGCCGGTGTCGGTCAGGGTGAAGTTCGTCGACCCGGTGAGGACGGCGGCCTTGGGCTTGCCGGAGTCCCGCACGATGAACTTCTGGTGGAAGATCTTCTTGTTCAGGTCGCTGATGACGTCGACTCTCGCCTTGAGCAGCGCGCCCTGGATGATGCGGTTCTCCTCGTGCGCGCCCTTGCTGTTCCACGGGTCGGCGAGGGCCTTCTCCTCGGTGAGGTAGTCGCCCTCGAGGATGACCCGGACCTGCACCCCACGGCGTTTCGCCTCGAGGATCGCCTCGGCGATCGGCCGAGAGTCGATCTCCTGCACGGCGATCGCGAGCTTGTGCTCGGCGTCCCCGATGAAGTCGCGGATCGCGAGGTCGAGGTCGTCGGGCCCGCCGACCGACTTCGGTCCCATGTAGAGCTCGACGCCGCCGATGGTCACTGACATGGCACACCTCTTTCATGAGTGTTCCTCATGCCAAGTGTCCGCCTGCGGGCGCGTATTCGGAATCAGGGCGTACCCGGAGGCCGCTGACTTCGCGCTGTGAGGCATTCGGTCAGCAATCGGATGAAAGACTGACTGGGTTTGTGCAACGACTCGTGAGGAGATCATGACCGACAACGAATCCGACCTGAGCGGCGACTGGGACCTCGATCCGGCCCACACCCGCATCGGCTTCTCGGCGAAGCACGCCATGGTGGCCAATGTCCGCGGCGCGTTCAATGAGATCACCGGCAGCCTGCACGTCGATTTCGACGACACGACCAAGTCGAACGCCGAGATCGTGCTCGACGTCGCCAGCATCGACAGCCGCAACTCGCAGCGCGACGACCATCTGCGCAGCGCCGACTTCTTCAACGCGGAGAAGTGGCCTGAGATCGTCTTCCGCAGCACCCGGATCGAGGAGGTCGGCGAGAACGCACTCGTGATATCCGGTGACCTGACGATCCGCGACGTCACGAAGCCGATCACGATTCCGCTCGAGTTCACCGGCGCGCAGACCGACGCGTTCGGCGCACTTCGTGCCGGGTTCGAGGGCACGCGGCGCATCGACCGCCGCGAGTACGGCCTGGAGTGGAACATGGCGCTCGACTCCGGCGGCTGGCTCGTCTCGGAGAAGATCACCCTCGAGTTCGAGATCTCCGCGATCAAACGCGGCACCGCCCCGCAGTAGTTCGCAACGCTCGACGAATTCCGTGATGCGAAACGGATGCCGCGTGCGCGCCCGCTACGCGGGCGTGATGTTCGCGTTGTCGCGGAACACGTTGTCGGGGTCGAAGCGCCGCTTCAGCTCGCGCAGTCTGGCGAGCGTCGGGGGTGGGAACGCCGCGTCGACCTGGGCCTCGCCCTGCTCGGTGTCGAAGCTCAGGTAGGCGCCGGACGCGTGCGGCGCGATGAACTCGTTCCAGCGGTCGTTGGTGTGCCGCCGGTTCGACCCGAACGCCACGACCGAGAACTCGGCCGAACGGTGCGCGAACGCCGTGGCGTCGGCAGGCACGTCGTGCACGGCGCCGCCTACGGCGCGCAGTTGGAAGAAGTACGTGGCGCCGCTCTCGATGAACCGCGCGGCATCCCGCGCGAACGACGGCGTGATGCGTCCGATCAGCCCGGAGCGCGCGGTCGGTTCGCCCTCGGCGGCGTGGCTCGCGTCGCCTGCGTTCGTGATCACCGCCTGGTAGCTCGTGATGCGCACCTCCTGCCCGACCAGCGGGGCGGCGTCGGCGAGCGGCTGCAGCCGCGCGAGCACGGTGTCGGGGTCGTCGGAATCGACCATCGCCATGACGTGCGCCACCGGCGGCTCACCGGCCCGGCCGCCGCTCACGATGACGAAGCTCGTGAGGTCGCGCGGCGCCTCGACGACCCAGTCGCCCCATGCCTGCAGGAACCCGGCGGTGTCGCTCGCGTCGAACGACAGCTGCGCGAAGCCCACGGCGCCGACCTCGTCGACCTCGAACTCGAACGCGGTCACGATGCCGAAGTTCGCGCCCGCGCCGCGCACCGCCCAGAAGAGGTCGGCGTGGTTCGAGGCATCCGCTCGCACCATCGAACCGTCGGCGAGCACGACCTCGACGGCGCGCACGTGGTCGATCGTGAGTCCGTGCTCGCGCACGAGCCATCCGATGCCGCCCGCGGTCGCGAGGCCGCCGACCCCGACGCCGCCGTAGTCGCCCGAGGACAGCGCCCACCCGTGCGGTGCGAGGAATGCCGCGACATCCTGCCAGCGCGCGCCGGCCTCGATGCGCACGAGGCGCCGTGCCTGATCGAGCACACGCATGTCGCGCATGTGCGAGAGGTCGATGACGATGCCGCCGTCGTTGGTCGAGCGGCCGCTGATGCCGTGGCCGCCGCTGCGCACGCCGAACGGCACCTTCGGGGTCTCGCGCACGAACGCAAGCGCCGAGGCGACTTCATCGCTCGTGGAAGGCTGCAGCACGAGGCCCGGTGAGCCCCCACGCATGTAGGTCGACTTCACGCGCGCGTACCCGGCATCGCCGGGCTCGATCGCCTTCGCGGCGAGCGCCTCGGGCACCGCGTCGTAGTCGATGCCGTCGCGACGCTTGGCCCGCACCGCGGTGCTGCGCGAGGTGTACGTGGAAGCGAGGAGCGAGGCATCCGATGCGCGCAGTTCGCGCAGCTCGGCCGCAACCGACTCGCGGAGCGCGGGCGCGACCTGCTCGGCGAAGTGCTGGATCGTGCCGGGGTCGTCGCTCGCGAGCACGAACGTGCCGACGCCGTCGTCCACGACGTAGGGCAGCAGTTGCTCGACCCACTGCTCGGCAGGCCCATTGAGGAACCCGCCGCCCGCTCCGCCCGACGAGAACCGCCCGCCGATGTTCACGATGCGCCGGATCTCGCGCGGATCGCGGCCCGCGCCCACGGCGGCCTCGTCGATGATGTCGTTCTTCTCGGCGAACTCGCCCGGCTTCATGTACGCGAGCGAGGGCACCCAGCCGTCGCCCTTGCGTCCGGTGAGGCGCAGCATGCGCGGCTTGTACGCGCCGATCCAGATCGGGATGTTGTGCGCCGGCGCCGGCCCTCGCTTCGCGCCGTTCACCCGGTAGTACGTGCCGTCGACCTCGAAGCGCGACCGCTCACCCTGATCCCAGACGCCGCGGATGATGTCGATCGCCTCGGACAGCGCGTCGACCGCCTGACCGGGTGTGAGCCGCCGGCCGCCCATCGCCTCGATCGCATCCCAGAATCCGCCGGCACCGAGCCCGAGCTCGAATCGGCCGCCCGAGAGCAGGTCGAGGCTCGCCGCCGCGCGGGCGAGCACGGCGGGCTGGCGCAGCGGCAGGTTGGCGACGTTGGCCGAGAGGTGGATGCGCTCGGTGCGCGCCGCGACCCACGTGAGCAGGGTCGACGTGTCGTGGAAGCGCGGCTGGTAGGGGTGGTCCTGGAACGTGACGAGGTCGAACCCCACCGCCTCGCTGAGCTCGGCGAGCCGCACGGGCGCGTGCGGCGGGTCGTTCGAGGGGGTGATGAAGGTGCCGAACTGCAGCTCGTGGCCGTAGTGCATCGTGCTCCGATCGGGAGGTCGCAGGGTCGTGGTTCGCCGGGCGCACCCGTGTGCGGCGCGCGTACGTTCAATGATGACGAGCGGATGCCCCATCCGCATGTTTCGGGTAAGCTACTTACTCATGGTTAGTGAACAGCCCGCTCCCCCGGTCGCCGACCTCGACGAGCATCGCGAACGCCTGCACGACCTCGGCCACATCGACGAGGCCGCGTGCCGCCGCTTCCAGGCCACGGTCGAGTTCGCCGGTCGCAAGTGGACCTCGGCGATCCTGCTCGCCGGGGTGCGCGGCGCGCGCCGCTTCTCCGAGTACCGCACGGCCGTCTCCGGCATCTCCGACCGGCTGCTCACGGCGCGGCTCCGCGAGCTCGAGGCCGAGGGACTCATCGAGCGGCACGTGCGCGCGACGACACCGGTGACGATCAGCTACACGCCGAGCGCGGCGGGCCTGCGACTGATCGAGGTGCTGCAGCCGCTCGTCGAATGGGGCGCGGCCTTCGGCCACGATGCCGAGCGACCCACGGGGTAGTTCCGCCACAGGCCAGAATGGTCGACGTGACCGACCACGTCTTCATCGCGGGCCCCGCCTCATGGAACCGCATCGTCTACCTCGACCGCCTGCCCGAACCCGTGCCGCACATGCAGTTCGCGCTCGACGACTACGAGACGGTCGGCGGCACCTCGGCGGGCAAGGCGCTCGGTCTCGCGGGGCTCGGCCGTCCGGTCGTGCTGCACGCCCTCTTCGGCGGTGACGTCGACGGTGAGCGCGTGCGCGGTCTGCTCGAATCGGCCGGCGTCAGGGTCGTCGCCGGCGCCGGCGGCACGACCGAGCGACACCTCAACCTGATGACACCGGCGGGCGAGCGGGTCTCGCTCTACCTCGCGACGCCGAGCGAATCGCTCCCCCCGAGCGAGCACGTCGCGACGGCGATGGCGGAGGCGTCTGCGATCGTGCTCGATCTCGCGCCGGTCGCGCAACAGCTGATCCCGCTCGCGATGTCGACCGGTCGGCCGATCTGGACGGACATCCACGACTACGACGGCACGGCAGAATTCCACCGGCCGTTCATCGAGGCCGCCGACGTGATCTTCATGAACGCCGACCGCATCGGCCCCGACCCGCTGCCGTTCATGCAGGCGCGGGCCGAGGCCGGCGCCTCACTCGTGGTGTGCACCCTCGGCGAGCGCGGCGCGATCGCCGTCGCCCGTGATGCGAGCGGGCGGATGTCGCGCCACGAGGTCGCGGCGGTACCGGTCGCCGTGCGCGACACGAACGGCGCGGGCGACGCGTTCATGACCGGCGTGCTGGATGCCACGCTGGTCGGTGCCGAGGTGCCCGACGCGTTGCGGGCGGGCGCCGAGCACGCGGCATCCGTGCTGGGAACCCGGCACCTGCATCCGCTGCTCGACGCCGCGCTCGGCGGCTGAGGCGACCTACTTCTCGGTGGGCGCCTCGGGTGCCTTCGCGGGCTCGGCGACGGGCGCGGGCTCGGCCTCGGTCCCGGGCGCGCCTCGGTCACGGGCGCAGCCTCGGTCACGGGCGCAGCCTCGGTGGCGGCTGCGGCCTCGGCGACCGGGGCGGCCGCGGCGGCTGCGGCGGGTGCGGCAGCGCCGACCGGCGCGCGCTCGGGGTCGAGCACGTCGAGGTCGTCCTCGTCGTCGAGCGCGTAGAACTCGTCGACCGCGAGCACCGACTCGGCGTGGCGACGGTCGGCCGCGCCGATGAGGGCGTGCGTCGCCAGCGAGATGACGAGGCCGAGCACGCCGACCGCGATGAGGAGTCCGCCGACGGTCGCGTTGGACTGAGCACTGAGGAAAGCCCCGGTGTCGGCCGACTGCTCGGTGTACAGGGTCACCTGCGCCGCGTTCGAGGAGAACATCAGCACGACGCCGAGAACGACGATCGCGACCGACGCGACCCAGAGGCCGATCAGGGGCAGGTTGAGCGAACGGGGCGTGGTGGAGGTCATGACGTCCTTCGGTTGGGGAGTGCGGCGGAATTCGGGCCGCCTCAGTGACGGTACGCGAGAAAGGTATGTGTTCGCTATGCCTTCGCGGTGAGTGAGGGGCGCGGTGGCGCCGTGCGCCGTCGCCGCAGACGCACTCGTGCCGAGGCGGCTGGCGACCGTCTCGGCACGAGTGCGCGTGATGAGGATCAGGCGGCGGTTGCGACCGCACCGTCGCGGTTGCCGGCGAGGAACGGGATCAGGGCAGCGAGCACCTGCTCCGGGTCCTCTTCGATGGCCCAGTGACCGGCGCCGGCGATGACGGCGGACTGGACGTCCTCGGCGACGGCGCCGAGGTTCTCGGCGACGTGGTCGCCGTAGCTGCGCTCGCCACCGACGGCCAGGATGGGCATCGTCAGCTTGCGGGTCGCGCGCTCGGTGTTCTGTGCGACGATCGCGTCCCACGCCTGGTAGAGCCCGAAGCTGCCGCGCAGCGACTCGGGGTTCTTGAGCAGGCTGATGTAGTAGTCGATCGTCTCCGCGGGCAGGTTGCCGCCCTGGACCTCGAACTCGTAGCCGAAGAAGATGTCCTCGCGGCCCGTGACGAGCTGCTCGGCCAGGCCCTCGACCCGGTTGAACGGGATGTGCCAGAGCTTGTCGTTGAGGAAGGACGGGACGAACAGCGGCGGGGCGGGAGTCGTGCCGGGGGCGCCGGGGATCTCGGCGAGCACCGCGCGCTCGATGCGCTCGGGGTGGTCCGCGGCGAGGGCGTAGCCGATGATGAAGCCGGTGTCGTGGCCGATCAGTGCGACCTTCTCGTGACCGAGCGCGTCCAACAGGCCAACGAGGTCGTTCGCGAGCGTGGTGCCGTCGTAGCCGGTGGCGGGCTTGTCGGACAGGCCGAGGCCACGCTGGTCGACCGCGATGACGGTGTAATTCTTCGCGAGTTCGGGCATCACGTGGCGGAACGCGTACCAGGTCTCGGGCCAGCCGTGCACGAGCAGTACGGCCGGGCCGCTGCCGCCGATCACGGCATGGAGGCGAACTTCGCCGGTGTCGATGATCCGGCTGGTGAACGTGTCGGCGAATCCCTCGGGGAGGTTCGGTGCGCCCGTGACGGAACCGATGCCCTCGACGGTGGGGAACTGGGTGAGCGATGCGCTCATGATGTTGATCTCCTTCTCTGATCCGTCCGGAACCGACGGATTGTCGACTCTTTGGACATTCACTCCTGATTTAGGACTGATTGCTTCGGATAGTGAAGTCAACTGCGCGATGGGGGCACTCATTCCCGATTCGGCGAAAAAACGCGAAGAATTCTCACGACGGCGCAATGGAGCGCACCGTGGAAGTGGTCAGTCCACACCGAAAGTGCACGTGGTGCCCATCTCCGGGGCATCCAACGCACTCTCGATGGATGAAGCGATCCGAGGGAGGTGGTCGCTCCTCTCCGAGAGTGCACTCGGCGCCCACTCCAGGGGCAACCACTGCACTCTCGACCAACGAAGCGATCGGATGTCGCAGCGCGGCCCGTGGGTCAGATCGCGCGGTGGTCGACGAACGACATGCGGGGACCGCGCCGCGGCCGGCCGCGCACGCCCGACGCCCCGAGCAGCCGCACCACGCGGTAGCGGTGGCCGGACCAGGGCACGAGGGTCTCGAGCATCTCGTCGTCGGTCATGTCGCGGCCGGCTAACGAATGGCCGACGAAGTTCGCCAGGTGGTAGTCGCCCACCGAGAGGGCATCGGCGTCGCCGAGCGCGCGCTGCGCGACCTCGGCGGCGGTCCACGCACCGATGCCGGGCATGAGGGTGAGGCGGGCTGCGGCATCCGCTGCGTTCATCGACACCGCCTCTTCGAGGCGAACGGCGTAGCGCGCCGCATTCTGCAGGGTGCTCGCCCGGCGCGGATCGACGCCGGCGCGGTGCCACTCCCAGCTCGGGATCGCCCGCCACTCGTCGGCCGAGGGCGCGACGCGCATAGGCCGCGGCGTCGGGCCGGGCGCCGGAGTGCCGAACTTCGTCACGAGTCGTCGCCACGAGTCGTGCGCCTGCAACGTGATGACCTTCTGTTCGAGGATCGCCGCGGCGAGCGCCTCGAACACCTGCGCCGAGCGTGCGATGCGCAGGCCGGGATTGCGGCGGTGCGCGTCGTCGAGCAGCGGCAACTGGGGGTCGAAGCCGCTCGTGTCGTCGCGGTCGCCGAGCAGCTCGGGCGCCTGGGCGACGGCCGCAGCCGCCCCAGGGCCCCAGGCCTCGCACCGCAGTTCGTCGCGCGACGGCTGGCTCAGCCTGATCGTCGCGATGCCGTCGACAGTGCGGGTCGCACGCCACACCGCGCCGCTCGTGTCGCGCGCGTAGGCGGGGTCGCCGCCGCCGCGTCGCAGCACGCCCACCGTCTGCAGCAGGTCGGTCGGATGCCGCGGCCGCCAGCTCAGTGCCTCGTCCGCGATCACGGCTCAAGTGTGCCGCACCCGGCTGACAGCCGTTCGGTCGTGCGGGACGGATGCCCCGGCTCAGGCCCGCGCGAAGATGCGCCCGTGCACCTCGGTGGGCGTGATGCGCACCCACCGGTCCTTCTCTTCGGGTGCCCACGGGGTGACGCCGAGCTTCTCGGCCTCGTAGACCTCGCCCTGGCGGTCGAATTCCTCGGCGACGCCCTTGACGACGACACTGAAGGCCTCGGCATCGCTGAACCCGTCGATCTGGAACGCCACGTTGTGGCGGATCGTGAGCTCGAGCAGCTTCGTGCCCGCCGACGTGCGGAACACGATGGTGCGGTTGTCGACGGCATGGTTCACGGGGAACACGTCGACCTCGCCCGCCGCGCTCATCGCGACGCGACCATAGGGTGCGTCGGCAAGGCGCTGCCAGCACTCGTCTTCGGAAAGGTGGCGGGTGGGCGTTCGACCCTCGACGTGATCGCTCATGGCTCGAGTCTGCCACCGAGGTTCGATCGCGGCCAGAGCGCGAGGTCGGTCGCGGCCCCGGTTCGCTCGATGCCGAGACGGTTCGCCGCACGGCTGCATCTGGACACGGGTGCGCGCGAGCCACGAGACTGTGAGGCATGAACCCGGTGGCCGGTGGCATCCGGACGCCCGACCAGCGCCTGCGCGTCTTCGTCAGCTCGACGCTGAAGGAGCTGTCGCCCGAGCGTCGCGCGGTCCGGGCGGCGATCGAGCGGCTCGCCCTCGCGCCGGTGATGTTCGAACTCGGCGCGCGGCCGCATCCGCCGAGGTCGCTGTATCGCGCCTACCTCGACCAGAGCGACATCTTCGTGGGCCTGTACTGGGAGCAGTACGGCTGGGTCGCCCCCGGCGAGGACGTGTCGGGGCTGGAGGACGAGTGGAACCTCGCGCCCGACATCCCGAAGCTCATCTACCTCAAGCGCAGCGAACACCGGCAGGAGCGACTCGACGGCCTGATCGGCCGGATCCGCGACAGTGATGGCGCGTCGTATGTCGAGTTCACGGATGCGGCAGCGCTCGCCGATCTCGTCACCGCCGACCTCGCGACACTGCTCGCCGAGCGCTTCGACGCGGGCGGTGGCCGGCACGAGCCACTCGGGATTCCGGCAGCAGAGGTCTTCTCGACGGAACCGGTGCGGCCGCCGTCGCCGCTCACCCGGCTGGTGGGACGCGGCGACGAGCTCGCAGCCCTTGCGAAGATGCTCACCCTGGACGGCCAGCGTCTCGTGACCGTCACGGGCCCGGGCGGGATCGGCAAGAGCCGGCTCGCGGTGGCCGCGGCGCGCGACGCGGAGCCGTCGTTCCCCGACGGGGTGGTGTTCGTCGACCTCGCTCCCGTGCTGGACGCCGACCTCGTGATCACGGCGGTCGCGAATGCGATGGGCATCCGGGACACCGGCGATCGGCCGATCGCCGACAAGGTCGCCGGCGCGCTCGCCGGTCGTCGGGTCCTGCTCCTGCTCGACAACGTCGAACAGGTGGTCGATGCGGCGCCGAAGCTCAGTGCGCTGCTCGCGGAGTCCGCGGCATCCGTGCTCGCGACCAGCCGGATCCTGCTGAGGGTGCGCGGCGAGCAGAACGTCCCACTCGGTCCACTCCGGTCGCCCGAGGCCGGCGCGCTGTTCGTGGAGCGTGCACGCGCGGTCAAGCCCGACTTCGAGCTCACCGATGACAACGCCCGTCAGGTCATCGCCATCTGCGGGGCGCTCGACAACGTCCCACTCGCCCTGGAGCTCGCGGCGGCCCGGTTGCGCGTGCTGACGCCGACCGTGCTGATGGAACGCCTCGACCATGCACTGCCCCTGCTCGTCGGCGGGGCGCGCGACCTCCCCGAGCGGCAGCGCACGCTTCGGGCCACGATCGAGTGGAGCGCGCAGCTGCTCTCGGACGGCGAACGGGAACTGCTCCTGCGCTTGGGGGTCTTCCGCGCCGGCTTCGGGCTCGACGCGGTCGAGTGGATGTCCGACGGCCTCAGCGGAGTCGACGCCGTCGGGGCGCTGGGGGCACTCGTCGACGGCAGCCTCATCCGTGAGCAGGATCGGGGCCCGCGGGCATGGTTCACGATGCTGGCCACGGTGCGGGAGTACGGCCGCGACCGACTTGCCGAGCAGGGGCAGCTGGCCGAAGCGCAGGAGCGGCATGCCCGCTTCTACGTGGGGCTCGCCACCGTTGCCGGTTCGGCAGCGACCTGGCAGCGACAGGTCGAGGGAGTGACACGCCTCCTCGACGAGCACGACGAGGTGCTGGCGGCGGTGGACCATCTCGTCGGAACGGGTCGGTTCGATGACGTCGCCGAGCTGGCGTGGTCGCTCTACTCGTTCTGGTGGGGCGGTGGGCGCGCCGGTGAGATCCGGGCGTGGATGAGCCGGCTCCTCGAAC
The DNA here is from genome assembly GCA_963758615.1 of uncultured Actinomycetota bacterium. GTDB lineage: Bacteria > Actinomycetota > Actinomycetes > Actinomycetales > Microbacteriaceae > Agromyces. The sequence continues at coordinate 225,265 of CAVWVZ010000003.1, read as the reverse complement.
CCGGCGTCGAGCTCACCGAGCGATCCAGGATCATCGCCGAGTACTGCGTCAACGCCATCCGCTACTGGCGGACGTCGGACGAGTCGGTCGTTCCGGCCATGACCAGGTGCGTCGAGTACTTCCGGCGAGCGGGCGACCGTCGCGGCGAGTCGCTCATGCTCGCGTCACTCGCCGTCGCGCAGTTCTCGCAGCAGCCGCCGGATGTCGATGGGGCGGAGGAGAGCGCCCGCCGGGCCCTCGTCCTCGCCGACGAGTTCGACGAGGCGTTCGGCGGTGCCATGGTCGGGATCATGGTCGGCCGGATCTGGCTCGCCAGCGGCCGCATCGGCGACGCCGTGAGGCAGTTCGAGAAGGGCCTGGCGCTGGCGAACCGCATCGATGACACGCTCGGCCAGGCGGTCTCCCTGAGTCACCTCGGATGGGCATGCCTGCTCGGCGGCGAGACCGAGCGTGCGCGCAAGTGCTTCAGTGACCAACTCCTCTTCGCCTCGACCATCGGGCACGAGGAGGGGATCGCGGATGCGCTCGAGGGGATGTTCGCGACCGCCGCGACCTCCGGCGACATCGAACGCGCCGGCCGGATGTTCGGTGCGGCCGAGGACATCCGGGCGCGCAAGGGGCTGCCCACCCGGTCACCACTGTCGTTCTACGAGCCCTACCTCGAGCGTGTGCTGGCCGGGCCGGAGGCGCCGCTGTTCGAGGAGGCGCGTGAGCTCGGACGGAAGATGGAAGCGTCCGATGCCGTGGAGGCCGCGCTCGCGTGATGTGACGTGACGTCAGCGGACGGATGCCGCGAACTCACGCGCAGCTCGGCCGTCAGCGCGTCGCTGTCGCGGCCGCATACTGCTGCCGGATGACCTGGCGCGTATCGACCGCGAGCTCCTCGTCGATCGCGACCGGCCACGTCGGGCGCGCGCCGGTCAGTACCCACGCCGCCTGGCGGGCGGCGCCGTCGGCGACGTACTCCCCCGGCTCGGGCACGACGACCGGCACGTCGAACACCTGCGCCGCGATCGCACGCACCGCCGGGTTCTGCGCGGCACCGCCGATGAGCAGCACCCGCTCAGCGACGACCCCTAGGCCACGTAGCGCGTCGAGGCCGTCGGCGAGGCCGCACAGCAGTCCCTCGACGGCCGCGCGCGCGATCGACGGCCGGGTCGTGTTCGCGAGGGTCAGCCCCGAGAACGACGCGGTCGCGTCGGGCAGGTTCGGCGTGCGTTCGCCCTCGAAGTACGGCACGAGCACGGCACCGGATGCCCCGGGCTCCGCCTCGAGGGCGAGCCGACCCAGCTCCTCGTGGTCGACCCCGAGCAGGCCGGCGGTGGCGTCGAGCACCCGTGCCGCGTTGAGCGTCGCGACCAGGGGGAGGAAGTTGCCCGTCGCATCGGCGAACCCCGCGACCGTGCCCGAGGCGTCGGCCACGGGCACGTCGGTGACCGCGAACACCGTGCCGCTCGTGCCGATCGACACGACGACGTCACCCGGTGCGGCGTCCAGGCCGAGGGCGGCCGCGGCGTTGTCGCCCGCCCCGGAGCCGGCGAGCGCGCCGGCCGGAGTGCTGCCCGCGGCATCCGCGGGACCGAGCACTCGAGGAAGGATCGCGTGGTGACCCAATGCCGTGACCAGCAGCTCTCGGTCGTAGCCCCCGGCGCCCCAGTAGGCGGTGCCGCTGGCGTCGGAACGATCGGTGACGAGTTGCTTGATCACGGGGCCGCGCGGGGCATCCGCCGCATCGACCGGGCCGTACCCGCGCAACCGCCACGTCAGCCAGTCATGCGGCAGGGCGACCGCCGCGACACGCGCGGCGTTCGCGGGCTCGGCGTCGCGCAGCCAGCGCAGCTTGGTGACCGTGAACGACGCGACCGGCACGACGCCCGTGCGCTCGGCATACGCCTCGGCACCGACCTCGTCGATCAGGTCGCGGGCGGCCTGCGCCGAGCGCGTGTCGTTCCACAGCAGGGCGGGGCGGATGACCCGGCCCTCGGCGTCGAGCACGACCATGCCGTGCTGCTGCCCGCCGATCGAGACCGCCGCGACGTCGTCGAGCCCGCCCGCATCGGCGATCGCCGACTGCAGGGCGACCCACCAGTGCTGCGGGTCGACCTCGGTGCCGTCGGGGTGCGACGCCCGACCGGAGCGCACGAGCACCCCGGTCGCGGCGTCGCGGATCACGACCTTGCACGACTGCGTCGACGAGTCGACGCCGGCGACGAGCGTCATTCCCGGCGTAGCTCGCGCGCGCCGAGCAGGTGCTCGGTGGCGAGCTGCTGCAGCCGGACGAAGCCGACGCCCTTGCCGCCGAGGTAGGCGTCGGCGTCGAAGTCCTCGTAGGCCGAGCGGTCGGCGAGGAAGTCGTCGTAGGACTCACCCTCGTTGAGCGTCGGGGTCGAGAGCTCGAACACCTTCGCGGCCTCGAGCGCCTCCTGCACCTCGGGGTCGGCGCGGAAGGCCGCGGCGCGCTCCTTGAGCAGGAGGTACGTGCGCATGTTCGCCGCGGCGGATTCCCACACGCCCTTCTCGTCCTCGGTGCGGCTCGGCTTGTAGTCGAAGTGGCGCGGACCCTCGTAGGCCGGGACGCCGCCGGGGCCGCCGTTCTCGAGCAGGTCGACGAGCGCGAACGCGTTGTGCAGGTCGCCGTGGCCGAACACGAGGTCCTGGTCGTACTTGATGCCGCGCTGGCCGTTGAGGTCGATGTGGAAGAGCTTGCCGTGGTACAGCGCCTGGGCGATGCCGGCGGCGAAGTTGAGGCCCGCCATCTGCTCGTGGCCGACCTCGGGGTTGAGGCCCACGAGCTCGGGGCGCTCGAGCGAGTCGATGAACGCGATCGCGTGGCCGAGCGTCGGCAGCAGGATGTCGCCGCGGGGCTCGTTGGGCTTCGGCTCGATCGCGAAGCGGATGTCGTAGCCCTTGTCGGTGACGTAGTCGCCGAGGAGGTTCACGGCCTCGCGGTAGCGCTCGAGCGCCTGGCGGATGTCCTTCGCCGCGTCGTACTCGGCGCCCTCGCGGCCGCCCCACATGACGAACGTCTTGGCGCCGAGCTCGGCGCCGAGGTCGAGCTGACGGAAGACCTTGCGCAGCGCGAAGCGGCGCACGTCGCGGTCGTTCGAGGTGAAGCCGCCGTCCTTGAAGACCGGCGCGGAGAAGAGGTTGGTGGTGACCATCGGCACGATGAGGCCGGTGTCGGCGAGGGCGCCCTTGAGCCGGTCGATCTGCTTCTGGCGCTCGGCGTCGGTCGAGCCGAAGGCGAACAGGTCGTCGTCGTGGAACGTGAGGCCGTAGGCGCCGAGCTCGGCGAGCTTCTCGACGACGTGCACGACGTCGAGGGCGTTGCGGGTCGGGCCGCCGAACGGATCGGTGCCGTTGTACCCGACGGTCCACAGGCCGAAGGAGAACTTGTCGTCGCGAGTGGGCGCGGGAGCCATGGAGGATCCGCCTTTCAGCGTCATCGGTGATTTGTTGTGAGTTACAACATAAACCCTCGGCACTCGCATCTGCAACTCGGGTTCGGCAACTGCGCGGAGTGGCATCCGATCGCAAGTTTCGGGCCTAGGATTCGAAACATGGAATCGGATGCCACCGCCGAGCGCGTGACCCTGGCTGCCGTGGCCGACGAGGCGGGCGTCTCGCTGTCGACGATCTCGAAGGTGCTGAACGGGCGAGCGGATGTCTCGGCCGCGACCCGCACGCGGGTCGAGACCCTGCTCGCCGAGCGCGGCTACCAGCGCCGCGTGGGCCGCGCCGACGCCAAGTCCGACCTCATCGAACTCGTCTTCCACGAGCTCGATCCCATCTGGTCGATGGAGCTCATCGAGGGCGTCGAGTCGGTCGCGAAGACGCACGGCCTGAGCGTCGTGCTCACGGTGAGCGGCAGTCGCCACTCCCCCGACCCCGACTGGATCGAGGGCGTCATGCGGCGCCGCCCCGTCGGCATCGTGCTCGTCTTCAGCGAGCTCGCACCCGAGTACCGCGAGCGGCTCCGCTCACGGGCCATCCCATTCGTGATCGTCGACCCGGCCGGCGACCCGTCGCCCGACGTGCCGTCGGTCGGCTCGGCGAACTGGTCGGGCGGGCTCGCGGCCACCCGGCACCTCATCGACCTCGGTCACCGCCGCATCGCCGCCATCACCGGGCCCGAGGACATGATGTGCTCGCTCGCCCGGGTCGACGGCTACCGTTCGGCGATGAACTCGGCCGGCCTGCCGATCGATCCCGAGTGGATCCGGTTCGGCGACTTCCACGTCACCGGCGGACGCGATCGCGCGCGAGAACTGCTCGCCCTCGACGAACCGCCCACCGCGATCTTCGCGGGCAGCGACCTGCAGGCGCTCGGCGCGATCGATGCAGCACGGGCGGCGGGCCTGCGGGTGCCCGAAGACCTCTCGATCGTCGGCTACGACGACATCCCGCTCGCCGTCTGGACGACGCCCGCGCCTCACGACCGTGCACCAGCCGCTGAAGCGCATGGGCGAAGAGGCCGCGAGCCTCGTCATCCGCCTCGCCGACGAGACGCCGGCGACGACGCCCCGCATGGACCTCGCGACGAGCCTGGTCGTGCGCGACAGCACGGCCCCGCCGGCCGAAGCCGCCGCGCCCGCTGCGGACGTCCCGGCGGGTCGGGACGTCCGCGCGTCGTAGTACCGGCCGGGTCACACGGCGAGCGCGAGCTCGCGCTCGGGCTCGACCCGCGGAGCGGCGCTCTGCCGCCCGTAGGTCTCGAGGAGGCGGAGCCAGATCTCGTTGACGGTCGGGTAGGCGGGCACGGCGTGCCAGAGGCGGTCGAGCGGCACCTCGCCGACGATCGCGATGGTGGCGGCCTGCAGCAGTTCGGCGACGTCGGGGCCGACGAAGGTGGCGCCGATGACGACCGAGCGGTCCTCGTCGACGACCATGCGGGCCTGACCGCTGTAGTGGTCCGCGTGCACGCTGGCGCCCGCGACCCAGCCGATCTCGTAGTCGACCGCGCGCACGCGGTATCCGGCGGTGGTCGCGGCATCCGCCGTGAGCCCCACGGAGGCGACCTCGGGATCGGTGAACGTGACCTGCGGCACCGCGGCGTGGTCGGCGCTCGCGACGTGTGCGCCCCACGCGGCATCCGACACCTCAGTGCCGTTCGCACGGGCGGCGATCACGTCGCCCGCGGCCCGCGCCTGGTACTTGCCCTGGTGCGTGAGGAGCGCGCGGTGGTTCACGTCGCCGACGGCGTAGAGCCAGTCGAAGCCGGGAACCCGCAGGGTGTCGTCGGTGTCGAGCCAACGGCCGGGCGTGAGCCCGATCGTCTCGAGGCCGAGGTCGACGGTTCGGGGGGCGCGTCCGGTCGCGACGAGCAGTTCCTGGGCGCTGATCGTGTCGCCGGCCGAGGTCTCGACGCTGACGCCGGACTCGCCGCGGCTGACGCGGACCGGTTCGGTGCCGAGCAGCAGGTCGACGCCCTGCTCGCGGAGTGCGGCGGTGACGCGCTCACCGGCGAAGGGCTCCATGCCGGCCAGCAGCCCACCCCGCGAGATGAGGGTGACGTGCGTGCCGAACGCGGCGTACGCCGTGGCCATCTCGGCGGCGACCACGCCGCCGCCGATGATGGCGAGGCTCGCCGGTACCTCCGTGACGCTGGTGGCCTCGCGGCTGGTCCACGGCCGCGCTTCGCGAAGTCCCTCGATGTCGGGGATGAACGCGTCCGATCCGGTGGACACGGCAACGGCGTGCCGTGCGACGAGCACGAGGGTGCCGCCGTCGGGCGTCGTGACGGTCACTTCGCGGATGCCGCTGATGCGGCCGTGGCCGCGGACCAGGTCGATGCCCGCGCTCTTCACCCACGACACCTGGCCGGCGTCCGACCAGTTGCTCGTGAACGCGTTGCGGCGGGCGAGGACGGCGGCGACGTCGAGGTCGCCGGTGATGGCCTCAGCGGCGCCGGGAACGCTGCGAGCCGCGCGGAGCGCTGCCGCCGAGCGCAGGAGCGCCTTGGAGGGCATGCACGCCCAGTAGGAGCATTCGCCGCCGACCAGCTCGTGCTCGACGATGACCGAGGTGAGGCCGCCCTGGACGGCGCGGTCGGCGATGTTCTCGCCCACCGCACCGCCGCCGAGGACGATGAGGTCGTACTCCTCGATGAGGGTGGTGTCGATCGCGCGCACGATGATCAGCGCCCTTCGGGTGCTGTGGACGGCGCGGCATCCTTCACGCAGTCGGTAGCCGCGTGCGGCCAGTGATGAGGTCATGTGCGCCGCGTACCACGCGGGCCACTCCTCGTCGTAGACGCCGTCGAGCTGCTCGGTCTCGTACACGCCGTGGGCGGCAGCGGCCTCCACCAGAAGCTGGAGGATGGCCTCGTTCGTGGTTTCCATGATCAGTGTCTCCTGTCTCATCTGCGTGCGTCGGCTGCGTGCGTCGGGTCTCAGCGTCCGGGGAGCCGGGTCGAGATCTCCTGCAGCAACCAGCCGTTGCCGTCGGGGTCGCTGAACGACGCGTAGGTGCTGTACGTGGCGCGTTCGGGGTGCGGACCGGCGATGCGGTAGCTCGCCTCGGCGCGTACGAACGGGTCGGCCTCATGGAACAGCTCGGAGACCTCGACGCCACGCGCGATGAGGTCGGCGCGAGCCACTTCGATGTCGGGGACCGCGACCAGCAAGCCCTGCACGGATCCGGCCTGCGCGGCGCTGATGCCGGTGCCGATCATGATGGACGCTGCGGATCCCGGAGGGGTGAGCTGCACGACGCGATAGCCGTCATCGATGGCGAAGTCGGCATCGAGGCGGAAGTCCAATCGCTGGTAGAAGTCCTTCGCACGGTCCACATCCGAGACCGGGAGGACGATGACTTCGAGCTTGAGTTCCATGATCTTTACTCCTAATTTAGGACTTTTTTGTCCTGACAGGAGAGACAACCGTGCGAATGGCGTACTCTATTCCCATGAGCTCGAGAAAATACGAAGACGCCTGCGGTATCGCCCGTTCGCTCGACGTGATCGGCGAGCGATGGGCACTCCTGGTCGTTCGCGAACTGATGTTCGGCCCCAAGCGCTTCACCGATCTCCGTGCGGGACTGCGTGGCATCAGCCAGAACGTCCTCAGTCAGCGACTACGAGACCTCGAGTCGAGCGGCATCGCGCGGCGAATCGTCCTCGGCCCGCCGGCGAGCACGAAGGCCTACGAGCTGACCGCGCTCGGTCAGGCACTCGAGCCCGTGCTCGTGGCGATGTCGCGCTGGGGCGCGCTCACGCCTGTCGAACCAGGATTGGAGATGAGCAACGACGCCTTCGCGCTGGCGATCAAAGCGCTCTTCGCTCCCGCCGTCACCGAGCCCCACCGGTTCAGGGGGCGCGTCCGCCTGAAGCTCGTGCGCGACGCGTTCGACGTCGAGGTCGACGCAGACCGCATCGATGTCGTGCGCGCCATGGGCGCCGACCCCGAGCTCGTGATCGACGCCACTGAGTCCGTGCTGCGGGCAGTGATCTTCCACCGACGAGCGCTCGACGACGCCATCGAGCAGGGCGACCTGCGCATCGATGGAGACCGGGCGAAGGCGGCGGCCTTCCTTCAGTGCTTCGCGCTGCCGGAGCTCACGGCCGACGTCACTGCGGCATAGCCACCTCGATCTTCGAGACGTGGTAGTGGCTGATGAGCCACGATTCCGCGCTGCGTCGGAGCACGGCGGTGAGGTGCACGGGGATCACCGCTGCATCGGGCGGGCTGAAGTCGACGCGGGCGTAGGCGATGAGAGCGTCATCGGCGATCTGCCGTTGCTCCAGAAGGTGGAACGCGGCGCGAAGGCCGACCGGCTGCTTGGCGTAGTAGGCCGCGATGCCGGTTCGGCCGACGGTGTGGATCGGATCGAAGCCCTGGAAGACCGCATCCTCGGTGAAGACGGAGGCGACGTCGTCCGGCTCATGCGCACGGATCCCGTCTGCCCACGTACGGAGGACGCCGGTCACGAGCCGGCTCTGCTCGATCGTGTCGATCATGGACATGTTCTGATGTTCCTTTCGGCAGAGGTGGGGGTGGTGCGGTGCACCACCCCCACCGGATGATCAGTTGCCGGCGCTCTGGCCGCCGTCGACGTGCAGGAACTCTCCGGTGACGAAGGGCGCCTGCTCGAGGTAGAGCACGCCGTGGACGACATCATCGATGTCTCCCATGCGACCGACCGGGTGCAGTGCTGCGTAGGTCGGGTGAGCTTCGACGGCGTGCAGCGGGGTCTTGATGATGCCCGGGGACACGGCGTTGAAGCGGATGCCACGAGCGGCGAACTCGATGGCCAGTGACTTGACGACCGACGCGAGCCCGCCCTTCGTGAGCGATGCGAGTGCCGAGGGGACGCTGGAGTTCGCGTTCTCCACCAGCGTGGTCGTCACGTTCACGACGTGGCCCGACCCCTGCGTCGACATCTGCGCGACCGCTCGGCGTGTGACGTGGAAGAACCCGCCGAGGTTCACTCGGAGGGCGTTGTCGTAGTCGTCGTGCGTGTAGTCGAGGAAGGGCTTGGCGATGAAGATGCCTGCGTTGTTGACGAGGGTGTCGACGCGCCCGAACGCGTCGACGGCCGTGCCGATGACCCGTTCGGCGACTTCGGGGTCCGAGATGTCGCCCTGAACGGTGCGGACGAGATCATCGTCGGACGCGGCGATGTTGCGTGAGTTCGCGACGACTGCGTAGCCGTGGCGCCGGTATGCGTCGACCAGCCCGGCTCCGATTCCCTGTGATCCGCCGGTGATGACGGCGACTTTGCGTGTTTCCATGTGCTGCGGTGTCCTTCTTGGTTACTAGACGATCGGTCAACTACCGATGTAGACAGTTATAGCCGACCGGTCGTATAATTGCAAACATGGGTCGGAGATCAGATGCGGGTGAGCGAATCCTCGACGCGGCGGCGAAGCTCTTCGGACAGCGCTCGTACGCGGCGATCGGCGTCGCCGAGATCAGCGCGGAGGCGGGCGTTCCGAAGGGGAGCTTCTACTACTTCTATCCCTCGAAGCAGGACCTGGCGCTCGCGGTCGTGAACCGTCACTGGGAGCGGCAGCGAGCCGAATGGCTGCGCGTTCTCACCGCTCCCGACGCGCTCCCCGACCGACTGCGCGCCCTCTTCGAGTCGACGAGGGAGACGCAGCTGCAGGCGTTGAACGGCACCGGTGCGGTTGCGGGTTGCCTCTTCGGCAACCTCGCCCTCGAAGTCAGCGCACAAGAAGATCCTGTGCGGGTCCGGCTCCAGGAGATCTTCGAAGAGCAGATCGACATCGTCGAAGCTGCCATCCGTGCCGGCGACGAGGTGGGCGAGGCCAGCGTGACGACGCCGCGTGAGGCGGCGAAGGCCATCGTCGCCCAGATCGAGGGCATGGTGCTCTTCGCGAAGCTCTTCAACGACCCGGGTCAACTCGACCAGCTCTGGCAGAACAGCATGCGATTGCTCGGCGTGCCGGCTCGAGACGCAGTCCCGGCGGTCGGCGAGGAGAACGCAGCATTGAGCGCGGCACCGCCGGCCGGGTAGGGGGTCGCCGGCCGGCGATGCCGCGCGGTCAATCGATGGCGGATGCCTCCACCACGGCCTCGACCGAGACGTCGGGGTGCAGTGCGCCTGGTGTGGTCGAGCACGCGCACCTCGCCCGTGAGCCGCACGGTGTGCGCGAACGGCAGGTCGGCACTCGACCGGCCGACGCTCAGCACGAGGTCGCCCAGCTCGACGATGCGGGTGCCGTCGCGACCCGTGAAGGACGCGAGATCAGCGGGCACGGCGAATGACACCTCGGCCGCCGCGCCGGGCTCGAGTTCGACGCGGGCGAACCCGATCAACCGCTGCACCGGGCGCACGACGCTGGCGACCGGATCGTGCAGGTAGAGCTGCACGACGTCGGCTCCGGATCGGCTGCCCGCATTGCGCACGCGAACGCGAACGGTGACGGTTCCGTGCGAGTCGATCTCGGTCGCATCGCCCTCGAAGGCGTCCCACTCGAATTCGGCGTAGCCGAGTCCATGCCCGAACGGGAATGCAGCGGTCGGGTCGACGTTCGAGACATCGCTCGCGCGAGCGAGCGGCGCCGCGAGGTAGGTCGTCGGCTGCGATCCGGCCCCGGCGGGGATGCTCACCGGCAGCCGACCGCTCGGGTTCACGCGTCCGCTCAGCACTCCGGCAACGGCGGGCGCACCCTCCTCGCCGGCGAAGAACGCCTGCACGATCGCGGCCGACTCTTCGACCGCGCGCCCGAGGGCATACGGCCGACCGGCCAGCAGTGTCAGCACCGTGGGGGTGCCGGAGTCGAGCACCGCGTCGACGAGCTGCTGCTGCGCACCGGGCAGGTCGAGCGACTCGGCGTCGCAGCCCTCGCCGCTCGTGCCGCGGCCGAACAGTCCGGCACGGTCGCCGAGCGCCAGGATCGCCACGTCAGCGGATGCCGCGACCGCGGCCGCCTCGGCGATGCCGTCGGTCTCACCGCCATCGACGCTCGTGCCGCGCGCCCAGCGGACCTCGCTCGCCGGGAACTCCTCGCGGAGCGCCTCGAGCAAGGTCGGGATGCGCAGGCCCAGCTCGACGCCGGGGTGTTGCGACACCACGTGCGTGGGGAACGAGTAGCAGCCGAGCATGGCGTACGGGTCGTCGGCGTTGGGGCCGATGACCGCGATGACGGCGGGCGCGGGGAGCGGCAGTGTGCCGTCATTGCGCACGAGCACGATCGCCTGCTCGGCGAGCTCGCGGGCGAGCGCCCGGTTGCCTGCGGAATCGAGGTCGATGGTGCCGCGAAGGGTCTCGGCGTGCGTCAGGTCGGCCTCGGCGAGCGCCGACGGAACCGGCGACCAGTCGGCGTCGAGGAGGCCGAGCTCCGCCTTCTGCCGCAGAACCCGTTGCAGGGCGGTGTCGACGAGCGCCACGTCGACGGCACCTGCTTCGATCGCGAGGCGCAGCGGTTCGCCGAAGGCCTTCACCGTCGGCAGCTCGACGTCGATGCCGGCGTCGAGTGCCGCCTCGGCCGCCTCGGCCCAGGTGCCGGCGGTGCCGTGCAACAGCTTCAGGAACGCCACCGAGAAGTAGTCGGCCACGACGGTGCCCTCGAACCCCCAGGTCTCGCGCAGCAGCTCCGTGAGCAGCGCGCGATCGCCTGCCGACGGCACGCCGTCGAGGTCGGTGTACGAGTTCATCACGCTGCGTGCGCCGCCCTCGCGGATCGCCATCTCGAACGGCGGCAGCAGCACGTCGGCGAGCTCCCGTCGGCCGATCGACACCGGGGCGAGGTTGCGCCCTGCCCGGGAAGCCGAGTAGCCGACGAAGTGCTTGAGCGTCGCCACCACGCCCGACGACTCGAGCCCTCGCACGTAGGCGGTGCCGACGGTCGCGACGAGGTAGGGGTCTTCGCCGATGGTCTCCTCGACCCGGCCCCAGCGCGCGTCGCGAACGACGTCGAGCACGGGCGCGAGGCCCTGGTGCACGCCGACCGAGCGCATGTCCTCGCCGATCCGGCGGGACATCCGCTCGACGATCTCGGGATCGAAGGTCGCACCCCATGAGAGCGGAACCGGGTACGCCGTGGCGCCCCACGCGGCGAAGCCCGCGAGGCACTCCTCGTGCGCGAGCGCCGGAATGCCGAAGCGGTTCGCGGCGACGATGCGCTGCTGGGTGCGGGCGAGCGAGAGCGCGCCGACCGCGGCGTCGACCGGAGCCGTGCCGAACGGGCGGGTCAGCTGACCGAGCCCCGACGGCAGCAGCGCGGTGAGGTCGACGTCGTCGTTCAGGTCGTGCTGGTGCGGGGCGACGTCGCCGTGGCCGTCATCGGACGCGCCGACCCACACGCCGTAGAGCTGCGCGAGCTTCTCGTCGAGGGTCATCTCGGCGATGAGGGCCTCGACGCGCTCGTCGAGGGGACGCGACGGGTCGCGCCACGAGGCATCCGTCACCTGGTCGTGTTCGATCGTCATCCCTTCACCGCTCCCGTCAGGCCGCCGACGATGCGCTTCTCGGCGAAGAGGAAGAAGGCGAGCGCCGGCAGCATCGCCAGCGACGTGTACGCCAGCACGGCTCCGGTGTCCTGCGAGTACTGGGTCGAGAACTGGGTGACGCCGAGCGGCAGCGGCCAGAACTCCTGTGGCAGGGTGCCGGTGCTGATGACGAGCAGCGGAAGCAGATAGCCGTTCCAGCTGCCGACGAAGGCGAGCACGCCGACCGTGACGAGGCCCGGCATCGAGAGCGGCAGCAGGATGCGCCAGAAGAAGCCGATACGGGTCGTGCCGTCGATGGCGGCGGCCTCCTCGAGCTCGTCGGGGATCGCGCGGAGGAACGGCACGAGGATGATGATCGTGGTCGGCAGCGCGAAGGCGATCGACGGGATGATCACGCCCAGGAACGTGCCGTGCAGCCCGAGCGTGCGAAGCAACAGCGTCAGCGGCAGGGCCGCGACGGTGAGCGGGAACATCAGCCCCGCGGCGAAGAGCAGGTAGAGCCCCTCGCGACCGCGGAAGGTGTAGCGCGCGATGACGAACGCCGCCATCACGCCGACGACCACGACACCGGCGGTCGTGCCGAAGGCGAGGATCATGCTCGACAGCACGTTGCCCCAGAACCGGGTCGAGCCGAGCACGGCCGCCCAGTTCTGCAGGGTCCACGGGTCGGGCATGCCGGCGGGATTCGCGTTCAGGTCGGCCGTGGTGCGGAACCCGCCGATGAACACGTAGAGCACCGGGCCGATCGCGACCGCCGCGATGACGAGCGCGACCAGGTACACGAACGGCTGGCCCCAGTCGATGCGGCGGCCGGCCGCCCGGTCGGGCCCGGGTTCTGCGCTGGCCGCGTCCGCGGCAGAGGCAGTGATGGTGGCCGACATGTCAGCGCACCCCTCTCGTGATGGCGCCCGCGAGATCGCGGCGCAGGGCGAAGCGCTGGTAGACGAGCGCCACGACCAGGGAGATGAAGAACAGGATGACCGCGACGGCGCTGCCGAATCCCGGCTGGCCGCCGAACTGGCCCTTCTCGACCATGTAGGTGGCCATCGTCGAGGTCGCATTGAGCGGGCCGCCGCGCGTGGTGACCCAGACCATGTCGAAGAGCTGGAGGGCGCCGATCATCGACAGGAACACCCAGATTCGGATGGTCGGGCCGAGGAGCGGGATGGTGATGTAGCGCTGGACCTGCCACCAGCTCGCGCCGTCGATCGAGGCCGCCTCGGCGAGCTCCTCGGGCACGCCCTGCAGCCCGGCGAGCATGAGCAGGATCGCGAAGCCGATGTACTTCCACGTCAGGATCGCGAACATCGTCCACAGCGCGATGTTCGGATCGGCGAGCCAGTTCTGCTGCCATGCGCCGAGGCCGACGGCCTCGAGCATCGCGTTCACGCCGCCCTGGGGCTGCAGCAGCAGCTTCCACGAGAGGCCGGCGATCACCTCGGCGAGCACGTAGGGCACGAAGATGAGCAGGCGGAGCGCGCCCCGGCCGCGCAGCTTGCGGTTCAGCAGCAGCGCGATGCCGATCGCGAGCGGTCCCTGGATCAGCAGCGACAGGACGAGGATGAGGAAGTTGTTGCCGACGGACTTCTGGAACGCCGGGTCGGTCAGCGCCCGGGTGTAGTTCTCGAAGCCGACGAAGCGCTCGGGGTCGGCGAGGTCGTCCCACTGGAACGCCTGCGGCAGGTTGTAGAAGCTGTAGACGCCCGCGAGCACCACCGGCAGGATCACGAAGCCGAGGAACAGCACGAGGGCCGGGCCGACGAACAGCACGATCTCGGCCCACTTACGGCCCGTGCCCGTGCGCGATCGCCGGGATTTCGGGGCGGGGGCCGGGCCCGCGGAAACCGCAGGCCCGGCCGACTCGATGACACTGGTCATGGTTAGAGCGTCGCCGCCGCGTCCTGCATCTTCTTCACGATGTCCTCGGGCGTGCCCGCGTCACCGAACAGGTTCACGATGCCCTCGTTCATCGCGTTGCCGACAGTCGTGCCGAACGCGGTGTCGAACCAGAGCTGCACGAACGACGAGGCCGCGAGGCCGTCGGCGACCATGACGAGGTTCTCGTCCTCGAGCGACGAGACCGCGCTGGGCACGGTCGGGATGCCCGAGCCGCTCGCCGCGAAGCGCTTCTGCACGTCTTCGCTCATGATGTACTCGAGCAGTTCGGCGCACTCCGGCGGAGCCTCGGCCGAGCAGCCGAAGCCGTCGCCGCCGCCGAGCGACGCCGTCGGGTCACCGGCCGCGTCGGGGATGCCGGGGAACGGGAACCAGCCGAGGAACGCCGGGACCTCCTGGTCGGCGGTGAGCCCGCCGATGACGCCCGCGTTCCAGTGGCCCATGAGCTCCATGGCCGCCTGGCCGTTCGCCACGAGGCCGGCCGAGCTGCCCGCGCCGGTCTGGGCGGGAGTGCCGAGGAAGCCCTCCTGGAACGGGTCGGTGCCGAGGAACTCCTCGAGCTGCTCGCCCGCCTCGACGAAGCACTCGTCGCTGAAGTCGAGTTCGGTCTCGGCCGCCTGCAGCACCTCGGGGGCGCAGGAGTGGAGCGCGAACTGGTACCACCAGTGCGCGGCCGGCCACTTGTCGCCCGCGCCGACGGCGATGGGGGTGATGCCCGCCTCGCGCAGCTTGCCGGCTGCGTCGACGAGCTCATCGAGCGTGGTCGGCGTCTCGTCGATGCCCGCCTGCTCGAACAGGTCGGTGTTGTACCAGAACCCCTCGACGCCGAACGTGAACGGGATGCCGTAGGTCTCGCCGTCGACCTGCCACGGGTTGACGGTCGCGCCGACGCTGGAGACGGTGTCGGGGATGACCTCGTCGAGCGGCATGAGGTACTCGTTGGAGACCTGGCCGCGGAGCTCGCCGCCCGGCCAGACCTGGAAGAGGTCCGGCGGGTCGCCGGCCGCCAGGGCGTTCGGGATCAGCGTGCGCTGGAGTTCTTCGTTCTGGTAGCCGGTCTGCTCGACCGTGACGCCGGGGTGGTCGGCCTCGAACTCGGCGGCGACCTCTTCCCAGACTGCGGGCATCGGGCCCGACGTGGCGTTGTGCCACCACGTGAGCGTGACGTCACCGCCGGATTCCTCGGAATCGCCGGAGCCGGTCGCACACCCGCTGAGTGCGGCGACGGCGAGGCCCGCGGCGGCGGTGAGGGCGACGAGCCTGGAGGTGCTGCGTCTGTTCATCTTTGAACCTCTCGAAAGTTTCGACCTCTGTGTCGAAAGTGATTAGGACGTGTTGAATATACGACGGTTCGGATTTGGGGTCAAGCGCAACAAATACCGGCGCGCCCAACCGTCACCAACCCGTGACCCGCCTAGAGTTGTCCCGTGACAGACCGGGCAGGCACGTTCGACGGCGTCCACCGTCGAAACCTCTCGAAAGTGCTCGGCCACGTGCACCTCGATGGGCCCCTCTCTCGCGCCCGCCTCACGGCGATGACGGGCCTCAACCGCTCCACGGTCGCGTCGCTCGTCGGCGAGCTCAATGCGCGAGGGCTCACGATCGAGCAGGCGCCCGGCCCCACGAACCGCGTCGGCCGTCCCTCCCCCGTCGTCGCGCCCGATCCTCGCGTGCTCGCGATCGCCGTCAACCCCGAGGTCGACGCGGTCACGATCGCCGCGGTCGGCATCGACGGCGGCATCCCCGCGCGGGAGCGCATCGAGGTCGACCACCTGCCCTCCCCCGACGAGACCGCCGAGCTCGTGGCATCCACTCTCGACCGCTGGCGCGACGGCGACCTGCGCGACGCGAGGTTCGTCGGCGTCGGCCTGGCGGTACCCGGTCTCGTGCGCGCGAGCGACGGGCTCGTTCGGTTCGCACCGCACCTGTTGTGGTCGGATGTCCCGATCCGCGCCCTCGTCGAAGCGGCCACGGGCCTGCCGACCGCGGTCGGCAACGACGCGAGCCTCGGCGCGATCGCCGAGCACCTGTTCGGCGCAGGACGCGGCGTCGACGACATGGTCTACCTGAACGGCGGCGCGAGCGGCATCGGCGGCGGGCTCATCGTGCACGGGCTGCCGGTCGGCGGATCGGCGGGTTACGCCGGCGAGTTCGGCCAGAACCGGCCGGGCATCGCCGCAATCGACGATCGACGCGCCGAAGCGGGCGTGCTCGAAGACGAGGTGAGCCGCGCCCGTCTGCTCGAGGTCGTCGGACTCGATCACGGTGACGAACCCGCCCTCGCGGCGGCACTCGCCGCATCCGACTCCCCTGCAGTCGCCGACGAGGTCCGGCGGCAGTTGCGCATCCTCGCCACGGCACTCTGCAACGCCGTCAACGTGCTGAACCCCTCGCTCATCGTGCTCGGCGGATTCCTCGCGACACTCGCCGAACGCGACCTCGGCACCCTCGAGCGTGCGGTCGCGGCGCAGGCCATGCCGGCGGCATCCGAGGGCCTGGCGATCCGCGTGGCCGCGCTCGGCGAGAACCGACTGCTCATCGGCGCCGCCGAGATCGCCTTCGCAGACCTGCTCGCCGACCCGCTCGTTCGCTGAATCGACGTCGCAGGATCACGGTCGCTCCGATGTCGGCGGGCGCCCCTATCGTGAGCGGCATGCAGTACCTGGATGCGTATCCGGTGGTGTTCGTGCGCGACCTGCCCGCCACCGCACAGTTCTACACGGGCGTGCTCGGGCTCGAGGCCCTCTTCGAATCCGACTTCTTCGTGCTCCTCGCGCTTCCCGGCGACGAACGCGGCGCCGCCGCATTCGTCAGCGAGGAGCACCCGACCACGCCGCCGAGCGGCCCCGCGATCGCACCGGGGTCGAGCGTGTTCCTGACCCTGCAGGTCGCCGATGCCGCCTCGGCCCACGACCAGCTCGAGCGGGCCGGAGTGACCATCGAGTACCCGCTCCGCGACGAGCCGTGGGGCCAGCGCCGGTTCGGCGTGCTCGATCCCAACGGACTCTACGTCGACGTCGTCGAGCAGACCGAACCCGACCCCGGCTTCTGGCCGAGGTACGGCGTCGGCGGCTGAGCACGCCGGTATCCAGGTGTTCGCGCCGCGTGGCAGGCCGCCCGGCGCCGGCGCGAACGCTCAGCGCGGGGCGAACGCGTTGCGGAAGATCGTCCGCGCCCGCTCGGCCATCGCCTGCCGCTGATCGACCTCGGAACGCGCGAGCACATCCGCGAGCATCGAGATCGCCAGCAGCACGTCGGCTGCCTCGACATGCTCGCCGATGCGGTGGGCGGCGTGTTCGCGGGCGAGCAGCCGTTCGACGAGCGCGGTGAGCCGCGCACCGATGTGCGCGACGCGCTCGTCGTTCACGTTGGTCCAGATCAGGTCGATGAACGCCGTCGAGACGAGCGCCTGCTCGATGATGTTGTCGATCAGGTCGCCGAGGGTGGCGTCGGGCGCGGCGACCGCCGCCTCGAGCAGGTCGAGGTTCTCGTCGAAGACGGCCACGGCCAGCGCGACCCGGTCGGGGAAGTGCCGATAGAGACTGCCCTGGCCGACGCCTGCCTTCTTCGCCACCGCGTTGAACGGCGCCTGCAACCCCTCGGCCGCGAAGACCTCGCGCGCCGCCGCGATGAGGGCACGCCGGTTCTCGGGGCCGGCGCTCGGCCCACGGTTGACCTTACGAGTCCCTGAGACGTTCTTCCCACTCTCAGCCACGGGTGTTAGCGTACTACCGGACAACGATGTCCGGTACAAGGAGGAAACCCATGACCCGAACTTGGGATCGCGAAATCGACGTGCTGGTCGCCGGGAGTGGCGCCGCAGGCCTCACGGCCGCGATCGCCGCTGCAGATGCCGGGCTCTCGACGCTCATCGTCGAGAGCACCGACCGCTGGGGCGGCACGACGATGCGCAGCGGCGGCGGCCTGTGGATGCCGAACAACCCGATCATGAAGCGGCTCGGCATCCGCGATTCGCGCGAGGAGGCGCTGACCTACCTCGAGGCGTCGATCGGCCCGGTCGACACGATCGGACCGGCGAGCTCGCAGGAGCGCCGCGAGGCGTTCGTCGACGCGGTGCCCGCACGTCGTCGGCATGCTCGAGCGGCTCGGCGTGCGCTGGGCGGCGTCGAAGGACTACCCCGACTACTACCCCGACCGGGCGGGCGGCAAGGTGGGACGCGCCATCGAGGTCGTCCCGATCAACGCGCGCAAGCTCGGCGACTGGCAGCGCACCTCGCGCATCGGCGACGCCATCCCGGTGCCGATGAAGACCGACGACGTGTGGCTGCTGTCGCGCGCCTGGTCGACGCCGTCGGGGTTCATCCGCGGCGCACGGTTCGTCTTCCGGACGCTCGGCGGACTCCTCACCGGCCGCAAGCTCGTGGGCATGGGCGGCGGGCTCATGCTCAGCCTCGGCCTGATCGTCAAGCAGCAGGGCACCGACCTTCTGCTGAACTCGTCGCTCTCCGAACTCATCAAGGACGACGACGGCCGGGTGATCGGGGCACTGGTGAGGACGCCGAAGGGCGTCCTGCGGGTCGGCGCCCGGCGCGGCGTCATCCTCGGCGCCGGTGGATTCGCGAACAACACCGAATGGCGCGAGCGCTACCACGGCATTCCCGGCTACACGCTCGGCGGCCGAGGGCGACCTCGGAACCGCGATCGAAGCCGGCGAGAAGGCCGGCGGCGCGCTCGCGCTCATGGACGACGCGTGGTGGGGCGCCTCGGTGCCCGTGCCCGGCAAGCAGCCGCTGTTCGTGCTCAACGAGCGCTCCGACCCGTTCAGCATCGTGGTCGACCAGTCCGGCGCGCGGTACCTCAACGAGTCCGAGAGCTACATCGACTTCGGTCACCACCTGCTCGAACGCAACCTCACGACCCCGGCGAACCCGTCGTGGCTCGTCGTCGAGCGCCGCCACCGGCAGCGGTACATGTTCGGGGCGATGCTCATGGCCGGCAAGACGATGCGCGAGAACGGCATCTCGGTCACGGCCGACACGCTCGAGGAACTCGGCGCGAAGATGCGCGTCGACGCGGTGACGTTCCGCTCGACGATCGAGCGCTTCAACGGGCTCGCCCGCGGCGGCGTCGACGCCGACTTCGGGCGCGGGCGCACCGTCTACGACAACTACTACGGCGACCCGCGCGTGAAGCCCAACCCCAACCTCGCGCCGCTCGAGCGCGGCCCGTTCACGGCGGTGCAGCTCGTGCCGGGCGACCTCGGCACGAAGGGCGGCCTCGTCACCGACGAGCACGCCCGGGTGCTCGAGGAGTCGGGCGCCGTCATCCCCGGCCTCTACGCGGCGGGCAACACAACCGCCTCCGTGATGGGCCGCACCTACCCCGGCCCCGGTTCGACCATCGGACCGGCCGCCGTGTTCGGCTACCTCGCCGCGAAGCACGCGGCAGGGGCATCCATCGTCGACGCTGCCACCGCAGCGCCGCACCAGAAAGAAGAGAAGGAAGCACTCGCATGACCACCCCCAAGACCCTCACGGGCGACGACTCGATCAAGACCTGGCTCGAGCACCCCGTCGGCGGCCCGATCGTCCGCGACCTGCTCGCGCAGGCCGGGCAGAACGCCGACGTGATGAAGCCGGTGCAGCGCCTCGCGATCAAGCGGCTGGTGAAGCTCAGCAAGGGCCAGTTCAGCCAGCAGATGGTCGACGACCTCGTCGCGCGCGCCGCCGCAGGCGACGTGCCGGCAGGCGCAGCGGATGTCCCGGCCGCGGCCGGCGACGCCGCGAGCGAGGCCGATGCGTCCGACGCGACTCCCGAGGTCGAGCGTCCCGAGTGGGTCGAGCGCCTCGACCAGGGTCGGTTCAGCGGCAAGACGATCATCGTCACGGGCGCCGGTTCGGGCATCGGCCGCGCCACGGCGTCGCGCATCGCACGTGAGGGCGGCCGCGTCGTCGCCGTCGACGTGTCGCAGGAACGCCTCGACGAGTTCGCCGGCGAGCACGAGGGTGCCGACATCGTGACCCTCGTCGCCGACATCACCGACGACGCGAAGGTCGCCGAGATCGTCGCCGCAGCGGGCGACCGCATCGACGGCCTCGCGAACATCGCCGGGATCATGGACGACATGACCCCCATCGGCGAGCTCACCGATGCCGTGTGGAAGCGCGTGTTCACCGTGAACGTCGACGGCACCATGAAGCTCATGCGCGCCGTCGTCCCGACGATGCTCGCTCAGGGCATCGGCTCGATCGTGAACACGGCGTCGGAAGCGGCGCTGCGCGGCTCGGCCGCGGGCGTGGCCTACACCGCGTCGAAGCACGCCGTGGTCGGCCTCACGAAGTCGACCGCGTTCATGTACGGCCCGAGCGGCCTGCGCGTGAACGCCGTGGCCCCCGGCCCGACCATCACGAACATCGAGGCGACCTTCGCCTCGCCGCTCGGGGCCGAGCGGGTGCGCCAGGCCATGGCGATCCTGCCGGATGCCGCCGAGGCCGAGGCCCTCGCGGCGTCGATCACGTTCCTCCTGAGCGACGACGGCGTCAACATCAACGGCGTCGTGCTCGCCTCCGACGGCGGCTGGTCGGCCACCTAGCCACCGAGCAGGGGCGGCGAACCTCCCTTTCGCCGCCCCTGCCCGTCGGTCCCGCCCGGCATCCTCGCCTGGCCGATGTCCCCGGCCGCCTCGCCGGGGTGTCGCGTGGGTTCTGGCTGGCGCAGGCCGACGCGCTGCGGGCCGCGCTGCTCGACTCGTCGCCGTCAGCGCGTCCCGGGCCCGACCGTCTCCCAGGCCTCCCGGAGGAGCGCATCGAACGCGTCGTCGAGCTCGTCGACCGACGCGAAGGTCAACCGATGCATCGTGACCTTCTTCGTGGTGGGGAACGCCGTGCGCAGCTTCGGGTGGTCGGCTTGGCGCAGCAACTCGATGCCCACCTCGAGCCAGTGGCTCTTCACGTAGGCGCTCGCGAAGACGCGCTTGCGTGCGAATGACACGTCGGTGCGGTTCACCCGCATCTCGACGTCGCCGAGGGCCAGCCCCCGGTCGCGGAACGCCTCGAGCTTCTCGAGGTCGTCGGGGCTGAGCCCGTCGGTCAGTTCCTCCCAGGTCGCCCGGGTCATCGGGCACCTCCCTCATGTCACCTGCTCGACAGGTTACCTTCGTGCCCCGTCGCAGATGGGGGCGTCCGCCGCGCGCTGCGCGGCAGCGGGCAAGCGACGAAGCGCCGGTCGCGGTTCGTCGCGGCCGGCGCCTCGTCGCGCACGGGACAGGGTCAGTCGAGCGTGACCATCACCTTGTCGGCGGCGCCTGGGGTCGCGGCGACCTCGAGTGCCTGCAGCACGTCATCGACCGCGAAGCGGTCGCTGATGATGAGCTGGTACTTCTCCCAGTTGGCGATGATGTCGTCGGTGACCTCGAAGATCTCGGTCGGGTAGCCCATCGACATGATGATCGAGATCTCGGTGGTGAGCAGGGTGCCGAAGTCGACCTCGACCGGCTTCTTGTGCACGGCCGGGATGGTGAGGCGCGCACCCTGCTTCGCGAGTCCGAAAACGGTCGTCGGCACGACCGGCGCGCCGGCGGCGTCGATGTAGACGTCGGTGGCGGGTCGGGCGCCGCGCTGGCCGATCACCGCGGGCGCCTGGCCGTGGAGCTCGATCAGTCGAGCTGCGACATCCTCGTCGGCGGAGTTGATCACGGCGTCGGCCCCGATCAGGAGGGCCTTCTCGAGGCGAGCGGGCAGGATGTCGATGACGACGACGTGATCGACTCCCTTGGCTTTGAGGCTGAGCAGCGCGCCGAGGCCGATGGGGCCGGCGCCGAACACGACCGCCTGCTCGCCTGCCTTCGCGCCCGACCGGTTCACGGCGTGGCGCGCGACGGCCATGGGCTCGTTGAGCGCCGCGACCTCGAACGGGATCTCGTCGGGGATGACGCGGAAGTGCGTGCCCGCGACCGCGTCGAGCAGCACGACGTACGGCGAGAACGCGCCCTGCGCCCCGCCCGAGCCGATGATTCCGTCAGTGGCGGCCATCGGGTTGATGACGACATGGTCGCCGACCTTCACGCCCGCGACGTTGCCGCCGACCGCGGCCACCTCGCCCGCCGGCTCGTGACCGAGCGGGGTCGCGCCCTGCCGCGGCGGGATGCCGCCGTACATCGTGTACATGTGGTCGGACCCGCAGATGCCGCACGCGCGGATGCGCACGAGCACGTCGTCGGGGCCCGCGACGGGCTCCTCGACCTCCACGATCGCGTTCGTGCCGGGGCCGGTGACCATGACCGCCTTCATCGACGTCATTCCTTTCTCAGGGGACGCCGTGATTTCTCGGCCACGGCGCCGTTACTAAATCGAATTAGTTGAGTCTAGTCTGGGATGACCCGAACCAGCACGGTGTCGAGGAGCTTCACAGGCGACCGGGAGGAAGGAGCATCCGTGCCCACCACGCGCGTCACCATGAAGGACGTCGCCCGCGCGAGCGGTGTCTCCCCCGCGACCGTGAGCTTCGTGCTCAACGATTCCGCGAGCCAGACCATCCCGGCGGCCACCCGCGAGCGTGTGCAGCGCGCCGCCGCGGAGCTGGGCTACGTGCCGCACGGCGTCGCCCGGGCACTCCGCGAGGGCACGTCCCGCATCGTCGTGCTCAACGTCGCCCGACTCCCGCACGGCGGCACCAGCCTCGCGGCGTTCATCGACGCCCTCGACGACGAGCTCGGCCGGTTCGGGCACACGCTGCTCGTGCGCTATCGCGATCGACCGGAGGACACCGACCGCCTCATCGCGGCGATCTCCCCCCGTGCGGTGCTCGACCTCGACCGGCTCTACTTCTCGGACGACAGCGAGGTCGCCGACGGCGGCTGGACCGACGGGCTCGCGGCGCACACTGCCGTGCAGGTGCGGTACCTCGTCGAGCAGGGACACGCGCGACTCGGCATGGCCCTTCGGGAAGGGGCCGATGTCGAGCGGCTCGCGGCCATCAGGCTCGAGTACGCCCGCCGGACCGTCGGCGACCTCGGGCTGCCCGTGCTCGAGCACCTGGCCGTCGGGCGGTCACCCGAGGAGGATCGACTCGCTCTCGCGGCCTTCATGCAGCGGCATCCGGCAGTCACCGCCATCGCGGGGCTCGACGACGAGGCTGCCTTACGGGTGCTCGCCGCGGCGCGCGACCTCGGCATCGAGGTGCCCGCCCGCCTCGCCGTGATCGGGTTCGACGACAGCCCGGTCGGCGAGCTGTTCAGCCCCGCACTCACGACCCTGCGACTCGACACCGGTGCGTTCGGCCGGCGGGCCGCGCGCCTGCTGCTCGATGAACCGCCCGGCACCGAGGCACCCGGTCCGGCGACGGTCATCCGGCGCGCGTCGGCTTGAGCCGCGGCATCCGTCGTACGCTGCTTGCCATGCGCTTCGGAACGCTCGACTTCACCGCCGCCCTCGGCTCCCCCGGCCTGCTTGCGACCTCGACCGCTGCGGCCCTGCGACGAGCGGATGCCGCGAGCCCGACGGATTCCGACGGCGTGCTCGTCGCGGCCATCGATCCCGGCCTCGCCGACACCGCCGCGTTCTGCGAGCACTACGACATCTCGATGAGCGACGGCGCGAACTGCGTGATCGTGCAGGCGCGCCGCGGCGATCGCACCTGGTACGCCGCCTGCCTCGTGCGCGGTGCCGACCGCCTCGACGTGAACGGTGCGGTGCGCCGTCACCTCGGTGCGCGCAAGCTCTCGTTCGCGCCGATGGACGACGCCGTCGCCCTCAGCGGCATGGAGTACGGGGGCATCACGCCGATCGGACTGCCCGAGGACTGGCCGATCCTCGTCGACGAGTCAGTGGCCGCGCACGAGCGCCTGATCATCGGCAGCGGCATCCGTGGATCGAAGCTGCTCGTGACCGGAGCCGTGCTCGCGGCGCTGCCGAACGCCGAGGTCGTGGCGATCGCCCAGACCTAGCGAGCCCCGGCCGGGCGACGGGGATCGACACCGACGCGCACGTGCACGCCGGTGGCGGCATCGGCCAGCGCGGCGTCGAGTTCGGCGAGCGGGTACGTCGTGCCGACGAGCGCTTCGAAGGCCCGCGCACGAGGGCTGGTCGCGAGGAACTCGATCGCGTGCTGTAGGTGCTTCGGCGCGTAGTTGTGGACGCCGGTCACGGTGAGCAACCCGCGCACGACGGCCTCGGGGTCGAGTTCGACTGAGGGGCCGGGTGACACGCTGCCGACGAGCACGACCACGCCGCCGACGTCCACCGACTGCAGTGCCGTCTGCACCGAAGCCGACGATCCCGACGCCTCGATGGCCACGCGCGGGACATCCAAGCCGTTCTGCAGCACCGCCTCGAGTGCGGATCCCGCTGCAGGGTCGAGGGCCAGTACGTGCACCGAATGCGCCCGCGGTGCTGCGGCGACCGGAATCGGGGTCGATGACGACGACGTTCGCTCCGGCGTCGGCCGCCATCGCGGTTGCGGCCAGGCCGATCATTCCGGCGCCGGCCACGAGCACGGTCGTGCCATCGAGCGGCACCCGGGACGCCGCGTCGAGGGCCGCGACCGCCGTCGCCGTCGAGCACGCCGCGGGCGCGGCGAGGGCGGCGGGCATCGCCTCGGGCACCCGCACGATCGAGGTGCCCGCACGCACCTGCACGTGCGTGGCGAACCCGCCCGAGAGCTCCCAGCCGCGGGCGAGCCGTTCATGCCCGTACTTGGCGACGTGGCGGCATTTCTGCGGGATCCCTGCGCGGCACCGATCGCACACGCCGCAGCTCGCGGTGACGCTCCACACGACGCGGTCGCCGACCGACAGGGCTGAGCCGTCGGTGGCGACCACGCCGCCGGGCGCGAGCGCGACGACGCGTCCGACCTGCTCATGGCCGAGCACCAGCGGCGTCGCGGCGGAGCGATCGCCGCGCACGGTGTGCACGTCGGAGCCGCAGACGGTCGCCAGCTCCACCTCGACGAGTGCCTCGCCGTCGTGCAGGTCGACCCCGGGCACGGCGATCGCCTGATGCGGCGAACCGGGCTCGCCCCACACCATCGCGACGGGCGCCGGGCGAAGCCTGACCTCGTGATCGCCGACGGCTGGGGGAAGGAGGCGCCCGATCACTCGCCGAGACCGAGCAGGCCCGGCAGGTCGGCGATGGACTCGATGACGACGCCGGCGCCTGCCGCTTCGAGCTCGGCACGGTCGTGCGTGCCCGTGAGCACGCCGACGACGAGCCCGGCACCGGCGTTGACGCCCGACTCCATGTCGCTGCGGGTGTCGCCGACGACGACCATCGCGTGCACCGAACTCGTCGCCGTGCGCACCAGCGCGGTCAGCGCCATGTCGGGTGCCGGGCGGCCGCGGCCCGCATCGGCGGGCGCGAGCACACCGTCGGCGATCTCGTGCCAGCCGAGCGCGTCGAGCAGTGCGTCACGGGTCGCCGGTGCGAATCCGGTCGTGAGCACGACGGATGCCCCGGCGGCGCGCATGCGCGTGATGGCCTCGGCGGCCCCGGGCACCTCGTGGACTCCGACCGACGCCACGAGTTCGGCGTAGGCGCCCTCGAACTCGGCGTTGGCCTGCGCGGCCTGCTCGGGATCGCCCGTGAGCGCGAGGAAGACCTCGATCTTCGACTGCCCCATGGTGTCGCGGACGTACTGCAGGGCGAGCTCGCGGGCCTCACCCTCGGGCGCGAAGCCCGCACGCTCGGCGGCGAGCGCGAAGGCGCGCTCGACCAGGCCGCCGTCCTTCACCGTCGTGCCGGCCATGTCGAGCACGACGAGCTCGACGGCGCGAGCGGCGGTGGACACGGTTGCGGGGTCGAGGGCGGGCCGGAAGGTTCGTTCGTCAACGGTCATGGGATGCCTTTCGTGCGGTGGTGGTCGGGCCGCCGGGTTCGTCCGCGAACCCGTCGACGATGTGCTCGGCGAGGCCGAGGCCGGTGGTCATTCCGATGCCGGTGGTCGCGGCAGCCAGGTGCACGCCGGGCTCGACCTCGAGATCGAGGAAGTCGTCGGGCCCACTGGCGTAGACGCCCTGCCAGCGCTCGACGACGGTGGGCGCCTCGACGCCGAACAGCGCGCCGAACTCCTCGAGCAGAGCCTCGGCCGCCCCTTCGGACTGGAACGGCGCCACCGTCGCGCCCCGGTAGTGCGTGTCGCCGACGATGAGGCTGCCGTCGGGCAGTTGCGTGTACATCTGGTTCAGGTCGAGCGCAGCGAGATCGGGCCGTTCCCGGTGCAGTCGTTCGCGGAGCGCGGATGCCTCGGGCAGGGCGGTGAACGCGCCATAGCGCAGCAGCGACCAGCCGGTGAGCAACGGCGCTGCGAGCGGCCGTGCCAGGGCGGCGCGCACGCGAAGCATGTCGAGCCCGCACCGCACGATGCCGATGCGTTCGGCGACCTCGGGGTACAGCAGGTCGATGTCGTGGTTCACGGCGACGATGATGCGGTCGGCCCGAAGCGCGCCCGCGGCTCGTCGAGACGATTCCCGACTCGATCGCCCCGACGGTCGTCCGCGCGCGGAACTCGACTCCGCGCGCCGCGAGGTGGGCGCGGATCGCGCCGAGCGCCTGCCGGGGATCGACCTGCAGGTCGGCCGGCAGGTGGGCGCCGCCGACGACCACGCGCGAGTCGACGGGCATCCGATCACGCGCCGCCGCGGCGCTGAGGAGTTCGATCGGCGCAGGATCGCCGGGGTCGAGCGCGCGGCCGCGCGCTTCGGCGAGCGCCTCGAGCACGGCGAGTTCGTCGTCGGCCCGCGCGACCACGAGCGTGCCCGACTCGCGCAGCCAGACCCCAGCGTCGCGGGCGAGCCGTAGCCAGATCTCGCGCGCGGCGAGGCCATGCCGCAGGGCGACGCCCGCCTGCGGGGTGACGCAGAGGTGGCCGAAGTTGCGGATCGAGGCGCCGCTCGCCTCGCTGCCGCGCTCCACGACGACCACGCGCAGCCCGCGGCGCACGGCAGCGAGCGCGGCCCCGAGTCCGATGATCCCCGCTCCGACGACGGCGACGTCGAAGTGCTCGCCGGTCCCGCTCATCGGAACACCCGCCGCATCCACACGGCGACACCCTCGACGGTGAGCACGGTGACGAGGATCATGAGCAGGATCGAGGTGACCATCTGGTAGTTCGAGCCCTGGCCGGCGTTGAGCAGGTAGTAGCCGATGCCCCCGCCGCCCACGATCCCGAGGATCGTCGCCGCGCGGATGTTCGTGTCGAGCAGGTAGAAGCTGTGACCGATGAGCGCGGGCAGGCCCTGCGGAACGGTGGCCGAGGCGTAGACCTGGCCGCGCGATGCGCCGGTGGCGCGCAGCGCCCGCTCGGGCCCGGACTTCACCTCTTCGAACGAGTCCGCGATGAGCTTGCCGAGCAGCCCGACGCCGCCGAATGCGAGTGCGATCGTGCCGGCCTGCGTGCCGAGGCCGGTGATCACGATGAGCACGATCGCGAGGATCACCTCGGGGATGCCGCGAATGATCACGAGGAGCAGCCGCATCGACGTGCGAGTGGCGGTGTTCGGCGCGACGTTCCGCGCCGCGAGCGATCCGATGCCGACCGAGAAGACGAGCGCGAGCAGCGTGGCGGCGAGGGCGATTCCGATGGTCTGCGCCATCGCGCCGAACATCTTGGCGGCGTCGTAGCTGCCGAAGTTCGGCGGCCAGAAGAGCGCCGCAGTCTCGGGGATCTTCGCCCAGACCGTGATCAGGTCGCTCCACTGGATGTCGCAGACGAGCACGCTGCCCACCACGACGGCGAGCGCGAGCCATCCCCACACCGTGTTGCGCACGCGCACCGCGTCCCACGGCCTGTGCAGCGCGGCTTCGAGCGCCGCCGCTCGAGGACCCGCCGGTCGAGTAGCCGACGAAGCACCGGCGCCGGTCGAGTAGCCGACGGAGCACCCGCCGGTCGAGTAGCCGACGGAGCACCCGCCGGTCGAGTAGCCGACGAAGGAGGCGTATCGAGACCCACCGAGGTCTCGATACGCTCGCTGGCGCTCGCTACTCGACCGACGGTGACTCGACCGCTCGCTCGCCGGGCGCCCACTCGACCGGCGAGGCGCACCACCCGGTCCCCCAGCCCGCGACCCGGTCGGCTCGACCCCGAGCATCGCCGAGCGCACCACGCTCGAGACGATCTCCATGAGCACGCAGAGCACGAACATGACGAGCGCGATGCCGAGCCCGAGCGAGTAGTCGAGCGACTTGAACGCGTACGACATCTCGAGCCCGAGCCCGGCGACGCCGACGTAGCCGAGGATCACCGAGCCGCGCAGGTTGATGTCGTTGCGGTGCAGGATCGTCGCGACCCAGGACGGCAGCACCTGCGGGAGGATGCCGCTCGTGAACTCCTGCAGCCTAGAGCCGCCTGCGGCACGGATGGCGCGCCGCGGCCCCTCGTCGATCTGCTCGATCGCGTCGGCGAAGAGCTTCGAGATCATGCCGACCGAGTGGATGCCGATGGCGAGGATGCCCGGCAGCGTGCCCAGCGAGAACATGAGCACGAACACCATCGCGAGCACGACATCGGGGATCGCCCGCGTGAGCACCGTGATGAAGCGACCGAGCGCCTGCCAGCCCGGCCCGGGAGTCGTGTTCGACGCGGCGATGTACGCAACCGGCACCGAGATGACGGCCGCGAGCAGCGTGCCGCAGAGCACGAGGCCGACGGTGAGGGCGGTGAGGTAGAGGAGTTCGCCCGGCTCGGGGAACGTGATGCCGCCGACGCGTGCGAAGAACCGCTCGGCGTTGTCCCAGCTCTCGACCATGCCCGGGATGGAGATGCCGGACTGGGCGAGCGCGATGGCGGCGACGACGACGAGCGCGACGAGTGTCAGGCCGGCGGCGATGCGCTCCGGTGAGATCGGGCGACGCGGGGCGCGCTCGGCGACCGTCGGATCCGGCGCGGCGCGGCGCGCGTGCTCTGGCGCGGTGAGCGTCGACATCAGCGCACGGCTTCCGATCCGGATGCGACATCCGCCAGTTCGCGCTCGATCGCCTGGAGTTCGCTCGTGGAGGTCGCGACCCGGCCGTAGATCTCCATGACCTCGGCTTTGGTGAGTCCGTCGGCGGGGGTGTCGAGGACGACCTCACCATGGCGCAGGCCGACGATGCGGTCGCCCCAGGCGAGGGCGAGGTCGACCTGGTGCAGGCTGCACACGACGGTGAGCCCTTCGTCCATCGCGATCTCGCGGATGAGCGACATGACCTGTTCGCTCGACTCGGGGTCGAGCGACGCGACCGGCTCGTCGGCGAGGAGGATCTCGGGGTCCTGCATGAGGGCGCGCGCGATCGCCACGCGCTGCTGCTGGCCGCCCGAAAGCGTGTCGGCACGCTGGTACGCCTGGTCGAGCAGTCCGACCCGGTCGAGGTGGCCGAGCGCGGCCAGCTTCAGTCGCCTCGGGTAGCTCCACAGTCCGAGCCGCGGGCCGCGCAGCTCCGAGAGCGCACCGGTGAGCACGTTCTCGAGCACGGTGAGCGAGGGCACGAGCTCGAACTGCTGGAAGACGAACCCGACTCGGCTGCGCAGGGCCCGGAGGCGCCGCCCGCGCAGCGACGGCACCTCCTCGCCCAGCACGCGCACGGAACCGGACGTCGGCGTTTCGAGGCCGTCGAGGTGCCTGAGCAGCGTCGACTTGCCTGAGCCCGAGAGCCCGAGCAGCACGACGATCTCGCCCTTCTCGACGCGCAGCCCGGCCTGGCGCAGTGCGACGGTGCGGCCGAACTCCTTCGTGAGCCCTGCGACTTCGATGACGGATGTCTCGCTCATGTCCCGTTCCGTGTCCGTGGTTGTTCCGTGCGTTCGAGTTCCGTGCGTCAGTCCCGCGGCGTCAGCCCTGGCACTGCTCGGCTTCGGTCTGCTCGCAGATGTCGCGGATGGTGTCGTAGTACGCGTCGTCGACCGGCTTGGTCTCGAAGAACACCGAGCGGAAGCCGTCGCTGTCGGCGCTCTCGATGCCCGCAGCGAGGATGTCGTCGATCGTGACCTCGCCGAGGATGTCGGTGATCTGCGCGCGGAGCTCCTCGGGCAGGGTGTTCGAGACGACGATCGGGGCACCCGGGACCATGGTCTCGGCGACGATCTCGACCTTGTCGCTCTTCGCGACCTCGCTGTCCTCGGCGAAGCCGGCCTCGCACTCGACGCCCTCGCCGACCTTGGTGACGCTCACGTCGTGCTTGCCGGCGAACACGGGCGTCACGTCCGTCTCGGGGTCGATGCCCTCGCCCAGCAGGTTGTAGCTCGGGAAGAGGTAGCCCGAGGTCGACGACGGGTCGACGAAGCAGACCTTCCTGCCCTCGAACCCGGCGAGGTCGGTGATGTCGCTGCCGTTGGGCACGATCGCCTGCGAGTAGTAGCCGGGCTCCTGGCCCTCGGCCGTCACGATCGACGAGATCGGGGTGATCTCGGCGCCGTTGTTGGTGGCGGTGACGTACGTGAAGCCCGAGAACGAGGCGACGTCGATCTTGCCGGCGACGGCGGCCTCGATGAGCGCGGCGTAATCGGTGGACTCGTGGTACTCGACGGTCTTGCCGGTCTCCTGGGCGAGGTAGTCCATGAGCGGCTGGTAGTTCGTCTCGGTGTCGACCGAGTCGGGCACGACGCCGAAGACGAGCGTGTTCTCGTCGACCGCGAACGAGGTGCCGGCGTCGGCGGAACCGCCGTCGCTCGCGTCGGCGGGAGCGGAGCAGGCCGCGAGGCCGAGGGCGAGCGCGCCGGCCCCGAGCAGGGCGAGCGCGGAGGTGAGGGTGCGGGTGGTCATGACAGCCTTTCGAGCAGGGGTGTCGGAATGGACGGCTGTCAGCCTGTCATGATGTATGCCCATCTTGGCCCGGATTTACCCGTTGTTCACAATCTATATGTCTATGTGAACATCGAGTTGCCCGCGATTCGCCAACAGACGAGCGATGTAGTATTCCTATGTGACCTCCATTGTGTACAAGCAGATCGCCGACGAGCTTCGGCAGCGCATCGTGAACGGCCAGCTCGCACCCGGCGACGAGGTGCCGACCGAGGGCGAGCTCGCGCAGCGCTGGAACACCTCACGCGGTCCCATCCGCAATGCGCTTGCCGAGCTGCGAGCGGAGGGACTCATCGAGACCACGCGCGGGCGGCCGAGCCGCGTGGTCGAACGCAAGGCGCATCAGGCGGTCGACGTCTCGATCCCGTTCACGCGATGGGCGCAGGAGCTCGGCACGACGCCGGGCGCCATCACCCAGGAGGTCTCGCTGCGCCGGGTCGACGAGGAGCTCGCCGGCGAGCTCCAGATCCGCCCCGGCGACCTCGCCGTCCACGTCATCCGGCTCCGCCTGCTCGACGGTCGACCCACCATGCTCGAGCGACTGACCTACACCGAAGAGGTCGGCCGGGTGCTGTTCGAGGTAGACCTCGACGCGGTGTCGATCACCGAATACCTGGCCGAGCGGGGCTTCCACTCCGCCGAGGTCGAGCACGAGATCGATGCGGTCGCCGCCGACGAGGTCGACAGCGCCCTGCTCGAGGTCGAGCCCGGGTCGCCGATCCTTCGCCTGAAGCGCATCACCCGCGACGCCGAAGGGCGGGTGTTCGAGTCATCCGACGACCGCTACCGCAGCGACATCGTGCGCTTCACGGTCGCCGCTTCGGGTCGCGCCGTCTCGGGCGAGCACTTCCTGCGCCCGCTCGGGGGCTGAGCGGCCGAGCCGCCGACATCTCGCGACGATCGGCTGAGCCCGCGACCTCAGACCGGCCCACCGCCGATGTCGCCGAAGAGGAATCCACCGCGGCGGGAGTTGCGCTCGATCTCCATGGGGTCGAGGTCGATCGGCTGATCGAGGGGCGCGGCCTCGGCAGCCGGGGCGTGGACCTCTTCGGTCGGCAGGTCGGCCGGGTCTGCTTCGGCTCGCAACCGTTCGCGCGCGGCATGCTCGGCGAGCACCGCCACGAAGTCGTGCACGCTGCCACCGTCGAGTCGGCGCTGCTCTTCACGCACGACGGCTGCGACGTGGTCATGGGCCAAGGTCGGGAATCTCGCGGCGAGTCGGGAGACGACGCCCTCCATCGCGCGGCCTTCGTCGGTTTCGCTCATCGTGCCATTCCCTTCGACCTGCGTTGTGGGGCTGCGCTCAGCTCGTCTCGAGCACGATCGCAGGCTGCTCTTCGACCGGATCGGCGAGCCCGTTCTCGGCCAGGTAGTGCTCGGCGTCGAGTGCGGCGGCGCACCCGGTGCCTGCGGCCGTGATGGCCTGTCGGTACCGCTTGTCGACGAGATCACCGCACGCGAAGACGCCGTCGAGGTTCGTCCTGGTCGACGGATGCTCGACCACGACGTATCCCTCGTGGTCGAGTTCGACCTGCCCGGCGACGAGGTCGCTGCGCGGGTCGTGGCCGATTGCGATGAACAGCCCGGTGGCCGCCAGGCTCTCGCGCTGCCCCGTGCTCGTGTCGCGCAGCTGCAGGTGCTCGAGCCCGTCGGCCCCTTCGACAGCGATGACCTCGGAGTTCCAGCGCGGGCTGATCTTCGGATTCGCGAATGCGCGCTCCTGCATGATGCGCGAGGCACGAAGCGAGTCGCGACGGTGCACGAGCGTGACCGAGTCGGCGAATCGGGTGAGGAACATCGCCTCCTCGAGCGCCGAGTCGCCGCCGCCGACCACGGCGATGTCCTTGCCCTTGAAGAAGAACCCGTCGCAGGTGGCGCACCACGAGACGCCGCGGCCGGTGAGCCGCTCTTCGCCCTCGACGCCGAGCTTGCGGTAGGCCGAACCCATCGCGAGCACGACGGTGTTGGCGCGGTACTCGACGCCGTTGATCGTGCGAATGGTCTTCACGGTGCCGGTGAGTTCGAGCTCCGTGGCGTCGTCGTAGACGATCCGCGCCCCGAACCGCTCGGCTTGCGCGCGCATCTGCTCCATGAGGTCGGGGCCCATGATGCCGTCGGCGAAGCCGGGGAAGTTCTCGACCTCGGTCGTGGTGACGAGCGCGCCGCCGGCCTCGACGGAGCTGGCGAGCACGACCGGTGCGAGACCAGCCCGTGCGAGGTAGACGGCGGCCGTGTATCCCGCCGGGCCCGACCCGATGACGACCACGTTCTCGACGATCTCGGCGGCCTCACCGCTCGCGGCGCCCATGGCTATGCCGCCGCGGGTGCGATCTCGGCGAGCAGCGCCTCGACGCGGCCCTTGATGTCGTCGCGCACGCGCCGCACCATCTCGAGCTGTTGGCCGGCCGGGTCGTCGAGCTCCCAATCCTCGTAGCGCTTGCCGGGGAAGATCGGGCAGGCGTCGCCGCATCCCATCGTGATCACGACGTCCGACTCCTTGACCGCCTCGACCGTGAGGATCTTCGGCGTGTTGCCGGCGATGTCGATGCCCTCTTCGGCCATCGCCTCGATGGCGACGGGGTTGATCCGGTCCTTCGGCTCGGAGCCGGCCGACAGCACCTCGACGCGGTCGCCCGCCAGCTCACGCAGATAGCCGGCGGCCATCTGCGAACGTCCGGCGTTGTGCACGCAAACGAAGAGCACGGTGGGCTTGTCGGTCATGGCAACTCCTTCAGGGCTTTTCCCCAAATCATAGACCACGATCTATGTGTGCGGAAGCCGGGTCGCTCATCCGCCCCTCGGGCTCCCGCGACGCACGCGCTCGAAGGTCTCGCCCGCCGCCGTCGCCACCAGCACCGCCGCGGCGAGCAGGCCCGTCGTGAGCGGGTCGATGAACGGCGTGAAGGCGGCCACCACGGCGAGCGCGAGCAGCCCGCCAAGCTGGGCGACCGCCCACTGGCGGTCGAGCACGCGTCGGAACAGCAGGGTGCCGATGAGGAACAACACCGGCCCGCCGAGGACCGTCACCACGGCGGGGAAGCTCTGCTCATGGGGGTGCCCGAGCACCTCCTTGTCTCCGACGCCGAGCATCACGATGCCGCCGACGACGGCGAGGTGCACCCAGGTGTACGCGGTGCGCGCCAGTCTCCCCGGCGACTCCGATGCCTCGATCGCCTCGGAGCCGATGCGTTCGCCGTGGTCGAAGTAGATCCACCAGCACGCGGCGGCGGCCACCACCGCGGTGACCATCGCGACGACCGCGTCGACCGACGACTCGGTGTCGACGAAGGTGAATCCGGTGACGAGCAGCCCCTCGCCGAGCGCGATGAGCACGAAGAGCGCCGTGCGTTCGGCGATGTGCGGCCCCGAGACATCCCACGCGCTGATCGAGACCCGTCCGCGGCCGGGCACCGGATAGCCGAGCGCGCTGCCGAGCAGGTCGAGCACGACCGCGGCCACCCACAGCGGCAGCTGCAGCGGGAGGGGCAGCATCGCGCCGACGATCCAGAGCACGGCGCCGGCCGAGGTCCAGGCGAGCACGTGCGCGAAGTCGCGGGCGGCCGACGGGTCGTGGCGAGCCGTGGCCCACACGAGGAACGCCGTGCGACCGACCTGCAGCACCACGTAGGCGATCGCGAACGCCCACGCCCGATCGCCGAAGGCCTCGGCGATCGACACGCTCATGACGAAGGCGATGAACGCGAGCACGATGACGGCGGCGCGCACGGGCAGGCGCACCGGATCGAGCCGGTTCGTCACCCACGTCGTCGACACCCACGCCCACCAGAGCGCGCACAGCAGCGTGACGCCCTCGAGCGCGCCGAGCGGTGTCTGGTTCTCGTACAGGTAGGCGCCGAGCTGGGTCAGCGCGAACACGAACACGAGGTCGAAGAAGAGCTCGACGTACGTGACGCTGTCGGGATGCGACGACTCATGAGACCGAAGCACATCGCGTTGCAGTCCGAACGTCATGGGGTCATCATGGCACCGGCGTGCGGGCAGGTGGTCGAGTAGGCGCGCCGGCGCCGTATCGAGACCCCGTGCGCCGATGGTCGAGTAGGCGCGCCAGCGCCGTATCGAGACCCCGTGCGCCGATCACCGGGTCTCGATACGCGTGCTCCTTCGTCGCCCGCTACTCGACCACCGAAGAGTCAGCGCGACGCGGTGACGTCGAGCAGCTGCGACAACTGGCCGAGCGCGCCGGGGACGAGCTTGTAGTAGGCCCAGGTGCCGCGCTTGCTGCGGCTCAGGAAGCCGGCCTCCATGAGGATGCGCAGGTGGTGCGACACCGTGGGCTGGCTGAGGCCGACCGGTTCGATCAGGTCGCACACGCAGGCCTCCTCACCCTCGGACGCGGCGACGATCGAGACGAGCCGGAGTCGCGTGGGGTCGGCGAGGGCCTTGAGCTTGCGGGCGAGGTCTTCGGCACGTTCGGCGTCGATCGTCTCGCGCGTCAACGGGGTGCAGCAGGCGGCATCGGAGGTGTCGGTGACATCGGTGACCTGCAGCAGCGTCATGCTCATGCGACCATGCTACCCGAATATTGACAAACTTCGATATAGTCGCCACACTCAATATCGAAGAACATCGATGCCCTTGGAGGAGCACACGTCATGACGCTGATCGACCTCACCGTCCCGAGCCTGCGGCAACGCAGCCTCGACACCCTGCCCGTGGCGATCATCGGGGCCGGCCCGATCGGCCTGGCGGCCGCCGCGAACCTCGTCGAACGGGGTATCGACTTCGTGATCTACGAGTCCGGCGACGAGGTCGGGTCGAGCATCAGGCAGTGGGGCCACACTCGCCTGTTCTCTCCGTGGAAGCACGTCGTCGACCCGGCCTCGCAGCGCCTGCTCGAGGCGACCGGCTGGCAGCTCCCCTCCCCCGACCGACTCCCGACGGGCACTGATCTCGTCGAGCGGTACCTCGAGCCGCTGGCACAGCTCGAGCAGATCGGCTCGCGCATCCGAACCGGCGTCATGATCGAGGCCGTCACCCGCCAGGGCATGGACCGCACACGCACCGCGCGCCGCGCGCAGACCCCGTTCCTCCTCCGCGCGCACACCGACGACGGCGTCGAGGAGTTCACCGCCCGCGCCGTGATCGACGCGTCGGGCACGTACGACCGCCCGAACAGCCTCGCGTCGAGCGGGCTCGACCCTCTCGGGCTCGCCGATGTCGCCGATCGGGTCAGTCACGCGCTGCCCGATGTGCTCGGCCGCGACCGCGCGCACCTTCGCCGGCCGGCACACCACGGTCGTCGGCGCCGGCCACTCGGCGGCGAACACGCTGCTGGCCCTTGCCGAGCTGGCCGAACAGGAGGGCGGCACCCGGGTCACCTGGCTCATCCGCAACGCCAACGCCGTTCGCGTCACCACCTCCGACGACGACGAACTCGCCGCGCGCGCGACGATCGGCCGCCGGGTCGATGCGCTCGTGGCGTCCGGCCGCATCACCGTCGTCGATCGGTTCGAGATCGTCCGGCTCGGGCGCACCGACGATGGCGTTCGCCTCATCGGCGCCCGCAACGGCGAGCTCGTCGAGCACGACACCGACGTCGTCGTCAACGCCACCGGGTTCCGCCCGAACCTCGAGATGCTCCGCGAGATCCGCCTCGAGCTCGATGAGATCGTCGAGGCCCCGAAGCGCCTCGCACCGCTGATCGACCCGAACGTGCACAGCTGCGGCACCGTCGAACCGCACGGATTCGCCGAGTTGCAGCATCCCGAACCGGGATTCTTCCTCGCCGGCATGAAGAGCTACGGCCGCGCGCCGACCTTCCTGCTCGCCACCGGCTACGAGCAGGTCCGCTCGATCACCGCGTGGCTCGCCGGCGATGTCGCCGCCGCCAGCCAGGTCGAGCTCGTGCTCCCCGCCACCGGGGTGTGCTCGACGAGTGCTTCGGGCACCTCGGGCTGCTGCTGACCGCGGAGCGCCAACGGTGGTCGAGTAGGCGCGCCAGCGCCGTATCGAGGCCTCGTGAACAGATCTCGATACCGACCACCGGGTCTCGATACGCGTGCTCCTTCGTCGCTCGCTACTCGACCACCGGGCCCTAGGCGGCTCGGCGGCGCATAGACTTCGATCTATGGATGTCGCGACCGAGGCCGCCCAGCTCCGGGTGCTCGCCGATCCGACGCGCGCCAAGATCCTCCGCCGCATGACCGAGAGCCCCGACGGCCGAGTGCAGGTGGGCTCGATGGCCGATGAGCTCGGCCTGCGTCAGCCCACCGTGAGCCACCACATGAGGATCCTGCTCGACGAAGGCCTCGTCGAGCGCATCCCCGATGGGCGCAAGGCCTGGTACTCGCTCGCCCCCGAGCACGCCGACCGCATCGGCGAGATGCTGGGCCGGCAGATCCGGCAGATGCCCGATGACATGGTCATCGACCGCGTCGCGAGCGACCTGGGCGAGCGGTACCGCGGCACGTTCGGCAAGGAGACGGTAGAGCGGTACGTGCGCGAGAGCTACGAGCTCCTCGCGGCTCGGCCCGGAACCGACCCGTATCTGCCGTCGTTGGCCGCCCAGTTCGCTGCCGACCGGCTCGACGCGCTCGCGCGCGAATCCGCGCATCCTGGGTCCGGGGTTCCCGAGGTGCTGTTCGTCTGCGTGCAGAACGCCGGTCGATCGCAGATGGCCTCGGCGATCCTCCGTCACCTCGGCGGAGACCGCGTGCACGTGCGCACCGCCGGGTCGGAACCCGCGGGCCAGCTGCGCAGTTCGATCGTCACCGCCCTCGATGAGATCGGCGTGCCGGTCGCGGGCGAGTATCCGAAGCCGCTCACCGACGAGGTCGTGCGGGCCGCCGATGTCGTGATCACGATGGGCTGCGGCGATGCGTGCCCGGTCTACCCGGGTCGCCGCTATCTCGACTGGGAGCTCGACGACCCGGTGGGCAGGCCGCTCACCGAGGTGCGCGGCATCCGCGACGACATCGAGTCACGGGTGAGATCGCTGCTCGCTGAGCTCGGGTCCGGCCGCGACAGCGGGTAGTGCGGCGCGGCGCACTCGGGTCTCGCCGTCAGTCGCGCCGGTCGATCGCCGTCGCGCCGTACTCCTCGTCGGTCACGTGTTCGCCCCAGGTCGCGTCGTCGTCCTCCCACATCGCGAGATGGCACATGAACGAATCAGCGGATGCCCCATGCCAGTGCCACTCGCCGGGCGGGGTGTAGACGGTGTCGCCGGGACGCATGACGCGCACCTCACCGCCGCTCGCCTGCACGAGGCCGATGCCGCCGGTGACGTGCAGGGTCTGGCCGAGCGAGTGCGAGTGCCACGCGGTGCGTGCTGCGGGCGCGAAGCGCACGAGGTTGACTCGGAGGCGCGACGGCGCCTCGCCGCGGGCGATGACGTCGAAGTGCACGTCGCCGGTGAACAGCTCGGCAGGGCCCTTCGTGGTCGGGGTCTTCGGTTGGAACTCCATGGGTCTCTTTCCTGTCGGCGCACTCCGTGACGGCGCGCGCAATCGAGTCGTCCGGCGGTGGACGCCGGTCGATGTCCCGTCAGGCGCGATCGCTCGCGGGCGTCGGCGTCGTCTCGTTGCGGGTCGCAGCCCAGCTGGCCAGCAGCGCGAGCGAGTCGGCGGCGGCGGTGCCCGGCTGCGCGCTGTACGCGAGGATCGTGAGCCCGTCGTCGGCGGGCAGTTCGAACGCCTCGAAGTCGAGCTGGATCGGGCCGACCGCTGGATGGTTGATGATCTTGGCGCCCGAGCGGTGGAACTTCACGTCGTGCGACGCCCACATGCCTCGGAACACGTCGCTGCGCGTCGAGAGCTCGCCGATGAGTTCGGTGAGCGCGCGGTCGTATGGGTGCCGGCCGGCCTCGGATCGCAGGATCGCGACCGTGTCGTGCGCGGCGCGATCCCAATCGGCCCAGAATCGCGTGGCGCGCGGATCGAGGAAGGCGAACCGCGCATGGTTCACCGGCCTGGCGGGATTCGCGTACAGCTCGGAGTACAGCGCCTCACCGAGCGTGTTCGCGGCGAGTACGTCGAGCCGGCCGTTGCGGATGAACGCGGGCACTCCGTGCATCGAGTCGAGGATGCGCTGCACAGCCGGGCGCACCGTCGGCGTCGCGTTTCGGCGAACGCGGGGCCTCGTGCCGGCGTTCGCCGTGCGGGCCAGGTCGAAGAGGTGGGCGTGCTCGGCCTCGTCGAGCTGCAGGGCGCCGGCCAGGGATTCGAGCACGCTCTCGGAGACGCCCGCGAGATTGCCGCGCTCGAGGCGCGTGTAGTAGTCGACGCTCATGCCGGCGAGCATCGCGACCTCCTCCCGGCGCAGCCCGGGCACCCGCCGGTTGCCGCCGTAGGCGGGCAGGCCGGCACGGTCGGGCGTGATCCGGGCGCGCCGAGTCGAGAGGAACTCGCTCACCTCGGTCTTGTGGTCCATGACCTCGACGGTACGCCGGGTCGGACGCGGGAGGGAGGTACTGCCGGTACCCGGAAGACCCGTCACTCCCTCGATTGCGCACGCCGCGATTCCATGGTTGAACCCGAATCTGCGACATCCGATCGACTGGAGACCAATGCGAGCCGCATTCATGTACGGCGCCGGCGACGTGCGCGTCGAGACCGTGCCCGACCCCATCATCATCAATCGGACCGACGCCGTCGTGCGCGTCGTGCGCGCGTGCGTGTGCGGCAGCGACCTGCACCCGTTCCACAACCTCGCCCACACGCCCCACGGCACGTCGATGGGCCACGAGTTCATCGGTGTCGTCGACGCGATCGGCCCTGACGTCGCCACCCTCTCCGTCGGCGACTTCGTGATCGCGCCGTTCGCGTGGTCCGACGGCACCTGCGACTTCTGCCGCGAGGGGCTGCAGACCTCGTGCCGCCACGGCGGCTTCTGGAACACGGGCGATGTCGGCGGCGGCCAGGCCGAGGCCGTGCGCGTGCCGCTGGCCGACGGCACGCTCGTGAAGGTGCCCGGCGAGGTCGACCCGGCCCTCTACCCGTCGCTCCTGACCCTCAGCGACGTCTACGGCACCGGATACCACGCCGCATTCATGGGCGGCGTCTCGGCCGAGACCACCGTCACGGTGATCGGCGACGGTGCGGTCGGACTGCTCGCCGTGCTCTCGGCGAAGCAACTCGGCGCCGAGCGCGTCATCCTCATGGGCCGCCACACGGCACGCACCGACCTCGGACTCGAGTTCGGCGCCACCGACATCGTCGCCGAGCGAGGTGCCGAGGGCATCGCCGCGGTCCGCGACCTCACCGGCGGCGACGGCACGCACGTCGTGCTCGAGGCCGTCGGCCACATGCCCGCCTACGAGCAGGCGCTCGGCGTGGTTCGCGCCGGCGGCGTGATCAGCCGCGTCGGCGTGCCGCAGTACGACGACGCCGCGGTCGGGTTCGGCTCGCTGTTCGGCCCGAACGTGACGTTGACGGGCGGCCCCGCGCCGGTGCGCGCCTACATCGAGCGGCTGCTGCCCGGCGTGCTCGACGGCACCGTGGACCCGGGCCGCGTGTTCGACCGCACCGTCGGCCTCGAGGACACGCCCGAGGGCTACCGTGCCATGGATGCACGCGAGGCCCTGAAGGTCATCGTCGAGCCGTAGCGCGATCGGATATCCCGTGGCTCGCGGTCCTCGCCGGGCATGGGACATCCGCCCCCGACGTGCCTCGCGGCGCGCAGACTGGAACCGTCCCTATGAGAAGGAGAAGACGTGAGCACCTGGACCGAGGATGAACTGCGACGCATCGGCGACGCCGACGAGCTCAAGGTCGCGTCGTACCGGCGCGATGGATCACTGCGGCCGTACGTGATCATCTGGGTCGTGCGGGTCGGCGACGACGTCGTCGTGCGGTCGGCCTACGGCCCCGACAACGGTTGGTTCCGGCGGGCGAAGGCGAGCGGCCGCGGCCGGATCCGCGCCGGCGGCGTCGAGCGCGACGTCGAGTTCGCCGGGGCCGCGCCCGACGCCCACACCGCGATCGACGCCGCGTATCACGCGAAGTACGACCGCTACGGGCCGCGCATCGTCAAGACGGTCGTCGGCGACGACGTCATCGAGACGACGTTCCGGCTGGTGCCCACCGAGGGCTGAACCGGCGACCGAGCTCGCTCATGCGAGCATTCTGTCACCGACGGGGAGCAGCCACCTCTGCTTCGGACGCGTCGGGCGCGTCGGTGTCGAGGGCGGCATCGGATGCCTCGTCAGTGACGTGAACCGGATGACTCCGCTCGAGCGCCGCGCCCTCGACATCGACGTTCGGCAGCAGGCGGTCGAGCCACTTCGGCAGCCACCACGCCGACTCGCCCAGCAGGTGCATGACGGCGGGGATGAGCAGCATCCGCACCACGAAGGCGTCGATCAGCACGCCGATCGCCAGGCCGAAGCCGAGCGGTCGCACCATCGTGAGGTG
Organism: uncultured Actinomycetota bacterium; assembly: GCA_963758615.1. Taxonomy (GTDB): domain Bacteria; phylum Actinomycetota; class Actinomycetes; order Actinomycetales; family Microbacteriaceae; genus Agromyces. The sequence goes on along the minus strand of CAVWVZ010000003.1, from coordinate 184,355 downwards.
CGAGAACACGAAGCCGCCGAACACGGCCGCCATGATGATCGCGGCGGCCGTGACCACGGCTCGGCCGTTCCGCAACCCGGCGACGACCGCGGTCCGCGCCGGCATGCCGTGCACGTACGCCTCGCGCATGCCCGACACGAGGAAGAGCTGGTAGTCCATCGCGAGGCCGAACAGCACGCCCATGATGATGATCGGCGCGAAGTTCAACACGGGACCTGGATCGTGCACGCCGAACACCGGGCCGAGCCATCCCCACTGGAAGATCGCGACGACGGCACCGAACGCGGCGACGAGCGTGAGCACGAAGCCGGCCGTCGCGATGAGGGGGACGAGGATCGAGCGGAACACCAGGATCAGGATGAGGAAGGACAGCCCGACCACCACCGCGAGGTAGAGCGGGAGCACCCCGGCGAGCTTCTCGGAGATGTCGATGTTGCCGCTGGCCTGGCCGGCGACGCCGAGCTCGATGTCGCCGTCGAGCGGCGAGAGGTCGCGCAGGTCGTGCACGAGCTGTTCGGTCGACTCGCTCGACGGGCCGTCGACGGGCACGACCTGGAAGGCGAAGAAGTCGTTGCCGTCGGACACGCCGACCGGGGCCACCGCAACCACGTCGTCGTGTTCCATGAGCTGCTCGGCGAGGTCGGCCTGCGTCGCGACCACCTCGTCGTCGTCGACCGATTCGGGAAGTTCGGCCACGACCAGCAGCGATCCGTTCTGGCCGGCGCCGAATGCGTCGGCCACGGCGGTGTACGCGCGGTACTGCGTCGAATCCTCCGCCTCGGATGACCCGTCGGGCAGGCCGAGGCGCATCGAGAGGGCGGGGATCGCGATCACGAGCAGCACGACGATCGCGAGCACCGCCTGCAGGACGGCCCGGCCGGACCTCATGGGGCGCAGTTCGGGTCGCGCGTGGGACTCGTGGCCGATCTCGGTGCGGGCGCGGCGCGAGAGCACGCGCTCCCCGATGAGGCCGAGGAGCGCGGGAGTGAGGCTGACGGCGATGAGCACGGCGATGAACACGCAGACGGCGCCGACCGTGCCCATGACGCCGAGGAACGGGATGCCGGTGACGTTCAGCGCGAGGAGCGCGATGAGCACCGTCGACCCCGCGAACACGACGGCGTTGCCCGACGTGCCGTTCGCCAGGCCGATTGACTCGTGCAGCTCCATGCCGGCGAGCAACTGCCGGCGGTGGCGGTTGATGATGAACAGCGCGTAGTCGATGCCGACCGCGAGGCCGAGCATCACGCCGAGCACGGGCGTGACCGACGACATGTCCACGACGCCCGAGAATGCGAGCGATCCGGCCACGCCGACGCCGACGCCGATGAGCGAGGTGACGAGCGGCAGCACGGCGGGCAGGAGCGCGCGGAACACGATGATCAGCACGAGCGCCGCGATGAGCACGCCGACGATCTCGCCCACGCCGATGAGGCCTTCGATCGAGGCGGCGATGGTCGAGGAGTAGTCGACGGTCACGCCCTCGATGTCCGCGCTGTCGAGCTCCCCGGCGACGGTAGCCTTCAGCTCGCTCGAGAGACTGAACAGGTCGTCCTCGAACATGACCGCCCCGACCGCGGTGCCCTCGTCGGGCGAGACGGTTCTGATCTCGGCCGCGGCGTCGATGAGTCGCTGGCCGTCCTCGAGCTGCGTCGTCTGCGTCGCGAGCTCCTCAGCACCGTCGTCGAGCTGGGCCTGCTGCGCGGCGAGCTCCTCGGCGCCCGCATCGAGCTGCGCCTGCTGCGCGTCGAACTCGGCCGCGGCCTGGTCGTAGACCCCGGCGGCCTGGGCCTGCGCGATGGCGGCGTCGAGCTGCGCCTGTCCCGTGTCGAGCTGCTGCTGCGCGGCATCGAGCTGCGCCTGTCCGTCGTCGAGCTGCAACTGCGCCGCCTCGATCTGGGCGGCGCCGTCGTCGAGCTGCTGCTCCTGGTCGGCGCGATCGGATGCCGCGGCGAAGGGGTCGACGACGTCGGAGACTCCCTCGACCTCGCCGATGTCGGCGAGGAGGGTGCTGATCTCCTCCTGCTGCTCGGCCGTCAGGGCGGACCCGTCCTCGGTCTGGAACACGACGGTGCCCGTCGCACCGCCGAGGCCCGAGAGCTCGTCGTTGAGCTGCGCATTCACCCGCTCGGTCTCGGTGCCGGGGATGCTCATGCTCGAGCTGAGCGTGCCGCCGAACGCGAGGAAGCCGCCCACGGCGAGCGCGAGCGCGGCGAGCCAGGCGATGAGGACGGTCCACGGTCGGCGCGTGGAGAAGCGGCCGAGGCGATAGAGGAGTTCAGCCATGGCGGGTGCCTTTCGGAAAGGGGGTGCAGCGTTCGGGGCACACCATCGAGCCGGTTCGAGGATAATCGACGTTTGTGGGAATTCCGACAAATGTCGGCAATCTGTCCTTTGACGCCCGCGGCGCTGGCAGAATCCCGGTATGGACGTCCGTGTCGAGCGCACCCGCCGCGCGTTGCAGGAGGCGCTGTTCGCGCTCGCCCGCGAGCGCCCGCTCGACGAGCTCACGATCGCCGACATCGTCGAGCGCGCGGGTGTGAATCGCAGCAGCTTCTACCAGCACTACTCCGACAAGGAGACCCTGCTCGCCGACGCGCTCGACGCCACCGCCGAGGCGGCCGGTGCGGCGCTCCCCGAGCTGGTCGAGCCCCCGTTCGAGCCGCCGCAGGCGCTCTTCGCATTCCTCGAGCACTTCGAGGCGAACGCCGACCTCTATCGTCGGGTGCTCGTCTCCCCCGGGTCCGCGGTCGTCCAGGCCCGGCTGCGGTCCCGCATCGAGGCGATCGTCGGCGAGGGGGTGGTGAAGTCCGGGACCCGCGTGTTCGAGGGCCTGCCGCTCGACGTCGTCTCCGCGGGCATCGCGGGTTCGGCGCTCGGGGTCATCCAGGCGTGGCTCGCCCGAGACCCGCGCCCGCCCGCAGCGACGGCGGCGGAATGGGTGTGGCGGGTGCTGCTCGGGCCGGGCGGGGCTTGGGAGTGATCCACCCGAGCGCCGTTCGGGATTGACATGCCGTGGGAGATGACGGATGCTGTGCAGGCTGCCCGCCCCCAGCAGCTCGTCACGATGGAGTGTCATGAAGTCGGTTCGCCGTCCCGCCGTTGCGCTTGCCGCCACGCTCGCCCTGGTCGTCATCCAGGCTGTCGCCGATCCCACCGGACTGCTCGCGCTGGCCGGCTGGTCGGGCGCGCAGCCGCAGCTCGCCGCGGGAGTGTGGCCCCTCGCCCCCTATCTCGTGTTCCTGCCCGTGCTGCTCGCCGTCGTCTGGTGGGCGTCGACCCGCGCGGGTGACCGGTTCTGGACGCTCGCCGCCGGCGTCGTGCTCGCGGTGATGCTGGCACAGGCTGCGGCCTGCCTCGTCATGACGTGGAACCCCGCGGTGGCCGCGTGGGCGGCGGGCTATGTGACCGCGAAGGCCGTCCCCGCCGCGCTCATCGTCGCCGCGTTCGCCCGGTGGTTCGGCGGCCCGACCACCCGGCAGACGTTCGCGTCGGGATCGCTCTGGCCGCCGGCCGCGTCGATCTGGCTCCCGGCGGTGCTGTTCGCGGCGGTCACGCCCCTGCTGGCGGGGCTGTGGTGGACCGGCGCAGCGTATGCGCCCGGGGTCCCTGCCGCGCGACCCGATCGCGGCGCCGTCTCGATGATCATCGCGGTGCTGCTCATCGCGGTCGCCACCGCCCTGTGCCTGCGCGTGATGCGCTCCCGCGTGCAAGGCGTGCTGGGTGGATGGCTCGCCGCGCTCGTCGCGGGCGCCGCGGTGGGCCTCGTCCAGGCGGTCATCGCGTTCGTGGTCGACGGTGGACTGAGCGGCGACCTGTGGCCCTTGATGACGGCGTACATCGCGATCGCCGACGGGCTCTCCTTCGGCGCCTGCGTCGGATGGATCGTCGGCGTGACCGCGGTCGTCGCAGAGCGAGTCCGTGCCGGACGCCCGGCGCGGGTCCTGCAGCTCGCCGCCGCGTCCGTCGCGGTGATCGCGATCAGCCTGGCGCTCGTCCTGCCCTCCGGCGGCGCGGCGTCGGCGGCAGCGTCGGGCACCGTGACCGGGACATCCACACCGGCGGGCTTCCTGCGAGCCGAGGGACGCTTCATCACCGATGGCGATGGCAACCAGGTGCTGCTGCGCGGGGTCAACGTGAACCAGCTCGTCGACTTCTACCGTCCGCGCCCGGCCGTCGACGACACCCGGCCGCTGACCGAGGACGACTTCGCGGGCATCGAGGCGCAGGGCTTCAACGTCGTGCGGCTCAACATCTCGTGGTCGGCGCTGGAGCCCGAGCGGGGCGAGTTCGACGACGCCTACCTCGTGCAGATCGGCAACGCGGTGCACTGGGCGAAGGAGCACGGCATCTACGTCGTGCTCGACATGCACCAGGACTCCTGGTTCAACGGGGGCACCGAGGAGGGGGCCGCGTGCCGGCCCGGCACCGACCCCATGTGGGGCTACGACGGGGCTCCGGAGTGGGCGACCATCACCGATGGCGCTCCGCGCTGCCAGTTCCAGGGGCGCGACATCTCGCCCGCCGGAAACCGGGCATTCCAGCACTTCTACTTCGACACCGACGGCGTGCAGACGGCCCTCGTCGACACCTGGGGCCGGCTCGCCGAGGAGTTCCGCGATGAACCGGCCGTCGCGGGCTACAACCTGCTCAACGAGCCCGGCTTCGGCGAGACGGCTCCCGTGACGACGTCCTACCTGCTCGGCCGCTACTCGGACCGGGCGATCCAGGCGATCCGCGCCGCGGGCGCTCCCCAGATCGTGTTCGTGGAGCCCAGCATCCTCTGGTCGGGACTCGGGTTCGACAGCGGGCCGCCGCCCGGGTTCACGAGCGACCGGAACATCGTGTTCGCGCCGCACCTCTACGCCGAGTCGCTCACCATGGACCGCTCGCTCGGCATCCCGCCGATCGTGGGGATGGCCCGCCAGTTCGAGCTCGCACAACGGGTCGCCGACAGCTACGACGCTCCGCTGTGGTCGGGCGAGTACGGCTACTGGGGAGACGAGGAGGACGTCGTCGATCGCCTGAGTCGCTACGCGGTGCTCGAGGATGAGCATCTTCTCGGCAGCGCCTACTGGGTCTGGAAGCAGGCCTGCGGCGACCCCCAGAACGGCATCGGCCCCACGGGGAACGGGCTCATGGTCCAGGACTGCGAGACCGGCGGCGACGCGCCTCCCCGGGACGACCTCCTGCAGATCCTGAGCCGCGCGTACCCGCAGTCGGCCCCCGGTGTCCTCACCTCGCTCGTCGCGGACGGTGCCGACCTCGAGCTCGCCGGCACCACGCAGAGCGCCGGGTGCGGGCTCGAGGTCTGGGTCCCCGGCGACGCCGAACCCGAGGTGGACGCCACGGGCATCACGAACGTCGGGGTGTCCCAGGTGCCGGGCGGGTGGAGCGTCACGGGCTGTGCCGACGGTGACTACTCGCTCGCCACGAGCCGATAGGCGCCACCACTGGGGCTACTGGCGCCGATCCGGCGGGTCTATCCTGTGAGCGCCGAGATTCGAGCCGCACGTGAATCGCGACACGATCCGCAACTCACACCGTCGGAGTGGTCGGCGTCGACCGCTCCGAGCATCAGGGCGGGGCTGACATGAGCACTTCCAACGAAGCCGTGGTCGAGCGACTGGTCGCGTGCATCAACGACCGGCACATCGAAGTCATGGACGAGCTGTTCCACGACGACGCGACGATGGACTGGCCGCAGTCTCGCGAGCGCGTTCGAGGTGCGGCCAACCGGCGGGCCATCTACGGCGCGTTCCCCCAATTGCCGACGATCACGCCGCGACGGTTGCTCAGCGCCGGCGACCTCGTCACCCTCGAGGCGACACTCGACTATGCAGGCCCGAAGTACGAGACGGTCTTCATCTTCGAGCTCGACGACGGCAGGATCCGCAAGGAGACCGCGTACTGGAGCGAACCCTTCGAGGCGCCCGACTGGCGCTCGGAATGGGTCGAGTCGTTCTGACTCCGAAGTCTGCTGGTGCGCGAGGGGGGACTTGAACCCCCACACCCTTGCGAGTACTGGCACCTGAAGCCAGCGCGTCTGCCAATTCCGCCACTCGCGCACGTGTGGTCGCACCTTGGTGCGTCCAACCACGAGAGACTAACATCTCCGACGCGGCAACACCATTCGAGGCCCCGACCTTGGCACTCCCTCAGAGTCTCGGTCTGACCTCGCGCTCCCCCGCCGCGCCGCAATAGCATCGGGACGTACGGGTACTGGCGCCCACGACCATTGCGACCGAAAGGACCTGCCCGTGTCCCATTCCCCCTCGTCCCCGACGACACCGAGGGCTTCCGCCGACACCGATCTCAGCGGCATCCGCGGCTACCTGTTCGACCTCGACGGCGTGCTCACGCCCACGGCGATCGTGCACATGCACGCGTGGGCGCGGCTGTTCACGCCCTACCTCGAGCAGCACGGCGCCGCCCCCTACCGCGAGGCCGACTACTTCGCCTACATCGACGGCAAGCCCCGCTACGACGGGGTGCGCAGCCTGCTCGAGAGCCGCGACATCCGCATTCCCGAGGGCGACGTCACCGATGCGCCCACACAAGACACCGTGCACGGGCTCGGCAATCGCAAGAACGAGGCCTTCAACGAGACCCTGGCCGACGAGGGCGTCGCCCCGTACGCGACGAGCGTCGCGTTCCTCGATGCGGTGCAGGCGAGCGGATGCCTCGTGGCCGTGGTCTCGAGCTCGAAGAACGCGCCCGCCGTGCTCGAGGCGGCCGGGCTCGCCGACCGGTTCGAGGTCGTCATCGACGGCGCCGTCGCCGCGCGCGACGGGCTGCCGGGCAAGCCGGCGCCCGACACGTTCGAGCGCGCGGCCGCGCTGCTCGGTCTGCCGACCTCGGCCTGCGCGGTCGTCGAAGACGCCGAGTCGGGTGTCAAGGCCGGCGCGGCCGGCGACTTCGGCATCGTCATCGGCGTCGACCGCGGGGTCGGCCGTGACGCCCTCGTCGAGCTCGGCGCCGACGTCGTGGTCGAGGAGCTCGACGAGCTCATCCCCGCGGTTCGACTCGCCGCCGGGACATCCGCTGGATTCGATGCAGAGGAGCACGCATGAGGTTCGCCGACGCCGACCCGCTGAACCGCAGCCGCTTCCCGATCGACGAGTGGTCGCTGATCGAGACCGAGTTCGGCACCGAGGACATGGGTCGCACCGAGACCATGTTCGGCGTCGGCAACGGCTATCTCGGCCTCCGCGGCAACGTCGAAGAGGGTCGCGACGGCCACATGCACGGCACGTTCGTCAACGGGTTCCACGAGACCTGGCCCATCAGGCACGCCGAAGAGGCGTTCGGCTTCGCGCGCGTCGGGCAGACCATCGTGAACGTGCCCGACGCGAAGATCATCCGCCTCTACGTCGACGACGAGCCGCTGGTGCTCACCGAGGCCGAGCTCCTCTCCTATGAGCGCCGCCTCGACTTCCGGCTCGGCGCGCTCAGCCGGTCGATCGAGTGGCGCACCCCCGCGGGCAAGCGCGTCCTCATCACGAGCCGCCGCATGGCGAGCTTCACCGACCGGCACCTCGCCGTCATCGACTACGAGGTGGAGCTGCTCGACGACGATGCCGCGGTCACGATCTCGAGCCAGATCCTCAACCGCCAGGACGGGCGCGACGAGTACCGCGGCGGCGTGCTCGAGGCGCCCGGCACGTTCGACCCGCGCAAGGCCGAGCAGTTCATCGAGCGCGTGCTCCAACCGCGGGTCAAGCGCGACGGAGCCGGCCGTTACGTGCTCGGCTACCAGTGCACGAACTCGGGCATGACCCTCGCCATCGGCGCCGAGCACTCGATCGCCACCGACAACGTGTTCTCCGAGACGGGCACGATCGGCGACGACCTCGCGAAGCACGTGTACCGCGTGCACGCCAAGCAGGGCATGCCCATTCGCATCACGAAGACCGTGAGCTACCACACGGCCCGCAAGGTGCCGGCGCGCGAGCTCGTCGATCGGTGCGACCGCACCCTCGACCGGGCGGCCGAACTCGGGGTCAGCGAGATCTTCACGCAGCAGCGCGCCTGGCTCGACGACTTCTGGGAGCGTTCCGACGTCGAGATCGCCGCGCAGCCGGCCCTGCAGCAGGCGACGCGGTGGAACCTCTTCCAGCTCGCCCAGGCGACCGCCCGCACCGACGGCGGTGGCGTCGCCGCCAAGGGCGTGAGCGGCTCGGGCTACGGCGGACACTACTTCTGGGACAGCGAGGTCTACGTGCTGCCCTTCCTCAGCTACACGGCGCCCATCGTGGCGCGCAACGTCCTGAGGTTCCGGCACCGCATGCTCGAAGCGGCTCGCGCCCGCGCCCTCGAGCTCAACCAGCGCGGCGCCCTGTTCCCGTGGCGCACCATCAACGGGCAGGAATCGAGCGCCTACTACGCCGCCGGCACCGCGCAGTACCACATCGACGCCGACATCGCGTATGCGCTGTGCCAGTACGTCGCGGCGACCGGAGACACCGATTTCCTGGGTCGCGGCGCGATCGACATCCTGGTCGAGACCGCCCGCATGTGGGAGGACCTCGGGTTCTGGCGTTCGAACGCCGACGACGTCTTCCACATCCACGGCGTCACCGGGCCCGACGAGTACACGACCGTCGTCAACGACAACCTGTACACGAACGTCATGGCCCGGGCGAACCTCGCCGCGGCGGCGTTCGCCATCGACAACCTGCAGGTCGACGACGCGATCGCCTACCACCGGCTCGTCGAGCGGCTCGGCGTCACGCCGGCCGAGGTCGCGGGCTGGCGCCGCGCGGCCGCGCACATGCACATCCCGTTCGACGAGCAGCTCGGCATCCACCCGCAGGACAGTGCGTTCCTGCAGAAGGAGCTGTGGGACCTCGAGCACACGCCCGAAGACCGTCGCCCCCTGCTGTTGCACTACCACCCGCTCGTGATCTACCGCTTCCAGGTGCTCAAGCAGGCCGATGTGGTGCTCGCCCTGTACCTGCAGGGCGACCGGTTCACGTCTGCCGAGAAGCGCGCGAACTTCGAGTACTACGACCCGCTGACCACGGGCGACTCCACGCTCTCGGCCGTCGTGCAGTCGATCATCGCCGCCGAGGTCGGCTACCACGAGCTGGCGCTGCGGTACTTCCGCGCGGCCCTCTACGTCGACCTCGCCGACCTGCATCACAACGCGGCCGACGGCGTGCACGTCGCGTCGACGGGCGGCGTGTGGTCCACCCTCGTTTCAGGGTTCGGCGGCTTCCGCGACCACAACAGCCACTTCACCTTCGACCCGCGCCTGCCCGACGGATGGGAGCGCCTGACGTTCCGCCTGACGCTGCGCGGCACCCGGCTGCGCGCCGACCTCAAGCCCGACTCGATCACGTTCACGGTCGAGGTCGGAGACGAGGCGAGGGTCCGCGTGCGGGGCACCGACCTGGTCGTCACGCCGCACTCCCCGGTGACGGTGACGCTCGACGGTCAGGGCCCGCGGTTGTACGGCTCGCCGACGATGCAGGATGTCACGGGCTCGCGCCGCGCCGACGGTACTCTGCTCACGGCGTCGATACCGACCCTGTCACTCGACGCCGACGACTTGGAGACGGTGATTCCGATCGACTGATCGGCGTGTGCACAGGCCTTCGGGCTACCATGGCACACAGTCAGAAACCGGAGCGGGAGACCTGTGGGCCTACTGGACAACTTCGAGAAAGGTCTCGAGCGTGCCGTCAACGGCGCGTTCGCGAAGACCTTCCGATCGGGGCTGCAACCCGTCGAGATCACGTCTGCCCTCAAGCGCGAGATCGACACGAAGGCGGCCGTGGTCTCGCGCGACCGCGTGCTCGTGCCCAACAACTTCACCGTGCGCCTCGCTCCGGCCGACTACGACCGCATGACGGGCCTCGGGCCGGCACTCATCGACGAGCTCGTCGACCTCGTGCAGAAGCACGCCGCGAGCCAGCGCTTCCAGTTCGCGGGCGGCATCACCATCGGCCTCGAGCGCGACGCCGGCCTCAGCGTCGGCATGGTGCAGGTCGACTCTCTCAACGTGAAGGGCCAGGTCGCCTGGACTCCGGTTCTCGACGTCGACGGCAAGCGCTACCCGATCATGAAGGGCCGCACCGTCATCGGCCGAGGCAGTGAGGCCGACATCACCCTCGACGACACTGGGGCGTCGCGCCGGCACGCCGAAGTCCAGTGGGACGGCAGTCGAGCGCGCGTGCGCGACCTCGGCTCCACCAACGGCACGCAGCTGAACGGCGGCCCGGTCAAGGAGGCCATCCTCGAACCCGACTCGGTCATCAGCATCGGCCGGTCGCGCATCGTCTTCCGCGTACTCGCCCAGGCGTCTGGCGCCCCGAGCGACCCGCGACGCGCCGACCCCGCGACCCAGCGTCACGACATGGGCGGGTTCTGGGGGCCCGGCGAATGAGCGAACTCACCCTCCTGGTCCTGCAACTGGGCTTCCTGCTGCTGCTGTGGGTGTTCATCTTCGCCATCGTGTACGCCCTCCGCAGCGACCTGTTCGGCCAGCGCGTTCGCAAGCTGCAGACCGATTCCGCCGCATCGGCCCCCGCTCCTGCGGCCTCGGCGTTCCCCAGCTCCCCTGCACCCGCTGGCGCGGCGGCGAACACGGCCGCCGTCGCGGCGCCGGTCGCGACATCCGGCCACGGCGGCGAACTCGCCTCGAGCGAGAACGCGACCCGTCTCGTGATCACGAGCGGCACGAAGGCGGGCGCCGAGTTCCCGCTCGGTCGCGATGAGATCACCATCGGCCGGTCGAGCGACTCGGCCATCATCATCCGCGACGACTACACGTCGACCCACCACGCCCGCATCATGCTGTGGAACGGCCGCTGGATGATCCAGGACCTCGATTCCACGAACGGCACCTTCCTCAACGGCTCCCGAGTGACCGTGCCCATCCCCATCCCGCTCGGAGCCACCGTCAAGGTCGGAGCGACGACGTTCGAGCTGCGACGGTAGCCCCCATGGCGACGGTCAAGGCGAGCGCAGCGGTCTCGCACGTCGGGCGGGTCCGCTCGAACAACCAGGACTCCGGCTACGCCGGGCGCCGGTTGTTCCTCGTCGCCGACGGCATGGGCGGCCACGCCGGCGGTGACGTCGCCAGCGCGATCGCGACCCGCCGCATCGCCGAAGCCGACACCGACTACGACAACTCCGTCGACGCCGGGGCCGAGCTCGAGGCGGCACTCATCGCTGCGAACCGGCAGATCGCCGAGACGGTGGCCGACCACGCCGAGCTCACCGGCATGGGCACCACGGTGAGCGCGATGCTGCACCTCGGCGACCGGGTCGTCATCTCGCACATCGGCGACTCCCGCATCTACCTGCTGCGTTCGGGCGAGCTCAGCCAGATCTCGACCGACCACACCTTCGTGCAGCGCCTCGTCGACGCCGGCCGCATCACCGCCGACGAGGCCATGGTGCATCCGCGTCGTTCGGTGCTGATGCGCGTGCTCGGCGACGTCGAAGCGTCGCCCGAGATCGACCAGATGGTGCTCGACACCCGCGACGGCGACCGGTGGATGCTCTGCTCCGACGGGCTCTCGGGCGTCGCGTCGTTCGAGGACATCCTCGAGATCATGTCGGTCGACGCCGGGGCGAAGCAGGTCGCCGACCGACTCGTGAAGGCCTCCCTCGACGGTGGCGCGCCCGACAACGTCACGGTCGTGGTCGTCGACATCGGCGAGCCGGCCGCGCCGGCGACGCCGCCGCTCATCGTCGGATCCGCCGCCGCCCCGCTCGCGTTCGGCGCCCCACCCGAACCGGCCCGGGCCCGCGGCATCCGTCTCGCGCCGTTCCGGACGCACCCGGTTCAAGAGACGCACTTCGAACCCGACTCGGCCGACTTCTTCGACGAGATCATCGAAGAGGATGCGCGTCGGCGTCGGCGTCGTCGCTGGGTGTGGGGCTTCTGGATCGCGCTGCTCATCGGCGCGATCGTGGCCGCGTTCGCGCTCGGCTACCAGTGGACGCAGACGCGCTACTACGTGGGCGAGTCCAACGGGCGGGTCGCCGTGTTCCAGGGCATCCAGCAGAACCTGGGCCCGCTGTCGCTGCACCGATTGCACGACGAGACGACCATCGACGTGTCCGAGTTGCGCGCGTACGATCAGCAGCGCGTCGAGCAGACCATCAGTGCGGACTCGCTCGATCAGGCGATGCTGATCGTCCAGCGATTGGAGGCCTCCCTTGAGTGACGTGACCGGCACGCCGGTCGCCACCGGCACGCCGCCGACCGGCGTCCGGCGAATCCGGCTGCCCCAGAAGCTGCGCAATCTCGAATTCTGGCTGCTGCTCGTGGCCTGCTTCATCAACGCCGCCGCCATCGTGCTGGTGCAGCTCGGGGCCATGCGGCGCGTCGACACGCAGCTGGTGCTGCTCGGCGCCGGTCTCTCGGCGCTCGTCTTCGGACTGCACATCGCGATGCGCTTCGTCGCGCGCGACGCCGACCCGTTCCTGCTGCCCATCGCGACCGTGCTCAACGGGCTCGGCATCGCCATGATCTACCGCATCGACATCGCCAACGGCGAGTCCGGCTGGGAGTCGGCCGCGGTCCGCCAGATCGCGTGGAGCGCGATCGCGATCATCGCCGCGATCGTGACGATCCTCGTCATTCGCAATCACCGCGTGCTGTTCCGCTACACGTACCTCGCCGGACTCGTCGCGATCGTGCTGCTCCTGTTGCCGCTCGTGCCGGGCCTCGGGCGTGAAGTGAGCGGCGCGCGAGTGTGGATCGGCTTCGGCGAGATCGCGACGTTCCAGCCCGGTGAGATCGCCAAGATCGCCCTCGCCGTGTTCTTCGCCGGATACCTCGTGCGCAACCGCGACTCGCTGTCGATGGTCGGCACCAAGTTCCTCGGCATGAAGTTCCCGCGTGCACGCGACCTCGGGCCGCTGCTCGTGGTGTGGGCGCTGTCGATGTCGGTCATCGTGTTCCAGCGCGACCTCGGCACGGCGCTCCTCTACTTCGGCCTGTTCCTCGTCATGCTCTACGTCGCCACGAGCCGCATCTCGTGGGTCGTGCTCGGCATCTCGCTGTTCGTCGGCGGCGCCCTCATCGCGAGCCAGACGCTCGACTACGTGGGCAATCGCTTCGCGAACTGGCTCGATCCGCTCAATCCCGAGCGCTACGAGCAGGAGTTCGGCGGCAGCTACCAGCTCGTGCAGGGGCTCTTCGGTCTCGCCAACGGCGGGCTCATCGGCACTGGGTGGGGGCAAGGGACGACCCGACCTCACGCCCGTGCCGCAGAGCGACTACATCATCGCGAGCCTCGGTGAAGAGCTCGGCCTCGCCGGCGTGTTCGCCATCCTCGCCCTGTACCTGCTGTTCGTCGCACGCGGCTTCCGCATCGGCTTCGCGGGCCAGGACGACTTCGGCAAGCTCCTCGGCGTGGGCCTCGCCTTCGTCGTGGCACTGCAGGTCTTCATCGTCGTCGGAGGCGTGACCCGGGTCATCCCGCTCACCGGACTCACGACGCCGTTCCTCGCGGCCGGTGGTTCGTCGCTGGTCGCGAACTGGATCATCGTCGCCCTGCTGCTGAGGCTCTCCGACACGGTTCGCAACCACCCGAGGCTGGTGATCGACGGATGAACCGGGAACTCAAGCGCGTCTCGATCATCGCGCTGCTCATGTTCGTCACGCTGCTGGTCTCGTCCACGATCATCCAGTACGTACAGGCGAGCGCCCTCGCGGCCGATCCGCGCAACGCCCGCACCCTCTACGAGAGCTACTCGGTCGAACGTGGCCCGATCCTCGTCGACGGCACGCCGATCGCGTTCTCGCAGCCGAGCGACGACGACTACAAGTTCCAGCGCGTCTACACCAACGGGCCGCTGTACGTGCCGATCACGGGATATATCCCGGTCAACGGCGAGGCCACCGGGCTCGAGCGATCGCTCAACGACTTCCTCAGCGGTCAGTCGTCGAGCCAGTTCTTCGACTCGCTCAACCGCCTCATCTCGGGCCAGGACCCGGTGGGGGCATCCGTCGAGGTCTCGATCGACGCGGTGGCGCAGCAGGCCGCGTGGGATGCCCTCGGCGACTACACCGGCGCCGTCGTCGTCACCGAGCCGTCGACCGGGCGCATCCTCGCGATGGTGACCAAGCCCACGTTCGACCCGAACGCGCTCGTCGTGCACAACAGCGCGCAGGTACAGGCCACCTACGACGGCCTGCTCGCCGACCCGCTCGACCCGCTCTTCAACCGTGCCACCGGCGGCGACATGAACCCCCCGGGATCGGTGTTCAAGCTCGTCGTCACCGCGGCTGCACTCGAATCGGGGCGGTACACCCCCGAGTCGACGTTCCCCAACCCGAGCGAACTGACACTGCCCGGCACGACCGCCGTCGTGCGCAACTCGAGCGGCGGCTCGTGCGGCGGCGGCGCGACCGTCACCCTCGCCGACGCACTGCGACTCTCATGCAACATCCCCTTCGCCGAGCTCGGCATGGAGCTCGGCGACAACGCCATCCGGGAGCAGGCCGAGAAGTTCGGCTTCAACAGCGAGTTCGAGATCCCCACGGCGACCGAGATCAGCACCTACCCGCGCGGCCTCGACGAGCCGCAGACCGCGCTCACCGCATTCGGCCAGGGCGACGTGCGTGCGACCCCGCTGCAGATGGCGCTCGTGTCGGCGGCGATCGCCAACGGCGGCATCGTGATGGACCCCGACCTCGTCGACCAGATCACGGCGCCCGACTTCAGTCCGCTGGAGGAGTTCCAGCCCAGCGAGTTCGGCCGCGCGATCAGCGAGGAGACGGCGAACACCATGGTGCAGATGATGGTGAACGGCGTCGAAAACGGTGCCGCGAGTAATGCAAGAATAGACGGCGTCAGTGTGGCTGGTAAGACAGGCACAGCAGAGAACGGCGAGAGTGACCCGTACACTCTCTGGTTCACAGGTTTTGCCCCCGCTGACAACCCTCAGTATGCAATCACGGTGCTCGTGGAGGATGGCGGGGGGCTGGGTCAGGAGGGGTTCGGCAATCTCATAGCCGCACCCATCGCAAAGCAGGTACTAGAGGCGGTGCTGAACAAATGAGACCGAGCGCAGGGCTCACCTTCGGGGGGCGCTACGAACTCCAGTCGCGGATCGCGATCGGCGGCATGGGCGAGGTGTGGCAAGCCACCGACCTCGTGATCGGTCGACAGGTCGCCATCAAGATCCTGAAGGACGAGTACCTGGGCGACCCGGGGTTCCTCGAGCGGTTCCGCGCCGAGGCGCGCCACGCCGCACTCGTCAACCACGAGGGCATCGCGAACGTCTTCGACTACGGCGAAGAAGAGGGCAGCGCCTACCTCGTCATGGAGCTCGTGCCCGGTGAGGCGCTCTCCACGATCCTCGAGCGTGAGCACGTGCTCTCCACCGACAAGGTGCTCGACATCGTGGCGCAGACCGCGTCGGCGCTGCAGGCCGCGCACGCGGCCGGCCTGGTGCACCGCGACATCAAGCCCGGCAACCTGCTCATCACCCCCGACGGCCGGGTGAAGATCACCGACTTCGGCATCGCTCGCATCGCCGACCAGGTGCCGCTCACGGCGACCGGGCAGGTCATGGGCACCGTGCAGTACCTCTCGCCCGAGCAGGCGTCCGGTCACCCGGCGTCTCCCACCACCGACATCTACTCGCTCGGAATCGTGGCCTACGAGGCCCTTGCCGGCCGCCGGCCGTTCACCGGCGAGTCCCAGGTCGCGATCGCCATGGCGCAGATCAACGAGACGCCTCCAGACCTCCCGGTCACGGTTTCCGAGCCGGTGCGCAACCTCGTCTACGCGTGCATCGCCAAGAACCCCGCCGACCGCCCGCAGTCCGCGGCGCACCTCGCGCGTGCCGCGACGGCCCTGCGGCGGGGCGACGTGCAGTCCGCCGCCGCCGCGGTGCCCGCAGTGCTGGGCGCCGCTGGGCTCACTGCCGCGACGATGCTCATGCCCCAGCAGACCGCGACCGCGGCCACGACGGTGCTCGCCGCCGCGCCCGGCGACGCCGAGCTCGGTGAAGAGGGTGAAGAGGAGCCGAAGAAGCGCAGCCCGTGGACCTGGCCCCTCATCGTGCTCATCGCGCTGCTCGCGATCGTGCTCATCGGCACGATCATCGCGTTCGCCGTGAACTCAGGCAACGACGACCCCCGGACGACGCCCCCGTCGACGCCTCCGTCGTCCACACCTGCCTCGCAGACCCCGACGCCCACGCCGACTCCGACCGTCACCACCCCCACGACCGCGCAGATCAACCCCGACGACTTCGTCGGGCTCTCGTCGGCCGACGCGAGCGCGGCGCTCGTCGCTCTCGGCATGGTCGCCAACGCCGTCGAGGGCAACGCGGCCACGTCGCCCGACCAGGCGGGCATCGTCTACGCGGTGAACCCGACCGGTCCGGTGCCCATCGGCAGCGAGGTCACGATCACCTATTACGCGGCTCCTGAGACGCCGGCGGCGCCCGCGGCGCCGACCGTCGATCCGGCCGAGGTGCGCAACGGCGAGTCGTTCCGGGTCTCGTGGCCTGCAGCGACCTGCCCGGCCGGCCAGACTCTGTCGGGCTACCAGGTCACCATCGACGGTCCGGCCAACGCCGCCCCGCCGCTCGGTGCCGGAGCGCGTGACGTGACGATCACCACGACGGGTGAAGGCACGGTGAACGTGACCCTCCAGTACTTCTGCGGTCAGGTCAGCTCGCCGGCATCGCCCGCCACCCCCGTCAACGTGATCGCCGGGCCCGACACCACCGAGTAGGACGAACGCGTCGAACGCCGCCGCCTCGGCGGCGCAAGACCACCCGACGAGAACACCGAGCCATGAAGGGAGCCGCGCACCGTGAGTGATGAAGGACGAGTCCTCGCAGGACGATATCGCGTGGGCTCGCTCATCGGGCGCGGCGGAATGGCCGATGTGCACGTCGGTACCGACACCCGTCTGGGGCGTCAGGTGGCGATCAAGCTCCTGAAGCCGCAGCTCGCGACCGATCCGGCGTTCCGTATGCGGTTCCGGCAGGAGGCCCAGTCGGCCGCGCGCATGGCGCACCCCACGATCGTGCGCGTCTTCGACGCCGGTGAAGAGACGGTCGTCGACCCCTCCGGTCACGAGGTGCAGCTGCCGTTCATCATCATGGAGTTCGTCGAGGGGCGTCTGCTCAAGGACATCATCCACGACGGCCCGCTCGAGCCCGCCGCCGCGGTGCGGGTCATCGACGGCGTCCTCACGGCGCTCGAGTACTCGCATCGTGCCGGTGTCGTGCATCGCGACATCAAGCCGGGCAACATCATGATCACCACCACCGGCCAGGTGAAGGTCATGGACTTCGGCATCGCGCGCGCCGTCTCCGACTCCGCGACGACGGTCGCGCAGACGACCGCGATCCTCGGCACCGCTTCGTACTTCTCGCCCGAGCAGGCCAAGGGCGAGACCGTCGACGCGCGCACCGACCTGTACTCCACCGGGGTCGTGCTGTTCGAGATGCTGACCGGTCGCCCGCCGTTCCGCGGCGACACTCCCGTCGCCGTCGCGTACCAGCACGTCAGTGAGCGGCCCGTCAAGCCGAGCGTGATCAACCCGAAGGTCTCACCGGCGCTCGACACGGTGGTGCTGCACGCACTCGCGAAGAACCGGGATGAGCGGTACCAGACCGCCGTCGAGTTCCGCGCCGACGTCGACACCGCGGCAGCCGGGCGCGTGCCGGTGCATCAGAAGCCCAGCGAGTCCGCGATGCTCTTCGGAGCGCCGACCGCATCGCTCTCGAGCTCCGAACTGGCGCTGCGCCAGCTCACCGAAGACGAGACGATGGCGCGCACGCAGCGGCGCCCTCCGGCGATCTGGATCTGGTCGGGCATCATCGGCGTCGTCGTCATCGTCATCGCCGTCATGTACTGGGCGTTCAACCTGCAGCCCGCCGACGACCTGCCCTCGAACGCCCGCGAGGTACCAGAGCTGAGCGGCATGACGTACGAGGCCGCGGCCGAGCGACTCACGGCCATGGGGCTCCCCGCGACGCGCATCGACGAGACGAACGAGACGGTGCCTGCCGATCAGGTCATCGGCACCGATCCGGCGGCGGGTGACATCGTCGACGCCGGCACGGTCATCACCGTGCACGTCTCGACTGGCCGCGAGGCCGTCGCCGTGCCAGCGCTGACGAACATGACCCTCGCCGACGCGAAGGCCGCACTCGAAGCCGCCGGACTCGTGCCCGGCCAGGAGACGCGCGAGTACTCGCCCACCGTCGCCGCCGACACCGTGCTCTCGACCTCACCTGAGGGCGGCGCATCGGTCGAGATGGGCTCAACGGTCGCGTTCGTGCTCTCGAACGGCCTGGTGCTGCTCCCCGACCTCACGGGGCAGACCCTCGCTGCGGCATCCGACTACCTGATGGCCGACAACCTGCAGCTGAACCCGGTTCCGGTGCCGGACCCGGCGTGCCCGACTGCGCCCGGTTCCCCGATCACCAGCCAGTCGCTGCCCCCCGGCGACGTGCCGCAGCACTCCGACGTGCAGCTCACGTACTGCGCCGGCTGAGCCGCGACCGGGCGCGCTCGACGCGCGTCGGCCGATCTGCGCGCCATCACGCCGTCGGGCGCACCAACGGGTTCAGGTCCACCGCGCGCTCGCGCGCCTCGGGCAGTCCGGCGACCGAGAGCCAGTTGCCGAGCATGCGGTAACCGCCTTCGGTGAGCACCGACTCGGGGTGGAACTGCACGCCGTAGATCGGCGCGGTCACGTGGCGCAGCCCCATGATGACGCCGCCCTGGGTTCGACTCGTGACGACGAGGTCGGGCGGCATCGTGCCGTCGACGATGGCGAGCGAGTGGTACCTCGTCGCGGTGAACGGCTGCGGCACGCCCTCGTAGAACGGGCTGGCGTCGTGCTCGATGCGCGAGGTCTTTCCGTGCATGAGCTCTTCGGCGTTCGTGACCACGGCGCCGAACGCCTCGGCGATCGCCTGGTGGCCGAGGCACACCCCGAGGATCGGCTGGCCGGTCGCGAGTGCGGCCTCGACCACGGGGATCGAGACTCCGGCGTCGGCCGGCTTGCCGGGACCGGGAGAGATGAGCACGGCGTCGTACTCGGCGATCTTCGCGGGCACGTCGGCGATCTCGATGTCGTCGTTGCGCACCACCTCGGTCTCGGCGCCGAGCTCCTGCAGGTAGCCGTTCAGCGTGTAGACGAAGCTGTCGTAGTTGTCGATGACGAGGATGCGGGTCATGGTCCCTCCACGGTGACGTTGATCGGGTTGAGGATCGCGTCGGCCCACGGGAACACCCACGTGAAGAGCGCGAAGACGACGGCTGTCGCGAGCACGAGCAGCAGGATGACCCGGAGCCAGGCCGGCCCGGGGAGGATGCGCCAGAGGGCGGAGTACACGATCACGCCCCCCAACTCGCGACGAGGTCGGCGATCTCCGCCGGCGCTCCGGCCGCCGCGGGCTGCCACGACTCGAGCACGCCGTAGGCGATGACCCGCTCGTCGGTCGAGTAGAGCGGGTTGCAGCTCGTGAGCGTGATGATGCGATCGGTGGGGGTCAGCTCAGGCCGGTGCGGCACGGGGGCGAGCACGTCGACCGTTCCAGGCGTCACGTACTCGAGGTCGCGGAACCGGTAGGTGTACCAGCCGTCCTTCGTCTGCACGTAGATCGCGTCGCCGAGTTGCAGTTGGTCGATCTCGTGCATGCCGCCGCCATAGGCACTGCGGTGCGAGGCGATCGCGAAGTTCCCGACCTCGCCGGGCGCCTGGGTTCCGGGGTAGTGACCGACGCCGAGCTCGTCGCTGTTGAGCACGTCGAGACCGGTGCCCTCGGCGATCGTGCGCTGCGAGTCGTCGCCGAACCGCGGCACGTACATCACCGCGAACGCTTCGGCGTTCGCGTACTGCGTGGTGTCGACGATCGGCTCCCCGTACTGCCCTGTCGCGACCGTGCCGGCAGCCCCGGCCGCGAGGCGCTGCTCGTCCCATTGCGAGCTCAGTTGCGATGCCGCGCTCGACTGCTGCCCGGCCATGATCGCGTCGTTCCACCACAACTGCCATCCGAGGAACAGCAGGATCACCGCACCGGCCGTGAGCAACAACTCACCGAGAACGCCGACCGCGCTCACTCGGCGACGCACTGGACGCGGCCGAACCGGGGACCCGTCCACGGGCCCACCAACGGCAGGCTGCGACACGGACATAGGAGCGATTCTATGCCGCCGCGATGTGCTCGACCCCCGCCTCTCAGGCCCCGCGCTGGGTGCGCGCCCTTCCCTCCGATAGAATCGCCCGCATGGCACGTGCAAAATCATCGAAGCCCGAGCGCGCTGAAGCGACGAGTGGCGAAGAGGCTCCGAACCCGGTCTGGTTCAAGCCCGTCATGTTCGGCTTCATGCTGATCGGTCTGGCCTGGATCATCGTCTTCTACGTGAGCCAGGGTCGCTACCCGATTCCCGACCTCGGATCGTGGAACATCCTGATCGGCTTCGGCATCGCATTCATCGGCTTCCTCATGACCACACGCTGGCGCTGACCTCGGTCAGCCGACGACTTCGCGCGACGGGCGGGTGCTGCGGCATCCGCCCGTCTTGCATGCGTACGCGGTCAATCACGACCGGAGTTATCCACACCTGTGGAGAGACGGGAACCGCCCGTGTCCCCCGAAATGGCCACAATTACAGCCGTGTAACTCTCCCCAGCTGTGGAAACACCTGTGGATAACTCCACGCCTGTGGAGAACTGAGCGTCGGTCAGAACGGCGGGAACACGAAGTAGCGCAGGCTGAGGATCAGCAGCACCACGACCACCCCGGCGAGCAGCCACACCTGCAACGCCTGACGCGAGCGCTGGCGCGTCTCGACGAAGATGAACCCCACGAGTGCGCCGACGACGAGTCCGCCGAGATGCGCCTGCCAGGCGACGTTGAACCCCGGGATGAACCCGATCACGAGGTTGATCCCGAGCAGCACGAACAGCTGCGTCGTCTGCCCGCCGAGTCGTCGCTGGATCACGAGGAACGCCCCCATGAGGCCGAAGATCGCGCCGGATGCCCCGACCACGCCGACGCGCGGATCGGAGAGCCAGAGCACGCCGATCGAACCGCCGAGCCCTGAGATCAGGTAGAGCGCCAGGAATCGCCATCGGCCGAGGATCCCCTCGAGCAGCTGCCCGAAGATCCACAGCGTGTACATGTTGAGCAGCACGTGGAAGATCAGGCTGGTGGAATGCACGAACACCGAGGTGATCATGCGCCACGGCTCGAGGTTGCCCGGTATCGAGTACACACCGGCGTAGAGCAGCCGATCGGTGATCGCGAGCCCCGGCACGAGCTGCAGCAGGAACACCGCCAACGTGATGCCGATGAGGGAATACGTCACGACCGGGGCGCCGCGCCCGGCGGCCGCGCGGGCGCGCGTGATCACGGCCGGCTTCGTGCGAGGCGCGGAGGCACGCTGCTCGCGCATGCACTCGGGGCAGATCACGCCGACCGGCGCGGGGGTCTGGCATTCACCGCAGATGGTGCGACCGCAGCGCTGGCAGAGCACGAAGCTCTGCCGGTCGGGGTGCCGATAGCAGTAGCCGGTGCGATCGGGCGGGGCCTCGCTCACCTCGTGATCAGACCTGTTCGACGGTGATGCTCTCGATCACGACGTCTTCGAGCGGACGATCGCGACCGTCGGTGGCGACCGACGCGAGCTTCTCGACGACAGCCTGGCTGTCGGCGTCGTTGACCTTGCCGAAGATGCTGTGCTTGCCCTGCAGCCACGTGGTGGGGCCGACCGTGATGAAGAACTGCGATCCGTTGGTGCCGCGGCCGCCCTGGATGCCGGCGTTCGCCATGGCGAGCACGTAGGGCTCGGTGAAGTCGAGCTCGGAGTTGATCTCGTCGTCGAACTGGTAGCCCGGGCCGCCGATGCCCTGACCGAGCGGGTCGCCGCCCTGGATCATGAATCCGGGGATGATGCGGTGGAAGACGACGCCGTCGTACAGGGGATCGGTGGACTTCTCGCCGGTTGCGGGGTGCGTCCACTCGATCTCACCGGTGGCCAGGCCGACGAAGTTCTTGACCGTCTTCGGGGCGTGGTCGCCGTAGAGGTCGACCTTGATCGGGCCGTGGTTGGTGTTCAGCGTCGCGACTGCAGTGGGAATCGGCATGCTGACATTCTGTCACGCTGTCCCGAACGTGAATTCGCGAATCGGCATGAAGGATTGCGACTCCCACCCCGCTTCCAGCCAGTTCGGTGGCAAGATGGAGGAGTTCGCTGCACAACGATGGAGGTCGAGATGAGCCTGTCACGCAAGCGCCGGAAGGAACTCAAGCGGCTGCGCAGCAGCGCCGAGGAACTCTGGGGGAACCAGCAGCACGTGCTCGAGCACGCGAATGCCGTCGCTCGCGAGGCCAGTCGCCAACTCGGTCACCTCACGCGCGAAGAGGTCGTACCGCGGGTGCGCACGGGGTACGACAGCTATGTGCGCCCGGCCGCCGACCAGGCGAAGGGGTACGCCCGCGTCGCGGGTGACTCGGTCGAGCGGGGGCTCGGCAACGCCCTCGGTTCGATGCTCGCCATCGGCGATATCGCGGGTGACGCCCGCGTGCGTCGCGCGGTGCAACGGGTGTCGCCGCGCGCTGTCGCCGTCGTCGATGAGAAGAAGGGCCCCGGCGTGGGCACCTACCTCGCCATCGGCGCGGGAATCGTGGCCGCGATCGGTGTCGCCTACGCGGTCTGGCAGACCTTCCGCGCCGACGACGAACTGTGGGTCGCCGATGACGAGCCCGACGTGAGCTCGACCCCCGGCGTCTGACGCTGAGCTTCCGAGTGGCCCCGCCTGTCAAGGCGGGGCCACTCGTCGTTGTACGTCGTGCACGTCCGAGCTGCGCTCTCGTTCGAACGGACATGCCCCCGTCATCTCAGGGCTGCCACTGATTCTCGGACGGATCTGAGAATTCCCCTTGCATTCGACGTGAAACCCCCGCTAGTGTCTGTTACCGGTGCGAACGCGCCAGAGCAAGAGAGAGAGGAGTTGATCCCGATGATGACTCACATCCACACGCCAGCATTCACTGCGGCCCGCTCGGTGATCCTCCTCCCCTCCGCGGCCTGCTAGCGGGCGCCTCGGCGCCCTGGGGTAGAACTCTGCCCACGTCGCCTTCCGCCCTCGTGGTGTGACCGCGGCTCCGCTCCGCGACATCCGTCGACGATCTTCGTCCTCGATGCGCAACGGCGAGCGGATGTCCCGGCCCACACCCTCGGCACACGGCTCCGCCGTGGCTCCCGGTGCCCGCTGACCAACAGCGCACCCTCCCTGCACGCCAGTGCATCCTCGACGACGCCTCGCCGGCATCCCGCCGATCGTGGCGCACCCCGCACCATCCGGTGCATCCCACCATGAAACGAAGGAATCGAAGTGAACGCCAGTTCTCTCACCCTCGGTCGCTCCCAATCCGGGCAGACCATCGCCGCCCGCGCACACTCGCGCGGCCTGAATGAACGAATCGCCCTGCGCGTCGGTCTCGCGCTGATCGCGTACAGCCGTCACCAGAGCGAGCGCCTCAGCACCGAAGCCGTGCTGCTGCGTCGTCAGAACACGCAGCTCGCACACCGCGTGCTCGACGGCAACTCCCAGCACAACGCGCTGATCGCGCCGACGCTGCGGTGACCGAAATGGACACCACCCACACCGAATTCCCGATGGACGGCGCCGTCGCCCACGCGACGGCGTCGCCCCCGGGAGTTCGGCAGCGCGCGGCCTCGTCGCGAGCGGTTCGGCCGCATCCGGTCGGAACGCCCGCGACGGGGCCGCGCGTCTGCCTGCGCCGGCCGGACGTGAGCCGGGCGACTACGGTCTACGGCGCCGGCGGTCGCCCGTCGGCCGGCTCGGCCGCGTTCAGCCGCAATGCGATGTCGAGCAGGCTGACCCGCTTGAGGTGCGACACCTCGTCGAGCCGAAACCAGCGTGCCTCGTCGCTCGAACCGTCGACCTCGCTGCGCAGACCCCCGCCGACGACGCTCGCGCGGTAGATGACTCGCAGCGCGTACAACGGCGACGTCGCCGTGTGCCGCTTCGACGCGGGAATCACCATCGTGTCGATGCCGAGCAGGCGATCGACGGATGCCTCGTACCCGGTCTCTTCACGAATCTCACGCCGGGCCGCCTCGAGCGGATGCTCGGAGCCCTCGAGCCCGCCGCCCGGCAGGGTCCAACCCGAGCGGCCGTGCTCGTTCCAGTGCGACAGCAGGATCTGTTCGTCACGGATGATCACGCCATACGCAGCGATGCGGATGTCCATCACGTCACTGTAGCGGGCGCGTCCGGAGCCTCACTGGCTGTACGTGTCGGCCTGGATCCGCTCGTACTCCGCCTGGCTGATCGTGCCGTCGCGCAACAGGCCCTGGGCCTTCGCGATCTCGTCGTTGGGGTTGTACGCCGACACGTCGCCTCGATCGTCGACGTACTCGTTGGCGATGCTGCGCCGTTCTCGTTGGCGAGCCGCCATCGCCGACCCACGGGCGACCACATAGGCGAGCCCCGCGATGAACGGGACGAGCACGATGAAGAGCAGCCACAGGGCCTTCGCCCAGCCGCTGAGCTCGGTGTCGCGGAAGAGGTCGGCGATGATCGTGAAGATCACGACGAGGTACGCGATGAAGACGAAGATGCCGAAGAGCCCGCTGAAGATGTCCCAGAAATCGTACTCGGTGAGCATCGATGCGTCCTTCCGCCGGGTCACGCGGGCGATGCCTGCGCTGTTGACGCCAACACTAGCGGAAGGGAAACACTGTGGAGCCTAGGAGATTCGAACTCCTGACATCCTGCTTGCAAAGCAGGCGCTCTACCAACTGAGCTAAGGCCCCGGAGCAGATGCCGGGGCACCTGCGGTATGGAATTGTTCGGTGGGGATACGAGGACTTGAACCTCGGACCTCTTCGTTATCAGCGAAGCGCTCTAACCGCCTGAGCTATATCCCCGAATTTCGGCCAGAGGAAAGACTACCCGACAGCGCGGGAATCTCTAAATCGGGCCGACGATCTCCACGATGAGATCTCGATACGGCGGCCCGGAAGGGGCCGCCTACTCGATCTGATCCGGCTGAACGCTTCGCGTCCAGCGCGGATCAGTTGTTGGTGAAGCCGACGAGGATGCCGCCCGTGATCTTGACGCTCAGGTTGTAGAGCACGGCCAGGATCGCGCCGAGCGCGGTGGTCACGACGAGGTTGAGCAGCGCGGCAACGACCGCGAAGCCCATGACGTTGCCGAGCGAGAGCACCGACGAGAGGTCGCCGCCCGTGCCGGCGACGTCCTGCACGAGCTCGTTGAGCTTGTTGAAGATGTCGGTGGAGTTCAGCACCGTCCAGATCAGGAAGGTCGCGACGATGCTCACCACCGCGAGGCACACCGCGATCAGGAACGACAGCTTCACGGCCGACCAGAAGTCGATGTAGACGAGGCGCAGGCGCACCTGCTTCGCGGGCGCGCGCTTGCTCGACTTTCGGGCCAGCTTCTCGGCGACGCTACTCATTGTCGGTTACTCCCTCTCCCGCGGGCTCGGCCGCTTCGGACTCTGCGGCCTCCTCCACGAGATTCCGTTCGGAATTCTTCGCGATGGCGATGATGCGATCCTCGTCCGCGAACTTCGCGAACACCACGCCCATCGTGTCCCTGCCCTTGGCGGGAACCTCGGCGACGTCAGAGCGTACCACCTTGCCGCTGGCAAGA
Source organism: uncultured Actinomycetota bacterium (assembly GCA_963758615.1). Classification (GTDB taxonomy): domain Bacteria; phylum Actinomycetota; class Actinomycetes; order Actinomycetales; family Microbacteriaceae; genus Agromyces. Next base: position 158,700 of record CAVWVZ010000003.1, on the reverse strand, counting down.
ACCACAAGCACCTCGTCGTCGGTATCGACGATGAGCGCACCCGCCAGGTCGCCCCGATCGTCGCTCAGTTTCGCGACCTTGATGCCGAGTCCGCCGCGGTTCTGCACGCGGTACTGGTCGACTGCGGTGCGCTTGGCGTAGCCGCCCTCGGTGACGACGAACACGAAGCGGGCGTCTGCGGCGAGGTCTGCGACATCCGCTTCGACGGCATCTCCGGCGCCCGGCGTCGACGCCGGAACGACGGATGCCTCGAGCAGGGCATCACCTTCACGGAAGCTCATGCCCTTCACGCCCGACGTCGAGCGGCCCATCGGCCGCAGCGCCTCGTCGGTGGCCTCGAAACGCAGCGACATGCCCTTCTTCGAGACGAGCAGGATCTCGTCGCCGTCGTCGACGAGCATCGCCGAGACGAGTTCGTCGCCCTCGCGCAGTTTGATCGCGATGACGCCGCGCGAACGGTTGGTGTCGTACTCGTCGAGCGCGGTCTTCTTGACCAGGCCGTCGCGGGTCGCGAGCACGAGGTACTTCGCGACCTCGTAGTCGCGGATGTCGAGGATCTCGGCGATCTTCTCGTCGGGCTGCATCTCGAGCAGGTTCGCGACGTGCTGGCCCTTGGCGTCGCGGCCGGCCTCCTGGATCTCGTATGCCTTCGCGCGGTACACGCGGCCCATGTTCGTGAAGAACAGCAGCCAGTGGTGCGTCGTCGTGACGAAGAGGTGGTCGACCACGTCGTCGGCGCGCAACTGCGCACCCTTCACGCCCTTGCCGCCCCGGTGCTGTGAGCGGTAGTTGTCGCTGCGGGTGCGCTTGACGTAACCGCCGCGGGTGACGGTGACGACCATCTCCTCTTCGGGGATGAGGTCTTCGACCGACATGTCGCCGTCGAAGCCCGGCATGATGTGCGTTCGGCGCTCGTCGCCGTACTTCGTCACGATCTCGGCGAGCTCGTCGGAGATGATCGTGCGCTGGCGCTCGGGGCGCGCGAGGATGTCGCGGAAGTCGGTGATCTCGGTCTCGAGCGACTCGGCCTCGTCGATGATCTTCTGGCGCTCGAGCGCGGCGAGGCGACGCAGCTGCATCGCGAGGATGGCGTCGGCCTGCAGGTCATCGATGTCGAGGAGGCGCTTCAGGCCGTCGCGCGCATCGTCGACCGTGGCCGAGGCGCGGATGAGCGCGATGACCTCGTCGAGCGCGTCGAGCGCCTTGAGGTAACCGCGCAGGATGTGCATGCGCTCTTCGGCCTTGCGCAGGCGATACTCGGTGCGCCGCACGATGACGTCGACCTGGTGGTCGACCCAGTGCGCGATGAACCCGTCGATCGACAGGGTGCGGGGCACGCCGTCGACGATCGCGAGCATGTTCGCGCCGAAGTTGTCCTGCAGCTGGGTGTGCTTGTACAGGTTGTTGAGCACGACCTTGGCCACCGCGTCGCGCTTCAGCACGATGACGAGGCGCTGGCCGGTGCGGCCCGAGGTCTCGTCGCGGATGTCGGCGATGCCGCCGATGCGGCCGTCCTTCACGAGGTCGGCGATCTTGATCGCCAGGTTGTCGGGGTTCACCTGGTAGGGCAACTCGGTCACGACCAGGCAGGTGCGACCCTGCAGCTCTTCGACCGAGACGACGGCGCGCATGGTGATCGAGCCGCGCCCCGTGCGGTAGGCGTCGTTGATTCCCTTGACGCCGAGGACCTGCGCCCCGGTCGGGAAGTCGGGGCCCTTGATGCGCTGCATGAGCGCCTCCTGCAGCTCCTCACGCGTGGCCTCGGGGTGCTCGAGGTACCACTGGGCGCCGGAGGCGACCTCGCGGAGGTTGTGCGGCGGGATGTTCGTCGCCATGCCGACGGCGATGCCGACGGAGCCGTTGACGAGCAGGTTCGGGAAGCGGGCGGGCAGGATCGACGGCTCCTGCGTGCGGCCGTCGTAGTTGTCCTGGAAGTCGACGGTCTCCTCGTCGATGTCGCGCACCATCTCGAGGGCGAGGGGCGCCATCTTCGTCTCGGTGTACCGCGGCGCGGCGGCGCCGTCGTTGCCGGGCGAGCCGAAGTTGCCCTGGCCGAGGGCGAGCGGGTACCGCAGGCTCCACGGCTGCACCAGTCGCACGAGGGCGTCGTAGATCGCGGTGTCGCCGTGCGGGTGGAACTGCCCCATGACGTCGCCGACGACGCGGGCGCACTTCGAGAACGCCTTGTCGGGTCGGTACCCGCCGTCGTACATCGCGTAGATCACGCGGCGGTGCACGGGCTTCAGTCCGTCGCGCACGTCGGGCAGGGCACGACCGACGATCACGCTCATGGCGTAGTCGAGGTACGACCGCTGCATCTCGAGTTGCAGGTCGACCTGGTCGATCCTGCCGTGGATGCCGTGGCCCTCGGTGTTGTCCGTCTCGTCTGCCATCTTCGTGGTTCTCGTTTCTCGCAGTCTGGGTCTCGATACGCCGGCCGGAAGGGCCGGCTACTCGACCTTGATCGAGTCGCCGCTGACGCGGCTCGCGCGATCAAATGTCAAGGAAACGCACGTCCTTCGCGTTCTTCTGGATGAAGTTGCGGCGGCTCTCGACGTCTTCGCCCATCAGGGTCGAGAAGATCTCGTCGGCTGCGGCCGCGTCGTCCATGGTGACCTGCAGCAGGGTGCGGGTCTCGGGGTTCATCGTGGTCTCCCACAGCTCCTGGTGGTTCATCTCGCCGAGACCCTTGTAGCGCTGCACCCCGTTGTCCTTCGGGATCCGCTTGCCGGCCGCGGTGCCCGCCGTGAGCAGGGCGTCGCGCTCCTTGTCGGAGTAGACGTACTCGTGGTCGGCGTTCGTCCACTTCAGGCGATAGAGCGGGGGCTGCGCAAGGTACACGTAGCCGAATTCGATGAGGGGTCGCATGTAGCGGAACAGCAGGGTGAGCAGCAGGGTGGTGATGTGCTGGCCGTCGACATCGGCGTCGGCCATGAGCACGATCTTGTGGTACCTGGCCTTGTCGGTGTTGAAGTCCTCACCGATGCCAGCGCCGAATGCGGTGATCATCGCCTGCACCTCGGCGTTGGCGAGGGCGCGATCGAGGCGCGCCTTCTCGACGTTCAGGATCTTGCCGCGCAGCGGCAGGATGGCCTGGGTCTCGGGGTTGCGACCCTGCACGGCAGAGCCCCCGGCCGAGTCGCCCTCGACGATGAAGATCTCGGAGACCGACGGGTCCTTCGACGAGCAGTCCTTGAGCTTGCCGGGCATGCCGCCCGACTCGAGCAGCCCCTTGCGCCTCGTGGCTTCGCGAGCCTTGCGGGCGGCGAGGCGCGCGGTCGCCGCCTGGATCGCCTTGCGGATGATGTCGCGGGCCTGCGTGGGATTGCGCTCGAACCAGTCACCGAGCTGGTCGCCCGTGACCTTCTGCACGAACGACTTCGCCTCGGTGTTGCCGAGCTTCGTCTTGGTCTGGCCCTCGAACTGCGGTTCGGACAACTTGACCGAGATCACTGCGGTGAGGCCCTCGCGCACGTCGTCGCCCGAGAGGTTGTCGTCCTTGTCCTTGAGGATGCTCTTCTCTCGCGCATAGCGGTTGATGAGCGTGGTCAGCGCTGCACGGAAGCCCTCTTCGTGGGTGCCGCCCTCGTGCGTGTTGATGGTGTTCGCGTAGGTGTGCACCGACTCGGTGTAGGCGGTCGTCCACTGCATCGCGACCTCGAGGGCGATCTTGCGCTCGGTGTCTTCGGTCTCGAACGAGATGATCTCGTCGTTCACGACGTCGGACTTCTTCGAGCGATTGAGGTACTCGACGTAGTCGACGAGTCCGCGCTCATAGAGGAAGGTATCGGTGCGCTGACCGGGACCCGCGGCATCCGCTTCGCTCGCGGCCGTGTCGTCTGGATCGATCTCGACGTGACCGACGCGCTCGTCGGTCAGGGTGATGCGCAGGCCCTTGTTGAGGAAGGCCATCTGCTGGAAGCGTGCGCGCAGGGTCTCGTAGTCGAACTCGACCGTCTCGAAGATGTCGGGGCTGGGCCAGAAGGTGGTCGTCGTGCCGGTCTCGTCATCGGGCTCGTCTTTCGAGAGCGGTGCGTCGGGCACGCCGACGGTGAAGGACTGGCGCCACACGTGGCCCTGGCGGCGCACCGCCACGTCGAACCTGCTCGAGAGCGCATTGACGACGGATGCTCCGACGCCGTGCAGTCCGCCCGAGACCGCATAACCGCCGCCGCCGAACTTGCCGCCGGCGTGCAGCACCGTATGGACGACCTCGACGGTGGAGCGACCCTCGGTCTTGTGGATGTCGACCGGAATGCCGCGGCCGTCGTCGATCACGCGCACGCCGCCGTCGGGCAGGATCGTGACGTCGATCGTGGTGGCATAGCCCGCAAGCGCCTCGTCGACCGAGTTGTCGACGATCTCGGAGACGAGATGGTGCAGGCCTCGGGGACCCGTCGAGCCGATGTACATACCCGGCCGCTTGCGAACCGCTTCGAGGCCCTCGAGTACCTGGATCTCATCAGCACCGTAAGCCGGTGCGGGCTGGGCCTTCGTCGGTTCCGCTGTCATGTGTGAATCGGGCTCCTGACCGTCATTCTGGCGACTCTCGATCCTATCAAATCGACGGTCGCCAAAAGCCGGGAAGCGCCGATCTCAGGCGATGACACGGGCTCAGTGACCGTTTTCGCCTTCTCAGCCGTAGGTATCGCGTGGACCGCGCCCTGGAACCGATCTGGGACCCCTTTTCCAGGTGGGGGCATCAGGCCCTTGGAAGCGGATCGTCTCGATCGCCGCTCCGGGGAACCTCGAACCGATCTCGGTGACGAGTTGCGTTCGCATGAGTCGGAGCTGGGTCGCCCACGCCGTCGACTCGCATCGCACCTGCAGCACGCCGCCCTCGATCGCGATCGCCTCGGAGTGCCGCGCCGTCTCTTCACCGACGATCTCGGCCCACGAGGCGAGCACCTCGTGCTGCGACAGCGGACCCGTCCACCCGAGCTGGGAACTCAGCCCGTCGAGCGCCGCGCCGAGTGCCTTCGGGTCGCGACCCGACGTGAAGGGCTGGCTCCCCGACGCCTCACGCGTGCGCACCCTGCCGGCGCGCCCCGCCCGGCCACGCGGTTCGCCCCCGAAGACCTCGCGGAAGTGCTGGTAGACGCGGGCGGCCTCGGAGTTCATCGGTTCAGGCATCTGCGGCCTCCTCGATGATGCGGCCGGCGTCGATGTGCACGATGCGCGCGGTCAGCGGCTCGGGGACGTCTTCGAGCACCGCGGCGGTGACGAGCACCTGCTCGTAGCCGCCGATGGCCTCGGCCAGCCGCTGCCGGCGCAGCCGGTCGAGCTCTGCGAACACGTCATCGAGCACGAGCACCGGGTCGCCCGTCGTGGAATCGCGGCGCAGCAGCTCGGCGGAGGCGAGCCGCAGCGCGAGGGCGAACGACCACGACTCGCCGTGACTCGCGTAACCCTTGGCTGGCAGGTCGTTGAGGAGCAGCAGCAGATCGTCGCGATGGGGGCCGACCAGGGTGACCCCCCGCTCGAGCTCCTTCGGCCGAAGCGCGCGGAGCGCCTCGGTGAAGCGTGATCCGGTGTCGTCGGTCGAGGAGTCGCCCAGCGGCGTATCGAGATTCCCGCCCGAGTCGGAGGTCTCGAGCGACACCTGCGGTGCTCACTCGACCGGCGCCCTCATCATCTGGCGCCGCGCCATCGATGGACAGCACCGGGCGAAGACCGGGCGAATGGTCGGCGTCGACGATCGAGCGATACGCATCGGCGAGAGGCTGGGTGAGTTCGCCGACGAGCGTGAGCCGCTGGTCGATGATCTCCGAGCCGAGTGCCACGAGCCGCTCGTCCCAGATGTCGAGCGTGGGCAGCCGATCGGCGGCGAGCCCACGGGCGCGGGCGCTCTTGAGCAGCGAATTGCGTTGCTTGAGCACGCGCTCGTAGTCGGCCATCACTCCCGCGAGCCGTGGGGTGCGCTGCACCAGCAGCTCGTCGAGCAGTCGACGTCGAACCCCGGGCTCGCCGCGCACGATCGCCAGGTCTTCGGGTGCGAACAGCACGCTGTGCGCGTAGCGCGGCAGCTCGCGCGTCTTCACCGGCGAACGATTGAGCTGCGCCCGATTCGCCCCCTGGCGATTGAGTTGGAGTTCGACGAGCAGTTCACGTTCGCCGTGGGCGAGGAGGGCGCGGATGATCGCGGCTTCGGCGCCGGCCCTGATGAGGGCCTGATCGCCCGAGACGCGATGCGACCCGAGCGTCGCGAGGTACCCGATGGCCTCGACGAGGTTGGTCTTGCCCTGCCCGTTGCGGCCGACGAGCACCGTCGCCCCGGGCGCGAGCGTCAGTTCTGCGGTCGCGTAGTTGCGATAGTCGGTCAGCGAGAGTCGGGCGACATGCACGCTGGACTCCCTTCGACGACGGGGCATCCGGATGCCCCGTGGCCGACCCGATTGCGAATCAATACGCTACCGCCCACGGCCGACATCGGCGTGGGAGTCGACTCAGCGCAGCAGCAGGTTCGGCTGCAGCAGGTAGCGGTAGCTGTCGGCGCCGGCCTGCTCACGAGATGACTGGCTCGTGATGAGCACAGGACCGGGCTTGTTGGGGTTCTCGGTCTTGGTGAACGAGATGCGCACGAACTCGGAATGCACCGCGCCCAGGCCGTCGAGCAGGAACTGCGGCTTGAGCGACACGACCGTGTCATCGCCCGTGAGGATCGCGTCGATCGACTCGGACGCCTGCGCCTGCTCGGATCCGATCGCCTCGAGCGTGAGCCCATCGGCGGTGAAGCTGTAGCGCAGCGCGGCTTCGCGCTCGAGCACGAGGGCGACGCGACGGGTGGCCTCGATGAGGTCGGCGGTGTTCATGACCGCGTAGTTGTCGACGGACTCGGGGAAGAGTCGGCGCACGGGCGGGAAGTTGCCCTTGATGAGCAGCGACGTGACCGTCTTCTTGTCGGCGCTGAATGCGATGAGCTCGCGATCGTCGCGGCTGGTGATGGCGACCGAGATCGTGCCGGAGTGACCGAACGTCTTTCCGACCTCCTGGAGGGTGCGCGCCGGCACGAGCGCGGTGACGGCCTCGGACTCGCCCGCGACAGTGCCGCCGTCCCAGTCGATCTCGCGCACGGCGACCCGATAGCGGTCGGTGGCGACGAGGCCGAGGCTGTTCTCGCGCACCTCGAGCTGAACGCCCGTGATCACCGGCGTGACATCGTCGCGCGAGGCGGCGACGGCGACCTGCGCGACCGCGGCCGAGAACTCCTCGGCCGGCACGACGCCAGACTGCTCGCCGATCTCGGGGATCGAAGGGTACTCCTCGACGGGCATCGACAGCAGGGTGAAGCTCGCCGAGCCGCAGCTGACCGAGATGCGGCTCTCTTCGGTTGCGACGCGGACGGGCGCGTTCGGAAGGCGGCCGGCGATCTCGGCGAGCAGCCGGCCCGAGACGAGCACCGTGCCCGACTCTTCGACGTCGGCCTGGATCTCGGTCTGCGACGACACCTCGTAGTCGAACGAGGAGAGCACGAGCCCGTCGGCGTTCGCCTGGATGAGCACACCCGAGAGGATCGGCAGCGTCGTGCGTTGTGGGAGCAGCTTGACGGCGAAGGAAACGGCCTCACTGAAGACGTCGCGATTGACCTGGAACTTCACGGTTCTCCCGTCGTGGATGTCGCAATAGTGGCTCCATGCTATCCGCAGAGCCGTTCCCGGCGCCGGGCGATTCGCCCGAGCCGTGCAAGCGTGTTCCGCCTTCCGACGTCGAGGTTGTGGGAACTTCGCTTTAACCCTCTATCTCTTAACAGTGTTAACCGCTGTGGAAACTGTGGATGACGAACCGTCGACCGCGGAATGACACCGATTTCGGGCCATCCGATCTGTGCACAGTGTGTGGATTCAGGAACGGATGCCTCCCGACGACGGCGAACGTCGAACACCGTTCTGCACAGGCGAGCCGACGAACTGAACAGGCGTGGCGCGGTTGCTCGTTAACTATCCACAGGTTCTCCACAACTGTGGGAACCGTCGACGGCGCGCTGTGCAGCGGCGCTGCAGATCCGCTTTCGTCGGTCGAGTAGGCGCGCCAGCGCCGTATCGAGACCCGGTCGCGCGATGGTCTCGATACGCTCGCTTCGCTCGCTACTCGACCGACGACGGGTGCGACTCAGCGGTAGCGGCTGGTCTGCTTGATGCGCGCGGTGAGCTCGGTGACCTGGTTGTAGATCGACCGGCGCTCCTTCATGAGTTCCGAGATCTTCTTGTTCGCGTACATCACCGTGGTGTGGTCGCGGTTGCCGAAGAGCTGGCCGATCTTCGGCAGCGAGAGGTTGGTGAGCTCGCGGCAGAGGTACATCGCGATCTGCCGAGCGGTCGCGACCGCCTGCGAGCGGCTCGAACCGTAGAGATCGTCGACCGTGAGCTTGAAGTACTCGGCGGTGGCGGTGATGATGTCGACCGGCGCCACGACGTTGTCGGAGTCATCCGTGATCAGGTCCTTCAGGACCGTCTGCACGAGGGGCATGTCGACGGGCGTGCGGTTCAGGCTCGCGAATGCCGTCACGCGGATGAGGGTGCCCTCGAGCTCACGGATGTTGCTCGACACCTTCGACGCCATGTACTCGAGGATCTCGTCGGGCACCTGGAGCCGCTCGGACTGCGCCTTCTTGCGGAGGATCGCGATGCGGGTCTCGAGGTCGGGCGCCTGCACGTCGGTGATGAGACCCCACTCGAACCGGCTGCGCATGCGGTCCTCGAAGCCGGTGAGGTGCTTCGGCGGAACGTCGCTCGTGATCACGACCTGCTTGTTGTGGTCGTGCAGCGTGTTGAACGTGTGGAAGAAGGCCTCCTGCGTCTCGGCCTTGCCCTGCAGGAACTGGATGTCGTCGATCAGCAGGATGTCGATGTTCCGGTAGCGCTGCTGGAAGAGCGAGCCTCGGTTGTTCGCGATCGAGTTGATGAAGTCGTTCGTGAATTCCTCGGATGACACATACCGAACGCGGATGCCCGGGTACAGGCTCATCGCGTAGTGGCCGATCGCATGCAGGAGGTGCGTCTTGCCGAGCCCTGAGTCGCCGTAGATGAAAAGCGGGTTATAGGCCTTCGCCGGCGCTTCGGCCACGGCGACGGCCGCCGCGTGCGCGAAGCGGTTGGACTGGCCGATGACGAAGCTGTCGAATGCGTACTTCGGGTTGAGGCGCGTGTCGCGTGCGGAGACCGGGGTCGTGTTCTCGAAGATCGACTGCGGGGAGGCCGGGAATTCGACCGGGTCGCTCAGGTCGTCGACGAAGGCGGCCTGGGGCTCGGGCGCGCGGAGCTCCTCGAGTTCGGGATTGACGACGACGTAGAAGGAGGTCACGGGGGCCGGCGCCTCGACCTCGCTCATCGCGGACAGCAGCGAGACCCTCATGCGCTGGTTGAGCATGCTCGCCGTGAAGTCGTTGGGCACCTCGAGGTAGAAGGTGCCGGCGGCGATGCCCTTCGGCTCGACCAGGTTCAGGAACCCTTGGAGCATCGGCGTGATCGCGTCATCGTCTGACAGCCGATCGAGGATCGTCGCCCATGTGTCGGAAATGGGCTGCTCGGTCATCGTTCCCCGCAATCGGTCTGGGTGCCCGGGTACGCCGCCCAGTCGATCCCCCGATCGACGAAGCAAAGCGGCGCGAGGCGCGTGTTCACAGGGTTATCCACCTCCTGTGGGCAGTTTCGGGAAGTCGCCCGAGTTTCCGCGTACAAGGCTGGGGATAACTGGTGTCAAACGCTATCCAAAACAGGCCCTGTGGACAAATGCCGATTGGAGGATTCGATCGGTCGCGCGTGTCGCTCCACAGGCATTGTCGAGGTTCGCGGGATACTGTGGGGTTCGATCTGCGCCTCGCGCACGGTATCCCGGTTTGACCCTGAGCCGCGGAGGCCGTAGTTTTAATCAGTTGACCCCAGCCCTTTCGGGCACTCAGTTTTCCCGCCAGCGCGCTGCACCACCTGTCGCAGCTGCTTCCCGGCGAGGAGATCCAACAGCCGGAGAAGAAGAATGAGCAAGCGTACGTTCCAGCCGAACAACCGTCGTCGCGCCAAGAAGCACGGCTTCCGCCTTCGCATGCGCACCCGCGCTGGCCGTGCCATCCTGTCGGCACGCCGCTCCAAGGGCCGCACCGAACTCTCCGCGTAGTCTCTCGGTGCTCGCCAAAGCCAATCGCATCACGAGCGCCGACGACTATCGGGTCATCGTGCGCAAGGGTGCGAAGGTCGCCGGTGCCCACACCGTGAGCTATCTGCGCTCACGGGAGTCGGGTGCCGACGCACGCTTCGGCTTCATCGTCTCGAAGAAGGTCGGGGGCGCCGTGCGCCGCAACCTCGTACGTCGTCGGCTCAAGGCCGCGTGCCATGAGGTGCTCGGCGACGACCAGGCCGCTCCCGGCATAGCCGGCGTCGACGTCGTGGTGCGGGCCCTCCCCTCGGCGGCAGCGGCTGATTGGGCGGCATTGCGGTCCGAGGTGTTCGCGGCCGTGTCCAACCGTCGCGCGCGCGACGGCGCGACGGCTACCGCCTCGAAGGGCGCGTGATGATGCGCAACGCCGTCCTGTTCGTGCTGCTCATCCCCCGCAACCTCGGGGTGCTGATGATCCGCGGCTACCGCGCCGCCATCTCTCCGCTCTACGGAGACGTCTGCCGGTATTACCCATCATGCTCGGCGTACGGACTCGGGTCGGTTCAGCAACGAGGACTCGTCATCGGCTCCCTCCTCGCGGCCTGGCGCATCCTCCGATGCAACCCCTGGTCGGCCGGCGGCATCGACGACGTCCGCGCCGCCACGCATGGTCGCTACCGTGTCACCCCCTTCGGCTGGGTCGTCCCGGCCGCCGCCGCGCCGGATGTCCCCGCCGATGCCGTCTCGAGTACCCATCACCACGGTGACGCCCACACGCACGATCACGCCGCGCACGAGGCATCCGATCACCTGAACGTCGCACCCGTCGCGCCTCGGCCAGACGCGGTGCTCGCCACATCCAACGCCGCAGTGTCCCGAAAGGACTGATCCAGCTCCATGGACATCATCAGCATCATCCTCTGGCCCATCAAATGGGTCATCGAGCTGATCCTCGTCGCGTTCCACTCCATGTGGACGTTCGTCGGACTCGACCCGAATGCCGGTGTCACCTGGGTGCTGTCGATCGTCGGCCTCGTCATCGTGGTGCGAGCCGCGCTGATTCCGATCTTCGTCCGGCAGATCAAGAGCCAGCGGCGCATGCTCGAGGTCGCGCCGCAGCTGAAGAAGATCCAGGACAAGTACAAGGGCAAGAAGGACCAGTTCTCCCGCGAGGCGATGTCGCGCGAGACCATGGAGCTCTACAAGAAGACGGGCACCAACCCGCTCTCGTCGTGCCTGCCGCTGCTGCTGCAGATGCCGATCTTCTTCGGCCTGTTCTCGGTACTGAATGACGCTTCGATCCACGCTGAGCGCGGTGGCGTCGGCGTGCTGACGCCGGCGCTGGCCGAGTCGTTCTCGAACGCCGAGTTCCTCGGGGCTCCCCTCAACGAGACCTTCATCAACGCCTGGAACAACAACTTCCAGCCGTGGCAGGTGATGGTCGTCGCGTCGGTGATGATCGTCCTGATGACCGCGTCGCAGTTCATCACGCAGCTGCAGATCGTCTCGAAGAACATGTCGCCCGAGACCAAGGCGAGCCCGATGTTCCGCCAGCAGCGCATCCTGCTTGTACCTGCTCCCCCTCGTCTTCGCCTTCTCGGGTGTCGCATTCCCCATCGGCGTGATGTTCTACTGGCTCGTCTCGAACTTCTGGACCATGGGTCAGCAGTTCGTCGTCATCCGCAACATGCCGACCCCCGGCAGCGAGGCCGCCAAGGCCCGCGAGGCACGCCTCGCCAAGAAGGGCAAGCTCGTCGTCGACGAATCGTCCGGTGACGTGATCGTCATCGAAGAGCCCAAGAAGACTCAGCGCCAGCAGCCGATCAGCAAGACGCGCGCGAAGAAGCAGGGAAAGTAGCCATGACCGACGTGCAGCACGACGCCGAGCAGCGATCGACCGCTCAGCTCGAAGAAGAGGGCGACATCGCCGCCGACTACATCGAGGAACTCCTCGACATCACCGACCTCGACGGCGACATCGACATCGATGCGCGCAACGGGCGGGCATATATCTCAGTGAACGCAGGCGAGGGCGCGAACCTGAACATGCTCTCGAAGCCCGAGACGGTCACCGCGCTGCAGGAGCTGACCCGCCTCGCGGTGCAGACGAAGACCGGCGTGTTCTCGCGGCTGATCCTCGACATCGGCGGCTCGCGTGATGCGCGCCGCGACGAGCTCGCAAGCCTCGTGTCCCGCGCCATCGAGCGCATCGAGGGCGGCGCCGCCTCCGCCGCGCTCCCGCCGATGTCGTCGTACGAGCGCAAACTCGTGCACGACCTCGTCGCCGAGCGCGGTTTCCACTCGGAGTCGAATGGCGAAGGCGCTGACCGGCACACGGTCATCACCCGCCTTGGCTGACGTTTCACGTGAAACGATGATCGACGGACTCGAGCCGGAGCCGGAGGCCGCTGCTGAACTGTTCGGCGAGCACCTCGAAGCCGGCCGGGCATTCACCACGGCGCTCGCGCGCCACGGCGAGGAGCTGGGCCTGATCGGTCCGCTCGAACTCCCCCGCCTGTGGACCCGCCACGTGCTCAACAGCGCCCTCGTTGCGCCGCTCATGCGGCCCGGTAAGGTCGGCGACGTCGGTTCGGGAGCCGGATTGCCGGGCCTGGTGCTCGCGATCATGCGCCCCGACGTCTCCTTCACCCTGATCGAGCCGATGGAGCGCCGCGTCGCGTGGCTCGAACGGCAGGTGGATGAGCTCGAACTGTCGAACGTCGCGGTGGTACGTGCTCGCGCCGAGGAGTCGAAGCTGTTCGCGTCGCTCGACCAGGTGACGGCCCGCGCCGTCAGTGCCTTGCGGACGCTGATCCCCGTCACGGCTCCCCTACTCAGGTCGGGCGGTGAGCTGGTGCTGATGAAGGGCGCCGGAGTCGACGGCGAGATCGGCGCGGCCGAGAAGGCCATCCGCAAGTACAAGCTGCGCGACGTCGAAGTGCTCGTGCTGGGCGAGGGCGTCGTGCCTGCGAGCGAGGTCACTCGGGTGTTCCGGGCCACGGTCGGCTGAGCTGGCCCCTGGCCTGTGAGAGTGAGCCTCGGCTCATCGCTTCGGGTCGGCTCGCGCGATTCATGGTGACGCCCCTTCGACCTGAGCGACGGGGATTGCGCCTCGGGCTGACCTCGACGCTCACCGTCTCGACGTTTCACGTGAAACATTGGTGTGGCGCAGTATCGCCGGGTATTCGCCGTGGGATCGCGACGGGTCTTCGTCGAGTTCGGTCGGTAGTCGACATGGGACGCGACTCCACTGGACCGCCCGGGCACCACCACACTACTTCGGCGTTGGCGGCGACTCCGAGTGCCGCCGACAACACCCTTCGTCGTCCGGGGGCATGGCGGCAGCTGTGGAGAGGACGCGCGAACGAACCCCCGCCCACCCCTGCGCTCGAGGCTTTGCGACGGATGGTCGAAGGGCCTGCATCGCCGCACGATTTCGAGGCGATCGTGGTTGCGATGACAGCTTCTGAGCGTCCAAATCCTGGAGTACCCCGGCGGCCGGAGCTTTGCCAGACTAGGGAACCCCAGAGCTCGTGCGCCCTCAAAGTTGATCGCGCGGGTCTATCTAGACCACATTCGCGATGTCGACGAACGCCCTGTTCACGCCCGCGGTGGACAGGATGCATTTGGGCGAGCATGTATCTGCGGCGGCAGCGAGGCCGGTGCGCCTGGGGGCGACTTCGCGAGCCACGGAGGGGCTTTCGGTCCGACGGATCAACGAATCGCATTCAGAGCTTGCGCCGTGCCACCGCTGGATCATGCCGCGTTCCGTGCGGTGAAACACGCCACGACGACCGCGCTGGCGCGGACCCGCGCGGTCCGACCCACCGTCCTCAGCAGTTTCCGCGCGCCCGCCCGCGCAGTGCACGATCACGGCGGGTCGCGCGCCGACGGGCGGTGGCTGGGACACACCCGAGGTGACGACCGGCGCCTTGAGGATTGTGACCCCCAGGTCGAGTCGGACTGCGTGGACTGGGGACCGCCAGGTCATGGATCCGCAGCAGCAGCATCGCCGGGGGCGCCGTGCGCCGCTTCCTGAATTGCCAACCAGATTCGCCCAGTGAGTGCTCCAGGGCGGGGTCGAAACGGAGCGGGTGCACGAACACTGGGACCGCTTCCACTCCCCCGCGAGTCCGCGAGCCCGGTCGAGTCCATCACACACGGCTGCGGCCGCTGCCGCCCCGGCCGGGAGCCATTCGTAGCATCGGTCCGTGCGCTACGTCATTGAGGAGCCCGGCGACTGCTCGAGTTGCAAGGCTCCATGCGCCTCGAGATGGACCCATTGCTGGCGGCTCCGGGCGCCGGGCGGTGGGGCCGTGACCGACCCAGCTTCAGCCGTGAGCGTGCGCGCGACCATGAGCATTTCGGCCGGTCGAACGTTGGAGTCGAACGTAGGAGATGTTTCACGTGAAACGTCGCGACCGGGGGCGAACGGAGAGGGTGGTTCACTGTCCGTGATCCGAAGCTCGAGCCACGTCTGCTTGCAGACTGGGAGAACCTTCGGGCGCCTCGGGCGGCCAGTCGGCTCAGGACCGACTGCCGCAGCCTCGGTGGCCCCAACATTCCGTTCATGCGGGCAGCCGAGCCTTCCAAGGACTGTTTCACGTGAAACGCAGGGAAGCGCAGAACACCGAGAGGCGGAGCAACGCGTCTGGCTCAGCTCGACGGATGCTTCGGCCGGCGATCGACAGTCGACACCCGAAATGTCGAAGCCGGTCGCGGCTCTGGTGGTGCGACTCTGGCAGTAGGCGGCACGAGTCGGGTTGTCTGGATAGCGAGGAGCCTTGAGACAAGGCCTCGATGTTTCACGTGAAACGCAGCGCCTCGATGCGACGCGCGTGCCGCAGGAAATGCGGGATGCCGCCACGGGAACGACAGGTTTTTCGCCGTCTGCCAGGAACACCGCGGGTTGCCCCCACGAAGCAAGATCCATGGGTTGCGAATCCTCGGCCAGAAGAGGTAGGAGTCCGATTCCGATCCCAGGAGGTGAGGCTCGGGGCGCCACGGTCGGCGGTCGCCCGCGAGATGACAAGCCCGCGTGACCGAGTGCTGCATGCGATCGGGTCGCGGCGTACGTCAACCGGCCCGCGACGAGGCAGAGCCTGTTTGCCTGCCACCGGGCATAACGAACCGTCGAGCTGCGCAGTCGGGTGTTTCACGTGAAACATCGCACGATTGACCACGACCGACAGGGACAATCGGTGCAATTCCCACGGAATGCATCGAATCCGAGGCGCCCGTCGGAGGAGCCGGTTAAGCTTGACACTCGGGTCGACCCGCTTGACGCGGCCATCGGCACAGATCGGCGAAAGAGGAGCAAACGGCATGACACCTGGCGGGGGGCGTGGCTGGTTCCACCGGAAGCGCTCACAACCCGCCGACCCGCCGGCGCCCGCGACCTCGACAACCCCCGAAACCCCTTCGGCTGACTCTCCGCTCGCTCCTGCTCAGATTCAGGGTGCGCCCCCGGCGGCTGTCCAGCCCGCACCAACGACGCCCCCGAGTCAAGCAAACGGCAATTTCGATGCCGCGCCGTCACTCGCCCCGGCGGCCGCATCGAATCGCGCATCCGCCGAGAAACTCGACGACCGACGCAGCGAGCCCTCCCCCTCGCTCGTGCCCGACCGGCGTGCCGACGCTGCCGTCTCACCGAGTTCTGGGATTGATTGGGACGCCGAGACGGCGGCCGCGCTCAGCGGCGACGGCGATGCCATGCGACACCCGAGCGGCCCGGCCGCGCTCGAAGCCCACGCGGCGCCCGACCAGCTGCTCGAAGACCTCATCCGCGAGATCGTCGGCGATGCTGCAGTCGACACTGCCTCGTCACTGCACACGCCTCGACCGACGAACGTGGCCGACCAAGCGCCGGCTCCGCAGACCTCCGGTGCTGCCGAGTCACCCCGCGTCGACGAGCTCATTGGGGAAGCGCCGCCGAGCACGGTCACGTCCCTCCAGGGATCCAACCCGCCCCAACCAGCCACGTCCGCGCCCTTCGAGTCCGGGGGCCCGCCGCCCACAACTGACACGAACACCTCAGGCACGACCATCGGAGGGGCGCAGCAGCATTCTGCAGACACCGATTCCCCAGTCTCTGCAGACGCTCGACCCATGACGCAGCCTGACCCAGGCGCCACCATTCCGCTCGGCCCATCGGCGGCGGCGCCCATCGCCGCGGTGAATCAACCGACACTGGCGCCGCTCGCGCCCGTTGCTGCGGAATCCGCCGGAACTGAACAATACCTCGGAACCGCCGACGTCTCGGCACGAACGACCATCGATGTTTCACGTGAAACATCACTCGATCACGGAGGAACTCCCCTGGCTTACGAACTTGCCGATGAGACGCGTCGGCGCATCGCGCTCGAGGAGACGGTGCTCCCACTTCCCCCAGCTACTCGGGTGCTCACGATCTCGAACCAGAAGGGCGGGGTCGGCAAGACCACGACCGCCGTCAACCTGGCTGCCGCGCTCGCTCGCTCGGGTGCGAGGGTGCTCGTGATCGACCTCGACCCGCAGGGAAACGCGTCGACGGCGCTCGGCGTCGACCACCGGTCCGATCGACAGAGCGTCTACGAGGTGCTCGTCGCAGACCTGCCGCTCGCCGACGTGGTGCAGTTGTCCGCCGAGCATGAACGACTCGACTGCGTGCCGGCCACCATCCACCTTGCGGGTGCCGAGATCGAACTCGTCTCACTCGTCGCGCGCGAACAGCGCCTTCGTCGGGCACTCGATGCGCACCTCGCGACGATGGAGCACCCGTACGACTACGTCTTCATCGATTGCCCACCGTCGCTGGGGCTGCTGACGATCAACGCATTCGTCGCCGCCCGCGAGGTGCTCATTCCCATCCAGTGCGAGTACTACGCGCTCGAGGGACTCTCGCAACTGCTGAGCAACATCGAGCTCATCGAGAAGCATCTCAACCCCGAGCTGCGCCTCTCCACGATCCTGCTGACCATGTACGACTCGCGCACGAATCTGGCGCAGCAGGTCGCACAGGAAGTGCGCGACCACTTCCCCGCCCAGACGCTGTCGACGATCATCCCGCGCTCGGTCCGGGTATCGGAGGCGCCGAGCTACGGCCAGAGCGTGATCAGCTACGACTATGCGTCGAGCGGATCCCTGTCATATCGAGAAGCAGCAGCCGAGATCGCACGGCGTGGCGCTGCAGAACCCCAGGAGTCGAACTGATGGCTACCAAGCGAACCGGACTCGGCCGAGGCATCGGCGCGCTGATTCCGAGCGGCGACGACAGTATCCGGTCGTCGCGACCGGTCGACGTCTTCTTCCCCGACGCTGACTCGATGCCCGCCACGGCAATCGCCGCCGTGGAGCAGGCCGCCGCCGCGGACGGCGGACTGGTCACCGTGCCGGGTGCGCACCTCGCGCGACTCAACCCCGACGACATCCTGCCGAATGGCCAGCAGCCGCGCAGCGTGTTCGACCCCGAGGACCTCGCCGAGCTCGTGCACAGCGTGCGGGAGTTCGGCGTACTCCAGCCGATTGTCGTTCGGCCGCACCCCGATCTGCCCGGCAAGTACGAGCTCGTCATGGGTGAGCGACGCCTGCGAGCGACAAAAGAGGCGGGCCTCGGCTCGATCCCTGCCGTGGTCAAGGACACGGCCAACGAAGACATGCTGCGCGATGCGCTGCTCGAGAACCTGCACCGTTCGCAGCTCAACCCGCTCGAAGAGGCCTCGGCCTACCAGCAGTTGCTCGCCGACTTCGGCATCACGCAGGAGGAGTTGGCGAACCGCATCGGCCGGTCACGGCCGCAGATCTCCAACACGTTGCGGCTGCTGAAACTGCCCGAGCCGGTACAGCTGCGCGTCGCCGCCGGAGTGCTGTCCGCCGGTCACGCGCGAGCCATCCTGTCAGTCGGCGACCCCGACGAGATGCAGCGGTTCGCCGACAAGATCGTGAACGAGGAACTCTCGGTGCGTGCGGCGGAATCGCTCGCGACGAAGGAGCCGAAGTCGGCGCGAGCGAAGCCCGCCGCGGGCAAGCGGCAGGACTTCCTCGACGACTTGGCCACGCGTTTGGGCGACCGGCTCAACACCCGCGTGAAGATCGCACTCGGTGCTCGGAAAGGCCAGATCAGCATTGATTTCGCAACCGTTCAGGATCTGCGTCGGATCCTGACGGACTTGGGCGAGGAACTCGATGGCGTATGAGTCGAGACCATCAGCAGAATCGTTCCTGACGAACTGAAACGCGGGTGATTCGGCGCGACGAAGCGACGCCGGCGAACACAGGAATGCGGGGGTGAAGACGTCACCCCCGCATTGTCGTTCGCGACTACGCCGCTCTCGAGTGGGCGACTCGCACGAGCTCACCGTAGAGTTCCGACGCCGTGGAACCCGACGCCTCGATCGCGAGGGGGACGAGCGAGGTCTCGGTGAGCCCGGGCAGGACGTTCGCCTCGAGGAACCACGGCTGCCCGTCGCGATCGACGAGGAAGTCGACGCGCGACAGGTCGCGCAATCCGAGCGTGCGGTGAGCGAGGATCGCCGCGTCGGACGCAGCGGCGATCACGGAATCGTCGAGTCGCGACGGCGCGTAGAACGTGGTCTCCCCTGCGTTGTACCTGGCCTGGAAACTGTAGACCCCGGCCGTCGGCTCGATCTCGACCGCGGGCAGGGCACGAGGGCCGTCACCGGTGTCGACGACGGCAACGGCGATCTCGGTGCCGAAGATGCGGCGCTCGACGACCGCGACGTCGGCATAGGTGAACGCTTCGACCATCGCTCGCGGGAGACCGTCGGGGCTCTCGACGATGCTCACGCCCTGGGCCGAACCACCGGACGCCGGCTTCACGACCAGATCACCCTCGAGCCGCCGGCGCACGACCTCGAGCACGCTCGCCGCCCCGAGCTCGCGGAACGACTCGTGCGAGAGCACGATCGACTCGGGGACCGCGATCCCCACGGCACCGACGAGTGAGCTCGCGACCGGCTTCGACCACGCCCGACGGGCTGCAGCACCGGTCGAACCGACGACCGCGACACCGATCCCAGCGAGGAGGTCGAGCAGAGAACCGTCTTCGCCGCTCGAACCATGCAGCGCGGGGAACACGACATCGGGACGCTCGTTCGCCAGGAACGGCAGCAGCGAGGCATCGGGATCGCGCAGCACCACTCGATGCCCGGCGGCCGTCAGCGCGTCGGCGACCCGGCGGCCCGAACGAAGTGACACGTCGCGCTCATGCGAGATCCCGCCGGCGAGAACGACGACGGACAGCGCGTTGGATTCGCTCATGATCTGGGGTTTCTCCTACTTGAGGTCAGAGGGCGGCGCGGATTCGTAACCAGAGCTCTGGGGAAGCTGCAGCGTGCCGGTGCCTGCGAACGTGTCGAGCAGGTCGAGCTCGCCGTTGACGACGGTCGCGAGGCGCCGCACTCCGAGGCGGATCGCCTCGGGCGTCGGATAGCAGAACGAGAGCCGCATCGCGTGCCGGCCGCGCCCGTCGGCGAAGAACGCGGTTCCGGGGGTGTATGCCACGAGCTCCTTCACGGCGCGCGGCAGCATCTGCTTCGAGTCGAGCACGTCTGGCATCGTGACCCAGACGTAGAACCCGCCGTTCGGATTCGTCCAGCTGAGCTGGGGCAGGTGCTCCCCCAATGCTTCGATCATCGCGTCCTTGCGCTCGCGATACACCCCGCGGAAGGTGTCGATCTGGCCCTTCCAGTCGGCATTCGCCAGGTACTCGGACACCACGAGTTGGCTGAACGAGCTGGGCGAGAGGATCGCCGACTCGGCGGCGAGGATGAGCTTCTCGCGGATGGCGTGCGGGGCGAGCGCCCACCCGACCCGGAATCCCGGGGCGAGTGTCTTCGAGAACGACCCGAGGTAGATGACTCCCTCGGGGTCGAGCGCTCGCAGTGCGTCGGGCGCGGGCTCGTCGAAGTGCAGCAAGCCATATGGGTTGTCCTCGAGCACGAGGATCTCGTTCGACCGACAGATCTCGAGGATCTCGGGGCGCCGTTCGGCCGACAGCGTGACGCCGGCCGGGTTGTGGAAGTTGGGGATCGTGTACAGGAACTTGATGCGCCGACCCTGCCCGCGCAGGTGGGCGATGGTCTGCCGCAATGCCTCGGGGATCAGCCCATGCTCGTCCATCGCGACGTGCACGACGTTCGCCTGGTACGACCTGAACACCCCGAGGGCGCCGACATAGCTCGGCGACTCCGCGAGGATCACGTCACCCGGGTCGATGAACAGCTTCGCGACGAGGTCGAGCGCCTGCTGCGAGCCGGTCGCCGTGACCACGTTGTCGACCGTGCCCTTGATGCCCTCGAGGGCCATGACCTCGAGGATCTGCTCACGAAGCGCAGGAATCCCCTGACCAGAGCCGTATTGCAATGCAGTCGGCCCCTGCTCGCTCATGACCCGCTGCATCGACGAGACGACCAGGTCCTGCGGCAGCGCCGAGACGAACGGCATTCCACCGGCGAGCGAGACCACCTCGGGCCGTGAGGCGACGGCGAACAGGGCTCGGACTTCGGATGCGGCGAGCCCGGCGGCTCGCTCGGCGTAGTTCGCGTACCAAGGGTCGAGATTGTTGCCGGTGCGCTGCTGGACGCCGTCAGAAGTCACTGCGATTTCCGTTCTGGTGGTGAGTTTCCATGCTAGTTGCTGGGTGGCCGACGACGATTCGGGGACGTCGCGCTGCGACATCCGACGCTCGAATGCGGCCGCCGGTGATCGCGCCCGAAGACGCGAAAGACCCGCCCGGCGGGTGCCGGACGGGTCTGGGGTGAAGCGAGACCGCCGACTTACGAGATGAAGGCGGCGAGGTCGGCCTCGAGGGCGGGCTTCGGCTTGGCGCCGATGACGGTCTTCACGACCTCGCCCTTCTCGAACACCTTGAAGGCGGGGATCGCGGTGATCTGATACTTCATGGCGAGCCCGGGGTTCTCGTCGACGTTGAGCTTGACGATGTCGAGCTTCTCGGAGTGCTCGGTCGCGATCTGGTCGAGGATCGGGCTGACCGCGCGACACGGGCCGCACCACTCGGCCCAGAAGTCGACGAGGACGGCCTTGTCGTTGTTGAGTACCTCCTGCTCGAAGGTGGCCTCGGTCACTGCACGTGCAGTCATTGCGTTCTCCTTTGGGTGGAAATCAGGAAACCGGATTGCCCGGTGGTCGGATGTCGGGCTGTGTCAGTTCGCGACGGCGAGTGCGGATTCGGCCGCCTCAGCCTCTGTGACGGATGCCGCGTCGCCCGCGACCTCGTCTTCAGGCGCTTTTGGGAGCGCGGCCAGGTACTGTTCGGCGTCGAGCGCGGCGACCGTGCCCGAGCCCGCGGCGGTGACCGCCTGGCGGTAGTGCGGGTCGGTGACGTCTCCGGCAGCGAACACGCCGGGGATGTTGGTCTTCGACGTGCGGCCCTCGACGGCGATGGTGCCCTCGGGGGTGAGGTCGAGCTTGCCGTGCACGAGGTGCGTGCGCGGGTCGTTGCCGATCGCGACGAACAGGCCCTCGAGGTCGAGGCCGCGCTCATCGCCCGTGACGGTGTCGCGCAAGGTGACGCCGGTGACCGCGGTGGAGCCGTGGATCGCGGTGATCTCTGAGTTCCAGATGAACTCGATCTTCTCGTTGTCGAAGGCACGCTGCTGCATGATCTTCGACGCCCTCAGCGCGTCGCGACGGTGGATGACGTAGACCTTGTCGGCGAAGCGGGTGAGGAACGTCGCCTCCTCCATGGCGGAGTCGCCGCCGCCGGCGACCGCGATCGTCTTCTGGCGGAAGAAGAAGCCATCGCACGTGGCGCACCACGAGAGGCCGTGACCCGAGAGGATCTCCTCCTCGGGGAGGCCGAGCTTGCGGTAGGCCGAGCCGGTCGCGTAGATGAGCGAGGCGGCCTCGTGCGTCTCGCCGTTGCCCAGCTTCACGCGCTTGACCGGGCCGTCGAGTTCGAGCTCGACGACGTCGTCATAGACGACCTCGGTGCCGAACCGCTCGGCCTGAGCCTGCAGCTTCGCCATGAGGTCGGGACCCATGATGCCGTCGGGGAAGCCGGGGAAGTTCTCGACCTCGGTCGTGTTCATCAGCTCGCCGCCGATCTCGACCGAGCTCGCGATGAGCAGCGGCTTGAGCTCGGCGCGCGCAGCGTAGATCGCGGCCGTGAACCCGGCCGGGCCCGAACCGATGATGATGATGTCGCGCAACGGTGCTCCCTGTGCTTCTCGTAGGTGTGGCATCCGAATAGCCGGATGTCACGCCATGGTCAACACAGTCTAGGCGGCGGCTATTCCAGCGCCCCGTCGTGCGCCGCGAGTGTGACGGATGCCCCTGCCACGTGTCGACCGCGATCGTCGGGTCGTGGCGCTCGCCCCATGATCAGCCGCGCCGCAGCCGGTCCACGAGCGGCTCGGCGAACCCGCGCAGCTCGGGCGAACGCAGCAGCCAGAGGCCGGCGAAGTACAGCACCGACATGACCGTGCCGATGATCGCCATCGTGACGACCGAGCCGAGGATTCCCGAGACGGCGAACCCGCCGGGGGTGGTGCCGCCGAGCAGCACGAGCAACCCGATGCCCGCGGCCAGCGGCAGCACGAGGGCGAGGAACGACCGGCCGAACCCGCGGGCGACGCGTGCGGCGTCGAGCGTGTGCAGGCGGCGTCGGAGCAGCCACGCGGCGAGCACGAGCTGGGCGATGCACGCGATGGTCGTGACGAGGGCGATGCCGGCGGCCAGGACGTCTTTCGGCAGGGCGAGGCAGGTGAGCGCTCCGGCGATGAAGACGATGACCTGGAAGAGCGTGAAGCGGAACGGCGTGCGGGTGTCGCCGAGCGCATAGAACGTGCGTTGCACGACGAACAGCGTCGAGAACGGCACGAGTCCGAGCGTGAACGCGATGACGACGTTGCCGAGGGCGGCGGTGTCGGCGAAGCTCGCGGTCTCGAACACCGCCGCGAACGGGTAGGCGATGACCAGCAGCACCGCGGCCGCGAGGTTGATGATGAGCGTGATGCCGCGGATGGCACCCGACAGGTCGTCGCGCACACGGTCGAGGTTCTCGGCAGCGGCGTGCTCGCTCATGCGCGTGAAGTACGCCGTCGCGATCGACACCGTGATCACCGAGTGCGGCAGCATGAAGATGAGCCACGCGTAGTCGACCGCCGCGATCGAGGCGTTCTCGCCCGACGCCGTGCCGAGCACGAGCGTCTGCACGATGCCGGCGAGCGTCGTGAGCAGCAGCATGCCGAAGGTCCAGCCCGCCATGCGCCCCGCGGTGCCGAGCCCGACGCCTCGCCACGCGAAGTCGGGGCGGTACCGCAGGCCGATGCGCCGCCAGAACCAGAACAGCACGAGCGCCTGCGTGGCGATGCCGAGGGTGGCCGACCCGGCCAGCACCGCGATCATCTGGGGCGTCCACTCGTCGGCTGCGCGGGCGCCGTCGGGGTCGACGCCGAACGCCCACGCGAACACGAGCAGGCCCGCGATCGCGACGATGTTGTTGAGCACTGGCACCCAGGTGAAGGGCCCGAAGCTGCGACGGGCGTTGAGCACCTCGCCGAGAAGGGTGTACAGACCGTAGAAGAAGATCTGCGGCAGGCACCACCAGGCGAACGCGATCGCGAGGTCGAGGGTCGCCTTCGGCAGGGTGGCGCCGTATAGCAGCGTGAGCAGCGGAGCCAGGGCGGTCGCGATGATGGTCGCGCCGGCGAGGATGACGAGTGCGACGGTGAGCAACTTGTTGATGTAGGCGCTGCCGCCGTCGGCGTGGGCACCCGCGCGCACGATCTGCGGCACCAGCACTGCGCTGAGCACACCGCCCGCGACGATGACGTACACGGTGTTCGGCAGCGCGTTGGCGACGGCGAACGCGTCGGCACCGGCCGACCCGACGACGCCGATCGTCGCGGCGACGATGATCGCCTTCACGAAGCCGAGGATGCGCGAGACGATGGTGCCCGACGCGAGGAATGCGCTCGCGCGGCCGATGCCGTCAGTCATTCCGCGGCCCGGCGGTGTCGGTGCGCGTTTCATCGGGTGTGCTTTCGGATGCGTCGGGTCCGGCGGGTTCGGAATCGGAGGCGGCGGGATCCGCCTGCGCCGTATCGGATGCCTCAGGGCCGGGTTTTGCGGAATCCGCCGGGGTCGAGGCATCCGTCGACTCGGTCGATTCGGTCGATTCGGTAGATCCGGACGCCTCGGCGGCGGCCTCAGCACGCTGTCGGCGACGTCGGCGGATGTTGCGCCAGATGCCGAAGCCGAAGAACAGCGCGACGGCGATCGCGAGGATCGTGGCGCCCAGTCCCTCCCAGTCGGCCTGCACGTTCGCTTCGATGTTCACGGTGTCGCCGACCGGAACCCCCGTGGGCGAGGCGAGCGAGACGGCGATCGTGACCTCGCCGCGGCCGACTCCGGCCGCGATGGGAATCTGCACGTTGCTTCGCGACTCGGCACCGACGGTGACCTCGACGCTGTCTTCGACGATGAGCCGGCCGTTGGACGGGTCGGCCGAGACGATGACCGTCGCGGGGAACGGCAGCGCGTTGAGCACGGTGGTCGGCAACGGCGACTCGCGGGCGACGACCAGCACGCTGCTGCTCGGCACGACCGACACCGAATCGAGGGTCGTGCGCCGCTCGGTGAGCCACGTGTTGACCGCCGTGTTCCACGCGACGGCGTCGTCGAGCCACGCCACGTCGAGCAGCGCGAGCAGGCCACGCCGCACCGGCCCGGTGAGCAACCGCGGATCTTCGAGCACCGTCGCGAACTCGGTGACCTCTGCCTCGACGGCGATCATGCGCTCGGCGGCCAGGAGGCGCTGGTCGTCTTCGGGCTCGTCGACGATCGTGCGGTCGACGGGCGGTGCGCCGATCGCATCGGAGAGACCGGCCGGGCGCGCCCAGGCGTTGCCGGTCACCTCGTCGATCGTGTCGGCGACCCGGTCGGTGCTCGCGTAGGCGCCGCGATCGAACGTCGCGAGCATCGTCGCCGGCTGTCCGGATTCGGCGTCGATCGCGAGTTCGGCGAGCAGCCGCCCGGCAGCGGAGCGCCATTCGGTATCGGTCGAGGCGGTCGACGCGGCGCGCAGCGACGCGGTGAGCCGGGCGTCGGCGACGACCGCGGTGGAGCCTTCGATGGCGGACGCAGCATCGACGCGGCCGTCGAGGGGGGTGACATTGCCGGGAGCGACGATTGCCGTCGTGAGCCCAGCCGCATCGAGGTAGCCGAGGTCACCGGTGGCGATCGTGTCGTCGGCGGGCCACGCGATGTCGGTGCGGGTGTACGGCCAGGCCAGGATCGCCTCGGTCGTCGGCAGGTCGCCTGCGGGATCGGCGGGGTCGGTCGGTTCGGGCGTCGCCTCGCCGTCGGCAGGGGCGGTGGGCGTGGGGGTTGGCGTCTCGCCGTTGTCGTCGACGGGCGGCTCGACGTCGGCGAACGCGGCGGGGTCGAGCACATCGGTGAACGTCGTCGGCGTCAGCAGCTCGGGAAGGTCGAGTTGCGCCTGCAGTGCGACATCGGCATCGGCGTAGGCGAGCGGGAACGTCTCGTTCGTGAGGGCGGCGAGCCGCGCCAGCCACTGCGTCGCGGATTCCGGAGCAGCCGTGCCCAGCACTCGGATCGAGGCGATGATGCGCGGGTCGATGCCCACCGCCACCTGCTTGCCCGCGATCGCGTCGAGCTGTCGATCGAGCAGGCCGAACGGGACCGTCCACTCCTCGAGCTGCTCAGCCGTGAAAATCCCGGCCGACTCGGCGGGCACGGTGAGCGGGTACACGACCGCGAGGGAGGTCGGATTCGGGGCGGGTGCGGTCGAGGTGGCGAACGCCTCGCCGGCCGATGCGACGAGCATGCCGTCGACCAGGATCTCGGCGCCGAGGCCGAGCACCGGTCCGTCGTCGGCGGCGTCGAGCGCGTTCGCGGGCACGGTGAAGGAGACGATCGTGGTCGAGCCCGCTGCCACCGCGCGCGAGTCGGATTCGAGCAGCAGCACCCCGTCGCCCGCGGGCGTCGCGGCGGCATCGGCTCCGATGCCCAGCCAGGCATCGAGCTCATCGGTGCCGTCGATGGGATCCTCGGCACGGGTGAGGCGCACCGTGCCGGGTGCGAGCGCCTCGGCCGTCGCGTTCTCGATCTCGACGTTGACGGTCAGCGGCGCGCCGCTCGTGACCGTGGTGTCGACCGTGGGCGCGATGTGCAGGTCGATGCCGTCGACGTCGGCCGTGGGTTCGGAGAGGCGAGCGGAATCGGCCTGGCCGCCGGCCGCACCGAGTGCGGCATCGGCGGCGCTGCGCGCATCGGAGACGGCGAGTGCGCCGATCGGTGCCGCGATCACCGCGACGATCGCCGCGGCGGCGATGCCGAGGGCGACGCCGCGCCGGCGGCCCGGAGCGATACCCGCCTCGGCCCCGGCGGTCGCGCCTGAGGCGGCGGCAGGGGCATCCGCCACCCTGTCATCGGTCGTCGGGAGTCGTTCGCCGCGCGCGCGCGCAGGAATCGACTCGTCGGACATGCACGCGATTCTACGGGTTTGCCCCCGTGCATCCGCTCGATGTCCACAGGCGGGAGGAGGCCGTGCAGGTCGCCGTGGGACGACTCCACTTAACATGGGGGGCATGCAGAGTGTCGCGGCAGCCCTCGACCGGCTGGGCGAGCTGGCGGCTTCGCCGACCGTGGCGCGACTCGCCGCGGCCTTCGAGGCATCGGGCCACGAACTGGCGCTCGTCGGCGGCCCGGTGCGCGACGCGTTCCTCGGCCGATCGGTCAGCGACCTCGATTTCACGACGGATGCCACTCCCGACGAGATCCTCGCGATCGTGAAGCCCATCGCCGAGGCGCACTGGGACATCGGCCGCGCCTTCGGCACGATCGGCGCGAAGATCGCGGGTGAGACCGTCGAGATCACGACCTACCGTGCCGACGCCTACGACGGCGACTCGCGCAAGCCCGACGTGGTGTTCGGCTCGTCGCTCGAGGACGACCTCACGCGACGCGACTTCACCGTCAACTCGCTCGCGCTGCGGCTGCCGAAGCTCGAACTCGTCGACCCGTCGGGCGGCGTCGAAGATCTCGTCGCCGGTGTGCTGCGAACCCCTGCCGCACCCGAGCAGTCGTTCGGCGACGACCCCCTGCGCATGCTGCGCGCGGCCCGCTTCGCGTCGCAACTGGGCTTCGAGGTCGAGGCTTCCACCCACCGGGCGATGGACGAGCTCGCCCCCGAGATCGAACGCATCTCGGCCGAGCGGGTTCGTGACGAGCTGTCGAAGCTGCTGCTGACGGATGCCCCGCGCCGGGGCATCCGACTGCTCGTCGAATCGGGGCTCGCCGCCCTGGTGCTCCCCGAGCTGCCCGCCCTGCGCCTCGAACGCGACGAGCACCACCGCCACAAGGACGTCTACGAGCACAGCCTCACGGTGCTCGAGCAGGCGATCGGCTACGAGAAGTCGCGCGGCGTGCTCGACTCCCCCGACCTCGTCGTGCGCCTCGCGGCCCTCATGCACGACATCGGCAAGCCGGCCACCCGGCGGTACGAACCGGGCGGCGCGGTGAGCTTCCACCACCACGACGTCGTCGGCGCGAAGCTCGCTCGAAAGCGACTGCGCGCGCTTCGCTTCGACAACGACACGATCGCGGCGGTGTCGCGCATCATCGAACTCCACCTGCGGTTCTTCGGGTACACCGACGGCGCGTGGAGCGATTCGGCCGTGCGGCGCTACGTGCGCGACGCCGGCGAACAGCTCGAGCGCCTGCACATCGTCGCGCGCGCCGACGTCACCACGCGCAACCGCCGCAAGGCCGACCAGCTCGGATTCGCCTACGACGACCTCGAGGAGCGCATCGCGGTGCTCGCCGAGGAGGAGGAGCTCGCGGCCGTGCGTCCCGAGCTCGACGGCCAGCAGATCATGGCGCTGCTGGGCATCAAGCCGGGGCCGCTGGTGGGCGAGGCCTACAAGTACCTGCTCGAGGTGCGCCTCGACGAGGGCCCCATCGGGCCGGATGCCGCGACCGAGCGCCTGCGCGAATGGTGGGCCGCGCGCGAGGGCGCCTAGCCCTCTCCGATCGCGCTGGTTCGTTGCTGGGGTGCTATCCCGCCATTTTCCGGCGGTTTCCGGGCCGTCCGTGTCGGGTAAGCACCCCCGAGCGCCAATGTGGCTGCCGTTCCGGTAGCGCGGTGGTCCTCCACAGGCGGACGGTCGCGTGGAACCTGCACAGATGTTGGAGAGCGTGATGCGGGTGCGCGAGCCCGCTGCATCGTCGGTGGATGAGTCATCCGGTCGACGAACCCCCGCTCCCGCTTCAGTTCCGCGCGCTGCCCGGCGAGCGTGCGGTGTCGGAGCGCACGCTGCAGCGCCGCGCACGCACCGGCGAGCTGACGCGTCTTCGGGCCGGAGTGTTCGCTGAACCGGCGGAGCTCAGGGCGGCTACGCGGCGGCGCCGTGAGCTCGCGCGCATCGCCGCTGTGGTCGGTACCCGCCGCACAAGGGTCGTGCTCTCCCACGAATCCGCGGCGACAGTGTGGGGTCTGCCGCGGATCGGCCCATCCCCTGACACGGTCGAGCTGGTCGACGCCCGGGGCACTCGGCCGAGATCGATGAACGGGGTCTCGTGGCGGCGAACGCCGTTCGACTGCACCGAAGTGGTCGAACGCAACGGATTCCTCGTGACCGGCCTGCTGCAGACCCTCGCCGACCTGGCATGCGAACGCGGGTTCATCAGCTCGGTCGCCGCACTCGATGCCGCGACCGGAGCATCGCTTCGTTCGGATGCGTTCATCGTGGAGCGCGGCGTGCCGGCTGCAGC
This sequence comes from uncultured Actinomycetota bacterium, assembly GCA_963758615.1. Taxonomy (GTDB): domain Bacteria; phylum Actinomycetota; class Actinomycetes; order Actinomycetales; family Microbacteriaceae; genus Agromyces. The sequence continues at coordinate 129,852 of CAVWVZ010000003.1, read as the reverse complement.
CGTTACCGAGCGTCTGCGCGAGTTCGGTCGTCGCCGCGGCGTGCGCGCGGCGGATCGAGCGCTCGCGTTCGCCGATGCGCGGGCGGAGTCTGCCGGAGAATCGCTGAGCCGCGCACAGATGCACCTGCTCGGCTTCCCTGCACCCGAGCTGCAGGTGTGCTTCGACCGTGCAGACGGCGGCGTCGACCGGGTGGACTTCGATTGGCCGGAGTTCGGGGCATACGGCGAGTTCGACGGTGACCTGAAGTACCTCGATGCGCGATATCGGGGCGGACGCACCGTCGAACAGGTCGTGCTGGCGGAGAAGAAGCGCGATCAGCGCATCAGCCTGCGACATCGACGCCACGGAGGCCATTGGGACTGGGCGACCGCGCTGCGGCCGCACACGCTCATCGCGGTGCTGGCCGACCTCGGCCTTCCGCGCTTGACCGCCCGCGGAGTGCACATTCCCTGAGCGCCCACGAGCGTTCCGGGGGTGCATCTCCGCCATTTCGGGGACGACTGGCGAGGATACTGGCGGGAATGCACCCCCGGAGCGAACTGCGAGCTGCGGAGCGGGAGCGGGAGCGGGTGCGGGAGCAGGTGGTGTGCCAGGCCGAATGGTGTTGGGGAGGGACATCCGCTAGGCTGTACCGGTTGCCCGTGTGCCGCGATTGTGCGGCCTCCACGACGTGACGTATGCACAACCCTCCTGCTGCAGAGATCCTGTAGCCGTTTGAGTCCGAAGGAGGTGGGTTAGTCATGCACCAGTACGAGCTGATGGTTATCCTCGATCCCGAGATCGATGAGCGCACCGTTGCTCCCAGCCTTGACAAGTTCCTCAACGTCATCCGTAATGATGGCGGCACCGTCGACAAGGTCGACATCTGGGGACGTCGTCGTCTGGCCTACGAGATCAACAAGAAGTCCGAGGGCATCTACGCCGTCGTCGACTTCACCGCTGAGTCCAAGACCACCGATGAGCTCGACCGCCAGCTGAACCTCAGCGAGGCAGTCATGCGCACCAAGGTGCTCCGCGCCGAAGAGGCGATCGCCCAGGTCGCCGCACACGCCAAGGCGCAGGAGGCGAAGGCCGCCAAGAAGGCCGCCGCTTCCGCCAAGGCCGGCGCGAAGGCCGCTGCCGCGGCTGCCGCACCTGCCGCTGTCGCCGCGGCCACGAAGGACGCCTAGTCCTCATGGCCGGCGAGACCATCATCACCGTGGTGGGCAACCTCACTGCAGATCCCGAGCTGCGTTACACGCAGAACGGCCTCGCGGTTGCCAACTTCACCATCGCGTCCACTCCCCGCACGTTCGACCGTCAGGCGAACGAGTGGAAGGACGGTGAAGCGCTGTTCCTGCGCGCGAGCTGCTGGCGTGAATTCGCCGAGCACGTCGCCGGTTCACTCACCAAGGGTTCCCGGGTCATCGCTTCCGGGCGTCTCAAGCAGCGTTCCTACGAGACGAAGGAAGGCGAGAAGCGCACCACCATGGAGCTCGAGATCGACGAGATCGGTCCGAGCCTGCGCTACGCCACCGCGTCCGTGACGCGCGCCCAGTCGAACCGCGGTGCGGTCGGCGGCGGTGCCGGCTCCTTCGGGGGCGGCCAGTCCGACGACGCATGGGCACCCAGCACGCCCGCAGCAACCCAGCAGGGTGGCGGCGGCGACGTCTGGAACACGCCCGGCACCAACTTCGGCGACGAGACCCCCTTCTAATATTCAGCGGGTCTCGCGACTCGCATCCACAAGACAGGAAAACCAATGGCTGGAAAGAGCAGCGGCGACCGCCGCAAGCCGAGCCGCGGGAAGGGCGCGAAGAACGCCGCCCCGGCGAAGTCGATCAAGGTCGGCGTCATCGACTACAAGGATGTCGCCACCCTTCGCAAGTTCATCTCGGAGCGTGGAAAGATCCGCGCCCGTCGCATCACCGGTGTCTCCGTGCAGGAGCAGCGCCTCATCGCCCGCGCCGTGAAGAACGCGCGCGAGATGGCCCTCCTGCCCTACTCGGGCTCTGGCCGCTAAGGAGCACGACAATGGCAAAGGTTATTCTCACGCACGAGGTCACCGGCCTCGGCACGCCCGGCGACGTCGTCGAGGTCAAGAACGGCTACGCGCGCAACTTCCTGGTTCCCCAGGGCTTCGCCGTGGCCTGGACCCGCGGTGGCGAGAAGCAGGTCGAGCAGATCAAGGCGGCCCGCGCCGCTCGCGAGCTGCACTCGCTCGAGGACGCGCAGGCTCTCAAGGCCAAGCTCGAGTCGGGCAAGGTCCGGCTGGCCGTCAAGGCGGGCCTCGGCGGCCGCCTGTTCGGTTCCGTGAAGGTATCGGATGTCGCGGCTGCGGTCGCGGCGGCCGGCCTCGGCGAGGTCGACAAGCGCAAGATCCAGATCACCACGCCCATCAAGGCGGTCGGTGACCACGAGGCGACGGTTCGCCTCCACGACGAGCTCTCGGCGACGATCACCCTCCAGGTGGTCGCGGCGAAGTAACTCGCTCGGCACGACGCAGGCGGCGGTCGGAACTCCGGTTCCGACCGCCGTTTCGTCGTTCCTGAGCAGCGATGCCGGCGGCCCGCCACGCGCCTGGCCGCCATGCGGTGCACATCCTGCGATCGGCTACACCCCCGGGGCACCGAACGCAAGCTCCTTGTGGTTTTGCTGGGATGGTTGTGCACAGGTCGTGCATTCATGACCGACCAGTTCTGAAGAACTTTTTCCCCACAGGTGTGGAAACAGAAAAAGCCAGATCAAGCCGAAATTGCATCGGTGTAATTCACCCCAATTCCACAGTTTTCCACAGGCCGAGTGCACATGTTCGACGGCGTTTCGCGCAGTCTGTCCACAGAGTTATCCACAGGCCGGGTTGTGCTGTGGACGGGCAGTCCATATCGTGAATCAGCGTCCCTCGATCAGCGGTTGGCAACCGGTCGGAGAGCCACTGTCAGTGGCTCCGACCAGACTGAAGAGCGGGCCGGGGGAATCCAGCTCTTCGGGGCCGAAATCGGAGGTCATCCAGTTGTCGATCGCGCACATCGGGCTCGCAGGTCCCGTCGACGACGGTGAAGCCCGACGGGGCGAGCGAGTCCCTCCGCACGATCTCCTCGCAGAGCAGAGCGCACTCGGCGGCATGATGCTCTCGAAAGACGCCGTCGCCGACGTCATCGAGACCATCCGCGGCGTCGACTTCTACGTGCCGAAGCACGAGGTCGTCTTCAACGCGATCCTGACGCTCTACTCGCATGGCGAGCCCACCGACGTCATCGCCGTCACCGACGAGCTCACCAAGGGCGGCGAGCTGCAGCGCGCCGGCGGCGTCGAGTACCTGCACAACCTGACGAGCATGGTGCCGACGGCCGCCAATGCCGGCTTCTACGCCTCGATCGTCGCCGAGCGCGCCCTGCTGCGCCGTCTCGTCGAGGCGGGCACCCGCATCGTGCAGATGGGCTACGCGGGAGAGGGCGAGGTCACCGACCTCGTCAACAACGCCCAGGCAGAGATCTACTCGGTGACCGGCTCGGTCGAGACCGAAGACTACGTGCCGCTGTCAGACGCGGTCACCGTGGCGATCGACGAGATCGAGGCGGCCAAGCACACCGACGGCAAGTTCACGGGCGTTCCCACCGGCTTCGCCGATCTCGACGACCTGACCAACGGGTTCCACCCCGGGCAGATGATCATCGTCGCGGCCCGGCCCGCGATGGGCAAGTCGACGCTCGCCCTCGACTTCGCCCGCGCGGCGTCGATCACGAACGACCTTCCGTCGGTGTTCTTCTCACTCGAGATGGGCAAGAGCGAGATCGCGATGCGCCTGCTCTCGGCAGAGTCATCCGTGCCGCTGCAGAACATGCGCAAGGGCACCGTCGACTCGCGCGACTGGACCACGATCGCGTCGACGCGAGGCCGCATCAACGAGTCGCCCCTCTATATCGACGACTCCCCCAACATGACGCTCGTCGAGATCCGCGCGAAGTGCCGCCGGCTCAAGCAGCGCGTGGGGCTCAAGATGGTCGTCATCGACTACCTGCAGCTCATGACGAGCGGCAAGCGCGTCGAGAGCCGCCAGCAAGAGGTGTCGGAGTTCTCGCGTGCGCTCAAGCTGCTCGCGAAAGAGCTGCAGGTGCCGGTCATCGCACTCTCGCAGCTGAACCGTGGCCCCGAGCAGAGGGCCGACAAGATGCCCGCCCTCAGCGACCTGCGCGAGTCGGGCTCGATCGAGCAGGACGCCGACATGGTCATCCTGCTGCACCGCGAGGCGGCCTACGAGCGTGACAGCCCCCGCGCCGGCGAAGCCGACCTCATCGTGGCGAAGCACCGAAACGGCCCGACCCGCACCATCACGGTCGCGTTCCATGGGCACTTCTCGCGGTTCGCCGACATGGTGCAGGTGTAGCGCACCGGTTCTCGTCGAGCCTGGGCATCGCAATCTCATGCACCGGAACGCGCCCGAGGGTGAACCGGTTCGAAGCTTCTCGAGCCGGTAGGGTCGATCGCATGGAGCCGCATCGGCTCGCCCCCGGCGAGGCCCGCCGCATCGCGATCACCGCACAACGGCTGACCGCCGATCGCCCGCTCGACGTCGTCGGACTCGTGCACGACCTCACCGTGCTGCAGGTCGACCCGATCGCGGCGATCGCACCCAGCGCCGACCTCGTGGCGTGGAGCCGGCTCGGCGACGCCTACCGGCCCGAGCACCTCACACGCGCGCTCGAGGTCGACCGCACGCTCCTCGAGCTCAGCGCGATGATCCGCCCGATGTCCGACCTTCCCCTGTACCGCGGGATGTTCCCCCCGTGGGCGAGCACGGACAGTAGGCAACGGTGGCTCACCGCGAATGAGGGGTTCGCGCGGGACATCCGCGCGCTCCTCGAGCGGTCGGGGCCGCTGCCGTCCAAGGAGATCCCCGACACGTCGGCTGTGCCCTGGTCCTCGAGCGGCTGGACCACCGAGCGGCACGTGACCCAGATGCTCGAGCTGCTCGCGATGCGCGGCGATGTCGCCATCGCCGGCCGCCGCGGCCGCGAGCGGGTGTGGGATGTCCCCGAGCGGGTCTACCCCGCCGGTCTGGACGCGCTCGATCCGGAGGACGCGCGGCGCCGCCGCGACGAGCGCCGGCTCGGCGCGCTGGGCATCGCCCGGTCGAAGTCGGCCCGGACGCCGAACGAGCCCAACGACGTCGGCGACACCGGCGAGCCCGCGGTCGTCGACGGGGTGAAAGGCACCTGGCGGGTCGATCCGCGCGTGCTCGCCGCCGTGCGGGAGCACCCGTTCGAGGGCCGCACGGCCCTGCTCTCGCCGTTCGACCGGCTCATCCACGACCGGAAGCGCACGGTCGAGCTGTTCGGCTTCGACTACGCGCTCGAGATGTACAAGCCCGCGGCGAAGCGGCAGTGGGGCTACTACGCGCTGCCGATCCTGCACGGCGATCGTCTCGTCGGAAAGCTCGACGCCGCCGCAGACCGGGCCGCGGGGGTGCTCGTCGTGCACGCGATCCACGAGGACGAGCCGTTCGGCCCCGCACTCCGGCGCGCGGTCGACGACGAGGTGGAGGCGCTCGGGCGGTGGCTCGGGCTCGGGGTCGACGCAGGTCAGTGAACGGCTCGGCGCCCTCGCGTCGTCGGGTGGGTCACGATTCGGGTCTAGCCGCTTGGGGACATCAGGCGTACGGTCGAGCCATGGCGAAGCTCATCGAGAACCTGGCGGAGTCCGTGCCCGCGTGGGGCGCGAAGGTGGCATATGGCGAGAAGTCCACGTTGGACGGACGGGAGTTCGTGCCCGTCGCGTTCGTGGCGTTCGGCTTCGGCGGGGGTGAGGGCTCCGGTGACATGCCGGCATCCGAGAAGATGCCGGCCGGGCGGGGCGAGGGAAGCGGCGGCGGCGGCGGCGGATACTCGGTGCCGATCGGCGCGTACATCGGCGGCCCAGACGGGCTCAAGTTCCGCCCCAACACAGTTGCCCTTGCCGTGGTCGCCGTGCCGTTGGTGTCCGCAATCGGGGCAGCACTGGCCATGATCATCGGCGCGAGTCGGTTCACCAGCGCGCGTTGACCGCCGGGCGCTGCGCGGCGGGGTGACATCCGCGGTGCGCGTGATCGTCCGTGCCGCGGGCCTCGCCGCCAGAGCATCATCGTCCTACGCTGGACACGGCTTCGGCCGCGCAACAGGCACGGCCGCCGTTGAGAGGACGACACGATGAGTGACACCACCTCCACGCTCGCCGATTGGGAACGAACCGAGATCGCTCGAGCGAACGAGTCGGATCGTACGCCTGTGCTGTTCGTGCACGGCCTCTGGCTCCTCTCGAGCAGTTGGGCGCCGTGGCGGGAGTTCTTCGAGGACAACGGATTCATCGCGCTCGCCCCCGGTTGGCCCGACGACCCTGCCACCGTGGCTGAGGCCCGGGAGCACCCGGAGGCGTTCGCGAAGAAGATGGTTCAGCAGGTCACCGACCACTATCTCGCGGCCATCTCCGAACTCGATCGGAGTCCGGCCGTGATCGGCCACTCCACTGGCGGGCTCATCGCGCAGAAGATCGCCGGCGAAGGGGTTGCCGCGGTGACGGTGTCGATCGACAACGCACCGTTCAAGGGCGTGCTGCCCCTGCCTGCCTCGTCGCTGAAATCGGCCGCGCCCGTGCTGGCGAATCCGGCGAACGTGGGTCGAGGGGTGTCCTTGACGTGGGAGCAGTTCCAGTACAGCTGGGTCAACGCGCTCAGTGAGGAGGAGGGGCGGCGACTCTATGAGGAGTTCCATGTCGCGGCGGCAGGCGTCGCGCTCTTCCAGGCGGCGTTCGCGAACTTCAATCCGTTCGGGGGCGACACGCAGGTCGACTCGAAGAACCCGGCGCGTGGGCCGTTGCTGCTCATCGGCGGCGAGAAGGACCACACCGTCCCGCCCGCGGTCGTCAACGCCAGCTACAAGATCCAGCAGAAGAACAACGCCGGAATCACCGAGGAGGTCATCATCCCCGAGCGTGGACACTCGCTGACCATCGATTCCGGCTGGCGCGACGTCGCCGACGAAGCGCTCGCATTCGTCCAGCGCTTCATCGAGTAGGGCGCTACCTCATCGGCTGACGAGGTCCCTGCAGCACAAACCGCGCAGAGCGCTTCCTCCAAGGTCATTCCGGAGAACCGGGACCGGGGGACGGATGTAGGAATCTGCCATCTTCCGAGGAATCAGACGCCTCGATCCGAGTGCTGGGCGCCGCGAGGCCCGCCGCGATCGCGCAGTGGCCATCCGCCCGGAGCGGTCTGCATGTCACACCTCCCGGATGTGGCGCAGGGCCGGTTTGCCATGGATGCCGGCCGATCCGCATACTGCCGGCGCCCTGCCGGACAGTGGGCCTGAACCGTGATGCCTGTCGGGAACCTGCGCCATTCCAGTAAGTAGAGGGCGAAGTCCTCACCCGCGTCTCCAGCGAGCAGGAGGTCGTCTCTCACCCCCGGTCTCACCCTTGCGATGAGCGGCCCTGCCGCGATTCGACACCCGTCCGATAATTTCACTATTCAGTGTTGCTATGTACCGGTACTTATGCTTACTATGTACCGGTACCAAGTAACACTGAGTAGCTGAAGGGAGGGGCTCATGGGCAAGCAGATGACCGAGATGCTCAAGGGCACACTCGAGGGCATCGTCCTCGCGATCCTTGCGGGGCAACCGGCATACGGCTACGACATCACCGCGCGGCTACGGGATCGGGGCTTCACCGAGATCGCCGAGGGCACCATCTACGCCCTGCTGGTCAGGATCGAGCAGCGGGGCCTCGTCGATGTCGAGAAGGTGCCGTCCGAGAAGGGTCCGCCGCGCAAGGTGTACACGCTCAATGCGCAAGGCCGAATTGAGCTCGACGGGTTCTGGAGGACATGGAGCTTCCTCGCAGAACGTATCGAACAGCTCCAAGAAGGAGAGAACTGATCATGGTCGCGAAGTGGATCGAGACCCTCACCGGCTCGCTCGAGCAGAAGAAGCAGTACAAGCAGTACAAGGCCCGCATCGAGTCGCTTCCCGAGCCGTACGCCACGGCCGCGAAGGCGTTCGACCGGTACTTCATGTACTACGGGGGCGTCACCGACGGTGACACTCTCATCAAGATGTTCGGCGACTTCGCCGACCTCTGGGAGCGCGCCGCCCTCGATGGAACGCCCGTGAGTGCGATCGTCGGCGACGACCCGGTCGAGTTCGCCGAGACGTTCACGCAGGCCTACGGCGGCACGCAGTGGATCGACAAGGAGCGCGCTCGCCTCACGAAGGCGATCGACGACGCAGAGAAGGAGGAGAAGTAATGACCACGGAAGCAGCCATCCGCGTGCAGGGCATCGAGAAGTCCTTCAAGGACCTGCAGGTGCTGCGCGGCGTCGACTTCGATGTGGAGGCGGGGAGCATCTTCGCCCTGCTCGGCTCGAACGGTGCAGGCAAGACCACGGTGGTGCGGATCCTGTCGACGCTGCTGAAGGCCGACGCCGGCACCGCCACGGTGCACGGCATCGACGTCGCCGCGAATCCCGGCGACGTGCGCGAGTCGATCAGCCTGACGGGCCAGTTCGCCGCGGTCGATGAAGTCCTCAGCGGCCGCGAGAACCTCGTGCTGATCGCGAAGCTCCGTCACCTGAAGAACCCGGGTGCGATCGCGGACGAGTTGCTCGCCCGCTTCTCGCTCACCGAAGCGGGGGGCCGCAAGGCGTCGACGTACTCAGGCGGCATGCGCCGCCGGCTCGACATCGCGATGAGCCTGATCGGCAACCCGCCGATCATCTTCCTCGACGAGCCGACGACCGGCCTCGACCCGCAGGCGCGGATCGAGGTGTGGCAGACGGTCAGGCAGCTCGCGAACAGCGGAACGACCGTGCTGCTCACCACGCAGTACCTCGACGAGGCCGAGCAGCTCGCCGACCGGATCGCGATCCTGCACAAGGGCACGATCATCCAGAACGGCACCCTCGCGGAACTCAAGCAACTCCTCCCGGCCGCCAAGGTCGAGTACGTCGAGAAGCAGCCGTCTCTCGAGGACGTCTTCCTCGCCCTCGTCGGTGACACCGGCGAGACCGAAACCACCGACGGCGACCGCACCGACGGCGCGGTCCCGGCAGGAAAGGAACTCCGATGACCACCCACGTCCTCGGCGACACCCGCGTCCTCACCGGGCGATCGCTGACCCACATCATGCGCAGCCCCGACACGATCATCACCACGGCGGTCACCCCGATCGCGCTGATGCTGTTGTTCACGTACGTGCTCGGAGGGGCGATCAACACCGGATCCGACGAGTCGTACATCGACTACATGCTCCCCGGCATCCTGCTCATCACGATCGCGTCGGGCATCGCATACACCGCGTACCGGCTGTTCCTCGACATGCAGGGCGGCATCTTCGAACGCTTCCAGTCCATGCCGATCGCGAGGTCGAGCGTGCTCTGGGCGCACGTGCTCACTTCCGTGGTCGCGAACCTCGTGTCCATCGCGATCGTCATCGGGGTCGCCCTGATCATGGGGTTCCGCACCGGGGCGTCCGTGGGCGTCTGGCTCGCAGTGGCCGGCATCCTGGTCCTGTTCACCCTCGCCCTGACCTGGCTCGCCGTGGTCGCCGGCCTCTCCGCGAAGACCGTCGACGGTGCCAGCGCGTTCAGCTACCCGCTGATCTTCCTGCCCTTCATCAGCTCGGCGTTCGTGCCGACCGACTCGATGCCGGCGCCGGTCGCATGGTTCGCCGAGAACCAGCCCGTGACCTCCATCGTGAACACCATCCGGGCCCTGTTCGCCGGGCAGCCCGTCGGCAGCGACATCTGGATCGCCCTCGCCTGGACCGTCGGCATCCTCGTGGTCGCCTACGCGTGGGCGATCGCGATCTACCGTCGCAAGATCAGCTGACACCGGGCGCTGCTCGAGGACAGCACCACCGCGCGACCATGCCGCCCGCGTCCCCACTGGGACGCGGGCGGCATCGTCGTTGCGCTGTCGTCGGTTGGGCTTGCGACCGCCCGCTCCGGCCCCTCGGGCGGCGGGTGAGCGCGTGGGGGTCCTGTTGCACTGCGGCACGCCGGGCTGCCAGCATGACAGGCACCCTACGAGTACGGAGGTCTGATGCCCGAGATTCTCGACCGTCGTCCTGAAACGAGGCATTCGAGCCTGCCTGGTGCATCGATCCTCCTTCGGGTGCGCGGGCTCATCTGGTCCGCCCTCGGCGCCGGGCTCCTCTACGGCATCGTCACCAACGCGTCGAGGAGCGCATGCCCGGGCGGGTACGCCGCTGACGGCGGATACGTCGACGCGGATGGTCAGCCGACCGACCTCGTACCGCAGTGCATCAGCCTGACCCTTCAGCCGAGCATCTTCGTCTCAGCGGCGATCGTGATCGTCGTCCTGGCAGCACTCACGCGGGTTCTCAGGCGGGCGGGCGCCGAGGCCGACGCCTTCCGCATCATCGACCGCGCAGGGATCGTCCTCATCGCGGTCGCGACCGCGGCGATCCTGATCAGCCATGTGTGGTTCTGGCTGATCCCGATCGCCGACTGGAACGGATCCGGAATGCTCTGGTTCCCCTTCCCGTTCGGGAGCGTCACCATGGAGACCTATCCCCGCCGTCCAGGGATAGGTGTCGCACGCCGCTGAGGCGAGCATCGAAGGTCCGAACCGAGATGGTCGAAAGCGAGTTCCCCGATGTACTTGAGAAGGTGCGGTCAGTGCGGGGTCCGGCTCACGACGAAGGTGCCGTCGTCGTGCCATTCGACAACGAGGAGATCCGTCCGGGAGAGTTCTCCTGAAACGCCGTCGCCGTCGCGGTCGGTGCCAGATGCGAGATCGGCGGGTATCAACGTCCGCAGGCTCATTCCGCCGGCGACGACGCGCTCGACGGACGTGCAGTTCCAGTCCATCCCGTTCGACTCGAGCAGAATGATGATGCAGGCGATCTCGTCATGCGATACCGCCGCGTACACGGATGCCCCGGGAACGGACTCCGTCGCCTCGGTGAGCTGTGCCGTGGTCGATTCGGGGAAGACCGCGTTGAGCCACCCGGGCAGGAACGCCCCGCTCATCTCGGGGTCGCGGAAGATGTTGAGCGCGGAACCATCACGAAGCCCTTCCGTCTCGCCGCCGTCGACGGGATGCGGCGTGACCGCGATCTCGACGTCCGGATCGTGTCGGACGGCCTCGCTGATCCAGAGCCAGGCGAGAACCAGCGCGGCGCCTGAGAGCGCTCCGATCAGGGCCGGCCGCACCCACGATCGCCTGGACGCGGATCGACTGGGCGACGGCTCTTCATCCGCCTGGGCGGGCTCGACAGCCGTGCCGGCTTGAGCTGGGGGCGCCCCATACGCGCCCGCACGCGTGTACTGCCACACGTCGAGGTCCGAGCGTCGCGCGTCGTCCTCAGCCACCGATCACCGATCCGGTTGCAGCGTATACCCAGGCGAATCACCGCGGTATGCCGTGGCCGCCGGGCTACGCCTGCGTTACCGCCCGATCCACCCTGCGCACCAGTGGCGCTGAGCGTCGGCCTCGGAGCGCCTCCCGTACGTCGAAGTGAATCCGCAGGCGCTGTCTTGTCTGTCACCACTCTCGGGTTTACACTGGCCCGAGCGATATGAGAATGTCGTGTTCGTTTATCGAACACTCGTCGCGAAAGCGTTCACAGTGAAGTGAGGAGAAGCCGTGCAGTTCCACCACTACGGTTACGTGTCCGGAGACCCGCGGGTGCAGCCTGCCGAAGGCGTCGGGATCGACCGTCCTGAAGAGCTCCCCGACGAGGTCGACGTGCTCATCGTCGGCTCGGGCCCTGCCGGCATGATCGCCGCCGCCCAGCTCGCCCAGTTCCCCGACGTGACGACCCGCATCGTCGAGCGGCGCGATGGTCGCCTCGTGATCGGACAGGCCGACGGCATCCAGGCGCGCAGCGTCGAGACCTTCCAGGCGTTCGGCTTCGCCGAGCGCATCACCGCCGAGGCCTACCGCATCACCGAGATGGCGTTCTGGAAGCCCGACCCCGAGAACCCGCAGAACATCGTGCGCGCGGCGCGCCCCGCCGACGACCCGGCCGGCGTCAGCGAGTTCCCGCACCTCATCGTGAACCAGGCCCGAGTGCTCGACTACTTCGCCGAGTTCGCCGCCAACTCGCCAGCGCGCATCCGACCCGACTACGGGTACGAGTTCCACGCGCTCGAGGTGACGGGCGAGGGCGACCACCCGGTGGAAGTGACGCTCGTGCACACCGCCGGCGAGCTCGAGGGTCAGAAGAAGGTCGTTCACGCCAAGTACGTCCTCGGGGCCGACGGCGCCCGCAGCGGGGTGCGCGACGCGATCGGGGCGCAGCACATCGGCGGCAAGGCCTTCCATGCCTGGGGTGTGATGGACACGCTCGCCGTGACCGACTTCCCCGACATCCGAACGAAGTGCTCGATCCAATCCGAGGCCGGCAACATCCTGCTCATCCCACGCGAGGGCGGGTACCTCTTCCGCATGTACGTCGATCTCGGCGAGGTGGCCCCCGACGACCACGGCGCCGTGCGACAGACGAGCCTCGAGCAGATCATCGCCAAGGCGAACGAGATCCTCCATCCGTACTCGCTCGACGTGCGCGACGTGCCCTGGCATAGCGTGTACGAGGTCGGCCACCGCGTGACCGACCGCTTCGACGACGTGCCGGTCGAGGAGGCGGGCACGCGAACGCCGCGCGTCTTCATCGCCGGCGACGCCTGCCACACCCACAGCGCCAAGGCCGGCCAAGGCATGAACGTGTCGATGCAGGACGGATGGAACCTCGCCTGGAAGCTCGGCCACGTGCTCTCGGGACTCAGCCCCGAGAGCCTGCTCACCACCTACTCAGCCGAGCGTCAGGTCGTCGCGCAGAACCTCATCGACTTCGACCGGCAGTGGTCGACCCTCATGGCGACCAAGCCCGAGGACATGGAGGATCCGTCGGAGCTCGAGGACTTCTACGTGCGCACTGCGGAGTTCCCCGCGGGGTTCATGACGCAATACGCACCGTCGATGCTCATCGGCGAACCGATCCATCAGGAGCTCGCGACCGGGTTCCCGATCGGCAAGCGCTTCAAGTCGGCGCCGGTCGAGCGCGTCTCCGATACGAACCCCATGCAACTCGGCCATCATCACCGCGCCGATGGCCGGTGGCGCATCTACGCCTTCGCCGACACCGCGGTCGCGGGCGACGGTTCGGCACTCGCCTCGTGGGCGAAGTGGCTGCGCGAGTCATCCGATTCGCCCGTGAATGTGTACACGCCCGACGGCGACGAACTCGACAGCGTGTTCGACGTCAAGGTCGTCTACCAGCAGGACCACACCGGGGTCGACCTCGGCAAGGTGCCCGAGGTGTTCTTCCCCCGCAATGGCCTCTTCGACCTGATCGACTACGAGAAGGTGTACGCCGTCGACCCGCGAGACGACATCTTCGAAGCGCGCGGCATCGATCGGGGCGGCGCCGTCGTCGTGGTGCGCCCCGATCACTACGTCGCGAATGTGCTCCCGCTGGGCGCCACCGACGAGTTGGCCGAGTTCTTCCGGCCGATCCTGCTCCCCCGCTGACAGGCCCGTCAGAGCCCGCCGACCCGCCGTCAGCCGCCGTAAGCTCGCGTCACGCTCCGTGCCGCGAGCTTCAGGCGCTCGGCGATGTCGGCCTCGGGCACCGCGAATGAGACATGGATCACCGCGATCGCAGCCGGCGGCTGCCCGGGGAGATTCAGGGGAACCGCGACCGACCGCAGCGACGGCACCACCTCGTCGTGGCTCGACGCGTAGCCGCGGGCGCGGCTGACCGCGATCTCGTCACGAAGTCCGTCGGGCACATCCGACGGCCACGCGCTGTCGGGCAGGCCGAGCAGAATCGCCTTGCCGGGCCCGCCGCGGGTGATGGGGTGCCGGTGGCCGGGCCGGTACGACACCACGGCCACGGTCTGGCGCGGCGAGGCGCTCACCAGGGTGACGGCCTCGTCGGAGTCGACGAGCACGGCGAGCAGGCACGTCATGCCGAGCTCGTTCGCGACGTCGTTCAGCTCGGGCAGTGCGACCTGTTGCAGGTCGCGCGCCACGCCCGCGGCGAGGGCGGCGAGGCCGGTACCGAGGGCGAGACGACCCGCGGCGTCACGGGTCACGAGGCCGTGGTCCTCGAGCGTGCGCAGCAGCCGGTACGCGACCGAGCGATGCACGCCCAGCGTGCCCGCCAACTCGTCGATCGACAGGTTGCGATCGGCGGTCGCGAGGATCTCGAGCAGGCGGATGCCGCGGCTCAGCGTCTGCGACCCTGCTTGGGTCGCTCCACGTTCAGCTGCCATGTGCCACCCCTCCTGCTGCGTGACGCACACGATCACCATGCGTCGTCTGTTCGATACTAGGACGCCTCGTTCCGTCAGCGGTTGCGGAGGGGCTGGTCTTGCGCGGCCGCGTGGGGGTCGTGGTGGAATGGCGACATGCTCGTCCATCCGCCCAAGGCCAGTCCCGGCGACCGCGTCGCCGTCGTCTCCGCCTCGTTCGCGGCCCCGGCCGTCGGCCCGGCCATCCACGAGCAGGCGATGCGGCGGCTCGTCGAGGTCACCGGACTCGAGCCGGTCGAGTATCCGACGACCCGTCGACTCGGGTCCACGTCCGAGGACCGGGCGGCGGACCTCAACGCGGCATTCGCCGACCCGACCATCCGCGCGGTCGTCGCGACGATCGGTGGCGACGACCAGATCACCGTCATCCCGCACCTCGACGGCGAGCTGATCCGCCGCGATCCGAAGCCGTTCGTCGGCTACAGCGACAACACGAACCTGCACGACTGGCTGTGGCGCCAGGGCGTCGCGTCCTTCTACGGCGGCTCGACGCAGGTGCACCTCGGTTCAGGACCGGGCGTCGACCCCGAGCATGCGGCGTCGCTTCGCGCCGCGCTGCTCGACGGGGGCGTGCTCGAGCTCACCGAGCCCGGCGAGTCCCAGGACTTCGGTCTCGACTGGGCCGACCCTCGAGCCCTGACCGACGGTGGTGAGCGCTCGGCCACCGAGCCGTGGACCTGGGCGGGGCCCGCGGCATCCGTCACCGGTGCGACGTGGGGCGGATGCCTCGAGGCGCTCCAGTGGATCCTGACGGCCGGCCGCGGTCCCGCCGAACCCGGTGCGCTCGACGGCGGGGTGCTGCTCGTCGAGACGAGCGAAGAGCTCCCGACCGCGCTCGAGTTCGGCCGCATCCTGCGCAGCCTCGGCGAACGCGGCCTGCTGGGCGCCGTGAAGGGGGTGCTCGTCGCGCGCCCACCGGCATCGAACTTCGAGGTGCTCCCCGGCCCGGCCGAGCAGGCCGAGTACCGCGCGCGGCAGCGTGACACCGCGATCGAGGTGATCGCGCGCTACAACCCCGACGCCGTCGTCTGCGTCGGCGTGCCGTTCGGGCACACCCGCCCGCAGTGGATCGTGCCGCACGGCGGCGAGGTCACGCTCGACGGTGCCGCGCAGCGAGTCTGGGCCGACTACCGCTGAACCCGACGCAGGACCTCGAGCGGATGCCCGGGCCTCGGATCGATGCGAATCGGGCGTCCGATGCGCCGCCCGCGGCGCGGAACTCCGAGATGTTGTCCCCGGAACGAAAGAATCCGGCTTCTTAAGCATCGAAATGGGGTCATTCGGCGCGACTCCGGCACCGCGCCGCTTACGCTGATCGACATGCTGCAGTGACGCCGTCTGCGGCGTCCGCTCATCGAGGAGGAGAAGCCGCATGTCCCGTATCGGCATCGTGACCGAGCAGAGTCCGGAGGCCCGCGTCGCGGCGACGCCGGCGACGGTGAAGCAGTTGACGGCGCTGGGCCACGAGGTCGTGGTCGAGGCGGGCGCCGGCGCCCGCTCGGCGTTCCTCGATGAGGCCTACCGCGATGCCGGTGCGCGCATCGCGACCGTCGCCGAGGCGCTTTCGAGCGACGTGGTGCTGAAGGTCAACGCGCCCACCGACGCCGAGATCGCGCAGCTCGCGCCCGGCTCGACGCTCATCGGCCTGCTGGCGCCCGCGTTCAAGCCCGAGCTGCTCGAGGCGCTCGCGGCTCGCGGCGTGACGGCGCTCGCGATGGACGCGGTGCCGCGCATCTCGCGCGCCCAGTCGATGGACGTGCTGAGCTCGATGGCGAACATCTCGGGCTACCGCGCGGTCGTCGAGGCTGCCCACGAATTCGGCCGGTTCTTCACCGGACAGGTGACCGCAGCCGGCAAGGTGCCGCCGGCGAAGGTGCTCGTCGCGGGTGCCGGCGTCGCCGGGCTCGCCGCGATCGGCGCGGCCTCGAGCCTCGGTGCGATCGTCCGTGCGACCGACCCGCGACCCGAAGTCGCCGACCAGGTGAAGTCGATCGGTGGCGAGTACCTGAAGGTCGAGGTCGAGGTCGAGCAGTCGACCGACGGCTACGCCAAGGCCACGAGCGAGGCGTACGACCGACGGGCCGCGGAGCATCTACTCCGAGCAGGCCCGCGATGTCGACATCATCATCACCACCGCGCTCATCCCCGGCCGGCCCGCGCCGAAGCTGATCACGGCGGCGGATGTCGCGAGCATGAAGTCGGGCAGCGTGATCGTCGACATGGCCGCCGGCCAGGGCGGCAACGTCGCGGGCTCGGTTGCGGGCGAGCGCATCGTGACACCGAACGGCGTCGTCATCCTCGGGTACACCGACCTCGCGTCCCGCCTCCCCACCCAGGCCTCGCAGCTGTACGGCACGAACGTGGTGAACCTCGTGAAGCTGCTGACTCCCGCGAAGGACGGCGAGCTCGTCCTCGACTTCGACGACATCGTGCAGCGCTCGGTCACCGTGACGCGCGACGGCCAGGTGACCTGGCCGCCACCACCCGTGCAGGTGTCCGCCGCACCCGCGGCAGCGGCATCCGCCCCTTCGGTGGCCGCGCCCGAACCGAAGAAGCCGATGTCGCCCGTGAAGAAGGTGGTGCTGGTCGCGGTCGGCATCGCCGCGCTCTTCGCCGTGAACGCGATCGCTCCCCCGCCGCTGCCGCAGCACTTCACCGTGCTCGTGCTCGCGATCGTCGTCGGGTTCTACGTGATCGGCAAGGTCGCACACGCCCTGCACACGCCCCTCATGAGCGTGACCAACGCCATCTCGGGCATCATCGTGGTCGGCGCAATGGTGCAGATCACGAGCGAGGTGCCCGCCGTGCAGGTGCTCGCCGCCGTGGCCGTGCTGCTCGCCAGCATCAACATCTTCGGCGGGTTCGCCGTGACCCGCCGCATGCTCTCGATGTTCGCCAGGGGCGCCGCACCGGCGGCTGCCGCCTCGACGAGCGCGCCCTCGACGTCGGCATCCGCGAAGGGCACTGCCGCTGTGAATGTCAAGACTGGAGCCGAGCGTGCCTGAGACCGCCAGCCTGTTGACCCCGGCGTCGATCGCCGGAGCCGCCTACATCGTGGCGGCACTGCTGTTCATCATGAGCCTCGCCGGGCTCAGTCGCCACGAAACCTCCAAAGCCGGTGTCAGCTACGGCATCGCCGGCATGGCGATCGCGCTCGTCGCCACCGTGTGGGTCACGTTCGCCGGCGCCTGGGGTACGCCGCAGGCGAGCGTCGGGCTGATCCTGCTCGTCGCGGCCGTGCTGGTCGGCGCCGCGATCGGCCTCTGGCGTGCACGGATCGTGCCGATGACCGGCATGCCCGAGCTCATCGCGCTGCTGCACAGCTTCGTCGGCCTCGCGGCCGTGCTCGTCGGCTGGAACGGCGCGCTCGAGACCGCCGACCTGAGCGGGGCGTTGCTCGACATCCACCACGCCGAGGTGTTCATCGGCGTGTTCATCGGTGGCGTGACGTTCACGGGTTCGATCGTGGCGTTCCTCAAGCTCTCGGCGCGCATGTCGTCGGCGCCGCTCATGCTCCCCGGCAAGAACGTGCTCAACCTCGGTGCGCTCGTCGCGTTCGTCGTGCTCACCGTCTGGTACGTGATCGACCCCGCGCTGTGGCTGCTCGTCGTCGTGACCGCGCTCGCGCTGCTGCTCGGCTGGCACCTCGTCGCCTCGATCGGCGGCGGCGACATGCCCGTCGTCATCTCGATGCTGAACAGCTACTCGGGCTGGGCGGCGGCGGCAGCGGGCTTCCTGCTCGACAACGACCTGCTGATCGTGACCGGCGCGCTCGTCGGCTCCTCGGGTGCCTACCTGTCGTACATCATGTGCAAGGCGATGAACCGCTCGTTCATCTCGGTGATCGCCGGCGGCTTCGGCATCGCCGCGCCCACCTCGAGCGGCGACGTCGAGGGCGAGGTGCGCGAGATCGGCGCTGAGGATGCCGCCGAACTGCTGCGCGACGCGTCGACCGTGATCATCACCCCCGGCTACGGCATGGCCGTCGCGCAGGCGCAGTACCCGGTGGCCGAGCTCACCAGCCGACTGCGGGAGCGCGGGATCGAGGTGCGGTTCGGCATCCACCCCGTCGCCGGCCGCCTGCCCGGGCACATGAACGTGCTGCTCGCCGAGGCGAAGGTGCCGTACGACATCGTCGAGGAGATGGACGAGATCAACGACGACTTCTCCGACACCACGGTCGTACTCGTGATCGGCGCGAACGACACCGTGAACCCGGCCGCGGCCGAGGACCCCGGAAGCCCCATCGCCGGCATGCCGGTGCTGCGCGTGTGGGAGGCCTCGAACGTCATCGTCTTCAAGCGCTCGATGTCGGCGGGCTACGCCGGTGTCGCGAATCCGCTGTTCTACCGCGACAACGCGCAGATGCTCTTCGGCGACGCGAAGCAGCGCGTCGAGGACATCCTGCGGGCGATCTGAACGGTGGTCGCGGCGGTGAAGGCGCTCAGGCACGGCACGTAGGATGGATCGGTAACCCCCCGATGTGAAAGAGGTCGCCGTGGCCACCGCCCGCGATGCTGCTCCGGAGCGCGCCCAGTACTGGGTCGTCCCGGTCGTCCGCGGCCTCCTCGCCGCAGTGGCCGCCGTCGTCATCACGTTCTCGCAGGACCACTCGCCTGAGTTCGGCACCCTCGTCTTCGGCGTCTGGGCCGTCGTCTCGGGCCTCATCGTCGGGGCCTTGTCGCTGCGGCTCGTCACGGCACGGGGCATCCGCTCGCTCTTCGCGATCAATGCGGTCGTCACCGTCGTCGCCGGCATGCTCGCGCTGACCGTGCCCGGCGGCGGGCTGCCGTTCCTGCTCTACCTCGTGAGTGTCTGGGCAGCCATCACCGGCTTCGTCGAACTCTTCGCCGGCCTGCGCGCCCGCGGCCGCGAGGCCGGCGCGCGCGACTGGATCGCCGTCGGGGCACTCACCGCGATCCTCGCGATCGTCTTCCTGCTGCTTCCCCCCGACGCCGTCACCGCGGTCGGCCTGCTCGGTGGATACCTCGTGATCGTCGGTGTGTACCTCATCATCGGCGGATTCTCGTTGAAATGGGCCGCCGCCCCGGCCGAACCCGGCACGGCGGCTGGAACGGAGCAGCAGTCGTGACCCAGTCCCCCGGTGAGTTCAAGCCGAGTCGGCGCGACGTGCTGCGCCCGGTCGAGTACGTCGGCGGCGCAGCCATCGCGGCGGTGTTCACGGGCGTGGTCGTGCTCTTCACCACCCGCGACCTCACGCTCACGCTCATCATCGCCGGCATCGCGTTCATCGCCGTGCTCGTGGTGCTCGCCCTGCTCGCGATGACGATGAAGCCCAACGCCGAAGAGACGGCCGAGATCGACGGCACGGATGACCCGGGCGAGGGCGATCCCGGAGACCCCGGCGGCCCGGGTTCCGCGCACTAGCCGACAGGGCCGCCTCACCGGTTGCCGAACCGGAGATCGTCGGGCCATCATGGCCTCATCGCGCCGTCGTCCACGTGCGTGCCGTCTCCAGGCCTGAGCGTCTGACGGTCGACGGACGCGACCCCGGTCGGTGCAGTTCCGAGACGAGGAGGCGCGCCGATGGCTGCTCCGGACGTTGAGAAGAAGCGGATGACGGTGCTTCAGGCCACCTTCATCGGCGTCGGTTCGATGGTGGGCGCGGGCATCTTCGCCCTGCTCGGCGCGGCCGGGGAGGTCGCTGGATCGGCAGTGTGGGTGTCGTTCCTCATCGCCGGAGCGATCGCGGGCCTGCAGGGATACTCGTTCGCAAAGCTCGGGGCGAAGTACCCGACCGGCGGCGGCTTGATCACCTACCTCTCACGCGGCTTCGGTGAGGGCCACATCGCCGGGATCGGTGCCTGGCTGTTCTTCACGGCGGGCTCCATCGTGGTCGCGATGATCGCGGCCTCGTTCGGCGGTTACGCCAGCTCGGTGGTCGCGCAGGGCGACGAGTTCTGGGCGAAGGCGCTGGGCGTGCTGCTCATCCTCGTGATGACCAGCCTGAACGCCATCGGATCGACCGCGGTGGCCAGGGTGCAGTCGGTGCTCGTCACGATCGTGCTGGGCATCCTGATCGTGTTCGCCGCCGTGACGATCGCGAACCTCGACCCCGCGCTGCTCGCCCCGAGCGGCTACCCGCGCCTGCAGGACATCATCGCGAGCGTCGCCCTCACCTTCTTCGCCTTCCTCGGCTTCGGTGTCATCACCTTCACCGCGAAGGACCTGCCGAACCCGTCGCGCCAGCTCCCGCGGGCCATCTACCTGGCACTGGCGATCGCCACCACTGTCTACGTCGCCGTGTCGCTCGGCGTGTTCGGCACCCTCACCGCCGACCAGGTCGTGGAATACGGCACCACCGCGATCGCCGAGGCGGCCAAGCCGACGCTGGGCCAGGCCGGGTACGTGCTCATGGTGATCACGGCGCTGCTCTCGACGACGGGCGCCGTCAACGCCGGTCTCTATCCCTCGATCGGGATGACGCGCTACCTCGCGTCGATCGGGCAGTTCCCGCCCGTGTTCAGCCAGTCGGTCGGGCGCTTCCCCGTCGGCCTGCTGGTGATGGCCGGCTTCGCGATCGTGCTCGTGGCCGGGTTCGATCTCACCGCCATCGCATCCATCGGAAGCGCGGTCGCACTGCTCGTCTTCTCGACGGTGAGCGTCGGGCACTTCCGGTTGTACCGGGAGACGGGCGCGAACATCATCGTGCTCGTCATCGGGCTGATCGCCACGCTGGGCACGCTCATCGTCTTCTGCCTGACGACGCTGGTGAACGAACCCGCCACTGCGATCGCGCTCGTCGTGATCGTCGGCCTGTCGGTCGTCATC
Source organism: uncultured Actinomycetota bacterium (assembly GCA_963758615.1). Classification (GTDB taxonomy): domain Bacteria; phylum Actinomycetota; class Actinomycetes; order Actinomycetales; family Microbacteriaceae; genus Agromyces. The sequence goes on along the minus strand of CAVWVZ010000003.1, from coordinate 108,766 downwards.
GACCTGATCTGGAAGCGCAGCCGAGCTCCACGGCAGTGACCCTGGCCTCCGCGCCAGCTTCAGTCGGCCTGCTGCAGGCGTCCGAGTTCGGCGCCGCTGACATCGAGCAGCACCAGTTCGGAACCATCGAACCCCGCGAGGCGGGCGGACGCAACCCACTCGGGCACGGGGACGTTGTCGCATCCGATCAACGTGGATGCTCCCGATGTCGCGACGAATTCGCCCTCATCCTCGACCGCCCAACGGCCGCCGCTGCCGTTGCAGCCGTCGGACCCGCCCCACGTACCGGACTCACAGAACTGCACTTGGGCTTCGGTTGCAGCGGGGCCATCGATCGGGATCCAGCGCCCGCGCAGTTCGGTGGCGGTCGCAGGCTCGAGCGGCTCAGGCAGCGGAGCGGCTGGACGGAAGGCGGCTCGAACGGCATCGTCGATCACCGGAGGTTCGGCGTAGGACTCGGCGGCGGTGTCGATCGGCTCGGGCGCGCCATCGATCGCGAGCGACGCCATGACCTCCCCTGACTCGTCCGTGAGCCGCCAACCTGCCTCAGTGGGTTCATACGCGGTCACCGAATCGAGCCACGGGATCTCGGGCGGAGTGCTGTCGACGCACTCCCCGGATGCCCCGTTGACGGCAGCGAGGAAGGCGCGATCGCCGGCGCTTCCATGAGCCGGTGATCATTCCGCAGTCGCGCCACAACTGGAATTGCCCGGCCTCGAGCCGAAGCCAGGTCGGGTCGATCTCGCCGGATGCGCCGGACACGCGCCAGAGGCCGATGAGCTCGATCGCCCGTGACTCACCAGGGGTCTCCTCCGGCGTGATCGGTGGCGCGGCGCTGGATTGCGGCGCGGAAGTGGGTTCCGGTTCGCCACCGGTTCCAGCCGCACATCCCGTGACGAGCGCCACCGTCACCAGCGCGAGTGCGAGCAGACGGCGGCGCATGACCTGGGCCCTAGAGCCGGTCGACGAGCTCTGATGCGATGCCCGTGTAGGTCGCGGGCGTGAGGGCGAGCAACCGCTGCTTCGCATCGTCGCCGATCTCGAGGCCGTTCACGAACTCGGCCAGCTCGGCCGCGCCGACGCGCTTGCCGCGGGTGAGCTCCTTGAGCAGCGCGTAGGGGTCGGCGATCGTCGAGCGACCGGCGACGACCTCGGCGCGGATGACCGTCTGGATGGCCTCGCCGAGGACCTCCCAGTTGTGGTCGAGGTCATCGAGCAGCAGCGCCTCGTCGAGGTCGATCTCGCCGAGGCCGCGCTGGATGTTGTCGAGTGCCAGCAGGGAGTGCCCGAACCCGACGCCGATGTTGCGCTGGGCGCTCGAATCCGTGAGGTCGCGCTGCAGGCGCGAGGTCACGAGGGTCGCGGCGAGCGAGTCGAGCACGGCCGACGAGAGCTCGAGGTTCGCCTCGGCGTTCTCGAAGCGGATCGGGTTGACCTTGTGCGGCATCGTCGACGAGCCCGTCGCGCCGGCTGCGGGGATCTGGCGGAAGGCGCCCAGGGAGATGTAGGTCCAGATGTCGGTGGCGAGGTTGTGCAGCACCCGGTTGGCGTGCGAGATGCGGCCGTAGAGCTCGGCCTGCCAGTCGTGCGACTCGATCTGGGTGGTCAGCGGGTTCCAGGTGAGCCCGAGCGACTCGACGAACTCGCGCGAGACCTCGGGCCACGCGACATCCGGTGCCGCGACGACGTGCGCCGAGAACGTGCCCGTCGCGCCCGAGAACTTGCCGAGGTACTCGCTCGCCTCGACCTGCGCGGCGATGCGCGAGAGGCGGTAGACGAAGACGGCGAGCTCCTTGCCCATGGTCGACGGCGTCGCCGGCTGGCCGTGCGTGCGCGAGAGCATGGCGGCGTCGCGGTGCTCGACCGCGAGGCCGGCGAGGGCGTCGATGACCCGGCGGAACTTCGGCAGCCACACGTCGCGTACCGCATCGCGCACGGTGATGGCGTAGGAGAGGTTGTTGATGTCCTCGCTCGTGCACGCGAAGTGCGTGAGCTCGGCGATGTGGGCGAGTCCGAGGTCGTCGAGGCGCCGGCGCACGTAGTACTCGACGGCCTTCACGTCGTGGCGGGTCGTCGCCTCGAGCGACGCGAGCTCGTCGATGTCGGGCTGGCCGAAGTCGGCGACGACCTTGCGAAGCGAGGACTTCTGCTCGGCCGACAGCGGCGACGAGCCGAAGAACCCGCGGTCGGTCTGGGCGATCAGCCACTCGACCTCGACGTGCACGCGCGCCCGGTTCAGGCCCGCCTCGGAGAGGTGCTCGCCGAGTTCACCGACCGCCGACCGGTACCGGCCGTCAAGGGGGCTGAGCGGCTGGGGAGGCAGCGAAGTCATCGGATTCCTTGTCTGAGAGCGGGGGCGAGCTGGCGGAAGAGCGCCTGCGTCGACCGTTCAATCATGCCAAGAACTCGATCGAACATCACCGCGTCGGAGTAATAGGGGTCGGGCACGTCCTGCTGCGCGCTCGGATCGCCGGCGAACTCGAGCAACAGCCGCACCTTCTGCTGCTCGGTCGTGGAGCCCGCCCAGTTGCGCAGGATGCGCGCCTGACCGCGGTCGAACGCGACCACGAGGTCGAGCTTCGGGAAGTCGGTCGCGTCGAACTGCCGCGCACGGTGCTTGCTGCCGTCGTAGCCGGCGCGTGCGAGCGCGTCGATCGTGCGCTCGTCGGCGGGCTCGCCGACGTGCCAGTCGCCGGTCGCGGCCGACTCGATGGCGATGCGCGTGCCGAGTCCGGCGTCGTCGGCGAGTGAGCGCAACACCACCTCGGCCATCGGTGAGCGACAGATGTTGCCGGTGCACACGAATGAGACCCTGAATTGTTGCGCGGCGTGACCCATGGGCACCGCTCGCGTCATGGATTCCATTGTGGACGAGATCGGCGCTTCGCACAGCCCCATTTCCGGCGCGGTAGGCTGGCGTGCTTCGAGGAGGGAACACGGTGATGACGGATGCCCCGCCGCCCGACTTCCACGTCGACGCCGAGCTCGCGGAACGCCTCGTGTCGTCCCAGCACCCTGATCTCTCGGGCCCGCTGACCCTGGTCGCGAACGGCTGGGACAACGCGATCTTCCGCCTCGGAGACGACCTCGCGGTGCGACTCCCCCGGCGCGTCCTCGCGGTGCCGCTCATCGAACACGAGCAGCGCTGGTTGCCCGACCTGGCCGGCCGCCTTCCGGTCGCCGTGCCGATGCCGGTGCGCATCGGCAGGCCCGCACCCGAGCTCGGGTACGACGTGCCGTGGAGCATCGTGCCATGGCTGCCCGGCCGCAGCGCGACCGCGTTCGCAGTCGAGCAGCGTGACGTCGCCGCCCACGCGCTCGCCGAGTTCGTGGCGGCGCTCGCTCGCCCTGCGCCGGCTGACGCACCGCACAACGCGTATCGCGGCGTGCCGCTCGCGGACCGCGACGACACGATGCGAGCCCGATTCGCCGGTGGACGACTGACGGATGCCTCGGGGCTCGAGCCCGTCTGGGAGCGGGCACTCGCCGCGCCTCGATGGACCGGGCCGAAGCTGTGGGTGCACGGCGACCTGCATCCCGGGAACGTGTTGCTCGGGACATCCGGTCGTCTCGCAGCCGTCATCGACTTCGGCGACCTGACCGCCGGCGACCCCGCAATGGATCTCGCGACCGCATGGCTCACGTTCGGTCCGGACGGCCGCCGGGAGTTCCAGGCCGAGGTCGAGGCACGCGTGGCGGTCGACGCGGCGACCTGGGAGCGGGCGCGGGGCTGGGCGCTCGTGATCGCGAGCGCGGTGGTCGAGGAGACCGGCACGGCGAGCCCGCTCGGGCAGGTCGCCGAATACGTACTCGACCAACTCGTCGCCGAATGATCCGACCGGTGCGGAGGCCCGACCCCTCCTCGACAGGTCGTTGGCTGGGCCGAGCTGTCCACCGGCGATCGGCTGTCGGTGTCCGGGCCCTCGGCATCGCAGCAGGCTCGGCGGCATGGATGATGCCGACCGGTTCCTCGAGCTGATCACGGGTCACGCCGTGGCGGCCGAGCAGGTCGCCGAGGCGGTGCGGCTGCGCGTGCGGCTGCAGGCACTTCGCGACGAGATCGAACAGGCGTTGCCGGGGCTCGTGCCGCGCGCCACCGGTGGATGGCGGTCGTCCGCGGCCGACCGGTATGCCGAGCGGCTCGATGAGTTGCAGAGGCAGTTCGTCGAGGTGCGCGCCGCCCTCGGCGCGGCTGAGGTGCAACTCGACGAGCGCATCCGACATATGAGGGCGCGGCTCGACGAGCTCGCCGAGGGGAGGTCCGGGTGGGCGACGAACTGACGATCTCGGGCGGCGGCGGCACCGCGGTTGCGACCGATGAGCTGCTCGTCGATGCCGCACGGCTGGGCGCCGCGGCAGGGGTGATCGACTCCTGGACGTCGAGGGCGGCGACGCTCGCCACCGAACTCGACGCCGCCGGACTCGACCGCGGTGCCGGCGGCTGGGCCGAGCCGGCACCGGCCGATGCGATGCGACGCGTCGAGCAGGCGCTGCGTCGCTGCGGGGATGCGGCCCACGAGCTGCGCACGGCCCTCATCTCCAGTGCTGAACGATACGGATGGACCGAGCGCATGATCGACGGGTTCTGGAAGGCCGGCGGCGGATTCATCGCCGGCGTTCTCGGGGCGCACGTCTTCCCGCTGCACGGTCTGGGCCTGGCGATCGGCCTCGGGTGGAACGCCGCGGCGCGGAAGCTGTTCGGGCCGACGCCGCTCGACCAGTGGGTCGCCTCCAACGCAGGGCTGCTCTCCGATCCCGCGTTCGTCCGGGTGGTGCGAGCGACGGCCGACTCGGCCGACGAACTCGTCGCCGGCGCTCGCGGCGTGCCGGGGTACGGCTCCCTCGGTCAGCTGGTCGGGGCACCCGAGAGCGCGTCGGTGCTCCTCTCCCTGGCCGCGTTGCTCGGCGCGAAGGTGCTCGTGGACGGCCCGGTTTCGGTGACCAGGGCCGCATCGGGCGGCGGGTCGAGCACTCCAACGCCCGGCCTGCCGCGCGCAGGGGCCACGCTCACTCCTCCGTCTCCGCCGGCGGACGTGACCGCACCGACCGGCGTGGCCGACCTGGCAGCCCGCGTGCCGTCGGGCGAGGGTCCGCAGATCCGCATCGAACGCTATGGGCGGCACGACGATCCTCGCTGGGTCGTCTACATCAGCGGCACGGTCGAGTCGTCACTCGTCGCCGGCGACCAGCCGTTCGACATGTCGGCGAACGTCTTCGGCATCGCCGACGACTCGGTCATCGACACGCTGCGCATGGCCGGTGCCGAGTCGGGCGCGGGCGAGCGGGCGGTGCGACAGGCGATGGAGGCGGCCGGGGTCGTGCCCGGCGACCCGGTGATGCCGGTCGGCCACTCGGGCGGCGGCATCATCGCGGCGAAGCTCGCCGCCGACCCCGAACTCAACGTCGTGGGCGCCGTCAACCTCGGTGGCCCGATCGCGTCGGCGCCGACGAGGGACGACGTGCCCGTGCTCTCGATCGAGCACGAGGAGGACCTCGTTCCCGCGGTCGGCGGGTCGGGACATCCGTCGGCCGAACGCCTCACCGTCTCACGCAGCGTGCTCGAGGAGGCACGCGACTACGACTCCGCCCTGCCCGCGCACGAACTGGCCCGCTATCGCGCCACGGCAGCCCTCATCGACGATTCCGATGAGGCTCGACTCCGGGCGTTCCGCGAACTCGTGGGGTTCACGGGCGGCGGCCCCGGTGAACTGAGCGAGTGGACCGCGACGCGCGACCTCAGCTCTTCGACGGGCGCACGATGAGCCCGATGAGCCAGCTGATCAGGCCGAGCACGAGGGCTCCCAGCACGCCCCACCAGAAGCTCTCGACCTCGAGCCCGAAGCCCAGCAGGCCGCTGATCCAGTCGACGAGCAGCAACAGCAGGCCATTGACGATGAACGAGATGAGCCCCAGGGTGAGGACGTAGATGGGGAACGCGACGATCCTGATGAACGTGCCGACGATCGCGTTCACGAGGCCGAAGATGAGGGCGACGAGCAGGTACGTGAGCACCGTCGCGAGCTGCGTGTTCTCGTAGGGCACCACGCGCACGCCCGTGACGATGAACGTCGTGAGCCAGAGGGCGAACGCGATGACGATGACCTTGATGATGAAACGCATGGGTTCAACTCTGGCAGAGAGGCTCTGCGGGGCGAAGGGGTACGGTGGAAAACGTGACCGCACCGGAGCAGCCAGGCGCGAGCGTTCGACTCCGCCCCGAGATCGCCGCCCTTCCCCCGTATCGCCAGGGGCGTCCCGCGCCCGCCGAGGGCTTCAAGCTCTCGAGCAATGAGAATCCGCACGAGCCGCTACCCGGCGTCGAGGCCGCCGTCGCCGCGAGCGCCCACGAGATCAACCGCTATCCCGACGCCTCGGCGCTCGCCGTCCGCGAGCGCATCGCCGAGCGGTTCGGCGTCACCGCCGACGAGGTGATCGTCGGGGCGGGCTCGGTGTCGCTCATCGCGCAGTTCATCACGGCAGCGGCAGCGCCCGGTGACGAGGTCGTCTACTCGTGGCGCTCGTTCGAGGCCTACCCGGGACTCGTCACGGTCGCCGGCGCGACGAGCGTGCGGGTGCCCAACCGACCCGACCACAGCCACGACCTCGAGGCCATGGCGGCGGCGATCACCGACCGCACCCGCGTCGTCATCGTCTGCTCGCCGAACAACCCCACCGGCACGGTCGTCACCGCCGACGAGTTCGAGCGATTCATGGCCGCGGTGCCCGGCGACCTGCTCGTGCTGCTCGACGAGGCGTACATCGAGTTCGTCCGTGAAGAGGCGTCCGTCGACGGGCGCACCCTCATCGGCCGCTACCCGAACCTCGTGGTGCTGCGCACCTTCTCGAAGGCCTACGGGCTCGCGGGGCTCCGCGTCGGCTACGCGATCGGCCCGGTCGCGATCCTCGACGCCGCGCGCTCGACGGCGATCCCGCTGGGCGTCACGGGTGCCGCGTCGGCGGGCGCGATCGCGTCGCTCGCCGCCGAGGCGGAACTGCTCGAACGCGTCGACGTGATCGTCGAACGCCGCGACCGGCTGCGCGCGGGGCTCATCGCCCAGGGCTGGCCGATCCCGCAGGCGCAGGGGAACTTCGTCTGGCTGCCCACCGGCGACGCCACGGCGACCGTCGCCGAACGCCTGTTCGACGCCGGGCTCGTGACGCGAGCGTTCCCGCCCGAGGGCATCCGGGTGTCGATCGGCGAAGAGGCGTCTGTCGACATCCTCCTCAGGATTCTGGGTGAGCTTGTACCGGCTTCACAAGAAGGGGCCGCCGTCTAGCGGGTAGCGTGGAACGGTGCCAGCCAGCGAGAGAGACTTCACCGCGCCCACGGTCCAGCTGCTGACCCCTGAGGGCGAGCTGCGTGCGACACCCGAGGCCGAGGCGTATCTCCCCCTGGTCGAAGCGCTCGACGACGCCACCCTGCAGCGGTTCTACCGCGACATGACCGTGTCGCGGCGACTCGACCTCGCCTGCGCCAACCTGCAGCGGCAGGGTCAGCTCGCGCTCTGGGTGCCGAGCCTCGGGCAGGAGGCCGCCCAGGTCGGCTCCGCGCACGCGGCCCGCCCGCAGGACCACATCTTCCCCTCGTACCGCGAGCACATCGTCGGCATCATCCGCGGGCTCGACCCCGTCGGCATCCTCGCACTGCTGCGCGGCGCGACCCTTGGCGGCTGGAACCCCGAGGAGAACGGCAACTTCCACCTCTACACCCTGGTACTGGCGTCGCAGACCCTGCACTCCACCGGATACGCGATGGGCCTGCAGTTCGACGGCGCGACGGCGACCGGCGATCCCGAGTCCGACGCGGCCGTGCTGGTCTACTACGGCGACGGATCCACGTCGCAGGGCGATGCCAGCGAGGCGCTCGTCTTCGCGTCGAGCTACCAGACGCCCCAGGTCTTCTTCATCCAGAACAACCAGTGGGCCATCTCGGTGCCGGTCTCGCGCCAGTCGCGCAGCCCGCTCTCGCTTCGCGGCGGCGGCTTCGGCATGCCCGGCATCCGCATCGACGGCAACGACGTGCTCGTGAGCTACGCGGTGACGCGCCGGGCGCTCGAAGAGGCCCGGGCCGGCGAGGGGCCGAGTCTCATCGAGGCGCTCACCTACCGCATGGGCGCACACACCACCGCCGACGACCCCACGAAGTACCGCACCGACGCCGAGGTCGAGTACTGGCAGCAGCGCGACCCGATCACGCGCTACCGCACCTGGCTCGAGAGCCGCGGCGCATCGGCGGCGTTCTTCGCCGAGGTCGATGAAGAGGCAGCGGATGTCGCAGCCGACGTGCGGCGTCGAGCGCTCGAGATCACCGTCCCGACCCGTGAGAAGATCTTCGCCCACGTCTACAGCGAGCCGCACCCGCTCATGGCCGAACAGGCCGCGTGGCTCGACGCGTTCGAGAACTCGTTCGACGGAGACGCGGAATGAGCGGCGGAATCGATGAGGAGGTCCGCGTGACGGATGTTGCGAATGGGGCGTCGGGTCTCGAGACCCCGCCTGCGGCGGCCACTCCCCCGGCCGAGGCCTCCGCGCCCGAGGTGCGCGGCGTGCACACGCTCTCGATGGCGAAGGCCATCAACGCCGGTCTTCGCGAGGCGCTGCTCGGCGACGAGAAGGTGCTGCTCATGGGTGAGGACATCGGACCGCTCGGCGGCGTGTTCCGCGTCACCGAGGGGCTCTCGGCCGAGTTCGGCGAGAAGCGGGTGCTCGACACCCCGCTGGCCGAGTCGGGCATCGTCGGCACGGCGATCGGCCTCGCCATGCGCGGTTACCGGCCGGTCATCGAGATCCAGTTCGACGGCTTCATCTTCCCCGCGTTCGACCAGATCACCACGCAGCTCTCGCGCCAGACCGTGCGCCACGACGGCACGCTGTCGATGCCGATCGTCATCCGGGTGCCCTACGGCGGGCACATCGGCTCGATCGAGCACCATCAGGAGAGCCCCGAGGCCTACTTCGCGCACACCCCGGGCCTGCGGGTGGTCAGCCCATCGAGCCCCCACGACGCGTACTGGATGATCCAGGAGGCGATCGCCTCGAACGACCCGGTGCTGTTCTTCGAGCCGAAGAGCCGCTACTGGCCCAAGGGGCCCGTCGACCTCGACCACTCCGGGCTGCCGCTGCATGCCAGCCGTGTCGTCCGGCACGGCACCGACGTCACGCTCGTCGGCCATGGTGCGATGGTCGCGACGCTGCTTCAGGCGGCCGACATCGCCTCGGAAGAGGGTCGCAGCATCGAGGTCGTCGACCTCCGCTCGCTCTCCCCCATCGATTACGGCCCGCTGCTCGAATCGGTCAACCGCACCGGCCGGCTCGTCGTGGCCCAAGAGGCGTACGGCAACGTCTCGATCGGATCCGAGATCGCGGCGACGGTCGCCGAGCGGGCGTTCTACTCGCTCGAGGCTCCGGTGCTGCGCGTGTCGGGCTTCGACACGCCCTTCCCGCCGGCGGCCCTCGAGACCGAGTTCCTGCCGAGCCCCGACCGGGTGCTCGAAGCCGTCGACCGCGCGCTGGCCTATTGACATGCCGTTCACGGCATAACTCGACTGCGAGGGTAGAAGACAGATATGAGCGAGATCCGATTCCCCCTTCCAGACGTCGGTGAGGGCCTCACCGAGGCCGAGATCGTGCAGTGGCGCGTCGCGCCCGGTGATCGCATCACCCTCGACCAGGTCTTCGTCGAGATCGAGACGGCGAAGTCGCTCGTCGAGCTGCCGAGCGCCTACGAGGGGATCGTCTCGGAACTGCTCGTCGAGGAGGGCAAGACGATCGACGTCGGCACGCCGATCCTCGTGATCCAGACGGATGTCCCCGCCGCACCAGACGCGACGGCGCCGGCGACTCCGGCCACCGCAGGCGCACCCGAGGCATCCGCGCCTGCAACCGGTACAGCACCGGCGCCCGCACCGGCCGCCGGCGACGAGGGCGGCGCGGTGCTCGTCGGTCACGGCGCATCAGGCCCGGTGAGCACGCGTCGTCGTCGGCATCCCTCCCCCGGCGGCGCGCACGAGAACTTCGCCGTCCCGGCGGCCGCCCCGGCCGCCCCCAGCGTCACGACCGCCTCCGCAGCGCCGGCCGGTGCGACACAAACTGCGACTTCCGGCGCTCGCGCCGAGGCGACCCCCGAGCCGCACATGCCGGTGATCGCGAAGCCGCCCATCCGCAAGCTCGCGAAGGACCTCGGCGTCGACCTGTCGCGGGTCACCGCGACTGGGCCCATCGGCGACATCACTCGCGACGACGTCATTCGCGACGCGAGCCAGGCGAGCGTCTTCCGCAACATCCAGACGCCTGAGGCGCCGTCCGACCGCGAGAGCCGCATCCCCGTCAAGGGCGTGCGGAAGGCGATCGCGAGCGCCATGGTGCAGAGTGCATTCCAAGCGCCGCATGTATCGGTCTTCGTCGATGTCGACGCTTCGCGCACCATGGAGTACCTCAAGCGGCTGAAGGCCTCGCCCGACTACGCGGGCATCAAGATCTCTCCGCTGCTCATCATGGCGAAGGCCATGATCTGGGCGGTGCGCCGCAACCCCACCGTCAACGCGCAGTGGACCGACGACGAGATCATCGTCAAGCACTACGTGAATCTCGGCATCGCCGCGGCCACACCTCGTGGGCTCATCGTGCCGAACGTGAAGGACGCGCAGTCGATGTCGATGGTCGAGCTCGCTGCAGCGCTCGAACAACTGACCCTCACGGCCCGCGAGGGCAAGACGCAGCCCGCCGAGATGCAGGGCGGCACGATCACGATCACGAACATCGGCGTCTTCGGCATGGACACCGGCACGCCCATCCTGAATCCGGGCGAGGTCGGCATCGTCGCGCTCGGCACGATCAAGCAGAAGCCGTGGGTGGTCGATGGCGAGGTGCGGCCGCGCTACGTCACCACGATCGGCGGCTCCTTCGACCATCGCGTGGTCGATGGCGATGTCGTGTCGCGGTTCGTCGCAGACGTCGCGTCGATCATCGAGGAGCCCGCGCTGCTGCTCGAGTAGCGGCGCGCGAGTCTCAGGCCGTCGCCGATGCTGGGTCGACGCTAGAGCCGAAGTTCGTAGACGATCGCGTCAGCGGTGCGGGATGCCTCGGCGAATCCCGCATGCTCGAGCACGCGTCGGGCCGGGAGGTTCGAGATCTCGGCCTCGGCGCGGGCCACACGAGCACCCGCCGATCGCGCGAGTTCGACCGTCGCAGCCACCGTGTGCGCCGAGAGGCCCTCACCGCGCACCGCCGGGACCAGCCCGAACACGAACTCGACGACCCCGTCGGCGCCGGGCGGCCCGAACAGGTTCACCCCGCCGATCGCCGCGCCGTCGCGCCCGCGACGCACGAGGTATGGGCCGAACGGGGCCGGATCGCCGTTCTCCTGGACCGCACGCACGTACTCCGAGAGGAGTTCGGGCTCGTCGGTGAACGCATAGGCGCCCTCCCACCCGTCGTGGGGGTCGACCTCGCCGGCCAGCATGCGCTGTGCGTCGTCGAGGGTGAACGGATGCAACGTGAGAGGTGCCGTCGTCGTATCCACGTACTTCACTCTCGCACGTCGGTACGACACTCGCCAGAGTTCTCCACAGGATGACGGGGAATGTCGGGAGCCGGGATTTCGAGATCGTCTCACAGGTCTCGATACGCGTGCTCCTTCGTCGCTCGCTACTCGACCGGCGAGCTGCTACTGGTTTTGACAATCATTATCAATAAGCGTAGGTTCGATGCATGACCCGCCACCGTCGAGCCAGCCCAACGCGCCCCATCCGGCTGCTCGCAGCGGGGGGTGTCATCGCCACGGGTGCGCTGGTGTTCGCGGGTTGCGCGAGCCCCGGGACATCCGCCACCACGGCCGAAGGGCCGGCGATCGTGGCGACGACGACGCAGATCGGCGACTTCACGCGTGAGCTCGTGGGCGCGTCGGCCGACGTCACCCAGCTGCTCTCACCCGGGCAGAGCGCGCACGGGTTCGACCCGTCGGCGGGGCAGTTGCTCGCCCTGTCGGGCGCCGACGCCCTCGTCGTGAACGGGGGCGGGCTCGAGAGCTGGCTCGACGACGCGATCGCGGCCTCGGGCTTCGACGGGGTGCTCATCGACGCGAGCGAGGGCATCGAGCTCTACGGCACCGGCGACCACGACGACGAGCCGTCCGAGGATGCGGCCGATCACGATGACCACGCGGCCGACGACCATGCCGGCCACGATCACGGCGATGGGAACCCGCACATCTGGACCGATCCGGCGCTCGCCGGGCACATGGTCGAGAACATCGCCGATGGTCTCGCCGAGGTTCCCGGTGTCGATGCCGCCGACGTCGAGGCGAACGAATCCGACTACACGGCACGACTCGAGGCGCTCGACGAGTGGATCAGCGAGAACGCGGCCACCGTGCCGGTCGACGAGCGCCTGCTCGTGACCAACCACGACGCGTTCACGTACTTCGTCGACGCGTACGACGTGACCTTCATCGGCAGCGTCATCCCGAGCTTCGACGACAACGCCGAGCCGAGCGCGGCCGAGATCGACGACCTCGTCGAGAAGATCGGCGACACGGGCGTGCGAGCGGTGTTCTCCGAGGCGTCGATCTCGCCGAAGGCGGCCGAGACGATCGCAGCCGAGTCGGGGGTCACCGTGTACTCGGGCGACGACGCGCTCTACGGCGACTCGCTCGGCCAGCCGGGCACCGAGGGTGAGACCTACCTCGGCAGCCAGGTGCACAATGCCAGGCTGATCCTCGAGTCGTGGGGCGTCGAGCCTTCCGCCCTCCCCGCTGCCCTGCAAGGATGACGCCATGACCGACTCCCCCGTGCTGCGGCTCGTCGATGCCGAGTTCACCCATCCCGGCGGTGCGGGCGTCGGCGGCCTGCGCCTCGAGATCGCACCCGGTGAGGCCGTGGCGCTGATCGGTCCGAACGGTGCCGGCAAGTCGACGCTGCTGAAGGGGATCCTCGGCCTCGTGCCGCGCACCGCGGGCACGATCGAGATCGGTGGCGTTCCCGGCGACTCGCAGGCACATGCCCGACACGGCATGGTCTCGTTCCTTCCTCAGTCGGCCGACCTCGACCCCGACTTCCCCATCAGCCTCGAACAGGTCGTCATGCAGGGTCGCTACCGAGGCCTCGGCCTGTTCCGTTGGCCGGGACGCGCCGACCGCGCTGCGGTGCGCCGCGCGCTCACGTCGGTCGGCCTCGAGTCGCTCGCCTCGCGCCCGTTCGGCGAGCTCTCGGGCGGCCAGCGCCAGCGTGGACTTCTGGCTCGGGCGCTCGCCTCGGAGCCGCGGCTGCTGCTGCTCGACGAGCCCTTCAACGGACTCGACCAGCCGAACCGCGACGCGCTCGTCGACACGATCCGTTCATTGAAGCGCGACGGCGTCGCGGTACTCGTCTCGACGCACGACCTCGAACTCGCTCGTCTCGTGTGCGACTCGGTGGTGCTCGTGAACCGCACCCAGGTCTCGTGCGGACCGGTCGACGAGGTGCTCACGCTCGACAACATCCAGGAGTGCTTCGAGGGCGTCGAGGTCGAGATCGACGAGCACACGCTCGTCGTTCCCGGGCACGAGGGGCATTGATGCCGGCCGCGGCATACAATCTGGCCGTGTGGGGGAGTGGGGCGGGATGTCGCTGACCGACGCGCTCTTCACCGCATTCTCGATCCCGTTCATGGGCCGGGCATTGCTCGTGATGCTCGTCCTCGCGGTCGTCGCGGGGGTCGTCGGCGTGCTCGTGAACCTGCGCGGACTCGAGTTCATCAGCGATGGCCTCACGCACGCCGTCTTCCCCGGCCTCGCCATCGGACTCGTGCTCGGCGGAACCGCAGGGCTCGTACCCGGGGCGACGATCGCGGCGCTCGCAGGCGCGCTCGCCCTGACCTGGCTCGACCGGGCGGGCATCACCGCCGACGCCGCGATCGCCATCGTGCTGACCGCGACGTTCAGCATCGGCGTCATCGTCGTGTCCAAGAGCGACGACTATGCGGGGGCGCTCGAGGCCCTGCTGTTCGGGCGGGTGCTCACGATCCCGCCCGACGAGGTCGTGCCGCTCATCGTGGTGAGCCTCATCGCCCTTGCCTCCACCGCCCTGACCCTCAAGCAGCAGCTGTTCCGGGCGTTCGATGCGCCGGGCAGCAGAGCGGCGGGCAATTCGGCGCTCGCACTCGACCTCGTGCTGAACGCGTCGATCGCCCTCGTGGTCGTCGCCGCGGCGAGCACCATCGGTACGCTGCTCGTGCTCGCCCTGCTGATCGTGCCCGGCGCCGTGGCGCGCCTGGCCACCCGCCGACTCTGGTGGCTCTTCCCGATCGCCGCACTCTTCGCGGCCGTCGGCTCGTGGCTCGGCCTCGCGGCCGGATTCGCGATGTCGGTGGGCGCCGGTGTCGACCTGCCGGCGGGCGCGACGATCGTCGGCGTCTTCGTGCTCGGGTACGCCGTGGCACTGGGCGCACGCTGGGTCGCCGGGTCCGACGGGAAGGCGAGGGATGCCACGATCGAGGGGCCGCGCGCCGCGCCAGCGCCCGCCGGTGATCTCCGGGGCGTAGCGCGATCCGTCGACTCGCCAGCGGGGGAGGAGCGCTGATGGGGTACTTCGAGCGCGCCCTCGTCGCCGCCGTCGTGATCGGAACGGGCGTGGGCTTCGTGGGCGCGCTCGTGGTGCTGCGCCGGCGCACGTTCTTCGCCCAGGCGCTCACGCACGGCACCTACCCGGGTGCGGTGGCCGCGGCGGCGCTCGGCGTGAGCGTTCCCGCGGGCGCGGCAGTGGCATCCGTGCTGCTCGTCGCGGTGATGGCCGGTATCGCACGCATCCGTCGGCAGGGCGCACAGGTCGCCGCCGGCATCGTGCTCACCGGCGGGTTCGCCGCTGGGGCGCTGCTGCAGGCGATGATCCCCGGGCTGCCGGTGCAGGCGGAGTCGCTGCTCGTCGGGTCGATCCTCACGGTGAGCGACGCCGACATCCTGCTGGCGGCCTGCGTCGCGCTGATCGCGTTCGCGGCGGTCGCGCTCGTGGGCAAGGAGATCGCCTTCTCGACCTTCGACCCCGCCGGATTCCGCGCCGCGGGATACCGCGAGTGGCCGGTGGAACTGCTCGTCCTCGCGCTCACCGCCGCATCGGTCGTGAGCTCGCTCCCCGCCGTCGGTGCGATCCTCGCCATCGCCCTCATCGCCGCGCCCGCCGCTGCGGCGCGTCTCGTCGTCGGTTCGTTCCGCGGAGTCCTGCTGGCGGCACCGGTGATCGGGGCGGCATCGGGGGTGCTCGGCGTGCTCGCCTCGCGGGCGTTGGCGGTCGCGGCAGGCCCGGCGATCGCGCTGGCCGCGACCGCCTTCTTCCTGCTCGCCTTGGGAATCTCCAAGGTGCGGGGGCTACCGTGGAAACGAGTCGACATCCCCGTCGAGACCGCAGAGGACGCACGAATCGCATGAAACGCAACACGTGGCAACGCGAGGCCGTCCGGGAGGCACTGGATGAGACCGAGGGGTTCATCAGCGCCCAGGCGCTGCACTCCACTCTGCACGCGAGCGGATCGCCGATCGGCCTCGCGACGGTGTACCGGGCACTCGGCGACCTCGCCACGAGTGGCGAGGCGGACTCATTGCAGTCGCCCGACGGTGAATCGCTCTACCGCGCCTGCAGCACGACCGGACACCACCACCACCTCATCTGCCGCAACTGCGGACTGACGGTCGAGATCGCCGCCGACGAGGTCGAGGCCTGGGCCAAGCAGATCGCCGCCCGAAACGGCTTCACGCAGGCGGCGCACGTGGTCGACGTCTTCGGCCTGTGCGAGAACTGCACGAGGCTCGCAGCGGGGGAGTAGCACGGCGGTTCGCGGTCGCGAATCCGACAACGTCGCATACTCGCCACCGCAATTCAGCGTGCAACGTTCGACTTTCATCAGTGAATGTGATTAGTCTGGCCAAGCCTGCGGCGCCGCCGGTGCCGAACAGGCCTTCGACTGGAGGAATCATGTTCGCGAACCTCAACGGATGGCACGCCGTCATCATCATCGCCGTCATACTTCTGCTCTTCGGAGCTCCCAAGATCCCGCAACTCGCCCGGTCGCTCGGGCAGTCGATGCGCATCCTGAAGACCGAGATCCGCGAAGAATCGGGCGCGAAGGCGAGTTCGGACGCGCCATCCGCGCCCGTGACGGAATCCGTCGAGTCGCGTGTCCCCACTTATGACGACACGTCGACTAAAGCTATCTGACGACCCACCAGCTTTTGCTTGACCGGTTCGTGATTAATGCCGTAGCGTTCCGAAAAGCGAGCATGTGGTTCCTCCGCCTGCGAGCTGAAACACCCCTCTTCACGTGCAAAGGAGCATCATGAACGACGATCTCATCGATCGCAGCGACGATCCTCAGCTGGGGCGCAGCCTCGGCCTCTCCCGACGCCAGCTGCTCGCAGCGACGACGGGCATGGCCGCAGCCGCCGCACTCGGGGCCGCCGCATTCGGCGCGGGCAGCCCGGCCCACGCTGCCACCCGTGCCGCCGTACCCGGCGCGGTGAAGGCCGCGGGCAACGGTGTGCTCTTGCCCCCGGGCAAGCGGGGCATCATCCTCTACACGGTCCGCGACGCCATCGGCGCGCGACCCGAACGCGACCGACCTGGCGTCCGGCTTCAAGGAGGTCTTCCAGGAGCTCTCCCGCATCGGGTACAAGCAGATCGAGTTCGCGGGCTACAACCAGCACGCGAACGCCGAGGGCGGCAACGTCAACAATGTCGCCGGCGCGCACCAGCTGCGCGCGTGGCTCGACGACAACGGGCTCGAGGCCGAGGGCAACCACGGCAACATCCCCGGGACGGTCTCCGACGCCACGCTCGCGGCATTCGACGCGCAGTGCGAGATCGCGAACATCCTCGGGTTCGGCCACATCGGCACGGGCAGCGACCCCACCGGCAGTGCGTACCTCGCCGACTGGCAGCTCGCAGCCGATCGGTGGAACGTCTTCGGTGAGCGCGCGGCCAGCCACGGGCTCAAGCTGTACACGCACAACCACGACATCGCGTACAGCTTCCTGCTCGACAGCGGCCCGCTCGACGCGCTGGGCCGCCCGACGCGTTCGAGCGGCATCCGCCGCCTCGAGCACTTCCTGGCGAACACCGACCCGAGCTACGTGTACCTCGAGATGGACATCTACTGGGCACACGTCGCGCAGTACAAGCACACGTCGCTCACTGCGCCCGACGGCACTCGGGTCGACGAGCCTCTTCGACCCGGCCGGTGTCGTGGCGGCGCAGACCACCCGATTCCCGCTCTTCCACACGAAGGACGGCATGAAGGACACGACGCAGGCGAACGGCTATGTGATGGCTCCGTTCGGCACTGGAGACATCGACTACACGACGTTCTTCCAGCGCATCGGTGCGAAGGGCTACCACAACGCGATGTGGGAGCAGGACACCGCTCCCGGCGGCTCGGCCAACCCCGGCCAGTCGCTCGCCTTCGCGCAGGTCTCGTACGACAACATGGCCAAGCTCCGCGGCTAGTTCGTTCACCACGCCCCGGGTCGGCCCGTAACTCCGGCCCGGGGCATCCTCTCATCTCATGACACCCCTCTTCCAAGGAGACACTCATGTCAACACCCCGGTTCCGCTTGGGCGCACTCGTGCTCAGCGGACTCCTGGCGGTCACGTCGCTCGCTCTGAGCGCCGGTGCCGCCTCTGCCCATGACGGGCACGATCACGGCGACGAGGTCAGCGCCACCACGTGGGCGAACTACGAGCGCGTGACGCTGACGAAGAACGTCGGCGAGCCGATCGACCTCGCCGTGCTGCCCGACGCCCGCGTGCTGCACACGACGCGTGGCGGCCAGGTGCGCCTCACCGACCCCGCCCAGGGCACGACGACGGTCGTGAACACCATCGACGTCTACGCGAACTCCGAGGACGGGCTGCAGACGATCGCCCTCGACCCCGCGTTCGAGGACAACGGCTGGGTCTACCTCTATTACGCACCCCGCACGATGACGGCCCCGTACCCGGCGACGACGCCGACCGGTTCGGCGCCGAACACCCTCCCTGCAGGTGCCGACGAGTCGTACTGGAACCAGTGGAAGGGCTACAACCAGCTCAGCCGCTTCACGTGGAACTCCGAGACGAACTCGCTCGATCTCGCAAGCGAGCAGGTGATCATCAAGGTCGAGGTCCAGCGCGGTCAGTGCTGCCACGTCGCCGGTGACATCGCCTTCGACAACGACGGCAACCTGCTGCTCGCCACGGGCGACAACACCCCGGCGAGCACGCCCGGCGCCAACGGCTACGCGCCGAACAACGACCGGGTCGGCTACAACCCCGGTCTCGACTCGCGTCGTGGCGCCGGCAACTCGAACGACCTGCGCGGCAAGATCCTGAGGATCGACGTGCAGGCCGACGGTTCGTACACGATCCCCGCGGGCAACCTCTTCGCCCCGGGAACCGCGTTGACCCGCCCCGAGATCTTCGTCACGGGTCTCCGCAACCCGTTCCGCATCGACTACAACGCCGAGACGGGCGCAGTCACGTGGGGCGACTACGGCCCCGACGCGGGCACGGCGAGCGACCTGCGCGGCCCGATGGGCTACGTCGAGTGGCAGAGCACGACGAAGCCGATCAACGGCGGCTGGCCCTACTGCCACGGACCGAACGCGAACTACAACGACTGGGACTACGAGACGCTGACCCAGGGTGACTGGTTCGACTGCGCCGCAGGCCCGACCAACACCTCGCGCCACAACACCGGCCTCACGCAGCTGCCCCCGGCAACCGCGCCGCAGATCTGGTACGGCGACCAGCCCACCCACCAGCCCTGGCCCGAGCTCGGCGCCGGCGGACAGGCCCCGATGGGCGGCCCGACCTACCAGTACGACGAGGAGAACGAGTCGACGACGAAGTTCCCCGAGTACTGGGACGGCAAGGCCTTCATGGCCGAGTTCTCACGCGACCGCATCTTCGCCTTCAGCCAGGAGGACGCCGACGGTGAGGTCACGAAGATCGAGGACTTCCTGCCGAACGCCTCGCTCAACGCCGCGGGCATGCCCCCGTGGGACAACGTGATCGACTTCGAGTTCGGTCCCGACGGCTCGCTCTACGTGCTCGACTACGGAGACGGCTTCTTCCGGCCGAACCCCGACGCCGGCCTCTACCGGGTCGACTACGTCGAGGGCACCAAGGGTCCGCGCGTCCAGCTCGACGCATCGGTGACGTCGGGCCAGGGTCCGCTCGAGGTCGACTTCTCGGCCGCCGAGAGCACCCACCCCAACGGCCTCGCGCTCAGCTTCGCGTGGGACCTCGAGGGCACCGGCACCTTCACCGACGGTGAGTCCGAGGTGAGCCACACCTACACCGAGGACGGCCAGTACACGGCCCGCGTTCGGGTCACGGACTCGAGCGGACGCGTCAGCCTCTCGTCGGTCGTGATCACGGTCGGCAACACCGCGCCGATCATCGAGATCGTGACTCCCGAGAACGGCTCGTTCGCCG
Source organism: uncultured Actinomycetota bacterium (assembly GCA_963758615.1). Lineage (GTDB taxonomy): Bacteria > Actinomycetota > Actinomycetes > Actinomycetales > Microbacteriaceae > Agromyces. Next base: position 89,327 of record CAVWVZ010000003.1, on the reverse strand, counting down.
ACTGGGGCGACACCGTCGCCTTCGAGGTGAAGGTCACCGACGCCGAGGACGCCGCGATCGACTGCTCGCGTGTGAACTGGAGCTACGCCCTGGGTCACGACAACACCCACGCCCACCCGCTGTTCACCGGAACCGGCTGCACAGCCGAGATCGAGATGCAGGAGGAGGCCGGCCACGGCGAGACCGAGAACATCTACGCCCAGATCGGCGCCTCGTACACCGACGGCGGCAGCGCGACGGCTCCGGCCCTCTCGGCTGACGACGTGACGCTCCTCAACCCGCGCGAACTGCAGGCTGAGCACGCCGACGCCAAGGGCGGCGAGACGACGATCGTCGACGACGCGACGGCGCACGGCCTGCGCAAGGTCACGTCGTTCGACGCCGGCGACTGGCTCGCGTTCGACCCGGTGAACCTCGTGGGCATCACCGGAGTCGAGGCCCGCGCCATCGGCACCGGCACGCTCGCCCTGCGCTGGGGTGCCGCCGACGCCGAGCCGTTCCTGACGATCGACGTCGCGAACACCAGCGGCGCCTGGCAGGGAGTCTCGTCACCGCTGGTGAGCGTCCCCGAGGGTACCGACCGGCTCTACGTGACGAGCACGGGCGGAGTCGAGCTCGACCAGCTGGCGTTCACCACGTCGACGAGCGACATCCGTGCACTGCTGAACGCCCTCGACGACGACAACCGCATCACGCATGGCGCGGCGTCGTCGTTCGGCGACACGCTGACGGAGATCGACGCGGCGCTCGCTGCCGGCGACACCGCGACGGCCATCAGCAAGCTCGAGTTCATCGTCAAGCAGGTCCCGAACCGGATCCGCACCGACGCTGACGCGGCGGCGCTGGTCATCCGCGCGGCTGAGGCGGTGATCGCCGACCTGAAGTAGCGCGTCGCGAGACGCCATGCCGCGGAAGCCCCGGTTCGTTCGCGAACCGGGGCTTCCGTATGCCCGGAACACGGCAGGCATCGCCGGGTCGTGCATCGAGCCGCACGTGCTGTCCGGGTGCGGGGGAGTGGGTTCGCATGTCGAGCGATATCGCGGCGGGTCGCCGGAGACGCAGCCGCTGCGATGCCGGATGTCTCGCGAAGCGGTCGGATGTCGCAGGCAGCGGTCGGACGCTGCGCACAGCGATCGGATGTCGCAGGGCGGGGTGACCCTGCGCGCGGATCTCCGAGGGCGTGCCCGGTTCTCGGGGCGAGCGGGTACCGAGTGCGCCCGACGGGCAGCTGCCGGAGCTCACGGCGCCGATCGGGTTCTTCGGGAGGGGCATGACACGGAACGCGAGTGCCTTCAGGCGGCCAGGCGGCCAGGCGGGCGCCGGGTGCAAGTCCACGAGCCGCGCGGACGGGCACGAAGTGCCCGGCAAGCGAGCGGAGCATGACGGCCGGCGGAGCGCCGGTTAACCGCGTTCTGGGCCGCACCCGTAACGAGCGACCCAGAACTCGCGGCACCCCTCTTCCAAGAAGAACCAGCCTTGGAATTCTAGCTCTCGCAGCTGAAAGTCACCTCCCCCCGCCCGGGGGTGGACCCGTCGTGGGAGGTCGTCGCCGACGCATCCGCCGGTTTCCTGGGCGCAACGAGAACGAGCCCCGACGATCCGGAGATCGTCGGGGCTCGATTCGTTGGAACGGCTGCTAACTCGAGCGGCCGGGGCGACTCACGAAGCGCTGCTGCAGCAGCACCGCGATCACGATGATGAAGCCCTTGACGACCGCCTGCACCGACGTCGAGAGGTTGTTCTGCGTGAACACGTTCGTGAGGGTCGCGAAGATGAGCACGCCGAGCACGGTGCCGAAGATCGTGCCGCGGCCGCCGACGAGCAGCGTGCCACCCACGACGACGGCGGCGATCGCATCGAGCTCGTAGAGCAGGCCGTGGGTCGAGGTGCCCGCCGTGGTGCGGCCGAGCATCATGACGGCAGCGATTCCCGCACTGAGGCCGACGAGCACGTACAGCGCGACGAGGTGGCGCTTCACCCGGATGCCGGCGAGGCGCGTCGCCTCGAAGTTTCCGCCGATGGCGACCGTGCGGCGACCGAATGTCGTGCGGCTGAGCAGGAACCAGCCGGCGACGGCGGCGATCGACGAAGATCCAGATGAGCCATGCGATGCCGAGGAAGCTGCCGCGGAAGAACTCGAGGAAGCCCTGCACCGTGACGATCTGCGTCGTCTTGTTCGAGAGCATTCGGCGAGACCGCGGGCGGCGACGAGCATCGCCAGGGTGGCCATGAACGGCACGACCTTGCCGTAGGCGATCACGATGCCGTTGATGAGGCCGGCCGCACCGCCGACGGCGAGCGCGACGGCGACCATGAGGAGCCAGCTGGTCTGGTCGGCTGCCGCCTGCACCCACGACAGCGAGGCGACGACCGAGGCGAGGCCCATCACCGAGCCGACCGAGAGGTCGATGCCGCCCGCCGTGATGACGAAGGTCATGCCGATGCTGATCACGCCGATGATCGAGGCGAAGCGGATGATCGTGAGGAAGTTCTCGACGTTCATGAAGCGGTCGCCTGCGGTGATGGCGCCGACGACGATGAGCAGCACGAGCGCGATGATGAGGCCGAGGTTGCGCCCGGCAGCGCCGCTCAGCAATCGCTGCATGACGTTGCCCGACTTCTCGGGCGGGGCCGCCTGGCGTCGGCGCTGCCGGCTCGCTGACGGTGCTGGGGGTCTGCTCGCTCACGCGGCCGTTCCTTTCATGACGAGGTCGAGCACGCCGTGCTCGTCGATCTCGGTTGCGGGGGTGGTGTGGAGGACGCGGCCGTCGCCGATGACGAGCACGCGGTCGGCGAGGCCGAGCACCTCGGGGATCTCGCTCGACACGACGACGATCGCGGTGCCGGCGTCGGCGAGCCGACGGATGAGGGCGTAGATCTCGGCGCGGGCGCCGACGTCGACGCCGCGGGTGGGCTCGTCGAGCAGCAGCACGCGGGTGCCGTGCACGAGCCAGCGGGCGAGCATGATCTTCTGCTGGTTGCCGCCCGAGAGCGTGCCGGCGGGCCGGTCGGGATCGGCCGGCCGCAGCTCGAGCGCCTCGATCTGCTCGCGGGTCACCGCCCGTTCGCGGCGCTCGTTGAGCACCGGACCGCGTGCGTACCGGGCGAAGTTCGAGAGGGTCACGTTCTTGAAGATCGGCTCGTCGAGGATCAGGCCCTGGCTCTTGCGCTCTTCGGGGGAGAGGCCGATGCCCGCGGTGACCGCACGGTCGACGGCGCCGGGACGGAGCCGGTCGCCGCCGACCGAGACGTGACCGGTGGACGCGCGGCGCGCGCCGTAGATCGTCTCGAGGATCTCGGAGCGACCCGAACCGACCAGGCCCGCGAGCCCGACGACCTCGCCCGCGCGCACCTCGAACGAGACGTCGGTGAAGATGCCGCGAAGGCTCAGCCCGTCGACGTCGAGCACGACCGGTGCGTCGGCCGGCAGTTCGCGCCGCGGCGGGAAGACGAACTCGACGTTGCGGCCGGTCATGAGGCGGATGAGGTCGGGCGTCGTGGTGTCGGCGACCGAGAGGCCGCTCGCCATGCTCGCGCCGTCCTTGATGACCGTGATGCGGTCGCCGATCTGGCGGATCTCCTCGAGGCGGTGCGAGATGTAGATGATCGCGATGCCCTGCGAGGTGAGCTCCTCGACGACGCGGAACAGGTTCTTCACCTCTTCGGCGTCGAGCACCGCGCTCGGCTCGTCCATGATGATGAGCTTCGCGTCGTGCGAGAGCGCGCGCGCCATGCTGACGATCTGCTTGTTCGCCGCCGAGAGCGTGCCGACCTCGCGGTGGGGCGAGAGGTTGCCGTGGCCGAGCCGCTCGAGCAGCTGGCGGGTGGCGCGGGCGGCGCGGGCGCGGTGCAGGACTCCGCCCGTCTCGAGCTCGTGGCCGAGGAAGATGTTCTCGGCGATGGTCAGGCCGTCGACGACATCGAGCTCCTGGTACATCGTGGCGACGCCCATCTCGATCGCCGCGACCGGGTTCGGGATCTCGACCTGCTCGCCCTGCCAGAAGATCTCGCCGCCGGAGGGCTGGTGCGCGCCGGCGAGGATCTTGATGAGCGTCGACTTGCCCGCACCGTTCTGGCCGAGCACGCAATGCACCTCGCCCGCGACGACCTCGAGATCGACGCCGCGAAGCGCCTTCACTCCGGCGAACTCCTTCGTGATCCCGCGCATCGACAGTAATGACGCCGTGTTATCACCTTTGATCATGCGATGAACATAACAGATGCACCCGGCGCTCTACCAGTCCTTCTGGACGAACGACTTCGCACCACGCGCGCGCGTGACGCGCGCGCGGAGAACCATCAGGTGGGACATCCGTACTTATGACGATTGACAGAATTAAGTTGACAACGAACGCGCCACTTATGTTACGGTGACGAGGTCAGCGTGGACGACACACGGCCAGCCTCCCCAGGCAGATGCCGGGCACCCGCCCCCGCCGGCACTTCTGCGAATCACACATATTTGGAGGAACCATGCGCGCAGCGCGTACTCGAGGGCGAATGCTCGCCGCAGCCGGCGCCATGCTGGCGGTCGCCGGGCTCGTCACCGGTTGTACTGCCGGCACCGACAGCACCAGCTCCGGTCCGACGAACAACGCCAACAACACCGAGACCGGCGAGACCGTTCGCATCGGCTTCTCGGGCCCCGCGGCCGACCACGGCTGGCTCGGTGCCATCAACTCCGCCGCCATCGCCGAGGCTGAGAAGTACGACGACGTCGAACTCATCGTCGCCGAGGGCACCAACGACGCGAACCTGCAGATCAGCCAGGTCGAGACGTTCATCAACGACCAGGTCGACGCCATCGTGCTGCTGCCGACCGACGGCGCCGCCCTCACCGAGGTCGCGATCAAGGCGATGGAGGCCGGCATCCCGGTCATCAACGTCGACCGCGAGTTCTCGAGCACGTTCGCCGCACGTGCCACCGTGCTCGGTGACAACTACGGCATGGGCGTGAGCGCCGGCACCTACATCTGCGAGCAGCTCGGCGACAACCCCGACGCCGTCGTCGCGGAGATCGCCGGCATCGACTCGCTGCCCCTCACGCAGGACCGGTCGCGCGGCTTCGCCGACGCACTCGGCGACTGCGGCCTCGAGGTGAGCAACCGCGTCGCTGCCGACTTCACGGTGCAGGGCGGCGAGGCCGCGGCCTCGCAGCTGCTGTCGGCCGCCCCGCAGATCGATGCGATCTGGAACCACGACGACGACCAGGGTGTCGGCGTGCTCGCCGCGATCGACGCCGCGGGCCGCGACGAGTTCTTCATGGTCGGCGGCGCCGGCTCGAAGAACGCGATGGAGGCCATCCAGGCCGGTGACACGGTGCTCGAGGCGACGGTCATCTACCCGTCGACCCAGGGTGCCGACGGCATCGCCCTCGCGCGCCTCATCGCGCAGGGCAAGGCGCTCGGGCGACCTCGTCGAGCAGGACGTGCCGACCCGCATCGTGCTCAACGCACCTGTGGTGACGGCCGACAACGTCGACCAGTACCTGCCGACCGCCTTCACCTCCTGATCGCGTGGGGTGCCGCCGCGGTGGCGGCACCCCGCACACCACTCGGGGACGCCCGCGTCGCACTCGCGATGCGGGCGTTCCCCCGACTCGCCCAGCGCGGCAGACGAGAGAGAGAACGATGACCTCGATGCGGGTAGCCATGGTCGGCTACGGATTCATGGGTGCCGCGCACTCGCAGGGCTGGCGCGTCGCGCCCCGCTTCTTCGACCTGCCCGCGCAGCCCGAGATGTCCCTGCTCGTGGGCCGCAACGGCGGAGCCGTCGCAGACGCGGCAGCCAAGTGGGGCTGGGCCGAGACCACGACCGACTGGCGCGAGGCCATCCGTCGTGACGACATCGACGTCATCGACATCGTCACCCCCGGCGACTCGCACGCGGCGATCGCCATCGCCGCCCTCGAGGCCGGCAAGCACGTGCTGTGCGAGAAGCCGCTCGCGAACACCGTCGACGAGGCCGCCGCCATGGCCGACGCGGCCGCGAGTGCCGCCGCCCGCGGCGTCTACGCGATGGTCGGCTTCACCTACCGCCGCGTCCCCGCGGCGACCTTCGCGCGCGAGCTCGTCACGGGCGGCGCCATCGGCGAGGTGCGCCAGGTTCGCGCCGAGTACCTGCAGGACTGGCTCGTCGACGAGACCGCGCCCCTCGCGTGGCGCCTGCAGAAGGAGCACGCCGGATCAGGCGCGCTCGGCGACATCGGCGCCCACGCCATCGACCTCTCCCAGTTCATCACCGGCCAGAAGCTCACAGGCGTCTCGGGCGTCATCGACACCGTCGTGACCGAGCGCCCGCTGCTCGCCGAGGGCAGCGGACTGTCGGGCACCGCCGGCACGGGCTTCGGCTCCGTCACCGTCGACGACGTCGCGCTGTTCAACGGTCGCTTCGAGGGCGGCGCCCTCGGATCGTTCGTCGCATCCCGCATGAGCACCGGCCGCAAGAACGCCCTGCGCATCGAGGTCTCGGGCTCGCGCGGCGCCATCGCGTTCGACCTCGAGGACATGAACGCGCTCGCGTACTACGACGGCACCGCGCCCGCCGACCGGCAGGGGTTCTCGAAGATCCTCGTCACCGAGCCCGAGCACCCCTACGTCGCGTCCTGGTGGCCGACCGGGCACATGCTGGGCTACGAGCACGGCTTCGTGCACCAGGCCAAGGACTTCGTCGAGGCCATCGCCACCGAGACGCAGCCACGGCCGTCGTTCGCCGACGGCTACCAGGTGCAGCGCGTCCTCGGCGCCGTCGAGCAGAGCTCCGGCGCGAACGGCCTCTGGACCGACATCGCCTGACCCCCGTATCGTCACCTAGGCACCGCATCAAGGAGGATTCTGTGACTCGACCGATCACGCTGTTCACCGGCCAGTGGGCCGACCTGCCGCTCGAGGAGGTCGCGCGACTCGCCTCGGGGTGGGGCTACGACGGCCTCGAGATCGCCTGCTGGGGCGACCACCTCGACCCGTGGCGATGGGATGACGACGACTACATCGCCGATCGGCTCGCGCTGCTCGAGCGCCACGGCCTCAAGGTCTACGCGATCTCGAACCACCTCAAGGGCCAGGCCGTCTGCGACGACCCGATCGACGCCCGTCACCGCGACATCCTCTCGGCGAAGGTCTGGGGCGACGGCGACCCCGAGGGCGTGCGCCAGCGCGCCGCCGAAGAGATGAAGCACACCGCCCGCCTCGCGGCCCGCCTCGGCGTCGACACGGTCGTGGGCTTCACCGGCTCGTCGATCTGGAAGTACGTCGCGATGTTCCCGCCGGCCTCGCAGGAGATGATCGACGCCGGCTACCAGGACTTCGCCGACCGGTGGAACCCGATCCTCGACGTGTTCGACGAGGTCGGCGTGCGCTTCGCGCACGAGGTGCACCCGTCGGAGATCGCGTACGACTACTGGACCACGGTGCGCACGCTCGAGGCGATCGGGCACCGCCCCGCATTCGGCCTCAACTGGGACCCGAGCCACATGGTCTGGCAGGACCTCGATCCCGTCAGCTTCCTCTGGGACTTCCGCGACCGCATCTACCACGTGGACTGCAAGGACACGAAGAAGCGCATGGGCAACGGCCGCAACGGCCGCCTCGGCTCGCACCTCGCGTGGGCCGACCCGCGCCGCGGGTGGGACTTCATCTCGACCGGCCACGGCGACGTGCCCTGGGAGGATGCGTTCCGCATGCTCAACACGATCGACTACAGCGGCCCGATCTCGGTCGAGTGGGAGGACGCCGGCATGGACCGCCTCATCGGTGCGCCCGAGGCGCTCGAGTTCGTGCGCCGGCTCGCGTTCGACGCGCCCGACGCGGCATTCGACGCGGCGTTCAGTACGAAGTAGCGGCGCCGCTGTCCTGAAGACGACGGATGCCGCGGGGTGTGTGATCCCCCGCGGCATCCGTATTTCTGTGTCAGCCGGGCGTCGCCATCCGGGCGTCGCCTGCCGCCTGGGCGGCGGCCCGCCGCTCGGTCTCAGACCTTGGCGAAGCCCGGTGCGCCGATGACCATCTCCTCGATGTTCGCCGGCGAGAGCGCGTGGTGGATCGCGAGCATGCATGCCCCCAGCACGGCGGCGTCGGCCCCGGCTTTCGACTGCGTGATCTGCAGGTGCTCGGTGGCGAGCGGCATGGAGCGCGTGTAGACGATCTCGCGCACGCCCGCGATGAGGTGCTCGCCGACCTGGGCCGCGGAACCGCCGATGACGATGACCGACGGGTTGATGAGGCTCACGCAGGTGTTGAGCACCTCGCCGATGTCGCGGCCGGCCTGGCGCACGGCCTGGATCGCATCGATGTTGCCGCGCTTGACGAGCTCGACGACGTCTTGGCCGGACTCAGCGCTGAGCCCCAGCTCGCGCAGTTCGCGTGCGAGTGCGGGTCCGGAGGCGAGCGCCTCGAGGCAGCCGCGGTTGCCGCACTTGCAGGGCACGTCGGCGCCGCGCGCGACGTAGACATGGCCGATGTCGCCGGCCGTACCCTGTGCGCCGCGCTGCAGGATGCCGCCCGAGATGACGCCGGAGCCGATGCCGGTCGCGACCTTGACGAACATGAGGTGGTCGACCTCGGGCCACGAGAGCTCGCGCTCGCCGAGGGCCATGATGTTGACGTCGTTGTCGACGAGGACCGGCACGTCCCAGCTCTCGTGGAACCAGCCGGGCACGTCGAAGCGGTCCCATCCGGGCATGATCGGCGGGTTGATGGGTCGGCCCGTGCTGTACTCGACGGGTCCGGGCAGGCCGATGCCGATCGCGAGGAGGTCGCTCGAATCACGCCCGAGTTTCGCGAGGAGCTCGTGACCGGCGGTCGACACCCAGCTGAGCACGGCCTCGGGGCCCTGCGGCGACCTGGATGGGCTCGCTGCTCTCGGCCTGCAGGCGACCGGTGAGGTCGCTGACGGCGATGCGCACGTGCGATGCGCCGACGTCGACGCCGAGCACGACGCGGCCGCTCGCCGCGATCGCGAACTGCGACGACGGGCGGCCACCGGTCGAGACCGCGTCGCCGACGGGGCCGACGAGGCCGAGCTTCATGAGGGCGTCGATGCGCAGGGCGACGGTCGATCGGGCGAGGCCGGTCATCGCCGAGAGTTCGGTGCGGGTGCGGGGGCGACCGTCGCGGAGGATCTGGAAGAGGTCGCTCGCGACGGAGGATCCGAGGGCGGTGACGTGCCCGTCGGCTCCCTCACGACTTATGTCGGTCATAGTCTTATTATTCCATGTTCTCTGGTCAAAGGGTGCGCGCTTCGGTCGCCGAGACGCCCCCATTTCGGTAGTCATGATGGATAGCCGGGGTCCTCGGAGGCGCGCAGTTCGCCGGCGGCGCGCAATTCGCCGGCCTGCAGCACGCTCCAGGGGCTCAGCAGGAACGGCACCGCGTCGGCGGCGCTCAAGAAGTCCGCGACGCTCGTCCAACGCCAGTCCATGACCTCGTCGGGCGCCGGTCGCGGATCGGATCGCAGCTGCGCGAAGAACACCGGGCACACCTCGTTCTCGACGATGCCGTCGGGAGCGACCGCGCGGTAGCGGAACCCGGGCAGCACGACCCTCAGCGACTCGATCTCGACGCCGAGCTCGAACCGCAGCCGGCGCCGGATCGCGTCCTCCAGGTCTTCGCCCGGAGCCGGATGGCCGCAGCAGGTGTTCGTCCAGACCCCGGGCCAGGTCCGCTTGCCGAGGGAGCGACGCGTCAGGAGCATCCGCCCCTCGGAATCGAACGCGTAGCACGAGAACGCGAGGTGGAGCGGGGTGTCCGCGGTGTGCACGCGCGACTTGTCCATCGTGCCGATGGGCGTTCCCGTCGGCGTCGACCAGCACGACCTGTTCGTCGGCGAGCGTCGTGCTCATGGCGCGTACGCCGAGTCGTCACGGGCCGCCGCAGCGACGCCGGCCGCCTGCAGCACGAAGTCGCGCACCTGCGCGGCCGGTACCGACTCGCCCGCAGCCTGCCAGAACGCCAGTTCGGGGTCGGAGCACAGCAGGAGCGGCGAGTCGTCGGCCGAGCCGGGCAGGCGGCCGTGCGTGCCGCGCACCCATGTCGGATCGAGCGGCACGACGTTCATCGCGTAGCGCAGTCCGACCTTCTTCTTCAGCAGGCCGAGGCCCGCCTTCGCCTTCGCGAGAGGGTCGGCCGGGTCGAGGAACAGCTCGGCGGGGTCGTAGCCGGGCTTGCGGTGGATGTCGACGCCGCGGGCGAACTCGGGCGCCCGATCGTCGTCGAGCCAGTAGTAGTACGTGAACCACGCGCCCGGCTCGGCGACGACGACGAGCTCGCCCGAACGCTCGTGGTCGATGCCGTAGCGCGCCTGCTGCTCGCGGTCGAGCACCTCGTCGACGCCGGGCAGTGCCTCGAGCACCTCGCGCGTGCGCTTCAGGTCGCCGGGGTCGGCGACGTACACGTGCGCCACCTGATGGTCGGCCACCGCGAACGCCCGCGAAGTCCACGGGTCGAGCTGCTCGCGCCCCGCCTGGGTGTAGACCTCGAGCAGGCCGGCACGGCGCAGGGCGCGATTGACGTCGACCGGCCGGTTCGCCGCCTCGATGCCGTACTCGGCGACCGCGATCACGGTGACGCCAGCGGCGGCGGCATCGTCGAGCAGCGGCGCGAGCGTCGCGTCGAGCTCGGCGGCGGCCCGGTCGGCGGCGGCCGACTCGGGCCCGAATCGCTGCAGGTCGTAGTCGAGGTGCGGCAGGTACGCCATGACGAGGTCGGAACCCTGCTCGCGCATGATCTTGCGGGTCGCCTCGACGATCCAGCGGCTCGACACGATCGAGGCGGTCGGCCCCCAGTACTGGAAGAGCGGGAACTCGCCGAGCGCGCCCGTCAACTCGTCGTGCAGGGCGGGCGGGCGCACGTAGGCATCGGGGGACTTGCGGCCGTCGGCGTGGTAGATCGGTCGTGGGGTCACGGTGATGTCGGTGCTCGCGCCCATGGCGTACCACCAGCCGATGTTCGCGGCGGTGAAGCCGGGCTTCGCACGCCGCGCCGTCTCCCACACCTTCTCGCCCTGCACGAGGGCGTTGTGCTGGCGCCACAGGTGCACCTCGCCCACGTCGCGGAAGTACCAGCCGTTGCCGACGATGCCGTGCTGGGCGGGCGCGAGCCCGGTGAGCATCGTCGACTGCACGCTGCAGGTGACGGCCGGGAGCACCGTGTCGAGTCGCGCCTGGGCGCCCGACGCCGCGAGGGCCTGCAGGCGCGGCATGTGGGCGAGGGTGCGCGGGGTCAGCCCGACGACGTCGAGCAGCAGGGTCGAGGTCATCACGCCACCTCCGCGGGCACGGATGTCGCGAGCGCAGGTTCGGGCGCGATGCCGAGCAGGTGCTCGGACGCCCACCGGAGTTCACCCGCGATGCCGGCGACGAGGTCGTCGACGGGTTCGGGCAGCACGGACCAGGTGTAGGTCTCGACGTCGAGGTGGGCCTCGTCGCCATGGGGCAGCTCGCGGACGGCGTCGAGGGCGGCCGTCAGCACCTCGGTCGTGGCGGTGATCGGCGCGCGGGGAGCGAGATGCAGGGGCACGTGGAAGTGCACCCGCCACGGGCCATCCGTCGGCAGCGTCTGGAGCGCCTCGGGAAGGTCGTCGGCAGCGCTCACCGAGCCGTCGGGGCGAAGGGCGCGGGTCTGGTGCAGGTAGCGCTGCTCGACGAACGCGGCCACCGCGTCGCGGCTCGCAGGGTCGGACGGGCGCTCGACGTGCAGCGCCGCCGACGCCTGCACCTTCACGACGCGCAGGCCGGCCGCGCCGATCCGCCGTACGGCGGCCACCGGGTCGGCGAACGACACGGCGAGATGGCAGGTGTCGAGGCAGACGCCCACGAACTCGGGGTCGATGCGTTCGATGGGGTCCACTCGGTCGGTGTCGTCGCCGCCGGCCCCGACGCGCGGCTCGAGCCATCCGACCACATCGGCGACCGTGTCGAGCACGCAACCCGGCTCGGGTTCGATCGCCAGCCGAACCGTGCGGCCGGTCGCGTCGCGCAGCGCGCGCAGTCGGCGTGAGACGGCCGCGAGCGCCTCGGTCGCCCGCCGGTCGTCGACGGACGTCCACGGTTCGCGCCACCCGAGCGGCAGCGTCGAGATGCTCCCGGCCGCGCCCTCGGGCAACAGGTCGGCGAGCACCGCCGCGCAGTCGAGCGTGTGCTGCGCCCGGCGCGGATCGGTCCAGTCGGGACGGTAGACGTCGAGCTTCACGACCTCGGCGTGGAACGCGCGGTACGGGAACGCGTTGATCGTACGCAGCACGAGGCCGTTCGCGTCGAGTCGTTCGCGCAGGCGCTGCCGGTCGTCGGCGCTCGCCGCGAGCTGCGCGGCGAGGTCGGCGGGAAGCCAGAGACCCACGCCGAGCTCATCGAGGCCGGCCGAGCGGCGCACCGGCCCGGCGAACGCGTCGAGCTGGGCGAGCACCCCATCGAGGTCCTCGGCAGGGTGAACGTTGGTGCAGTACGAGAGGTCCATCAGACCCGCGCTCCGCGCAGCACCGAGTTGCCCTCGAACGTGACCCCTGCGGCGGGCGGCTCGTGCTCGGCGAACCCCGGCACGGGGTCGAGGTGCAGCCGGCCGCTCTGCCCATAGAAGGCGACCGGGTTCTGCCAGAGCACGACGTCGACGTCGTCTTCGGTGAACCCGGCGTCGAGCATCGCCAGCGCGGTCTTGCGGGTCTTCAGCGGATCGGAGTTGCCCCAGTCGGCGGCGGAGTTGACGAGCACGCGCTCGGTGCCGAACTCCTGCAGGATCGCGACCATGCGACGCTCGTCCATCTTGGTGTCGGGATAGATCGAGAAGCCCATCCAGCAGCCGCTGTCGGCGACTGCGCCCACCGTCGTCTCGTTGAGGTGGTCGACCACGACGTGCTCGGGCGCGATGCCCGACTCGCGGACCACATCGAGGGTGCGTGTCGTGCCCGCGGCCTTGTCGCGGTGCGGCGTGTGCACCATCGCCGGGAGCTCGAACGTGACTGCCAGGGCGAGCTGGGCTGCGAAGACCTCGTCCTCCTCGGCGGTCATCGAGTCGTAGCCGAGCTCGCCGACCGCGACGACGCCGTCCTTGGCGAGGTAGCGCGGCAGCACGTCGAGCACCTCGCGGCACCTCGCGTCGTTCGCCTCCTTCGGGTTGAGGCCGATCGTGCAGTGGTGACGGATTCCGTACTGCGCCGCGCGGAACCGCTCCCAGCCGATCAGCCCATCGAAGTAGTCGACGAAGCTGCCGACGTTCGTGCGCGGCTGCCCGAGCCAGAACGACGGCTCGACCACGGCGCGCACGCCCGACTCGTACATCGCGCGGTAGTCGTCGGTCGTGCGCGCGCTCATGTGGATGTGGGGGTCGAAGATTCGCATGGTCAGCCTCCCGGCGTAGGGGTCGTTGTGGTGGAGGAAGAGGCGGTGGTAGCAGGAGAGCGGCCCGCCGCGACTCTCTGCATGTCGTCGTTGATCTCGCGGCCTGCGGCGCGGCGCTCGGCGACGAGTCCGGCGGCCATGCGGGCCAGCTCGTCGTCGGCACGTTCGTCGAGCCGCGCGACGACGTCGACGGGGATGCCCATGAAGAGCGCCTTCAGCACTCCGTGCCGCCAGGCGTGGTCGTCGAGGTGAGCGCCGGCGAAGTCGCCGAGGGCCGCAGCGACGAGCCGCGTGTCGTTGGTGCGCAGCGCGTCGGCGACCAGCTCGAGCCCGGTGCTCACGACGGGCTGCTGCTGGTCGGGAGCAGCGTTCAGCCCCCGCAGCACACCACGTCGTTCCGCGTCGTCGCCGAAGCGGTAGAGCTCGCCGAGCGAGGTCGCTGCGGCGTCGGCGGGCAGGGCAGCGAGCAGCGCCGCGACGAGCTGCTCACGCGCGAGGTCGTCGGCCGTGCCGTACCGGATCCCGAGCGGGTCGGCCGCCGGCTCGACCGGCTCGCGTCCGACTGCGCGTCCGGCAGCGGGGAACAGCACGGCGATGCGCTGGGGTTCCGCGGCGATGTCGGTGACGGCGTTCGCCGTCCAGGGGTGAGTCATCGTTCCTCCCAGGCCGAGCGAAGCGCGCGCATGCTGCGTGCGGCGGCGCCCGGTGCGTCGTGCGAGTGGCGGGGCAGTTCGACCGCCGCCACGCCGCGGTATCCGATCTCGTGCAGGGTCGTGAGCGCAGCGGTCAGGTCGAGTCGCCCGCTGCCGAGTTCGAGGTGCTCGTGCACCCCCGGCAGCATGTCGTCGACCTGCACGTTCACGAGCAGGTCGCCCGCGCTGCGCAGCGCGCCGACGACGCCGTCGGGCTCGACCGCGACGCAGTGACCCAGGTCGACGGTGATGCCGAGTGCGTCGGGTGCACCGAGCTCGTCACGCAGGCGAAGGGCGTCGGCGACCGTCTCGACGAGCATCCCCGGCTCGGGCTCGAAGCCGAGCACGACGCCCGATGCCTCGGCGTACGCGACGACCTCGCGCATGCGATCGACGAGCATCCGCCAGGCATCGGCTCGTGACATCCCGTCGGGCACGACGCCCGACCACAGCGAGACGCAGTCGGCGCGCAGCACGACGGCGAGGTCGATCGCGCGGCGCAGGAACCGCATGCGCAGGTCGGCGTCGCGGTCGACGAGGGTCGGGCGGTGCTTGACGAACGGATCGAGCAGGTACCTGGTGCCGGTCTCGACGACGACCCGCCAGCCGAGTTCGTCGAGCCGTTCACGCAGGCGCGCGGCCTGCTCGTCGGCGTCGGCGGCGAACGGGTCGAGGTGCGGATGACCCAGGGTGAGCGCGACGGCCCCGTACCCGGTCACCTCGAGCACCTCGATGGCGCGGTCGAGCGGATGGTCGGCGAACCCGTTGGTTCCGTATCCGAGCGCGAACCCCGCACCGGGCAGCGGATGCCACAGCGCGTCGATCGCGGACGCCAGCGTGTCGCTCACGTGACATCACCCCGCGATCGCCGTGCCGAGAGTGCGCGGCGGGCGACGTCGACGCCGCCGAGCACGGCCGCAGGGCCGAGGGCACCGGCAGCGGGCGGTGAGCGTCGCCTGCAGCGGCACCATCGCGCCGATGCCGGCGCGGGTCGCCGTGCGAGCATTCGTCGCCGACGGATCGGCGAGGGTCTTCGCCTGGCTCGGCAACGTCGCGGCGAGGAAGGCGGCGGCACCCGCCGTCACGGCGAGCACCGAGAGGACGTTGTGCACGCGGCTTGTGCGGCGAGCACCGCGCCGGCGTGTGCCGGCGACGGCCGCCACCGCGGTCGCGCCGGTGATCGCAAGACCGGCGCGCGCCGTGCCGACCGAGCCCCCGTGGACCTCGCCCTGCGAGGTGGCGGTGACCCCGGCCGTGTGCAGTGCGACGGTCGCCGCGGCCGGCAGGGCCGCGCGGGCACCGCCTCCGCCCATGAGCACGTCGAGGCCGCGGCACGCCGCCATCGAAACGGGGCCCATTGCCGTGTCTTTCGCGACGGTGTTGTACAGCACGATGGCGCCCGCGAGGGGCGCTGCGACCCTGAGCGAACGGCGTCCGCCGCCAGCCGCAGCGAGCCCGACACCCACGGCCATGAATGCCGAGGCGATGCCGAGAGCGCGCCGCGCCGGGACCCGCCCGGAGGGGATCGGACGCTCGGGCCGCTCGACGGCATCGAGCTCGCGGTCGGCGTAGTCGTTGAGGGCCATCCCGCCGGTGTAGAGGAATACAGACGCGAGCGGCAGCAACCACTGCCGGCCCGAGAACCGCGCCCCGCCGGCGTGGCCGCCCGCGATGGTGTCGCCGAGCACCGTGAGCGCGGCGGGCGCACGCACGAGCTCGAGGACGTCGCCGGCGGTGGTCATCGCCCGCGCGCCTCGGACCGCCGGGAAGCCGCGACGCGCTCGCCGGTCGCGTGCGCCCACGCGTACAGCTGGGTCGTCTGCTGTGAGAAGTCGTGCACGTCGCTGCCCCACGGGTCCTTGAAGAAGAAGCCGAGCTCGGGCACGACCCCGCGCACGCCCGCGTCGTCGGCCAGCGCCAGCAGGCGGGCGATGTCGAGGATCAGGGGCGCCGCGAGCATCGAGTCGTAGGCGCTCCAGATGGTCTGCATCGTGATGCGCGACCCGAGGAAGCCCTCGGCGTGGATGTGATCCCACGCGGTCTTGATGTCGCCGAGGTCGGGCACGTTGTCGATGTGCAGCGGCGCGACCACGTGCTCGCCGACGAGGCTGCGCAGGCCGCGCGTCTTCGAGGCGAGCTTGCTGCGCACCGCCTCGGGGTCGGCGAGCGTCGCGCCATCGCCCCCGCCGAGCAGGTTCGCGCCCGCCCACGAGTGCACGTGCATGCCGCGCGCCACGAACATCGGGGCGATCGCCGTGCGCAGCAGGGTCTCGCCGGTCTTGCCGTCCTGCCCGGCGAAGGCGATGCCGCGCTCATCGGCGAGAGCACGGATCGCCGGCAGGGTCAGCCCGGCCGACGGGGTGAAGCACGCGTACGCGCTGCCCGACTCGATCGCGGCGAGGGCGGTGATCGCGCTCGCCGGAAGCAGGGCGGCGTCGGGGTCGGCGAGCACCTGCGCGAGCAGGGCGGTGTCGTGGAACTCGGGACGATCCTCGGGGATGGCCTCGGTCGACGAGACGTCGACGACCACGACCGTGCGAAGGCCGTGGCGCTCGCGGAATCCGTCGATGTCGGCGGCCAGACGGCGAACGGCATCGGCCTGGGAGCCGTCGTGTGCCGCCGGGTCGTAGCCGGGCAGGATCTCGGCATCGGCCTGCTCGAGGCCCGCCTGAGCCGCGGCCACCAGGCGGGGCGGGATCATGCCCGAGTCGGCGAGCTGCTGCGCGCGCCGGGTGAGCGGGGTGCGGCTGATGTCGTGGCCGCCGAGCACGAGGTCGGCGAATGGTGCGAGCGGCACGCCGACGAACTCGTCTCCGGCGGTCGTGCAGCCGGTGGGTGCCGCGAGCTCGTTGGCGATCACGTGCAGGCCCACGGCGACCGTCGTGCCGATGGAGCCCCGCGCGCCGACGAGCCAGATGCCGACGCGGTCGTCGGATGGGCGGCCCGGGGTCCCGGCCTCGGTTCGTGCGGTGTCGAGCATGGTCACGTCGTTCCTCCAGTTTTCGTCGTTCATCGCCGCCGCCCTCGCATCGAGCGAGCGAGGTCGGCGAGGTAGGTTGCCAGCGGATCGGGCAGCGCCGTGCCGGCGAGTCGGATGCCCCGGCTCATGTACTCGTCGATCGTGCGTGCGACCGATTCGCGTGCGCCCGTGCGCAGCACGATCTCGCGCACGAGGTCGGCGTCGGCATCGGTCGCGTCGGGCAGCCCGAGCACGGCGTCGAGCGTCGCGCGGTCGGCGAATCCGGCTCGTGCGTACGCGATGCGGATGTGCTCGGTGCGCTTGCCCTGCCGCACGTCCGAGAGCACCGACTTGCCCGTCGACTCGGTCGCGCCGAAGAGCCCCAGGTCGTCGTCGGCGAGCTGGTAGGCGATGCCGAGCGCGATGCCGACCTGCGTCAGGCTGCGCAGGGTCGACTCGGACGCGCATCCCGCCGCCACCGCACCCAGGCGCAACGGGAGCACCACGCTGTAGGCGGCGGTCTTCAGCTCGGCGACCCGCAGCGGTGCGGCCCGGTCGGGCGTGATCGTCTCGGACTGCACGTCGAGCAGCTCCCCGGCGATCGTGCGCTCGAGCTCGGTCGTCGCCTCGACTGCCAGGCGGTGGCGCACCGAGATCGGCGCCGGCGCTTCGAGCAGCGCGAGCAGCGCCGCATTGAGGGCGAGGTCGCCCGCGAGCAGGCCGGCGGCGATCGCCTGGCGCTCGGCCGCGGCCCCCTGGGTGCCGGCGGCGAGTGCCGCGTCGTGCGAGCGGCCGATCAGGTTCGGGGTGCCGTGCCGCACGCGGTCGCCGTCGATGAGGTCATCGTGCATGCAGAGACCGAGGTGCAGTAGCTGCTGGGCGCCGGCGACCTCGGCGAGCAGCTGCCGATCGGTGCCCCCCATGCCGAGGTACGCCGCCGCGACGAGGCGCGGACGCATGTGCTTGCCGCCGTCGGAGGCCTCGGCGTCGTCGATGAGGCGGGTCACCGCCGGGCCGATGTCGGCGCACCGGGCACGGACTCGCTGCCAGAGCGCGGAGGTCGCGGCGGGCGAGTGAGCGGCGAACGCCTCGACGAGCGCCTCGAGCCCATCGGGGGTCACGTCACGGGGGGCATTCGACGGCGGAGCATGGTCTGCGACCACCGAGATCGCCGGTACTGGCTCCATGGTGCTCCTCCGTCGACGGTGACTGGGTCGACCGGTGCCAGAAGCGAGGCGAGCAGGCCCCGAAAATCGAGGCCCACTCATCCTTCTGTCGCCGGTTGCGATGAAAGTCACGCTATCTCCGACGTAAGTAGCGCGCAAGACCTCGTTCTTACGATTCTCGATCGGTGGAAGCGGAACAGCTGCAGAATATGGTGGCGGCACCCGCCGTTCCATGTTCGGGATCCCGTCGATTCGGGGTATCGGACGCATGCCCGCTGGGCGTATTGTCTGGCGCGTAGACGGTGACCGACACGGGGGCTCGGAACACCTCTGAGGTCGTCGCCTCCGGTGGCACGCGCTCGTTGCGGGCCCGGTCAGCCGACCAGACCGGAGGAGCCACCATGACCCACGATCCCAACGTCCTCAAGCCCACCTACACCCGAACCGGGGTGCGCACCGCTGCGCCGCGCTTGACCATCCCCGAAGCCGAGATGGATCCGGGGTCGGCGTACCAGATGGTGCACGACGAGGCCATGCTCGACGGCAACGCGCGCCTGAACCTCGCGACCTTCGTCGCCACGTGGATGGGCGACGCGGCCGACCGCCTCTACGCCGAGACCTATGACAAGAACATGGTCGACAAGGACGAGTACCCCCGCACGGCCGCGATCGAGGAGCACTGCTGGCACATCCTCGCCTCGCTCTGGAGCGTGCCGGATGTCTCGAACACCATCGGCACGTCGACGATCGGATCGTCGGAGGCGTGCATGCTCGGGGGCCTCGCGTTCAAGCGGCGCTGGCAGCTCGCCCGTCGCGCCGCCGGAAAGCCGACCGACAAGCCCAACCTGATCATGAGCTCGGCCGTGCAGGTGTGCTGGGAGAAGTTCTGCAACTACTTCGAGGTCGAGCCCCGCTATGTTCCGGTCTCCGACGAGCACCCCATGCTCGACGGCAGCCAGCTCGAGCAGTATGTCGACGAGAACACCATCGGCGTCGTCGCCATCATGGGCGTCACCTATACCGGCATGTACGAGCCGGTGAAGGAGATCGCCGCCGCACTCGACGCCCTGCAGGCGAAGACGGGGTTCGACGTCCCGATCCACGTCGATGGGGCATCCGGTGCCATGATCGCGCCGTTCCTGCAGCCCGAGATCGAATGGGACTTCCGTCTGGCGCGGGTGCACTCGATCAGCACCTCGGGCCACAAGTACGGGCTGGTCTACCCCGGCGTCGGCTGGATCGTCTGGCGTACGCTCGACGCGCTGCCCGACGAACTCATCTTCCGCGTGAGCTACCTCGGTGGCGACATGCCGACCCTTGCCCTCAACTTCTCGCGGCCGGGCGCCCAGGTGCTGCTGCAGTACTACCAGTTCCTGCGCCTCGGACGGGAGGGGTACACCGCGATCCAGCAGGAGTGCCAGGACGTCGCGCAGTACATCGCGAAGGGCATCTCCCAGATCGGCGCCTTCGACCTGTGGAGTGACGGCTCCGACATCCCGGTGTTCGCGTGGCAGCTGAAGCCCGGCTACACCGACAACTGGAACCTCTACCACCTCTCCGACCGGCTGCGCATGAAGGGCTGGCTGGTGCCGGCGTACCCGCTGCCCGACAACATGAGCGACCTCACCGTGCAACGCATCGTCGTGCGCAACGGACTGAGCCGCGACCTCGCCGACGACCTGCTCGACGACATCCGCGAGGAGACGGCGTGGCTCGATGCGCTCGAGTCGCCGATGCCCACCCACGGGCAGAAGCCCGGGTTCCACCACTGAGCGCGCGATGAGCACGGATGCCGCGGCGACGAGTTCCTCCGCGGGACGCACCGGCCGACGGCGGCGGCTGCGCCGGGAGGCGTGGGGCTTCGCCGTCGGATCGCTGTGCTTCCTCGTGGGTGCGGTGCCGTTCTATGCCGAATGGGCAGGGCCTGTCGGCACAGGGGTCACGTTCTTCGCCGGGTCCATCTTCTTCACCACGGCGGCGTTCATCCAGCTGAGCCTCAGCGGGCGTCGCCCACCGCGCGGCGACACCAACCGCGCCGATCGAGCCGACTGGTGGGCCGCGTTGATCCAGTTCTTCGGCACGCTCTGCTTCAACGTGAGCACCCTCGTCGCGCTTCTCGCGGCGATCGCCGACCCGACGCGCGTCGGAGCCGGCTGGCGGCCCGACGCATGGGGATCGGTCGCGTTCCTCGTCTCGAGTGTGCTCGCGGTCGTGGCGACGAAGGATCGCGGGCACCTCTGGGACGCCGACGCGCGCACGTGGCACGGCACCTGGCTGAACCTGCTCGGCTCGATCGCGTTCGGCGCCTCGGCCGTGGGCGCCTACGTCGACCCCGAGACCGGCACGCTGCTCAGCATGTTCTGGGCGAACCTCGGCACGCTGCTCGGTGCGATCTGCTTCCTCGTCGCCGCCCTGCTCTCGCGGCGGTCGATCGACGAGGAGTGACGGTCAGGAACGCTTGGGGCGGGACACGTCGGTGTCGAGGACGCCTTGGGCCGCCTCGGAGCCGGCGCGGCCGCCGCCGTAGCCACGGAGCACGAACGCCAGCAGGACCGCGACAACTGCTCCCGTGATCGGGCCGGCGACGTAGACCCAGTAGTCGGTGAAGTCGAGGCCCGCGAGGTCGGGTCCGAACGTGCGAGCCGGGTTCATGGACGTGCCCGAGATCGGGCTGCCCCACAGGCCGGCGAGCGCGATGTAGCTGCCGACGCCGATCGCACCGAGGACGCCGATGTTCTGTGCGCCCGACGCGGTGCCCAGGATGACACTCACGAGGCCGAGCGTCAGCAACGCCTCCATGATGAACGCCTGGAACGAGGAATAGCCCTCTGCCGGATAGTTGGAGCCGAACTTCGCCGACACGCCGATGATCGGCTGGAGGACCCACGCGGCGAGCGTGGCACCGAGCAACTGCACCACGATGTAGCCCGGCACCCGCCGCCACGGGAAGTCTCCACGCAGCGAGAACGCCAGCGTCACGGCCGGATTGAGATGAGCGCCCGAGATCTTGCCCATGAAGAGGATGATCCCCATCACCATCAGCCCCGGAGCGACCACCGCAGCCGTCCGACTGATCGTGTCGGGGAACGCCTGGCTCATCATCCCGCCGCCTGCCGCGACCAGCACGAGGAAGAACGTGCCGTAGAACTCCGAGAACAGACGCCGCCATTCCTGCCGTGGATTCTTGAAGTCCGCGATCGGGTCGACCACCTCGACCTCGAACCACCGCTCGAACCGGCCCCGCAGTTGCTCGCGCTCCATGCGCCATCGTTCCCCCAAGGATGAGCCGTGGTTCTCCGACGCGATCGAGTGCGATTCCCCAGACGACCGCCCTGCAGTCGCGAGCCTAGACCGGCTGCACAACCCCCGGCAATGAATCCCGATCGGTCGGGATCCGCTAATCGACGTCCCGGTCGAGGTGCTCCCGCACGAGCTTCGGCGGCGCCTTCGCCACCCACGCCTCGGCCACGAGCTCGGCGAGCCGCCGCTTCGAGATGCGGTCGAGGTGCACGAGCACGGCCGAGTAGCCGTCGAAGTGGGGGGTCGTGAAGAAGGTGGACGGGTCCTCGGAGATGAGCGCGAACTTGACCGCCTCGTCCTCGGTCGACGCACCGAGCACCGGTCCATCGCTGCGCGTCGATGCCGAGGGCGTCGAGGTCGGCGCGACGCAGGGGACGCTCCCACACGAAGCCCTTCGACCGCACCTTCCACTGGGCGCTCCCGCGCGAGACGTGCTCGCTCGTCTCGGGCAGCGCGAGCGCGATCTCGCGCACCTCGTCCCAGGTCGCCATGGGCGGCACGCTACGCTCGCGTGCGGCGAACCGCACCAGATCGAGGACCACTGGCGCGTCCACTTCGAGCGACGTGCCCAGTGTCGGCCCGATTCGGCCTGCGACCGGGCCTCTGGTAAGCTGGCTCGTTGGCTGGGTACTTCCACTACTCAGACCGTCGACAATCCCCGATGAATGCGCGAGTAATCGCGGGCATTCGCGCGGGATCGTCAGCAGACAAGAGACCTTGGGAGGGGCATCCGCCCCTCGGTATTGGAGGAAAGACCAATGGCAGCAGTGTGCCAGGTGACTGGAGCCGTTCCCGGCTTCGGACACAACATCTCGCACTCGCACCGCCGGACGAAGCGCCGCTTCGACCCGAACGTGCAGAAGAAGACCTATTACGTGCCGTCGCTGCGTCGTAGCATCACCATCAACGTGTCCGCCAAGGGCATCAAGGTGATCGACGCCCGTGGCATCGAAGCAGTGGTCAAGGACATGCAGGCACGTGGGGTGAAGCTCTAATGGCGAAGGCACAGGACATCCGGCCGATCATCAAGCTTCGGTCGACGGCAGGCACCGGGTACACCTACGTGACCCGCAAGAACCGCCGCAACAACCCCGACCGTCTCGTGCTCAAGAAGTACGACCCCGTGGTGCGCAAGCACGTCGACTTCCGAGAGGAGCGCTAAGACATGGCGAAGAAGAGCAAGATCGCGCGCAACGAGCAGCGCAAGGTGATCGTCGAACGCTACGCGGCGAAGCGCCTCGAACTGAAGAAGGCGCTCGTCGACCCGAACGGCACCGACGAGACCCGCGAGGCCGCCCGTGTCGGCCTGCAGAAGCTTCCCCGCAACGCATCGCCGGTTCGCGTGCGCTCGCGTGACGCCATCGACGGCCGCCCCCGTGGCATGCTCACGAAGTTCGGCGTCTCGCGCGTCCGCTTCCGTGACATGGCCCACCGCGGCGAGCTGCCCGGCATCACGAAGTCCAGCTGGTAAGCACCCGCTTCACCGAGAGGGGCGTCCCGAAAGGGGCGCCCCTTTCGTCGTCCCCGGGCGCACCCGCGCACCCCACCCGCTGCTCGCACACCTCGCCCCCTGCGGGGGTGCTTTTCCGACAATCGGATGCCCCGAACGCGGCCGGAATGTCGGGTCAGCACCCCCGCAACGAGGCCGAGGACCCGCGACACGCCGGAGCGATGGGGTGGAAAGCCCCGGAAATCCGCGAGATTCCGCGGATCTCTGTTACATTCGAGGCGGCCTGAACGGCCACGGGGGCGTTCGAAGGATCGTTCTCACTCCTAATTCAATTGCTGTACTTTTCACAGCGGAAGTCCTGAGGAGGACATTCAATGGCTGACACGCTGAACAAGTCCGAGCTCGTCGCGAAGATCGCTTCGTCGACCGGCCAGAGCCAGGCCACCGTCGACGGCGTGCTCAACGGCCTGTTCGAGGCGCTCGCCGAGTCCGTGGGCTCGGGAACCAAGGTCTCCATCCCCGGCTGGCTCGCCGTCGAGCGCACCCACCGCGCTGCGCGCACCGGCCGCAACCCGCAGACCGGCGCATCGATCGAGATCCCGGCCGGCTACTCGGTCAAGGTCTCGGCCGGCTCGAAGCTCAAGGCTGCCGCCAAGTAGGCAGGGCCTTCCGAAGGGGCGTGCGGCGTGAGCCGCGCGCCCCTTCGCCATTCTCGGGCCGTTTCTCGCCACGCGACTGCTTCGTCGAGAGTGCAGTCGTTGCCCGTGTTCTGGGCGCGGAGTGCACTCTCAAGGTGTGACCCGCGGCGCGGAGTGCACGCTCTGGTTCGGGGTGGACGAGCACTGAGCGCGTGCGCAGAGAGCGGCGTCTAGGCTGGTTCAGTGCCCCGCTCAGTCCGCGTGCTCGGCCCTGCCGTGCTCACCCTCGTCGCGCTCGTCGCGACGTTCGCCGCGCTCGCGTTCGGTGGCGGTGCGGATGCGCAGCTGATCCAGGATCCGGGCCCGATCACCCGCTACGGGGTGCCGATCGCGAAGCTCCTCACGAACCTCTCGGCGGCCGGCATGATCGGCGCACTCGTGCTCGCCGTGTGGGCGTTGAGCCCCAAGCGCCGCGAGTTCGACCTCGCCCTCGACGTCGCCGCCGCGTCGGCCGCGCTGATGACCGTCGCGAGCGCGGCGACCGCGTTCTTCACCTTCCTGCTCGTCACCGCGGTGCCGTTCGACCTGAGCGACGACTTCGGGCAGAAGCTCGGCCAGTTCGTCACGACGATCGAGCTCGGCCAGGCATGGCTCACGACCACCCTCATCGCGGCCGCCGTGACCGTGCTGTGCTTCGCGGTGCGCAACCACACCGCGCTCGTCTTCGTGACGGCGCTCGCCGTCGCCGCCCTCGTGCCCATGGCGCAGCAGGGCCACGCCGCGGGCGCCGCGGGCCACAACGCCGCGATCTCGGCCCTGGGGCTGCACCTCGTGTTCGCGGCGGTCTGGGTCGGCGGGTTGCTCACGCTCGTGCTGCTGAAGCGTTCGCTCGGCACCGAGCGGCTGACGGTCGTGCTCACGCGTTACTCGACGGTCGCGCTCATCTGCTTCATCGTCGTGGCGCTGTCGGGCTATGCGAGCGCGGCGCTGCGCATCGGCAATCTCGATGAACTCGCCACGCCGTACGGCGGCCTCGTCCTCGTCAAGGTCACTGCGCTCATCGCGTTGGGCTGTTTCGGAGCGGTGCAGCGTCGGTTCCTGATCGGGCGGATGACCCGGGCGGCGGCGCGCGATGCGCGCGTCATGCAGGCGAGCGGACCTTCGGGGACGGCTGGTCTCGATACGCCGGCTGCGCAGGCTGCTCGACCACCGGGGTCGGCGGGCGCGACCGGCCCGTTCTGGTGGCTCGTCGTCGGCGAACTGGTCTTCATGGGCCTGGCGTCGGGCGTCGCCGCCGCGCTCGCCCGCACTGCGACGCCGGTCGCCGAGCAAGCCGGTTCGCTCGCCCGCACCCCAGCCGAGATCCTCACCGGGGAGCCGCTGCCGCCGTTGCCCGAGTACTTCCGGTTCTTCACCGAGTGGAAGCCCGACCTCCTCTGGGTCGTCGCGTGCGGATTCGGCATCTTCTTCTACGTCGCGGGCGTGCTGCGACTGCGCCGGCGCGGCGACCACTGGCCGGTGTACCGCGCGGTGCTCTGGGTCGCCGGCCTGCTGCTGCTCGCCTACGTCACGAGCGGCGGCGTCAACGTCTACGAGCAGTACCTCTTCTCGGCGCACATGCTCGGCCACATGGCGCTGACCATGGCGGTGCCGGTGCTGCTCGTGCCCGGTGCTCCGGTGACGCTCGCGGCACGGGCCATCCGACCTCGAAAGGACGGCAGTCGCGGCGGTCGCGAGTGGATCCTGCTCGCCGTGCACTCGAGGTTCGCGGGCTTCATCGCGAACCCGATCGTCGCGGCCGTGCTCTTCGCGGGCTCGCTCTGGGTGTTCTACTACACGCCGCTGTTCCGGTGGTCGATGCTCGACCACGTCGGCCACGAGTGGATGGTCACGCACTTCCTCATCACCGGCTACCTGTTCGTGCAGTCGCTCATCGGCATCGACCCCGTGCCGTACCGC
Source organism: uncultured Actinomycetota bacterium (assembly GCA_963758615.1). GTDB lineage: Bacteria > Actinomycetota > Actinomycetes > Actinomycetales > Microbacteriaceae > Agromyces. The sequence goes on along the minus strand of CAVWVZ010000003.1, from coordinate 63,836 downwards.
CTGCCGTACCCGTTCCGGCTGCTGCTGCTGCTCGGCACCATGGCGTTCCACGCGTTCTTCGGCCTCGCGATCATGACCGGCACCGGACTGTTCCTCGCCGACTGGTACGGCGCGATGGGCTGGGGCACCGACGCGCTCGTCGACCAGCAACTCGGCGGCGGCATCGCCTGGTCGGTCGGCGAGATCCCGACGGTCGCGCTGGCCATCACCGTCGCGGTGCAGTGGGCGCGCAGCGACGAGAAGGAGTCGAAGCGGCTCGACCGCCACGCCGACCGCACGGGCGACGCCGAACTCGAGGAGTACAACGCGCGCCTCGCCGCCATCGCCGAGCACGACCGCGGCGGCAGGTGACCCGCCGGTCGAGTAGTGAGCGCAGCGAGCGTATCGAGACCCGTCGCCGTGGTCTCGATACGCGTCCTCCTTCGTCGGGCACTACTCGACCGACCTCGCTACTTCAGCTGGATCGCGATCGAGCCGTCGGGGTTGATCGTGGCAGCGAGGGCGAGCGTGAACGGCCGGTCCTGCTCGATCATGTAGAAGTGGCCGTCGAAGAGGTCCTGCGCCTCGACCGAGATGTGCGCGACGCCCTCGGTGGGCGGCATGTCGAACGAGGTCTCGCTCGCCGTGAGCGTCACCTGCGGCGCCGACACGATGGTCCACTCGGGCTCGCTCGTGACCCGGTCGTCGACCTCGATGCCGAACGGGCACCCGGCGGGTTGCAGCACGGGCTGGTCGGTGCAGCCGGCGAGGTACTCGTCGACCTTGAGCTGGACGCGCTCGACGAACGCCGGGGTGGGCTGGGCGTCGACGGTGACCGGCACCTGATCGGCTGCGCCGGCGACCACCGATACGTCGGTCGCCTCGAGCAGCGTGGACTCGTACTCGAACACGTAGGCCGCGGGCGCGATGGCGAGGTACGGTGCCGTCTGGGTGAACGCGGTGAGCTCGTCGCCCGTCTTGGTCGCGCGCGTGTCGAGCGTGAGGTCGCCCACCGTGAACAGGGGGTTGTGGGCGGCCGTCACGTCGATGACGGCGATGGGGCTGTCGGCGAACTCCCACCGGTGGAGCACCCCGTAGAGCGGGTCGATCGGGTGCACCAGGAAGGTCGACTCGGCGATCTCGGTGCCGAGCCGGTAGCTCGCGGTGACGGAGTGGCTGCCGTCGGGGTTGGCCACGTCGCTGACGATGCTCACGTCTTGCGGGCCGGCCGCGACGACACCCGAGCGCAGCATGGCCGTCGAGATGTCGGCCGGCAGGCCGAACGCCTCGAGCTCGGCCTCGTCGAGGGCGACACCGGGGGTCGACGACGCCCCGGCGATGTCGTCGTCGGCGATGGCCTCGAGGTACCGCTCGACGAAGCTCGAGGAACCGTAGATGGTCGCGTTCAGCCCGCCGAGCGCCGCGAAGAACGCGCCCACGACGAGCATGGCGAGGCCCGCCCAGCCGATGACGGCCATGGCGGAGACCCGACCTCGGCGCACCTCTGAACTCCCCACCCGGCAAGTCTATGGGTGGGGTCTGCGGCAACCTGAGGATATCCACAGCGGCGGCGATCGCGGGCCCGTGGCCCGGGCCGTGCACAGATTCGGGCGTCTCGACGGCAAGCGCGGCGCACGCGGTTACAGTGGGATCGCCCACCCTCGGCGACCGCGCCGTGCCAGAGCCCGCATCGACGCGTGGCGCCGGCTGCGACATCCGCTCGCCTGATCGAAAGACTCCCCGTGCAGAACGTGACCCTCACCCGCGAACAGGCCGCGGTGTTCCAGGCGATCGAGGGCACCCGCGAGCACGTGTTCGTCACCGGGCGGGCGGGCACCGGCAAGTCCACGCTGCTCAATCACCTGAACTGGCACACGCAGAAGCAGATCGTGATCTGCGCGCCCACGGGCGTCGCGGCGCTCAACGTGGGCGGGCAGACCATCCACTCGCTGTTCCGCCTTCCGATCGGGGTCATCGCCGACCACGACATCGACCAGAACGACGCGGTGCGCAAGATCCTGAACGCCATGGACACGCTCGTGCTCGACGAGGTGTCGATGGTGAACGCCGACCTGATGGACGCGATGGACCGGTCCCTGCGGCAGGCCCGCCAGCGACCGTTCGAGCCGTTCGGCGGTGCCCAGGTCGTGCTGTTCGGCGACCCGTACCAACTCGCCCCGGTGCCCGGTGATGGCGACGAACGGGCCTACTTCGCCGACACCTACGACTCGATGTGGTTCTTCGACGCGAAGGTGTGGCGCGAGGCCGACCTGAAGATCTTCGAGCTCGGCGAGGTGCACCGCCAGCACGACGACGAGTTCAAGCTCATGCTGAACGCCGTGCGCCACGGCAGGGTGACGGCCGAGATCGCGGGGGTGCTCAACGACGTGGGGGCGCGCCGACCGCTGCCCGAGCACGGGGCCATCACGCTCGCGACGCGCAACGACACCGTGAATCGCATCAATGCGACCCAGTTGCACCGGCTGCCCGGCACGTCGCAGGCGAACGAGGCCGAGGTGAACGGCGACTTCGGCGGGCGTGCGTACCCGGCCGACGAGCGGCTCGAGCTCAAGGTGGGCGCGCAGGTGATGTTCCTGCGCAACGACACCGCGATCGGGCACGACGCGCAGCGCTGGGTGAACGGCACGATCGGCACGATCACGTCGCTGAAGCGCGAGGTGAAGGTCGAGATCGACGGCGACGAGCACGAGGTCGAGCCCGTGACGTGGGAGAAGTTCAAGTACTCGTGGGACCCGGTGCGCAAGAAGCTCGAGCGCGAGATCGTCGCCGAGTTCCGGCAGTTCCCACTGCGGCTCGCGTGGGCCGTCACCATCCACAAGTCTCAGGGCGCGAGCTACGAGACCGCGATCGTCGACCTCGGTTCGCGGGTGTTCAGCCCGGGCCAGACGTACGTCGCCCTGAGCCGGCTCACCGCGCTCGACGGCCTCTACCTGTCGCGGCCGCTGCGGCCGAACGACATCATCGTCGACCGCAATGTCGAGCGATTCATGTCGGGGGCCATCCGTGAGATCGGGCCCGCGGACGACTGATCCAGTCGGCTTCGCCAACGCGGGTTACAATTCCTACGGACACACGGCTAAGGGGGCTTGGTGGGTGACCGGTATGGGGGCAGGCGGCGATGGCGGACGGCCGTCGTCGCGTTCGCAACGGCGGCTGCGCTCACGCTGACGGCATGCACCGGAGGCACTGTCGACCCGGGGCAGCAGTTCGATCCCGTCGATGCCTCGTTCGACGAGGCGCTCGTGGCGTCGCTCGACGGGGTGCTCGACCAGGCGATCGCGCTCAGCGGGTCCAGCGGCGGGGTCGCGGGGGTCTGGGCGCCGTGGGCGGGGTCGTGGACGGCGGCATCCGGAGCCGTGGGGCTCGGCGAAGGCGCACGCCCGGCGTCGACCGACAGCCGATTCCGCCTCGGCACCATCACCGCTGAAATCACCTGCACGGTCTTCCTCCGTCTCGTCGAGGCCGGCACCGTCGCGCTCGACGATCCGGTGAGCGACTACGTCGACCGGGTGGCCGGGCTCGAGGGCATCACGCTCGAGCAGCTCTGCCGTCACACGTCGGGTCTCGCCGACTACTATCCGGGCCTCGAGCCGCACTTCATCTCCAACCCCGTACGCGTCTGGTCGCCCAACGAACTGCTCGCGACCGGTCTCGCCAACAACCGCACCGGGACACCGGGCCAGAAGTGGTCGTACTCGCGCACCGGGATCCTGCTGCTCGGGCTCGCCCTCGAAGAGGCCACCAACCGCACCTGGAACGACCTCGTGAAGCAGTACGTCGCCGAGCCGCTCGGCCTCGACGACACCGTGTTGCCGGCGCCGAACACCACCCTCATCGAGGGCGTGCTCGGGGCGTACGCCTCGAGTGTCGCGGCCGACGGCAAGCCCGTGTGCGATGCCGTGCTCGACGACACGGCGCAGTCGAGCTCGATGGGCGGCGTCGCGGCCGGTGCGGTGTCGAGCCTCGACGACGTGCGCAAGCTGAGCGAGGCCTTCGCGACCGGATCACTGCTCGGCGAGCACCACGCCCGCGCCCAGTGGACGACGACGCCCCTCGGCGGCTCGGCGCCGCCGTGGCAGTCGTTCGGCATCGGCGGCGCCGAGTACGGCCCGCTGCGCGGTGCGTTCGGTGAGTCGCCCGGTGCGCTGACCGCCGCGTTCACCGACCCCGAGAGCGGGTTGACCGTCGTCGTGGCGCTCAACAACTCCACGTCGGGCCCCGACTTCGTGCGCGAGACCGCGTTCGCGCTCGCCTCGCTCGGCTCGAAGGCGACCGCGGCGAGCGAGCGGCAGAAGCCGCTCATCGAGCTGCCGTGGTCGCTCGAGCAGGCGACCGAGAAGATGACGGCGCTCGGCCTGTGCCCCACGGTGGCGGATGCTCCGGCGGAAACCCCGACCGAGACGCCTGCGCCGCCCGCCGAGGGCTGACGCACGCAGTCGGGCTCGAGTCTCGGCGCGCCCTACGGCGCTCTTCCCGCGAGGGCATGATCGGTGGGAGCATCACCGTAGACACTCGCGGTCGTCGCAGCTGCACGCCGCATGGGAATGCGGCGGATTCGGGGTCGAGATGAAGAACTGGCCGGTCATTGCGATTCTGGGCAGCGCGCAGTTCGTCATGGTGCTCGACGGCACCGTCATGAACGTGTCCATCTCGACCGTCGTGGAGGATCTCGACACCAGCGTCGACGCGATGCAGGCGGCGATCACGTTCTACACGCTCACGATGGCCGCGTTCATGCTGCTCGGCGCGAAGCTCGGCGACGTGTGGGGCCGACGGCGGGCCTTCGTCATCGGCTCGATCGTCTACGCGGTCGGCTCACTCACGACTGCGCTGAGTCCGAGCATCGGGGTGCTCTTCCTCGGCTGGTCCATCATCGAGGGTCTGGGCGCGGTACTCGTGATCCCGGCGATCGCGGCGCTCATCGCCGACAACTACGACGGGCACGCCCGGGTCACGGCCTACGCGATCATCGGCGCGGCATCGGGGGCGGCGGTCGCAGCCGGCCCGCTCATCGGCGGCTTCATGACGACCTACCTGAGCTGGCGGTACGTGTTCGTCGCGGAGGTCGTGATCATGGCGGGCGTCGTGCTGTTCGCGCGGCGGATCGAGGACCGCACGGGCGCGCGGCCGTCGAGGATCGACCTGCTGAGCGTGCTGCTCTCCGCTGCGGGCCTCGTGTTCGTGGTGTTCGGGATGCTGCAGAGCAAGACCTGGGGCTGGGTCATCCCGCTGCACCCGCCGGTCATCGGCGGGGTCGAGGTCGCGCCCCTCGGGGTATCGCCGACCACGTGGTTCGTGATCGCCGGATCGGCCCTGATCTGGGCGTTCGTCGCCCGGCAGCGGCACCTTTCGGCGATCGGCAGGCCGCCGCTGGTCCACGTCGACCTGTTCCGGATCCTGCGACTGCGCAGCGGGCTCACCGTGCTGCTCGCGCAGTACGCGATGACCGCCGGGCTGTTCTTCATGATGCCGGTCTACCTGCAGATGACACTCGGCCTCGATGCGTTGCAGACGGGGATCCGGATCTTCCCGCTGTCGATCTCCCTGATCCTGTTCTCCATCTTCGGTACCCGGCTCTCGCTCACCTGGTCTCCACGTCGGATCATCCGCGTCGGGCAGTTGCTCCTGGTGCTCGCGTCGTTCCTGCTGCTCGGTGCTGTGGACATCGAGCTGCAGAGCCCGGCATTCGGCATCGGAATGTTCGTCGCAGGTGCGGCGCTCGGACTGCTCGCGTCGCAGATCGGCAACGTCAACATGTCGAGCGTCGGCGAGGAGCAATCGAGCGAGGTCGGCGGCCTGCAGGGCGTGTTCCAGAACCTCGGCTCGTCGCTCGGCACCGCGCTCATCGGCTCTGTGCTGATCGGCGCGCTGGCGACGTCGTTCGCCGGCATGGTGGCCACGAGTTCGCTGCCCGAAGAGACACAGGTGGTCGTCGCCGAGGCGACGAGCGAGGGCGTCGACATCGTGCCCGCGGCATCCGTGCCCGACCTCGCCGCCGAGGCCGGTCTCGACGAGGCGGAGGCGGCGGAGCTCGAGCGTGTCTACGCCGAATCGCAGATCGAGTCGCTGAGGGTCGCGCTGGTCGCGCTCATCGCCATCTCGCTGGGGTCGCTGTTCTTCTCGCGAGGCATTCCCGGTGAGGTGCTCGGGCGGTCGGAAGAAGAGTCCGCCGTGGAGGCGGGCAGTGAGGTGAAGGGGGATGACTCATGACTGACAGCACGAGCGACAAGGATGTCGCAGGCGCTGGTCACGCGGATCCCGGCGAGCCGCCGGACCCGACCGACTTCGAGGGTCGTGCCGAGTACGGCCGATCAACCAGGCGGCGCGCCCCCCGCGAGAGTCACGCCGGATGGTCGCCTCCAGCCGACCGCTTCGACCCGGTCGCGTTGCTCGAGGAGCAGGCGACGACCCGCGTGCCCGAGCTCGTGCCGATCCGGTATGCGCGCATGCTGGTGTCGCCGTTCACGTTCTACCGGGGGGCGGCGCTGATCATGGCGGCCGACCTCGCCGGCACGCCGGTGTCGGGCATCACCACCCAGATCTGCGGTGATGCGCACCTGTCGAACTTCGGCGTCTTCGGCACCCCCGAGCGCCGGCTCGTCTTCGACATCAACGACTTCGACGAGACGCTGCCGGGGCCGTGGGAATGGGACGTCAAGCGGCTCGTCGCCAGCTTCGAGATCGCCGGACGCCATCGCGGATTCTCCGACGCCGACCGCGACGAGACGAACCGGTCGGTCGTCCGCGGCTACCGGGAATGGATGCGTCGGGCGGCAGCGTCGACGGTGCTCGGCAGCTGGTACGACAGCGTCGACGCCGACCAGTTCATCGAGGCGCTCGAGGCCGAGCGCAAGGCGAAACGGATCGCCGGCAAGCAGGTCAAGCGCACCGACGCGGCGATCGCCAAGGCGCGCACTCGCGACAGCATGCAGGCGGTCGCGAAACTCGTCGAAGTCGTCGACGGCCGGTTGCGGATCGCAGCCGATCCTCCGCTCATCATGCCCGTCGAGATGGTCGCGCCCGCCGGCCGCGCGGCCGGTGAGGACCAGGCGCTGATGCAGGAGTTGCTCCGCTCGTACCAGAAGACGTTGAGGCTGCCGCGGCATCCCCTGCGAGAGTTCTCGTACGTGCACATGGCCCGCAAGGTGGTCGGCGTCGGGAGTGTCGGTACCCGTGCCTGGATCATCCTGCTGCGCGGGCGTGATGACGGCGACCTCCTGCTGCTGCAGGCGAAGCAAGCCGAGCAGTCGGTGCTCGAACGATTCCTGCCGCCGAGCGAGTTCGCCGAGCACGGTCAACGCGTCGTCATCGGGCAGCGGCACATGCAGGCGGCGAGCGACATCTTCCTCGGGTGGCAGCGCGTGAAGGGATTCGACGACGTCGAGCGTGACTTCTACGTGCGCCAGTTGCACGACTGGAAGGGATCAGCCGACGTCGAGATCATGGAACCGGCGGGCGCGAAGCTCTACGCCGCCCTCTGCGGCGGCACGCTCGCCCGGGCGCACGCCCGCTCGGGCGACCGCGTCGCCATTGCGGCCTACCTCGGCGGCAGCGACCGATTCGATCGTGCGATCGCCGAGTTCGCCGCCGACTATGCCGACCAGAACGACCGAGACTACGCGGCCTTCTCCGACGCGGTCGCATCAGGTCGGCTCGAGGCGGCAGAAGCGGTGTGATCGCGTGAAGCGGAGCCTCCGGACATGGGCAACGGGCGCCGACTACCGAGGGCCGGGACGCTGGCCCTTCGACGCATCCCTCACGATCGCCGCGATGCGCTCGGACTTCGTCTCGTCGCGTGTGGCGATCGCGATCCATGACAGTGCCGAGCGCCGCACCGAGGGCGGGTAGGCGTTCCAGTTGGCTCGGGCGGTTGGGTCGACGTCGAGGAGGATCGCCAGTTCGGCCGGTTCGATGAGCTGGTCGGCGTCGTCGAACACGTTCCACATGCCATTGGCCTTGGCCGCATCGATGGCGTCCCGGCCCGCGGGCTGCATGAGTCCCTCGGCTTCGAGGCGCTCGACGCGCTCCTTGTTCGACGCCGACCAGGGGCTCTTGGGCGTGCGTCGCGTGAACCACATCATCGTGCGCTCGTCGTCGACAGACTTCGCCTGCCCGTCGACCCACCCGACGGCGAGCGCCTCGAGCACCTGCTCCTCATAGCTGGGGCGCGGGCGACCGGTGGGGGTCTTCCACACGACGAGCCAGACACCCGGGCTCGTCTCGTGATTCGCGGCGAGCCAGGCGGCCCACTCGGCGCGTGACTCGACGTGGAGACGTTCGGCGGCGTCGCGATCGACCATCCCCGAATGCTACCGGTCGACGCCGCGAGGACGGACACCGCGGGACGCGGCATCCGATCTCATGTCGACGGGAGCACCTCGGGGGTGGCGGGAGCAGCGAGGGCGTTGATGAAGCGGATGAACACCGAGATCCAGCCGAAGATGATGCTGAACGCGATGAGCTCCAACGCCGTGAGGTTGTAGTAGCCGATCGGCTCGAACAGCAGGAACGACCCGATCAGCACGACGAAGGTGCCGATGCAGAAGATGAAGAAGCGGCGGGGGAGTCCGGCCAGGATGCGCGGCGACCCGAGGACCATCACCGAGAACGCGATCGCCATGCCCGACGCGCACAGGTTGTGCAGGGGCATGCTCACGTGCAGCGGGAAGATGCCGACGCCCGCGAGCATCAGCCCCATGATGACGAACGTCACCGAGATGGTGCGAGGGGCGCTCGGATGCTCCAGCACGCCCCGTTCGACGAGCGTGGTCAGGTCGCGGTGGAGGTAGAGCGCGAACGTCGTGACGAAGAATCCCGCGACGATGAGCGCGAGGTTGAACAGGGACGACGAGAAGTCGCCCGCGGTGCCGAGCTGGCTGAAGTGGTACTCCCACCACGCCGGATCCTGCGCCGTCGCGATGCTCGTCAGCACGCTGATCGACATGAACGCCACGAGCATCGACGACATCTTGCGCGTCGTGATCTCGGACACCGACTGGTAGATCAGGTAGGCGGCCGAACCGGCACATACGGCGACGGCGATGGCACTGCTGTAGACGTCGAGTACGAGGCCCTCGAAGCTGCGCTGCAGCAGCACGAAGATCGCCACCGTGAGGATCGCCCCGATGATCGCGTGCACGAGGGCGACCGTTGTCGAGTCGACGACGAACTTCCACGACGCGATGCGCAGGCGCCACTCCTGCCCCGGCCGGTGCCGCGATCGCCAGTAACCGGTATAGCCGGCGACGACGCCCGCGGCCAGCGCGCCGAGGGCGGCGATGGCGCCGACTGACAGTCCGCCCCACAGCGGCGTGACCTGCCCGGCGAAGACGATCGCGGCGATGAGTCCGAAGAGCACGGCCGCGGCGAGACCGGCGACGATCGCCTCGGTCTCCACTCGGAGTCCGTACGAACGCGGGTTGATCCCGCCCGACCGGATGCGTGGGGCCGGGCGGGATGTCTGCGGCTGATCTGCGGCGAGCATGGCCTACGGCTCCGTTTCCGGCGCGACCGGTGGCCGGAAGGCGCGCGTCACTCGTCCTTCGCGTCGAGCGAGGCATCGGCCTCGAGCGACGCGATGATCGCCTGCGTGGGGATTCGGCCGTCGGCGATGAGCCGGCCACCTGCCCGGCGCACGGCCGAGCCGAACGATGCCGCCCAGAGGTTCTCGTAGACGAGCACCCCTGCGACGCCGCCCGGCTGCATCGCCACCGCGAGGTTCAGGAGCTCTTCGGCGGCGAGCAGCTCGGCGAGCTCGGACTCGGCCTCGACCAGTGGGCCGAGATCGCCGAGATCCTCGAGTTCGATGGCGTCGATCTCGCCCTCGGCGTCCTTGGTCAGGATGACGACGTCGATCAGCCTGATCGCGCCCGCATCAACGAGCCGCACGACCTCTTCGGCGATCTCGCCGGTGAAGTTCGCCTGTCCCGCCGGGAACTCGATGACCAGGTAGTCGACCGGTCCCATCTCGTCGATCTCACGCTCGGGCATCTCGGTTCCTCTCCTCGATACCCGGCACGATGCCCTCCGCGCATGCGTGCCGCATCACGCGGATCGCGTGAATGCACCGGATCACGCTGCGCGAGGCCGCGCCGGCGACGCGGGATCTCAGATCACGTCGCCGCCCGGATCCAGCGGGTCATCGGTGTCGCGGCTCGGCAGACCCGGGTCGAGCGGGTCGACGGTCCCGTGCAGGTCGACGGATGCCACGGGGTCGACGTAGACCGCGGCCGGCGGTACGTCGCGAACCCGGAGGCGGAGCTCGTCGTCGATCCCGCCGATGTCGGATCCGTTCGCTTCCGTCGTCGGTCCCTCGGGTCGACCGGACGGCTGCTGCATGATCTTGCTCCTTCCGTGCACGCGGATGCTGCGGTGCATCCGACGACGACAGGGTAGGCCGGATGCCGTGGCGCCGTGAGGGCCTTGACGATCGCGTTCCGGGGTGGCATGGAGGGTCCCGCTCACCGCGAACGCGGCGGCTCCGGAAGCGTGGGATCGAGGTGCTCGGCGCCCTCGCGAAGCGTCACCCGGCCGGTGTCGACGACCGCGACGTCCCGCCAGTCGACGAGGAACATGCCGCGGTGCAACCACCGCTGCGGGCGAGCGACGATGGCCGGGGCATCCGCGCCTCGACGCTCGAACCCCCACGTCGAGAACCGGCTTCGGGGACTGACCAGGATGCCGACGACCTCGGTCTCGGCGAGCAGCTGCCGCGGCGCGCCCGAGATCTCGAGGCGGAGGTCGACGAGCGCGCCGAGACGGCGACCGTCGCTGCCGACGACCTCCGAGCCGAGCAGGTCACTCAGGATCATGTCGACCCCCGGGGATGCGGGCGATGATGTGGTCGCTCACCCACCGCTCGGCCCACGTCGCGTCGAGCGTGTCACCCGACACGCCGAGCCGGACCACGGTGCCGACCTCGGCCACCAGCCGCCACGGGATGCGCATGCGTCGCGACGACGGGGGTCGCCCGCCGAAGATGCGGGTCGCGAGGTCGGCGCCGGTGAGGATCGCGGTGATCTTCGGCGGCGGGGCATCCGGATCGATCGCCTCGCCGAGCTCGATGCCGTCGAGTTCGAGGTCGTCGAGGGTCGACACCGGCACGTCGTCACGGTCGAGCACCTGGCGGTCCAGCAGGTGCAGGTGGGCGTCGAGCACCCGCCCGACGTGTCGTCGATGGTCGTTCATGCGCCGGCTCCCGTGATGATGAGCAATGGGATGGCCGCGAACGCAGCGGCCAGGATGATGACGAGGTAGACGGAGCCGAGGAGGTTCATGCCGCGGCCGTTCACCTTCTCGCCCATGTACTCGCGATCGTTCGCGATGATCAGGATCGGCAGGTACGTGAGCGGCAGCGCGACGGCGGAGAACACGACGGAGTACTCGGTGACGAGGATGGGGTCGACTCCCGTGGCGAGGATCGCGACCGCGATGAGGACGCAGATGATCATCGAGAGATGGAAACGCGCCGCCTTCGCCGGCTTGCGGAACTTTCCCCACGACCACCCGAAGTACTGGGCCAGCGTGTAGCCGCTCGACAGCGTGGTCTCGAGGGCGGCGCCGAAAGTGGCGGCGAGGATGCCGACGATCGCGAACGCCAGCGCCACCTTGCCGCCGGCCTCGGCAACCGGCAGCACCACCTGACTGAGGCTCGTCACCTCGATCGAGGCGGGCAGCAGCACCACCGCGGCGCAGGCGGCGATGGCGATCGAGAGGAGACCGCCGAGTGGGAAGCCGACCAGCACGTTGAGGCGGGAGGTCGCGAGGTCCTTCTCCGTCCAGCGTTCCTCGATCGCGCCCGACGAGAAGAAGAACACCTCGTACGGCGTCATGGCCGCACCGAACAGCGCCACGGCGAAGAACCAGTACGTCGCGACCGGCTCGCCCTGCGACGGATCGGTCTGCAGCGCCTGCCCTGCGAGCACGCCCCAGTCGGGGGAGAGCATGAAGAGGGCGACAGCGAAGACCAGGAGCGTGAGCCCGAGCAGACCGGTCACGTTCTCGAGCAGGTCGAAGCGTGCCCGCCAGATCACGATCCAGACGCCGAACGCGGCGACGGGGATCCACAGCAGCGGGTCGACGCTGGTGGCGAGCTGCAGCGCGAGCGCGACGCCGCCGATCTCGGCCGTGACGGTGAGGAGGTTGATGAGGAACGAGGCGGCGAGGTTCGCGAGACCCGCCCTCGGGCCGAGACGCTCGCGGATGATCTCGAACGTCGCCCGCCCGCTCACGGCCGCCACGCGGCCGGCCATCTGGGCGTACACGCAGATCCCGACCACGCCGACGAGCACCACCCATGCGAGACCCAGCCCGAAGCGCGAGCCGACGACCGCGTTCGTGACGAGGTCGCCGATGTCGACGAATCCTCCGATCGCGGTGAGGATGCCGAGGGCGACGGCGAAGATACGCTTCATCGCGTACCGCCCGGCGCGCCGAGGTCGTCGAGTGCCTCGGCGGCCTCCTCGAGGGCCGGCTCCACCGCGTCGAGGGTGCCGATGCCCGCCATCGCGTCGAGCGCGTCGTTCACCGCGTCGACGCCGAGCGCGAGGGCGTCGAGCAGCTCGGCGCGGAACGCGGCATCCGATGCGCTCTCGGCATCCGTCTCGGAGACCGCGGTGGAGGCATCGACCAGCTCGCCTCGGGCGTCTTCGAGCGCGGTGCTCGTCACCGTCGGAAAGGACCGATCGTCGAGCTCGAGGGCGACCGCGAGTCGGGCGGTCTGGACGGCCGCGAATCCCTGCCCGACGGCCTGGTCGAACTGCGCGCCGGGGCTCGTGCACGCGGTGAGCACGGATGCCGCGACGGCGAGCAGCCCGGCGGCGATGGTCACCCGGGTCGGTGCCTTCGCCGGCCCGCGCCCGCGACCACGCCCGCTCCGCGTCATCCGCCCTCCGTCCCGTGCCCCGATGCTGTCCCCCGACGCGGATGGGCGGCAAGGGCTTGACGTGATCGTGGTGGATGGGGGAGGGGCGACCACCGCGCCACATGCCCATGACGGTTGAGCCATGTCAAGCCCATTGATCGCGTCGCACTCCGATGCGACGGTGAACAGCACGAATGAACCGACAGACCGTGGAGGTTTGAATCATGTCGACACGCAACTACCGCACACCCGACGAAGAGGAAGGAGCCTACGTGGACTCCGACCTCCCCGTGGACGCGATCATCCCGAACGAGGACGACCGTTCGGATCACGACGACCGGCATGGGAACGGGAAGGGCAAGCTCGAGCACGGCGCTGAAGACGTCGCCGGCAAGGTGAAGGAAGGGTTCGGAAAGATCACCCACAACGAGAAGCTCGAGGCGGAGGGCGAGGCGCAACAGGCCGAAGCCCACCTCGAGCAGACGCGTGATGCCGCCGACGAGAGCTACCGACACGAGTAGCAGGCGTGGAGGCGGCGGCGATGGCTTCGCTCTGGGCGATGCCGGCCGGGGACGAGACCCCTGATCCGTTTCCGGCGGATGCGAGGTGCGACGTGCTGGTGGTGGGCGCAGGCGTGACCGGTCTGACGGCCGCGAGCGTCGCCGCCCAGCACCACGCACGCGTGATGGTGATCGATGCCATTCGACCGGGCGCGTTGACGAGCGGCCATTCGACCGGCAAGGTGACGCTCCTGCAAGGCGTCCGGCTCTCGACGATCCGAGAGCGAAGCTCCGCGGAGGTCACCGCCGCATATGTCGAGGCGAACCGCGTCGGTGCCGAGTACATCCGCGAGCTCTCCGCGTCGCATCCCGATTACGAGACCGCGCCGGCCTACAGCTACGCGACCGATGACGACGGCGTCGATGCGCTCGAAGCCGAACGCATCCTCGCGAATGAGCTCGACATCCCCGTCGTGACCGCCACGACACCCGAGCTGCCGTTCGAGGTACGCGCGGCCGTACGTCTCGACGAGCAGTTCATGATCGACCCGCTGATGCTCGTCGATCGCCTCCTCTCGCGTGCGCGGCAGCGTGGCGTTCATGTCGTCTCGAACTGCTTGGCGCAAGCCGTTCGCTCCGACGGGGATGGCTACGAGGTCGAGACGAGCCTCGGTTCGATCCGAGCGGGCACGGTGATCGCCGCAACCGGAACCCCCTTCCTGAATCGCGGCATGCACTTCGCCCGGCTCAAGGCCTCACGGTCCTTCGTCGCCGCGCTCCGCAGCGACACGGTTCCCCTGCGCGGCATGTACCTCTCCGTGGGAGACGACACCAAGTCGCTTCGTCCCGCCCGCGTCGACGGCACCGACTACCTCATCGTCGCCGGCGGAAACCACACTGTCGGGCGGGAGGACTCGACCGCCGCACGGGTTGCCGCCCTCCACGACTGGGCGCGGACGCAGTTCCCCGGACTCCGGCTCACGCACTCATGGGCGGCGCAGGACTACGAGTCGCTGGACAGCGCACCCGAGATCGGCCCCATTCGGCATGGCGAAGCCGGAATCCTGGTCGCCACCGGATTCGCGAAGTGGGGCCTCGCCGCGGGCGTCGCCGCCGGAATCGCCTTGGCCGAATCCGTGCGCGACGAACGGCCCGGTTGGCTCCGGGTGATGGACGAGCACCGCAGCCTCCTCGACGACGCCGGACGGCTGATCGGCCGCAACGCCGAGGTGGCCGCCGAGCTCGCATCCGGAGCGGCGCACGCGCTCGTCGAAGGTGCACCCGGCGACCTCGCGGAAGGCGAGGGCGCCGTCGGGCTCGAACACGGTCGCCCGACCGGAACGTGCCGGATCGGCGGCGAGCTCCATCGGGTGTCCGCGCTCTGTCCTCACCTCGGCGGGGTCCTCCGCTGGAACGACGCCGAGCGGAGCTGGGACTGCCCGCTCCACGGGTCGCGGTTCCGGTACGACGGCGCACGCATCGAAGGCCCGGCTCGGGCGGACCTGCGGCGCATCTCCGACTAGCGCACCGGGCCGGCGGACGATCACTCATTTTGGGATCTCCACCTGCGCCGTATACCCTGAGGGGGTATTGCTATCCCCGAGGAGAGAACATGTGCGGCACCGACGGCAACCACGAGTGCACCTGCGGCACCACCGCGACGCTTGAGATCGGGCGGGCGCCGCACCACGCGGCCGCGGCGATGACCACGTCGTACGGGGTCGAGGGCATGACCTGCTCGCACTGCGTGGCCAGCGTCACCGAAGAGCTCAGCAGCCTCCACGGGGTGGAGCGGGTGAATGTCGAGTTGGTCGCCGGCGGCGTCTCGCGCGTCACCGTCGCCAGTGCCGCCGCCCTCGAGCACGCCGACGTCGTCGCCGCGATCGACGAGGCCGGCTACCAGTTGGCCGACCTGCCCCGATGAGCGCCCAGCAGGTCGACCTGCTCGTCGGCGGCATGACCTGCTCCTCCTGCGCCGCCCGCATCGAGAAGAAGCTGAACCGCATGCCCGGCGTCGAGGCATCCGTCAACTACGCCACCGAGAAGGCCAGCGTGCGCCTTGCCGAAGGTGTCACGGTCGACGAGGCGATCGCCACGGTCGAGGCGACCGGGTACACCGCGACGTTGCCCGCGCCGCCACCCTCCGCTGCCGACGCGACCGGGTCGCGGGCGGGTGACGAAGCCGGCGCGGCTGGGTCGTTGCGCCAGCGGCTGGTCATCTCGACGGTGCTGACCGTGCCGGTCGCGGCACTGTCGATGATCCCGGCGCTGCAGTTCACGAACTGGCAGTGGCTCGCGCTCGCGCTCGCCGCACCCGTCGCCGTCTGGGGCGCCTGGCCGTTCCACCGTGCCGCGTGGGTGAACCTCCGGCACGGTGCCGCCACGATGGACACCCTCATCAGCGTGGGCGTGCTCGCGGCGCTCGGCTGGTCGCTCTTCGCGCTCTTCTTCGGAACCGCCGGCATGCCGGGCATGACGATGACCTTCGCACTCTTCGGCGAACCGGGCGGCGGCGCCGACGAGATCTACCTCGAGGTCGCCGCCGCGGTCACGGTGTTCATCCTGGCGGGCCGATACGTCGAGGCTCGGGCGAAGACCCGCTCGAGCGCCGCCATCACGGCCTTGCTCGAGATGGGCGCGAACGACGCCGCAGTGCTGCGCGACGGCGTCGAGGTTCGCATTCCGGTGGGCGATCTCGTCGTCGGCGACCGGTTCGTCGTGCGCCCGGGCGAGAAGATTGCAACCGACGGCCGCGTCATCGAGGGCGGCTCCGCCATCGACGCGAGCATGCTGACGGGCGAATCCGTGCCGGTCGAGGTGGGCCCCGGCGACGTCGTCGTCGGTGCGACCATCAACTCCGGCGGGCGCCTGGTAGTGCAGGCGACCCGGGTCGGCGCCGACACCGAGCTCGCTGTCATGGCCCGGCTCGTCGAGCAGGCGCAGACCGGCAAGGCGGAGGTGCAGCGGCTCGCCGATCGGGTCTCGGCGGTCTTCGTACCCGTCGTCATCGGGCTGGCTCTCGCCACGCTCGCGGTCTGGCTGTTGATCGGAGCAAGCCCTGAAGTCGCCTTCACGGCCGCGGTGGCGACGCTCATCATCGCCTGCCCGTGCGCGCTCGGACTCGCCACACCGACGGCGCTGCTCGTCGGCACAGGTCGCGGCGCTCAGCTCGGAATCCTCATCAAGGGGCCGCAGATCCTCGAGTCCACGCGGCGGATCGACACGATCGTGCTCGACAAGACCGGCACGGTCACGACCGGCCGCATGACGCTGACCGACGTGATCGCCGCCCCGGGCCAGGACGCCGACGAACTCCTGCGCCTCGCGGGTGCGGTCGAGGTCGGGTCGGAGCATCCGATCGCCGCCGCCATCGCGGCAGCCGCCGCCGACCGCGTCGGCCCGTTGCCGACGGTGGAGTCGTTCTCGTCGACGCGGGGCCTCGGCGTGCAGGCGATCGTCGGCGGCCACCTGATCGCCGTCGGACGCCCCGCCTGGCTGTCGACGCAGTGGGGGGTGACCGTGCCCGCCGACCTCGACACCGCCGCGGCCGACCTCGAGCGCCGTGCGCGCACGGTCGTCGCGGTCGCGTGGGACGGCGTCGCCCGCGGCATCCTCGCGGTCTCCGACACCGTGAGAGACGACAGCGTCGCGGCGATCGCCGCCATGCGGCGACTCGGGCTGACGCCGATCCTGCTGACCGGCGACAATGCGCGAGCCGCGCGCGAGGTGGCCGCGACGGTCGGCATCGACGAGGTGCACGCCGAGGTGCTGCCGGCCGGGAAGGCCGACGTCGTTCGGGCACTGCAGCAGCAGGGTCGTGTCGTGGCCATGGTCGGCGACGGCGTCAACGACGCGGTCGCGCTCGCCACGGCAGACCTCGGCATCGCGATGGGAACCGGCACGGATGTCGCGATCGAGGCGAGCGACCTCACCCTCGTGCGCAGCGACCTGACCGCGGTCGTCGACGCGATCCGGCTCTCGCGCAGCACGCTCGCGACGATCAAGGCGAACCTGTTCTGGGCGTTCGCGTACAACGTCGCCGCCATTCCGCTCGCGATGCTCGGCATGCTGAACCCGCTCGTCGCGGGCGCGGCGATGGCGCTGTCGTCGGTGTTCGTCGTCGGCAACAGCCTCCGGTTGCGTCGATTCCGCGCGACCTAGGATGCCGCAGGTGGGGCGATCCGGTTCGGCGCCGGCCGCGTCCGTGGGCGTACTGTTGGCGGCAGGGGTGGCAGATATGAGCGACAGGAGCTCGAACACCGGGTGTCTCGCCGGTGGCGGTGCGATCTACGGCCTCGGCATCTTCGGCGCGTGGGTGTACTTCTGGCAGCAGGCCGAGGGGTTCTGGGAGTACGTGGGGGCGGTCTTCCAGGGGTTCGTGTGGCCCGCGTTCATGGTCTACGACATCTTCAACGCGCTCGGTCGCTGACGCAGCGGCCGCCGGCGTAGCGCGCCACCCGAACCTGGTCGGACGTTTCGTCGCGCTCGCTCGCGTGACCGAGGATTCATCACACTCTCAGGCAAGCCGCGGTCCGGTCCAGCGCGGATCGGCGCAGCCGTTGTCGGGTCGGACCAACGAAACCGGACGGGTCTGTCCGATCGGACGAAAGTTCTGCGGCATCGCCTTCTTATGGTGATGGGGTGAAGAGCCTCCCCGAGATCCACGAGTTCCTGAACGCCGAGTTCGCCCAGCTGGTCGCCGAGCACAAGGTGCCCGGCGCCGTCGTCGCCGTCCTCAAGGACGGCGAGATCATCGACGCCGCCGGCGGCCTGCTCAGCACCGCCACCAAGGTCGAGGCGACGCCCGACTCCGTCTTCCAGATCGGTTCCATCACGAAGGTCTGGACGGCGACGCTCGTCATGCAGCTCGTCGACGACGGCCTGCTCGACCTGGACCTTCCGATCCGCACCTACCTGCCCGAGTTCGCCCTCGCCGACGAGATCGCCGCCTCGAGCATCACGACCCGCCAGCTCCTCAGCCACCAGGGCGGCTTCGAGGGCGATGTCTTCACCGACACCGGTCGCGGCGAGGACGCCGTCGAGAAGTACATCGGCGTGATCGCCTCGCTGCCGCAGCTGTTCACCCCGGGCGAGCTCTTCTCCTACAACAACGTCGGCTTCAGCGTCCTCGGCCGCCTCGTCGAGGTGCTCCGCGAGAAGAACTGGGAGGAGGCGCTCGTCGACCACCTCGTGACCCCCCTCGGCCTCACCCATGTCGCGCCGAGCGCGTACGAGGCGATCCTCCACCGCGCGGCCGTCGGCCACGTCGGACCCGGCGAAGACGGCGTCGAGACCCCCGCGCCCGTGTGGGCGCTCGCGCGCTCGAACGAACCCGCCGGCTCGATGCTCGCCATGCGCCCCCGCGACCTGCTCGGCTTCGTGCAGATGCACCTCGCCGGCGGCGCCGGCCGCCGATGGCACCCGCGTCCTCTCCGAGGAGTCCGCGGCGGCCATGCGCTCGCCGCACGTGCGACTGCCGAGGGTCACCGGAATGGGCGAGGCCTGGGGCCTCGGCTGGGAGATCCTCTCCGCGAACGGGACGACCGTCATCGGTCACGACGGCGGGACCATCGGCCAGGCCGCGTTCATGCGCGTCGTGCCGGAGGCGGGCCTCGCGGTCGCGTTGCTCACCAACGGCGGCGACGTGTTCGGCCTCTTCGAGGACGTCGTCGCGCGGATCCTGCGCGAGGTCGCCGACGTCAACCTCCCGGCCAACCCGGTCCCGCCGGCCGAGCCGGTCGAGGTCGACCCGGCGAACCTGGTCGGGCGCTACGCAGACACCATCTACGACCTCGTCGTCAGCCAGGACGACAACGGCCGGATCTGGCTCGACCGCACGCCGAAGGACATCCTCGCCGAGATCGGCGAGCAGCCCGTGCGGCTCGAGCTGATCGGATTCGGCGACGACTCGCTCATCGCGGTCGAGCCCACGCGAGGCATCCACCACGTCTACGCCTTCCTCGGCGACGCCGGCGACGGCCGGCGCAAGTACATCCACTACGGCCGCGTCGTCACCCGCGCGGCCTAGCGGACCGCACCACCACAGCACCCCCTACGCACCACCACCCCTCAGAGAGGTTTCCCATGAGATCCATCACCAAGCCCGCGCTCGCGGTCATCGCGGCCGCAGCGGCCGCCGTGTCGCTCGCCGGCTGCTCGACCGGAGGCGGCAACGACGCCGTCGCCGCCGAGGCCAAGCCCTTCACCGTCGCGCTCTCGACCGACCCGGGCAGCCTCGACCCCCATGCCTCGGCCGTCAGCGCCCTCTTCGCGGTGAGCCGCTACGCGTACGACCCGCTCGTGAGCATCAACCTGGACGGCGAGATCGACAGCGCGCTCGCCAAGGAGTGGAGCCTCGACGGCCTCACCGCCACGCTCACCCTCAACGAGGGCATCACCTGTTCGGACGGATCCGAGTTCACCGCGCAGACCGCGGCCGACAACATCTCCTGGATCGAGGACCCCGCCAACCAGAGCCCGTTCCTCGGTGCCTTCCTTCCGGCCGGGATGACCGCGGCGGCCGAGGGTGACACCCTCACCCTCACCCTCGCCGCGCCGGCACCCTTCCTCTTCCAGAGCCTGTCGAACCTCGGCATGGTCTGCGACGCCGGACTCGCCGACCGCACGACCCTCGCCGCCGGGACCAACGGCACCGGCCCGTACGTGCTGACCGAGGCCGTTCCCAACGACCACTACACGTACGAGCTCAACGAGGACTACGCGTGGGGCCCCGGCGGCGTGACCGCCGAGAAGGAAGGCCTTCCCGCGTCGGTCACCGCGCGCATCATCGGCAACGAGACGACCGCCGCGAACCTGCTGCTCTCGGGTGAGATCAACGCGGTCCAGGTCGTCGGCCCCGACGCCGAGCGTCTCGATGCGGCGAAGCTCTTCACGCAGGAGACCCCGGCCCTGCTCGGCGAGCAGTGGTTCAACCACACCGCCGGCCACCCGACGGCCGACCCGGCCGTGCGCCTCGCCCTCACCCAGTCGCTCGACCTCGCCGAGCTGCAGAAGGTCCTGACGAGCGGCAAGGGCGGCCCCGCCACCCAGCTCGCCGTGATCCCGCCGACCGGCTGCACGGTCGACTCCGTCTCGGGCAACGTCCCCGAGTTCGACGTCGACGCCGCCGAGGCCGCTCTCGATGAGGCCGGTTGGGCCGAGGGCGCCGACGGCGTCCGCAGCAAGGACGGCCAGAAGCTGAGCATCACCTTCCTCTACGACTCCACCCTCGGCACGGGCGGCGCCGCCGCCGCAGAGCTCGCGGTCGCCGCGTGGCAGGGCATCGGCGTCGAGGTCACCGCCACTCAGCAGGACTCCACGACGATCTCCGAGAACCTCTTCGGCACCGGCGCCTGGGATGTCGCGTGGGAGCCGCTCAACATCAACAGCCCCGACCAGATCATCGGATTCCTCTCCGGTCCGGCCGCCCCTGAAGGCGTGAACTTCTCGGGCATCCAGAACGACGAGTACACCGCGCTCGTGACCGAGGCCATGGGCATGCCCGGCACCGAGGGCTGCGACACGTGGGCCGAGGCCGAGGCCGCGCTCTTCACCGCCTCCGATGTGGTGCCCTTCGCGACCAACTTCGTGAAGACGTACGGCAACGGCGCCGAGTTCGCCGTGGTCGGCAACATCGTGCCGACCAGCATCACGATGCTCGGCTGACCCACCAGCTCCACCGCTCCATCCGCTCCATCCGCTCCACCCAGTTAGGAACCACGGCAATGACGACAGCAGCCGCCCTGCCGGCCGAGGACACGCGCACCACCGCCCGCGAGAACCGCTGGCTGCGCTTCACCCTCCGTCGCTCAGGGCGGCTGCTGGCGTCGCTGTGGGTGCTCGTCACCGCAGCGTTCCTGATGATGCACCTCGTGCCCGGCGACCCCGTTCGGGCCGCCATGGGCCCGACCGCACCCGCCGCCGTCGTCGAGGCCCGGCGCGAGTCGCTCGGCCTGAACGACCCGATCTGGCAGCAGTACCTGGACTACCTCCAGGGGCTGTTCACGGGCGACCTCGGCATGTCGATCGGCTCGCAACTGCCGGTGGCGGAGACCATCGCGCAGCGGCTGCCGGCGACGGCCGCCCTCGCAGTGCTCGCCTTCCTCGTCGCCGTGATCATCGCCATCCCGGCCGGCATCGCCATCGCGGTGGCCACGCGGCGGGGTCGTGGACGCCGGCTCGAACTCGGCTTCACCTCGAGCAGCGTCTTCATCTCGACGATCCCCGACTTCCTGCTCGGCGTCTTCCTCGTGTGGGTCTTCGGCGTCTCCCTCGGCTGGCTGCCGGTCGCGGGTCGCGGCGGCCCCGAGTCGTACATCCTCCCCGTGATCGCGCTCGCCGTCGGCCCGGCCGCGATCCTGGCCCGCATCGTGCGCGTCGAGATGCTCGGCGTGCTCGAGACCGACTTCGTGCGGACCGCCCGGGCGAAACGGCTGCCACTCTGGCGGATCTACCTCTCGCACGCCCTGCCGAACGCCGTGACGGCGTCACTGACCCTCGCCGGGCTCATGCTCTCGTCGCTCGTGGTCGGCACCGTCCTCGTCGAGAGCGTCTTCGCCTGGCCCGGACTCGGATCGACGATCGTCTCGTCCATCCAGCTCAAGGACTACCCGCTCGTGCAGGGCACGGTGCTCGTCTACGGCACCGGCGTACTCATCGTCAACACCATCGTCGACCTGGTCCTGGCCACGCTCGACCCCCGGACGACCGTCGCGGAGCACTGATGAACACCATGACTCGCATCCTCCGCACCCCGCTCGGCGTCGCTGCCGTGGTGATGCTCGCCCTCGTCGTGGCCACGGCGATCTTCGCTCCCATCCTCTGGGGCGAGGAGGCCGCCGCCGTCGACACCGACAACATGCTCGCCGGCCCCTCGCTGGAGCATCCGATCGGCACCGACCAGCTCGGTCGCGACCTGCTCCTGCGGGTCCTCGTGGCCACCCGCCTCTCGGTGACGCTCGCGGTACTCGCCACGCTCGTCGCGGTCAGCGCCGGACTGATCCTCGGCGTCGCACCGCTGCTGCTCGGACGGTTCCTCGGACGCGGCGTCACCTGGCTCGTGGGCGTCGCGGTGGCCTTCCCCGGCCTGCTGCTCGCGCTCTCGTTCGCCGTGATCTTCGGCAGCGGATGGCTCGGGGCCGTGCTGGCGATCGGACTGGCGGGCGCTCCCTCGTTCGCGCGCCTCTGCCAGACCCTCATCGCCGGCGTCGCCGTCCCGCGACTTCGTCGCCGCGGCCCGCATCGGCGGCGTGAGCCGGTTCCGCGTGCTGACCCGGCACATCCTCCCCAACATCGGCGAACCCCTGATCGTCAACGCCACCATCGGCGCCGGCGGCGCGCTGCTCGCCTTCGCGGGACTCTCGTTCATCGGGCTCGGCGTGCAGCCGCCGGACTACGACTGGGGCCGGCTCATGATGGAGGGCCTGCTCGGCATCTACGTCAACCCGCTCGCCGCCCTCGCGCCCGGCATGGCGGTGGTCATCGCCGGACTCGTCGTTCAACCTCGTCGGCGAGGCCGCGGCGCGCAGCCTCGGCATCCAGGTCGGCGGCTTCACCGGGCGGATCCGCAAGGCCGCTGCGAAGCCGGTCGCAGCACCTGCCGCGGCCGACGCCGACGCCGACGATGACGTCGTACTCGACGTGCGCGACCTGCGCGTGAGCTTCCCCGGCCCCGCCGGAGACGTGCGGCCCGTGCGCGGGGTGAGCTTCACCGTCCGCCGCGGCGAGGCCGTCGGCATCGTGGGCGAATCGGGTTCGGGCAAGTCCGTCACGGCGCTGTCGATCGCCCAGCTCGTCGAGTCACCCGGCGTCGTCGAGGCCAAGGCCCTGAACTTCCTCGGCGAGGACCTCGTGCACGGCGACACGGCGCGGCACCGCAAGCTGCTCGGCACGTCACTCGCGATGGTCTTCCAGGACCCCATGACGAGCTTCAACCCCACCAAGCGCATGGGCGCACAGCTGGCCGAGGTCGCCACCGAGCACCAGGGCCTCTCGCGCAAGGAGGCGCTCGCCCGCGCCGTCGACCGCCTCGACGCGGTGCGGATCACCGACCCGGCGCAGCGCGCGAAGCAGTACCCTCACGAGTTCTCCGGCGGCATGCGCCAGCGCGCGATGATCGGCATGGGCCTCATGGGCGCTCCCGCGCTCATCATCGCCGACGAGCCGACGACGGCCCTCGACGTGACCGTGCAGCAGCAGGTCCTCGACCTGCTGGAGTCGATCCGCGAACGCGACGACGTCGCCCTGCTCCTGATCAGCCACGACGTCTCCGTCGTCGCCGAGGTCTGCGATCGGGTGCTGGTGATGTACGCCGGACGCATCGTCGAGGACCTGCCCGCGGCCGACCTGGCGACTGCGGCGAAGCATCCCTACACCCGCGCGCTCCTGGCCGCCGTGCCCGACATGGACACGCACCTCCACCTGCCGCTCGCCACGATCGCCGGCCGTCCCGTCGACCCGGCGCAGCTGCCGGAGGGATGCGCGTACGCCGCACGGTGCCCGCTCGCGGACGCGCAGTGCCGCGCCGTCGATCCGCACCTGGCCACGGACGAGGCCGGCGGCCGTGTCGCGTGCTGGCACGCCGGCGAACCGCTGCCGCTCGGCATTCCCCAGGTCCGCGCCGGCATCGAGGCCAACGAGGCCAACGAGACCAACGAGACAAGACAGAGGGGGTGCTCGTATGAGCGAACTCCGCTTCGACGACGTGACCGTGCGCTTCGGCGCCGGACGCACCGCCACGACGGCCGTCGACGGCGTCAGCCTGACGATCCCCGACGGCGAGGTCGTCGGCCTCGTGGGCGAGTCCGGTTCGGGCAAGTCCACGCTCGCTCGCGCCGCCGTCGGACTCGCGCCGGTCGCGAGCGGCCGCATCCTGCTCGACGGTGCGCCGATCGCACCGCGCCGCGGGCACCGACCACTGCAGATGGTCTTCCAGGACCCGTACTCCTCGCTCGACCCGCGCATGAGCATCGGCGACTCGATCTCCGAGATCATCCCGCGTGGCCTCAGCCGCGCGGCGCGACGCGACGAGGTCGCTCGCCTCCTCGAGCTCGTGCACCTCGACCCCACCCATGCCCGCGCCTACCCCGGCCACCTTTCCGGCGGCATGCGCCAGCGCGTCGCGCTCGCTCGGGCGCTCGCCGGTCGGCCCGAGGTGCTCGTGGCCGACGAGATCACGTCCGCCCTCGACGTCTCGATCCAGGGCTCGGTGCTGAACCTCGTGCGTGAGCTCCAGGCCGAGCTCGGACTGTCGATGCTCTTCATCTCGCACAACCTCGCCGTCGTGCGCTACGTCGCCAGCCGGGTCGCGGTCATGTACCGCGGCCGCATCGTCGAGGAGGGACCCACCCTCCAGATCCTCGAAGACCCGCAGCACGAGTACACCCGAAACCTCCTTGCCGCCATCCCCGGCAGGGCGAAAACCCCCACCCTCATCTAAGGAGCCACACGTGACCCGCAGAATGCGCATCGACGACCTGCTCGCCCTCACGGTGCCGAGCCAGCCCGCCATCTCGCCCGACGGCACCCGCATCGCCTACGTCCTCAGCGGCAACGACGCCGCCGCGGACTCCGGCGTCAGCGCCCTCTGGCTGGCGGATGCCTCGGGCACGCCCGCCGCGCTGACGCACGGCACGACCGACCGGAGCCCGGCGTTCTCGCCCGACGGCGCGACACTCGCGTTCCAGCGCGACGGCCAGCTCTGGACCATGCCCCTCTCGGGCGGCGAGCCCACGCAGCTCACCACCCTCCCGCTCGGCGCCGGCGCCCCGATCTGGAGCCCCGACGGCACCCGCATCGCCTTCATCGCCCCCGTCGACGGCGACGCCGCGGCCGACGAGACCGACGCCGACCGCACCGCGCGTTCCGGCGCACCCATCGTGAGTGACGGCGTCGGCTACCAGGCCGACGGCAGCGGCTTCATCCGCGGCATGCGGATGCAACTCCACGTGCTCGACCTCGCCTCGGGCGAGACCCGCCAGCTCAGCGAGGATCCCGAGCACGTCTTCGGCGCCGGCTGGCGCCCCGACGGCGACGCGATCGCCTTCACCGTCAAGCCCGCTGGTCTCGACGACCTCGAGATGCGCGCCGGCGTGCACGTGCTCGACCTCACCGACCCGAAGGCCCGCCCCGAGCTCGTCGCGTTCGGCGAGGGCTTCGCCGGAACCGTCGCCTTCACCCCCGACGCGTCGGGTCTCGTCGTCGTCGGCTGGCAGGGCGACCCCTCCGGGCACGCCGGCCTCTTCGCCGTCGACCTCGGCACCGGGGCGACGACCGAGCTCGCCGCGACCCTCGACCGCAACGTCATGCCCGGCGCACCGGCGTACCCCGGTGCGCTCCCGCAGTTCACGGCCGAGGGCGACGTGTTGTTCGCCATCCGCGACCGCGGCTGCACCCACCTGTACGCGGTTCCGTCGACCGGTGGCGAGCCCCGTCTCGTGCACGGCGGCGACGGCCACGTCGTCAGCGGCCTCTCGATCGCCGGCGGATCCGCCGCGATCGCCCTCGCGACGCCCACCTCGTTCGGCGAGATCGTCCGCGTCGACCTCGCCTCGGGCGACGAGACCGTCGTCACCAGCCACGGCGAGACCCTCGCCGAGGTCGACCTGTACGTCCGCGAGTCCCGCGAGTTCACCATCACCGACGGCGTGACGGTGCAGGGCTGGCTCATCCGGGACCCCGAGGTCACGGGCGCGACCCCGCTCCTCATCGACATCCACGGCGGACCGCACAACGCGTGGAACGCGCGCGGCCGACGAGATGCACCTCTACCACCAGGAGCTCGCCGCTCGCGGGTGGACCGTGCTCATCGTCAACCCGCGCGGCAGCGACGGCTACGGCGCCGACTTCTACAACGCCGTCTTCGGCGCATGGGGCGAGGCCGACGCGAACGACTTCCTCGAGCCGATCGACGACCTCGTCGCCGAGGGCCTCGTCGACCCGAAGCGCCTGGCGATCACCGGCTACAGCTACGGCGGCTTCATGACCTGCTACCTGACCAGCCGCGACGACCGCTTCGCCGCCGCCGTCCCGGGCGGCGTGGTCTCCGACCTCATCAGCATGGGTGGCACGAGCGACGACGCGCACTTCGTGAACGCCGTCGAGATGGGCGCGCTGCCCTGGAAGTCGGGCGACCGCGAGCGACTCGCCGAGCTGTCGCCGTACACGAAGGTCGAGAACGTCACGACGCCGACGCTCGTGCTGCACGGCGCCGATGACGTGCGCTGCCCCGTGGGCCAGGCCGAGCAGTGGCACTACGCGCTGCGCGAGCGGGGCGTCCCGACCCGGCTCGTGCTCTACCCCGGCGCCAGCCACGTCTTCCCGCTGCTCGGCAAGCCCAGCCACCGCATGGACTACTACAACCGTGTCGTGGCGTGGGTCGAGCAGTACGCCGGGGATGCGGCCGGCCCGCGTCCCGAGCCCATCGACGCCGCGCACTGGGAGCGCCGCCTGGCGGCCCTCGCGAAGCGCCACCGCGTGCCCGGCGCCCAGCTCGGCATCCTCCGCCTCGGCGACGGTCGCGCCGACGAGCTCGTGACCGCGGCCACCGGCACGCTCAACCGCGACATCGCCACGGGTGCTCCGTCGACGACCGACTCCGTCTTCCAGATCGGCTCGATCTCGAAGGTCTGGACCGCCACCGTCGTCATGCGCCTCGTCGATGAGGGGAAGATCGCCCTCGACACCAAGGTCGCCGACATCCTCCCCGGCTTCCGCCTCGTCAACGACGACCTGACCGACGGCGTGACCGTCTGGCACCTGCTCACCCACACGAGCGGCATCGACGGCGACGTCTTCACCGACACCGGCCGTGGCGACGACTGCGTGGAGAAGTACGTCGACCTGCTGCACGAGGCCGGCCAGAACCACCCCATCGGCGCCACCTGGTCGTACTGCAACTCGGGCTACACCCTGCTCGGCCGCGTGATCGAGCAGGTCACCGGCCAGACGTGGGATGCCGCGATGCGCGACCTGCTGTTCGCCCCGCTCGGGCTGACCCACACGGTGACCCTTCCCGAGGACGCGATCCGCTACGCGGCGGCCGTCGGCCACGTCGACGTCGGCGACGAGCAGATCGTCACGCCGACGTGGGGGCTTCCCCGCTCGCTCGGCCCTGCCGGCCTCATCACCGCCCGTGCGGCCGACGTGCTCGCCTTCGCGCGCCTGCACATGACCGGCGGCCTCGCGGCCGACGGCACGCGCCTGCTCAGCGAGGCCAGCGTGCTCGCGATGCAGGAGCTGCACGCGGAGGTGCCCGACAAGTACTCGCTGGGCGACTCGTGGGGCCTCGGCTGGATCCGCTTCGGCTGGAACGGCGACCGGGTGTACGGCCACGACGGCAACACCATCGGCCAGGCCGCGTTCCTGCGCATCCACCCCGAGAGCGGTGTCGCGGTCACGTTGCTCACCAACGGCGGGCACACCCGCGACCTCTACGAGGACCTCTACCGCGAGATCTTCGCCGAGCTGTCGGGCGCCACCATGCAGTCGTCGCTCCAGCCGCCGGTCGAGCCGGTCGAGGTCGACGTGACGCCGTTCCTCGGCACCTACGAGCGCGCCGCGGTGCGCATGGAGGTGCTGTCGAACGGGCACGGCCCGCTGCTCCGCACGACGATGCTCGGCCCCCTCGCCGAGATGACGCCCGAGGCGGCCGTCGACGAGTACCCGCTGGTGCCGGTGGCGGACAACCTCTTCGCCGTCCGCGCCCCCGGCACCGAGACGTGGATCGCGGTGACCTTCTACTCGCTGCCCACGGGCGAGGAGTACCTGCACTTCGGTGCGCGCGCCACGCCCAAGACGGCGGTCCCAGCGTGAGCCTTGTCCACACCGACGTCATCGCGCCAGCGGTGATGATCGATCACATCGGTCGCCTCGTCGAATGCGAGTCACCGTCTGCGGATGTCGCGGCGGTGGCCCGCTCGGCGGAGGAGGTCGCGGCGCTCGGCGTCGAACTGCTGGGCGTCGAGCCCGAGCGGATCGTCATCGACGGCACGACCCATCTGCGCTGGCGCTTCGGCGACACGACGCGGGTGCTGCTGCTGACGCATCACGACACGGTGTGGCCGATCGGCTCGCTCGTGAGGCATCCGTTCGCCGTCCGCGATGGCGTGCTGACCGGGCCGGGAAGCTTCGACATGAAGGTCGGGCTCGTCATGGTCCTGCACGCCGTCGCGAGCCTGCCCGATCGAGATGGCGTGACGATCCTGGTGACCGGTGACGAGGAGATCGGCTCGACCACATCGCGCG
This sequence comes from uncultured Actinomycetota bacterium, assembly GCA_963758615.1. Classification (GTDB taxonomy): domain Bacteria; phylum Actinomycetota; class Actinomycetes; order Actinomycetales; family Microbacteriaceae; genus Agromyces. The sequence continues at coordinate 35,231 of CAVWVZ010000003.1, read as the reverse complement.
CGCTCATCGAGCGTGAGGCGACCGGCGCCCGTGCCGTCCTCGTCACCGAGGCCTCCGGTGACGGCGGTGCGCTGAAGATCGAGCGCAAGGGCACCTCGATGTACGAGGTGCGGGTCACGGGTCGCGCCGCACACGCGGGGCTCGATCCCGAGCGCGGCGTCAACGCGACGCTCGAGCTGGCGCGACAGGCGCTCGCTGGTCGCCGGCCTGGGCGATGCGTCGCTCGGCACGACGGTCACCCCCACCGTGATCGGCGCGGGCACCACGCTCAACACGGTTCCCGCATCGGGCTCCTTCGTCGTCGACGTGCGCGCCTGCACGATCGCCGAGCAGGAGCGCGTCGACGCCGCGATGCAGGCGCTCATGCCGGTCCTCCCCGGTGCGCTCGTCGAGGTCGATGGCGGACCCAACCGGCCGCCGCTCGAGGCCACCGCATCCGCGGCGCTCTTCGACCGCGCGCAGTCGATCGCCGCACGGCTCGGCATGCGACCGCTCGTCGGCGTCGCCGTCGGCGGCGCCAGTGACGGCAACTTCACGGCGGGCATCGGCGTGCCGACCCTCGACGGCCTCGGCGCCGTCGGCGGGGGAGCCCACGCCGACGACGAGCACGTCGTCGTCGCCGAGATCGCGCCCCGCACCGCCCTGCTGGGTGCACTCATCTCCGATCTGCTCGACCAGGGGGAATCATGACCGGAATCGACCTGAGGCCCGCCGATGAGGCGGTCTCCTCTGCGGATGCCGCGGCCGCCACGGCCGGCGTCACCGTGCGCGAGCTCGCCGGCATCGACGACCTCAACCGCACGGTGCAGCTGCTCTCCGACATCTGGGGCCGCACGGGCAACCCGCCCGTGACCCCCGAGCTGCTGCGCGCCTTCAGCAAGGCGGGCAACTACATCGGCGGCGCGTTCGACGGCGACACGCTCGTCGGGGCGACCATCGGATTCCACTCGACGCCCGAGAAGCAGTCGCTGCACAGCCACATCGCGGGCGTCGCACCGGGCCTCGTCGGTCGCTCGGTCGGGTTCGCGATGAAGCTCCACCAGCGCGCCTGGGCGCTCGACCGGGGCATCCGCATCATCGAGTGGACCTTCGATCCGCTGGTCGCCCGCAACGCGTACTTCAACCTCGGCAAGCTGGGCGCCGCTCCCGTCGAGTACCTCACGAACTTCTACGGCGTGATGAGCGACGTGATCAACGGGGACGACGAGACCGACCGCCTGCTCGTGCGCTGGATGCTGGAGGATCCCGTGGTCGTCTCGGCAGCCGCGAACGGCCGGGTCCCGGCGGTCGACCCCGGCCAGCCCGGCCGCACCACCGTCGCGGTCCCCGCCGACATCGAGGCGATGCGCCTCGACGAGCCCGCGCTCGCCCATGAGTGGCGCGTGCGCGTGCGCGAGCGGCTCACCGACCTGCTCGGCACCGGCGGCACGATCGTCGGCTTCGATCGTCTGCGGGGCTACGTCGTGCAGACCGGCGCCGCGGAGGTCACGCGGTGAGGATCGAGGGATTCGAACTGCGCCGGGTGGCGATGCCGATCGTCTCGCCGTTCCGCACGTCGTTCAGCACGCAGACGCAGCGCGACATCCTCCTCGTCCGCGCCGTGACCGACGAGGGAGAGGGCTGGGGCGAGTGCGCCACCCTTCCCGATCCGCGCTACTCACCGGAGTACGCCGACGGCGCGGTCGACGTCATGAAGCGGTTCTTCATCCCGGCGCTCGCCGCGGCCGGCGTGTCCGACGCCCCCGGTGTCGGCCACGCGCTGTACCCGTTCAAGGGCCACCGCATGGCGAAGTCGGCCCTGGAGATGGCCGTCCTCGATGCCGAGCTGCGCGCCGAGGGGCGCTCGTTCGCACGCGAGCTCGGCTCGGTGCACGACACCGTGCCGTGCGGCGTCTCGGTCGGCATCATGGACTCGATTCCGGAACTGCTCGATGCCGTCGGCGGCTACCTCGACGCGGGGTACGTGCGGATCAAGCTCAAGATCGAGCCCGGCTGGGACGTCGAGGCCGTGCGCGCCGTGCGTGAGGCCTATGGCGACGACGTGCTGCTGCAGGTGGATGCGAACACCGCGTACACCCTCCGCGACGCCCGCCACCTTGCGCGCCTCGACGACTTCGACCTGCTGCTCATCGAGCAGCCGCTCGAGGAGGAGGACGTCGTCGGCCATGCCGAGCTCGCGAAGATCGTGAAGACGCCCATCTGCCTCGACGAGTCCATCACCTCGGCCCAGACGGCGGCGGCGGCGATCAGGCTCGGCGCCACCCAGGTGATCAACATCAAGCCCGGCCGCGTCGGCGGCTACCTCGAGGCCCGGCGCATCCACGACCTCGCGGTCGCGAACGGCATCGCCGTCTGGTGCGGCGGCATGCTCGAGTCGGGCATCGGCCGCGCGGCGAACGTCGCGCTCGCCTCCCTGCCCGGGTTCACGTTGCCGGGCGACGTCTCGGCGAGCGACCGGTTCTACTCCACCGACATCACCGCGCCGTTCGTGATGGAGGACGGGCACCTGAAGGTCCCCACGGGGCCGGGTCTCGGCGTCGCGCCGATCCCAGAGGTGCTCGACGAGCTGACGACCACGGTGGAGTGGGTTCCCGCCTGAGGAATATGCTGCCGAGCATGAACCAACGCCCCCGAGCGAGCCTCGGGCGCATCCTGGACGACCTCGGCGTGACCCTGCTCGAGCACGTGCACGGCGACGTCGAGTCGGTGCACGACATCGGCGGCGTCGTGATCCACGATCCGCTCGACGAGCCCGTCTACCCCGAGCGCGCACTCGTCCTCGGCGTCGGCATCGCCGACGTCGGCGAAATCGGGTCGCTCGTCGAGCACCTCGCCGAGCACGGCGCCGCCGCCCTCGTCGTGCGCTCGCCGATCGAGCTGACGGATGACGCCCGGGAGGCGATCGACCGCTCGGGCGTTGCCGTGATGGGCCTGGCTCGCGGTGCGACGTGGACCCAGTTGGCCGCCCTGCTGCGCTCACTCCTCGCCGAGGGCGACATCGGCGACGCGGAGCACGAGTCCCTCGGCGGTCTGCCGTCCGGGGACCTGTTCGCGGTCGCGAACGCGATCTCGTCGCTGCTGAACGCGCCGGTCACGATCGAGGACCGGTCGTCGCGCGTGCTCGCGTTCTCGGGACGCCAGGAGGAGGCGGATGCCTCGCGCGCCGAGACGATCATCGGGCGCCAGGTGCCCGAGCGCTACTCCCGCATCCTCACCGAGCGCGGCGTCTTCCGAGATCTCTACCGCTACGACCGGCCCGTCGTCGTCGACCCCATCCAGATCGGCTACGAGGGCCTGACGACGCAGCGCGTGGCCATCGCCGTGCGCGCCGGCGACGAGGTGCTCGGATCGGTCTGGGCGGCGATGGACGGCGCGGTCACCGAGGAGCGCGAGGCCGCCCTGCGCGATGCCGCCAAGCTGGTCGCCCTGCACCTGCTCCGGGTGCGCGCCGGCGCCGACGTGCAGCGCCGCCTCAGCACCGAACTCGTGGGCACCGCGCTCGAGGGCGGCGCCGGTGCGCGGGATGCTCTCGGTCGGCTCGGCCTCGCCGGCGAGCGGGTCTGCGTGATCGGCGCGGCCCTCATCGTCGATGCGCAGCGCGAGCGCTCGGTGCGCTCCGACCAGATGCTCCTGGGCGAGCGCCAGCGCTTCGCCGACGCCCTGGCCGTGCATCTCTCGGCGGTTCGGCCCGGGTGCCGCCGTGGCACTCGTGGGCGATGTCGCCTACGGCATCTTCGCCGCCCCGGGCGATGGCTCGGAGGAGCGCGCCGTGCAGATCGCCGAGGACTTCCTCGACCGGGTCGGCACCCGTATGCCCGCCGTGGTCGCCGTGGGGCCGCCGGCCCATGAGATCACCGAGGTCGCGCACTCCCGTGGCACCGTCGACCGGGTGCTGCGGGTCCTGCGTGATGGGCACGTGACGCGCCGAGTCGCCCGCCTGATCGACGTGCAGACCGAGTCGCTGCTCCTCGAGCTGCGCGACCTCGTCGCCGCCCGGGGCGACCAGCCGGGTGGGCCCATCGGGCGCCTGATCGACTACGACGAGCGCCACGACGCGAGCCTCATCCGCACGCTCGAGGCCTGGCTCGACAGCTTCGGCGACGTCGCGACGGCGGCCGCCTCGCTGTACGTGCATCCCAACACGTTCCGCTACCGCCTGCGCCGTCTCGCCGAGGTGAGTGGACTGGACCTCGCCGATCCCGAGGCGCGATTCGCCGCGATGCTGCAGCTGCGAATGCTCGCGACCCGCTGACACTCACGACCGGGCGGCCCCGGCGACTACTCCTCGAAGTAGAGGTGCGAGTGCAGGCGGCACCGCGGATTGAACGCCGCGTGGCAGTGCGGGCAGGCATCGACGCCGCGGTACTCCGCGATGGTCAGCAAACGGTCGCACACGCCGCACAGGATGGCCTGCTCAGTCCACTGCGACCGCGGCCACTGCACCGCCTCGTGCGACTCCGACTCGGCGTGGCACGCGTGGCAGGGGTAGAACCTGCCGCAGCATGCGAACTCGATCGCGACGACGTCGAGCTCGGTGGCGTAGTGCACGCACCGTGTCTGGCTGTCGACGGTGGGACCGTGGACCGTCGGCCGGTCGTTCACAGGGCATCACCACGTCTCACCTGCCTGATGTTACGCGGCGATGGCATCGTGTCACGGCAGCGTCGGATCAGTACAGCTACGTCCAAAGGGCGAGGCATTCCGAATGCAGGACTCCCATCCTCATCTCCAGGCGGCGACGGGTGCGCTGGTTGAGCTCGACCGTGTCGATCGCGATCTCGTCCATCGACGCCGGGTCGATCGCGAGCAGCTCCGCCATGGACAACCCGAAGACGAGTCGGGAGACACCGGCCGTCCAGGCGGCGGAGAAGCACATCGCACAGGGTTCGACCGTGCTGACGAGGGCGCAGCCCTCCAACGACCGCCCGTGGTGACGCACGGCGTCGCGGACCGACAGGATCTCGGCGTGGCTGGTCAAGTCGGAGTCGGCCTCGACCTGGTCGTGCCCGCGCCCGACCAGGTAACCCTCAGGAGAGACCACGACGGCACCGTAGGGGAGCTCGCCGAGATCGCGTGCCAGGACGGCGAGCCGGATGCTCTCCCGCATCGCCTGCTCGTCCGAGAGCCGCCTTTCAGCCATCGAATCACTGACCTTTCCGAGTCGTTCGCGACGAGGCGTCGAGAGCCGACCGAGCTCACATTGCAGCCCTGAGCCGCTCCAGCGCGGCGGTCTCGGCCTCGAACATCGCCGTCACGAGGTCGCCGACCGGCGGCGGCGCGTCGGCGGCTTCGTCGCGGGCGCGCTGGAGCTCCCAACGCGCCGCCGCGCTCTCGGGACCGCCGTCGATCAGCGCGCGCAGCTCGTCTCCGGGCGGGAGCGCGGTATCGACGATCGGATCCCAGGCGGCGGCGGCGGCCCTCCACGCGTCCGCCCCGAGGTCACGTCCCAGCAGCTCCGCCGACTCGTCGAGGAAGTCCGCGTAGAGCCCGCGGAGGTGCGCGCCGTGGGCTGCGTCCGTGTAGATCGACGCGCGCAGGCTGCCGATGCCGAGCCCGTCGGCGAACACGTTCGGCCAGCCCTTCTTGTTGCGGGTATCGGTCGTCATCCGCGCCCACTTGCGCCATGCGGGCAGCGAGAACGAGTCCGACTTCTCGCCCAGATGCTCGACCTGGAGCCGGAGCCCTTCCTCGACGGCCCGATGCAGGTCGAGGTCGATCCGCTCCGGATCGATCGTGACCAGCCGGTGCTTGTAGGAGCCGACGCGCGCCCGCGCCGCGGCCAGCCGCTCGGCGGGCACGACGATCGGCGCCGCCGAGCGGTCGTCGACCGCATAGGAATCGCCGTTGCGCGCGTAGACGATCACCGGCGGGCCGCCGTAGCCGTCGCGCCACTCCGGCTCGTTGCGGTGCCCGAGCGTGTAGGTGTCGACCCAGGTGATCGCCGGCAGGCCGATGTCGAGCTGGGCGTCGAGCGTCGCCGCGGCGCGCTTCGCCCCGCCGGTCTCGTGCAACTCGGCGTGCAGCCCGAGTCGCTCGGCGGTCCCGCGCGCCCACCGGTCCGGGTACTGCCACTGGCGCCGGAAGCCGAGCGTGAGCACGCGCGAGCGGAACGGGAGCGAGTCGAACTCCCAGAGGATGTAACCCGCGCCGAGTCCGCCGCCGACGCCGAGCACCATCGCCTCGGTCAGCGGCTCGCCCGTGTGCGGCGCGACCACGCCGAGGTTGGCCAGGACGTTGGCGAACGCGGCGGTGTCGCCGTCGAGCCCCCCGCGGAACTCCCACTCGGTGCCGCCATCGGCGATATGGCGACGGGCGACGGTGTAGCGCTCGCCGGTCTTGCGCATGCGGTCGCGGACGAGGTGCTTGAGATGCTTTCGAGCGGTCATCAGAGTTCTCCAAACGGCGACTGCGCCCGGGCTCCACGCGACCGAGGCCCGCCGGATAGGAACGGTGCACTGCTCGCTCAGGTGTTCCCCGAGGACACGAATCCCCTTTGCCCCCGCATCGTCGGCCGGCGTGGACGGCCGATCAGGAGGTCCGGCGCGAAGGAACCCGCCGTGAGAGCCGATGACGGGAATCGAACCCGCGCTATCTGCTTGGGAAGCAGAAGTTCTGCCATTGAACTACATCGGCGTGCGGCATCCGTGAGATGCGGCGATGACCATCGTAGCAAGACCGTCCGCGCCGGTCATGCGAGTCGGGCGACCAAGGGGCGGGAGCAACGATCGCGGGGTGCCCTGCGACGCGCCGAACGGCGATCCGCGGGAAATCCCCGCGCACTCTTGCGGCGGCGGGATAATTCCTCATACGGTGAGCGAAGAGGCACGCTGACAAGGATTTCGCCGGCGCACCTTGCAATATGCGGTTCCAGCTCGTCGTAGTCGTCTGGCCGCCCAACGGCGTACCAGACAGGGTTTCTGGTTTCGGGGGTGATCAGTATGGCCGATCTGTCGAGGCTCGCACGCGCTGATGGCGCGAGGGAGCGAACCACTGCTGCTGAACTGCTCGAGGGGTGGACGTCGTGAGCGCCGACGCCTCGACAGGCGGCGGACGCGCAGCGGCGATGCCGCGAGCGAAGACGCCCGCAGTCAACTACATCTCATGGATCGCCCTGGCGCTCATGACGACGGCCTCGGTCGCGAGCCTGCGCCCGGCGCCGACGATGGCGATCTACGGCCTCGCGGCGATCTTCCTCTACATCGTTCCCGCGATCGTGTTCCTGCTGCCGACCTCGCTCATCTCGGCGGAGCTCGCGTCGGGCTGGGAGGGCGGCGTCTACAAGTGGGTGTCGACGGGCATCTCGAAGCCCATGGGATTCCTCGCCGTCTGGTGCCAGTTCGCGATGACGATCTTCTACTACCCGAGCCTGCTCGGGTTCGTCGCGGCGACGCTCGCCTACGTGATCAATCCCGATCTCGCGAGCAACGGCGTCTGGACGGCGCTCGTGATCATGGTCTGCTACTGGTCGGGCGTGTTCATCTCGTCCCGCGGCACGAAGGGCGTCGCGGGTCTCGCGAGTGCCGGCCTCATCATCGGAACGCTCATCCCGGGCGCCATCCTGGTGCTGCTCGGCTCCGTGTTCCTCGCGCAGGGCAACCCGTCGGCCGCACCGATGACCGCCGAGAACCTGCTGCCGCAGTGGGCGGGCCTCGCGAGCCTCGTGCTCATCGTCAACAACTTCCTGTCGTACAGCGGCATGGAGATGAACGCGGTGCACGTCTCGTCGCTGCGCAAACCGGCGAAGGAGTACCCGAAGGCCATCTTCCTGGCGATGGGGCTCGTGCTGCTCATCTTCATCCTGCCTGCGCTCGCGATCAGCTGGATCGTCCCCGCCGAGGAGTTGTCGCTCACCGCCGGCGTCATGCAGGCGTTCGACGCGATATTCGCCGTGTTCAACCTGCAATTCCTGACGCCGATCATCGGACTGGCGCTCGTCGCCGCTTCGCTCGCTGGAATGCTGACCTGGCTCGCCGGCCCGTCGAAGGGTCTGCTGCTCATCTCGCGTGAAGAGGGCTACCTGCCGCCGTTCCTGCAGAAGCTGAACAAGCACGGCGTGCAGCAGAACCTGCTGGTGGTGCAGGGTCTCGTGACGACGGTCATCGCCCTCGGCTACGCCCTCATCCCCGACGTTTCGAGCGCGTACTGGATCTTCTCGGTGATCACCACGCAGGTGTACCTCATCATGTACCTGCTCATGTTCGTCGCGGCGGTGCGGTTGCGCAGGACCCACCCCGATCACCCGCGTGGCTACCGAGCCCCGATGCTCATCGGGCTCGCCGGGGTCGGCTTCGCGGCATCCCTCTCGGCACTGCTCGTCGGGTTCATCCCGCCGTCGCAGTTCGGCGGCGGCAACCCGTGGATCTACTTCGTCATCGTCGCGGGCGGCGCCCTCGGGCTCGGGCTGCTGGTGCCGTACCTCTTCTACAGGTTCCGCAAGCCGTCTTGGAAGCAACCCGAGGCCGCGGCCGAGCAGCCGGAGGTGACCGGATCATGAGCACGAACACCGAGACCCAGCCCAAGCGCGAGAGGTCGCTGCTCTACATCATCACCGCGGTGGTGCTGGTCGTCGTCGGCGTGATCGCCGTCGTGATGTTCATGTCGGCCAGGTCGTCGGTGCAAGCCGAGGAGAAGGCCCAGGAACTCATCCAGAACCTCGAGGACGCGGGCGTGAACGTGGCATTCACCCCCGAGCAGGTCGCGAAGATGTTCGGCGAAGACGGCGGCGCCGTGTGCGCCAACCCGAACGACGCCCTGAGCCGGGCGATCCTGTTCGATCGCATCGCGAACGGTGCAGGCGGCCCCGGGATGCGTCCGATCATCACCGACGAGCGGTACCTGCAGGGACAGGTGCTGATCATGGAGGTGTACTGCCCCGACGAGGTCGAGGAGTTCCAGCAGTTCCTCGATGAACTCCAGACCACGAACACGGGGAACTGAGGATGGCCGATCTGCGGGCTCGCGTCGGCGAGCTCATGGCCGCGTCGGCGTGGTCAGAGCTCGCCGAGCTCGTGTCGTTGAAGTCCGTCGCCGACGCGCGGCAGTTCCCGCCCGAGGAGTGCGCGAAGACCGCCGAGTGGGTGCGCGACCGGTTCGCGCAGCTCGGATTCGCCGACGCACGGCTCGAGCGCACGCCCGACGGCAGTGATGCCGTGGTCGGCTCGCGCCCGTGCGGCGATCCGGATGCCCCGACCGTGCTGCTGTACGCGCACTACGACGTTCAGCCGCCGCTCGTCGACGACGCCTGGCGAACGCCCCCGTTCGAACTCACCGAGGCCGACGGGCGCTGGTACGGCAGGGGCGCGGCCGACTGCAAGGGCAACATCATCATGCACCTGCTGGCGTTGCGGGCGCTCGGCGACGACATCCCGGTCAACCTGCGGCTCGTGGTCGAGGGCTCAGAGGAGCAGGGCACGGGCGGTCTCGAGGCGTTCGTCGAGGCGAACCCCGACGTGCTGCGGGCAGACGCGATCCTCGTGTGCGACACCGGCAACGCGGCGGTCGGCCGCCCCGCCGCGACCGTGACGTTGCGGGGCATGGCGAACGTGGTCGTGCGCGTCGAGGCCCTCGCCTCCGAGGTGCATTCGGGCATGTTCGGCGGTCCAGCACCCGACGCGCTGGCGGCCCTCGTCGCGATCCTCGCGTCGCTTCGGGACGAGCGGGGCGAGACGACCGTCACGGGCCTCGACCACTCGAAGCAGTGGACGGGAGCTCCGTACCCGCCCGAGCAGTTCCGCACCGACGCCGGCGTGCTCGACGGGGTGCAGCTGCTCGGCGACGGCAGCGTGTCGGACATGCTGTGGTCACGCCCGGCGATCACGATCCTCGGCATCGACTGCCCGCCGGTGACCGGGTCCACCGCGGCGATCGTGCCGCGCGCCGCCGCGCGGCTCAACCTGCGGATCCCGCCGGGGATGTCGGCGACCGACGCGCATGACGCACTCGTGGCGCACCTGCGCGCCGCGGCGCCGTGGGGCGTGCACGTCGAGGTCGAGACCGAGGCCGTCGGCTCGCCCTTCGAGGCCTCGACCGACGGGCCCGCGTTCCAGGCCATGGCCGGCGCGATGCAGGAGGCCTACGGCACCCCGATGACGACGCTCGGGCAGGGCGGCTCCATCCCGCTCTGCAACGTGTTCGCCGACACCTACCCCGGGGCCGAGATCATCCTCATGGGCGTCGAGGAGCCGCTCGCCCTCATCCACGCCCCGAACGAGAGCGTCGATCCGAGCGAGATCGAGCACCTCGCGCTCGCCGAGGCGCTGTTCCTGCAGCGGTATCCCGCGGCGCGCGCCTGAACCGAGGCACGCGGCATCCGTCGCTCGATCGCGTTCGCCGCTCGGATGCTGCGTCTCTCGGTTGCTACGCTGGGCGCGTGCTGCTCTCCGATCGCGACATCCGGGCCGAACTCGAGCGCGACCGCATTCGGCTCGAACCCTACGAGCCGGCCATGCTGCAGCCCAGCAGCATCGACGTGCGACTCGACCGGTACTTCAGGCTGTTCGACAACCACAAGTACCCGTTCATCGATCCGGCCGAAGACCAGCCCGAGCTCACGCACCTCATCGAGGTGCATCCCGAAGAGGCGTTCGTGCTGCACCCCGGCGAGTTCGTGCTCGCGTCGACGTTCGAGGCCGTCAGCCTGCCCGACGACGTCGCGGCGCGCCTCGAGGGCAAGAGCTCGCTCGGCCGGCTCGGCCTGCTGACCCACTCGACGGCCGGATTCATCGACCCGGGTTTCACCGGGCACGTCACGCTCGAACTCTCGAACGTCGCGACCCTGCCGATCAAGCTGTGGCCCGGCATGAAGATCGGGCAGATGTGCTTCTTCCGGCTGTCGTCGCCGAGCGAGCGGCCCTACGGCTCGGCCGAGTACGCGAACCGCTACCAGGGGCAGCGGGGGCCGACGGCGTCGCGTTCGTTCCAGAACTTCCACCGCACGGATGTCGGCGTGACGGAGGCCGGGTCTGCGGGCAGCTGAGGCCCTGCGGACGATCAATCGGCCGAGTTCGAGCGGAATCGTACGCCCCAGTTCTGGGGGCATTCAGCGTCCCGGCTCCGCGGAATCACGCGAGTACGTCGGGATGCCGATGATGACATGGACGCCTCCCACGCGTAGGATGCCTTCACCCAGACCTGAAGCCAGGGCATCCGATGCCGCGGCACGCCAAGATGCTGAGGCATACCCCACTTGCCCTCAGCGGTGCTACGCTTCCCGCGACCGCGAGAGGGGGGCGACGGATGCCCGACATCGTTCTCGCGCACGATTACCTCCTGCAGTTCGGCGGTGCTGAGCGCGTCGTCGCGCACTGGGCCGCCGGCTTCGATGCACGGACCGTCGTCACGCTCGCGCACAGCCCCGAGTCGACATTCGAGGACTTCGGCCGACTCGACGTGCGCGCAAGCCTGCCGAGTCCGTTCCGGGGGCAGGTCGAGCGCATGCTGCCGTCACTCCCCTCGATCGCAGCGCGTACCACGGTGTCGGGTGGCGACATCGCACTCGTCTCGAGCAGCGGCTGGGCCCACCGGTTCAAGTTCGAGATGCCCCACGTCGTGTACGTGCACAGCCCCGCACGCTGGCTGTACGCGGCCGACGACTACCGACTCCGGCTCAACCTCTTCAGGCGCGTCGGGCTCGCGATGAGCGCGCCGTTGCTGCGCAGCGGTGACCTCGAGGCGATGCGTCGCGCCCACGCGCTCGTGGCGAATTCGATCGTCACGCGCGACCGTATCCGTTCGGCGTATGGTCTCGACTCGGTCGTGGTGAGTCCGCCTGTCGAGCGCGTCTCCGCGCTCGCCGACACCGCCGGCGCGATTGCTGCCCGAGCAGTTCGTCGTCGTGGTCGCGCGAGCGCGAGGTTACAAGAACGTGCCGCTCGCGGTCGCCGCGGCGTCCGAGGCGGGCCTGCCGATCGTCGTCGTCGGCGCCGGCTCCGAGACGTTCGACGACCCCTGGTCGGGCGTGCACGGGCTCGGCCGCCTCACCGACGCCGAGCTGAGCTGGGTGTACCGCCGCGCCGTCGTCGTCCTCGGCGCCGGTCACGAGGATTTCGGCCTCACCGTGATCGAAGCCGCACTCGAGGGAACCCCCGCCGCCACCATCGCCGGGGCGGCTACCTCGAGACCGTCAGCCCCGGGTGAGCGGTCACCACGCGGCATCCGCCACCGCTGCCGACCTCGCGATCGCGATCCGGCGCGCCCGGGACCTCGACCCCGCGGCGACTCGCGAATGGGCGCGCGGATTCGGTCGCGACGCGCATGTCGCCCGCCTCGCTAGAGTGATGGAAGAGGTGGTGCAGCGGGCGTGAACGAATCCCAGGTCAACGTGCCGCTTTCGGTGCGCCTGCGGTTCGGGCATGCAGCCGCTGCAGTTCGTCGCCGACGAACTCGACATCGACCTGCTGCACATCAAGGGCGCCGCGGCCGACCCCACCCTGCGACCGTCGCGATACGCCGGAACCGATGTCGACGTGCTCGTTCGGCCCTCGCAGTTCGCGCCGCTCGACGCCGCGCTGCGGCATCACGGCTGGCGGCTGTACAGCACCTTCGCGTACGGGTCGCCGTTCGGTCACGCGCAGACCTACACGCACGACGCATGGGGGTACGTCGACGTGCATCGGTTCTTCCCCGGCATCCGCCTCGCCCCGAGCCGGCGTTCGATCGAATGTGGCGCGATCGTCGCGAGACCGAGATCGCAGCGTTCGGATGCCCCGTGCCGAGCATCGCCGCGCAGTCGGTGCTGCTCATCCTGAACGCGGCGCGGTCGGGGCGCGCTCCGGCGGTGACCTGGACGTGGTCTGGAACGAGGCACCGGACGACCGTCGCGCCGGATCGAAGCCCTCGTCGACGAACTCGACGCGCGCGTCGCGTTCGCGGCGGCCGTCGGGGGGCTCGAGCGATATCGCGGCGAGCGCGACTACCTGCTCTGGAAGGTCGTCTCGCAGGGCGGAAGCCGCACGGCGGAGTGGTGGGCGCGCGTACGAGCGGCGCCGACCTTCGCCGAGTCGGTGCGCGTGGTCGTGCGAGCGCCGCTCGTGAACGTCGAGCACCTCGCCTACCGGCTCGGCCGGCAGCCGACCCGGCTCGAGATCATCGGCGAGTTCTTCGGCCGGCAGGCACGTGCGGTCGGCGAGGGGTGGCGGGGCCTTCGGCGCCGGGGATCTCGGCGAAGGGGTGCGGCGCGGTGAGCCGCGGCGGACTGACGCCGCACTGCGGCCGGCCATGGAGTCGCGACCGTGGAGGAGGACGACGTCGTGTACGTCGGCATCCGCTTCCCGACGGGCCGATCGTCGTGCTCGAGGGCTCGGCCGCCGTCATCTGGGAGCGAGCTCGTGCGCGGCGGCCCGGATCGATCGCCGAGCGGGTGGCCGACGCATCGGCACCCCATCGAGTGCCGGTGCATGCCGATGTCGACGCGTTCGTCGAGCAACTCATCGGGCTCGGCCTGGTCGAGTACCCGCCGATGACTCCGCCTGCCGCGCACCTGCGATACTGGAGCGAATCTCACAAAGGGACGCGACCATGGGTACGACGAGCATGCGCGCGCTGATCTGGCGCAGCCGCTCGCCGAGTGGTGGGCGAACGCGTGGCGCTGGGTGCTCATGGCGGCCGGCGCGGCCGCGGCCGTCTACATCCTGCTCGATCAGGGCGTCGCAGAACGCGCCGATGACGGCGATCGCGGTCGCAGCGCTGGTCATCGGCGCCGCGCTCACCGTCTCGGTGCCGCTCGCGATCGCGCTCATCGCGATGCCCGGCCTGTTCATCGTGCAGCGGGTCGGCCTCGGCGGGCGGCGACCTCTCGGTGTCGGATGTCGCGCTCGCTGCGGCGTTCGGAACCGCCGTGCTGCTCGGCCAGCGCCCTTTCAGCAGACCGCTGCGGCAGCTGCTGTGGCTGAACCTCGTCTACCAGTTCACGACGCTCTTCACGGTGATCGTGAATCCGTACCCGGCGAACACCGTCGAGTGGTTCCACGCGTGGCTGCTCGTCTCGGGCGCGCTCATCGTCGGCTGGGCGCTCGGCGCGCGCGGGCTATGCGCGGCTCGCACTTCGCTCCTCATGTCGGCGCGGCGCTGCGTGCTCGCGGTCGGTCACGATCATCAAGGGCGTGATCCAGTACGCCGCGCGGCGACTTCGGCCCCGTTATCCCGTCGTGGCCGTTCGGCATGCACAAGAACTTCGTCGGAACGGCGTTGGCGTTCGCCGCGATCGTCGTCTACATCCGCCCCGATTGGGTCGGGTGGACGCAGCGGCTGGCGCGTCGCGGCGCTCTGGCTGCTGATCCCCGCGATCCTGCTCACACAATCGCGGCAGGCGATCATCGGCCTCATCGCCGCCGTCATCGTCGCCGTGATCCGGCGCGGAGCGACCGGGCGCTCGCGCCTCGTGTTCCTGCTGATCATCCCCGGCGGCGTGGCTCGTCGTCACGATGGTGGTCGACCAGATCGCGTCGCAGAACGAGCACAACTCCGTCTTCCAGCGGCTCGACTGGTTCCGCGAGGTGCTACGCGTTCTGGCGAGAGTCCCCGGTGTTCGGGCATGGCCTGCGCTACTGGTACACCGAGCCGACTGCGCCGTACCAGCCACCGCAAGCCGAGATGGAGGTGCTCGCATCCGCCGGCATCGTCGGCCTCATCGGCTTCCTGGTGATGTGGGTCGGCGTGCTCGTCGTGCTCTGGCGGGTCGATCCGCGGTTCGGAACGCTCGCCGTCGCGGTGACGTGCTCGCCGCATCGTGCAGGCGCAGTTCGACCTGTTCTGGGTCGCCGCGCAGGTCTCGATCCCCTTCGTGATCGCGGGGATCTGCCTCGGGGCGATGGCGCGGGAGCAACGGCGCGACGGCGACGGACTCCTGCGGCCGCAGCGTCTTCGGATAGCCCGAATTCGCGGCTGCCCGGCCGCGGCGCCAGCGAGCGCTGAGTCGGACGTCAGTCGCGCACGAGGATGCTCGCGTCGACCAGGCTCTGCAGGGCGCCGCGATGACCTCGGCGGCGTCGACGCCCGCGGGCGGCTCGGGAAGCTGGCGCAGCGCGATCTCGCGGAGCTCGTCCTCGGTCGACCGTCGGCCGCGAGCCAGAGGATCGGGCCGACGCCCTCGAGGACGCACACCCGTGCCGCCGACCAGCACGAGCAGCGAGTCGTCGACCATCAGCGCGTCGGTGTAATCCGCCCGCCAGTACGCCCCGGGCGGATCGGACCGTGGACGTCGCCGGAGCGTCGGCGCTCGGGAGGAGGCCGGCGAAGCAGTCGCAGTCGCGCGAGGACAGCTTGGCGACATCGGTGAGCACGGGCTCCGTCGTCGCTGAACTCGTGCAGCAGTCTCGATGACGGCTGGCAGCGACTCCGCCTCGGAGTAGACGACCCGGCGCACTCCACCGGTCGAGTGCATCGTCTCGACGAGGGTGCGGAGCGGGCTGCTCGAGCGCCGGCAGGTGGCTCGTCTGGGGGACGAGCGCGGGCAGCGCCTCGATGATCGGCACCGACTCGACGAACGGCTGTTCGACGTCGGGCCGCCGGTCGAGCAGCACGATCGCCGCGAGCCGCAGCCCCTCGGCCGGCGCCGAGCGAAGCCCGAGTGCCGAGGCCGGCTCGGTGACGCTTCACGTCGGGCCGCGTCCCGATCGAGAGTGGCTTCGGGTAGGCGACGACCGACCCGTCGGCGCGGATCGCCAGGGTCTCATCGGTGACATATCCGTAGGTGCGGCCGAGCGCCTGGGAGGCAGTGGTCTTGCCCCGGCCCGACGGCCCGACGAAGCCGATGACCCGCCCGTCGTCGAGCGCCACGGCGCTCGCATGCAGCATGAGTGCCTCGCCCCTGAGCCCGCTGATCGCTCCTGAGGGTGACCTCCGTCGTGATCCGTGCGGCGAGCTCCGCGGCGAGTCCGCGCGGATCACGAACGGACTCGCCGTTCCAATCGGCGTGCGTCGTGCATGCCGGCGCGGATCACCTGGTCGGGTTCGCCGGGCCCGTCGTGGACGAGGTCGACCCAGTGCGCGCGGATCGACTCCTGGTCGGCGGCTCAACGAGTCGCCGAGTTCGATGCGCACCGTACTGGTCAGCGCGCGCACTTCGAAGGCCGTTGACATACCATGGAGCCTACTCGGACAAATGTCCGCCGCGCCGCGGCGGGGGTCGAGAGATCCTATCGGGGGTGGCATGGAGCTCCGCGACTACTTGCGCGGCCTGCGCCGGCATTGGTTCGCCATCGTTCTGATGACGCTGGTCGGCATCGGCGCCGCCTACGGCTGGACGATGCTGCAGACGCCGGTGTACACGGCGAGCGCAAGCGGGTACGTGTCGTCAAGCAGAGTGCCGACGTCGGCCTGTCCACCGTCGGCGACAGCCTGGCGCGATCCCGCGTGCAGTCGTACCTCGACATCGCCGGATGGCGAACGGTGGCCGAGAACGCGATCGCCGATCTCGAGCTCGACACCACGCCCGAGGCGCTCGTCGGACGGGTGACCGTCACGAACCCGGCCGACACCGTATCATGAAGATCAGTGCCGAAGCCGACACGCCCGAGGGCGCGCGTGAGCTGGCCGAGGCGTGGATCCGGGCGATGATCGTCGAGATCGACTCGATCGAGGGCGACGGCACCGAGGGTTCCGCGCCGGTGACCGTGATCGCCGGCGATTCCGCGTCGCTGCCGACGACCCCGACCTTCCCCGATGTCCAGACGTCGATGATCGTCGGCGGCCTGCTCGGGCTTCGGCTTCGGCGTCGCGTTCGCCATGATCCGCACGGTCTCCGATCGACGCATCAGGTCGGCCGCGGACGTCGAGCAGAAGACCGGCGTCGCGGTCGTCGGCACCATCCCGGTCGTGCCCGGCCTCGATGCCGACACCGACTCGTCGGCCGTCGCCGAAGGGATCGAGCGGCAGGCGGTACGTTCGCGGTCGCCGAGGCGCTGCGCTCGCTGCGAACGAACCTCCAGTTCATGGATGTCGACCACCCGCCTCGCACCATCGTCGTCACGAGCCCGCTGCCCGGCGACGGCAAGTCGACCATCGCGTGCAACCTCGCGTTGACGCTGGCGGCCGCCGGGAGCGCGGTCGTGCTCGTCGACGGCGACCTCCGACGCTCGACGGTGGCGACGACCATGGGACTCCCGGGCGGCGCGGGACTCAGCGACGTGCTCGCTGGCCGCGCCGCGCTCGCCGAGGTGCTGCAACGCACCCCGAAGTCGCCCAACCTGCTCGTGCTCGCCGCAGGCAGTGTGCCCCCGAACCCGAGCGAGGTGCTCGGCTCCGAGCGCATGCACACCCTCATCGCCGACCTCGCGAAGCACGCCATCGTCATCATCGACGCGCCACCGCTGCTGCCGGTCACCGACGGCGCCGTGCTGACGCACCAGGCCGACGGTGCGCTCGTCGTCGTGACCCTCGGCAAGACCACCGACGACCTGCTCGAGAAGTCGCTCGACACCCTTCGCAAGGCGCGCGGACGAGCGCTCGGCATCGTGCTGAACAAGGCGCCGCTGCGCGGCGTCGACGCATCGCCGTACTCCTACGAGTACCGCGCGCGAGTACGCCCGCGCGGCGACGCCGGCCGACGACCTGCCGGTGAGCGACCGCTCCGAATCGGAACCGCTGATCGCCGAGACCGTCGACGCGGCGTCCCGTCCGACCGACGACGCTCCCGCAGCCCGAGACGATCTGCCGCGCGTCGCGGTCGGCGCGACTGACCCGGGCGGCCGATCCGAGCATGGGTGCGGTGGCATCGCGTGATCCGACGATGCGCGGGGCGGAGCATCCGCTCGTCTCCGTGGTCATCCCGCTCTACAACGGGGCCGGGTACATCGCCGAGACCCTGACCTCGATCGAGCGGCAGACGCTGACCGGCGTCGAGGTGATCGTCGTCGACGACGGGTCCGGCGATGCCGGACCCGACGCCGTGCGCGCCCACCCGGTCGGCGCCATACTCGTCGAACAGTCGCATCTCGGTGTCGCGGTCGCCCGCAATCGCGGCCTCGCACTCGCCCGGGGGCGGTGGATCGCCTTCCTCGACCAGGACGATCTCTGGCATCCGACGCACCTCGAACGCGCGGTGCACTGGCTCGAGCAGCACGCCGGCGAGCGCATCGTGTTCGCCCGGGAGCACGCCTTCAGCGTCGCAGACGAGGCCGATCGCCTGCAGGCGATGGATCAGGCGGTCGGAGGGTGGGCGTCGCTCCTCGTCGGGCGAGAGCACACCCTCGACGAGCTCGTCGAGGCCGCCGACGGCGAGCGGATCAGACGCCACTCGAGGTGCACGACCTCCGCGCCCTCCTCCGCGGACCGATCTCGGTGACGACCAGCTTCGTCGCGGATCCCGACCTGCTGCGGCTCGCGGGCGGGTTCGCGCCCCACGCCCTCGCCATGGACGACTACTGGATGCTCGTGAACGTCGCCCGCCTGCAGCCCATCCCGCAGGTCGACCAGCCGACGGTCTTCTACCGCGTGCACGTCGGCGCGACGTCGCGGACGACCCGGCTCGGGCTGCCATTCCTCTCGTCCGCGGTCGCGCTGCGGCTCGGCGGCGGACTCGTCGGCGTCGACGAGGGGCTCGCGGGCGGCCTCGACGGCAAGCTGCACCGCCACCTGCTGCTGCGAACTCCTCGGCTCGCCCGAGTACGCGCGATCCCCGGTTCCGCCGCGCCGTCGGCCATCTCGCCGGCGATGCTCTGGCCGCCCGACGGACGGCGACGTGAACGGCGTCGCGCGGTCATCGGCATGCGCGCTGCCGTGGCTCCGCCGCGCGGTCCGGTCCGTGCGTCGCTCGCTCGACGGCCGCCGTCGAGCCTGAGCCGGTTTAGGATTCATGCTGCGTGCCTGAACCTTCGAGGAATGGCGGTGTTCCGGTGATCGAGACCCCTCCGGCGGCAGCCGGTGCCGGCGCGGCCGGCGACGCCGCTCCCGCGCTGAAGGCCCGCGCGCTCGCGTTCTACCTGCCGCAGTTCTTCCCCATCCCCGAGAACGACGAGTGGTGGGGCCCGGGCTTCACCGAGTGGACCAACGCGGCGCGGGCGCGCCGCGCTCTTCCCGGGCCACCAGCAGCCGACGCTGCCCGCCGACCTCGGCTTCTACGACCTGCGCGTGCCCGAGACCCGGCAGGCGCAGAGCGACCTCGCGCGCGCGTACGGCGTCGAGGCGTTCGTGCTACTGGCACTACTGGTTCGGCGACGGCGACCGCATCCTCGAGCGCCCGTTCCGCGAGGTGCTCGACCAGCGGCGAGCCCGACGTCGGGTTCTGCCTCGCCTGGGCGAACCAGACGTGGACCGGCATCTGGCACGGCGCCGCCGACCGGGTGCTGAAGCAGCAGACGCTACCCCGGCCCCGAGGACGACCGGCGCCACTTCGACGACGCTCCTCCCGGCGTTCCGCGACGAGCGCTACCTCCGCGTGACGGCCGCCCGCTGTTCTACGTCTTCCGGCCCGAGGAGCTGCCCGATGCCGCGGCGTTCGTCGACCGGTGGCAGGCGCATGGCGCGCGAGGCCGGCCTCGACGGGCTCTACCTCGTCGCGGAGGCGAGCGACCTGCTCGGGCGCGGGCCGCGATACACGCGACGCCGCAGCCGACGGCTTCGACGCCGAGCGTGTACATGCGGCTGCCCGCCGAGGTCGACCGCGGCGACCACGCTCCGCGATGCGGGCGCGTGCGCAAGCTGCATGCGGCGGTCCCGAGGTCTGGCCGTACTCCGACACGATCGTCGCCGACTACCCGCGTCGGCGCCGACATCCAGCCGTGCGTGTACCCCAACTGGGACAACACGCCGCGGTCGGGTCGCGCGCGGCCTCGCCGTGCAGGGCGCGACGCCCGAGCGCTTCCAGCGCAACGTCGAGCGGCCGTCGCACTGCTCGCCGGACCGGCCGCCGAGGAGCGGCTGCTCTGGATCAAGTCGTGGAACGAGTGGGCCGAGGGCAACCACCTCGAGCCCGACCTGCGTGCACGGCCACGGCTGGCTGCGAGGCGCTGCGCGCCGGGCTGTCGTGACTGCGCCGCGACATCCGAGCTCGGCGACGGCCCGCTGCGCATCGCGATGATCTCGTACTACCTGCCGAGCGAGAGCAAGATCGGCGTCGGCTACCAGGTGCACGCGCTCGCCGACGAGCTGGCGCGCCGCGGGCACACGGTCGACGTGTTCAGCCCGTGCGCTCCGGTCGAGGGCGCCCTGCTACGGCCACGTGCACGTGCCGCTGTCGGGCTCGCTGCGCACGTTCCGGTTCGCGTTCGCGATGCGCCGCGCGGACCTGTCGTCGTACGACGTGCTGCACGCGCACGGCGAGGACTACTGGATGTGGCGCCGGCGCGTGCCGATGCACGTGCGCACCCTGCACGGGTCGTGCTTCGAGGAGGCCCTGCGCATCCGGGGCGTCAAGGAGAAGGCGCGGATGGTGCTGCTCGGGTTCACCGAGGTGCTCGCGAGCCTCGTCGCCGACCGGACGGTGCTGATCTCGCCGCAGACCCGGCGGTGGACGCCGTGGGTGCGCGACGGTCATCCCGAACGGCGTCGACTGCGACGCGGTTCGCGCCGGCGGCAGCCGCAGGCGGCACGCGACCCGACGGTGCTGTTCGTCGGCACGTGGCGCGGGCGCAAGCGCGGCGCCGAGCTCGCGCGAGTCGTTCGCCGAGCGACGTGCGGCCGCGCGTGCCCGACGCCGAGCTTCGGATGGTCACGCAGGATGCCCCGGCCGACGCTTCCCGACGGGGTGACCGTGCTCGGCCGGCTCAGCGACGAGGAGCTCGCCGACGAGTATCGCCGCGCGTGGGTGTTCTGCCTGCCGTCGACGTTACGAGGGCTTCGGCATCCCGTATGCCGAGGCGATGGCGGCGGGGCTGCCGGTCGTCGCGACGCCGAACGTCGGGGCTCGGTTACGTGACCGACGAGGGCCCGTCGGCGAGCTCGTCGAGCTGCCCGAGCTCGGCGGTGCCCTCGTCGACCTGCTCGGCGACGCCGATCGCCGCGAGCGGCTGGCCGAGCGCGGTCGGCGGCGAGCCGAACTGTTCGAACTCGGACGCGTCGTCTCGGCGTACGAACAGGTCTACCGCTCGGCGGGGCGCGGCCGCGCCTGACGCCGCCGGTTCCACCGTGCAGCGAGTCGCTGCATCGCGGCCGGTGCCGCACCGTACCGTCGGGCCGCATGGGCGGCGACGGCCCATGCCACCACCACCAGTGCGCGGACGACCTCGCGTGGCGTGCGACCGCCGAGGCTGCCGCTCGTCGCGCGTCGGATGAACCGGAGCTTCGATCCGATGTCTCCGCCGACCGATCGGTTGAAGAGCAGGCCGTTGCGCACGTAGTAGAACGTGCCCAGCGTCGCCGCCGCGCCCTGGAACGACGCGGAGACCGAGTGCAGGATGCGAGCGTCGCAGTGGACGGCGAGTCGGATGCCGCGCTCGCCCGCCCGCACGCTCCACTCGGAATCCTCGAAGTAGAGGAAGTACCGCTCATCGAACAGTCCCGCCCGCTGCCAGACCTTCCTGGTCGCGGTGATGCAGCACCCCGCGAGGAGCGTCGTGAACCTGAGACCGTCGTGGCACGGCCCGAGGGCGCCGGGGTGCGTGTGATGCGGGAATGCCTCGGCGACGTCGAGCGTGCCACCGCCGAACCAGATCTCATCGGGTGACGCCCGGTACATGACCTCGGGGCTCACTGCGAGGTCGTCGCCCGCGGCCTCACGGAGGACCGCCATCGTGCCGTCAGGCACGATCGTGTCGTTGTTCAGCACGGTGACGACGTCGGCGCCGTGAGCGAGGGCATGCTGGATGCCCCGGTTCATACCGCCCGAGAAGCCCAGGTTGTGATCGACTTGCAGGGTCGCGACCGACGGCCAGCGGGATGCCACGTCATCGAGGGTTCCATCGAAGGATCCATTGTCGACGACGAGGATCGAGACCTCGGGGGAGCCGACGACGAGCGACTCCACGCACTCGAGCGTGTCGGACCTGCCGTGCCAGTTGAGCACCACGACCGTGTGCAGCGTGCGGGGGGCTTCCATGCGTCACTCCAGCTCGTGGGTGGACGCCGAGCGACCGAGCCGAGGCCAGAGGCCCCTCGCGAAGGGATGGAGGTCGCGCAGGAGACGCCATGTCAGCGGGCTCGGGTACCAGCGAAGCCAATAGTAGAGCTGGCCGCCGAAGCCGTTCGAATGGCCCCACGAGCGGATCTTCTGCCTGATCTCGCGAGGCGATCTCGCCCACGAGTTGTGGATGATGGCGTCTTCGTGTCTCAGGGAATGCCAACGATGCTCGCCGACGGCTGCGGGTCGCGCGATCTGGAGTGACGTGCGGTCGTCGGCGACCACGGCGCGAAGGAACTCGCCCGAGGCTCGTCGGGCGTCGAGCAGCTCGACGTCGGGCCGAACCGCGATGGCACCCGGGTAGTCGTAGCGGGGTGCGCCGTCCTGCGCCGATGACCTCGAAGACCCAGCGACGTGTCCGGCGGTACAGGACCCGCATCGGCCATTCGACCGCGCGGAGCCCGAGTCGATCGGCGGTGTCGAGCGCGGCCAGCAGGACGCCGGGTTCGGGGAGGAGCTCGTCGCCGTCGAGCTGGATCACCCAGTCGACGGTTTCGGCGAGCGCATCGACCGCCGCCTGACGCTGCGCAGTCTCCCCGCGCATCGGATCCACCGGGTCGACCCAGCCGCCGTTCACGATCGAGAGGATGTCACGGGTGTCGACCCGCCTGATGACGGCGAGCGCCTCGTCGACGGGAACCGCCCGGCCACGCCATCCGATCCCGTAGGAAGGCACCGGGACGACGAGTGCATCGAGGATCGGATAATAGCGAGCGAGCGTCTTCTCGAGCCATACCGTGTCTCCGGGCAGGACGTATGCGCCGAGTCGCCGTTGCGGCACGTGCGCCCCCGTTCACTGTCGAGAAGGTCGGACCGAAGCCGTCGGAGATCGACGAAGGCTCGGCTGGTCAGTCTCGCACCATTCAACTAGATTCGGGAGCGTCGGGTCGTCCGATCCGCGGTCTCCGGAGGAATGCCATGAGTCGCATACGCGAGGTCGCGAAGGCCATCGCGCCGGCGCCGGTTCGTGGCGCAGTGCGACGGTGGCGCGACGTGTGGAGCGATCTGCGCCTACGACTGCTCACCGATCTCGGCTACTTCCCCTCACACCGGGTGCGCGGGTACTTCTATCGCCGCGCGGGAATGGTGATCGACCGTACGTCGAGCATCCACTGGCGGGCGGAGTTCTATTCGCCCGAGCGCATCACGATCGGCGGGTACTCCACGATCGGCGACTCGAGCTTCCTCGATGGCCGCAGCGGCCTGATGATCGGCGACTGCGTCAACTTCGGCAGCCACGTGTCGATCTACACGCGGCAGCACGACGTCGACTCGCCCGACTTCGCCGAGGTCGGCGCGCCCGTGGTGATCGGCGACTACGCGTGGGTCTCGAGTCACAGCATCGTGCTGCCCGGAGTCACGATCGGTGAGGGCGCGGTCGTCGCCGCGGGCGCCGTCGTCACGAAGGACGTCGCGCCGTACACGCTCGTCGGCGGTAACCCCGCACGGTACATTCGCGACCGATCACGCGATCTGCGCTATCGGCTCGGGTACGCGAAGCGATTCGTCTAGGCGCGACGAGCGCCGCTCATCCGCCTTCGACCTCGTACGTGAAGTCGCTGAGCACCAGTCCGGTCGCGTAGGCGTCATCCGGAACCATCGCAGGGTACGGCAGTTCGGGCAGCACCTCGAAGGCCGCCGCGCCCTGCCAGGAGTCCAGGATCCCGGCGCGGCAGACGAAGACGTCGACCGTGTACCGACCGGGCCGCAACCAGAGCCCACTGACGCTGAGGGCGGTCCGATGCGGCACCGAAGGGTCGAACCAGACGTCATGCACTCGTGAGTCGCACTGCGCGATGACAGCACCGTTCGCGTCGTTGATGTGCGCCGAGACGTAGTAGGGGAGATTCGATTCCGGATTGGCCTCGAGGTCGATCTCGATGACCTTGTCGTCGGCGGAGCTGACGCTGCTCTCCGTGCGCACGTCGGTGGCGCGGACCTCACCGGTGCCCGGCCGGCGTGCGGCATCGCGCTGCACCGCGGCGAAGTCGTCGAAGGTCGCGCGGTAGCTCGTGAGCGCGCTCTCGACCGAACCGTGGTGGTCGAGGCGCCCGCCGCTGAGGAACAGTGCGCTCGTGCACAGTGCCGTGACCGTGTGCATCTGGTGGCTGACGTAGAGCACCGTTCGGCCGTCGCGAGCGGCATCGCGCATCTTGGCGAGGGACTTGCGCTGGAACTCCGCGTCGCCGACCGCGAGCACCTCGTCGATCGCGAGGATCTCGGTGTCGAGGTGCGCCGCCACCGCGAAGGCGAGGCGCACGTACATTCCCGATGAGTAGCGCTTCACGGGGGTGTCGAGGAATCGCTCGACCCCCGCGAAGTCGACGATCTCGTCGAAGCGCCGCTCGATCTCGCGCCGGCGCATGCCGAGCAGCGTTCCGTTGAGGTAGACGTTCTCGCGTCCGGTGAGCTCGGGGTGGAAGCCGGTGCCCACCTCGAGCAGGCTGCCGATGCGCCCGTTCAGCTCGATGCGAGCCGGTGGTGGGCGCCGTGATGCGGGTGAGGACCTTCAGCAGGGTGGTCTTTCCCGCGCCGTTGCGCCCGATGATGCCGACGGCCTCACCCTGCGGGATCTCGAAGTCCAATTCGTGGAGGGCGTCGAAGTACTCGACCTCGGCGCGCCGGAACGGCTTCCGGACGAAGTCGGCGATCGCCTCGGTCGCTCGATTCGTGCGGTACTGGTGGCTGATCCGATAGGTCTTCGACAGGTTCGAGACCGCGATCGCCGTGCCGTTCGCCATTCGTTCCCTCGTTCTGGAGTCGGCGCGCGGGCGCGACCCGCTGGTGCGTCATACGCTAACATCCCGCATCGCTGCCCCCCGAACGCGGGTGAATTCGCACTCGACCAATTGAGGGTCTTGCCTCTAGAGTTGGCTGGGAATCCCGAAAATCGGACCCGAACACCACCCAAGAGCCCCCGCGCGCGACGCAAGTTGCGGGCCACGCGACCAGCGATCACAGCATCCATCCCAGGAGGACCCGACATGAGTGACCTCGAAGAACCGAAGCCCGGCGTCAGCCGCCGCACGGTCGCCAAGGCGATGGCGTGGTCCGTTCCGGCGATCGCCCTCGCCGTCCCTGCTCCGCCTTGCGGCGTCGAGGCGCATCGTCCAATTCACCGGCGGGCTGCAAGCTGCCGGGAACCCGAGAGTATTACAGGTACGCGCTCAAGGCGTCCGCCGTCAACACGACGGCCTCGCTCGTCACCATCAATTCGTCAGCGACGTCAACGGCACCCCGACCTCGGCTCGCTCAACGTTGCAACCCTCGACGCCTGCAGCGTCCTGGGCCCCCGTCACGGTCCCCGCGACACGACCTTCGCGACCGGTGATCTTCACGACCGACGCCCCGAACAGCATGGACGGAACGCTGGTCGTGACTACACCATCGCCGGCGTGGCTGGCACGATACGTCGACGGTCAACGCGACGGTCTCGGCCCGATCCAGGGCAGCTGCACCGCGTGCACGATCCTCCCGCTCAGACCCTCGTGGACATCGCCAGCCCGGAGCCGCGCACGCGGATAGCGGCACACGACGAGGTACACCGGTTCGACGCCCCCGGCAGGTTCTCTTGCCGGGGGCGTCGTCGTGTCGACGCGGTTCGGCGCGAGGGAGTGCGTCAGATGAGATCTGCGAACGAGCGCTCGTTGCGCTGGAAGACGATCGGCTCCGACGAAGAACGCGGCGAAGCTCACGACGAACGCGCCGACGACCTGCCACGTCGGAGGCAGCGCCGTTCCGAGCATCGAGAAGCGGAACAGCTCCATCAGCCACGAGAGCGGATTCGGAGGAACAGCGGCTCGAGATTCTCGGGGACCGCGTCGAGCGAGTACGCCACCGGGGTCGCGAACAAGCCCGACCTGCAGCACCCACGGCAGCACGTACGCGACATCGCGATAGCGCACCATCCATGCCGAGGTCGCGAGCCCGATGCCGAGCCCCAGCATCACGAACAGCAGCACCCACACGGGGAGCAGCAGCACGCCCCATCCCGGATTCACCCCGTACACGAAGAGCAGGACGATGCCGAGCGCCAGGCCGACCGCGAAGTCGAGCAGCACGGAGAGCGCGGTGGAGAGGGGAACGAGCATACGCGGGAAGAACACCTTCGACACGAGCGCCTGGTTGCTCACGAGCGATGGTGCCGCACGGTTGACGATGCTGCTGAACAGCGTCCACGCGAGCATGCTGACGAACGTGAACAGGAAGTAGGGCGTTCCCCCGGTGGGCAGTTGCGCCACGCTGCCGAACACGATCGAGAACACGCCGGCCGCAGCGAGGGGCTGGATGAGTACCCAGGCCACGCCGATCACCGTCTGCCGGTAGCGCAGGACCACATCGCGCTGCCCGAACCGGAGGGCCACCTCACGGGCCGACCAGAGCTCACGCCAATGCGGAAGCGGGAAGCGTCCGGGCGGGGTGATCACGGTGGGGCGCATGTCTGGTCCGATCGAGCGGGCGGATGTCTCGGGTCGCGGGTCGTCACGCGGCGGGTCCGAGCCGCCGGGTTCGCACACAGTGACTCCGAATCTACCTGCCGCGACCCTGCAACGAGAACGTCGCCCGGACGGCGATCGACTGATCGCCCATCACCGAAGTCGCGCGAGCACCTCGGCCATGCTCGTCACGCGCTCGCTCCAGTCGGCGACGGCGCCGTCGGCGCCCGCCGGGAACGGAGTCGCGGTCCGGCAGCGCGGCGGCGACCGCTGCGGGAAAGGCGTCGCCATCGGCGAGCGTGATGCGCGGGTCGTCCGCATCGCGGAAGCCCGCGACCGAGGTCGACACGACCGGGCGGCCGACCGCCTGGTACTCGTAGAGCTTGATCGGGTCGAGGCTGTCGGTGAACGCGGTGACGACATGGGGCACGACGAGCACATCGGCGTGCTGCAGGTAGCCGATCACCTCATCGCGACCGCGAGCGCCGAGGATCCGAACGCCCGCGCCTCGCAGCCGCGACGCATCGCCGTGGTGCGAGCAGGTCGGGGCCGACGAGGGTGAGCGTGGCGTCGCCTCCGAGCGCGCGCGCCGTGGCCTCGCAGAGACCGACGTCGATGCGATCGGGGTGCACCGTCCCGAGGTAGAGCGCGACCGGACCCGCGGGAAGGTCGGCGGGCCGTGGCGTCGGGCCGTCGGTACGGCTCGACATCCACCGCGTTCGGGATGAGCACCACGGGGCGGGTCGCCGCCCTTCCGCCGGGCGAGTTCCGGCGAGCAGACCACGACCTCGCGTGCGCGCGTCGAGCAGGAGCGCCTCGTTGGCCGCCAGCCGCCGCAGCTCGCCCTCGGAACGGTCGGCCGTCGAGCCAGTCGTCGGTGATGTCGTACAGGGTCGGCCACCCGGACACGCCTCAGCGACGGCCGCGCCGGGATCGTTGATCCAGAGCAGCGGATCCCGCATGCCGAGTCCGGCGGCAGCGCGCATGACCGCCCGCGCGAGCCGGTCGGTCGGCTCCGGCATCGAACCGGCGGGGCAGCCATTTCATCGGGCCGAACGGCCCAGAGCCGACCGGGAGCGATCCCCGCGACGCGTCGACGCGCGCGCCTCCCGAAACTCGGCCTCCGGCCGATCGCAGGTCGTGCGCGGGATCGGCCGGCGGTTCGACGAAGAGCACGCGCAGCGCAGGGTCGCGGCTCGAGGAGCCCGGCGACGAGGTGCTGGTTGCGTCGCCACACGTTGTCCCAAGCCTCGAGCGAGACCACCACGAGGTCGCTCATCGCACGCTCCGGTACACGGCTTCGGTGCCGGAGGCCTGCGTGCGAAGCGAGAATCCCTGCCGCTGGCGCTCCGCGAGCCGAGCGTCCGAGCTGCCGGCGCGCGTCGTCGTCGTCGGCGAGCGAGCGCAGCTTCGTCGCCGCATCGTCGACGTCGTCGCGCACGTACAGGCGCGCGCGATCGAGGTCCGCGAGCAGTTCGAGGTGTCCGGCGGCCGCGGCCGCGACGACCGGCAGTCCGCCGGCCATCGCTTCGAGCACGGCGAGCCCGAGACCCTCGACCGGGCACGTCGCGAGGAGGATTCCCGCACGATCCATCAGGTGGTCGACGTCGGTGCGATATCCGAGGAAGTCGCACCGCGTCGGCGATGCCGAGCGACCCGGCGAGCGCTTCGAGGGATGCCTGTTCGGACCCCGTGCCCGCGATCTCGAGGGCCCAGCCGTCGTCGCGGCAGTCCGGACGCCGCGAACGCGCGTATGCCGATGTGCGGTGTGCTTCTCGGGCTCGAGCCGCTGGGCCATGAGCACGGACTGCGTGCGCTGTCGCGGCGTCGGCGAGCGGCCGGCCCTCGACGCCGGAGTGGACGACCGTGCTGGGGCCGTCGATGGCCTCGGCGACCGCCCGGCTGATCGCGATCTGGGCGTCGATGCCGCGACGCACGAGCGGCGCGACCGGCACCGGGCCCACCCAGCCGTGCGGCTTCGCGAAGTGGCGTGTCGCGACGACCGCAGGTCGCGCGGCGCGCAGCACGGAGGCGCGGCCACGGTGCCGACCTCGGCTGCGGTCATGTGCATGTTGACGATGTCGGCACCCTGGCGCGAGCCGGCGCACCGCGCCGCGTGACCTCGAGCGTGCGCGCGGCGGGCATGTGCGCACGCCGCCGGCCTCGAGAGCCTCGCCGCATGCGCGTCGGCCGCCCCGCCGATCACCGCGACGTCGTGGCCATCGGCCGCCTGCTGCCGGGCGAGTCGCAAGCACGAACTGCTCCACGCCGGCGAAGTCGTCGGAGCGGATCGCGTGGAGGATGCGCAGCGGCGTCGGTCACGCGCCGGCCTTCGCTCGGCGACGATCGGCTGCGAGCTCTCGGCGAGTTCGAGGTAGCGGCCGCGCGATCGTCGCGCCACGCGTACGGCTCGACGCTCGTGCGTGCGCGGCCGGCGCCACTCGGCGAGCTCCTCGTCGTCGAGTCCGTCGAGCAGCGCGAGCGCTCACCGACGGCTGCGGCCGTCGCGCTCGACGAGCATAGCCGTTCTGCCCGTCGACGACGATGTCGGGGGCGAACCCGACCCGCGTCGCGACCACAGGGAGGCCGCTCGCGAGCGCCTCGAGCACGACGAGCGCTTCGCCTCGTAGGCGCTCGGCAGCACGAAGAGTGTCGGATGCCGAGAGGTACGGGCACGGGATCGACGTGCGTGCCCAGACGAACACGACGCGGTCGGCGACACCGTGCTCACGGCGCTCGCCCTTCGGCCCGCGCGGATCATCGTCGGGTGCCGCCGACGACCAGCAGCATGGACGCGCGCGCGCGCGGCGGAGCGCCGTCGATGGCGAGCGGCAGCCCCTTGCGGTCGAACTCGTGTCCGACGAAGACAGCGACCGTGCGGTCGTCGTCGATGTCGAGCGACGCCCGCGCGCGCGGCGCTCGGCCGGCGTCGGGTGGACGGAACCGGTCGATATCGACGCCGTTCGGGATCACGATCGATCGGCGCGCGCACTCGCGCCGTAGGTCGCGACGAGGAGCGTCGGCCTCCGCCGTCGTGAGCGCGACCATCGCGCGATGGTGCGACCGCGGTAGCGGATGCGATCGCGCACGCGGTGAACAGGTGCACGGGATTGCGCACCATGCGCCAGACGTAGTTGCCCCGGGCGCGCATTGCCGCGTGCACGAGCCCGTGGTTGACGTAGACGTCGCCGGCCATCACGTCGTTGTGGCAGATGCGCGATCGCGTCGGGGCGCTCGGCGAGGAAGCGGCGCGCCGGCGTCGTGCCGACGTGCGAACCAGATGACGTTGCGCGCGTCCTCGAGGTGGCCGATCACGATCCGCCGTCGCGAGCGGACGGGCGCCTGCCCGCCTCGAACGAGTGAACCGCTCGACGGTGGCGCCCGCGGCCGCGGAGCTCGCGCTCGAGGTGGCACGCGACACCAGCGACCCCGCTGGCGGGCCGGACGCAGGCACGATCTGCACGATGCGCGTCAGCACGCCGGCCCTCGGCGTTGCCGGGTGCGCCAGCCGGGCGTGGGGCGCCCTGCGTTCAGCGACCAGTTCAGCCGCGAGCTCGAGGTATCGCTGGGCGATCGACGCCACGAGTACGCTCTCGACGCTCACCGAGCGCGGTCGGAATCCAGCAGGTCGCCCTCCTCGAGTCGGCGAGCTCCTCCAGCCGCTCACCCACCGCCGGGCGTCGCGGTCGACCAGGTACCCGTTGTCGCCGTCAACGACGATCTCGGGGGCATAGCCGACGCGCGTCGTCACGCACCGGGCAGCCCGCTGGCGAGCGCCTCGAGCACCACGAGCGCGTTCGCCTCGTACGCGCTCGGCAGCACGAACATGTCGGCAGCGGCGAGGAACTGTCGGAGATCCAACCGCGGCCCGATGAACAGCACGCGCGGCCGACGCCGAGGGCCTGGGCATCGCCTTCGCCTCCGCGATGATGTCGTCGGTGCCTCCGACGATGAGCAACAGCAGGGGGCGCGAACCGCAGACCCTCGATGGCGTACCTGAGTCCCTTGCGGTTGAACTCGTGGCCGACGAAGACTGCGACGCGATCCTCGTGCCGAGCCCGAGGATGGCGCGGGCCTCGTCGCGCTCATCGGGGGTCGGGGGCGGAACCGCGCGAGGTCGACGCCGTTCGGGATCACGACCATGCGAGGGCGGACCCGTCCGTACGAGTCGCGCAACTCCGTGACATCCTGCCGCGACAGCACGACCACTGCGCGGTGGGTCGCCCGCGATAGCGGAGCCGGTCGCGCAGATGGATGAAGATGTGGAACGGGTTGCGGATCATCAACCACGCCGCATTGCCGCGCGCGCGCATCGACGCGAGGACGACGCCGTGATTGACGTACACGTCGCCCGCCATGACGTCGTTGTGGCAGATGGCGATCGCGTCGGGTCGAGCTCGCGAGGAAGCGCCGGGCGCGCGCGGTGCCGACGTGCTGAACCACACCACCCGCCATCCGCGCGTGAATCGGCGGCGAGCTTGCGACCGCGCGGCCACGCGCTGGGTCGCCCGCGACGGGCGTTGTCGAAGGTGTAGCGTTCGACTGTTGCACCGAGGCGCACGGAACTGCTGCTCGAGGTTCCACGCGACGCCCGCCACGCCGCGCCGAGAGAACCGCCATCGACCCGCGGCCCGATCTGCAGATGCGCGTCACGAGAGGCCCCAGCCGGCCAGGAGCGCCGCGAAGCGACGATCGAGTGTGTGCTCGAGACGCACTCGGCGCTGCCCTCGTTCAGAGATCTGCGCTGCATACGAGCGGTCGCGGAGCGCTCGTCTGGGCATGATCGACCGCGGTCTCAGGGTCGACCCAATGCAGCGCCTCGCTCCCCAGATCGAAGAATTCCTCGGCGTACATGTTGTCGGTCACGATGAGCCCGCCGGCTCCGCCGATCTCGAACACGCGGGGGCTCACTCCGGTGTGCACACTGCGATGCGCATTGACGCAGATACATCCGTTCGCCGAGAGGGCGAGCGACTTGGGAAGCGGTACATCCCCGGTCATGCCGATCCGCTCACTCGGTGAGTGGAAGTCGCTCCACGTTCGACCGATGAGATGCACGTCGATGTCGCCCGCGATGAGCGCGTCTCGCGGCTGCTTGGCGGCGCCCCGTCGGGGAGCCGAGGACGAGCGCGCGACCAGGTGCACTGGCCGGCTTCACATACTCGATCGGCGCGAACCCCTGCGGCACGTACAGCCAAGGCCTTGACCGGTCCGTTGGAGAGCAGCATCCGCACTCGTGCCTGCCGAATGTTGCGAGGTGGTCGAACGACGTGATCGTCAGGTCATCGGACCGGGTCACCATCGAGATCGTCGAGCAGCCAGAGTGCCACTGGGCCGCCCGGTCGCGCTGATGTCGGTCATCGTCGTATCGGTCACGAGAGAGTGTGCGTTCACGAACAGGTAGAGGTCGAAGGGGTCACGATGCCGGTGGAGGTAATTTCGGAATCGGCGCTGCTCGGACCAGAGGTAGTGGCGACGCGACCCGAAGGCGTTGGGGATGCGAACCTGAGGACCCGCCTGATCCGGGTGCCGAGAGTCCCATTGCTTCATGCCGACGTAGGTGGTCACGTCGTGACCGAGCTTGCGCAGCGCATCTGCGTAGTACCGGGGGTAACCGCGGTAGCCCATCGTCACGAGCAGGATACGCATCCGAGTCACGGTGCGCTCCTGCTCTGCGGCGGTACCCGATCGAAATCGCCCCTCGACTCGCACCGGCCCGAGCCGGTAGAGCGCGGCCGCTTGCGTGCGGCGCGCCCGCGCTCGCCGGGGAGCACGACCGACCGCGCCATGGACCCGGCCCACTGCGCGACCCGGGCCGACTGCCAGCCGAGCGTGCCGAAGTGCTTGCGCAGGTATCGCTCCTGCGAGCCGTGGAAGTGGGCTTCGCGCGAGCGGAGTCGCTGCTCGTGCCCCGCGCCGACGTGCATCGCTCGCGCCGTGGGGCACCGCGGCGTGGCGCCACCCCAGCCGGGCGCGCGGTAGGCCCAGTCGGTCTCCTCGGCGTAGAGGAAGAAGCGCTCGTCGAACCCGCCGACCTGGTCGAGCGCCTCGGCACGCAGCAGCAGCACCGAGCCGATCACGAAACCGGCGGTCGCCGCCGAAGCCGGCCGAGACCGACCGCCTCGAGCCAGGTCGCGCGCCGGCGACGGGAACGGCCATTCCACCCGGGCCGGCGTGCCCGTCTCGTCGACCTGGGCCGGGCCGACGCTCGGCCAGCCGCGGGTCGGCGTGCAGCGCGCGCTGCAGTGCGGCGATGTCGTCGGCCGTGACGACCGCGTCGGGGTTCAGCAGCAGCACGTCGGCGCCGGGTCGCAGCCGGTCGCGAGCGCGATGTTGACGCCCGCCGCGAAGCCGCCGTTGCGGCCGGGGTCGAGGTAGCGCACGCCCGAGCTCGGCGCACAGGGCCGCGATCTCGGGCAGCGACGAGTTGTCGACGACCGTGACCGGCAGTGCCGTCACGGGCTCGAGCGCCCGCCGCAGCATCGCCGGGGCGCCGTAGGCGACGACGACGACCTCGAGCGTCGGCGCGGGTGGCTGGACGGCTCGTGCAGCGACCGAGCCGTAGAGGTCGAGGTAGGCGTCGCCGACCGCATTCCACTGCACTCCACGGCGCGCTCGTGCCCGCTCGCGCGGAGCTCGGCGCGCCCGGCGCCACCGGCCTCCGACGAGCGCCTTCGCGAGGGCGCCGGCGTCGCCGGCGGGAACGACGATGCCCGGCGCCGCCGACGACGTCGGGCAGGGCGCCGGAGTCGCTCGACGACGACCGGCACGCCGCAGGCCATCGCCTCGACGGCGACACGACCGAACTGCTCGACCCAGCCGGGCGTCGGCAACGATGGCACCGCGAGCACGTCGATGCTGCGATAGAACTCGACCACGCCGTCGGGATCGATCGGTCCGACGAACTCGACGCGGTCGGCGACGCCGCGCTTCGGCCGCGAGTTCGCGAGCTCGGACGCGAGCGGCCCCGACCCGCCGATGCGGAGCCGCAGCCGCGATCGCGCGCACGGCGTCGAGCAGGACCAGCAGGCCCTTCTCGGGCACGAGACGGCCGAGGAACCCGACGACGATCGAGTCTCGGTCGTCGACAGTCGCGTGCAGCCGGACGCGCTGGCCCCGGGACATCCGCCGGGCTGAATCGCTGCACGTCGATGCCGAGGGGGATCACGCGTGCCCGCCCGGCGAACCCCTTCGCTCGGCGATGCGTGCCGCTTCGTCGTTGCAGGCCGAGATGCCGGATGCGACGCCGAGGGCCCACCGCTCGAGCCAGCGGAACGGCACCGGGTATCGCTTGCGCAGGTTCTGCGCGGTGTACAGCACCACCGGCGTGCGGCGCGCGCGGCGCGAGCGCGCGCAGGAGCAGGATCTCGGCGGTCGCGAGGGCGAACGGCTCCTCGTGGATGTCGAGCACGTCCCAGGGCTCGCCGAGCGCCCGCCAGATCGGCCGCGGATCGTAGAGGAAGAGCGCGGATGGTGCCGACCGTCGCGACGCCCGCGACGCGCTCGCCGGGACGAGGCGCGAGCGTGACGGCCGCCCCCCCTCGGGCCACCGGCGGGCGCTCAGGAGCGGACACGTCGACGCCGAGCTCGGTGAGCGCGCGTTCGCGGCCCCGCCACTCGTCGACGACGGCACTGTGCGAGATCCGCAATACACGCACGGTGCCCCCTCGTAGACTTCTCTGGACTGAGTACACGATATCCGCGTAACGGGCCGCATCCACCGGTGCCGCTCGGCTTCGAGCAGGGGGATGCAATTGGCCGAGGCTGTATTCACCGTGCTCACTGTGTGCCGGCAACGTGAATCGCTCGGCGCTCGCGGCCTCGCTGCTCGCGTCGTGGTCGGACTGGTATCTTCCGGCGCCGGTCGCCGCTCGCGTGCGGGTGAGAGCGCCGGGGCTCGGCGCACCCGTCGGCGCCCCATGGGTGCGCGGACCCTCGCGATCGCCGAACGGCTCGGCGTCGAAGGCTCCTCGCATCGTGCTCGCCAGATCACGGAAGCGCAGGTGCGCTCGGCTGATCTGGTGCTCGTCTCATCGACGCGGCAGCGGGGCGTCGTGCTCGAGATGGTGCCGGGGGCGCTGCGCTCGACGTTCACGATCCGCGAAGCCGGCCGTATCGTCGCCGGCCTGCCCCGCCGTGAGCCGGCGACGGTCGAAGGGCTTCGCGCGACGGTGGCGATGATGGCCGACAACCGGCACGCTCTCTGACCGTCGATGCGTCTGACGACATCGTCGATCCCGAGGGCAAGGACGACGAGGCCTTCCTCGAGATGGCACGCCAAGAAGTGCCCGCGCTGGCCCGCGTCGCCGAGGCGTTGTTCGCGATGCCCGAGGCCGAGGTCAGGGCGTACGTCGAGGCGGTCGAGCTCCCTGGTGCGCTCGGTGGGCGAGCTGAGGGTTCGGCACGGCACGCGGCCGACGTCGCGCATGATGCAGCCTGAGCGAAATGACGGGCGGGGCCGCCGACCCCGCGTGCTTCACCTCGACCACACCACCGCCCGAGGCGGAGCTGAGTACGCGCTGCTCAGGATGTTGCAGGTCGGCACGCCATGGTCGCCGCTCGTGATGCTCGCGATGCCCGAGGACGAAGGACTCGGCGTCTACGACGCGCTGCCGGCCGGCGTGCCGCGACTTGTCCGCGGCGTGCGCCAGCCTGCGGGCGTGAGCACGGGCGGGCTCGACTCCAGCTCGTCGCTGCGGCAGGGCTGTTCGCGCAGGCGATCGCGACGCGCGTGCACGCGGGTT
>CAVWVZ010000002.1:0-70788 GCA_963758615.1 uncultured Actinomycetota bacterium | reverse complement strand
CGACACGCCTGCAGCTCTAGCGCTGGCTGGTGCTGACAGCGGGCGCCCGACCCGAGGATGGGTCGAACGCCCGCTGTTGCCTAGCTGATACCGAGCGTGTCAGCCGAGGCCATTGGCGGCTGCGGCCGGCATGGTGATGTTCAGCTGCAGCGTGTCGGTGAGGTGCAGGTCGCGCGACGACGAGCCGACCGAGACCTCGTACCGGCCCTTCGGTGTGACCCACTGGTCGGCGTCGACGTCCCAGATCGAGAACGGGTGGTTGCTCGCGGCCGAGTCGACCACGAGCTCGACGCGCGTGCTCTCACCCGCGGCCAGCTCGAGGCGGTCGAACCCGACGAGGCGCTTGCCCGGCTCGTCCGCGGCATCCGGCAGGGTCAGGTACAGCTGCGGGATCTCGGCGCCGTCACGGTCGCCGGTGTTCGTCACCGTGAACGACACCTTGGCGGTGGCACTCTCGCCCTTGCGGTCGCGGTCGACCTTCACCTTCAGGTCCGAGTACTCGAACGACGTGTACGACAGGCCGTGGCCGAACTCGAACAACGGGTCGATGCCCTGCTCGTCGTACCACTTGTAACCAACCTGCAAGCCCTCGGTGTAGTTCACCTGACGGATCTCGGTCGAGCCCGCCGGACGCGTCGTCGTGCCGTCGGCGAAGACGCCGGGGTACTGCTCGGGCGTGTTCGTGGGCGTGTCGGCGAGCGACTTCGGGAACGTCATCGGCAGCTTCGCCGAGGGGTTCACGTCACCCCACAGCAGGCCGGCGAGCGCCGGACCGAACTGCTCGCCCGAGTGCCACGCGTGCAGCACCGCGTCGACGTCGTCGATCCACGGCATCTCCACCGCACTCCCGGCGTTCAGCACCGCGACGGTGCGGTCGGATGCCGCAGCCACCGCCTCGATCAGGGCATCGCCGTTCGCGTCGAGGTGCAGGTCGGCGAGGTCGGTGGTCTCACCCATCGTGTAGTGGCCGAACACGATCGCGACATCCGCCTGCGCTGCGACCGCAGCCGCCGCGCGGGGTCGGAGCCGTTGTCGTACACCACGGTGCCGCCGGCCTGGGTCACGCGCTCGGTGATGCCGGTGAGCGGATCGACGATCGCGTCGCAGTTGAGCGCGGTGCCGCGGATGAACACGAGGTACCAGGCGCAGCCGGTCTTCGCGCTCACGCCGTTGGTCGCAGTCTTCGACGCGGTCTGGCCGATGACAGCGACCGTGGGCGCGTCGTCGCCGAGCGGCAGCACGCCGTCGTTCTTCAGCAGCACCGTGCTCTGCTCGGCGATCTCGCGGGCGAGCGCCTTGTGTTCGGCGGTCGACACGTTCGGGATCGCGGTCGCGGGCACCGGGTGGTCGAACAGGCCCTTCTCGATGTAGGTGTGCACGACGTCGAACGCAGCCCGGTCGATCTGCTCCTGCGTGATCTCACCGGCTGCGAGCGCGGCGTCGAGCAGCGCGGGAGTGTAGAAGATGGGACGGTTCAGCTCCTGGTCGAGACCGGCGTCGAGCGAGGCGGCGGTCGAGTGCACCGAGCCGAAGTCGCTCATGACGTAGCCGTCGAAGCCCATCTGCTGGTCGAGACTCGTCGTGAGCACCGGGTTCTCGCACGCGTACACGCCGTTGATCTGGTTGTACGAGCACATGACGCTGCCGGGATCGCTCTCCTTGACCGCGATCTCGTACGGCAGGTCGTAGACCTGCCGGAACGTGCGCTCGTCGATGTTCGACGAGCTCTCCTCGCGGTCGGTCTCCTGCTCGTTCGCGACGTAGTGCTTGAGGTTCGCGACGACGGGCTTGTCGGGGTTGCCGTG
Organism: uncultured Actinomycetota bacterium; assembly: GCA_963758615.1. GTDB lineage: Bacteria > Actinomycetota > Actinomycetes > Actinomycetales > Microbacteriaceae > Agromyces. Next base: position 68,983 of record CAVWVZ010000002.1, on the reverse strand, counting down.
CTCGAGGCCCTTCACATTCGCCGCGGCCATGAGACCCGAGAGCAGCGCGTCCTCGCCGAAGTACTCCGATCCGCGCCCCGAAAGCGGCGTGCGACCGCTTGCGATGCCCGGACCGAGGACGACCGCACTGCGGCTGTCGAACGACTCGCTGCCGTGCGCAGCCGCCTTCTGCTCACCGAGCTCGAGGTTCCAGGTGGAGGCGACGGCGATGGGACCCGGCCAGGCGGTGGTCCCGGCCTTGGCGTACACCCCGTCGGGGCCGTTGGCGTAGATGACGGTCGGCGTGCACGGTACCTGCACCGGGTACGTGACTCCGCCCGCCCAAGTCGTCTGCTGCGGGCTGTTGGCCGGCTGCTCGACGAGCCAACGGTACTTCTGGTGCTGCGTGCTCGCGTCGAGCAGGGCGTTCGCCCGCTCATCCGAGCTCTTCGTCGAATCCATCCACGGGACGGTGGCACAGTCCTCTGCTGCGGCCGCCGGGAGGGCGGTCCCCGCGAGGAGGCCGCCTGAAAGGATGACCGCTCCGGTCAACAGGGCTGCGAGGCGCCGGCGCACCGGTGGCCCCTGCCGCGTTGGGCTGTTCTGCATCGTGTTCTCCCTCTTCCTTGAAGGCTCCCCGACGTGGAGATCGTCGTCGGGAATGATGATTTGTAGATCGATCTACACTTGTAGACCGATCCACAGCCTCGCACACGGCCGCAGCACGCGGCAAGGCATCTCGGGTCTTCCGTCCCGAACTCGATGAAGCCGTTGACACGTCGATTCGACCGCTGCTACGGTTCGCATTTTGAACCGTTTCAGGCGGACATGCTCCCCGCGCGGGCGCGTCGAGGCGATCAGGACGCGCCGGCGCCGCCGACCAGTGCAGCCGGCCAACGTGTCCACTCGACCACCGACGGCCCCGGCACCGCGTGCCCCTCGCGCACCAACACGGCACCGGGCGGCACGTGCACGGTGACGTGTTCGAGGTCGGCGACGACGACGATGTCACCCATCGGCGCCGGCACCACGGCGGAGGCCCACTCCAGGTCACCAAGTTCGGGTCGCACCGTGAATCGTGACCAGCCGTCGTCGAGCGGCCGGAGGCCGAGCACCGCCTCGGGAAGAATCGCGGCCGGGCCGGCGGCCCACGCGTGGCATCGGCTTCGGCCGAACGGTCGCCCGTACATCTCGAGCGGGTCGCCCTCGATCGAGCTCTCCTCCCAGAAGGTGCCAGGTCCGCGGTCGAGCATGTCGCCCCAGGTGCGACGCACCTCCTCGATCACCGCACGGGACTCGCCCGCCTCGAGGAGGGCGCGGAGCCGGAACGCGGTCATGAAAGGCGTGCCGGATGTCCCGTCCGACATGGCATCGCGCACCCCGGGCGGCACCTGCTGATGCATGCCGGCCATCACCGCGAGGAAGTTCGCGTATCTCGCGGGCCGTTTCGAGACACGGGCATCCAGGTAGTCCGCCCATCGTCCGTGGCGTTCGAGCCATCCGCGCTCGCGGAGCGTCGCCTCGAGCCTCGTCGCAAGCGCACCCCACCGCTCGGAGCCCGGATGCCCAGTGCGTCCGAGCACGCGCTCGGCGCTGCGCAGTGCCCAGTACCACAGCATCTGCAGGGCGACCGAGTCACGGCCGTGGTCGAGTGAGAGCCCCCAGTCGATGAAGACGGAACCCGGGCCAGAATCGATGAATCCGCCGGCCTGCGAGGCGGGACGGAAGACGCCGTCGTGGCCGGCGTGACGGGCGAGGTCCTCGACGAAGGCGTGCAGTCGGTGCTGCTCCTGACGCGCGAAGCGCTCGTCCCCGAAGTAGCGGAGGTTGAGGCCCGTGTTCACGACCCACCACAGTGAGTAGTCCGAGATGCCGTTCACGTAGCCGTGATCTGGACGCCCGAGGGCCACGAGCCCATCGGCGACGAGGTCGCCGTCGCCCATCGCGAAGGCATTCGCGAGGGTGCTGAGCGCCTGGTCTCCGGCCCACGGCATGCGGTCCCGCTTGATGCCGTCGATCATGAGACCCTGCATGCAGAGCCGGAGGGTGTACTGGGCTGAGGCCCAGATCCCGGTGAGGCGGTCGTCGGAGCAGGCGAAGGCGCCGGGCCGCTCGACCACGGGGATCGAGGCCTGCACCGCGATGACATCGGGTGCGGCATCCGATCGCACGGTCAGGTAGCGGAATCCCAGTCGATGCCTCGTGGTCCATCGGCCGTCTGGCAGCTCGACCATGTCGTGGCGCGTCTCGTGCTCGGCACCGCCCGTCAGCGCCTCCTCACGGCTCTCGCCACTCGAGACGATCGGCCGGGGTCCGGGTGGCAGGACGGGCCTGCCGAGGATCGGTGCGCCGATGTCGAACACCTGGTCGTCATCGCGTCGGGCGACCACCTCGACCGTACCGACGGTGTCGAGGTGGGGCGGCCTGCTCCCGCCCATGCGAGGCCGGACTGCTTCCCATGGGCCACCCTCGACGCTCGCGGCCCATGCTGCGAGTGGGGCGTCGGGGTCGACGGCGATCGCGGGAATCTCGCCGTCGCCGCCGACGACCTCGAATCGCAGCTCGCCGCCCGGTGACGGCACTTCGACCACGACGTATTCTCCATCGAGCTCGGCATCGAGCGCCGACCCGGCCATCGTGATCAGTGACCGCCCCGGAGACCCGCAATCGCACCCGGCCGCCCGTCGCCGCCACGGCGCGGAAGTCCACCGCGACGGCGACCCTGCCGTGATTGCGTGGGTAGTGCACATGCCGGTTGGCGGCGAATCCCTCGTCGACCAGTCGGGCGAGCACGGCGAGCTCGTACTGCCCGGCGCCGTACACCCAGGCGGTGTCGGCTGGCGGGCGTACGACCGCGTCGTCGTCGAACGGCTGCGGGGACCGGCCCCGCAGTCCATCGGCGCACCTCGTCGGCGGTACGCGGCGGCGCCGGATCGGCGTTCACCCCTTCACGGCGCCCGAGGTCATGCCGGCGACGATCTGCCGCTGGAAGATGATGTACATGATCAGCGGCGGAATCGTGATGAGCAGCACGTTCGCGAACAGCAGGTGTCATGGCGCTCAGCGACTGGGACTTGTAGTTGAACGTCGTCAGCTGCACCGTGGCGTTGTCGTCGCCGGGAAGGAAGTACAGGGCGTAGGCGAACTCGTTGAACACGGTCACGGCCTGCACCACGATCACCGTCATGATGACCGATTTCAGCAGCGGGAAGATCACGCGGAAGAACAGCTTCGACCGACCCGGCGCCGTCGATGATCGCGGCCTCGTCGAGCTCGCGCGGGATCGTGGCGACGAACGCGCGGAACAGCAGGATGCAGAACGAGAGGCCGAAGGCGACGTGCACCGCGATGAGGCCGACTAGCGTCTTGAAGATCCCGAGCCCCTGCAGTGTCCAGATCGTGGGGACCACGGCCGGCGGGATGATGAGCCCCGCGAGCACGAGCGCGTTGACGAGCGGATTCCACCGCGACTTGCGACGCTGCAGCACGTACCCGACCATGGCGCCGAGCACGACCATGATCGAGACGGCGGCGACCGTGAGGATCGTGCTGTTGACGAACGCACGGACGAGCAGGAAGTCCCGGTTCTGGAGCACGGTGACGATGTTGTCGAAGAGCACCCATTCGGTCGGCCAGTTGAATTCGAGGAACGACGACTCCGCCTGCGTCTTGCCGGCCGTGAAGATGATGAACACGAACGGCACGATGAACAGCACGATCGCGACGAGGATGGCGACGCTGCCGCCGCCCCATTTCAGTGCGTGGTTCTTCATCGGTCGTCCTCCTTCCGGTTGAGCCACCACGAGAGCGGATAGATGATCGCGGCGACGACGATGAAGAGCACGACGTTGCCCGCGGTGGAGAGGCCGAAGAAGCCGGCCTGGTACTGCTTGTAGATCGACCGACGCGAGTACGTCGCTCGTGAAGCCCGGGCCCGCCGCCGGTCATCGCCCAGATGAGGTCGAACGAGCGCAGCCCTCCGATGAGCGAGAGCAGCACGACGGTGATCGTCGCCGGCCGCAGCAGCGGAAGCGTGATGTTCCGGAAGGTGTGCCACGCACCCGCGCCGTCGACCTTCGCCGCCTCGAAGTACTCCTGCGGAATCGCGACCATGCCGGCGATGTAGATGAGCGTGGCGAGTCCGACGCCCTTCCAGATGTCGACGAGCGCGACCGACAGGAGCGCGAGCGTCGGGATCGGTCAGCCACGCCGGGCCCTGATCCCGATCAGCGGCGAGCGCTCTCGTTGATGGGTCCGCCGAAGGGGTCCATCAACACCTTGAAGAGGATGCCCACGCCGATCGTGCTGACGAGCACTGGGAAGAACATCGTCGCACGGAGAAATCCGCGGCCGATGATCTGCGAACTCAGGAAGACGCCGAGCAAGAGCCCCAGGACGACCTTCGTGCCCGAGGTGACGAACGCGTAGATGAAGGTGTTGACGAAGCCCGTCACCAGCTGGGGCTCCTGGAAGAACCGCACGAAGTTGTCGAAGCCGATGAACTCGACGTCGAACAGGGTCCAGCGGGTCAGCGAGAAGTAGAACGAGGCGATCGTCGGGACGAGGAAGAGGACGACGTAGAACACGCCGGCCGGGATGAAGAACCAGGTGGGATATGGGCTCTTCATCTGCCGGCGCTTGGCCGGCCCCGGTGGGGCGATCGCCCCGGGCGACGTCGTGGTGCGGCCCGTGGCCGTCGCGGTGGTCATGTGCGTCTCCTGGATGTGAACTGCGGGGCCGGGCCGTCGCCGGCCCGACCCCGCAGGTCAGTCGGTCGGTTTACCAGCCCTCGAGACCGAGCTGCTGGGCCTGCTTCTTCACATCCTCGTCGTACTGCGCCGCGCCGTCGGCGGCCGAGGTGATCCCGGAGCCCACGGCGACCGTGATCTGCTCGAGGGCCGGGCCCTTGATGGGCGAGAGGAACTCGAGTGCGAGGTTGGTCTTGCCCTCGTCGAAGTACGGCTGCAGGTCGGAGACCAGGGCGGGCACATCCTCGGGCAGCTCGCAGCCCTCGATCACGTACGGGCCCTGCGCGGCCGCTGCCTCCGACTGGATGTCGCAGCTCTCGGGCGTCGTGAGGAACTCGAGGAACTGCTTGGCCGCCTCGAGCTTGTCGCCCTCGGTCGACTGGGGGATGTAGACCGAGTTCGTCGGCATCCACACGGTGAGGCCGTTCGTCGCGGCGTCAGGGCCCGGGCAATGGGAATGTTCCGACGACGTCGGCCGCCTCGGGGTTCGTCGTCATGAGCTGGCCTGCGGCGAACGTGAGCATCGGGTACTGCGCACCCTCGCCCGTGGCGACCATGCTCACGCCGTCGGCATACAGCGCCGACGCGAAGTCCTCGTTGAGCAGGTCCTTCTCGAACACCTCCTGCAGGTGTTCGAACCCGGCGAGCGCCGGCTGGTCGACGTACTTGGCCTCGTTGTTCGTGTACTCCTCGGCCCAGTCGGGGTTCTCGGCGAGGACGTTGTTGAAGTCGCCGAGCACGAAGAGCTGCGACGTCCAGGTGTCGCCGTAGGTCTGGACGATCGGGGCGGCCGTGCCGGCAGCCTTGATCGCCTCGCTGTTCGCGATGAACTCGTCCCACGTGGTCGGGATCTCGAGGCCGAGCTCCTCGTAGATGTCCTTGTTGTAGAGGACGGCGCCCGCCATGGACTGACCCATCGGCACGCCGTAGACGCCGTTGTCCGTCGAGACACTCTGGATGAAGTTCTCGTCGAACAGGTCGATGTAGTCCTCGTCGCCCAGGTTCACGAGCGTGTCGTCGGGGCTGAGGGCCTGCATCAGCGACCCCGAGTTGTACTGGAAGATGTCGTCCATCTCGCCGGTGGCGAGCCGGGTCTTCACGACGTTGTCGCCGTCGGCGCCCTGGGGACGCGTCTCGACCTCGATGGTGATGTCGGGGTTCTCCGCCGTGAACGCCTCGGCGAGCGCTTCGGCGGTGGCGACCGTCGCCTCGGTGTTATCGACCAGGAACGTGAGCGAGGTAGCGCCTCCTTCGGTGGAGTCTGAATCACCGGCGCTGCAGCCGACGAGTGCGAGCGACAGGGCGAGACCGCCTGCGCCGATGGCGACGAGCGAGCGTCGCGGGGTACGGGGGACCATGCTCTTTACCTCCATGTAAAGCAACTGCGCTGTTGAGTGCGCCGAATGTCTCGGTGCTGTGGCGAGGCCCACGTTACGAGTGTCGGAGAAAGTTTGTCAACCGATCTACACAAATTGTTTGAAACGATTTATGCTCGTGTGCACGCCGACTCGTAGATCGATCTATCCCCTACGGCCAAGCGGTGTATCGTGACAGCGAGTCACGCATCCGACCAACGAAGGCGAACGGAGGAGATCGTGCCCTCAGCCCGAGCAGCGACCATCGAGGACGTGGCACGCGAGGCCGGCGTCTCACGCGCAGCGGTGTCCAAGGTCATCCGCAACGCCTACGGTGTGAGCCCCGCGATGCGCGAGCGCGTGACCGCCGCGATCGACGCCCTCGACTACCGCCCGCGGGTGGCGGCACGCGCCATGCGCGGCTCGAGCTTCACGCTCGGCATCGAGATGCCCCATATCGGCAACCCGTTCTTCACGAAGGTCGTCGCCGGCGCGACGGCCGCGCTGCAGGGCACCGACTACCAGCTCATCATCGCTCCCGCAGACGTCGACGGCGAGGAGGGCGTGCGCGCCATCGGCGCGCTCGCCGACCGGCAGGTCGACGGCATCGTCGCGATCTCGCCCCTCGTCGCCCCCGAGTGGCTCGAGCGCCTCGCGACGCGGGTCCCCGTGGTCATGCTCGGACGCCACGATCGCTCGACGGCGTACGACACCGTGACCGGTGACGATGCCGAGGGCACCCGACTCGTGATGGAGCACCTGCTCGGTCTCGGCCACCGACGCATCGTGCACCTGACCCGCAGCGAGGAGGTCACCCGGCCCGGCACCGGCAACCCGCACGCGGTCCGTCTCGAGCGATACCTGGCACACATGCACGAGGCCGGGCTCACCGATCACATCCGGGTCGTCCGCACCGGCCTCGACGAGGAATCGGCTCGACTCGACACGCTCGCCCTGCTCGACGAGGAACGGCCGTCCGCGATCTTCGTCGGCAACGACGAGCTCGCGCTCGGCACGCTTCGTGCGCTGGCCGAGTTCGGCCTCTCCGCCGCCGAAGTCTCGGTGGTCGGCTACGACGACATCGACTTCGCGAGCCACCCGGCCATCTCGCTGACGACCGTCAACCAGGCCGGTGAGGCCATGGGCGAGCGGGCCATGCGGCTGCTCCTCGAGCGCATCCAGGGCCGCACCGAACCCACCCACTTCTCCGTCGAGCCCTCGCTCAAGGTGCGGGAATCGACGAAGCCCGCTTCGGCGGAACCGAATCCCTGACCTCTCCGGGCTCCCAGTCTCCGAAACCACGGCCGACGAATGACCCCGATTCCCGCCGACACCCGGCACCACCACGAAAGGACACGGATGTCCGTGCAACTCCCCGCCCAGACGGCCTCCGACCACGACGCCCGGGTCATCTCGCTGAGCTCCCAGTACCCCGATCAGTTGCTCGGAGTGCCGCGCACCGGCCTGCGGCTCACCTGGCGCGCCTCGGCGCCGACCGCCCAGCTCGGCTACCAGGTGAAGTGGGACGGCGCAGATCGCGGCACGTCCGAGCCGATCGCCTCGTCCGACTCGATCGGCATCGCAGCTCCGGGCCCCGCCCTCGACCGCGGTGAGGCACGGCGCTACACCGTGCGCATCGCCACCGCGGCCGGCTGGTCGGCGTGGAGCGAGGAACTCGTCGTCGAGGCATCCGTCGATCCTTCCGACCTCGAGGCGCGTCCGATCGGCGGGTCTGGGCCGATCGAAGGCCCGGCGATGCTGCTCCGCACGCGCTTCACGCTCCCTTCCGATCCCGTGCGCGCCCGCCTCCGCGCCACGTTCTGGGGCATCGGAGACCTCCGCGTCAACGGCCGGAAGGCGACTGACGAGCATCTCGCGCCCGGGTGGACGGCGTACCAGGAGCGGATCGTGCTCGGGACGTGGGACGTCACCGGGTTGCTGAACGCCGGCGAGAACGCCATCGGCGCGATGCTCGGCGACGGGTGGTACCGCGGTCGCCTCGGCTGGGAGGATGGGACCGAGCACTACGGCACCGATCTTGCGGCGTACGCCCAGCTCGACGTCGAGTGCGCCGACGGCACGCACGTGCGAGTGGCGACCTCACCGGAGTGGAAGATCTCCACGGGCGCGGTGCGGGCCGCGAGCCTCTACGACGGAGTGGAGATCGATCTCCGCGCCGAGCCCATCGGCTGGGACGCTCCCGGCTTCGACGACTCCGGTTGGGCGGCGGCGCGGGAGATCGACGTCGACACGTCGGTCGTCGAGCCTCGCCTCACCGGCGGCGTGCGCACGATCGGCGAGTGGACGGCGCCGATCGAGGCCCGCGAGGGTCACGCCTTCATCGACGTCGGCCAGAACATCGCCGGCTGGCTCCGCCTGGTGGTCCGAGGATCGGCGGGCGACCGCGTCGAGGTCCGCCACGCCGAGGTCCTCGAGCCCGACGGGTCGATCCACACCTTTTCACTTCGCACGGCGAAGGCCACTGACGCCTACGTCCTGGCCCACGACGGCGAGACCACGCTCGAGCCGGTCTTCACGTTCCACGGCTTCCAGTACGCCGAGGTGACCGGCGCCGACGTCACGTCGGCGACCGCGATCGCGATCTCGAGCGCCGACACCCCGCGCTCGAGCTTCGCCTGCTCGGATCCGCGTCTCGAGCAGCTCCACTCCAACGTCGCGTGGTCGCAGCGGGACAACTTCGTATCGCTGCCCACCGACTGCCCGCAGCGCGACGAGCGCCTGGGCTGGACGGGCGACGCCCAGGCCTTCGCGCCCACCGCGAGCACCCTGTTCGACGTGGAGTCGTTCTGGATGTCGTGGCTGCGCGACCTCGAGATCGACCAGGACGCCGACGGAGCGGTCGCGGCAGTCGTGCCGAACATCCTGAAGGATCCCGAGAACCCCGTCGGGGACGACTGGATCACGATGGGCCGCGCCGGGTGGGCCGACGCTGCCACGATCGTGCCGTGGGCGATCTACGAGTCCTACGGCAGTGACGAGGTGCTCGTGCGCCAGCTCGACAGCATGCGCCGCTGGGTGGCGAGCCTCGAATCCCGGGGCGACGACGACGGCTTGCTGCCCACCGAGTTCCAGTTCGGAGACTGGCTCGATCCGGATGCGCCGGGCGACAAGCCGTGGGAGGCGAAGGTGTCGTCCGACTTCGTGGCGAACGCCTTCTTCGCGCACAGCGCCCGACTGCTCGCCGACGCCGAACGACTCGTGGGCGACAGCGCGCTGGCCGAACGCGCCGACCGCCTCGCGGATCGCGTGGCGACCGCGACGTGGGATCGGTGGGGCGCCGAAGCGGTCGAGACCCAGACCGGCGCGGCCGTCTCCCTCGAGTTCGGCATCGCGCCCGACGCGGAACGCGATCGGATCGGCCAGGGTCTCGCGCGCAACGTGCGCGACGAGCACGGGCGCATCGCCACGGGCTTCCTCGGAACACCGCTCGTGCTGCACGCCCTCGTGCACACCGGCCACGTCGACGAGGCGTACCTGATGATGCTCCGCCTCGAGGCGCCGTCGTGGTTGTACCAGGTCGAGATGGGTGCGACCACCATCTGGGAACGCTGGGATGCACTGGCTCCCGACGGCACCATCCACTCGGGCGACATGGCGACCGACGACAGCTCGGGGATGCTCTCGTTCAACCACTACGCGTACGGCGCGGTGGTCGACTGGATCTACCGGTACGTCGGCGGCATCGCTCCGACCGTCGACCGGCCCGGGTACCGACGCGTGATCGTCGCCCCCCGGCCGGCGACCGGCATCACCTGGGCCAAGGCGTCGGTGGAATCGCGTCTCGGCACGGTGTCGATCGACTGGCGGATGAACGGCACCGACCTCGAGATCTCGCTCGAGGTCCCGTACGGCGCCGATGCCGAGCTCGACCTGCCGCTCACCGATGGCTCGACCGTCGTGCTCGACGGCGAACGGTATGCGGGCGCCCTGCTCGGCCCGGGCGAGCACCGCCTCGTGGTCACGGCGGCACGAATCGCCGATCCGGCATCGCTCATCCCGGTGGCCCACTGAGCGAATTCATCGCCTGAGCCTCACGCAGGAACAGGCGCGCGCCGCGCGTTCGCGACGACGAGCGCTGCGACGCCGAGCAACAGGATCACCGGCGCGCCCACCTCGAGGGCGAACTGCAGGCCTGCCGCGGTGGCGATCGCACCGATGCCCAGCGCCGCGGCGGCCTGCACGAGGTACCCGATGATGTAGGCGGCCGAGATGACGGCCGCACGGTGGTGGGCGGGCGCGCTCATGGTGACGAGCCCGAGCCCGCCGGAGAACATGAGGCTGTAGCCGGCGCCCGCGATGAGCGACGAGCCGATGAAGGCCGGCAGCGAGTGCGAGAGCCCCGCGACGACGAGGAGTCCGAGCCCGACGAGGGCGAGCCCCGGCCCGACCGTGACCGCCACGCGTGGCGCCACCGAGCGCGCTGCGATCGCCACGACTCCGATCGCGATCGCCGAGAGCGAGATGATCGCGCCGTCGACGAAGACGTTGTCGCTGCGCACGAGATCGCGGGCGATCTGCGCACCGAGGGCGAGGTAGATCGCGCCCATCGCGAATGCGGCCGAGATGCCGAGCGTGCCGGCGATGAAGGCGGGCCGCTCGTCGCGGGGTGCACGCGGCAGTCGCGGGCGCCAGGGCCCGGCACTCTCATCGCGCGTGTGGCGCGGCAGCGCGAGGGCGAATCCGATCACGAGCACCGTGACGGCGACGAGCACCCAGAAGCTCAGGTGCAGTGGCGCGGGGGCGTACTGCACGAGCGCTCCCCCGACGATCGTCGCGAGCGCAAGGCCGGCGGCGCTTGCGGCGGTCGTCGCCGAGCTGGCCCGGCGCGCGCCGTCGCGCCCGCCGAACTCGACCATCGCCGCGGTCGCCGGGCTCAGCGCGAGCCCCACGCCGATGCCCATGAGCGCGCGGCCGATGAAGACCCAGGTGAGGTCGGGTGCGAGACCGAATGCCACTGAGCCGGCGGCGAGGGCGGCGAGTCCCATCAGGATGACCGCCCTGCGGCCGATGACGTCGGACAGGTTGCCGAACACGATCAGCACCGGCACGAGCACCAGGGGGTAGACCGCGAAGATCGCGGTCGTGACCGATGGTTCGAGGTTCCAATCCTGCGCGTAGAGCGGGTAGACGACGGTGGGTGCACCGCTCGCCCACAGGGCCAGGCCGACGACGGATGCCGCGGTCCAGAAGCTTGCGCGCGGAGAGAGAGTCATGTCGTTCATGCCTTTCACGGCTGAGTTGGTTTCGCCAAGTTAGCACACTCACTAGGTTTTTCCAACTCAGGTGATAGAATCGGGGCATGCACGAGTCGATGAACGCCACCGCCGAGCGCTGCTCCATCGCGCGCAGCCTCGAGGTCGTCGGCCAGAAGTGGTCGCTGCTGATCCTGCGCGAGGCGTTCTGGGGCCGAACGCGATTCGCGGAATTCCGAGCGCGGCTCGGCGTCGCGCCCGACGTGCTCACCGACCGCCTCGGGCGCCTGGTCGATGCCGGCATCCTCGAGCGGCGTCCGTACCGGGCTGACGGTGAACGCGAACGCGAGGAGTACGTGCTCACCGAGGCCGGCCACGCGCTGCTGCCCGTCCTCGCGGCCATGAGCGCCTGGGGCGACGTGTACCAGCCGAGCGGGTTCGGGCCGGCCGCGCTCTACACCGACCGTGAGTCCGGCACTCCCCTGCGACTCGCCTTCGTCGACGCCGACGGCAACGAGCGCGATCTCGCGCAGGTCGAGGTCGTGCGCGGTCCGGGCGCACGCTCGGTCGCCTGACGGCCGCACTGACTCGCAGCAGGGCAACCCAACGGCACGCGGCACCGGCGGCAGCCGCGGCGACGGCGATCTGGCGTGTCGCGGACCGATGCGTTAGTCTGCCGGGCGATGGGTACGTTGATCTATTCATAGGTGGTTGACCGCGTCGAGCTCTGCTCCGCGGTCTCGCTTCGCGCATCCGCGCGCGACCCACCGATCGTTCCGAGCCTCGCGCCTCACCCTCGCCCTGCCGCCCGCCCACCGGGCTTCGATTCCGCAGGACCCGGCTCCGCGACCTCGGGTGTTCCGAAGGACTCTCGATGTACCCGACCTCCCCATCCCAACTCTCATTGCACGCCGTCACGAAGCGGTTCGCCGACCGCCTCGTGCTCGATCGCGTCGACCTGACGGTTCGACCCGGCGAGCGCGTCGGCATCATCGGCGACAACGGCGCGGGCAAGACCACCCTGCTTCGTCTCATCGCCGGCGACCTCGAGCCCGACAACGGCGACGTGCGCGTCGTCGCCCCCGGGGGCGTCGGCCACCTCGTGCAACAACTCGAGCTCGGGTCATCCGCCACCGTCGGCGACGCGATCGACGCCGGCCTCGCCGACCTGCGCGCCCTCGAAGCCGAGGTCGAGCGAGCCGAGCACGCGCTCGCCGGTCTCGACGGCGACGAGCTCGAAGTGGCCCTCGAGCGGTACCCCGTGCTCGTCGAGCGGTTCAGCGCACGTGACGGCTACGCCACCGACGCGCGACTCTCGACCGCACTGGACGCGCTCGGCGTCGGCCTCATCGATCGCTCGCGGCCGTGGTCGACCCTGTCGGGCGGCGAGCGTTCGCGCATCGCACTCGCCGCGACGCTCACCTCCGACCCCGAGCTGCTGTTGCTCGACGAGCCCACGAACGACCTCGACGATTCCGCCTGGGAGTGGCTGCGGACGCGCCTGCGCGCGCATCGCGGCACGGTGGTCGCCGTGACGCACGACCGGGCGTTCCTCGACGAGCTCACCGACGTCGTCTGGGAAGTGGACGCTCGCGGCGTCGCACGCCATGGCAACGGCTACGCGGGCTACCTCGTCGCGAAGGCGACGCAGCGCCGGCAGGCGATCGAGGCGTACGAGTCGTGGAAGGCCGAGCTCGCCCGCAATCGCGACCTCATCGCGTCGAACGCATCACGCGTCGACGCGATCCCCCGCAAGCTCGACAAGCCGGGAATGGGCACCGGTGCGTTCCGCGCGCGCGGCCGAGACCACGGCGCGATGGGCCGCATCCGCAACGCGAAGGAGCGGGTCGCGCGCCTCACCGAGCGCCCCGTCGCAGCACCACCCGAGCCGCTGGCGTTCACGGCGCCGCTTCCGGTCTCCATAAAGGAGACGGATGTCCCCGCCGCCGCGATCGAGCTCCAACGGGTGCGCGTCGGGAGTCGTCTCGTGATCGATCACCTGCGGGTCGAACCCGGCGAGCGCGTGCTGATCACCGGACCGAACGGCGCCGGCAAGACGACACTGCTGCGGCTCATCGCCCACGAGGCGGTAGCCGACGACGGCGCCGTGCTTGCACCACCGGGCGTCGGCCACCTTCAGCAGTCGAGCGCGATCGACCCGTCCGACGAGACGCTCGTCGAGGCGTTCGCGGCCCGCGCGAGGGTCGACCTCGACTCGGGTGAGCGGACCCTCGGGTCGCTCGGGCTGTTCCGCCCCGACGACCTCTCGTTGCCGTTGCGAGCGCTCTCGTACGGTCAGCGGCGCCGGCTCGAACTCGCCCTGCTCGTCACGGGCGGGCATCAGGTGCTGTTGCTCGACGAACCCACGAACCACCTCGCCCCCGCGCTCGTCGAGGAGCTCGAGCACGCCCTCGCCGCGTTCGCAGGCACGGTCGTGCTCGTGACGCACGACCGCCTCATGCGAGCCCGTTTCGAGGGTCGTCGCGTGCGTATCGAGGCCGGTGCCCTCGTCGAGCCGGCGAACTGAGACGCCGACGCCGTCGCCGGTGCTACGGCACGCGATACCCGGCCGTGCGGAACAGCTCGTACCATTCGGGGCGCGTGAGCGGGATGTCCGATCCCTGCGCGGCCCCCGCGACGCGATCGGCGTTGGTGGTGCCGAGCACGACCTGCATGTTCGCAGGGTGGCGCGTGATCCACGCGGTCGCGATGGCGATGGCGGGCACGTCGTACTTCGCGGCGAGCCGGTCGATGACCGCGTTGAGCTCGGGATAATCGGGCGAGCCGAGGAACACCCCGGTGAAGAACCCGGCCTGGAACGGCGACCACGCCTGGACCGTGATGTCGTGCAGGCGGCAGTAGTCGACGATGCCGCCGCCGTCGATCGTGAGCGCCTGGTCGGTGCCCTGCATGTTCGACGCGACGCCCTGCGCGATGATCGGCGCGTGCGTGATCGACAGCTGCAGCTGGTTCGCGACGAGCGGCTGCGTGACCGACTTCTTCAGCAGCTCGATCTGCGCGGGCGTGTGGTTCGAGACCCCGAAGGCGCGCACCTTGCCGGATGCCTCGAGCTCGTCGAACGCGCGGGCCACGTCGTCCGGCTCCACCAGGGCGTCGGGACGGTGGAGGAGCAGGATGTCGAGGTAGTCGGTCTGCAGCGCGCGCAACGACCCCTCGACGGCCTCGATGAGGTGCTCGTACGAGAAGTCGAAGTACGGGCCGTCCTTCACGATGCCGGCCTTCGACTGGATCGTGATGGCCTCGCGCTCCGACGGGGTGAGCTGCATCGCCTCGGCGAAGCGACGCTCGCAGCCGTGCGGGTCGTCGCCGTAGACGTCGGCGTGGTCGAAGAAGTCGATGCCGGCGTCGCGGGCGGTGCCGACGAGTGCGCGCACGGCCTCGTCGGACATCTTCGAGATGCGCATGAGGCCGAGGACGACGTTGGGGGCGACGAGGTCGGCGCCGAGGGTGATGGTCTTCATGGTGCTCCTGGTTCGAGTGACCGGATGCCGCGGCGACGCGGCCGCGGCATCCGTGGTTCTGCTGGGTGGTGCTAGGCCGCGAGCTCCTCGGCGCCCGAGAGCGAGTCGAGCTCGTCGGACGACAGCTCGAGGTCGGCGGCGCGCACGGAATCGAGGATGCTCTCGGGGCGCGAGGCACCGGGGATCGGGATGACGACCGGCGCGAGCGCGAGTTCCCACGCGAGCGCGACCTGCTGCGGGCTGACGCCGCGGGCGTCGGCGACGCGTTGGAACGCGCTGTGCCGTTGCCCGACCGCTCCAGCCCGGGCGATGCCGCCGAGCGGCGACCAGGGCAGGAATGCGATGCCGAGGCGGGCGCAGTGCTCGAGTTCGTCGAGGCTCGACTGGAAGGCCGGCGAGAACTGGTTCTGCACGGACACGAGGCGTCCGCCGAGGATCTCGTTCGCCATGTCGATCTGGGTGACGCTCGCGTTCGAGATGCCGGCCAGCTCGATCACGCCCTCGTCGAGCAGGTCGCGGATGGCGCCGATGGAGTCGGCGTACATCACGCGGGGGTCGGGCCGGTGGAACTGGTAGAGGCCGATCGCGTCGACTCCGAGGCGGCGCGCCGATGCCTTGACGGCCTCCTTCAGGTACTCGGGGCGGCCGTCCTGGGTCCACGATCCGTCGCCGGGCCGGAGGTGGCCGCCCTTGGTGGCGACGAGCACCGCGGACGTGTCGCCGCCGTAGGACCGCAGGGCGCGCGCGATGAGCTCCTCGTTGTGGCCGACGTCATCGGCGCGCAGGTGATACGCGTCAGCCGTGTCGATGAGGGTCACGCCGGCGTCGAGCGCGGCATGGATGGTCGCGATCGACCGGGCGTCGTCGGGTCGTCCCTCGATGGACATCGGCATGCCGCCGAGTCCGATCGCGCTGACCGTACGAGGGCCGATGGTTCGCTGCTGCATGGAGCGTCCTTTCGTTGCGAGGTTGCGTATTCACGATAGGAACCCTGAAACTAGAAGTCCAACAACTAGTTCTCATACGATTCAGAAACGAGGGCGATGAATGGACCTGCGGCAGATGGAATACCTCGTGGCGCTCGCCGACGAGCAGCAGTTCACACGGGCGGCGGCGGCGTGCCACGTGTCCCAGTCGGGGCTCTCCGCGGCGATCCGCAGCCTCGAGGAAGAGCTCGGCACCACCCTCTTCGACCGCACGACGCGCCGTGTCGAACCGACGGACGCCGGGCTCGCCCTGCTGCCGCACGCCCGCACGATGCTCGCCCAAGCGGCCGCGGCGCGCGATGCCGTCGTGCGCGCCACCCATGAGCTCTCGGGCAGCCTGCGTGTGGGAGCCGAGCAGTGCCTCGGCATGGTCGACGTCAATGCGCTGCTCGAGCGCGTGCACCTGCGCTACCCGCTGGTCGAGCTCGAGTTCACCCAGGCCGGCTCCCACGAGCTCGCCGCCCGCGTACGCGAGGGCACCCTCGACGTGGCGTTCGTCGCGGGCGGCGACCAGCTCTCGCGGCTTCGTCGCAACGAGCTGGGACGACGTCCCATCGTGCTGTTGTGCCCGCCGCAGCATCCGCTCGCCGGGCGCGAGCACGTCGACTGGGCCGACCTGCGCGAGCTCGACTTCGTCGACTTCCAGGAGTCGTGGGCCATCCGCACGCTCAACGACGAGGCATGCGCCGCGCACGGCGTCGCCCGGCGCGTGAGCTGCTCGGTGAACGACGTGCACACGCTGCTCGACCTCGTGCATCGCGGACTCGGGATCGCCCTCGTGCCGCAGCACGTCGCCGCGAAGCCGCAGGCCGCGGGGCTCGTGACCCTCCAGCTGCCACCGGAGTCGACGCCCCAATGGGTCGTGTCGGCCATCACGGGCGCGCCCGCAGGGGCCTCCGCGCCGCTGCTGCTCGACCTGCTCGACGCGGAGCTCGCGCTGACCGCCTGAGCTGGAGCGGTGCCGCTCCATTCGGGTCGTGCCGCTAGTCGGGGTCGAGCCGTTCGACCGTCTGCTCGATGATGCGCTCGAACGCGCCGGGCCCGACCGAGATCGAGCCCTGGTACGGATGGTCCATGTCAGCCGTGACGAACATCACGAGGCCGATGAACAGGGCGAGCAGTCCCGCTATCAGCACGTGCAGGCGCTGGCGCTGCACGTAGATGAGCGCGATGAGCACGGCATTCACCGAAGGCGCCGACCCAGAGCACCAGCCAGAACAGGGGTGGCAGCTCGAGCGTGGTCGCATCGATGCGTTCACGCCGGGCCTCGACGAAGTCGTCGAACGTCGCGAGCACCTGGATGTACTCCGCCTGCTCCGCTAGGGTCACCGGTTCGTACTCGTGCATCATTTCCTCGGCCTCGTCCACCAGCACTGCGCTCGCCTCGGGCAGCACGCCCCGCCTCTGTGAAGCGAAGTCCTCGTCGACGACGACGTGCAGGTACTCGGCGATGGTGTCGCGGATGGGTTCGCCGACATCTTCGGGCAGCGCGGTGGTGCCGCGGTACAGGGCGGTGAGCTGCGCCGCCTCCTTCAGCGTCGCCGTACGGGTGTCGGTGAAGTTCTCGTAGACCGACAACGCGACGAGCGCGAGCAGGATGCCGAAGAACACGCCGAACGTGCCGATGACGTGGGCGAGTGCGCGATCCCACTCCTCCGGGCTGTCCACCAGCCTGCGGACGACGGGGCGAAGCCAGAGGACAGCGAGGCACGAGAGCGCCACGAAACCACCGACGAACAGCGGCAGCGTGATCCAGATGGGCGTGTCGTAGAACCAGTTCACTCGCGACCCCCTCCGGTGCGGAGTGCGGATGAGCGGCCAGCGCCCGATCGTGAGGCCCAGCCTAAAGAGTTGTCGGCGCCGCCGGTAGCCTCACGGCTTGACACGCCTCCCTCCGTCCGCTGCAATATATTGCATGCTGCGGATCCCCGCACCTGCGTAGCGGCATCCGCACGACCCCCACCTGAGGAGCAGCACCCATGGCACTCGCCGACTTCCCCCGCCACCGGTTGACGTTCGGGCACAGCCCGGTGCACCCGGTGAACCGCCTCAGCGACCACCTCGGCGGCGCCCGCATCTGGATGAAGCGCGAGGACGTCAACAGCGGCCTCGCGTTCGGCGGCAACAAGACCCGCAAGCTCGAGTACCTCGTGCCCGACGCGCTCGCGAAGGGCGCCGACACGCTCGTGTCGATCGGCGGAGTGCAGTCGAACCACACCCGCCAGGTCGCCGCCGTCGCCGCGCACCTCGGCATGAAGGCCGTGCTGGTGCAGGAGCACTGGGTCGACTGGCCCGACGCGGTGAACGACCGGGTCGGCAACATCCTGCTCTCGCGGCTCATGGGCGCCGACGTGCGCCTCTCGCCCGCCGGGTTCGGCATCGGGTTCAAGGACTCGTGGCGTCAGGCGATCTCCGACGTCGAGGCGGCAGGCGGCACGCCCTACGCGATCCCGGCCGGGGCGAGCGATCACCGGCTCGGCGGCCTCGGCTTCGCGAACTGGGCGCACGAGGTCGCCGCGCAGGAAGCCGAGCTCGGCGTCTTCTTCGACACGATCGTCGTGTGCTCGGTGACCGGCTCGACGCACGCCGGCATGATCGCCGGGTTCGCCGACCTCGAGCACAACTTCGGCGGTCGGCCCCGCCGTGTGCTCGGCATCGACGCCTCGGCGAAGCTCGACGAGACCCGCGACCAGGTCGCCCGCATCGCGCGGAACACGGCGGCGCTCATCGAGGTCGGCCGCGAGCTGCGCGACGACGAGATCACCGTGCTCGAGGGCTGGGCCGGCGATGAGTACGGCATCCCGGTCGAGTCCACCGACGAGGCGATGCGCCTCACCGGCGGCCTCGAGGGCGTCATCCTCGACCCCGTCTACGAAGGCAAGTCGATGGCCGGGCTCATCGACCTCGTCTCGAGCGGCGAGATCCCCAAGGACTCGACCGTGCTCTACGCGCATCTCGGCGGACAGCCCGCGATCAACGCGTACAGCGGCCGCTACCACTGAGCGGGTGCGGCGTGGCGCCCTGAACCGCTGAGGCCGGCGCTGGCGTCCCGCCGGCTCATCGGGCCGCGGCCGCCGACCTCACGCGCTCGGCGACCCACTCGTCGAACGTCTGTCGGGAGAGCGTTGCATCGGGCCCGGGCAGCGTGTCGCCGCGCTTCATGGCGACGACCTGCTTCATCGGCAACGAGACCGCGACGATCGGCCCCTTCACCCCGGTGGCCTGCGCCAGCCTGCGGATCATGTCGTCCAGCCATTCCTCGCGCGGGCCGGCGAGGTCGGGAGCGTGCCCCGCCGGCGCCCCTTCCGCGAGCTCGACGAGCCGTTCGCCGACCTCCCGTGCCGCGACCGGCTGCGTGCGGACCTTCGGCGCCAGATGCAGCCCGGCGAAGGAGTACCCGTCGAGCGTCTGACCCGCGAATTCGTGGAACTGCATCGCGCGCAGGATCGTCCACGGCACGGGACCACCCTCGACCGCGCGTTCCTGCGCGAGCTTCGCGGCGAAGTACCCGTAGGGAGCGCGGTCGATGCCGACGATCGAAAGTGCGACGTGGTGCCCGACACCTGCTCGCGCCTCGGCCGCGAGCAGGTTGCCGGTCACCGTCGTGAAGAACCGGGTGGCCTGCTTCGCCGACATCGAGACGCGGTTGCTCGCGTCGACGACGACGTCGATACCCTCGAGCGCTGCGGCGAGCCCCGACCCCGTCTCGAGGTCCACCCCGGTCGCTCGCGTCAGCACGACGACCTCGTGTCCGCGCTCACGCGCGGCGTCCACCACGTGTCGGCCGACAGTGCCGGTTCCCCCGGCGACGGCGATCCTCATCATGATTCCCTTCATTCGTTCCACCTGGCGATGCTGCGCCCCGCGGGGGCGCTGCGTGGCGTGCGCGGGCCCTCCAAGCGAAGCCCGTCCACGTCCACACCTCGTTCGACGACGCACGTCGGCGAAGTGTGAGGCGATCGGCCGGGACAGCACCCGCACGTCCCCGTCCCCCGTGGCGCGACACGCGGGCCATCCGGTGAAAGGGTGGAGGCATGACGACCGATTTCGACGCGACGGCGCTCGACGCGGAGCGCGGCTCGCTCATGCGCCTCGCCTACCGGATGCTCGGCACGGTCGCCGACGCCGAGGACGCCGTGCAGGAGACCTACGCACGCTGGTACCGGATGTCGCAGGCCGACCGCGACGCGATCGAGAACCCCGCCGCGTGGCTGACGCGCGTGACGAGCCGGGTGTGCCTCGATCAGCTCAGTTCGGCGCGAGCGCGTCGGGAACGCTACGTGGGCGAGTGGCTGCCGGAGCCGCTGCCCGGCGGTGCCGGCATGTTCGCGACGCCGCCGTCGACAGACCCACTCGACCGGGTCACGCTCGACGAGTCGGTGTCGACCGCGCTCCTCGTCGTACTGGAGTCGCTCACTCCCGCCGAGCGCGTGGCGTTCGTGCTGCACGACGTGTTCGCGATGCCGTTCGGCGAGATCGCCGAGGTCGTGGGCCGCACGCCCGAAGCCTGCCGCAAGCTCGCCTCGACGGCGCGCCGGCACGTGAGCGAGCGGCGCGCCGGGTCCGCGCCGCGCGAGCAACACGACGCGGTCGTCCGCGCGTTCACCGCGGCAGCCGGCACCGGCGACCTGCGGAAGCTGCTGCCGCTCCTCGACCCTGACGTCGTGCTCGTCTCGGACGGCGGCGGGCGGTCGTCCGCGGCGCGACGCCCCGTGCTCGGCGACGACCACGTGGGACGTTACATCCTGGGCCAGCTGGCGAAGCTCGGCGAGGCGACGACCGTGTCGCTGCACGAGACCGCCGACGGCCTCACGCTCGCCTTCACCGAAGATGGCGTGGTCCACAGTGTCGCGGTGATCGAGGTGCGCGGCGACCGCGTGACGCGCATCTGGATCATGCGGAATCCCGAGAAACTCAGCCTCTGGAACCCGTGAATCACTGATACCGCGTGAGCAGCCGGTGCACGTCAGGCCGCTCAGAGCACGGCGCCGACCAGCGCCTCGCCGAGCGGCGTGCGAAGGTGCAGCACCTTCGCCCCGGCGCGCGTGCTCGCCACGAGGCCCGCGTCGCGCAGCACCGTGAGGTGATGCGAGGCGGTCGAGATCGCGAGCGCGGCATCGGCGGCCACCTGCGAGGTCGTGCGCGGCTCGTGCGCGGCGAGGAGGATGCCGGCGCGCGCGGGTCCGAGCAGTGCGCCGAGCGCCCGCTCGGCCTCCTCGGGGTCGCGCGCCCACGTCTCGGTGACCCCGTGCGCCGGGTAGAACAGCGTCGGCTGCGCGGGCGGCTCGGTGAGCACGGCGCACCGCTGCCCGCCGAACACGGAGGGCACCAGCACGAGTCCGCTCCCCCGGCAGTCGAGCACCTCGCTGTGCAGGCGCATGCCCACCCGCACGGCGTCGCCGTTCCAGGCGACTGTGGGGTGCAGCGTGGCGACCATGCCCGCGAGCCCCTCGGTCGCCGCCCGTCGTGAGCGCACCGCGATGTCGGCGCGCAGGATGCGCTCGAGCTGCACCCAGACCGGCGCGAGCAGGGCCGACCACGCTTCGGCCCACGCGTCTGCGATCAGCTCCCTCGCGCGCTCGGGCTGCTCACGCAGCCGCGTGATCGCCGCCTGTCGAGCGCCCGTCGACCGGAGGATCATCTTCGCAAGATCGGCCCGCATGAGCTCGGGCGCCACCGTGCGCAGCCTGGCCGCCTCGTCGTCGGGCGTCATGTCCCAGCTCGGCGTCGCCGTGAAGAAGTCGGGGAAGTACCCCTCGGCGCCGATGACGAGCGAGAGCAGGTCGAACGACTCGCGCGGCACCCGGTCGCGCACGCTGCGCAGCCACCCCCACTGCAGCGGATGCTCGGCCGGGCGCTGCAGCACCCGCACCGCATGGCAGAGCTCGTGACCGGGCGACACCCCGAACCGGATCGCCGAGATGTCGTCGGGCGCGAGCCGGAAGTCCACGAAGTTTCGATCCACATCGAAACACTAACGCCGACGGATGTCCCGGCGGGAGTCTGTCTGCAGGCGCCGATCCCGACCACGCCGACCAACCGACCGGAACGAGGTATCCCATGAACGCCGCCGAGATCACCATGACCCCGACGATGACACCGCCCGCCGAGCCGCAGCTCGTCACCGCCGCGTCGCTCGTCATCGGCACCGGCCGCACCCGACGCTTCGTCGGGCGCGAGCACGGCGCCGGCATCTCCTACTTCTTCGTCGAAAACGAGCCCGGCGAGGGCCCCGACCTGCACTGGCATCCGTACACCGAGACCTGGTTCGTGATCGAGGGCACCGCGCGCATCACGATCGGCGACCACCAGCTCATCGCGAACGCCGGCGACACCACCACCGTGCCGACGGGCGTCTGGCACGGCTTCAAGAACGCCGGCGCCGGGCGCCTGAAGGTGCTCTGCATCCACGCGTCCGACGTCATCATCCAGACCTGGGCCGACGAGGCCTGAGCAGCATCGACACCACACCGACACCGACCACCACCGAAGGAGACCGAACATGTCGTTCCAGGCATACCTCGACAACATCGAGGCCAAGACCGGGCTCACGCCCCGGCAGTTCATCGAACTCGCGCACGAGCGCGGCTTCGACGAGTCGACCAAGGCGACACCGATCGTGGCCTGGCTGAAGGAGGACTACGGCCTCGGCCAGGGACACGCGATGGCGCTCGTGCACGTCATCACGAAGGGGCCGCAGATCAGCACGAAGCACGTCGGCACCGACGGGACGCACAGCGACGAGTCCGACACGCTCTGGCTCGACGGCGTCGCGACCAAGCCCGGGGGCTGAGCGCGCGGCTGCACGGGCGCTCGTGCAGCGGCGCGACGTATCCTCGAGGGATGCCGCTCGCCACCGCCAACGCGCCGACCGTCGTGCTCGACGCCGACGTTTGGCGCGCCCGCGAGCAGGCGCACGCCGACCGGGCAGACACCCTCACAGCAGGGCATCGCGCCCGCGCCGCGCGCGGCGAGAAGCACCCGATCGAGGACTTCCTCTTCACCTACTACTCGTACTCGCCGTCGCTGCTCCGACGCTGGCACCCCGGCGCCGGCGCCGAACTGTCGGATGCCGCGGCCACGGCCCGAGCCGAATGGCGCTGGTACGCGCGGGGGTCGACACGCGATGGCCTCGTCGTCGACAACGCCGCGATGGAACGCGAGAAGCCGGCGATGCTCGAGATGATCCGACGCATCCTGGGCAGCACTGCCGCGCGACCGGGTTCGTTCGGCTGCTTCGGGTTGCACGAGTGGGCGATGGTCTATCGGCAGGGCGAGCATCGGCACGCCGTGCCGCTGCGGCTCGGCCAGGCGGCGACCGACGAGGTCGTCGAAGCGCACGAGCTGCGCTGCACGCACATCGACGCGTTCCGGTTCTTCACGCCCGAGGCGACGCCGCGCAACCGCTTCGCGCCGACCCGCGAGACGCAGCCCGAGCTCGAGCAGCCCGGATGCCTGCACGCGAACATGGACGTCTACAAGTGGGCGGTGAAGCTCGGTCCGCTCGTGCCGGGCGAGCTGCTGCTGGACGCGTTCGAGCTCGCCCGCGACATCCGCCATCTCGATATGCAGGCGTCGCCGTACGACATGCGCGAGTGGGGCGGCGAGCCGGTGCGCATCGAGACGCCCGACGGCAAGGCCGAGTACGTGCGGCGGCAGCGCGCCTTCGCCGAGCGATCGAACGCGTTGCGCCACCGCGTCCTCGAGGCGTGGCGGCCGGGCGCGACGACACCGTGATGTAGTGCGCTCGGCACGGCAACGCGCGAGCTCACCCCCGGCGCCGTTCGGGGGTTTCCCCCATGACGGCGGTCGACAGGGCGTCGCTAGCCTGCGGGCATGTCCACGATCACGAGCCCCGGAACCACGCCCGCGCCCGCACCGTCCGAGACCCGGCCACGCCGTATCGCTGCTCGCGCCGGCTGGACCTGGGTGCTGCTCTCCTCGATCGGCATCGCCGCGTTCGCGGTGACGCCGTACCTCACGTCGTCGCTCGCCGCGCTCGTCGAGTCGCCCACATCGGGCCTCGCCTCGAACTACGTCGACCGGCCGTGGTTCATCGTCGCCGCGTTCTACGCCCACATCGTCATGGGCGGGGTCGCGCTGGTGCTCGGGCCGCTGCAGTTCTGGCGGGGCCTGCGCACGCGCCGGCCGCAGGTGCATCGCTGGACCGGGCGCACCTACCTCGTCGCGGTCGCGATCGCGTCGGTGTCGGGCCTCGTGATCGCGGTGGTGAACGACGCCGGGTTCGTCGGATTCTTCGGCTTCGGCACCCTCGCGGTGCTGTGGTTCGTCACCGGCCTGCGGGCCTACCGGGCGATCCGTCGCCGCGACATCGACAGCCACCGGGCGTGGATGATGCGCAACTTCGCCCTCACCTACGCCGCGGTGACGCTGCGCATCTGGCTGCCCCTGCTCATCCTGTTCCAGGTGCTCGTGCCCGCACCAGGCACCGACTTCGACGCCGTCTTCGCGAACGCCTACGCCGCGGTGCCGTTCCTCTGCTGGGTCCCGAACCTCATCGTCGCCGAATGGCTCATCCGTCGGCGCGGCCTACCGTCGTACCGGCTCAGTCGAGTTCCTCGAACAGCGTCAGCTGCAGCCCTGCCGGCCCGTTGAGCCGGGCGTTCATCGAGCGCCATGGCGTCTGCCGGGGCTCGGCGACGAGTTCGGCACCGCCCTCGACGGCGTCAGCGGTCGATGCCGAGGCATCCACGACCTCGAGCGCGACCCGCAGCGTCGCGCTCGGCTGCCCCTCGGCCTCGACGCGGTCGATATAGCGAACCTGGGCGGCGTTCGACAGCTCGAGCGTCGCGCGGCCCGCGCCGAGGATCACGACACGCGCGCCGTCGTCGCCCTCGTAGGCCTCCTGCTGGGGCATGCCGAGCACGTCGTGGTAGAACGCGAGCGCGGCCTCGAAGTCCTCGCCCTCGGGCACCGACACCACGAGCCGCAGCTGTTTCACACGGCCGTGCGGCGGCTCGGTGTGCTTCGGAGATTCAGCGGATGTCTCGTGCATGATGCACCTCCGATTCGGAGACTATCGCAGGGGGTGGCGTCGGCAGGGGCATCCGTGAACGATGGGGGGATGGATGTCACCGAGTGGCTGCTCGACTCCGATCCGTCGATCCGCTGGCAGGTCATGCGCGACCTCACCGACACGTCGCCCGACGTCGTCGCGGCCGAGCGATCGCGCGTCGCCACCGAGGGTTGGGGCGCCCGACTGCTGGCCCTGCAGGACGACCGCGGCTACTGGGGCGGTCACGAGTACGGGCGCGCCCGCGACCGCAGGAGCGTGCAGTGGACGCTGCAGTCCCTGCGACGATTCGGCATCGACCCCACGCAGCCCGAGACACGCGCGGCCGTCGAGCGCGTGCGTGACGGTGTGATCTGGAGCGAGTGGGATGATCGCCCGTACTTCCACGGCGAGGTCGAACCGTGCGTGAACGGCGGCGTGCTCGCGGCAGCGTCCTACTTCGGTGAGCTCGGCGAGGGCAGCGATCGCATCATCGGCATGCTGCTCGACGAACAGCTCGACGACGGCGGATGGAACTGCGACGCCCCCGAGTCGCACCGCACCTCGATCGACACGACGATCTGCGTACTCGAGGGCCTCGCCGAGTACGAGCGGGTGATCGGCGAGTCCGACGCGGCCATCACCGACGCCCGCGTGCAGGCCGAGGAGTACCTGCTCGAGCGCCGGCTGTTCCGGCGCAAGTCGACGGGCGAGCTCATCAAGGACCGCTATGTCGACTTCGCGTTCCCGCCGTACTGGTACTACGACGTGCTGCGCGGCCTCGACTACTTCCGCGGCGTCGGCGGGTCGCCCGACCCCCGTCTCGCCGATGCGATCGAGCTCGTTGTCGGGCAGCGCGACGAGGACGGTCGCTGGCGGGCCGGAACGCCTCGCACGGGCGACGTGTACTTCGCGCTCGATGCGTCGCCCGGCGATCCGAGTCGATGGAGCACGCTCCGCGCGCTGCAGGTCCTCGAGTGGTACGACGGGTCGCACGCGGCACCCTGATCCGAGACGAGCCATCCGGCGCAGTCGGAATCGGTAGTGGCACGGATACGGTGCCGCGCGCACGGCGGTAGCTTCGCGCCATGACCCAGACCCAGAGCCTCCGACTGCCGCGCATCCACGCGCCGCAGGTGCAGCGCGCTCCCGCGCGGCACGTGGAGCGCACGCACGTGGAGCGCACGAACGCGCCCCGCGCGCGCACGCGATCGGCAGCGTGGGTCGAGCTCACCCTCTGGGCGGTCTTCACCGTGGCCACGCCGTTCGCGATCGGCATCGGCATGCTCGGCTCGCTGGTTCGCGCTGAGGCCGGACAGGGATTCGGCGGCTACGACGTGCTCTTCTACGCGGGCCTCGTCGCAGGCATCGCCGCCGGGGTCTTCGCCCTGATGCTCGGCGCCTGGCCGTGGGCCGCATCGCTCGTGGCCTCGCCGGCGCTCATCGTCGCGATCGGGTCGGTCTTCGACGGCGACTGGGTGCTCATGGCCCTGATCGCGAGCCCGATCCTCGTGTTCTCCGGCATCCTGGGCGTGCTCGTCACCGCCCGCAGGGCGACCGATCGCGCCTGGGAGTGGTGATCCGACACCCCATTCGGCCCCGGTCGGGTGCAGAATCGGTCAAGTGACCGACCTCACCGAACGCCAGCCCGATCTCGTCCGTGTCGAGACGCCATGGGGGGAGTTCCCGGCGGTCGAGGCCGACGGGGTCGTCCGGCTCCGCAACATCCGCTATGCCCGCGCTGATCGGTTCGCACCGCCGCAGCCGGTCGATCCGGATCCCGCTGAGTCGGCCGAACTGCAGTTCACGACCATCGCCTGCCCGCAGCCGCCGAGCGCCAGCGCAGAGGTGCTCGGCGACCCGCTGATCGGTGCCCGGTTCGATGAGGACTGCCTGCGCCTCACGATCACCCGCCCTGCCGAGATCGACGGCCCGCTGCCGGTGCTCGTGTGCGTCCACGGCGGCGCATACGTCTCGAATGCCGGCGACCTGCCCGGCTTCAACCCGTGGGCGCTCGTGCGCGAGCACCGCCTCATCGTCGTCTCGGTCACCTATCGACTCGGCCTGCTCGGGTTCATCGGCGACGACGCGCGGCAGCGGCACTCGGCGAACCTCGGACTGCTCGACGTCATCGAGGCGCTGCGCTGGGTGCGCGACCACATCGCCGGGTTCGGCGGCGACCCCGATGCGGTCACGGTCAGCGGCCACTCCTCGGGCGGCGACGCGATCGCGCACGTGCTCGTCTCCGAGGGCACCGAAGGGCTCATCAGGCGAGCCATCATCCAGAGCGCGCCGTTCGGAATCCGCGCACGACGTGATGCGATGCACGCGAAGATGCGCAAGGCGATCGGCGAGCTGCGATCGGATGCCTCGTACGACGAGCTTTTCGCAGCGCAGGCCCGCGCGAAGCGGGCCGGTTCCAGGTTCGGGCTGCGCTCGGGGATGTCGTTCTGCACCGAGTACGGACACGCACCGCTGCCCGCGGAGGCCGACATCGACGAGACCTGGCGCCGACGCGCACCTGGCCTCGAGGTGCTCGTGACCTGGACGACCGACGAGACGATGTTCTACCTGAACCAGCTACCGCAGGCGCAGGCGTTCTTCCGCACACCCGTGATCGGGCCGTTCGCCCGTCGCGTGGCGGTGGCGTTTTCGACGAACGGGGTGTACCGGAAGGGTGGCCGGAAGTTCGGCAAGCTGCTCGCCCGTTCGGGCGCTTCGGTGTACGAGGGCGTGTTCGACGGGCATCCCGCGGCGAGCACGCTCGGCGCCTCGCATGCGATGGAAACGCCGCTGCTGTTTCCCAATGAGGCGGTCTGGGCGCGCGCCGCACTGGTCGCACCCGATGGCGCCCAGTCACTGATCACCGCGGGAGTGGGGCTGCGTGCGGCGTTCGCTGAGTTCGTGCGGACCGGTCGCATCAGCGCTTCGAAGGTCGAGCTCGGACGAGGCTGGCGCGGAGGCCTGCGGATCCGTCGGCGCTGAGCGCGCAGGACATCGGTCCGTCAGACGAACGGACGTCACCTCCCGCTCGGGACGACCGCCGTCACGATCCGCTCCACGACCGACAGGATCGCGTCGTCTCCGAGCAGGTCGGGCAGCGTGAGGTGCTCGAGCAGCAGCCCGCTCATCGCGAGGTACAGAACGAGCGCCGTCGATCGGCCGCCAGGAAAGCCGCCATCGACGTGATCCGCCGTGATCGCCTCGAGGTTGCGGGCGAACGTCTCGGTCACGGTCGGCGCGATCGTCGCATTGCGCGTCGCCTCGAGGCGAAGCTCGAACAATGCGAGGTGCGCTGCCCGGTCACTGACCGCCCGCTCGACGAGCCAGGTCATGAGGCCGAGCTCCGTCGCCTGCGACGGCTGTTCCATCCGTCGCGCAGCCTCGACGGGATCGGGCGTCAGCCGGGTGAACACATGCGAGGCGAGCTCTGCGAGCAGCTGATCGCGTGACGCGAAGTAGTTCGACGCGGTGCCAGGGGGTACGCCGGCGGCGGTGTCGACGGCCGCGAACGTCAGACCGCGACCGCCCTTCTCTGCGAGCACCTCGACGGCTCCGTCGAGCAACTGCTGCCGCCGTTCGGCGTTCCTGGCCATGTGCGCTCCTCCTGCGGTGGTTGCGTTCGATCCAACAACTATGTTTATAGTGGTTCATCCTACGACCACCAGTTCGAAGAGGACCTATGCGACACCTCACCTACTACATCTCGCTCTCGATCGACGGCTTCATCGCCGGCCCGAACGACGAGGTCGACTTCTACCAGGGCTCCGACGAGTACATGCGGTGGATGACCACCGAGTACGCCGATGCGCTGCCGTCGCACGCGCGTGCGCACCTCGGCCTCGCTGAGGCACCCCTCACGCGTTTCGACACGATCGTCATGGGCCGGCGCACCTACGATCCCGCCCTGCAGGCCGACATCACCGCGCCCTACTCGCACCTGCGCCATGTCGTCTTCTCGCGCACGATCGAGCAGCCCGATCCCGCGGTCACGGTCGTCGCCTCGAATCCGCTCGACACGGTGCGGCAGCTCAAGGACGAGAATTCCGAGCTCGGCATCTACCTCGCCGGTGGCGGGCGGCTCGCTGGCGAGCTGCTCCCCGAGATCGACCGGCTCGTCATCAAGCGCTACCCGGTGGTCGCGGGCGCCGGCATCCCGGCATTCGGTCCCGACTTCACGCCGACGGCCTTCGCGCTCGAGGGGGTGCGGGCGTTCGACGGCGGCAACGTGGTCGAGGAGTACGTGCGCGTGGCGTCGCCCGAGTCGGCGTCAGCCGAGTGAGGTGAGCCGCGCAATGCGGGCGCGTGCGTTGCGCTCGCTCGGCGACACCGGCCCGAGGACGAGCACGCCCACGGCGAGCGCGATCCTCGTGAGCGTGATCGCCGGCCAGCGCGGGCGTCGCAGCCCGAGGAGCCTGCGGTACTCGGGTGCGAGCGACGCGACCGCGCCCCCGAACAGGATCGGGTAGGCGACGCCCGTGAGTCCGGGCAGCCCGGGCCGGCGCAGGAATTTCACGGCCTCGACCACGCGATCGTCGACCTTCGCTTCGCGCAGGAACTCCGACATCTCGGCATGGAGGGCGGCCACGGTGGTGGGCGGGTCGGTCACGCCCATGAGCCGCCCCGCCTGCGCCCACTCGCGCACGTAGGCGTCGCCGCCACCCGGGATCGGCTTGCCCCACGTCTGGTGCGCACCGAGGAAGGCCTCGGTGAACGCGTCATGCACCCAGCGCAGCAGTTGCTCGTCATTCGCGGCGTACTGGCGTTCCACGCCTGCGGCGTCGGTGTACGTGCCGGTCACCCGCTCGTGCAGCCGACTGACGAACGCCGATGCCGCGGTGGCGCTGCGCCGGTCGCCGAACGTCGTGGTCGCGACCCAGCGCACGGTGCCGTCGAGTCGCCCGAGCGGGTCCTCGTTGTAGCGCGACCAGTCGTGCACGCCGGCCATGGCCCCGGGATGCAGCGTCTGCAGCAGGAGCGCACGGATGCCCGCCACGAGCGTCGGCAGCGCGCCGTTCACGGCCCAGACCGCGCTGCCCGGTCCGAAGAACCCGGCGTCGTCGCCCTCGGCGAGCGCACGCGTCCACGCGGGCAACTCCTGCGGCGAGCGGGCGGCCCGGCCGCGCACTCGCCAGCGAGCCCCTCGGGCTGGGGTGTCGGCGGTCGCGGCCATGACAACAGCCTAAGGAGTTCCGGGGCGGATGCGGCCCGCCGGGATCGAGGCACGCCGTACCCATTCGTGTGCACGACCGAGTGCTCGCGTCGCCGACATGACTCAGGAAGCGGCATCCGATCGCCCCGGTCGACGCGCGCGCTGGGTCGCCGCGGTTCCTCATCGGATGGGCGACGTTCTGGACGATTGCGGCGCTCGCGGTTCCCATCGTCGCGCTCATCACGCGTTCGCGCCCGTCGGTCAGTGACCGCCGGGTCGCGGTGATCGGGCTTCTCGCCGCCGGCGGGGCAGGCATCACGTCGTGGCTGGCGGGGTTCGATCACGGCATGTCGATCGCCGACGCGTTCATGACGTCGGGCGGCGATGCAGCGGCGTCGGGACCGGTCATCATCGCGATCGGCGCCGTGGCGACGCTGACCGCGATCCTCCTCGCGTTTCCGAGGGCACGGGCAGGCGCACACGCGACCGCCTGACCTCCTCTGCCGGCGGGCCGCGGTCCTATCCTGATCGGGTGGAGTTCGAGTTCAGCGGTGAGCTGTGGTTCTGGCGCGGCCCGGCGCCCTGGCACTTCGTCAGCGCTCCCGCCGACGCCTGCGACGCGCTCAGCGCCATCTCGCCGATGGTCAGCTACGGCTGGGGCATGATCCCCGCCACCGTCCGCATCGGAGCCAGCGAGTGGCCAACGGCGCTGTGGCCGAAGGACGGCGGCTACATCGTCCCGGTGAAGGCGTGGGTGCGCGAGGCCGAGCGCCTCGAGGTGGGCGACGAGGTGCGCGTGCGACTCGTCGTCGGCACGTGAGGGTGGCTCCCGCTCCCCTGCGGATCCCGAACGATACCGCCGTCGGCACTGACGGCAGTCGAGGCGAAGCGGCCTAGCGGCTGCGCAGCCCGTCGAGCGCCATCTCGACGACCCGCTCGCGCTGGCCGGGGCTCGGGAACGCAACGCCCGCGACGCCGGCGACGAGGCGCACCGCATCGTCGATGGCGATGTCGGGGCGGACGTCGCCGGCCGCCTGCGCGCGTCGCAGCAGGGGCTCCCCCGACTGGTACATGACGCTCCGGCAGGTCTGCAGGAGCTCGGAGTCGCGATTGAGGCCCTCGAGCAGCACCCGCTTGCGGCTGGCGTAGTCGGCGAATCGTCGCAGCCACGCCGCGAGAGCGTCGAAGGGCGGCAGGTCTCCGAGCTCGTCGGCGAAGGAGGCGACGCCGGCGACCTCGTCGAGGTACACCGCCTCGACCAACGCATCGCGGGTCGGGAAGTTGCGGTAGAGCGTGCCGATGCCGACCTCGGCGCGACGGGCGATGTCCTCGAGTGACGCATTGACGCCGTGCTCGGCGAATGCCTGGTTCGCCGCCGCGACGAGCGCGTCGAAGTTGCGGCGCGCATCGGCGCGCGTCGGACGACGCTCATCGAGCAGCGCGCTCAGCGTCGGATCGGTCATTCGGCAACCCTCACTTGCAAAGTGGAGGCACCCTCCGTTACGCTATCCGGAGGACGCCTCCGATCGGAGACTCCCTCCATTCTAGCTCCTCTCGGGTCATCCCACCCCCATCCCTCTGGCGCTTCGCGCTCCCTCACTCCTCACTCACTCCCCCACTCCGCTCCTCGGAAAGGCGTCGATGTCTCCCACACGCATCACCTTCATCGCGGTCGCCACGAGCTTCACCGCGGTCGCCAGCCTGCAGTCGCTCATCATCCCCGTGCTCTCGACGATCGGTGCCGACATCGGCGCCGACGCGGTCGGCCAGACCTGGATGCTCACCGCATGGCTCATCTCGGCGGCCGTCGCCACGCCGCTGCTCGGCCGAGCCGGCGACCTCGTCGGCCGGCGTCGCATGTACCTCGTTGCGCTCGGCGCGGTCGCCGTCGGCTCCGTGCTCGCCGCCTTCGCGCCGAACCTCACCGTCATGCTGATCGCGCGCGTGCTGCAGGGCCTCGGCGCTGCGGTCTTCCCCCTCGGCTTCGGGCTCGTGCGCGATGCCTTCCCGCCGGCACGGCTGGCCGGCGCCATCGGCGCGCTCTCGGCGATCATGGCGGTCGGCAGCGGCCTCGGCACCGTGATCGCCGGGCCCATCTCCGCGGCGATCGGCTGGCGCGGGCTGTTCGCGCTGCCGTTCGTGCTCGCCGCCGTCGGCCTCGTGCTCGGCTATCGCGGCCTCGTCCGATCGACCGCCCGCGCCACGGGCCGCATCAACGTGACCGCCGCCGTGCTGCTCTCGGGCTGGCTCGTCGCGCTGCTGCTGCCACTCAGTTCGGGCAACCAGTGGGGCTGGACCTCGCCGATGGTGCTCGGCCTGTTCGCCGTCGCGGCGGTGCTCGCCACCGCGTGGGTCATGGTCGAGGTGCGCTCGCGCACGCCACTCGTCGACATGCGCATGATGCGACTGCCCGCCGTGTGGACCACCAACCTCACCGCCCTGCTGACCGGCGCCTCGATGTTCGGCGTCTGGGCCTACCTGCCGCGCCTCGCCGAGACGCCGACGGCCAGCGGGTACGGTCTCGGGGTCGACGCGAGCACAGCTGGGCTCATGATGCTGCCGATGCTCGTGACGATGGCCTCGGTGGGCTTCGTCGCCGGACCGCTCAGCCGCGTGCTGCCGTTCGCCGCGCAGCTCACGGTCGGCGCGTTCCTGTCGGGGGCTGCCGCCCTGTCGATCGCGCTGTTCCACGGCGAGATCTGGCAGCTCGCCCTCGCCGCGGCGGCATTGGGCCTCGGCACGGGTCTCGTCACCTCGTCGACGCCGAACCTCATCGTGCGCAGCGTGCCGTCCGACCAGGTGGGCATCGCCACCGGCATG
Organism: uncultured Actinomycetota bacterium; assembly: GCA_963758615.1. Taxonomy (GTDB): domain Bacteria; phylum Actinomycetota; class Actinomycetes; order Actinomycetales; family Microbacteriaceae; genus Agromyces. The sequence continues at coordinate 36,235 of CAVWVZ010000002.1, read as the reverse complement.
AACGCCAACATCCGCACGATCGGCGGCGCGATCGGCACGACCGTGTTCGCCGCCGCGATCGGGGCGACACTGGGCGCCGCGGGCCTGCCCGCCGAGTCGGGCTACGTCACGGCATTCGTCATCGGTGGCGTGCTCGCGATCGTCGGCGGCGTCGTGCCGTTCTTCGGCCGCAGCCGGTCGAATCGACCCGAGGCACGCGTCATCCCGATCGCCGAGTCGCGCCTCATCGAAGTCTCCGAAGCGGCCTGATCCACGACCACGAACGCCCGGCCCTCGAGAAGAGGGCCGGGCGTTTCGTTCACTGCAGGATGTCGCGGGCCGGGCCTCGGGTCAGTTCGCGCGCCAGTAGCCGCAGAACGCGACGTTCGCCTTCGGCACCGAGCGCTCGTTGACGAGGTGCCGACGCGCACCGGTGGCGAGCTTGGACTCTCCCGCGGCGAAGGCGTTGACCGACGCCGCGAACGCCGGCAACTCACGCAGGTGCTCGAGCGCCATCGTGCCGACTGCGGCCTCGGGCCGGCGCACCATCCAGTGCACCGACATCCCGTCGGGCGAGTCGACGTCCTGGCGGTCGTCGAGGTCGGCGACCTCGATAAGCGCGTGCCCCGTGGCATCGCGCGGCAGGTCGCGCAGGATTCCGACGACCGCCGGCAGTGCGCTCTCGTCGCCGATGAGGAGCGTCGTGTCGGCCTCGACGCGGCGGAATCCGCACCCCTGGTCGATGAGTGCGACCTCCTGCCCGATGGGCAGGCCGGCAGCCCACGGCCCGGCCACTCCCCCATCGCCGTGCACGACGAAGTCGATGTCCATCTCGAGCTGCTCGGACCGGAACTCGCGCACCGTGTAGTTGCGGATCACCGGCCGAGTCGAACGCGGCAGCATGAGGTACTTCAGGTAGCCCGCCATGTCGAAGGTGTCGGCGAGGTTGTCGAACCTGGTGTCGCCCGATGTCGGCACGGCGAGGCGGAACCACTGGTCGAAACCGACATGACGCCACTCGCGCAGGCGCTCGCCGCCGATGGTGACGCGTACGAAATGCGGTGAGATCTGCACGGCGTCGAGCACGTCGGCGGTGACCACCCCGGAGTCCGCGTGCGTGACGGCGATGTTGCTGGATACCACGGGGACTCCTTCGAAGTTAGGCAATGCTTACCTTAGTACCGGGCGCGGGCAGCGCGAAACCGCAATGACACGTTTCCGGGACAGCACTGGTGCCGGGCCCTCAGGCGTCGTCCAAGCTCGAATGATGCGCCCTACCGCACCCAGCCGAACCGCCTGCCTTGCAACCCTGATCGCAGCGCTCACCGCCGCCGCGTTGGCCGGGTGCGCGAGCGTCCCGATGCCGGGGACCGACACGGAATCCCACGCGACGGCGCGCACCGCGGTCGCCGACCTCTCCCGCGGCCTCTACCGGCACGGCACCGACACCATCGACGACTACGCGCGCTGGGCCGATGCCGAGACGCAGCACTCGACCGAGGCCCAACTCATCGAGCTCATCGGCTTCGAGCCATACGAGGGGGCCGTGCACGGCGAGCCGTTCGGGGCGCTGCAGTTCCGCGTGACGCTGCAGCCCACCCGGTATCACGAGCCCTACGTCGCATGCTTCGAGTCCGAGTTCGACTTCTGGGGCGTCGCCACCGAGGAGTTCGACGACTGGAGCGACGACGTCGCGGTCGCCCGTGACGTCGACTGCCCGCCCGATGCGCGCCGTATCCCCCCGCCCGTCGACACCCGCCCGATCGCCGTGGTGCCCGACGGCACCGAGGCGCTCGTCGTCGAGATTCTCGCGAACGCCCCCGACGCGGCATCCGCTGATTCAATCGTCGCCGAGGTGACCGAGCGGATGCCGCAGCCGACCGGTGATCGCGAGGTCGCGTTCGACGCCCACGCGGTGGTGGCCGGCGGCGACATCGGGTTCGCGATGGGCGACGCCGACGACTGCCTGCTCGTGCGGCGGTCCGCCGAGGGAGTCGAGGTGCTCTATGTGCCGAGCATCCTGCTGCAGCCCGGCGAGCTCGGCTGCGACCCAGAGACGGCGCTGCTGCCGGACGACCTGCTTCGGTCGCCGCACTGACGCATCGGCGACAGCCGAAAGCCCAAAGCCGCGAGCGGATGCCGCCGGCTACGCCGACCGGGCCGCGAGCACCGTGAGGATGACGGGACCTGCCGCGTCGACCGAGACGAGCTCGAACTCCGCGGGCGAGTCGAAGAGTCGCACCGCCTTGGCATCGCCGACGACGGACGGGATCGTCAGCAGGCGGTACTCGTCGATGGCGTCGGCGGCCTGCAGCGCACGCACGACGCTCGTGCTGCCGATCACGATCACGTCGTGCTCGGCGGCGAGCCGCCTCACTCCGTCGACCAGGTCGCCGTCGAGGCGTTCCGAGTTGTGCCATGACCCGAGGTCGGGCGTTCCGGTCGACACCACGACCTTTCGTGCCCGATTCATCGCGACGGAGAACGGGTCGGTCCGCTCGGGCCACAAGCGGGAGAAGTGCTCCCATGTGCGGTGCCCGAACAGCGCCACGCAGTCGTCGAGCACGGGCCCGAGCCGGAACACATCGCCCGCGATCGGTTCGCGCCCGAACCGGAAGGCCCAGCCGCCGATCGCGGAGCCCCCGCGGCCGTCCGGATCCTCGATGACGCCGTCGAGCGTGACGAATTGGATGACGATGACCTTGCCCATGTCGACTCCCGCGCGTCGCGGGCCGGCGACATGCCGGCTCGGACGCGAATGCGGCCCCCACGCGACATCCTGTCATCCGAGGCCGGCGGCGTCAGCCCAGGGCGGCGATGGCCTCGTCGACGAGCTGCACGATCGACGGCTCCTCGTCGGCCGAAGGGGTGAACCCCATGCGCACGACCACGAGGTCCTCGGACGGCACGACGAGCACCTTCTGCCCGTCGTGGCCGCTCGCGTAGAACGTGTCCTCGGGGAGTTCGGGCCAGCGCAGGCTGCCGTCGGGCAGCGGGTTGACGCGCCAGCCCATCCCGTAGCCGGGGTCGTCGGTCTGCTCGACGTCGAGCACGGTGAGGCTCTGCTCCATCCAGTCCTCCGGGAGCAGCTGATCGCCGTTCCACTCGCCGTTCTGCAGCGCGAACTGGCCGACGGCGGCCCAGTCGCGCGGGGTCGCCCACATGTACGACGAGCAGACCGGGGTGCCGGCTGCATCGGGCTCGATGATCGCCGAGGAGAGGCCGAGCGGCTCGAGGAGCACCTGTCGTGGCAGGTCTGCGCCGAGTCCGGTGCGCTCGGCGAGGATCGAGCAGAGCAGCGTGGTGCTGCCGCTCGAGTACTCCTGCACGGTGCCGGGATCGTGCGCAAGCGGGAGTCCCGTCGCGTACGCGCCCATGTCGTCCTCGAGATAGAGCATCTGCGTGATGGGGGTGCCGAGGTCGTAGGTCTCGTCCCACTCGAGGCCGCTCGTCATGCGCAGCAGGTGCTCGACCGTGATGTTCGCCCGATCGTCGGTCCACTCGGGACGCAGGTGGTCATCGTCGAGCGCGACGACGCCCTGCTCGACGAGGACGCCCGTCAGCAGGTCGGCGACGCTCTTCGACATCGACCAGCCGAGCTGCCGGGTCGTGGCGTCGAAGCCGTCGGCGTAGCGCTCGGCGACGAGCTCCCCGTCCTTCACGATGACGACCGCGCGGGTGCCGAGAGCCGTTGCATCCGCTTCGTCGAGGTCGTCGCCGAAGGCGCGAGCGATCGCCGCGTCGATCTCGGGGTCGGCCGCGGGCGTCGCGGTGTCGGTGAACGGGTTGGCGCCCGCCGCGATCGGCGTCGCCTCGCCGAGTTCGGGGCGCTCGCCGGCGAGCGTGCAGCCGAACCCCTCGGTGTACCAGGCCTGCTGATGCGCGAACTGGCCGAACAGCGAGGCGGTGGCCTGGTCGTCGCCGACCTCGGTCTGCAGGTACGGCACGAGCGGGTTCGGCGGCAGGTCGGTGTCGGGGTCGTCGCGGCCCGCGATGGTCGTGACCGCGCAGGCGTTGTGCGCGGCGTAGCCCGTTCCGGTGAGGAGGATCGGCTTCTGCCAGACGTAGACCCCGGTGAACGCGGCGATGAGGACGAGGGCGGTGACGGCGACGATGCCGATCACCCGGCGGAGGATGTGCACCAGCGGATGCTAGCAAGCCGGACGCCGGTGTCCGAATCGCACGTGTGCAACCGACAACGGCACTCCGCCTCATGGGATGAAGGTGCCGATCCTCCCATGGGCTGGGGAGTCCCTCCCCGCTACCCGGCGGGCGGCGGCTCGCCGGTCTCGCTGGCATCCGTCTCGCGCCGTCGCTCGAAGCGGGCCCGAGCGGCCTCGTGCGCCTCGCGCAGCAGTTGCTCGACGGTCTCGCTGGTCTGCTCCCCCGGATTGACGACGGCCACCCACCCGAGCGCGCCGTACACCGGATGCGGGCTGAACAGATCGGTCGCGGCGTAATCACGCGGGCGGCTGAGGCTGCGCGGCTCCTCGCCCGTGAGCTCGCGGAAGGTCGCGCGGTCGACGTGGAGGTTCACACGCCAGCGGTCTGGGGCGTCGAGCTCTGAGGCCGTGTCGTCGGGGTAGTCCTTCGTGACGATGGTCGCGTACGGCTGCACGTGCTGCGGCATCTCGCCGTCGGGGGCGTAGTAGAAGAACGCATCGCCCCATGCGATCTCCGGCGCGTCGCTGCCCGGCCCGGGGATGACCACGAGCGCGCCATCGAGCCCTCGCACGATCTCGAGAAGCTGTTCCATACTCATCGTTCAGGCGTCCCTTCAGGTCCTTGTCGGGCTCATGGGTCGGTCGGTCTCGAGTGGCAGCACGACTCACCCCGACAGCAACGGCAGGAACGCGTCCCACGCTCGACGTCGTTCTCTTCGCGGATCGAATTCGACGCGATCCGTGGCGTCGATCACGAGCGTCGATCGCGTCGACTCCTCGTAGCGGGGCCACTCAGGGTCGGGCGCCCCGTCCTCGGCGAAGCTCAGCCAGTGCTGCCGCATCCGTTCGCCCGCCGCCGCGTACTCCTCGTATCCGCCGAGGGAGGTGAGGACGCGGGCGAGGGGCACATCGGTGCGGTCGAAGAGCGCGAACATCTCCACGCCGTGCGTCGCGTCGAGGCCGACCAGCTTGAGCAGCCGCGGCGCGAAGTCGAACCGGTACGACCAGACCGGCGCGTAGCGCGAGCCGGTGTCGGCCACACGCGTGCTCGGAAACCAGAATCCGTAGTCACCGCCGAAGTCGGCCGCGGGCCTTCGTGCCGGCAGGTCGGGGTAGGCGGCGCGCATGGCGCGCCGCGAGGCGCCGGGCGCCCGGGCGAACAGGTCGTCGATGCGTCGTGGGCTGCGCGGCAGGATATCGACACGACCGCGGAAGATCGTGCCCTCTCGGGCGTTGGTGCCGATGATGAGCGGCACGCGATGTGCGCGACCCTCGCGGAAGGCGATGAACGGTCGCTCGGGCAGGATGTCGCCGTCGACCACGGGCGCGAAGCAGAACGCTCCGACGTAGGCGTGGGGCGTTCGCACCTGGAGGGCGACGGATGCCTCGACCAGGTCATCCGCGTGCGCACCGGTCAGCAGCTGCTGGGGCGTCGCGGATGCGGCGGCTGCGGCGCGTGGCGCGGCATCCTCGCCCTGCACGGCCTCGCGCTCCACGCGCTCCCGCACGACGTCGCGCAGGAGCGCGACGAACTCTGCCGCCCACCTCGCCGTCACCCCTGGCAAGTACACAGCATCGGGCGGTGGGCTCTGGGCGATGGCCCCGGCGAAGAGCCCGCGTGCCGATGGCGTCGCCATGAGCGTCGTGACCGCGTTGCCACCCGCCGACTCGCCGAACACCGTCACGCGGGCGGCATCCCCGCCGAATGCGGCGATGTTCTGGCGCACCCACCCGAGCAGCGCCACCTGGTCGCGCAGCCCCAGGTTGCTCTCGAACCGGCGCAGACCCGAGCTGTACCGCGTGAAGTCGAGGTAGCCGAGCGCACTGAGCCGGTAGTTGAAGCTCACGTAGACGACTCGCTCGCTGCGCACGAACCCCTCGCCCTGGCCCGAGAAGTCACGCGAGGAGCCCAGGCTGTATCCCCCGCCGTGGATGAACACCATCACGGGCAGGGGCGCCCCACCCGCCTCGCGGACCGGCGCGTACACGTTCACCGTCAAGCAGTCCTCGTCGGCGGTGATCGCGGTCACGGTCGGCCCGAGCATGCGGCGCGAGCGCGCCTGAGGTGCGACCGCGCCGTACTCCGACGCGTCACGCACGTCACTCCACGCGACCACCGGCGACGGCGCCCGGAACCGCCGCTCCCCGGTCGGCGGAGCCGCATACGGCATGCCTCGCCACGCGAGCATCTCACCCTCGCGCACGCCGCGCACGACTCCCCCGGTGACTCGGACCTCCAGCCGGTCGCCCGCTTCGGGGTGCCCGGTCATACCGACACGCAGCTCATCGCCTCATTCAATCCCTGTGGCGGCGTCGGCGCCAGTGGTTGACAGCGCGCCGGCGCGCGGAGAGTCACTGTCAGACCTGACGTACCGGCTGCCGCAGGACCGTCCGCAGCTTGTCGGGCGCGGTGCGGCGCGCGTCGCTCAGGTAGATCTCGTGATGGTCTCCGTTGAAGGTGAGCCCGCGTTGCGGCATCCATTCGTCGTGAAGTCTGGCGAGCGTCGGCGCCTCGTCGTCGTACGAGCCGACGTGCAGGATCTGCACCGATTCGCCCTCGTGCAGCCCCTCGAGGCGCAACCGGTCGAGCGCGGCCTTCTCACCCTTCGCCCGCACGGCGGCGACGGACTCGGTGACGAGCGCCTCGTCGATCCACTCCGGTTGTGCGATGAGCATCGTCCAGCTCCATGACGCCTTGTCGCGCGTCACGAACGCCGCCGGATCGTCGGCACGCCACAGACCCTCGAGCGGACCGACCACGAGATCGCGGCCCAGCGCCTTGCTCCGGAACTTGACGGCGTACGCGACGCTGAAGAGCGCTTCGACGGCGTCGGCGTACTCGCTCGAGGTGTTCGGATCACCCGACCCATCGATCGCGAGGTACTGCATGGGCGGCACGTCGATGACGGCGAAGTCCTTCGCCGATGGCGCATAGAGCTCACGATGGGCGCGCTTGATGTCGTACTTGTCACTCACCGGTGTCGTCATGCTGCGAGGCTACGACCGCATCCGGTCAATCGGCGACCTCATCGTCCCGCGCTTGGAGGGTGAACACGGGCTCGACGGCTCCCATCCCAACTCAGTGCTCGCCCGGGTGTTTCGGGAGGTCGCGCCTCGCTACCATGGTTCCGCCCGAATCCACGCGAGGGGGCCCGCACATGACCGACGCCGACATCAGCGATGTGTCCAACGGACTCTTCGTGTTCATACCGGGTCTGCCACCACGAGCACCCAAAGAGAAGCCGCCCTGGAAGTCGCTCGTCCAGCGTCTTCGCGCGGACCTCGAGCCGACGTGGACGGTGAAGGTGTTCGAGCACGGGTTGACGGCGACCTCGCGGGAGGATCTCGATCAGGTCGTCCGGCGTCTCGCAGCGCAGATCCGAGACTGGGCGGGTGAGCTTTCGGTCGACATCGAAGAACCCGACGGCATCATCATCGCCGGACACAGCTTCGGCGGCGTCTTGGCCCGGGCCGCATTCCTCGAGGATGCATCGACAGCCGACATCAAAGGTCACCGATGGACCGAACTCGTGCGACGAATGGTCCTCCTCGGGAGCCCCAACTCCGGGTATCGGACAGACGCGCCGGGCACGCCCCTGAGGTGGCGACTCGCCTACGCGCTCGCCACACCGTTCTTCGACTTCACCTTCGAGAAGGTGCAGGCCGGCGGCTACTGGATCACGGATCTTCGGCTCCGCTGGCTCGAGGCATACCGGGCCGAAACCGAACGACCGCGAGTCGTCCAAGTGCTCGGCACGTCCGACTTCCTGGTCACGCACACGGACATACTCGACCAGAAATTCATGCCGGACGCGAAGGTGTACGAGATACCGGACGCCGACCATGCCGGGCTGATCGCGATCGATCGCGCACCAGACTCCGACCGCCGCTATCGACAGCTCAAGGCCGCCATCCTCGGACGGCCCGGCGAGAAGATCGACCCTGAGCGCAAGGTCGAATCAGCGCCGACCGCGTTCATCCTGCATGGAATCCGCGCCTCAGCGCTTGGGACGTGGGTGGAGGACCTCGGCGCGAAGTTCGCGTCCGAGTCGGGGTCTGCCGAGACGCAGGTTGTCAGCCCCGACACGGGCTACTTCAGCGCGATGGAGTTCGCGCTGCCCGGCACGCGCCGTCGCAAGGTGCACGAGTTCCTCAAGTTGTACGGCGACGCGTACGCCTCACGCGACCCCAACAAGTTCGTCTTCGCCGGTCACTCCAACGGCACGTACATGATGGCGCAGGCACTCGATCAGGTGCCGGCGATGCGATTCAGGAAGGTCTACCTCGCCGGCACGGTACTCCCGCGGAGATACGACTGGCAGCGATTGTTCGACAACAAGCAGATCGGGCAGCGAGGAAGCGACAACGGGTGGACGCCCGGCCAGGTGCGGATCGATCGGGCGACACGCGACGTCCCAGTGGGAATCCTCTGCTCGTGGCTGCGCGGGCTCGGCAGTTCGGACGTCGGGACAGCTGGTGTCGATGGTTTCGAGAACGTCTCGGGGCGCGACATCGATCAGAAGCAGCAGTACAAGGGCGGTCACGGCGCGGCACTCAAACACCCGGAGCAACTCACGGCGATCGCCGAATACCTCAATGACGTCCCGGGTGAGCGGCAATTTGAGGAGAACCGATCGCCAGTCTTCACCCGCGCCAGCAGGTTCGTTGGGCTCCGCGTGGTCGCGTGGCTCATCCTGTTGACCCTCGGGGCGCTCGCCGGCACCGGTCTGGTGAAGCTCGGCCAGGCGAAGGGTCCGCGAGTCGCGATCGGCACCGGTGCCACGGCAGGCGTCGGTCTGTGGGCTCTGCTCCGCTCGATCTGAGCAGCTGCCCGGCCTCGTGCGAGCGCGTCAGACCATCAATGCCGCGGCGGGGTCGTCGACCAGATCGCCAGCGCCACGAGCAGCGGCTGGAACAACAGGCGGATGCCTCGTGCGAGATCGGAATCGAGCCTGAACGCGGCGCGCTTCTCGGTGAACTGCGCGATGTTGCCCGGGAACATGGCGACGAAGAACGCCGCGACGATCCATCCGATGCGCCGACGCTCGCGCGGCAGTGCGACGAGCGCGCCACCGAGTCCGATCTCGACGGCGCCGGATGCCACGACCACGGCGTCGGCGTCCATCGGCACCCACGACGGCACCTGCGAGCGGAACTCCTTGCGTGCCCAGAACAGGTGGCTCACGCCGGCGAACACGAGGCCCGCGGCGAGCGCGATGCGCGCGATCGTTCGGGGCCTGGTGCTCTTGGGAATCCCGCGTGCGATGCTCATCGTCAGCTCGCGACCGCAGCAGCGCTGAACACGGCGAAGGTGATGAACACCCAGTCGTTGATGATGTGCGCACCCGCCGAGACCCAGAGGTTCTTCGTGCGGATGAACGCGAGCGTGAGCGCGATGCGCGCCGAGCCGATGACGACGATCGCCTGCACGACATTCCAGTCGTACGTGGGCAGGTGGGCTGCCCCGAACCAGATCGCCGAGATGATCCACGCGAGGATGATCGCCGTCTTGCGCGAGACGCCGGCCTTCGCGAAGAGGAAGTACATGAGGGCGAGGAACGGCAGCACGACGAAGATCTCTTCACCGACGAGCTGGATGCCGCTCCCCACGTAGAGGGCGACGGTGTCGAGCGCTCCACCGGCGCCCGCGTCCGCGATCGTGTCATTCGGGCTCACCGGGAACACGAGCGACACGAGGGCACCGACGATGAAGGTGATCGCGATGTTGAGCGCCGCGAAGAAGAACATGTTGCCCACGTCGACGAGTCGCACCCGTCGGAAGATCGCCGACCAGTGGCGACCGGCGACGAGCGCGAGCACCGCGAGCGGAATCACCACGAACAGCGCCCTAGGCAGGATCGCGACGAGGTTGTCCGGCTGCGGGATGAAGATGAGCGCGAGGAAGCCGACCGCGACCGACACCCAGACGAGGATCCACTTGCCGACCGAGAGCTCGATCGGCACCCCGTTGTAGAAGGGGAAGTCGATCCCGTCGCGACGCTCGATCAGGCGCCCGAACCGGTCCTTCTCGGTCAGGGGGCGAATCTGCTCACGCGTCGTCGTCGGCTCGGTAGTCATCTGGTCCCCTTCGAAGGCTTGGACGCGCTCCCCCACGGAGCGTCACGACGAGTCTGCCAGAGCGACTGCCCGGGGTCCGCGTGGCCCGCGTCAGCCGATGGTGGCCAAGGTGATGCACGCGACGCCGAGGAACACATCGAGGCCGATGCACCAGAGCGCCATCGAACGGCTGACGACGACGTCGCGGCGGTAGTGCACGACGTCCCACACGGCGTGGGTCGCGAGCGCGACGCCGGCGAGCGCGAGGCCGACCTTCGGCGCGAGGAACAGCGCGACGATCGCGACACCGAAGTAGCCGATCATGGCGAGCGCCTGCGGCCACGTGACGGCACGGCGCTGGATGATGCCGATGATGACGAGCACCACCCCGGCGACCGCGAGCGCGATCCACCGCGGCACGTCGAGCAGTTCTGCCGCGAACACCAGCACGGTGCCGAAGCCGGCCCACGCCCATGACATCCAGCGCAGGCCGGTCACTGCGGCGGCCAGGTAACAGAGGCTCGCGATGCCGACGGCGGTCATCGGCACTGTGGCGTCGAGGTCGCCCAGCCGTTGTTCGCCGGCCAGCAAGCCGATGCCCGTGAGCACCCCGACGGCGATCAGCAGTGCGATCCACCAACCCGAAGCGGGCTTGGTCGCACGTCGATCGGGCATGAGATCCTGATGCGAGATATCCATACCCCCTGAGGGTATACACCTCGCGGCGATTTCGACAGGGGACGCCGGCCCGGATGGCCGTTTCTCGAGGGTTTCTGGCACAACCGGACCGGCTCGGCGCTCCCGCGTCGCGCGTGCCTATGCCGACGCGGTTCCCCACTCGAACCCGTCCGGATCGGTGAACGACCCGGCGTCGCTGTTGACCTGGATCCGATGCGACCCGGTGCCCTCAGAAGCGACGCCGGCGGACTTGGCGAGTGCGCGGCGCTTGTAGAGCCCCAGGCCGATCGGGCTCGACGGGGTGGCGAAGTCGACGTAGCTGCCGAAGCTCTTCGCGACGCCGAGCCCCCGATCGACGTAGAACCGCTTGGTCGCGCCGACGTCTTCGGCCCCGAGCAGCAGCACGATGTTCTCGAATGCTCGCGTGGCCGGGCCGGTGTCCTTCTTGGCCGACGTCGCGAGGTTCCAGATCGCGCCGTCGGGCGCTTGCACGACGCCGCCATGTCCCCACAGGGACTTCTCGACCGGCTTCAGCACCGTCGCTCCCGCGGCGACCGCGGAGTCGAACAGCGCGCGGACGTTGGACGGCTGCGCCACGACGAGCGACATCGTGAACCCGCGGAAGCCGCTCGTCGGGGCATCCGATGCCCGCGTGCGCACCTGAGCGCCCAACCCGAAGGCGTCGGCGTAGAAGCGTGACGCAGCTTCGGGATCGGGCACCTCGAGGGTGATCGAGTCGATGGACGTGATGGTGACGGAGTCTGTGGAATTCATACTGCCGACGTTAATCACGACCGGTGGCGAGCGCTTCTCGATTCCTGCTCGAACCGACGGATGTCACGCCTCGCGCTTCGACTGGTCGAGCGCTCGGAGCCATTCGAGCACGGTGGCCTCGAGTCGACTGGCGAGTGAGGGGTCGTAGTCGGAGCTCGCCGGGTCGGCGAAGAGGTGCGCCGAGCCCGGATAGCGCTCGAGCGTTCCGTGAGCCTCGGACACCAACCCGTTCGCGACGTCGAGATCGACCCAGGGATCGTTTTCGGTCGTGTGCACCGCAACCGGGACATCGGTCGGCCACGGCGTTTCGAAGACTGCAGGCGGCAGGCAACCCGACATGAGCAGGGCGCCGCGAGCCCCCGGTCGGGTCTGGGCGAGCAGCTGCGCCGGCCCGGTGCCGAGCGAGAACCCCGCGTAGACGAGGTCTGCCGGAAGGGTCTGCGCGGCCGCGACCGCGCGATTCGCCAATTCGGGAATGCCGATCTCGTCGCGGTACGCGACGCCCTCGTCGAGGGTGGCGAACACGTGACCGTCGTAGAAGTCGGGCGTGTGGACGGTGTGGCCCGCCGAGCGCAGCGTCTCGGCGAACTCGAGGACTCCATCGGTGAGCCCCTGGCCATGGTGGTAGAGAATGATCTCGTTCATATTGGACAGTGTACAACTGAATTGCACGGTGTACAATAGCGCCATGGGAAGAACCGTCGGACAACGAGCAGGGCTCACGCGTGAACAGGTCACGGATGCCGCGATGGAGCTGCTTCACGAGGATGGGCTCGATGCCGTGTCGATGCGCCGACTCGCCGATCGGCTGGGTGTCGCCCCGAACAGCATCTACGCGCATGTCGCCGACAAAGCCGCACTCGTCGACGAACTCATCGACGCGATGCTCGGGGGCGTGCCGACACCGACCGACCCCGGCTGGCGCGAACGCATCGAACGCGTGATGCGCGACAGCCGGCGCGAGCTGCTCGCGCACCCCGACCTCGTGCCGTTCGCGCTCGTGCGGCAGTCGGTGGGACCGAACGCCCTGCGACTCGGTGAGGTGACACTCGGCGCGCTCCGCGAGGCCGGTCTCGACGGGGCGGCGGCGGTGACGGGGCTTCAGGTGCTGCTCGTGCACACCATCGGCTCGGCGGCGTTCGAGACCGGACGCGCCCAGGATCCCGAACCGGCCGCACGTCGTCGCCGTGGCCGCGAACGTGCCACGGACTTCGGCGGCGTGACCGCTGAGCTCAGCGAGCCGATCTCGCGCTGGTCGGGCGACATGGTCTTCGAACGCGGCCTCGGTTGGCTGCTCGACGGTCTCGTGTCGGTCGCCGCGTCAGGCGGCTGAGGCCGCCTGCAACCGGCGGATCCATCGGGCGACCGCGGTCGGATCGTCGCACATCGGGAAGTGGTTGCCGCCCTCGACCTGCTCCTGCCGCGCATCCGGGAACCGCTCGCGCCATGCGGGCTGGAAGGCGAAGTAGTCGTTGCGGCGACCGAACACCGTGAGGAGCGGGCGGTCGGCGAGCGGGCCGCGCAGCGCGGTCTCGGCGGCCCCGGTCACGTCGGCGGCGCGACGCGCGTCGGCGAAGTAGCGGTGCACCGAGCGGCGGTCGACGCCGCGCCGGAAGACGCGCCGAGTCTCTGGGTCCCAGTGCTTGCCGACCCCGAAGCGCGTCGAGGTCGCGGCAGCGAAGAATCCGGTCGCGGCATCGAGCTCGCGCATCGGAGCGCCGCCCATGAACGACAGCCCGAACCTCAGCAGGCGGGTGTCGGGAGTCCAGGCGAAGGTGTTCACGGCCACCAGCGCCGCGACCCGGTCGGCGCGGGCACCCATCGCGGCGACCGCGGCCGGCCCGCCGAGGTCGTGGAACACGAGGGTCACGGCGCGCAGGTCGAGCGCATCGACGACTGCGCCAACGGCATCGGATGCCGCGGACAACGTGACGCCCGAGGCATCCGTTCGCCTGCTCAACCCGTTGCCGGGGGCGTCGATCGCGATGCAGCGGTGATCGGCGGCGAGGTCGAGCATGAGATCCCGCCAGATGAAGCTCCACATGCCGGCGTGCACGAGGAGCACGACCGGTCCGCTGCCTCGCGTGTCGGTGTAGGCGATCGGCCCGTCGGACGTCGTCAGGCCCGAGACCGGCCAGGGCCACGCGTCGTGCGTGAGCCAGTCGGGACGATCGATCGTGGTGGTGGCAGCCGTGGTCATGGGATGTTCCTTCCAGTCGGCTCGACCTCGACGGGCCGTGCAGCCGGGGCTTCGAGGCCCGGCGCGAGGAAGGCGACCAAGCGGTCGAGGTGCGCATCGACTCCGTCGACACCCATCGGTCCGGGCTGGCCCGGATCGGTCGCCCGTGCGAACTGCAGGGTGATGATCGCGACGACGAGGTCGATGCGCGCGCGGAGCTCGTGCCCGTCGAGGTGGGGAAGTGCCGTGGCGAAGCGCGGCATGAATGCCCGCGCGATCGGCGCGAACTGGCGCTGCATCATGGAGCCGACCTTGGGCGACGGCAGCGTGTAGGCGCGGCCCATCACTCGGGCGAGCTCCGCCCGGCCGGTGTGGCGCATCTCGTCGATGACCTCGAGGTCGGGCCGCGCGAAGGCCACGAGGAGATCGCGCACGCTCGGCTCGGACTGCTCGGCGAGCAGCGCGTCGAGCAACTCGAGCCGTCGCTCGTTCAACGGTTGCAGGCGGCGGTCGAGGATCGCCTCGATCAGTCCGTCGCGGTCGCCGAAGTGGTAGTGGATCGCGGCCACGTTGACGTCGGCCTCGCGGGTGATCGCGCGCAGTGACGTCGCATCCTCGCCGCCGGCAGCGAAGAGCCGCTCGCCGGCGTCGATGATTCGTTCGCGCGTCTCGTCGGTGGCCATGTGTTCGAGAGTATCAAACAGTGATTGAAATGTCGATTGAATCTCAATCTACTGCCACGCTGCCAATCGTCCTATTGACTGATAGTTGTAGTATCGATAGTGCTACTATCAGTGCATGCGGATCTCACGAGTCAGCGAGCAGAGCGGGGTTCCGGTCACGACGCTGAAGTACTACCTGAGGGAGGGGCTCGTCCATGAGGGCGTGCGCCTGAGCGGCAACCAGACCGATTACGACGAAACTCACGTGCAGCGGGTGCGACTCGTTCGCGCCCTCCTCGACACAGGTGGGCTCTCTGTCGCAGCGGCGAAGCGCGTGCTGTCGACGCTCGACGCCGAGCCCGAGGCGATCGCGACGACGTTCGAGGCGGCGCAGCACGCGATGGCGACGGGCCGGGCGTCGGGCGAACCGTCCGAGGCCTCGCGCCGCCGGGTCGCCGACCTCGCGTCTGCCCGAGGCTGGCGCACAACCCCAGACAACCCGGGATTCGACCTCGCCGCGCGCGTGCTCGACGACTTCTCGGCGATCAGCTTCGATCCGTCGGATGACTACCTCGACGCCTATGCCGCGGCGGCCGACCTCGTCGCCCGAGCCGACGTCTCGGCGCTGCTGGAGCGCGAGGACCCCGCGCTCATCGCCGAGCTCATGGTCATCGGCACCGTGGTCGGCGACACCCTCGCTGCAGGCCTTCGGCGCCTCGCCCATCAAGACGCCACCGCCGAGCTCTTCCCAGTGCCCGACGCCATCCACCGAACGGAGCCATCATGACCACGCACGTCATCCTCGGAGGCAACGGCGTCGTCGGCCGAGAGACCGTCGCGGCGCTTCGTGCCGGCGGGCACGCCGTGACGGCGGTCTCGCGCACGCCGTCCGCGAACCCCGAGGTACCGCACATCGCCGCCGACCTGCGGGACGCGGCATCCGCTGCTCGCGCCCTCCAGGGTGCTGACGTCGCCTACCTGACTGTTGGACTGCCGTACTCGACCCGCGTATGGCGGCGCGACTGGCCGCTCGTGATGCGCAACGCCATCGACGGATGCCTCGCCAACGGCACCCACCTCGTGTACTTCGACAACGTGTATGTGTATGGGCGCACCGATGCGCCGATGACGGAGTCGACCCCGATCCGGCCGGCGAGCCGAAAGGGTCAGGTTCGCGCCGAGCTGCTCGGGATGCTCGAGACCGCACGCGACGATCACGGGCTCGGCGTCACGGTCGGCCGCGCTGCCGACTTCTACGGACCCGGCGCAGCGACGAGCGCGTTCAACATGTTCGTGATCGATCGCGTCATCGCCGGCAAGCCGCCGACCTGGCTGTTCGATGCGAGCCAGCTGCACTCCATGACCTATACACCCGACATCGGCGCGGCCCTGGCCGTGCTCGGAACCGACGAGCGCGCCCGCGGGCGCCTCTGGCATCTGCCGACGGCCCCCGCACTGACCGGCGAGCAGTACCTCGCCCTCGCGACGGGCGACCGGCTCGGCCACCGCACGATGTCGACGGCCACGATGCGGATCGGTTCACTCTTCTCGAGCGCCGCCCGCGAGACCCTCGAGATGGCGTACCAGTACACCGCGCCGTACGAGTTCGACTCAACGGCATTCGAGCGCACGTTCGGTGTCACGCCCACGCCCTACGCCCAAGGCATCGCGGCGTCGTTGGCCCGCACCCCGGCGTCGGTCGAGTAGCGCGAAGCGCGTATCGAGACCAGGGATGCCCCACTCGCCGGTCGAGTAGCGCGAAGCGCGTATCGAGACCAGCGGATGCCGCCACTCGTCGGTCGAGTAGCGCGAAGCGCGTATCGAGACCAGCGGATGCCCCCACTCGCCGGTCGAGTAGCGCGAAGCGCGTATCGAGACCAGGGATGCCCCCACTCGCTGAACGTCAGCGGGCGATGAGCAGCTCGTCGACCGCCTGTTCGAACCACGCCCGGTACTCGTCGTGGCTGCGACCGGTGAGCACGACGAGCCTCACGTAGGT
Source organism: uncultured Actinomycetota bacterium (assembly GCA_963758615.1). GTDB lineage: Bacteria > Actinomycetota > Actinomycetes > Actinomycetales > Microbacteriaceae > Agromyces. The sequence continues at coordinate 19,744 of CAVWVZ010000002.1, read as the reverse complement.
CTCGACGCACGAGATCACCTCCCACGTGTCGACCGCACGCTCGAAGTCGAGGTCGTCACGCAGCCATCCGCGCTCGGCGAGGACACCGATGATCCGCGAATTCTGCCGACGGATGTCCCGGAGAAACGCGTCGAAGTAGCCGCGGAGCTCGGGGTCGCCGTGCGCCGCACCGGTGAGCGCCATCCAGACACCAGCCGAGCTCGAATTCACCTCGAGCATCGTTCGCGCGGCGAACGGCGCGGCCTGGTCGCGGTCGGTCAGCGCGAGCAGTGCCTGGCCGGCGGCGATCTCGAACACATCGCGGTCGCCCTCGACGCCGAACGACGTGACCTCGACCGCCGCCCGGATCAGCGCGGCCTTCGGTCCGCTCTTCTGCACGGTCTCGACCGAGACTCCCGCTCGCTTCGCGATCTTCGAGAGGGTGGTGCCGGCGTAGCCGAGCTCACTGAACAGCTCGGCCGCGGCATCGATGATGCTCCGCCGGGTCTCCTCCGCCTGGCGGAGTCGCAGTTCCGATCTGTAGACGCGTGTGCGAATTTCAGTGTCCGACATATTGACTCCGGTGCCGTAGTAGTGAATACTCCTCAATTAGGTTCGATTGTATCGCATACCACCGAAAGGCACGGACCAATGTCATCCATCCTCATCGCGACCGTCCCGATCCACGGGCACGTAACGCCCATGCTGGCGGTCGCACGTCAGTTCGCCGAGCGCGGCGACCGCGTCCGATTCATCACCGGCTCCCGGTTCGCCGACGCCGTGTCGAGGACCGGCGCCGAGTTCGTGGCGCTGCCGCCGATCGCCGACTTCGACGACCGCATCGACCTCAACGAGCGCTTCCCCGAGCGGGCCGGGCTGAAGGGTTCCGCATCCGTCCGCTTCGACATCGAGCAGATCTTCATGGCACCCTCCCGTGCACAACACGACGCGGTCATGGCCCTGCACCGGGCCGAGCGCGCCGATGTGCTGCTCGTCGACCCGGCGTTCGCAGGTGCGGCGTTCGTGCTGGGATATCCGCGCGCCGAGCGTCCTGCCGTGGTCATGTGCGGCGTGCTCCCCGTCTCCCTCGCGAGCCGCGACACCGCGCCGTACGGCATGGCCATCGCTCCGATGGCGGGCGGCCTCGGCCGACTCCGCAACGCGGCGCTCGCCTCGCTCGCCGGCAGGGTCCTCGCCCCCGCCGAACGACGCGCCGACGAGTTGTACCGCGAGGTCCACGGCGTCGACATGCCCGGCGCGATCCTCGACTGGTCGCGCCGCGCCGACGCCATCGCGCAGTTCACCGTGGCGGAGTTCGAGTACCCCCGCTCCGACGCCCCCGATACGCTGCGCTTCGTCGGCCCGATCTCGGCGTCGGGTTCGATGTTGTCGCTGCCGGACTGGTGGGGCGAGCTCGACGGCTCGAAGCCGGTCGTGCACGTGACCCAGGGCACGATGGCCAACAAGGACTTCGGCCAGCTCGTCGGCCCCACGCTCGAGGCGCTCGCCGATGAGGACGTGCTCGTGGTCGTCGCCACCGGCGGCCGCCCGCTCGACACGCTGCCGCCGCTGCCGGCGAATGCCCGAGCGGCGGAGTACCTGCCGTACGACGAACTGCTGCCGAAGACCGACGTGTACGTCACGAACGCCGGGTACGGCGGAGTGCAGTACGCGCTGCGCCACGGCGTGCCGATCGTCGCGAGCGGCGGCCAGGAGGACAAGCCCGAGGTCGGAGCGCGGATCGCGTGGTCGGGCGTGGGCCGCCGCTTGCGCCCGATCTCGCCGAAGCCCAAGGCCTTGCGCACGGCAGTCCGCACCGTGCTCCGCGACGAGCGCTACCGGCGCACCGCCCGCGCCATGGCCGACCGGATGGCCGCCGCAGGAGGCTTCTCCGACCTCGCCGCCATCGTCGATCGGCTGGCCGCCGACAGCAGCCCGAGCGACGCGGAGACCCACCAGGTGACGATTCACGCGTAAGGCTCAGCACGACGCAGGCCCGGTTCCGATTGGGTGATCGGGCCTTCGTTTGCGGGTCTCGATACGCGTCGCCTGCGGCGGCGCTACTCGACCGGCGGGGAGCGTCGGTCGAGTAGCGCGAAGCGCGTTCGAGACAACCGAGGAGCGTCGGTCGAGTAGCGCGAAGCGCGTATCGAGACCACCGCGGAGCGTCGGTCGAGTAGCGCGAAGCGCGTATCGAGACCACCGGAACCAAGGTCGACAGAGCGTCACTGCTGGTCGAGGCCGCTGACGAGGTCGACGATCTCGGCTGCCACTTCTTCGGTGGCGGTGTACTGCAGGTCGTGCGGTCCCTCGATCACCACCTGCCGTGAGTCGGGTGAGAGTCCGAGCCAGTGTGCCTGGTTCTCGGGACCGCCCGGATCCGCCTGCGTCGCGCTGATCACGAGCACCGGGAACTCACCGATCGGCATCGCGTACGCGTCCTGCTCCACCGATGCCTGCACCCAGTCCATGTGTTCGACGTTGTCCTCCCAGCTGAACTCCCCCTCCGCCTGCGCGGCCTTCATCTCCGCTGGATCGTCGTGGTAAGCCTCGATGGTCGCGAGCGCTGCGACTCGGTCGGGATGTGTTTCGGCATACGCGATCGCGATGTTGCCACCGCCGGACTGGCCGGACACCACGTAGGGAGGCTCCAGCTCGAGGGCGCCGAGCACGCCGTCGAGGATGCTCACGAGGTCGTCGAGCCCGCGGGCGCGTTCGGGAGGATTGCTGCTCCCACCGCCGGTGCCGAGTCGGTTGTAGATGCAGACTGTCGTCACCTCGGCGATCTGCTCAACGAACGGCACAGGCCAATCCTGCGTGCCGGCCGAGTCGGAGCCGGCTTCCAGGATCACCGCCGGAGCGCCTTCGCCGGTGCACCAGTACGCCAACGTGTTCCCGTCGAACTCGACCTCACCGCGCCGGTCCGTCGCGGTGGGCGTGGGCGTCGACGTCTCGGCTTCAGACACTCCAGAGGCGCCGTTGCTGCATCCGCTCAGGACAAGTCCCGCAGCAACCACGGCGACCACCACGGCGAGCTGCCGACGCCGGTGCACATTCGTACTCACGTCGCACCACATCACCGCACCCTCGTTCAGAGAACTGCACCCAAAACCTGAACATAGCTCATGTTCCGATCGGCCGAATCCCCCACTTCGAGACCCGCGCCGACACGAACGGGTCTCGATACGCGTCGCCTTCGGCGGCGCTACTCGACCGGCGGGAACGCGTCGGTCGAGGAGCGCGAAGCGCGTATCGAGACCAGCGGATGCCGCAGGCTCACGCGGCGTGCGGCAGCTCCACGGTCGCGCGCGGAACTGGCGCGACGACGAACTCGCCGTTGCCGGCGGACGCCCCAGTATCCTGACGGCGTGACGTCCTCGCCGAACACCGCCCCCAACCCGCTGCGGGTGATCCTGCTCATCGTCTGGGCCGTCCTGGCACTGGCGGCGGCGGTGGGCGTCCTGTTCGGCGCGCTCATCGCGGCCCTGAATGGCGCCGGCTTCGACACGACCGTCTCGAACCCGACACCGCTCTTCATCCTCTGCCTGCTCGTGAGCGCCGGTGCCGGCGTGTGCGGCATCCTGCTCGGCGGCCGGTGGTGGACGGCCCCGCTCGTGGCCGCACCCGCCCTGCTGTTCGGCGGGAGCTACATGTTCACCGGTCAGTGGGTGTCGACAGCGCTCACTCTGAGTCCGATCGTCGCGGTCGCCGGCGTGGTGTGCGTGCTCGCGTTGCCGAGGCGTCGCTCCCAGGCAGCGGCAGCTCCGAAGGCCTGACCGGCGCTCATCCTCGAGGCGACCTCAACGGCGGCGAGGCGAGCAGCGGATGCCCCGAGCCCGAGCGCGACGATCTCCCCGAGCTGCGATTGGAGGAGTACGGATCCGGACGCGGGCGGCCGCGACGATTGTGCGCGGCGCGGAGCAGGGGCATCCTGAACCCATGAGTGATCGTGACGAGTTCCTGACTTGGGTGGAGAGCGACCTGGTCGATGCGGAGCGGGCCATGATGAGTGGCGATGACGGGCCGCGTCGGGAGATCTGGTCCCGAGTCGAGCCGGTGAGCGTGCTCGGCGCGTGGCGAAATGCGGTGGGCCGAGAACAGCTGGTCGAGGCATTCGAGCTGCTCGCAACAAGCTTCTCGGAGTGCACCGACTACGCGCTCGAGCTGATCTCGTTCGACGTGGTCGACGACATGGCCTACACCGTGGGCTACGAGCGCATCTCAGCTTCGATCGACGGCGAGCCGCGCACGTTCACACTGCGCGCGACGCAGGTGTACCGGCGCGACGACGGCACGTGGCGCGTCGTGCACCGGCACGCCGACGCCATGGCGTAGCGGTCTCCCGGCCGCTTCTGCGTGTTCAGCTTGGCGTCCCCAGTGAACGTCGTCCGCACCATCGACGACCTCGTGCAAAAGGTCGGAGACCAGGTCAGGGTTCTCCTGCGACGCTGATCGCTCTAGACATACCCGAACGGCGTTGGCTGCTCCTTGACGCGCAGCTTCCCGGCGTCCTCCAGCGAAAGCCCGAGCCAGCGCTCACCGCGGAGCGCAGTAGGGCCCACCTCGAGCCGCGTCCCATTCTGGAGTTCGAGCCAGATCTCCGCGGCGCCATCCTCGTCCAGCTCGAACGACACCGACTCGGCGAGCCCGATCTGGGTTCGTGTTCGGGGAGACCCGTGGTACCGAACCTCCCCGTTCACGATGAGGTCGAGGGGCTCACCCGCCCAGCCTTCCTGAAATTCCACGTGCAGGGTGCTCACGACATCACTTTCTGCCCGATTGGGGCCGGCCACGCGTACTGGGTGACTTGCTCGTGCCTTGCCGCGTCGATTTCGTCGTCGTCGCGCGCCTCGCCTTCGTCGACTTGTATGTGCTCGCCTTGTCCTCGACTTCCTGCACGACGGAAGCGAGCACCCCTCGAGCGGCGAGGACGCCCGCCAGATCTGTTTGAAGTGCCTTCGCAGTGGCACCGTCACCGGTCTGGGCGAGGGCCTCTGTGAAGCCCTCCATCTGTCGGCGGTACCTCACATGTCCGAGCGTCTCGGCCGCTTCGCCACCCTGGTCTCCGCCCACGGCCTGAGCAAGGAGCTCAACGGCCTCCTGCGGCTCTGCGCTGCGTGTGGTGACCTTTCCGTCAGCCTCAGCGACTGAGGTGAGCGCGACGTCGGTCTCGGGTATGGTCATCGACTTGAAGTCGCGGGCCAAGGGTTGCGCAAGCGCGACGGCTGCGTGGATCGCGGCGCGGCTCGAAGGGAGACGATCGACCGTCTCACGCAGAGTGTCGTTCGCCGTAGTCAGCGCGACGGACCCCGAGAACGCAAGGGTGCGACCGACCTCCTCGGTGAAGAAGTCTGCTGCGACGGACTCCTCCTCGAAGCTGCGAGGTGCGGCGATGCGCAGGTGGAGCGGGTCGCTGAACACGATCACGCCGTCGACTTCGGCGGCTACTTGAACGTCGTAGACACCGGGTTCCGCGACATCCCACCCGTTGAGCCCGGCGAAGAGCGGCAACGACTCGTATTCAGCGGCGCCGGCGTCGAGCACCTCTGCTCTTGGCTCGAGGCACATTCTGGCGTAGGGAATCCACTGCCGGGCGGGCTTGCCCTCGGGCTTGATGATCACGACGAGGCTCTGCGGCGTCAGCGTGGTTGTGCGGATGAGCTTCGGATCACGTCCCGTATTCGTGAGCTTCACCTCCAAGACGACCGGCTCGAGGAACTCGAAGAGGTTGCGTTGCCTGTTGGCGCGGACTTCGAGCCGGTACTCCGATGCCTGCAGTGCAGCATCTGGGGATTCGAAGCCATGACGGTCGAACCAGGCCGCGTTGCCCATCTGCACGAATCGTGCCGGTGCATGTCGCATGAACAGCAACTCGGCATTGCTGAAGCGGTAGTCGAAGTTCGCGAAGAATGCGGTCTCGCCACCGGCCACGTTGTATGGGTAGTTCATGAACGATCGAGCCTCGGGCTCATCCATCAGGGGAATCCATGGGATCCCGTATGGTTCGGCGAGCGACTTCTGCCATGAGTGGGCGAGGTTGAAGGCATGACCCATCTCGTGTGCGGTCGTCCAGAACCTCATGCGCCGCACCCAAGCATCCGGAGCAGGATCTCCGGGTGGTGGCACGCTGATGAATGCCTCCGTGAAGATGGCGGTGCCCTGACGATGGTTCGGACCGATGTCGTCGAACATGATGCCGCCGAGGCTGCTGCCCCTGTCGTGAAGTGCCGCGGAGAACACCCACAGCGACCAGCGCGGTGCGTTCGAGAAGCGAGACCAGTAGATCTGCATCGCGTCGTGCATCTCGGCATCGCTCCACGTGCCATTCGCGCCGGTGCCGGAAACCGGCACACCGCCGTCCCCACCCGAGTTGGTGACGGTGAAGCCTGCCCGCCGGTAGGCCGTGTCGATGGTCAGCGCCTCATTGCGGAGCGCCGCTGGATGGTTCGGGTGATCATGCGTGCCAACAGAATTCACCGGGTTCGCGTCGGGCGTTGAATCGTACTCGAACTCGACCGCACGGAAGCGCGCGGAGGTCCACCGATACACACGAGTGAGGGTTGCTGCCCCGCCGCCGCTGAATGTGACGATCGCGGTGTTGGGGCGACGGAAGAAAATGGGGCGCACCACCCGGATGCTCACGGTCGTGTAGGCGATGGTGGGTGTTCCGTCCTTGTACCAGATGTCACCCGACCACCCGGTCCTGGTGCGATTGAGGGCGGCGATCCAGTGGTTCCGGACGGTGAGGCGTGAGTAACCCGTCCCGCTCGCCGTCATCTGTGGGAAATCTCCGTCGACATCCAGCCGCAGGTCCTCGCGTTGAAAGAGCGGGAAGATCGGCATCGCACCGACGGCGTTGCTCGAATCGTCCCATTCAGCGCCACTCCACCCTGCTTCCCCTCCTGTTTCAACACCACCAGGTCGAGGGGGGACGGGGACAGGCGGCAACGGCAGAGTGAACACATTCGAGTAGGTGTAGAGCCCGCTCGCCGGTGCGATCTGGAATGGAATGGGCGGGAAGGCATCGAGTCCATCGAAGTCGTCCCCTGCGGTCATGCGTGCGTTGTTCCCGGCATCAGGATTCTCGGTCACGATCGTCTCCAACAGTCTCAAGGTGTATCGCCTACAGGGTTCGTTCGGAACTCCGGGGATCGCAGGCCTTGGTTGACAATCGGTTTACGCCGACTCCGCTGAAGTCGCCGTCCGAGTGCGCCGATGCGCCTCCTTACTACTCGCTCGATGACATCGCGTCAAGGATGATTCGAGGGATCCTCGAGAAAGGTTTGGCGCCCGGGTCGCGTGACCTCCATGTGGCAACACCGGAGCGCTTGTCCGACCGCCCCTACCCGCCGATGCAATCCGGATCGCCCTCGTGGCAGAGCGGGTACGGGCGCGGGGCGGCCGGGGGCGCCGGCTCGGGCATGAAGCGGTCGGCGGGAACCGGCACGGCGAACGCGACGATCACACCGAGGCATCCGACGATGCAGGACGTGATGATGAGCCCGCGCCGACGGCTGACCGCGGCGAACACGATGGCGCCGACGTAGGCGACGAGCGTGAGCGCGGCCGTGACGAGGTACCGGTCCTCGTCCGCGGGTGTGACCACCGGCTCCGAGCCGAAGAGCACAAAGTACGTTTCGAATGCCTGCCAGACGAGCACGAGTGTGAGCAGTCCGCCGAGGGCGAGCAGTCCGCCCGCGATCTTCGCGGACCTGCGCCGTTCCCGGTCGAGGAACGCCGCGGTGAACGCGATGCCGAGCGCGACGACGGCGGTGAGGATCCCGGCGTCGATCAAGGCGGGGCTGTTGCCCAGCACCGCGCCGAGGCCGGCACCCGCGAGGCCGGGGAGGCTGCGCACGGCGGTCGCCACCAGGACCGCGACCGGAGCGGCGAGCACGATCAGCGCCCAGCGGCCGGGCCGCCGCATCGACCGCAGCCCGAACTGCACGGCTGCGGCGAGCGCGATCCACACCAGGAGGTTCGGGTCGGCGACGATGCGAACGAGCGGCAGCAGCACGTCGACCGAGCCGAACCCGTACGACGAGATGACGAGTATCAGCACGCCCAGCACGCGAAGCACGACGACGGATGCCACGAGCACGACCGTCTCGATGGCGCGCGCTCGCAGGTCGAAGCTCGGGCGATCCGGCGCGACCGCTGCGCTGGCGCCACTGTCGCTGTCGGCTTCGGATCGGTCTCCGGTCATCCGCTCAGCATCCACCGGGCCGCCGGGCTCCCACCACAGGGGTGCCCCGGAGGTGCCCGGCGTAGCATCCAGAACATGCGACCCATTCCGCTGCCGACCGGGCCCGAACAGGAGTCCGTGTGGGACTACCCCCGCCCGCCGGCCGTCGAGGCGATCGACGTGCGCGTCACGGTTGAGCTCGACGGCGCCGTGCTGGTGGACACGTCCGACGTCGTGCGCGTGCTCGAGACGAGCCATCCGCCCGTCTACTACCTGCCGCTCACGGCCTTCGCGCCCGGCTCCGTGGCGCGGGGCCACGGCTCATCATTCTGCGAGTTCAAGGGGGCCGCCCGCTACTTCGACCTGCTCGCCGGCGGGCGCCGGGCCGAGCGCGCGGCATGGGACTACCCGTCGCCGTCGCCCGGGTTCGAGGTGTTGACCGGGCGGATCGCGGTGTACGCGGGTCGCGTCGATCGCTGCACCGTCGACGGCGAGACGGTCGTTCCACAGCCGGGACACTTCTACGGGGGATGGATCACGCGCGACGTGGTCGGCCCCTTCAAGGGCGGCCCGGGCTCGATGGGCTGGTAGCTCGCTCGCTCGGTGAAGTGCGCATCACGCTCGCGGGGTCTCGATACGGCGCTGGCGCGCCTACTCGACCACGGACGCGACGAGGCCCGGCCCGGGTCTGCGGGTCTCGATACGGCGCTGGCGCGCCTACTCGACCGACGGGGGCGTCGGTCGAGTAGCGCGAAGCGCGTATCGAGACCAGCGGATGCCGCGAGCTATGCGGCCTGCGGCAGCTGCACGGTGCGCGCGCGGCACCGGTTCGACGACGAACTCGCCGTCCGCGGCCGCGACCTCTTGACAACTTTATTGAGTGGACTCATAATTGAGCGTAATCGGTTTTAGACAAGCACAGGAGAACCATCATGAGCATCACCAACACCTCGAACCAGCCCGTCATCACGTCGTATGCGAAGGCGCCTGCCCGCACGATCGACGCCGGCGGCGTCACGTATGCCTACCGCGAGCTGGGACCGAAGGGCGGCGTCCCCGTCGTCTTCTTCGTCCACCTCGCCGCGACATTGGACAACTGGGACCCCCGCATCATCGACCCCATCGCCAAGGACCACCACGTCATCACCTTCGACAACCGCGGCGTCGGCGCATCGACCGGTGAGGTTCCCGACAGCATCGAGGCGATGGCCGACGACGCCGTGACCTTCATCAGGGCCCTCGGCTTCGACAAGGTCGACTCTTCACCTTCTCGCTCGGCGGCATGGTCGCGCAGGCCCTCGTGGTCAAGCACCCCGACCTCGTGCGCAAGCTCATCCTCACCGGCACCGGCCCCGCCGGTGGCAAGGACATCGACAAGGTCGCCGGAACCACCTACTTCGACATGCTTCGGGCGACCCTGACTCGGTCCGACCCGAAGGAGTTCCTGTTCTTCAACCGCGACACCGCGGGCAAGCGCGCCGCAAAGGCATTCGTCGGGCGACTCGAGGAGCGCACCGTCGACCGTGATGCGCCGATCACGGTGAAGGCGTTCCAGACGCAGCTGAAGGCGATCAAGAAGTGGGGGCGCTCGGCGCCCGCAGACCTGTCGAAAGTCACTCAGCCCACCCTGATCGCCAATGGCGACAACGACCGCATGGTGCCCTCGGTCCTCTCCGAAGACCTGCACCGCCGCATCACCGGGTCCGAGCTGATCATCTACCCCGGCTCCGGACACGGCGGCATCTTCCAGTTCCACGAGAAGTTCGCGCCCGTCGCGGTCGAGTTCCTCGCCCGCTGACCGGCATCCGAACTCACCCGAAGGACGAGAGAAATGACCACCACGGTTCCGTACACGAAGAAGGCGTTCGCGTCAGAGATCCTGCTCTGGATGCGCACCGATCAGCCGCGCCAACAGGGGATGGACTACTGGAAGGGCCCCCACTCGAAGATCATCTCGGCAACGCCGGGGTTCGACGAGTACCGGCAGCTCCACCTCGCCGCAACCAATCCCGGGATGTGGCCCGCCACACACGGCGTCGAGACGGCCATTCCCGCAGACCGCAGGATCGACGGGGTCGCCGAGGTCACATTCGCCTCCGCGCTCTCGCCCTTGCAGGGCCGGAAGCAGACCAGGCTCGCGTACAAGGACGAGGTGAACGTGTTCCGGCGCACCCTGCTCTACGCCGGGCCACCGAGCTCGGCCCGCTGGTACGACGTCGCCGGGCCAGGCGAGAAGACGGGAGCTCGAGCCCTGATCTACCTCAGGCGACGAGAGGGCGTCGGCACCCGACCGTTCCGGAAGCACATCACCGATGAGCTCGTGCCCGCGCTCGCGAACACCGGCGTGATGACCGAGTTGCGGACCCAAGTGTTCATGCCTTGGAACGAGAAGCTCTGGAACACGCCCGATGTCGCGCACGACAACCCCACTGACCAGCGGTTCCACGCCTCGCTGATCCTCGGCTTCGCGGACGCATCAGCGCGAGCGGCGTTCTTCGACAGCGAGGAGATCATGAAGCTGTCGGACGAGTTGTCGATGTTCGCTTCCGCCGTCCACGCATACGAGGTGTCCGAAGCGTTGACCTATGTGGAGGAGGGCCGAATCCTTCCGAACTATGCTCATCATTGAGCACAGTCAGATTCAGTCTTGGAGGACGCCGTCATGCCACTCGCCACCCCACCGGTCGGCCGGCGCGAGCGGAACAAGCAGGTCAAGCTCGAACGCATCACCGCGGCCGCGCGCGAACTCTTCACCGAGCACGGTGTCGATGATGTCACCACGCAGCAGATCGCCGAGAAGGCCGACATCGGCACCGGCACCCTGTTCCTGTATGCCAAGACCAAGGGCGAGCTGCTCCTGCTCGTGCAGAACTCCGGCTACGCCGACGCCCTCGAGGAGGGTAAGGCGGCCGCCGAGAGCATCCCCGACGCACTCGACGCGGTGATGGCGATCGTCGGTCCGGTCGTGGAGTGCAACCGTGTCCAGATCGACAACGGGCGCACCTACCTGCGCGAACTCGTCTTCGGCGATTCCGACGAGCCCCACCACCGTGACGCCATTGCACTGACGACCCAGACCGAGGAAGCGATCGCCGCCGTATTGCGACGCGACGACCGAATCGGCCCCCGTGACGCCTCCACGCTCGCGCACGTCGTCTCCGCGATCATGTACCTCAGCATGACGTCCCCGGCGAACGTCGCCCTCACCGTCGACGACATCCTGCGGGAGATCAGAGACCAGGTCAGGGTTCTCCTGCCACGCTGATCGCGGCGATACCGCTCGAATCGAGCAGATGCCGTGATCCCGAGTGAGTCGCGGGTGCGTCAGGCCAGCGTGGCGCCCGCTACCGCAGCGCCAAGCGCATCGACGGCTTCGGCTAGCTCCTCCGCCGAGATGGCATGACTCAGATACTGCAGCACCAACCCGTCGAGGGCAGCGAACATCGCGCGGTCGAGGCCCTCGCTGGCCTCGACATGCCGAGAAGCGATCGCCCTTGCGCGAGTTCGCTGACATAGCGCTGGTACAGCTTGCGGACCGCCGACTGGAGGTCGGGCCGCCGGCTCGACTCGAGCACCATCTCGAACTGGAAGACCTGAATGCAGGTTCCGAGAGGACGTTCTCGATCAGGGCCGATCGGAACGCCTCGGCATCGCTGGCGTACTCCGCGAGGTTCGCCAAGCCGATGGAGCGCTCCATCGACCACTCGAGCGCAGCGGCCAGGAGGCGGTCCCGTGTCCCGAAGTGGTGCGCGATGAGCGTGTTGTTGACGCCGGCCTCGTCGGCGACGGCGCGGAACGTCATTCCGCGCATGCCCTTCGTGGCGACGACTCGCACGGTCGCTCTGAGCAGCGCCTCCTTGCCGTCACCGTGGTTGAGTTGCCGCCGCCCGGGGTCCGTCATGCGCCCCAGTTTAGGCAAACGCCTCGATTCCGATCCGTCGGCCGTTCGACACGTAACTAAGCATGTGCTTAGCTTATCTCAATTCAGCCTCAGCATCTGCTTAGTTTGTGCTTGGCACGCGGCGATGCTCCCCTGCGAAGGAAACGACGATGTCTCTGAACGCTCACTTGTCCGCGAACGCCTCACGCTCGACCGATGTCGATGTCCTCGTGCTTGGTGCCGGTTTCGCCGGCTTGACTGCCGCCCGCGAGCTCACCCAGCGTGGGCTCTCCGTGCGCATTCTTCGAGGCTCGCGACCGAATCGGCGGTCGAACCTGGTATGCCGAGCGCCTCGGCCGCGGCCTCGAACTGGGCGGTACGTGGGTGCACTGGACGCAGCCGTACGTATGGGCGGAGACTCGCTCGCTACGGGATCGGAATTGTGCCGAGCCCGGCGCCCGCCGTCGCCTACTGGTGGGAGGACGGCGGGCGAAAATCCGGCGATCCTGACGCGCTCATCGCACGAACTCGATGAGCCTAATTCGGCGCCTGACGGCTGACGCGCGGCGTGTCTTTCCCCGCCCGTTCCAACCCTTGGAGCAGCGAGCGGCGGTCGAGGCCCTCGACCAGGACGACCATCGGCGAGCGAATCGTCGCCCTCGACCTGCCCGCCGCCGAGCAGGCACTCCTTCGCAGAGGTTCTGGACGCTCAACGTCAACGGTTCGATTCGACACATCCTGCACTGCGTTCACGCAAGCGCTCCGTTGGGTCGCGCTGACCAACGGTGACTGGACATCTTAAACTTCGAAGCGTGCGCGTCGTACAAAGTCGAGGCGGCACCGGTCACCTGGCGCAGGCGATCGCGGATGACACTGACGCCGACCTTCGGTACGGCGCAGTCGTCGAGTCGATCCAGCACGACGACGATTCCGTGCGAGTAACGACGACGATGGGCGGACGCACTCCGCGCGCTACGCGATCATCACCTTCCCGCTCGCGACATTGTCGCAAGTCGGGATCACGCCTGAGCTCCCTCAGCCCATGCGGGCGGCGGCCTTCGAGGGGCAGTCGGGCCTGGGCACTGAAAGTGTGGTTCAAAGGCTCTCGGGCGCGACCGAACCGTTCGTCGCGTTCGGCGAGAAGGACTGGCCGCTCAACTTCTTCCAGGGCGAGTACCCCGACGGCGACGGCATCATCGTCATCGGCTTCGGATCAGACGCGTCGGCGATCGACCCCACGGACGCGAGGGCGGTCGAGGTCGTCATTCAAACCGGCCTCATCCCGGGGGCGCGGGTCACCGCGAGTCTGCCACTCAGGACTGGGTGGGCCGACGAGTTCGCCGGCGAGACCTGGCCGATGCACTCGACCCGGGTATCTCTCGGGAGCACTGAGTGAGTTCCACTCGGGCGACGGCCGCCTCCGGTTCGCGGGAGCCGACTACGCCTACGGATGGGGCGGCTTCATCGACGGGGCCATCGAGAGCGGGCTCATCGAAGCCCGCCGCATCCTCACGGAGCACGCCGCCGCCGGCGAGCGGCTCCTGTCGCTCAGCGCCGGCACCGCTCGGCGCGCACTCCGCACGCACATCAGCACTGCTTGAAGTCCAAAGGAGGACGTCATGACCACCACCGAACCGAAGCCCGTCGCGAGGGATGTCTCGCACGGCACTGCCCTGAAGCCGAGTAGCCCTCGGCTTCGTCGGTATCGCATTCTTTGTCATCGCCGCCGCCGCACCCATGGCCGCACATTCGTTGGCGCGGGCCCCGTGCTGTTCTCGATCATGGGCCCGGGCGTGCCGCTTGTGTACATCATGGTCGCGCTCGTCATCGCCCTCTTCGCCGTCGGCTACCTGAAGATGAGTCGGCACATCGTGCACGCGGGCGGGTTCGTGGCCTACATCGCGCGCGGGCTCGGTCGGCATGCCGCGACAGGTGCTGCGGGCACCGTGATGGTCACGTACATCGCCCGCCAGGTCGGCTTCTGGGCCCAGTTCGGCGTGTTCGCACAGCAACTGGTCGCCCGTTGGCTCGGCATCGACCTTCCCGTGTGGGTTTTGGGCCCTCGCCTTCATTGCGCTCACGACCGTGCTCGCGATGCGTGGCGTCGACCTCAACCTCAAGATCCTCGGCATCCTGCTGGTGCTCGAGATCGCCGCGGAGGCGATCCTCGTGATCGGCATCATCGTCGGAGCAGGCGGCAACGCCCCCTCGCTTGAGAGCTTCAGCCCCCACTGCTCGCCAACCCGGGATTCGGCGGTGGCGGTGCTCTTCGTCTTCGCCTGCTTCACCACCTTCGAGGCGACCACCGTGTTCAGTGAAGAGGCACGCAACCCTCGCCGCACCATCCCGCTCGCGCTCTACGCCGTGATCCTCTTCGTCGCGATCTTCTACACGGTCGCCACCTGGGCGGTCAGCTACGCGGTCGGGCCGACATGGTCGGCAGCAGGCGGCCACCGACGACCTCGCAGGCATCATCTTCGGCCTCGCCTTCGACTTATGTCGGCCCTTGGCTCGACGTCACGATGCAGGTGCTCGTCGTGTCGAGCTTCGTCGCGATGCTCATCGGCATGCAGAACATGTTCGCCCGCTACGGATTCGCCCTTGCCCGAGCCGGGGTGCTGCCCGAAGCCGCTCGCCCGGGTCAGCCGGCGTTCACAGGCTCCGGCTGCAGCGGCACTCGCCAACGGGGTCATCGTCGCGGTCATCGTCACCGGCTTCCTACATCGCCGGCGCCGACCCCATCGAGGTCGTCTACGCCTGGTTCGTCGCCCTGGGCCACCGTCGGGTTCATCGTGATGATGGCGCTTGCTTCGCTCGCGATCATCGCCTTCTTCATCCGCGAGAAGGTGGGGAGCGCGGCTTCTGGACGACGAAGGTCGCCCCCATCGTGTCGTTCATCCTCGTGGCCGCGGTCCTCGTCATCGCACTGCAGAACTACGACGCGATGCTCTTCAGCGAGGGCGCCACGGCCAAGCTCCTGCTCCGGTTCATCCCGATCACGTTCACGCTCGGCCCTCCTGCCGGTGTTCAAGAAGGACATCGACTACAAGACGGTGACGACCGCCGTCGCCTGACCTCTGAACTTCACTCCACCAAGGAAGGACCCCACCATGAGCAACTCCACACAGGCAGCCAGCCGCAGTGATCAACAGTACGTTCCCGTCGACGAGTGGCCCGACGTCACCGCGAATGCTCGAGGGCTTCGGCGCCCCCAGCCTCCCGGCGTCCTCCGGCCTCGACGGAGCCGAGGTCGACATCGTCTTCGACAACGGCTGGACGATCGCGCACCGCTTCGACGCTGACACCATCACCTGGACCATCACCGAAGGCGACGGCGTCGGTGCCACAGGGAGGCACCCCTTCCGAGCCGTCGAGGCCCGCGACGGTGTCTACTTCGTCGACTTCATCAAGGGCGAAGGCGCGCACTCGAGCGACGTCTCGATGGTCATCGACCGCAACGACGGGCGTGTGACCGTCGCCGACTCGACCTTCGTCGATCGCGATGGTTCGGTGCGAATGCACACCGAGATCCTCACCGGTCGCATCGCCGGCACGGGCACCATAGAGCCCCTCCGACGGTCGGATGCCCTGGTGGGCAAGCGGATCGGCTACCGCTACAGCCCCTCGGAGTACTACGAGCACATCTACCTGAACGGTGGAACCTTCGTGTGGCACTGCATCCGCGGCGCGGAGCAGGGACTCGCCGACGTCGATCCGGCGACCGTGTACGCACTGGGCGACGGCATCGTGATGCTGCACTGGAGTGAGACCGTCAAGCCGGTCGAGTCGTTCGTGCTGATCGACCTCGCCAATCAGCGATCCATCGGCCGGATGTTCTGCTGGGACGGCCCCACCCTCGCGCCGGTGCACCTGCCGTTCGACAGCCGCTTCACCGTGCTCAACGAGACCGTCCACCCCGCCGAATAGCCACTCGCGCCCCACAGACACGGAGCAATCATGCCAACGACACAATCCACCACCATCCTCCAGGCGGTCTCCACCGACCGCGAGCACGGTCGTCCCATTCCGGATGCCGCGACGGGCGAGATCATCGGCTACGCACCCGTGCACACCGTCACCGACTCGATGCCGCGATCGCGACCGCCCGTGCCGCGCAGCCGGCCTGGGCGGCGCTGGGTCACGCAGAGCGCTGCCGCATCCTGAACGCCATCGCCGATGAGGTCGAGGCGAACGCCGAGGAGCTCGCGCGCTGCTTCGCGCGAGCAGGGCAAGCCGCTGAACGGCCCGAGTGCCCGCTTCGAGGCCGGCGGCTGCGCGGCATGGATCCGCAATGCCGCCGACACGCCGCTCGAGCCCGAAGTGGTCTTCGAGGACGGAAGCGCTCGCGCCGAGCTGCACTACGGGCCGCTCGGGGTCGTCGGCGCGATCGGGCCGTGGAACTGGCCGCGATGATCGCGATCTGGCAGATCGCACCGTCGCTGCGCATGGGCAACACCGTCGTCGTCAAGCCCAGCGAGTACACCCCGCTCAGCGTGCTCGCCGTCGCCGAGCTCATGAACCGCCACCTGCCCGAGGGCGTGCTACGGTCGTCTCCGGCGGCCGCGACGTCGGCGAAGCGATCGCGGCCCACCCCGACATCGACAAGGTCATGTTCACCGGCTCGACCGCGACCGGGCGAGGATCGTCAAGAGCTCGGCGGGCAACCTCGCGCGACTGACGCTCGAGATGGGCGGCAACGACGCCGGGCATCATCCTTCCCGGCACGGATGTGAAGGCGATCGCCGAGAACCTGTTCTGGGGCGTGTTCATCAACACCGGCCAGACGTGCGCGGCGCTCAAGCGGCTCTATGTCACGACTCCATGTACGAGGAGGTCGTCGACGACGCTCGCCGAGATGGCGCAGGACATGCCCATGGGCCCCGGGCTCGACGAGGGCAACGTGCTCGGGCCGCTGCAGAACAAGCAGCAGTTCGACATCGTCTCGCGTCTGGTCGAGGACGCCCGGTCGCGCGGCGCGCGCATCGTCACCGGCGGCGAGCCGGCGCCCGAGCTCGGCCCGCACTTCTACCGCGCGACGGTCGTGGCGGACATCGACGACGGTGCGCCGCTCGTCGACGAGGAGCAGTTCGGTCCCGCGATCCCGGTGATCCGCTACTCCGACGTCGACGACGCCATCGCGCCGGGCGAACGCATCGGACGCAGGGCCTCGGCGCATCGGTCTGGGGCGAGCGATCGCGGCGGCGGCGGTCGCCGTGGCGCAGCGGATCGAGGCGGGCACGGTGTGGATCAACCAGCATGGCGCGCTCAACCCGGACGTCCCGTTCGGCGGCGTGAAGGCTCCGGCTACGGCCTCGAGTTCGGCGTCGAGGGCCTCAAGGCCGTGTCCGCGCCCAAGGTCATCACGGTCTGAACTCCGATATGCGAATGCCCGGCCGTCGCGACGAGGCCGGGCATTCACCTGTGAGCGGGTAAGAGAGCGAGACTATGGGTCGTCGCGATCCAGTCGGCGAGCACCACCGGTGTGGGGCAGGCCCGTGATCTCGCCGCAATCGCGAACGTCGTCGAACTCACGGCGGGCCTGTTGGGTCTCATCTGCGTCGTCTTCGTGGTCCGCGGTTCACACGAGAGAGTGGATGCCGCCCCGGTGCCGGCCTCGGCCGCGCCCGCGTGACGGCCGACCGACACGACGAAGGCCCGGCCATCCACGAGGGACCGGCCTTCGTCTGGTCGCGATGCGCCCGCTGGCGCGCCTACTCGACCGCCGGTTACGCCGCGAGTGCGGTCGTCGATCTCGCGCTGGATCACGCGGCGCAGGGGGCGGGCACCGTACTCGGGCTCGTAGCCGCGCTCCGCGAGGAGCGCCACCGCGGCATCCGTCACCTCGAACTCGACCTCACGGGCCGCGAGGCGAGCAGCGGATGCCCCGAGCATGAGCCGGCACGATCTGCGCGAGCTCATCGAGAGCCGAGCTTCTGGAAGAGCACGATCTCGTCGATGCGGTTCGGCATTCGGGCCGCATGGCCTCGCGCACCTTGCCCATCACACGGTTGCGGATGTCGTCCAGGACGAGCTGAAGCCCGAGGCATCCGTGCCTGCGACGAACCCGAGGGCACCCGAGCGCGACGCGAGGAACTCCGAACCGAGGTTCGAGGTCATCACGATCACCGTGTTGCGGAAGTCGACCGTGCGACCCTGGCCGTCGGTCAGGCGTCCGTCGTCGAGCACCTGCAGCAGCAGGTTGAACACGTCGGGGTGCGCCTTTTCGATCTCGTCGAACAGCACGATCGAGTACGGGTTGCGGCGTACGCGCTCGGTGAGCTGTCCGGCCTCGTCGTAACCGACATAGCCGGGAGGGGCGCCGACGAGCCGCGACACGGTGTGTCGCTCGCCGAACTCGCTCATGTCGAAGCGCACGATCGCCTGCTCGTCGTCGAAGAGCGACGACGCCAGCGCACGCGCCAGCTCGGTCTTGCCGACACCCGTCGGCCCGAGGAACAGGAACGACCCGACCGGACGCTTCGCGTCGCCCATGCCGGTGCGGCTGCGGCGCACGGCCTTCGCGACCGCGGTGACCGCGTCGTCCTGGCCGATCACGCGCGCGTGCAGCTCGCCCTCGAGGTCGCCGAGGCGCTCACGCTCGCTCTCGGTGAGGCGGTTCACCGGAACCCCGGTGGCCCGCGAGATCACCGCGGCGATCTCGGCCTCGTCGATCACGTTCTGTCGGTCGAGTAGGGCGGAGGCCGTATCGAGACCTTGGTCGACCGCTGGTCTCGATCGCTCCCTCCGTCGCTACTCGACCGGCGGAGGTGGCCTTGTCCAGCCGCTCCTGCACCTTCGAGATCTCGTCGCGGATGCGCGACGCCTCTTCGTAGTGCTCGGCCCCGACGGCGGCGTTCTTGTCGGCTTCGAGGTCGGCGAGCCGCGCGATGAGCGCGGAGACATCCGTCTTCACGCCGAGCCGCAGGCGCAGCCGCGCCCCGGCCTGGTCGATGAGGTCGATGGCCTTGTCGGGCAGCACCCGGTCGGTGAGATAGCTGGCCGAGAGCTCGACCGAAGCCCGCAGCGCGGCATCCGTGTACTCGACACCGTGGTGCTCCTCATAGGCGGGCTTTCAGCCCGTGCAGGATCAGTACGGCGTCCTCGATCGAGGGCTCGCCGACCTTCACCGGCTGGAACCGGCGCTCGAGCGCGGGGTCCTTCTCGATGGTGCGGTACTCCTTGAGCGTGGTCGCACCCACGAGGTGCAGCTCGCCGCGCGCGAGGCGCGGCTTGAGGATGTTGCCCGCGTCGGTGCCGCCGTCGCCCGAGCCGCCCGCACCGACCACGGTGTGGATCTCATCGATGAAGATGATGAGCTCGCCCTTGTGTGCGGCGATCTCCTCCATGGTCTTGGTGAGGCGCTCCTCGAAGTCTCCGCGGTAGCGGGTGCCGGCGAGCATGCCGGGCAGGTCGAGCGAGATCACTCGCTTGTCGAGCAGGGCCTCGGGCACCGACTCCTCGACGATCGCGCGGGCGAGGCCCTCGACGATCGCGGTCTTGCCGACGCCGGCCTCACCGATCAGCACCGGGTTGTTCTTGGTGCGGCGGCTGAGGATCTCGATGGTCTGCTCGATCTCGTCGACGCGCCCGATCACCGGGTCGAGCTCGCCGTTCTCGGCGAGCGCCGTGAGGTCTGTGCCGAACTTCTCGAGCATGGGGGTGTCGCTCTCCGCTGGGTCGAGTAGGCGCGTCAGCGCCGT
>CAVWVZ010000001.1:0-6731 GCA_963758615.1 uncultured Actinomycetota bacterium | reverse complement strand
GGACGAGATGCAAGTCACGAACGGCGACATCACGCTTCGAGTGGAGGTCACCGGCGACGGGCCCGACGGTGCTCTGCGTGCCGGGTTGGCCGGAGCTCGCGAGCTCGTACCACCACCAGGTCGAGCACCTCGCCGCGAACGGCTACCGGGTCGCCGCGCTCGACGTGCGCGGCTACGGCGGCAGCTCCATTCCGACGGAGGTCGAGCGGTACTCGCTGCGGCAGCTCGCCGGCGACGTCGCTGCGGTGGCCGCAGCGCTCGACGACGGGCCGATCGTGCTCGTCGGTCACGACTGGGGCGCGCCGATCGTGTGGAACACCGCGATCCGCCATCCCGATCGGGTGCGGGCGGTCGCCGGGCTCAGCGTTCCGCACACTCCGCCGTTTCCGATCTCGCTGCTCGACCTGCTCGACCAGCTCTACCCCGGCTTCTTCTACATGCTCTACTTCGCGAAGCCCGGTGTGCCCGAGGCCGCGTTCGCGGCCGACATGCGCGCCGCGTTGAAGCGCGTCTACTTCGCGCTGTCGGGCGATTCGCCGCTCAACTGCTGGATACCGGAAGGTCCGCGCGACGCCGAGTTCCTTCCGCTGCTGCCCGACCCGCCGGACGGACCGCTCAGCTTCCTCAGCGACGCCGATCTCGATGCGGCCGCGGCGACGTTCGAGCGCACGGGCATGGTCGGCGCGTTCAACCGGTACCGCGCCGCTCCGTTCGACGCCGCCGAGAACGCGGACATCGTGGGCGCCACCGTCGGCCAGCCGTCGTGCTTCATCGCGGGATCGCGCGATCCGGTGAGGGCGTTCATCCCCGGCAGCGACGGGTACGCCGATCCGGGATCCGGGTGCACCGACTTCCGGGGCAGCACGATCATCGAGGGCGCCGGCCACTGGGTGCACCAGGAGCGGCCGGCCGAGGTGAACGCCGCGCTCCTCGCCTTCCTCAACTCGCTCTGACCTCGTCGCGCGAGGGCCGTTCGGCCCATCAAGCGCGTGCGTGATCGACCGAACAGAACGGCGTCGTACCCGCGGCCGGCGGACCGTTGTGGCCCTCCGCGCCTGAGTGATTGGACGCGGCTGGTCGATGGGGCTGTTCGGCGGAACACACGGGAGTCGTGAAGTCCTCGTGCCCTGCTCGGTCGGCGAGACGTGGGCCTCGCTCCGCGACGCCGTCTCGGCGCACCCCACGGTGACCGGCGCGACCTTCAACGACCCTCTGATGCGGGCCTACTTCAAGACCGACATGACGTTCGCGACCTACGGACAGAACCTCACAGCGGCGGTGAGTCGCGAGCCCGACGGCGACAGCCGCGTCGTGATCTCCGGAGTCGCCAAGCGGCCGAGCTTCGGAGGCCAGGACCAACGGCGGATCCACAAGATCGCCGACGAGCTGCTCTCCGACCTGGCGGCGCGACTCAGCTACGCGCCGCCTCCCGAAGCCCCGACCCGGGGCGAGGTCCTGCTTGCGGGCGTCTCTGGACGCTCGATCAAGGAGGAGATCTCGAAGTACGCGGTGCATGCGAGAGCGCGGCCTCATCTCCGCCGCCGAGTTCGACGACCACAAGCGCTGGTTGCTCCGCGGCTGGTGATCCCTCACGGGCACTCGGCCGGATGGGCCGCCCGCCACGCGTTGATCTCCTCGATTGGACTCACGCCCGCATCGCCGTCGCGCCACGAGTCGAGATAGGGCGCCGGGACCGATCGTCCCGCGGCGCACTGGCCAGTCGCCCACGCCGCACGGCGGCGAGAGGCCGAAGTGGAGATGACAGGCGATGCCTCTCGCGTTGCCCGTGTTCCCGACGAGCCCCAGCGGTGCGCCGGCGGCGACACGCACGCCGACCGCGACCGCGGGATCGACGGCCGACAGGTGGCTGCCGTAGTAGCGAACGCCGTCGTCGCCGACGAGCGTGTACGACAGTCCGCCTCGCGTCGCGCCGTCGTTCACGGTGGAGCTCCACTCGTCCACGGTCGTGATCTCCGAGATCGTGCCGCTCGTCGGCGCGACGACGGTCGAGCCGCACGGGGCGAAGATGTCGGTCGCCGGGTAGTCGTGGTGCGCCCGTCCGTACGACGCGACGTTCGCGGGCTGGATCGGGAACACGTGCGCGCCGCCCGCGACGGCCGGCTGCGTGATGCGTGGCGCGGCGGTGCTCGGAGGAGCCGCAGACTTGACGTCGGCGCCGGCACGGTCGTCGCCGCTGTGGTCGACGGAACGGTCGTCGTTGTCGGAACGGTCGTGGTCGTCGTCGGCGCAGCTGTCGTCGAGGTGGTCGAAGCAACCGAAGTCGTCGTCGCGAGCGACGCGGCCGTCGTCGAGGCCACACCCTCCGCGGCGGGCGCGGACTCCGAGCAGCCGGCGATCGCCAACAGCCCCACGACGCCCAGCGCCCTCCACACAGGCCACGCCCGAGTTTGCCCGCGGGTATGGTCCCGCCGCGAACTTCACACCGATCCCCGTCCCTGAGCCCGACCTCACCGCTCGGCAGATGATCGCCCGGGCCGAGGCGATGATCCCGATGCTGCGCGACCAGCAGGCGGACGCCGAGCGCATCGGCCAGTACACGCCCGCGGTGCACGAGGCCTTCCTCAACGCGGGCTTCTACCGCGTGCTCCAGCCGAAGCGCTACGGCGGCTACGAGTTCGGGATGACCGACTACCTCGAGCTCTCGGCGACGATCGGCCGCGGTGACCCGGGATCGGCGTGGTGCTTCGGGCTCGGCGCGCACCACGCGCTGTCGGTGTGCTCGCACTGGCCGACCGAGGTGCAGGACAAGCTCTTCAGCGAGGTGAACGGCGACTTCATCGCGCCGCACCGAGCGCCGCCCGCGGGCACCGCGGTCCCGGTCGAGGGCGGCTACCTGATCAACGGCGAGTGGCGCTACTCGTCGGGCGTGCCGTACTCGACGCACTTCATCGGCGCCACGTTCGTCGCGAGCACCGACGCCGGACGCTCCCCCGCAGGTCGTGACGTTCACCGTCCCCCGCAGCCAGTTCTCCATCAAGCCGGGCTCGTGGGGCAACGACGAATCGCTCGGGCTCCAGGCGAGCGGCTCGCAGACGGTCGTGATCGAAGATCAGCTCGTCCCCGCCGACGTGGTGTTCCCGCTCTCGCTGTTCGACACGCCCGACACCACGCCCGGGCTCGAGCTGCACGGCAACCCGATCTACCTCGGACGTCTCGGCGGCTTCTTCCACGCCGGTCTCGTCGCCACCCAAGTCGGTGCCGCGGGCGCGGCGCTCGACGAGTACGAGCACCTCATGCGCGAAGGACCGACCCGCGGGTTCGGCGTCACCGTGCCGCAGCACCGCATCGAGAACCCCGACTACGTGCGTCACTACGGCAACGGCCTCGCCCTGCGAGACGCCGCCGAAGCGATCCTCATCCGCTGCGGACAGCTCTACGACGAGTACTGCGCCCGCCACGTGCACGAAGGGCGCAAGTTCACGATGGAGGACGACATCCGCATCTGGACGCTCGCGCAGCAGGGCGGCCGCCTCGCCTACGAAGCGGTCGAGCTGCTGTGGCGCACGTCGGACTCGAGCGTCACCGGACGCCGCGGTGAGCGCATGCAGCGCTACATGCGCGACGTCCTCATGTACCGCGGCCACGGCGCCGCGCAGTTCGACAACGTGCAACCGGCCGCCGCGCAGCTCGTGCTCGGGCTGCCGTTGACCGGCATCTTCGCCACGTTCAAGCAGGACTGAGGCTCGCCCTACGATCGGCGGATCGTTCCGGTCGTCGACATCGCACCGTGGGCCTCCGGCGGGCCAGAGGTCCGTCGTCGCATCGCCGACGAGTTCGGAGCGGCCTGCGAGGAGCTTCGGGTTCCTCCAGCTCGTGGGCCACGGGCTCTCCCCCGTGGTCACCGCCGAGCTGCGCAGCGCGTCCGATGCGTTCTTCGCACTCCCGATGGAACGCAAGCTCGAGCTGCGGCCTCCGACTCCCGAAGTCAACCGCGGGTACTCGGCGAAGGGCACCGAGAGCCTCGCCTACAGCCTCGGTGCCGCCCGTCCACCCGATCTCTTCGAGGCGTTCAACGTCGGCATGGACGACAACATCTGGCCCGACGACCTCCCCCGCCTCCGCACCGCGGTCGAGCGCTACCTCGCCGACCTGCGTCCGCTCGTCGCCCGCATCGAGTCGATCATCGAGTGCGCGCTCGACCTCCCGCCGGGCTTCTTCGCACCTCGCACCGATCGCTCCGTCGACGTGCTTCGCCTCGTGCGCTACGAGCGCGCGGCGGGCGAGCCCGCACCGCTCCCCGACCAGATGCGCATGGGCGCGCACACCGACTACGGCATCTTCACGACGCTGCTCGCCGACCCGATCGCCGGGCTCCAGATCGTCGGCCCGGACGGCGCATGGATCGACGTCGTACCCGAACCCGACGCCGTCGTCATCAACCTCGGCGACGCCCTCGCCATGTGGACCAACGACCAGTGGCGCTCGACCTTGCACCGAGTCGTCCCGCCGCCGGCCGACACGGACGGGCCGGTGCTGCGCCGTTCGTTTCCCTTCTTCCACGACGGCAACTTCGATGCCGTGATCGAGTGCCTGCCGTCGTGCCTCGCCCCGGGCGAGCAACCGAAGTACCCGCCGGTCACGATCGGCGAGCACATCGCGAACAAGGTGCTCGTCGGGCCGGTCGCTGGCCGCATCGACGAGCGTGCAGACAGTCAGCGACCGATTGCCCGATCTGAGGCAGGATGCCCCATGACCGAGTCGATCTCAGCCGACTACCTGATCATGGGCGCCGGCGCTGCCGGGATGGCGTTCGCCGACTCGGTGTTCACCGAGACCGACGCCACGATGGTGATCGTCGATCGCCATGATCGTCCCGGCGGCCACTGGAACGACGTCTATCCGTTCGTCCGCCTGCATCAGCCCTCGAGCTTCTACGGAGTGAACTCCGCGCCGCTCGGCACGGGTCGCATCGAGGAGGTCGGCCCCAACGCCGGCTTCTACGAGCTCGCCGCCGGGCACGAGGTGCTGGGCCACTTCGACCTCGTGATGCGGGAGCGGTTCCTGCCGTCGGGCCGCGTGCGCTTCTTCCCGATGAGCGAGGTCGGCGAGGACCAGTCGGTCACCTCGCTGCTGTCGGGCGAGCGCACGTGCGGTCGACGCGCGGCGCTTCGTCGACGCGA
This sequence comes from uncultured Actinomycetota bacterium, assembly GCA_963758615.1. Classification (GTDB taxonomy): domain Bacteria; phylum Actinomycetota; class Actinomycetes; order Actinomycetales; family Microbacteriaceae; genus Agromyces. The sequence goes on along the minus strand of CAVWVZ010000001.1, from coordinate 1,590 downwards.
CCTTCTCCAAGATGCAGGTCCCGTCGACGGCAACGCCTTCGTACGCCGTCGCGCCCGGCGTCGCGTGCGCGCCGCTGAACGCGCTGCCGCGGATGGCACCCGACTACGACGCGTTCGTCGTGATCGGCGCGGGCAAGACCGCGATGGATGCGTGCGTCTGGATGCTCGACAACGGTGTCGACCCCGACCGCATCACCTGGATCATGCCCCGGGACTCATGGGTGCTGAACCGGGCCAACCTCCAGCCCGGCGACGAGTTCTTCGCCGCGTTCTGCAAGAGCCTCGCTGATCAGGTGGAAGCGGTCGCCCTCGCGGACTCGGTCGACGACGTCTTCGCACGATTGGAGGCCGCCGGCGAGCTGCGCCGCCTCGACCCGACGGTGACGCCGACGGCGTACCACTGCGCCACGCTCAGCGATGGTGAGCTCGCGCAGCTCCGCCGCATCGAGAAGGTGATCCGCCTCGGTCACGTCACCGAGATCGCCGCCGACGAGATCCGGCTCGACCAAGGCACGATCCCGACCGGGCCCTCGACACTGCATGTCGACTGCTCGGCGGTCGGGATCCCGGCCCGTGGGACCACTGCGGTCTTCGACGGCGACCGGATCACGCTCCAGTTCGTGCGCACCTGTCAGCCGACGTTCAGCGCGGCCTTCATCGGGTTCGTCGAGTCGACGTTCACCGACGAGGACGAGAAGAACCGCATCTGCACGCCGATCCCGGCGCCGAACGTCCCCCTCGACTGGCTCGAGATGCTCCGCCTCGAGCTCGTCAATCGCGACTGCTGGATGCGGTACCCGCAGCTCGGCGACTGGATGGCCGAATCGCGTCTCGACCCGGTGGCGCGGTCGATCCGGTTCCGGCTCGACGAGGACGCCAAGGCCATGAAGCACATCGGGCGCTACTTGACGAACTTCGAGCCGGCGCAGGCCAAGCTCGAGGAGCTGCTGGCCGACTGACGATGGCGGGTCAGTGCCGGTGGCTGCTTCTCGTGGGCAACGCACGCAACAAGGCGGAGACGAGCTGAGAGGCGCTCCATCCGCTGGTCGCCGGGCAGGCGATCACGTCGAGCTCGAGCGGTACGAGCTCTTCGCGCTGGAACGTCTCGAGATCCAAGGCGCCATCGTCGATCAGATCGACCAGCTCGCCGGCGACGAACGCGAGCGCCTGATGCCCTTCGTCACTTCCGGACCGGTTCGTGGCCGCGGCGCGAAGCTCGGCGTCGGTGCCGTGGGCCAAGACGTTCATCCATGCCCAGACGGGCACGGGCTCACTCGCGGGCCTCGCACCGCTCGACGTAGGCACCGGCGAGGAACGACTCGCACTCCTCGATCAGCAGCTCGGGGTAGGCGTCACGGTCGCGGGACGGCGCCACATCGCGCTCACCGCCGGGGGGCGTGGTGGGGATCATCGACCCGAACGGGGAGCGGCGCCGGCGTGCGACGAGGGAACGTCGCGTTGAGCGTCTCGTCGATCGAGCGCAGGATCTCTTCGCACCGCTCTCTCAGCGTCTTGGCCGAACCGTTTCCAGTCATGCCACGATCCTTCCTGCGGATGACCGCCCCCGGTAGGGGCCTTGGTCCCGGGCCA